>CANNAC010000003.1 GCA_947502495.1 uncultured Flavobacteriaceae bacterium | reverse complement strand
AGCAAATTATAAAACAAAAAAAATCCCTACTAATAATAGTAAGGATTGATTTAATTAATGTTGGCCCACTAGGGCTCGAACCTAGACTCTTCTGCACCAAAAACAGACGTGTTGCCAGTTACACCATGGGCCAATATCTCAAACGAGAGTGCAAATTTAACACAATGTTTTATTTGCGCAAGCTTTTTTTAAGAAAAAAATCATAAATTTTATTATTTTTTTCAAAAACGCAGTATATCAGATATTTCAGCCCAACCAACAAGCCACTATTCTTCGTATTTTAGTTATGAAAACCTTAAAATCTATGCGCATTACATAATTATTATTAAATTCGCCAAGTTAACAAGATACATACATGACACAATTCAATTTTAAAAAGTGGAATACCATTTTAGGTTGGTTTTCTTTTTTAATAGCTTTAATCACTTATAGCTTAACTGTGGAACCTACAGTAAGTTTTTGGGATGCTGGTGAATATATTTTAACTGCTTCAAAATTACAAGTAGGTCACCCGCCTGGAGCTCCACTTTTTCAAATGCTTGGTGCTTTCTTCTCCATATTTGCTTTCGAACCTTCGCAAATTGGTTTATTAATGAATATGATGAGTGCTGTTTCTAGTGCTTTCACCATTTTATTCATGTTCTGGACTATTAGTCTTTTACTTAAAAAAGTAGTTGCTAATGATACGGAATTAAATGAAAATCAGTCTTTAGCTATTTTAGGTTCTGCCTTAGTTGGTAGTTTAGCTTTCACTTTTACAGATTCTTTTTGGTTTAATGCTGTAGAAACAGAAGTGTACGCCATGGCAACTTTAATCATGTCCATTCTATTTTGGCTAGGATTGCGTTGGGAACAAGATATGGATAAACCTAGAGGAAACCGTTGGCTTATTTTAATTGCCTTTGTTATTGGTCTTTCTTTTGGAGTGCATTTCATGGGGCTACTTACCATTCCTGCAATTGGATTGATCTACTATTTTAAAAACTATAAAGAAATTACCATAAAGAATTTTATAATCGCAAATGCAGTTACCATTGCTATTCTGCTTTTTATATTCAAACTTCTTGCGCCTAATATTTTACGATTCTTTAGTGTTCTTGAAATTTTCTTCGTGAACTCTATTGGTCTTCCTTTTAATTCTGGATCCATCATTGCTGCCATCCTTTTAATCGGACTTATTTATTATGGATTACAGTACACAAGAAAGAAAAATTACGTACACTTAAACACTGCTGTACTTTGCCTAACCTTTATTGTTATAGGTTTTTCTTCTTGGACCATGCTTCCTATTCGTGCGAATGCAAATGTAGTTATAAACGAAAACAACCCTTCTAGTGCTAGAGAATTATTAGCATATTATAACTTAGAACAGTATCCAGAAACACACTTGTTTTACGGACCGCAATTTACAGATCAATATTCTGGCTTAGATGAAATTGAACCGTATATAGACGATAAACCTAAGTATGAAAAAGATTTAGTAAAAGGGGAATATGTTGTTGTAAACGATTACAAAAACGCGAAGCAAAACTACAATCATGAGCATGCTTCTATTCTTCCAAGAATGTGGAGTGCTGAAAATGCCGAAAACTATTTAATGTTTACTGGTATTTTAGATTTTAAACTAAAACCACAAGTCTCTTTAGACCACGAACAGCGTTCTAATATTTCTGAGATTATTGGAAGGTATCAATCTGGTGGAATATCGGAAAGTGAATATGAAAACTTTATCACTTCAAATAGAGAATTAATTTCTGCATATTTTAAAGAAACAGAACTTAAAAAAACCATCAGTGATTTTAAATCGGATGTATCGAACGGCCTAATAGATTATGAAGATTACAACAATTTCTTAAAACAGTTTGGACAATATTTAGATATTGAAAAACCTTCCTTAATGAGTAACATTGTTTACATGTTCGAATACCAACTAGGCTACATGTATTGGCGTTATTTTATGTGGAATTTCACAGGAAGACAAGATGATATGCAAGGGGAATATGACAACCACGGAAACTGGATTAGTGGTATTAACTTTATAGATTCCTGGCATTTAGGTCAGTCGCAAACAGACTTACCTGGAGATGTAAAAAATAACAAAGCTAGAAACACCTATTATTTTTTCCCGTTAATTCTAGGACTAATTGGCTTATTCTTTTTATATAATAAAGACAAAAAAACATTCTGGACCATGCTTGTGTTCTTCCTATTTACAGGATTAGCAATTCAAGTATATACCAACGTGCGACCTTTTGAACCTCGCGAACGAGATTACTCTGTTGTTGGTTCGTTTTACGTATTTGCCTTATGGATTGGATTTGGTGTTTATGCCATTTATGACGCGCTTAAAAAATATGCGCCTTCAAAAATGCTAGCTCCAGCAATTACATTAGCTTCTCTTATTTTAGTTCCAGGAATTTTAGCTGCAAACAATTGGGATGATCATGATAGATCTGGAAAATATACTGCAGAAGCAATGGCCAAAATGTATCTCGATTCTTGTGATGAAAACGCCATTCTTTTCTCTATTGGAGATAATGACACTTTCGCACTTTGGTACGCCCAAGAAATTGAAGGCTACAGAACAGATGTTCGCGTAGTGAATACCAGTCTTTTTCAAACGGATTGGTATATCGATCAAATGAAACGTAAAGCATACGAAAGTGATCCAATTCCTTCACAATTTACCCATGATCAATACAAACATGGTACGCGAGATTATGTTATGAAAAGAGCAATCTCGAAAGACACGATGATGATTAAAGACTTCTTAGATTTTATAGGAAGTGAAAATCCTAAAACAAAATTCAAATATATTATTGAGCAGCAAGGTGACAATCCTAATGATTATCCTACCTATTTAACGAATTCTAATTATTTTCCAGTGGAAGATGTTATTATTCCTGTTAATAAAGAAAATGCTTTAAAATATGGCATTGTAGAAGCGAAAGATGCAGATAAAATAGAAGATCATATTCAAATCAAAATAACAGATGGCGCATTATATAAAAACCGCCTTTTGATGTTAGATATTGTTGCGAATAACGATTGGAAACGACCAATTTATTTTACTGGTGGTGCTTTTGGCGAAGATGATTATATCTGGATGAAAGACTACCTGCAACTAGATGGTATGTGTTATAAACTAACACCTATTAAAACGGCTGTAGACAGAGCAAACCCATTTGACATGGGAAGAGTAGATAGTGAGAAAATGTACAACATTGTTAAAAAATGGGATTGGGGAAATAGCAACAGCCCAGATATTTACCATGATGTAGAAACAAGAACAAACTCCATTACTTATAGAGGAAACTTAGCTCGTTTGATGGAACAATTTATAAATGAAGACAAACCAGAGAAAGCAGAAGAAATTGCAGATTTAGCAATGGATAAAATGCCTGTAGATTATTTTGGTTACTACACCTTGTTAGAACCATACATAAGCGCTTATTATGAAGTTGGTGCAAAAGAAAAAGCACGTAAATTATTTAAAGATGTAAGTGTTAAGTATCAAGAAAACCTAACCTATTACAGTACTTTAGACCAAAGAAAACAACGCGAACTAGGAGAACTTATCATTACTGATATAGAGCGCTATAAAGCACTTGTAGATGTTGTTTTAGATTATGATGAGGAATTATCTAAAACCGAAGCTAAAACCTTCACAAACTTCTTACAGTTGTTCGATCATTTTAATGCTGGTATTTCTAATGAAGCTCCAAGAAAACAAGTAGAAGACATCGATTTAAAACAAAAAGATACTGTTATTGCACCAGAATAAAATCTGGAAAACATGAATTTAACGCCAGTAAAAACACCTTTAGTTGTGCAGAAGCTATTTCCTAAATATACTTGGGAAATAGCTTCTGATACTAAAGAAATATACTTAACTTTTGATGATGGCCCAACGCCAGAGATTACGAATTGGGTTTTAGACCTACTAAAGCAATATGATGCGAAAGCTACTTTTTTCTGTATTGGAAAGAATATAGAAATGCATCCGGAGATCTTTCAGGATATAATTCATGATGGCCACACCATAGGAAATCATACCTACAACCATATAAAAGGCTGGAAAACTTCGGTTATAGATTATCTAGAAAATGTGGATAAAGCGCAACAGGTAATAAACACGCACTTAAATTATATAGCGCAAAATCAAAATTCTTCAACCGCTAATCTTCAATCTCCAACCACCAATCTGTTTCGTCCTCCTTACGGACAAATAACACCAAAACAAGGCACCAAATTAATAAAACTTGGCTATAAAGTAATTATGTGGAGTGTACTTTCTATAGACTGGGATGCTTTTGTTTCTAGAAAAATTTGCTTGAATAATGTAATTACCAAGGCAGATGCTGGAAGTATTATCGTGTTTCATGATAGCATAAAAGCTTCAAAAAACATGCAATATGCGCTACCTAAAGTATTAGGCTATTTTAGCAAAAAGGGCTATACTTTTAAAAGCCTTCAATAACTTTTCAGATACAAACGCTAGGAATAGCAGTTGTGCTTTTTCAGAAACATGCTAAACGTACTCTTGAATTAATCCAATAAGTGTATCCGAATCTTGCGTTCCCGTTTGCCTCCATTTCATTTCCCCATTTTTATAGATAATTAAAGTCGGTAAATTCTTAACGCGTAACGCTTCTGCTAATTCTTTATTTTTAGCTACATCAATTTTAATAACTTTTGCTTTATCACCAAGCGCAGCAGCTACATCTCGAAGTATGGCGTGCATACTATGCGATTGCTCATCTACCGCAAAAAAGTCTAAAAGCACAGGGATTTCTACATCTATAAGTTCTCCAAATTTTGACATATACAATAGTTTTTGGTCCAACACCTATTTACAAGCCTATTCTTTTTATTGGTTTAAAAATCTAAATCTATTCTAGGCAGCTTGCGTGTTATTCATAAAAATAAGCATTTTCCAATTAAATATAACATTTCTTATAAATTATGTGGCACTAGGACCTTTTTTAAGCTCTATTACGGTTACTTCTGGCCAAATACCAACTCTTCCAGGAAAAGCATGATACCCGAAACCTCTATTCACATTAATAAATCGTCCAAATTCATTATACAAACCAGCCCATTGTTTATAGACATACTGTGATGGACTCCATCTAAAGAAACCCGGAATTTCAATACCCATTTGCAGTCCGTGCGTATGGCCACTCAAAGATAAGTGATAGTTGAAATCATCATTTTTCACTTTATATTCCCAATGGGAAGGATCATGCGTCATCAGGATTTTAAAATCGTCTTTATGAATTCCTTCCGAAGCTTTTGCTAAATCTCCAGCTTGATTAAATCCTTTTCCCCAATTCTCTACACCTACTAATGCTATTTTTTGTCCGTCTTTTTCAATGTATCTATTTTCATTCAACAATAAATCAAAACCTATTTTTGGATGAATATCTTTTACATCTTGAAAGTTCTTCACCTTATCTTGTGGTGTTTCCCATTCTACATAATCTCCATAATCATGATTTCCAAGTACAGAATACTTTCCCATTGGAGCTTCCAGCATGCTAAAAAGAGCAATCCAATCGTTCATTTCATCTGCTTTATTATTTACAATATCTCCGGTAAATAAAATAATATCCGACTTCTGATCATTAATCATTTGTACACCATATGCAATCTTTTCTTTATTGGTAAAACTCCCCGAATGAATATCGGATATCTGCGTAATTTTCAATCCGTCGAAAGCTTCTGGTAAATCATCAAAAGTCAGTTGATACTTAAGCACTTTATAGTTGTAACGCCCTTGAATTATTCCATACAAAAAAGACGCAAACGGCAATGCTGCCAATCCTAATGCTATTTTAGAAATAAAAGCGCGTCTTCCTGCTACTGGCTGTGTTTCTCCATTAGAAAAAACGGATATTAATTTCATAAAACCTCTAAAAATATCTTCGCCAAACATAATGGCTAAAATCAACACCTTAGGAATTAAAAAAGTAAGTAAAAACCCCGCTGCTAACTGAAATCCGTTGGTTTGCCCAGCACTTCTAGGCGTTGTAAAAACGGTATAAAATAAGTGGACATAAATAGCTACCGCAATAAGAATCCAAATCCATTTTATTATTTTATTCTTTGTAATTGTTTTTAGGGCTTGAAAAGCATAAAACTCCACAAAAAACAAGACTATGGAAACGAGTATAAGCGTAATAATAAATCTCATGGATTAATTTTTTATCAAAAGTAATTTATTAAACCCCATTTTAACATTCTGCATTTATATTTAACTATACCTTAAGATTTATTATATTACAATTCTTAAATGACTAAAACCAACTAAATGAACAATCAAAATAACAAATCGGCTTTAACTACTTTGGTTACTGTTTTCTTTTTCTGGGGATTTATAGCAGCATCTAATGGTGTTTTTATTCCTTTTTGTAAAACGTATTTTAATATTGATCAGTTTCAATCCCAATTAGTAGATTTCGCTTTTTATGGTGCATATTATTTGGGTGCATTACTCCTATTTGTTTTATCGAGTTCTATAAAAAAAGACATCTTAAATTCTTGGGGTTATAAAAACGGAATTGTTTATGGTTTACTCCTATCTGCCATTGGCGCATTTGTTATGTATCCCGCAACTATGGGAGCAGAACAAGGACAAACACAAGTTTTCTACTTCGTATTAATTGCTCTTTTTATTGTTGGTTTGGGTTTTTCGTTGCAACAAACTGCAGCCAATCCTTTTGCAATTGCCCTTGGCGATCCAGCAACAGGTTCTCATAGACTTAATTTAGCAGGAGGAATAAACTCTTTTGGAACTACCATTGGACCAATAGTAGTTGCATTTATCATTTTTGGTTCTGCACCTTTATCTGGTGAAGAATTAACAACGATGATAAAAAATAATGAAATAAAACTTACCACAGTACAATCGCTTTACCTTGGTGTCGGTTTATTATTTTTAGTTGCTGCAGCACTATTTCATTTTTCAAAAAAACTACCCGCTTTAAAATCGGAAACCGCCTTTGAACCTGCCAATAAAGCCAAAAATTTACTTCTAGTTTTAACGGTAATTATTGTCGCATGTTTTGGCTATATTTTTAGCACGTATACTAGCGGAGAAGTATCTTCGGAAGCTTTAGAACACACGAGACTAATCCTTTTAATTATAGCATTATTTGCGGTAATAGGCTCGCTCGTTTTTGCATACTCTAGTTCTTCTAAAAAACCGGAAGGTTGGGGAGCAATGAAATATCCACAACTCGTTTTAGGGATGCTGGCCATATTCACCTATGTTGGAGTAGAAGTTACTGTTGGAAGTAATCTAGGGGAACTATTAAAACAAGCAGTAAACGGAACAAACCTTAACGCATTAGGATTAGCAACATTAAATGACGGACAATTAGCTCCTTATATATCCTTATATTGGGGAGGATTAATGGTTGGCCGTTGGGTTGGATCAATTACTGTTTTCAATCCTAGTAAAGGACTTAAAAAAGCCTTATTAATTATAGTACCATATCTTGCATTTGGTGTTATTTTACTGGTTAATTTTGGAAAATATTCATCCGATCAAATACTCTTTTTCGGAATTTGTGTAGCAGTCCAAATTTTTGGTTTCTTTTTAGCCAAAGACAATCCTGTAAAAACATTAAAAATATTTAGTCTCTTCGGTGTTTTAGCAATGCTAATCGGTTTATTTTCTTCTGGAAATGTTGCCTTATTTGCATTTTTATCTGGAGGACTATTCTGCTCTATTATGTGGCCTTGTATCTTTACTTTAAGTATTGCTGGATTAGGAAAATATACCTCTCAAGGTTCTGCCTTTTTAATCATGATGATTCTTGGCGGCGCAATTATTCCGCCACTTCAAGGAAAACTCGCAGATGTTTTTAATATCCAATCTTCTTACTGGCTTGCCGTTTTATGCTTTGCTTATTTACTTTTCTATGCCTTTAGAACAAAAACAGTTTTAGACAAACAGGATGTAAAATACTAATAAGTAATTCGTTTGTTTTTAAGAAAATAAACCATCACTTATAAAAAAAGGGAATAACTTCATTAGTCATTCCCTTTTTTTATTTTAGAACCACTTGATAGTTAAGTCTACCAATTTCTGTTTAAAATTAGTATAAGGCGGAAACAAAAACTCAATAGATCCTATCGTATGTTGTTTTAACACAGAACGCATATTCGAGAATTCTTGAAAACCAAAAATTCCATGCGCTTTACCAATCCCACTATTATTACTTCCTCCAAATGGCAGGTTATGATTAGTGTATTGCAATACATTATTGTTAATTGCCGTACTTCCTGCTCTCGTGTTTTTTATAACCGTATTTATATTCCTTTTACTCTTAGAATACACATAAAGCGCTAAAGGTTTTTCTTTAGCATTAACATAATTAATAGCTTCTTCAAGTGTTTTATATGTTTTTATAGGAAGAATAGGTCCAAAAATCTCGTCTTGTAAAAGCGAAGCACTTTCTGGTACGTTAGAAATTACGGTTGGTTCAATAAAGTTATCTTCGGAAGCCGTTTTACCACCAATTTCAATTGTGGCATTATTGGATTTAGCATCTTCTAAATGCGCTACTAAACGCTCATAATGTTTTGCATTCACTACACGAGAAAGGGAATCGGAAGCCGACGCATCTGCCGTATAAAAGGTTTTTAATTGTGCTCTTAATTCTGCAACAAAAGCATCTTTCACCGCATCTTTTACCAAAATATAATCTGGAGCAATACAGGTTTGTCCGCTGTTTAAAAACTTTCCCCAAGCAATCTTTTTAACGGCCGCTTTTAGGTTTGCGGTTTCATCAATTAGGGTTGGCGATTTCCCACCAAGTTCTAAAGTCACCGAAGTTAAATGCTTGGCTGCTGCTTGCATTACAATTTTTCCAACTTGTGGAGATCCTGTAAAAAAGATGTGATTAAAAGGAAGCTTTAATAATTCTTGCGATACTTCTACTTCGCCTTCTATTAAAGCAATTTCGTTTTCATCAAACAAATCTGCTACCATTTCTGCCATCACTTTTGAAATGTTTGGCGTCATTTCACTGGGCTTAATAATGACCGTATTTCCTGCTGCAATTGCAGAAACTAATGGTCCGAAAGTTAAATTTAACGGAAAATTCCATGGAGAAATAAGCAAACAAACGCCTTTTGGCTCGTAAATATAATACGAAGAAGATCCAAGTAAAGCCATTGGTGTGTCTACAATTTGGTGTTTCATCCAGGATTTCAAATGACTTTTAGCGAATTTAATTTCACCAATAACCGGATAGATTTCGGTTAAATCGGTTTCTGTAAAAGGCTTTTTAAAATCATCAAACAATGCCTGACGGATTTTATCCTTATAGGTAAACTCCACCGCTTTTTTTAAGGCATTCAGTTTTGCAATACGCTGTTTATAGGTCGTGTTTCCTATGTTATATTGATTTGCTTTTTGCGTATTAAATAAAGTAGCGTATTTATTATCGGAGTAATTCATTGTTTTTTTTATTTAAATAAAAGCATGTATAAAAAGAATGTCATTCAGAAGGAAGCATGATGGAAGAATCTCTTTATTAATTTACAGATTCTTCGCTTTGCTCTGAATGACATTATTCAAAAATAAAATAGGTTAATCTGCGTAATTCAATTCGCCATTCGCTTCTTGTTCTTTAAACTTTTTCACCAATTCTAAAGCATCCGGAATCACATCACTACATAAAATAATCAACGAACCTTTAACCGCATTTTTAACTGCAAATTTAATGGCTTCTTTTTCCGATGGAATGATCGTAGTTTTCTTATTCGGATCTTTCATTTTAATACCATCATTCAGCATTTTAATAAGTTCCTCTTCCGTTTTTCCGCGTAAGCGTTTGTCTTGTCTAATAATAATTTCATCAAACATTTCGGCAGCAATGCTACCCATTTCATTATTATCTTCTACTCGTCGATCTCCAATTCCTGCAATAATTCCCACTTTCACCGTAGCATCTAATTCTTCTACAAAGTTTTGAAGCGCACGCATTCCTGCTGGATTATGTGCATAATCTAAAAGAATAGAAAAGTTATTAAATTCGAATAAATTTAAACGACCAGGCGTTTGGGTTGCCGAAGGAATAAAGGTTTCTAAAGCGGCTTTCATATCTTCAATACTAATACCTTGCACATGCGCTGCAAGCACAGCACCAAGTACATTTTGAATCATGAATTTCGCTTTTCCACCATAAGTTAATGGAATATTTACCGCTTCCATAATACGCATTTTCCATTCGCCTCTACAAATAGTAACCCAACCGTTTTCGTAAACCGCTGTGATACCATTAAGACGTTGTAATGCTTTTATATGCGGATTGTTTTCATCCATAGAAAATAGGGCCACGTTACAATCTAGATTACGACGCATATCGTATACCAAATCGTCATCTGCATTTAGAATGGCATAACCATCTGGTAAAACAGTTTCCGGAATAACAGCTTTCACTTTTGCTAATTGTTCTATGGTATGAATTCCTTTTAAGCCTAAATGATCTGCTGCAACATTTGTTACCACAGCGACATCACACTTTTTAAAACCTAATCCTGCACGAAGCAAACCGCCTCTTGCACATTCTAAAACGGCAAAATTCACGGTTGGATCTTTCAGTACAAATTCGGCACTTGCCGGACCTGTACAATCTCCTGTCATTAGTAATCTATTTTGTATATAAACACCATCACTTGTAGTATAACCAACACGATGGCCATTCATTTTTGCAATATGTGCAATAAGTCTTGTTGTGGTTGTTTTTCCGTTCGTTCCAGAAATAGCTACAATAGGAATACGTCCTGTTTCGCCTTTTACTGGAAATAATTTATCAATCACTGGCGCTGCGACATTACGTGGCAATCCAGTAGTTGGTGCTAAGTGCATTCTAAATCCTGGACCAGCATTTACTTCTAAAACAGCGCCACCAGTTTCTGAAAGTGGTTTAGAAATATCGGTGGTCATAATATCAATGCCGCAGATATCTAAATCTATAATTTTAGAAATACGTTCTGCCATGGCAATATTTGCAGGGTGAATGATATCGGTAATATCTTCTGCAGTTCCACCAGTACTTAGGTTCGCTGTGTCTTTTACAATAAGTCTTTCGCCTGCTGCAAGAACCGATGCTAAAGTATAACCAGCATCTTTTATTATGGTTTGCGTTAACTCGTTGGTCGTAATTTTGGTCAGTACATTTTCATGTCCGAAACCACGACGAGGATCGCTATTCACTTTATCTATTAATTCTTGTATTGTAGATTTTCCGTCACCAATAACATGTGCAGGAGTTCTAATGGCTCCGGCCACCAACCTATTATTAATCACTAGAAGTCTATAATCTTGACCAGTAATAAATTTCTCTACAATAATAGCACCGCTACGAGAGCTTTCTTTTGCATGATGAAAAGCGGCTAAAGCATCTTCATAATTATTAATATCTACGGTAATTCCTCTTCCATGATTTCCATCTACAGGTTTAATCACTAAAGGATAACCAACATATCTGCATGCTTCCTCTAAACTACGTTCGCGACGAATAATATCACCACGAGGCACTTCTACTTCCGCTTGTTCTAATAAATATTTAGTATCTTCTTTATCACATGCTAACTCTACACCAATACTACTTGTTTCACTAGTAACTGTTGCTTGAATACGTTTTTGATTGGCACCATAACCCAATTGGCAAAGGGAATATTTATTTAAACGAATCCAAGGAATTCCTCTAGACTCGGCTTCTTCAATAATAGAACCTGTACTCGGACCTAATCTATCCGATTCCCGAAGTTCTCGCATTTCCTGAATATCATCGGTTAAGTCATAGTCTTCGCCAGCAATTAAAGCCTCGCAAATACGAACTGCAGATTTTGCTGCAAATCGTCCAACAGATTCTTCCATATAAGAAAACACAACACTATACACGCCTTCTTCGCCATAACCTCTCGTTCTTCCAAAACCAGTATCCATTCCGGCCAAGGTTTGTATTTCTAAAGCAATATGCTCTATAATATGTCCCATCCAAGTCCCTTCATCTACGCGCATAAAAAAACCACCTTCGCACCCTTCCGAACATCGATGTGAAAACATAGTAGGAAACATGGCTTTCAATCTTTCTGGAAATCCATCAATTTTATTCGATGGTAATTCTTCCATTTCTTCCAAATCAAGAACCATTACTATTAGTTTGTGACGTCTTATAGACCAGTAGTTTGGTCCTCTCATGGCATTTATTTCGCGTATCTTCATGCAGATTTTGGTTTAATTAGTTAATGTGAAAGATTATAAATATATACAATTTCTGTAAAAAAATTAGCCTATTTTTGCACATTATAATTTTAAGTGAAAAATAGATGCATAGATTTAACGGAACGTTAATTCCTATAGGAGGAAATGAAGACAAAGGAATTGAAGAAAGTGAACAATACACGCTAGAGTTTATAAGCGAAGGTATTTTGTTTCATGTAGTTAAAGAAGCTGGAGGAATAGACGCTAATATTGTTGTGATACCTACGGCATCTAGTATTCCTGTCGAAGTTGGTGAAAATTACATGGAAGCGTTTACTACTTTAGGGTGTAAAAACGTTACTGTTTTAGACATTAGAAGCAAAGCAGACTCTGAAAAACAAGCATCTATAGATTTAATTAAAGCTGCCAATTGCGTGATGTTTTCTGGTGGAGATCAATCTAAAATCACCGATAAAATTGGAGGTACTACCATACATGAGATCTTGGTAGATCGCTATAAAAACGAAGATGGTTTTGTTATTGCCGGTACCAGTGCTGGAGCAATGATGATGTCTCAAGAAATGATTGCTGGCGGAAGTGCTTCAGAAGCATTTATTAAAGGAGCAGTTACCATGTATAAAGGATTAGCTTTAATCCCAGAATTAATTATCGACACACATTTTATAAAAAGAGGTCGTTTCGGACGCATATCGGAAGCTGTTGCACAATTCCCAAAACTTGTAGGTCTTGGTTTAGCAGAAGACACCGGACTTATTATTAAAAATGGTTCTCTAGAAGTTATAGGCTCTGGAATGGTTATTATTTTTGACGGAAGAAAGCTTAAACACAATAACCACAAGGTTTTAAAAGAAGGCACACCAATGTCTCTAACCAATTTAAAAACGCATATCCTATCTAATGGAGACCGTTTTAATATTGAAAACAAAGAAGTAGAAGTACTACCTATCGAAGCTCCTTTTATCTGAACTCCTACGCTTGTAGAAGCTTAATATTTTCGGTTTATCTAATGACGTTTTAATGAAAGACCTGCTTAGCCTATCATAGTTATTAATAGAAGGTTTGGTTAGCCAACCTCAGTTCTTAATAGAAGGCCTGGTTAGCCAACCGAAGTTTTAACGAAGGTTGGGCGTTACCTAAAGGTCGCGCTTTCCGCAAGTCGCTATCATAGATGAGCTCCAACAATTGCTGCAATCGCTAACGCGAAAAACCACCTCGTCTTTAATTTTTATCAAAATTAAATCCACTCCTCCTTAAAAAAAGGAGGAGAGTTATTCTGCGATAATACTTTTGGTTAAACTAGTTCTCGATACAATGCTTCTTCTGTCGCATCACTCGAACTGACAATAAAGTTTCATTAAAATTCTAGCCTTGTCACTTCGAGTGATTTGTGAAGCATGAACAAATTGTATCGAGAAGCCAACTCAAACAGTTCTCGATACAAAATTGCAAAAAAGCAATTTCACTCGAACTGACAATAAAGTTCAATCAAAATTCTAGCTTTGTCACTTCGAGTGATTTTTGAGGCACGAGAAAATTGTATCGAGAAGCCAACTCAAATAGTTCTCGATACAAAATTGCGAAAAAGCAATTTCACTCGAACTGACAATAAAGTTCCATTAAAATTCTAGCTTTGTCACTTCGAGTGGTTTATGAAGCATGAGCAAATTGTATCGAGAAGCCAACTCAAACAGTTCTCGATACAAAATTGCAAAAAAGCAATTTCACTCGAACTGACAATAAAGTTCCATTAAAATTCTAGCCTTGTCACTTCGAGTGGTTTGTGAAGCATGAGCAAATTGTATCGAGAAGCCAACTCAAACAGTTCTCGATACAAAATTGCAAAAAAGCAATTTCAGTCGAACTGACAATAAATTTCCATTAAAATTCTAGCTTTGTCACTTCGAGTGATTTGTGAAGCATGAGCAAATTGTATCGAGAAGCCAACTCAAACAGTTCTCGATACAAAATTGCAAACAAGCAATTTCACTCGAACTGACAATAAAGTTCCATTAAAATTCTAGCTTTGTCACTTCGAGTGATTTTTGAGGTACGAAAAAATTGTATCGAGAAGCAAACATTTTTTTACTAACTTTAAACATGAAAACATATTACGTTTACATACTAGAGTGTTCCGATAAAAGCTACTACACAGGATTTAGCTCTAGATTAAGCATTAGAATTATAGAGCATAAAACAGGCAAATATCCAGATTGTTATACATTTAATAGAAGACCGATCAAATTAGTTTTTCATACGGAGTTTACAAACCCAAATCATGCCATCGCTTGTGAAAAGCAGTTTAAGAAATGGTCCAGAGCTAAAAAAGAGGCTTTAATAAATAATGCATTTGAAAAACTTCCAAATCTTTCTAAAAAGAAGTTTAATAATAGATAGGTTCTCGATACAATTTCGATAAAAAATCGAAATCACTCGAACTGACAATACAACCAACTTATCACTTCGAGTGATTTTTGAGGCACGAGAAAATTGTATCGAGAAGCCAACTCAAATAGTTCTCGATACAAAATTGCGAAAAAGCAATTTCACTCGAACTGACAATAAAGTTCAATCAAAACTCTAACTTTGTCACTTCGAGTGATTTGTGAAGCATGAGCAAATTGTATCGAGAAGCCAACTCAAACAGTTCTCGATACAAAATTGCAAAAAAGCAATTTCACTCGAACTGACAATAAAGTTCCATTAAAATTCTAGCCTTGTCACTTCGAGTGATTTGTGAAGCATAAGCAAATTGTATCGAGAAGCCAACTCAAATAGTTCTCGATACAAAATTGCAAAAAAGCAATTTCAGTCGAACTGACAATAAATTTCCATTAAAATTCTAGCTTTGTCACTTCGAGTGATTTGTGAAGCATGAGCAAATTGTATCGAGAAGCCAACTCAAACAGTTCTCGATACAAAATTGCAAACAAGCAATTTCACTCGAACTGACAATAAGGTTACATTAAAAATTCTAGCCGTCACTTCGAGTGGTTTGTGAAGCATGAACAAATTGTATCGAGAAGCGCTTATTTTAAAAGACTACAATGCAGTAGATGGAACTACCAAACAGTTCTCGATACAAAATTGCAAAAAAGCAATTTCACTCGAACTGACAATAAAGTTCCATTAAAATTCTAGCTTTGTCACTTCGAGTGGTTTGTGAAGCATGAACAAATTGTATCGAGAAGCCAACTCAAACAGTTCTCGATAAAAAATTGCAAACAAGCAATTTCACTCGAACTGACAATAAAGTTCAATCAAAATTCTAGTTTTGTCACTTCGAGTGATTTGTGAAGCATGAACAAATGGTATCGAGAAGTCTTATTTATAAATAGAAACCTCTTCTGTACCAGCTGAAGATTTACTAGCACGATACATACCTTCGGTATTAAAAGGCATCGCGATATTTCCTTTGGTGTCGACAGCAATTAAGCCGCCATCGCCTTTTATTTCCAGAATACGTTTGTTTATTACTTCGTTAGCAGCAGCTTCTAAAGACATTTCTTTATGCTCTATCAAACAAGCAACATCATAAGCAACCACACCACGAATAAAAAACTCACCACTTCCTGTACAAGAAATTGCACAGGTTTTATTATTGGCATAATTTCCAGCACCAATCATCGGACTATCTCCTACTCTTCCCCATTTCTTATTGGTCATTCCTCCTGTAGAAGTTGCAGCAGCAATATTACCATCCTTATCACAAGCAACAGCACCAACGGTACCAAATTTAGAATCCTTCTTTTTGGCATGGTCTAATTGAAAACTATCGGTGTCTTTAATTTCTAACCACTGATTATGTCGTAACTTATCGTAAAAATACGATGCGTCTTCTAATTTGTAATCTAACTCTTTTGCAAACTGCATAGCACCTGCACCAGCAAGAAAAACATGTTCGCTTTTTTCCATCACATCCCGAGCCAAACTAACCGGATTTTTAATTCCGGTAATTAAACTAACCGCTCCTGCATTTAAAGTTTTTCCATCCATGATAGATGCGTCCATTTCATGCGATTCGGTAGCGGTAAAAACGCTTCCTTTTCCTGCATTGAATAAAGGAGAATCCTCCAAAACAACCACTGCTCTTTCCACAGCTTCGGTTGCCGACCCATTATTCTCTAGTATTTTATAACCTGCATCTAGCGCTAATTGCAAAGCAGCTTTATATTTCGCTTCTAGTTCCGGAGTCATCATTCCTTTTACTAAAGTTCCTGCGCCTCCATGTATGGCAATTGAAAATGTGTTCATTAATTTCCTTTTTTATGCTTCAAAGATACGTTTTGCTATTGAAAATAAAACGTCCCTTTCTTTTAAATAAAATCTAAATATTTGCTTAAAATCACCCATAGACTATCCATGGACTATGTACGGAGTATCCATGGAGTATCTATGAAGTATCTATTTGGCTATTTTTGTTCGGATTGAATTGCCTATTAGACAATTCACATCTTCTATTTCTTAGTACCATTGTATTCTAATTTCCTATTTTTAGGTTTAAAAAAATCAAAGTGAAGGCTTCAAAAACCATATAGGTCTAATAACTTTTTCGTAGTTTTGAAATCCTTTCAAAATATATAACATGTCAGATAACAAACGTGTATTTCTAGTAGATGCCTTCGCATTAATTTTTCGTGGCTACTATGCCTTCATAAAAAATCCGAGAATCAATTCTAAAGGAGAAGATACCTCCGCAATTATGGGTTTTATGAATTCCCTTTTAGACGTTATCAAGCGTGAAAGACCAGATCATTTAGCTGTTTGTTTTGACAAAGGCGGAAGTGCAGATCGTGTAGAAATGTTTGAAGCGTACAAAGCGAACAGAGACGAAACTCCGGAAGGTATTAAAACAGCAATCCCATATATCATGGAAATTTTAAAAGCCATGCATATTCCTATTGTTGTAAAAGCAGGTTTTGAAGCAGATGATATTATTGGAACCTTAGCAAAACAAGCAGAAAAAGAAGGCTACCAAACGTTTATGGTGACTCCGGATAAGGATTTCGCGCAGTTAGTAAGCGAAAACATATTCATGTACAGACCTATGTTTGGTGGCGGATATGAAACTTGGGGAATCCCAGAAGTACAAAAGAAATTTGAAGTTACCGATCCCTTACAAGTGATTGACTTTTTAGGAATGATGGGAGATGCCAGTGATAATATTCCTGGACTTCCTGGCGTTGGAGAAAAAACGGCTAAGAAGTTTTTAGCGGCTTACGGAACCATGGAAAATCTTTTTGCGCATACACATGAGCTTAAAGGTAAAATGAAAGAAAAAATAGAAGCCAATCAAGAACTTGGTTTACTTTCAAAAAAACTAGCAACCATTATGCTAGATGTTCCGGTGACTTTTAATGCGAAAGATTATGAATTAGATGCACCAGATATTCCTAAAGTAGTGGAGATATTTCAGGAGTTAGAATTTAGAAGACTAATAGATAATTTCACAAAAACATTTAGTTCTGGAGCAGAAGCAACTGCTAAAACTACCGATACACCTTCCGTTAAAGCAGCACCAAAAGTAACACCAAAGGAAGCAGAAAGTGCTGGAGCAGGGCAATTCAACTTGTTTGGAGGAGAACCAAATTCCGCAACAGCGACAACCGAAGATCCTTTAGCAAGAAAAACCATAGCAACCTATTCGCACTTTTACCAAAGTGTAGCGCCAGGAATGGCAACCACGCTATTCATTAAAAACTTAATGAGCCAAACTTCGGTGTGTTTTGATACCGAAACTACAGGCTTAAATCCGTTGACCGCAGAACTGGTAGGTATTTCATTTTCATGGGAAATTGGCAAAGGATTCTATTTACCATTCCCAGAAGACAAAGAAGAAGCACAAGCTATCATCGAAGCATTACGATGCTTTTTTGAAGCAGAAAACATTCAGAAAATTGGTCAGAATTTAAAATACGATATCAAAGTATTAGCCAAATATAACGTACAAGTAAAAGGTCCGTTATTTGACACCATGATTGCGCATTATTTAATCAATCCAGACATGCGTCATAATATGGATATATTGGCAGAAACGTATTTAAACTACACGCCAGTTTCTATAACAGAACTCATTGGTAAAAAAGGAAAGAATCAACTTTCTATGCGTGATGTTCCGTTGGACAAACAAACAGAATATGCCGTAGAAGATGCAGATATCACCTTACAATTAAAAGAGCATTTTGAAAAAGAATTAGGCGAAGCGAATACTAAAAAGTTATTTGCAGATATCGAAGTGCCGTTGTTACGCGTATTAGCAGCCATGGAATTGGAAGGCATTAAATTAGATGTTCCTTTTTTGAATTCGTTATCGGAAGACTTAAACAAAGACATCGACACTTTAGTAGCCAAAATTTATGCGGTTGCAGGTGAAGAGTTCAATATCGCGTCACCAAAACAATTAGGAATCATCCTTTTTGAAAAACTAAAACTGGTAGACAAGCCGAAAAAGACAAAAACAGGGCAGTATAAAACAGGAGAAGATATTTTATCTGCTTTAGCAAAAGAGCACGAGATTATAAGAGATATTTTAGAGTATCGCGGATTAGCAAAACTAAAAAGTACGTATGTGGATGCCTTACCACTTCAGGTGGAAGAAAGCACAGGTCGTGTACACACCGATTATATGCAAACCGTTGCTGCAACTGGACGTTTAAGTAGTAACAATCCGAATTTACAAAATATCCCAATTCGTACCGAACGTGGACGTCAAGTGCGTAAAGCCTTTATTCCACGAAATGACGAGTACATTTTATTGGCTGCCGATTATAGCCAAATAGAACTCCGTATTATCGCTGCTTTAAGTCAGGAAGAAACCATGATTGAAGCCTTTAAAAACGGCGAAGATATTCACGCCTCGACAGCATCTAAGGTATTTGGTGTTCCGTTAGAAGAAGTCACCAGAGAACAACGTAGCAATGCCAAAACGGTAAACTTTGGAATTGTGTATGGGGTTTCTGCTTTCGGACTGAGCAACCAAACCGATTTATCGCGTGGGGAAGCCAAAGAGCTTATTGATACTTATTACGAAACCTACCCGAAGCTTAAAAAATACATGAGCGAACAAGTAGATTTTGCGCGGGATCATGGCTATGTAAAAACGGTTTTAGACAGAAGACGTTACCTAAAAGATATTAATAGCGCTAATGCTATTGTTCGTGGTGCTGCAGAGCGTAATGCGGTGAATGCACCTATTCAAGGTTCTGCTGCAGATATTATTAAAATTGCCATGATTAATATTTATAACAAATTAGAGGCTGGCAATTATAAAACCAAAATGCTTTTACAAGTACATGATGAATTGGTTTTTGATGTCTATAAACCAGAATTAGAAGCAATGAAAACCCTTATTAAAACCGAAATGGAAAATGCTTTTGTTATGGATGTTCCTTTGGATGTGGAAATGGATACTGGGCTGAATTGGTTGGAGGCGCATTAGAGAATTAATTATAAATGGAACTTCTATATAACAATTAATCTAAATCTTAATATCAATAAACCCTTTCCATTTTTGACCGGATTTATCAATACGATTCTCCAATAAGGGTCTTTGAATTCTAAAAGTTTGACCACCTTTTACAACATAGTAAATGTTTTTACTATTCTTTTTACCCCAAATTACCGGTTTTTTAATATTCATTGGACAAGTAATTGAATCATCTAACCATCTTTTTGCATTACCGCCTGGAGGAGTAACTTCTTTCCAACTAGTATCAACAATAGTCTTGACAGCATACTGGGCTCCTCTTTTGTTAATTTCATTTTGATCATCTAAATAATCATAAGTCTTAACTCCATAAATAAGACCATCTAGGTATAATTTTTTTACTATCGTCTTATGAGGAATACAATACAATTGAATATTGGGATCAAGTTCAAAACCTTTTCGTCCGTTATTAGTATAGACAACCTTCAGAAAGAAACAAATAAAAGGTTTTTTTTTGTAAAATTCCGGTAATCTTCCTTGAAAGCTATATCCATCAAAATCAACTCCTTCTTTCGAAATACCATTCATAATTGAATTATCTTGAAACGTTACTTGATTATATTCAATTATACCAGGTAAAACATCGGTACCATTAGTGTCTTTATCTACAGTTTTGGAATCAATATTTAACACACAAATATCACCAATTAATGACAAATCCGAACTAACAGGAGAGGCATAAATACCCATTATACTAAAATGTCTATATATATGATATCTAACAAGTCTTTCAACAGCAATATCTATTTTGTTAGACTTTTTATATATAGAATCAAGTTGTTTCTTTGATTTTTTAATATTCTTCTCAAGTTTACGAAGGTCTTTTCTGAAAGAGTTACTAGAAAATATCATTTTTAAAATATCCATATACATTCTCTCGATTGATGATATTTCTTGGTGATTTAATTTCGCTTTAGGCATAATTCAAATATATTGTTGACTATATAATCAACAATATATTAAAAAACAGAGACATAATAGTAAAAAAGAAAGTAGTGTAATTCTTGAAACTTTACTTTCTTTTTAAAAATCTCCTTGTTCTAAATAAATATCTTTATAAAATGAAAGTTTTTTTGATAAAGTATAATGCATTTTTTGGTCAAAATAAACTACTTTAACTCTTGATTTCTCTCCTTTTAGAAGCTCAAAAGTTGGGACTTCTGTAAACCTGAATCTAGTTTTATCTAGGTTTTTTCCAGCCTGTAGCACTCTTGTTTTGTAGTGACTTTCTAAGTTACCATTAGGCATACATATCAAATTAATATTTAAAATATTAAGGTTAACATCTTCATAAACAATAGTTACAAAATAGGATAAACATATTTTTTCAGCCTTTTTTCCTTTATTATAAAAAGTAGGTAATGCAGGTTCGTAATCTCTTTTTATAGTACCTGCTTTCGTATTAACTAGCATTGTTCCTTTATAGCTGTTTTGATTTCTTCCAACAAAAATACTTCTAGTAATATCACCTATATTTCTAGTTTGAACAGTTTTTAAATCTATGTGAATATAAGCATCTTCAACTTCAAAAAACATATCTGCTCCTACTGGACAAGAGTTAGGTTGCCCAACACCTTTACCATTAAATAAAGCATATATAATTCTCTCAGCTCCTACTGCAAAATTAGAAATATTAGTTCCATATTTCCCTTGCCAATCATCTTTGATTTTTTCCTTGGTTTGAAAACCAAGCATCATTTCATCCTCTGCATATTTTAAAAAGTAATAGAACTTATTTAAATACTTGTTCTCTAACTGTTCTATTTCTTTGTTGCTCATCATAAATTTCAAGTTCTTTTTTAATTCCTTCAGCTATTTTTTCTGCCATTAAAACAGGAACTGCATTTCCTATTTGTTTGTACATATTACCTAAACTGCCTAAAAACTCAAAATCTTTAGGAAAAGTTTGTATTAATGCACATTCTCTAACAGACATTCTTCTTTCTTTGTTTGGATGAATTTCTGGACCAGTAGCAGTAATTGTATCACTTGGTGTATCCCAATTGTTAATCCTTAAAGATTGCTCAAAAGTTATTGGTTTTAATTCAAGTTCTGTAACTTGTTTGTCATACTTGTCATCAAATCCTAGTATTTTTTTTAATTCCCACCAATCACTTGGGTTAGGAATACTTCCAGAATTGTTATCTTTTCTAAACCAATGTCCTGCAGTATGAGCATATCCAAAATGCTCATCAACTCTTTTTGTGCTCCAACCACTAACACCTCTCCAATGTTTTAAATAATCACAAATATCATGTTGATTAACTTTATGTTTTCTACCCCAAAATTTATCATGAACATTTGTTCTTGCTTTGTGATTAATGATTTTTTCGCCATTTAAAGTGAAATTCACATCTCTAATTCTAACATTAGCAAGATACCCTACAGCTTCTTTAGTAGAAACATATGGAAGTAAATCTTCGTCTTCACCATGCGTCTTTTTAGGAAATGGATTTTTTAACCCTAGTCTATTTCCTATTATTACAACTCTTTCTCTATTTTGTGGAACTCCATAATCGGAAGCTTTTAAAAGCCTATAATCCACATCATAACCAATTTCTTGAAAATCATTAATAATCATTTCAATGACTTTACCTTGTTGCATTGATAATAATCCTTTTACATTTTCCGCTAAAAAATACTTCGGCTTTTTATCTTTAATAACCCTAAGCATTTCTTTGTATAGAAAATTACGTTCATCTTGCATTGAACGTTTGATATTTGCAATTGAAAAACCCTGACAAGGGAAACCTCCTAGTAAAATATCAAAATTATCAGGAATTTCAGAACTTGAAATTTTAGTAATATCACCTAAAACAATGTGGTCACCAATATTCTTCTTATAAGTTTCAACTGCTTCTTTAAAAAAATCATTTGCCCAAACTGCCTCAAAGCCAGCATTAATAAATCCTAAATCCAATCCTCCACAACCAGAAAATAATCCTGCAACTGTATGTTTTTTGTTTTTGGTCATAATATAACGTTTTCTAATTATCAGATTCTAATTTATATTCTTCACTTGGTTCAGCAGCTAAGAAAATCTGATTTCTATAATCTTTAATTTCAATTTTCTCACAACCTATCAAAGCTAATGCTTGTAAAAAAAAAGACGCACTAAAAGTTCCTCTACTAATTTTACTATCGATACTTGATTTTGTTTCTTCGATTCCTACTTGAACAAATAATTCTGCCAAGCCTGAATTCGAAATACCTCTAAGTATTAATTCAGCTTTTAATAAGCGCTTTACTTTATCATTCCAATCTACCATGAGACTATTATTGAATTGCAAATATGCTTATTAATTCGCATATATGCAAATTAATAAGCGTTAATAATAAAAAAAAGGTGAATCTTATAAATCACTATCTCCCCCTAAAATACTCGACACACTTAATTCCAGGATTAGTTTTTCGGTTTTTAAAAGCATGTGTAAGACTGCTTATAATTAAAATAACAGCGGCAACTAGCGCTGTATACGCTATAGTAGTATTCCCTTCGTTATTAGCTACGTAAATAGCAATTAAAGCCCAAGCACCAACAAGTGCAAATTCGCGTAGGTTACGTTTCCAGGTTACTGTTATGTTTATTACGCTTGCTATAGCTATTAATAAAACGGTCCAAAATGTTGGAGGTAGTCCAAAACCATCCCAATTGTATTTTACTAAAACCGCAGATACGTTTGCAATACTAGCTACCGTAATCCAACCACTATACATTACAAATGGCCACCATAAAAAAAGAATAACAGATATGGGCTCGTCTACTAGTTCCATACTGTTTTTAAGCACAATTTTTATTAATGCGAATAGTAATATAAAAATACACACAGAAGATAATAACGTGTAACCATACATCCAGGTAACAATCCATGCACAATTAGCAACACACGAAATGACAAACCACCAACCTGTTTTTAAGATAAAATCGTCGTTTCTAACCTTTACAAACAAACTACGTCCTTGGTAGACAATAAATCCAGTTAAAAAAAGATAGATTAATCCCCAAATGGAAAAGGCATAGCCTGCTGGTGTAAATAAGGTGTTATAGTCTTTAGAGATTTCACCAATGGTTGTGTTATTTAATAAACCGGTGTTAGACAAGTAATTCATTGCAATAACACATACAAATGCGACGCCGTTAGTAATTTGTAGCTTTTTTTTCATAGTATTAAAAATATGGAACTAAAACTTACTCAAAATTATCTACATAAAAAAACTTCTACCCGCTTTAAAACTTAGCGTTATCTTTTATTTATCTAAAAAAACAACATCCTTAAAAAGGCTTTTAAGCATACATCAATTCCCAAAGCTCCACGTTGTGCACTTTGATGAAATTTTAACTATTCGAGTGCATGTAACGATTGAAATGAGTGAAATTTGTATCGAGAATTAGAATTTTAGTTTCTAGATGCGTTCTCGATACGATTTTTTTTAAAAATCACTCGAACTGACATTTAGGGAGTTATTTCATTCCAAACACAAAAGATTAACAGCTATTAAATACTAAGCATGCACCAACTCCCAAAGTTCCACCATTTCTTCCCCACGCCAATTTGGATTGCGTTTGGTTTTATCGGAAGTACCTTTTCGTTTTAGGCATTAAGAAAACGAAAAAAACCTTCCATTCTGCCAAATTAAACTATCTTTGATACTATCAAATGATAGTATCATGCAAAAACCACCTTACACTATTACTTCTAAAATTCTGAAATTAATTACTTCAATTTCAGAAAAAATAGGTGCTATTAACGCAAACTACATTAACAAACCATCTCCTACTTTAAGAAAACAGAATAAGATAAAAACCATACATTCTTCATTAAAAATAGAAGGCAATACATTAAGCGAAGCACAAATAACAGCTTTACTTGAAAACAAAAAAGTAGTTGGTCCAAAAAAAGATGTTGAAGAAGTTTTAAATGCAATCGCAGTTTATAACAATTTAGAGCATTACAAACCAAACAGTGAAGTGTCTTTTTTAAAAGCACACAAACAGTTAATGAAAGGCTTGGTGAACAAACCTGGAACGTATAGAACCGAAAGTGTTGGTATTGCTAAAAACAACACTATAGAACATATTGCACCTCCTTTTGTGAATGTGCCTTTTTTAATGAAAAATCTTTTTGAGTATTTAAAAAATGATGACGAGATTGCATTAATAAAATGCTGTGTGTTTCATTATGAGTTAGAGTTTATTCATCCTTTTTTAGATGGTAATGGAAGAATGGGACGCTTATGGCAAACCATAATATTAATGCATAAATATCCTGTGTTTGGCTATTTACCGTTTGAAACTGCCATTCGTGAAAACCAAGAAAGCTATTATAATGTTTTAGGCGAGTGCGACAAATTAGGTAACTCGACAAAATTTATAGAATACATGTTAGACATAATTAATACGTCTATAGATTCTTTACTCGACTTTAATAGTAAAATATTTAGTGCTGAAGATAGATTACAACATTTTTTATCTTTAAATAAAAAGACCTTTTCAAGAAAGGATTATATGTCTGTTTTTAAGGATATTTCTTCTGCAACTGCAAGTCGTGACTTAAAAAAAGGCATCGAAATAAAGTATTTTATAAAGTCAGGAGAAAAAAATAAAACGATCTACCTACTTTTAGAAAAATAAAAAAAGTTATCAGCTACTCGTTCGTTGTGCACTTTGATGAAATTTTATCTATTCGAGTGCATGTAACGATTGAAATGAGTGAAATTTGTATCAAGAATTAGAATTTTAGTTTCTAGATGCGTTCTCGATACGCTTTTTTATAAAAAATCACTCGAACTGACATTTAGGGAGCTATTTTATTCCAAACACACAACAGGTTAACAGCTATTAATACTAAGCATGCACCAACTCCCAAAGTTCCACCATTTCTTCCCCACGCCAATTTTGATCGCGTTTGGTTTTATCAGAGGCTCCTTTTACTTTTCGTTTTAGGCAGTTTTCTAATTTAAAACGTCCGCCTTCGGCAAGTTCTTTTTCTATTGGGTGTGTTTCTGTAGCGCTCGTTATTTCTGCTAAATTAGAGAATATAATAACGAGTTTCCCTTCTGGTAATAATCGCTTTTTAGCTTCCGCAAAAAATTCTGGAAACAGGTTTTCGTTATAATAAATAGCTTCGTCATTGGTATCCATTTCTTGCGATGCTGGCAACCAAGGCGGATTAAAAACAATCAATTCTGTTTGTTTTTCAAACTTCCCAAAAAGCGGAGCAAAATCCAGATCTATTTTTCTAGATAATTTGGTATCTCCTAAAGTTTCTGTAAGTCCGACAATAGCATTCGGGTTCGTATCGGTACCAAATACTTTTTGAAAACCGTGTTTCACCATTTGAAAAGACAAAACACCAGAACCAATACCAACATCTATTGCCGATTTTTTTGGTCCTTCATAACGTTTCAGCCAATTATCGAATAAGATTAAATGATCAAATCGCGTTGGGAAATACACCCCATAATACGGATGAATTTTATTTCGTAATACCGGAAGCGTAATTCCGTTAAGGTTCCATTGCCAAGCACTATTTAGTCCTTGCACTTTAGTAAATGGTAATAAAAAACTTTTATTTTCTGGATACAATTTTTCTAACCAACCAATAGATGGTGCTTTTTTTACGGCTAGTTGATGCTCTTCAATTTTGATATAAATAAGACTAGATAGTTCTCTAAACGCAGCACGATATGCACGTTGCTCTGTAAAAGAATCTCCAGGGAATTTCTCTTTAAGATGCATTTGCAACTCTTTAAGCAATTGCAAACCGTTACTATAAAATTCTGTAACCATTATAGGTTTACCAGCTTCCAAACCTCTAATAGTACGTTTAACATTTATAGAGCGATTAAATTGTGGTAACGGTTGCTCTGGTAAAAAAGGTGCTGGCTTGTTTATAATTATATTAGAAATCATAGTTTGTCTTGTGTTAAATGGAATTGCAGACGAATGACGTTGCAAGTCGTAATAATAAAATAATCGATAGTATTTACGGATTAGCAATGTGATTTAAACACTTTCTAGCTGTAAATAATTCTGCAACAAAGGTACTTTTTTAAAAGCCATTATAAATAGGAATAATAAAGTATTATCGTTTCGTACCTAAACCATAAATTAAAATTATTTTCATCTAATTAATGCCTCTAAAAGAACTAGATAATTCCTTAAATTAGCATCACCCAATAAATCCGTCGCATGCTAAACACAATTAAAAACTGGTTTAATTTCGAAATTGTTGCTTTAAAAAAACTCAATGGTTACGATAATGTCAATTATTTATTAAAAACCACTTCCGATACCTACATTTTTAAAACCTATACCTTTACGGAAGACATGTTGGCTTTAATTGAAGCGGAAAACAGCGTTTTAAATGCGCTAGACGAGAACGCATCTTTCCCTAAACCTATTCCTTTTCTTACGGATGAATACCTAAAAATCACAGAAATTAATGGCGTAAAAACCATCTGCAGACTATTAACCTTTTTAGATGGTACGTTTTTGGGAGATGCTACACACACACCAGAATTGATCACCTCTATCGGAAGGTTTACCGCAACAATGGATCTGCAGCTTTTAAAACGAAACAACTACGTTTTAAAAGCGAGACAATGGGAATGGGATTTGCAATACCTGAATCTCAATAAAAAATATATTGCCGATATAGATCGTGCTAACGATAGAAACCTAGTTTCTTATTTCTTTCAGCAATATGCATTTCACGTAACTCCTATACTCCCTGAATTACGAAAATCGGTGATTCATAACGATGTTAATGAGTGGAATGTTTTAGTAAAAGATAATGCTATTTCCGGGCTTATAGATTTTGGAGATGTAGCACATTCCCAATTAATTAACGAAGTTGCCATTGCGATAACCTATGCTTGTTATGATAAAGAAGCTCCTTTAACATGGGCAATCCATTTTATAAAAGGCTACCACAAAATCCTTCCTTTAGAGCCAAAAGAATTAAATATTCTATATTATCTTATTGCTGGTAGATTATGCACGAGTGTTTGTAATTCGGCACACGCAAAAAAAGCAGATCCCGAAAACAGCTACGCTTCTGTTAGTGAAAAAAATGCATGGCGCATGCTTTATACTTGGCTAAAAATAAATCCGATTCATGCTAAAAACGAATTTTATAAAGCTACAGGTTTTAAAGTGGAAACCCCAAAAGCAATAAGCGATGTAATAAGCGAACGCCATAGACTAACAAGTCCGATATTATCGTTAAGTTACGATAATCCTATTTATATGAAAGGATCGGCTTTTCAATATATGTATGACGCTTACGGAAATACTTTTTTGGACGCGTATAATAACATTCCGCATATTGGTCATGCACATCCTGAAATCACAAAAATAGCATCCCAACAAATAGGTACATTAAATACAAACACGAGATACTTATTTGATGCTTTTCCGGAATATGCCGAAGCCTTACTTTCTAAATTCCCGGAGACATTAGACACCGTTTTCTTTGTTAATTCTGGGAGTGCCGCAAGTGATTTAGCCATCCGGCTTGCCAATGCCTATACCCAACAAAATACCATAATGGTTATGGAACATGGCTATCATGGCAACACACAAATGGCTATCGATATTAGCCATTATAAGTATGCGGATAAAAAAGGGCAAGGCGAAAAAAACCATATTATTAAAACCGAAATTCCAGATACATACAGAGGAATATACACCAATAATGATGGCACTGCTGGTAAAGCATATGCCAAAGATGCGATTGCACAAATTGAAAATAGCGATTCTAAAATTTCAGCATTTATCACAGAACCTGTAGTAGGTTGTGGCGGACAAGTACCTTTAGCAAAAGGATATTTAAAAGCTATTTATCCAGCAATTAGAAAACAAGGTGGTGTTTGTATTAGTGATGAAGTACAAACAGGATTTGGACGTTTAGGAGATCATTTTTGGGGATTTGAAGCGCAAGAGGTAATTCCGGATATTGTGATTCTTGGGAAACCGATTGCTAACGGGCATCCTATGGGAGCTGTTGTTACCACGAAAGCAATTGCGGATTCGTTTGGAAAAGGTGTGGAATTTTTCAGTTCTTTTGGAGGTAATCCGGTATCTTGTAAAATAGCCTTAACCGTGTTACAAGAAATCGAGAATAGCCAATTACAACAGAACGCCAAATTGGTTGGGGATTATTATCTATCGCTTTTCCAAAAATTAAAAGAAAAACACAATTGTATTGGAGATGTGCGTGGTTCAGGACTGTTTGTTGGTGTTGAAATAGTAAAAGAGAACAGCATAGCACCAAATACCGAATTGGCACATTATATTAAAAATGAATTAAGAAATCGTTTTATTCTTATTAGTACAGATGGCCCTTTTGATAGTGTACTAAAAACGAAACCTCCTTTATGTTTCACGAAAGAGAATGCAAAACAAGTAGTAGATACTATAGATACCGTTTTAGAAGCCTATTATAAAAAGGAAGAATTGATTTCTTCGGAAGTACATAGCACTTCCTAGAGAGTATCTTATAACGGGATGCTAAAAGTCTATTTAATACGTGTAGTAATTTTCGTATTTCTAATTAAAAAACGGACAAAATAATACGGAAATCTACTTCAAAACAAAGACAACTAAAGCTTAAGTAAGAAAAAAACCATAACTTGGCTTTTTATTTTAATCATTTAAAAACAGTTCCGTTTTTAAATTATAAAAACACATTTTGGAAAGCTTAAAAGCCATATTATATTTTTCTATTTTTAGTTATCCTCTTAAAAAGGAGGAGATTTTCACGTTTTCAAAAATGAAAAAAAGGGAAACCTTAGACGCCGAATTAAAAGCATTAGAATCCAAAAAAGCGATTAAAAATATAGATGGCTTTTACATCTATAATGACAGCGATACTATTGTAAAAAGACGACAAAACGGAAACGAGCACGCAAAACAAGTTTTACCACAAGCATTTAAAAGAGCAAAATTTATTTCAAAATTTCCGTATGTTGAAGGCGTAAGTTTGTCTGGAGGACTTTCTAAAGGCTATTATGATGACGATGGAGACTTTGATTTTTTTATTATTACAAAATCAAAAAGACTTTGGATAGCTAGAACTTTTCTAATACTTTATAAAAAAGTATTCCTACTAAATAATAAAAAGCACTTTTGTGTAAATTACTTTATAACCAATAACCATCTAGAAATTCACGAAAAAAATATTTTTACCGCAACCGAACTCATGACTTTAATTCCCGTTTGTGGAAAAGCTATTTTTCATGAATTCTTAGCGAATAATACTTGGGCAAAATCATACTTACCGAATGTTACGCTTCACAAGCCGGAAAATATTTCAGAAATAAAAAAACCTATTACTACCAAAGGCATAGAGCTCCTTTTTAATACTAAATTAGGAGATTCTCTAGAAACTTTTTTCCGAAATGTAACCTTAAACAAATGGAAAAATAAATTTACAACGCTAAGCAAAAAAGAGTTGGATATTGCTATGAAATCTACAACGGATGTATCTAAACATCATCCGCAGAATTTTCAGAAAAAAGTAATACAAGCTTTAAATAAAAAATATCTTGAAGTACAAGAACAGCACGAAATAATACTAGAACCAGAACATGACTGATATTGTATTTTCACATTCGTACTATTATAGATTTGATGCCAAACAATGGAAAAACAAAACACCTTTTCCGCCTTTAGGCACCATTTATGCTGCTTCTTATTTAAGAGAACATGGATACACTGTTGGTCTTTTTGACGTCAATCTTTTAGACGACCCAAAAACCATTAAACCGTATCTAGAAAAAGAGCAACCTAAAACATTTGTACTTTACGATGATGGCTTTAATTATCTAACAAAAATGTGCCTTACCAAAATGCGTGAGGCCGCTTTTGAAATGATTAAAATTGCTAAAAATCTAGATTGTCACGTTATTGTATGCAGCTCGGATTCTACCGATCATTTTGAAAAATACTTAGAAGCTGGAGCAGATTATATAATTCAAGGCGAAGGCGAGATTTCTTTAAAAGAATTAATAGATGCTTTATCGAATAACGAAGATACTTCGCAAATAAAAGGACTTGTTTTTAATAGCAATGGCGAAATAATAAAGAACCCAAAACATGCTGTTTTACGGGATTTAGACGTTTTACCAATGCCAGCTTGGGATTTAATAGATATACCATCGTACAAGGAAATTTGGGAATCTGGCGGTAATGAATTCACTTTAAACATTGCCACAACAAGAGGTTGCCCTTATAAATGTAATTGGTGTGCAAAACCAATTTATGGAAATCGTTATAATTCGCATTCTCCAGCATATATCACCAAACATATTAAATATCTTTCCGAAACCTATAATGTGAATCGTTTTTGGATGTGCGATGATATTTTTGGTCTGAAACCAAATTGGGTGCAGAACTTTAATGTTTCCCTAAAAAAAGAAAAGCTTTCCATTTCCTATTACATACAAAGTCGTGTAGACCTTTTATTAAAGGAAGATACTATTGATGCTTTAGCAGAAAGTGGCTTAGAAGAGGTTTGGGTTGGTGCCGAAAGTGGCTCGCAAGCTATTTTAGATGCTATGGATAAAGACACCAAAGTGGAACAAATTTATGAAGCGACCAGATTATTAAAAGCGAAAAACATTAGAGTTGCCTTTTTTATTCAGTTTGGTTATATCAACGAAACGAAAGAAGATATCCATAAAACGATTGCAATGATTAAAGAATTGGTACCAGATAATATTGGTATTTCTGTTTCTTACCCTTTACCTGGAACTCCTTTTTATGACAAAGTAAAAGATGATTTAATGCTGAAGGCAAACTGGAAAGATTCCGATGATTTAGCCATGCTTTTTAAAGGTACATATAGCACCGAATTTTACAAAAAACTACAACGTTACGTACATAAAGAATATCGCATCAGTCAAGGTTTGCATCACCTAAAGCACTTCCGTATACAACAATATAAGTCTATGCTTAAATTAGGCTATTATGTACCGAGCGCTTTAATAGACAAGTTGCTTTTAAAAAAATTAGCAAAATAAAAGCGCTATGAATTGGAAAATAAAAGCGCTACTCCAAAAACTATTGTCGTTTTCAAAAATTGGTGATACGCTAAACCATGTTCCGGCTACTTTAAATAAAAACTACCATTACCACGTTGCTTTATACCAAACCCACGAATGTATTCGGAAATTTAACTATTGCACTATCGACCTTGCTAAAGGTAAAACTGCTTTAGAATTTGGCACTGGCTATTCTTTAATTTCATCCATTGTACTATCCTTGTTGGGTTTTAAGAAAATAATTACGGTGGACATTACGAAAGACATTTCTTTTTCTACAGTAAAAAAACAAGTCCATTATTTAGAGGACCCGGAAGCTCTAAAATTAATAGTATCTAGCAGTATTTATGCGAAACAAGAGATTCTAGAAAAAATAAAAGTCCTTAAAAAAGCGACCACATTAGAAGCTGTTCTTAATCTTCAGCACATCGAATATATCGCTCCGTACACATTTAAAGACCTATACTCCTATTCAAAAGAAATCGATTATATTGCATCTCAAGTTGTTTTAGAGCATGTTCATCCTGAAGTTTTAGACGAACTATTTAAATTTACAAAAGATGCTTTACAGGAAGATCTCTTTTGTGTACACACTATTAATTTTATTGATCATTTTACAAATCCTGGTTTTTTTCAAGACCCTTCTATTTCTGAATTTAATTTTCTAAAATATGCAGATACCGATTGGAATTTCTGGGCAGGAAATACAATAGCATATACCAATAGGTTATCGTATTTATACTATCTTGAGCTATGTAAAAAGTACGATTTAAATGTATTAGATTTTATTGGTGAAAATTATAAAGAACGAATAGAACTAGATGCGACACAAATTCATTCCGATATTTTAGCAAAATACAATCCGAATATAGATATCGAAGATTTAACAAAATACCAAAGAGGAACTTTAATAATTTCAAAGTAAAAAATGAAAGCAGATTTTGACATAGCAGCGAATAACTACGACGATATTTTTACGTTCTCTAATATTGGTAAGGCCCAACGTAATATTGTTTTTAAAAATATGACTCCTTTACTTTATCTAGAAAAGAAACTTTCTATTCTAGAAATAAACTGTGGTACAGGAGAAGATGCTATTAAGCTTGCTAAACTTGGTCATGAAGTACATGCTACAGATATTTCGGAAGGAATGATTGCTGTTGCTAAAGCCAAAACAAAACTTAAAAACATAGCATTTACAGTACAAGATATTAATACCATAACAGAACAGACTTTTACTAAAAAGTTTGATGTCATTTTTTCTGATTTCGGTGGTCTCAACTGCTTATCAAAAACACAATTGGAGCATTTTTTTAATAGCGCAAACACCTTATTAAACCCTAATGGGAAATTAATACTTGTATTAATGCCAAAACAATGTCTTTGGGAACAGGCTTATTTTTTACTAAAAGGAGATCCAAAAAAAGCAAAAAGAAGAAACACCAACAAAAGTGTAGATGCCAATGTAGATGGTGTCTCTGTAAAAACTTGGTACTACAACCCAAAAGATATTTTATCTTTAACACAAGATTTATATAAAAAAGAAAAAATAAAACCCATTGGAATTACGATTCCTCCTTCCTATCTTGAAAATTCAATTTTGGCTAAAAAACCATTATTATCCATTTTCAAAATTATAGATAGAATGATTATAGGAGAATTTTGGGCAAAGTACGCAGATCATTTTTATATAGAATTATCAAAAAAACCAACAAAAGTTAAACACAACGAAACATAATGAGCATTATATTAACACATGCCTATTATTTATTTGAAGACCCAAAAGAGCAGCTAATCATGCGGCCTTATGCGCCATTAGGTCTGCTATATATTTCTGCGTATTTAAATGAAAGCCAAGTGGAAAATCATTTATATGATACCACCTTTTATTCGAAAGAAGAGCAGCTCCTTTTTATTGAAAAAAAGCAACCAAAAGCCATTGCTATTTATACCAATTTGATGACAAAAATTAATGTTATCAAGTTAATTAACATCTTGAATAATGATGCCAAATATGGTTTTCCAAAAATCATATTAGGCGGACCAGATATCACCTACAATTGTGAAAATTACCTCAACACAGGAGCTCACTTTTTAATAATTGGCGAAGGCGAACAAACTACTTTAGAACTTTATCAAGCCATTGCCAATACCGAAGATTACAGTGCCATACCTGGAATCGCTTATTTAGAAAACGGAAGCGTTAAAAAAACACCTCCAAGAGTAAAAATGAAAAGCCTCGAGCTTTTACCATTACCAAATAGAGCGGCAATTCCGGTAGAAAAGTATTTAGATACTTGGAAAACACATCATGGCAAAAGTTCCATGACCATTAGCACACAACGCGGTTGCCCATATACTTGTAAATGGTGTAGTACGGCGGTTTACGGACAAAGTTACCGAAGAAGACCTGCAGATATGGTTGCTGCAGAGTTATTAATGCTAAAACAAACCTACCAACCAGATAGTATTTGGTTTGTAGATGATGTATTTACGGTAAGTCATAAATGGATTAAAAGCTTTCATGAAGAAGTACTAAAACAAGATGCCATTATTCCTTTTGAATGCATTACCAGAGCCGAAAGGTTAGATGATGAAATATTACAATTACTAAAAGAAGCCGGTTGTTTTAGAATTTGGATTGGTGCAGAATCTGGTTCTCAAAAAATTATTGATGCGATGGATCGTCGTGTAGATGTGAATGTAGTAAAAGATGCTATTCAAAAAACCAATGCTTTAGGAATAGAAACGGGCACATTTATTATGGTTGGTTATCCTGGAGAAGACGAAGAAGATATTAGAGAAACAATCACGTATTTAAAAGCTGCAAATCCAACACATTTTACAATAACTATTGCATATCCAATAAAAGGAACTTCGTTATATGACGAAATCGAAAATAAAATAACCGTACAGCCTAACTGGGAAACAACTACAGATCGAGAAATCGATTTTAAAAGAACCTACTCCCGAAAATATTATGATTTTGCAGTAAGACGGATTGTAAATGAAGTGAACTACAACAAAGAACTATTAAAAGGGAAAGAAAAAAATGTATTGTCCACTTTTAAGCTGAAAACAAAATCTATTATAGCAAAAACTGGAATGAAATTATATAAATAATGGATTTTAGTCATTTAGAAACAAAAAACGGTGTCGTGTATGTAACGGAAGAGCTTTCTAGCTTTTCGGATATCTATATTGCGGTAAGAGAAAAAGAAAACCGCATCCTTACCGATAAAGAAGTCGCTGTTCTACCGTACTTAAATCGTTATGAATGGCCTTTACGGGAAAAATCCACCGAACGTTTCACTCAATATATTTCATTAAAAAAAATGCCTTTAAATATATTAGATATCGGTTGCGGCAACGGATGGTTCTCTCATAAAATAGCATGCATAAATAAAAACAACCATGTGCTAGGACTAGATGTAAATAAGGAGGAATTAGAACAAGCTTCACGCGTTTTCCACAAAGACAATTTACAATTTGCTTATGGCGATATTTTTAAAATTAACGAAAACGATAAGACAGCATTCAATATCATAACACTTAACGGCTGCATACAGTATTTTCCAGATTTCAATCTACTGTTCAATACATTGCTACAGCTATTAACACCAAATGGTGAGATTCATATTATAGATAGTCCTTTTTATAAAAAAGAGGAAGTAGCTATAGCAAAAAAACGAACACTACGGTATTATACCGAATTAGGTTTCCCAGAAATGGCATCGCATTATTTTCATCATGAAAGAAGTAAACTAGATACCTTTACTACTTTATATCAAAAAAAAACAAATATCTTTAACAAGATTCTAGGCAAAAAAGATTCTCCTTTTTCCTGGTATCGATATTCTAAATCCGAAGAATAAAAGGTAATAACTAAAATGAAATATTTAAAAATAACATTCTTAAAGAAATTAGCCTTTTCAGGACTTGTTTTTATCCTTTTATTAGTGCTTGCTGAAGTGGTACTTTCTTCGCTTAAAATACTTCCTGATGCTTATTATACCAATACACCAAATACCAGTCAGAAGTATAGTGAAAACCCAAGTAAAATAGAGGGTATTTCAGGATTTTACGAGATAGGATACGATGCTCTCGGTTCGCGATCTGTTTCCGATTATGCCAAGGCAACCCATAAAATTGTTGCTTTTGGTGGAAGTACAACCATCTGCTCTGTATTGACTCAAGAAAAAACTTGGCCTGCTTTATTGGACAAAAAATTAGGAAACTCGTATTGGGTTGGTAATTTTGCTAGAAGCGGAAATAGTAGTAATCACCATCTACTTCAATTTCAACATATACTTGATAAACCCGAATTAAGAGACACAAAAACAGTATTGATGTTAGTTGGAGTAAATGATTGCCGAGGATACTTAATCGCTCCAGATAAGTATATGCACATGCCAGATCTAGAAGTTAACCAAACTGCTTTTAAGCATATTCCTAATTCTGAATTACCTTTTATAAGAAGATTAACCTTATTCAAACTAGCAAAACTAACAAGACAGAAAATTCAATTTTATAGCCAGCCTCGAAGACCTCTTGATTATTTAGAAAAGTTTGAAAACAAAATAGAACCCATTACTACCCTTCCCGAATTAACCGATGGTTTAAATCATTATGAACATAATTTAAAAAAAATTATAAAAGAAGCTCAAAAACGAAATATCTCACTAATTTTCATAACGCAACCTACAATTTGGCAAAAAAACTTATCCGAAAAATACAAAACGTTGCTTGCTGCAAGAGCGCATTATAATAAAACACCGTTATATACGGGCGAAGCTTTAAATAAAATTATGACTATTTTCAATAAGCGTTTAATGACAGTCTGTGACACCTATAACATACCCGTACTTGATTTACAATTACCAAAAGATCAAACTATCTTTTATGATGACATGCATTTTAATGAATCTGGAGCAGAAATTGTTGCAGAAAAAGTATACCAATTTTTAAAAAAATAACTCATGAAATACTTCACGCTATCTTCCCTAAAAAAACTAACTATTCTAGGAATTATTTTTATCATTTTATTAATCATAGCCGAAATAATACTCTCTTGGTTTAAATTATTTCCGGATGATTATTACACCATGACTCCAAATTCTGGTTTTACCTGGACTATAACGCCCAATGAGATTATTGGTATTCAAGGAGATTCTGAAATTGCTTTCGATGCTATAGGAGCGCGATCGATCTCTAATCTAGAAGAAAAAGAAAATAAAATAGCTGTTTTTGGAGGAAGTACCACGGCATGTTTTGCTTTAACACAACAATTAACATGGCCTGCTTTACTGGAAAAAAAATTAGGAGACACCTATTGGGTTGGTAATTTTGGTAGACCTGGAAACAGTAGCAATCATCATGTATTACAATTTAAACACATACTAGAAAAACCAGAATTAAAAGAGGTTAAAACGGTTTTAATCATGCAAGGAGTAAACGATTTTGTAGGATCGCTAGTTTCAAAAGAAAGGTATATAAACTCAGATACTAAAAGCTTAGCGAAGTTTGCTTTTCAACATACACCAGAAGTTGACCTTCCATTTTATAAAAGACGCACCCTATATAAATTAGCTGTAAGCGCAAAGAATAAAATTAAATTTCATTTCAAACATAAAGAACATTTAACCAAAGCCGTTGCGACTATCACAAACCTAAGGCATAATGCGGAGTTAACCAATACACTACCCGATTTAACAGAGAGTCTAAATCATTATGAAAAAAACACTTTAGAGCTAATTAAACTAGCGAAAGCGAAAGGAATACAATTAATTTTCATCCAACAAGCTACCATGTGGAAACCAGATTTAGAAGCAAAATACGAAAAACTATTATTAACAAGCGGTTTTGAAAACAATGATGGTTTTTACAGCACCGAAGCATTGTATCAAGGCATGGAAGTTTTCAATGCAAAATTAAAAGACATATGCAATCAAAATAATATCTCCTTTATAGATTTAGATTTACCAAAAACTACGGATTCCTTTTATGATGATTTTCATTTTAATGAATCTGGCGCAAGATTAGTATCTAATCAGATTTATAAGTTTTTATCGTCTTCCAAATAAATAAGAAAATCTATGCTAGTTCTTGCTTTCTAAAAAAGGTATCTACTAATTTCTTTTCAATTGGTAAATTGAAAAACTTGTATTTACAACGTAATTTAGCAATTAGCTGCAATGGTAGATAAACTGTTTTCTGTTTAGAATATGCAAACTTTAAGTAGAACTTAAACTTCTCAAAAAACTCGTATTTTTCTTTGCTAACCCACGGACCAGTAGAACCTACAAAATCAAAATCGGACCATTCATGAACCGTTTCTGGTAATTTATAACCTTGTTTCACTACATTATCTGTAATAGTTGTTCCTGGATAAGGTTTAAAATAAAAAATAGGCGTTCTAAAATTAGGATGCATGCTATTTAACTCTAATGCCACTTTTATAGTCTCTGTAATACTCTCATCAGATTCTTCTGGAAACCCAACAATAAAAGGAAACTGTACTGCAATACCAATATCTTTACAACGTTCGGCACACATATACACTTGTTCTAATTTAATATCTTTTTTCAACCAGTCCATCATTACTTGTGAACCAGATTCTACGCCAATTAACAACCTTCGTAAACCAGATTTTGCGCAAAGTTTAAAATCTTCAATTGTCATTCTCGAACCTTGATCTGCACGCATAGTTGCTGCCCAGGTAAAATTCAATCCTTTTTCTATGATACGTTCTGATATTTCAATGACGCGATCACGATACGTAAAATACGTCTCATCTTGTAAATTGACGTCGGTAAATTTATATTTATTGTGTAATTCTTCTAACTTATTCACCATGATTTCTGGTGAAACCGCGGTCCATTTTCTATTATATACAAATGGATCTGCACAAAAAGAACATCTAAAAAAGCATCCTGTAGAAGAAATATAATCTAGTTGTCTTCTCCCTTTCTTTTCAAAATATTTTTCAACATCAATCAATTCATAATTAACATTTGCAAAAGCATCCATTTTCACAATAGTTCTTGGAGGATTCTTTATAATTTCCCCTTCAGAATTACGATAGCATATCCCTTTTACCGTTGCTAAATCTGTCTTATTCTCGAAAGCTTCCACCAATTCTTTAAATGCATCTTCTCCTTGCCCTTGCACAGTTACATCGATACTTATCTCATCGATTAAGGTTTGCTTTGGAAACAAAGAAGTATGCCATCCACCCCAAACAATAGGTAAATCATTTTTAAGCTTTTTTACGGCTTGAGTAACCATTACCGCATCTTTTATAGGCTTTCCTGTAAGTACTGTCAACCCAAAACATATAGCATCATCCAAATGACTTTTAATGGTTTCCATCGGATTTTCATCAATTCTCCCATCAATTATTATCACCTCATACTTTTCTGGATCTAATACAGATCCCACAGCAATTAAGGCCAATGGCATATCAAAAAACACTGCTATTGGATTGTATAAAAGAATTTTTTTTCGCTTCAAAATAATATTGTTTAGTTTGTTTTAAAGATACTTACTATTTGAATAGTAAAAATGTCTTTATTTTCTTTTTATGTAAAAAATATTGCAAGGACACTTTAACGACTCCTAACCCATAAATAACACTACGTTTGAAGTTTATGGAAGAACTTCCGATTTCATACTTTGTCGGACAAGTAATTTCAGCAATTTCATAGCCTTTATTAAAAATCTGACATAGCATTTGGTTGTCAAAAATAAAGTCATCCGAGTTCTGTTCTAAGGCGATTGCATTTAACACTTCTTTAGAAAAAGCCCGATATCCAGTATGGTATTCCGATAATTTTTGTCCGATAACAATATTCTGAAATAAGGTCAAAAAGCGATTCGAAATATATTTATACATTGGCATGCCTCCATATAAAGCACCTTTACCCAAAATTCTAGATCCCAAAACTACAGGATATACATTATTCGCAATTAAATAAGACATAGAATGAATTAACTTGGGTGTGTACTGATAATCAGGATGCAGCATAACCACTATATCTGCACCCAAAGATAATGCTTTTTTGTAACAACTTTTTTGATTGGCACCATATCCCTTATTATCGTCATGTTTTATGATGTGGGTAATTCCAATTTTTTTAGCAACAAGAAGTGTTTCATCTGTGCTATTATCATCTACCAAAACAACCTCATCAACAATATCAAACGGAATTTCTTGATAGGTTTTCTCAAGAGTTCCAGACGCGTTATAAGCAGGCAGAATAACAATAATTTTTTGATTAGCAATCATGCACTTTTATCGTAAAGTTTTTATGAAATAGTAAAAACAACTTCATTTTTTTTATCCTCGTCAATTTAACAACTATATTTATATACGCAAAACAAAATCAGCATTGAAATTTCAAAAACTTACTACGCCACTTTACGCCAATTGTATCTTTATTATAATTCCATTACTATTTATAATAGGTTTGCGAATAGTAGGTTTTGATGGTTTATACGGACAAGATTCTTACGAATACCTGCGATATACAGAAGCCATTCAAGATTTCTTTAAAAACGGCATATTACCAGGAAGCTATTATTGGCCCGTTTTATATCCTTTTTTAGGAAGTATTTTAGCTTTCCTATGTAACGATAGCGCTTTCGGATTACAACTTTTAAGTTGCTTAAGCCTTTCTGTTTCTTGTATCTATTTATTAAAAACCCTGAAACTATTATATCCTAAAAATGCCTATCGCTTTTTATACGTATTTCTTTTTGGGCTTTTTTGTCCGTACTTTTTAAAAATGGGACTTATTATAATGTCGGATGCTACATCGGGGATGTTTGTCGTATTGTCTGTCTATTTCTTTTTTAAAACCTATTATAAAAAAACAAGTCTAGCACCCATTTTTGTTTTTGCTACTTGTGCTTTTATGACGCGTTATGCTTCCTTATTTATAACATTCCCTATCATTTTATATGCTTTATATTTAGTAATCCAACGAAAAGCAATATCTCATTTAGTCCTTGCAACAGTGCTAAGTCTTGTGGTATGTGTTCCTTTTATTTTATTTCAATGGAACGCCCTTTTTGAAGTCTCTAATAATTATTTTTTACATGCTTGGTCGCCAAGTTATTTCTTTAAATCAAATTACTCCACTACAGACGGAACACAAGCATATCGATTCCCTAACCTAATTTATACCTTATATGTATTTTTACATCCAGGATTTATTTTTATAGGTTTTATATTAAGCGCAATAGCAGTAAAAAATTATAAACACTATTTTGCGTTTCCTCAAAAAACACTTTTTACCTGTATCTTATTATACATCCTATTTCTAGCTGGTATACCTTTCCAGAACCCAAGAATATTAGGTTTAGTATTCCCATTAGTTGTATTGTTTTTATTTCCTGCATTCCTAAAATGTGTTTCCTTTTCTTTTATAAAAAAACATCTTTTTATCGTTGGTATTTTAGTGCTAAGCGTACAAGTCGTTTTGTGGAGTTTCACCTTTAAATCTATATATTACCGCGTATTATTAGAAAAAGAAATAGTAAGCTTAGTTGCTCCTTATCAAGGGGAAACCTTGTATAGTTTTGATGTCGATTTGGCTTTGCAAGGTCGAGGAATGGATTTCAACTACAAGAATATGTTTTTAGAACGTTATTCTGAATTTAAAAAAGGGGAATTCGTTTTGTTTAATCCAACACAATATAGTGTACAATGGAAAGATAAAAACCCAATGATAAACTGGAATAACTTGAAGGATAACTACAATCTAAAACTGGTTACCGAAAGCACAAAAGGCTGGAAACTCTATAAAATTGAATAAAAGAATAATGCTCTGGATACGAATAAAATATAAACTACAATTAATTTTCAAGACCTTACTTTTTGAGCTTGGTCTAAGTAAATTATTGCTTAAAAATAGATATGGAGAACGTATACTCGTTTTTCACGGAATAGATAAAATTGGCGAAACACGTTTTAATAGTCGATTTATTTCGGAAGCATTTTTTGAAGCTTTTATAGTATATATTTCTACACATTATAATGTGATTTCATTGGATGATTTTTATGCTAAGAAGTTCAAAAAAAACACTTTGAACATCGCGCTTACTTTTGATGATGGTTATGAAAACAATTACAAGTATGCGGTTCCTATTCTAAAAAAACATAAGATTCCTGCAAGCTTCTATATTACAACGATACATGAAAAAGCGCCTTATTTATGGGCAGACTTTATAGACTTAGTTTCTTTTCACACTAAAAAAACATCCGTTACTTTTGATGGCAATAGCTACCAAAAAAATCATAAAAACGAGTTTATATACAATGGTGTTTCTTTAAAAAGTCTGGCAAAAACAATACCTTATCCAAAAATAAAATTATTATACGAACTGTTTGAAGACGACTGGAAAAATCTGTTAGACCAAAAACTGGATGATTATTGGAAGCTAATGACTATTTCCCAAATTCAAGAAATTGCTAATCATCCATTATTTACTATTGGCGCACATGCAGAGACACACGCGAATTTGATTCGTATTCCTGTGGAGGATGCTAAAAATGAAATATTAAAAAGCAAAGAAACATTATCGGTAATTTGCGATCAACCTATTGAAGAATTTGCTTTTCCTTTTGGAACCTACACAAAAGAACTGGCAGATTATTCGGTAGAGATTGGATACAAAAAAGTTTTGTTGGTAGATTACAACACAAAGGAAGATGCAAAAAAGGAAGCGCTTAAAAACCGCTTTGTAATGAATCCTTATATTACATTGGAACTGCAACTTGCGTACTTATTAAAAGGGCAATATTATTAAAGTATGCTATATAAAGATACATATCAATTAAAAAGACTGGAGACCAAAGATCTGCCTGCTGTAAAAGAACTTTTTCTAAAAGTTTTTAATAAGAAAGTAAGTCTATCCTATTTAAAGAACAAATACGGAACTTCTTATTTAGGGCTAGAATTCATCTGCAGTATTGCTTATCACGATACCACACCAATTGCTTTTTATGGTGCAATTCCTCAGAAATTTTCTAATAATGAAAAGGATATTTTTGTTGCTCACGCCTGCGATTCGTATACCTTACAAGCGTATCAAGGTCAAGGTTTACATTATCAACTAGCGAAGTTTGCCTATGAAATCATGAAGCAAAATGCCATTAAATTTGTTTATGCTTTTCATAGTGAAAACACCTATCATAGCACCAAAAAATTAGATTGGAAAGAATATGTGCACATGCAACGATTTCACATAAAAGTGCGTACGCTTCCTATAGCAAAAGTGGTCAACAAGCTACATTTAAATTCTTTATATGCGCCGTTTTTCAGAAAAACAGCCAAAACGGAAAGTGTAGAAAAAATACACACCGCACATAAAGATAAGTTTAGGCAACGTTTTGATGCAAACTTCATTACTTATAAAAACAGCATAAAAGAGCATTACTTTATAGAATCTCATGGCTGTATTCTTTGGGTAAAAGTAGAAGCGATAATGTTGGTTGGTTTGTTTTATGCGCCATCTGCAATAGCTTTACAAAAAGCCATAAATAAATTAAAGACAAAAGCATTTTTTCTAGGCATTACAGAATTACTTTTTCAAGTACATCCAGAATCAGAAATGGCTTTACAATTAAAAAGTATTGTTGCTCCTAAAGAATCTTGGTTAGTTGGCTATTTAAGTTTTGATCCAACGATACCATTAGAAGATTTTATTTTTACCTATTCCGATTTAGACACCTATTAAATGAATATTAAACTCAGAAATTACAATTTCAATATCCACCCTGGAAACAATAAAGATGCTTGGGAATATATTAATACCGGAAATTGGGAACCGCATTCTTTCAATATCTTGGATACCTTTGTAAAACAAGACGCAGTGGTTATGGATATTGGTGCTTGGAGTGGTGTTTTAAGCCTGTATATCGCAAATAAAGCAAGTGCAGTTTACGCATTAGATCCCGATCCTGTTTGTTTTAAGGAATTACAAAGGAACATCCTTTTGAATCCGAACTTAGCAAAAAAAATCACCGCTTTTCCTACTGCTATTTCCAACAAAAAAGAAACGCTAAACTTATCGGCTAGAACCGAATACGGAAGCTCTTCCAGCAGTATATTAAATCGGAAAAGAGATACAGAGCACGCGACACAAATTACAACCATTTCCTTATTAGATTTCTTAGAACAAGAACAAATAAAGCAAGTCGATTTTATTAAAATGGATGTGGAAGGTGCCGAATTTAAAATTTTGCCAACGATGGAAGCTGTATTAAAAAGAATGAAATACCCTACGTTATATGTGTCTTTTCATTATAGTTTTTTAATGGAACATTTCTATTATAATGCCATACCTTCTAAGTTTTTAAACAAAGTATTTTTAAAATTAGAAAGCATAACTGGTTTATCTTTGTTTAAGAAAAAAATGAAAAAGGAAATGGCAACGCTATTCGATGCTGTGATGGATTATCAATACATATATACCACGAGCGGAAAATTAATAACGAAAGCCTTTTTAAAACAACATCCAGACTGTATTAAAAATCAAGATTTGGTGTTTACAAACACAAAATGGATTAGCTAAAACACTTGAAAAACAAAAAGCCACATATCGTTTTTTTAACACCGGGATTTGCAGCATCTGAAAAAGATTCTACAACAATTCCTGCCTTACAAGTGTATTTAAAAAATTTGCAAACGGCATTGCCCGATGCCAAGTTTACCTTAATCGCTTTTCAATTTCCTTTTTCTAAAAAAACATATTCCTGGAATGGAATGAAAGTGATTCCGCTAAACGGAAGAAACAAACATCTAAAAAAACTTTGGACTTGGAACAAAGCCTTACGCATTCTAAAAAAACACCACAGAAAACAACCTATCACTGCGATTCATAGCTTTTGGATTGGAGAATGTTCTATGATTGGGACACGTTTCGCAAAAAAACATGCTCTAAATCACATTACAACGGTAATGGGTCAAGAAGCTCATGTCACCAATACGTATGTGGAATCTTTAAAGAATTCGGAAACAAAAATCTGTACTCTTTCTAAAAACCAACACGCTTTATTACTTGAAAAGCATCACATAAATAGCACTATTATTCCGTGGCAATTAGACACAAATTCGTTTCCAGAATTACAAGCTTCCAGCATCGATATTTTAGGCGTTGGCTCGTTAAATGAAGTTAAAAATTACAGCACATTTATCGCCGTTATTTCCCTTTTAGTTAGCACAAACCCAGCACTTAAAGTTGGCATTATTGGTGAAGGAAATCAAAGGAGTTTACTAGAAAAACAAATTCAAGAACTCCATTTAGAAAACCATATAAAATTGTTGGGTAAGCTTTCCAGAAAAGAAGTACTCGCTAAAATGGCACAAGCATCGGTTTTATTGCACACTAGTACTTATGAATCTTTTGGGTTTGTGTTTTTAGAAGCTTTATATTCAGGAATGCAGATAGTATCGTTTCCTGTCGGAATTGCAGAAAACAGTGATTATTGGCAAGTCTGTAACTCCGAATCTGAAATGGTTCAAGCATGTGAAAAAGGATTAAGTACTACAAAAGAAAATAAAGAACGTATTGCTTCTCCGTGTAAAACGGAGTCTGTTTCCTCCTATTTAAAATACTATAATGAATAGATATATTTTAATAGCGGTAAATACAGTCCGAAGTTTTGCTACTCCAGCGTTTAATTTTCTAATTACTATTTTCGGAATAAAATTCTTTGGAAAAGAAGATTGGGGAACCTTAATTAACGCCTTATTATGGACCTTTTTTATGGTCTTTAGCTTTGGTTGGGGAAATAGAGAATACCTGATTAGAAAATACAGTAAGCAACCCAGAACTATTTATCATTCCTTTTATTCCAATTTTTTTAGCCGAAGTATTTTACTGCCATTAGCCTTATTACTCCTTCTGTTTTTCCCTTTTCCAATAGCTATTTGGTGCATTGCTTTGGTAGTATTAATGCACGTTTACAATGCACTAGATAGTTTGGTGGTTTACCATCAAAAATTCGGCGCACAGTTAATTGCCGAATGCATTGCTTTTAGCATTATAATTGCTAGTGTTTTTTACAGCAACACCTTTAATCTGGTAACATTTTTAAGTATTTACGCCTTTGCTTATTTATGCAAACTTATTTTCCTTTTTATGGCCATGCAACTCTGGAAAGAGGAATGTACTTTTCAAATATCGCTTAAAGAATTCAAAGGAGGTTTCTCCTTCTTTTTACTAGGATTTAGCGGTTGGTTAATGTCTAAAATAGATATTTATGTGGTGGATTTCTTTCTGCCAAAAGCAAAGCTTTCCGAATACCAATTACTAATTACTTCCTTTTTAATGTTACAAGCATTAGCTGGTTTTTTAATGATTCCTTTTACAAAACACGTATATAGATTGAACGATTCGGTAATTAAAAAACTAAAAATCAAACTATATAGTATTGCAGTTCCAGTAGTTACTATTGGCTGTCTTGCTATCTGGTTCGTTATGGAGAAATTTGTAGTCTTAAACCTAGATTCCAAGTATTACATCTTAGGTGTCTTTATTGCTTTACCTGCCTTTTTTTATACCATAAATGTAATGCAGTTACTAAAAAAACATCAAGAGCACAAAGTGATTTATATTAACTGCATTGGTACTGCAATTAATCTTATCTTAATTCTAATACTTATTAAAGATCAAGATATTTACGGCGTTCTTTTAAGTGTTTGTATTACGCAATGGTTAGTATTGCTCATATATAAACTAGCATTTAACACCTCTAAATAAAGGAAGTTACTTTTTCTTTTTACTAAACAAATTTAAAATTTTACTGACTACATCATCATTTATCCCAAACACACCTTTTATCCACGTATATAAAGCAATCATTTTTTTATCTAACCAAATAAATACGGCTTTTATACCATCATTAGGTCGCGCCTTATAATTTGTTGCTCTGCGTTTAAACGAGGCAGGCTTTTCTTCGGTAAAATAATATAAAGCAATGGATTTTCTAGTGATGTCTTCTGGGCATTCCATCGGATCTGGAAAACCATGAAAAGAATCTTCGTCGGTATTAAAAACAACAACACGATTAAATATTGGTGCAATTTGCACGGTGCATTTTGACATATCTTTTTCCCAAAGCTCTAAATATCCTTTGTAGGATTCTTTCCAGTTTTCATTCAGATAAATCAACACGTTTACTCTTCTTCTCCATGTTTTTTTATGAGGATGTACTGTAAAATCGGCATGTACATTAAGAAATCCGCCTTTTTCACTTTGATGAATTCCACCGCCTTCAATAGTAGTATCTGGCAATAAACTATCAATTTGTGTTAGCCTTTCTAAATAGGAAATAAACGCAGGAGAATTAAACTCTTTAATGATTCCGTCTTTAATAAAGGAAGGAATTAAATCCAGTTTATTTAATCCGTGTTTCTTTTCATTTACATGCACATAGTGAATCCAACCTTTATCGGCTATACTAGGAAATACGCTTAATGCCTTTTTAGCGGCGGTTTCTTCTAAAAAATTATCAAATAGGATATGCGGATAAGGACTGGCATTTTGATACTTTTCTTGATCGACTTGTAACGATTCTTCCCATTTTTGATAATCAAAAATCATATAATAATATTGCGTTTTCAGGTTTATAAATGTACTAAATAAATTAATAATCTACCTATTCCTTTTCACTACAAATATGACCTTAACGTCTAAACTCTTCTATATTTTCAGTTACTTTGTGTAAATGAATGCGATGAAATTTTTACGTCTACTAGGTATTAACTCTTTGGTATTACTATTCCTTCTTACTATTGTTGGAGCAGTTGCCTACTATTCTCAAATAAGAAGAATAGATACTTTCTTTAAACTTACAGGAGAAAGTCATGTTGCGTATTTACAATACGATTCTACCGCTATGTTTGTTCACAAACCCAATATTAAAGTGTACGAAAACTGGGGGAAACCAAATCAAAAATTTAACGGCGAACGTAGAACCAACAATTTAGGATTTAGAGAAGACCAGGATATTTTAGAAAAAAAGGAAAGTGAATATCGCATTTTGGTAACTGGAGATTCCCATACCGATGGTGCATTACGGTATAACAACCAATCTTTTATTAATGTTTGGGAAACGCACTTAAACCAGTTGGATAGCACGACTGTTTACAATGGAATTAATGGAGGAACGGCATATTACACCTTTAGAAACTACCTAGGTTTTATCCAAAAATACAGCTATTTAAAACCTGATATTTATCTTATTAATATTTTTACTGGAAACGATTTTAGAGAAACCTTTTTATATGAAGACAGCAGAACTAGTTTTAGTACTATTTATAAAAATTTAAATCTGCGCGTTAAAAAAAGAATAGTAACTTTTGGTGCCAAGAAGTTTCCAATAACACAGGGAATAGATCAAACTTTATATTTTAAATCCTTTCCAGACGATAAAGAAAAAGCCTTAGCAATTGCCCAAAAATATCTATTGGCTATTAAGCAGTTTTGTGAAAAAGAGAACATTAAACTTATTGTTACGCTATTGCCTTCCAAAACCGAAACCAATGCTAATTTTAAAGAAGAAATAAAATCGAATTATAACATTAGCGAAAAAGACATCAACACCAACTTACAATTAACAAATTCTTTGATAGGCTGGTTAAATACCGAAGCTATAGAAAACTACAATTTAACACCTGTTTTAGAACAAGCAACAGAAAAAGTCTTTTGGGATCATGATCTTCACATCAATGACAATGGACATCGCTTGATTGGTGAATATTTATTTAACACCATTAAAATAGAAAACTAAATCCCGTAGGCTTACTGCAAAGCAGGATCTAAACTAGCATCATAAATCACATAAATCTTTCCTTTACCAGATAACCATTTAGAATAGCTGTATTCGCCAACAATAACATCTTCCTTTTTAGGATTAAATACTAAAGTATACACAGGAATTACATTTTCCCACCAAGCATCTTGTGTTTCAGAAAAATGATGCCAAGTCGTAAATTCTACGCCACCTTGAATATGATTCACAGAAACTCCTTTTTCTTGCAATCCTTCTAATACTTGCCAACGTACGCGATTCCAAGATAAATAATCGTGTGTAGCAAACACCGAAAACCAAGTTAACGCTACTAAAAACAGCATTGCAAAATATTTAGAGATTCTGCTAATATCTAGTTTCTTATCTGCAAACAAAAACACAATAGTCACTGGGAATAACGGTAATAAATACCTATCATAAACGCCAACAATTAAGAAAGGACTTAAGTACACCACTAAAAACACAAAAGCGAATATAACCATTGGTGAAATTTCTTTTTTAGAGAACACAGCAAGGACCATTATTCTAGCTTTTAACCATAAAGCGGCACTGGAGAAAACACCAATTGCAGTAACGATTAGCCAAAACAGATATGGTGCTTTATTAGATGGTGCTTCCGTAAATTTACTAGTTCCATCCACGATTAAAGTTGTTGGCCCTACTCCAAAATTAATCCAAACATTATCTAAACTAGGAAGTACTTTCTTCATTTTAACAATAAAAATCATGACTAAAACAGTCCAAATCGATATTGCTATTTTTGATCCTCTAAATGGATTTTTCTTTATATAAAGTATATATATTGGCGCCATTAAAAACCCCAAATACGCCATACTGGTAAGAAAGTAGGTGACCATGAGTTTAATTAATTGAAAGTTAATGTTTTTAAGGCTTGTTATTAATACGTTAAACTTAGAGTTATATCGTTCTTGCAATAAACCATTTGTTTCCATAAACCAGGAGAATAATACCGAAAAAACAAGCACGAAGAACAATGGTACAACTGCCTTCACAGCATTATTGAGCGTTCGTTTTTTGGATAAAATAACCGTTAATAACCATACTACAGGAAATACGATTGCTAACTGACGAATTAAAAATGCCCAGACACAAAAAAATAATGCCCATAAAATAGGCTGCCAACTATCTGTTTTTAGCGCTTTACTAAAAAAGTACAGGATCCAGATGCTTAGGCAGTAAAAAGGAACATCTGTCATAAATGAAAAAGAAAGAGACAGAAAAATAGGATTCACCATACATAATATGGCACCAAGTAATGCCAAGAAACGAGGAACATTCGCTAGTTTACAAAGTTGGTAAACGCCTAATATGGTTGCCAATCCCATGACTAAGGTAGAAAAGCGTAATACTGTAAATGAAAAGCCAAAAAATTTAGTAAACAAGTAGCCCCAATAGACATGACTTACTAAAGTCATCTCTCCCCAATTATACAGTTTTAAATAACCATCTCCATATAGCGTTTTTACCGACTTACCATAACACCAATCGTCATTCAACGGGAAATCACCTATTGGATTAATAATCGCAATAATTATAAGCCATAATAGTAACAACACGAAAGGATCTTGGTATTTTTTAAGGAAAATCATTTGCTTTTATAGTAGGTGAAATACGATTGAATTTCTTGTTTAGCAAAAGCATTTCCAGCTTCGCTCCAATGGCCATCACAAGGTAAAAATAGGCCTTCACAGGCTTCCATTGTGAAATTATTGGTTCGTGGTAATAGATCTAAGTATTCTACTCCAATACGATCACAAACAGTTTTTAAATCTTTTCCTAAAGGATTTTTTTTATGTTCTCGATAGGCTTCAATTTCTTTATATATAGGAATACTATATACCAGCATTGGTCGATCTCCAGCTAATTTTTTAATTTCCTCTAAAGCATAACGCATTCTATTCCACTGCTTTGTAGAATAGTTAAAATAACTAGGCACTTTAGATGCGTCTAAAAGTTTATCCTTAGGAATGGTTTGTACCCTTTTTAAAGCGCGCACATAGCGATACATATTATACGAATAGCTAAAGTTCTTTAAGATTCTACCTTTAAGGCTTTGTTTTCTTGGTATGGCTTTAGATTTGGATAAACTATCGGCATGATACACCAATTTATAATTAGGATATTCCCCATCAAAAAAAGGTTGATACCGATCACCACCAACCTGTAAATTAATTTCGTAGTCATCATCAATAAAATCATTCGCTGGCAATATGCCTACTAAAACAGCTTCATGCGTGTATTTGCTTGCTACCGTTTTATACATCATATAATATTGGGTAGGACCAAAATTCCCTGCCATACCATAATTAAGATGTGGTATATTCGTTTCTGTTTGTAATAAATTCGTTAAACGATCTTCTAGATGAACACCAATTCCTTCTGTAAACGAATCTCCTAAGGCCACTACTCGATGTGATGTAGTATTTACTTTACGCTCTTGATCTCGAAAACCCTTAGAATTGGACTCATATACTACGTCAAAGCAATATTTTTTTTGTCGATACACATCATTTGGTAAGTGACTTGTTCCATAATCAGGATTCAAATCGAACCAAAAACTGTGGGTGTTTTGTAAGGTATATGTAGGTAGTTCTATTTTAATTTCTGCAACACGAACATAGATTGCTAAAGCAATTTCGAGCATTACAAATGTAATCCCGAAAATTAGACTTAGTTTTAAAATTGGTTTGAAAATGTATTTTTTAAACAAAATAGCGATAGATAAAATCTAATAATGAAAACAAATATAACAGTCTCTAAAATAACATTCTTAATTTTAGAATTAAAAAATTAGAATTCCTTTTATACTTCACTTATCTTTATTGCTAATTTACAACCGCTTAGTCTCTATTCCTTAAAAATGAAAAAATTACATTTTCAAATTATCTCTATTTTTTTCGGTTTAATTTTAAGTGTCTTTCTAGGAGAAGTAATTGCTAGAGTATACTTCTTTGGTAGTGCTGCATTTTCCTATTCTAAAACAAATTCTTTTGGCATTTTAGACAATTCTGGTTTGCTAAAATATTCGGAAGATAAAGATTTAACCTACGAATTATTACCCAATTTAGACACTAAATATAAACTAGTAGATTTTAAAACGAATGCGGAAGGATTCCGAGACACCAATCACAGTGCAAATTCTAAGCACAAAAAAATAGCTGTTTTAGGAGATTCGTTCACCATGGGAACCGGCGTTGCAACGAACGAAATGTATGTATCACAAACGGAAACCTTATTAAATAAAGACGATAATGATACATATGAAGTCTTTAATTTTGGTGTTTCTGGTTATGCATTAACTAATTATGTTTCCATATTAAAACGCAATGCCCTTAAATACAACCCCGATTTGGTAGTCATTGGCTTTTGTGCTAACAACGATCAATTTGAAATTGGGAAAGACTTTTTGATAGATGATTTTTCTATTAAACCAAAAAAAAACGTGTTTTGGGATTCGTATTTATATAAACTAGTGTTTATAAAACTCCGATCAAAAGAAAACGAGCCTACTGTATATACTGCAACTAATCTACAATACATAGATCAGCAGTTTAAAACAATAGAACAGGTATTAATACCCCAAGATATTAAGGGTATTATTTTTTACTTAGATTTAGTATATGACGCCAAACGTGTAAATCAAATAAAGCTATTAGCTGAAAAAAATAATTTACTCTTTTTAGACACTTCAGTGTTTTTTAAAGATAAAAACCTAAAATCGTATATAGTGAACGAATTAGACCCGCATCCAAACGGAAAATCTAATTTAATTTTTGCTAAGAAATTAACAAGTTATATTTTAGGCCATAAGAAAATAATATTCGAAAATTAATGGGAAATAAAATTATTATATTCAATCCTAGAAGCGCAAATGCGAAGCATCGATTGCCTAATACAATTATTCAAGTTGGTGCTGCCATTCATGGAAAGTACGATTATGTTTTTGTAGATGGTAATATGGAAACAGATCCATGGGAAACGATTTCCAATTATTTTAGCACGGGAGAATTTAAATATTTCTGTTTAACTGTAATGCCTGGACCGCAATTAAAACAAGCCATTCCTTATGCAAAAAAAATAAAGGAAATGTATCCAGAATCCATTAATATCTGGGGTGGATATTTTGCTTCCAATCAATATAAAGTTTGCATGCAATCTGGTTATGTAGACTATATTATTAATGGTCCTGGCGACAATACATTCCCACAATTATTAGATATTTTAGAAGGTAAAAGCGAAGAAAGCATGCAGCTCGTTAGAAACCTTATTTATACCAATGCGGAAGGCAAAATTATTCAAACCGTAAAAGAAGCTTTACTAGACCAAGACACTTTACCAACATACCCATACGAGTATTTTAATACCTTTTATCCGTTAAAAGATTACTTAGCCAAAACCTTTATGGGGCAAAAAACTTTTGCTTACCATTCAAGTATGGGTTGCCCTTTTAGTTGTTCTTTTTGTGCCGTTGTGCCCATTTACAACGCAAAATGGAAAGCAAAAAAGGCAACGACAATCTATAAAGACTTTAGTTATTTCAAGAATAAATATAATATTGATGCGATTGAGTTTCATGACAACAACTTTTTCACCTCTAAAAAACGGGTATTAGAGTTTTCTAATCTGGTCTTAAACGACAATATAGAATGGTGGGGAGAAGGACGAATTGATACTATTAATAAATATTCGGATGAAGATTTACAGTTAATGCGAAAGGCTGGTTGCAGAATGATGTTTTTAGGTGCCGAAACTGGAAATGATGAAGTATTAAAACAGATGAATAAAGGAGGAACACAATCTGGTCAAATGATTAAAGATTTTGTGTTACGTATGAAAAAGGCAGATATCATTCCAGAACTTTCCTTTGTTTTAGGGCTACCAGGAAAAAACGAAAAAAAGGTATATGAGCAAATTCTATGGGATATTAATTTTATTAAAGAAATAAAAGCGATAAACCCAGATGCCGAAATTATAATCTATTTATATAGTCCTGTTCCTACTGAAGGTTCTGAATTATACCAACAAATTGTAGATGCTGGTTTTTCTTTTCCTGAAACTTTAGAAGAATGGATAGCACCAAGTTGGGAGAAATTCGATTTACGAAAAAACCCATTAACTCCTTGGTTAAAACCATACATGATCGATACGATTCAAAATTTCGAAACGGTTTTAAATGGCTATTATCCTACCGTTTCCGACTTTAGAATAAAAGGATACAAAAAAAGTCTATTAAAGCTCGTTTCTGGATATCGTTTTAAATATGGATGGTATAAATTCCCTTATGAAATTAAATTACTTCATAAAATATGGAAATATCGCCAGCCAGAAATTGAAGGTTTTTACTCAGAATAGCAACAGGAATCATGATAAAGAAGATAAAGAAAATCATATTTCCAATTGCAAAGTTAGCGTTTAACACCTACCACTTAAAGCAACGAAGCTATACCTATGAAGGCATTGAGGTTGCTATAAGTTCCGACGTATTTCCTCCACATTTTACCATTAGCACAAAAATCTTATTGGACTTTTTAAAACCAATGGATCTTGAAAATAAAACGTTTTTAGAACTTGGTTGTGGCTCTGGTATTATTGCATTGTTTGCGGCTTCTAAAGGCGCAGATGTGCACGCTACAGATATTAATAAAATAGCATTAGAAGCTTTACAGGAAGCTGCGATAAAAAACGAATTAAAGCTTACTGTTTTGTATTCGGATGTCTTTGAAGCTTTAGAAAATAAGGCTTTTGATTATATAATAATAAATCCGCCATATTACCCAAAAAAGCCAAAAAACGTAAAAGAACAAGCTTGGTTTTGTGGAGAAAACTTCGAGTATTTTGAAAAACTATTTTCCCAACTTCAAACACATTTAGCGCCTAATACTTTCATGATTTTATCGGAAGATTGTGAAATAAAACACATTAAGAAAATCGCTTTAAAGAACAACTTAACGCTTACATGCCTTTTAAAAAAGAAAGTTGCTGCAGAAAAAAACTATATTTTTAATATTACAAAAGCATAACTAATTTGCAAGCAACCTCAAGAAACATATTATTAGATGTACTAAAAATAATCGGTTCGATATGGATTATAGCAGTACATTGCCAATTGTTTTTGGATAAAAATGAAATCGTTTATCAAATTTCTATCAACGGTATTTTTAGAGTTGCTGTACCCTTCTTTTTTTGTGTGAATGGTTTTTTCTTGGTAGATGTATTCCAACAAAACAGCATTAAAACCTGGGCAAAACGCGTTGGTATTTTATATTTAGTTTGGATGCTGATATATTCTTATTTCTGGTTGTATTTAAATGATTTTAATCTTTTAAAAATCATTCCTACGTTCCTTTTTGGCTTTAATCATTTATGGTATCTCGCGGCACTTCTCTTGGGAGGCTTACTTTTGTATCGATTAAAGGATCTATCGAACACAGCACTACTCATGATAGCTTTTACTTTGTATATAATAGGACTTTGTATTCAATATTTTGGTTTATTCCATGTCTTCGAAAATATACCACTATTAGATAAAGTATTAAATTATCCGCCTTCGCATAGAAACTTTCTGTTTTTCACCATTCCTTTTTTAAATATTGGCTATGTCATAAAACGTTCTAATTTTCACAACAAATTAAAAAAACAACAAGTTCTCCTTCTATTGCTAGCTAGCAGCTTATTATTAGTAATAGACAGCCTAATTAATTACCATTATTTAACGCACAAAGTAGTGCCTAGCATGAATTTGTTATTACTATTTACAGCGCCATTAGTACTTATTACCGCATTAAAATTTAAGGTTACCTCTAAAGTAAATAGCAAAAATTTATCTTTATATTCCATTGCATTATACTTAGTGCATCCTTTTATTATCTTTTTAATTTTCAACCTAATACGACTAGATCCAACTGCTTTAACTATATTAACAATTGTATTATCTATTCTTGCTAGCTATTTGCTAATACAGCTAAATACCAAGTTAAAATACTTATTATAAACCATTTACTTCGTGAAAAACAAACTGAAATTTACATATATCATAATTAGAAATACACTTATACTTTTTCTTATACTCGAAATTGGTTTAGGTATTTTTTATAATTATCACGATGAAAGTGGCATTGATACCAATACCGAAAAGATAATCGCCTCTGGTATATATGGAGATTTAGATCCTAATATTGTAAAAGAAATATTCAGAGAATTACGACAACAAGACATGGAATGGAAACCCTATGTACATTATGGTTTTAAAGAAATGCTTGGTAAACAGAATACGATTTACAAAAACGGGATTCGTAAAACGGTGAATTTAAGCATCAAAGATTCTACCACAGCTTTAAAAATATTTTGTTTTGGAGGTTCCACCATGTACAGTTCTGGTGCTCGTGATGCATATACCATTCCTTCCGAATTATCGAAATTAATACACAGCTCTTTTCCCGATAAAAATATAGAGATCACCAATTTTGGTTGTCATGGTTATACTCGCGGGATGGAAAACATACAACTACAACTCGAACTAACCAAAAATAACATTCCAGATATTGTGGTTTTTTATGATGGTGTAAACGAAGTAATTTCGGCACATCAAAACAATGTTGCCGGTTTACCTACAAATAGTTACAACCGAAAAAAAGAGTTTAAAATTGGACATGATTACAAAAAGAGAATCCGATTAATGGTTAACTCTAGTAATCTGAATCGTATGTATACTACGCTAAGATTAAAAATTAAAACAAATTCACCATATCGCAAAATGGAAGTTAGATCTAATAGTTTAGCAACAAGTATTGCTAGTACATATGCTGGCTATATTAAAATTTCAAAAAGCTTAGAAAGCAACTATGACTTTAAGGTCTTTAACTTTTTGCAACCCGTAATATATTCTAAAAAAGAATTAAGTAAAGCAGAAGAAGACCAAGCTAAACATCACGAATACTACAAAAATTTATACCACTTGTCTTACAAAAGTATCCGAGAAGATAGCATTTTAGTAGCAGACAGTACATTTACAGATATTAGTACAGCGTTTAATAATTTTAATGAAACTATTTATTTCGACTTTTGCCACACAGGAGAAAAAGGAAATGAAATTGTAGCGCAACAAATATTTAACCAAATAAAGTTGGAAATAGCGAAGCAGTAAAACCATTTGTATCTACTAAAATAAAGTATATACAAATGGAGATAATACCGAGTTTTCTGCAAACAATAATAAGGCTGCCAATAATACTAAAACAAAAATAATAGGAATTAACCAGTACTTTTTCTGCTTTACTAGAAACCTCAAAAACTCTAAAAATATTGACGATTTACTACTCATTTATGATAGTTTTTTATAGTCGATTGTATTCGTTTTAGTAACCCAACCGTTCGTTATTTCTTTTTTACTTTTTAATCGTAAAAAGAAAGTAATGGGACTTACAAAGCAATAATACAAAATTCCTAGAATAATAAACGAAGAAATCTCTCCGAAAACAGCACCAATACATAGCCAAACTACTAAAAACGGATAAAATAGTTTTGGTATTAAAAGGGTAATTACACCAACAACGCACAAACTAGAAAGTAGTACCACTTGTTTAACATCGAATAAAAAACCATTTTTATAAAAGGAAACCCCCAATAATATTGCAATAATAACGACAAGCAACAGACCAAATTGTTTTTGCTTTTTTGTCTGAATACTATTTTTATGTACAGAAAGATATATGTTATTAATCCAACTCATATTCTTGAATTTTTGTTAATTCGGGATCTATATTACTAGTGTTTTCCGTTTTTAAAATCACATGATTTCCTAAAACCAAAACATCCATATCTGTTTGAAAAAAACATTTCAAAGCATCTTTTGGAATTGCAACTATTGGTTCTCCTCTTACATTAAAAGAAGTATTTATTAAAACGGGACATTGTGTTTTCTTATCAAAGCTAGAAATAAGCTGATGCAATAATGGGTTATCTTCTTTTTCTAAAGTTTGTACTCTTGCGGTGCTATCTTCATGAATACAAGATGGAATTTTAGAATACTTATCACTTCTAAAAGTAAAAAGCATATACTTCGATTGCTTACAATTAGCAAACCAATCGTTCGCTTTTTCTTTTAATACAATAGGAGCAAAAGGACGAAAACCTTCTCGTTTTTTGATGCTCATATTTACATGCCTTTTCATGTCTTCATATAACGGATTTGCCAAAATGCTTCGGTTTCCTAAAGCTCTTGGTCCAAATTCCATTCTTCCTTGAAACCATCCAATGATCATTTTATTTTCTAAATACGTAGAAACGGTATCACATAAAACGTCCTTATTCTGATAACTATAGGTGATAGAATATTTACGTAATAAGGCTTCTATCTCTTCATCTTTAAACGACGGACCTAAATACACCTGATCTATCAACGAGTTATTAAGCACTTCGCGTTGGTTTTCTAAATAATGATACCAACCTATATATGCTGCTCCAACTGCGGTGCCGCTATCTCCAGATGCTGGCTGCACCCAAATATTTTTAAAAATGTCTTCCTTTACTATTAATTCTCCGTTTGCCTTACAGTTTAATGCAACGCCACCCGACATACATAAAGAATCTAAACCCGTAATTTCCTTCGCATAACTTGCTAGCGTAATAATAAAATCTTCTGTTACTGCCTGAATAGAGCTTGCTACATCTTTATAAAACGCATCTATTTCTCCATCTGGCAATCTTGCCGGACGTTTAAATACTTTACAAAACTCCTTATTAATAGTAGAGTTTCCTTTGTCGAAAGAAAAATATTTCAGGTTTAGTATGGCTTCTCCTTCTTTGGTAATAGTAACAAAATTATCTAAAATCAATTCTTTATAAATAGGTTTACCATAAGGAGCTAAACCCATTAACTTGTATTCTCCAGAATTCACTCTAAAACCACAATACTGTGTAAACGCACTATATAAAAGTCCGAAAGAATGCGGGTAATGCTGCTCTTTTAAAATGGTTACTTTATTGCCTTCTCCAATCCCAATAGTGGTACAGGCTTTTTCTCCTACACCATCAATGGTGATAATTGCGCTTTTAAGATATGGAGATGTAAAAAAACTTCCCGCAGCATGTGCTTCGTGATGTTCGGAGAAAATGATTTCTTTATGGTAATCGAGTTCGTTTTTTATTACAACTGGAATCCATAATTTTATTTTGGTCCAAGACTTTATTGCTTTTCTGAAAAAATCAAAAGCAAAAGGTGTTGTCTTTTGAATGGTATTAATTATTCGATCAAATTTTAAAAAGGGCTTTTCGTAAAAAACGACTAGATCCACTTTTGAAATATCGATATTCGCTTCTTTTAAACAAAAGGCAATGGCTAGTTTTGGAAGTTGCTGATCGTGCTTTATTCTAGAAAATCGTTCTTCTTGAGCTGCGGCAACAATTTTTCCGTTTTTTAATAAACATGCGGCAGAATCATGATAGAACGCAGATATCCCTAAAATATAACTCATAAATTATTCCTTAATTAATAGTTCCTCTTTAATAAATTCTCCTAAAACAGTATGCCCAAATTCTTTAAAATGTGGATCGTTATTATAATATAACGGTTTAGACATCGAATCTTTTGCTTTTATCTTGCTTAACGGATTTAAAAAACGAATGTTTTTATACATTTTTAAATCTGCAGATGCTTTAACAAATAACGGGTAATTTACATTTTTATATTCTTTTGCATCCTTAAAATTCGCACCAATAACTTCCATCCTATTAAGATAGCGATCGTTAACCTGCGAACAATGCGGAATAAAAATAATAGAAACCGGAATATTTACGGGTACTTTATCCATAAATTTTTTCATGCTCGTAATCCAAGATGCATATCTATCTTCCAAATCGCCCGTAACCGTTACGGTTTCATATAAATAATTAGCATTTGCTTTAAAAAGCAATTTAGACCTTTTATTATAATATGCTGCTGAGAATGGTTGGCCAATAGCTTCTTTTTCTAATGCCAATTTATTGGAATAATAACTTGCAAATCGATAGTTGAAATAGGATATACTTAATAAATAATCGGAAACATCCCAATATACATTTCTAGAAAAAGATAAGGTTTTATAATTGGTTAAATGTTCAACATCTATAAGATCGTTGCCAACATACACCTGATAAATAATAGCTTTAGGAGCAAATTCTTTAATCCTTCTGTTCGCAAATGTATTTACTTGATTAGGGCCAATTCCTGGTACAGCGGCATTAACAAAAGTTTTGTTTGTTGTTTGATTTAAGTAATTAATATAACCATTAGGGAATGCAGAAAAGGAATCTCCAAAAACTAAATAATCTACCGAGTCTGTTGCTATTTCTTTATTTAGCGCAGTAAATTCGGTTTTATAAAAATCGATTACAGAAAATCGGTAGGAAATTTCAAATAAAAAAATGGTGATTGAACCTATAATAACTAAATTAAGTACCAGCTTTTTTATTCGACTCATAATAAATACGATTCCCTTAAATACCTTTTTTTACGTGTGAGCACATTGCAAATAGCTACTTTCGGTAATTTAACGCTTCTTCTTCTTACCTCTAAACTTCGCCTTATTCTTTCTTTGGTTAAAAGGAATAGGAGCTACAGCATCATTAAATGTATTTTTAGTTTCTCCTGTAGGTTTATTTTTTCGCCATTTTTCATCCTTTTCAGGAAGTAATACTTTTAGTAAATCTTCACGACCTAATCTATTTAAGGTCTTTTTTATCCACGCTTTATTTTCTTCTTTATACCAGAAGAAAAAACGATGTTGTTCATCTTTTTCTTTTCTAGTAATAGGCGTATTTACTTTTTTAAGCGTGTACGGATGATAACCACTATAATAAATTACCGTAGCAACCGTCATTGGCGTTGGTGTAAAACCTTGTACTTGTTCTAGCTGAAAACCCAAATCTTTCGTTTCGGCAGCTAGGTTTGCCATATCTTCTACTTCACAAGCCGGATGATTCGATATAAAATAAGGGATTAGCTGAAGCTTTAAATTCTTCGCTACATTAATCTTATCGAAACGCTCTTTAAACTTATGAAAGTATTTAAACGAAGGTTTACGCATCAGTTTTAAAACCGGATCACTAGTATGTTCTGGCGCTACTTTAAGTCGGCCAGAAACGTGCTTAGTCATCACTTCTTCGGTATATGCATCTAGTTCTTTTGGATCTGCATTCTTATTAAATTCTGGTACTAACATATCGTGTCTAATTCCAGAACCGATAAAAGATTTTTTTACTTTTGGATGACTATCTACAGCTTGATATAATTCGGTTAACGGCTTATGTGACGTATCTAAATTACTACATATTACAGGCGAAATACAACTAGGCGCAACACACTTGTCGCAAATAGATTGTACTTTCCCTTTCATTTGATACATGTTCGCACTTGGGCCTCCAATATCACTCAAATAGCCTTTAAAGTCTGGCATATTTGCAACCGTATCTACTTCTTTTAAAATAGATTCTTTACTACGCGACGCTATAAATTTTCCTTGATGCGCAGAAATAGTACAAAAGCTACAACCACCAAAACAACCTCTATGGATATTGATGGAAAACTTAATCATTTCAAACGCAGGAATTGGTCCACGTTTATTATATTTTGGATGTGGTAATCTGGTGTATGGTAAATCGAAAGAAGCATCAATTTCAGCTTCGGTCATGGTTGGATATGGCGGATTGATCATTAGCAGCTTTCCTCCTACTTTCTGAAAAATGCGTCGTGCCGCTAATTTATTCGATTCTTGTTCTATGGTTTTAAAGTTAGAAGCATATTTCTTCTTATCGCTTAAACAAACTTCATGAGACTGTATTTCTACATCTTCCCAATTACTATTTTTAGGAACTTTAGCATCTGCATCTAATAAAACTGCCGTTTGCATAATCGTATTAATACTACTAAAAGGAACTCCTTTTTGTAATAAACGCACTACTTCACGTAATGGTTGCTCTCCCATTCCGTACACCAACATATCTGCTTTAGAAGTTTCTAAAATAGTTGGCATTAGCTTATCACTCCAATAATCGTAATGCGTAACACGACGTAAAGAAGCTTCAATACCACCAATTAAAACGGGTGTATCTGGCCATTTATCTTTTAAGATTTTAGAATATACAGAAGTAGCATAATCTGGACGAAAACCAATATCTCCATTTGGCGTATATGCATCTTTATCTCGTCTCTTTTTATTTGCATTATAGTTGCTAATCATAGGATCCATACAACCACCAGTCACACCAAAAAATAATTTTGGCTTCCCTAATTTTACAAAATCTTGTAAATTATCGGTAACACTTGGCTGTGGTACTATAGCAACACGCAAACCAAAACTTTCTAACAAACGTCCTATAACCGCAGGACCAAACGTTGGATGATCTACGTAAGCATCGCCACTAAAAAGTATAACGTCTAGCTCTTGCCAACCGCGTATTTTCACCTCTTTGTTTGTGGTAGGTAACCAATCTGAAAGTTTTAATTCTTGCATATTGTTGCAAAAATAGTCAAAAAAACACTCTTAGCCATTATTATAAAAGGGTTTAGCAAATTTTTTAGAAGTCTAAAGTCTCAAGAAATAAAATAAAGTAGGTAAATAGGGTTTGATTTCTCTGTTTTTCGGAAGAAATTCTACAACATAGAAAATTTAAAATAAGGAATTTAAAACGGTTTATTGCAATAGTATATTTTACAAATCACTAAGTAAATACCTTTCCTCTAAACGATTATATGCAGGAACGTTCCATTTTTTTAGTACAGCAACATAATAATTATAAGGCTTATGCTGAAAAAATTTCGCTTCCTTTTTATACCATTTTCCGTTAGCATCTTGTTCTAAATCTTTCCTTTCCTCTTCTGATGCTTCAGAAGGATCGACTGCTACTTTTGGATACTCAAATATTGGAAGTTCTTTTAGTTCTCCTGTAGGATAATAATTAATATCTGCTACAAACGCAGGCATTTCAATTTTTCCGAATTTCAATCCTAGAATCTTATTAATTAACGTATTGCTTCCTTTTACATAACCCGTTAATCCCCTTTCAAACAATCGAATAAAAGCATCTTGACCAAGTTTTTTAGCTTTAAATTCGGTATCACCAAAAAGCCAACCTCTTACTTTTTCTTTAGTAACTAGTTTTTCTTCTTCATAATTAAAAGGCATATATGGCACAGGATCTTCTGCATTTATAATGGAATAACTGGTTCCGGCATCACTAAATCTGGTATTATATTCTTCCGAAAACTCTTTATTTCCAGACATTGGTTGCGCATACGCATAGGTTTTATAGCTATTCTTTTTTGACAATTTGCCTTTTGGTAAATTTTCTAAATATGCTCTTGTCAGGCTCGCCAAAGCACCACCTTGACTATGTCCCGTTATCATAATATCATAGATTCCTTTTTTATTTAAGGCTTTGATTTGCTCTATAATTTCTTCGGAAAGCATCACCACTGTTAATCCGTAACCAGCGTGAACAGCAGCATTTTCATTGGAAGCAAAAGCATAATCGTGTGCTTTCTCATCTATAATAATTTCGCCTTTTGCAGGAATCATAGCAGAGTAGCAATTCTCTACCCAACTAATCATTTTATCTGTAGAACCTCTATAATTAATAACACCAACATGATCGTTTTCATACACTTCAAACTTGTTGTCCATACTTAATATATTGGAAGTATGGTGCAAATTAAAATGCTCCGGAATGATATTTTCGCTAGTACCATATTGTTCTATAAAATTAAAACTATTACACATAGCAATGGTAGAAGTCGCTTCTTTAACATCAAAACCAGGTTCCCATTGTGCAAAAGAACTTAAGAAATGGAACAGAAATACGATGGCTAATAATACTCTCATAAGGATATAACTAATGGTTAAATTAAATATTGTGCATCATGACAATTACAAAAACGATTCCAAAAATGAAACGGCTTTAAAACCCTTATAAAATGAAACGATTATAAATCAATCGCTTTTAAGCTTTCTATTCTATTTCTAGCTAAGAAATCATCGACTGTTTCAAAGTGCTCGATCACACGTTTGTCTTTAAATTCGAATACTTTATTAGATAAACCTTGTAGAAAATCTCTATCGTGTGATACTAATATTAAAGTACCATCAAAATCTAACAAAGCTTCCTTTAGTACATCTTTAGATTTTAAATCTAAATGGTTTGTTGGCTCATCTAAAATCAGCAAGTTTACAGGTTCTAATAAAAGTTTCACCATTGCCAATCTGGTTTTTTCTCCACCAGAAAGCACACTCACTTTTTTATCAATATCTTCACCTTTAAACATAAAGCGACCTAGAATATTTTTTATCTGTGTACGTATATCTCCTTTAGCAACTTCATCTACGGTTTGAAAAACAGTTAATTCTTCGTCTAATAAAGCAGCTTGGTTTTGTGCAAAATACCCCACTTTCACATTGTGCCCTAAAGCACATTCGCCATCTACTTCTATTTGCCCTAGAATGGCTTTTATCATTGTCGATTTACCTTCTCCGTTTCGACCAACAAAACAAACTTTTTCTCCACGTGCAATAGACATGTTTGCGTTATTAAACACCACATGTTCATCATAGGATTTAGAAACGTCTTTTACAGTAACTGGATAATCCCCAGAACGCTGTGTTTTTGGGAAACGCAGTTTTAAGGCCGAAGTATCTAAATCATCCACTTCAATAATTTCCAACTTCTCTAGCATACGCTCTCTAGAAGTTACCTGATTTGTTTTAGAAAACGTCCCTTTAAATCGGTCAATAAACGCTTGATTATCTGCAATAAATCGTTGTTGTTCTTGAAATGCTTTAATTTGATGTACGCGTCGATCTTCACGAAGTTGTAAGTAATGACTGTAGTTTGCTTTATAATCATAAATACGCCCCATAGTAACTTCAATAGTACGGTTGGTAATATTATCGATAAATGCTTTATCATGCGAAATCACGACAACGGCATTCGCTTTATTTACTAAAAAGTCTTCCAACCAAATCACAGATTCGATATCAATATGATTGGTAGGCTCATCTAATAATATAAGGTCTGGTTTCTGTAATAAAATTTTAGCCAATTCTATTCGCATACGCCATCCACCGCTAAACTCATTAGTTAGACTGGTAAAATCTTCTTGTTTAAAACCTAAACCTTTTAATGCTTTTTCTACTTCGGCATCATAATTCACATCTTCTAATGCATAGTATTTTTCCCCTAAATCGGAAACACGCTCAATAATCTTCATGTATTCGTCCGATTCATAATCGGTACGTGTTTCTAGCTGCTTATTTAAAGCATCCATTTCATCACGCATGGTATACACATGACTAAAGGCTTTAGAAGCTTCATCAAAAACAGTAGTATTATCTTCGGTTAGCAAATGCTGTGGTAAATATGCTATTACCGCTTCCTTTGGGTAACGCACATGTCCGCGAGTTCCCTTTTGCACACCAGCAATAATTTTCATCATGGTAGATTTTCCTGCACCATTTTTACCCATTAAGGCAATCTTATCATTTTCATTAATAGTAAAAGACACATCACTAAATAAGGTTTGTCCGCTAAATTCGACTGCTAAAGCATCTACTGAAATCATATCTATGTTTTTTTAGAAATGCAAAGCTAATAAAAGAGTCGAATACATAATAGGTAACGCTTTAAAAATCTATTTTAAAGTATCCTTGGACAGGAAGCAACTTTAACCTATTGAAAATCAATAAAAAAATAAATTACCTCACTATTTGGTATTCAAATATATAATCGTAAATTTGCAAACTCTTTTTGAGAGAGGAATGTTTAATCTACCTAGTCTATAGACGGGTAAAAAAATTATTAATAACGTGGACACATTAAGCTACAAAACGATTTCAGCAAACAAAGCTACTGTAGATAAGCAGTGGGTTTTAGTGGATGCTGAAGGTCAATCTTTGGGTCGTTTATCTTCTAAAGTTGCAAAACTTTTAAGAGGAAAACATAAACCTAGCTTCACACCACATGTTGATTGTGGAGATAACGTAATTGTTATCAATGCAGAAAAAATCAACTTAACAGGGAAAAAGTGGACGGACAAATCTTATATCCGTCATACTGGTTACCCAGGTGGTCAAAGAAGTTTAACTGCTACAGAATTGTTTGGAAAAGATCCAACAAGATTAGTAGAAAAATCAGTAAAAGGAATGCTTCCTAAAAACAAATTAGGTGCAGCAATATTCCGTAATTTAAATGTTGTTGTTGGTACAGCTCATACACATGAAGCTCAAAAACCAAAAACAATTAACTTAGAAGAATTCAAATAACATGGATGTAATTCACAAAATTGGTCGTAGAAAAACGGCTGTTGCACGTGTATATCTTGCCGCAGGAACTGGGAAGATAACAGTAAATAAAAAAGACATGACAGATTACTTTTCTACTGCTACTTTGCAGTACAAAGTAAATCAACCTTTAGTTATGACTAACAACGATGGCAACTTTGATATTACAGTTAATGTATTCGGAGGAGGTATTACAGGTCAAGCAGAAGCAATCCGTTTAGGTTTATCTCGTGCAATGTGCGAAATAGATGCTGAAAACAGATTAATTTTAAAACCAGAAGGTTTATTAACAAGAGATCCAAGAATGGTGGAGCGTAAGAAATTCGGTCAGAAGAAAGCGCGTAAGAAATTCCAATTCTCGAAACGTTAATAGTATCCTTCAACAGTATTGGAAATCTGTTTTACAGTCTTTCCATTCTGTTGAAAATAAAACAAAATTTAAACAGTTATTGTTGTCCTAGCGTCTTTAATATAAGACCGCAGGATTTAGTTAAGCATCTAAATGAAGCCAAAGGCTCGTTGTTAATTCGACCCAGCCAATTGGAACATTGCTAATCAACAGAACGTAAACTATTACAAAATGGCAGTAGAAGTAAAAGAATTACTTGAAGCAGGTGTACACTTTGGTCACCTTACACGTAAGTGGGATCCAAACATGGCCCCTTACGTATATATGGAGCGTAATGGCATCCATATAATCAACCTTTATAAAACAGCAGCTAAAATGGACGAAGCTGGAGATGCACTTGCAAAAATTGCAGCTTCCGGTCGTAAAATTTTATTTGTTGCTACAAAAAAACAAGCAAAAGACATCGTATCAGAAAAAGCAGGTAGCGTAGATATGCCTTACATTACTGAGCGTTGGCCTGGTGGAATGTTAACCAACTTTGTTACTATTAGAAAAGCTGTTAAAAAAATGGCTACTATTGATAGAATGAAGAAAGATGGAACATTCATGACACTTTCTAAAAAAGAAAGATTACAAGTAGATCGTTTAAGAGCTAAATTAGAAAAGAATTTAGGTTCTATTAACGATATGACTCGTTTACCAGCAGCTTTATTTGTTGTAGATATTAAGCGTGAGCATATTGCAATTAAAGAAGCACAAAAATTAAACATTCCAATATTTGCAATGGTAGATACGAACTCTGATCCACGTCAAGTAGATTACGTTATACCATCAAATGATGATGCTTCTAAATCAATTGACAAGATTTTAACGCATGTTACTAATGCAATTGCTGGTGGTTTAGCAGAGCGCAAAGCAGAAAAAGATGCTCCAAAGGCAGAAAAGAAAGCAGATGCTCCAGCTCCAAAAGCAGAAAAAGCGGAAGTAGCAAAAGAAGAGGAAGAATAAAATAACATTAACACAACGTAAAAAAGTCGTTTCGTTCTTTTTCTTTTTAGAAATTTGATGGTACGACTTTTTTAAATTAAAAAATATATGGAAGCTATGGTAAAAATAACAGCAGCAGAAGTAAACAAATTAAGACAAGCTACAGGAGCTGGAATGATGGATTGCAAAAATGCTTTAGTAGAAGCAGAAGGTGATTTTGACAAAGCAATTGAAGTATTACGTAAAAAAGGACAAAAAGTAGCAGCTAAAAGAGCCGATCGTGACTCTAGTGAAGGTGCAGCAGTTTCTAAAATTAATGCAGACAACACTGTTGGTGTAACTATCGTTTTAGGATGTGAAACGGATTTTGTTGGTAAAAACGAATCTTTCTTAGCTTTAGCAAACCAATTTGCAGAAATAGCAATCAACTTTGACAACAAAGAAGATTTCTTAGCAGCAGATTTTGGAGGAATGACAGTTGCTGAAAAATTAGTAGAGCAAACCGGTGTTGTTGGTGAGAAATTAGAAATCAACGGATTTGAAAAATTAGAAGCAGCTTATGTTGGTACGTATGTACACATTAACAAAATTGGTGCTTTAGTTGGTTTATCTGAAAATTCAGCAGACGCAGAAACAGTTGCTAAAGACGTAGCAATGCAAGTAGCATCTATGGGAGCAACTTCTTTATCTTATAAAGGTTTTGATCCTGCATTTGTAGCAAGTGAAACAGAAGCAAGAATTGCAGTTATAGAAAAAGATAATATTGAATTAGGTCGTTTAGGTAAAACACTTAAAAATGTACCTCAATTTATCTCTATGGCACAATTAACTCCAGAAGTTATGGCTAAAGCAGAAGAAGATGCTAAAGCAGAATTAAAAGCTGAAGGAAAACCAGAACAAATTTGGGATAGAATTCTTCCTGGAAAAATGGAACGTTTTATTAGCGATAACACTACTTTAGATCAAGAACAATGTTTATTAGATCAAAAGTTTATTAAAGATGAAAAAATGACTGTTGCAGAATATGTAGCTTCAAAAAATCTTACTGTTACTGCATTTAAACGTGTTTCTTTAGGATAAAAAAGGATCTTTTTTCATTTCCGCGAAAGCGGAAATCGTTAACTAGAATAAATTATTAAAAACCACTACTCTTTCAATTTAAGCGTAGTGGTTTTTTTATTTCTGTAATTTAAAAACCACAGTCATTTCTATATATTTTTTACGGTTTTTCCGTAAATATATGCGCGTTTAGAAAATTTACTATAAAAGCTTGTCCTATTCATTTATTTTTTTTTAAGTTTGAAATGTCAGTGTAAATTTCTAGTTATTTAAGAAGTCTCTAGTATTTATTTTTGGCATGTTATAACACTTTAAACTTGCGCAAGTTTTTTTTTATTTTCCCTAAAAAATTAATGGCGTACAAAAGGCTTCTACAAAAAGACTTCTTAAATTTTTTGACTTCTTAAACATTATAAGTTTAACCAACAAGCTATATTCTAAATCTAGCTTGCTAAAATTTTAGAAAATTGAAACCTAAAATATTAAAACCATTAATTCTCCTTTTCGGCATCTCCTTACTTTTAGTAAACTGTCAAAAAGACGATGACTTTCAAGACAGACACGCATTACCTTTAAAAGGAAACATATCAGCCAAAAGAGTCACTCTTAATGAAATTAAAAAAAACGAGTTGTTAAAACAATCTATTAGTAAAATTGAAAAACAATTTGACTACTATAAAATTAATAGTGGAAACGCTAGAATAAATGCTACAGATAATTCGTTTGTTATTTTAACAGATTAAATTATTGCAGTTGCAACAGATACTACAATAGCATATACCTTTAAAATAGAAACTCCTACAAACCCAGAATCTTCTTTTGAAAACTTTGTAATTACTAGATTACGTGATACTGATTATCAATTTCATATTTATAGGTATGAAGAACATGATTTAGAGGATGGTACGAATGATTTTTTTACATTTTCGCAGGAACAAGTCAGTAGTGAGCAAGTTCTACTTGCAGATTTTAATGATTTTTTTGAAGCAAAAATGTTTTATGATACAGCATCTGGTTGTTTTATTGAAGTTACACAAGTTGGTGATATTCTGCTAATAGACATAACAGATTGTGGAGATTTAAGTGGTGGCGGTATTGGATTACCTGCAAATTTTGGAGGTGGCAATTTTGGTCCATGGGTCGTTTACGATCCTAATGGAGATGGGATTTGTAAAGCTAGAAGAGGATATACTAATATGGATGGAATGCCTGATTATCAAGAATTAAATTTTCCGGTTCCATGTAATGAAAATTTTGACCCTAATTATGGCGATAATAACGACAATTCTTCAGACTTGCCTTGGGACAATAATGATGACACAGGCAATAACTCAGACCCACTTCATGATGGTGGAGGAGGTCAATCTAATAATAGTGACACGATTAGCAATAACATAGTTACAACTATTGGAGTTATTAAAGATGAAAAATCAGCTGACCAGATAGTAATTGATTGTGTTGGTGCAACAAATTTAACTTCTTCTCAATCATCATGGTTAAGTTCAAATCCTATTATAGCAAAAAAAATGGCAAGTATGATTGTGAAATCTAGATGTTTTGTTATGGCGCCAATAATTTTAGAGTTCCTTGAGGATACTTCTCATAATCTAGAAGAATTTGTTGAGAATGAATTGGAATGTTATGGTGTGCAAACTTTAACAGACAACACTGATTTTATGGATGCTATTGATGATTTAAAGGAATTCATTGAAGACATCGATGAAGAAAACGAACAAGGCTTTGAAGTTTCAAATATTGATGGAACAATTTCTACTAATTTTGTTCCAGGACAGCATGATAAAGTAATACTTAATCATGGAGGAAATATCATTGGTGGTATGCACCTACATCCAGACCAAGGTGATAAAATGTTTTCTGCAGAAGATATTTTTAAACTTTATGCATATTATCAATCTACAGCTATAGAACAAAATCCTAATGTTTCTTATCATGATGTATTTTCTATACTTACAACAGAAAATGGAACTTATATGATTAAAATTAATGATTTTAATATATTTAGAGCAATTATTAATCAGTTAGACCCAACTGATTTTTATGGAATGAAACGTTTTAATCAAAAATTCAGTTATAGAAAAAATGCAACATCGACACAATTTGAAAGAAAATTTTTAAAATCATTAAGTAAGTTAGAAGAAGAATTTAATCTTCCAAAAACACCTATAAAACTATTTAAACTTAATACCACAACTAATGCTTTTGAAAAATTAATTTTAATTTCTGAACAACCAGAGACAGTACCATGTAATTAAATTAATCATTAAAAAAACATACTAATTATGAAAAATATACTAATTATAATATTAAGCCTATTTAGCTTTATAAGCTGTAAGGCACAAATAACACCAATATATAACGAAGAAGATGTTCCTTCTTATACAAACACTTATTTCAAAGATATAGATAACGACTTTGACCCTTATATTGGCACATGGAAATGGGAAAATGGAAATAACTCATTAGAAATTATTTTTAATAAAGTTATTCATAATGATGAAGGACATGGAGACTTTTCAGATAATTTAGTAGGTGAATATAAATATATAGAAAATGGAGTGGTTTTAGTAAATTCTTTTCCACAATTAATGTTAGATGTACCAGGAGAAGTACCAAATATAGAACTGCACAACGACAATAGTATAGTCTCTTATGACATTAGAACTGACAACAGAGGTCTTCCTCCTTGTCCTGAATGTACTCCAAATACTCGTTATATTTTTTTGGCAATTCAAGAAAAAACAAAACCTGGCATATATGGCATGATTAGAATGGCACGATTCATTGAAGGCGGAATTGAAAAAATAAGAATGAGAATCACTAATACTTATGGACCTACTAATTTATCCATACCAGAAAACAGTATTTGGACATTAACTAAAATAGAATAATTAATAAACGTTTTTTTTCTATTTAAAAATCATGAAAAATACACTAATTATAATTTTAATATTATTCTCTTTTTTTAGCTGTAAAGCCCAACAAAATATTGTCCCTATATTTCAAGAAGAAGGGCAAACAGTAGGATATACTTATTTAAATGATTATTTTAAAGATGTAGATAACGATTTTGACCCTTACGTTGGTAGATGGAAATGCGAAAATGGAAATAATTCTTTAGAAATAATATTCAATAAGAGAATAAACCGAACTAATTCATATGGAAATTCTTTTGATGAATTAGTTGGTGAATATAAATACAGAGAAAATGGAATAGTTTTAATAAATTCTTTTCCTCCTTTATTACTAGATGTACCAAATGAAGTGCCAAATATTATTAACGAAGATAATAGTATTTTATCTGATGATATTAGAACAGACAATAAAGGTTTTCCTCCTTGCCCTGAATGCGCTCCAAATACGCGTTTCATTTTATTAGAAATCCAAGAAAAAACGAAACTAGGTGTCTGGGGAAAAATACGAATGGCTAGGTTTGTTGAAAATGGAATTGAAAAAATAAGAATGAGAATTTTCAATTCTTTCAATGTAAATAAAGATGGACGATTATTGTCCATTCCAGAAAACAGTATTTGGACATTAACTAAAATAGAATAAATTAAGAAACACCATTTTTAAAAACCACTACGCTTTTCATTTAAGCGTAGTGGTTTTTTTTATTTCTAACATTCTGCTTTCTTAAAAAAAGATATTGATTATATTTGCTAAACGGCAAGTTCCTGCAAAAGCTGGAATTTCACAATTAGCTAAACAAAAAATGAAATACAAAAGAATTCTCTTAAAATTATCTGGTGAAGCATTAATGGGAAATCGCCAATATGGTATAGATCCAGAACGTTTAGCAGAATATGCCAAAGACATTAAAGAAATCACAGAACTAGGTGTAGAAGTTGCCATTGTAATTGGTGGTGGAAATATTTTTAGAGGTGTTGCTGGAGCCATGAATGGTATGGATCGCGTGCAAGGAGATCACATGGGAATGCTAGCAACGGTTATTAACGGTTTAGCGCTACAAAACGCACTAGAAGATGCAGATGTTAAAACCCGTTTGCAAACTGCCATAAAAATTAACGAAGTAGCAGAGCCTTTCATTCGTAGAAAAGCCATGAGTCACTTACGTAAAGGTCGTGTTGTTATTTTTGGTGGAGGAACCGGAAATCCATATTTCACAACAGACTCAGCAGCCGTTTTACGCGCCATTGAAATTGAAGCAGATGTGATTTTAAAAGGAACACGTGTAGATGGTATTTATAATGTAGATCCAGAAAAAGATAGTAATGCCATTAAATTTGAACATATTACTTTTGATGATGTATTACGTAAAGGACTAAAAGTAATGGATACCACAGCTTTTACTTTAAGTCAAGAAAATAAACTCCCTATCATTGTTTTTGATATGAATAAAAAAGGAAACTTAATGAAAGTAGTTTGTGGTGAAAATATAGGAACGAAAGTAAACTTGTAACTCGTATAACAAGTACTTAAATTAGCACAAGCAAAATGGTTATTCGCTTGAAAAAGCGAATCTAAACTTTGGCTTAGTTTTTGAAAACAAAACTAGTATATTAAAATTTTTAAAAAATGAACGAAGACATTCAATTTATAATCGACGGAACAAAAGAAGCTATGGAAAATGCCATCAAGCATCTTGAAAAACAATTATCAAACATTAGAGCTGGTAAAGCTAGCCCTGCAATGCTTGGTAGTGTTATGGTAGATTATTATGGTTCACAAACGCCATTAGCTCAGGTTGCAAATGTAAATACCACAGATGGTAGAACAATTACCGTACAACCTTGGGAAAAAAATATGCTTCAAGAAATTGAGCGTGGTATTATGTATGCTAACCTTGGCTTTAATCCAATGAATAATGGAGACATTATTATCATTAACGTTCCGCCATTAACCGAAGAACGTAGACGCGATTTAGCAAAACAAGCAAAAGCAGAAGTAGAAGATGCAAAAGTTGGTATTAGAAACGCAAGAAAAGAGGCGAATAACGACCTGAAAAAAGCAGATGGCATCTCTGAGGATCTTCTAAAAAATGCAGAGAAAGATGTACAGGGTTTAACAGACAACTATATCAAAAAAATTGATGAAGTATTTGCTGTTAAAGAAAAAGAAATAATGACCGTATAATTTAAAAGCGACGTTCTTGTCGCTTTTTTTATACCAATAACATATATTTTTCGTTTATCTAATTATGCAAAAAACACTTCGCCTTTTATTAATCATTTGCTTATTTCAATGTGCTATTAGTGTTGCACAAAACAAATATCCGTTTATACCTGCCAACCAGCAGCAACTAACGGAAGCACAAATAGCGAGCACTCCAATTAATATTACGCCAGATGTTTTATTGTTTAATGAACAAGGCAAACTACTTTCTATGGCTAGCTTGTCTTTAATGACAAACACAGATTACCAACCTGTTTTTTTTGCGAATACCAAAGGCAAGCTGAAAAGTCTTGTGTTCATTAGAAAAAGCAACGCGCCTATTTTAATAGAACAAAATGCAGAAGCTATATTTACTCCTGGTGAACGTGCTTTAGATTTTATTGCAAAAGATATACACGGCAATTCTTATAAACTTTCGGAACTAAAAGGCAAAGTAGTTGTCCTTAATTTTTGGTTTACAAAATGCGGACCGTGCATTGCAGAAATGCCCGAACTAAACAAATTAGCATCTAATTTTAAAGAGGAAGACGTTGTATTTTTAGCGCTTACTTTCAATAAAAAAGGAGTTGTAAATGATTTTTTAGAAAGCAACCCGTTTGCATATACTATTTTAGCGAATGCTAATGATGTCATTACAATGTATGGCGTAAATAGCTATCCTACAAGTATTGTAATTAATAAAAAAGGGGAAATAGTTCTAAAAGAATTAGGCTATAGAACCAACATCAAAGAAGTACTAGCTACCTCTATAAATGCATCCCTATAATATTAATGAAAAAATACGGCTTTACTTTTTTACTATGTTTATCCTTCTTTTTAAGTAAAGCACAAACGCCATCAACAACAGATTCTACAAGAGTTGTAAAAACCGATTCCCTTAAAAGAAAAGCCTTTTTACAGCAATTAGGGAATGGTTATTTTCCAACAAAATATTTTGATATCGACTTAAGATATTTAGTAAAATATAACCAATATGAAGGATCTAGAAATGGACTTGGCGGACAAACAAATAATGCATTTTCAGAAAAAATAAGATTTAACACCTACCTCGTTTATGGTTTTAAAGATGATGCTTTTAAGTACAGCTTTGGTTCTGGAATTAAACTAAACGAAAAAACAAATACGTGGTTAAACTTCGCATATACCGACGACTTAAGTGAAACCGGAAGCTCTACCTTTTTAACAGATAGCAGATTTTTTCAGCTTTTTGAACCAAGACTTCTAAATATAAATTTGTTTTATAAACACATTACAAAAGCAATTTCTTTAGAACATCAACTATCTCCCAGTTTGATTGGTGAAACCGAGTTTGCAGTTAGCAATATAAATACAACTTACGATTATAGCTTTGCAGTAAATAACAAGGTATACAATCAAATGCATTTAAGCACTTCTAAAACTGCGGTGCAATGGAGTCCTTTTAGCTCTTTTGAAACCATCGATAATAAATTCAAAATACTAAAAGAAGGCTACCCTAAATTCACTTTACAATACACTAAAAGTTTTAGTGATGTTCTTAATGGCGACTTTAATTTTTCGAAACTAGATTTTAGAACCATCTTTAAAAAAGAATATGACAACAAAGCATTTTCCTTATTAACGGTAACCGCTGGATTAGCAAGTGGAGAAACGCCATTGTCTCATTTATACCACGCGTATCCCAATAATATTAATAAGGAAACCATTATGCAACGGTTTTCTGTAGCTGGTGTTACGAGTTTTGAAACGATGTTTTTTAACGAATTCTTTTCCGATAGAATTACCACCTTACAATTCAAACATCACTTGAGTCCGTTTAAAATAAGCAGACGTTTTAATCCAGAATTGGTACTCATTTCTAGATTTGCTATTGGTAACATGAGCAACGCGGCAAGACACCAACAAATAACATTTAATACCCTTGAAAAAGGCTTTACAGAATCTGGATTAGAAATCAATAAACTATTTTTTGGTTTCGGTTTAAGTTTCACCTACAGATATGGCGCATATCATTTACCTAAACAAGAAGATAATATGGCGTTAAAATTTACATTTAACGTTACTTTATAACAATTTAAGACTTTGTTATACCTAGCTTTTTCCTACCTTTACCACTCTAATTTAACGACGTAATTTTGCCTAAATTAAAAGTCTGAAGATGTCCTTAAATAGATGCATTTTTTTAATTATACTATGTTCAAACTATTTACAAAAAGCTTTTGGGATGTTGTTGCAAGACTAATTCTACGTAATAAAATTGCCATTATACTTGGTATATTATTAGCTACCGGATTACTTGCTACGCAATGGAAATATATGCGCTTTACCTACACCGAAGCTAATTTATTGCCAGATGATCATGAAGTAAATCAAAAATATAACAACTTTCTTGATATTTTTGGTGAAGAAGGAAACCTAATTGTTTTAGGAGTAAAAGACACGACTCTTTTTACAGTCGAAAAATTAAACGCTTGGAACAAACTTTCAGAAAGTTTTAAAAACACAGACGAAATAGAAACGGTGGTCTCGATTAGCGATCTTCAGAAACTGATAAAAGACACCAAGAATGAAAAATTTGCATTAGAACCTTTTATAAAAGATTCTATAACCTCCATAGAACAGATAGACCTTCTGCAAGAAGAACTGTTTGAGAAATATCCTTTTTACGACAACTTTCTGTTTAACAAAAACACAAAAACGGTACGTACAGCAATTTACATGAACAAGGAAATTGTAAATACTGCCGCTAGAAAAGATTTTGTTTTTGATAACCTTATCCCTAAAATTGCTGCTTTTGAAAAGGAAACAAACCTAGATGTTAGAGTATCTGGAATGCCGTACATTAGAACTTTAAATGCACAGAACATTGTAGATGAAATTGGTAAGTTTATTGGTTTAGCGCTTCTAGTTACTTCTCTAATTTTCTTTTTATTCTTCCGATCGTTTAGAGCGACCTTTATATCACTTATTGTAGTTTGTTTTGGTGTGATGTGGACCTTTGGAATTATTGGTTTACTTGGCTATGAAATCACTGTTTTAACAGCACTTATTCCACCATTAATCATTGTAATTGGTATCCCTAACTGTATTTTCTTAATTAATAAATACCAACGTGAAGTAAAATTACATGGTAACAAAGTAAGATCTTTACAGCGTGTAATTACCAAAGTTGGTAATGCCACATTAATGACCAATGTTACTACTGCATCTGGTTTTGCAACCTTTATTTTAACCGAAAGTCAGCTTTTAAAAGAATTTGGTATTGTTGCTTCCTTAAGCATATTAGCCATTTTTGTATTGTGTTTGCTAATCATTCCTATTATTTACACCTTTTTACCGTATCCTAAAGACAGACACTTAGAACACCTAAATAAGAAATGGATTGGTGGTTTTGTAGATTGGATTGAGCGCATGGTAAAACAAAAACGAATTACCATTTACATTACTTCGGTAGTACTTTTAACATTAAGTCTTATTGGTATTTTTCAAATTAAAATTTCTGGTAGTTTAATTGAAGACATGTCCAAAAAGTCTGGATTCTTTCAAGATATTCGATTTTTTGAAGAAGAATTTAATGGTATTATGCCTTTAGAAATTTTAGTAGACACCAAACGTAAAAAAGGAGTTATGAAACTTTCTACCTTAAAACGTATGGATAAACTAGAAGAAGTAATTCTAGAAACACCAGAGCTTTCTAAACCAATTTCTGTGGTAAGCTTAGTAAAATACTCGAAACAAGCATACTATAATGGCAACCCAAAATACTACCAATTGCCAACAAGTCAAGAAAATAGTTTTATCATGTCTTATGCAAAAAACTCTTCATCTGATGTAGATTTGCTGAAGAATTTTGTGGATAGCACAGGACAATATGCACGTATCACTACTTTTATGAAAGATATTGGTACAGACAAAATGGAACGTATTGAAGAAAACCTCCAAAACAAAATAGACAAGGTTTTTCCTTCAGAAAACTTTAATGTTACCATGACGGGAAAAGCATTAGTTTTTCAAAAAGGAACCAAATATTTAGTAAAAAACTTAGCCATTTCATTATCGCTTGCTATTTTATTAATAGCCTTATTTATGGCGTATATGTTTCGCTCCTTTAGAATGATTATTGTTTCACTAATACCAAACCTCCTACCGTTATTAATAACAGCAGGATTAATGGGCTATTTAGGAGTACCAATAAAACCATCCACGATATTAGTTTTTAGTATTGCATTTGGGATTTCGGTAGATGACACCATTCACTTTTTAGCAAAATACAGACAAGAATTAATTGCCAATCACTGGAAAATTAAAAAATCGGTATACGCCGCTTTACGAGAAACAGGAGTTAGTATGTTTTACACGTCTATCGTACTATTCTTCGGATTCTTAGTATTTACCTTTTCAAGTTTTGGAGGTACCGTAGCTTTGGGAGCTTTAGTATCTGCAACCTTACTATTTGCTATGCTTTCTAACCTATTACTTTTACCATCTTTATTACTTTCATTAGAAAGAAGTATTGCGAACAAAGAAGTTTTAAGAGAACCAGCAATAAATATTATTCCTGAAGAAAATGATGAAGACGAAAATCTAAATGTTTCCGAAGAATAAATACAACAATAAATTATATTTGCATCCATATACATCGAAGCCTTAGCATAGATGAAAAAAAATTAAATACAATGAACACTAATACAGTTTCACAATTATTAGCCAAAGACCAATTTGGTCAAGAAATAGAAATAAACGGTTGGGTTAGAACCTTTCGTGCTAAACGTTTTATTGCCTTAAATGACGGATCGACAATTAACAATATACAATGTGTTGTAGATTTCGAAAATACAGACGAAAACACGCTTAAACGTATAACAACTGGAGCGGCAGTACATATAAAAGGAGAACTGATAGAAAGCCAAGGAAAAGGTCAGAAAGTAGAAATTGCTGTAAAAAGCATTGAAATTCTTGGAGACTCCGATCCAGAAACGTATCCAATTCAACCAAAAAAGCACTCTTTCGAGTTCTTACGTGAAAACGCACATTTACGCACACGTACTAGTACATTTAGTGCCATCATGCGTTTACGTTCTAGCTTATCTTTTGCAGTACATAAATACTTTAATGAAAACGGTTTTTACTACATGCACACACCTATCATAACAGGAAGTGATGCTGAAGGAGCTGGTGAAATGTTTAGAGTAACTAATTTAGATGCTAAAACACCACCATTAACCGAAGAAGGTAAAGTAGATTTTAAAGAAGATTTCTTTGGAAGCGAAACCAACTTAACCGTTTCAGGACAATTAGAAGCAGAAACATATGCTATGTCTCTTGGTAAAGTATATACTTTCGGACCAACATTTAGAGCAGAAAACTCGAATACTTCACGTCATTTATCTGAATTCTGGATGATTGAGCCAGAAGTTGCCTTTATGGATTTGGCTGGAAATATGGATTTAGCGGAAGACTTTATGAAATCGGTTATCAACTATATTCTAGAAAACAATCGTGAAGATTTAGAATTTTTAGAAAATCGTTTATTAGACGAAGAAAAAACGAAACCACAAGCAGAGCGAAGTGAAATGAGTTTAATTGAAAAATTAAAATTCGTTGTAGATAATAACTTCAAACGCGTTAGTTATACAGAAGCAATCGACATTTTAAGAAACTCGAAACCAAACAAGAAGAAAAAATTCAATTATATTATTGAAGAATGGGGAGCAGATTTACAAAGTGAACATGAACGTTTCTTAGTAGAAAAGCACTTTAAATGTCCGGTGATTTTATTTGATTACCCAGCAAATATTAAAGCATTTTACATGCGTTTAAACGAAGATGGTAAAACGGTTCGTGCTATGGATATTCTTTTCCCAGGAATAGGAGAAATAGTTGGTGGAGCACAACGTGAAGAGCGTTTAGACGTTTTAAAACAAAAAATGGCTGCATTAGACATCTCTGAAGAAGAACTTTGGTGGTATTTAGATTTACGTAAATATGGTACCGCTGTACATTCTGGATTTGGTTTAGGTTTTGAGCGTTTGGTCATGTTTGCAACAGGAATGACAAATATTCGTGACGTAATACCATACCCACGAACACCACAAAACGCAGAGTTTTAAAAGCAGTGTTTTGTCATTTCCATTTAAGCGAGGAAATCTGTTATTCTAAAAGAAAAGATTTCTCGACAAGCTAGAAATGACAAAGAAGATTACTTAGTTGCGCAACCCATAAATAACGAAACAAATAGCTATGAAAGGAAAATTATCATTAATAATAGGAATATTAGCTATTGCAAACGTCGTTTATAGTTTTTTCAGTAATTCGAATCACTCTTCTATATTTGGAATGGAATTGAATATTTGGGTCTACCGACTAATTTGGAGTTTTCTTGCTGTTAGTATTCTTTATAAATATTTCGAAGACAACAAAGCCAAGAAATAACTACACATCCTAAAAATATTTTAATTAAAACAATCTAGATTAGTTATAATCTAGATTGTTTTTTTTATTTTTAGCTTAAATCAAAATTTAACAATGCTTAAACAATATTTACAGTTCAAATTATCACAAAAGTTGTCGCCACAACAAATTCAATTAATGAAATTGATACAGTTGCCAACGCAAGCATTTGAACAACGTTTAAAGCAAGAACTTGAAGAAAATCCAGCGCTTGAAGGTGGTAAAGAAGAAAATGATAGCGACTATGATGATGATCTAGATAACACCAAAGATGATTATGATGATAACGAAACCATAGATGCTGGAGATATTAATGTAGATGAGTACTTAAGCGATGATGAAGTTCCAGATTACAGAACGCAAGTCAATAATTATAGTGCAGACGATGAAGAAAAAACCATGCCTTATGCGGCAGGAACTTCGTTTACACAACATTTAGTAAACCAATTAAATACCTACAGACTGAGTGATGAAGAACGTGATATTGCAGAATTCTTGGTTGGTAGTGTAGATGAAAGTGGCTATATACGTAGAGAATTATCAGACATCATGGATGATTTGGCTTTTACACAAAACGTGTTTACTACAGAAGATAAAATTGAACGTGTTTTAAAAATTGTACATCAATTAGATCCTGCAGGAGTAGGAGCTAGAAATTTACAAGAGTGTTTATCGATACAATTACATAGAAAAGAACAGCATCCAGATGTAGCATTAGCAACTAGTATTATTGACAAGGCTTTTGAACAATTTACTAAAAAACACTACAAAAAACTTTTACAAAAATTTGATATCAGTGAGTTGCAACTTAAAGATGCCATTCATGAAGTAGAACGCTTAAATCCGAAACCAGGCGGAAGTTATGCTGGAAATAACCGAAGAGTAGAACACGTCGTTCCAGATTTTGCTATAAAGATTGTCAATGGTGAACTAGAGCTTACCTTAAACGGAAGAAATGCTCCAGAACTTCATGTATCTAGAGAGTACAACAACATGCTTAAAGGCTACAAAGACACCAAACAAAAAAGCAAATCGCAAAAAGATGCTGTGATGTTTATTAAGCAGAAGTTAGATGCCGCAAAATGGTTTATTGAAGCTATTAAGCAAAGACAACAAACGCTTTTTGTAACCATGAGTTCTATTATGCATTACCAAAGCGAATATTTTTTAACGGGAGATGAGCGTAATCTCAAACCTATGATTTTAAAAGATATTGCAGATGAAATTGAAATGGATGTTTCTACGGTTTCTCGTGTTGCAAACAGTAAATATGTAGATACTCCTTATGGTACAAAATTGATAAAAGAATTCTTTAGTGAGTCGATGACTAACGATAAAGGAGAAGAAGTTTCTACTAGAGAGATTAAAAAAATACTAGAAACGGTTATTGAAGAGGAAAGTAAGAAAAAGCCCTTAACAGATGAGGCTTTAGCAAAAATATTAAAAGAAAAAGGCTACCCAATTGCTAGACGTACGGTTGCAAAATATAGAGAGCAATTAGATATTCCTGTGGCAAGACTTCGAAAAAAGATTTAATGAATCACATTCTAAAAAGTATATCCTTTATTTTTCATCCTATAATCATGCCATTACTTGGTGTGATTTTTTACTTTTCAAAATCTCCAAGATTTATTCCTAAAGAAATAATACAAGCAAAGCTTATTTCTATTTCTATTTTAACCGTAATACTACCGATACTTATATATTATTTATTAAAAACGATAGGAAAAACCAATAGCATTTATTTAAAAACGGCTAAAGAACGTATTTTACCTTTAGGGCTTAATTGTATTATAATCTATCTTATAGTAAAACGAGTTTTTCCTCCTGGTGAGATTGTAGAGCTTTACTACTTCTTTATTGGTATACTACTATCTAATCTTACTTGCTTTATTCTAGCTATATTAAAATTCAAAGCAAGTATACATATGATTGCTGTATCTGGTGTTTTTATGTTTTATATTGCTTTAAGCATACATTTTGGTATAAATATCAATGGTACTTTAGCTATCATGGCAATACTTACAGGAGCGATAGCTACTTCCAGATTACACTTACAAGCACATAATTATGTCGAATTAATAGCAGGGTTTTGTATTGGTTTAATACCGCAACTTACACTATTAAATTACTGGTTGCATTAAAAGAAACGTTTGGATTGATCCAGCCATTTTAAGAATAAACAGCGTCCAATTTCACTAGAACAAACTATTGGTTTATCCCATTTAAAGAAGATACAACATTAAGCCTATTTTAACGGCATGCATATCCAAACTGGAACCATTCAATTGTGCATCTTTATTAAACAGCGTATTTAATGCATAATAGAAGTGAATATTCCAAGTGTTATACCCCGCGCTAATAGTAAACCCATATTGAAACTTATTGAAGTCCGAAATATTACTATGTTTAATAGTGGTATCACTATTAAACTTAGAGGAATTAGCAATAACGTAACCCAATTTGAAACCGGTGTATATTCTCCAGAATTTATATTCGGTTGGTGTAGAAGTTCGCCATCTAAACTCAATGGGTGCTTCAATCATATAGGTAGTAAATTTATTCTTGGTATATGAATCTTCACTATCATCTAAAACGGTATATGTATAATTGCTATTACTATCTTTATCTATTAACATATTCTGGTTAAAAGAATTACTAGAAAGACCTAAACCTACTCCAATAGCAACATTACGATTTACATTAATTGGCATGTCTTTAATATACCCTAAATGAAAACCTGTAGAAAAACCACTTTGCGAAACACCTTTCGGTCTTTGAATTAAGAGGTTATAGGTAACACCAACGTAAAATTGATCTTCTTTATATAAAGAATCCACTTCTTGTTCTACGGGCGCTTCTTCTTGCGAAAAAGAATTCGATAGACTAAAAAGGCACAGTACAATTAAAAAAGTATTTTTCATTTGCTACAAAAAAAAGGCGTTATGATTTCTCAAAACGCCTTTTAATAAAATTAAGATTTATAATTATTTCTTTAAACCTTCTAAGGCATTACCTTTTCTAGTTGTATAATTAATTTTTAGTGCGTTTACCTTACGCAATTCTTGTTTGATATCTGTTACCAATCCCATGTTTGCTTTACTATCTACTTTTAAAGCAGTAGTAAGAAAAGGTACTTCTTCCTCTCTTTTAGCCGCTCTTTCAGCAGCAATAAAAGCAGCAATATCTTTAACATCAGCAAACTTATCGTTTAACTGAATTCTAGCCTCACTACCATATTGACTTTTGTAATTTGTACTAGGTTTACCAGCATAAATATACATTACTAAACTCTTTTTATCAAGTTTTTCAACTTGATCTGCTTGAGGTAATTTATTCTCAATCATTAAAGTGTTTTGTCTCATTACAGTTGCTACCATGAAAAAGAATAATAACATAAATACAATATCTGGTAAGGATGCAGTATTCACTGCTGGCATTTCGCCTCCTTTTTTCTTTTTAAATTTAGACATATTTTATTTAAGTTTTTTATCTAATTAGACTTCGGCTCTGCTTCAGAGAATTTTTGAGGTACTAGAATTTTAATTTGCTCTAATTTCTCTTTTAGTTTCGCTTTAGTTGCTGGCGTTGTTCTTGCATCTGAATATGCATTTTCGGCCTCAATAAAGTTCATATCTAAACTAGGAAATGCTCTTTTAAATTCTCTATTTCTTAACTCATTATAAGCAGCAATAATTTCATTTTGAACTGCTATATATGTGTCATACTCCGTGGCTCTATCATTTTGTAAAGAAATAATTGCTTTATCAAAATTATCAGACGACCTTGGGTTCTTCTTTCCTTGGCAAAATTGACAAGCATTATCTCCTGCTCCTCCTCCATTATCTAGAAAAGTAACAGCCGCTGCACGTAATTCTTTGATTTCAATTACTTTTTCCTCTCCACCTGTTTTTAAAAACAACTGGTTTTTTCTATTAACTTCTAATTGAAAAATGTTTTTCTCTTTAATAATAACATCTTCATCAGACTCCTCCATAGGAGGCAGCTTTCTGTTCAAACCAGAATCTGTTTCGATCGTTGTTGTTACTAAGAAAAAAATAAGGAGTAAGAAAGCGATATCAGCCATCGATCCTGCATTTACTTCTGGTGCTGCTCTTTTTGCCATCTTATTTAATCATTTTTTTAACTGAAGATAGTAACATAGTTCCTATCGCTATAATAGCAAGTGCATAGAACATGTATAATCCAGCTCCTACTAATTTAGAATCGCCAGCAGAAAGTACTTCACCATCTTTCATTGGTGTTTCCACTCCTGAGGCTAGAAAGTAACAAATCACACCTACGATTAAAAATGCACCAACCCCCATTAAAGTACTCTTTAAAGTGTCTTTATTAGTGAAAATGTTTTTTAATGTAAATAGTACAACTAAAACTAGTATTAGAGCTAATATAACATATGCTATATACATAAATGTATTTACCATACCATCAGACTCACCAGCTTTAATAGCTTCATCACCTACTCCAATAATTCTAATTAGGAAGAACATGGCAATTACACCAACTACTCCTGCTATTATGGTAATTATTTTTTGTGAATTCATAATATTATTTAAAAATTAGAATTATTAATATTACTTCTTATATCTTGATAACATATCCATTAAGTTGATAGAAGAATCTTCCATGTCATTAACGATACTGTCAATTTTTGAAATAATATAATTATAAAATATTTGAAGAATAATTGCAACTACAAGTCCAAATACTGTTGTTAAAAGTGCTACTTTAATACCACCTGCAACAAGTGAAGGTTGCATATCTCCAGCAGCTTCAATTTTATCAAAGGCTTGAATCATACCGATTACAGTTCCCATGAAACCTAACATTGGCGCTAATGCAATAAATAAAGAAATCCAAGATACGTTTTTCTCTAATTGACCCATTTGAACACCACCGTAAGCTACAACCGCTTTTTCAGCAGCTTCTAAATCTCCGTCAGCTCTATCTAATCCTTGATAGAATATAGAGGCAACAGGACCTTTTGTGTTTCTACATACTTCTTTAGCAGCTTCTAAACCACCTGATTGTAATGCGTCTTCAACGTTTTGTGTTAATTTCTTTGTGTTTGTACTAGATAAGTTTAAAAAGATAATTCTTTCGATAGCAATTGCTAATCCAAGAATTAAACATAATAATACGATTCCCATGAATCCTGGTCCACCTTCAATAAATCGTCTTTTAAGTTCTTGGTGAAATCCTTCTGATTCAACTGTTGCTGCATCTGCTGCATCATCTTGAGTGGTAACAACTGTTGTTGCAATAGTGCTTGCATTAGTTGTTGCATTTGCTGTTCCGAATGCCATAAAACATACTATGGCTAGAATTGAAAATAATCTTTTCATTGGTTCTTGATCTTAATTTTATTAGTTAAAGTGTTAAAGATATAAAAAAAATGCAATTAAAAAATAAAAAAGCAGCTTATACGGAAGGAAATATTATTATTAATAGGTCCTATTATATAAAACAGCAAAAGAATTTTTACATAATGTAGAAAAACTCTTTTGCAGAGAGGAAGGGATTCGAACCCTCGATACGCTATTAACGCATACACGCTTTCCAAGCGTGCGCCTTAAGCCACTCGGCCACCTCTCTGTAATTTTTAATCTTTTATTACAGTGGCTCAAATAACAAAAAAAAGTTTAGATGTTAAAATTTTGACAGTTAATTTTAAGCCATTTCTCCTCTTAAAGGAGTTTCGAATGTGATTTTGAAGGTTTTAGGCATAATTTTTTGTCCTAATAAATACATAAGTTTACAAATAGCAGCCTCTGTTGTTATGTCTTTTCCTGAAATTACACCTATTTTTTTAAGTTTTTCGCTCGTTTCATACTGCCCCATTGCAACACTTCCTCCAGAACACTGCGTAATGTTAATAATATGTACTCCTTTTTTAATGGTATTTTCTAACAATTCAATAAACCAATTTTCGGTAGAACAGTTTCCGGCGCCATAGGTTTCTAAAATAACGCCTTTTAAATTTGGGGTAGAAAAAATAGATTCTAAAAGTGCTTTTGAGATTCCTGGAAATAGCTTTACCAAGCCAATATTTTCATTAAAATTTTTAAAAACTTTTAACTTTGCTGCTTTTTTAGGTTTTAATAAATGCTCCTTATTAACTTTTAAATGCACTCCAGATTCTGCTAAATCCGGATAGTTTAAAGATGCGAAAGCTTCAAAATGCTCTGCATTAATTTTAGTAGTTCTATTGGCTCTGTATAATTTGTACTCAAAGTATAAACCAACTTCTTGAATAACGGGTTTGTTATTTTTTTGTAAAGCAGCTATTTGTATGGAGGTAATTAAATTTTCTTTAGCATCTGTGCGTAAATCACCAATTGGCAATTGCGAGCCTGTAAAAATCACTGGTTTACTTAGGTTTTCTAACATAAAACTCAAAGCAGATGCGGTATAACTCATAGTATCACTACCATGCAAAACGACAAAACCATCGAATTGACTATAATTCTCTTCAATAATCGTAGCGATTTGCGACCAATATTCTGGATTCATATTACTAGAATCTATTGGTTCGTCAAATGAAATAGCCTCAATTTCACAATCTAACAAATTGAGTTCCGGAATTTTATTGGATAAATTCTTAAAATCGAAAGCCCTTAAAGCTCCCGTTTTAGAATCTTTAATCATTCCTATGGTTCCTCCTGTATATACTAACAGAATGTTTGGTTTTGTTGTTGGCAATTTGATGTACGATTTAAAAATTCACTAAATTCATTACGATCTCTACTACGATGGACCACGCATTTCATTAACCTCTTCAAATTCCGCAGAAAGGTTTACTTTATTTAGACTCCAAAAACATGTTTTGAATTCTCTGTAGTAATGGTAACAATTTTTTCTTCGGAAACCGCATAAATCTCAGCTAATTTCTCTACTACTTTAACTATGTAACTACTTTCATTACGCTTTCCTCTATATGGTTTTGGTGCTAAATAGGGGGAATCGGTTTCTAAAACAATCTGTTTTATATCTATTTGATTAATAAACTGATCTATTTTTCCGTTTTTAAAAGTCACTACACCTCCAATACCAAGCTTCATATTATATGAAATAGCTTGATGCGCTTGTTCTAAAGTTCCTGTGAAGCAATGAAAAATTCCGAAAAGGGTATCGTCTTTTTCTTCTTCTAAAATCTCAAAAATTTCATCAAAAGCATCTCTACAATGAATAACTATAGGTAGCTTATATTTTTTTGCTAATTTAATTTGATGTCTAAAAGCATCTTCTTGTATTCCTAATGTGCTTTTATCCCAATACAAATCAATACCAATCTCACCAATAGCTACAAATTTTCTTTTGGCAAGCATTTCTTCTACATGCGCCAGTTCTTCTTTATAATTTTCTTTTACATGTGTTGGATGCAAGCCCATCATTAAGTAAACGTTTTCTGGAAAATCTGCTTCCAATTGCAACATAGATGCTGTATATGTAGAATCTATTGCTGGAATAAAAAAACGAGTAACATTGGCGTCTATAGCACGTTGTATGGTTTCGTTTCTATCATCATCAAAGGCTTCACTATATAAATGTGTATGTGTATCTGTAATTATCATTTTGCAAAAATAGCTAATTTAAAACCGTATCGCTTTCCCTTATTATTCTAATTTATTTAAAAGCTCTTGTGCTTGACGATAATAATCTGCTCCTTCTGGAACTTGTTGTAACCATTTTATAGCTTCCTCTTCTTTGTCTTGCTTAAAATTACTTAGCCCTAAATACCAAATAGCTCTGTTTTTATATGCCGAATCTCCTATTGCCATATCTTGTAATATTGGCTCTGAGATTTCAAACTTATCTAACTCTATATTCGTTACTGCATAGTATAATTGATATTCTTTGTTTTCTGGATCTTCTTCTAATAAGGTTTCTAAATAACCGGAAGCTTTTTCGTATTCCTTATTATTAAAAGCTTTTGTTGTTTTAATTAACAAGCCAATGTTTCCTCCTCTAACGGTTAAATCCATAATACCGTGCTCGTTATAATCACTATAAGCAGGTTGGTTCATTTTATTAAAGGTAACAATACCAAATAGTAAAACAACACATGCTGCAACCGCATATTTTAACAGGCTAAAGGTTGTCGATTTCTTATTTCCTTCGGAAGTACTTTGTGTCTCATTAAAGTGCTGATTAGAGATAGACTTTAAGTTTGATTTAAAAGCATTTGTTTCGGCTTCGTTTTTAATGGTATGTTCTAAAAAACCGGATAATTCTTTATACGTGTTGAAGCTTTCTTTAAAAGCGGCATCCGTTTCTAATCTATTTTCAAAAGCCGTTTTTTCGTCTGCTGCTAATTCTTCCGCTAAATAAGCTTCAAATAATATATAATCTTCTTCTTTCATCTTTCTAATAATTAAGTTGGTTAAACTGGGGCGACTCTTGAACCATCTTGGTCAATTTACCAATACATAAAGATTTCTTTTTTCTAGCATAGGCATAAGTTACACCTAAACTTTTGGCAACTTCTTCCATAGATTTTATTTTAAAAGTTGCTTTTAATAAATCTTTACACGCATTCCCTAATTTTTGAAACATGGTACTAAACAATTCTTGTTTTTCACCAAATAAAGAGGTTTCGAAAGCTAATTCTTGCGAGTCGTCATCTTTAGATAGTACTTCTTCATTAATTGTTACCTCTTTATTCGTTTTCTTTTTTAATTCGTTTAACCATTTACGTTTACATAGTAAAAAAAAGTAAGCATCAAAAGGACAGGTTAGTTGTAACTTTTTTTGACTAGCCTGATTATATATTGTGATTAATGTTTCCTGAATAACATCTTGTGCTTGATCTGCATCTCCACTATTCTGTTTTATGTAATTAATAACCTTTGGCACAAACTTGTCATAGATAGCTTGTATAATAAAGGAGTTGTTTTGAAGTAATCCTTCTATATATTTTTGGTCTTCGTGTATTTTCTTTTCACTCATAAACCTTTTGTTTTCGGTTGGTTGCCAACGAATTTAAAAAAACTTTACAAAAAAAGGGTAACAATTTTTAAATGCTTTTGATATAAGGTTGTAAAAGCCAATATGGCAAACGAGAAAAAACAATTTATAAAACAATAAACATTTAGAAATTATGAGAAAATCAATTTTAATTATCGCAACAGTAGTATTCGGATTATTAAACCTAAATGCTACGACCATCAACGAGAACCTTAACACAACAACAACTAGTGTAGAAATTGCAAAAGACGATTTAATACAAGTATATGATTGGTCAGTAAAAACAACAAATGGAGAATTTTCAGGAACAGCATTAACCTTATTTGATGCAAAACGAATGGCAAACATTGTTGGTCAAGCAGAAGTTGTATTAGAAAGACAAATAAACAGCTATTATATGCTTGCTAGTGAACTAAACAAAAAGGAATCTAGACTGTATTACTGGGAAGTAAATAGCGAAACCGCAAAAGCTAAAGGGTTTGCTTCTACAGAATTCACTGCGAAAAGAATGATTCAACTAGTAGCAAAAGGAGACATCATTAACTATAAAATAATTGCTAGTAGTCCAAAATAAAAAAAACGAATCCAAAAACCGGGTAGCCAAAGCATTACCCGGTTTATATAAATATGTATAACGAGTAAACCTATAAATCATGAAAAATTTAAATCAACAATTAAAATTTAGAAATGTGGTAAACAACACATTAAAGCAAGTCTTTGGAAGCTTAATTTTCGCAACCATATTATTTACAAGTTGTAATCCCGATGACGATGGCGGTTCGAGTACAGTACAATACGTACCAGATGCAGACGCTTTTAGACAATTAAAAGATCAAGCTTTAGAGAATGTAACACAAACTTTTCAGTTTAATTCAGACGATGGGAACATAACATTTACATCGGAAGCAGGAGTACAAATAAGTATTAATGGAGATTGCTTAACCTTAAATGGAAACGAAATAACAGGACAAGTAGACATAGAATTTGTAGAGCTGTTTGAAAAAGGAAACATGTTAACCACCAACAAACCTACCATGGGGAAATTACCAAATGGAGATAAAGCGTTATTGATTTCTGGAGGTGAATTCTTTATCGAAGCTACACAAAACGGAAATGTATTGGCTACAAATTGTAATTTACAATTAGTTATTCCTGCTAATTTAACTGGAGATCCAGATCCAGAAATGACTTTATGGGAAGGCCAAATTGACAATGAAGATAATCTAACTTGGGAAGAATTAATACCTGGTGTAGATGACGGAGAAGTGTTTGCTGAAGGAGATTCGTATTATGGTTTTCTTGGTTTTGGTTGGACAAATGTAGATCGTTTTTATAGCGACACTAGACCAAAAACACCTATTCAAGTACAACCTCCAACTGGTTATACAAACGTAAATAGTGCGGTGTATTTATCGTATGATGGCGAAGCTCCTGCATTAGCCAATCTAGATACTTTTGATAATGCTACAAATATTTTTAGTGAACATTACGGACAAATACCAATTGGTTTAGAATGTCACGTTATTTTTGTGACCGAAGATAATGGTGTTTGGAGATACGCAATAAAGCCAGTTACCATCGTTGAAAACCATGTAATCACTTTTACTTTCGAAGACACAAACACAGCATCAGAAGACAATTTAACCGCATTAATAAGTGCGCTACCATAAACACAACTATAATCTTTTTAAAAAGAGCAGGAAATCTATTTTCTGCTCTTTTTGTAGTTTCTAACAAATAAAAAAAATCCTTTCGTACTACCAATAAAACCTTTAATAGACTGAAACTATCCCTTTATAAAACCATAAGCAAATGCTAATATGATTTAAACTATATTGGTCTTGATTATAAATTACCCTATTTTGTATCCTTAAATGCTTTAATCTAACTTATATGAAATTTACTACATTATTATGTTGCCTTATTTTCTCTTGGCATTCGTTTTCTCAAGAAACAAAGCAAATAGATACTTTACGAAGAGTAGCAATTATTGAGTACAACACCAATGGAAATGACGTAGACTTCACTCCTAACGCTCCAGAACTCAATCAAATTGCGGGAGCACCAAAAGCATTTTATAGCCATTACTGGGAATTTGGTGATGGTGAATACAGTAAAGAAGCCAATCCGAAACATACCTATAAAAAAGCTGGAGAATATGAAGTAAAACTTTGGTCGACCAACAATTACGATACCGGAAAACCACCAACTTCTAGGCCTAAAAAGCTAAGCATGTCTACAGATGCAAATCCAGATAGTTATACCGAAGTTGCAAGCATGACCAGTAATTTAGAATTACAACGCAATACAGAGCCAATGCCTGAAGAAGAAATTGTAGTGATTATGAGTTATAAAAACACAAAAGATTATGCGACTAATGGTAAACTGCATTTGTTTTATAACGAACAAAAATACAAAGCGAATAATTTTGAATTAACAGATACCAGAACACATCATAGGGAGCGAGCAAGTCATGCGTCCGATTTTGTTTATACTTATGATTATGACGATCATGAAAGTGTTGTCGCTTCTATTGAAGATAACATAGTCAAGCTACGTGTAAAGTTTCAAGACTCTACCGAAAAACAAAATTTACCACTTACACTCGAAGAGTCTAAAGCATATTATAAAGACGCAAGTGTTTTAGAGTTTGACAACATGAAACCAAACGAAGAACGCAACGTCTTTTACACTTTAAAAACAACACCAGAAATGCTTAAAGATACTAGCGCAATAATTTCTGTTCGTGGTGTGTATATTCCAGATGATAATTTTGACAACCACAATGTAAAAGAAATGGAAATGGAGATTGTAACTTCTCATGATCCTAATAAAATGTCCACCTCAGCTACATTTTTAAACTACAGATTGGTTAGACATAAACGTCCAAAATTTAAAATAAGATTTCAAAATAACGGTGAAGGTCCTGCGAGTACTATTCGTTTAGAAACAGACATTCCAGATATGTTTGATAAAACATCTATTCGTGTAGAAGACATGTATCCGAAGTGTAAAATTTGTCCGAAACGCGAAGTGGCATACAGTTGCTTAGATACTACCTTTACTAAAACACAGGCGATATTTACTTTTAAAAACATCTACCTTCCGGGAAGCGAACAAAAAAATGTAAAAGAATACGATTCTACCAAAGGTTTTGTAAAATACAGTATCAAGTTTGGGGAAGACTTTCACAAACAAAAAACCAAAAGTAAAACTGCTATTATTTTCGATAAAAACGATCCTATTATCACCAATTATTCTACCACACGATTTCTTCCTGGTATTTCTATAGGAGCAAAAGTGGGATACAATTCGTATGCAAATTTAGATAATTCGAAAAGTTACTTTTTAGGCGCAACAGTATCTCCTTACAAATCGTACAAATGGTATTGGCAAGTAGAGTTGCTAAATAGTTTTCATAGTTATGATGGCAACAAAACAGTAACGGTGCGCGAAATAGATGAACCTGCTTTTATTGGCAGAGAACGAACTACAATTTTAGATACTTACAATAATGTAGATTGGGAAATCCCCGTTTTGGCAAGATATAACGTAAATAATTTTATTGGTTTAGGAGCCGGTTTACAAGGTGCTTTTTCCCTTAGCGAAAAGACGACTAATGAAACCACCATAGAACGTGCAGAAATCATTAATGGTATCGATTATGGCCCATATAGTCTTATAAACGAGTCTTCTAACAAGTCCAGTAACTCCTTTAATAATTTTAGAACCGGATTGTTATTGGAAGCCACAGCTGGTTTTGCTAGAATTGGCCCAAGCGTTGGTGCTCGTTATGTGATTAACTTTAAAGAAGACTTTAATTACTGGCAATTTTATGCCATCTGGAAATTCTAAGATTCTTGAAGCCATACATTCCTACTTAAGTAAATTTTAAAATGAATAAATACATCTTCATTCTTTGTTTTTTTGTCTTCGGAAATATTTTTTCTCAAGATCTTGAAAATGCAATTTATGATGCCACGGAAGCTTTTAATACCAGTAAAACGGAAGCTTCTTTGCTTCAGCTGAATGAAAAAATTAGTCTTTTTGAAAACCAAATAACTTCTAGTGACGCGTATTTTGCATTCATAAACCTACTAGCCAATAAAGCCTATTATTTAGACAAATCTAATAAACAGCAACAAGCAATTGCAACCTATGAAAAAGGGTGGACTTTATATAAAAAGCATCAGGTTTACGATTATGATATTACGGAGTATTGTTTAATTCCGCTAGGTACATTATATCACAAAACAAAAGATTATGCCAATGCTGAAAACATTATCAAGCAATATCTTTTTCTTGCCGAAAAGCAAAACAATAACAACCAAAAAATAGCAGGAACCATAAACCTTGCGAATCTATATCAATCTATTGGTAGTTATACCTTAGCGAATGAAACAGCAAATAAAGGTTTACAGTTTAAAGACATAAAGCCCTATCAGTTAAGAAGACTAAAAAACCTAAAATCGAGAAGTGCTTTATTTTTAAATAAAGACATCATCCGCATAGACAAAGGAGGAATTACTTCTGGCGCTTTCAATAAAGAATCCGAATTAGACATTACTTTAAAATACGAAGAAGCTCTAAAAAACAAAGACTATAAAGTAGCGCAAAAAAACTTAAATAAAATAATAAACCAAAAGTCAAGAAGCCTAACCTCATCTAGAGATTTTGCTAAATTAGCTTTTCAAGAAGGACAACTTTACTTTTTATTGCAAGACACGTTACAAGCAAATAAACACGTACATGCTGCTTTAAAAACATTGCTTCCAGGATTAGAAGATAAAAGACTACCGAACAAAAACGACTTATATCCAGAAAACACCTTTATCGATATTTTTGATTTATTAGCTGAATTGCAAACCAGTCCTGAAAAAGCTTTAGCGTATTACGATTTAAGTTTCCATGCTTCTTCTTTGATCGAAAAAAATATTACTTCCCAAAAAGGACAACTTATTAATCTTTATGCCAATAGAGTACGAAGTGAAAAATGCTTAAATATCTTATACCAATTACAAACAACAACCAATACTGCAAACTATACAGAACGTGCTTTTAATTATGCCGAAAGTCAGAAAGCAAGTATTTTAAAAGATATTAAAAACAAAAACTCGCTACTTCAACTCCATCCAACAGACAGCTTATTACTTAAACAGAATTCGCTTATTAGGCAAGAAGAACAGCTAACCAATAAATTAATAAAGACACCTATTAATAATGCTTCTGCTGAAGAAAAGAACACATTAAGACAAGAACTTAACGCGATTAGTATTGCTTTAAAAAAGCTAAATACTAGCATAGACAACAAATATGCGGTCTACAAAAAAGAAGAGACTATTCATTTTAAAAGGTTAAAAGAGAAACTAACAAAAGATAATGCGGTTTTAGTCGAATATTTCTATGGCAAGCATCATATCTATCAGTTTATATTTTCAGGCGAAACAGCAAGTTTTAATCGCATAGCATTAAATGAAGAAACAAAGGACTTGATTTCTACGTTTGTGAATTACTTTCAGAAAAGCGCCACCATAAACAATGACATCCCGAAGTTTACAAAAGATGCCTTTTCTCTATACAAAACACTTTTACTGGAAGGTTTTTCAGATAAAGAAAATGTGATACTTATTCCGGATAGCAAATTAAATTTCATTCCGTTCGATGCATTATTAACTAGCAAAACGGAAAGTACTTCCTATGCTAGGATGCCATTTCTGGTTAAAAAGCACAAGCTCGTTTATAACGCAAATGCTTCTTTATACCTTAATGAAGTAAACACAAGAAAAAGCCAAAAAGTACTAGGTGTATTTCCGGTTTTTGAAGATACCAATCAAGAATTAATATACTCTAAAGAGGAAGCCGAAAACATAGAAAACATTATGGATACAGCGCTTCTCTTAAAAGAGCAGGCGACCAAAAGCAGTTTTATTAGTAAAGCGCCCAACTATGCTATTCTTCATTTATCCACACATGCAAAAAGTGGTGATTTTAACGAACCAGCAAGTATAGCGTTTTATGATGAAACCTTAAATATTAACGAATTGTACGGACTAAACATGAATGTGAATTTAGTCGTTTTAAGCGCTTGTGAAACCGGAGTTGGTGCTTTACAAAAAGGCGAAGGCGCATTAAGTATTGCTAGAGGTTTTCAATATGCTGGAGCAAATAGTGTTTTGTTTTCGCTATGGCAAATCAATGATTTGTCTACCTCGCAGATTATGACTTCGTTTTATAAAAACTACCATAAGTATGATTCCGAATTTATTGCAAATAGCACTTCAAAACTAGAATACTTAAATAATGACAAAATAGCCAACATTAAAAAATCACCTTATTATTGGAGTGCTTTTGTTTATTATGGTAGTGTAACGCCTAAAAAAGAAACATCTTTCTTATTATATAGCATTATAGGCTTGCTTTTAATAGTATTACTTGTATTTTTATTCCTCCAATTAAACAGAAAAAACGAATGAAACCTTTACAAGAGTTTTTAGGGAAACAAGGCTATTTAAAAATAAAGCTTAAGCTTACTAAAACAAATCATTTTGAAGTGAAAGCCTCTATAAACGGTATTAAAGGGCTTTTCATTTTAGATACTGGAGCCTCTAGTTCCTGTGTTGGATTTGAAGCTACAGAAAGCTTTGGCCTTAAGGTGAAAGATTCTGAGATTAAAGCTGCTGGCGCCGGCGCTACAAATATGTTAACGCAAATTTCTAAAAAAAACAAATTAAAAATAGGTCGTTGGAAAAATGAAAAAACAGCACTTATACTATTTGACCTTACCCATGTTAATACTGCGCTTACAAATCATAATGCAAAACCAGTAGATGGTATTATTGGTGCAGATATATTAAAAAAAGGAAAAGCGATCATAGATTACGAAAAGAAATATTTGTACTTAAAAAAGCCCTAAATAACTAAACAAATTTCTTACATTTACGAGTAATAGCAACTATTACTCCCTCTTGATTAATGAACACCTCTATAATAATAGCAGACGATCATCCATTAATGCTTCGTGGCATTCAAGATTTTTTAACTTCTAAAGGTTTTAACATCTTAGGAAGTGCTCTAGATGGGCAAGCAGCCTACAATCTTATTGTTAAAGAAAAACCAGACATTGCGCTTTTAGATATACGAATGCCTTATATGACTGGGTTAGAAGTAGCCGAGAAATGCAAAAAAAATAATATCGCCACCAAAATAATCTTAATCACTTTTGATAAAGAAGAGGAGATTTTTGATAAAGCAAAATCGCTTGGCATTTATGGTTATATCCTAAAGGAGTTTGCTATTGAAGAAATTGAAACATGTATTGCACATGTAGAAATGGATGAACCATACTTTAGCGAAGAAATTGCAGATTACCTGAACAAATCGGAATGTACTACAGACACCAGTGTACTTGAAAACCTTACTAAATCGGAAAGAAGAGTTGTTCACTTTATTGCAGAGAACATGACTAGTCAGCAAATAGCAGACACCCTTTTCATTTCTGTTAGGACTATTGAAAAGCATCGTTCTAATATAGTAGCCAAACTAAATCTAGACAATAAACCAACCGCTCTATCTATTTGGGCCAATTTAAATAAAGACAAATTTTAACAAAAAATACGTAGAGGTACGTATTTCACATATCAATAACATAATATACCTTTACACTGCTATTAATTCAGTTCTTAGGGAGAATTGTTAAAGGCTCTAGTTTTAGATAAAACTAGAGCCTTATTTTTTTAATATTATTTCTTCTTCTTATAAAAACAGGTATAACTACGTGTTTTTTATCTAAAGAACACCCTTACCTTTACACTGCTATTATTCGGTTTTTTTTAAAAGGGAATCCATAAAGGTTCTAGTTTGTACAAACTAGAACCTTTTATTTTTAAAACAGATTACTTCTGAAAAATACGTAGAACTACGTATTTCATATATCTCAAACATACTATATATTTACCATGCTATTAATCGGTTCTTTAGGGAGAATTGTAAAAGGCTCTAGTTTTAATTAAGCTAGAGCCTTTTTTATTTTACAGCCATTGATTGTCTTGAAAAATACGTAGAACTACGTATTTCATATATCCTAAACATACTATATATTTACCATGCTATTAATCGGTTCTTTAGGGAGAATTGTAAAAGGCTCTAGTTTTAATTACGCTAGAGCCTTTTTTTATTTTACAACCATTGCTCATCTTCAAAAATACGTAGAACTACGTATTTCATATATCCTAAACATTCTATACCTTTACCATGCTATTAATCGGTTCTTTAGGGAGAATTGTAAAAGGCTCTAGTTTTAATTAAGCTAGAGCCTTTTTTTTGTTTTACAACCATTGCTCTACTTGAAAAATACGTAGAACTACGTATTTTTTATATCGACAACATAACATATCTTTACGGTATGCTATTAATTAGTTTTTAGGGAAAATTATTTTTGCATGAAAACTCTACATTATTATAATGTGGAGTTTTCGCTTTTTAAAGGAAAAGCTTTTACTTCCATCCTTAACATTTTCCGGATCAAAACGCAGTATTTTCGTACTTCTCTCTGGCAACAGCTAAACTATATATTTCCTTTTTTTAGTCCGAAATCAAAACTACACCAATAAAATCAAGGCATTACATGCTTTTTAGAAGACAAAACACAAAATAGTGCTCTAAAAAAAATACGTATAAATACGTATTTTTTTTACGGTTTATGTTTTTTATATTTACAGAGCTATTAATCAATTACTTATAAAGGGGAAACTCGACGCTGTGTAGTATAAAAGTGCTACAGGTGTTAAAATTCAGAAAGAAATGGAAAACACTCTAGAAATGGAAAACAACCTAAATTTCACACACAAACTACTTATTGCTGGTCTAGTTGTACTAGTTATTACAATAATATTAGTAAACATTTATGTAAATTTCTTTTAGTTTTATTATAGTTATTTAAACAAAAAAAAGCGCGATTTTAGGGATATCGCGCTTTTTTATTTAATATACTTTAAAAATATTACATTTCTAAAGCCTTCTTAATATCGTTATTCATCAATAATTCTGTTGGGTTTTCTAACGCTTCTTTAATAGCTACTAAGAAACCTACAGATTCTTTACCGTCAATAATTCTATGATCATAAGACAATGCTAAATACATCATTGGGTGTATCTCTACTTTACCAGCAACAGCAATTGGTCTTTCAATAATATTATGCATTCCTAAAATCGCACTTTGTGGTGGATTTATAATAGGAGTAGATAACATACTTCCAAAAACACCTCCATTAGTAATGGTAAATGTACCACCTGTCATTTCATCTACGGTGATTTGACCATCTCTTGCACGAAGCGCTAAACGCTTTACTTCAGACTCAATACCTCTGAAGGATAAATTCTCTGCATTTCTAATCACAGGAACCATAAGTCCTTTTGGACCAGAAACTGCGATAGAGATATCTACAAAATCATAGGTAAGCATTTCTTTTCCGTCTATCATAGAGTTCACAGAAGGATACATTTCTAATGCTCTTACTACTGCAAGTGAAAAGAAACTCATAAAACCTAAGCCAACGCCATGCTTTGCTTTAAAGTCTTCTTTATATTGATTACGTAAAGCAAAAATAGGTGTCATATTAACTTCGTTAAACGTAGTTAACATGGCAGTCGTATTTTTCACTTCTACTAAACGTTCTGCTACTTTTCTTCGTAACATAGACATTTTACTTCTAGAAGAACCTCTATTTCCACCTGTTGGTGTTCCCATAGAAGGAACTGCTTGAACTGCGTCTTCCTTAGTTACTCTTCCATCTTTTCCTGTTCCTGTAACTGCAGAAGCTTGCATTCCTTTTTCAGCTAAAATCTTTTTTGCTGCAGGACTTGCTGTTCCTGTTGCATAGGTTTCTGTTTTAGTAGATTCTGCTTTTGGGGCTTCCGCCTTAGGAGCTTCCGTTTTTGCTTCGGCTTTTGGTGCAGCTCCACCTTCTGGTTTTGCAGCACTAGTATCTATTAAACATACTACTGCTCCAACAGCTACAGCATCTCCTTCTTCTGCTTTAAAAGTAATTGTTCCGCTAGCTTCAGCAGGCAATTCTAATGTTGCTTTATCGCTATCTACTTCTGCAATAGCTTGGTCTTTTTCTACATAATCACCTTCTTCAACTAACCATGTTGCTATTTCTACTTCTGTAATAGATTCTCCTGGTGAAGGAACTTTCATTTCTAAAATCATGCGCTATAATTTTATTTTATATTATCTCTGATTATTTTTTGTTTTATCAAATACGAAATCAATAACTTCTTGATGACGTTTTTTAGATCGTACAGAACTACCAGCTGCTGGCGCTCCATAAGGTCTTCTACTTGCTGCTCTAAAAGTTTTAGCTTCGTCTAAATGCATTAACATATGACTGTAAGCTCCCATATTTCTTGGTTCTTCTTGTGCCCAAACGATATCGTCTGCATTTGTATATTTACTTAATACTTTACGAATATCTTCTACTGGTAATGGGAATAACTGCTCTATACGTACTAAAGCAATATCTTCTCTTTCTAAATTACCTTGCTGTTCTAATAAATCATAATAGAACTTTCCGGTTACAAAAACCACCGTTTTTACTTGGTCTACTTTTGCTTTTACATCATCTATTAGCATTTGGAAACTTCCGTTTGCCATTTCATCTACAGTAGATACTACTAATGGGTGACGTAATAAACTTTTTGGTGTAAATACAATTAATGGTTTTCTAAAATTTGCTTTCATTTGTTTACGCAACAAATGGTACATATTTGCAGGGGTAGTACAATCTACTACAAACATATTATCTTTTGCACACATTTGAAGGTAACGCTCCATACGTGCAGAGGAATGCTCTGCTCCTTGTCCTTCGTAACCATGTGGTAACAACATAACTAGACCGTTTTGCAGTTTCCACTTATCTTCTGCTGCGGTTATGTATTGGTCTAACATAATTTGCGCTCCATTACTAAAGTCTCCAAATTGTGCTTCCCAAATGGTTAATGTTTTTGGACTTGCCATTGCATAACCATAATCGAAACCTACAACACCATACTCTGATAATAAAGAGTTGTATATAAAAAAGCGTCCTTGTGTATCGCTTAAATTATTGTGTAAAATGATTTCTTCTTCGCTGTCTTCTACTTTTACAACGGCATGTCTATGAGAGAAAGTACCTCTTTCTACATCTTGACCAGAAATTCTAACATCGTAACCTTCTTCTAAAAGCGTTCCGTATGCTAAATGTTCTGCCATTGCCCAGTCTAATCTATTTTCATCAAACATGGTTTGTCTAGATTCGATAAGACGAGATATTTTACGAATGAATTTTTTATCCTTCGGAAGGTTAGAAAGCACCTTCGTAATTCTTGCTAATTCTTCTGTAGTATACGTTGTATCCACAGATTTCATCATTCCGTCTTCTTCTGAAGTACCATAGTTTATCCATTCATTACTCATAAATGGTGTAATCTCAGTCTTCTTGATTTTACGGGAGTCTTCTAATTTTTCTTCTAAAGAACTTTTATAGTCTTCTTCTAATTTGGCAACATACGTATCATCTATAACTCCTTCAGCAATTAACTTTTCGGCATATAGATCTCTAGGATTTCTATGCTTTGCAATTGCTTTATATAATAAAGGTTGTGTAAACTTAGGCTCATCCCCTTCGTTATGTCCATATTTTCTATACCCCAATAAATCGATAAATACATCGCGTTTAAATTTCATTCTAAAATGAAGTGCAAATAAAACCGCGTGTACTACTGCTTCTGCATCATCTGCATTTACATGAAGTACTGGAGATAAGGTTACTTTGGCAACATCGGTACAATAGGTACTAGATCTTGCATCTAAATAATTGGTTGTAAAACCGATTTGATTATTAACAACAATATGAATGGTTCCGTTTGTTTTGTAACCATCTAATTGTGCCATTTGAACAATTTCATACACCAAGCCTTGCCCTGCAATTGCAGCATCTCCATGCACAATAATAGGTAATACTTGTGATGGATTGTCTGGGTATTTATCGTCTTGTTTAGCTCTTGTTATTCCTTGTACTACTGCGCCAACCGTTTCTAAGTGTGAAGGGTTTGGTGCTATATTTAAGTTTATCTTTTTTCCCGCATCTGTAACTCTATCGCTAGTCCAACCTAAGTGATACTTTACATCTCCATCAAAAACTTCTTGTTCATAATCTTTACCATCAAACTCACTAAAGATATCTTTTGCAGATTTGCCAAAGATATTTGTAAGGGTACTTAAACGACCACGATGTGCCATTCCCATTACAAATTCTTTTACGTCGTATCCAGAAGCTTTTTCAATTAATGCATCTAAAGCTGGAATTAAAGATTCTCCACCTTCTAAAGAAAAACGTTTTTGACCAACATATTTGGTATGTAAAAAACTTTCAAAAGAAACTGCCTCATTTAACTTTTTAAGTATATGTCTTTTTTCTTCTGCAGAAAAACTTGGTTGATTATCATTAACATTTAGCTTATTTTGAATCCATTGCATACGCTCCGGATTTCTAATATACATATACTCTACACCAATAGATTTACAGTAAATGGCTTCTAAATGTTTGCGTATTTCACGAAGTGTTTGCGCACCAATACCAATAATATCTCCTGCATTAAAAACGGTATCTAAATCAGATTCTGATAATCCGAAATTTTCAATTTCTAATGTTGGTGCATATTGTCGTCTTGCACGAACTGGATTGGTTGCTGTAAAAAGGTGACCTCTGGTTCTATAACCATCGATTAACTTTACCACCTGAAATTCTTTTTGAACGTTCTCGGGAATTCGTGTTGCAACTGCTTCCACAGTTTCCCCTTCTGTTCCAAAAGTCTCTGAGCCAAAATCGTAACCTTGAAAAAAGGCTCTCCAACTAGGCTCTACAGAGTCTGGGTTTTTTAAATATTGGTCGTAAAGTTCAGCAAAGTATGCTGTATGTGCTGCGTTTAAAAAGGAATATTTATCCATTATTTTTTTTGAGAGAATCTAGCTTCAACAAAATTTCTTCAAAAATACAACTTTTACTAAAATTAGATGTAGTTTTAGTATATTTATAACATTAAAAATTCAATGTTTTACACAATTATGAATAAATATAGCTCTTTTCGCAAAAAAATTATTGCTTTTCTAGTCTTTTCGTGTTTTGTTGCCACATCTGTAAAAGCACAAGATATTACTAAGAATCAAAAAAGTTTGTTTTGGCAAAAAGTACGTATTGGAGGTGGCATTGGATTAGGTTTTGGTGATGGCTTTTTTAGCGGCACCTTGGCGCCGAGTGCTATTTACCAATTTGATGATCAATTCGCCTTAGGTGTAACTCTTAATGCGACATACAACAAACGTAAAAATTTCTATAAATCGACTATTTTAGGTGGAGGAATTATTGGTTTATACAATCCAATTCCTGAAATACAACTTTCTGGAGAGTTTGAACAATTACATGTAAACAGGGACTTTGAAGCAAAATACGTTAGTAATCTAGACGATAGTTATTGGTCTCCAGCTTTATTTTTGGGCGCAGGTTACCGATCCCAAAATTTCACCATCGGTATGCGATATGATGTACTATATGATAATGATAAAAGTGTATATGGAAGTGCTTGGATACCTTTTGTAAGGGTATATTTTTAATCGCTACGAGCTCCTTCTATGAAGAAGAAAACTAACTATATTTATTTTTAAACCAGACCTTTTGCCATTCTCGCTTCAAAATTAAAAACGAAACGTCTTCTGCTAGTTGAAGCGTATCATTACCATTCAATGCTTTTACTTGTTTTTCTGGCACATCGATGATATACAGCAGGTTTAAATACTCGGCAAATTTCTCTTGTATCAGTTTATAAACAGTTTCATGAAGCATTAATTTCAAACTTGTAGGTAGAATTTCTTCATCAAAATCCAAGTCAATATTAGCAAACAGAAAATCTTTATTAAGCTGTTTTATTAGTTTTTGATAAAGCGCAAGACTGTTTGCTTCTTCAATTAAATCGTTAAAAGTGGTAGGTATATTCATAAAACAGATTTCCAACTTCGTGGAAATATTATATGTATTTATTTAAACATTTCTATTCATTAATTGTTCGCCAAACTGCTTTAACTCGTTTTTACTTTCTTCGGAAACTTTTAAAGTATCTAAAAATGAAAACGCTTGGTTTGTATATTTTTTAATGGCTTGTTTTGTAGCTTCCGAAGAACCACTGCTTAGAAAAAATTCTTTAACCGCTTCAATTTTATCAGAAGTATCTGTTGGGTTAATGCTAAATAAATGCTGCAATTGTTGTTGGTCTTCTTCCGAAGAAAATTCTAATGCTTTTAAATATAAATAGGTTTTTTTATTTTCAATAATATCTCCACCTACTTGCTTTCCAAAAGTTTCAGGATCCCCAAAAGCGTCTAAATAATCATCTTGCAATTGAAAAGCAATCCCTAAATTTTTACCAAATTGGTAAATGGTCTTTTGATCTTCTTCTGTTGCTTCGGCTACAATTGCTCCCATTTGCATTGCCGCACCAACTAAAACAGCTGTTTTGTATTCAATCATTTTTAAATACTCTGCAATGGTAACATCATCACGCGTTTCAAAATCGATATCATATTGTTGTCCTTCGCAAACTTCTAATGCTGTTTTACTAAATAATTTTGCAAGGGCTTGAAAAATCTTTGGTTCATAGTTTTCAAAAAACTGATATGCCAAAATAAGCATCGCATCTCCCGAAAGAATACCTGTATTTATACTCCATTTTTCATGAACGGTTTCTTTTCCTCTTCGCAAAGGAGCATCATCCATAATATCATCATGTACTAATGAAAAATTATGAAACACCTCAATACTTAAAGCGGCATCTAAAGCCTTTTTATGATCGCCATTAAAAATATCAGCAGTCATTAAAGTTAATACAGGACGTAATCTTTTACCTCCTAATTGTAATATATAATGAATCGGATCATAAAGTGATTCTGGTTCTCGCTTGGAAACAAATTTCTCTAAATAGGAAACAAATGTTTCTTGATAAAATGGAATATTTTGCATCCCGCAAAAATAAGAGAATTATAAAAAAATAAAGGCATTCTTTTTGTTAATGTTAAAAAATCATTAAAACTATGGAAACTTTTTTTGTTTTTAAAGTTTCCTGACGTACATTTGCATCCAATTATGAGAGAAAAAATTATACATAAATCTGGCGAATTATTCTTAACCTTAGGATTTAAAAGTGTCACCATGGATGATATAGCTAATACATTAGGCATATCTAAAAAAACGATATATCAACATTTTGATAACAAAACAAAACTGATTGAAGCTACCACAACAAATATGTTTGAAAACATTTGTGGCGGAATAGATTGTATTTGTGAGGCATCACATAATCCGATTGAGGAATTATACGACATTAAAATGTACGTGATGAATTATTTAAAAAACGAAAAGACATCCCCACAGTTTCAGTTAAAAAAATACTACCCTCAAATTTTTCAAAGTTTACAAATGAAGCAATTTGAAAAAATGTATGTATCTGTAAAAGACAGTATACAAAAAGGTGTAGATACCGGCTTATTTAGAGAAAACATAGATGTAGATTTTATTTCTAGAATGTACTTTAATGGTATGACAGGAATTAAGGATGAAAACATTTTTCCTTCGGAGCGATTCACCATGGACTACCTAATGGAGAGTTACCTAGAATATCACTTAAGAGCTATTTGCAATGAAAATGGGCTACTAACATTACGCAAATTTATTAAAACCAATCAATCATAAAATCCAATGAAAAAAAGTATCACACTTCTATTACTCTTAATAACTACAGCTGTTTTTTCGCAAGAAACGACTACGCAATTTAGTTTACAAGAAGCAATAGATTATGCTTTAGAAAATAATAGAACAGCAAAAAATGCCGTTCGAGATATTAAAGCAGCAGAATTACAAAAATGGGAAACCACAGCATCTGGTTTGCCACAGTTAAACGCATCTGTAGATTACCAAAACTGGGTTAAACAGCAAGTTACTTTACTTCCTGCCGAACTAACTGGAGGAACACCTGGCACATTTGTTCCTGTTAATTTTGGTACAAAACAAAGTACAACGGCGACTGCTACTTTAACTCAAAAACTATTCGATGGTTCTTACCTCGTAGGATTACAATCTGCTAAAGTGTATTTAGAAATCTCTAAAAACGCGAAAGAAAAAACCGACTTGGAAGTCCGAAAAGCTGTCATCAACGCCTACGGAAATGTATTACTAGCAGAAGAAAGTCTTTCTGTTTTAAACAGAAACATTAGTGTTTTAGAAAAAAATATTTTCGAAATCACTAAAATATATGAAAACGGTTTAGAGGAAGAAGAAAGTGTAGAGCAATTACAAATTACTCTTTCTGGAGTTGAAAGTCAGTTAAAAAACACCGAAAGACTTAAGAAACTAGCCTACCAAATGTTTAACATCACACTTGGTCTAGATGTTAATACAGATTCTGTATTAACCGAAAACCTAAGTGGTTTAGCGAACTATCATTCGGTTACAAGCCTATTAGAAGCAGATGAAAATGTAGAAAACAACATAGACTTCAAAATTGCAGAAAATGACAAAGTAGCAAAAGAGTTACTTCTTAAACTAGAGAAAAGTAAAGCTTTACCAACTTTAGATGCTTTTATAAATGGAGGCTATGCCGCATATAATGAAAAGTTTCATTTTGCAAATAGCGACCAAAAATGGTTTGGTTCTTCTTTATTTGGTGTTAGCTTAAACATCCCAATATTTAGTTCTGGTATGCGAAGCGCTTCTACACAAAGAGCAAAAGTAAATCTTGAAAAAGCACAAGACGACTTAACAGAAACACAACAGCAATTAAAATTACAAATTGCTGCAGCCAAAAGTGATTACCAATTTGCTATGGAGGATTATGAAAATAAGACTTCTAATCTAAACCTAGCAGAACGTATTGAACAAAAAAATCAAATCAAATTTTTTGAAGGTATTTCTTCTAGCTTTGATTTACGCCAAGCACAAACACAATTATACACGGCACAGCAAGAACTATTGCAAGCGATGCTAAATGTAATTAATACGAAAGCAGAGCTTGAAACTGTTTTAAACGAAATACATAAAAACTAACACAACCAGAAAACACTTTATAATGAAAAATATATATTCACTATTTATCCTTACCCTATTAATTATCTCTTGTGGAGGTGAGAAAAAGAATAATTCTATAGAAAATATTTTAGCTACCGAAAATTTAGAAAAAATTAGAACGAAGAGAACCGAGCTAGTGGATGACCAAAAAATTATTCACGATAAAATTAAAGTCTTAGATGAAGCAATTTCAAAACTAGACACCGTTAAAAAAGTGCCATTAATAACCACTTTTACAGCAAAACATGAAGTGTTTAAGCACGTATTAGAAATTCAAGGAAATGTAACGACCAAAAACCTGCTTGTTATCTATCCAGAATACAACGGAATTTTAACTAAAATATACGTGAAAGAAGGTCAGAAAGTAACAAAAGGGCAATTGTTAGCTAAAATTGATGATGGCGGGTTAAGTCAGCAAGTAGCACAATTACAAATTCAAGCAGATTTAGCAAAAACTACTTTTGAGCGCCAAGAAAGACTTTGGGAACAAAAAATAGGAAGTGAAATTCAATATTTACAAGCCAAATCTAACTACGATGCACAGACACAAGCAGTAAACCAATTACAACAACAACTAAGTAAAACAAACGTAAGAGCTCCTTTTTCTGGAACAATAGACGATGTTATTACAGAGCAAGGTAGTGTTGTTGCTGCTGGTCAATCGCAATTAATTAGAATTATCAATCTGGACGATATGTATATTGAAACGGATGTTCCAGAAGCATACATAGCAAACGTTGTAAAAGGTAAAAATGTAACTGCAGAGTTTCCAATTTTAGGTAAAACTCTAGAAACGACTATACGTCAAGCAGGAGATTTTATTAATCCGGCAAATCGTACATTTAAAATAGAAGTTGCTATTCCTAATGCCGACAAAACTATAAAACCTAATTTAACTGCAAAGCTTAAAATTAACGACTACACCAACAAAGAAGCGCTATTAATTCCGCAAAGTATTATTTCTGAAAATGCAGAAGGCGAACAATATGTTTACGTTGTAAATAACAAAAATGAAAACAAAGAAGGTGTTGCTAAGAAAATTATAATTAAAACGGGTAGAACACAAGGCGATGTCATTGAAGTTTTAGATGGTATTGAAAATGACGCAGAACTTATTAAAGAAGGTGCACGTAGTGTAAAAGATGGTCAAACTGTTAAAGTGATTAATTACTAAGCCAAATATAATGACAAAAAAGAAAAAAAATACAGAAAAGGAATTTGGCTTATCCTCTTGGGCTATTAACAATAAGACCACCATGTATGTGCTTATTGCTGTGATATTTTATATTGGTGTATCTGCTTTTTTCAGTATGCCAAGAGAAAATTTTCCAGAAGTTAATGAGACGAAGATATATGTAAGCTCTGTTTTTCCGGGTAATACTGCTGAAGATATAGAGAAACTGATAACAGATCCTTTAGAAGACAAGCTAAAATCTGTTAGCAATGTAGTTGAAATCACCTCAACATCACAGGAAGACTACTCGATGGTAGTAGTAGAGTTTGATGAAGACATTAGTGTGGAACAAGCAAAACAAAAAGTTAAAGATGAAATAGATACCGAAACTTCTGGTGAAGATTGGCCTACATTTAATGATGCTAAGGTAGAACCAGATGTTTTTGATTTAAGTCTTTCGGAAGAAATGCCTATTCTTAATATTAATATTTCTGGAGATTATCCTGTAGAAAAATTAAAAGATTTTGCGGAATACCTTCAAGATGAAATTGAAGATATTCAAGAAATTAAAAAAGCAGATATTCGTGGTGCACAAGAAAAAGAAGTAGAAGTTGCCGTAGACATTTATAAAATGATGGCTGCAGATGTAACTTTTAATGATGTTATTGGCGCAATAAGAAATGGTAATGTTACTATGTCTGCAGGTAATTTAATTACAAGCGGACAACGTCGTACGATTAGAATAATAGGTGAAATAGAAAAACCTTCCGAACTGAACAACTTTGTTGTAAAAGCAGAAAATGGTAACGCTATCTATCTTAAAGATATTGCAACCGTTACTTTTAAAGAAGAAGACAAAAACACATTTGCAAGAGAGTTTGAAAAACCAGTAGTCATGCTGGACGTAAAAAAACGTGCAGGTAAAAACATGGTTGCAGCTGCAGAGCAAATACAATTAATTGTTCAAGAAGCTAAAGACAATATATTTCCGCAGGATTTAGAAGTAACAATTACTAATGATCAATCGCCTAAAACCATTGGTCAAGTAGATGATTTAGTAAACAATATTATTTTCGGAATTATCTTAGTAGTTACCGTTTTAATGTTCTTTTTAGGATTTAAAAATGCCATTTTTGTTGGGTTTGCAATTCCGATGTCTATGTTTATGTCTTTAATGATATTAAACCTATTAGGGCACAGTTTGAATACTATGGTTCTTTTTGGATTAATCATGGGACTTGGTATGCTGGTAGATAATGGGATTGTTGTTGTAGAAAACGTATACAGATTGATGGACGAAGAAGGTATGGGCAGAATTGAAGCTGCTAAAAAAGGGATTAGTGAGATTGCTTTTCCTATTATCATATCTACGGCAACTACGGTTGCAGCATTTATACCTTTAGGCTTATGGCCAGGAATCATGGGAGATTTCATGATGATCTTACCAATTACATTATCTGTAGTTTTAGGTTCTTCCTTATTTGTTGCTATTTTCTTTAACTCTGTTTTAGTTTCTCAATTCATGAGTATCGAAGATAAAGACATGCCATTAAAGCAAATTATTAAAACCACAAGTATTATTGCCATCATAGGTGTACTTATTTTACTTTTTGGAGGTGCTTACCGAGGACTAGGAACATTAATGATCTTTACCGCTATCATGCTTTGGTTTTACAGATGGTTTATACGTAAATGGGCGAATAACTTTCAAACAAAAACACTGGTTAGATTAGAGCGTTGGTATGAGAAAAAATTACGTTGGGCGCTTTCCGGATGGAAACCATATGCATTAACCATTGGTACTTTTACTTTGCTAATACTTGCATTTGTTGCCTTTGGAGCTTCATTAGGTTCGCAACGAACTAAAGTAGAGTTCTTTCCAGATAATAAACCGAATCAAATTATTGTTTATATCGAATACCCGGAAGGAACAGCTATTGAAAAAACGAATGCGATTACTAAAGAAATAGAAAAGCACGTTGTAACTGTTTTAAACAGTGCTCAATATATGGACAAGAACCATAACTTTATGGTAGAAAGTGCTGTATCCCAAGTTGGTGCTGGTGCTGGAAATGCCCAAACAGATATGGGATCTGCAGCAGAAACGCCGCATAAAGCAAAGATTACTGCTTCTATGCGTGAATACAAATTCCGTAGAGGAGAAGATAGTGAGTTGTTAAGACAAAAAGTACAATCTTCCTTAGTAGGTATTTATCCTGGTGTTTTAATTTCGGTAGAAAAAGATGTTAACGGTCCTCCAGCTGGATCACCAATTAACATTGAAATTGAAGGAGATGACTATAATGAGTTAATTGCTGTAGCAGAAAACATGCGTGAATTTATTAATACCAAAAACATTCCTGGTATTGATGAACTTAAAATTAACGTGAACAAAGACAAGCCAACCATGCGTGTTGCTGTAGATCGTGAAAAAGCAGGAGAATTAGGTGTTAGCGCATTACAAGTAGGACAACAATTACGTAATTCTATTTTTGGTTCTAAGGCTGGAATTTATAAAGAAGATGGTGATGATTTTGATATTTATGTTCGTTTTAATGAAGACATTAGATATAATACAAGCGCATTATTTAATCAAAATATAACCTTTAGAGATAATACCGGGCAGTTAAAAAGCGTTCCTGTTTCTGCGGTAACAAAATATGAAAACAACTCTGGTTTCAACGCTATTAAGCATAAAGACACCAAACGCGTCGTTACTATTTATTCTGCGCTTTCTCCTGGTTTTACCGATGCTGGTGTTATTGTAGCACAAGTGCAAAATGAAATGAAAAACTATGAAGGTTTACCTGAAAATGTTAAGGTAGATTATACGGGTCAGATTGAAGAACAGAACAAACAAATGACTTTCTTGGTTGGTGCATTCTTTACTGGATTAGGATTAATTTTCTTTATTTTAATTTTTCAATTTAATTCTATTTCAAAACCAACAATTATTATGTTGGCTATTTTCTTGAGTTTTATTGGGGTATTTGGCGGAATTGTTATTACAGGAAGTGCCTTTGTTATTATGATGACTATGGTTGGTATTATATCACTAGCAGGAATTGTAGTAAATAACGGTGTGGTCCTACTCGATTATGCACAACTATTAATTGACAGAAAAAAGAATGATTTAAATCTAGGTAAAGAGGATTACTTAGAAGAAGATGATTTATTTGAAAGTATTGTTAAAGCTGGAAAAGCACGTTTACGACCTGTATTATTAACCGCAATTACTACCATACTTGGTTTAATTCCTTTAGCTATTGGTTTAAACATTAACTTCTTTACTTTATTTAGTGAGTTTAATCCGCATATCTACATGGGAGGAGATAACGTAGTGTTTTGGGGACCATTAGCTTGGACCGTAATTTACGGTCTATTTGTTGCTACTTTCTTAACACTAATTGTAGTACCTATTTTATTCTACTTAGTTACAAGATTTAAAATGTGGCTACGAAATAGAGGAAACACAACAGTTGTCGTTACAGAAGAATAGAAAAGAGACCATAGAAGAAACAAAAAATCCGAAGCACATGCTTCGGATTTTTTTTATTTTAATAAGATATTTGTACTGCATTAAAGTGCTGGATCTTCTTCAAATACTTCAATAACAGAAGAGTTTCCATCTCCATCTGCCCCTAAAGTAAACCATAATCTCCAAGCATTTGTTGCAGCCGGAAAAGTACCTAAATAATCACCTCCAATTTGTTGTGCTGTTTCCATATCAAAAAGCTGAATTTTATAATCTACAGCGGTATTATTATTTCCCCAAAACCACAAAGCTAAATTACCTTGTCCTGTGATGTTTAATAACTCCACTGTTTCTGATAAATCTACAGCAGTACTAGAGCTGCTCGAATCGAACGTTACAAAACCCCATCCCCAAGTTTCTGTCATTAAATCTATATCCATATCTAAATTCACAGCTGCATCTGTCCATGTTAATACAGCTCTATAGCTTCCGGAGTCTGTTGAGAAAAACCTACTATTTCCAGCAGCACCTATAGAAGCATCTGAAGAACCATCTAAAACAACTTCATAGATTCCATCGGTTAAAAAAGTAATTTGCGTAGTACTACTCATACTTCCTGCTGTAATATCCGTTACACTAATAGTGTAATCTGTACCTAATACAGCCATAGAATTATCTGCATAATTATACACCGTAAACCCAGGAGTTAAATCCGTAGTAACCGCATTATTAACCGCTACATTTATTTGGTCTGCAGTATTTAGCCCTGTTAAGGTAAAGATCCCTGCACTTGCATCATCTGTCTCGATAAAAACGGAGTTTCCTTCTATTGTTGTTGTACTAGTTACAACATCATTCATGTCATCACTATCATCACAACTTACCATAAACACGACAGCAAGCAGTACGAATAGTTTATAAATTGATTTTATATTTTTCATATTTTTTTATTTTAAAGTGAAAGTTAATCTAGCAAACACATAACGACCATTAAATCCGAATTGTGAAGTTCTTCTAGAGAAAATAAATTGGTCTCCATACTGCGATCCTTCAAAAGGCACTTCGTCTGGATACACATCAAATAGATTGTTTGCTCCCGCAGTAACTCTTAAGTTTTCCATTAAGTTATAAGAAGCTGTTAAGTCGGTTACAATTTTAGCACCATATTCTACAGGCGTAGCAGTACCTCTAAAGTCTGGATCGTTTACCGAACCAAAGTATACATTACGAAGCATCACACTCCATTTTTCACGTTTGTATGTATTGGTTAAGTTTACTTTAGTGCTTGGCATAGCATCTTCGATATATCCTTTTAAGGTTTCGTCTAAAATTTCTTCACCAAGAATTTCTCTAACATTTTTCACTTCTACTTTTCTAAAAGTAGCAGAAAGATTATTTGTTAAGTTACCTTCTCCTAAAGACATATTATGTGCAACAACCACATCTACTCCTTTATTATCTAAATCAAAACCATTGGTAAAAAACTTAGCCGCAGTAGCTGCTGCATTATCAAATGCTTGTTGTGATTCGTCATTTTCATCTATAACACTATCGTTATTATCATCTATTGGGCTATAGCTTTTTGTTAAACCAACTCTATCTTCCACATTTACGATATAACCATCGATTGTGAATTTTAAACCTAAGTCTGGTAATTTAGCTGTAAAACCTAAACTGAAGTTTTTAGAAGTTTCCTCCTTTAAGCTAGGTATTTCTAACAACTGCGCCAATCTACTATTATTAGAAAAAGTACCTTGTTCAATTGGTATTCCTCCAACAAACTGCGTTGCTGTTGCGTTAAAATAAATTTGATGTAAATCTGGAGCTCTAAAACCAGTACTATATGCAGCTCGTACTGCAAAATTATCAGAAAACTTATATTTTGAAGCTAATTTCCAGTTGAAGGTATCTCCAAAGTCATTATAATTTTCATATCTAAAAGCGGTACTTATTAAAAATGCTTCACTAATATCTGCTTCTAAATCCAAATAACCAGCATAACTATTTCTATTTTGATTTACTTCATTTCCTGGTCTGTATCCTGGAAAAACTTGTGCTCCACCCGGAACAACGTTTCCAAAATAACTAGTAACTAAATCTGCATCCGGTGTACTTCCTGTTACAATTTGACCATTAAGATCATAACTTGCCCAAGAAGCTTCTTCGCCAGCTAACAACTGATAATTTTCCACTCTATATTCCGCACCAAAAGCAACGTTAAATCCGGAAAAAGTATCTTCATAAAATTTAGAAAGATCTAAATTAGTAGTGTTTTGAGCAAAAGAGAAACCTCCTGCTTCAAACTCTCTAGGAGAAGATGTACCCAAAGTTGCATTCACGGTGTTTTCAATCGTAAAATCGAAACTATTTGTTCCGTAGGTATTAGAAAAATCTACATCCCAATCGCCAATCTTACCTTTAATTCCTGCAGCAAAAGACTTATCTATAATTTTAGATGCTATATGTGGTAAAAAACCGTTTGGTAATGCTTCTTGATTTCCTCTACCATCTGTATACGCAGGTCTTCTATAAAACCCGGCACCTAAACCATCTCTAAAACTAATACCTCCAAAAGAGTACAGTGTCGACCCATTATCATCTAATGGCAACTCCATGTTCATCATGAATTTTCCGCCACGAAGTTTAGATTGCCCAACTTTCATTCTAAAATCATCACGAGTTAGACCTCTTTGCGCTAATTCATATTCTGATATTGGAGCAGGATTCGATGTATCTCCACTAAAAGTAGCACCATCTGATGCGATTATATCTAAATAAGAATCTCCATTTGCGACACCTTGATCATAAACGGCTTGTAAAGAAGGATCTAAACCTGCAACATAATTCGCTAAAGCACTAGGATTCATATTATAAGCTTGGTCATAACCTAACTTTCTAGCAGCAATATCAAACATCGTATATATTGGTTGCCCCATAGAACCACTTCTATTTGTAGCTCCTCTATTTTCTAAAGAACCTGTAAAATTGATATAACCACCATTTTTACCTAAATCTACACCGTAGTTGGCGTCTATTTGAAACTTTTCACCATCTACACCACCTTCATCATATTGTTCGGCATGCTGACTAAAATTTGCTCCAGTATTTACATTTAAAGTTAATTCGTTGGTAGCTTTTTTCAATACAATATTAATTACACCAGCAATAGCATCTGATCCATATTGTGCCGCAGCACCATCACGCAATACCTCTATTTTAGCAATTGCAGAAGAAGGAATAGAATTCATATCTGTACCTACTGTTCCAGTACCAACGGTACCATTTACATTTACTAAAGAAGATTTGTGACGCCTTTTTCCATTAATCAATACTAATACTTGATCTGGACCTAAACCTCTTAGCGAAGCAGGATCAACATGATCTGTACCATCAGAAACTGTTTGCGCATTAGATGTAAAGGAAGGCGCAACATAATTTAAAATTTCATTAACTGTTGTTTGCGCTCCAAGCGATGCTATTTCCTGAACATCTATCACATCAATTGGCACAGGAGAATCTAAAACAGTTCTTCCTGCTCTTCTTGATCCAACCAGTACAACTTCATCTAAAGCAACTCCTGAGACTAAAGTCACATTCATTACATTTCCTGTTACAATAACTTCTTTCTCATCATAACCTACATAAGAGAACAATAATGTAGCACCATTGTTAGCTTCAATTGTGTAATTCCCATCAAAATCTGTTGTGGTTCCTGTTGTGGTTCCTTTCACAATAACAGAAGCTCCTGGGATTGGCCCAGTATCATCCGAAACATTTCCGGTAATTTGCTGTTGTGCAATGATTTGAGAAGCTCCAAAAAAAAGCATCATTGCCATTAAGTAGTTTTTAATCATAATTTTTGTTTTTTATTAGTTCTTACTAAGTAACAACAAAAAATACTAATTATTTAAGTTATTTTCAATTTATACTACCATTATTTAAAAAATGTCTTTATTTTTTGTTAAAAAATTACGCATTTAAACGAATAATTCAAAACCTGATTAAACATAAAAAACACCAAACCTATGCATAACAAAAAACCAGAGAAGCGAACTTCTCTGGTTTTAGTTTTATTCTATTCTGTCCTTTTATTTTAAGACAGTGATCTATAGGAAAAGATTAGAATTTAAAATTCAATCCACCACTAATAGTTGTTCCATTAGTTCCAAATTGATTTACTTCCCAAGGGTATTTAAATCTACCTCCAAGATCTGTAACAACATCTCCTCCTGTTTCTATTTCATCTGGATACACATCGAATAAGTTAGTAACAGCTAAGGAAGCCGAAAGACGATCACTAAACGCATAACCAACAATTAAATCGGTAATCACTTTTCCAGCAAATGTTTGATCTTTACTTTCATCTGTAGCATGTTGCCATGTTACTTCTCCAAAATACGTGTTATTTAATGCGAAATTCCATTTGTTCAATTCATAATCAAAACCTAATAATACTTTTGTTTTAGGTCTAGAAGAAAGAATTCTAGCTTGTTCTTTTCTATCAAAGATTACATAATCATTTGCTGCTAATAATGCAGGAGTATCAATTTTTCCATCAATATCTGTATTATTAAAATTCGCTGCTAATGTTGCACCTAATTTACCATTACCTAATTCTATATTTCTATAGTTTGCTACTAAATCTACTCCTGTAGTATTTGTATTTACAGCATTAACAAAGAATTTTAAACTAGTAATAGAGTTATCTATAAGTATTTGCTCTACTGGGTTTGTTGTACCTGTATTACTATCAAAACCAATTTCATTGGTAAATAGTACTCTATTATCCACTTTCACATTGTAAAAATCTAGAGAAAGAGATAAATTATTTAAAGGCTTGAATGTAACTCCTGCAGAAATATTTTTAGAAGTTTCTGCTGTTAATTGCGGCACACCTAAACCTTCTCTAATAATAGGATCTACATTATTAAAAGTACCTTGATTAGAAATAGAACCACCAGAAACTAGCGTTTGTACATTACTTAAATAAATTTGATGCAATGAAGGTGCTCTAAATCCTGTACCATAAGATGCTCTTATAGCTCCTTTTTCTCCTAAAGAATAACGACCATTTAATTTCCATGATGTATTATCTCCAAAATCACTAAAGTCTTCATAACGAACAGCACCACCTATTAAAAGTTTTTCGGTTGGTTCCCAATCAATAGCTCCATAAACACCATAATTATCTCTAGTTGCATTTACTGCATTACTAGGTTGTAATCCTGGAAAAGACTGTGCTCCTCCAGATCCTGACGGATTATAATAAGATGCCCCATCTCCTGCTTTAGCAGTAAAACGTTCTCCTTTTACTTCTGCTCCAAAAGAAACTACAAACTTTCCAATCTCTCTACTTAAGTCTAAATTAGCAAGTGTATTACTAAAAGTATATGCTCCAACATCAAAAGTCGTTGGGCTATTCGCTCCTAAATCGATGTTTAACGTATTACCAACTTCATAATTCACTGCGTTTCTACCATAAGTTCCACTTAAATCTACTTTAAACCCAAGTAAATCCCATTTAAATCCTGCTGTAAAATTATTGTCTCTAATATCTGTTTCAAATGTAGGCTGAAAACCTTGATACTCTGTTCCTGCCTCATGTAATAAATTATGTGGATCGGTAACCCAGTAAGGCGTACGGTATAACGCAAAACTTTTTCCTGTTCTGTATGTCAATCCTCCAAAAGTATAGAATTCTGCTCCTTTATCCCCAATTGGAACTCCGGCATTAACAAAAATATCCATTATTTTCATTTCCGGTTGCCCAACATTCATTCCTAAATCTGGATTCGCTGCTAACCAAGGTCCAAATGTTGGATCATTTGCAGCAACACCAAATAAATCATCTTTTCCTGGCGTACCAGCACGATTCGTTTTTTCTTGTTCGTAGTAACCAAGAGTAAAGTTCAAATAGCTTCCTTCTACTCCTAAACCAATAGAAGTATTTAAGTCTACTCCAAAGTTAAAACCATCACCTTCTGTTGTTACTCCCGCTTTTGCACTTACTGTAGTAAACTCTACGTCTTTTTTTAAGACCATGTTTATTACTCCTGCAATTGCATCCGAACCATATTGCGCAGATGCTCCATCTCTTAAAACCTCGATACGCTCAATAGCTGCAGCTGGCACACTTTTTAAATCTACACCAACTTCCCCTTTACCAGGTGTATCATTAATGTATACTAAAGCACTTTGGTTTTTACGTTTTCCATTAATTAAAACTAAGGTTCTACTAGGTCCTAATCCACGTAAATCTGCTGGATCAAAATGAGCAGTACCATCTGAAATGGATTGCGTTGTAGAGTTAAAAGACGGTACTTTATACGTTAACATCTTATCTACTGTAGGTTGCCCTGTATTCTTTAATTCGGCAACACCAATATTATCAATTGGCACAGGAGAATCTAGAATAGACCTTGGTTTTGCTCTGTTTCCCACTAGAATAACTTCATCTAATGAAACTCCAGACTGCAGCGTTATATTCATAACACTTCCACTAACCGTAGCTTCTTGTTCTTCATAACCAACATAAGAATATACTAAAACATCTCCACTATTGGCATCAATGGTATAATTACCATCAAAATCTGTGGTTGTACCATTTGTGGTTCCCTTTACAACAACAGAGGCTCCTGGTATCGGACCCGAATCGTCTGAAACGCTCCCTGTTACTTGTTGTGCACTCATAAAATGTGAAGTCCCTAATAATAGAAACAGCACCATAAAGAAGTTTTTTACCATAACTTTTAATTTATATTGTTTAAACAAAAAAACAACAAAATTGTTAAATATTTAAATTTTAATTACTTTTTATGAACATATAATAATAAAAACACAAAATAACCCGCGCTACACTTCATTAAAATTAGTTTTTACAATACCAATTAAAGTCACAATATAAATGTTAAATTTGCACTTCAAATAAAATTTTATGTACAGAAGTCATAATTGTGGTGAGTTAAATGCATCACATATAAATACAGAAGTAACTCTTGCAGGTTGGGTTCAAAAATCGAGAGATAAAGGATTTATTGCTTGGGTAGATTTACGAGATAGATACGGAATAACGCAATTAGTGTTTGATGAAGAACGCACTTCTAAAGCGATGTTAGAGCAAGCACAAAAACTAGGTCGTGAATTTGTTATTCAAGTAAAAGGAACCGTAATAGAACGCGCATCTAAAAACCCAAAAATGGCTACTGGAGACATTGAGATTTTAGTTTCTGAGCTAAATATTTTAAATGAAGCTTTAGTTCCTCCGTTTACTATTGAAGATGAAACCGATGGAGGTGAAGAATTACGTATGAAATATCGCTACTTAGATATTCGACGTAATCCAGTAAAGAACAATCTAATTTTTAGAGCAAAAGTAACACAAGCAGTACGTAACTTTTTATCTAACGAAGGATTTATAGAAGTAGAAACACCATATTTAATTAAATCTACTCCAGAAGGTGCTCGTGATTTTGTGGTACCAAGTAGAATGAATGAAGGACAATTTTACGCACTTCCACAATCTCCTCAAACCTTTAAGCAACTGCTTATGATTGGTGGTATGGATAAGTACTTCCAAATTGTAAAATGTTTTAGAGACGAAGACTTACGCGCAGATAGACAACCAGAATTCACTCAGATAGATTGCGAAATGGCATTTATTGACCAAGAAGATATTTTAAATGTTTTCGAAGGATTAACACGTCATTTATTAAAAGAAGTAAACGGTGTTGAAATAGAGAAATTCCCAAGAATTCTTTACGATGATGCGATGCGTTTATACGGAAATGATAAACCAGACATTCGTTTTGGAATGGAATTTGGCGAGCTTAACGCAGTAGCACAACATAAAGACTTTGGGGTTTTTAATAGTGCAGAGCTAGTCGTAGGTATTGCTGTTCCTGGCGGAAACACGTATACAAGAAAAGAAATAGATAAAATTATTGATTGGGTGAAGCGTCCACAAGTTGGTGCTTTAGGAATGATTTATTCTAGATGTAACGACGATGGAACATTCAAATCGTCTGTAGATAAATTTTACGATCAAGAAGATTTAGCAAAATGGGCCGAAATTACAGGAGCAAAACCTGGCGACCTAGTTTGTGTATTATCTGGCGACACTAACAAAGTAAGAGCACAATTAAGCGCCTTACGTATGGAGTTAGCAACGCGTTTAGGTTTACGTGACCCAAAAGTATTTGCACCACTTTGGGTAATGGATTTCCCATTATTAGAACTAGATGAAGAAACTGGACATTACCACGCGATGCATCATCCATTTACATCTCCAAAACCTGGACAAATAGAATTATTAGATACCAATCCTGGAGAAGTAAAAGCCAATGCATATGATTTGGTTTTAAACGGAAACGAAATTGGTGGTGGATCGATTAGAATTCACGATAAGAAAACACAAGCAATCATGTTAAAGCATTTAGGTTTTTCTGAAGAAGAAGCTAAAGCACAATTTGGCTTTTTAATGGATGCCTTCGAATATGGCGCTCCTCCACATGGCGGACTTGCTTTTGGACTAGATAGATTGGTTGCTATTCTTGGCGGACAAGAAACCATTAGAGACTTTATTGCATTCCCGAAAAACAATTCTGGTCGCGATGTCATGATAGATGCTCCTGCTCCAATTGATGATGAACAACTATCAGAACTAAGTTTAAAACTAAACTTAAAATCATAAAAATAAAAATCCTGCTTTATGCAGGATTTTTTAGTAGCTTTAATCTATGCCAAAGCAACAAATTATAAAACGGATTTTAATTTGGAGATACAAATACATCTCCCAAGAAAACTTTGTATATATATTAAGTGTTGTTGTTGGTTTATTAACTGGTGTTGCTGCAATCATTTTAAAGAACATCACATTTACAATCCAGTCTATTTTAGAAAAAGGGATTATTTCTTCCGAAAACCAACTGTACTTTATATTACCAGTTATCGGATTGTTATTAGTTTATATTTTTAAAAAATATGTTTCTAAAAAAGAGATGAAACCATCGGTTCCTTCTTTTATAAAACGAGCTATTCCCTCTTTATTATATTCCTTATTAAGGCAAAAAGGACTTCTGTCTTACAAGCTTATTTATCATCCATTAATCGCAGCACCATTAACCGTTGGTTTTGGTGGATCTGTAGGACTACTTGGACCAGCAATAACTTCTGGTTCGGCATTGAGTTCTAATTTAAGTAGAATACTTCATATTGATAAAAAAACAAGAACGCTACTTATTGCATGTGCAACAGCTGGAGCAATGGCATCTATGTTTAAATCTCCTATTGCAGCAATCGTATTTGCAGTAGAAGTATTTAGTTTAGATCTTACATTTGCTTCTTTATTACCACTATTAATTGCATCCATATCGTCTGTGCTAACCTCCTATTTCTTTTTAGGAGACGAGTTGCTTTTCAACTTTAACGTTACCGATAAATTTACCATAAACGACACTGCTTTCTATATGATTTTAGGACTAGGAACAGGAATAGCATCCATTTATTTCACTAAAATGTATTTTGCTATTTATGCTTTTTTCGATCGGTTTAAAACAAAATTCATTAAGCTTCTAGTTGGGGGTATTTCCATTGGTATTATGCTTTATTTTATTCCACCACTTTACGGTGAGGGTTTAAGTTTTACTAAAGATTTGTTTGAAGGCAACTATTTACACGCACTTGGCTCCAATCCATTTGACAAATACATTGATAACATTTGGGTCGTGATTATATTACTTATTGGCTTTACCATATTTAAAGCAATAGCAATGACAACCACTTTTGCTGCTGGTGGTGTTGGTGGAGTTATTGTACCAACCATGGTAATGGGAAGCGCTTTAGGAAACGTAGTCGCTAAAATAATTAACAACATCGGACTTGGGCATCAAGTATCCGAATCTAACTTTACCTTAATTGGTATGGCTGGCTTAATAGCTGGTGTAATTCATGCGCCATTAACCGCTATATTTTTAATTGCCGAAATTACTGGTGGCTATGTTTTATTTTTACCACTAATGATAACTGTTGCCATCTCTTATATGATTACCAAAAATTATATGGAGCACACTATTTATACCCGCGAACTAGCAGAAAGAGGCGATTTATTAACACACGATAAAGACCACAGTGTTTTAACGCTTATGCAATTAGATAGTGTTATAGAAAAAGATTTCATCAAAGTACAACCAGAAATGTCTCTGGGTGATATGCTTCATAAAGTCGTTTCCAAATCGAACAGAAACCTATTTCCTGTGGTCGACCAAGAAAGCAGATTGGTTGGTATTATTCTCTTAGATGATATTAGAACCGTCATGTTTGATCAAGATTTATATGAAATAACTAGCGTAGAAACCTATATGCACAATCCGCCAGATTATATCATTTACGAAAAAGATTCCATGAAAATAGTAATGAAAAAATTCCAAAATTCGGGAGCATGGAATTTACCAGTTATTAAAAACGGAAAATACTGTGGTTTTGTTTCAAAATCCAAATTACTCACAGCATATAGACGCGAATTAATTAATTTTACGCAATAACAGAAAAGAGTATATTCCCTTAAAAAACAATAAAATCAGACACATGAAATATTTTCTATACCTTTTATTTACCGCTTGTATTTCTAGTATTATTGCTGGTTATTTTTTAGAGGTAGACTATTCTGAAAAACTAATCGGATTCGGCGTTTTAGGTCTTTTCTTACTTTTCTTTCCGTTATTCACCTATCACACTTGGAAAAACAAAAACCTTAAAGATTATATGCTTACTAAAGAGAATTTAGATAAAATGCGAGATCGAGAAGGTGACAAACGAAAGCTATAATTTGGGCATTACCCTTTTCCGTAAAAACTACAAAGCGTCGCGCTATACACTATATCTTTTCGGCGAAGCAGTACCATATTTGTTATAGAATCTCTTTTATAGTAAGATAATCCTGAAGTTTTATTACTTGTTTATCAAAGCTTCTTGAAAAGGATGCCGTTTCTATCGCTAATGCATATACCAACTAAGTTTCATTCCTTTAGTCTTTGTTCGTGTTTTTACCAATAAGATATCTTTAAAATGTTGGTGAAAAACACCAACATGGGCTTAAAAACAACTACTTTCTATTTTTCAAGGCTGTGCCTTTGTTGGTGTTTTTCTCCAACCAAAAAAAAAAAAAAAAAAAAACAAATGACTGCGTTTCCGCGACACCGCAGCCTCGATGGTCATCTGTTGCACCATAAACCAATTTGTCCCTTTGTTGGTGTTTTTCACCAACCAATAAATAAATACATTAATTCAAATTCCGTTTTTCAACAAAAAAACGTTTCATAATTGCAGAAGCTTCTTCTGCTAAAACACCACCTTCTATTTTTGTTTTCGGATGTAATTTCGTTCCCATGACACCACAACCTCGATGGTCATCTGTTGCGCCATAGACTATTTTAGAAATCTGACTCCAATACAAAGCACCGGCACACATTTGGCAAGGCTCTAACGTAACATACAAAGTACAGTTTTTAAGATACTTTCCTCCTAAAAAATTAGCTGCCGCTGTAATCGCTTGCATTTCTGCATGTGCTGTTACATCATTTAGCATTTCGGTTAAATTATGTGCTCGTGCAATAACTCGATCTTCTACAACAATAATTGCCCCAACAGGAACTTCTCCTTTTTCTAAAGCAGCTTCTGCTTCTTGCAGTGCTTTCTTCATATAATACGTATCATCAAAAGGTGTAATCATAGCTATAATTTCAAGAATTAATAATTATTGTAAAAGTACAATTTCAAATGATATTAGTATTAGTATCATTTTCAAATATTACATTTGTATTCCATGAATAAGATGTTAGACCATATCAATTACCCAAAAGATTTACGTCTTTTAAAGCAAGAACAATTACCTGAACTCGCTAAAGAATTACGTGCCTTTATAATTAATATCGTTGCTACCAAAGAAGGTCATTTAGGTGCAAGCTTAGGCGTTGTAGAACTTACTATTGCTTTGCATTATGTATTTCATACTCCCGAAGACTTATTGGTTTGGGATGTTGGCCATCAAGCCTACGTGCACAAATTACTTACTGGAAGAAAAAACACTTTTGAAACCAACCGACAACTTGGTGGTATTTCTGGATTTCCTAAACGAGAAGAAAGCGTATATGATACTTTTGGTGTTGGTCATTCTTCCACATCTATTTCTGCGGCCTTAGGAATGGCTTTAGTTTCACAATTAAAAGGAGAAATAGACAAACAGCACATTGCTGTGATTGGAGATGCTTCTATTGCCAGCGGAATGGCTTTTGAAGGCTTAAATCACGCTGGAGTTACCAATGCCAATTTATTAGTTATTCTAAATGATAATGCTATTGGTATTGACCCTAGCGTCGGGGCATTAAAACAATACCTGACCAATGTTAAAAAAGGAACACAAAAGCAAGACAATATATTCGAAGCCCTAAACTTTAATTATTCCGGACCAATAGACGGCCATGATTTACCCGCTTTAATTTTAGAGCTAGAACGTCTTAAAAAAGTAAAAGGTCCAAAGTTCCTGCATGTAATTACCACAAAAGGAAAAGGCTTAAAACAAGCCGAAGAAAACCAAGTAACGTATCATGCGCCGGGAAAATTTAATGCGGCAACTGGAGATTTATACGCGAAGAGTTCCCAAATTCAGCCACCAAAATTTCAAGATGTTTTTGGATATACGATAGTAGAACTTGCTAGAAAAAACGAAAAAATAATTGGTATAACACCAGCAATGCCTACTGGAAGTTCTTTAAAATATATGATGCAAGAGTTCCCAGATCGTGCTTTAGATGTTGGCATAGCAGAACAACATGCAGTAACACTAGCCGCAGGAATGGCAACACAAGGCTATATTCCTTTTTGCAATATCTATTCTACGTTTTTACAACGCGCTTACGACCAAGTAATACATGATGTCGCTTTGCAAAAACTACCTGTCATTTTCTGTTTAGATCGTGCAGGTTTGGTTGGTGAAGATGGCGCAACACATCATGGTGTTTTTGATTTAGCATATTTAAGATGCATCCCAAACCTTATTATTTTTGCACCGAGAAACGAAATAGAATTGCGCGACATACTATACACCGCGCAACTAGGTTTAGATTTACCCATTGCAATTCGTTATCCTAGAGGAAGAGGTGAAATAATAGATTGGAAACAACCATTTTCTGAAATCGAAATTGGTAAAAGCCTTTGTTTAAAAGAAGGAAAAGACATCGCTATTTTAAGTGTAGGAACCATGTCTGTTAATACAACAGAAGCAATTAACTTAATAGATAAAGAAATTCAAGTTGCACATTACGACATGCGTTTTATTAAGCCTATAGACGAAGCGCAATTACATTTCATATGCAATACCTATAAAAATATTATTACCATAGAAGATGGCGCCGTAAAAGGAGGATTTGGGAGTGCTGTTTTAGAGTTTGCAGCAAAAAACAACTATAAAAATAATATTACAGTCTTAGGAATTCCAGATCACTTTATAGAACATGGAAGCACGTTGGAACTACAAGGCTTAGCTGCATTAAATGCGGAAAGCATCGTTAAAACAATAAAGGCAATACGTTAGTCAGTAACGTAGTATTGTTCATTTTCTACTTCTGAAGCATTATTACTTGACACTTCATTAATAACCAATAAACACGCAAAAGTCACAAAGAAAATGACGATTGCTCCTAGTAGGTTTTTTTTCATGATATATTTTTTAGTATTGTTCCAAGAAACAATTTTATTAAATATCCCTGCAAGAGAATAGTAAATTTACTAAAAACATCGTTTAAATACAATTTATATCCGTAAAATACTTCTTTTTCAATTGTTTATATCGAAAATGTAGGAGTACAACTACTTAAATTTTACTTTATTACACAAAAAATGCCACTTAAAAAGTGGCATTTTTTTATATAATAATGTGTCTATTATTATTTCTTGATGATTAATTTTTCTGAATGAGAGAAATTAGCACCTTGAATTTTTAACACATACATTCCTGTAGCTAGATTATTAGCTTTAATTGTAGACTGTTGGTTTAAAGATAATTCTGAAGAGAATACTTTTCTACCATTCATATCAAATATAGTGGCTAAAGCTTTCCCATAATCTTGAGATACTTTAATGTTTATCGTACCGTTTGAAGGGTTTGGATAAATACTAAATGCATTTGCTGTATTTTCATCAATACTTAAAGCATCTGGAGTAAATAACCCTGAGAAAATACCACGACCATGAGTAGCGGCAAAAACCATATTATCGTCTCTTAAATCTAAATCTAAAACTTTAACATTACTCATACCATTATAAGCTTGTGTCCAAGTAGGAGAAGCATCTGAAAAATTATTAGTAAACCAAACCCCTAGTTCTGTACCAATGATCACCTCTTCTAATCTTAATGGGTTTTGTAAAATTGTTTTTACAGGTAAATCTGGTAAGTTACCATCTTTAGCTTCCCATGTGTTACCTCCATCACTAGTGTACCAAACGTTATTTACACCATAATTATGTATGGTTACAAAAATCTCTTGTTCCGATTGTCCAAATTCTAAATCAGACACACTACCAACTAATACATTTCCATCTAAATTCGTCCAAGTTGGGTTAGTATTCGCATTTTCGACTAAAATTACATCTCCTAAAACGGTACCTACCAATAATTTAGAAGAGGTAGTAGTATAAGGCGAAACCGTTAATGCAGTTGGTCTAGCTGTTAACTCTGTTGCATCTGTTAAATCGGTTTTAATTAAATTTTGGTCATACTTAATACCTGCATATCTTTTAATAATAATCTCTGTTGCAGAATAATTAGAATATAAAATATCTAAATTAGAATCTAATGCTTGTGGATTAATAAAAGAACCGTTGCTATCACTTTCACTATTAATAGTTTTACCTGGATCATCATAACTATACAGGTTTATACTACCATTATAAACATAATTTGCAATAAAATATCTATCTGTACCATCTTGGTCAAAAAAGGTATATGCTCCATCTCCTCCTTGTGCTTCCGTTGAACCACTAGTTCCTATTGGGTTTGCATTTTCAAATAATTGTGTTCCATTATCTTGTAAACCACCTGCAAAATAGTCTCCTGTTGTAAAAGCAGTTGTTGGTCCAACACCTACAGTATAAAACTGTGAGGTTACAAAACCTTTATTTCTACCTTGAATAACTGTTCCTGCATCATTAGTGTAATACACTCCACCATCATTACCAAATATTATTTTATCCGAATCTCCTGGTGCAAAGGCAACAGCATGTTGATCTGCATGTACCTCTTGGAAACCAAAACCTCCATACCAATGTGAAATCTGATTCCATGAAGTAGCTCCATTTGTACTTTTAAATAAATCTATTCCTCCTGCATATAATATATCATCATCACTAGGGTCTAAGGCTATAGTTAAATCATAAAAAGCTTGACCTCTTGTAAAATCCCTTCCGGTAATATTACCGTCGGCATCATTAGGCAACCCTTTATTTACCACTGAAGAAAAAGAAGAATCTGTATACTTAACGGTTACGCCATCGGCAGTTTCCGCTAACACATAAACTTTTCCTGCATTAAGTTTAGAAGCTACTATTTGAGTTCTAACTCCATCTGGCACTTCATAAGCTTGTGTAAAAGTTGTACCATTATCTATGGAAGAAAAAATAATTCCACCTCCATCTCCATAAAGAGAATTGGCAGTAGTAGACATCCAAATGGTACCAGCAGCATCATAATCCAAATCATTAGGTTCGTGTTTATGTCCATCTGCAGTTAAAGGTACGTTTACCTCTGACCAGTTCGCACCATCATCTGAAGATTTATACAATCCATATGCATCTCCACCAATTGTTGTACCCGCATTTGAAGAACTATAAACAGCTTCTCCTGCTGCTACATATACGTCTCCATTTTGCGCTACAATAATATCATTAATATGCTGTACACCAGGAACTACAAGAGCAGTAAAATCTCCAACAGCTGGGTTTAAAGAAACGTTAATAGTACCAGAAGCTAAAGCGGCTTCTAATAGATCTCCATCTGCCTGAGAGATCATTACAGAAGGAATGGTTATTGTTGCATCTGCTCCTCCCATTGGTACTGGCTCTCCAGGAACATTGTTCATCATAATAGCACCTATCGCACCATTATCTTGTGCATGTTTTATCTTTTGAGTAAAGTTACAATTCCCTCTACGTATTAAAGCTATTTTTCCTAAAGCACTTGATCCAAAAGCATTACAACCTTCTACTGGTGCAGCAGCAGCAGCATCATTTGCTAAAATTAAATCTCCGGTAACTACACTCGTTATTTCTGGTCCGAAAGCAGTTGTTGGATACGATTGATAATCATCCGCAATACTTGCTGGTGAATTTACGGTAATATTAGAAGCAGAAACAAAATAACTATCTCCAGTACTTCCTCCAAATATTTGTGCCCATGTAACACCACCATCTGTTGATTTCCAAACACCATCACCGTTTATAGCTCCGTCTGTATGACCTACATAAGATTCTCCCGTACCTAGATAAAAAGTTTGGGTATTATTAGGGTCATAAGTAATAACAGATACTGCTAAATTTTCTGGGATATTTAAACGCTCCCATGCATTGTTTCCAACAGTGATATTAGAGTTTTTCCATAAACCTCCACTTACACCACCAGCAAATACTGTGTTGTGCGATGCGTCATTAGGGTCAAACATTAAACCACGAGTTCTACCTCCTACATTACTAGGCCCACGAGAAACCCATCCATTATCCATTGCATCACCAGGAACTCTGCCAGCTACAAATTCATTTCTTCTTTGCTCTAATAAATCTTTTTGAAGTTGCGCAACTTTTTCTGGAGTTGGTCTTCCTAATTCTGGATTCATGGTTAACTCCCACATCTCCTCATTATACTTATTAGGTGTTAATCTGTGCTGCTTTCTTTCTTTTTTACTTAACTTAAGCTGCTCTGTAAAAGGGCTCTTCGCTAAATTCTCAGCATGTAATTCTTTTAATTGTGTAACATCTTTTTTGGATTCTTGATTAGAATTACATCCAACCAAAAAGAAAACAAAAAAAACACTCAATAGATAGGTAATCTTTTTCATAATTTATTTTTTATAGTAGAGTAGCAAATATAACAAAACTAGAGAGATATAAAAAAATCTTATATGTTAAAGCTTAAACCCTTGATTTTCTTATATCCCATAATGGCTTTGCTGTCTGAAAGCAGGGAAACATAATTACATATACTCAACAATCTTAAGTACAAATTAGCCTCATTTATATCAATCGTTTTAGGCAATCTTTTAAGCACTAATTTATCGTAATTCGTTGGTGTCTCGTTATAATTATTATTAATCGCATTTGTATAAACACTTAGCAATGTATTTAATACTTGATATCCTGAAATCTCTTTATCCACGACTTCTTTAGATTGGTATACATTATCGACACTGATCTTAATAATATCATTGATTTGCGCTTCGTATTTACTTTTATCTAATAAAGCAATCTTAAATTCATCTTTTAATATCGCTTCTTCATTAGCAATAAAGATAGCTACAGCTTCATTAATAAGCGTATTAATTGCCAATGCTCTTAAATAACTAACTCTATCTTGCGTATTACTTAGTTGGTTGTATTTTTTGGTATTTATGGTTTCTCTAACTAAATTAATTAGATATTCTAAAGCGTATTCCTCTTGAATTAGTCCTAAGTTTATTCCGTCTTCAAAATCAATAATAGTATAACAAATATCATCTGCTGCTTCTACAAGAAAAGCTAATGGATGACGTGAAAAGCTAATATCTGTTTTACTTCTACTAATTAGACCAAGTTCATTTGCTACATCTAAAAACGCTTCTTTTTCACTTTGAAAAAAGCCATACTTCTTATCTGCAATATGTTTGGTAGGTTTTTTAGGAAGAGACTCCTTTGGATATTTCATAAAAGCACCAAGTGTTGCGTAACTTAAACGCAAACCGCCTTGGCGTCCTTCTCTATTCTCGGTAACTATTTTAAAACCGTTTGCATTACCTTCAAAATCACATAAATCTTGATATTCTTTTACCGAAAGCTGCTCCTTATATTGTTTCCCTTCTCCAGTTTTAAAGAATTCCCCTATCGCTTTTTCTCCAGAATGTCCAAATGGCGGATTACCAATATCATGTGCAAGTGCTGCAGATGCTACTATAGCACCAAAGTCATTTGCTTGGTAGCCATGAATATTTTGTAAATGCGGGTATTTCTCTAGTAACTTCTTCCCTACTTGTCTACCTAAGGATCTCGCCACAACACTAACCTCTAAACTATGTGTTAAGCGTGTGTGTACAAAATCGGTTTGCGAAAGCGGTATTACTTGTGTTTTATCCTGAAGACTTCTAAACTCTGAAGAAAATATTACGCGATCGTAATCTACTTCAAAACCCAAACGCGTTTCGTCTTGTTCTTTTCTTAATCTTTTATTCGTGTCGCCAAAGCGCTTTAAGGAGAGTAGTTGTTCCCAGTTCATCTTATCAATTTTATCTTTTGCAAGATACATTTTTAGTGTTAAGAAATTATTTCCAAATAAAAATAATATGCAAATCTCATAACATTAAGCTAACCGTTTTATTACGCTTGTTTAACCTGTACTTAACACCAACTTTACATAGTTGGAGTTTCTTTGCCTCAAGAAATTAAAACAAGTAATGAGAAAATTTATATTAGCATTAACACTATTTACTTCTTTAGCAACCTTTGCACAATCTACTGGTTCTTTAGCAGGAAAATTAATGGATAAGGAATATAACAATGAACCTCTTCCTTTTGCAAACGTAATCATTAAAGGCACATCTACCGGAACAACCTCTGACATGGATGGTCTTTATATTTTAAACGATTTATCTCCTGGAAGCTACACGATTATTTACAGCTTTGTTGGTTATGAAACACAGGAAATTGCAGTAGAAATTATAGCAAGTAAAGTGACTAACGTAGATGTAACCATGGGAGCAAGCGCAGCTTCTTTAGATGAAGTTGTAATTACTACCACTACCAAAAGAGAAAGTGAAACCGCTTTATTACTAGAACAAAAAAAGGCAGTAGAAATAAAACAAAGTATTGGTGCCGAAGAACTATCTAGAAAAGGAGTTAGTGATGCCGCTGGAGCTGTGGCTAAAATTTCTGGAGTTTCTAAACAAGAAGGATCAAGTAATGTTTACGTGCGTGGTTTAGGAGATAGATATTTAAATACCTCCATGAATGGTTTATCGCTTCCGTCTAACGATGTAAATAAAAAGAATATTGATTTGAATTTATTTTCTTCCGACGTTATAGAAAACGTATCCATTAGCAAGGCATACTCTTCTAAGTATTATGGAGATTTTTCTGCTGGTAATGTGGATATCAGCTCGAAAGATTATAAAGGAAATGGCTTCTTTGACGCTTATGTTTCCACCGGATTTAATACAAACGCAATAGATAAAGACTTTGTAAGAAGTGAAGGAACTGGTTATTTTGGTTACTATGGTAGATATGACCACAATCCTTTTGCAGTAGTTTTATCGCATGGTGTGGACCCTGAAAATGCTGGTACGCCAATGAATATTGGTTATGGTGCTTCCGCAGGAAAGTCTTTTACTTTTAAAAACGACTCTAGACTAAGTCTTTTTGCAACGGCATCTTTTGAAAATTCCTACGAATACAGAAAAGGTTCTGCAGTAGATTACACATTAACAGAAAAGAAAGCGTTTATAGATAATGCCGAAGAATACGAATATGGTACAACTACCACAGCAATGGCTTCTATTAACTACAAAATAGATAGCGATAATAGTATTAAATACAACTCCTTATTCATTAATAACTCTTCCGATAAAGTTGGCTATTTTGGTATTGACGGAAAAGGTAGAAGTCGTGACGCTATTCTAAACACAGACGAAGGTTTTTACCAAATGAATGTACAATTTGACCAAACACAAATGTACGTGAACCAATTATTAGGAGAACATACTTCAGGGAAATTCGATGTGGATTGGGGATTTGGTTATAACTATGTTTTTTCTAAGCAACCAGACAGAAAACGTGTCAGTGTAGAAAACTATCACTTAGCATTAGACAATGATATTAATACCAACCCAGCATTTTATAGCAATGTGGTTTTTGATAACCAACGTTATTTTCAAAACATTGAAGATAACGAATACAACGGAAGAATCAACCTAGCATACAATGCCAATGATAATGTAAAAATTAACGTAGGATATAATGGAAGAAGTAAAGAGAGAACGTTTAACAACATTCGTTATGGTTATGATATTTTAGACTCTGGCTATGGCATTACCGATGTAAATAATTTAGATAGTGTATTCACGTTAGATAATTTAAACCTAAACGATGGTGATGATGGTATTTACGAAATACAGGTAATTAACCCAATCCCTAACGTATCTAATGTAAACCGACCTGGATTATATGAAAACACATACACCGGAAATCTTAATGTTTATGCTGGTTATGTAGATGCCGAAATTAAATCTGGCGAAAAATGGCTATTTGTTCCTGGTGTACGTTTAGAATCTTTTGAACAAAAAATAGCTTTTAATGTTATCAATTTAGGAAACTTAGGAAATAGTGAAATAACCTCTAAAGAAACTTTTGTACTTCCTACGCTAAATGTAAAATATGCATTAACGGAAGATGCGAACCTTCGTTTTTCTGCTAGTCAGACGGTTTCTATTCCGGAATTTAAAGAAGTTGCTCCTTTTGTATACGAAGATATTTCTACTAGAATTGGTGGTAATCCTGATTTATTAGACAAAGGATATTCTAAAATATTAAACATCGATTTAAAATACGAATGGTTTTTCAGCAAAAATGAAATACTATCTGTAGCCGCTTTCACCAAAGAGATTAAAGATCCTGTAAACTTAGTAGTTGGTGCGGATGCCACTGGTACACAACGTTATTTTAGAACTGGAGACAAAGCAAATGTATATGGTCTAGAAGTTGAAATAAGAAAAAACCTGATTACAAACGAAGACGAAGACACCAAGCTTTCTGCTGGGTTTAACGCAACATACATGCACACCACACAAGATTTATACGAGAATATAGATGGCGCATTTTACGATGTAAGTTTTACAGAAAGCGAAGAAGCACTGCAAGGCGCTTCCCCATTAATACTTAATGCAGATATTAATTATTCGCCAACTTTTGGAAACTACAAACCAACAGCAAACTTAGTATTCTCTTATTTCTCTAACCGAATAGATGCTTTAGGGTCTGGACAATTAGGAAATGTTATTGAAAAAGGCGTTCCAACTTTAGACTTCATCTGGAAAAACAAAGTAAATGACAAGCTAGAAATTAATCTAAGCGCAAAAAATCTTTTAAATGCGAACATCGACTATTACAGAGAAACAACATTAGGTGACATTTCTGTAAACTCTGCAAATGGTAAAGGTGTTACAGATTATAAAAGAGGAATGGATCTAGGATTACAACTTAAATATAAATTTTAATCACAACTATAAAATCAAAAACGAATTTAATTAAACTTGAAACAATGAAAAATTATTTAATTTTAGGATTAGCAATTATAACAGTGCTTTTCTCTTGTACTACAGATGATACTTCAGATATCGTAATCAATGACAACAGTACCGTAAACAACAATTCTGGTGGTGAAACACCAAGTGACGATTGTATCTTTCTTTCTGGAACCTATGTAGAAGATTTAACTTTAGACGCAAACAATTGTTATAAAGTAAACGGTTCTTTAATCATGGCATCAGGAACTACATTAACTATTCCTGCAGGTATGACGCTTGAAGCTTTAGCAGCTGGAGCAAATGTATATATTGCTATTTCTCAAGGTGCTCAAATTATTGCTAATGGAACTGCAGATAGTCCTATTGTAATGACATCAGATGCTGCTGCACCAAGTGCTGGAGATTGGGGAGGATTAATCCTTTTAGGAAAAGCGCCTATTAACTCTGTAACTGGTACTTCTACTTCTACTTCAGAAATTGCAAGTTTACCATTTGGAGGAACAGATGCTACAGATAATTCTGGAAGCTTACGTTATGTACGTGTAGAATATTCTGGTGGTGCTGCAGATGGGCAATCGGAAAACAACGGATTCTCTTTCTATGGTGTTGGTAGTGGTACTTCGGTAGAATACATTCAAGCTTTTGAAGGTAAAGATGATGGTATCGAATTTTTTGGAGGAACAGTAAACGCTAGTTATGTTTCTGTAGTAAATGCACAAGATGATTCTATTGACTGGACAGAAGGTTACACTGGAACTATTACAAACGCCTATGTTAAGCATGGAGCAGATCACGATAAAGGTATTGAAGCAGATGGTTTTAACACCGATTTTAGTAATGCTGCTGGTTATTTTTCTAAACCTACAGTAACTAACTTAACGATTATAGGATTAGGTTCTGCAACTGGAAACGAAGCAATTCGTTTAAGAGCAGGAACACAAGGAATATTCAACAACGTTTTAATTCAAGGTTTTGAAGAAGGTTTTGATTTAGATGGAGATGCTGGAGATAGCCCAACAGGAGCTGGAGTTATTAGCGGCGATTTAAGTGTTACAGATGTTACTTTTACAGATGTTACTTTAAACATGAAAAATGACACTGCTGAAATCTTTACAGAAGCTGAATTTATTTCTGGAAACGGAAACGCTACAGGAACAGATTATGCTACTTGGGGAGCATCTTGGACTGTGGAATAAATTATTGAATTAGTCTAAAACAAAAAAAGCATCCTATAATTAGGATGCTTTTTTATGTTTTCTTACATGCTATTATTGTCGTGATGCAATAGACGTTTTATTTGTCCATTCACTCACGTTTGCAATTGCATTGTTTGTATAATCTACTTCTTTTAAAGTTTTATCATTCCAATAAAACCACTTGCCGACTTTTTTCCCATTATCATAATTCGCCGAAACTGTTTTGTCGCCTTTCGTATCAAAACTTAACCATTCGCCTTGAAGTTTACCATCTGCAGTATAGAATCCTGTTTGACTCTCTACACCATTGTCGTGATAATACGTTACTTCAATTAAGCCGGTTTCCTCATTAAGTTTTAATGTTCTCTCTTGTTGTGCAAAAGAAATCACTGAAATCATTAAAGCTAAAAACAAAATAAATTGCTTCTTCATTATTATGGGTTTTAAATTGTTAATACTTCAAATATAGGTATTAATTCACAATTAAGCAACATTTACGTAACATTAAATTAACATTAAACCTGTAACTAACTAATATTGTGTGATTTACGATTTATTAATTACCAATTTTATTAATAATTAGTTAATATTGAGGTAATACTAACATGACGTTTAAAGTAGATATTTGCTTGTATTTTAAAATGCATTACAAGTATTTCATATAATCTATTAGTTTTTGTCGACTATATTATCATGAATTCTATAGGCTGCTTTTGGCCAAGGCAGCCTTTTTGTGCTTCATATTTAACGATTTAGAAACATCCATTTGAGTTTTATTTAAGTTCTTTGCAGCGACAAAAACTAATTAATGAAACTAAATTTTACAGGTATTGTATTATTTATTTTTTCCATTACAGCAATACAAGCGCAAGAAACACCAGCTCCTAAATTTGGGAATGGTTTATTTAATCTTGTAGGAAAAGATAGTACATTCACCATGAAAATTGGCGCTAGAATGCAATTTTTAGCAATCTCTAACTGGGAAGATGGCCAAGCAAACGAAGCTAATTTTTTAGTGCGCCGTGCTAGATTAAAGTTTGACGGATTTGCCTATAGCCCAAAACTAAAATACAAACTAGAACTAGGTTTATCGAATAGAGATATTTCTGGAGCCTCTCAATATACGAGCAATGCACCAAGATATATTTTGGATGCCGTTATTAAATGGAATTTTCATGAAAACTTCGTGCTTTGGTTCGGACAAACAAAATTACCAGGAAATAGAGAGCGCGTTATTTCTTCCGCAAACCTACAACAAGTAGATCGTTCGTTACTAAATAGTAGATTTAACATAGATCGAGATTTAGGTATTCAATTAAGACATCACTTTAACATTACAGACCGCTTTATCATCAAAGAAGCACTTGCTATTTCACAAGGAGAAGGAAGAAACATTACTTCTGGTAATCTTGGTGGCCATCAATATACTGGTCGTATAGAATTTTTACCTTTCGGGAATTTTGCAAGCAAAGGAGATTATAAAGGAAGTGATTTAAAACGCGAACCAACCCCAAAATTAGCCGTAGGTGTTAGTTATGATTTTAATAACAACGCTGTAAAAACGAGAAGTAACCAAGGTGCTTACATGGTAAATGAAGACGGTATTTTTCATGAGACCAATATTTCTACTTTATACGTAGATGCCATGTTTAAATACAAAGGCATTTCTTTTATGGCCGAATATGCAGATAGAAATGCAGACGATGTATTATTTACTAATGAAGATGACGATATAGATGCTGTTCAAATTGGTAGTGCAATCAACTTACAAGTAGGATATTTACTCAAAAAAGACTGGGAAGTTTCTGGAAGATATACTAATATCGATTGGGACAAACTAACAGGAAATGCTAACCAGAGTCAATATACCGTTGGTGTTTCTAAATATATTATAGGGCATAAATTAAAAGTACAAACAGACATTAGCCATTTAGAAGTAACCCATGGAAACAATGAATTAATGTACCGATTACAATTTGATATACATTTTTAAAACATAACAATTAGGTAACATATTAGTCAAGAAGACTAAAGATATTTGCAAACAATTTTAAATTAAATTATGGAAAATATATATTTATATATGATTATTGCTCTTGCTATTTTGGCGGTTGCCGATTTAGTAGTGGGAGTAAGTAATGACGCTGTAAACTTCTTAAACTCAGCAATCGGTTCTAAAGCGATTTCTTTTAAAACCGTCATGATTGTTGCTAGTTTAGGAGTTGCTGTTGGAGCAGTGTTTTCTAGTGGAATGATGGAAGTTGCTCGTAAAGGAATTTTTAATCCTGGCGAGTTTATGTTTAATGAAATCATGATTATTTTCATGGCAGTAATGATAACCGATATTCTACTCTTAGATTTCTTTAATACTATTGGTATGCCAACCTCAACTACGGTATCTATTGTATTTGAGTTATTAGGAGCTGCTGTTGCCATGGCTTTAATAAAAATTGGTCATGATGGTGGTAATTTTGATGATGTAGTAAACTACATAAACACCTCTAAAGCCTCCCAAATTATATTCGGAATTATCCTCTCGGTCGTCGTCGCATTTTCCATAGGTGCATTAGTACAATGGTTTTCTAGACTATTATTATCTTATAATTTTGAAAAGAAAGCAAATTGGGTTGGCGCATTATTTGGCGGATTAGCACTTACTGCAATTACTTATTTTATCTTCATGAAAGGTTTAAAAGGTACTTCGTATGCAAACCAATCCTTTGATCTTTTAGGTGGAGACACCATGAAAGACTTTTTGGAACACCAGGTGTTCTACATTATAATAGTAAGTTCTGTTATTTGGTCTGTATTATCTTTTGCTGCTATTACCTTATTTAAAACAAACATTTATAAACTGATTATAATCGTAGGTACTTTTGCTTTAGCATTAGCTTTTGCAGGTAATGATTTAGTAAACTTTATTGGTGTGCCAATTGCTGCTTATAATGCATTTACAGAATGGACTGCTTCTGGTTTAGCTGCAGATGCTTTTCCTATGGATGTATTGGCAGAAAAAGTACCAACAAACAACTTGCTTCTTTTTGTAGCAGGAATGATCATGGTATTAACCTTATGGTTTTCAACAAAATCCAAAAATGTTGTAAAAACATCTTTAGACTTATCTAGTCAAAGCGCAACTAAAGAACGTTTTCAACCTAACTTTTTATCTCGTGGATTTGTAAGAGTAGCAATAGGAATGTCTCAAATGTCTTCTTACATACTACCAGAAACATGGCAAGCAAAAATTGACAAACAATTTGAAGTTCCAGTTATAAAAATATCGAAAGACAAGGTGCATGAATTACCAGCTTTTGATATGGTTCGTGCTGCTGTAAACCTAATGGTTGCTGCTGTATTAATATCTTTAGCAACTTCTTACAAACTACCACTTTCTACAACATACGTAACTTTTATGGTTGCTATGGGAACCTCTTTAGCAGATAGAGCTTGGGGAGCAGAAAGCGCTGTATATAGAGTAGCTGGTGTTCTAAATGTAATTGGAGGTTGGTTCTTTACCGCTTTTAGTGCCTTTGTTGCTGCTGCTTTAGTTGCCTACTTACTAAACTTAAACCTACACGTAATGTTTCCTTTATTATTGGTAGCTGCTTTTGGTTTATTATTAAGAAACTATATCGCACACAATAAAAAGAGTAAAGAAGAAAAAGCAGAAGACACCTTAACAAAAGCGGAAAGTAGTTCGGTACAAGGTGTAATACACGAAAGCGCAAGTAATATTGCAAGTGTTGTAAAACGTGGAAACAGAATATATACCAATGCGGTTAAAGGACTTGCAAAACAAGATTTAGCATTACTTAAAAAGAATAAGAAACAAGTTATTAAGCTTTCGGATGAAGTAGATGAACTTAGAGATAACATCTTCTATTTCATTAAAAACTTAGACGAATCTAGTATTGGAGCAAGTAACTTCTACATAAACATTTTAGGTTATTTACAAGATATGACGCAGTCTTTAGAATACATTTCTAGAGTAAGTCATAAACACATTAATAACAATCATAAGAAACTTAAATTCAATCAGATTAAAGAATTGAAACAAGTAGATGACAAAGTAGAAGTGTTATTTAATGATATTAAAGATGCTTTCGATTCTGGTTCTTTTGAAAGAATTGGAGCGATTTTAAATGAAAAGACAGAAGTATACGATTTAGTAAAACAAAAGATTCAAGCACAAGTTGCTCGTACACGTACGGAAGAATCTAGCCCGAAAAACACCACATTGTATTTCGGACTGTTATTAGAAACAAAAGATCTACTAAACGCTACTATGAATTTATTAGAAGAATATCACGGTGCACATGATAGTAGTATAAAACCTGCTGTAATTGCTGAAGAAGACGTAGAAGAAGAATAGATTTCTAACAAACAATTAGTATATAACCCAAAAAACCATCTCGATTGAGATGGTTTTTTTAATTTAAGAAACTATTTCCTTCTAGTTTCTTTTACAGTTGTTGAAGGATGTTTGTCCGCAAACTTTTTTGTTACGTACTCTCCACTCTTCGCACTTCTGTGCCTAGTTACTCTAGCTTTTTTGGCCATTATAATCAAGTGTTTAATTAAACAATATGAAAATCCTTTTTTGCCTAATCATTTTATATATTTGAGCTCTGAAAATCAACTAATAAAATATTAGGTTCTGGACTGGAGTTTCTTTTTTCCAGATTTAAAATTTTAAATAAAGTACCTCAATCGAGGTACTTTATTATTTAAGCAACATTCCAAATTGATTTCACTTCCTCACAAATACCCTCTATATCAGTTAAAACCTTAGGAAGGTTGTATGGAGTAGGTATTGCTTTTTCCCCAAAGACATCAATGGACAAACAAAGCTCTTCTAAAACCTCTTCTCCTTCCAATGCAACAACCTCTTTCAGGTACTTATATAATAAGCTTGAAATATATCTAGACTGCTGATTATCAAAAATGTTATTTTTAGAAATATGAACTTTAACTGCTCCTATATAAACCTTATCATTTAATTTCAGTTTATAAATTACGTCTGGAGAAATAATAATTTCTACGCCACCAATTATTATAGATTTAGAAGGAACCTTTTTTATTATATCATGCGGCATATCTTCAAGTAATTTTGGTAATTTAATATTCACAAAACGCTTTAAAGCTTCTATAGAAACCTGTCTATCCAAAATTTGCCTAGGCTTCTCTGGTTTTCTAAGCCTTAGTTCCTCTATACCTTTAAAAATGGGATCTAAATCACAATTATTTGCAATAGTTTTTTTTATTCTAGCTTTAGGTAATTGATACCATGCTACTAAAAATTTATTTGGTTGCTTTTGCTGTTTAATAATTCTTCTTTTTCCTGCCTCTGTAGCTTTCGAAAAAGCTGCTAATTGGTTTATTGATAATACGTAATCACTCTTCATTCTATTATATTTATTAATTGAACACTACTTAAAACAAGTAATATCCTAGTTATTAACATAGTGCAACAAATTAGTTGATAAATTATTAAAGTCATAAAGTCTTATATAATAAGCTTTATCAACAGTTCCACTATCTATTAAAATATTTAGCTTGGCAGAAAGATTCTAATTTCGTACGTTTGAAGAACGAAAAAGAGAGGTGAGTTAACCTCATTTCTATTTCATATTACAAATTAGGGGTCGGATCCAATTTTGTAAATAAAAAAACCAAGTGGGGTATTTAATAGATACCCCTTTGTTTTTATTTTTTTTAACTCTCCATTTATCTTTCTATTATTTATTCAAATTTACTTTTATGCTTTTGTTTATCTAAATTTATTTAGTAAACGTTTTCAACAAGTTTTAAACAAAAAATCACGTAAATAACTGATTTAAAATACGTTAAGCACATTTTAAGATATTGAAATTATGCCTTAAAAAACCACCTATATTTCAAGATGGTTCTTTCTTAACACTTATATATAAACAATACTAATTACCCTTCGCAACTAGTACATTCTTTCTTTTGCTTAAATTGTTGTGCAGCATTAATACTGTGCTGGTAGTACAAGGATTTAACCCCTAATTTCCAAGCAGTAACATACAGTTTATTAATATCTTTTACTGGCATATCTGGATGCACCATGATATTTAAAGACTGTCCTTGATCGATATGATTCTGTCTGTTTGCCGCTTGATAAATAATCGTCATTTGGTCAATTTCAGAATAGGTCTTAAACACTTCTTTCTCATGTTCTGTAAGTCCTTCTAAATGTTGTACAGAACCATCATAATCACGAATACTTTTCCAAATAGCACTAGTATTCATTCCTTTTTCTTCTAAAAGATCTAATAAGAATGGGTTTTTAATAGTGGTTTTAATTTTCGCAATATCTTTTACATATATGTTAGACCAAATTGGCTCAATACCTTGAGATACTTGTCCTAAAATAAACGCTGAAGATGTTGTTGGTGCTACAGCATTTAATGTTGTATTACGTCTTCCGTATCCTTTTAATACTTCTGGTTCCCCAAAAACTCTTGCTAATTCTTCGGATGCACTTTTAGACTTATCGTTAATTGTTTTAAATATTTCACTATTCAAACTAAATGCTTCGGCACTATCAAAAGACAACATTTTAGATTGTAATAAAGAATGCCATCCTAAAGCACCTAAACCTAAAGCTCTATTTTCTTTTGCAAAATTATAAGCTTTCTCCATGAACATGAAGGTTTGTCTATCGTCTCTATTATCCGAATCTCTATATACTTCTAACTTACTGATGAACTCTTCTAAAACAGCATCTAAAAAGTATACCATCGTTTCTACAGCATCGGTATCTTTCCACTTATCATAATGTAATAAGTTTATAGAAGAAAGTACACATACAAAAGACCATCTATCATTAGTTGGTAACATGATTTCTGTACACAAGTTACTTGCGTAAATCTCATGATTTTTATCTTTATAAACATCTGCAGCATTATTATTTGCATTGTCTCTAAAGAAAATATATGGATATCCTATTTCTCCTCTACGTTGTAATACTTTAGCCCAGATTGCTCTTTTGTCTGCATCCCCATCAATCATTTCTTGCATCCATTCATCACCAACAGTTACACCATGCGTTAATTCTTGAATTGGATTCCCTTCGGTACCAATCTCTAAAAACTCATTAATATCACTGTGATCTATTGGCAAATAAGGAGAAAAACGACCTCTTCTTACCGAACCTTGACTTACAACATCCACCATTTTTTCAAAAAGTTGCATGATATGTACTGCTCCAGAAGATTCCCCGTTATTTTTTACAGGCGCACCACGATGACGCAGTTTACCAAAATAACCAGAAGTACCACCTCCTAATTTCGACATCATACCTACTTCCGACTGTGTATATAGGATATCTCCCATATCATCATCAATATGCGAACCAAAACAACTAATAGGTAAACCTCTTTTTTTACCAAAGTTAGACCAAACTGGTGAAGCTAAAGAGTAATACCCTTCTGCCATATACCCATAGAACTTGTCTGCAAAGCCATCCATTTTTAGAATGTCTTCTGCTCTTTCTGCAATTTCTCTAATTCTTTCTTCTGGTGTTGTATCTCCTGTTAAGTAACCTGAAGATAAAAACTTACGACTATTTTCTGTTAACCATTTAATCTCTGGTTGTTTTGTGGCTTCTTTTCTGGCCTCTTTTCTAGCGTTAATTAATTCGTCATAATTGGAAGCTTTTGCCTCTTGACTTACGTTTGCTTCGGTGTTCTGTTTTGTTTGGTTGCTCATCTTAAAATAGGTCGTCGCTAGTTATACTTTTCGTTCTTTTGCTATAGTTTATAGATCTTTTCACGAAGAAATCTCCATGTTTTGTTCCTATAATTTCGTCATCAAACCATTCGGTTTGTACGAGTAATTTTTCGTTTACTTCAAATACTTTTTCAATCCCAATACTTTCTAAAGAATTATTAAAACGGTTTTTAATAAACTCGTTAATAACATCTTTTGGAAGGAATTCTAATTCTCCTGCTTCAAAAATCCAGTCGATAACTTTACTTTCCGATTCGAAGGCTTCTTTACATAATTCTTGCACTTGTGTTGCATGTGCAGCATCAAACCATGTTGGGTTTTCGCTTTTAATAATTTTGATGATATCGATTCCGAAATCGCCATGGATTTGTTCCTCTTTAGAGGTTGCTTCTACTACATTAGAAACTCCTTTAAGCATGTTTTTATGCTTATTGAATGCCATGATTATTAAAAACTGAGAAAATAAAGACACATGTTCTATAAATAGAGAGAATAACAAAATAGATTCTGCATATTCCTTATTGTCTTCACTTTTAGAGTTTTTTAAAGCCATCTCTAAATAATGCACACGACGCATAATTACTGGCTTGTTCTTTATATTTTTAAACTCGTTGTTAAGTCCTAATATCTCTAATAAATGTGAGTATGCATCTTGGTGACGCACTTCACTTTCTGCAAAAGTTGCTCCTACCGAACCAATTTCTGGTTTTGGTAATTTATTATAGATTTCTCCCCAAAAATTCTTCACTGCAACTTCTATTTGAGAAATAGCTAGCATGGTATTTTTAATAGCGTTTTGCTCTACAACAGTAAGTCTTGTTTTAAAGTCTTGAATATCACTAGTAAAATTAAACTCGGAGTGAATCCAGTACGAATGTCTAATCGCATCTACATAATCGTTAAGCTCTGGATATTCGTAAGGCTTCAGATTTATACGCTTTTCAAAAATATTTGTTTTTCTATTTCTAGTTTGCTCGTCGCGGTATAAGATATAGGCTTTAGCAACATCATGAAATGCGCTTTCCATTAATTTTTCTTCTACAAGATCTTGTACTTGCTCTACCGTTGGTATATATCTATAGTCTTGTTCTTTTCTATCTAACAAGGTTTTCAAAACATTTACGGAAATAGTATTTGCATCTTCTTTACTACCACTACTCACAGAAAGCATTGCTTTTTCAATGGCATTAGAAATCTTATTTAAAACAAAAGGACTTGTTTCATAATCCCTTTTAATAATTTGAGTAATCTCCATAATCTTTTAATTAAATAGCTAGTTTGTTGTTTGGAATGACATGTATCATTCAAAAACTTAATAATAAATCTGTAAAACCGTGTTATATATTTCCTTTTGTAGGTGTATAAAAGGAACCCTTTTTCAAAAAAACATAGATAATCTACTTCGTTTTTTTGCCCCCAACAAAGATTGACAATTGTACTTAAAAAAGAAAGGGTATTTTGTAAACGTTGTCAACAAGTTTTTAACAACCTAGTATTCACCACGTATTTCAAAGGATTTTACCTAATTAAATCAACCGCTTGATTATCAGTGTTTTAAATATCTTAAAGTTTTGTTAACAGCAGTAAAATAAGGGCTTTAAGAATTTTACAAAACAAAAAAAACGAGCGTGTTTTACGCTCGTTTTTCTCCCTAAAATAACTAACTGAAATAACTAAAAAAATCAATCAATATAATTACATAATTTTAGTATTTTCAAAACTATGTAAGTCGATTAATAGCAAATTAATATTGATCATTTTTTACAATTAATAGCAATGCTAATATCTAGATTTTATACAAAACTCAGATACACAAATGTATAGTTGGTAAGAAATTTTGTATAGTTGGTAAGAAAAACAACCACAAAACCCAAGTACCCATAAAATTATGCTTGCCATACAAAAAAAGTAACCAGCTACACATAATAAAGTTAAAGCCTCATTTTATATTATTATATTTGATATTATGATAAAAGCAGTAATAGTAGATGATGAACATAAAGCGATCCAAAGTCTTAGTTGGGAGCTTGGTCACTTCAGCAAAGACATAGAAATTATAGAGACTTTTACTAGTCCGGAACTAGCTATATCTTTTTTAAACAAAACAGCAAACACTCCAGATTGCCTTTTTTTAGATATACAAATGCCTACTATGGATGGTTTTCAGTTTTTAGAAAAACTAACCAACAAAGATTTTGCTGTAATTATCACCACTGCTTATGACGAGTACGCCATTAAAGCCATAAAACATGAAGCTATTGATTACTTATTAAAACCTATAGACTCTGACGACTTAAGCAGCACCATTAAAAAGCTTAAAAATTTAAACACAAAAAACATTAACTACGACAAGTTAGAAGAATTGTTTTATAAGTTTAATGAAGAAAACAGCAAACAAAAAATCACCATTAACACAGACGGAAAGCTCATATTCTTACATGTAGATGATATTATTTTTATTGAATCGGATGGCAACTATAGCACACTTATTTTAAAAGACAACCAAAAACTGGTAGTCACTAAAAAATTAAAGGAAGTAGATGCGTTATTACCAGACAAAATGTTTTTTAGAATTCATAATTCCTATATTATAAACTTAAACAAAGTGAAAGAGTTTATCAAAACGGAAGGTTATGTTGTCATGCAATCCAACCATAAAATCCCTGTTGCTAGACAACGTAAATTAGATTTTTTAGACCGCCTTTAAGATATGCAAGCACGAAAACTTATATCCCTAAAATATTTAAAGCTAATTATCCTTTTACTATTAGTAAATAGCCTTCATGCACAACAACCAGAAGTTACTAATTTTAACGTTCAGGTAAAAAGCATTACCGAGAAGAAACCGAATAGCTACCAAGAGCTATATTCCCTTTTTGATGCCGTTAGTAACGACACCTTAAAAATGCATTACTTATCCAAAAAAAGTAAAGCAGCAAACTATCTAGAAGGAGAAAGTTACGCTTTAAACATGTTAGGTATCTATTACAGAAACACTTCTAAATACGACAAAGCAATAGAGCTACATAAACAAGCACAAGAACTAGCAATAAAATCTAATAACGTAGAGCTACAAGTAATCAGTTTAAACATGCTTGGTGTTGTAAATAGAAGATTAGATTTAATTCGCTACGCACTAGATTTTCATAAACAAGCTTTGGATCTTGCAGAAACCGAAAAAAATCCATCTATAAATTTAAAACGAAGTATCGCAGTTTCCAGAAATAGCATGGGAAACATTTATTTAGCTTTAAAACAATATGATTTAGCGCTAATGCAATTTAATCAGTCTTTAAAAATTGAAAAATATTTAGACAATAAATTAGGACTAGCCATTAATTATCAAAACATTGGATATGTTAAAGAAAGTAAAGGACTACTTGAAGATGCGCTTGAAGACTACAAAACCTCTTTAAATTTCAACAACCAAATAAACTCTAATATTGGTCGCGTAATATGCAACAATAGTATAGGTGTCATCTACATCAAACAAGAAAAACTCAAAGAAGCGCAAACGACGCTTACCACTGCTTTAAAAAAAGCATTAGAATTAAACGACCAATACCACATTGCTCCTGTTTATATTAATTTAGGATGGCTACAGTTAAAGCAAAATAGATATGAAGCATCCGAAAATAGCCTAAAAAAAGGATTACAAAAATCTAACGATTACAATCTAGTAAGCTCCAAAATTGATGCGTATAAATACCTTTCCGAATTATACGAATTAAAAGGAGACTACAAAAAATCTAACGAATACTACAAAGCACATGTGGCTTTAGACCAAACAGTAACCAACGAAAGAAACTTACAATATGTAAATGATTTGGTTATTAAATATGAAAGTGAAAAGAAAAGTAATCAGATAAAAGAGCTCGCTAGTGAGAATGAAATTGTAAAACTGCGCTTAGCACAAAACAAAAGAATCCTTTTACTAAGTGTCTTTGGAGCACTATTAACCCTGGGGATTTTATATGTATTAAACCGACAAAAAAGCTTAAAAAGCGAAAAGCAAATTATCATGTTGGAGCAGGACATGTTACGCAATCAAATGAATCCGCATTTCATATTCAACACATTAAACTCTATTAAACTTTATATTATTAATAATGAAAAGGAAAATGCGGTGTACTACTTAAATAAGTTTTCTAAGCTTATTCGAAAAATTCTAGTTGCATCTACAGAAAAAGAAATCTCTTTAGCCGAAGAAATAGAAACCATGACACTTTATATGAATATTGAAAACATTCGTTTTGACAATGAAATTCAATATAAAATAGAAATTGATAAAAATGTAAATGCCGAAATAATTAAAGTACCATCGCTTATTTTACAGCCTTTTTTAGAAAATGCTTTATGGCATGGCTTGTCTTCTAAAACAAAAAACAAAGAGATTCACGTACATATTGAAAAACCCAAACACAATGCGGTTTCTATTTATATTACAGATAATGGTATTGGTAGAGTCGCTTCCGAAAAAATTAATAAACAAAAAACATTGAAGCGAAAATCTGTTGGTATTTCTATTACCAAAGAACGATTAGACAACTTTTCTAAACAATTCACAAACGATTATAAATTAGAAATAATCGATTTATATGATGCTAATAATCTAGCGAGCGGAACAAAAGTAATTATAGAAATTCCAACCCAAGAAATAAAACTAAGAACGGCCTAATTATTTTTTCATTTTATCGGCAACCTTTTCAAGCTCACTATACCAATCTTCGCCAAACTTTCTAACTAAAGCTTGCTTAACAAATTTATATACAGGAACCTGAAGGGCTGCACCAAGCGTACAAGCATCATCGCAAATTTCCCATTTATCATAATTTACAGCAGAAAACTCAGAGTATTCTTTCACACGAATAGGATATAAATGGCAAGAAACGGGTTTTTTCCAATCGATATCTCCTTGATTGTATGCCTCTTCAATACCACAAAGTGCCGTTTTTTTATCGTCAAAAATCACATAAGCACAATCGGCACCATTAATTAGTGGTGTTTCTAAATCCCCAAAATCGGTAACAATAGAAGTACCTTGTTTTTCAATTTCAGCAATACCTTCTTTACGTAAATACGGTTTTACTTTCGGATAAATATCCGCTAGTATTTTAACTTCCTCTTTATCTAGAGGAGCTCCAGCATCTCCGTCTATACAACAAGCACCTTTGCATGCTGACAAGTTACACACAAAATCTTTTTGAATAATATCTTCTGAAACTATTGTTCTTCCTAATTGAAACATCGAACTACTTCTCTTTAATTAAATTACGAATTCTAATTGCGCTTTTTTATTTATCTTTAAAATATAAACGAAAACGAAACGATGACTATATTTCATTTCTATAAATCTAGTAAACAAAAAAATACGCTTACAATTTACGGTAATTTAATGAAAGATATCGCATGGCAAATATACTAGATATTGCATCAAAAAAACTAACATTTAGAGTACATAAAATTTACGATTATTTAATGTTAGGAATCCTTTTTTTATAACGACATTTGCACCGAAATTTAAAAACTAAAATCATGCAACTTAATTTTAAAGAAATATTTACAGCCTTTATGATACTCTTTGCCGTAATAGACATAATAGGCAACATTCCTATTATCATTGATTTACGTAAAAAAGTAGGTCATATACAAAGCGAAAAAGCTTCTATTATTGCCGGTGTAATTATGATTATATTTTTGTTTTTAGGACAAAACATACTTTCATTAATTGGTGTTGGTGTAAATAGCTTTGCTGTTGCGGGTTCTTTTATCTTGTTCTTTATTGCGCTAGAAATGATTCTAGGTATCACTTTATATAAAGAAGAAGAAAATAGTGCAATGACCGCTTCTGTTTTTCCTTTAGCTTTTCCATTAATTGCAGGACCAGGAAGTTTAACCACTTTACTTTCTTTACGTGCAGAGTTTAGAATAGAAAATATTATAGTTGCTGTTTTAGCAAACGTTTTAATTATCTTTATTGTTTTAAAAACATCTGCAAGAATTGAAAAGCTTATTGGTCAAAACGGAATTAGCATTATTAGAAAAGTATTTGGTGTTATTCTTTTAGCTATTGCAGTAAAATTATTTGCACACAATATTAAAGCACTTTTTATATAACGGAAACAACTCTGATTGCAGATTTAATCCGATAAAAGGAATTGCATAAATGTTAGCTGTGACCATAAAACAATAAATAAAAACACATGAAAATATTCACCCTTATATTCACGATTATAGCTACTGCCTTAATTATTTTTAACCTCACACAAATTGATTTTAGTAATCTTTTTGAAGGTCAAAGCGTAGTTGCACTAATTACCATTTTCACTTCTTTATGCGCCATTGCTTTATTACAAGTTTTAAGGCTTTCTAAGAAAGTAAACAAACAATTAAAAAACAGAAACTAATGTTTGATGCGCTTATTATTGGTGGTGGAGCAGCAGGAATGTCTTGCGCATTAGTTTTAGGTTCTGCTAAAAACAAAGCTTTTGCCAAAAACAAACGTATTGGTATTATCATGCACCAAAAGACATCTCACTTACAAAATGCGCTATTTAATAATGTATTAGGTTTACAACCAGGAACAACAGGAGCAACGATATTAGAAGAAGGCAAAACGCAACTCACCACGCAATATCCTCATGTTACGCAAATAGACAACGAGAAGGTTTCCGAAATTATTCAAACCGAAACTGGCTTTACTGTTATTACAAACAAAGAAACATACCCAACCAAATGCGTAGTAATTGCAGTTGGTTACACCAATTTACTAGGCATAAAAGGTTTAGAAAATTATATAGAACCACATCCTAAAGCTGTAAAAGAAAAAGATAGAATTTGGCTGAAAAATATAGATCATAAAATAGAAGACGGGTTATATGTTGCAGGTACTCTAGCTGGTTGGCGTAGTCAGTTTGCAATAGCTTCTGGAAGTGGTGCACAAGTAGCTACTGATATTTTAACGCTATGGAATGACGGCATACATACTAAAGTGCATGATAAAGTATAATTAGTGAGCTTCACTTAAACCGGTTAGCGCGGATTTGTAATCCGTGAACGCAAACTAAAACGTTTTCAAAATCTGTACCTAAAATTCATATTCTAAACTAACGGATAGCACGGATTTGTAATCCGTGACTATTATGAATCTAATCGAATTCTCGTTGTAAATGTCTACAGGCTTTTTTAAAATATTCTGCCATTGTTCCTTTATATTTTGTAGACCTAATTGTTTTTATACCATTTAAGCTTTTTTATAAATATAAAAAGAACATCAAAAACAATACTCTATAGTAACTTACTCTCATGGATAGGGATGCAAATCTACACTATAGGATTCACGGATTACAAATCCGCGCTATCGGGTATAAAAAGAACATTAAAAACAATACTCTATATTAACTTACTCGCATGGATAGGGATTGCAAATTTACACTATAGAGTTCACGGATTACAAATCCGCGCTATCGGGTATAAAAAGAACATTAAAAACAATACTCTATATTAACTTACTCGCATGGATAGGGATTGCAAATCTACACTATAGGATTCACGGATTACAAATCTGCGCTATCGGGGACAACATCAAAAACGATGCTATATATTAACTTACTCGCATGGATAGGGATTACAAATTTACACTATAGGGTTCACGGATTACAAATCCGCGCTATCGGGTTTTTTATAAATATAAAAAGAACATCAAAAACAATACTCTATAGTAACTTACTCTCATGGATAGGGATGCAAATCTACACTATAGGATTCACGGATTACAAATCCGCGCTATCGGGTATAAAAAGAACATCAAAAACAATACTCTATAGTAACTCACTCGCATGCATAGGAGATGCAAATCTACACTATAGGGTTCACGGATTACAAATCCGCGCTATCGGGAGCTATCGGGGTATTCACACGAAGGTGCATGATAAGGTTTAGTTAGTTTTCTTCACTTAACTTAATAACCTCTTCAATCATAATATCTTGTTGATTTATCACTTCTTGATACGTACCTTCACCAAACAATTGCTCTCCCAAAGCCGCTTTAATAAGTAGCTTAATTTCTTCCTTAAAGGTTAAAAAAGTAATTTTTCTTTTTAAACGATCTCTCAAATACTCCTGAAAATCTTGCACAACATCCTCTGTAATTATAAAATCCTTTACAAAATCTTCTTGCGTTAAATTATCATAGGCTTCTCTTTGCTTATCTAATTGCTCAAAAACAAAATAATTCAAGAACCCTGTTTGTTGCAAATAGTTAAACGTATCGTTTTGCATACTTAAATCTAAAGGCACGAACACATCTGGGATAATTCCACCACCGCCATACACTACCTTTCCTTTTGGCGTTGTAAACTTAAGAGAATCTGCTACTTCTATTTTTTCCGGATCTAGTAATTCACCACTATCTAAGCGCGAAAAATACTCGTCGTAATAATCTTTATTTCCATTTTTATAAGAACGCTGTATAGACCTTCCTGTTGGTGTGTAATATCTGGAAACCGTTAAACGTACTGCGCTACCATCACCAAGTTGCATTTCACGCTGCACTAAACCTTTTCCATAAGAACGTCTCCCAACAATGGTTCCTTTATCATTATCTTGTAAAGCCCCGGCAACGATTTCACTTGCAGATGCAGAATTCTCATCAATAAGCACAAAAACATCTGCTTTTTCAAAATCTCCTTTTTTAGTAGCAAAGCTTTTTTCTATCGTTCCGCGTTTATTTTTGGTAAACAAAATAAGTTTATCGTCTTCTAAAAATTCATCCACAATCTGTTCGGCAATATTTAAAAACCCGCCAGGATTACCTCTTAAATCTAAAGCAATCTGTGTTGCTCCAAGCCCTTTAAGTTTTTTTAATTCTGCTTTAAACTCTTTAAAAGTAGATTCTGCAAAACGATTTATTTTCACATAACCTAAAGTATTGGTTAGCATATATGCAGCATCGACACTCGTAATTGGCACGTGATCTCTTGTCACTTCAAAATCTAGTAGTTCTGGTTCTCCTTTTCTGTAAACCTTCAACTTTACATCGCTATCCATAAGCCCTTTGAGCTTACTTACAATAGTATCATTAGAATAGTTTTTACCAAATAAAGTATCCTTATTAGCAATAAGAATTCGGTCTCCGCCTAGTATTCCTCTTTTTTCGCTAGGACCTCCATGTACAGCTCGTATTACTGCAATGGTATCTTTATAGGTATAAAAACTAATTCCGATACCTACAAAATCTCCTTTCATGTTTTCGCTTACGCGTTGCATGTCTTCCTTAGGAATATAGACAGAATGTGGATCTAGGTTTTCTAAGATTCCGTTTACGGTGACATCTACAATACTATCTGTATTTACCTCATCTACATATTCATAATCGATATAATCGATAAGTCTGTTCAGCTTATCTTTCTTACTATTTGCCGTAAATAATCGATCGGAAGAATCCGTAAAATTTAATTTTCCGCCAATAAAAATACCAGCTGCAATTGCAACTCCAAGAATTAATGGTAGGTATTTTTTCGTGTTATTCATTATGCTTTTAAATCTTCAATTAATTCTAATTCTATTCCTGCCTTCTCCAAAAAACGAAGACCAGAATCATCTTTGTATGCTTGATTATAGACTACTCTTACAATTCCAGATTGATGTATTAGCTTACTACATTCTTTACATGGAGATAAGGTTATATATAACGTTGCTCCTTTGCAAGATTGTGTAGAAGAGGCTACTTTTAAAATAGCATTCGCTTCGGCGTGCAATACATACCATTTTGTGTATCCTTCCTCATCTTCGCAATAGTTTTCAAAACCAGTTGGCGTACCGTTAAAACCATCCGAAATAATCATTCTGTCTTTTACTATTAAAGCACCAACTTGTTTACGTTCGCAAGCAGATAGCCTTCCCCATTCTGTTGCAATCCTTAAATACGCTTTATCGTATTTAAGCTTCTTCTTTTCTGACATATATTATTTTGAAGTTAGAATGATTTTACGCGATAAACATTTCATACCAAGAGGTATAACGAAGATACTTGCTTCGCATTTTAATTACAACACTTGTAAGTTAAAGTTTTACCAAACTTTAAAAGCTTTTAAAAGAAATTACTGTGTATAATCATTGGTATCACTAGACCTATTACTACGGCAGAGACTACCATAACCCAATCTCGTTTAGAAAATCTAAAAATAGTTTGCATTAAAAAACCTAGAAACAGAACAACGAAAACAATAATGATTTGCGCTAATTCTATACCTAATGCAAATTCTAAAAGTGTGATTAGTTTGTTTTCTGCTTTACCTACCATGATTTTAAACTCTCTTGCAAAGCCAAGACCATGCACTAAACCAAAAAAGAGTGTAGAAAAAAACAAAACGCCAACCTTATCACTTTTAGCTGTTTTACCAGCTGTAAAAACATTAAAAACAGCCATAATTAATATGGTAATAGGAATTAGAAACTCTACCAATTTACCATTTACAGAAACAACGCCATAGACGGCTAATATTAAAGACAAAGTATGCCCAAGAGTAAAGACAGACACCAACATTAAAACGCGTTTCCAATCTTTAAAAATATAAGGCACTGCAAGCACTATTAAAAAAAGCACGTGATCATAAGCGTTAATATCTAACACATGATTAATACCATATTGAACGTTAAACCAGAATTCTTCAAACATAATTTTATACTATTTTAGGGATTGTAAATATATAAAAAGACTTATTAAAAGTTACAGATTATTTAAAGCATCTAAATTCTATATAGAATATCAAACACGTATAGATTCTTCAGCTATGGAATACAGGTTATAAGTATAAGTTGTTCGATCGGATTACATGCAACATTAAATATGGAAGAAATGGTTTTACTTCCATTATGGTATTACCATTATCCTGCCAGAAGCTAATGGTGACATTACGAAGAAATTAATCAAAAACGAACAAAAAACACTTTATAAAAAAAACCGTAATCGTCTTTAAAAAAGAATATTACGGTTTAAACAAGTACTCAAGGCGGGAATCGAACCACTAGAACAGGAACAATTAAAAAACTAAACAAAACAGACAAAAACCCTTTAAAATACAAATAACAGCAACTTAAATCAATTACAAATAATTTAAAATAATTGAAATCAATTTAAATCATTGTCATTTTCGTTGTCAAATGGTTGTCATAAAAAATAATTTACTTAGTTTTACCTTGTTCAAAATAATAAAATATGGCAACTGCAAAATTCGAGGTATTAAGCAATTCTATCAATGCACCTATCTACCTAAGATTATCTATAAAAAGAGGTTTAACACCACGTGCAAAAACAGGATTAATAATAGACTCTAAAAATTGGAGTAAAGAAACCAAACTACCAAAACAAACAACAGGAGCAAATAAAAATCTAAAAACCAATTTAATAAAACTACAAGTATACATACTAGAAAAGTATAATGTCGCATATCAAAACAACATAAACATAGATAAACAATGGCTTGAACACTATATAGATGTTTACTTCGAGCGTATTGACGAAAACAAAACACAAACAAAAGTCACTTATTGGATTAACTATATTATTAAAAATTCTCACTTAATGCCGAATTCCAAAGGAGGTTACGGTTTAAGCAAAAACCGAATAAAGACCTACAATAGTCTTTTAAATAGATTTACAGACTACCAAAGCAACAAAACAATAAACATTAAAGACTTAAATAAAAACGCCTTTAACGACTTTAAAAAATGGTTGTTTGAAAAAGAAGATTACAGCCCAAGTACTGCTACTAAATTTTTAACAGATTTGCAAAAAGTAGTAAGAGTAGCATCTGAATACACTCCTACTGCTGAAAACTTCAATAGTATTAAATTTAAAAAAGTACAAACTTATGATGATGATATGAATGTCATTACTCTTACCGAACAAGAACTAAATAGAATACAGAATTTAGATATAAAAAGTGAAGCACTATTAAACGCAAGAAAATACCTAATATTAGCCTGTTACACAGGACAAAGAGGGGAAGCACTATTAAGCAGAGTAATAAAAGAAAACTTTATTAAATACGGTAATGATTATATTATTAGAATTAAACAGAAAAAAGTTAATCAAACTATTACTATTCCAGTAGCACCTCAAGTAAAAACAATTTACGAAACAGGGTTACCGTATAAAATCTCTATTCAAAAACTAAATAAGCATATAAAAACAATATGTAAAGATGCTGAAATTAACGAATTGGTAATGGGTAAAAAAAGAAACAAAGAAACTAATAGAAATGAAAAAAAATTAAGACCTAAATACGAATACATTTCAAGTCATACAGGCAGACGTACTTTTGCAACCCTCCACTATACCAAAATACCAACTCCGTTAATAATGAAAGTAACAGGACACAAAAAAGAAAGCACCTTTTTAGAATACATTAATCAAAATCAAGATGACCACGTTGATATTTTATTAGACTATTACAAAACCAAAGAACTAAAAGAACGAAAAGAAACAGTTCTAAACATAGTTAATAATGCTTCTAATCAAAACTAATAATAAAAAAGCGCAAACCATTCATAGTTGGCAGAAAACACAGTAAGAAGCAAAATCGAGTTTAAAAATATTCTTTTACACTTTTTTTTTAAAACCCCTTATTTTACTGCTATTAACAAAATTTTAATATATTTAAAACGCTAATATTCAGTCAATTACACAGCACTATAAAACACCTTGAAATACGTGGTAAATGCTAGGTTGTTAAAAACTTGTTGACATCGTTTATAAAATACCCTTTCATTTTCAAGGGCATTAAACTAATTTAGCCTTAATATTAATAACAAAAAAAGAGCATCACATTGAAGTAACACCCTTGTTATTTTGTTTGTACTTTAAAAAACTTTTTGCACGGGTTTTCTTTGTAGTACATTACAAATGTAATAATAATTGTTATTGTATGTACAAATTATGGTATAAACATGGCAAATATTTGTTAACAACGGATTTTTAACAAGTCTGTAACTTCCCTGTATTGCTCATAAAACAAACCTTATGAGTAAACAAATTCAATTCGTTCAGGTAACACCTGAGCAAGTTCAGAACGCAATAATTGAGGGCGTTAAAACACAACTACAAGACTTAAAGAAACATTTTGAGCCTAAGACACCAAAAGAGTATTTAACACGTCAAGAGGTCGCGAAAATGTTTTCAGTCGATTTGTCAACCATTCACAATTGGACGAAAAAAGGAATATTAACAGCAAACCAAATCGGAGGGCGTGTATTTTATTTACGTACAGATGTAGAAAATGCAATTGTTAAATTAAATAACTAGTTGTATGGCAACGCACTACACACCAAAACCGTATACCTATGTTTACACAGAAACTAACATTGGTAAATTTAAAGACGTTAAACATTACGAATACAACGCGTTAAAAGAAAGCAAGTTAACTAATAGAATTAATATTAGTAAAAACAGATTCTTTGCTGACTCAAATCCTGATTATTGGCTAAAAGTTAGACTAAAATCAAAATGGAGCAATTGTATCACAGGTCTTTTCAGAACAAAATACAAAAATGTTTTTAGAGGTGACGAAAACGAAAAAACACATCTAATAATTTTTAAGTTTTCAGACAACGCAAGTACTTTAACTATTAAGTACTTCGAGAACTACTACACGAACGATTTAAGCAACGTTATAAACTACATTAACAACTAACACTAAAAGCAACAAAGACGGCGTAAAAACCGTCTTTAATTTGTTCAAATGTTGAGATAATACAGCAACGCACACCCACAGCATAAAGATACAAATTATTACTTGCTTTGTTACTGGCTAAAACTCAAAAAAGAGCCTTTATATAATTATACTCTAAAAAAGTATTAAAAATTAATACCTAGCATAATAATTGACAACATTTGACACCATAGAGTTTACAACACCAACGTACTACATACAAGATATGGACAACTATAAATTTGAGGTAACTCATATTACTAAATCAAACGGTTTGGAGATAGTAAACAAAACACTTAAACAAAATACATTAGGACTACACAAAGTATCTATAAACGAAACAAATAACACCGTTAAAATAAAAGTAAGCAGTAAAATATTAAAGGATAACTACTATCAAGGAATCAGTAACAATACACTAGAGCAATTTGTTTACGAAATAAACCAAACTGGAATTGTTTTAGATGCTGATTTCACAAAAGATTGTTCTTTAAAATATGTAGATGTAAAGAATGATATTCTTGTAACTGACTCTTTCATTAACTATAAAAATTCTTTAAACAATATAGTTGCTCCAAAGTTTACGAAGACTATGTATGATACTGGCATTGTTTATCATGAAAAAATTAAAACACACCCGATCCGACTTACTTGTTACAGTAAAGAACACGAGTTAATGCAGAATAAACAATTTTACAATAGTTTTCCGTCATGTATTTATCAGTTCGAGAATGTGCTAAGGTTTGAAACTCGCTTTCCTAAAATAGCAACAATAAATAAATATTTTGAAAGCAACCAACTTCTATCCGTGCTTAGTGCAACAAATATCAATTACAATATTTTTGATAAAATTCTAAATAAACAAACTGATTTCAAGCCAATTGTAAACATTTTAAAAATGACTAATTCAGAAGAAAAAAACTTTGCGCAAATTTATTTATTAAGTGAAATTTATAATGGAGATTTTGAAAGTATTGTAAAACATTTAGACAGTAGGTATTCAAGGAACACTAAACACAATTTGAGAGGTTTTGTAAAAGAGTGCTTGTTCTTAATCAACAACGCAAAAGATAATTTAATAACAAATAATATAAATGAAATCAAACAAGGTCTTAAAGAGATATAAAAAAAGGCATTTAATATTAATTATTGATTTAATTTTAATTGTATTAATACTTTTAAGTTAGAAGTAGTTATGCTAAAACCCTAAGAATACCTAAGGTTTAAATACACGAAATTACTCGAATATTTTTAAACTTAAATTGTTTTTAGCACACTAAGAAAGGTTAGAATTGATAAGATGAAAATCCTAACATTTACTAACCTTTTTATTTATGAGTTAGTACAGAAGAAAATCGAAACAATACGCGCGCGCGAAACTTGAATAAATTATTAATATCTCGCTATCTGTTATGCGGTTATTGTTAACTCAAATAAGATTGAATAATCAATTTTTTTTCAATTCAAACACAGAACGCGCACGTAAGGAACTAAAAAATATTTTATTATCTTTAATTATGGATTCAGAAAAAAAGGAGTCTCTTATTGGTTTTATAATCATAATTATAATTACAATAATAGAGATAATTAGTATTTTATAAGTCTTTATTTCAATACGAACATAATATGCAGACACGCAAGCAACTAAAAACACAAGAATTCTAAGACAAAATAAAAGTAGAAATTAAAATTACTTTAGAGCAAATAACCTATAATGATTATTCTAGTCTAGGTGTAACTAAACCAAATCAACACCATTCCAACTATCAGAATCTGAATCTTCATCTTTATAAAACCTTGCTTTCTCAACCATTTGCTCCACTTTGTAAGCATATTGCATAGGCAAGGGTTTCCCTGTTTGTTTGATAAAACCAATTTTAATATCAGAATGAAATTTATTTTCCATAGTAACCTCATTTACTTCTATTTCAGTAGGAGTATATACAATGTCCGAATTGGAGTCATAAATTTCATTTACATCAATAACCGCTACTCCATAATAACTTCTTCCAGCATCAGGATTTGATATAAATTTACTTATTTTTTTTATAAAGTGTGGAGTTGAGTAATCAAGTCTATTAACTGAAACTTCATCCAAATTAGCAGGTGTAGTAAAAGAATTATTCCTTAAAGAATCATTACTTTTAATATTCATAGGAGAGAATATCGTTCTCGTAATTTTTTCTTCTTCTGAAAAATTATCTGGTATATTAATATCAGGTGAAGTTGTTTTATTACTAAACAGCCCTAATATATTCCGCAAGAATTTCAATATTTTCATCTGATACATCTAAATTATCAAAAAACAAAGGTTCAGAAGAATTGAATTTTACAAAATATGAAAATGACTCATTTCCTACTTCTAAATATACTTTTTCATTTAAATTATTAACCCATTCAAAAGAAATTGTTCCGTGTGGATTTGGATACATATCGTCTATACTTCCAACAATCTTCTCATCTAATAAATTAATTAAGTAAATTGTATTACTAGCACTCTCTATCTCTAAAGGCAATGCTCTATAACCATCCCAGTTATTAATTAATGACTTAAAAGATAAAACATTATGTACTACATCTCTTTTAGTAAATGTAATTTTCTGAAAACTATTAACTGTTTCAATAAATTCATTTATTGAAACATCATAATCATTAACAATACTTAACGCGTTATCTTGAACTTCATGTTTAATATTATAGTTTTTACATTCATTTGCATATATAGATGGAGAGGAACATAAAAGAGCAGTTCCTAAAACACCAACCTTTAAATACTTAAATGAAAACGATGTTGCCAACTCATTATAATCTTCCATTATAACATCCAAATCTGAATTTGAATCTATTATTTTAAAATTTTCAATTTCCATTTAATATTGATTTTGCATTATCGTTGATTAAAGTACAAAAAACATTGTAAACCTCGTCATTTATATCATCAAAAATTGAACCAAGTTCAGATAATTGACTTATAGAATGCTTTACCATCTCTATATCTATTATTACCTGACCGATTTTAATATTTGACACGGGCGGTATATTCATACCATATTTCAAATTTAAATAAAAATCGTTATTTCTATAATTTACAGATTGTAAATTATGATTTATTAAGTCCGTTTTAGGAAATGAATCAACACTACCAATCACACTATTATTTAGCAAGAAATGAAGTATTCCGATTGGATTATCATTATTATCGAATTCAATAATATTTATTTTCTTCAAGGATATCTTACCTAAAACATCTATTTTCCCATTAAAAAACTCATCAATCAAAACTAACAAATTTCTTATGTTTTCTGAAGACTTATAAGCCTTGTTATCAAACGACAAAGTAAAAGACCTTTCGTTAATTTCAATTGTTGTTAATCCATCACTTGACTTAAGAATAAAACTTTCATTTCCCTGTACTTGTTCAAATTTAGGAATTTGATTACCTAAAGTTATCTGAACACCACTACCCTCTGATTTAACAAATCTCGGGAAAGATTCTGAAAAAATTAATTTTATAGAATCTTCATCTAATTTAAAATTATCACTTTTCTTAAAATCGATTTTAAAAACAACTTTTCTTAAAAAATTTCTATTAAAAACTTTATACTCTGATTCTTGAAATCCAAACACTATTAAATTAATTTTAGTATTAATTATCTGCAAATTTACTTAAAAAAAACAACCCTAACAACATACCTTGATAATTCCTTATTTTTTTACCTAATCAAAAGAATCATAATAGATTTTTAATTCAGTTTTTATTTGCTAAATTACATACTTAACGCGTATACTAATCTTAAATAAATACTAAAATTATTAAACCCAAAACACTCAAATAATTAAAAGTCAAATTATTTAGGATTATTTATTAATAAATAGCAAGTAATAGATATTAATGAATTTAAACGATTTCAACAATCTTGATTTAAACAAACGTATAGAAGTAGTAAAAAAACAAGGAATATATCTAGATAGTCATTTCACAACCAAAGAACGTTGCAATCTTTACGCAATAGATATGTTTTTTGCAGAGGTTGTATACAGTCCATCCGCGAACATAATTGCAGAAATTAGGGGTTTTAAAATTGGAGAAACATTAAACAAATATTCAATAGATTTAAGCAACAGAATTTAACCATTTTAGTAACGGTAAAAAGACAATTAAACAATTATTGATTTCTATTGATTAAATATTATAACTAGAACGATTTAATTATCTATGAATAAATCAAGATAAACATATAATCTTAATATTTTAATCTATTTTTTACAAGTGTAAAAAGATTCTTGAGTAATCAAAACACTTATATATACAATTACTAAGATTTTATCGAGGTCATACGTACGCGCGTATCGTTTTACTTTACTAAATCCGACGAATTGAACTACTTAAAAGAATAAACACCAATAGTTTTATCAATTGTTTTGCAAACTGTAAAAAGGCAACTGTTTTTCATACGGTAAAAAGAAGTATTTCAATATAGTTGTCAAATGGTTGTCAAAGTGTAGAATAAAAAAACCGCAACCACTTATTAATTAAATGATTACGGTTTATATTTGTACTCAAGGCGGGAATCGAACCCGCACTCCGAAGAATCGGATTTTGAATCCGACGCGTCTACCAATTCCGCCACTTGAGCAATTTAGCTCTGCAAAACTAATTTATTTTTCTATATATCCTTTAAAAATAGCATATAAATGCTTTATAGAATGAAAAAAAACTCTAAATTTGCACCTCAATAAAAAACAGGCCATTTAAAAGCCTAATTAATAATAGATTAATCATGTCAAACACTATTACTGAAGCAAAGATATTTTCTTGTATGCAAAGTAAAGTTTTAGCAAAGAATATTGCTGACGCCTATGGTACACATTTAGGTAATGTAATTACATCTACTTATAGCGATGGAGAATTTCAACCATCTTATGAAGAATCTATTCGTGGAACCCGCGTTTTTATTATAGGTTCTACAAATCCTGGTCCGGAAAATCTAATGGAAATGTTGTTAATGTTAGATGCTGCAAAACGAGCATCTGCAAGACATATTACAGCGGTAATACCATATTTTGGCTGGGCAAGACAAGACAGAAAAGACAAACCTAGAGTTCCTATTGCTGCAAAATTAGTAGCAAAAATGTTAGAAACTGCTGGAGCGACTAGAATAATAACTATGGATTTGCATGCAGATCAAATACAGGGTTTCTTTGAAAAACCTGTAGATCATTTGTTTGCTTCCACTATATTTTTACCATATCTAAAAGAATTAAAGTTAGACAACCTTACTATTGCTTCTCCAGATATGGGAGGTTCTAAAAGAGCGTATGCCTATTCTAAAGCTTTATCTAGCGATGTTGTAATCTGTTACAAACAACGCGCGAAAGCAAATGTAATTTCACACATGGAACTTATTGGTGATGTTACTGGTAAGAATGTGGTATTAGTAGATGATATGGTAGATACTGCCGGAACATTAACTAAAGCTGCAGATTTAATGATGGAAAGAGGTGCTTTAAGTGTTAGAGCAATTTGTACACATCCTATTTTATCTGGAAATGCTTACGAAAGAATAGAAGAATCTAAACTAGAAGAATTAATAGTAACAGACTCTATTCCTCTTCAAAAAGAAAGTGCTAAAATTAAAGTATTAAGCGCTGCTGATTTATTTGCTGAAGTGATGCAAAACGTACATCACAACAAATCTATTAGTTCAAAATTTTTAATGTAATTAATAATTAATATAAAAACAAAAAAATGAAATCGATTACAATCAACGGATCTCAAAGAGAAAGCGTAGGCAAAAAAGCAACTAAAGCTTTACGTAATGCTGGTCAGGTTCCTTGCGTATTATACGGAGGAGACAAACCAGTGCATTTCTCTGCACCAGAATTAGCTTTCTCTAAACTAGTATACACGCCTAATGCGCATACAGTTGTAATTGAGCTTACAGACGGAACAACACTTAATGCAGTATTACAAGACATTCAATTTCACCCAGTAACAGACAGAATTTTACACGTAGATTTCTACCAGTTATTTGATGATAAAGAAATTGCATTAAATATTCCTGTAGAATTAGTAGGAAACTCTAGAGGAGTTAAAAATGGTGGTGTTTTAAGAAAAAACAACCGTAAATTACGTGTAAAAGCGTTACCTGCTAACTTACCAGATATTATAGAAATAGATATTACTAATTTAAAAATTGGTGATAAAGTATCTGTAGCAGATTTAAATCAAGAAAAGTACACTTTATTACACTCAGAAAACACGGTAGTTTGTCAAATTAAGACATCTAGAACTGCAGTTGTTGATGATGAAGATGAAGAAGAAGGTGCAGAAGGAGAAGCTCCTGCAACGGATGACGCTCAAGAATAAATTCATTTATTTTTACAAATACAAAAGCATTCTGTTTATTCAGGATGCTTTTTTTATTTTTACAAAAAACAAAAATTTTCTATGTGTACATTCTTAACATCTCTTTTCAAAAAAAAGAAGACTACACATAAAGCCAAAGAAATAGATTATATGAAAAAATTTCTAATTGTTGGACTAGGTAATATTGGAGAGAAGTACGCGAATACTAGACATAATATTGGTTTTAAAATGCTAGATTATTTAGCGGAAAAAGAAGGTCTTCAATTTGAAACTCAAAAACTAGGAGATATTGCCACCTATAAATTTAAAGGAAGAACATTTATTTTACTCAAACCTAGTACCTATATGAATTTAAGCGGAAAAGCGATTCTATACTGGTTAACGAAAGAAAAAATCCCTTTAGAAAATTTACTAGTTATTACCGACGATTTAAACTTACCATTTGGAAGCATTCGAATTAAGACCAAAGGAAGTGATGGAGGCCATAACGGATTAAAAGACACACAAGACAAATTAAGCACGACCAAATACAATAGATTTAGGTTTGGTATTAGTGATGCTTTTAGTACTGGCAGACAAGTAGATTACGTATTAGGAGAATGGACCGAAGAGGAAGAAAGTAAACTTCCTGAAAGATTAGAAAAAGGAAAAGAGATTATTAAATCTTTTGGTACAGCAGGAATAAATAATACAATGAATACGTTTAACGGAAAATAAAAAAAGGAAGCCAATTGGCTTCCTTTTTTATTAACTAGTATTTTAATATTACTCTATAAGAATCTTTTTAATCGTCTCCTTATCACCATCACTAACTTTTACTAAGTACATTCCAGATTGTACATTATCTAAGTTAATTTCTTGGTTGAAATCTGTAGTATTTAAATAAGACTTATTAAACACAGAACGACCTCTAATATCATAGACCTGAACCTTAATATCTTTATTAGAAGAGGAGTTCAAACTAATATTAAACGCTCCGTTATTTGGATTAGGGAATATAGAAAACGTATTAAAAGCGTTTTCTGCAATAGATAAAGATTGTCCGCATATCTCCAAAGACCAATTATCTAAAGTACCTGTATCTACATTCCACCAATCTGTAATAGAGATCGTCCAATCCCCCTCACTTTCTAAACCATTAAAAGCAGATAAAGGATTTACTGGGTTATAAACTCCAACTGCAGGATCTGCACATACTATAGCTGGTTGACCATCTTCAAAAGTAACATTCATTGCGTTTTCACTAGCACAATCTCTATCCCAAACAACAACAGCAGTAGTACCGTTTGGATGCATCAGTTCAATTACTAAATCCCCAATAAAAGAATGCGTAATTCCTACATTCAAAATCACAGAATCAATATTTCTATTCTCTGAAGCAGGTATCGTCATGGTAGTTGTTAAGGTAGCTCCTGCCGCATTCGCCCCAACACCATCTGGAATCGCTAAACCTAAAGCTCCAGAACCTACATCTGTGCACGCTGGACAAGCAGTACCAGTTAAAACAGAAACATAATCGGTTATTGTAATGGTATCTGTGTTAAACGAATTCGTAGCAACCAACGTAACATCATACATTCCTGCAGCTGCATAAGTAACTGTTGGATTTTGATCTGTAGATGTAGCAGGTGTACCACCTTCAAAAGTCCAAGACCAAGATGTTGCACTTGGAGAAGAGGTATCCATAAATGTTATAGACGTATCTCCTTCTAAACAAACCGATGTTGAGCTAGCATCAAAAGAGGCAACTGGCGGACCAGGCAAAGCTGGCAATGTATATCCACAGTCTGATAATTTTGTATGAATCGTATTTATATCTGACGAGCTATAATTTAAGTTTACTGCTGCTTGATACACAGCAACTGCAGCATCATTTTGCCCAGTTGTTCCAGCGGTCATTCCCAAACCTTCCCAGAAAATCTTATCCATTTGTTGACCACCAATTTCATCCCAAATACCCATTAGGCAAGTCGCCCAAATTTGTCCATCTGTATGAATAGAACCAGTTAAACCTCCTGGATAGGTAGCGGTATAATTAGTAACTCTACCATTCCAACATTCGTTATGTCCATCCCAATTAAATACCCAATTGTATTGTGGATCCGTTGAAGTCCATAAACCTAAACTTCTATTATAAGATTGCGCAACATAATCTCCAGTACCTTCTCCAAGACCTTCTAATCCACTATTTCCTCCAGAAGTTACCCAATCATGTAATCCATGACCTAATTCGTGATGAATAACATCCGAATCTTCTGCATCATCGACACAACCTTCACCAAAAGACAATTGTCCAGAACCACCAGTGTAATAGGATTGATCTGCACCATCTGCGCCATGTGGATCAAATTTAACACCTCCTGCATATTGGTATGGCATCACATCACAACCCAAGGTATTATTTATATAATCCATCATAAAATCGATATGATAATAGGTATTAGCCGCTTCAAACCCTTGTTCGTTTCTTGTAAAACTGAAATCTGAAGAATTTTGAGTAAATAATCCTGTATTTGGTGTATCGAAATCTACAATTTGCGCTCTTGGTCCAACCAAAGAATAGATGCCTCCTGCTTCTGTAATATCATTTAAGGTTACACTCACTCTAGCCGCTGTTAATTCTGCTGTATCTGCATCCAATCCATCTACATAACCACCGCCATAAGCAACTATGTTTGAAGATAAAGGATCTGGATTAAACACCATTGCTGTACCACTTACTCTTCTTCTATAATCTGGCCTGGTTCCTGAAGTGTGCAAGCATTCGTTATTATGTGTATGAGTATCTTCATTATAATATTGATTTAAATCTACTACTTTAAAAATCTCTTGAGTCTGTGCATCTACAAATACATGCCATTCTCCTAAAGGATTACTAGTTAAAATAGTTACTTCATGAGCCAATCTTGTCATTTTAGGATTGTTATAAATCATCAATCTACTGGCTTCATAAGAAACGTCATTAGATACATTTAAATAATTAAATGCTGTTGTATATGCTAGATCTTCAGAAACAGATGGTATGGCATTATAATTTTTAATTACCTGAAAGCTGTTCATTACATAAACCACTTTATTTTCTGGAGAAATAGTAATAGTTACCTCCGCCTTATTTACAGGATAACCATTTAAGTATTGCCTGAAACGCACAACAGAACCCGCATTGGTAGTTCTTGTTGCGTGATGTTTCATATTCTGAATTTCATCTTTAGAGATTCCTAGTGTTTTAGATTCATGCTCTAAATAATAAAGCGCCATACTTTCCGGCGAACCTTGAGGAACTTCGTAATTTAAACCATAAAGAGCAACAGGTAATCCTGTTTCCTTATTAACTCGCTGGTTGTTTTTAATTTCGGTTTGTATTGCTTCATCCTTTTCTAAATGTATTTCAAAAGAACGTTTCTCTACAGGCTTTTGTGCTAAAATGTTTAAGGAAAACAAAATTGCTATACCTGTAAAAAAAGCGAGTTTGTAGTGGATAATTTTTTGCATAATACTGGCTTTTAATTAGTTAAAATTTGTATTAAATATACAAATAAATTAAGGATGCTATTATCGTTTTTATAAAAAACATTCTTGATTTTTAAACACTTCACACCAAACCACATCTTTAGACCGTATTTTCATAGAATAACAGCCATTATTTCAACAAATCAACAATCTATTATAAGCTTGCATTACCAAGCACTAATACGAAGTAAACACCTACAAAAGCAAGTGTTAAAATTCACGTCAAACATTTCTCATAAACATATTTTTAGTACTTTTATGGCTATAATTCAATTATTTTAAACTAATAAAAATGAAAAAAATTACTTTTAGTCTTTTTATTTTTCTGTTTGCATATCAGTTTTCTGCTTATGCACAAGAAAAATCAAAAAGCTCAGGATTAAGTGAACCTTCGCAGGTCTTTGAACCTACTCCCGAAACCTTAGAATCTATAAACCGAACAGGTTTTGCAAGATGTTTAACGGTAGAAAGTGAAGCGTTATTACAACAAAAATATCCAGAACGTTTATCTTCTGCGGAATTTGAAGCATGGCTTTCTCCTAAAATTCAAGAGGTAAAAGCAAACAGAACTACAAACAGATCTGTTTTTAATATCCCTGTAGTTATACATATTATTCATAATGGCGATGCAATAGGAACTGGAGAAAACATTACAGATGCGCAAGCAATTTCTCAAATCACAGTAATGAATGAAGATTACAGAAAACTAGCTGGTACTAACGGTGGTGCTAACACTACAGGAGCAGCAGTAGATACTGAAATTAATTTTTGTTTAGCAGCAGTCGATGAATCTGGCAACCCAACCACAGGTGTGGTAAGACATGTTATTACACCTTATTCTAATAATGTAGCAGACGGAGCTGGTGGACCAGATTGGGAAACGAATGCAGATGTGCAACAAATGAAAACCACAACACAATGGGATCCTACAAGATACTTAAACATGTGGGTAATTCGCCCTGGAGGTCTACCTATAAATCAAGGAGGATTAAGCGGTCTTTTAGGTTATGCACAATTCCCTAGTAACTCTGGACTAGCAGGAGCTCCTGCTGGAGGCGCAGCTAATACCGACGGTGTTGTTGCTGGATATAATGCTATGGGTACTATAGACCTAGATGACGGAACTTTTATTTTAAATGGTTCTTACAATTTAGGAAGAACTATGACACACGAGGTTGGACACTGGTTAGGACTACGTCATATTTGGGGGGATAGTGACCCTGACCCTCTAATTGATGATAGTTGTGGTGTAGATGATTATTGTGATGACACACCAAATGCAGGTGCTCCAAATTACAACTGTGTTACAGTAACAAGCTGTGGATCTGCCGATCAATATCAAAATTACATGGATTATTCTTATGATTACTGTATGGATACCTTTACACAAGATCAAAAGGATAGAATTCAAACGGTAATGACGAACTCACCGCGTAGAATGGAATTAAACGCATCTACTGCTTGCACTCCTCCTGACCCAGAAGATTTAGATGGACAAATTGAAATTGAAAACCTAAACGTGGCTAACTGTTCGGATTACTCCATCACTCCTGAGTTAACAATCACTAACAAAGGAAATAACACCTTAAATACTGCAACTATTAGCTATAACTTAGATGGTGGTACAAATACAAATATTAACTGGACTGGTTCTTTAGATTTATACGAATCGGAAACTATTTATCTTCCACAAATAAGCAATACAATTGCTTCACATGTATTTAATGTAACACTTAGCAACCCTAATGGAGGAACAGATCAACAACTGAATAACAATACAGATAGCAGAAACTATACAATTACAGGATCTGCATGTACTTCTTCAGGATCAATGCAATTTGGGACCAGTACAACTGGTGTCGAGTTTAACACAATTAGCAATTTAAACTCTGGAAAATTATTCCCATATACTGACAATACAAATATGGTCACAGATGTTAACCGTGAAAGTTCTTACGATTTATCCGTATACTACAACCCAGACGGGCTTTTCCAAACAATTTCCTATGTATGGATTGACTGGAATCAAAACTGTAGTTTCGATGACCCAGGAGAGCAATATGATTTAGGTACAAATAATGGAAGTGCTACTGAAACTAATTTACTTTCAGCGAATTCACCTTTATCGGTTACTATTCCAAATGAAGCAGTTCTTGGTAATACTACCATGCGTGTAACAACTAAATACACAAATCCAAATGAAAATCAATTTCCAACTTCTTGTGAGGAAGGTCTTGATGGTGAAGTAGAAGATTATACCGTAAACGTTCTTATTAGCTTAAGTGTTGATGAATTTGCATTAAATAGTATTAGAATTTTTCCTAATCCTACTACCAATGCATTAAACATCTCTTTATCTAATAATGATTTACCAGATGCTTATAAAGTTTTTAATATGTTAGGTCAAGTTATTATGAATCGTACGATTTCTAATAATTCTGATTTATCTATAAATACTTCAGCATTAAGCAACGGTATGTACTTTATTAAAATATCTAAAGAAGGAAACACCGTTTCTTTACCTTTCGTGAAAAAATAATACAGTAATACTATAATTAAAGAAAGAGGATTGATACTATATCAATCCTCTTTTTTTATTTTTGTACAAAACATAAATACAGTTGAAAATAATTGAATCTTTTCAAAATCTAAATTCGCATAAGACCATTGTTACTATTGGTACTTTTGATGGCGTGCATATTGGACATCAAAAAATAATTGAACGCTTAGTAAATACTGCAAAACAAGAAAACTTAAAATCGGTAGTATTGACGTTTTTTCCCCACCCAAGAATGGTATTGCAAAAAGACGCAAACATCAAACTGATTAATACCATTGAAGAGAGATCTAATATTTTAAACCAACTAGGTATCGACTATTTATGTATAAAAAAATTTACGAAAGCATTTTCCAGATTATCTGCGGAAGAATTTGTGGCAGACATTCTAGTTAAACAACTAAATATCAAAAAAATAATTATCGGTTATGATCATCACTTTGGCAGAAATAGATCTGCTAATATTAATGATTTAAAAAGATTTGGCGAAACATATAATTTTGAAGTGGAAGAAATTTCTGCGCAAGATATAAATGACGTCTCTGTAAGTTCTACAAAAATTAGAACCGCTTTAGAAGAAGGAGATATAGAAACCGCAAATTCCTTTTTGGGTACTAATTTCATGCTCCACGGAAAAGTAACCAAAGGCAAAGGTTTAGGAAAGACGATTCACTTTCCAACGGCTAATATAGATATCGCCGAAAACTATAAACTAATTCCAAAACAAGGCGTTTATGTGGTGCGTGCTACATACAAAAATCAAGCACTTTTTGGTATGATGAATATTGGCATGAACCCGACCATTAGCGACAATACCAAACAAACCATAGAAGTACACTTCTTTAATTTTAATGAAAATATTTACGACGAAAATATAACCGTAGAAATTTTAACCAGAATTAGAGACGAACAAAAATTTGAATCTCTCGAAGCATTAAAAAAGCAAATAGAAAAAGACAAAATAATTGCACTGCAATATATAACTCAAAATAATATTGAATAAATTTTTATTTAAACATATAGACAACAGTCCGCTAATTGTTTTTAGAATCCTTTTTGGTCTATTATGCTTTTTAGAATCTGTAGGTGCCATTTTTACGGGTTGGATTACTAGAGCTTTTGTAGCACCTAAATTCACTTTTACATTTATTGGCTTTGAGTGGTTACAACCACTCCCTGGAAATGGTATGTATTTTTATTATTTGATTATGGGACTTTTTGGCTTCCTAATCATGATTGGTTACAAATACAGGTTCAGCATTATTATGTTTACTTTAATGTGGACAACCACCTATTTAATGCAAAAAGCATCCTATAATAATCACTACTATTTATTGATTTTATTAAGTGCTATTATGGCATTTCTACCTGCTAATAAATACCATTCTGTAGACGCCAAACTAAACCCTAAAATAAAAAGCAACTCGATGCCTCAATGGTGTAGTTGGGTTTTTATTCTACAAATGTTTATTGTCTACACCTACGGTTCTATTGCTAAAATATATCCAGATTGGCTAAATGCATCCGTTATGGAAATCTTTATGTATGGCAAAAGAAACTATATGATTATTGGTGATTTTTTACAACAAAAATGGCTGCACTATTTTCTAGCCTATGGCGGTATTTTATATGATGGTTTAGTCGTTCCTTTTTTACTCTACAAACCAACACGAAAATTCGCTTTTTGTAGCTCTATATTTTTCCATTTATTTAACTCTATCGTATTTCAAGTTGGTATTTTTCCATACTTAGCTTTAGGATTTAGTCTATTCTTTTTTAATCCGCAAACCATTAAAAACATCTTTTTCAAGAAAAAAGAATTTTATACCGATGCAGAAGTAATAGAACCAAAATATAAAAAACCGCTAGTTGCTTTATTCAGCATTTACTTTATCCTTCAAATTGCATTACCATTACGACACCATTTTATAAAAGACAATGTGCTTTGGACAGAAGAAGGACACAAAATGTCTTGGCGCATGATGCTTAGATCCAAATCTGCTCACATCAACTTTCAAGTAAAAGACAAAAATGTCAACAAAACAATATTTGTTAAACTAGATCAGTATTTAAGTAAAAAGCAACAACGTTTAATAAGTACACATCCAGACGTTATGTGGCAGTTTGCCCAAAGATTAAAAAAAGAATATGCCGAAAAAGGGCAAGATATTGCTGTTTTGGTGAACTGTAAGGTCAGTGTCAATAAAAGACCATATACCACATATATCGACCCAGAAGTGGATCTTGCATCTGTTTCCTGGAGTGCTTTTAAACATAGTGAATGGATTTTACCTTCCAAACTAGATAATACCAAATAAACATAACGCGCAATCTAAAGTATTTCTTATTTTTACGCTATCCTATCGGAATACATTTCAGAAAAAAAAATAAAACATGTTACAAGTACCATTTATTAGAGAAAACAAAGATTTAGTAATTACACGTTTAGCAAAAAGAAATTTTGATGCTACACAAATAATTGAAGAAGTAATTACTTTTGATGAAGAACGCAAACAAATTCAAACCGAATTAGACAGTACGCTTGCAGAATCCAATGCAATCTCTAAAGAAATTGGTGAACTATATAAATCTGGTCAAGCGGAAAAAGCAAATGTTTTAAAAGCTAAAACTTCCGATTTAAAGGAAGCTTCCAAAGAACTAAGTGAAAAACTAAACGCTAAAGTAGAGGCTTTAACCAACTTGTTATATAAAATTCCTAATGTCCCTCACGCATCTGTTCCGAAAGGAAATTCAGAAGAAGACAATGAGGAAATTTTCAAAGAAGGAGAAATTCCTACTTTGCATGCTGGTGCAATGCCACATTGGGAACTTGCAAAAAAATACGACATTATAGATTTTGAGCTTGGTAATAAAATTGCTGGAGCTGGATTTCCTGTATATAAAGGCAAAGGAGCTAGATTACAACGTGCTTTAATCGCTTACTTTTTAGATAAAAATACAGATGCAGGTTACACAGAATACCAATTACCGCTTTTAGTAAACGAAGCATCTTGTTATGGTACTGGACAATTACCAGATAAAGAAGGACAAATGTATCATGATTCTCGCGATGATTTGTACTTAATTCCTACAGCCGAAGTTCCTGGAACAAATATCTTTAGAGATGTTATTTTAAACGAAAACGAATTACCTATTGGTATTACCGGTTATACACCTTGTTTTCGTAGAGAAGCAGGTAGTTATGGCGCACACGTAAGAGGATTAAATAGATTGCACCAGTTTGATAAAGTGGAAATCATTCGTGTGGAGCATCCAGATAATTCTTATGCTGCTTTTGACGGCATGATAGAACATGTAAAAGATATTTTAAGAGAACTTAACTTACCATATAGAATACTAAGACTTTGTGGTGGAGATACCGGTTTTCCGTCTGCAATGACTTATGATTTTGAATTGTTTTCAACAGCACAAGACCGATGGTTAGAAATTTCTAGTGTATCCAACTTTGAAAACTACCAGGCAAACCGTTTAAAACTACGTTTTAAAAATAGTGACGGTAAAAACGAACTTGCACACACACTTAACGGTAGCTCTTTAGCTTTACCTAGAGTTCTAGCAGGAATTCTTGAAAACTACCAAACGGAAGACGGAATTGTTATTCCGGAAGCATTAGTTCCTTATACCGGTTTTAAAATTATCAACTAAAACACGGTTGTAAATACTTACAAAGTGTAGTAAATCCTCTCATCTTTACCGATGAAACGCTAAAATATTACGTTGTTTAACGAATATATTCTATTATACATGGTCAATTCAAAAAAAAACCTGACTTTTATAATATCGATTATTAGACCTTTTTTGATATTGAAAAGACTTTGCTTCTTTTCGTTTTAAGGTTTAACGTTTTCGCAAAAAATATAGAGTAATATAAAGAGTCAAATAAAAATGCCCCGATCAAGTATTTGAATCATGTTAAATTGACATCGATTAATAGCACAATTATTTAGATTGGTTAATGCCTGAAATAACATTTCAGGCATTTTTTTAACCTAATATTTACAATATCTACTAGTTACATTTCTTATATTTACCCAAAGTACTTGCCATAACCTTATGAAGTTTTTATATATCCTTTGTTTTCTTTTTAGTTTTCATGCTTTCGCGCAAGAGGATCTTTTGGCTAAAGAATATTTTAAAAATGGAGCATTTGAAAAGGCGCAAATACTTTACAAAAAACTATACGAAAAGAACCCAACCAACTACATTCATCTTATACAGCTAGTAAAAACGCACCAACAGCTGGAGCAATTAGAGGAAGCCCAAGAACTGCTACAAACATCTATTATAAACTATCCTGCATTATTGGTTGAACTCGGTTATAATTACCAGTTAAAAAACGATGTTGAAAACAAAAACCTAAACTACAATAAAGCCTTAGAAGCGATAGACCTTGATGTTAACACAGCCTATTCCATTGCACGTGCTTTTGAAGAACACTCACTTTTAGACCAAGCCATTATTACGTATGAAAAAGCCATGCAGCTTAAGCCAGAGTATAATTTCAATGTACAATTGGCTAGAATTTATGGAGAGCAAGGTGATGTAAATAAAATGTTTTTCAGCTATGTGAATTTTATTGAATCTAATCCAAATTATGTCAACACTATAAAACGTGCTTTTAATGAATTTATAAGCGAAGACAAGAACAATCCAAATAACATTATCTTAAAAAAAATACTATTAAAAAAGATTCAAGAAACGCCAGACTTGCTTTATAATAATTTATTGAGTTGGTTATTCATTCAGCAAAAAGAATATTACAAAGCATTTTCGCAAGAAAAAGCCATCTTTAAAAGAAACCCAGAAAGCTTAAGCGGTATAGAAAACCTAGCGCTAATGGCAACCAATGAAAACCAAGATGCTATTGCTATAGAAATTTTTGAATACATCATAGAAACTGCCCAAGATCCAGAAATCACTTTAAAAGCAGAAAGCAATATTTTAAAGATTGAGACTAAAAACGCAGAACCAAAAGATTATACCGATTTAAATAAAAAATACCTAAGCCTTTTAGAAACCTATGGTACCTTTCCAAACACCATAGAACTGCAAATAGCCTATGCCCATTTTTTGGCTTTCCATTTAAACGAAACAACACCTGCAATACACTTTTTAAAAGAAAGTTTAAAACAGCAATTAACAACCTATCAAGCTTCCGAAGTAAAATTAGAGTTAGCAGACATTTTAGTATTTCAAGAAAAATTTAACGAAGCATTAATTTATTATACACAAATTCAACGAAGTTTAAAAAACAGTACTATATCTCAAGAAGCGCGTTTTAAAGTCGCTAAAACAAGTTACTACAAAGGCGATTTTAAATGGGCAGAATCCCAACTAAAAATTCTAAAATCTTCCACCTCGCAACTTATTGCTAACGATGCTTTAGATTTAAAATTACTGATTTCCGATAACAAATACGAAGACTCTACACAAACCGCCTTAAAACTATATGCTAAAGCAGATTTGTATGCTTTTCAGAACAAAACACAAGAAGCAATTAGTATCCTAGACCAAATTCTAGAAGCACATAAAACAGAAACGATTGTAGACCAGGCATTATACCAACAAGCACAACTATTGGTAAGAAAAAAAGAATACCAAAAAGCTGCCGACAACTATAAAAGAATTATAAAAGATTATAAAGAAGAGATTCTTGCAGATGACGCGCTTTTCTATCTTGCAAAATTATACAATGATCATTTGGCACAACCCGAAAAGGCGAAAGAACTGTACGAACAGATTATCTTTAACCATCAAGACAGTATTTACTTTATAGAAGCCCGCAAGAATTACAGAATGCTTCGTGGTGATGCTATTAACTGATGAGGGATGACGGAAACATATGTCATTTCGAGCCTTCCTTTTCGGTAGGCAGGCTTGTCGAGAAATATTATTAAAAAATTCCAATTATGATGGTAGCAGAAACAGAAAGACTAACCATATCCAAATTTTCTATAGACGATGCTCCTTTCTTTTTAGAGTTAGTAAACACACCACATTGGCTTAAATATATTGGTGACCGAAATGTAAAATCTATAGAAGATGCCGAAAAACGCATTACCGAAAGTCACATAAAAAGCTATAATACCAACGGATTTGGTTTTTACGTACTTAGGCTAAAAGAAGGAGACAACAAACCTATTGGTACCTGCGGACTCATAAAACGAGACACACTAGAACATGTAGATATTGGCTTTGCAATGCTTCCAGAAAACGAAGGCAAAGGCTATGGTTATGAATCTTCTGTAGCAGTTTTAAAACTCGCAAAAGAAGTATTTAAACTTGAAACTATTGTAGCAATCACATTGCCTACAAATGCACCTTCCATTAAATTAATAGAAAAATTAGGCTTAACCTATCAAAAACGAGTGAAACCTTTTGATACTGAAGAAGAACTTCTGTTATTTGCAAAAACTTTAAACGAACACTAAAACTTCCAGAACTAGAAGTCGCTATTTACAGGAATAGCCATACGGAAGCTACAAGTGACAAAATAAGAAACACATGAAACAAACAAAATACATCTATAACGTCACCATGAATTTTGAAGAAGACATTCATGACGAATGGCTAATTTGGATAAAAGAACATATTCCACAAGTACTAGGAACCGGTAAATTTGAAAAAGCAACGCTAACCAAAGTATTAGTAGAAGACAAAATAGAAGGGCACACCTACTCGATTCAGTACACTAGTTATTCTAGAGAAGCTTTAGATGCCTATTATAAAGAAGACGCTGATCGATTAAGAACAGAAGGTCTAAAAAAGTTTGCAGATAAAATGCTAGCCTTTAGAACAGAGCTTCAAATTGTAGATGAATACAATGTTACTTTTAAATAGTCTAATTTTGCTCTTCTAAATACGAGTAAGCTATTTAGCGGTACAAAAAAAGAAAAGCAGTTCGCATTAACCGATTAAAAAATAATTACGTGGCATATAACCATCAAGTAAAAGCAAAAAAACATTTAGGTCAGCACTTTTTAAACGATGAAACCATCGCGCAAAAAATTGCAGATTCCCTAACCCTTAAAAACTATAACACAGTTTTAGAGATTGGTCCAGGAATGGGTGTTTTAACAAAGTATTTACTTAAAAAAGAAGTTACTACACACGTAATAGAAATAGATACAGAATCTGTAGAATACTTAAAAAACAACTATCTAAATCTTGCAGATAGAGTTATAGAAAAAGATTTTTTAAAGTACGATTTAAACGAAGTTTTTAACGGAGAATCTTTCGCTATTATTGGTAATTTCCCATATAATATTTCTACGCAAATTGTTTTTAAAACCATTGAAATGCGAGATCAAATACCAGAGTTTTCCGGTATGTTTCAAAAAGAAGTAGCACAACGTATTTGTTCTAAAGAAGGCTCTAAAGTCTACGGAATTCTTTCCGTTTTAACACAAGCTTTCTACGATGCCGAATATTTATTTACCGTTCCACCAGAAGTTTTTAATCCACCTCCAAGAGTAGAATCTGGAGTACTTCGTCTTACTAGAAAAGAAGATTACACTTTAGCCTGCGATGAAAAAATGCTTTTTAAGGTAGTAAAAACAGCGTTTCAACAGCGAAGAAAAACACTTCGTAACAGTTTAAAAACACTCAATCTATCCGATAGTTTAAGAGAAGATGTTATCTTTGGCAAACGCCCAGAACAATTAAGTGTCGCACAGTTTATTGCGCTCACTTCTTTAATTGAAAATGATGTAAAAGAGTAAAGTGTAGTGGAAGAAAATAACGAAAATATCAAGTTTCAAATAAGCGAATCGCTTATTGAGCAAGTGGAGCAATTAGTAGATGCTAGAAAGGATGACGAACTTTCTGAGCTATTAAATGATTTTCACCATGCCGATATTGCAGAAATTCTAGATGAAATTAATCTAGAACAAGCCACCTATATTTTCAAGCTTTTAGATAGCGAAAAAACATCCGAGATTCTTTTAGAACTAGATGATGACAATCGGGAGAAAATACTAGCCAATCTTTCGGTAAAGGAAATTGCCGAAGAATTAGAAGAACTAGACACCGATGATGCTGCCGATATTATTTCCGAACTTCCAGAAGCACGTAAAGAACATGTAATTGCACAAATAGAAGATGCAGAACACGCTGCAGATATTCAAGAACTTTTAACCTATGATGAAGATGTTGCCGGAGGACTCATGGCAAAAGAGCTGGTTAAAGTAAACGAAAACTGGACCATCAACAGATGTGTAAAAGAAATGCGTGCGCAAGCAGAAGACGTAACACGTGTACACTCTATTTACGTAGTAGATAATGACGATAAATTAATTGGTCGTCTTTCACTAAAAGACCTTTTAATTGCATCGCCAAGAGCACATATATCCGACGTTTACATCCCAAAAGTAGATTATGTAGATGTACATGAAGACGTCGAAGAAGTTGCTAAAATCATGCAAAAATATGATTTAGAAGCAATTCCTGTAGTAGACGCAAACAAAACACTTTTAGGTAGAATTACCATTGATGATATTGTAGATGTTATACGAGAAGAAGCCGAAAAAGATTACCAACTAGCAGCCGGTATTTCTCGTGATGTAGAGGCCGATGATAGTATCTGGAAACTAACAAAAGCAAGACTACCCTGGCTATTAATTGGTATGTTTGGTGGTTTAGGTGCCGCAAGTATTATTGAGCATTTTAACCAAGACATGGGCAGTTTTATTGTGCTCTTAAGTTTCGTACCGTTAATTCAAGCAACCGCCGGGAATGTTGGGGTACAATCCTCGGCAATTGTAGTACAAGGTTTAGCAAATGACAGCATAGATGGCAATATTTTAAAACGCCTTTTTAAAGAATTCCTTTTAGGTATAGTCAACGGTTTTGCCATCGCAGTAATTGGTTTATTAATCACGCATTTTGTCTTTGGTACACCATATATAGTCTCCATAACCATAGCAATAGCACTCGTTGCCGTGATTGTAATGGCAGCATTAATAGGTACATTTATTCCTATATTTTTAGACAAAAGAGGTATCGATCCAGCCGTAGCAACAGGACCATTTATTACCACAAGCAATGATGTCTTTGGTATTTTACTTTACTTTTCTATCGCAAAACTTATTTTAGGATTTTAATCTTTATGGCGTTACCACAAGGGTCGCGCTATCACTACTCGCTTTTTTATGAAAAATAAAAAGAGCTCAAACATGCCGTTCTATCGCTAACGCAAATATAAAACAGCAAAGAACTTCTTCCCTATTTTAAGAAACCTCAACTCTGCTTTATGAAAATAGAATCCGAAAGGGTAAAATATTGTATTTTTATAGCATGAAAGCAATTAACATAAGTAACAAGTTTACTAAATTTAGTGTAAACTGGCATCCACATCAAATTGCTGTGGTAGACAATATGCAAGTCATTTTAGCCAAACTAAAAGGCGAATTTGTTTGGCATAGTCATGAAAATGAAGATGAATTGTTTCAAGTTATTAAAGGCACATTGTATATGCAATTTCGTGACAAAACAGAAATAGTAAAAGAAGGCGAAATCATTGTCGTACCAAAAGGCGTAGAACACAATCCCTGCACAAAAAACAACGAAGAAGTACATGTGCTTCTGTTTGAGAAATTAGATACAGCACACACCGGAAAAGTGAAACACGAAAAAACACAAAAAGCCTACCCACAAATATAATAATAATCCTAATACCACACGGAGCGCAGTCGAAGTGTCTTATATATGAAAATCCTTCACCTAGATTCCAATCATTCCTTATTAATAGATCAGTTAAACGATTTAGGATGCACTAATCATGAAGATTATACGTCCTCCAAAGAAGACATTCTAAATAAAATACATGAATACGATGGCTTTATAATTAGAAGTCGTTTTTCTATAGACAAACAATTTCTAGATGCAGCCACAAACCTAAAATTTATTGGTCGCGTTGGCGCTGGATTAGAAAACATCGACTGTGAATATGCAGAAAGCAAAGGCATCCATTTAATTTCGGCACCAGAAGGAAACCGAAATGCTGTTGGTGAACACAGTTTAGCCATGCTACTTAGTTTATTCAATAAACTCAACAAAGCAGATCAAGAAGTACGATCTGGAAAATGGTTACGTGAAGCAAATCGAGGTCTAGAACTAGACGGAAACACCATTGGTTTAATTGGTTATGGAAACATGGGGAAAGCATTCGCTAAAAAACTTCGGGGTTTTGAAGTCGATGTTTTGTGCTATGATCTTAAACCAAATGTTGGAGATAAAAATGCAGAACAAGTACCTTTAGAAATCCTATTTCAAGAAGCCGATGTTTTAAGTTTACATACTCCAGAAACAGCTTTAACCACAAATATGGTGGATGCAGCTTTTATTAATCAATTTGCAAAACCTTTTTGGCTTATCAATACTGCAAGAGGAAAAAGCGTAGTTACTAAAGATTTGGTTTCGGCATTACAATCCGGTAAAATTCTAGGAGCAGGACTCGACGTTTTAGAATACGAAAAAGCATCCTTTGAAAATTTATTCTCTTCCAATATGCCAGAAGCATTTCAGTATTTAATACAAGCAGAAAATGTTTTACTTTCTCCGCATGTTGCAGGTTGGACTGTAGAAAGTAAAGAAAAACTAGCACAAACTATTGTAGATAAAATTCAGCTTTTTTTTAAGCTTTAATACCGTTCTGTTTTCATAAAAATAAATTCACTAAATTTAAATCACTAAAAACAACCAACTATGCATCCTATACTTAGAAATATTTTAGCCGTAATCTTCGGCTGGTTCGGTGGTAGTCTTATAAATATGTCCCTTATTCAATTAGGAAATAAACTATTTCCAATGGAAGGTATCGACCCAAATGACATGAATGCTTTGTCAGAAATAATGCCAACGCTAGAAGCTCATTATTTTATTTTTCCATTTTTAGGACACGCTTTAGGGACGCTTATTGGAGCACTAATTGCTGGTCTTATAGCTTTTAATCATAAAATGAAATTTGCTTTAGCTATTGGAGTATTATTTTTATTAGGCGGAATTGCTGTTAATTATATGTTACCAGGACCAACATGGTTTGCCGTTGCAGATATTGTTATAGCCTACATTCCAATGGCTTGGCTTGGTGGAAAAATAGCAACTAGAAAATCCAATAAAACGATTTAAAATACCATGCAATACGAAGCAAGTTCACCAGAAGATTATATTCATCAAGCTCCAGAAGAAAGACAAGTAGTTCTAAAAAAACTACGCAAAACGATTACCGCCCATTTACCAAAAGGTTTTCAAGAAGTAATTTCTTATGGCATGATTGGCTATGTGGTGCCGCATACTTTATATCCCGACGGGTATCATTGTGATCCTAAAACACCATTACCTTTTATGAGTTTTGCTTCACAAAAAAATTCTATAAACCTATATCATATGGGTATTTATGCAAAACCAGAGATACACGATTGGTTTGTTTCCGAATATCCAAAACACTGTAAACGCAAATTAGATATGGGAAAAAGTTGTATCCGATTTAAAAAGATAGAAGAAATTCCGTTCGATCTTATTGGAGAATTATGCTCCAAATTAACCGTGGATGCATGGATTGACATTTACGAGAAAGCATTTAAGAAATAGATTTCCGCCTTCGCGGAAATTAAAAAAACACTATTTATGAAAAAACGAGTTACAGGAATTGGCGGATTATTCTTTAAAACGAAAGATCCAAAAGCAGCAAAAGATTGGTATAAAACACATCTTGGTTTTAACACAGACGATTACGGATCTACTTTTTGGTGGAAAGACAAAGAAGGAAAAGACTGTTCTACACAATGGAGTCCTTTTCCAGCAGACTCCAAACATTTTGAGCCTTCCAAAAAAGAATTTATGTTTAACTATCGGGTAGAAAACTTAAAAGAATTATTAGCGACTTTAAAAGAAGAAGGAGTTACTATTGTTGGTGAAATGGAAGAATATGAATATGGTAAATTTGGTTGGATTCTAGACAACGACGGAAACAAAATCGAACTTTGGGAACCAATAGATAAAGCCTTTTTATAACGGAGAACCTTCAAAATTTCTAACACAAACAGCATTTTAAAAAAGCATACCATGACTACAGAAAATAAAAACCTAGAAGATAACATAAACGATCCAGTAGATAATTTAAAAGAGAACACTATTGAAGCATTGGATACGGCAAAAAATAAAGCAAGTGCATTAGCAGATGAAGCTGGCGACAAATTAGAGGATTTAGCAGAAGATGCTAAAGAGGCTTTTACAAATGCTAAAGACAAAGCGAATGCCTTTATAGAAGGCGATGCTAAGGAAGCTATAGATGCTGCTAAAGTAAAAGCAGGTGAATTTGCAGAAGATGCCAAAGAAGCGTTTACAAATGCCAAAGACAAAGCAAATGCCTTTATAGAAGGTGATGCTAAAGAAGCCATAGATGCTGCCAAAGTAAAAGCAGGCGAATTTGCAGAAGATGCTAAAGAAGCTTTTGACAACGCAGCAGAGAAAACAACAGAATTTGCAAAGGAAGCTAGCGAAAAATTAGAAGACTTAGCCGAAGATACTAAAGAAGCACTGGAAGAAACAAAAGTTAAAACTAAAAGCTTTTTTCAAAGACTTTTTGGCTCTAAATAGATATTAACCAAACAATTAGACAGAAGCTAGATGGAAATCTAGCTTTTTTTCATTAATTTAGAAGTCCACCAATTAAACATATACTAATGGCTGAAGATAAAAATTTAAGCGACGACCTTGAAGACATGATAGGAAGCGCAAAAGAAGGTGCTAAAAAAGCAGCACATAAAGCTAGTGATTTTGCCGAGGATGCTAAGGAAAAAGCAAGTGACTTTGCAGACGAAGCAAAAGAAGCCGCAAAAGACTTTGCTAATGACGCCAAACAAGTATTAAGCGATGGTAAAAATGTTGCGATTATCGCGCATATTACTATCATTGGATGGGTGATAGCTTTAGTCATGAATAATGGAGAAAAGAAATCGGAATATGGTTCTTTTTACATTAGACAAGTTTTAGGTTTAGGGCTTTGTCTTTTATTATTAGGATTTATTCCCGTAGTAGGTTGGCTCTTAAGTTTGGTGATTTTAGTACTTTGGGTAATGAGTTTATTAGGTGCTCTCAGTGGTGAAAAAAAATTAACTCCGATTTTAGGTCCGTACTTTCAAGATTGGTTTAAATCTCTTTAACATATAAAAAAGCCAAAACATTCGTTTTGGCTTTTTTATTATCACTCCTATCGTAATATTGCAATATTACTATTATATTTATACTTTATTTAAAATTAGAATTATGGGATCTACCAAATTAAACATTCATGAAGCAGAAAATAATTACCTAGCTAAAGTCGCTAAAGTGTTTAGCCATCCTGCAAGAGTTGCCATTATTAAATATATAAGCTGTTGTGAGTCTGGTTGTATTTGTAATGATATTGTTAAAGAAATTGGTTTAGCACAACCTACTATTTCACAACACCTAAGTGAAATAAAAAAAATTGGTTTATTAGATCAATCGGCTAGTGGTAAAAGTTTAAGTTATTCTATTAATTCCGAAAAGCTAAATGCATGTAGAAGGCTTATGAATGACTTTTTTGTAAAAACACAGGTGAATGCTTCTAAGTAATTTGAAATAAACTAATCATAGGTCTTATAAACCTCGTTTAAAGCTTAAAATCTGCGGGTAACATGGTAGCGATTCTTTTTAGGCCAAAGTAGCCACCAAAAAACATTTTATCTACAGGTGTGTGTATTCCGAAGCTGTCAATTAAAAACGTATTCGAATCGGCTTTAGTAACTAAAGTCGATTGTACATTTTTATCATAGGAAATAACAATTTCTCTATTATCTACGGTAAGTTTTACATTTTGATCTTCTTGTTCTTCAACAACTAAATATCGATAGGCATTTACAGGAAAAAACAGATTAGAAGTTCCGGAAGGATCTTTTATATAAACCTCAAAATTATTCTCTATGATTTCCTTTTTTGCTAAAGACCTCATGAAGTGAAGCGCAGAACCTAAATATTCCTTTTTTCTTTGCGAAAGATGTTTCTTCTTGGTTTTTTTATTCCGATCAGCAAACAAACTAGTACCGCTATAGTACACGCTTTCTACTAATTTTAACCCGCTTAAACTTTGTTTAAACTTCACCTCAAAATCTACTAAATTATACTTCACATCGTAACCTAGATGCTTATTCTTAATAAGAATTGGGATATCACAGTATGCATACAATATACCTTGAGATTCTATATATATTAATCGGATATCGTCTTCATTGCTAATCTTACAAGATACAGATGCAACATCATTTCCAAGAAACTCTCTTCTAAAGATTTTTAGTTTTTTTTCTCTACTCCAATAGTCTCTTTCTAATACAACTTCATTTAAACTGGTTGCTTTTTCTTGCAAGTAAACCACATCTAAAGCTCTTATTTCTTCTAAAGAAAACAATCTGGTTTCATAACCAACAAAACTAATTACTAAGGTAGCATTTGGAGAGACTTTGTCTGTTAATGAGAAATATCCATTACCATTTGTAGTTGTGCCAATGGTCGTTTCATTAAAATACACAGAAACAGCTTCTAATGGTTCTTTTGTATTCGCATCTAAAACCATATTCTTAATTTCCTGAGAATAGGTAAGACTAGTAAAAAAAAGTAAAATGCCAATAATACTTTTCATTGTAACTTTATTCTTCTTCTGCGTTTTCACTAGCAAGCTTATGTTCTAATTCTGCTTGAAATTCTTCCATAACCGGACGAACCGTGCTTTCTGGTAAATCGGCAATTTTAATATACATTAAACCATCGACAGCATTATTAAATAAAGGATCCACATTAAAAGCTACCAACCTAGCATTCTGTTTAATGTATTTTTTAAGCAACACCGGAAGTCGTAATGCACCTGGTTCTACTTCATCAATAATTTTATCGAACTTGTTTAAATCCGCTTCAGCAGCATCAAAAACAAAGTCTTTATCTGCGTCTTTTAAAACCACTTTAAATTCTTTTTTAGGATGCACATATTGCGCAACATAAGGATCATAGTAATTCGATTTCATAAACTCGATCATTAACGATTTTGAGAAATTTGAAAACTGATTACTAATACTTACACCACCAATTAAAAATTTATGTTCTGGATAACGTAATGTAGTATGTACAATTCCTTTCCAAAGCAAAAATAAAGGCATTGGTTTTTGTTGGTAACTTTTAATAATGAAAGCTCTACCCATTTCTATAGATTGGCTCATCATTTTATATAATTCTGGCTCAAATCGAAACAAATCTTGCAGGTAAAAACCATCAATACCATATTTAGCAAATATTTGAGAACCTAGTCCCATTCTATATGCTCCCGCCAATGTATTGGTTACGTTATCCCAAAGAAACATGTGATGGTAATAGTTGTCAAAATCATCTAAATCTATAGCTTCATTAGTACCTTCACCAACTTCTCTAAATGTAATTTCGCGTAAACGACCAATTTCATGAAGGATATTAGGAATTTTGCTTGCTGGTGTTAAAAAGACCTCATAGTTCTTACTTTGTAACAACCTTAAATCATCTTTTCGTAGCGCTTCCACTTCTTCTATCATAGACTCCATACTTACTGGAGTTACAATGCGCTTTGGTGGTTTTGCTGGCGTTTTTAATGTATTAGAAAGGTTCTCTAGAATTTTAGGTTCATCTTCAAAAGCATGCGATAACATGTAGGTTTTCTTTCTTAAAAACTCCGATAGACTTTCAATCGTTTCATGCTCACTTTGATCTTTTACACTAATTGGTTTTCCTATTCGAACTTTAATAGTTCTACGTTTTTGTGTTAAAACTTCGGATGGTAATTTTGCAGTTCTAAATGTATCGCTAATTTTAGATAGCTTATAAAATAATCTAGAGTTCTTTGCGTGAAAATAAATAGGCACTACAGGAACTTCTGCTTTTTTAATAAGCTTGATTGCAGTTTCTTCCCAAGGTTTATCTACCACTAATTTACCATCTCTATAGGTAGAAACTTCTCCCGCAGGAAACACACCAAGTGGATGTCCGTCACGTAAATGCAAAATAGAATTTTTAAAACCTGCAACACTAGACTTAATATCTTTTCTGTCTTCAAAAGGATTTACAGGCATGATAAAAGGTTTCATAGGCGCAATACGATGAAGCAAGAAATTAGCAATTATTTTAAAGTCTTTTCTTTGCTCTAGCATCAGCTTTAAAAGCAAAACACCATCGATGCCTCCAAGTGGATGGTTAGATACAGTTATGTATGCTCCATCTTTTGGTAAACGTTTTAAATCTTCTTCAGGAATTTCGAATTTTATCTGGAATTCGTCTAAAATAGCCTCCAAAAAAGGCAAACCTTCTAAATGTTTATTTCTATTGTAAACTCTATTTAAGGTTGATATTTTTAAAACCTTCATTAGAAGCCAACCAAAGAATGTACCAAGAAAACCATACTTATCTACGTGTATGGCTTTTGCTACTTCTTTTGCGGTTACTAGACTCATGTTTATTTTTTTATGCTAATTTATTTTCACCTTCTTACGTACAGAAAAATATATACGCAAGCGCAAATGTAATAAATGTTTACTTAGTAACGATCTGCGTAGTGGATTGCGTTAATTGTTTTAAAAGTACAACCTTACCTTTCTCTAATTGCTTAACAACTTGATCATTACTATGTCTAATGGTATAGAGGGAAACATCTTCGTTATAAACCACTCTAAATTTTGCCTTTAAATGCTGGATCAATTTACCCAAATTATTATAATTATTTTCAATACAAACCGAAAAACTAATTGCCGAGTTTTGTATAACATCTACTTTCATTTTATATAAATGCAGTAAACTAAATATTTCACTAATATTTTCTTCCACGATATAAGAGAAGTCTAAAGAGGAAAGAGAAATTAACACCTGATTTTTCTTCACAATAAAACAGGGTATTTTGGGATCTAAATCTACACCTTTACTCACCTTTGTTCCTGCCGCTTCCGGATTTAAAAAAGACTTTACATACAAAGGAATTTCCTTTTGCTGTAAAGGTTGCAACGTTTTAGGGTGAATTACAGAAGCACCATAAAAAGCCAACTCAATCGCTTCTCTATAGGATATTTTGTTTAACAATTGTGCATTTTCAAAATAACGCGGGTCTGCATTTAAAACTCCAGGAACATCCTTCCAGATAGTTACACTTTCTGCATTTAAACAATAGGCAAAGATTGCTGCCGTATAATCACTTCCTTCTCTACCTAAAGTGGTTGTGAAATTATTAGCATCACTACCAATAAATCCTTGTGTAATGTTTAACGTATTGGTATTAAATTTAGTACTAATTTGTTCTTGCGTTATTTCCCAATTTACATTTGCTCTTCTATAATAATTATCTGTTTTAATATACTCTCTTACATCTAACCAGTTGTTTTTTAATCCTACTTCATTAAAATACGCACTAATGATTATTGTAGAAGCTAACTCCCCATAACAAATGGTTTGATCATACACGTAATTATAATCTGGTGATTTATTGGTTTTAAAAAAAGCATCCAATTCGCCTAACAAACTACTTATTTTGGCAAACACCGCGTGACTCTCATTAGGAAATAAATCTAATAAAATTTCATTGTGAAACTTTTTAACTTCTTGAATGGCACTTTGCAATGCCGATTTATCGTTATAATATTTATCGATTACCTGTTCTAAAGCATTGGTGATTTTCCCCATTGCAGAAACCACAATTAAGGTCTTTTCAAAACCAACAGTGTGTAAGGTTTTTACCAAGTTTTTTACACCTTCAGCATCTTTAATGGATGCGCCACCAAATTTAAAAACGATCATATATTTAACAAATAATTCTTTATTCCCATTTCATCCAATTGCACAACATCCCAATTACGAAGTACATTTGCTCCTTTTTGTTCATAGAAACTAATTGCAGGTTCATTCCAATCAATAACTTCCCAATTGATTCTTTTCACACCAAGTTTATTTCCATAAATAACGACTTGATTCAAAAGTAAAGTACCAAGACCTTTCCCTCTATATTTCTGACTAACAATAAGATCTTCTAGATGAATAATTTTACCTTTCCAAGTAGAATATCTATCATAAACCACAGCTATTCCTGCAATTTCATTCTGGTATTCGGCGACAAAACATTTAAAAACAGGATTACTTCCAAATCCATCTCTTTCTAAATCTTGAACCGTAACTTCTACTGCATCTGGTTCCTTTTCAAAAACTGCCAATTCTACAATTAAATCTAAGATTTGTTTTGCATCTTTTATTGTTGCTTCTCTAATTATAAAGTCCATCTACTTATTTTATTCTCAAATATAGTTTAAAGCCATTAATTTTTATGCATTAAAGTAAAACGATAACGTTATAGTTTGTTAAAAAAAACGATATTTGTACAAACTATTAAAAAGCTATTATGTCTAGAACAAAACAAACATTAGGAGAATTTATTATAGAAAACCAAACATCTTTTAAATATACTTCTGGCGAGTTATCTAGACTTATCAACTCCATTAGGTTAGCAGCAAAAGTAGTAAACCACGAAGTAAACAAAGCAGGTTTAGTCGATATTATTGGTGCAGCTGGAGACACAAATATTCAAGGTGAAGACCAACAAAAATTGGATGTTTATGCTAACGAAAAATTCATTCAAACCCTTACCAAAAGAAATATTGTTTGTGGTATTGCCAGTGAAGAAGAAGATGATTTTATTGCAATTAATAGTCAAGACGAAAACAATCAAAACAAGTATATTGTTCTAATAGATCCTTTAGATGGATCTTCTAACATAGACGTAAATGTTTCTGTTGGAACTATATTCTCTATATACAGACGTGTAACTCCTGTTGGAACACCTGTTACATTAGAAGATTTTTTACAAAAAGGAGAACAACAAGTTGCTGCAGGATATATCGTTTACGGAACATCTACCATGTTAGTTTACACTACTGGAGATGGTGTAAATGGATTTACACTTAACCCAGCAATTGGAACCTTTTACTTATCGCATCCAGATATGCAGTTCCCTGAGGATGGTAATATCTATTCTGTAAATGAAGGGAACTATGCACAATTTCCACAGGGTGTTAAAAACTATATTAAATACTGCCAAATGGAAGAAGGCGACAGACCTTACACCAGCAGATATATTGGATCTTTAGTTTCCGATTTTCATAGAAATATGATAAAAGGAGGAATCTACATGTACCCTAAAAGTTCTAAAAATTCGGAAGGTAAATTACGCCTGTTATACGAGTGTAATCCAATGGCATTTATAGCAGAACAAGCAAACGGAAAAGCGAGTGATGGTTATACTAGAATTATGGAAATTGAACCTACAGAACTTCACCAAAGAGTACCTTTTTTATGTGGAAGTAAAAATATGGTGGAAAAAGCAGAAGAATTTATGCAAAACGCTTAAAAATTACTAGTTTAAGTCCTTACTTTTTCATTATTTTTGTACATTACTTTTTTAAACAAAAGCTAAACCATAATGGCTAAAGAAAATCTTACAAATACCAATACGACAACACATAATTCAGATGTAGAAGCTTCCACCAAAATTGATGCTATAAAACAGCTAATTTTTGGAGAAAACATGCAAGCTTACGATAGTGAGTTTGAATCTGTAAAAAATGACATTCTTTCCAAAAAGCAAGAATTAGAAAACTTGGTAGATGATGTTAGAAAAGAATTACTTCAAAATATTGATAACTTAAGTACCGACATTAATATAAGAATTACAGATCTTGAAAATTCTTTTAATGACAAAGCAGATACTCTGGATGACAAGAAATTAGACAGAAAACTGCTAGGTGATTTATTAATGAATCTTGGAGAAAAAATAAGCAAGTAATACAAATTACTGGCACTTATGAATCAAGAAGATAAACTTAAAGTTCTTAAAGACATCTTATTAACAGATGAGAGAGAATACGCTTTGTCGATTCATGAAAAAATTAAAATTCTAGAAGAAACAATAAATCAAAAAACAAATTTATCCGAAAAGGTAAACCCAATTATTCAAGATCAATTAAATAAATTTGTTCTAGAAATACCAGAAACACTCGGACCTACAATTACAGAAGCTCTAAAAACAGAGATAAAAAACTCTCAAGACGCAGTAGTAGAAGCATTATATCCTATTCTAGGGAGAATGATAAAAAAGTACATTCAAAATGAATTTAAACTTTTATCCGAAAAAATAAACCAACAAATAGATAATACCTTTTCTTTCAAAAATTTTAAACGTAAATTTAAAGCGAAAACATCTGGTGTTAGTGAAGCCGATTTAATTTTACAAGAGCAACATGCTCCAAGATTAAATCAGTTTATGGTCATTGAAAAAGGGTCTGGTTTACTCATTTCAAAATACTCCAAAACAGATGATATAGATGAAGATATGGTTGCCGGAATGCTAACTGCAATTAAAAGTTTTGTAGAAGATGCATTTAAAAAAAGCGATCAAGATCTAGAGCTCATTGAATATGAAACCTATAGTATTTATATTCAAAATTTTTCATCTTATTATATCGCAGTTGTAATTTCTGGCATATTTAATGCTACTCATAAAAGTGCATTAGAAGACAAACTCCTAGATTTTGCTCAAAACACAATAAACCAAACAGATTTAAGAAATAAAGAATCTTTAACTAAAAAATTAAAAGCATATTTTGCTAATGAATATCTCTAAAAAAATAGTACTACTAGGTCACTTTGGCGTTGGTAAATCTTCACTTATAAGACGTTTTGTTGAAGACACCTTTACAGACAATTATAAAGTAACTATTGGGGTACATATCTTAAAAAAAGAAGTTGTAATTTCTCCAAAAGAAACCGTTTCTTTAATCATATGGGATTTAGAAGGTAACGATGATATAACCAACACAAGACCTTCTTATATGTTAGGTACTAGTGGTATGATATATGTATATGATCTTACTAGACCAACTACCTATGCGCAATTAGAAAGTGATTTAAATTTTATTAAAACAAACTATCCAAGCATTCCAATAAAAGTAGTTGGAAACAAAAAGGATTTAGTTACCAGAGACTTCATTAAGCAGAACAACGGTGTTTTTGGGTCGTTCACCGATTTTTACACAAGCGCAAAAGCAAATACTAAAGTTAATGATCTATTCTCTACTTTAGCTAAACAACTAATTTCCTAAACTCAAGAATAATGCTTGCAGAATACAAAATAGCACATGAAAAAGCTATTATTCAATATCTAATTATGGATAAAAAAGGTATTATCTTAGATTCAGATAATACTTTCTTTTCAAATGTTACCAAGCAGAATGTAACCAACTTACATCCTTTCTTCGAGAGTCTTACCACTTTATTAGACACCAAAAAAGACGAAGAGTTTTTGTTCTCATGTATTCATTTAGAAACAGATGATAAAAGTATAATAGCAGATATTACGCTTAAAACGTTTTCTAAAACACAACCATTACTAATAATTCAAGACTTAACAACGCATTACAACAACTATCAATTAACTGCGCAAAAGAGAAACGAATCAGTTATAGACTCTCAAATTCTTGAATTAAAAAACAAATATTTAATAGAAAAAGAGGACTTTAAAAACACCTTCATCGCTAATTTTAGCCATGAAATTAGAGAACCTCTTTCTGGTATTGGAACCTTTGTTGATATCTTAGGAAAAACCAATCTAGACTCCGAACAAAAAGATTACCTAAACATTATCAACACATCTTCCAATCATTTAAAACATATGATTGAAGACATTTTAGATATTTCTAAAATAGAAGTTGGTAAACTTAATCTAATAGAAGACTCCTTTAACTTAAACGAATTTTTAGAAGAATTTATATTCACCTATAAAATAAAAGCAGAAGAAAAAGGATTAACTTTTCTTAGTACTATTGGAGAAAAATTACCACCACAAATCATTGGGGATCCGTATAGATTAAAACAAATACTTGGCAATCTAATAGACAATGCAATTAAGTACACCACCAAAGGTAGTATCACTTTAAATGTTTCTTTAAATCAAGTAAGAGCAAATAAAGCAAGTATCCATTTTCAAATTATAGATACAGGAATTGGCATAGAAAAAGAAAACCTAGATAAAGTTTTCACAAGCTTCACCCAAGTAGATAAAACCCAAAGAAATAAAGGTACAGGATTAGGTTTAGCCATTGTAAAAAACTTAGTAGCCTTAATGGATGGTAATATTTCTATTGATAGCACCTTTAACGAAGGGACTTCTTTCGCTTTAAATTTAAGTTTTAAATTAGATACAAAAACAAAAGATAAAAAAGTAGAGGTTGCTACTGAAGAAAAACTAGAAAAAGACAAATACCATATTCTTTTAGTAGAAAACTCAGAAATAACGCAACTCTCTGTACTTAAAATTTTAGCCGCTCAAGGAAAGTTTTATTTAGATATCGTTACCAATCCAGATACGCTAATTGATACCCTAAAAAATCAAAAGCCGGATATCATTTTAATGGATATCAATCTACCAAATACCACTGGAGATCAACTTGCCATAGAAATTAGACAGCTACCAGAAAAAGAACTTAAAAAAATTCCTATTCTAGCCTTAACAGGAAAAGTATTTCCTGAAGATTTAAAACGCTACAAAAAAGCAAAAATAAACGATGTTATTAGTAAACCCTTTGACGAGAAAAGTTTACTAAAAACCATCCGAAAATACTTAAAATAAAAAAAGGCGAACTATATAATAGTTCGCCTTTTTTAATACTAAATAATATAAAATTATTATGTACTCATTGTTTTAATTTCTTCCATAAAAGTATCTAAATCCACTTTATTACTAACCAAAGTAAGTGCCTTATCTACTACATATTTCACGTTTTCAGGCTTAAAACCTAAACCAACTGCAATCTTACGTAAAACAAGTTCTTCATGATCTCCTTTAATATGATCTACATAAACCATTCTAGACAAATCATACAAACGCTCTAATCGATTATCGTAAGAAGTTGGAGGATTAATATGATGCGAAGCATAATCCTTTAAAATGATGGCATAATCCCCTTCGCTAATATCTAAATTTCTAGCTAAACGATCTAAAAACGCCTTTTCTTCATCTGTAATAACACCGTCATCCATTGCAACTCTAACAATTGATGCAAAATGGTCTTCATTACGCTTTTTAAATCCACTATCAAATAAATCTGAAATTGACATATATTCTTTTTTTAAGTGCCACAAAGATAATTAAACAAAACGCTTTTTAAAACATTATTAATAGCTTTTTTTAGGGCATTCCGCTACTTCGCACAAGCTACGTAACGTCGCGCTTTCCGTTATTAGTTTTGGCTTAAAGCGCACGCGCGCCAAAAGCTAGACACTTCAATCCCTAATGCATAACATTGGTATTACTTCTAGAGACTTCTGTTATTAAAAAATTAGAATTTCATAAAAAATAAAAAAAACATTCTGCTATTCGTGGCAAAAAAAATGTAAATACTATCTTTACATAAAACTAAAATACGTGAGTAAAACACTTCTCTCGCAAACCTACGCACAGTCTTTGCAAACGCAAAAACTGCAAACTACTATTGCCAAAACCGAAACAAAAACGCATATAAAAGGACTTATAGGTTCTTCCCTTTCGTTTGTAATTTCGCAAACCTTTAAACAAGCAGACAAACCATTCTTACTTATTTTTAATGATAAAGAAGAAGCGGCCTTTTACCTCAACGATTTAGAGCAATTACTAAACAGTAAAGATGTACTCTTCTACCCAGGAAGTTATAGAAGACCATATCAAATTGAGGAAACAGATAATGCCAATGTCCTGCTGCGTTCCGAAGTATTAAACCGAATAAATTCTCGTAAAAAACCAGCAATAATTGTTACCTATCCAGACGCACTATTCGAAAAAGTAGTAACCCGTCGGGAACTAGAAAAAAATACATTAAAGGTTTCTGTAAATGATAATCTATCCATCGATTTTGTAAACGAAATACTATTCGAATATAAATTTAAACGGGTCGATTTTGTTACCGAACCTGGCGAGTTTTCCGTTCGTGGTGGGATTGTAGATGTATTCTCTTTTAGCCATGATGAACCCTATAGAATTGAGTTCTTTGGAGACGAAGTAGATAGTATTCGTACCTTCGATGTAGAAACACAACTCTCTACAGAACAAATAAAAAAGATTAGCATCATACCTAATGTTGCCAATAAGTTTTTAGAAGAAAGCAGACAAAGTTTCTTAAAATACATTGCACAAAAAACGGTTATTTTCACCAAAAATGCCGACTTAACATTCGCTCGAGTAGATTCCCTTTATGAAAAAGCGGTAGAAGCATTTCAGAACCTTTCCAAAGATATACAACATGCCGAACCAAAAGAGTTATTCTGTAGCGCAACCTTACTAAAAAAACAATTTCTAGATTTTAATATCGTAGAATTTGGAAGTACATCTGTCATGTCAAGCGCTGTCGAGACATCTCAACCTATCGAATACAAAACAACACCACAACCAGCTTTCAATAAAAATTTCGATTTACTTATTGAAAACCTAAACACCAATCACAACAAAGGTTTTACTAATTATATTGCCTGCGTTAGTGAACAACAAGCAAAACGTTTTCATGATATTTTTGAAGATGTAGAACAAGAGGTTCGTTATAAAACCATTGTACTTTCTCTTTTTCAAGGGTTTGTAGATCATGACAATAAAATCATTTGTTATACCGACCACCAAATCTTTGAACGTTACCACAAATTCCACTTAAAAAATGGGTACGCGAAAAAACAATCCATAACCTTAAAAGAACTTACAAACCTAGATATTGGCGATTATGTTACACATATAGATCATGGGATTGGTAAGTTTGGCGGACTGCAAAAAATTGATGTCGAAGGTAAAAAACAGGAAGCCATTAAACTGGTCTATGGCGAACGAGATATTTTATATCTAAGCATTCACTCCTTACATAAAATCACCAAATTTAATGGTAAAGATGGTAAGCCACCAAAAGTATACAAATTAGGTAGTAAAGCTTGGAAAGTTTTAAAACAAAAAACAAAATCTAGAGTTAAAGAAATTGCGTTTAACCTGATTAAGGTATACGCAAAACGAAAACTTGAAAAAGGCTACCAATACAAACCAGATTCGTACTTACAACACGAGTTGGAAGCTTCTTTTATTTACGAAGACACACCAGATCAAAGTACTGCCACAGCAGATATTAAAGTAGATATGGAAAGTGAAAGACCAATGGACCGCCTAATTTGTGGGGATGTTGGTTTTGGTAAAACAGAAGTTGCTATTCGTGCTGCTTTTAAAGCGGTAGATAACGGGAAACAAGTTGCTGTTTTAGTGCCTACAACCGTTTTAGCATACCAACATTCTAGAACCTTTAAGGAGCGTTTAAAAGAATTTCCGGTTACCGTAGATTATCTAAACCGTTTTAGAACAGCAAAAGAAAAACGCGAAACACTAGAAAAACTAGAAAAAGGACATGTAGATATTATTATTGGTACACACCAACTAGTAAATAAAAATGTAAAATTTAAAGATTTAGGATTACTCATTGTAGACGAAGAACAAAAATTTGGTGTCGCCGTAAAAGAAAAACTAAAAACACTAAAAGACAATGTCGATGTGTTGACTTTAACGGCAACTCCAATACCAAGAACGCTTCAGTTTAGCTTAATGGCAGCAAGAGATATGTCGGTAATTACAACGGCTCCACCAAACCGTTATCCTATAGAAAGTAACGTCATCCGCTTTAGCGAAGAAAGGATTCGGGATGCGGTTAGTTATGAAATTCAACGTGGCGGACAAATTTTCTTCATTCATAATAGAATAGAAAATATCAAAGAAGTTGCAGGAATGATTCAACGTCTAGTTCCAGATGCAAAAATAGGTATTGGTCACGGACAACTAGATGGTAAAAAACTAGAGCAATTGATGCTTTCTTTTATGAATGGCGACTTTGATGTTTTAGTAAGTACCACCATTGTAGAGAGCGGATTAGATGTTCCTAATGCAAATACCATTTTTATTAATAATGCGAATAATTTCGGACTTAGTGATTTGCACCAAATGCGTGGTCGTGTTGGTAGGTCAAACAAAAAAGCATTCTGTTATTTTATAACACCAGAATATTCTGCAATGACCAATGATGCTAGAAAACGTATTACTGCTCTTGAGCAATTTACAGAACTTGGTAGCGGATTTAACATTGCCATGAAAGATTTAGAAATTCGTGGTGCTGGAGATTTACTTGGTGGTGAACAAAGTGGTTTCATTAATGATATTGGTTTTGATACCTACCAGAAAATATTAAACGAAGCTATTGAGGAGCTTAAAGAAAACGAGTTTAAAGATTTATACGAAGACGACGGAAAAGAGAAAGAGTTTGTAAAAGACATTACTATAGATAGTGATTTCTCTCTGCTTTTCCCAGACGATTATGTCAATAATATTACCGAAAGATTAAACCTATACACGCAATTAAATAACATTAAAACCGAAGAAGAACTTACCGTTTTTGAAACCCAACTTATCGATAGGTTTGGAGAGCTACCAACGCAGGTTGTAGACTTGTTAAACTCGGTTAGAATAAAATGGATTGCAACCAAATTAGGTTTAGAAAAAATCATAATGAAAAAAGGCAAGCTCGTTGGTTATTTTATTAACGACCAACAAAGTGCTTTTTATCAAAGTCAAGGCTTTACCAAAGTTTTGAAATACATACAAGCAAATCCGCTAGCATGTAAAATGAAAGAAAAACAAACTAGATCTGGGTTAAGATTACTGCTTACTTTCGACAGAATAAATACTGTGGATAAGGCATTAAATGCTTTAAAACCTATTTTGGCATAACCTTTGAAATATGAATAGAAAAACCAATTACAATGACTAAAAGATTATTATTTTTAATCGCTTTTTTACCAAGCATTCTATTAGCACAACATACTATTAAAGGAACATTTACTCCTGCAGACGAATTTAAATTCGCCATACTTTACAAAGTAACGCCAACGACTTCGCTTTATGTGAATAATGCAGAAATCGATAGCATTGGTAATTTTCAATTCAAACTAGATACTACAGTTACAAAAGGGATGTACCGAATTGTGTATGCTTTACCGCAAGATGAATATAATTTTGACCTTATTTATAATGCAAAAGAAGATATAGAACTTACTTTTAATTTAGACGAAGGCGTAAAATACATTGCATCTCAAGAAAACAAATTATTAGGCGCTTATACCGAAAGTTTACAAACGGTTAGCAAAAATATAAACGCATATTATGCTAGCGAGAAACAAAGTAAAAAGGAATTCCGTAAAGCTTTTGATGTATTAACCGAAACACAAAACGAATTTGAAAAAGCTTCCGAAGGTATGTTAGCTTCTCATTTTATAAAAGCGAGTAAGCCATATATTCCAACAGAAATGGAAGATGCGCAGACGTTTTCAAAAAACTTAAAAGCGAATTATTTTAAAAATATAGATTTTAGCGCTGCAACCCTACAAAGCTCTAGCTTTCTAATTGAAACGGTTTTAAATTATGTGTTTACGTTTACAAATCCGACAGACGAAAATCTTGGATATAAAAATAATGTAGATGCTGTTATTACCGCAATTGGAGATAATACTACTATTAAAGAAATCATTACCGAAGTACTTTTTAATCAGTTTGCCGATGGTAAAAAAGAAACAGTTGCAAACCACATTGCAGACACCTATTTAATGCCAATAGCAAAAGCTAAAAAGGACAATACGTTGATCGAAAAACTTACCGTTTATAAAAACACATCGGTTGGTGAACGTGCTTCCAATTTCACTTTAGAGATTATGAAAGACAAAAAAGTAGCACTTACTAAACTGTATGATTATAAAGAAGCGGCACAATATGTTGTAGTTTTTTGGAGTAGTACTTGCTCGCATTGTTTAGAAGAATTACCAAAATTACACGCATACACGAAGACTTTAGAAGCAGCCAAACTAAAAATCATTGCAGTCGCTTTAGAAAATGATATTTACAGATGGAAAGACAAAACCTATGATTTTCCAGAATTCGTTCACGTATACGGAGAAGGAAAATGGGACAACTCGATAGGTAATGCTTATGATGTTTCGGCAACACCAACCTATTTCATTCTAGATGCAGACAAAAATATCCTTGCAAAACCAGATGATTTTGCTGCTTTAGAAACGTTTTATAAAGACCATCCTATTGTTTTAGAAAAAGAAAAAGTGGAGAGCGAAGATTAATAAAATTTAAATAATTTCTAAGAAGAATTCTTTACATGAAAAAAAACATTCTATTATTACTAGCTAGTATTTTAATTCTCTCATGTGGCGCTTCCGCAATTGGAAACTATGCTACCACCACATTTTATGTGAAAAACAATTCGAACCAAACGATTAATTTCAGCTCCACAGTTGTTGTTTTCCCTATGTCTAGAGGTCCTTTAACAAGGCAATTTTCTGTTCCACCAATGGATAGTATTCTGGCAAGACAAACAAATTTCAAAAAAGGAGTTGCACCTCAAAAATGGTTTCTTGAATTCAATATATTCCCAAATGACTACGTTACCATGTTTGATCCGAATAAAACTGAAAACTGGAAAAAAGGATTCGATACGAAAGGAAGGCCATTCTACACATTCTTAATTGCTGAATAAATTATGACTAAAATCTTTTCGATACTACTACTTTTTGTTTCTACAATCTCATTTGCTCAAAACGATATTTTTAATAGATTACAAGCTATTTCAAATAACGGATTGACTTTTTATAATATTGACGGTTATACAATTACTAGCGAAACCTTAAATTATCCTTTTACAGAAAAAGGCTTAAAAAAAGCATACCGAAAATATTCCATTAAAAAAAAGGATCTAAAAACAAAAGACACCCAACTACCCTACAACAATTTATATGTTTTTAATACTGAAGAAATTAAGGAAAACTTAAAGCAAAACAATGCATATTATTTTATAGAAAACAAAGAGAATACCATTACAATTATTCAATTTAGTGCTATTAATAAAAGGGATAAAGAATTTGAGAGAACAATTATAAATCCTATAATGGAAAAAACAATCCCTAAAGAAAATTTTGCTACTATGTCTATAAATAGCATTGACTTTGCAGGTAGAAAAATAGAATTAGGATCTAGTTGCAATTGGACAAATGTAAATTCGGTGCAATGTCCATATTACGGACAAATGAATTGGTCTATTCACAAAGATTTAGAGGACGCAAAAAAAACAGTCGATCAGCAATTCACAATAACTAAATTAAGAAAAAGTGGAAAAGTAATTTCTGAAGAACTTGTAGATATCGAATTTGAAGGAACAGATACAAAAGCAAAAAAAGTGATTTATGACTTTACTGGAATGACTTCCGTTTTGGCAAGTATGTCTGGAGGAAAAACCTTAACTATTTATTATGTCGCAACAGAAGTTAGAAATAATTACGTGAGTTGCGTTTTAAGCTTTTGGAATAATGACACTATAACAGAAAACGGACTTGCACCACTACTAGAAAAGGTTATGAAACTTAAAGATAACAAATAGCAGCTGTAACTACTATTTGCAAAACGCTTACAAAATGAATTCCTACATCTTATAATTTAACAAGAACCTAACAAAAAGCATAACGAAATGGCATAATAAATGTACGTCTTTGTGAGAATAAACAAACCTACCTATTATGAAAAACTATTTCTTACTTTTTGAAGTACTATTTATAATGCTGCACTAAATGCCGCAGAAGTAATGATACTATATAACAACCTATAAATGAATCCCACGAATATTAGCCAGACGTAATTGCTAGCTCCTAGCCTATTTACAAATATTCGAGGATTCTCAATTTTGTTTTATTTACAAAATCAAGAACGAAACCAACACAACTTTCTAGATAAAAACAGATCCAGGAAAACAGAACAAACTCGCTGCAACCCGATACCAAAAATTCTAATTAACGTATCTTTGTAGCCTATTCAAAAGGGAACATTATGAAAGCAAGTAAAACACTATTATATATTAAAGAAGTATTAAAAAACATGCCAGAAGGTTGGCTAAACCTAACCACACATCGACTAGATATTTATAACGAAGAATTAGCGAAAACACAATTTTTAGATCAGTTTGAAACCTTATTTAAAAACAATAATGCTACAGCATCTGCACTAAATGAATTACCTACCGCATATGATTATATTCGTTTAGGTCATCCTTTATCTTGTGTATTAGAATGGGCAATTGCCAATGAGCAAGGACTAAAACCAGAAAGTGTAATTAGTTTTTCTTCAGAAACAGTTCCTGTTTTGGCCATTCTAAGAAAAAATCTATTCGCTAATAAAAAGACTCAAATTCTTTATACCGATGCATTACCTGCCTTTTTTGATGCTGAAGTAATACAACGTGTTTATGGTTATACCTTCGACTTAAAGAAAGTAGAAAATTCAAAAGATATTCCAGCGTTTCATGGTAGTACGATCTTCCTCTCTAAACAAGACACATTGGATGCTTTAGATATTAATCCGGAGATAGACTTTTTCATTAGTCTTCAAAATCACTTAGGAAGTATTCTAATAATAAATGGTGAAGAAAATGAAACTTATATTTCAGATATTCAACATGTACGTCGTAGAGAAACTATTGCAATGACGCCAGATAATTCGCTTACTGCTTTAAAATCGCTAGTAGCGCAATCTTCTGTAGAAAACAAGACAAAGAACGAAGCAAACAAAACAAGCGTTCTAAAGGCTATTAATAAAATTACGAATACCAATACAAAACCACTAGTTGCTTCTAGCGGATTATCTATTCAGTATGCCATTTTAATGGGCTTGGTACATGATGCATTAGAAAATCATAAAGGAAAAGCAATCAAAATTATTGTTCCTCCAAATTGTTATGGTGGTACAAATGATCAAGCACGACGTGTAGCGGCTTGTATTGATAATGTAGAAATAGTAGATCTACTAGTCGATGGCGATAATGATATGGTGCAAAGTATTGATTCGGTATTAACGCAAATTGCTGCAGAAGATGCCATTCCTTATATCATTGCAGAAATTCCTACCAACCCAAGAGTAGAAGTTCCAGATCTTATGCAATTAAAAGAAGCTTTAACTAAAGAACGTAAAACAGCAACGGGTGAAATGGCAATCGATCCGGTTTTTATTTTAGATCAAACTTTTTGTCCGAATGTACATTTCTTAGGCGAAGATGATATCCTTGCAACCGTTCGAACGATTTCATTTGCTAGCGGATCTAAATTCCCAAGTGGAGGAAAATGTACTGCTGGTTATTGCGTAGGAAATGAAAAGACTATTGCTTTAATGGAAAAAATTGAAATGCATCTAACGCTTTGTGATAATGAAGCTACCAATTTTCAATATGAAATATTAGCGAAACAAATGCCTTCTATGAATCAGAGAATAGCGGATGCATATAAAAACACTAGAGAATTTGTACACTTTATTCACGAAGCATTACCAGGATCTAAAATCAATTTTGTTTCTTCCGTATTAGCAGAACAAGGTTTTACGCCTTCTGTTTTCTCATTAGATCTTCCTACCAAAGGAAATACCGATGAAGAAAGAGAAACTTATAAAAGAGCATTGAATTTAAGATTAATTAATTTAATGATTACAGAGATTCCAGACGAGAGTAAATTTTGTGTGAGTTACGGACAATTAAAAGGATGTTATTGGACCATTCCTGCAACCTCAACGCAAGGAACCACCAAAGAAGGCGATAAGGATTATATTGTACGCGCATCCCTGTCTCCAAACTTAGATTTAGAATTACACAAAAAAGTGTTTTTAAAATTTGTAGAAAGCATCTAATTACGAAAGAAACTGTAGCTATTTTACAGCTGCATCCAAATTAAAAATAGGGAAGCCACATAAGATGATGTGACTTCCCTATTTCTGTTTATTACCTATATAATAAACATGTAAAAATGAAGCTTAATAGAACAGATAGATCCAAATAGATCTCGAAATTCTATAATTAACGGCGCCAAGTAAAAAGGCTATTAGTGTAATAATCAAAAAGACTCTTAAAGGAGATAGATCTATAAAAGACCAAAACACAATAAGGCTTGCTATCATTTGTGCTACAGCAAGCGCATAACTAACAAACATAGCCCCAAAAAAGAAACCGGGTTCCCTTTCAAATTTAAAATCACATTCGTTACATCTAGCACTCATTTTTGGGATCTTAAACAATAACAAACTACCTCTATTATTAAAGATATTTCCTTTTTTACAGTTGGGACATTTACAATTTAATGCATTAAGAACTACGCTCATAATCTATGAATTAATGGTACCGCAAAACTAGAATAATAAAACCTTTATAATCCTATAGAATAAACGCCATTTTTTGTACTTTTAAGACATTTACTATGAAGATACCTGTTTTAAAAATTGATCAGTTTCAAAAATCGAAACCATTAAAAGATTTGTATATCAATTCTTTTGCTAACCATATAGAACGCAACAAGAACTTAATTAGCAAACCACACAGCCATAATTTCTATCTGTGCGTGCTCTTTACGGAAGGAACTGGAACCCATGAAATTGATTTTAATTCTTATACTATAAACCCAGGTAAAGTTTTCTTTTTAAAACCCGGACAAACCCATTTCTGGAAATTTGACACAAAACCGGAAGGCTATATCTTTTTCCATTCGCAAGCATTTTACGACATAAAGTTTTTAGATCATTCCCTGCATTCGTTTCCCTTTTTTTATTCCTATCAAAACCCGCCTTTACTAGAAGTACCACAAGAAAAAAGACAGGAATTACAATTAAAATTTCAAGAAGCTTATACCGAATATCAACAAGACCATCTTTTAAAAGAATTAAAAATAACAAACCTTATCAATAGTATTTATATAGCATTAACACGAGCATACACCGCAGATATAAATCCTGAAAAACTTGTTTCGCCCAGCTATTCTATCATACTAGAAAACTTAGAAAATGCCATAAACACCCATTTCTACAAAGAGAAATTGCCAAAGTTTTATGCCAATCAATTACATATAACGACAAAGCATCTCAATAGAGTAGTAAAGCAAACCATAAACAAAACTACAAGTCAGTTAATCTCAGAAAGAATACTACTAGAATCTAAAAGGCTGATTGTACATTCAAGTAATAATTTAGCCAATGTTGCAAATACGTTAGAGTTTTCGGATTATGCCTATTTTTCAAAATTTTTCAAAGCCAAAACTGGAGAAACACCGATACATTTTAGGAAGAAGTATTTTCATTAAAACTATTTAATCCTTTTTCCTTTTATCTCCTTCGTTTCTAAACGGTATAAAGCGTAGTTACAATTATGCCTTTACCATCCTTTATTGGAATAGATAATAACCGCTTTGCTTCTTCTACCTTAAAATGAAAAGGAGTCGCTAAAACATCTAATCCACTTTGTTTTTTTAGTCGGATTCCTTGCCCCGAAATAATAGCCGCATTGGGAATAAAATCACCTTCCGGTATATGTTCTGTTATAATCACATATCGAAAATCGGATAACTTATTCAGTATATTTTGCACCTCCGCATTGGATAGATGTTGTAAAACTTGTCGCAATAAAACACAATCACCAGAAGGCAAATCATCTACCGCAATATCCAAACAATGAAACTCTAAATGATCTGCTGTAAATTCTTTTTTATTATGTGCGATAAGATCGGAAACAATATCTACAGCAACATACTTTTTGGTATGCTTCACCAATTCCTTACCTACATTAAAATCGCCACAACCTAAATCACAAACCACAAGCGGCGATGTAAAAGAAGTTAAAAAAGAAGCTACTGCATCTACATACGGATGCACAATATCTGCATCATGTGATCCACCCCCAGAATAAAATGCAGCACTATTACTTCCCCAAAGTTTCCTTTCATAAACCTGTTCCATGGCATCTTTAGTTGGCCAAGGTTTCTTTATTTTTTTAGATTTATTTTCTTCCTGCTTCATAAACATAGTATCGATCTTTACAAACCTACAAATTATATATAATAACCACTTGTATCGTTAATTTTTAGTCACTAATCCATCTAATACAACGTACTAAATCCTTATCTAATTCGTACCTTTTCCACTAAATTAGTCGTTTATCAAACAAGTTGTTAAACATTATTATCTCAACTTCAGCCTTTATCCAAAATGAAAACAAACAGAAAAAACCACTGGGAAACAGTTTATGAAACTAAAAATCCAGACCAAGTCAGTTGGACACAAGAAACACCAAAAACATCTCTGGAATTCATACACTCTTTTGGCTTAAATAAAGCTGCTAAAATAATAGATGTCGGAGGAGGCGATAGTAAACTTGTAGACCATTTATTACATGCAGGTTTTAAAAACATAACCGTACTTGACATTTCTGAAAAAGCGCTTGAAAAAGCAAAAAAACGATTGGGCGAAAAAGCAAAAAATGTAGATTGGATTGTTAGCGACATAACCACTTTTGTACCTGAAACTTCTTTTGATGTTTGGCACGATAGAGCTGTTTTTCATTTTTTAACAACACCAGAAGACATTGAAAAATACGTAACCATTGTAACAAAAACAGTAACTGGTTATTTAATAATGGGAACCTTTTCAGAAAACGGACCTACCAAATGTAGTGGCCTTGAAATTAAACAGTATAATGTAGAAAAACTAACTGCGGTGTTTAAAAAGGAATTTAAAAAAACAGCTTGCATAATAGAAGATCATAAAACACCATTTGACACCATACAAAATTTCTTGTTTTGTAGTTTTAAAAAAATCAAATTATAAATAAAAGTTAAAACATTTTTTTATTACTAAACGATTGGTTAGTTTTGTGCCATAATTAGAAAACAATTCCGTTTTCACGGAAAGTAAAGATGGCTAGAAAGAAACAATATAACGAACAAGAAGTAGTAGAAAAAGCAATGCTTCTTTTCTGGAAAAATGGCTATAAAACGACATCGATGCAAATGCTTGAAAAAGAAATGGGCATCAATAAGTTTTCTATATATTCTAGTTTTGGTAACAAACATGGCTTGTTTCTTGAAAGTTTAAAACAATATAAATCGAAAATACATACTGTTTTAGATACCTTCAAAAAAGGAACTAATGGCGTTGCAGACATTAAACAATTTTTCTACGATTCTGTAAGTTCTAATTTTAAAAACGACAATTTAAAAGGTTGTTTTTTAACAAATACCTATAACGAGTTTTCAGACAATGAGGATGAATTAATTCAAGAACAAATGCATTTGTTTATGGATAACTTAAAATCCATTATTACCGAAAAGTTGCAAATGAATCCTTCCAAGGATATAGAAACAATACAAAAACAAACCAATTATTTACTATTAGCAAAACACGGTTTAGCTGCCGCAGCAAGAGTAAATAGCACAAAAGAAATTGAAGATTATATTGAAATGACCTTCAAAAACATTTAAACCTTTTTTTATACAATAACTAAACGATTGTTTAGATACAAAACATAAATATTAAATTAAAAAGAAAAATTATGACAACTTTAAAAATTCACAACATTGAAACTGCTCCTGAAGCAAGCAAACCTTTATTAGAAAATTCTCAAAAAGCTTACGGAATGATTCCTGGTTTACATGGTGTTTTAGCAGGAGCTCCAAAAATATTAGAAGCATATCAAACCTTACATGAGTTATTTACACAAACTTCTTTCAACGAAGAAGAATTAACCGTAGTATGGCAAACAATAAACGTAGAACATGCTTGTCATTACTGTGTTCCTGCTCATACAGGAATTGCAAAAATGATGAAAGTGGATGATGCTATTACTGAAGCTTTACGTAACGAAACTCCTCTTGAAGATTCTAAATTAGAAGCTTTACGTACTATGACTTTAAGTATTGTTAGAAATCGTGGAAATGCAACTCAAGAAGATTTAAATGCTTTTTATGCTGCCGGTTATGGAGAGCAACAAGTATTAGAAATCATTTTAGGTCTGTCTCAAAAAGTAATTAGTAACTATACTAATCATATTGCAAATACACCTGTAGATGCAGCTTTCCAACCATTTGCTTGGAAAAAATAAAAATGTAGTTCCCTAAAACTACAGTTTGATTAATAGCGTTAAACCTTCCGTATATTTGCGGAAGGTTTATTTATCTTTAAAACATACAATTATGATAAAAGTATCCGTAATGTATCCCAACTCTAAAGAGGTTCAGTTTGATACACAATACTATAAAAACAGTCATTTACCAATGGTTTCTAAAGCAGTTGGTGCTGCACTAAAAGGTTTAGAATTAGACCTAGGAATTGCAAGTAGAACTCCAGGAGAATCTGCTCCTTATGTTGCTATCGCACATTTATTATTTGAGGATATCGAAAGTTTTCAAACTTCCTTTGGTCCACATGCTGCTACCTTTGCTGCGGATATTAAAAACTACAGCAACGTTCAAGGAGTACTTCAAATTAGCGAATTAATTACCTTTTAAAAATGATAAACAATAGCGAAACCATAAAACAAATAAGACCAAAAGTTTTATTCTTTGATGTAAACGAAACCCTTCTTGACCTTACCAAAATGAAAAAGCAAGTTGGTGCTGCTCTAGCTGGTAAAGAAGAATTACTCTCTTTATGGTTTACGACTATGTTGCATTATTCTTTAGTTACTTCTGCTAGCGGACAATACAAACCTTTTGGACATATTGGTGCTGCAGCTTTACAAATGGTAGCGGCAAATAATGACATTATAATTTCAGAAGAAGACGCTCGCAAGGTAATCACACAAGCTATGCAGAACCTGCCTGCGCATCCTGAAGTAAAGGAAGCATTAACGCAATTAAAAAAAGCGGGGTATACTTTAGTTGCGTTTACCAATTCATCTAACGAAGGATTAAAAAATCAGTTTAAAAATGCAGGGTTAACAGACTATTTTGATGCACGACTTAGTGTGGAAGATTCTGGAAAATTTAAGCCTTTTACTAACACTTATGTTTGGGGAGCACATAAAATGGGTGTAGAACTAGAAGAATGCATGCTTATTGCAGCACATGGCTGGGATGTTGCAGGCGCAATTTGGGCTGGATGGAGAGCTGCTTTTGTTAGTAGACCAGGACAACAAATATTTCCCTTAGCTCCTAAAACAGAAATTGTAGAAACAGACTTAAAAAAAGTAACTGAAATACTGGTTACTTACACCTAATATTATGAAAGAAAAATTAAAAATAGATATCGTTTCCGATGTTGTTTGTCCGTGGTGTACTATTGGATATAAACGTTTAGAAAAAGCCATTTCAGAACTTGGCATACAAGATCAAGTAGAAATAGAATGGCAACCGTTTGAGTTAAATCCGAATATGCCTGCCGAAGGTCAAAACGTAAATGAACATATTACAGAAAAATATGGTTCTACTGTAGAGGAACAAAAAGCATCGAAGCAAAACATGACAGAAGTTGGAGAAGCACTTGGCTTTACCTTCGATTATTTTGATGACATGCGTATGGTAAACACTTTTGACGCACATGTTTTACTAGAGTACGCCAAAGATTTTGGGAAACAAACGGAATTAAAAATGCGTTTAACCGGTTCTTTTTTTAGCGAGCGCAAAGATGTATCTAAAAGAGATATTTTAAAACAAGCCTTATTAGATGTTGGTTTAAATGCCGAAGAAGGATTAGCTAAATTAGATAATGAAGCAGCTAGAAACGAAGTAAGAGCCAAACAAAACTACTGGAAAAGTTTAGGTGTTAATTCGGTGCCAACCATTGTTTTCAATAGAAAAAGCGCGGTAACTGGTGCACAACCAGTAGATGTATTTAAACAAGTTTTAACGGAATTAATTTCGGAATAAAATAATCACAAAACATGGCAACAAATAAAAGCAAAGGCGAATTAGATGCACTCCTAGACGCAAAGCGCCAAGAAGGTCCAGGGAAATTCACGGAAGAGAAAATTCGTATTTATGCCGACGGTATTACAAGTGTAGCAGATTCTGGAATACTAGAAAAGGCATTAAACGTAGGTGATAAAGCTCCAGGTTTTACACTTAAAAATGCGCTAAACAAATCCGTTTCTTTATACAACGAACTAGAAAACGGTCCCATAGTTTTAACTTGGTATCGAGGTGGATGGTGTCCGTATTGCAATATAACGCTACACTATTTACAAGAAAAGCTACCAGAATTTCAAAAAGCAGGTGCAACGCTTATCGCATTAACTCCGGAATTACCAGATAATTCTTTAAGTACTTCCGAAAAAAACAAATTAGAATTCACAGTTCTTAGTGATGTTGGTAATACTATTGGAAAAGAATATGGTGTGGTATTCACATTAACAGACGAAGTTGCTTCTATTTACGAAGCTGGTTTTGGTTTAAGTGAAAAGAACGGTGACAACAGTAACCAATTACCATTGGCTGTAACTTATGTTATTGATACTAACGGCATAATTCAATATGCTTTTTTAGATGCAGATTATAGAGAAAGAGCAGAAGCAACAGCTATATTGACTGCCTTAAATAAGTTAAATTAGACGGAATTAGAAATGATAAAAAGCATTTTCTAAATGCTCTATTTCAAAGGTTTTTCCCGTTTTAACTATTGCAATAATATCGAAACGCACTTCAACGTCTAGTTTATTCGTGGTTACATATTGATCCACTGCTTTTACTATTCGTTGTATTTGCTTCGGTTTTAAAAAGTCTTGCGGATTCCCAAAATCGATCGTAGATCTGGTTTTCACTTCTACAATAGCAAGTGTATCTTTTTGCTTGGCAATAATATCTACTTCGGCTTTTTGAAATCGGTAATTACGTTCCATAATTTCGTAACCATTTTGCAATAGAAAATCTACTGCAAGCTGTTCTCCTTTTTCACCAAGCTCATTGTGTTGTGCCATCTCATTCCTGCGCAGGCAGGAATCTCTTCAAGCCAACTACATTTAAATTTTACTTTTTTGTCATTCCGCACTAGATGCGGAATCTATATTAAAAATAGATCCTAAATCTACTTCCGAATAACAGAATACTATTTTTCAAAAACAACAGTACTCACATCCTTTCCTACATTGATTGTAGCATTTCTACCAAGAATCAAAGCACGATTATCTTTTTCATGTCCAGCAGGAACATTAAAAACAATAGGGAAATCATATTCCGCTAAAGCATCTAAAATAAGTTGTTCTACCGAAGTTCCCCAAGGCGTTGTATTTTTTCGCATTTTACTCATATCGCCAACCATAACTCCTTTACAGTTTTCAAAATAACCTGCACGCTTTAAACTTTGCAGCATTCTATCCACATGATATTTATATTCCCCTATTTCTTCAATAAACAAAATTTCATCCGTAGTGTCGATACTGGTATTAGAACCTAACATGGTATGTAAAATGGTTAAATTCCCACCAACAACAGGAGCCGTTACTTTTCCTGTTTTGTTATACGTAGAACCTTTTAAAGTATATGCAATTGGCTTACCAAAAAGCGCATCTTTAAAAGTAGCTACACTTTCTTTTATCTCGCTTAAATCTTTGGTTAAACTTACACACATCAAAGCATGCAAAGACTCCACTCCTTCATTATGTACTTGGTTATGTAAAGCGGTAATATCACTATATCCAATAATCCATTTCGGATGCTGCTTAAATTGTGTATAGTCTAATTTATCTAAAATTCTTACGGTTCCATAACCACCTCTTGCACTCCAAATAGCGCTAATTTTAGGGTCATCTAATGCTTTCTGAAAATCTTCACAACGTTCTGCATCCGTTCCAGCAAAATGATTGCCTTTACTAAAAACATGATCACCAACAACGACGTGTAAACCCCAACTTTTAAGTAAGGTTTTTGCTTGTTCTACTTCCCCATTTCTGTTTTTTAATATTCCGGAAGGCGCAACAATAGCAACGGTATCCCCTGCTTTTAAATAATCTGGTTGTATCAAAGTAGTTTTGTTTTTCATACTAGTATCTTGCGCATTAAGTGTCATAATTCCGAAGAAAACAACCACACCAAGTATATGTAAAAAGGTTCCTTTTTTAGTCATAATGTAAATGTACATTTTTTTTCTAAATCCCTCTTAAAAAGCGTACTTTTGTGGCTTCAAAAAGAAATTTACAATGTCAAAAAGATATACTATTACTGCTGCTTTACCATATACTAACGGTCCAATTCATATTGGGCATTTAGCCGGTGTTTATGTGCCAGCAGATATTTATGCACGTTTTATGCGTTTAACAGGAAACGATGTTGCTTTTATTTGCGGAAGTGATGAGCACGGCGTGCCTATTACTATTAAAGCTAAAAAAGAAGGTGTAACGCCTCAAGACATTGTAGATAAATACCACGCTATTATTAAGCAATCTTTTGAAGACTTCGGAATTACTTTCGATAACTACTCCCGTACTACTGCTAAGATTCATCACGATACAGCATCTGAGTTTTTCACAACGTTGTATGATAAAAATGAATTTGTTGAAGAAATTTCAGAACAACTTTATGATGCAGAAGCTAATCAGTTTTTAGCCGATCGATTTGTTATTGGTACGTGTCCTAAATGTGGAAACGAAGAAAGTTATGGTGACCAATGTGAAAATTGTGGAACAAGCCATAATGCAACCGACTTAATAAATCCGAAATCAGCAATTACAGGAAATGTACCAAGTTTAAAACAAACCAAACACTGGTTTTTACCTTTAAATAAGCACGAAGAGTTTCTAAAAGAATGGATTTTAAAAGGCCATAAAAAGGATTGGAAACCGAATGTTTACGGACAAGTAAAATCATGGATCGATGATGGTTTACGTCCGCGTGCCGTAACCAGAGATTTAGATTGGGGAATTCCTGTGCCACTTGAAGGAGCAGAAGGAAAAGTACTTTACGTTTGGTTTGATGCACCAATTGGCTATATCTCTTCTACTAAAGAATGGGCAGCACGTGTTGGCAAAGATTGGGAACCATATTGGAAAGACAAAGACACCAAACTAGTACACTTTATTGGTAAAGACAATATTGTTTTTCACTGTATTATTTTTCCAGCAATGCTAAAAGCGGAAGGTTCTTATATTCTTCCAGATAATGTACCAGCAAACGAGTTTTTAAATCTAGAAGGCAAAAAACTTTCTACCTCAAAAAACTGGGCTGTTTGGTTACCTGAATATTTAGAAGATTTCCCAAACCAACAAGATGTATTGCGTTATGCATTAACGGCAAATGCACCAGAAAGTAAGGATAACGATTTTACTTGGAAAGATTTTCAAGCAAGAAACAACAACGAATTAGTTGCCATTTTTGGTAACTTCATTAATCGTGTGGTTGTTTTAACCAATAAATATTACGAAGGAATTGTTCCGGAACCAACAGATTTTTCAGAAATAGACCAAGAAACACTTGCTGCAATTAAAGCATATCCAAATGTAATTTCTAGTTCTATTGAAAGATACCGTTTTAGAGAAGCAGGACAAGAATTAATGAATCTTGCTCGATTAGGAAATAAATATTTAGCAGACGAAGAACCTTGGAAGGTTATTAAAGTAGACGAAGCACGTACAAAAACAATCATGTATGTTGCCTTGCAAATCGCTTCGGCTTTAGCCACATTAAGCGAACCATTTTTACCGTTTACTTCAACAAAATTAAAAGGAATACTTTGTTTAACACAAAATGACAAATCAGATAATGAATGTCATGCTGAGCTTGTCGAAGCATCTCAATGGAACGAAGTTTCAACAAAAGAAATCTTACTTCCAGCAAACCATAAAATAGGAAAAGCAGAATTACTATTCTCTAAAATTGAAGATGAAGAGATTCAAAAACAATTAGATAAATTAGAAGCTAGTAAAAAAGCAAACGAAATAGCAAATGCCGTTGTAGAACCACAAAAGGAAACGATAGATTTTGAAGATTTCACAAAACTAGATATTCGTGTTGGTACTATTTTAGAAGCAGAGAAAATGCCTAAAGCTAAAAAGCTTTTAGTACTTAAAGTAGATACAGGAATCGATGTAAGAACCATTGTTTCTGGTATTGCAGAAAGTTTTACTGCAGAAGAAGTTGTTGGTAAAAAAGTAACCGTTTTAGTAAACCTTGCTCCTAGAGCATTACGTGGTGTAGAAAGTCAAGGAATGATTTTAATGACCGAAACACCAGATGGTAAATTAGTATTTGTAAATCCTGATGATGCAAATGTTAGTAACGGATTGCATATTAGCTAAAATGAAAAAGTTAATTGTGCTTTGTGCGGTAGTTTTTATGGTGTCTTGCAAAACAACGATACCTAAAAAAAAGACTTCCGCATTTAGTCTTTCGGATAACTGGTTACTTAAAAAAGTATCTTTTGTAGACCCAAATATCTTTGAAAAAACGATTCTTTTTAATGACGCCACAAATCAATGTTTTAAGGATAGTCGGTGGTACTTTAATGCAAAAGGAGCTGTTGGCACCTATTCTATAAATGATCTTTATTGTTCTATTGGAAAACGAGAAATCTCGTATCGTTTTCTTAAAATAGATGAAAAAACAGGCTACGCTCACATTGTTTTAAACACACAAAGCAAAGCTGGTACAGCTAAAGATTATAGAATAAAAATAACAGAACTTTCTAGCACTTCTATGCAATGGCATTATGTTATTTACATTAAAAACAAAAGACATACTATTAACTTGCTATTTGAAAAAGTATAGCGAATACATAAAAAGTAAAACACGCATAAAAAACCTTGTAGTCTAGTGCTACAAGGTTTTTTTTATTACATTTCTAGAATTAAAGCTACCTTATGATTTCTTATATAATTTCCAAAACCCAATTAGCAGAAACTGCCGTAAAAAACACCGTTGCACTTTTAAACGAAGACTGCACCATTCCTTTTATTTCTAGGTACCGAAAAGAAGTTACTGGGAATCTAGACGAAGTACAAATTGGAGATATTGTAAAATACAAAGAGCAATTTGAAGCTTTAGAAAAACGGAAAACAGCCATTTTAAAAGCATTGGAAGAACAAGATGTTTTAACTCAAGAATTAAAATCGAAAATAGAAAATTGTACCGATTTAACCACACTTGAAGATCTGTACCTACCTTATAAGAAGAAGCGAAAAACCAAAGCAGAAACTGCTAGAAAAAACGGATTAGAACCTTTGGCTAAGATTATTATGAGCCAAAATGCTAAGGATATAGAATCGGTAGCTTTTAAATATATAAAAGGAGAAATCACTTCTACCGAAGATGCTTTAGAAGGCGCAAGAAATATTATTGCAGAGTGGATTAATGAACGTACAGATGTTAGAAATAATATTAGAAACCAGCTGGAACGTTACGCAATCATTTCCACGAAAGTGATAAAAACAAAAAAAGAAGACGAAAAAGCGCAAAAATTTAGAGACTACTTTGCATGGGAAGAGTCTTTAAATAGAATTCCTTCGCATAGATTACTGGCTATTTTAAGAGCAGAATCTGAAGGGTTTATACGTGTAAAGATCGAGATCGATAATGCACGTGCTTTACAAAAAATAGAAAATAGAATGATACGTTCGCAAAACGAATGTGCAGACCAAATGGAATTAGCAATAGCCGACGCATATAAACGTTTGCTTTTACCTTCCTTATCTAACGAAGCTTTACAAAATGCAAAAGACAAAGCAGACGAATCTGCAATTACTGTTTTTGCCAAAAACTTAAAACAGTTATTATTAGGTTCTCCAATCGGACAAAAACGTGTGCTAGCCATAGATCCCGGATTTAGATCTGGATGCAAAGTGGTTTGCTTAGATGCTCAAGGACAACTCCAACACAACGAAAACATTTATCCGCATGCTCCAAAAAACGATAGTATTGGAGCCATGAACACGATTAGCGCATTGGCTGAAACCTACAAAATTGAAGCCATTGCTATTGGTAATGGAACAGCATCCCGAGAAACAGAAGCTTTAATTAGAAAAATTCATTTTAAAAATGAGATACAAGTATTTGTGGTTAGTGAAGCTGGCGCAAGTATTTATTCGGCTTCAAAAATTGCTCGTGAAGAATTCCCTAACTACGATGTAACGGTTAGAGGTTCTGTTTCTATTGGTAGACGTTTGCAAGATCCTTTAGCAGAACTCGTAAAAATCGATGCTAAATCTATTGGTGTTGGACAATACCAACATGATGTAGACCAAGGAAAACTTCAAAAACAACTAGATGTTGTAGTAGAAAACTGTGTAAATAGTGTTGGTGTAAATATTAATACCGCTAGTACAAGTTTACTGAGTTATGTTTCTGGTATTGGCCCAAAACTAGCAGAAAACATTTTTAATTACAGAAATGAAAACGGCGTGTTTTCTTCTAGAAATGAGATAAAAAAAGTACCAAGATTAGGCGGAAAAGCTTTTGAGCAAGGTGCCGCTTTCTTAAGAATAAAAGATGCTAAAAATCCGTTAGACAATTCTGCAGTGCATCCAGAGAGCTATAAGATCGTGCAAAATATGGCGAAGGATTTAAAGGTATCTGTATCCGAATTAATAGGAAATACAGCATTACTTCAGAAAGTAAATTTAAAAAACTACAGCTCAAAAACTGTAGGATTATTAACCTTGGAAGACATCATAAAAGAGCTAGAAAAACCAGGTTTAGATATTAGAGAAAAAGCCAAAGAATTCTCCTTCAATCAGAATATAAAAACGATTAACGATCTTCAAGAAGGCCAATTATTACCAGGAATAGTAAATAACATAACCAATTTTGGCTGTTTTGTAGATGTTGGAATTAAAGAAAGTGGTTTGATTCATGTTTCTAATTTATCAGATAGCTTTGTAAGTGATGTGAATGCACATGTTAATTTACACCAACAAGTTATGGTAAAAGTTCTAGAAGTAGATGTGGCACGAAAACGTATTCAATTAAAACTACAGAAGTAAAAAAACGGATAATATTTAATCAGCAATGATTAATTTAGTATCATTATATTCCTCTAGTAGAAGTACTTTTGCCGATTCATTTTAAGTCACTAAATAGTTATTGATGAAAAAGGCAAGAATCGCATTGGCTATTGGAATAGTATGTATTTCTATATTCCCTATTTTGGTAAAATTAAACCTAACTCCGGGAATTATTTCGGCATTTTATAGAATGTTGTTTTCCTTACTGTTGTTATTACCTTATGTTTTAATAACGAAGCAACTTAAAATTCCGAATATAAAAACAGCCATTTTAGCCATTACTTGCGGTATTATCTTTGGTAGTGATGTTGCGATTTGGAATATTGCCATCCAAGAATCTACTGCTACCCAAGCTTCTTTACTCACAAATTTATCACCTGTTTGGCTTGGTATTTTTTCCTTGTTATTTGTGAAAGACAAACCAAAAAATAATTTTTGGATAGGAACAGTAATTGCTGTTTTCGGTATGATGATGCTCGTTGGTTTTTCGGTATTTAGAAATCTTGATTTTGATTTACCTTTTAGCTTTGGTGTGCTTTCTGGTGTTTTGTATGCCATTTACATGCTGGTTAGTAAAGAGGTTTTAAAAACCATGAATGTCATTTCGTTTATGACGATAAGTTTAATGGCATCTTCTCTTCATTTGGGTGTAGTTAGTTATGCTTTAAACGAACCTTTCACCGGTTTTTCTAATGCTGGTTGGTTGGTTCTAATAGTTCAAGCTGTATTTTGTCAGCTTTTAGCATGGTTACTAATTAGCTATGCTACACAACATATGCGAGCAACAAGAGTTTCACTAAGTTTATTGGGGCAAGGTATTTTAGCATCCATTTTCGCATGGATATTTATAGATGAAACCATTTCGTTACAAATGGTTTTAGGTGGTTTTATTTTGCTTTTTGGTATTCGTATAACCTTCTATGAAAAACCAATAGCGCCTGCTTTTAAAAAGAATAAATTAAAACGTTTTCGTACCAACACTTAATACACGACGCTTACTTTCTACTAAAACCATAATACAAAACGCTTAGATAATATCATACTTATCCTCCATTCTCACTTTGAAGTTCGAGAATGGAGCTATTTAATCTTCCTATTACAGAATCACAATTTCGACTATTTTGTACTGCTAAAAACTAAAGTGTTTTCCTTATTATTTCTAATCTTTCCCTTGCTTTTTTTAAGATATTATGGAATATCTAAATGGAAATAGATTCGCCATTGCCGAATTCCGAAAAACAAAGGGAATAAAAAATGCATTTCATCAAAATTACCGAATTGTTGTAAAAAATCGTAAAAAACCTACAAAACCTTTGGTTAAATGACCGTTAATGTGTTATATTCGTACTTTGTCGATAAAATTATTGTCAAAAAACCCTAAGATCCCTAACAATAGCAGTGAAGTATTTAATAAAAAGTATTTTTTATTAAACATTATTTAGAAGACGAAATTACCAGTGTGAGGGCCTGGTATTCAAAAACCTTAATAATGCAATGCTAGCAACATTAATAGCAAAATGATTAAAAAATTAGTATTTATTCCCTTAGTATGCATTCTATTATTCTCCTTCAAATCATCTAACGATGTTTCTTCAGAACACATCCTGAAAGATATGTGGCTACTTAATAAAGTATCTTATGTAGAACCGGACATGTATGACAGAATAACTCTTTTTAATGATGTAACCAACTTTTGTTTTGAGCAAAGTCTTTGGAGATTTAGTGAATTAAGCAACACAGGAACCTATGCAATAAATGACCTTTATTGTTCTTACGGAAAACGAAACATCGCTTTTGACGTATCTAAGTCTTCAAAAAAATCAGGACTATATGATGTGGTTTTAAAAATTAAAAATAACAATGGGGAAACCGATAGATTTAAAGTGAAAATTACAGAAATCACAAATAAATCTATGCAGTGGAACTACACTACATGGGTAAACAAAAGACCGTATACTATTAAAATGAGTTTTCTTAAAAAATAAATATATCGGACTAGAAAGTTCAAAACATAAAAACAAACTATAATTTAAAAGAGTATGCCCAATATTACGGCATACTCTTTTTTTTATATATTTATATCCAAAACAAAAAAAATGATAACGCTTAAAGATTTAGCCGAAAAATTAAACGTTTCCATATCTACAGTTTCCAAGGCATTACATGACAACCCAGAGATTAGTATCGAAACGATAAAACGGGTCAAAGAAGTTGCAGCACTTTACAATTACCAACCGAATAAAATAGCGCAAAGTCTAAAAGCCAATACATCTAAAACCATTGGTGTTATCCTTCCGAGTTTATTAAATCGGTTTTTTGCAAAAGCCTTAAACGGAATTGAAAAAGAAGCTAGAGAGAAAGGCTATCACATTATTACCTGTACTTCTAACGAACAATTAGATAAAGAAAAAGAATGCTTACAATTACTAAGTAATGGTAGCGTAGATGGCTTTATTGTCGCTGTTTCTGAAGAAACACAAAAAGTAGCAGATTACTCCCATTTCAAAGCAACACAATTAAGTAAAATACCAATTGTAATGTTTGATAGAGTTATTGAAGGTTTTAATTGCGACAAAGTAATTATAGATGATTTTGAAGAATCTAAAAACCTAAGCCTAAAATTATTAAATCATGGTAAAAAAAATATAGCCTTTATTTCTTCTATTAATGATTTAAATGTAGGCAGGTTAAGATTGGAAGGTTATACAAGTGTAGTTCAAGAAAAAACAAATACCTTGCTATTAAACACGAAGGAAGACATACAACAACAAATCAAAAACTTTCTATTAAACAACAAGCATGTAGATGCTGTAATTGCCGCAGATAATGTTTCTGGAACCGTACTAATTAGCGTATCCAATTATTTAGGATATAAAATACCTAAAGAATTATCTGTAATAGGTTTCGCAGATGAGCAAATTTCAAATCTTTCTGTTCCAAAACTTTCCTATTTAAATCAAAACGCACATCAAATAGGAAAAAGAGCCATACAACTCCTATTAAATAGATTAGAGGATAAAACAAATACAACACCTTTTATAACAGAAAAAATTACGACAACTTTCGCAAAACAAGAATCCTTTTAATTCTACCCATTTAAAAGCCTTTCAAAAGTTGTTCTAGATTCACTACCATAAATACCATCAACGGTTATGGAATTAGCTGTTTGAAAACTAACAAGTGCAGTTTCCGTTTTAGGTCCAAAAACACCATCCGCATTTCCCGTTAGGTAGTTTAGCTTCTTCAGAATTTTTTGCAATAGTTTTACCTTGTCACTACTATCTCCTTTTCTTAAATAACCTGTCGGAATTTCTAAATCTTCCACAAGATTATCTGTTAAGCTTCTAAATTCAATAATTCTATCTAAGGTAAAGGTTTGAATATTTACTTCATCGGCTTGATTTCCACCTAGACAATAAATAGACTTTCCGCTTTTAGTGTACCCTAAAAAGAATCCTACATGACCAAAAAGACTATTGATATCATTCCGCCAGAAAACAACTATATCCCCTGGTTGTGGCCAATCGGTTTTTTCACCAACCTTTAGCCAACTTCTGGCCATAGCACTATTAGACATTTCTAAATTGGCTTGTAAAGCTACCCAGTTCGCAAAAATACTGCACCAAGCAACCTCATCATTACCAAAATCTAAACCGGTTGTTTCTTGGTATTCTAAAATACGTTCGTTGTGCGCAGAGCCACTAATTTCTTTTTGACCGAGTTCGCCAAATGCAATTTTTAAAGTATCACCTAACATAATTATAAAATATTAAAACGTTATTATGCTATTAAAGGGAAGGGTTATAAAAATAATAAAAAAACAGATAACAAGCTGATTTAAAAACTTTTATTTCAAAAACCCTATTCTTATTAAAAAAGACATGTCCTCCAAACACCTTAACAAAACCAATAAAAAACTGCAAGTAAACAAGGTCGTATTATACGTTCTTAAAAGGAATAAGCATCACATAATTTACACGGAATGAATCCAACGAATACAAACAAACAATGCTTCTTTAAACATTTAATTTCATAGCTGTTTATTTCATATAATTTCGCCAATATTCTTACCAATAAACTTAAAAAAGACTTGATTTTTTATTAAATACATAATATAAAATTTGTTTGTTGCACATATATACATATATTTGGTAAACCAATCTGGTTAACCAATTAACAGTATTTAAAAACAATTGATGAAAACAATCACTAAAAAACAACTATTGCAAGTACTCACAATCTGTATTGTGACTATGGTATTTAGCTGTTCTAGTGCGGACAATTCTTCAGAGTATACAGAAACAACAGAACCAGATATAGATAATCCAGAAGAAGAGGAAGAAGAAATCATAACATATGCAGCTATCGATTTTTCTAATTGGAAAGTAACCTTACCTGTCGATGAAAACAACAATGGTAGTCCGGATGAGTATTCTCCTTCACAATTAATAAATTTCGGATATCAAACATTAGAACCTGTACAACCATACATGTACGATGATGCAACAGATACTTCTTTAATGTTTTATACCTTTCCTGATACATCTACCACAAACAGCTCCTATTCTAGAACCGAATTAAGAGAACTTATAAACCCAAATAGCTCTAGTGAAAATTGGACTTTATTAGAAGGTGGTGAAATGAAAGGACGTTTAAAGGTCGATGCCGTCTCAGAAAACACACAATCTAGTGACGATTACCACAAGGTAATTGTAATGCAAATTCATGGTATTATTTCTCCTGAAGATATGAACACCCACGGTTTTTCATCTAACAACGGACCTCCATTAATAAAGATTTATTGGAAAGATGGCTACATATGGTCCCATAAAAAATCGTTAATAGATGAAACTACAGATGGAGACGATTTATTAGAAACATCTAGCAGTACATGGACAGACATTAAAGTAAATCTTGGCTATGTTGGTAATGCTGCTTTCGATTTCAAAATAACAGCAAGTGCTGCTAAAATCATAATACAACTAAATGCAGACACACCTTATGTCTATGAAGATATTAGTCTAGACAAATGGCCTTACGAGAACTATTTTAAAGCAGGTAATTATTTAACAACTACAGATGCAGATGCATTTTCGTACGTAAAATATTATAGCTTAAGTGTCACCCATTAAGTAAAACAATTTTAAAGCCTTCTAAAACGAAAGGCTTTTTGTATTTTAAAAAAACAACAACGTATTAATAATTCTTTTATGAAAAAAATAGCTTCCATTTTAATCCTAACCTTGTTACTAGTCGCTTGCGAAAACACAGAAACTACTAGCGTAAATACAGTATCCAATATAGAGGAACTAAACAATGCCATTAAGGACAGTAAACCTGGAGACAACATTGTTTTAGCAAATGGTGTTTGGAAAGATGTTGAAATAAAATTCACAGGAAAAGGAACCAAAGACAATCCTATAACCATTAAAGCAGAAACCGAAGGTCAAGTTTTTATTGAAGGGATTTCTAATCTAGCTTTTGGTGGTGAATATTTAGAAGTTAGTGGTTTACATTTTAGAAATGGATATTCTCCATCCGAAAATGTAATCGCCTTCCGTTTAGATAAAAATACCATAGCAAATAACTGTAAAGTTACAAACTGTGTTATTGTAGATTACAACAAACCACAACGGGATGATGATGATCTTTGGGTACAGTTCTTCGGAAGACATAACGAATTAAGCAACTCATATCTTGCTGGAAAAACAAATGGTGGACCAACCGTTAGAGTAGATCTAAAAGGAGTGGAAAGCATTAAGAATTATCACAAAATTATCAATAACCATTTTGGACCTCGCCCTAGAAAAGGTGGAGCAAGAGGCGAAACTATTCAGTTAGGAAGCAGCTTTACTTCTATGAGTCCTAGTAATACAACCATTGCAAACAACTTATTTGAAGCGTGTAATGGCGAAGTAGAAATAATTTCAAGTAAAACCAACTTCAACGAAATTAGAAATAATGTCTTTTATAAAAGTGAAGGTTCTGTAGTTACGCGTCATGGAAATTATGTGACCATCGATGGAAACTATTTTATTGGGGATGGCGTAAATGAGCAATATGGCGGAATTAGAATTATAAACACAGGACATTGGGTTACCAATAATTATTTCTTCAACTTAAAAGGAAAAAGTTTTAGAAGTCCGTTGGCGGTTATGAATGGTATTCCAAAATCACCTTTAAACCGTTACAATCAGGTAACCGATGTGGTGGTTGCTTATAACACCTACGTAAACTGTAGTGCTCCTTGGCAATTTGGTGTAGGTACCAACATTGCGCAAGCAGATGTATTACCTAAATCGGAAATCCGTTCTGCACGAGCAATTAGAACTACGGTTGCTAATAACGTGGTGTATAATGACAAAGGTCTAGAAAGCATTGTTATTGAAAATGATAAAGCAGATGGTGTTACTTTCAAAAATAACATTGTAGATAATCAAGGCGTGAAATTCAAGGACTTTGATGGTGGCATTACTGCTGCATCTTTAGAACTAAAAAAAGTATCAGATAACATTTCACTTCCAACAGGAATTCCTAGTGATGTAGAAGCTTATAATGGTTTTGATTTTGATACTATCGAAAACGACCTATTTGGAAACTCAAGAAAAGATAGCAAAAGTATTGGTGCAACGGTAGGTGTAGATTTTAATAATCCTAACATTTTAGATAAATCCAAATATGGTGCTTCTTGGTATTCTAATGAAATCAAAGCAAAAGATCCAGTAACGCATACCGTAACTAAAGCAGAACAATTACAAACTAAAATAGATGCTGCTAATAGTGGTGATATTATCGCTTTCGCGGAAGGAATTTATGGCATTTCAAAATCTTTAGTAATTAACAAAACACTTACTATCCAGTCTGAAGGAAATGCACAACTTGTTTTTTCTGGTGCAACGGATACACCGTTATTCTCTTTACAACCTAAAGGAAAACTAACAGTAAACAACATGATCTTAAAAGGAAATGCTTCCAACTATGCCTTTGCTAGTTTAAAAGAGAATATGTCGAATCATTTCGGATTAACCGTTTCAAATTCTAAAATAAGTGACTTCAACTATGTTTTAAGAGCATACAAACAATCTTTTTCAGAACGTGTTACTTTTGAAAATACTACTATTTCAGATTGTGAAAACGGGATAGAACTATCTGAAGAAACAAACGACAGAGGAGATTATAACACCGAATATTTAACAATTACCCATTGTGACTTCAGCAACGTAAAACAAAATGTTGTGGATTATTACAGAGGTGGATATGATGAGTCTACTATTGGTGGAAACCTTTTAGTATCTAATAGCACATTTATTAATTGTGGTGAAAAAGAAAAAAACAAAAGATTATTTAATCATAACGGCATTGTAAATGTGAACATCAACAACAACACATTTAAAAACAATAAGGTAAAATTTGTGTCTATTCTTTGGGGAGCAAAAAACAATGTAGAATCAGAAAACACAGTAACTAATTCTGGACAAATTAAGACGGAAGAAAATTTAGTTATGACACTGATGTATTAATCGAAACGCTAAAACGAATCAATAAATGAAAAAATCACTATTTACAATTTTTACGCTTCTACTAATCGTTGGATGTAAAAATAATACGAAAACTACTTCAGAAGCACCTGTTGAAAAGGAAACGACACAGGCAACAAAATATCCAAGTGACGTCATTCCATTTATGGACAAATGGAAAATCCTTTTAGGAGATGGAACTTACGTGGATGATTTAGTAAACTTCCAAAAAGACGACTTCTTTTATGTAGAAAATGATGGTAAAACGGATTGGGTAGTATACAAAACACCAAACTCTGGTATCACTTCAAAAACATCTAGCAACACAAGAACAGAACTTGGTGAAAAAGCACATTGGATTCCAGAAACTGGCGGAAAACTAACAGGAACACTTAAAGTACAACACGTTTCTACCACAGGAAATGCAGATATTTCATCTGCCTATTCTGTAGTCGTTGGACAAATTCATAGTGATGAAGGACATGAAAATGAGCCTTTAAAAATTTACTATAAAAAATTCCCAGGTCATACAAAAGGTTCCGTTTTTTGGAACTATGAAATAAACACCAAAGGAGACAACTCTGGAAGATGGGATTACTCTACAGCAGTTTGGGGTTATGATTTTTCTCAAGTTGGCGACAATGCAACTACAAGTCCCGCAGAACCAGAAGATGGGATTGCATTAGGTGAAGAATTTAGCTACGAGGTAAATATTTATAAAGGTATGATGTATTTAACTTTTACAAGTGAAGGACATGAGACCATCACCTTTACAAAAAACTTACTGAAGTCCGATTTCGCTACAAAAGCACAAATTCCACAACAGATTATTGATGGGTATTCTTCAAGAAGAACGGTTGGTGTAGAAAGAGAAATCGCTTATGCTGGTGAAATTAATTATTTCAAACAAGGCGCCTATAATCAAGCGAATATTAAAACAGGGTCTGAAACCTACGATGGCGATATCGTAAAACAATACGCTAACGGAAGTTACACCGAAGTTTGGTTTAAAAATGCGACTGTAGGCGAAAGTACACCACCAAAAAATTAACATCTAACAGATGAAAAAAGTAATATTTATAATGGGAGTTTCCGGTTGTGGTAAAAGCACTATCGGAAAACTACTTGCCCAAGAATTAAACATTCCTTTTTTTGATGGTGACGATTTTCATCCAGAGGCTAACATTAAAAAAATGTCTAGCGGACAACCTTTAAATGATGCCGATAGACAAGGCTGGTTAGAGACATTAAATGATTTAGCGAAAAAGCAACTGACTAAAAATAGTTGCGTCCTTGTGTGTTCTGCTTTAAAGCAAAAGTATCGAGACACCTTATGTTTAGATCTGGAAGCCCAAACAAAATGGGTGTATTTAAGTGGTGATTTTAATCAGATTTACAATAGAGTGAATAAGAGGCCAGATCACTTTATGCCTTCCGAATTATTACAATCACAGTTTGATACTTTAGAAGAACCTAAAGATGCTTTGAAAATCGATATAGCGTTGACACCAGAAAATATTATAAAAAAGATAAAAGCACAAATTAATGGATAAATCAGCATTTGGATTATTTGGTTTAGGCGTCATGGGAAAAAGCCTATGTAGAAATCTAGCTAACAACGGATTTAAAATCGCCATGTTTAATAGACATGTAGATGGTGTTGAAGTAGATGTTGCTAAAGATTTTAAAACAAACCATCCTGAATTATCTGAAGCTGCTGCTTTTGATGATATTTCCGCTTTTGTGAACGCTTTGCAAACACCAAGAAAAATAATGCTCATGGTGAATGCAGGAAAAACTATAGATTATGTTATTGAAGATCTCCTTCCGCATTTATCAAAAAACGATATTTTAATTGATGGCGGAAACTCCAATTATTTAAAAACAAAAGAACGTGGTGACTATTTAAAATCTAAAGGCATTCACTTTATAGGAACTGGTGTTTCGGGAGGTGAAGAAGGTGCATTAAAAGGTCCTTCTATAATGCCAAGTGGCGATGTAGAAGCGTATAATAATGTGAAGCCCTTTCTGGATAAAATTGCAGCAAAAGACAAAAACAATTTACCATGTTGCACCTATGTTGGACCAGAAGGAAGTGGTCATTTTATAAAAATGGTACACAATGGCGTAGAGTATGTAGAAATGCAATTGCTTGCTGAGGTTTGTACTATTTTAGAAGCTTCCGGGCAAAATCTAGACGAGATTGCAAATACCTTAGAAACTTGGAAAAGCACAGCAGATAGTTACTTGCTAGAAATAACCATAGATATTCTAAGAAAAAAGGAAGGCAACGATTGGCTAGTAAAAAAGATTCTGGATAAAGCAGGAAATAAAGGTACAGGAAACTGGACAACTATTGCTTCCGCAGAACTTGGTGTACCAAGTACATTAATTGCTTCTGCCCTATTCTCTCGTTATATTTCGTTTTACAAAGAAGAACGAATTCAATTAAACAAGCATTTTAAAAGCGAAAATACTTCCGATTTAAAGGTGACTTCCATTGAAGTTTTAGAAGCCTATCAATTTGCAAGAATTATAAATCACTATCAAGGATTTAAACTCATTGCGGAAGCTTCCAATAAATTCTCATGGGATTTAAACCTAAGTGAAATTGCTAGAATCTGGACGAATGGTTGCATCATAAGATCCACTTTAATGGAAGAATTGGTTGCCGTCTTTAAAGAGACAACAAACATATTAACCAATACGCAATTAATAGCATCAATAAAGCAATATAAACCTTCCGCAAAAAAAGTAGTGTCGCAATGTATTCTTAATGATATTACAGCACCTAGTTTAGGGGAATCTATTCACTTTTTTAACGGAATTACAACAGAAAATTCTTCCGCAAATATCATACAAGCACAACGGGATTATTTTGGAGCACACACCTATAAAAGATTAGATGATGATGGTGTAAAAAGCCACCACACCAACTGGAAATAAAACGAATTAACCAAACCAACATATACTATGGACGTAACGCAACCTAAAAAATCATTTCTCAAAAAAATTATCGCATTAATATTAGGGTTTGGCCCTGGTATTTTCGCAATTGGTTATACTATTGGTACAGGTAGTGTTACCTCTATGATTGTTGCAGGAAGTAAGTTTAACATGCAACTACTTTGGGTCCTTTTATTAAGTTGTTTGTTTTCTGGTATTTTAATGTTTTCTTATGGTAATTACGCCTTATTAACTGGCGAAACTGCCCTTTACGGATTTAAAAAACACTTTAAATACGGAAAAATTCTAGCCATATTAATTATAATTGGTATTACGTTTGGGCAATGGAATTCCTTAATGGGAATTTTAGGAATCTCTTCCAATATTATTTTCGAAATCTTATCCATAAACTTTGAAGGTTTAGCTACTCATAAATATGAAACGGTTTTAATAACAGCCATTGTAATTATCGTTACTTTTTACCTTTTAATGTTGGTTGGTAAGTATACTTTCTTCGAAAAAATACTTGTCATTTTTGTAACCTTAATGGGAATATCGTTTGTACTTTCTTTATGCTTTGTACAACCACTTCCAATAGATGTTGTAAAAGGATTAATACCAACAATACCAGATGTGGTTGGCGGTAAAATGTTAGTTGCTGCTTTTGTTGGTACCACTATGGCTTCGGCTACATTTTTATCTAGACCTCTTTTTGTAAAAGGAAAAGGATGGACTATCAAAAATTTAGATCAGCAAAAAAAGGATGCGATTACAGCTGCCATTTTAATTTTTGTAATTAGCGGTGTTATCATGGCTGTTGCTGCAGGTGCTTTGTTTTATCAAGGTAAAGAAGTAACCCATGTATTAGATATGGCAAATACATTAGAGCCCGTTGCTGGTAAATGGGCCGTTACTATTTTCTTTTTCGGAGCATTAAGTGCTGGTTTGTCTTCTATCTTTCCCTGTTTATTAATCGCACCTTTATTAGTTGCAGATTATCAATCGGGAGAATTAGACACCAACTCACGTCAGTTTAGAATCATTACTGCAGTTGCTTGTTTAGTCGCATTAATTGGTCCTGCATTTGGAGCAAATCCTATTGAAATTCAAATACTTTCACAAGTGTTTAATGTATTTGTTTTACCTCTAGTAATTGTTGGTATTATAATGATGGTTAACAGCAAAAAAATAATGAAAGGATATACGACTGGTATTTTTGTGAATGTAGGCTTATCTGCAGCTTTACTATTTTCTTTGATTATTTCGTATAACGGAATTATAGCCTTAACAGAATATTTCTAATCGGTATTTAAGAACCTAAAAAAATGAACCTAAAAAATATAAAAATGAATAAAAAAACCACCACAATAGCACTTTGTATTTTATGTGCCATTTTCACTATGAATAGCTGCAAGAACACAGATAAAAAAGGAGAAGAAAAAACCGAAGAAAAAGAGATTGAAAAAACAGTATATGCCAGTGATGTTATTCCGTTTTTCGATGATTGGAAATTAGTTTTAGGAAATGGTGCTAATGTTGGAATTGCAAATGATTTTGAAAATAAAGACTTCTTTTACACTGCAAAGGATAGTGATGGTGACTGGGTAGTTTTCAAAGCACCAAATGCAGGAAGCACACACGGAACTTCAAATAATACAAGAACCGAATTGGCACAAACCAAAAAATGGTATCCAGAAACGGCAAATGACAAATTAACTGCAACACTTAAAGTGATGAATGTTTCTGCAACTGGAGATGCAAGAGTAGCTGCTTCCCATGCAGTAGTTGTTGGTCAAATTCATAGTGCAGATAAACATGAAAACGAACCGCTTAAAATATTTTACAAAAAATTCCCAGGACATACCAAAGGATCTGTTTTTTGGCATTATGAAATAAATACAGAAGGGGAAGACAATGCAGGAAGATGGGATTATTCTTCCGCTGTTTGGGGTGATGATTTTTCAGTAGTTGGAGAAACCGCCGACACCTATCCTGCAGAACCTAAAGATGGTATCGCTTTTGGTGAAGCATTCAGCTATGAAGTAGAAGTTAAGGACGGTATCATGACCTTAAATTTTACAAGTGAAGGACATGAAACAAAAACATTTACAAAAAACTTATTAGTATCTGAATACACAACAAAAGCAGATATCCCAGAACAAACACAAAAATTATTTGTACCAATTGGTCAAGATGGTGTAGAGCGCAAAGCTGCTTACACTGCTGAAGGTTGCTTTTTTAAATTAGGTGCGTATAACCAAACCAATGGGAAATCTCCAGAAGTAAATAAAAACTGGTGTTCTGGTGCAGAAACACATGGTGGCGATGTTGCAAAACAATATGCAGACGGAAACTATGCGGAAGTATGGTTTAAAACAGGGAGTATTTCGGTAAGTGAAAACGCGGTATCTAACGATGGATATTTCAACAAAAATGACAAAGTAAAATAAATTATAATTACGATGACAAATAATAAATTAACAGGTAAAAATATACTAATCACAGCAGGTGCTCAAGGAATTGGAGAATCCATAACCAGACATTTTATAGATAGTGGTTCTAATATTGCTATCCACTATTTTTCTAGTGCAGATACTGCGAATGAATTAGTAGCGTATGCACATAGTAAAGGGGTAAAAGTAGTTGCTATATCGGGAGACTTAACAAAAGAAGCCGATGCAAATGCCATGGTAGAAAAAACGGTAGAAGCATTTGGAGGTTTAGATATACTTATCAATAACGCAGGTTCCTTAGTTGCAAGAAAAATGCTAAATGAAATGGAAACGGAATTCTGGCATAAAGTAATGGACATTAACCTTACTTCTATGATGTTTGTTACACGAGCAGCAGCACCATATTTAGCAAAACAAGAGAACAGCAGTATTGTTAATTTAGCATCCCTTGCAGGACGTAAAGGTGGCCATCCAGGATCTTTAGTGTACTCTACCAGTAAAGGTGCCATCTTAACATTTACACGTGCGTTGTCTACCGAATTAGGTGCACAAGGTACTCGAGTAAACGCGGTTTCACCAGGACTAATTCTTGGTACTTCGTTTCACAATACACATACCACAAAAGAATCTGCAGCTGCAACAACTGCAGGAATACCAATACAACGCGCAGGTAATGCTGCCGACGTAGCGCGAGCAGTTTTATTTTTAGCTTCAGAATATGATGGTTTTATTACAGGAGCTACGCTTGATATTAATGGTGGTGTTTATAATATGTAGTTTTATTATATTACCAATTCAATAGATCTTTTTTATGAAAAATAAATTCTCTTTTTACTTTGTTTTAGTCTTTGTTTTATGCCTGTCGTTTTCATGCAAAAAAGAAAACACAACGGTATCCGATGTGGAAACAACAGTATCTAACTCGCAAGCACATCCGAATCTAATTTTAACTGCACAAGGCGTTACAGACATTAGAGCACAACTGGGTAATATTCCAATTTTTGACAATACGCTAAAAGCAGTTCAAGAGGAAATAGATGCAGAAATTGCTTTAGGAATAGAAACACCAATTCCTGTAGATTATTCTGGTGGTTATACCCATGTACGTCATAAACGAAACATGATCGTTTTGCAAAAAGCAGGTGTTTTGTATCAGATTCTAGACGACGAAAAATATGCTAAATATGTAAAAGATATGTTGATGCAATATGAAGCGATGTACAAAACATTACCATTGCATCCAAAAACAAGATCGTACGCAAGAGGTAAATTATTTTGGCAATGTTTAAACGATTCTAATTGGTTAGTTTATGTAAGTCAGGCTTACGATTGTATCTATAATTATTTATCTGAAGAAGAACGCAACAAACTAGAAACAAACTTATTCAAACCGTTTGCAGATCACATTTCTATAGACAGTCCGCAATTTTACCAAAGAGTTCACAACCATAGTACTTGGGGAAATGCCGCAGTTGGAATGATTGGTTTAGTAATGAATGATCAAGAATTAATTGATCGTGCTTTGTACGGAATTAAAGATTTAAAATTAGATACGAATGAAAAAGATGACGATGGAGGCTTTTTAAATAAAGACGGAAAAGCTGGCTTTTTAGCGAATATTGAAGAACCTTTTTCACCAGATGGTTACTATAATGAAGGACCATATTACCAACGTTACGCGATGTACCCCTTTTTAATTTTTGCGGAAGGTTTACATAACGTGAAACCAGAATTGAAGATTTTTGAATATAAAGAAGGTGTATTACTAAAATCCATAAATGCTTTATTGAATTTATCGGATGCCGATGGTGATTTTTTCCCACTTAATGATGGCCAAAAAGGAATGTCTTACTACACCAGCGCTTTAGTTACAGCAGTAGATATTTCATACCATTTTGGTGCACAAGACCCAGGTTTATTATCTATCGCTTCTGCACAAGACCGTGTATTATTAGACGATTCTGGTCTTGCTGTAGCACTTGGCATCAAGAATGGTAAAGCGACACCTTTCGATAAAAAATCAATTAATCTTTCCGATGGACCAAATGGGACACAAGGTGGTGTTGCTATATTAAGAAATGAAGATATAGAACTCGTTTTTAAATATGCTGCACAAGGATCTAGTCATGGTCATTATGATAAGTTGTCGTATTCGTTATACGAAAAAGGCGAAGAAATTCTTCAAGATTACGGTTTAGCACGTTTTGTTAATATCGAACAAAAAGGTGGTGGAAATTATCTAAAAGAAAACAAGACTTGGGCAAAACAAACCATTGCTCATAATACGGTAACACAAAACGAAACCTCTCATTTTAATGCGAAATATGAAATAGGAAGTCAGCATCATTCGGTATTAAACTATTTTTCTTCAGAAAATGAAAACGTACAAGTAGCAAGCGCCAAAGAAAGTAATGCCTATCCAGGAACAGAAATGCTTCGTACCATGGCCATTCTAAATGATGAAGATTTTGAGAAGCCATACATGTTAGATATTATGAGAGTGATTTCAGATAAAGCAAATCAATATGATTTTCCGTATTACTTCTTAGGACAAGTAATTCAAACAAATTTTGACTACAAAACTCCTAAGACATTACATCCTTTAGGAACCAAAAATGGATATCAACATCTATTTGTAGAAGGAACTGCAAAAGCGTCTAGAAATAACAGTAAACTATCTTGGTTAAATAAAGGGAAGTTTTACACCTTAACAACTGCAACCAATACTAGTGATGAATTATTATTTACTAGAATTGGAGCAAACGATCCAGAATTTAATTTAAGACGCGAAGCTGCTTTCATGCTAAGACGAAAAAATGCTAAAAACACTATTTTTGTTTCGGCAATTGAAGCACACGGAAATTATAGTCCGGTGACAGAATCTGCAGTAAACTCTAATAGCAATATTGCAGCATTAAAAGTGGTTTTAGATACCGAAGCTTATACCGCAATACAGATTACCAATGTAAAAGGAAATACCAAACTGTTTATAACAGCAAATACAGATGCTTCCAAAGAAGCGAAACATAACGTAAAAATTGACGATAAGAATTATGAGTGGTCAGGTTCTTATTATTTCAAATAAAAAAACAAATCAAGTGTCATACAGAGCACAGCCAACGTGGACATTAAAAATATAAAAACCAATAAAAATAAATATTATGAAAAGATTTAGCGAAAAGTACGTCATCACAAAAGACATGGAATGGGAAGTTCTTGGAGGAGGAGTATCTAGAAAATTTTTAGGTTATGATAACCAAATCATGATGGTAAGAGTGAAGTTTGACAAAGGTGCATTAGGTGCTCCACATCAACATTTTCATACACAAGCAACTTACTGTGTTTCTGGTAAATTTGAATTTGAAATTGACGGAGAAAAGAAAATTGTAGAAGCAGGAGATGGTGTATATATTGAGCCTAATTTATTACATAGTGCTGTTTGTTTGGAAGAAGGAGAACTAATTGACACATTTAGTCCTGTAAGAGAAGATTTTTTAAGTGGTGATGCAGTATCTTATTTTACAGATAAATAATCATATATAATAAAAGTGCTACGCATTACGAGAGATTAAAAACAGTTTTGTTTGAACTGGGAGATTCTACACACATCCCAGCTCTCGTAGTGCATAGAACAACTTGCTATAAAGAAGTAAGTTCTAAAAAAAGCTTTAGTACTATGCGTGAGGAACTTATGCAATCTCATTAAAATTCTTACGCTCGAAGCAAATCTTTGCTATTTTAACCCTAACATATACTCAATTACCATATAAAATCCACGAAAACGTTGTAATTAACAAAATTTTATATATATTTGGTAAACCAATCTGGTAAACCAATTATTTTTACTGGATTAAAACCAAAAAAAAAGGACAGGTTTTAAAGCCTACCCTTTTTTAAAAAACTTCTTCGACGGAAGTAATTATGTAATAAAACATAACATTACAAAAGTAACAAACATATTGATACTTGCCTAATAATTGTGTTTTTAGTAAAACAAATTAATTAACTAAAACTTAAAAATTAATTATGAATTTAAAAGCTAAGTCGGCATTATTTGCAATACTCTTTATGTGCATTTCTGCCTTTGCCCAAGAAAATCTAACAGTAAAAGGGCTCGTGGTAGATGCTAATGACAACATGCCTTTACCTAGTGTAAATGTTATTATAGTAGGCACTAGTACAGGTACAAGTACTGATTTTGATGGTAACTATCAAATACAAGTAAAAAAAGGGGATGTTATACAGTTCTCTTATATAGGTTATATCTCCCAAACTGTAATTATTGATAATCAAACTACAATCGACATGTCTTTAGCTGCAGATGCTAATAACTTAGATGAGGTTGTTGTAATTGGTTATGGTACACAAAAGAAAAGTCACTTAACAGGATCTATATCTAAAGTAGTAAACGAAGATTTAGACCAAATAGCTGTTTCTCGTGTAGATGACGCTTTAGTAGGTCAAGTATCTGGTGTAAACATTGCTGCTACAGAAGGTGAAGCTGGTTCTGCACCAACGATTACTATTCGTGGTGCTGGTTCCATTACAGGTAACTCTACTCCTTTAATAGTTGTAGATGGTTTAGTAGTAGATGATGACTATTTAGGATCGTTAGATATGAATGATGTAAAATCTTTTGAAGTACTAAAAGATGCTGCATCTTCTTCAATTTATGGATCTCGTGGAGCTAATGGTATTATTATGATTACTACTAAAGATGGTAAGGAAGGTCCTACCAAATTTAGCTATAATACTTTTACAGGATTTAAAGAAGCTAGACATAGTGATGCATACACTTTCACGGTAAAAGAAACTGCTGAAAGAGAATTAGCAGCAACTGGAATGCTTTCCGATAGAACAAAATTCAAGCAATTATTAGGAGATAATACAAACTGGCAAGATGTTATTTTTGATGGTGGTGTTATTTCAAGTCATTCTTTCGCCGCAAGAGGTGGTAGTAAAAGAACAAAATTTAGTACAGCAATAAACTATGTACATGATGAAGGTGTTTTATTAACAGATGACTATAAAAAATACAGTCTTAAATTAAAAGTAGACACTAAATTAAGTGATAAATTATCTTTTGGAGTGAACCTATCACCTTCTATCACAAATAGAAGAAGATTTGATGGATCTACACATGATATCTTGCGTCAACCATCTTGGTTACCAGTATATGTTACTGCAGACAACATTCAATATGTAAACCGTTTAAGAGATGGTGGTGCTTATGCAGATGTACAAATTGGGGATTATGCGCAACAACGTATGTTTGATAATTTTGATTTAGATTCAGGAACTACACTGGCAAGTGGTGGTACAAGTATTAGTAATACGTCTAACACAAATCCTGCTGCAAAAATTTTAGAACGCGATCGTACAGATGATAAATTCAAACTTTTTGGAAGTATCTATGGTAAATATGATATTACCGATGCATTAAGCTTTAAATCTACACTTGGTGGAGATTTACAAAACACACAACAACGTAGATGGCAAGGTGTACTATCTAGTAGAAATGGAGCAGATGCTGCGCAATTAGATGTGTTTAATGAACAACGTATACACATGTCTACAGACAACTATTTTTCTTACGACAAAAACTTTGGTAAGCATGATGTTTCTGCTATTCTTGGTTTTGCTGCAGAAAAATGGGATTTTAGCAATGACGGACAATCGGCAAATGGATATACTTCAGATAAACTACAAACGATATCTGCTGGAACAACTATAATAGATTTTGAATCTGAAGAATACGAAAAAGCATTAATCGGATTTTTTGCTAGAGCTAATTATGCTTTCGATAATAAATACTTAGTATCAGCTAGTTTTAGACGTGATGGTAGTTCTATTTTTGGTGATAATTCTAAATACGGAAACTTCCCTGCTTTTTCTGTTGGATGGATACTTAGTAATGAAAGCTTCTTAGAAGACAGTAATATTGTTAGTAAATTAAAATTACGTGCAAGTTATGGTTTCACTGGTAATGATGCTTTAGATACAAATAATGATCAAATTGACCATTACCCATCTCTTTCTTTATTGGATACATCTACAGCAGTAGTAAATGGTAGTGCAATTAACGGGTACAACCCATTAAATATAGCCAATGAAGATTTACAATGGGAACGTTTAAGAGAATTTAACCCAGGTATTGACTTTGGTTTTTTCAACAATATAATCTCTGGTTCTTTTGATTATTATGAAAGAACAAGTGATCAATTATTATTAAACAACCCTATCTCTTCTACAACTGGTTTTAATGAAGCTTTAGTAAACCTTGGTGAAGTTAAGAATAGTGGTATGGAATTTGAATTACGTTCTCGTAATTATTCAAGAGAGAATTTTTCTTGGAACACAACTTTAATAGCATCTAAAAACGAAAACGAATTAATTGACTTTGCAGAATCTAACGGTCAAATTCAAAATGTAGATGAAAAAAGAGCTGCAGAATGGATTAACCTACAAGGTAATCCTATCTCCTCTTTTTACGGTTGGGTTGTAGATGAAGAAATTCCTTTAGAATTCATTTCAAACCCTTACCATCCAATTGGAGGTCAAGCGCAAGATGTATATGTAAAAGATTTAAATGGTGATGGAATAATTGATGATGATGATAAAACAATTTTAGGAAATCCTTACCCAGACTTAGTTTGGAGTTTATCTAATGACTTTCAAATTTACGGTTTCGATGTGTCTTTCATGTTTCAAGGAAGTCACGGAGCAGAAGTTCGTAATATGGCAGATCAATATATTTTTAATCACTTTAATTCTTCTCAAGATTATGTTTCTACAACACCTAATCAAGGATTTATTAAAGAAAAAATATTCACAAATTCTATTATACAAGATGCTTCTTATGTAGCATTAAGAACAATAAGTATTGGTTACACTTTACCAGATAGTTTAATTTCTAAATTAAAACTAAGTAAACTTAGATTATATGCAACAGGTCAAAACCTTATGTACTTTACTGCAGATAACTATACAGGTTTTAATCCAGAATCTATTTATCATACTTCTGGTACACAATTATCTACAACATATGGATACCAAAGAGGTGGTTCTCCAATAAATCAAACAATATCAGTAGGCTTAAATGTTCAATTTTAATATAATAAAAATGAAAAACATAACAAAACACATTAAAAAGCTTAATTTATTCATACTAGCCGTAACACTATTTTCATGCGGTGAAGATTTTTTAAGCCCAGCACCAACATCTGTATTAATTGCAGATACTTACTTTGAATCTGAAGCAGATTTAGAAGCAGCTCTTGTAAACATGTACGATGGAATACAAGGTGTAAATTCTACAAGCAATGGCGACAACCATGCATTACAAGTAGAGTTTTATCTAACCGAAATGCGTAGCGACAATACCCGAACTAAAAGTAGTGAAGGAGAAGCTGCTCAATTTGAAAACTATAGTGTTGTAGCAACTAACGGAATTGTAAGTGACTACTACAGAAGTTTTTATAATGTAATTTTTAGAGCAAACACTGTTTTAGCACATTTAGATATTGCAACAGATGCAAATCGTGCAAAAATTGAAGGAGAAGCAAAATTTGTTCGTGCTTATGCATATTTTAACTTAGTACGTTTATACGGAGACATTCCTTTAATAGATAAAGTTCTTGAAATTACAGATCCAGAATACAATTCAATAGCGTATACCAGAATAGCAAAAGCAACTGTTTACGAATTAATTGAAAGTGATTTATTAACAGCCATTGATGGTTTAGATAACACCTATGTATCTCGTGCTTCTTTAGCTGCTGCACAGACATTACTTGCTAAAGTATATTTAACACTTGGTACTAATTATTTAGACGCACAACTTTTATGCGAAGCAGTAATGGGAAGTGGTTTTACATTAGAACCAAACTTTAAAGATGTATTTTATACAGAATTAAATAATGAATTAATCTTTTCTATAGGATATATAGGAGATTCTTCTCAAGATAGTCAAAACTTTTCTGCAGAGTGGTTAAACGCTGTTGGTAGAACAAGTGGTGTAAACTATACTACAGAAGATGTAAGAACGGTAATAGATGCTTTAGGAGGAGATAGAAAACCGTATTCTTATCGCGTAGATACAGAACAACCATCCCAATTTCAAGTTGCAAAATACATACCTGATGGAGATACTACTTTAGATATAGCACCAACATCTACAGATCCTACTTCTGCTGGAAATGACTGGATTGTTTTACGTTATGCAGATGTACTTTTAATGCACGTAGAAGCAATTATGGCAGGAACAAGTAGTACTTCGGTACAAGCAGCCCTAGACTCTTTCGAGCTTGTAAGATTAAGAGCAGGTTTACTTGCTGATGATGACAATAATATTACAAAACAAGAATTATTAGACGAAAGACGCGTAGAATTAGCTTTCGAAAATCAAAGATTTTTTGATTTAGTTAGATTCAACGAAGCACAAAATGTGTTATCTGCTTTTTCTACAGCTACAGGAGGAAACTTTAATGCTTCTGATCTTTTATTACCAATTCCACAAAGAGAAATTAACTTAAGTAACGGTCTTTTATCACAAAACCCTGGTTACTAATTAAAATACAAAAACAATGAAAAAACAATTAAAAAATAGTTTTTGGGTTATCGTTGCAATGGCAACCATGACCTTAATTAATAGCTGTGACGATTTTGAACAATTCGAACCGATTGGTGAAAATTCTATAGAAGATGCAACACCTCCAAATGCTTTCTTTTCTTATTCGCAAGGACAAGGTGTAGGAGATGCTTGGAAAGGTTACACATTTGCCAATGCTTCTACAAGTGCTACCACTTACGCTTGGGATTTTGGTAATGGAGAAACATCGACAGATGTAGATGGCGCTACTGTATATTCAGGTGAAGGTACATATACTGTTTCTTTAACTGCTTCAGATGATTTAGGAGTAGTAAGTACGTATTCAGAAACATTGGAAGTTGTAGAGCCGGAAGAGCCTTTAGTTGCAAACCCAACTCTAATCAACCCCGATTTTGATAAACTTCCGAAAAATAATGGAAACTCAAGTGACTGTGCATGTTCTGGATGGGATAATGATGATATAGGAGAACAAGGGGAATCTAGTTCTGGTAATGGTGGTTCAGATAACGTTCTTAAGTTTGATAATAACGAACCTGATCATATCTATCAAGAGTTTGAAGTTACTCCAAACGCAGAATACTCTATAGCCATTGTTACTTCTTTTAAAGGCTTAGAAAATAATACGCCTCCAATGGATAGTATGCTTGAAGTACGCGTTTTATCTGGAGCAGGATATGTTAGTGGTTATACGCCAATTTATTATGCTACTGCTACAGAATATCCAAGTTCTGGTTATGGTTATACCACCGTTGCGCAAGTAGAAGATACTACAAACAATATTTTAACAGAAACAATAGTGAACCCTGGTAACGACAATTATAATACGACTACATATACATTTAATGTAGGAGCTAATAATAGTGTAGCTCTTTTTGTAAGAGGTATGGGTGGTGCTGCTGGCGGTGAATACGGATATAACAGTGGTGATGAAGAGATTCGCGCCGATTCTGTAACAATTACAGCACTTAACTAATTATAAATAAATTTAAAAACGGAATCAAATGCGTATAAAACTTAAATTAATAGCATTATTCGTATTTGCTTCCGTTTTAAATGGAAATAGCCAATCTAATAAAGCAGTTACAGAAGCCAAAGTAGAATCTAAAAAGAAGAAGAAAAAAAAGAAAAAGTATAAACTTCCAGAAATAGATTTAACGCATTGGTCATTAACAATTCCGGATGGAGAAAACGGTAAAGCAAAAAGCTTTAAAGGAAAAGATATTGTTACTAATTATGCAACAAATAAAGAAATCAAACCCTTTATGTATAATGACTCTACAAAAGGAGCATTAGTATTTTATGCATACCCTAGCAAAGCAACTACCGCTAATACCAAATACTCTAGATCAGAGCTAAGAGAGCAAATGATTCCTGGAAATAATAATGTTAACTGGACCTTTAAACAGGGTGCTTACATGAAAGGTAAGTTAGCAATGGATGAAGTAACTCGTGATAGTGAAGGTAAATACCATAGAGTAATTATCATGCAAATACATGGAAGACTTACAAATGAGCAAAGAGATTTAATTGGTCAAAAAGATAATAATGCACCTCCAATGTTAAAAATATATTGGGATAAAGGTAAAGTTAGAGTAAAAACTAAAGTGCTTAAAGATTTAAATGCTACAGAAGAAGAAATGTTACATGAAGATGCTTGGGGAGATGATGATGGTTTTAATTTTGAACAAGAAGTAGGGTTTAAAAAATTCACTCTAGAAGTAGAAATATCGGATGGTAAAATGGTTATCATTTTAAACAAAAACGAATATAAAGTGTATGAAAATATACACATGAAAAAATGGGGAGTATTTGAAAACTACTTTAAAGCAGGAAACTATTTTCAAAGTAGAGATGAAGGTGCTTTTGCTAAAGTTAGATATTATGATTTAGAAGTCACACATTAAAAATATTTTGATTAGTCTTATTGTGATTTAGTTAGACTTAAAGGTCTTGTATTAGGCCTTAAAGTTTAACTTATTTTTTAAAAAAACTTCTATTAGATTTTTACTAAATTTACCCATAAAGAATAGTAATTAAACATTAATTTATGAAAGTAGAGATACTTACCAAAACTGAAAATTTTAATGTGCAAAAGCATATTATCGCTAGCATCCGTGATTTAATAAATTTAAAAAATCTAGAGCCTGGTGATAAACTACCAGCCGAAAGAGTGCTTTCAGAAAAATTTAATGTATCCAGAAGTAACTTAAGAGAAGCTATTCAAAAACTAGAATTCTACGGGTTATTAAAATCGATTCCACAAAGCGGAACCTTTGTAGCAAACATTGGTGTTATTGCTTTGAATGGTATGATTAAAGATATCTTGAGATTAGAGGATCCAGATTTCAAATCCCTAGTAGAAACTAGAATCTTATTAGAATTAAAGACCGTACGATTAGCAGCCACAAGAAGAACAGAAGAAGATTTAAAAAAATTAAAACAAGCACTCGACGCCTATTCCAAAAAGGCTTTAAATGGTGAAGACGCTGTACAAGAAGATTTACTATTTCATCTAGCTATTGCTAAAGCAAGTGGAAATAGTTCTATGAATACGTTCATGTTAATTATTACACCTCAAATAATCACAAACTTTGAAAAATATCATGTTTGTGATAAAAACTTAGCACAAAAAGGGATTGAAGAACACCAAGCTATTTATAACGCAATTGAGATTAAAGATCCGCAATTAGCAAAACAAAAAATGAAAGATCATTTTAGTGAATTATACCAATATTGTTATAATGATTAAAAAAGCATCTTAATACAAACTTAAAAAGTATGAAAATTAAAGGTTTACGTTGGTGGGTAGTAGGACTTGTAGCTTTGGCTGCAGTTATAAATTACATAGATAGACAAGCTTTTGGCGCACTATGGCCAGACATTGCTAAAGACTTATTTCCAGAAATGGATAAGGATGGACATAAAGCCATCTATGGTACCATATCTACAGTATTCATACTTTCTTATGCTGGAGGTCAAGCACTTTTCGGTAAAATTTTCGATTGGATAGGAACTCGAATTGGTTTTGCTATTTCGATTGGTGTATGGTCTATTGCCACACTATTGCATGCATTTGCTCAAGGAATGTTAAGTTTCTCCATTTTCAGATCTATATTAGGAATTGCAGAAGCAGGAAACTGGCCTGGTGCCGCGAAAGCTAATGCAGAATGGTTTCCAACTAAAGAGAGAGCACTTGCGCAAGGAATCTTTAATTCAGGAGCAGCTATTGGAGGTATTGTAGCCTATCCAGTGATTGGGTTATTATCGGTTTATTTCGATTGGAAAGCAATATTTATAGTGGTAGCTGTACTTGGTTTTTTATGGTTACTACCTTGGCTATACGTAGTAAAGGGAGCACCAAAATCACATCCTTGGTTGACAGATGATGAAAAAAAATATATTCTATCCGGACAAAGAAATCAGGATATTGATGAAGACGGTAGTTATGATGAAGGTTATGCTCCAGACACTGCCCAATTACTTAAACATAAAGAGAGTTGGGGAGTAATAATAGCATCCGCAGCAATTGATCCTATTTGGTGGCTTTTTATCGTTTGGATACCAATCTACCTTTCCGAAGTTTTTGGAATGGATGTGAAACAAATAGCCTTCTCGGCGTGGGTACCTTATGTTGGAGCAATGGTTGGAGCTATCTTTGGTGGATTACTTGCCAAAAACAGAATTACAGCAGGATGGTCTGTGGATAAAACACGAAAAATGACAATCACTTTAGGTTGTTTAATTATGATTCCATGTTTCTTCCTATTAAAAGCACCAGCATCTGCTATGAACGCAGTAATCATTATGGCAGTTTTACTTTTCGGATTTCAAGTAGCAATCGGAAACATACAAACGTTACCAAGTGATCTTTTTAGCGGAAAAATAGTAGGTACATTATCTGGTTTTGCAGGTATGGCAGCAAAACTTGGTGCAGCAGGACTTACCATTTTAGTTACATTCATCACTACAGGAGGAAATTATACACCTGCTTTTTTAATAGGTGGTGCCTTAGCAATAATAGCACTATTATCGGTTTGGGTATTATGTCCTAAAATTGAACCTTTAAAACCTAAAGCATAATAAAAATTAATAAAAATTAAATATTAAAAAAAAAGAAAATGAGTAAAAATACAGGTAAAGTAGCAATAGTTACAGGAGCAACAGGAGGAATCGGTTTTGAAGTAGCAAAAAGATTAGGTAAAGATGGATATACTGTAGTTTTAAACGGTATAGATGATAAAGCTGGAGCTGAAAAGCTGAAAGCTCTTACAGACGAAGGAATTACTGCAGAATATTACGGTTTTGATGTTACTAATGAAGAGCAAGTAACTTCTAACATCACTAAAATTGGTGAAAAATATGGTAGAATTGATGTACTTGTAAACAATGCAGGTGGTTTAGGAGGAAGATCTAGATTCGAAGAAATGACAACAGATTTTTACAGATTTGTAATGGCATTAAACTTGGATTCTGTGTTTTTTGCTTCAAGAGCAGCGATACCATTTCTTAAAAAAGGAGAACATCCTTCTATAATTAACTATACATCTAATGCTGGATGGACTGCAGGTGGACCAGGAGCTGGTATCTACGGAACATCTAAAGCTGGTGTACATGCAATTACTAGAGCATTAGCAAAAGATTTAGCAGAATATGGTATTCGTGTGAATGCAGTATCTCCAGGTACAATTGATACGCCATTTCACGCACAAATTAAAGCAACAAAACCAGAAGTTTTTGCTTCTTGGGCAAACAATATTATGTTAGGTAGATTAGGACAACCAGAAGATGTTGCTGGTGTAATTTCTTTCTTAGCAAGTAAAGATGCATCATTCATAACTGCTGAAACTATCCAAATTGGTGGTGGACAAGCATTAGGTATCTAGAATTAAAGATTTAAAAGCCAAATAGTTTTATATAATAATACTATTTGGTTTTCCTTTAAAAGTAAAATAATTAAATTCAAGAAATGAGTAAAATCGTCACATTTGGTGAAATTATGCTAAGACTCTCTACCGAGCGTCATTTAAGATTTTCGCAAGCAAAAAAGTTTGCAGCTTCTTATGGTGGTGGAGAATTTAACGTAGCAGTATCCTTAGCAAATTATGGTATTCCTGCCGAATTTGTTACTAGATTACCAAAAAATGAAATTGGAGCTAGCGCATTAAAAGAGATGCGCAAATTCAATGTAGAGTCTAAAAATGTTATTTACGGTGGCGACAGACTTGGTATCTATTATCTAGAAACTGGTGCTGGAACTCGTGGTAGTAACGTGGTTTATGATAGAGCACATAGTTCTATGGCAACTATTGAAAAAGGTTCTATAGATTGGGAATCTGTTTTAAAAGATGCTACCTGGTTTCATTGGAGTGGTATTACTCCTGCAATTTCTCAATCTGCTGCAGACGAATGCTTAGAAGCAATCAAAGTTGCACATAAATTAGGTGTTACTATCTCTTCCGATTTAAACTATAGATCCAAATTATGGCAATACGGAAAAGAACCAAAAGAAGTAATGCCAGAACTTTTAAAGTATAGCAATATTATTTTAGGAGATATTGATACAGCATTTTTCATGTTAGGGAAAGATAAAGCGAACCCTAACTATCAAGACGAAAAATCCTTACCATTTTTATACGACCAAATATTTAAATTATGTCCTAACTTAAATACTGCCGCTACAACGCTAAGGTATTCTGTTAGTGCATCACATCAACGTATTGGAGGTATATTATACGATGGTAAAACTATTTATAATGCAGATGTTAAAGAAGTAACTCCTGTTGTAGATAGAGTTGGTAGTGGAGATGCTTTTATGGGTGGCTTAATTTACGGATTAGTAAACAACGCAACCGATAAACAAAAAGCATTAAATATAGCAGTAGCAGCTTGTTGCTTAAAACATACTATTTCTGGTGATTGTAATTTAATCACATTAGACGAAATTGAAAAATTATTAAATGGCGATGCCTCAGGAAAGGTTTCCAGATAAAAGAATAGAATGGCACAATACTCAAGAATTGAAGTTGCAACAGTAATGAAAAATACAGGCTTAGTTCCTTTATTTTATAATGAAGATATAGAAGTAAGTAAAAAAATAGTAAAAGCTTGTTACGATGGTGGAGCAAGACTTTTAGAGTTTACAAGTAGAGGCGATTTCGCATTCGAAGTTTTTGCAGCACTTAATAAATACGTAATAGCAGAATTACCTGGAATGGTAATGGGTGTTGGCTCCGTTACAGATGCAGCAGCTGCTTCCCTCTATATGCAGTTAGGTGCAAACTTTATTGTAACACCTGTTTTAAGAGAAGACATTGCTATGGTATGTAATAGAAGAAAAGTATTATGGTCTCCTGGTTGCGCAACATTAACAGAAATAGCGAAAGCGGAAGAACTGGGTTGCGAAATAGTTAAATTATTTCCTGGTAATGCATATGACCCGAGCTATGTTAAAGCAATAAAAGGACCACAACCTTGGACTAGCATTATGCCAACTGGTGGTGTAGAACCAACTCAAGAAAGCTTAGCATCTTGGTTTAATGCCGGAGTTACTTGCGTAGGAATAGGCTCTAAACTTATTGCCAAAACAAAAGATGGTAATTACGATTTAGAAAAAATAAAAATGCTTACCAAAACGTCTATAGAGATTATTCAAAAGCTAAAAAACTAACTGTTAATGTATCAATCTACAATAACACTTAAAAGTATATCCATTTTAACCGGATTCTCTGTTTCTACAGTTTCTAAGGCTTTAAATGATAAAACAGATATAAGCTCTAAAACCAGAACTTTAATAAAAACGATTGCCCAAAAACACAATTATGTGCCAAACTTTACTGCTTTATCTTTAAGAAAGCAGCAAACGAAAACACTAGCGATAATTGTTCCTGAAATTGCAGATTCTTTTTATGGCTGCATCATTTCAGAAATACAAAAATTTTCTTTTAAACACGGGTATCGATTGCTTGTGTTTCAATCTTTCTCTTCTCAAAAAAAAGAAGAACAATGCTTAAAAAACATAAATGATGGTAGTGTAGATGCTGCCATTATGGTCTCTAATTTCAAACAAGATAATTCTTCCATTTTTATTAATAACCAATTACCAATTGAGTATATTGAAATTTCAAATACAACGAATAGAAAAAAACTTAAAGAAGAGGTAATTGTAAGTTTTAAAGCATCTCTTAAACGCTTGATTAGTTAGCGCAATATCATTTAGTTTATGCACAAAAAAGCTATAATTTATATGTCTATTAGTGCTTTAGCCTTTGCACTACTAAACGTTTTTGTTAAAAAATTAGGCGATTTTAATGTCTATCAAATCGTTTTTTTTAGATCTATTGGCTCCTTAATTTTCACCATTCCTTACCTCTTAAAAAACAAAATATCCTTTCTAGGTAATAAAAAAGCGCTTCTTGTAGCAAGAGGGCTCGTTGGTTTTGCAGGTATGACCTTATTTTTTATGGCAATAAAACATATGTCCATGGGATCTGCTGTTTCTATTCGATATATATCCCCAATTTTTGCCGCTTTATTTGCTCTATTTTTACTGAAAGAAAAAATAAAACACATACAATGGCTTTGTTTTGCCATCGCTTTTTTTGGGGTTGTTTTATTAAAAGGATTTGATAATCAAATTAACAATACTGGCCTAACGCTTGCTATAATTTCGGCAATATTTACTGGTTTAGTTCCCATTATCATTCGAAAAATAGGAACAAAGGATCACCCAATAGTTATCGTTAATTATTTTATGATTATATCTGCTCTTATTGGTGGTCTATTAGCCATAAATAACTGGAAGAACCCAATAGGAATAGAATGGTTATTGCTATTAAGCCTTGGTCTTTTTGGGTACTTCGGACAAGTATATATGACCAAAGCATTACAAAGTAGCGAAATCAATCAAATAGCGCCCTTAAAATATATTGAAGTTATTTTCACCATGATCATCGGTGCTATCTGGTTGCAAGAAACCTACAGTTTATTAAGTTTGTTTGCTATTCTCCTAATTATTATAGGATTGGTTTTAAATGTCATGGTTAAACAATCTAAAAATAAATAGATATAATAAAAAAGGCCCACAATTACTTGCGAGCCTTTTTCTTGTATTAGTAGTTAATTAGGCCTTCCCTAGCATCAACAATTCGTTACAAACTACTTCTGTGGTGTAACGCTTCACACCTTCTTTATCCTCCCAACTTCTTGTAGTAAGCTTCCCTTCTATTGCAATTTCTTTTCCTTTGGTAACATACTTCTCTACAAGCTCAGCAGTTTTTCCCCAAGCAACAATATTGTGCCATTGTGTATCTGTTATTTTTTCGCCTTTTGCATTTTTATAGCTTTCATTGGTTGCTATAGAAAACTTGGCTAACATTTTTCCAGATTCTAAATTAATGATTTCTGGATCGTTTCCTAAGTTTCCAATTAACTGTACTTTGTTTCTTAACGTATTCATAAGATAAGGTTTTTATTATATTGAATTTCATTAGTTCCATTCAACACTGCAAAGATGAAACAACAAGCAAATATTAATCGGTTGTTACACATTTAAAATCGTTTGTAAATGTTTGTAGTCGTTTGTAAACGGAAATAAATTCACTATATTAGCCTATAAATCAATACTTATGAAGCACTTCGCATCCATTTTCGCAATTCTATTTTTTATTGCAATAAATTGTTCGGCACAAGAAAACACCTTAAAATTTATAGATGGAAGCACATCACCTAGCGCTACTTTGCAAGATGTTTCTTGGATTTCAGGTTCCTGGAAAGGCATAGCTTTTGGAGGAATTACCGAAGAAATTTGGAGTCCACCTCTTGGAGATTCTATGATGTTTTCCTTTAAACTCGTTGCAGATAACAAAGTGGTTTTTTATGAACTTGGTGGTATCCGACAAGTAGATGACACCTTAATTTTTCAACTAAAACATTTTGAAAATGATTTTAAAGGTTGGGAAGAAAAAGACGAAACTATAGACGCTAAACTCGTTAAAATAGAAGAAAATCGTGTTTATTTTGACCAGTTCACTTTCGAAAAAATAAACGAAAATGAGATTAATATCTACGTCGTTGTAGAAGATAATGGTAAAGCCGAAGAAATAAAATTCACCTACAAAAGAGAATAAATGAAATTTCATATCGAAACAGAAAGACTTCTTTTAAGAGAACTTAGATTAACAGACCTTGAAGGAATGTTTGCCTTAGATTCAGATCCAGAGGTGCATAAATATTTAGGTAATAAACCCGTAAAATCTATAGACGAATCTAAAAAAATACTAGAAAGTGTATTAACGCAATACAAAGAAAGAGGTATTGGTAGATTTGCTGTTATAGAAAAAAGCACAGGAGATTTTGTTGGCTGGTCTGGTTTGCGTTTAAACACAGAATACAACATGAATGGTTTTACCGAATATTATGATGTTGGTTACCGACTTATAAAACGTTTCTGGGGAAAAGGCTATGCAACAGAATCTGGAAAAGCATCGGTAGATTATGCTTTTAATGTTTTAAAACTTCCTGAAATTTATGCTACTACAGAAATTGGAAATCAAGCTTCTCATAACGCATTATTAAAACTAGGGTTACATTATGTGGAAGATTTTTATTTTGAACAAGAGCAAATGAACTTACGTTGGTATACACTAGAAAACAAATAACTATGCAAAAAAAATGTCCGGAATGTGGTGATAAAATTGTTGGTAGAATAGACAAGAAATTTTGCAGTGATGCCTGTAGAAATGCATACAACAACAGTGTAAATAAAGACAGTAAAAATTTAATACGCAACACCAACAATAGGTTGCGAAAAAACTATAGAATTCTAGAAGCGCTAAACCCAGATAAAAAAACAAAAAGTTCTAGAGCAAAACTTATAGAAAAAGGGTTTGATTTTAATTATTTCACAAGCATATATACCACAAAAGCAGGAACGGTGTACTACTTTGTGTACGATCAAGGTTATTTGCCTTTAGAAGGCGACTATTATGCTTTGGTAAAGCGAGAGAGTTAACACACTATTTCCAAGTATGTCCTTTTAATTGTAACGCAGCTTTAAGAATATCTTTTTGGCTAATTTGGCCTACTAATTTACCATTTTCTAATATTGGAAAACGTCTATGTTTAGATTCTAAAAACATATTGGCAGCATCAAAAATATTCATATTACCATCCATAGTATCCACATTTTTAACCATGCGTTTCTCTACATTATCTTTCGCCATTGGCATATTATAATATCTACTTTCGCTAATTTGCTTTAAACAATCTCCTTCACTTATAATACCTACCAATTCGTTGTTTGCATTTACAACTGGCCCTCCAGAAATTTTATTCATAATTAGGGATTCGATAACTTCATCCACAGATTGCTCTGGTCTAAAAGTGATTAAATTCTTTGTCATATAATCACTTACTCTTAATTGCGTTTGGTCTGCAGCATTCTGCTGTTTCCTTGCTCCTTGAAAACTTTTGATACCCATAATATTAGCTTTTGATAAACTTAAATATACTGATTTTAAACGATTTATCCTAAAGAAAAAAAACCCTAATTATTATTTCCTATTTTTATAGGTAAATATCACATCCAAAAAACATGTTTAAAAAATTTATTGCAATCTTGATTATAGGCCTTGCTGTCTATTGCAGTTTTGATGCTTTACTGCCAAATACCATTTCGACAATAGATGCACCTGAAACTTCTTTTTCTACCCAACGTGCATTAATTCAATTAAAAGAAATTTCTAAAAAACCACATTTTCTAGGCAACCAAGCACATCAAGAGGTTAGAGATTATATTGTAAAAGAACTCGAAAAACTTGGTTTAGAAACCCAAATACAAGAGGATTATTCCATGAGTCAATGGGGCAATCTATCAAAACCTAAAAACATTTTAGCAAGAATAAAAGGAAGTGATAATAGTAAAGCTTTGCTCCTACTTTCGCATTATGATAGCAATCCACATTCTTCGTTTGGAGCTAGTGATGCTGGTTCTGGAGTGGTTACTATTCTAGAAGGTATTCGTGCTTTTTTAGCAGAAAATAAAACTCCAAAAAACGACATTATTATTCTTATTTCGGATGGTGAAGAACTAGGATTAAATGGTGCAGATATTTTTGTGAACAAGCATCCTTGGTCTAAAGATGTTGGTTTGGTTTTAAATTTTGAAGCTCGTGGTTCTGGCGGACCAAGTTATATGCTTATTGAAACCAACCAAGGAAATGCAAACCTGATGAAAGAATTTGTTAAGGCGAACCCAGAATATCCTGTAGCAAACTCCTTAGCATATAGCATCTATAAAATGCTCCCAAACGATACCGATTTAACACGTTTTAGAGCAGATAAAGATATTGATGGTTTTAATTTTGCTTTTATTGATGACCATTTTGATTACCACACCGCTTTAGATACCTATGAAAGATTAGATAGAAACACTTTAGAGCATCAAGGTTCTTACCTCATGCCACTACTCTATCATTTTAGTAATGCCAACCTCAACAATGTAAAAAGTACCGAAGATTATATGTACTTTAATGTTCCATTTTTCAAAACGATTATCTATCCTTTTTCATGGATTTGGCCCATGCTAATTTTAGCAATCATTGGATTTATTGGATTACTTATTTACGGGGTTAAAGAGAAATCATTAAACGCAAAAGACATACTAAAAGGTTTTATTCCATTTTCTTTAAGCCTTGTCATTGGTGGTTTATTCACTTTTTTTTGTTGGGAAATTTTAAAGCTTCTGTATCCGCAGTACCAAGAAATGCTACATGGTTTCACCTATAATGGCCATGCTTATATTGCTGCATTTACTTGTTTAACTTTGGCTATTTGTTTTTATAGTTATCATGTCTTTAAAGCTTCTGAAAAACCAGTGAATCTACTCATTGCACCATTAGTTTTCTGGTTGCTTATTTGTGTATTAGTTGCTTTACAATTAGAAGGCGCAAGCTTTTTTATTATTCCGGTGTACTTTGGTTTATTAAGCTTATTTTTAATGATAAGACAGCAAAAACCGAGTCTAATTCTGTTAGCTATTTTAGCAGTTCCGGTGTTGTTTATTATATCTCCACTTGTAAAAATGTTTCCGGTTGGTTTAGGTTTAAAAATTCTATTTGTTTCCGCCATATTTGTAGTTCTAATTTTTGGCTTACTGGTTTCCGTATTTGGATTTTTAAAACATAAAAAACGGTGGTCTTATTTGTTTTTAGTCTTCGGAATTGGTTTTCTTATCACGGCACATTTCAACTCTAAATTCACCAAAGACACACCAAAACCAAACAGTCTTTTATATGTTTTAGATACCAATGAAAATAATGCGGTTTGGGCAACCTATGATGATATTCTAGATACTTGGACCGAAAGCTTTTTAACCAATAATCCAGACCGTGCTACGGCACTTTCTAAAAATACGATTGGTAGTAAATATAAGTCGAGTTTTACGTTTACAAAAAACGCAGCAGTAAAAGATATTGCCAAACCTAAGATTGAAATATCCCACGATACGATTATTAATGGCGAACGAAAAATCGCTATTTGTTTAACATCACAACGTAATGCAGCACGTTTTGAAATCTTTTCAGATAGTACAAACATTTTTAATTCTTTTGTAATCAATGGTATTTCTGCTAAAAAAGATGCAACTACGGGAACTGTTTTTAACGAAAGATTAAACAATCGCTTGTTTAGTTACTACGTAGCAGACAACGAACCTTTAGATATGATTTTCACGGTTCCTACTTCGCAAAAAACAAGCATACAAGTGTATGAAGCCACTTATGATTTGCTCACCAACAAATCCCTTAATGTAGCACAACGAGAAACACACATGATGCCAAAACCGTTTATATTAAATGATGCAATTGTGACTAAAAACAGTATAATTATTAAATAAAAAAAGGCAACTCGTAGGAGTTGCCTTTTTTAGTTTATGATCTTAAAATCTTACCAGATTCTAACTCTATCTTCTGGAGCGATATACATTTTATCTCCTTCTTTAATTCCGAACGCTTCGTAAAAAGCATCTATATTTAATAAAGGTTGTACAGCTCTATTCATTCCTGGAGAATGTGAATCTGTTTTAATTCTAGTTTTTAAAGCTTCGTCACGCATTTTTATTCTCCAAACTGTTGCCCAAGACATAAAGAAACGTTGTTCTGCTGTGTACCCATCAATATCTGCTGGTCTGTTACCTTCAAAACTCATTTGTAAAGCATCATAAGCAGCAAGAACACCTCCTAAATCACCTATGTTTTCCCCTAAAGTAAAAGCACCATTAATATTGGTTTCAGGTAACACTTCAATAGCACTATATTGATCTGCTAATGCTTTACCTAATCCTTCAAATTGTGTTAAATCTTCATCTGTCCACCAGTTATTCAAGTTTCCATCTTTATCATATCTAGAACCAGAATCGTCAAAACTATGGGAAATTTCATGTCCAATAACAGCTCCAATTCCTCCATAATTTACAGCATCATCTGCAGTATAGTTATAAAAAGGGGCTTGTAAAATAGCCGCAGGAAATACAATCTCGTTGTATGAAGGATTAAAATATGCATTCACCACTTGTGGTGCCATATACCATTCGCTTTTATCTACAGGTTTCCCTAACTTATCTAAATCTTTCTTAAAGTTCCATGCACTTGCATTTAAAGAGTTTTGTAAATAAGTACCACCATCTTCCACACTCTTAACCTCTAATGCAGAATAATCTTTCCATACATCTGGATATGCTATTTTTACTTGTGTTGCTCTAAGCTTTTCAATTGCTTTTTTCTTGGTTTCTGGACTCATCCAATCCAGTTTATTAATTCTGTGCTCGAAAGCTAAAATTACGTTTTTAATCATTTTTTCTGCTTTCACTTTCGCTTCTGGCGGGAATTTTTTATCTACATATAGTTTCCCTAAAGCTTCCCCAATAGTTCTATTTAAAGATCCTAAAGCGCGTTCATCTCTAGCTCTTTGTGCTTTAGATCCATTCAATTCTTTTCCGTAAAACTCCCAATTAGCAGTTTCAATATCTGTACTTAAATATCCAGTTGCGCCATTAAATGTATCCCATTTTAAATAGGCTTTCCAATCACTAACGTTGCCTTCTGCTAATACTTCTTGTAATCTATTAAAGTATCCTAAATCGCCAATAATTACCGTGTCTAATTCTTTAACACCAATTCCTGATAAAAAGTTTTTCCAGTTTACTGTAGGAACCATTTTTTGAACCTCTGCAATAGAACGAGGATTGTAACGTTTACGTGCATCACGACGCTCTACCTTGTCCATTTTAGCTTCTTCTAATCTAGTTTCGAAAGCTAAAATTTGGTCTGCTTGTGCTTTTGCTTCTGCTTCACTATCTCCTAAATACTGAAGCATTCTTGTAATATGTGCGACATACTTTTCTCTCTTTTCTTTAGAATCGGCATCATCTTTTACATAGTAATCTCTATCTGGCAATCCAGTACTTCCACCTCCTAAATAGGCAACATTTCTATTACTGTCTTTCGGGTCACTACCAACACCAAATCCGTATAAACCAGCACCACCTTTTGGTTCCATTTCAATCATGAAAGCTTGTAGATCGTCTACATTCTTAATCGCTTCAATTTTTGCTAAATATGGTTTTATTGGATCAATACCTGCTTTATTTCTGCTAATAGTATCCATTATCGTTTGGTAATAGAATACTGCTTTTTCTTGGTCAGAACCAGGAAGTACTTGAATGTTTCCTAAATCTTTATTATCTGACATAGCAGATTTTAAAATAGCTAAGGCATCATCATCTGTTTTTTTACGAAGTTCTTGAAAACTTCCCCAAGTTGCTTGATCATCTGGAATCTCGTTAGTTTCTAGCCATTTCCCGTTAACGTGTTTAAAGAAATCCTCGCTAGCAGGAATGCTAGTATCCATGTAATCTAGATTGATTCCTGGTGTTTTTTCTACTACTGCTACTTCCTGTTTAGGTTCTTCTTTACAAGATACTAAACCTATAAAAGCGACTGCACTAAGTAGTGATAGTTTTTTAAAGTTGGTTTTCATTTTTAATTAGTGTTTTGTTTTGGTTACAATTTAATGCTAAAAAGACTGCCAAATATTAATTTAGTTACATCTTTAACAAAATATTAATAAAAAAAGCCTTACTGAAAACAGTAAGGCTTTTCCTTTTATAAATCGTCATAAAACTAATGGGTAGCTTTCTCTACTAGTTTTTTAATGTACAAACTATCTGAAGCTTTCTTTATAGCAACGACCTCATTTACGTTCTCATTAGGTATGGCAATAGATAAAACGTAGTGTGCAATTTTCCATGTATTATCTTCTAATTTTAGAACACCAGATCCTCTACAAATTTTCATTTGTGTGTCTAATAATTCGTCAAACCATGCCGTATTTTTATCTTCCGATATATAAATATTTCTTTCTATTGCAGTAAAACTCCATGCTTTCCCTTTATCAAAGTATGGTTTTGAATATACTTTAAAAGCTTCGTTTTGCCAATTTTCGGTAGCATCTGTACCTATAAAAACACCATCTGTAGTCATTAAATTAAAGTAGGCATCCAAGTTTGCTTCCGCAGCAGCTGCATGCCAAGCATCTACATTGGTATTAATTTCTTTTTTAATTTCTGAAGAGGAAACTATCTGTTTTTCTTCGGCTTTTTTAGTACAAGAAGTAACTACTATTACTAAAAGGAATACATATATATGTTTCATATTAATATGGCTTTTCAATTTTTTGAGCTTCTCTTTCAAACTTCTTATTTATTTGAAGGTTAAGATTTGAAAATGCAGCTAAAAAATCTCTAACAACTAAAAGCGTTTCCTTTTTTCCTGGTTGCGATAAATTTACAACACCTTCTAACTTTAACATTTGCGTTTCTAATGCCACTAATCTAGCCTGGATTGCTGGTGTATCTACTTCTTCTGGAATGGTTTCATTTAAGTCCTTAATAAAAGCGATTAGCAATTCATTATTTTCCTTAAAAAAAGATAAATCTGCTTGATTCACTTTTAAAATTAGATCATTTAATTCGGAATATTTTTGCCAAAACTCTGGAGAATTTCTTGTCTTAGCATCTAGAAGAAACTGCGTATATTTAAGTTTAGAAATGTCTTCTTTCGTTATTTTTAGAGACGTTTCCTCTGTATTGTTTTCTAGTGCTTGTGTTGCATCTGTGTCCTTGCACGAAAAAACACAAAGGATTAAGGTAATGTATAGTAATGCTTTCATTTATAATTAACTATTATATGTACAAATATATTGTATTCTTTACTTTTATTATTAAATACTTTAGACTGTTATTATTTTAAGTGAATTTTATATTTTCTTCTTTAAAAACGTGTTATTTTTGACCACCTTAAATTTCAGGAATTAATGACTTCAAAAATTTTAATTATTGGCGCTTGCGGACAAATTGGTTCTGAGCTTACGTATAAACTTAGAGACATTTATGGTGTAGATAATGTTATTGCAAGTGACATTAATACCCGAAAACTCGAACTAGTAAATGCTGGCCCTTTTGTAATTCTAGATGCTAAAAACTTTAATGCTATTAAAGATTGTTGTATAAACCATAACGTAAAAACAGTCTATCTTATGGCTGCTTTACTAAGTGCAACGGGCGAAAAATACCCAATGGAAGCTTGGGATCTAAATATGAATTCTCTTTTTCATGTATTAAATTTAGCCAAAACAAAACAAATTGATCACGTTTTTTGGCCATCAAGTATTGCTGTTTTCGGACCTACAACTCCAAAAGAAGATACTGCGCAACATACCATTATGGAACCTTCCACGGTTTACGGAATTACAAAGCAAGTTGGGGAACGTTGGTGCGAATATTACCATGAAAAATATGGTGTAGATGTTAGAAGTATTCGTTATCCAGGAATTATTAGTTGGAAAACGTTACCCGGAGGAGGAACCACAGATTATGCGGTAGAAATTTATCATGAAGCATTAAAAAACAAAGCGTACGAATGTTTTTTAAGTGAAGACACAAAACTTCCAATGATGTTTATGGATGATGCTATAAAAGCAACGGTAGACATAATGCAAGCAGAACCAGACGCTATTAAAATAAGATCTTCTTATAATTTAGCTGCAATTAGCTTTACACCTCAAGAAATTGCTGCTTCTATACAAAAGCACATCCCAGATTTTAAAATTAGTTACAAGCCAGATTTTAGACAAGCTATTGCAGATTCTTGGCCAAAGAGCATAGATGATACTACGGCAAAAGAAGACTGGAACTGGAAACATGCTTTTTCTTTAGAAGATATTACAAAGGAAATGCTTTCACAATTAAGTAAAACAAAAGGTTAATTTTAACTTTGGCATAATATTAGTTATTTTAGCAGGAATCTAAATTCATAAAAATGAAAAAACAACTATCTCTTATTTTAGTACTATTCTGTTCGACAATCATGTTGGCACAAAAAGCAAACGTTAAAAAAGGTGACTGGGAAAGCCTTAAAGGCATCACTGCATACCATGTAGAATTTGACTATTCTAACCTTGAAATCCCTAAATATGACAGCGAAGAAGCATTTTTAAAAGATAAAATGGCGAAACGTGAGGAAAAAGAGCCAGGTACAGGAGAGGAATTCAAAAAGTCATGGTTTTCCGATAGAGAAGAATTTTATGAGCCAAGGTTTATTGAAACTTTTAATGACAGAATAAAAGATGGAATGGCTAAAGTTGGTAAAGATATCGATGCAGAATACACGATGAAAATCCATACTACCTTCATATACCCAGGATACAATGTTGGTATTGTTAGAAAAAACTCTAAAGTAGAACTTACTTTATCTGTTTATAAAACAGATAGCCCATCTGACGTTATATTCTCTGTAGATTATACAAAAATTGAAGGACAAGGAAATGGTGGTTACGATTTTAATTCTGGTCAACGAATTGCTGATGCGTATATCATTTTTGGAAGAGCATTTGCGAAACACCTTTACAAGAACACAAAATAGTATACACTTACTATTAATAAAAAAAAGCGAACCTATTGGTTCGCTTTTTCTTTTTCTTGTACTTCCATATCTATTAAATAAGCTAGATTCTTAACTAGTCGATCGTGTTTTTTAACAAAAGGATTGGTATCATCCCAAACATAACCAGCCAAAACGGCACAAATTTGTTTTTTAATATCTGGATTTTCAGGTCGGTGAAAAAACAAGGTTTGCAAATTTCCTGTGTACCATTCTTTCACATAGGTTGAAAAAACTTTGACACCTTTCATAATATAACCCGTATATTCTGTTTCCCAATCTACGGTTTCGCCATTTAACTCTTTCGTGATTAGCTTTGCAGATAAAATAGCAGATTCTGTTGCAAAAGTTACTCCTGATGAAAAAACAGGGTCTAAAAACTCTGCACTATTTCCTGTTAATGCATAACCTTTTCCATAAAGTTGTGTTACCGATTTTGCGTAATTTTTAATAGTAACCGGTGGAAATTTAAAATCTAATCCTTCAAAACGCTTATGGTAATATTTAGAAAGTTTCAGCATTTTTTGCATTCTTTCGGTGGTATCTCCTTCAAAAGAATCGATAAAATCGGTTAAACCAACAAAACCAATACTGGTATCTCCATTAGAAAAAGGAATTACCCAAAACCAAGTATCTTTATCTAAAACATCAAAAGTAATAATGGTTCCTTCTTCGCCTTCTGGTCTTTTTAAATCTTTTACATGTGTAAAAATAGAAGAATGTTCTGGTATCGAGGACGGCTTATCTAAACCAAGCATTCTTGGTAAAACGCGACCATAACCACTAGAATCTATAATATGCTTTGCATGTACTTTATATTCCTCTCCATTTTCATCTTTTATGCTAGTAACAGAAGCGCCATCTGCATCAAACACAACATCTACCACTTCATTATTAAAAGCAATGTCTACACCTCTATTTACTAATTCGGTTGCAAGTACATTATCAAAATCGGCACGAGGCACTTGCCACGTCCAATCCCAACCTTCGGTATGTTTTTTACTAAAATCAAAATCACAAACGATATCTCCTCTTAAAAAACGAGCGCCATGTTTTTTTTCAAATCCGAAATTTTTCAAAACATCTAAAAGACCAACTTCTTCAAAGTGATCCATACATCTTGGTAATAAACTCTCTCCTATTACAAACCTAGGAAAAGTGCTTTTTTCAACTACTTTGATCTGCTTTCCTTGGTTGTGAAGGTAGGAAGCAGCAACGCAACCAGAAGGTCCAGCTCCTATAATTAAAACATCCACATGTATTTCATTCATAATCATTATAGTATTTTATCTTAATTATATTAAATTAGCGCACACAAAAATAACTACTTTACTTTTAGTTATTAAAATATTTATTAAAAATAGTCAGAATAAAACATATAGATGCTAACATTTAACGGAAAACTAGGATTAGAAGATTTTTACAAAATTATAATAGAAAACAGTAAAATTAAGGTAGCCGATTCTGTTTTCGAAACAGTAGAAGAAAGCTTTAACTTTCTGAAAAAATTCTCAGAAAACAAAGTAATTTATGGTGTAAACACTGGTTTCGGACCAATGGCACAATACAAGATTAAAGATTCTGAACGTATTCAATTACAGTACAATTTAATTCGTAGTCATGCATCTGGAACAGGAAACCCAATTGCTCCTCAATACGTAAAAGCAGCAATGCTTGCTAGATTAAACACACTATCTTTAGGTAATTCTGGGGTACATAAATCTGTAATTGAGTTAATGTCAGAACTTATAAACAGAGACATTACTCCTTTAATTTATGAGCATGGTGGCGTTGGTGCTAGTGGAGATTTAGTACAACTTGCTCATTTAGCATTAGTTTTAATTGGTGAAGGAGAAGTATTTTACAAAGGAGAAAGATTAGCCACTGCAACTGTTTTTGCAAAGGAAAACCTAACCCCTATTTCTGTAGAACTTCGCGAAGGTTTAGCCTTAATGAATGGTACTTCTGTAATGACAGGAATTGGTATTGTAAATACCATGTATACTAGACGATTGTTAAACTGGATGATTTCTTGTTCTGCTGCAATTAATGAAATTGTAGAAGCATATGACGATCATTTATCGGAAGAATTAAACAATTCTAAAAAACATAAAGGGCAACAAAATATTGCTAAAAGTATGCGTGCCCATTTAACAGACAGCAAACTTACAAGAAAAAGAGAGCACCATTTATACGACGCAAACAATGATGATGTTTCTGTTTTTCAAGATAAAGTACAAGAATATTATTCTTTACGTTGCGTACCACAAATTTTAGGTCCAGTTTTAGATACTTTGAGTAGTGTTGAAAATATTTTAATAGAAGAAGTAAACTCTGCAAACGATAATCCTATTGTAAATGTAGAAAAGAAACATGTATATCACGGAGGAAACTTTCATGGAGATTATGTTTCTCTAGAAATGGATAAGCTTAAAATAGTAGTTACTAAAATGAGCATGCTTGCAGAAAGACAACTAAACTATTTATTAAACCCTAGTTTAAATAATATACTTCCTGCCTTTGTAAATCTTGGTAAATTAGGATTAAATTTTGGTATGCAAGGTGTGCAGTTTACTGCAACTTCTACAACTGCCGAAAATCAAACATTGTCCAATCCAATGTATGTGCATTCTATTCCAAACAATAACGATAATCAAGATATTGTTAGTATGGGAACCAATGCTGCTTTAATAACTAAAAAAGTTATTGAAAACGCATTTGAAGTTATGGCAATAGAATTAATCACTGTAGTTCAAGCTATTGAATATTTAAAAGTACAAGATAAAGTCTCGTCAAAAACTAAAAAATTGTATGATGAGATAAGAGAAATAGTTCCTATATTTACAGAAGACGTTACTATGTATCCATATGTTAACCTTGTTAAAGATTACATCATTAACAACAAAGCATAAATAATTAAGTACTACAATATCCTTTTAAACGAAACATTTCCCTAACCAAAGAAGTGTATAAATGATACTTGTAATATATATGAACCATTAAATTCAAACACATGAAAACGAAATCGCTATTAATCGTATTATTCTTTTTAAGTGCAATAACTTTTGCACAAGAACTTGCACTTGCAAATGATGACGGAAAATTTGGCTACATAAACAAAGCTGGAGAATGGGCAATTCAACCAGAATTTAAAGTAGCTAAAAACTTTTCTGAAGATTTAGCCGAAGCTATGAACGGGAATAAAAAATGGGGTTTTATTAATAGAAAAGGAGAATGGGTGATACAACCTACTTTCGATAAAACCAAAGCATTCAACTCTGGAGTAGCTGTTGTTTTAAGTAAAAAAGAATGGTTTTACATAAATACCAAAGGTGAAAAAATATTAACAGATGTTGCTACCGATAAAATTTATGATTTCACTGAAGGTCTAGCACAAGTAAGACAAGGAGATAACGTAGGTTTTATTAACACTTCTGGAACGGTAGTAATCGAACCTAAATTTAATAAAGCTTTCGATTTTGAAAATGGATATGCAAAAGTTAGAGAAGGTGAAAAATGGGGATTAGTAGACAAAACTGGAAACTATTTTGTGGAAACTAAATATGATGGTGTTTCTAATGTGTACAATGGTAATGTTGTAGCAACGCTTGGCGAAAGTCATGGACTAATCATTAATGGCGAATTTAAAAAAGTAGATGGCGCTCAAAAAATTTGGGACTTTTCTATTAATGGAGATATTACCTATGCGAAGAAAAACGATAAAATTGGATACATCAATAAAAGTGGCGATTGGATTATAGAACCAAGCTTTGACAAAGTTAGAGCTTTTGTAAACGGTCTTGCTCCAGTTTCTAGAGATAAACAATGGGGTTATATTGATACTACCGGAAAAGTAGTTATATCCTTACAATACAGAGATGCCGAAATTTTTAGTAAAGACGGCTTAGCTCCTATTAAAATAGACAAACTTTGGGGATTCATAAACACTTCTGGAGAAAAAGTAATAGACGATAAATACAATATTACTGCTGGAGGTTTTTCTATCTTTAAAAAGAACAACGAAAAAGGTTTTAAGAATGGGATCGCTAGAGTAAAAGAGGAAAAAGTTTGGGGTTATATAAATACGAAAGGGGAAGTACTAAAAAACAAATGGTACAAACAGTTAGAGTTATTTCAATAACCTTAAATATCTAGAGAACATATCTATTAAAATTTCCAAATCTAATTACACTTACAAAAAACAAACACTAACACATGAAATGTGCCCTAATAACAGGTGGTTCCAGAGGAATTGGTAAAGCCATTTGCTCACAACTAGCAATAGATACAGACTATCACATATTAATAAACTACAACAGTAATGAAGCTGCCGCAAAAGAGACTTTAAAAGCAGTACAAGCAGCAGGAAATACTGGAGAAATTATTGGTTTTAACGTAACAGATGCAGAAGAAGTAACATCAAAACTAGATGCTTGGCAAGAAGCAAATCCAGATGCATTAATAGAAGTAATTGTTAATAATGCAGGTATCACAAAAGACGGCTTGTTTATGTGGATGCCTAAAGAAGATTGGCAAAGCGTAATCAATACATCCTTAAATGGATTTTTTAACGTTACCAATTATGCCATCCAAAAAATGCTTAGAAACCGTTATGGTCGTATTGTAAACATCGCTTCGGTTTCTGGTGTAAAAGGAACGCCAGGGCAAACCAATTATTCTGCTGCAAAAGGAGCAATTATTGCTGCTACAAAAGCACTAGCCCAAGAAGTTGCTAAACGTAAAATAACTGTAAATGCTGTAGCTCCCGGATTTATAAATTCGGATATGACTGCAGAATTAGATGAAAAAGAACTTAAAAAAATGATTCCCGCAAATCGTTTTGGTGAAGCGCAAGAAGTCGCAGATTTAGTTTCCTTTTTAGTTTCCAAAAAGTCTTCTTATATTACTGGTGAAGTAATAAATATTAATGGAGGAATTTACTCTTAAAATAATTTTACAGTTAGTATGAAACGTGTTGTTATAACAGGGATGGGGATTTATTCCTGCATAGGAAAAAACCTAGAAGAAGTAAAGAATTCGTTATATAATGGAAAGTCTGGAATTGTCTATGACCAAGAACGAAAAGATTTTGGTTATCGTTCTCCATTAACAGGAATGGTAGAAAAACCAAATCTAAAAAAACAACTTACAAGAAGAGAACGTATTAGCTTAGGAGACGAAGGAGCATATGCTTATGTAGCAACCATCGAAGCTTTAGAAAATGCTAAAATAGATATCGATTTTTTAAAGAAAAACGAAGTAGGTATCCTTTATGGTAATGATAGTACTGCAAAGGCTATTGTAGATTCTGTAGATAAAATAAGAGAGAAAAAAGACACTACACTTGTTGGCTCTGGTGCTATTTTTCAAGCTATGAATTCTACGGTAACCATGAATCTCTCTACGCTTTTTAACCTTACTGGAGTAAATTTTACAATAAGTGCTGCCTGTGCTAGTGGATCTCATGCTATTGGCATGGCTTTTCAACTCATAAGAAGCGGATTACAAGACTGTATTATTTGTGGAGGAGCACAAGAAATTAACAAATATGCTATGGGAAGTTTTGATGGTCTTGGTGTTTTCGCCATGAACCTAGAAAACCCCGAAAAAGCATCTAGACCTTTCGATAAAAACAGAGATGGTTTAGTACCAAGTGGTGGCGCAGCTACCTTAGTAGTAGAAAGCTACGAATCTGCTATAAAACGTGGAGCACCAATTTTAGCCGAAATTATTGGTTATGGTTTTTCGTCTAATGGGGAACACATTTCTACGCCAAACGTAGATGGACCATCACGAGCAATGGCTAAAGCAATTGAACAATCTAATTTAAAACCATCCGAAATAGAGTACGTTAATGCCCACGCAACGTCAACTCCTGTAGGAGATACCAATGAAGCCAAAGCTATAGTTAAAGTTTTTGGAGAAAATGGCCCTTATGTAAGTTCTACAAAATCAATGACTGGACACGAGTGCTGGATGGCTGGAGCTAGTGAAGTTGTATATTCTATGCTAATGATGCAAAATAATTTTATTGCCCCTAACATTAATTTGGAAGAGCCAGATGAGGATGCTAAAAAATTAAATCTAGTAAGTAAAACGCTAGATAAAAAATTTGATGTATTTTTGTCGAATTCCTTTGGATTTGGTGGAACAAATTCAGCATTAATAATAAAAAAATTATAATACAATATGACTAAAGAGGTTATTATTGAAAAGATAAACGATTTCCTTATAGACGAGTTTGAAGTAGAATCAGATGATATAGCACCTGAAGCAAACTTAAAAGACACTCTAGAATTAGATAGTTTAGACTTTGTTGACCTTGTGGTTGCAGTAGAGTCTAACTTCAGCGTGAAATTAGTTGGAGAAGATTTTGTGAATGTAGAATCACTTCAAGATTTCTATGATCTAATTGAAAAAAAATTAGGCTAAACAATTTTACTTTAAATATTTATGGCTGCTGAATGGCAAGGAAAGTCCAGAGGAACTGTTTTTGGATACAAGATTTTTGTGTTTTGTATGAAGACATTCGGAATTGGTTCTGCATACTTCATTCTACATTTTGTTGCGTTATACTTTTGCTTTTTTGCTGGAGATAGCACCAAAGCCAGTTACTATTATTTCCATAAAAGACGTAAAAACACGAAACTTAAAAGCTTTATAAATATCTATAAAAGCTATTATGTTTTTGGGCAAACTATCATCGACAAAATAGCGATATCTTCGGGATTACGCGATAAATTCACCTATCATTTTGATGGTTTCGAACTTATTGATCAAGCCTTAAAACAAAAAAAAGGAGGTATTTTAATAAGCGCACATGTTGGTAATTTTGAAATTGCCGAACACTTTTTTGGCGAACTAGAAGAAAATACTTCCATTAGTATTTTAACTACCGACGCAGAACATTCAAACATTAAAGCTTACCTAGAAAGTGTAACCGATAAACCGAAAGTAAAAATTATTCTAATTCAAGAAGACTTAGGGCATATATTCGAAATTAACGCAGCACTTACAAGAAATGAACTTGTTGTTATTACAGGAGACAGATATATTACAGGTTCCAAATACCTAACACAAGATTTATTAGACCAAGTAGCTAAATTTCCTGCAGGACCATTTCTATTAGCATCCCGTTTAAAAGTCCCTGTACTTTTTGTGTATGTAATGAAAGAAACTAACAAACATTACCATCTTTTCACAAGAAAAGCAGAAGCCAAACATAGAGACGCACAAGCACTTTTAAAAGAATATACAGAAAGTGTATCTTGGATGTTGAATAAATATCCTTTACAATGGTTTAACTATTTTGATTTTTGGGGAACTTTCGATAAAAAAAACTAAGAACACTCCTGTTTTTTTATCGTTTTCGCAAAAGTTAATAAGTTCTATTATTTACAAAGAGTGAAACTTCTATATCTAGACTTTTATTCGGAAATTACCAAAAAATCTATCTTTTGAAAAAAGTTTTAGTTATACATTATTCTCAATCTGGACAATTAACAGAAATTGTAAAGAATATAGTTTCTCCTTTAGCCAATGATGCTATACAAATAGATTATCATGATATTAAAATGGAAACGCCATTTCCTTTTCCTTGGAAAGCAGATACGTTTTATGGTGCTTTCCCAGAGACCTTTCAACAAGTCCCAGAAAAAGTAAAACCAGTTTCTCCAGAGATTCTTAATAAAAAATACGATCTCATCATTTTAGGATATCAAGTTTGGTACTTAACACCTTCTATTCCTATAAATTCCTTTTTAAACACGCCAGAAGCGAAGCAACTCCTAAAAAACACACCAGTAATTACAGTAATTGGTTGCCGAAACATGTGGATTATGGCGCAGGAAAAAATGAAGAAAAAACTAAAAGCATTAGAAGCCAATTTAGTTGGTAATATTGCTTTGGTAGACCGACATATAAATCACGTAAGTGTTATTACTATTGCCCAATGGATGTTCTCTGCAAAAAAAGAACGCTACCTTGGTATTTTTCCAAAACCTGGCGTTTCACAAAAAGACATCGATGAAGCGGTAAAGTTTGGTCCAATTATAGCACAACATTTAAAAGAAAACAATTTCAACAATTTACAAGACAACCTTTTAAAACAAGGTGCAATCCTAATTAAACCATTTTTAGTAGTTACAGATAGACGTGCAAACGTTATTTTTTCTAAATGGTCAAAATTAATTCAATCTAAAGGGGATAAAAACAGTCCTAAACGTAGTTTTTGGGTTAAATTTTTTAGTTATTACTTATTATTTGCGATTTGGATTCTTGCGCCAATTGTTTTTATCTTATTTTTGTTGACTTATGTGTTTTCAATACATAAAATAAAAAAAGACAAATTATACTATTCGTCTGTAAATTATATAGAGTAAGCCATTAATATGAAAGAAGTTTACATCAACAAAATTTCAAAATTTTTACCAAATCGTCCAATTTCAAATGACGAAATGGAAGAAAAACTAGGTACCATAAACGGTAAGACTTCAAAAGGAAGACGTATCGTTTTGCGTAACAATAAAATAAAAACTAGATATTATGCTATTGATGATAATGGCAATATCACACACAATAATGCACAACTTACGAAAGAAGCAGTAGTTGCCTTATGTGATGCAGATTTTAAAGCAGAAGATATTGAATTGCTTTCTTGTGGTACATCTAGTCCAGATCAAATTTTACCATCACACGCAGCAATGGTTCATGGTTTTCTAAAAAACGGAAACCTGGAGATTAACTCGCCTTCTGGCGCATGCGTTTCGGGAATGAATGCCCTTAAATACGGCTACATGTCTGTGAAATCTGGTGAAACTAAAAATGCGGTTTGTACAGGATCAGAACGTACATCTTCTTGGATGATGTCGGATACTTTTGAAGAAGAAGTAAAACACTTAGAAACATTAGAAGACAACCCAATATTAGCCTTTAATAAAGATTTCTTACGTTGGATGCTATCTGATGGTGCTGGTGCTTTTTTACTAGAAAGCGAACCAAAAGGAAACCATCCACTAAAAATCGACTGGATGGAAGGTTATTCCTATGCACACGAAATTGAAGCATGTATGTATGCAGGTGGTGATAAATTAGAAGATGGATTTTTAAAACCTTGGAGTGAATATCCTTCCGACCAATGGAGCAAAAAATCATTGTTTGCCATGAAGCAAGATGTAAAACTTCTAAGTGAAAATATACTAGTGAAAGGTGTAGATAGTCTAAAAATGGCTATTGCAAAACACGACCTAAAACCAGAAGATATAGATTATTATTTACCACACGTTTCTTCGTATTACTTTAAAGACAGTTTATATAAAGAAATGGTAGCGCAAGGTGTTGAAATCCCTTGGGAAAACTGGTTCATGAACTTAAGTAAAGTAGGTAATGTTGGAGCAGGTTCTATCTACATTATGTTAGAAGAATTAGCAAATTCTGGGAAGCTTAAAAAAGGAGAAAAAATATTACTTTCAGTTCCAGAAAGCGCCCGTTTTGCTTACGCATATGCACTTTTAACCGTTTGCTAAATGGGTTTACCAATAACAGATATATCGCATTTAATTCCGCAAAAAACACCATTTGTAATGGTAGATACTTTGTTGGATTTCACTGCAGATAAAATCGTGTCTAGTTTCACTATTTTAGATACCAACCTTTTTGTAAAAGATAATTATTTTTTAGAATCTGGTCTCATAGAAAACTTAGCACAAACCGTTGCTTTACATACTGGTTATGACTTCTTCTTAAAAGGAGAACAAGCACCAACAGGCTATATTGGTTCTATAAAAAAAGTAGAAGTAAATAAACTTCCAAAACTTAATGAAACGATTACTACCGAAGCATCCATACTTCATGAATTTATGGGAGTAACCATGGTAGAAGTGAAAGCCTTTAATCAAGATGAAGAGGAAATTGCCTTTGCACAAATGAAAACCGTTATTGCTAGCTAATGAATAAGTTTCAGTCACTAGATATCACAAAATTTTTACCACATCGTACGCCATTTTTAATGGTAGACCATGTCATATCTATTGATGATGAACACGTAACCACTTCCTTTGAAATAAAAGAAGATTGCATTTTTGTAGATCAAAACATGCAATTTAATGAAGTAGGACTAATTGAAAACGCAGCACAAACTTGTTCTTCCATTGTTGGCAAAAGTTACTTTGAAGAAGATGATCTTGAAGGAGAAGGAACAAAACTTATTGGTTTCATTTCCGCTATAAAAAAAGTATCCATATTTGCTTCTCCTGCTATTGGAGACACTATAATATCTAAGGCAAATTTAAAATCTAGGTTTGATGCAGATCATTATAGTATTTGTACTTTAGAGTGTACTATTGCAACTTCAAACAAAGAATTATTATCTTGTGAATTGAATTTGTTTATTCAGGAAATACCTAAAAATTAAAGGTCATGAAAAAAAGCGAAGTACCTCAGGATAAAAGTAATTTGGAGTCCGCAAATTTTAGAGAATTATGCTATGCCGTAGATGAAAATGGAGAATACACAACGGCACACACCACCGGTTGGGACCCAAAAACTATTGCTTTAGACAATGCAATTGAGGATATCCATCAACGTATTGAAGATGCAAAAAACCGAGTGCAAAACAATCAAACCAGTCCGATAGAATATTATATGGAATTCCATAAAATGGACCTTCCAATTTTAGCCAGCTATGTTGGTATTTGGCAATGGCGCGTAAAACGTCATTTTAAACCAAAAGTATTCCACAAATTATCTAATAAAATCCTTCAAAAATATGCAGATGTTTTTGAAATTACCATAGACCAACTTAAAAACCTACAACATGCAAATTAACTTTACACATCATCAATCTGCGCATTGCGAAAATGGTGTGGTTTCTAACTTAATGAAACATCATGGCTTTAACGTAAGTGAGCCTATGGTTTTTGGTATTGGTTCGGGATTACTATTTTGCTACATCCCGTTTTTAAAGGTGAATCATGCTCCAGCAATTACGTACAGAGCAATGCCTGGGTTTATATTTAAACGTTTTGCAAAACGTGTTGGTATAAAAATAGAGCGTCAAAAATTTAAAGACCCTAAAAAAGCGAAAGCTGTTTTAGACGAGAACTTAAACAATAATAATCCTGTTGGCTTACAAGTTGGTGTATATAACTTAACGTATTTTCCAGACGAATATCGTTTTCATTTTAACGCACACAATTTAGTAGTTTATGGTAAAGAAGAGGAAACGTATTTAATTAGCGATCCTGTTATGGAAACCGTAACCACTTTAACCGATAAAGAGCTTGAAAAAGTAAGATTTGCTAAAGGAGCTTTACCTCCAAAAGGACATATTTATTACCCAACAAATTTCCCAAAAGAGCTAGATTTAGAGAAAGCGATACTAAAAGGAATTAAACATACTTGTAGAGATATGCTAGCTCCAATGCCTGTTCTTGGTGTTAAAGGAATTCGTTTTACTGCAAAGCAAATTAGAAAATGGCCTAAAAAATTAGGTGTTAAAAAAGCAAACCATTACTTAGGACAAATAGTAAGAATGCAAGAAGAAATAGGAACTGGAGGCGGAGGTTTTCGTTATATTTTTGCAGCATTTTTACAAGAATCTAGTAAGATTTTAAACAACCCCAAACTAGCAGATCTTTCTAAAGAAATGACTCAAATTGGTGATTTATGGCGTGATTTTGCTGTAGATGCTTCACGTATTTATAAAAATAGAGGCGCAAAAGCCGATGGTTATAATGAAGTAGCTTCACAATTAGAAACTATAGCAGACAAAGAAGAAGTGTTTTTTAAAGCTTTAAAAAAAGCTATATAATATGATTAACATTGAGCATATTTCTAAAAAATATAAAACTGCCGAAGATTTTTCGGTAGTGGATTTTGATTTGTTCATTGAAGAAAAAGAAATTTTCGGTCTTCTTGGTCCGAATGGCGCAGGAAAAACAACGCTAATTTCTATACTTTGTTCCTTAATAAAACCAACTTCTGGTTCTTTTACCATTAATGGTTTAACCTATCAGAGCAATAAAAATGAACTAAAACAACTTATTGGTATTGTTCCTCAAGAGTATGCACTCTATCCTACACTTACCGCTTTCGAAAACTTAAAATATTTTGGAAGCATGTATGGTTTACATGGGAAATATCTAAAAAATAAAATTGAAGAGTATCTTAAAATACTGGGATTATCGCAATTCGCCCATAAAAAAATAGACACTTTTTCTGGAGGAATGAAACGTCGTATTAATCTTATAGCAAGCATTTTACACGAACCAAAGGTTTTGTTTTTAGATGAGCCAACCGTTGGTGTGGATGTACAATCTAAAAATGTAATTATAGAATTTCTTCAAGGTTTAAATAAAAAAGGAACAACTATTATTTATACTTCGCACCACTTAAATGAAGCAGAATCTTTCTGTTCTAGAGTTGCCATTATAGATCATGGTAAACTGATAATAACAGGAAAACCAGCAGCACTAATAAGCAACCATACAGGTGCTCATAATTTAGAAGATGTATTTTTAAGTTTAACAGGAAAAGCCTTAAGAGATCATGCGTAAACTTTGGGCTTCGGCATATAAAGAGTATTTACTTCTAATTAAAGATTTTGGAGGTCTTGTGGTATTATTTGTAATGCCATTGGTACTTATAATTACCATCACCATCATTCAAGATAGCACGTTTAAAACGATTAGCGATGCTAAAATCCCTGTTTTAATTGTAGATAACGACAAAGGTACCGTTTCACAAACCATACAAGACGGATTAGCAACTTCTAATACTTTTCAAGTAATTGTAAAAGAAAACGAAACCATAGCTAAAGACTTGGTTTTTTCTGGAAAGTATCAACTCGCGATCATTATTCCAGAGAATCTTTCTTCCGATTTAGAGAAAAAAGTAACCCAAAACGTAGATGGTATTTTGTCTAAATTTGGTTTAGATGAAGAAGGGGAAACGGAAACCATTCCTATTCCAAAAAAAGAAGTAAAACTATATTTTGATCCGGCAACGCAGCTTACTTTTAAGTCTTCGGTAAAAAACGGAATAGATAAAATGATTTCAAAAATTGAAACACAATCTATCTATAAAGCCTTTCAACAACAAATAACAGACGACCCAACAGAACCTATTTTTGAAACGGATAATTTCATCAGCTTTAAAGAAATTCTTCCAATAAAAAACGATGAAGAAATCATACCAAACTCGGTACAGCATAACGTACCAGCTTGGACATTATTTGCCATTTTCTTTATAATCGTGCCTTTATCCATCAATATTGTTAAAGAAAAAAGCCAAGGTACTTTTGTGCGTTTGCGTACCAATCCCGTTTCTTATGCTACGGTTTTAGGAGGTAAAACCTTAGTATATCTTTGCGTTTGTATTATTCAATTTATATTAATGTTGGCTATTGGCGTGTATCTTTTCCCAGTATTGGGTTTACCAACGCTAGATATTTCGGGACGTTTACCACTCCTTTTTGTTGTTGCTCTATTCTCTGGTTTAGCAGCAATAGGTTTAGGCTTATTACTTGGTACAATTGCTAAAACACAAGAACAATCTGCTCCTTTTGGCGCTACATTTGTTGTTATCTTAGCTGCACTTGGTGGTGTTTGGGTTCCCGTATTTATTATGCCTAAGTTTATGCAAACTTTATCTAATATTTCTCCAATGAATTGGGGATTAAATGCATTTTACGACGTATTTTTACGAAATTCCGGTCTTGTAGAAATTTTACCAGAAATAGGTTTACTATTCGTGTTTTTTATAGTAACCACGCTAATCGCTATTGTTTATAATGAAAAGAAAAATGCAGTCTAATAAACTCGTAGAACATACCAATCAAGTACGTGTACGCTTTGTAGAAACAGATCCGTTAGGTATTGTTTGGCATGGAAATTATATTCAGTATTTCGAAGATGGACGCGAGTCTTTTGGTAGAAAACATGGCATTTCTTATCTCGACCAAAAAGATCATGGTTATGCAACACCAATTGTAAAATCAAGTACAGACCACAAACGACCTTTACGTTATGGTGATGTTGCTACAATAAAAACAATTTATATAGATAGCCCTGCTGCTAAAATGGTTTTTCGTTATGAAATTTATAACCAAAAAGACGAATTAGTATGCACAGGAGAAACCGTTCAGGTTTTTGTAGATAAAATTGGCGAAGGAGATTTATCATTAGCTATTCCAGAATTTTTTATGGAATGGAAAAAAAACGTGGGCTTATTAGATGAGTAAAGTGTACGTTTCACATAACAATATTATTTCGTCTCTAGGTTTTACTAGCGAAACAGTGGTTGCTAACATTAGCAACGAGGTTTCTGGTTTACAGCGTATAGATGATACATCGATATTACCAGAACCTTTCTATACTTCTTTAATTCCTACGGAAACCTTACAAGAGAACTTTAACACCTTAAATACTAAAGCAAACTATACCCGTTTAGAGCAAATGATGATTACTTCTTTAAGTACCGTTATAACTGCCTCTAACATAGAAATTAATGACCGTGTAGGATTAATTATTTCTACTACAAAAGGTAATGTAGATGCTTTAGATGCAAACAATCCGTTTCATAAAGACAGAGCATATTTAAGCGAACTAGGGAATCAAGTTAAAGAATTTTTCCATTTTAAAAACGATGCTATTGTAGTTTCTAATGCCTGTGTTTCTGGTATTCTAGCAGTTGCAATTGCCAAAAGATATATACAACAAGGTATTTACGATCATGTATTTATTACCAGTGGTGATGTTATTACAGAGTTTATTTTATCTGGATTCAATTCTTTTCAAGCATTAAGCAGCGAACCATGTAAACCTTATGATGCAAACCGAACAGGAATAAATATTGGGGAAGTCGCGGCAAGTGTTCTAGTAACCAAAGATGCGGATGCTTTAGCAAAAGAAGCAGTTACCATTTTAGGTGAAGGTTCTTGCAATGATGCCAACCATATTTCTGGTCCTTCTAGAACCGGAGAAGGTTTATATAGAAGTATGCAATCTGCATTTACCCAAGCAAATATTTCTGCAGCAGAAGTAGATTTTATTTCCGCACACGGAACAGCAACCATGTTCAACGATGAAATGGAAGCGATTGCTTTTAGCAGAATGGACTTAAGCACTGTGCCGTTAAATAGTTTAAAAGGCTATTTCGGACATAGTTTAGGTGCTTCCGGATTGGTAGAAACCATTGTTGGAATGCATTCCTTAAAAAATAATACTTTGTATAAATCGTTAGGTTTTGAAACTTCGGGAGTTACTAAACCAATTAACGTAATTACAGAAACAACTAAAAAAAATATTAATAGATTCTTAAAAACAGCTTCCGGATTTGGAGGTTGTAATACAGCAATCTTATTTCAAAAAACCAATTAAATATGTCAAACCAATCTATAAAAGCTATAGACGCAATTCAAGAAGCACAAAAAATTGCAATGGCTCCTTTTGTGTTTCAAGCAACAGTATCTTTAAGAAAACTCGGTATTTTCGATCTTATTTTCGAGAAAAGAAAAAAAGGAGGAATCACTTTAGAAGCTATTGCTGAAGAATTAAAACTTAGCACGTATGGTGTTGGTGTATTATTAGAAATTGCCGAAAGTTCTGATATCGTTTCCAAAAACGAAACCGAACATTATGAACTTACTACTATTGGTTACTTTTTAGCATATAACGAAACGGTTAATGTAAATCTTAATTTTACGAATGAGGTTTGCTATAAAGGCTTATTTCATTTAGATGAAGCGATTAAAACAGGAAAACCTACAGGATTGAAAGAACTTGGAGATTGGCCAACGGTTTATGAAGGTTTATCACAACTAACACCGTTACAACAAAAATCGTGGTTTGATTTTGATCACCATTATTCCGACGATATCTTTGCAGAAGCTTTAGGTCTTTTATTCAAAAAAGACCGTAAGAAAATATTTGATATCGGAGCAAACACAGGAAAGTTTACTGTAAAATGTTGTACATACAATAGCGATGTAAACATTACTATGATTGATCTTCCTGGACAATTAAACAAAGCGAAAGCGAATGTTAAAAAAGCAGGTTTTGAAGACCGCGTTAAAGGGCATGAAATAGATTGGCTTTCCGATAACCCAACCATACCAGGTGATGCGGAAACCATTTGGATGAGCCAGTTTTTAGATTGCTTTTCAAAAGCGGAAATTCTAAAAGTGCTAAAGACTTGTGTGAATTCTATGAATGAAAATTCCGAATTAATCATCATAGAAACCTTTACTGACAGACAGAAATTTGATAACGCTAAATTTATTTTAGAAGCAACATCGCTTTACTTTACCGTAATTGCCAATGGAAATTCTAAAATGTATAAAGCAACAGAATTTAAAGAAATAGCAGAAGAAGCTGGTTTACAACTTAACGAAGATGTAGAAATCGGTGAATATCACACGATGTTTACTTTTAGCAAAGCATAATAGATGAATACCAATTACCACATAAAATCCTATTGCAGTATAAAGAACAATCAAGTTTCTTTAAACGGTTCTGTGGTATATAAAGATGAAGAGGAATCGTTTTCTCCTTTTATAAAAGCAGCATACAAAGACCAGAACACAAAATATCCAAAGTTTTTTAAAATGGATAAATTGAGTAAACTTGCTTTTTTAGCTGCCGATGTACTATTAAAAAATGAAAATCTATCTTCTGAAGAAGAGAATAATATTGCTATCGTATTTTCTAATAAAGCATCTAGTTTAGATACAGACAGAAAACATCAAGAATCCATTCAAAATAAAGAAAGCTACTTCCCTAGCCCTGCGGTTTTTGTATATACATTACCAAATATTTGCATTGGTGAGATAAGTATAAAATATAAGCTGTATTCTGAAAATAGTTTTTTTATCTTTGAAAACTTTAACGCAACGCATTTGTTAACGTATTCAAATAGTTTATTATCAAGCAACAAAGCAGATCAAGTACTTTGTGGTTGGGTAGAATTTGATGGGGAAGATAACTACGAAGCATTTTTATATTTAGTGTCTGCAGAAGGCACAATAACAAACAGTAAACAAGACATTATAAAATTATATAACACATAGTATGGACGCATTAAAACAAGAATTAAAAGAAAACCTTATAGAGCAATTAAACTTAGAAGACATGACTATTGCAGACATCGCAGATGACGATATGCTTTTTGGTGATGGTTTAGGTTTAGACTCTATTGATGCATTAGAGCTAATTGTAATGTTAGATAAGAGTTATGGTATTAAATTAACAGATCCAAAAGAAGGACGTTCTATTTTTGAGTCTATTAATACTATGGCTGCATACATTACAGAAAATAGATCTAAGTAAAAATTAAGTATGAGCAAAGGAGTTGCTATAACAGGAATGGGAATTATATCTGCCATTGGAAACAATGTTGCAGAAAATTACCAGTCGCTTATACAAGGTAAAAAAGGAATCTCTCGAGTTTCTAAAATTAAAACCAATCATGTAAATGATATTATGGTTGGAGAGATTGATTTTACCAATGAAGCTTTAGAGCAACAACTTGGTTTAACTTCAGATAATAATTATTCTAGAACCGCACTTCTTGGTGCAGTAGCTGCAAAACAAGCAATACAAGATGCTGGAATTACAGATATTAATGCATACAAAACAGGTTTAATTTCATCAACTAGTGTTGGTGGTATGGACATGACAGAGCGTTATTATTATGATTATTTAGAAGATAAAAGCACTCAAAAATATATTGAAGGTCATCATGCTGGTGATTCTACACAAAAAATTGCAGAACAATTAGGTATAGAAAAAAGCCTAGTTACCACCATAAGTACTGCATGTTCTTCTGCTGCAAATTCCATAATGCTTGGCGCTCGATTAATAAAATCTGGGCAACTAGATCGTGTGGTTGTTGGAGGAACAGATTGCTTATCTAAATTTACCATCAACGGTTTTAAAACCTTGATGATTTTATCGGATACCTATAGCACACCTTTTGATGAAAACCGCAAAGGTTTAAATCTTGGGGAAGCTGCTGCTTTTTTAGTTTTAGAATCCGATAAAGTAGTACAAGCAGAAAACAAAAAAGTACTTGCTTACGTAAAAGGTTATGGTAATGCGAATGATGCATACCACCAAACGGCTTCTTCCGAAAACGGAGACGGAGCAACCCTTGCCATGCAAAAAGCATTAGATATTGCTGGTTACAACCCCGAAGATATTGATTACGTGAATGCGCATGGAACCGCAACTGGAAATAACGATTTATCCGAAGGAAGAGCAATTATTAGAGTCTTTGGCAAAAACGTTCCTGACTTTAGTTCTACCAAAGCATACACCGGACATACCCTGGCTGCTGCTGGTGCCATTGAAGCGGTATATTCCGTTTTAGCATTACAAAACAATATCATTTACCCTAATCTGAATTTTAAAACACAGATGAAGGAATTTAACATTACACCACAACTAGCATTAAAAGAAAAGCCATTGCAAACTGTAATGTCTAACTCCTTTGGTTTTGGTGGAAATTGTTCTACCGTAATATTTTCAAAAGAGCAATAATTATGAAGAACGTTTATATAAATAGCATCGCTTCTATTTCTGCTCAAAAAACATTGGATAACACTTCGTTTTTAGATACAATTGAAGATTACGAAGCCAATGTACTTCCAGTTATCCATCCTAATTACAAAGAATATATTCCGCCAGCTGCAGCAAGACGTATGGCTAAAGGAATTAAAATGGGAGTGGTAGCTTCAAAAATAGCAATACAAGAATCTGGATTAGAAAATGTAGATGCCATTATTACAGGAACAGGAATGGGTTGTGTTCGCGATTCCGAAAAATTTGTAAGTGCTATTATTGATAACGACGAGCAATACCTTACTCCTACTTCGTTTATTCAATCGACACATAATACGGTTGGCGGACAAATAGCTTTAGAGCTTCAATGTAAAGGCTATAATTTCACCTACGTGCATGCTAGTACTTCTTTTGAATCTACTTTGATAGACGCTAAATTGCAATTAGAATTAGACGAAGAAAAAAACATCTTAATTGGTGGTGTAGACGAATTAGGAGAACATACTACTGAAATTCAAAAATTAGTGCATCTAGTTAAAGCGGAAGCTGTGAAAACCTCCGAAGTATTAGATTCTAAAACAAAAGGAGCCGTTTTTGGTGAAGGCGCTAATTTCTTTGTGCTTTCTAATGAAAAACAAGCTTCAACCTATGCCGAAGTTGTTGCTATTAAAACCTATAATACTTTAGCGGAAACAGAAGTTGTACAAGAAGCAATTCACTTTTTAAACGGAAGCAATTTAAATATCGAAGATGTAGATGTTTTAATTCTTGGAAATAATGGCGATGTAGATTTCGATGCTTTTTATACTACTTTAGCGGAAGGTTTTAAAAACACACAACAAGCCAATTATAAACACTTATGCGGTGAGTTTAACACAGCGTCTTCTTTTGGATTCTGGTTAGCTTCTAAAGTACTTAAAACACAAACCCTTCCTGAGGTTGTGAAAGCGAATCATACAGACACAACATCCTTTAAAACTATCTTGTTATACAATCAGTATCGTGGAGAAAATCATAGTTTCACGTTACTAAAACAATGCTAAAATTTAAATCTGTAAATATAATTTCAAGCCTAATTCTTATTGGTTTGTTACTTGCTTACAGCTTTTATAATTTTTCGTTTGGGTATATTATTTTATTCCTATTTGCCTGGTTTCTAATTACTGTTGCAGGTTCTTCATTAATAGGTTGGAACTATCATTTTACCTCTTTAATTTCAAACCCATCTGTCGCTAAAAACCATGTTTCCATCACTTTTGATGATGGTCCAAATCCAGAATACACACCTAAAGTTTTAGCACTTCTTAAAAAATATAATGCAAAAGCTACGTTTTTCTGTATTGGAAAAAACATAGAAATGCATCCAGAAATATTCAAAAGCATTGTAGAGCAAGGTCACACCATTGGTAATCACACCTTTTCACATAGTACTAATTTCGGATTCTTTTCTACCGAAGAAGTCCTTGCAGAATTGCAACAAACCAATACCATCATTACCCAACAAATTGGTTTAGAACCGCAACTCTTCAGACCTGCTTTTGGTGTCACCAATCCAAGAATTAAACGTGCTTTAAAAGTGACAAAGCTACAGCCTGTTGGGTGGAACAAACGCTCGCTAGATACTAGAAATATAACAGAAAAAAGAGTTTTTAATAGAGTAACCAAAAACCTAAAAAAGGGCGATGTTATTTTATTACACGATACTAGCGATAAAACAATTGCTGTTTTGGAACAGTTATTGTTATTTTTACAACAAGAAAAAATAACGTCTATTACTATAGACAACCTATTCCAAATAAAAGCATATGCGTAAACTAGTCTATATATTATTTTTCACCGTTTTTGCTGTACAAGCTCAAACACCGATGAATAGCACAGAAGCGATGACTTTAAAATCTAAAGTAAAAGCCTTAGCAACTACCACCAAAACCATTTCTAGTGATTTTGTGCAATACAAACATTTAGATTTTTTAGATAATGATATTGAAACCTCTGGAAAACTAGCTTTTAAAGCACCCGATTTAGTAAAATGGGAATATGTAGCTCCCTTTAAATACTCGGTTTTATTTAAAGACGAAACCCTTTTCATTAATGATGAAGGCAACAAGAGTAATGTCGATATTGGTAGTAATAAGATGTTTAAACAGCTAAACAAACTTATTATTAGCAGTGTAAAAGGCGATATGTTTGATGAAGCAGAGTTTAGCATAGAATACTTCCATAAAGACAAAAATAGCTTGGTTTATTTTATGCCGAAAGACAAAAAATTCGCCAAATACATTCAAGCATTTCATATTACATTTAATAGCAAAGGAGATGTTATAGAAGTGAAAATGTTAGAACCTTCACAAGATTATACCAAAATAGTATTCAGCAATAAAGTACTAAACCAAACATTAGATAATGCGATATTTACTAATTAGTATATGTTTTATCTTTTTTGGCTGTGCATCGTTTCCTAAAAAAAACAACTTTGTAGCAACTACTTTAACTGGCAATATTAGCAATCCGTATTTTGCAAATCCCAATCAAGACTATATTTACAAAGCCAATATAGAAGTTTACGATAATGCTTTTGGCGGAATTTTTATTGTAAAAAAAATAGGCGACCAACACCATAGAATTGTTTTCACCACAGAAATGGGAAACAAGCTATTCGATTTTACTTTTAATAAAGACGATTTTACCGTAAATTATATTCTAGACGATCTTAACAAAAAAATACTAATCAACGTATTAAAAAAAGATTTCAAAGTTTTAATTACGGAGCATTTAATAGCAGAAAAAAACTACGTTATTACGGATGAAATCATCAAAAAAACAAGCTTAGATAATAAAACCTACTACTACTTTGAATCTCCAGAAATCACCAAAATCATTAGAGCAAATAGCCATAAAGAAAAAGTGAGATTTCTGTTTACCGATTTAAATGATAATATTGCACAACAAATAGAGATCATTCACTCTAATATTAAGTTGAAAATCAACCTCAAATCTATTACAAATTGAAAAAAATATTTTTAATCATTTTGCTGCTTCCGTTTATTGGTTACTGTCAGAAAAAAATGGACCCTACGCCAGAAGATGTTTCCAAAGCAAAAGAACTAAGAAGCATTTATGACGAAGAAGATATTGTTTTATTAGAAAGTGATAACCTAGTTACTTTCGCTATAGAAGACAATAAAGTTGCTGTAAATAATTACACGACAGAACACTTAATGAATATCAATTACCGATCCGATATTCAAAAACCCATCTTTTATGATGGGGAATCGAAAATTGAAAAGTTTCAATTCTATTATCGAAACAAAAAGGAAGCACGTATTCTAAGCAAAGATGTTTCTTATACAGACAACGATTTATTTCATAATGACGCTCGCGTAAAATTCGCTAATGTCGATTTCCCAACACAAGGTTATACGTATTTTTTCGAATCGATAAAACATACCAAAGACATCAAATACTTTACTAGTATCTACTTTACAAGTGAATACCCTAGTTTAAGCAGAAAGATTGTGATTGAAATTCCGGAATGGTTACACATAGAATTATTTGAAAAGAATTTTGAAAATTTCGACATTCAGAAAACCGAAGAACAAGTCGGTGACAAAAAAATAATCACCTATCAAGTATCGAATTTAGATGCATATTATGATGAAAAAAGCTCTCCAGGACCGAGTTATATTTATCCGCATGTTTTATTATTAGCGAAAGATTTCACTTATAAAGGCGAGAAACAAATCCTTTTTAACGAAACAAAAGATCTATATACTTGGTATCGATCGCTTACCAAAGACATAAATACAGATAGCGAATTATTAACTCAAAAAGTTACCGAGTTAACTGCAGGTGCTACTTCCGACGAAGAAAAAATTAAAAACATTTACTATTGGGTACAAGACAATATTAGATACATCGCTTTTGAAGATGGTATTGCTGGCTTCAAACCAGAAACGGCAGAGAACGTACTTAAAAAAAGATATGGTGACTGTAAAGGAATGGCCAACTTAGCGAAAGAAATGCTTGTTATTGCCGGCTTTGACGCTAGATTAACTTGGATTGGCACCAAACGAATTGCATACAATTACAGCACGCCATCGCTTGCCGTAGATAACCATATGATTTGTACTTTACTTCAAGATGGTAAAAAGATATTTTTAGATCCTACCGAAAAGTTTAATGCCTTTGGCGAATATGCTGAAAGAATTCAAGGCAAACAAAGTATGATAGAAGATAATGATTCGTTTTTACTAGAAGAAGTTCCAACAAGTACCTCTTCCCGCAACAAAGAGTCTTTTTTATTTAATGCAACCATTACAAACGAAGAAATAGAAGGTCTAGCCAGCAGAGCATATGAAGGAGAAAGTAGAGCCGATTTTTTATATAACTTCAATAATTTAAAAAGCAATAAAAAACAGGAAGCACTAAAAAATTATTTAGCCAGCTATAATAGAAACGTTTTGATTAGTGATATAGAAACCTCTAACCTAGAAAATAGAGAAGCAAAAATTGATGTCAACTATGCTTTAAAACACAGCAATGCCGTTTCTTCTTTTGATAATGAAATGTATATTGATTTAGATTTCTATAAAGAATTTGACAACTATACGTTTGAAGAAAGACAGACCAATTACAATTTTGCTTACAAGAAAGATGTGCTTACCGAAATGCGTTTAAAAATTCCAGAAACATATACCGTTTCTACATTACCAGAATCTTTTTCTGTAGATACCGACAACTTTAAAATTAGTGTTTCTCTAGAAAAAGAATCCGACTACATTGTTTATAAAAAGGAATTCGAAATAAAAAAAGCAACAATTACCACAGCAGATTTTGAAGCATGGAACGCTGCAATAACAAAATTAAATGCCATTTATAACGAACAAATAATTCTAACCAAGTCTTAATACATATGAATAAAGCATTACTTATAGCACTAGTATTTTTAATGAGCCTACCTACTTTCGCACAAAAAAAATCGAAAGAGCATTTAAAAAAAGAAGCTAGTGTAAAAGAATATATTTGGAGTGAGAAAAAGGACTTCAGCGCTATTACTATACCAGCTGATCTAGAAGATCAATCTGCAATAACACTATTTAGAGAAGTAAAATACATCTACAACAGACCGCATAATAGTATCGAATACACCAAAATAGAACACGAGCAAGTAAAACTATTAGATCAAGTTGCTGTGAATGATTTTTCAGAATTTAAATTCCAAAAAACAGCTCACATCCAAGGTTTATTAAACACCTTTATACTAGGTGTTAAAATTATTAAACCTGATGGTGAAGAAATTCAAATAGACGTAGACAACGAAGCGATAAAAGAAGAAGACGAAAATAAACTTGCCATTCCGAATCTGGAAAAAGGAGATATTTTAGATTATTACTTCTACTCCAATATCATTGTAAGTGAAAACGACTTGTATCAATTTGATGCTGTTGAAGATATTGTTGGAGAGCATTATCCTATTCTAGATTTTAAATTTTCTTTAGAAACCGAAAAAGATTTCTTTGTGAGTTTAAATACGTATAATAATGCACCAGAATTAGAAACCTATGCTGCACTTTCTAAAGAAAACAAAACAAGACTATATGGTTTTAAAATGCAAAATGTAGCGTCTAATGATTTTCCAAGATGGTTTTATCCTTTAGTAGCACTTCCTGCATATAAGTTTCAAGTCTTATTTGCTAGAACAAGGAAGCACGAAAAAAGAGCAAATGCATTTATGCCAACCGATGTAAATACGATTAAAAAGGATATTAATAAGGAAGAAATTTTTAATCTATACGAAGACAAATTCAGTCCGTATGGAAACCTTGGAGATGTAGAGCGATTCTTAAAAGGCAAGGATTTTTTAAATGACGAACATAAAGTAACGGAAGCATTTTATTTTATTCGCCATAAATACTTCACCAATTATGTAGAAGCATTTGTGCTAGACGAAAGCGATATCATGTATCCTTATGGTTATTATAAGAACCCGATTATTTTTAATTCCGATGCCCAATTCATCAAGTTCTTTGCAGCCTTTTTAAAAGATAATAAAATAGATTACGAAATATTAATTGGTACCAAAAGATACAATGGCTTAATTAAAGATTTACTTCTGGAAGACAATGTAGATTTTGTATTAAAAATTCTAACGGAAAACCCTTTGTACATCGAGCATTTTAATCAATTTTCGACAGTGAACCAAATATCATCGTTGTTAGAAAACTCAAAGGCTTATGCTTTAAAAGTAGTAGATAGAAAACATATTGAAGATATTCAATTAACAAGTTTACCTGCTTCCAATCACAACATAAATAACACTACAGAATCTATTGCAATTACATTGGAAGAAGACTTTTCTGGAATGCAAATAAACAGAATGTCGGCAACCACAGGACACAATAAAGTAGATGCACAAAAGGATCGATTAAACTTTTATGATTATATATATAAAGATCATAAAAAGTATGGCACAGAACCTGTTTTAGATCAAGTTAAAAAGGAAAAAGATAGACTTCGTTATAAAAAAGAGTATAAAAGTTTATTAGATAAGCAAAAGGAAAAACAACTAAAAGAATTAGAAAAGCAAACGGAAAGCGAATACGATTTAGAAATTGAAGATTACACTTTTAACGTGTTAAACAATGGTCGTTTTGGTGTAGAAGATCCTTTAGAATTTGAAGAAGCCTTTACTTTAAAAGAAGAACTTATTCGAAAAGCAGGTAATAATTATATCCTTTTAATAGGAAAACTTATTGGAGGACAAGCAGATATCGACGAAGAACATAAACAACGAGATAACAATGTTTACATGAACTATCCTAGATCCTATAGCAACAATATATCGCTAACGATTCCGGAAGGATATTCGGTACAAGGACTAGAAAAATTGAATAAAAACGTTCAAAATCAAACTGGAGGATTTACTAGTGAAGCAGTGGTTACCGATAATGTTTTAACTATTAAAACCAATAAATATTATCAAAATTATTTTGAACCCGCTGCAAACTGGCCAGACATGGTATCTTTTTTAGAAGAAGCCTATTTATTTTATGAAGGCAAAATACTTCTTAAAAAGAACTAAATTTTATACTTTACCAACCTCAAATTATTTTCAACAAACAAAAAACTAATGAAAAAAATTATTTTAAGCTTCGCATTACTTATTGCCGGTACAACCGCTTTTTCGCAAGTAACCTTTAAACCAGGAGTTCGAACTGGTGCGAATTTCGCAAATATAAGTAACATAGATTATGACACAAAAACAGACTTTTACTTTGGTACTTTTTTAGAAATGCAATTAGCTAGTATTTATGCACTGCAGCCGGAAATCACCTATTCTAGACAAGGAGCAAACAGTAACATTTCTGGAGGAAGAGATTTAGAATTACAATATGTAGGCTTATCTGTAATAAATAAGTTTTCTCCAATTCCTGATGTTGGTTTACATTTTCTAATAGGACCTGGAATAGATATAAAAGTTGGCGATAATATACAGAATGATTATTCCGGATATTATTACGATTACAATGATGATACTGCTCCTGTAGATATTACATTTATTGGTGGAATTGGTTATGATTTCCCTTTTGGTTTATCTGTAGAAGCACGTTACAAACAAGGTATCATTGATTATGATGACGGTTTTTCAGAATTTGGAGACAGTAGCGATCCATATTATGATGAAGATTATGACAAAAACAACTTAAATGGTGTTTTTCAAATAGGTGTTTCTTATAAATTTGATTTTAGTAAATAAAACGATGCAATTAAAAGACTTTTATACCGTAAATAATGTAGCAGTTGTCGAAAATCTGACAACTGCAAACATTACCATTAACAAAGATCATGATATCTTTAAAGGACATTTTCCAGGAAACCCTGTAACTCCAGGAGTTTGCATGATGCAAATTATTAAAGAGTTAACCGAAGGTGTTGTTGGTAAAAAATTAATGATGCAATCTTCTAGTAACATTAAGTTTATGGCCATTATAAATCCGGAGAAAACACCAGATTTAGAACTCACTTTAGACATTAGTGAAACCGAAGAAGGTTATAAAGTAAAAAATACTACCAAGTTTGATGAAACCGTGGCATTAAAATTGACTAGTAACTTTATAGAAAAATAACTGCAAGGTTTAAAGACCTTGTAGGTTTATAAAAACTAAAAATGAAACTACTAATTTTATTAATAACGGCAATAAGCTTAAGTCTACAATCTTTAAATTTAGATGCTGTTAGAGATGCCTACAAAATAGCTGCGCAAGACAAGACGAAAACCGAAGCTTTCAATGCTTCTTTAGCAACAGTTACCAAAAAAGATAAGGTAGAACTTGTAGCATACAAAGGTGCTGCAATAGCATTAGTTGCCAAACACGCTAAAACCTTAAAAGGAAAAAAAGAAGGCTTTGTAGAAGGCGTTACTTTAGTAGAATACACTATTACAGAAAGCCCTAATAATGTAGAGTTACGTTTTATTCGTATCGGTATTCAAGAAAACACACCAAAGCTTTTAAAATACAAAGGCAATATAGAAGAAGACAAACGCTTTATCTTAAAACAATTTAGTAGCATAAAATCTTCTGCATTAAAAAAACACATAAAAGACTATATTTTACAGTCTAAAGCCTTTACAGATGAAGAAAAATCATTAATTTTAGACTCCTAAAAAGAAAACACTTTTCTAAGTGACTAACGAGCTATTAATTAATAAAATAAACAGTCTGAAAATCTGTGTGTTAATTCCAACATACAACAACGAGCGCACTTTACAACGTGTAATCGATGGGGTTTTGCAATACACAAAAAACATTATTATTATTAATGATGGTTCTACAGATAGCACTTCTCAAATTCTAGAAAAGTATACACAAGTTCATCATATTTTGGTTCCAAAAAACCAAGGTAAAGGAAATGCGTTACGCCAAGGTTTTATTAAAGCAACAGCTTTAGGTTATGATTATGCAATAACTATTGATTCTGATGGACAACATTTTCCGGAAGACATACAAGTATTTGTAGCAGCTTTAGAACAAGCCGAAAATAAAAACCTATTACTTATTGGTGCAAGAAACATGGAACAAGAAGGCGTTCCTGGAAAAAGTAGCTTTGGTAATAAGTTTTCTAACTTCTGGTTTTGGTTTGAAACCGGAATTAAACTCACAGATACACAGTCCGGGTTTCGAATGTATCCTTTAAAAGCTTTAGAAAAATTAAAGTTTTATACGAAGAAATTCGAATTTGAAATAGAAGTCATCGTAAAATCTGCATGGAATGATGTAGAAGTAAAAAATATTCCTATAAAAGTATTGTATGATGAAAGTGAACGCGTTTCACACTTCAGACCTTTTAAAGATTTTACCAGAATTAGCATTTTAAATACTTGCTTAATTTTAATCTTAGCGTTTTATATAAAGCCAAGAAATGTATTTCGGAATTTAAAAAAAAAAGGAATTAAACGATTCTTTGTCGAAGACTTTTTAGGGCATCAAGATGCACCAAGCAAAAAAGCATTATCTGTTGCACTTGGTGTATTTATTGGGATATCTCCTTTTTGGGGATTTCAAACATTACTCGTAATAGCATTAGCCATACTATTTAAACTAAATAAAGCGATTGCTTTTGGCTTTTCTAACGTGAGCTTACCTCCTTTTATTCCGTTTATATTATATGGAAGTTCGGTTATTGGGCAACGTATTTTAGGTTTAGATTTTAAGTATACTTTAGATATGTTTAAAAGCGGTTTCGATATTACAGCCCATCTAAAAACATATCTTGTAGGTAGTTTTGCACTAGCAACAATTTCTGCTATTGTATTTGGTATAATAAGTTTTATATTCTTTACCTTTTTCAAAAAAAAGAACACAACACTACAAAATGGATAAGCTGTTTTATAACATATACCAACGTATAGCGTCGCAAAAACCTTTGAGTATCGGTATTTTGTTGTCATTAATTATTGGTTTATTCTTTCTTGCTTCGAATATTGAATTTGAAGAAGATATAACGAAACTTATTCCGCAAAGCGAAAAATCTTCCGAGGCGCAAAAAGTATTAAAACAGGTTAATTTTGCCGATAAGATAATTGTAAATATTCAGCGTAAAGAAAACGGAAACACAGACGATTTAACCCAATATGCAACGGCATTTATAGATAGTATTTCTAATACTTCCGAAGCATATATAAAAGAAATTCAAGGACAAGTTGCAGATGAAGATGTAATGAACACCTTAGACTTTGTCTACAACAATCTCCCTTTATTTTTAGATACAACCGATTACCAAGCGATTCAGCAAAAGCTACATAAAGACAGTATTCAAAATACTACAAATGCCAATTATAAAACCATCATTTCACCTTCTGGCTTTGTAGCAAAAGAAACTATTTTAAAAGATCCTTTAGGTTTATCTTTTATCGCTTTAAAGAAATTACAAGAACTCAGTTTCGGGGATGACTTTACCTTACACAACGGATTTATAATTAGCAAAGACAAAAACAACGTACTGCTTTTTATTACGCCAACTTTCGCGTCTAGTGAAACTGCAGAAAACGCTACTTTTGCAGATAATTTATACGCTTTACAAGAACAGCTTAACACTACTTTTCAAGACAAAGTAACCGGAGAATATTTTGGTGGAGCACTAATTGCTGTCGCAAATGCTAAGCAGATAAAAAGAGACATTCAGCTTACTGTTGGTATTGCCATTACGGTTTTATTGCTGATTCTAATTCTGTTTTATAAAAAACTTAGTGTACCAATAATACTATTTACACCAACTGTTTTAGGTGCACTTTTAGCGGTTAGTTTACTGTATTTAATTCGTGGTAAAATCTCTGCTATTTCTTTAGGAATTGGCTCGGTACTTCTTGGGGTTACTTTAGATTACGCATTGCATATTCTTACGCATATTCGTAGTAATAACAATATAAAACAGTTATATACCGAAATCACAAAACCTATTTTAATGAGTAGCTTAACGACTGCTCTAGCCTTTTTATGTCTGCTTTTTATTGAATCGCAAGCATTACAAGATTTAGGAATTTTTGCTGCAATTAGCGTTTTAGGAGCTTCGGTATTTGCGTTACTTTTTATTCCGCAAGTGTATCGTACAAAAGCTGAAACCACGGACAAAAAAAACATTATAGATCGTGTTGCATCATATCCTTTGCATAAAAACAAATGGGTTTTAATTGCTTTGGCTATTCTGATAAGCATTAGTGCTTTTACCTATAATAAAGTTACTTTTAATAAAGATTTAAATACCCTTAATTTTGAGCCTCAAGCGTTAATCGATGCGCAACAAAGATTGGATGCGCTGACTAACATTTCTTCCAAATCGGTGTATTTGGCTGCCTACGGAAAAACAGAACAAGAAGCATTACAAGTGAACGATGCTATTTTTCCGTTACTAAAAGGTTTGCAACAAAAGAATAATATTATCCAGTTTAGCTCTATCGGTTCTTTAGTGCAATCGGAAGTCATCCAAAATGAAAAAATCAATGCATGGAATCGTTTTTGGACTACCCAAAACATACAAAACACCAAGGAAAACTTAATTGAAAGCGGAAAAACTCTAGGGTTTAAGCCAACTACTTTTAAAGCTTTTTATGCACATTTAGAAAACACGTTTAAACCACTTTCTGTTGCTGATTTTAAAGCATTAAAAACCATTTCTACGGAAGACTATATTACAACCAAAGACGATTTCTCTACGGTTACCACTTTAGTAAAAGTGCAGGATGAAAACACGCAAAACTTAGTAGATACTTTTAAAAATTTCAAACAAACCATTGTTGTAGATAGAAAACACATGAATGAAACCTTTTTAGGGAATCTTAAAACCGACTTTAATCGTTTGGTTTTATATTCTTCTATTGTAGTTTTACTATTGTTGTTACTCTTTTATCGAAGCATTTCTTTAACCTTAGTGACAGCAATACCAATTGCGCTTACATGGTTGGCAACGCTTGGTGTGATGGGATTATTTGGTATTCAATTTAATATTTTCAATATTATTATTTCTACCTTTATTTTTGGTTTAGGAATCGACTATTGCATCTTTATCACCAACGGTTTATTGCACGAATATAAGACTGGAGAAGCAGCTTTACCAACACATAAAACCTCTATTATCCTTTCGGTTATAACTACTATTTTAGGTGTCGGCGTTTTAATTTTTGCAAAGCATCCAGCCTTACATTCTATCTCTTTGGTTTCTATCATTGGTATTTTGTCTGCGTTGCTCATTTCGTTTAGTATTCAGCCTTTACTTTTTAAATTATTTATTGGAAGCAAAACCAAAAGACCAATTACCTTTCATTTATTATTACATGCACTTTTTTCTTTTGGGTATTATGGTATTGGTGGATTTGTTTTAGGAATAATAGCTGCAATAGTATTTCCACTTATTCCGCTTTCCAAAAAAATAAAAATGCCATGGTTTCATCAAGTGCTTTCTAAGTTCATGCGATCTGTATTTTTTACCAATCCATTTGTTAAAGTAAAAACACTAAATCTAAATAACGAAACCTTTAAAAAGCAGGCAATAATCATCGCTAACCATACTTCTTTTCTAGATATTCTAGCAATTGGTATGCAGTCTCCAAAAATTATTTTCTTGGTAAACGATTGGGTTTACAACTCGCCAGTTTTTGGTAGAACTGTAAAAATGGCTGGTTTTTATCCGGTTTCTAACGGTATTGATGGCGGTGTTTCCCATTTAAAAACCAAATTAGAACAAGGCTATTCTTTAATGGCTTTTCCAGAAGGAACACGTTCCTATACCAACAAAATAAAACGCTTTCATAAAGGTGCTTTTTTCTTAGCCGAAGAATTAAATCTAGATATTCTTCCTATCCTTATTCATGGGAATTCAGAAGTCCTACCAAAAGGAAGCTTTATCATAAAAAGAGAGCACCTTACTATAAAAATATTAGATAGAATTCCTGCGGAAGACGTAAGTTTCGGTACAACCTCTAGAGAAAAAACAAAAAGAATTAGTGCATATTTTAAGAAAGAGTTTCACCTACTTCGTGAAGAACTAGAACACGAAACCTATTTCCATCGCATTGTTTTAGAAGACTTTAGATATAAAGGAGATGCGCTTTACCATAAAGTAAAAGCCGACTTAAAGACCAACGCAAAAAATTACAGAGCGCTTTTAAATACTTTAAACGAAAAAGCTAGTATTATTCATTTCTCTAAAGATTCCGGACAACTAGATTTCCTATTGGCTTTAGATCATCCGGATAGGAAAATTTTTACTTTTATCCAAGATGAAAATGAAAGAGCAATCGCTAGAAACAGCTATATACCAAATACACATTATAAAATTTCGGTTTGTAATTCGATAGAAGAAACAGCACAAAACAAGGCTAATGTTGCTATGCTTAATCTAGAAGGAGTTTCCGAAAATGAAATAAAAAACATAGCAAATACTGTAAATCTTTTTGTATTATTAAAAGACAGCCGAAATTTATATCTTGAAACTTTAAAATCCCTAGGTTTTAAAGTAGAAATAGAAAACGATACACTTAGTATCTTAAAAAAATAAAATATTGAAGTACAAAGAACATTATGATGTTGTAATAGTAGGAAGTGGTCTTGCAGGAATGGTTTCTGCAATCATTCTTGCTAAAGAAGGAAAGAGTGTTTGTGTTTTAGAAAAGAACAATCAATACGGTGGAAACCTACAAACCTTTGTGCGTAACAAAACCATTTTTGATACTGGAGTGCATTATATTGGCGGTTTAAGCGAAGGACAAAACCTACATCAATACTTTAAATATATTGATATTTTAGACGGCATACAGCTTCATAAAATGGATGAAGATGGTTTTGATATTATCTCTTTTGATGGAGACCCAAAAGAATACAAACATGCGCAAGGTTATGATAACTTCATAAAAAATTTATTAGAAGATTTTCCTGAAGAGGAAGAAGGCATCCGAATGTACTGCGATAAGCTACAAGCAACTTGCAAAAAATTCCCTTTATATTCTCTTGAAAAAGGAAAACCTTATTATGATGATGCAGAGATTTTTCAGCTTCCAGCAAAAGAATATATTAACTCCTTTACCACCAATAAAAAGCTTCAAGCAGTTTTAGCAGGTTCCAATTATTTATATGCTGGAGACCAAAATAAAACACCATTTTTTGTACATGCTCTTTCTACAAACTCGTACATACAGAGTTCGTATCGCTGTGTAAATGGCGGAAGTCAGATTACCAAAGTACTTGTTAAACGCTTAAAAGCGGAAGGCGGAGAAGTATACAAACATCATGAAGTTTCTACATTTGGCTTTGAAGATGGTTTAATTACTTCGGCAACCACCACCAAAGGAATTGAAATTAAAGGCGATTTATTTATCTCGAATATAGAACCGAAACTTACCGTAAAAATGGTAGGTGAAGATAAGTTTAGAAAATCGTACACCAATAGAATTGAAAAAATTGAAAGTACCATTGCTGCTTTCACGTTATACCTGGTTCTAAAACCAGATACTTTTAAATACCAAAATAAGAATTTCTACCATTTTAAAGATTCTAGTAAGGTTTGGGATTCGCACAATTACACCCAAGAAAGTTGGCCAGAAGGTTATATGATGTCGATGGGGATTAAGAAAAATTCTAACGGCTTTGGCGATAGTATTGCCGTGATGACCTACATGAATTATGACGAAGTAAAACCTTGGGAAGACACACATAATACCGTTGCTAATAAAAACGAAAGAGGACAAACCTACGAGCAGTTTAAAACCCAAAAAGCAGAAACGTTGATTGATGAGTTGGTGAAAAAATTTCCAAATCTTAGAGATTGTATCGAGACGTATTACACCTCAACACCATTATCTTATAGAGATTATATTGGTAGTAATCGCGGTTCTATGTATGCCTATGTAAAGGATGTAAACAAACCTTTACACTCGCATTTATCGCCTAAAACGAAAATAAAAAATCTATTTTTCACAGGACAAAGTTTAAACATGCATGGTATTTTAGGAGTAACGATAAGTGCTATTATTACCTGTTCCGAAATTCTTGGTAAAGATTATTTATTAGATAAGATTTTAGAATCTAACAGCCATGAAGATTAAAAATTTTAATAGTTATCCTTCGTTTTTAGTTGTCGTACTTTTTGCGGTACTCACTTCTTGTGGTATCTCCAAGTCCATTCATGATATTCCAGATGTTAGTGGTTATGATGCTACAATTTCTGAAAAAATAACGATTAACGATTCTACATTCACTTCTGGAAACAACAGTTTTGCAAAAAATGAATATGGTTCTTACGAACTTTTTGTGGAAGGAAATGCCTATCAAATTGGTTTAAATACGGGTTTGCTAACCGAAGATTTATTTAAAATACAAGAGGATGCTTTTTTAAGTAAGATTGACGATTTAGTACCTTCCAAATTCAAGCAATATTTATTGCGTAAAGTTTTAGCATTCTACAACCGCAAAATGTATTTACATATTCCGGAAGCATATAAATCAGAGATTTTCGGACTCTCCAAATACGCGTCCAATGAGTACAATCATATTGCCGAGAACTATTTAAGAGTCATGTATCTGCATGGCGCACACGATATTGGTCACGCCATGCAAGACTTAATGTTGGTTGGCTGTTCTTCTTTTGCTGCTTGGGGAAATAAAACCGAAGACGGACAATTATTAATTGGAAGAAATCTCGATTTCTACGCTGGCGATGATTTCGCAAAAAACAAAATCGTAGCGTTTGTAAATCCAACCGAAGGCTATAAATTTATGTCGGTTACTTGGCCAGGAATGATTGGTGTGGTTTCGGGAATGAATGAACACGGACTAACAGTTACTATAAATGCTGGGAAATCTAAAATTCCGTGGATTGCAAAAACACCGATTTCTATTTTAAATCGTGAAATTTTACAATACGCAACCAATATTGAAGAAGCTATTGCTATTGCTAAAAAGCGTCAGGTTTTTGTTTCGGAATCTATTTTTGTTGGTAGTGCAAAAGACAAAAAAGCCGTTACCATAGAAGTGTCTCCTAAGAATTTTGGGGTTTACGAAGTCGCAAATACCAACCAACTTATTTGTACCAATCATTTTCAAAGTGACGCTTACGCGGAAGACAAGAATAACTTAAAAGCAATTGTAGAAAGCCATTCGCAATATCGTTACGAGCGTTTGGAAGAACTTATAGGTGCAACGGAAAAACTAAACGTACAAGACGCGGTAGACATTTTAAGAAACAAAGATGGTTTGCACGACAAAGCTATTGGTTATGGTAATGAAAAAGCCTTAAATCAGCTATTAGCGCATCATGGTATTGTTTTTAAACCCGAAGAACGTCAGGTTTGGGTTTCTTCCAATCCGTATCAATTAGGAGCTTTTGTGGCTTATGATTTAGATGAAGTTTTCAGTGCTAATTCTGCATCCAAATTAAATCTTTCAAAACCCGAATTAACAATTGAAGCAGATGCTTTTCAGTTTACCGAAGCTTATAGAAATTATGAAGCATATAGAATAGCCAGTAAAGAATTACAGCATGCTATTGGTGACGATGCGCATATTCCTTTAGAAAAACTTACCGAAACCATCCAACTAAACCCAGAATATTGGGAAGTATATTATCTTGTGGGTACATACTATTACGAAAAAGGGTTTTATACAGCAGCATTACACGCTTTTGAAACGGCAAAAACCAAGGAGATTACAACCGTTCCAGATCAAGAGGAATTAGAAAAATATATTAAGAAAATTAAAAGGAAATTAGATTTATGATTCCTAAAATAGAACAAGCATCTACACAAGAAATAAAAGCTTTTCAAGAAGAAAAGTTAGCCGAATTATTAGCGTATTTAAAGGAGAACTCTACGTATTACAAACGCGTGTTTTCAGAAAACAATATTGCTTTAGATGCTATTAAATCTATTGAAGATTTATCTAAAATTCCGGTGACAACAAAAGATCAACTACAACAACATAATGATGATTTTTTATGTGTACCTAAAAGTAAAATCATTGATTACGTCACTACTTCTGGGACTTTAGGAGATCCTGTAACTTTTGCTTTAACCGATAATGACCTAGAGCGTTTAGCATACAACGAAGCTATTTCTTTTGCTTGTGCAGGAGTTGGCAAGGAAGATGTTGTGCAATTGATGACCACCATAGACAGACGTTTTATGGCTGGATTAGCCTACTTTCTTGGTGTTCGTAAACTTGGTGCAGGAATCATTCGTGTAGGTGCTGGAATACCAGAATTACAATGGGATTCTATTTTAAAATTTCAACCAACGTATCTAATTGCAGTTCCTTCCTTTTTATTAAAATTAATCGAATACGCAGAGCAACATAATATCGATGTAAATGCATCTGGAGTAAAAGGTGCTATCTGTATTGGCGAACCGTTACGAAATCAAGATTTTAGTTTAAATACCTTATCGCAAAAAATTACAGAAAAGTGGGATATTGAATTGTTTTCTACCTACGCTTCTACCGAAATGAACACGGCATTTACCGAGTGTGAACACCAACAAGGTGGACATCAACATCCAGAATTAATCATTGTGGAGATTTTAGATGATAAAGATAATATAGTAGCCGAAGGAGAAGTTGGTGAACTCACCATTACAACACTTGGTATAGAAGGCATGCCTTTGTTACGTTTTAAAACGGGCGACATGGTAAAAGCAAATAAAGAAGCTTGTGCTTGTGGTAGAAACACGATGCGCTTAGGACCCGTTGTTGGTCGAAGAAAACAAATGATAAAATATAAAGGAACCACTTTGTATCCGCCAGCAATGGATAATATTTTAAATGATTTTAATGACGTTGAAGCCTATGTTATTGAACTTTCGCATAATGAAATTGGTACCGACGAAATCTTAATTAAAATTGCTGCAACAAATCCTTCCGAAAAATTATTGCTTCATATAAAAGATCACTTTAGAGCCAAACTTCGTGTTGCGCCAAGGATTGCCTTTCATGATAAAAAGGAAATTATTAAACTACAGTTTCCAGCAATGAGTAGAAAGCCTATTTTGGTCATTGATAAGCGTGTGTAAATGTGTTGCTTATTAAGAAGCTTGTTGCATGTTTTGCACGATTCCTTTATCGACATAAACTTCTAATAATTTTGCATTAGTAGAACTAAACACAACTTCTTCTGCATTTGCAGGAATTAAAATAGTTTCTCCCATTTTTACAGTTTCGGTATGTAAACCTGCAGTTATTTCTGCTTCGCCTTCCACACACATAAAGATCACAAACGAATCTAAGTTGCTATAATCTTTCACTTGATGATTGGTTACATCTAAAATGTTGGTTGTAAAATATTCACAGTTTACTAAACTTGCACTAGCGTTTGGTTGTAAATCATATACTGCTTTTCCGTTAGAATCAAACTGCTTGGTTGCTTGTTCTGCTAATTGGGTATGTAATTCTCTTTTTTGTCCAGAGTCATCCGTTCTATCCCAATCGTAAACACGATACGTAATGTCTGATGTTTGTTGAATTTCGGCAGCTAAAACTCCTGCTCCAATAGCATGAATTTTTCCTGCTGGAATAAAAAAACTATCGCCTTTCTTTACTTCTTCTCTATTAAAAACAGCATCTACATTATTTGCATTAATGTGATTTAATAATTCTGGATTTGTTGTTTTATCTTTTAAACCTAAAACAATATCTGCATTAGCATCACTATCCATAATGTACCACATTTCTGTTTTCCCAAAAGAATTATGGTGCTTTTTAGCCATTACATTATCTGGATGTACTTGTACCGATAAATCTGTTTTTGCATCTAAAAATTTAATTAATAACGGAAAGTTATAACCAAAATTTGCAAAGTTATCTGCTCCTAATAGCGTTGCGTCATGTGCTTCAATAAGCTCTTTTAAATTCGCTCCTTTATATGTGCCGTTACTAACTTCTGAAATGTTTCCGTTTACATCTGAAATCTCCCAGCTTTCACCTACATTTTCTTTATCTGTATCTTTTCCTAAAAGGTTTCCTAGTTTGTTTCCTCCCCAGATTTTCTCTTTTAATATTGGATTGAATTTTATTGGATATACTTTCATAACTGTTGCTTTTTAAAGGTTTCTTTGATATTGAAGTTGGATAAAGGGATTCTCGATTTCTAGATTTTTTAAGTAATCGATAACAGAGAATAAACTCTGAAATAAGGTTTGCTTCTTTTTTTGAGGTTTGTGGCTATAATTAATAATAACCTCTTGGTTTTCGGCTATCATTTCAATTAAACTATTTAACCCATGGTATTTAGTATTTAACATATTTATAGAAACATAACCTACATTTTTTAGTTGAAACGCACTAAAAAGGAATCTTGCTCCAGCTTTTACTGCTGCTACATCCGATTTAAACTTTCGAATATTAATAACAGATACATTATCACAAGAATCTTTTACTTCATTTAGCAATTCGTAAGTACTGTCCTTACTATCATTGTTTACTAAACACAATTCTAAATTGGACGTTTGCTTTATTTGTTCAATAAAAAAAGAAGTGTCCATTTCATTGTCATTGTTATGAAAGATGATGATGATTCCTGTTTTCATGATTTAAGACGTTTTAACTATTAGTAATTAGGCTACATGTAAATCGGTAGAAACTGCTGTTTTCACGACTTGTTTTTTGTTTCTGTACACCCAAGCTATTTGTCCTAATTGTCCAACAATTTTTATAGAATCTTTCATCGATAATTTAGAACCATCTGCATGAATCCATCTTTTTAATGGTTGCTCACAAAGCATTGCTTTGGCTTCTTTTAATCCGAAATGGATACGCATTCTTTTAAATATTTCTACATCAAAAATCCATTGGGTAACAAACTGCTTCCCAAAAGCAATTTGTATTACGTCTTTACGAAAGATTTTAGCTCCACATTGTGTGTCTTTAAAATCCATTTTTAAGATCTTTCTGATAATAAAATTAATGGTTAAACTGATTATTTTTCTAGCAGATTCTTTAGTAATATTCGCTCCCATTCTAGCGATTCTAGAACCACTTACAATTTTAAAATCCGAAGTTTCAATCGTCTTCACTAAATCATCAAAATCTGCTAAGTCTGTAGATAAATCGGCATCTAAAAACCCGATATAATCTAAATCTTCTTTTTTAGCCATGTGTAACATTCCTAAACGAACAGCTTCTGCTTTTCCTCCGTTTTTCTCACAGTCGTAAACCGTAATAAAATCTTCTCTTCCTTTTTGTAAGTTTTTTAAAACTTCTAATGTTTTATCCTTACTACCATCGTTTACAAAACATAAATGGTAACCAGAGTTTTTATCGATATAGTTAATAAACGCATCACTTAACAAACGTTCTTCTTCATTATAACAAGGAATAACAACACCAACACAACGCTCTTGAATCATTACATCACTTTTAGTTACTGTGGTTTGTAATTCAGGAGCTCCAATTAATCTTTTTACACGAGCACTAATCTCGTTTAAGCTTAATGGCTTTTTCATGTAATCGTTGATTCCTAAATCGAAACCTTCTGTAATCGTTTCATCTTTTGTATCTCCAGATAAAACCATAATTGGTGTTTGCGAATTTTTAGTAATTCTAATATGTTTTACAACATCTAAACCAGAAACAAATGGCATATTAATATCTACTATAACTAAATCTGGATTAAAAGATTCATATAATTCTAACCCTTTAGTTGCATCCGTTTCTATTTTCACTTCATAACCTAATTCTACTAATCTCTTTTGTAAAGGAAGTAATACTAATTGTTGGTCATCTATGGCTAAAACTTTCATAATAAGTTATTTTTATTTGTTGTTGATGGTACAAATGTACAAGAGAAGACAGCCCTAAAATTGTTATTTAGTTTAACCTATAGCTAAGTGTCGACGAATGGTAGATTGCTGTAGATAATTAAAAACCGAAGCACTATAATATTTATTTATCTTTACCATATTGTTATAGCTTAGGCTTTAAATGAAAGAAACCTCAAATAAATACTTAATCGTTGCCATCCTTTTAGGATTAGCATTTCATGGTAGTGCCATATTTTTCACTTTGGAAACTACTTATGATGCGCTTATACACCTGTTTTTTGCAGATCATTATGCAAATAGCTGGTTTGAACCATGGAATTATGAATGGTATACTGGTTTTACGGTACAGAGTTATCCGCCGTTAGTACATCAATCTATTGGACTGCTGTCTATGATTGGTGGTTTAAAATTCGGGATGTTTAGTGTTGCCTTAATTGCAATTGTCCTCTTTATTACAGGAGCCTATCGTTTTTCTTTAATGATGACAGCCAACAAAACGGTTGCTGGTTATGCTGCTATTTTAGCAGTATTTAGTTCTTCTTTTGTAGAAACGCTTCATATTTTCGGACAATTACCAAGTATAATAGGTGTATCTGTTTTAATGCATGCCTTGCCAGAAATTTATTTGTGGCTAAAAACAGGTAAGAAATGGTACTTAGCAACCTCCTTATCTTTAATCGCTGTTACCGTGACTTCTCATCATGTGACACCCATTTTCGGGATGATCTTTTTTATCTTTCCTTTAATAGGAATGGTCATTATGGATGTTTCACGTGAACAAGTAAACTCGATGAAAGAAGTCACCTTCAAAATATTTTTGAATAGCTTTTTCAAATTGTTTAAACGTATTGTAAGCTTCGGAATGTTATCCTTAGTTTTAATTATAGGATGCATTTTTCCGTATTGGTTAAACTCGAAAGCCAACCCAATTACCCAAGTTCCTATTCCGCATGGTTCTCGTGATAATTTTTTGGAAATCACCTCTTCTGGATTGGTATTCTTTCTAATTCCCTGGGGAATATTACTCGTATTATTACCGTATATATTCTACAGATATTATAGCAAACGCTACTTGTTTTTTGGTTTATCTATAACTATTTGTACCATTTTAGGAACTGGAGGAACCACGCCTGTACCTTTAAAAATGTTAGGGGAAACGGCCTTCAATATTTTAACATTAGACCGATTTACTCTTTGGGCTTCGATCTTATCTATACCTATGTTGGGCGAATTTACCTATCGTTTTGTAGAAGGCGATTTAAAGGAATTAATTCAGAACAAATTAGGCGCTATTTACCATCGTATTATTGGCGGAATCTTAGCTGGACTCATGGTGTTTATGGTTGTGTTTACCATGAGTTTAAACTATTTTAGACCATCGCAACCACAGAAAATAAAGATGTTACCTATCGTGAATTTCTTAAATCAAGATGATCACGATAAATGGCGGTTTTTAACTCTTGGTTTTGGCGATCAAATGGCTTGGTTAAGCGCACAAACGAATGCGATGACAGTGGATGGGAATTACCATTCCGCAAGACGATTACCCGAATTAACCACTAGGCCTATCGAGCGTTTAGAAAACTCCAAATTTAAAGGTGTTGCCGGAATTGGTTCGCTTCAGCAGTTTTTAACCACTCCAGAAAAATACAATCTCAAATACATTTTTTCTAACGATAAGTTTTACGATCCCATTCTCTACTTCTGTGGTTGGCAACGTTTACGTCAGTTAGAAAATGGCATCATGGTTTGGGAACGACTAAACATTCCACCTGTTTCATCTATTTTACCAAAAGAAGATGTTGCCAAATGGCTAAAAATAATGTGGGGAATTATTCCGTTTTTAACCGTTTTAATTGCCTTTGTTTTAAACATACAAATGCTTTGGGTAAACATGTTAAAAACAAGAATCAAACCCATTCCTGACTTCTTAAAGTTTCCAACGACTTATAATAAGTTTAATAGAAATGTTTTACGTATTACGCACATCTGGTCTTTACTATTAGCGGTTGCCGTGTTTTATGGTATTTATTTATTCTACCTCAAAAACGATTCGCAACGCAGTCCGGAAAATGCCATTATTGCTTATTATGACGCTTTAGATTTTAAAGAATTTGAAAAAGCGCATAGTTTAATCGATCCTGAAAATCAGTTACCAATTGCACAATACATGTTAGAGATTTCGGTAACCGATGGTTTACTAAGTAGCTATGCAAAAATGGATGCTATTGCAACCGAAATCACCAAACACAACGATAGTACCGTTTCGGCGAAAGTGACTAGCCAATGGATTACGCCTTTAGAGAAAATTGAAAAAGTGGATTATAAATCGCTATCCAAACGAAAAGGAAAATGGTATTTACAACCAGACGATTTAAACAACGATTTACCGCCAGACCAACTCTATTCTGCTAATGCAACCAAGTATTTTAACCAAGGTAGACGACGTATTACCACACAACAAACCCATCATGAAGACATTTTAAAACAACCTGTTTTAGAAGTGGTTTCCGCAAAACTAGTGCAGTATGATGGCAGTTATGCTATTATTGGGGAAATCCAAAATATAGACAATGTACCTGCAGATGTTATTTTAAAAGGAACCTTATACAACGATACTAATAAACAACTAGCAACATATAATGCAAAGTATCATGTGAAGCATAAATTAATGCCGAAAGAATCGAGTAGTTTCCGTATTAATTTTGAAGGGATTGCCTGGTCTAGAACGCAAGATTCTATTCCGGATACGTTTAATCCAGACGAATTTACGCCTATTGAATTTGAAGAACAACCCACTAAATTCAACTTACAAATTGCAGGAAATGTATCTGGATCTGACTTGTATAAAAACGTCGTGTTAAGCGCCATTACTATTCAAGAAGGCACCATCAACGGAAACTTATTTAATAGCGGCATCCAAGAAATTACCATACCGCAGCTTTTAGTGACTTACTATGACCAAAATAAAGAGATGCTTTGGGTAGATCATCTATTTGTAAAAGAAGGCGTAAGACAACAACGTAAGCAAGATTTTGAATACGAAATACTAAAAGATGGTGCAGTAAAAATCATAAATACAGACATGCAAAACATTTTTGTAAATGGTTTACCAAACGATGCTATTGCTGGAAAAATAGTGCCAAACAGAATTGAAAATCATAGCGATGCACAATTACAAAAAATTGACCATCCCGATTTTAGTTATATTAAAATAGAAATTAACACATATATAGGAAGTCCGAATTAATGCAACTTAAACGTACATACATGTTTCTTTTAGGCTTGATTTTATTATCATCGTTTGCTGTTGTGCAAAACAACGAAGCTACAAATCCTATCCAATTATTAACGACACAAACAGATTATGCAGTTGGAAATGCTGTGGTTTTAAAATTTACGGCTTCCGAAGGCGAAAAACCATTACTCTATTGTTCGAATAGTTATGGATCAACTTTGATCTCAGCTATAGTAAAAGACAATGCACTTCAATATATAATTCCACAAAACATCACCAGAAAAATTGGTGTTATTAACTGGAAGTTATTAGATGAAAACACATCTATTTCTGGTCAATTCTATATGCATCCTAAAGCAGAAGTGGCAACCATGGAAACCTATATTGGTCCGCCAAGTATAGAAGCCGGAGGAACAGATTATACTATGTTGGTTGTTATTCCAACCGATTCTTTAGATAATCCTGTACCAACAAACACGAAGGTAAATGCGAAGTTTCAGTTTTTAGCTTCCGAAGAAAATAATGCTGTTTTCACCAAGAACTTAATTTCTTATCGAAATATTAATTCGAAAAGAGAAAGCGGACGCATGTTAGTGTCTTCAGAAAGTTTAGGTATCAATTCCAAAGAATTCACTATTAATGTATGGGCTGCAATTCCTACAGATTTTACTATTTCAGCAAAACGACCACATAATTATGCAGACGGCAATCAGGTGACTACTTTCAATACTTCTGTACTAAAAGACAAGCAAGATAATGTGGTTAGTGACGGTACATTTGTCACCTTTTTTATTACGAATGCAAGTGGAAACATATTAAAAACCACAGGAACTACTATTGAAGGTGTCGCACATTCTAAAATCATCCATCCCGATTTTAAAGACAATTGGAGCATAAAAGCCTATGTAGATGGTATGGCAGAAAGCAATACGATTACCTTAGACTATCAAAGTGTTATCGACGATTTTGACGTTGCCTTTACTAACAAAAACCGAGAAGTTTTAGTTGGTCCTTTACAAAGTTTTATGGAGCAAATGATTCCGGATGGTTTACATGTCAACCTTTTAATTTACAAAGGCAATACACTTCTGGATACCATTACAAAAACATCTTTTAATGGCTACGTCACCTTTTATTTGAAGCCAGCCGTTTACGAAAATGACACGTATAATTTCCGTGTAGAAACTGCAGGAATAGACAAAACATTTAATAACAAGAAACTATGGTAGGTCTTAATAAAAACATACTACGTACCATATTAATAATCTCATATATTATGATTGTAGCCTTGATTATTTCTGGTATTAGTGCGCTTTTTAGCTACCTAAATACTGGAGCAGATAGAAGCACCATGCTGCATACCGAAATACAAAAAGTAGAACAATATGCTCCGAAATTAATTTGGGAACCTTTAACTAATGAAGGCCGACCAATGGATACCGAAAATCTAAATGCCTTACAAAATGATTATTTAGATGCTTGGTATGTAAAACAAATCGCTTATAAAACGAATAAAACTGCTGGTATAAAAGATTATTACACCGATAGTGCCAGAGAAAATTTATATGCTTTTATCGAATTGAACAAAGCTGAAAACTCCACCATTGAAGCGACCACATTAAACCACAATCCAACTTTAGAATTTTTTAGTGAAGACGGACAATTAGCTGTGATTACAGATAGAGATGTTGTAGAGTATAAACGGGTTTTTAAAGCCGAAAAATTAGTACTAGAAACAACCGAAACATCTACTTACAAAATGGTGTTTTTGTTAGAAGATGGCTTTTGGCGAATTAGACATTTGGTAAAAGAAAGCAGTAATCCTTTTGAAGCAAAAACAGCAAAAATAGAAACCGATAGTTTAATTATTAAAGGCATTAATTATTATCCGAAAGCAACGCCTTGGAATATGTTTGGAGACGCTTTTTCGAAAGACATTATTGCTAACGACTTTAAGATTATAAAAGATGCTGGTTTGAATTCGGTTCGAATTTTTGTGCAATATGATGATTTTGGAAAAGCAGATGTAAATCCGAAAAAGCTAGAAAAACTAAAACAAACTTTAGATGCTGCGGAAGAGAACAACCTAAAAGTCGTGTTGACTTTATTTGATTTTTATGGCGATTATTCGGTGATGAGTTGGACCTTAAATCAGCGTCACGCAGCAACCATAGTCTCCACTTTTAAAGACCACAACGCTATTATTGCTTGGGATATTAAAAACGAACCAAACCTTGATTTTGAATCTAGAGGAAAAGATATGGTTATCGCTTGGTTGGATAATATGATCGATTTAGTAAAATCTGTAGATGCAGAACATCCCGTAACTATTGGTTGGTCTAACACACAAAGCGCTCCTATTTTAAAAGATAAAGTAGATATTGTTTCGTTTCATTATTATGAAGATTTAAGCGAGTTGGATGCCGCTATAAAAACGATGCGTAAAGACATTCCTAACAAACCATTGGTATTACAAGAATTTGGAATCTCTTCCTATAGCGGTTTCTGGAAACCTCTTGGTTCTTCTACAGAAGATCAAGCCAATTACCACAAAAAAATCCAAGAGATTATTGCTGCTAATGCGTTGCAATTTATGTCTTGGACTTTATATGATTTTGTGGATGTACCAACTGCTGTTGTAGGTAGCAGACCTTGGCGTCGAAATACCCAAAAACATTTTGGGTTTATCGATAAAAATGGGGCAAAAAAGGCATCGTTTCAATACATTACTAACTAGTATTTTTAGTTCGTTTTTGATTCTTATTTTTTTGTCATTCAGAGCAAAGCGAAGAATCTTAAATAAGTACGTTCAATTATTAAATTCTTCCATAATATTTCCTTCTACATAATTATTGGTTTCTTAATTGTTTTGGGACAAAAAAAGGTGTCGATGTACTGTGTCTTATGCATTAGTAGGTTTTAATGCATTTTTACTCTGAGGTGTTTTTTTAGCTATAATTCTATCAAAATGGGATACGTACATATCTGCAATTTTCTCCATTGGATATGCTGTTGCAGCTTCATAGTTTGCTTTTCCTAAAGCAATTCGGTGTGCTTCATTGGTTACAATAGCTTCAATTGCTTTTGCTAAACTTTCTACAGAAGTTGGCTCAAAAAATTCTCCTTTATAACCTTCATCTTTTACTAATAAAGCAAGATCTCCTAAATCTGGCATCACTACTGCTTTACCATAACTTCCTGCTTGGTGTAAAACACCCGAGCTTCCTGTTGTTGATGTGTATGGAAATACGACTACGGCACTTTCTTTAAATAAGGTTGGCACTTCATATTCTTCTACATAACCTGTAAAACGTACTTGTGACACATGCTTATAGTCTTCTTGTACTTTTGCTAAATAACCAGGTACATTTGGGTTGTCGGTTCCTGCAATAACAACCTCCAAATCTAATCCTGTAGTGGCTCTTACTTTCTCCACCGCTTCAATCATACCTTCTACTTTTTTGTAAGTACCAAATTTCCCAAAAGTCATCACTTGTAATGGTCCTTGTGGTAAGCTATATTCTGGTTTTTCTTCAGAGATTTCAAAAGTTCCATGCGGAATTAAAGTCACATTTGTAGCATTGTATTTTTTCTCTAAAACGTCCACATATTTTTGCATCGTTACTGCAACCGTATCTGCTTGTAAGATTAACTTTGTTAAGCTAGTTCCTATAAAACCATATACTTTTTGCAAGATTTTACTGCTTGTAAATCCTGCAGAACCTAAATCTACTTCTTCTAATATATTATGCAATAACACAATATTTGGAATCTTTTTCAGCTTACAAACTAATGGTAACATTAAGCCTAAAGCTGCTGCTACTTTTTTGTCTCCAAACTTCATGAATTGTAAGTTGAATAACACGGCATCTGGTTGTGTATTGTTAATCGCTTTAGTCACATTTATAATGTTTGTGTAGCTATTAAATGCCCAACATTCTTTCACTGTAATCTTGCAACCGTTTTCTGTAAAAGCAATATCTTTTGCACCTTCCGTTTTATCTGTAAGTAAAACAATTTCAGTAACATTTTCTTTTTGTCTAAAGTGCTTTACTAAATGGTAAGCGTACTCGTTTAAGGTTACTTTGCTTGGTGGATATGCGGTTACGATTGCTAGTTTCATTTTATATTTTTTTAATATGTTATTTCTTAATTACACTACAAATTTGCGTTTTAAAAGGCATTAAATCCGGTAACTTTAGATAGGTTGCATGTTGCTGTAGACGAATGGTAAGAAGATGTCGTTTTACTATTTATAATATTGTCATTCAGAAGGAAGCATGAATGAAGAATCTCAACTTGAAAATATAGTTTGATTTATTAAAGATTCTTCGCTGCGCTCTGAATGACATAGTGGCTCTGAAAACATTATGAGGCCTAAATATAAACGATGTTGTCATTCAGAAGGAAGCATGACGGAAGAATCTCTTTCCTATATTCACTTTTCTTTATTTAGATTCTTCGCTGTGCTCGGAATGACAAATTCTTTCTGCTGAACATAATACCTCTGAAAACATTATGAGGCCTAAATATAAACGATGTTGTCATTCAGAAGGAAGCATGACTGAAGAATCTCTTTCCTATATTCACTTTTCTTTATTTAGATTCTTCGCTGTGCTCGGAATGACAAGTTCGCTCTAAATGACATAATGCTATGAAAGACAAATCGGTTTGAAAAATATTTTTTATTAAATGCTAGCATTCAAAAAAGTCCAATCCGGATTAAAGGAATTAATTAGCAAATCCTTTTTTGCTCTACTTTTTCCTTTAATTTGTTTTTCTCTTTTAATTGCATCTTCAATCTCAAAAAAATGTTCGTGATAAATTAGATAAGAACATTTATACTTAGCTGTAAAAGCTTTTGAAAAAGGAAGTGGATTATTATGAAAATATAATCTCTCGGCTAGATTATTTGTTACTCCTGTATAAAGCACTGTTTTATTCTTATTGGTTAGTATGTAGACATAATAATTGTGTGAGCCTTTTGTTTTCATGTTTCAATATAAATAAAAATATTATGTTTTTCATCTTTGAGATTCTTCGCTGTGCTCTGAATGACATAGTGGCTCTGAAAACATTATGAGGCCTAAATATAAACGATGTTGTCATTCAGAAGGAAGCATGACGGAAGAATCTCAACTTGAAAATATAGTTTGATTTATTAAAGATTCTTCGCTGTGCTCTGAATGACATAGTGGCTCTGAAAACATTATGAGGCCTAAATATAAACGATGTTGTCATTCAGAAGGAAGCATGACGGAAGAATCTCTTTTCTATATTCACTTTTCTTTATTTAGATTCTTCGCTGTGCTCGGAATGACAAGTTTGCTCTAACTAACCTATTGACTCTAAATAACTAAATGCTATAAACTGAAAAAACTGCAGTATAAAACCACAGCCCTTTCCTTTATATAGACTAATAATATAAAATTCTTTTTTTATTACTTACGTTTCGTATTCAAAACGAAGAAGAAGATCTGCACTACTAACAATAAAACCATTGCTACAATTTGCATGTGCACTACTTGTTCTAAACTATCGTGAAAAAAGATAACTAATCCCATTTGAAGCATTCCGAAGACTCCCGAAATTACTACAGGAACAAACTTGTCTAAGGATAAATAGTAGTACGCAAAGATGTTGGATATAGCGAACAAACCAGTTGCTAAAGCGTATTTCCATAAAAGTGGCGCCATGGCTAAATAGCTATCTCCAAATAATATAGTAATTGCAGTTTCTGGAAACAATGCACAACCAATTACGATTGCTGTTGCAATTGCTGCGATGTAACCAACATATTTAAATAAAATTGGCGCGGTTTCTTTTCCTTCTTTTTTAAGCTGAACGACTGTTGGTAATAGCAACATCACAAACATCCAAGCTACGAAGTAAACAATACGACCTATTAAGGCTAATGAAGCATATAATCCTGCCTCGTACGCATCAAAGTAATGTTTCACTAATAAGATGTCACTATTGTTAATTATAATCTGTGTGAACTCGTAAAAGGCTGTAATGATAAAAAAGCTTCTTACTTGTTTCGACTGGTTTGCTTCTATAGCAATCGTCTTTTTAAAGTTTAGATTTTTAAATTTAAAAGGCACTAATCCAAATCCGAAAGAAATTAAAATACCAATTGCAATCACCACCGAAGATTGTATATCAAATAAGAAGATTAAAGCTAAAGTGATTATTAATCTGCTTAACATTTCGGCTTGATAGGTAATCGATAAAGATTTGAATTCTTTTTTCCCTTGAAACACACCGCGATTCACACTCATTAAAAAGTATAAAGGCACTCCAATTCCAAAAATGGTAAACATGCTAGAAGACGATGTATTAAAAAGGACTTGTAGTTGGTTTGCAAATACAATGATTAACGCACCCAATCCCAATCCAACAATCGTTGCATTTTTATAAATCTTGGAGACAAAATTCTTAAACGTATCGTTTTCAAAAACCACTGAAAATTTTGCAGTTACTAATTGAAAGGTCATCGCTACAAAAGATAGCACTAATAAAAAAGTAATTAACACCGCTGCATCTGCAAACTGTGCTGGACCTAATACACGACCTAAAATAAGATTGTACAAATAATTACCTCCATTTACTGCTAATACACTTAGCATAAATACTTGTTCTGGAGTTATTTTTTTCGATTTTAATATAGATAAAGCTTGCATCTTATTCTGTGGTGTTTGTTAGTACTAATTAGGCTACGTTTGGATATTTAAAATCTTCGTAAACATCTTTACAACCATAACCAACCACAAAAAAGATATTGTTGTTATAGATTGCATTGGTGTACATTTCTTTTAATGCGTGCATTCCAGATGCATCCATTTCGGTAACCTTATCTATATCTAAAGTCACTTCTTTATTCGTATTTAAAATAGCGATAAAGTGATTTTTAAAACTACTTAGTGTAGTTATGTTTAATACACCTTCTAATGTAATGATGTTGTTTTGCTGTGTAATTGTTAGTGCCATAATTGTTATTTTTGTTTTGTTTGTGTCTGATTTCTGATGCAAAGATGCAATGGAAAGCTATGAGATTCCATTGGATTTCGACGAGTGGACGATTGCTGTAGATGAATGAATGGAAATGAATGCCTAACTTGCAAATGATTAAAAACCAGAACATGAAACTTAAATTTTTTGCCTTACTTATCTTATTATTAACAGCTTTTTTTAGCCATGCACAAGACATGCAAGAAGGCTTTACCTATTTAGAAACAGGTAAGTACGCTAAAGCGGAAACGTTTTTCCAAAATATATTAAAAGAACATCCAGACAATAAAACGGCGAGACTATGTTATGGTCGTGCTATTGGATTAAACGGAAAACCAGAAGCAGCGAATACGCTTTTTACAAATCTACTAGCAGATTACCCAACCGATTTTGAGGTGAAACTAAATTATGGAGAGTCTTTATTATGGAATAGTAATTTCCCTAAAGCCAAAACCTATTTTAAAGGTTTGATAGATGAAGATCCGAAAAGCTTTCCTGCATTATTAAGTTATGCCAACACACTTTCTAATTTAAAAGAATATGAAGATGCTTTAAAATATGTAGATAAAGCACTAGAAGTATTACCAGGAAACCCAAATGCATTAACCTCTAAAAAATACATGTATTTAGGATATGCTTACCAAAAACAACAATCGCAAAAATACGATGAAGCGGAAGCATTACTAAAAGAAAACCTTACACTTTTTGATAATGATAAAGACACCTTATTAAACTTAGCCAACTTATATTTAATTGCCAATCGTTTAGAAGATGCCAAAGCAACCTATGACATTCTAGCTGAAAATCCTGAAAATAAAATCACAGCATTAAACGGTTTAGCTTTAGTTTCGCATTTAAACGGAAAAGAAAAAGAGGCATTACAATTAAGTAATCAAGCTTTTGAAAGTTTAGGAAGTGATACCAATCCAAAATTAATACAACCAACTACCGAAAGACAAATTCAAGCATTAATTTGGAATAAAAAATACAAAACAGCAGATACGCTTATCGCCAATTTAATAGAAACCAAACCTAACGAAAACTGGTTATTAGCTTTACGTGCTACACTTCATATCTATAAAAGTGATTTTAAAAAGAGTGTCAAAGACTACGATCAGATTTTGGTGAATGATAGTACTTCTTTTGATGGTAACTTGGGAAACGCAAATGCATTAAAAGCTTTAGGTAAATATGAAGCTGCTTATATTTCTGCAGAAAACACCTTAAAGTTTTACGAAAATCAAAAAGATGCGACCAACTTTATTAAAAACCTCAACACCACATTTACTCCTTTTTACGAAGGAAAAACATCTTATACCTTTGATAATGGCGATAACGAAGCCTTTGCGTTTAATAACAATATCGAGTTTCCGTTTTCTACAAAATTTAAAGTATTAGCAAGCTATAATTACAGAAACACCACCAATGCCGTTACTAATAACGATGCAACTTCTAACGACTTTAGTTTAGGTTTATCTTATCAATTATTACCAAACGTAACCTTTAAAGGTACTGCTGGATTGACATCTGCAAAAGCAACTACAAATGATTATACCCAACTTTTAACCGATGTATCTTTTAATATTAAACCCTTTAAACTACAAGATTTAACGGTTGGTTACAAACGTGAATTACAAAGTTTTAATGCCGAATTATTAGATCGTGAAATCGTGCAAAACAACTATTATGCAAACTATAGTTTAAACACAAACTTTAACTTAGGTTGGTTTACACAATACTTTTATACCAGCCAAAGCGATAGTAATGCGAGAAACCTATTATTTACTTCTTTATACTATAACATTTTACCAAAACCATCGCTTAAAGCAGGTGTAAACTACCAATACATTACATTTAAAAACCAAGTACCAACGGTGTATTTCTCACCAGAAACCTTTAATGCTGTAGAGGTATTTGCTAATCTTATTAAAGATGAAAACATAGCGAAACCTAAAGAATGGTTTTACGAATTGACTGCTGCAACAGGATTACAATATATTGAGGACGATAAAAGCCAAAGTACCTACAGAATACAAGGGAAGCTAGGGTATAAATTTTCCGATCGCTGTATGGCAAACCTATTTGGTACACGAAGTAATATTGCCTCTGCAACTGCTGCTGGTTTTACTTTTAATGAGGTTGGATTACGTTTTAAATGGTTGTTGTTTGAAAAGCCTGTTTTTAGGGAGTAAGAGTTAAAAGCCTATCATTCTTTATTATAACATATATGATAAGCTCTCTGGTATAATTCATCGTAAGTTAAAATCTCAATGTTTCTTAAATTTTTTCTAAACATTTCAAATGAAGAAAACTTCATTTCATTAATTTTTCCTTCAACAATAAATTCATTTAAATTTCCAATTAAAATAAAAGATTTTGGATTATACAAAAACAGATTTTCCTCTGTAAGATTATCTTCTTCATCTTTCATTTCTGTTTTAGAAGCAAACTCTTTTATTGCTTTATGTGAAGTTCTTTGCACTTGAGCTATTGCTCCTGAAAGAGAATCAGAAATCTGCCATGACTCACCACGATATGGACTTTTGACCTTCTTTAGAAGATGATCTGTACTCAGTTTAAGTTCACAAAAACATAAAGAATTTATCGCACCCAAAGATTTTAAAAGAGCATCTGTTCTTTTTCCTTTCGCATAAACATTAGAACCAGATGTTATTTGTTCCATTTTTTTAGATTCAAGTTCGGAATTAAAAACGTAATCAAGCCCATAACCCAAAATCCATGTGTTTTTTTCAAAGAATTTTTGCCAAACTCCTTCATTTGATACTTCATTTAAATCCGTTTTATATTGCTCGAAAAAACCATCTTCATTTAATAATCTTTCAAAAATTTCTAATTGTACTTTTCTATATCCAAAGTTTATCAAATCTTTTGAGGTAATATTATTCTTTAATGCATCTTGAAATATATCAAAGTTATCTTCAATTAATTGAGTTGCTTGTTCTTTATTAATTAACATCTTAGCTAATTCGGAATCCTTAATATTGAATGTGTTTTTATTTGGAAAATCTACTTCTTTAATCCCTTTTAAAAACAAATATAATCGCTCTACATCTGACCCATGAAATGAAACTTCTTGAGCTTTATTTTTTATTACATTATTGTTAATTCCAAATTGTTGAATAATTAATTTTGCAATCCTTCTGTCATCTTCAAGAAAAAGTGCTTTTAATTGCCTATTACCATTTGAATTACAACCAATAGTTATTTCATCTTTAAGCAAATACTCATTCCTTTGATCATCTAAAATCTTATGAGCAAACCTTCTTGGTTTCTTTTCTTTATCGTAATTAGATTTAAATCTTTCAGAAAAATATATTTTATCTAAAGTTCGCTTTAAAGCATAATATTCATCGCTTTTATTTTCTTTTTCCATTTCATTTGAATTTATCTTACTAAATATACCACTAAAAAAAAACCTCAGAAAAAGGTTTCCCGTAATTACGGTATTTAATTTCCATTACATGAGATGCTTCTATTATTCGATTACCATCGTACCTCCTTCTAAATGATAACGCTAACAACTCTTCTGGCATCCTTCTGAATGAAAATTCAAATTCTGTCCTTCAGAGCGCAGCGAAGCATCTCTATTCGTAAACGATTTCTAGTATAAAGCTGTCCTTTTACTGTAAATAAATTACTATTCCATTCGGAACAAACACAGTATAAAAGGCAAAAAAAGGCGTTATAATTATTACATCAACAAAAAAACACTGCATTTTAACGTAAATAACTGCTCTTAATCGGATTTTTGATAGTATCTTTGCATACCAAAACATATTTAATCCTTGTAAACCAATAACTTGCTAGGACTAATCCCACACCTACCATGAAAGATGTTTACAATCAGTTATTTCGGATCCAAAATGCACAAACAGGAAATGAGACAAATTCTTTTTTAGATACCATACAACAATCCCTTGCAATTGGATCCTGGGAAGTAGATTTAAAAACCATGGAAATAACTTGGAGTGCTATGACAAGATCCATCCATGAGGTAGAAGATGATTATTCGCCAAATGTGGAAGAAGCTATACATTTTTACGAAGAAGGAAAGTATAGAGATTTAATAACTGTGCTATTTAATAACGCAGTAAATAATGGAGAAGAGTTTGACGCCGAATTATTAATACGGACTGCTAAAAACAATTTAAAATGGGTACGATCTATTGGTTTTCCTATTTTAAAAAACAATAAAGTGGTTAAAATACTTGGTGTTTTTCAAGATATTACTGAAAAAACAAACACTTTTAAAGAACTAGAGTACAAGGAAAAATTAATACGCACAACCATAGAGAATGCGCCAAATGGCATGGCATTAGTAGGATTGGAAGGTCAAATTATAGATTTAAATAAAAATTTCTGTAGCTACTTAGGTTATACCAAAAAGGAGCTAATGCATACGTATGTAAATAAACTCTCTCATCCGCAGGACATCAACATTATACCAATACACATTAAGGAAATGATTAATCGTGAAAAGGATAGTTTTGAATGTGAAAAAAGGTATCTAAAAAAAGATGGGTCTATCATTTACTGTTTACTATCTGTTTCTATAGTTAGAGATGATGCAAACAAACCCCTGCATTTTATATCTACTATTATTGATATAACGAAAAGTAAAGCGATAAATAAAAAAATTGAATACCTATTGCAAACCACAAAAAGTCAAAACACAAGACTTCAAAATTTTGCACATATAGTATCTCATAATTTAAGATCTCATTCTGGTAATTTAGAAATGCTATTAGAATTAATGCAAGAAGAGATCCCAGAATCTACTAAAAACGAGTTTTTTCCTTTAATAAGTGAAGCCGTAAACAAATTAAGTGAAACGATTCAAAATTTAAATGAAGTAGCAGATATTAACACAAAAGAAAAACAAGAATTAGAAAGTAATAATTTATTAGATTTCACGAATAATGCATTAGGAACTTTTAGAGCAGAAATACTAGATACCAATGCTAAAATAAATATTGATATTAATAATAAAATAGAAGTACTAGCTGTTCCTGCATATTTAGATAGTATTTTATTAAACTTTTTATCGAATGCTATTAAATATAAAAAAGAAGATAGTATTCCTGTAATAAATATTAATGCAGAGAAAATTAATAATTATGTAAAAATTAATATTGAAGACAATGGTCTTGGTATTAATTTAGACTTACATAAAGATAAAATTTTCGGTTTATATAAAACATTTCATCAACATGAAGATGCTAGAGGTTTAGGTCTTTACATTACAAAAAATCAAATTGATGCCATGGACGGTAAAGTAGAAGTTGCTAGTAAAGTTAATGATGGTACAACATTCTCAATATATTTAAGATATGAAGCAAATTAATTCCGTCTGTTTAATTGACGATGACCCCGTTTTTATTTTTGCTATTAAAAGAATTTTTAAACTGTCTGATGTTTGTGAAAACTTCACAGTTTACAATAATGGGGAAGAAGCAATTGAAGGTTTAACACAAACAATAGCATCTGGAAAACATATTCCTGAGCTTATTTTATTGGATATAAATATGCCAATCATGGATGGATGGCAATTTCTAGATGAATTTACAACCATGACGGTTTCAAAAAAAATCACATTATATCTAGTGAGTTCCTCTATTGACCCTGTGGATTTCCAAAAGGCAAAAGAATACGAACTTATAACCGATTTTATTATAAAACCTGTAACCAGAAAAACAGTAATTGATCTTGTTGAAAATATGACCCAAAATCAATAGATACTTCCGTACACATCAAAACAACTCAAAAAAAAAGGCAAGAGTTTAAACTCTTGCCTTTAGTAGAAACCAACTTATAAGCTATTATTAGTTTTTAGGTTTCTACACCAACATCAAAAAAATAAATAATTAGTGTTACTTAACAAGTAACTTCAAGGGATTATAATGGATTTGTGTGCCTGATAATTTACAGATATATAAACCTGTACTTAAATGCTGTCTGCTTATTGCTATTTGGTTTTTACCAGGTTGCGCTTTTGCAGTTGTTGTATATACTACTTTACCTAATTGGTTGTAGATGGTTAAATGAATCGTTTCGGTTTGGTTTGCTGTAAAGTGTATGTTTGCTTTTGAAAGCATCGGATTTGGATATACTGCAAGTACACTCGCTTCTGTTTCTATATTGGTTACGGATAAAGTATTTCCTGTAGAGAAACGTACATCTTGCAATTGCATTTCTTTTGATGTTCGTCTACCATCTTCACTAACCATTGTAAAGACTATAGTTACCATATCATCTAATACCAAGTCTTCGTTTAATGAAGATCTAAATTCTGAAAATGGTATTTCAAAGTTTTGAAAGTTTTCTGTTAACGTAATGTTTGTTTTGTATTGCTCTTCCCAATTGGTAATACTTTGTTTTACAAAAGTAATTTCTAAATTTCCAGTTCCTTTTGCGTGTAACTTAAAGTTATTATAGTCTGTTAAGTCTACGGCTTTAAAACGTGGCGTTAATGCTCTGTAAGCCGCAAAATAAGTACTTGTCATTGCGCTTAACGATAGGTTTCTTTCTATAGGAAAATCTGCTACATCAAAATCATTGTTGTTAGGAGAGATAGCGTAGTTCGTTACCACGGTACCTGCTTGCGAATCATCGATTCCCCAAGGACCATCCGACATAAACAAATCGTCTGGTGTGTGTATTCCATCTCCTATTCTAAATCCTACGTCAAACAATTTTCCCGTTGGAACTTGAATATCTGTAATGTAGTTTTCGTTTAAGTCTAGGTTAGAAGATGTGTAGTTAAAATCACTAGTTTCTGTTTCTCTAAATCCAGAATCGAAGGTTACATTTTCTGTTGCATTGGTATTAATAATTTGAAGGTCTAAAGCGCCATTGTTATATTTTCCTTTTCTTACAAAAACCGTTGGAGGCGTTGATAAATTATAATTTGAAATTGGTTTAACAACATCTAATAAATTTAACACTTCTTGAGCAAGGCTGTATAAATCATCTATAGAGTCTGACCAGATTTGAAAGTTATAAAAGGTTACATCTGCTTCGTATACATCTAAATTCCAGTGGGATTCTACTTCAAAATTAGCGTCGTTATTAGCTACTTTAGCAGACAAACTCAATACATATTCATAAGAACCATCGGCATTTTTAATAATGGACTTTATAAATGCTTGGTCATTAATATCTATAGTAGATACCGAAATCAATTCTGCTCCTAATAATCTGTCGCAAATATATTTGGTGTGTTCATATACCCCATTTTCTGTTTTTAAAGCTAAAATAGAAGCAATAGAAGCATCATTTCGCATGTAATCTACAGCATACACTTCTGTGGCATTGGTAATATTCAAAAGATCTGTAGGTGTAGAATCTATAGCATAATCTTCATTAATAGTTGTTAGGGGTACAAAATCTTGCAATTGAAAGCTATTCGCTGTTCTGTAGGAAAAATCGTCTTTACTTTTCGTTATACGTCTTGCAGACTTTTGATCGAATTTGTAGCTCTTTTTTGCACGATTAAAGTTACGTTTGTTGATTGCTTCCGATAATCTTCCATTACTTTCTAAACCTCCATCATTAGCAGTGGTTGGCGCCGCAATTTCGTCACAACTACCAAAACCAGAACAGGAAGGATCTTCGCAATCTATTAAACCATCACCATCATCATCAATACCGTTATCACAAATCTCTTGCGCAACAGGTGCTGTTGGGCAACGCGCTCCATCATTACTAGCACTTGAAGGGCCAAATGCAAATAAGTTAGCGTCCATGGTAGATGTTGGATTTAAATCTTGTACACTTTGAATCATGTATATGGTTCCTGTTTGGTTGGCAGATACATAAAAACGTCCGTCACCATCAAAATAAACGGCACCGTAAGTATAATTTAATCCAGATAAAATTGGCACTTCTCCTAAGGCTACTACAGCACTTGTTATTGGGTCAATTCTATATAATATATTAGTGTTTTTTTCTACGGCATACAAATTACCATCTACCGCATTAAAAGCCCAATCATGAATGCTAATATTTTGCGATAAAGATTCTGTAGATAAGTATTGCGTATAGGTTGTTGAGCTAGGATCTAAATCTATTTTAAAGTAGCTTGTTCCGCCTGCTTTTAAATAATAAATTCCTTCCGGACTAACATCTCCAACATATTTATTACCGTTTGTTAATTCTGGAACGTTAAAAGAGGTGGTTTGAAAATCTTTTCCGATTCTAACAATAGTTTGAGAAGGCGTGCTTAAATATCCCCAAATATAACCATCTGCAGGATTGTATGCGGTTGCGTTTATGTTTCCTGCTGTAATATCGGAAGCGGCAAGGTAAGAATTACCAGATGCTAAATCAATTGCATACACATCGTTATACTGAAAAAGGTATGCGCTATAGTCACAATTAAAAGGAATATTCTGTGCTTGGCTAGAAAAGCTAAAAAGCAATACGAATAATACTACTATTTGATTTTTAATATCGTGTAATGTTGTTGTCATGATTTGTTTATTTCTTATTTACAAGACAAAATTACGAGTATAACTTGCCTTAAAATATGTTTTTCGTTTAGTGCGATTTAAGTGTAGACGAATGGTAAAAATATGTAGATAAGCTATTAAAGCTTTACAAAAATGTTAGTGACATAATCACTTCCTATAGCATCTTTCTTTGAAGAGATACCAAAATCTGTATATATTGGGTTTTCTATTGCTTGTCTATGACCTTCACTATTTAACCAAGCATTCACTAAAGATTGTGCCGATGAATAACCATATCCAACATTTTCGGATACTTGTTTTGCATGCACTACTTCTTTTAAGTTTTGAGAACGCTCATTAAAATGATCATGACTTAGCACGCCTTGATTGACCATATACTGGTTGTGTGAAATTGCTTCAGCCGAAGCATGATTTAAAATATTTAAAGCTTGAAGGCCTATAGAAATTCGATGTGCATTAATTAGTTCTGCTATTTCATAATCTAGTTGTGCGTACTCTATGTCTATAATTTCGGAAGCATTCTGTGTTGCAGTGTTACCTTCTTCCGATACGGAACAAGACATTAAAAAGATACTGAATACGATTGCTGTGGTAGTTACTAATTTTTTCATCGGGTTTGGTTTAATTTGATGACAAAACTATATGTAAAGAGCGCTAGGTTTTATACTTTTCGATAAGTGCAATTTTAAGTATAGATGAATGGTAAAAACATTTAGTTAAACGCTTTATAAACCTATTTTCTAGAGGTTTAAATAGAAATACTAAAAAAAGGCAAAAGATTGCTCTTATGCCTTTTTTCAAACGATGCATTCATAATTGTTAGGGACAACTATAAAAACAAAACTACTTTGCGGTGCTGGAGCATAGGGTAACTAAAGGTTAAGCAAACTTAAACACTTCAAGAGTACTTTTAAATCTCTAATTATTTTTATAAAAAAAAGGACAGAAAAATTAATTCCTGTCCTTTAACTTACTAACCAATGAATCCCTTTACTGATTACATCTCAAAAATAATGGGAATTCATTTTATTGCTGTTTTAAATAGGACTTGAAAAATACTTTAAGACGAATGCCTTAAAAAAATCGTTGTAATACAAGTATTATAACAAATTTAATCTTTTCATTAATTCTGGTCTGTTCGATCTGCTAACAGGAATAACATCTTTTTTAATTAAAACACTATTATCCTCAATATCGATTATTTTTTGAATGTTTATAATATACGATCTATGCACCTTTAGAAACAAACTATCTGGTAGTTTGTCTTCAATTTTCTTTAAAGTAGAATGTACGGTATAATTTTTATCTTCGGTTTTCACTTGAATGTAATCTCCTTTTGCTTCTACTAAATAAATACTTGGGATATCAATTTTAATTAAGCGTCTATCAATATTTACATATAAATCGTTACCAGAAGTACTTTCTACTTTTTCTGCTTTAGATGCAATTACAGCGGGTTTACTTTGTTTTGCTTCTGCTTTATCAATTGCTTTTTGAAAACGCTCTTGTGTTATTGGTTTTACTAAATAATCTACTATACAATCATATTCAAATGCTTGAATAGCAAAATTAGGATCGGATGTTGTAAGTACAATTTTTGGTGGATTTTTAAGTGTTTCAATAAAGTCGAAACCTGTAAAATCGGGCATATGTATATCTAAGAAAATTAAATCGACTTCCTTCTGGTTTAAATATTTAATGGCTTGCATTGCATTAGGAAACTCCTCTAAAACATTAAGACTTGGTACATTTGAGCACAATTGAGAAATAATCATTCTAGCTGTTGCTTCGTCATCAATAACAATACAATTCATACGTTGTGTTTAAATTTCTTCTAGATATTTGGTTATATTGATTAGTATAGCTTCAAATGAATCTTTCTGGTCCATAGAACCTTCTAATAAATTATTTTCATACGCTACAGCAACTTCATACCCTTTTTCAAGGCCTAAAATACTAATTTTATGTTTAAGTTTATGCACATTATCTGCTGCTAACTTATAATTTTTAGCATTGTAGTTATCCAAATACACCTGTTTCTCTTCTGGAAACTCTTTTTTAATAACGTCAATTAATTTTTGTTTGAAAGCTTTGTCGTCTCCAGACAAGCTATTAATGTAGGATTGGTTAGGTTGTTCCATTTGGGGATTTTTTTAAGGTGAAATAAAAAGTAGTTCCAATATGCACTTGTGATTCTAGCCATATTTTCCCACCATATAATTCCACAATTTTTTTTACAATAGACAATCCAATTCCTGATGAATCTGGATTGTTTTCTAATTTTTCAAAGGTTTTGAAAATTTTATCAAAGTAGGTTTCTTCTATACCTTTTCCGTTATCTTTTATATAAAATTGCCAATAGTTATCTTGATCTTCTACGCCAACTTCAATAATTCCTTGTGCTTTATCATTATACTTAATAGCATTACCTATTAGGTTTTGAAACAATTGCTGTAGCCTGTATTTATCTCCTTTTATTGTTGGCAGATTGGTTTTTGTTATGTGAATATGATCCGGGATTTTAATACTACTCAAGATGTTGTCTATAAGATTATTTAAATCGACATCATAAAGCTCCATTTGATTTTTATCAATGGTGGAATACTCTAAAATACCATTAATTAAGGTATCCATTTTTTCTACATTATTTCTAATAAGATGTAATGTGTTTTTACCACTAGCATCAAAAGCATCTTTATAATCTTCCGTTAACCAAGCTGTTAAAGTATCTATACTGCGCAATGGTGATTTTAAATCGTGAGATACCATATGTGCATAATCACTAAGTTCTTGGTTTTGATGTGCTAATTCATTTAAAAGAGATTGTCTTTGTTTATTCATTTCGATAATCTCTTTGGTTTGATTATCAATAAAATCTACCAAACCTGAACCTGTTAGTTCTACTTCTTCCAGATTTTCGTTTTCTTTTAAATTATAAAACTTTAGTGTATGGATAACGTCTTTTAATTTATCAATGACTTCTTTTTGCTCTTCTGCTTCTTTTTGCAGCTTTCGGTTAGCACTATATAACTCATCCGAACTAATAGACATAGCTCTTTGAATCATGCTAGATTGTTCGTCAAAATTATTATAGGAAAGGTCAACAGCATTAATAAACGCAGTTAAATCTCCATTGTTTTTTAATTCTTCACTTAAAAATTTACGTATTTGTCTTTTTAATAATGAATTCATTATTCGCTAATTAGCGTTATAGTCATGGTTTGATTATGTAACTGACACGCCATTTCTCCATGAAAAGGTGCTATTTCTCCGTAAGAATAAAAACCTGTGATAACGGTATCTTTTCCTAGTACATCAATTACTTCTTCAATTTCTTCTTCTACACGTTGGTCTAGTACTAGTTTTCTACCAATACAACTTACTAGTATAGCTAAATCTGGTTTGTTAGTTCTATATTCTAAAGCTTGTCTTGCAGCGCGTTCGGATGCATTTGCAATATTATCTACATTGGTCATCATGAGCTGCACTTTGGAGTTCTCTTTAATATCTCCTGCTAAAATCACAGCATTTTCTTCTTCATTAATATTCAAAATAGATCTTACAATAGACTGATTTTCATCTGCAGATGTTACATTTAAAGGATACAATAAGGCTGCTCCTGGTAAATCTTTAGCTTTATCCCCTAAATATTTTTTATATAAATCTAAAGCTGGCTGACCATCTAATTCATACAATGTGTTGCCTTCCGATTTTGTAACAATACGTTCTGGTCCAAAAGGTGTCCATCCACCATGAATAGAAAAAGATATTTCTAGTGTTTCTCCATAAAATCCAACAGCAACTAACTCCCCTTCTTTAGGGTTTTCATTATAAGACGCTAATGTTTTTTCAAAACGTGCATCGTCACCACATAATCCACCAGTGATTACTAAATTATCACCAGTAGAAGCACTCATCCCTTTGGTAAGCTGACTACCGTTTATAAAGCTGCCTTCTGACACTACAAAGACGTATTTTAAGCCCTCTTTTGGGAATTGCTTAATAAGATTATCTCCTGTTTTAAAACTGTCTAAATCGGCATTTAAAACATTACTTGTTTTAATTAAGAAGTTGCTTTTTTCAAATTCTATCGCGGTTACCGTAATACTTTCTTCGTTTACGGTATCTGATGAAATTTCGGCACATGCAGAACCAAAAATAATATGTCCATCTGGAAATAACAATCTAATATCTTCGTAAATAGAATCTGCTTCTAACAAATATCTATTCCCAAAAACAATAACTAAAGGTTCTTTTAATTCTTGTTTTTCGATTACGTATTCCCAATCTTTATTTTTATGTTTTACTAATTGTACTGTTTTCATTGTTATTTTTTTAATGTGAAATAGAAAGTAGTTCCTACATTTGGTTCGCTATCTAACCATATTTCTCCGTCATGCAAATTGACAATCTTCTTAACGATAGATAATCCAATTCCTGAGGAATCCTTACTTTTCTTTAAAGAATGGAATATTTTAAATATTTTATCGTGATACTTTTTATCAATACCAATACCATTATCTTGTATTGAAAACTTGTAGTGACTTTTTAAATCTTCTACATCTATTATAATACTACCACACTCTTTATCTATAAACTTAACAGAATTACTAATTAGGTTTTGAAATAGCTGTTGCAGCTTTGTTTTATCTCCTTGTATATTAGGCAATACATGAAGACTTTTAATTTCTATATGCTCCGGAATGTATAATATACTAATCAATTGGCTAACCATACTATTTAAATCTACATCCACTTTAACAGCATTGTCAGCACCTACACTAGAGTAATTTAACACGTCTGTAATTAGCTGCTCCATCTTCTCTAAAGTGGTTTCAATAAGTCCGAAATTTTGAAGACTCACCGTATCCAATTTCCCTTGATTATCTTCTTTTAACCAACTGACTAAAGCATGTAAACTACGTAAAGGCGATTTTAGATCATGCGATACGATGTGTGCATATTCTTGTAATTCGTCATTACTTCTTTCTAGTTTTTCTAATAATTTTTCTTTTTGAACTTCTAGGTTTTTAGTTTCTGTAATATCTAAATGGATTCCAATAGACCCAATTATTTCACCATCTATATTATAGTTTGGTGCACCACTTACTAACCAATGTCTCGTCTTTCCTGTTTTACAAACAGCTTTGATTTCGTAAGAGTTGGATAGTCCTTTTTGTCGTTTCTCTCTTTCTTCTTTTAACAATTCTTCTCCGCCTTCTGTAGAAAAAAGTGTTCTTGCATTTTTCCCAATAACTTCTGCTTCGGTATAGCCAGACATTTTCTCAAAACTCTGATTTACCATCAGGATTTCGTCATTGTTGTTTAGCTCTACCATTCCTAAATTCATATTTGCAATAATATTATAATATTTTTGCTTTTGTGCTTCTAGGCTTTTTCTATAGGTACGATTTAGTGTTACATCTTTAAAGGTCCATAAATAGCCTTTATAGTTATCTCCTATTTTTATTGGCATATAGTTACGCTCGAGGATTTTACCATCCAGCATTTCTAAATCATCACCCAATACTGTTTTTTTATCGATGTCTATAGCGCGCATTCTATCTATAAATCCTTCTGGATCTTTAAACAATATTTTGTTTTGTTCGGATGCGGCTGTGCAATCCATACCTAACAAATCTGTAGGTTTTGCATTGATTTTAAAAAGCTCACAAAATTTATTATTTGTGAGTACTATTTCTCGGTTTTCGTCTTCTAAAACTATACCGCTATCTAAATTTAAGATTAGTGTAGCTAATCTGTTTTCTGATTCTATTAATTTTTCTTCCGATATTTTTTGCTCTGTAATATCTCTAACGACACCTTGTGCTGCTACTGGGATTTTGTCTTTATCATAAATTACACTTGCATTTATATGCACCCATTTTACTTCTTTAGATTTGGTATATACTCTAGCCTCGTAATTTTTAAAAAAACCTTTGTTTTGTAATTCTAAGAAAGAGGTCATTGCGTAAGAAACATCTTCTTTGTAGATAAGGTTTATTACATTTACTTGGTCTCTAGCTATATCATACCCAAATAATTTGGTTGCTGCTTCGTTAAATTTTATGAAGTTACCTTCCAAATCCATAACGACGTATGCATCTAGAATATTTTCAAAAACACCTTCTAGTTGTGTCGATTTCTCGTCTAGAAGAAGTTCTAGCTTTTGTGTGGTAAAGTATAACTCTCTGGATTTCTCTTCCAGAATTTTTTCGGCTGCTTTTCGGGCAGCTCGTTCTCTTTTTAACGCACGTTGTAATATTTCGGTTTGATCTTGACTCATTAATTTTTATGAATAACAAATCTAACTTCGGTTCCATCTTCTTTAATTTTTTGCAAATCTATGGTCGCTGTTGCATTAAAATGCTCAAATGTCTTATTCATTAATCCTAAACCAAAATGATGCATAGACCTACTAGATTTATATATCATCACCAATGAGTTCTCTGTTTTTTCTATGACTTCAAAGGTTGGTAATTCTGCATCCGGATAAATTTTTCTAACCTCTACATGAATATGATTTTCTATAGATGAAATCATTTCAATAGGATCTTTATAGGTAGCTAAAAGGCCTGGATAACTTTTTTCAATAACGCTAAAAAAGTGCTCTGCGTAAACCAATAGTAAGTTATCTATAGAAATGCCTGTGTTTTCACTTAAATGCCCTAATAATTGTAGCATTTCGGAAAAACTATAGGTGCCAACTGCGGTGTAAACACCTTCAGACTCTAATGTAGAACTCGTGATAATATTGTCTACCATTTCTAGACCAAACTTATCTTCTACTAATTCTAAAAACTCTGTAAAAACGATACCTTTCATTATTTTAAACTACGATTAATTCATTAATACTCCAATATGCTAATAATTTTTCAATTTTACTAACGTAATCCTCATATTTTAAGGGTTTAATTACATAACCTGCGACGCCTGTTTTGTAACATTCCAGCAAATCTTTTTGATTATTAGATGTCGATAAAATTATGGTTGGAATGTACTTTAAAACACTATCCTTTTTTAGGATATTTAAAAATTCAATTCCATTAATTTTAGGCATATTTAAATCTAATAAAATAATATCAGGTAAGTCATCCTTTTGTTCTAATATTTCTAAAGCTTCTTCTCCATTGTTGGCTTCAATGATTTTATGATCTAATTTTAAAGTTGAAATAGTTCTATTCAGCTTCATTACTTCGATCATATCATCTTCAATAAGAAGAATTTTAAGTTTTTTATTCATAATGAGGGTATAGTTTTAATTATCCCAAAGGTACTTTAATGGGATCTCGGCGTATTAAAATTTCGTTTAGCGCAATTTTAGTGTAGGTGAGTAGCAATTAAGTGTCGACGAGTGGTTTTTAGAAATAGTTAGATATACTTATTCAAAAGTATTCATGGTATGAATTGCTTTTAAAAGATTACATTGAGAATGCTGCTTTAGTGTTTTTAAATCTGTTAAAAATTCAAGAGGCATATTATTTAATTGCTTGTCTTGTAAATTCATTTCTAAATGATTTATAAATTCTAAGTTTTTTATGTTTTTATTTAATGCATTTATTCCCATTGTTTGCAAACTATTTTTTTTCCCATTCATTTCAACGGAATACTGGTTAAACGCATTCTTATTAATTATTCTAAATGTTTGTTTCTTTTTAAAAAACAAATTGCTTATTCTAATTAAGCAAGAGGGAGTTTTTGTCTTGAACATGGTATTTGTTTGAATTAACTAGACCAAAACTAAATAAACAAGAATCTAAATTTCAAAAAAAACTTTAAGACATAGAACAACTATAGATAAGCGGAAAATAAGTGTAGACGAATGGTTTTACAGACCCTAAAAGCCTAGTTACTAAACGAGTATTAATAAAACATTCCTTTGCGTTTACTCCATAAAAAAAGCCACTATTTCTAGTGGCTTATTCTAACTTGCTCCTCTTCTAAGACTCGAACTTAGGACCCTCTGATTAACAGTCAGATGCTCTAACCAACTGAGCTAAAGAGGAGTGTTATTCGCTTTTGCGAGGGCAAATATATGTTTATTTTTAGTTACAACAAATCTTTTTTAAAAAAATTTTAAATTAATTTAACCAATCTTGTATTGCCTTGAATGCATCGTTACCATTTGCAAACAGAACTAAACCTATAAGCAGTACAAAACCAACTAATTGCGCATATTCCATAAATTTATCTCCTGGTTTTCTACCAGAAATAATTTCGTATAATAAAAACATTACATGCCCTCCATCTAATGCTGGAATTGGTAATAAATTTAAAACACCTAGCATAATAGACAAGAAAGCTGTCATTTTCCAAAATACTTGCCAGTTCCATTGTGCAGGAAACATTTGTCCAATTGCAGCAAATCCTCCAATTTGTGATGCTCCCTTTTTAGTGAATATATATTGAAACTGTGCTAAATAGTCTTTTATCTCCCAATACCCTTTGCTAATTCCTCCAGAAACACTTTCTGTTAAAGAATATTCTCTTTGGTTCACTTTTATAAAATCAGGATCTGTTCTAGTTACAGAGATACCTACTTTATTATCTTCGGTTGGAGTTAAAGTAAATTCCATTAATGCATTGTTACGGTCTACTTGTAAAACAATGTCCTTTGTCTTGCTATTTTTTAACTGATAGGTAAAGTCTGAAAAATAAACTATCGGGTTTCCATTTACAGCTACAATTTTATCCTTAGCCATAAGTCCGGCTTTTTCGGCAGGTAAACCTGGCTCTATTCCTTCTACTTGAAAAGGAGAACGCGGTTCGAAAGCAGGTAAATCTCCAGCAGCAAAAAGTTGTTTCCCTATATCTTCCGGAATTGTAAGATCTTCAAGAGCACCATTAGGATGTTCTACTTTAATCGTTTCAATATTTCTAAACATTAGGTATTTCCCAACATCTTCCGATAAATTTTCTATTGGCTCACCATCTACAGACACAATTTTATCTCCTTGTTGAAAACCATAGTTCTCCATCGTTTTACTAACGCCGTAACCATACTTTACATCGTCTTTCTCAATATAGATTGTTCCCCATACAAACAAAATTACCATGTAAAGGAAGAACGCTAATAAGAAGTTCATAAAAACACCACCAAGCATAATGATTAAACGTTGCCATGTTGGCTTAGAACGAAACTCCCAAGGTTGTGGTGGTTTAGCCATTTGTTCTTTATCCATACTCTCATCAATCATCCCAGCTATTTTTACATAACCTCCAAGCGGCAACCAACCAATACCATAAACGGTTTCGCCAATTTTTTTCTTGAATAAAGAGAATTTAATATCGAAGAATAAGTAGAATTTTTCTACTTTGGTTTTAAACAGTTTTGCAGGAACAAAATGTCCTAGCTCATGCAAAACAACTAATATAGAAAGGCTCAAAAATAACTGAGCGGCTTTAATTATAAATACAGTCATGTATTGGTTTTTATTTGTAACGTGCAAAAGTAAGCTTTTATGCTAACTAAAAAAAACACGAAGGTGTATTGCTTAATCCTTTAACAGCCTTTTATGAAAAACGCCTTGATTTGTAGAAAATTTCACAAAGTGAATGCCAGAAGACAGGGCTTCTGTACGGATACTTTCTTGATAATCTGTCTCTAGCACCAACTTACCTAAAACATCATATATTTGAATGGTATTAATGGTTAATGCCTCTGGTTTTTCAAACTTAAGATAGCTTGTTGTTGGATTAGGATACATTATTAGGCTATTTGCTATTGAAAAGGTATTTGTACTTAAAGTGACAACATTGTTTCTAGAAATTAAATCAAAACCTGGATCAAATAATACTTCGCTTACAGCGAAGTTTACCGTTTCTACAAATGTTTCCCCTTGAAAAGTGTTCTCTAAAATTACATCTAATATTTCTCCATTTGTACCCACAATTCGCATCGGAATTGGTGCTTCAAAATAATCTACAGAACTATGACTTTGCGTTTGGTTTACTTCAAGTTGGAGTTGGTTTGTATTTATCCAGCTCGAACTTATATTGTACGATGGATATCCTTCATTATAAATCCAATCGCTAAAAAACTCGCTTAAATCTTGGCCAGTAGCAGCTTCCATTTTAGCTATATAATCTGGTGTTTTTGCATAACCAAAAGCTAAATCCGTATCACTTAAATAATCTTGCATCCCTTGATAAAAATCGGCGTCTCCTACTTTTTTTCTAAGCATGTGCAATACCATTCCTCCTTTATTATAGCTTAATCTACTACTAAAAATTCTACTAACACTTGTGGTATCTGAGTCTGCTAAATATACCGCACCATCAAGTTGTGAGGTTATAGAATTCACTCGTCCTTGTTTCCAGCTTTTAAAACTTTCTTCTCCATCAAAATCTTCAATTACTAGTCCTGCTAAATAAGTAGCAAAACCTTCGTTTAACCAAATATCCTTCCAACTACCACAAGTGATTTTATCACCAAACCATTGGTGCGCTAATTCATGTGCAATTAAGCTTCGTCCAAAACTTCCCATAAAAGAAACCGTGGTATGCTCCATTCCTCCACCCCAACCAAATTGGGCATGCCCATATTTTTCGGATGCATACGGATATTCTTCAAACTTGGTAGAAAACAATTCCATAATATCCACCGTTACCGCTGTACTTTCTTGCACAGAAGCGAAGTCTTCCGGATACACATAGTTTACAATTTCAAAAGGGTTGCCGTTATTAGGAACGGTATGCGAATACACTTCATAATTTGTTGCCGCAATAGCTATTAAATACGCTGGAATAGGAAACTCATGTTTATAATGTGTTGTTTTATTAGTTCCATTTACGGTTTGACTTTGTTCTACACCATTACTTACCGCAACATATTCTTCGCCTTCCGAATTGAATTGTGGCGTAGTTATATACACATCTATATTTTCAATTTTATCATTTAAATCTTGTTTACAAGGCCACCAACCTTTTGCACCATAAGGTTCTGATAAGGTCCAAATAATAGGATCATTATTATGTGTAGTTTGCGCAAAAGAACCAAACCCAGAACTTATTGGGTTACCAGAATAGGTTATTTCCACAATTCCGGTTTGCCCTGTATTAACCGTTGTTTGCAAAGTGATTACCAATTCATCATCTGTGTTTTGCACATAGGTTAAAGCGTTTCCGTTTTGTAAAACTTGAGAAACAAGCATATTATCTGCTAAATCAAAAGTTACTTCATTCATGTTTTCCTTTGCCACAAAATGCGTGGTTACCACACCCGAAATACTCGCAACACTTGGATCTATAGTAAACTCTAATTTATGATAAGTAACATCATAATTCCCTGTGTTAAGGTTTACTCTATGGTTATATATTCGACTAGAAGCCGATTTAGCTTCCGCCTCTACAAGTGTATCTAAATCTTCATCAAAAGTTTGTGAAAAAGAAAAACTTACAGACAATAAGGTGATCAACAAAAAATAATATTTCATTTCAATAGTTTTTTTTAGGATTAAAGTTACAATATTTAGTTTTAACTTATGTAACCATTATTATTAGTACCCCATAAAATAATTTGTAATTTTGTAACATAAAACACTTCTTATGCTTTCGTTTTTTAAAGATTACAAATATTTCGCTCTTGTTTTAGGAATTCTATCTATCATCATCATTACTATTTTCTACAATATTCTAAAAGTAGAAAAAGTACTACCTATTTATCAACCTGCTTTGGTAAATGCAGAGTTGGTTGACAGCACCATGCAATACGTGAAAAAATATCACAAAATCGCAGACTTTAGCCTCACCAATCAAAACGGAAAAACAATCACACAAGAAGATTACAAGGACAAAATTTATGTAGCTGATTTCTTTTTCACCACTTGTCAAACCATTTGTCCGATAATGACAGATAATATGTATCAAATTCAAAAATCGATTTTAAATGACGATGACGTTATGCTGCTTTCGCATTCTGTCACTCCTGAAATAGATAGCGTAGCACAGTTAAAACGTTATGCATTAAAAAAAGGAGTTCAAGATGCAAAATGGAATTTAGTAACAGGAGACAAAAAACAAATCTATGCACTAGCAAGAAAAAGTTACTTAGCCGTGAAAACTGCTGGAACTGGTGATGCATATGATATGATTCACACAGAAAACTTTATTCTTATAGATAAAAAGCGCCAAATTAGAGGTTTTTATGATGGCACGAATCCGGAAGAAATAGAACAACTTATTCAAGATATTAAAATGCTAAAAAAAGAATATAAATAGTTTATTAAGCAACAATTTTTTTAGCTACTACTTTTATACTACATTTGCTTCTTTAAAATCAATCTAAATAAGCTTGCAAGTAACTATAGCACATCTTAAACGTGGAGAACAAGGCATTATCACTGATGTTTCTTCTGCACATATACCATTAAAATTGTTAGAAATGGGCTGCCTTCCAGGGAATACTGTAGAGCTTTTACAGGTTGCTCCTTTTCAAGACCCTATGTATTTAAACATTAATGGTACACATCTAGCAATTCGAAAAGAAACTGCAAGTCATATATTAATAGAAAAAATAATCCATGAGTAAACAAATAAATGTTGCGCTTATTGGAAATCCGAATACAGGAAAAACATCTGTATTTAACGCACTTACTGGTTTACACCAAAAAGTGGGGAACTATCCAGGAATTACAGTCGAGAAAAAAGAAGGTATCTGCAAACTACCTCGCGGTGTAAAAGCACACATTATCGATTTACCAGGAACCTATAGTTTAAATGCTTCGTCTTTAGATGAAAATGTAGTTATAGAATTACTTTTAAATAAAACGGATAAAGACTATCCAGACGTTGCCATAGTAGTAAGTGATGTAGAAAACTTAAAAAGAAACTTACTTCTTTTTACACAAATAAAAGATTTAGAAATCCCTTGTATTCTGGTAATTAATATGTCGGACAGAATGCGATACAAAGGTATTTCGTTAGATATAGATTATTTAGAAAAGCAACTAGAAACCAAAATTGCTTTAATAAGCACACGTAAAAACGAAGGTATTGACACGCTAAAACAGCTTATCACTAATTATAAAGAATTATCTGTTACGCCTTGTTTACATGCTTCAGAAATAGATAAAGATTATTTTGACAGATTACGTCAAGCATTCCCGAATCAACTTTTATACAAACTTTGGCTAGTAATTACACAAGATGTAAATTTTGGTAAAACAAACAGACAAGAAATTGAGGCTATAGCGAGTTTTAAAACAAAATCGAAAGAAGATCTTAAAAAACTACAGCAAAAGGAAACCATAAAACGGTACCAGTTTATAAATAACACACTTAAAAAAGGGCAAACTATTGATGCTACCCAAGCCAAAGGTTTACGTGCAAATTTAGATAGAGTACTAACCCATAAAGTTTGGGGTTACGTTATTTTTGCATTCATTTTGCTAACTATTTTTCAAGCCATTTACGATTGGTCTAGCGTACCAATGGATTTTATCGATTCTACATTCGCATCCTTAAGTGAATGGACCAAAAACGCATTACCAGCAGGTGCTTTCACTAATTTAATTGCCGAAGGTATTATTCCTGGCCTTGGTGGAATTGTTATTTTTATTCCACAAATTGCATTCTTATTTTTATTTATCGCTGTTTTAGAGGAAAGTGGTTACATGAGTCGTGTGGTCTTTTTAATGGACAGAATCATGCGTCGTTTTGGTCTAAGCGGAAAAAGTGTTGTGCCGCTAATTTCGGGTACAGCTTGTGCTATTCCTGCAATTATGGCAACCAGAAATATTGAAAGCTGGAAAGAACGATTAATCACCATTTTAGTAACACCGTTTACTACTTGTGCCGCAAGATTACCGGTATATTTAATTATCATTGCTTTGGTAATTCCGGAAGGAAGAATCTTAGGATTAAGCTACCAAGCATTAACACTAATGCTATTATATTTAATAGGATTTGGAACCGCAATTTTTTCAGCATACCTTTTAAATAAAGTACTAAAAATTAAGAACAAAAGCTTCTTTGTGGTAGAAATGCCAAACTACAAATTACCACTTATAAAAAATGTTGCTTTAACCGTTTTAGAAAAAACGAAATCTTTTGTATTTGGAGCAGGTAAAATAATCCTTGCTATCTCTATTGTACTTTGGTTTTTGGCTTCTTACGGACCGGGAGAAAACTTTAATAATGCGGAAGAAATTGTAAAAACAGAATACGCTTCACAAAGCTTATCGGAAGACGAAATCAATCAAAAAGTAGCTTCGCAAAAATTAGAACATTCTTATATTGGTATCACAGGAAGAGCTATAGAACCTGTGATAAGACCTTTAGGTTACGATTGGAAAATTGGTATTGCCATTGTTAGTTCTTTTGCTGCTCGTGAAGTATTTGTTGGTACACTTGCAACTATTTATAGTGTTGGTAATGACGAAGAAGAGACCATTAAAAACAAAATGGCCAAAGAAATAAATCCAATTACTGGCGGACCATTATTTACATTAGCTTCTGGTATTTCACTATTACTTTTCTATGCTTTTGCCATGCAATGTATGAGTACATTAGCGATTGTTAAAAGGGAAACCAATTCTTGGAAATGGCCAACGTTGCAATTAATAATCATGACTGCTATTGCTTATATCGCAGCATTAATAGCCTATCAGTTTTTAAAGTGACCTAATTATTTAGAAATTTTGTAAATTTATAGAACAACAAACGACTAATTAATTATGAATACAATCATTCAAGACATACTCGTTTTTTCTACCGTTTTACTAGCAGTAGCTTTTATTGTGAAAAAGTATTTTTATAAGAAGAAATCGAAAAAAGCATGTGGAACAGACGACTGTGGTTGTCATTAAAAAAGGGCCCTGATTTTAGAATCAATAACTTTCTACTTCCTCACATCTAACTGAATATAATAATCTTCCATCGGGGTTTTATTATTTACAACAGGATATGGCATCACGCTAATTCCTGAAATACTTAATGCTTCCGAAGAAAACAAATTACCAAGTTGCTCCTGCAAAGAAAAAGAGGGATTAATGGTTAATTTTTTTTGCTCTACTTTATTTACGTTTTTAAAAACGTCTACCAAAACAATTACTTCTCCAGCCCAAATACATTGCACCGCTTTAGGGCATCGGGAATCTTGTACTACTTCCACAAATTTTAATCGGACATCTTCAAACTGTACACTCGTACCAAAATGAAGTTTTGTTACAACTTTTGGAGGTGTTACTTTGGTTACATCTGTAGAATCTTGCGCAAAACCGAAGGTAACTATTAGTAGTGCTGTTATAAATAATATCTGTTTCATCTTTAGTTTCCGCGGAAGCGGTAATCTTTTAAATTAATAAATGTGTCTTCGAAACACTAAACTCAATCTTAAATCATGCCAAAATATTAATTCTTTTGATGAATTTAAAAAATTTTAGTTACATTTGAACAAAATTTAAGGATACTTAAACTTTAATTAAAGCGATTTTAAATGTCTGTAGCAATAGAAAACTTTGTAAAAGCAATTTACAAAAATGATAAAAATGATGGTAATGACACCAAACCTGGTAACATTGCAAAAAAACTAGGTATATCTAATGCAGCTGCAACAGATATGGCTAAAAGTTTAGCAAATAAAAACCTTATCAATTACGAAAAATACAAAGCTTTAGAATTAACCGAAGAAGGCGAAAAACTAGCTTTAAAAGTAATTAGAAAACATAGGTTATGGGAAGCGTTTCTTCATAAAACCTTCGATATGTCTTTACATGAAATTCATAAAGAAGCGGAGCTTTTAGAACACGAAACTTCCGATTTTTTAGCGAATAAAATAAGTGCATATTTAGGTAACCCAAAGTTCGATCCGCATGGCGACCCTATTCCTAATGAAAACGGTGAAATAACCACAAAAGATACTTCTATCACGTTGTCTAAAACAAAAGAAGGTAATGCTTACATTATTTCAAGACTCATGAGTGACGACAAAGAATTCTTTGATTTTTGCGCAATTCACGGTTTGAAATACGGAAATACGATTATTGTTGAAAAGCAATTCGTCAAAAATAAAATGACGCAAATCACCATTAATAACAACACGATTCTTCTAAATGAAGATTTCACAAAAATAATTTATGTTAATGAAAAGAAATAATTCAAAGCATAATCTAATAAACAAATATCATCTTGAGCGCAGTCGAAAGACTTCTTTATGTCCTCCGATTTTATTATTACTTTTAATAATTTCATCCCACTTTTCTTATGCACAACACGACAGTATTAAGTTTGTTTTAGCGCAACCAAAAGCAACAGTATTTCACTATTCAGAACCTTTAATTACAGATAGACCAGATCAAACAGAATCTCCAAATGTTTTGCAAAAAGGTTTTTTACAAGTAGAAACTGGTTCTTTTTTCGAATCCTTTGAAGACAAGAATATTAAAAAGGAAAACTTTACATACAACACCACATTAGTTCGATTCGGCTTATTAGATAATTTAGAACTTCGTTTAGGTTGGGATTTCACAGAAGGAAAAACTAAAATAAACGGTAATGCAACAAACAATATCACCAGTGGTTTTAATCCTTTGTTATTAGGTATTAAAACGAGTATTGCTAAAGAAAAAGGTGTGTTTCCAGAAATAGGATTACTTGGTCATCTGTACTTACCTTTTACTGCAAGCACAGATTACAAACCTGAAAATACAGGAGTAGATTTTAGATTTGCTTTTGCACATACGCTAAATGAAAACTCTAGTTTATCTTATAATCTTGGTGCAGCTTGGGGAAATGATTCACCAGAAGCATCCTTTGTTTACACGATAGCTTACGGAATTGGTGTAACAGAAAAACTTGGCGCTTACGCAGAATTATATGGCGATTTACCAGAAAACAATAAAGCCAATCATTTTTGGGATGCTGGACTTACCTATTTAATTTCAAATAACATACAATTAGATGCAACTATTGGCACAAGTATTACAAAAGGGCAAGACCTATTATTAAGTGCTGGTGTTAGCTTTAGAATTCCTAAAACAAAAAACATTTAAACATGAAAAAAAATATACTCATACTCTGCATCGCTTTAACAATTATAAGCTGTAAATCTAAAAAACAAGACAACGGAAAGCTAAACATCATTACCACCACATCGATGATTACAGATTTGGTAACAAACATTGGAGGAGAACATATAAATATTCAAGGGCTAATGGGTTCTGGTGTCGATCCACACTTATACAAAGCAAGCGAAGGCGATGTTTCGAAGTTGGTAAATGCAGATATCATTTTTTATAACGGTTTACATTTAGAAGGAAAACTAGTAGAAGTTTTTGAAAAAATGGGAAGCAAAACAAAAACACCAATTGCTTTAGCGGAAGAAATAGACAAAACGACACTAATTGGTTCCGATTATTTTGCATCCAATTACGATCCGCATGTTTGGTTTAATATTGCATACTTTAAACTGTTTGCCAAAAAAGTAACTAAGGTCTTATCTGAAAAAGACCCGACAAACGCAGCAAATTACGCAGAAAACGAAAAAGGATACCTAGAAAAACTAACCGCATTAGAAAGTAAAGTAAAAACCATCATCGAAACACTTCCAATAGAAAAAAGAATTCTAGTCACTGCACATGATGCCTTCAATTATTTTGGAAAAAATTATGGATTCGAAGTTGTTGGATTACAAGGTTTATCTACAGCAACAGAAGCTGGCGTTCAAGATGTACAAAATATTTCTAAATTTATAATAGATAAAAAAGTAAAAGCTATTTTTGTAGAAAGCTCTGTGCCTAAACGTACTATAGAAGCTTTACAGGCCGCGGTAAATTCAAAGAATCATGACGTAACCATTGGTGGCACTTTATATTCGGATGCGTTAGGAAATGCAGGAACCGTAGAAGGAACGTATATTGGTATGTTTGAATATAATGTGAATACTATTGTGAATGCCTTGAAGTAAGTCACATTCCTGCGAAGGCAGGAATCTCATGATCTTATAGATAATTATGAAATGAAAAATAAAACAGAAGAAAATATAAACGACAGTGAACCTAATAAAGAGACTCCTGCCTATTCAGGAGTATTAGCAGTAAAAGTAGACGATTTAACAGTAGCCTACAACTACAAACCGGTACTTTGGGATATTGATTTAGAAATCCCAGAAGGTGTTCTTATGGCTATTGTTGGGCCAAATGGCGCAGGAAAATCTACGCTTATAAAATCTATTTTAAGCATCTTAAAGCCCATTGCAGGAAGTGTAACCATTTACGGAAAGCCTTATGACAAACAACGAAAACTGGTAGCTTATGTTCCGCAAAAAGGAAGTGTAGATTGGGATTTCCCAACGACCGCTTTAGATGTGGTAATGATGGGAACTTATGGTAGCTTAGGTTGGATTAAACGTCCGAGACAAAAAGAAAAGAAAGCAGCTCTGGAAGCTTTAGAAAAAGTAGGCATGCTTGCTTTTAAAAGCAGACAAATTAGTCAGCTTTCTGGCGGACAACAACAACGTATATTCTTAGCAAGAGCCTTAGTACAAAACGCATCCATTTATTTTATGGACGAACCATTTCAAGGTGTAGATGCAACTACTGAAATTGCAATCATTAATATTTTAAAAGAATTACGAAAAGCAGGAAAAACAGTAATTGTAGTACATCACGATTTACAAACCGTTCCGGAATATTTTGATTGGGTAACTTTTTTAAATGTGAAGAAAATTGCCACAGGACCAGTTAAAGACATTTTTAATGATGATAATTTAACGAAAACCTACGGTATTAATTATAAAGTAAGTATTCAAGAGTAGAAAAAAGTAGGCAGTGAACAGCCGCAGTATACAATTCTTACTCGATAAATAAAAGGATATCACTTCGAGTAATTCCGAAGAAAAAATCGAAGTGACAAAAAAAATCAAAAAAACTCCTTCCCTTTTTCAAGGGAAGGTGGATTTAATTCCCCGAAAAGGAATTAAAGACGGAAGGGTTTAGAAACAAAACTAGAAACCAACAGGTTGCTACGACTTCAAAAAGTCTTGCACTGACAATAAAAAAACAAATTGCGTAGTAGGAAGAGATTTCTGCCTTCGCAGGGATTATGGACATAACAGAATATTTTTCATTAGTCTTTACAGACTACACACTTAGAACCATCACCCTTGGAACCGCACTTTTAGGCGCAGTTACAGGAATGCTTGGTAGCTTTGCTGTACTGCGAAAACAAAGTCTTTTAGGCGATGCTATTTCGCATGCTGCTTTACCAGGAATTGCAATCGCCTTTTTAATAACTGGAGCAAAAGATAGTAACATCTTATTATTAGGCGCTTTGGTTAGCGGACTTGTCGGTACTTTTTGGATTCGAGCTATTATTACCAAAACCCATTTAAAAAGTGATACTGCTTTGGGATTAATATTATCGCTTTTTTTTGGTTTCGGAATGTTGCTTTTAACTTTTATTCAGAAACAACCCAACGCCAATCAAGCAGGTTTAGACAAATATTTATTTGGACAAGCAGCAACTTTAGTAGAAAGTGATGTTTGGATGATGGCAATAGTAACAGGAATTTGCCTCTTTGTTCTTTTACTTTTCTGGAAAGAGTTTAAAACCCTATTATTCGATGCAGACTACACAAAAACCTTAGGCTTTAATACCAAATTTATAGACATTCTTATTACTACTTTTATTGTTTTGGCTATTGTTTTAGGTTTACAAACCGTTGGTGTCGTTTTAATGAGTGCTATGCTACTCGCTCCTGCTGCTGCTGCAAGACAATGGACAAACAGTCTAGCTACTATGGTTTTTTTAGCTGCAATTTTTGGTGCTTTTTCTGGTGTATTTGGAACCGCAATAAGTGCAAGTCAAAACAATCTTTCTACAGGACCAGTTATTGTATTAGTTGCTGCTGTATTTGTAGTTTTCTCTTTTATTTTTTCACCAAGCAGAGGATTGCTTTTTAAACAAATTCGATTTATAAAAAACAGACGCGATTTAGAGTTACACAAAACCTTAGCTTTCATGCATCATATAGCAGAAACACATGAAAACATTTCACATCCGCATGCCATTAAATTATTAAATAACTTTCAAGGTTTTACTAAAAAAACGCTTCAGAAACTAGTGGAGAAAAATTATGCAACTATTGATGGTTCCATGTGGAGCTTAACCGATTTAGGCTTTGAAACTGCTGCCAATTTATACACTAAACAATCTACAGAAGATGAATAGTGCGCAAATAGAAATACAACTTATTGCAAGCTTAGTAGCTATTGCTTGCGCTATTCCAGGAACCTTTCTTGTATTAAGAAAAATGGCTATGATTAGTGATGCTATTAGTCATTCCATCTTGCCAGGAATTGTAATTGGGTTCTTTATAACGCAAGATTTAAACTCTCCGTTACTCATATTACTAGCTGCGTTTACCGGAATTATTACTGTGGTTTTAGTAGAATATATTCAAAAAACAGGATTGGTAAAAGAAGACACTGCAATTGGTTTAGTTTTTCCTGCGCTGTTTAGTATTGGTGTTATATTAATTGCTAAAAATGCGAATGATGTACATTTAGATGTCGACGCTGTTTTACTTGGCGAATTAGCCTTTGCTCCTTTTGATCGGTTATTTATTGGCGGAACAGATGTTGGTCCGAAATCCCTTTGGATTATTGGTTCTATTTTAGCGATAACTATTGGCTTACTACTCGCTTTTTTTAAAGAACTAAAATTAAGCACTTTCGATAAAGGCCTTGCTGCCTCTTTAGGTTTTTCTCCTGCAATTATTCATTATGGTTTAATGTCTGTTGCATCGGTAACAACCGTTGGAGCATTTGATGCTGTTGGTGCCATTCTAGTAGTTGCCCTAATGATTGCTCCTGCTGCAACCGCATATTTATTGACTACAGATTTAAAGAAAATGCTCTGGCTCGCTGTTAGTTTTGGGGTTTTAAGTGCTATTTCTGGTTATTGGTTTGCACACTGGTTAGATGCTTCTATTGCGGGATCCATAACTACCATGCTAGGTTTTATTTTCTTAATCGTGTTTTTATTTGCGCCAAGCAAAGGAATAATTGCTGTGATGTATAGAGAAAAACAACAACGTATAGAAGTGTCTTTATTAACCTTTTTATTGCATTTAAAAAATCATACCGAAGAACGGGAACGTCACGTAAACCATTTGCAAGAACATATTAATTGGCAAAAAGTAAGAGCTAAAACGGTTCTAGATTTAGCGCTTAAAAACAACATGATTGTTTTAAATAAGAACATTGTTTCTTTAACTGAAAAAGGAGACACTTTCACCTCAAAAGCTATCGATTATATCATCACCAATGAAGACGCACAAATTGAAGACATGAAAGCCGATTTCTTTTTGTTTAGAGGGTAATATCACTCCAAACGAAGCACCAATTTATTATAAATTTAAAAATAAGTTCTACTAATGAAAGCTTCTTTATTTAATAACGACTTTTACACTTCTAAATAATAATCATGAAAATATTTGAATATCTCACAGGAAAAGAAGGAATGATGATTCTCGGACTAATTGTCTTAGTGATATTTATTCTTAGAAAATGGAAAGAAAAACGTTATTTTAAGAGTGTTGAAAAACGAATTAAAAACAAAAAAACGAATTAAAAACCGCGTTCTTTTTGCAACTGTTCGTAGGCTTTTTGTATTTGTTTAAACTTTTCTTCTGCTCCTTTTTTATGTTCTTCACCTAGATGTTCTACTTTATCTGGATGGTACTTTTTAGCCATAGTACGGTAGGCTTTTTTAATTTGGTCTGTAGTTGCAGATTTGGTAATTTCTAAAATCTTATACGCATTATCACTACTGTTATAAAACATCGCTTTAATACTGTTATAATCGCGAGAGCTTATCCCTAAATATCCTGCAATGGTAAAGATGGTACGCTCTTCATCTTCGGTAACCATTTCATCTGCTTTGGCAATTCCGAAAAGAAAATGCATTAACTGTAACCGCGATGCATGATCCATCATTTGTTGTATTTGGCTACAAACTTGACGCAATGGTACGGTTTGACTACTAATACCTTTAAATAATTTAAAGGCTTTGTTCGCTCTGTCTTTTCCGTACATGCTCACAAATTGATTACGTACAAAATCTAATTCGCGTTGGTCTTGTACACCATCTGCTTTTATAACTACAGAAGCTAAAATAAGTAAGCTGACTTCAAAATCTCCAGAAGTAGTTTGTGCTCTTCGTTGTTGTTGGCTTCTATAATTTGGTCTTTGTCTTTGTTGCGTGCTTCCTCTTTCAAAATCTCCTTCACCAATAGTAAATCCTTTACCTGAAGATAATGTATCTACAAAACTACCAAGCGCCAAACCTATAATAGCACCAATTGGCCCTCCAAAAGACCACCCTAAAGATGCTCCAATCCATTTTCCGAAACTCATGTTTTTTATTTTTTAAAGTTCAAAGATACTACTTGTTAGTTATAATATGTATGGTTTTGTTACATAAGGCTTTTGTTACTTTGTGACCTATTTACTTAAAAGAAAGGAAAACTAGTATTGCAAAATGAAGTTGCACGCGTTAAGGATAGAAACGACATCCTTTTTTACTTTTTTGTAAAAAAGATATAGTGTATAGCCTGACACTTTGTAGCTTTAAGCGAAGAAGTGTAACGCCATACTAATTAAAATTTACTTAATAAGATTCCGTTTTACAACGGAATTAATTCGTTTACGCCATTTTTATGCGTCATTCTGTCTTTAAAAATGGCTATCTCATTAAATTGCACGGTTTTTGATTATCTTTGCACGAGATAGATTTATAAATATAAAATTACAAGATATGTACCCAGCAGAATTAGTAAAACCAATGCGTGAAGATTTAACCAACGTAGGTTTTGAAGAATTACATACAGTTGCCGATGTGGATGCTGCCATTGCAAAAGAAGGAACAACTTTAGTGGTTGTAAATTCGGTTTGTGGTTGTGCTGCAGCAAATGCAAGACCAGGAGCTAGAACCAGTTTACAAAACGCAAAAAAACCAGACCATATTGTAACGGTTTTTGCAGGTGTAGATAAAGACGCAGTTAATAAAGCGCGTGACTATATGATTCCTTTTCCTCCAAGCTCGCCATGTATGGCTTTGTTTAAAAACGGAGAATTAGTACATATGTTAGAGCGTCATCATATTGAAGGTAGACCTGCAGAAATGATTGCAGAAAATCTTATGGATGCTTATAATGAGCATTGCTAGTAGCCATTTATCTTTAAATGTTAAAGTTAGATTTACAAGTAAACTATTACAATTAAACCACGTTTTATAGACGTGGTTTTTTTATTTTTGGAGTATTACATTTTAACAAAAAAAATGAGAAAACTTATAGCATATCCTTTATCTTGTATCTACTATCTTTTTTTCGGATTAGCATTGGTAGTGTTTCATCCGATACAATGGTTTTGTTTCAATGTTTTTGGATACAAAGCGCATAAAAATAGTGTAGATGCTTTACAGTTTTGCCTGATGCGATGTGTAAATATTTTAGGTTCTAGACATTCGTTTTACAACCCATACGATTTAGATACTTCGCAACCTGTACTTATCGTTTCTAACCATCAAAGCATGGCAGATATTCCGCCGCTGATGTGGTATTTCAGAAAGCATCATGTTAAATTTGTAAGTAAAAAGGAATTAGGAAAAGGAATCGCTAGTGTTTCTTATAACTTACGTCACGGAGGTTCTGTTTTAATAGACAGAAAAAACCCAAGACAATCTATTGTAGCCATTCGTAAGTTTGGAGATTATATAGAATCTACAAAAAGAGCAGCAGTTATTTTCCCGGAAGGTACTAGAAGTCGCGATGGGAAGCCAAAACCTTTTCAAACAAAAGGCTTAGAAACACTAATAAAATATATACCAAGCGCAGTGATTGTGCCGGTTACTATTAATAATTCTTGGAAAAATTTACGTTATGGTAAGTTTCCCTTAGGGATAGGAAATCACTTAACTTTTACAGCACATAAACCGGTTAAAAAAAGTGATTTTGAAACGCAGGAATTATTGCTAGAACACATTGAAAAAACTATAAAAAACAGTATTAAACTATAAAATTATGTCCATAAAAAATGTAAGATTAGAAGTAATGTCGTTTTTAGAAAAAGACATAGAATCCTTAATTCAAAAATATTTAATTCCTGTAGATACCATTTGGCAACCATCTGATTTTTTACCAAATAGTGAAGGCGATAACTTTTTTGAAGAAGTAAAAGAAATTAGAGAGCTTTCTAAAGAATTGCCTTATGATTTTTGGGTAGTTTTAGTTGGTGATATGATCACCGAAGAAGCCTTACCAACCTATGAATCCTGGTTAATGGATGTGGAAGGTGTAGATCAAGTAGGAAGAAATGGTTGGTCTAAATGGGTAAGACACTGGACTGCAGAAGAAAACAGACATGGTGATGTGCTAAACAAATACCTATATCTTTCTGGACGTGTAAACATGAAAGAAATTGAAAAAACCACGCAACATCTTATTGCTGATGGTTTTGATATTGGTACCGATAGAGATCCATATAAAAACTTTTTATATACTAGTTTTCAAGAACTAGCGACGTATATTTCTCATAATAGAGTCGCAAAAATGGCGAAACAAAAAGGAAATAAGCAGCTTTCAAAAATGTGTAAAATTATTTCTGGAGACGAAATGAGACACCATCATGCATACTGCGAATTTGTAGAGCGTATTTTTGCTGTAGACCCAAGTGAAATGATGCTTGCTTTTCAATACATGATGAAGCAAAAAATCACCATGCCTGCACATTTTTTAAGAGAATCTGGAAACAAAATAAGTACTGCTTTTGAAGAGTTTTCGAATACAGCACAACGTATTGGTGTCTACACCGCTGCAGATTATGTAGATATTTTAGACAAACTTATTATCCGTTGGGAAATTGATAAGGTTTCTAATCTAACCGATGAAGCCGAAAAAGCTAGAGATTACTTAATGAAGCTTCCTTCTAGAATGCGTCGTATCGCAGAGCGTATGAAAGTTCCTGAAAATTCCTTCCAGTTTAATTGGGTAGAACCTGCTAAATTATAGAAATACATGCCTGATGAAACGCTAATTGAAGCCACAAAAGCATTTGTAAAAGAAACGCTTAAAGATGCCGAAGGTGGCCACGATTGGTTTCATATTGAACGTGTATATAACAATACATTACTTATTGCCAAAAAGGAAAACGTAGATATTTTTGTAGTTTCATTAGCTGCACTTTTACATGATATTGCAGATAGTAAATTTCATGGTGGAGATGACGCTGTTGGACCAAGAGTAGCTCGTGAATTTTTATTTAAAGAAAATGTATCTTCTGAAGTTATAGAACATGTGGTAAACATTATTGCAAACATGTCTTTTAATAAATCTTTAGAAGGTGCATTGGCTTTTACTTCCAAAGAACTAGAAGTAGTACAAGATGCAGACCGACTAGATGCCATTGGCGCTATTGGTATTGCTCGCTGTTTTAATTATGGCGGATTTAAAGGTAGAGCACTTTACAATCCTGAAATTGCTCCTAATTTAAATATGAGTAAAGATGAATACAAGAAATCTACGGCGCCAACGATTAATCATTTTTACGAAAAACTACTCTTGTTGAAAGACAAAATGAATACCAAAACCGGACAACAAATTGCCCAGGAAAGACATCAGTATATGGAAGGTTTTTTAGCACAGTTTTATGCCGAATGGAATGGTGAAAAATAAACCCTAGCTTCCTTTTGCTATTTCTATTGCAATACTCCTATTATTCCTTTACCTTTTTACTGAATGATTAATCGCATTTCCCCTCTATATTTGGATGCGCTTTTCCCTATCACTTCATTAAACACTTTATTAAAGTGGGAGAAGTTATTGAAACCACATTCAAAACAAATATCGGTGATACTACTTTGGCTTTCTGTCAATAGTTTTGTAGCATAAAATATACGACACTCATTAACAAACTGTGTGAATGTTTTTCCGGTTACCTTTTTAAAATACCTACAAAAAGCAGGAACCGTTAAGTTTACATGTGCTGCAATCTCATCTAAAGTAATATGCTCTTGGTAGTTTTTATTAACGTATTTAAAAATTTTATCGATCTTACTACTGTCTTGTGGTTGCGTTTCGAACATGTAACCATTTTCATTAAGCAAAACATAATCTGTGCTCAATGCCAACTGTTCTAATATCTCTAACAGCTTTGTTACCCGTTTTATGCCTTCATATTTTGGTAACTTCTCTATTTTAGGGCCAACAATTCTCTTTATCTCTGGCTTAAATAAAATTCCTTTTTTAGCACGCTCTATGAGCTGCAAGATATTTTTCATTTCTGGCAACTTATTAAATAAATCTCCCAAAAACTCCGGATGAAATTGCACCATTGTTTCTTTCCCCTTAGAAGTTAAACGATCTGTAAACCCATTATGCGGTAAATTAGATCCTATCAAAATTAATTGACTGTTATTAAAGTAAGAAAGATGATTACCAATGTGCCTTCTTCCTTTTCCTTTATTTACATACACTAATTCTAATTCGGGATGAAAATGCCAAAATGCTTCGCTTCTCTTTCGCTTTTTAGTTTTTTGAATAGCGGTAATAGAACTACCAAAATCTGGCGTAATCTTTTTAAATGTAGGTTTTATTTGCAAAACGTATTTCGGGTATTAAATCTGACAACAAATTTACAAATAATAAAAATCTTAGCATGTGTTAATTTACCACTATTATATACTATTTTAACATATAACGTTTTCGTACTCACTAATCAGGGTAAAATAACATATATAGTTGCTAAAATAGATGCTTTTTAATCTTCCCTTTGCCTATACCTTTGTTCCCATAATAATTTAACCCAAATGGCTATGAAAAAATTCATGCAAGACACAAAAACTCTAGTAATACATTTTATTACTTTACTAGTAACAGCAAATCAAACAATCAATCCCTAGAGAACCTATTTAAACACCGTTGTTTTTATTAAAACAACTTGGAATACAAAATAATTAAAAAAGATTATGAGAAAATTTATAAAAAACACTTTAGTAATAGTTGTACTATTTACAGCTTTATTAGCAAACGCAAATGCACCTTTAACCCATTTAAAGGATGCAAGAAAAACAACTTTAACATTAAACAATGTTAAACAAGGAGACATACTACTAATTAAGAATACTTATGATGTTGTTATGTACAAGGAAAAAATCAAAACCTCTGGTAGCTACATTAAAGGATTTGATTTAACCGACTTACCAAAAGGAGATTACTTTTTTGAATTAAACAAAGACTCTGAAATTAAAATAATTCCTTTTTATGTTTCTAACAATACAGTAGCATACAAAACAGGAAAAGAGTCTATCATTTTTAAGCCTTCTATTAAGAGCATAGAAAACAAGGTATATATCTCTAAATTATCTTTAAACCAAAAGCCCTTAGATATTAAAGTTTATTATGAAAGTATCGAAGGTGACGACTTTAATTTAATTTACTCGGAAACCATTAATAACGATGCTAAAAATATTGGTAGAGTTTTAAGCTTAGACGGAAAACTAGATGGGACCTACAAAGTGGTTACAAAAACCGAAGGAAGAACATTTGTTGATTATATACAGTTTTAGTTAGATTTATATAATTTCAACAAAAAAAGCGAGCATTTATGCTTGCTTTTTTGTTTTATACACTTTCTGTTCCCTTTTATATTTAAAACATACAGCACTCCTAACCTATTATGTATACAAGTAAAACCATAAGAAGGCTAGCAGGAGCTAAATCAGCAACCACCACAACAAACAATGCATTGTATTTCAATACGTTAAGGTTAAAATAATACACATAACAGCAAAAATAGCTGTTTTTTAAACGCGCCTTTCCATATACCTTTGTCGATATAATCATTAAACCTATAAGATTATGAAAAAATTAATGAAAAACACGGTAGTAATAGTAGTAGTATTTACTGCTTTACTAGCAAACGCAAATGCTCCTTTAAACGATTTAAAGGATGCAAAAAGAACAACTTTAACATTAAACGATGTTAAAAAAGGAGACGAACTTCTTATTAAGAATACACACGGAATTATTCTCTATAATGAGTCCATTCAAAATTCTGGAGATTACACTAAAGGATTTGATTTAACAGAATTACCAAATGGAGATTACTTTTTTGAGTTAAACAAAGCTATTAAAATCGTAATAATTCCTTTTCATGTTACTAATAACATCGTTGCATTTAAAAAAGAAAAAGGAACTACTATATTTAAACCTTATGTTAGAAATAAAAATAATAAAGTTTATATCTCTAAATTATCTTTAGGTCAAAAACCATTAGACATTAAGGTTTATTATGAAGGTACAGAAGGTAACAACTTTCATTTAATTTACACGGAAACCATTAATAACGATGCTAAGAATATTGGTAGAGTTTTAAGTCTAGATGAAAAACGAGAAGGAAGATATAAGATTGTTACAGAAACAGAAGGACGAACTTTTGTTAACTTTATACATATCTAACTGTACTTAAATGATTTAAACAAAAAAATGCGAGCATAAATGCTCGCATTTTTTTATATACTTTCTATATTATAAAGATTACTCACCAGGAAAAGCTGCTTTACGTTTTTCTAAGAAAGCAGTTGTTCCTTCCTTAAAATCTTCCGTTCCAAAGCATTTTCCAAATTGTTTTATTTCTACTTTATATCCATCTTTATCTGCTGCATAATTTGCATTAACAGCTTTTATAGCTTTCGCAATTGCAACAGATGAATTACGCATAATTTTACCAGCAATTTTTTCAGCCAATGGTATTAATTCTTCTTGTGTAGTTACGTGATTTACTAATCCGTAGTTTTTTGCAGTTTCTGCGTCGATCATTCCCGCAGTCATAATCATTTCCATAGCACGACCTTTACCAACTAATTGCGGCAAACGCTGTGTACCACCATAACCAGGAATTACACCCAGAGAAACTTCTGGCAATCCCATTTTTGCAGTATCACTTGCTACTCTAAAATGACAAGCCATGGCTAATTCTAGTCCGCCACCAAGAGCAAAACCATTAACAGCAGCGATAACTGGAGTTTTTAAATTTTCAACAAAATCGAATAATAATTCTTGTCCTTTAGCGGCTAACTTCCCGCCATTATCGACATTAAAGTTTGCAAACTCACTAATATCTGCTCCTGCAACAAAAGCTTTTTCACCACTTCCTGTTAGAATAATCACTTTCGTGTTTTTATCTTTATTAGCAGCTTTAAAACCTTCATGTAGTTCTTGAATAGTCTCTTTATTAAGCGCATTAAGCTTTGTAGGTCTATTAATAGTAATGGTTGTTATTCCGTTTTGGGTTGCAGATAAGATGTTATTGTATGACATTTTTATTTGGTTTAAGAAGACTCTTCGACACGCTCAGAGTGATCATCTGATTTATTTTTAACTTTATTCTTTCGGAAAAGTTACCGTAAAAGTGGTCCCTATTCCTAATTGAGAGGTAAAGGTAATACTTCCTTTATATGTTTCCAGAATATTTTTAACCATCGCTAAACCTAATCCCATTCCGCTAGTTTTAGTTGTAAATTTTGGTTCAAATATTTTCAATTTATTCTCGTCCGTAATTCCTATACCATTATCGGAAACAGTAATTTTAATCACCTCATTTTCTTGCAATACCTTCACCACAATCTCCGGCTTTTTATCCTTAGGAATTGCCTGAATACCATTTTTAATTAAATTGGTAACCACGCGAATAAGCTGTGTTCTATCAAACTTAGCAATAATTTCTTCCCTATTAGAAGAAAACGCGATATAATCCTCATTAAAAATATCTAAAGAAAGATCTACAATTTCCACCACATTAAGCATTTCGTTTTTCTGTGCTGGCATTTTAGCAAAATTTGAAAATGCAGAAGCTATCGAACTCAGTGTATCTATTTGCTGAATTAACGTTTTACTATATTCATCTAGTTTTTGATGTATGTTTTCATCGGAAGGATCAAACTTACGCTGAAAACTCTGTACGGTTAATCGCATTGGAGTTAACGGATTTTTAATTTCATGCGCCACCTGCTTTGCCATTTCTCGCCAAGCTTGTTCTCGTTCACTAGTAGCTAATTGTACAGCACTTTCCTCCAACTCATCAATCATACTATTGTACGATTTTACAAGTGCCGCAATTTCTACGGTTGCAGAATCAATTTCTATTTTCTGATTTCTTCTTTCTAATCTTGTGGTGTTTATTTTATCGCTAATGGTATTTAGAGACTTCGTTATATATTTCGATAATACATAAGCCAAAGCAATTGCCATTAGCAACATAAACAAATAAGCAAACGCGATTCGCTCTAAAAATTCATCCAATTCTTTTGCTAAAAAATCATCATTCTCTAATAATGGTAAATTTAAAATAGCAATAGGTTTGGACTTCTGATCTTTTATATAGGTGAATGAAGATTGATATGTTTCCCCACTAACTTTTCGTTTTAGAACAAGTCTATGCTCTACGGTATTCGCCAACGTATTCAATACTTCTGCATTTAAACAAGTCTGCAGAGATTCTTGTGTTAGGGTTGCTATGGAAGATTTTAAAAGCTGACCATCTAAATCATACAGGTTTATTGGTAAATCATGTACAGAGGCAATTTTATAAATCTCTTCTTTAAAAATAAACGGAATCTTCTCGGTTTTCACCTCAAAAGTCGTTTCTTGAATTACAAAGTTAATATGTCTTTTAATATTAGCTTCTTTACGCTCTAGTCTTTGCGTGTGGTAATCAATTGTTTCTTCTTTATTTTGATAAACAGCTACTGCCGTTATTAAAATAGACGCTAAAAACACCAAAAGAATCATGGCTATAAAAATACGAACTCGTAAAGACAGTTTTTTTAATCTCATAGAAATGCCTGCATAAACAGGTATCTTAAATTAGTATTGTAATCGTCTAAATATAACAATAATCACACCAAATACTTTTCTAGCAACACACAAAACCAAAAATTTTCAAATTCGAATAAAAGCTTTCGGGATTTCGTTTTTAGCGATTTGTAATTGAAAATCTAGATTTAAGCTTCCGGATTCTTGTTACGTATATTTTTATACACTTTAAAACCTAACATGAGTAATACACCAAGAATAAAAATACCGAGTACTCCAAAAATCCAATTAAAAGCACTTTTTAAAATGACTAAAAACACTACAGCAAATAGAATAAAGGTCGCTCCTTCATTCCATAAACGCATAAAATTGGATGTTTTTTTAACCACATCCTTTTGCAATTGTTTATAAAACTGATGGGTTTTTAAATGATAGATAATCAGCAAAACTACAAAACCTAATTTCACATGCATCCAAGGTTGTTGCAACCAAACAGGTTGTAAAATGAGTAACCAAATGGCAAATCCCGTAGCCAAAATTGCAGATGGCCAGGTTATGATATTCCATAAACGCTTTGCCATGAGCTTCAACTGCCTCCCAAGAATTTCTTTGTCTGGTGAAGGTTTATGAAATGCTTCAATTTGATATACAAACAATCTCGGAATATAAAATAATCCTGCAAACCATGTAATCACAAAAATAAGGTGAAGCGATTTTATATAGTTGTAATATTCCATAATTATATTACGCTAAAACTCCTTTTTCAGACCAACCGTTTACCCATTTCGCAAGTAATGAAACCCAAGCATCATCATCATTTAAACAAGGAACGGTTGTAAAATCTTTTCCTCCCATTTCACGAAAAATCTCTTGCCCTTCCATCGCAATCTCTTCTAAAGTCTCTAAGCAATCACTCACAAAAGCTGGTGTAACAATAGCCATATTTTTCACCCCTTGTTTTCCCAAACGCTCAATAGTTCTATCGGTATATGGCTGTAACCAAGGATCAAATCCTAATCTAGATTGAAAGGATGTAGAGAAAGCACCTTCTTTAAATCTTAATTTCTCCGCTACCAAACGGGTAACTTCAAGACATTGATGTCTGTAACAAAACTCGTGTGCTTTGCTTGGCGTTACGCAACAACTACCGTCTATTTTACAATGTGATTTTGTAACATCACTTTTTCTAATATGTCTTTCTGGAACACCATGATACGAAAACAAAACATGATCATAGTTTTTATCTTCTAAATGCCCTGCAATACTGCTCGATAATACTTCAATATAATCTGGCTTGTTGTAAAACGCAGGAACAGATTCAATTTTTATATTCGGAAAAAACTTTTGACGCAATTTTTCTGCTAAAACAGTAATGGTTTCTGTAGTTGCCATAGCAAATTGTGGGTATAGCGGAAAAAGCAAAACTTCATCCACACCTTTATCTATCAATTCTTGAATCCCTTTTTTAATGGTCATCGTTCCATAACGCATAGCTAAAGCCACAGGCATTTCGGTCTCCTTTTGTAATTTCTTTTGAAGTCTTTCGGAAAGCACAATAAGTGGCGAACCTTCTTCCCACCAGATCTTTTTATAGGCTGCTGCAGAAGCTTTTGGTCTGGTGTTTAAAATAATACCTTTCACTAAAGCTGTTCTTGCTAAAACAGGTATATCGATAACACGTTCGTCCATTAAGAATTCTCCTAAATACTTTTTAACGTCTTTAGGTTCCGGACTTTCGGGCGAACCTAGATTTACTAATAATATTCCTTTACTCATTATATTATAATTACCACAACAGTGGAAAGTTTATTAATTTACAGATTGTATATATTTTTTCGGAGTCGTTCCGTACTTCTTCTTAAAAGCAGCTATAAAATGACTGGATGTACTGTATCCTACTTTAAGTCCGACTTCATTTACATTATGATCGCCAGATTCTAATAATTTTCTAGCAACTTCCATTTTATAATCTAACAAAAAGCTAAATACAGAATCGCCATAAATTTGTTTGAAACCTTCTTTAAGCTTTTTCAAACTTAAAGCAATTTCATCTGCTAACTCTTGCAAACTTGGCGGCTCAGCCATTCTTGAGATAATGATATCTTTTGCTTTTCGTATTTTAATCACATTCGTTTCATCTACCAAAAACGGACATTGTTCTACATTTGCATCTTCATTTCGATTAAAATACAAACTTAAAAGCTCATAAGCCTTTCCTTTAAAATAAAGATTTTTAATAGATTGGTTTAAATTGTAATGTATTAATTGATTTAAGACAATAGACATCGAAGGCGAAATTCTTCCGTCTTTATAATATTTCTTATCCTTATTATCATCACTTAAAAACGTGATGTAATCTGCTTCCTGACTAAATAAACCGTGAAATTTCTTAATAGAAATCAAAAGAGAAACCAACCAGGTATTTGCATCTACCTGCAAATGAATGGGTAAGTCGCGTTGCGGGTTATACAAAAGCAAAGAAGTTTCGTCTTGTATATTTAAAGTATAGCTTCCATTATTAAACAAAAAAGCAGCAGCACCTTTAATACAAAAATGAAACTGGATAAAACTACTATCAATCTCTCGCTCTAGCGTTTCAACTAATTGACTTTCATTTTGGTAGCTTAACACAAAAAAACCATCATCTACTTTTGTTTCATTAAAAGTACCTCTAGCGACATTTTTTAAAGTAGTATTCTCTTTCATTTTAAAATTCTTATTTAGAATAATTCTAAACAATAGCATCAAAAAGGGTTGCTATTACTGCAAAAGTATGATATTTATCATATATTATTTAAAAATAGTACTAAAAAACCACAAACGACACTAAAAGTTCTTTTAGCGTTACTTTTATCCGCATAAGCGTTCTATTTTTGTCCGGTAACATCCAAATCAGGTAATGGAGCAATACAATATTTCTAAAGGCAATTCATTTTACGCAATTGGTCTAAGCTACAAAAAAGCGGATGCCGAAATTCGTGGGCATTTTAGTTTAGACGCAACATCTAAAATAAAGCTACTAGAACAAGCTAAACAAGAAGGTGTAGAAAGCCTTGTGGTAACATCTACATGTAACCGAACCGAAATTTACGGTTTCGCACAACACCCTTTTCAACTTATAAAATTACTTTGCGACAATACAAAAGGTACTGTTGAAGAATTTCAAAAAGTAGCATTTGTCTTAAAAAACAAAGATGCTATTTCGCATATGTTTCGTGTAGGATCTGGATTAGATAGTCAGATTTTAGGAGATTTCGAAATTATTGGTCAGTTAAAACATGCTGCTTCCCAGTCTAAAAAAGAAGGTTTATTAAATCATTTCTCAGAACGTTTAGTAAATGCCGTTATTCAAGCAAGCAAACGTATTAAAACCGAAACAAGTATTTCAACAGGAGCAACTTCTGTTTCCTATGCTTCGGTACAATATATTTTAAATGAAGTGGAAAACATTTCGCAAAAAAACATTCTGCTTTTCGGAACCGGAAAAATTGGAAGAAATACTTGTGAAAACTTAGTGAAACATTCGCAAAACGAACAAATCACTTTAATTAATAGAACCAAAGATAAAGCCGAAGCTATTGCTGGAAAATTCAACCTTGTGGTTAAGGATTACAGTAATTTACAAGAAGAAATTCATGCTTCCGACATCTTAATTGTTGCAACTGGCGCACAAATGCCGACGGTTGACAAACATATTATACAAAACAAAAAACCGCTTTTAATTTTAGATTTATCGATTCCTAAAAACGTAAATGAAAATGTAAATGAACTAGAGAACATTACTTTAGTGCATCTAGATCATTTATCTAAAATAACGGACGATACTTTAGAAAAGCGTAAGCTAGATATCCCACTAGCGGAAATAATTATTGAAGAAGTTAGAACCGAATTTAATGCTTGGTTAGAAACTAGAAAGTTTGCACCAACTATTAAAGCTTTAAAGCTAAAATTAAATGATTTTAAAGTTGCAGAGTTAGATACGCAACGTAAAAAAATGAGCAATTTTAACGAAGAGCAAGCCGAACTAATTAGCAATAATATTATTCAAAAAATAACAAATCATTTTGCACATCACTTAAAAGATGATGCTATATCTACAGACGAAAGTCTAGAACTAATAAAAAAAGTGTTTCAACTAGAAACATCCACAACAAATGTCTAAAACAATTAGAATTGGTACTCGCGATAGCGAACTTGCATTATACCAAGCAAAAATAGTAAAAAGCCAATTAGAACATCTTGGTCACAACGTAGTATTAGTTCCTGTAAAATCTACAGGAGATTTACAACTAAACAAACCATTATACGAGCTAGGAATAACTGGAATTTTTACTAAAACCCTAGATATTGCTATGTTAAATGGCGATATAGATATTGCTGTACATTCTTTAAAAGATGTACCAACGCTTTTACCAAAAGGTATTGTACAAGCCGCTGTTTTAAAACGTGGTAACGTACGTGATACTTTGGTGTACAAAACAACAGAAGAGTTTTTAGGTGCACGCGAAGCAGTAATTGCAACAAGCAGTTTACGTAGAAAAGCACAATGGTTAAACCGTTATCCAACACATACTATTGAAGATATTCGTGGTAATGTAAATACACGTTTGCAAAAACTAGACGATACAGAACATTTTGATGCAGCAATTTTTGCAGCAGCAGGAATTGGTCGTTTAGAATTACGCCCAGAAACCGCTGTGAATTTAGAATGGATGATTCCTGCAGCAGGACAAGGAGCTATCGTTGTTGTTGCCTTGGAAGAAGATGAAGAAACAAGAGCTATTTTAAACGAGATTAACGACGAAGAAACACAAACATGTACGCAAATTGAGCGTGAGTTTTTAAATCGTTTAGAAGGTGGATGTACTGCTCCAATCGGCGCACTATGTTATATAAAAGAAGAAGAAATACACTTTGATGGTATTTTATTAAGCCCTAACGGAAGTAAAAAAATAACCGTACAACGTGTAAAAAAATTAGGAGAACATCATGATATGGCAGCATGGTGTGCAGACTATGTTATAGAAAAAGGAGGAAAACGTTTAATGGATTCTATACAAGAATCTAGTAAACCAACTACCGTATATTCTACAAAGTCCTTTACCGAAGATCAACGTTTATTAGTAAACGAGAATCTTGGTGTAGAGAGTTCTGATTTTGTAAAAATAAGCACCAACAGATTAAAACCACAAGTGGTTAGAAATCCTATCCAAAATGTGGTGATTACAAGCAAAAACGCAGTTGAAGCATTACTTCAAAACTTTTCTGCTGTGGAGTTACAATTCCAAAACATTTACTGTGTCGGACGTAGAACAAAACGTTTAGTAGAAAAACGTATTGGTGAAGTAAAACATACAGAACCTAATGCTAAAAAACTTGCCGAATACTTAGTAGATTATATAGAAGGAACCGAAGTTACTTATTTCTGTAGCGACTTACGCTTAGATGCTTTGCCTACTATTTTAGAAGAAAATAATATTACGGTAAACGAAATTGAAGCATACCAAACCAAATTAGATGCGGTAAAGCTAGAAGATACTGTAGAAGCAGTTCTATTTTATAGCCCATCTACCGTACAAAGTTTTAAGCAAGAAAATAATGTTACAGATAACATGATTGCTTTTTGTATTGGAGAAACTACTGCGCAAGAGGCTAAAAAACATTTTAAAGATATACGTATTGCTAAGGTTCCCACAGTAGAAAGTGTAATCCAATTAGTAAACGAGCACTATATTTAATAGCTGTCATTACGAGGAACGCTATGACGTGGTAATCTCTTCAATAACAGATTGCCAAAGTAAACATATTTGTATCGCAATGACCATTGAAATCAAGTTGAATTAAAAATATTTCCGCTTTCGCAGGAATGACAAAAATATGAGTATAAAAAACGATTTATTTTTAAGAGCATTAAAAGGAGAAATAGTAGAACGTCCACCAGTTTGGATGATGCGTCAAGCAGGTCGTTATCTTCCAGAATTCATGGAGATAAAGGCAAAGTACGATTTCTTTACCCGTTGTCAAACACCAGAATTAGCAAGTGAAATTACCGTACAACCAATTCGTAGATTCGGAATGGATGCTGCCATTTTATTCTGTGATATTTTAGTGATTCCACAAGCAATGAATATTGAGGTACAAATGAAACCAAACTTTGGTCCATATTTACCAAATCCTATTCGTTCACAAAAAGATGTCGATAACGTAATCGTTCCAGACGTAAAAGAAGCTTTAAGCTACGTTTACGATGCCATTAAAATGACTAAGGAAAAACTAAACGATGATATTCCATTAATTGGTTTTGCTGGTTCGCCTTGGACCATCCTTTGCTATTGTGTACAAGGGCAAGGTTCAAAAAACTTTGATAAAGCCAAAGAATTTTGCTTTACCAACCCGGTTGCTGCACATAAATTATTACAAAAAATTACAGATACAACCATCGCTTACTTAAAAGAAAAAGTAAAAGCAGGTGTTAATGCGGTTCAAGTATTCGATTCTTGGGGAGGCATGCTTTCTCCAGTAGATTATCAAGAATTTTCTTGGCAATATATCCAACAAATTATCGATGCTTTAAAAGACGAAACTCCGGTGATTGCATTTGGTAAAGGATGTTGGTTTGCACTTGACGAAATGGCAAAATCTGGCGCTGCAGCTTTAGGTGTAGACTGGACATGCTCGGCAAGAAATGCGCGTTATTTAACTGGCGGAAACATTACGCTTCAAGGTAATTTTGATCCAACCCGTTTATTTTCACCTCCTGCAGAAATCAAGAAAATGGTACACCAAATGATTAACGAATTTGGTAAAGACAAGTACATTGTAAATCTAGGTCACGGAATTTTACCAAACATTCCGTTAGAAAATGCTAAAGCTTTTATTGATGCAGTAAAAGAGTATAAAAGCCCATCTTAATCTTCCCAATGGGAAGAAATAGTTACCTTAAAAAGATTAAATACAGTAATATATTTTCAAAAAAAAGGATTACGAATAAGAATAATTTGGGCGTTACCTACTTTTTTTAGTAACATCTCGTTGCTAATTACTACTTATAGTTATAAAAAAGTAGGTCGCGCTTTCCGCAGTCGCTTTTTATTTGCTTTTAATAGCAAAAAAAAGAGCTTCAACAAATGCTTCAATCGCTAACGCAAGGCTTGGTTTTAAAACGAAAACTATGGTTAAAAACATACTAAAAGGCTTAAAAGCATACGCAAACAGTTTCGCATTAATTTCTAAATTAAAACTTTGGAAATTCTTTTTCATACCAATAATTATCAGCTTAGTAACCGCAGCTATAATAGGTGTTACCGCTTATGGTTTATCGGATAATGTTGGTAATTTCATCGCAAAAATCTGGTTTTGGGAATGGGGAAAAGAAACCTTCACTTCTATTTCTACATTCATCGGCGGAATTACCGTTCTAGCCATTGGATTAATCGTTTATAAGCATATCATCATGGCACTTTCTGCGCCATTTATGAGTCCGGTTTCCGAGAAAATTGAAGCACACTTAACAGGAATAGAAAATCACAGCCATCGTAAAACTTCTTTTAAAGAACAGTTATGGCGAGGAATTCGTCTTAATATTCGAAACTTAGGAAAAGAACTCTTGTTCACCATGCCATTACTAGTACTTAAGTTTATTCCTGTAGTCAATATATTTTCGACTATTTTATTATTTTCACTACAAGCATATTACGCAGGTTTTGGTAATATGGATTATACTTTAGAGAGACATTTTAATTATCGAGAAAGCATACAATTTATTAGAAAAAATAGAGGCGTTGCCATAGGAAACGGAATCGTTTTTATGCTCTTTTTATTAATTCCAGTACTTGGTGTAATTTTGGTTTTACCGCTTAGTGTTACTGCTGCTACTATAAGTACAGTACAACTACTAAAACCAGAAACAGAAACTTTAAACTAATGACTTTATATTTTGACGACTTCGAAATAAATCCTATCCATAGTGGAGACGCTTGGAAACTTTGCGATTTCATGGTCTCGAATGAAGATCGCTTTCATCGTTATTTCCCAGGAACCTTAAAAGAGAACTTAACACCAACTTTAGCCAAACTGTTTACGGAAAAGAAAGTCAAGCAATTTGAAAAAAAAGAAGAATATCTATTCACTTTAAAACATTCCGAGACTAGAGAATTAGCAGGAATAATCTATATCAAAGAACTAGATCACTCGATAAAACAAGGCGAGTTTGCCTATTGCATTGGCTATCCTTTTAAAGGGAAAAAAATAATTTCAACAGCTGTAAAACTATTATCCGAATACGCTTTTAATCATTTAGACATAAAAACGCTTCAAATCATTGCACATAAAGACAATTTACCGAGTGTAAACGTGGCTTTAAACAATGGTTTTGTTTGGCAAAAAACACTAGAGAACGAATTCACTCCAACTAATGAAAGTCCGTTAGATATGGAGTTATACGAATTATACAGACCTAGCAGGTTTTGAAAATCCGACTGGTTTCAATGGAATAAATATGAAGTTAGACCTGCGAGGTTTTAAAAACCTTGTAGGTCTCTTAAAAAAATCTAAAAATGAATCTAGAAAAATTAGAAATAAATCATTACTACCACATTTACAACAAAGGAGTTAATGGTACCACTATTTTTAATAATAAAGAAAACAAAGCATATTTTCTAAAACTGGTAAAAAAGCATTTTGACACAAAACTGGAACTAGTTTCATATTGCTTATTAGATAATCATTTTCATTTTATAGTTCAAGTTGTTTCTGTTGAAAAAATAGCGACTCAAGCGATTTCAAATCTTTTTAATGCGTATGCAAAAGCATTTAATAAGCAAAACTCTAGAACTGGCAGTCTTTTTGAAAAACATTTTAAAAGAAAAAGAATTGAAAATGAAGATTATTTAAAGAACCTTGTATTATATATTCATAAAAATCCAGAAACTCATGGTTTGGTTAGTGATTTTACAACATATGAGTATTCTTCGTTCTCAAGCTATATCGAAACAAAAAAAGACATAATTCAAATAAAAAAAGACTACGTTTTAAACTTGTTTGATAGTAAAGAAAACTTTATTATTTCACATAATAAAGACCTACAAGGTTTTGAAAACCTCGCAGGTCCACAAGAAACAAAAGACACAACAGTTATAAATAATAACCACATAGGTTTTAATAGTACTATGAAAGATACATTTTTCAAATACATACATCAATTACAAGATTCCATTACAGCTGGCCTAGAAAAAGTGGATGGTAAAGCAACCTTTCAAGAAGACATCTGGGAACGTCCTGAAGGTGGTGGCGGAAGAACCAGAGTAATAGAAAACGGAAACGTTTTTGAAAAAGGAGGCGTTAATATTTCTGGGGTTCACGGTAAATTACCAGATTCTATGCAAAAGTATTTTGGTGTAGAAGATGCTGATTTCTTTGCTTGCGGATTAAGCTTGGTATTACATCCCAAAAACCCAATGGTCCCAACAGTACACGCGAATTGGCGTTACTTTGAAATGTATGATAAAGAAGGAAATATTGTAGACCAATGGTTTGGTGGCGGACAAGATCTAACGCCTTACTACTTGTTTGATGAGGATGCGAAACACTTTCATCAGACTTGCAAAACAGCTTGCGATAAACACAATCCAGAATTTTATCCAAAATATAAAGCACGTTGCGACGAATATTTCTATAATGCACACCGAAATGAAGGTCGTGGTATTGGCGGTTTATTCTTCGATTATTGCAAAGCTTCCGAAGAAATGAGTATGCAAAACTGGCATGATTTTGTTACCGAAGTTGGAGATAGTTTCCTTGAAGCCTATGTTCCTATTGCTGAAAAAAGAAAAGATTTAGACTATACGAAAGCACAACGCGATTGGCAAGAAATTCGTCGTGGTCGTTATGTAGAATTCAATTTAGTGCATGATAAGGGAACCCTTTTCGGTTTAAAAACAAACGGAAGAATTGAAAGTATTTTAATGAGTCTTCCGCCTCATGTACAATGGGTTTATGACCATCATCCAGAAGCTGGTAGTGAAGAAGAACATTTAATTGAAGTATTACAAAATCCTATAGATTGGGTATAAAATGAATTGCTACTGCGGAAATAATAAAACCTATAAAGCATGCTGTGAAGTCTTTCATTTAAATAATGGAAAAACAGAAACAGCACAACAACTCATGCGCTCCAGATATAGCGCATTTGTATTAGCAAATGGCGATTATTTAATGGAAACACATCATAGCTCTACAAGACCAACCTCTGAAAAAAAAGCGATTGTTAAATGGGCAAAATCTGTAGAGTGGATTAAATTAGAAGTACAAGAAACTACCAAAGGTTTAGAAAAGGACGAAGAAGGAACGGTAACCTTTAATGCGTATTTTTATGAAAACGGAAAAGTAGATGTGATTCATGAAAAATCTGCTTTTGTAAAAGAAAACGATAGATGGTATTACCTTGGTTATGCTAAAAATTAAATAGCTATTTCCAGATAGTAACTTCTTTAGATGTTTTTTTAAACGCATTATACACATGAAACAACCTAGCCTTTAAAAGCAGTCTTCTACCTTCGACTTGTCTGGTATAAAACAATTTATTTCGACCAACATGCTTGCTCCAATTTTTCTGAAAAACGATAGCGTTCTCTTTTCTATCTCCAAAAATTTCAGGAACAGGATAAAAGTTTTCAATATTTAATGTCTTTCTGAAAAAACTAGTTTTAATAATTAAATATCTTGGCGAATCTATAGTAGCTAACAATTCGCTTAAAGCGGAAGCAAACAAAGACGTTTCATAGGTTGTACTTCCTACCAAATCACAAATAACATCACCACTAGTAATACGATCTGAAGTTATAAAGACATCCTCTCTTTTGGTTATCATATATCCTAAATCATATAAAGAATCTAATATGGTTTCTCCCATTTTTTGAATGGTTTTATACAAGTAACCATAACGAATGTATAACGTAATAGCCTTATATAGTTTGAGCCCGAAAGAGAGCACAAAAAAGGCTAAAAAAGAGTATATAAAATAGGTGATGCCACGTTGTAAAATCACATTAAATCCTTTAACAATAAACTCGAAGTAGAACAGTAAAATAGAAAAAAACAATTCCACTACAAAAAACCGAACGACATCAAAATAATATATTTGTTTCTGTTTTTTAAAGGGCAATTCGCTTGGGTTAAAAACCTTAACTTCTTTACTTAATTTGGTACCATTCCCTATAGATACTTTCCATTTTTCGGCAATTTCAGCTCTATTTGTCGCACGTTTTAAGATCTCTGAATTTAGAGTATCTATATCCACATTTTCAAAATGTTCCGGAATATCCAAACGATCCATTCCATTAGAAATATAGGGTATTTCATTATTGGTTACCCCAACAAAAGCTTCAAAACGCCTTCTTAACGTATCTACATCTTTTCCTCCATTTTTAGCAGTGCCATCTATACAAGCTAAATGCCAAATATTTCCTGTTTTGTTTATCTTTTTAGGGTTTTTACGAATAGCTCTTCCTCGCATTTGATTAGAAGAAACAAACGACCCAATAAATGAAGCAAGAATTAAACTATTAATAGAAGGCGCATCCCAACCTTCACCTAATAATGATTTTGTACCAACTAATACTTTAATACTTCCGCTTTCAAAAAGGCTAGTTAGTATACTTACGATGCTATTTTTTGTCTTTGTTTTAGCAGAAACAATTACAAACGCATCATCTACTTCTAATGGTACAAACGAAAAATGTTCTTCATTTTCTATAGCAGCAAAAGCAGCTACTACAGAGGTATGGATAATCACCAAATTACCTGTAAGCACAGCTAAATCTTCTTTTTGAGAAAAACGACATCGCAAGTGTTGGAAAATAGGGATAACCCCAATTTTATTAATTGTACTAAGGTTATCTTCTGGTGTATTTAAAAATTCTTTTCTAATGTAATCGGTAAGAATAACACACCGTAAATCGGATTGTAAACTCGAATGCTCTGCATCCACAACAGTTATGATACTTTTAAGTTTACTCGGACTATTGGTTAACGATTTATACAGTAATTCTTCACCTAAAAAATTGACTTTATTCTTTTCAAAAACGTTTATTATCCTGAGTTTTTTCTCTAGTTTTAAAAGATAGGTTTCCCTTTCAACCAATTGTTCGCGATCTTTTACTAGCAGGTTTTGAAATAAAATTTCTAACCAATCTAAATACAATTCTGGAAACTTAATTTTTTCATTTTTATGAAACCCTAAAGTCCTTAATTTAGACTCTTCAATAGAAATTCCGCAGGCATTCAAAAAGATTAGTAATACCGAAAAATATTCGGTATTAGTGTATATTTCATCCAAACAGTTTTCTGTATTTTTATAAAAACGATGCGCTTTAATAAACGAAATAAAGGTTTCGTCTAGTAATAATGCATCTTTAAACTCAGCTATCTTCTGTCGGTATTCATAAATCAAATAAATCTCTAACTCTTCGGGTTTTGAGAAATACACAAAATCCTGGTGCGGACATAAATCCGTTTCTTTCACCAAATCGGGAACTGCAATTTCATCATCTATTTCTCCACAAAGGCTAAAATACTTAGACACCTCACTTCTACCACTATCATAAGGAGGCGTTGCTGTTAAAGCAACAACAAAAAAGGGGGCACTGTTTTTTAATTCAAATAAACATTTCCACCATGCATTTTTTAAATGATGTGCTTCATCTAACACAAGCGTTTCTATATGATGCTTTTTAAAAAAATTAAGGTAGTCCTCTTTATCTTCAAAAGATTTATAAAAAGCATGTAGGGATTGGTAAGTTATAAACGTGATATCACTAGGCACTTTTATATCAAAAGAAAACGATTTAAAATCTTTACTTTTTGTAAAGAAGGATTGAAGTCTATCTTCCCATTGATTCCTAATAGTAAGTGTTGGCGCGAGAACTAGTGTTTTCTTCCCTAGCCTTCGCATGATTTCTATTCCTAAAATAGTTTTTCCGGAACCTGGAGGTGCAATTACATGAAAATGACGATCTAAAATATGCGTGTCAAAATTTTCTAAAAGTTTTGCTTGATAACTTCTCCACGGAAAAACAAATTCTAAACTAGACCACGTTTTGCTCAATACAAATAAGGATTATTGATTAACTTTGTATCTGATAAAAGTAAACATTATCTCGAATTTCACACAAAAATTATGTATCCAATTAAAAGAAATAGAAGATTAAGAACCAACGAAGCGATTAGAAGCTTAGTTAGAGAAACCATTATTTCACCAAACGACTTTTTAGTACCACTTTTTGTAGTGGAAGGAAAAGGTATTAAAGAAGAAATTGCATCGATGCCAAATTACTATCGTTACAGTTTAGATTTACTACAAGCCGAAGTAAAAGAACTTTGGAAACTAGGTTTAAAATCGGTGTTACTATTTGTAAAAGTACCAGATAATTTAAAAGACAATAAAGGTACAGAAGCTGTAAATCCTAACGGATTAATGCAACGTGCTATAAAAACGGTTAAGAATGCTTGTCCGCAGATGTTAGTAATGACAGATGTAGCCCTTGATCCGTATTCTATTTATGGTCACGATGGTATTATTGAAGACGGTAAAGTAATTAACGACGAAAGTGTAGATGTATTAACAGAAATGAGCGTTTCTCATATAGAAGCTGGAGCCGATTTTGTGGCGCCAAGCGATATGATGGATGGTCGTATTTTATCTATTCGTGAAGCCTTTGAAGATGAAGGTTATACCGATGCCGGAATCATGAGTTATTCTGCTAAATATGCTTCTGCTTTTTATGGTCCTTTTCGCGATGCTTTAGACTCTGCTCCTGTAGATGCACAAGATATTCCGAAGGACAAAAAATCGTATCAAATGGATTATGCAAATCGTTTTGAAGCGATTCGTGAAACCGAAATGGATATTGACGAAGGTGCAGATATCGTGATGGTAAAACCAGGTTTATGCTATTTAGATATTGTCCGCGAAATTAAAAATGAAGTAGATGTTCCTGTTGCTGTATATCAAGTTTCTGGAGAATATGCGATGCTTAAAGCAGCTGCAGAAAAAGGATGGTTAGACCACGATGCCGTTATGATGGAGCAAATTACAGCCATTAAACGTGCTGGAGCAGATATCATTGCTAGCTACTTTGCTAAGGATGTTGTAAAATTAATATCGTAAATTCGCATTACATTAAATAAAAACCTATCCATGGGATTACTATTATTTTACGGAGTTATATCTATATTTTTCTCCTTTTTATGCTCTATTCTAGAAGCAGTTCTTTTAAGTGTTACACCAACATTTATTAATCTAAAAAAACAAGAAGGAAAAGCATTTGCTTCTAATCTAGAAGAACTCAAAAAAGACGTAGACAGACCGCTAATTGCAATTCTAACCTTAAACACTATTGCGCACACAGTTGGTGCTATTTTAGTAGGTAAAGAAGCAGAAGGACTTTACGGAAGTGAAGATGGTTACGGGGTTTTTATAGTATCTGCAGTAATGACTATTTTAATATTAGTAGCTTCAGAAATCATCCCAAAAACCATTGGTGCAACCTACTGGAAAAGCTTAGCGAATTTTACAACGAAAGCATTAAATATATTAATTTTTCCTTTAAAGTGGACTGGTTTACTTTGGTTAATGCAACTAACCACAAAACTAATTGGAGGTAAAGGACACGGAAGCGTTTTAAGTAGAGAAGGTTTTCTAGTCATGGCAGACATGGCACATGAAGAAGGTGTTTTTGAAGGTAATGAAAGTAAAATCATTAAAAACCTATTAACCTTTAAAGAGGTTTTTGCAAAAAGCGTAATGACTCCTCGTACAGTGATGAAATCGGAAAACGAAGAAACCACAGTAGAAGACTTTTTTAATAGAAACATGAACCTTCGCTTTTCTAGAATCCCAGTATATTCGGAAACAGAAGACAACATAAAAGGACTTGTTTTAAAAGACGAAATATTTAAGGAAATGGCTTTAGGTAATGGTTCTAAAAAGTTGGTTGAATTAAAAAGAGACATCATCATTGTAGAAAGAAACTTACCAATACCGACGCTATTTGAAAAACTAGTAGAAACTAGAAATCACATGGCTTTAGTGGTGGATGAATATGGTAGCGTAAGCGGAATTGTAACCATGGAAGACGTAATAGAAACCCTTTTAGGGATGGAAATTATGGACGAAAGCGATAACGTAAGTGATCTACAAAGTCTTGCAAGAAAAAGCTGGGAAGCCCGCGCTAAAAAACTAGGCATCATAGAAGAGAACAACCCAGAATAACTATGGAAGAATGCATTATCAAAACCCCTTTAGGATTCACCAAAATAATAGGTGATGTAGATGGTATTGCATCCATAACGGTATTAAATTCTGAAGAAAAAGTAACCGACATCATTCCGCAAGAACTGGAAGAATGCGTCATACAACTTCAAGAATATTTTAAAGGAGAACGCAAACAATTCCACTTTAAGATAAATGCAGAAGGCACCGATTTTCAAAAACGTGTTTGGCAAGAATTACTAAACATTCCTTATGGCAAAACCACGTCATACCTTAAACTATCCCAACAGCTTGGCGATGTTAAAGCAATTCGCGCGGTAGCCAATGCCAATGGTAAAAATCCACTTTGGATTATCGTGCCATGCCATCGTGTAATTGGCAGTGATGGTAGTCTCACCGGATATGCTGGCGGATTACAACGAAAACAATGGCTACTAGAACACGAAAGTCCGTATAAACAACACACCCTTTTTTAATAATAATCTATATTTCTTTTTTTAGAGAAAATATTCTATATTTATAAACTGTAAAGCATTATGAAATTTTTAAAAAAAATATTTAAATTCTTAATTATCGTAATAGGTTTAACTGTTGCTGTTTTATACATCACAGATACCGATTATCTAATAAAAGCGGTTCGCACTATTTACATGCGCGGTTATACCACAGCTTTTTTAGATGATTATAAAAGATTTGATAACCAAGTTATAGAAAATGGTACAGCACAACCTTGGCCAAACCATGAAAACTATAATACGGTAACAGAAACAGAATCTTTACAAAAAGCCAATAAAGACTGGGAAACTATCGCATACGTAATTATTAAAAACGATAGCGTTTGGTTTGAAAACTATTATGATGGTTACAATAAAGACTCTAAATCGAATTCCTTTTCTATGGCAAAAAGCTATGTTTCTGGCTTAATGGGAAAAGCAATTAAAGACGGTTATATTAAAAGTTTAGACCAACCGGTTTGCGACTTTCTACCTGAATTTTGCGATGGTGAAGCAGCAAAAATGACCGTTGGTGATTTAAGTAGTATGGCATCTGGAACCAATTGGGATGAAGCCTATTATTCGCCATTATCGATTACAACACGTGCGTATTTTGATGATGACTTAGCAAAAGTAATGAATGGTTTAAAAGTAGTTACTGCTCCAGGAAAAGCTTTTAAATACGCAAGTGGCGACACCCAAATGCTTGCCATGGTTATAGAAAAAGCTACTGGAAAAAAATTATATAATTACTTAACCGAAAGTTTCTGGAAACCTTTAGAAAGTGAAAACGCTACGCTTTGGCAAGTAGACAGTGAAGATCATAATTTGGTAAAAGCATATTGTTGTATTGCAAGTAATGCGAAAGACTTTGCGCGTTTTGGAAAACTATACAAAGACCATGGAAAATGGAATGGCAAGCAAATACTAGATTCTACTTTTGTAGCAAAATCTTTAAAACCTCGTTTTCCTGCTAGCCCAGAATATGGTTATGGTTGGTGGCTTAAAAACCAAAACGGAAAAGACTTTTTCATGATGCGTGGGCACCTTGGACAATATGTAATTGTGCAACCAGAAGACAATGTTATTATTGTGCGTTTAGGACACCAGAAATCTCCAGATGCTGGAATTGGAGCGTACACCAATGATATCTCGCTGTATATTGAAGAAGCCTATAAGATGTTGAATAATTAAAAAAATACCGCTTTCGCGGAACGAAAACATGATTAGCAAACTAAACTTGGAAGACATATTGTTTTTAGATATTGAAACGGTTCCGGAAACGGAAAAATTTTCAGAGCTAGACAAAACGAAACAAGAACTTTGGGATGCCAAATCACGTTACCAAAGAAAGGAAGAATTTACTGCCGAAGCATTTTATGATCGTGCAGGAATTTGGGCAGAGTTTGGTAAAATAATATGTATTTCGGTGGGCTATTTTTCTATAACAAATGACGTAAGAACTTTTAGAGTTACCTCTTTTTATGGCGAAGAACCCAAACTTTTAAAAGATTTTAAAAACTTAATACTTTCCCATTTTAGCCAAAACAAACATCTGCTTTGTGCGCATAATGGGAAGGAGTTTGACTTTCCGTACATCGCTAGACGTATGATTATTCATCATATCGAGCTACCATACAAACTAAATTTATTTGGTAAAAAACCATGGGAAGTACCACATCTAGACACCTTAGAACTCTGGAAATTTGGCGACTATAAAACCTATACTTCGTTAAAACTATTAACCAATGTTTTGGGAATCCCTTCTCCCAAAGATGATATTGACGGCAGTGAGGTATACCGCGTATATTACCAGGAAAAAGAAATAGATAGAATTATTGTTTACTGTGAAAAGGATACCATTGCAGTGGCACAAATCTTCTTAAGACTTCGTGGAGATGATTTGCTTCAGGATAACGAGATTATTCATATTTAGTATCGCAAAAAGGATAGAGGCTTTGTTGAAGCTCCTCGCAGAGAGCGACTGCCGAAAGCTTGGTTTTTTTCTTCAAAAAAATTTGCCCAAAAACATAAAAACACAAATTATAAATAAGAAAATCTTCTATTCCTTGAAGATACTTTTCTTTAAAAAGTAGAAATAAAAAAGCCCAGAGCTTTCACTCTGGACTTTAAAATAGAACTAATTCTGGGGATTAATAATTAATGTTTTATAAACTTTTTAATTTTTGTTTTCTCTCCAATATGCAATTGTAAAACATACATACCTTCTTGTAATTTAGCAACATTAATGCTATTGGTATACCTACCTTGAAGTACGGTTTGTCCTAATAGATTTTTAACTTCGAAACGTTGTGCTTCTAATCCGATTAGGCTTATGTTAAGCGTTTGTTTCACTGGGTTAGGATACACTTTAAATTGATTATCTAAAGTCTCTACGGTACTCGCAGCATAACTGTAAGTAGCGCTAGATGCCCCACCAACACAAAAGGCTGTTGTAGCTGAGCTAGTAAAAGAACTTCCGCTTACTAGTACGTTTCCTCCATCGGTTAAAGAATAGGATCCGTTTCCGTAAGAACAGCAAATACCGTCTCCATAAACATCACTAATTGTAAAGGAATAACATCCTGCAGGTAGTGTTTCACTAATATTTAATGTAGAACCATCTGCTTGATTTCCGTACGTTCCTCCGGATGCTACCACACTATTAGAACCATCTGTGATTGTCCAAGATGTTTCTTCTGGATAATTATCAAAAGTAATAGATAATGTAACATCTGTACTAGTACCTGTTGACCCACCTGATGTAGATAAGCTTACAGCATCTACCGCCATATCTCCTTGCCACGTGGTTCCTGTAATACCATTAAAACGTAATTGCACTGTTCCTCCAACATACGCAGATAAATCTACAGATGCCGTTGCCCAAGCATTTCCTTGATTTCCAGATACACTCCAAACATTTGTCCAAGAACTTCCATTATTACTACTTGCTTCTACAGCTAAGCTTCCCATTGCAGTTGTACCGTACATATGGTATGCAAACTCGAATGTAGCTTGAGATTCTCCATTTAAATCAAAACAAGGAGAATTTAAAATCGCTCTCTTTGCAGAGTAGTTAGGTGAAGAAGACTCCATAAAAATATATTGAGAACCTGCAGATGCACTAGATGGTCCAGTGTTACTTGAAGGTGTAGCTCCGGATTGTCTTGTCCAATTAAAATCATCTCCACTTGCTTGTGTCCAAGCGCCAAAACTAGATTCAAAACCTTCGTTATACGGGAAAGCGGTAATTGCTCCAGAACATCCAGTCGTACTTGCCGGACTTACCACTATAGATCTAGACACTTGATTTGCAGCATTACCTGCAGCATCACTAACATTATAGTTTCTGGTATAGGTACCTGCGGTATTTGTATTTACAGTTCCTGTAGTCACGATGCTAGAAGTTAAGTTTCCATCTATATTATCTGTAGCCGTTGCTCCTAACTCATTGTAGGTATCGCCCACAGTTAAATTAATAGTTGCGCTTCCTGTCAAGGTAATCACTGGCTTCACGGTATCTGCTACTCCTGCAGAAATATTTACGGTATAATCTTCTACTTCTCCATAAGAAAAAGCTTCACAAGATGTTGGTACACCATTATATTTCATAGAAACACGCAATCTTTTATCTCCACTTGCTGTTCCTGTTGGCACTGTAAATGAACCACTTGCAGAAGTTACTGTAGATGCCGCTAAAGAAAATATTTGCTCTCCAGCATCTGTAAAATCACCATCGTCGTTATAATCTATCCAAGCAGCATATCCTTCGCTGTATGTAGAACCTGTCCATGCTGGCGTTACTGTTAATGTATAACTAGCACCGGTATCTAAATTAGTAGAAACACTTGTGAAATCGCTATATAATTGTGCTCCAGAAGCATTGTTAATAGTACCTACTTGTACTCTAGAAATATACTCATCATTTGCATTGTTTCCTTGCGAATCGCAATATTGAGTTCCTGTTTGGCATGGTGTACATGATCCACCACAATCTACTCCAGTTTCGGTTCCGTTTTGAATACCATCTGTACAAGTTGGTGCAGCTACTGCGCCACATTTATCTGATAATGCTAAAGTACGTCTTGCGCCTCCAGCTTCTAAAACAGCACGCATTCTTGTTTTTTGTCCTTGTGTAAATAAGTTCATACACGAGTCATTGGTATAATCCATATAATTTTGTGGCATATCTGTAGAAGAACAAGAAGTTTGTCCGATTGGACAACCACTATTAGAGGTTTGATGTGTTGGTGTATCACTTACAAAATCATTTCCACAGTTAGAATCTCCCCAAATGTGACGTAAATTAAAGTAGTGTCCTATTTCATGTGTTGTAGTTCTTCCTCCATCAAAAGGAGCAGTAACCGCTCCTGTTCTACCAAAAGCGTTATAAATCATAATAATCCCATCGGTTGCTGCAGAACCTCCTGGGAATTGCGCATACCCTAAAAGATTAATTGTTTGTCCGCCAGAAGTAGTTGTCATTTTTGGCACCACCCACATGTTAAGATATTCGGCAGTGTTCCAAGGATCAATTCCACCACTAGAAGAACGTTTTGCATCATCATTCGCATTCCAATCTTGACGCGTAGTAGATTTTCTAGTAATACCCGTTGTAGCATTTCCATTTGGATCTACTGTAGATAAACAAAATTCTATTTGTGTATCTGCCGCCTGCGACCAACTATTATCTGCATCCGGATTGGTACGTCTAAAATCTTCATTTAAAACATCTAATTGCGACTGTATTTGGGCTAGACTAATATTTTCTGTACTATTTCTATACAATACATGCACAACTACCGGTATGGTAATTATACTTCCATCTACTCGATATGCACTGCTATTATTTTCTAATGCTTGGATTTTTGCTTGCGTGAAATTTTCTATTTCCGTCATTCGCTGTTCCAATTGTGGATCCAATTGTTTTCTATATTCCAAGTTTTCCATGGCAGCACATCTTCGATCTTGAGCGAAAATGGATACAACCATAAAAAAACACATAATTGATAATGTAAAGTTCTTTTTCATACGAATACTGTTATTTTTTAGTTAATATTTTGCTGAAATTAATATTTTCAATTTAAAAAAATACTTAAATCACATTTTTTCGACGAAATACATTTTATCTGTAAAAAAACCCCTATATTTTACGGTTTTTCCGTAATTTTCAAGACTAAAAAGCCTATTTTTAAGCATGTTAAAAAATAAAATCCTTGCTATTGAAAACCTCAGTATTTCCTTCTTCAATAAACAGGAAGAAAAAGAAATCATCCACAATATTTCGTATCACTTAAATGAAAATGAAATATTAGGTATTGTTGGTGAATCTGGTTCTGGAAAATCGGTATCTACTTTGGCAATATTAGGGCTATTACCAAAAAGCATATCCAAAATCACCAACGGAAGCATTCTATACAAAGATGAAGATTTAACAAAACTAGATGCAAAGGGGTTTCAGAAAATAAGAGGAAAAAAAATAGCTATTATTTTTCAAGAACCTATGAGTTCTTTAAATCCTTCTATGACTTGCGGCAAACAAGTTCTTGAAATTGTTTTACAACATACAAGCTTAACTAAAACCAAAGCTAAAGCGCATGTACTCACTTTATTTGAACAAGTAAAGCTTCCTATTCCGGAAACTACTTACAATAAATATCCGCATGAAATATCTGGCGGACAGATGCAACGAGTTATGATTGCCATGGCAATTGCTTGCGAACCAGAGGTTTTAATTGCAGACGAACCCACAACGGCTCTAGATGTAACCGTCCAAAAAGATATTATTCTGCTTTTAAAAGAATTGCAAGCAAAAACCAAAATGAGTATTCTTTTTATTACGCACGATTTGTCTTTGATATCTGAAATTGCACATCGCGTTTTAGTCATGTATCAAGGGAACATTGTAGAACAAGGCAGCATAGAACAAATATTTAAACATCCAGAAAACAATTATACGAAAGCACTTATAAGCTCTAGACCTTCTTTAGATACAAGACTAAAAACACTGCCTACTATTCAGGATTATTTACGAGAAACCACTTCAAAAGAAACAATAACAGCCGAAGAAAGGCAAAAACATCACGAAGTTATTTACAGTAAACCGCCTTTATTAGAGGTCATAAATCTAGAAAAGGAATATTTTAGTACTTCTGGTTGGTTTAATAAAACGGAAGGTTTTAAAGCTGTAAACGATGTAAGTTTTAAATTATATGAAGGAGAAACTTTAGGTTTGGTTGGCGAATCTGGTTGTGGAAAATCAACACTTGGTAAGGCCATTTTACAGTTGGATAAAGCTACAGCTGGTAGTATTTTATACAAAGGAGAAGATATTACTAAAATATCTGCTCCAGAAATGCGAGTACTTCGAAAAGACATTCAAATTATTTTTCAAGATCCTTATGCTTCACTAAACCCAAGACTTACTATTGGAAATGCAATTTTAGAACCAATGAAAGTCCATAACCTTTATAATACATATACTGAAAGAAAAGAAAAAGTTTTAGAGATTTTACATCGAGTTGGATTAGATGCGGATGCATTTAACAGATATCCACATGCTTTTTCTGGCGGACAAAGACAACGTGTTGGTATTGCTAGAACGATAGCTTTACAGCCTAAATTAATTATTTGTGACGAATCTGTTTCGGCTTTAGACATTTCTGTACAAGCGCAAGTATTAAATTTATTAAATGAATTAAAAGCAGATTTTGGTTTTACTTATATATTTATCTCACACGATTTGGCCGTTGTAAAATATATGGCAGATCAATTACTGGTAATGAATGCTGGTAAAATTGAAGAGTTAGACGATGCCGATGAAATTTACAACAATCCGAAAAAAGAATATACAAAAAAGTTAATTCATGCTATACCTAAAGGGTTATAGCATGAATACTTTTTTTGTTAAATATAATAAGCTCGCTATAAATTTGAATGTGTTTCTTACTTTTTTAAAAAGTTTTAAAAAAAATAAATCCGTATTCATAATTCATAATTTTAGGTTAAGTCTATGGTAGACTCGGTTATTATACTTGGTACATTTGGGGACTCCAAAGATGTAACTTATTTTAGAATAATCAGTTAAAAAGCATAATAAATCGATGAAATACATAAAATTTTAACGTTTGAGCACCTTTCATAGTCCTTTTCTCCTCTTTTCAATACTTAAAACATGTGCTACTGATAACTCCTGTCCTAATTGGAGCGTTTATCTTCTCCTAATCTTTTTGCAACTTGATTGATGATCATTTTAATCACAAAGACCTCTTCGGCATTAGGAGAAAATAAATCATAACCATCATGATCTATTTTTCGTCTTCTGGAAGAATGGTCCTTGAAGAGACTTTCTTCATTTCAGCAAATTATAAAGCATTTGAATTTCAAATATACTATTACTTTAAATCGGAAAAATGGAATTCGCCATTAGTGATTTAGAATAACAGCATGCTTTTTACAGGCTCATTTCAGGAATGTCCCCTTCCACAATTAAATGACCCTCTGTAGCATTTTGAATCTCTTCAACCGAAACTCCTGGAGCACGTTCCAGCAATTTAAATCCTTTTGCCGTTACTTCTAAAACCGCAAGATTAGTAACAATCTTTTTTACACAACCAACTCCTGTTAAAGGAAGACTACAATTTTTAAGTAGTTTAGATTCTCCAGCTCTATTGGTATGCATCATAGCAACAATTATGTTTTCTGCACTAGCAACTAAGTCCATTGCGCCTCCCATTCCTTTTACCATTTTTCCTGGAATTTTCCAGTTGGCGATATCTCCATTTTGCGAAACTTCCATAGCACCAAGAATAGTAAGATCTACATGTTTCCCTCTAATCATAGAGAAGCTCATTGCAGAATCGAAGAAACTAGCTCCAGGAAGCGTTGTAATGGTTTGTTTTCCGGCGTTAATTATATCTGCATCTTCTTCCCCTTCAAAAGGAAATGGCCCCATTCCTAGTACACCATTTTCACTTTGAAATTCTACTTCTATATCGTCTCTAACATAGTTTGCTACTAAGGTTGGTATACCAATACCCAGGTTTACGTAGTAACCATCTTGTACTTCTTTTGCAATTCGTTTTGCTATTCCTGTTTTATCTAACATGTTCTTTTGTTTTTTGTCATTCCTGCCTTTCGTCTTCGCTTAAGATAAACTAAGGCAGGAATCTCTTAAATTGAAACTTCATTTTTACTAGTAGATTCCTGCCTTCGCAGGAATGACAGCTTTTATTCCCTTTTTCTTACTGTACGTTGCTCAATTCTTTTTTCATATTTAGCACCTTGAAAAATTCGTTGTACAAATATACCTGGAATATGAATTTGATTCGGATCTAATGTTCCTACAGGAACCAATTCTTCTACCTCAACAACAGTTATTTTTGCTGCGCCACACATATTCGGATTAAAGTTTCTAGCAGTACCTTTAAAGATTAAATTTCCTGCCGCGTCGCCTTTCCATGCTTTTACAAAAGCAAAATCTGCTTTAAAAGCATGTTCTAATACATACATTTTTCCATCAAACTCTCTGGTTTCTTTTCCTTCGGCTACTTCTGTACCAAAACCTGCTGGTGTATAAATTGCAGGAAATCCAGCTTGTGCTGCTCTGCAACGTTCAGCTAATGTACCTTGCGGAATAAGCTCTACATCTAACTCTCCTGAAAGCATCTGACGTTCAAACTCTGCGTTTTCGCCAACATAAGAAGAAATCATTTTTTTGATTTGATTTTGATGTAATAATAAACCTAAACCAAAATCGTCTACTCCTGCATTGTTAGAAATACAGGTTAACCCTTTTATATTCATCTTTACTAACTCTGCTATGGAGTTTTCGGCAATACCTGAAAGTCCAAATCCACCAAACATAAACGTCATGTTGTCATGAACTCCTTGCAGTGCTTCTTGTACAGAATCTACTTTTTTATTAATCATTTTTGTAATTTTTTGGAACTGAAAAATACGAAATAAAAAAACCATTCGGAATAGAATGGCTTTGAAATTATGTGTGACTATTAGAGAACTGATTTATTTGTTAAAAAAATTAAAATTCGCTTTGCTTATTTTTCTTCAAAGCATCTGACTTGCAATTTTATGGAAAGCCACTTTCCATTAGCTATATGGAAGGAGTTGTTTAAATTTAAAGTTTATAGGCTATTTTAAATAGAATAATTCTAGGAAGAATATAAGTTTTGCTGTCACTTATTAAAAAATTTGAAAACGAGTTTTGTTGTTTAAATTTAGTGTCAAAAATATTGGTGGCTGAAACCTCAAAACCCCAAGGACTATCTTCTTTTTGATAAAACAAAGAAGCATTCGCGTTTTCAAAACGGTTTTTAGCATTAACATTCTTGTTCTGGTAATTATTTAAACTATAATCTGCTTTAAAGATAAAGTCACTTAAAAAGTCATATTCTAAATTTACAAAAAAGTCATCATTTTCAAATTTTGTTTTATTTGTTAAATATTTATAGGTATTAAAATCTTTAGAGTAACCTATTTCAATATTTGGGAAGTTTTTAAAGAAAGTTTCTGCACTTATAGTTGTATTGATATTTTTAGAAATATTTTTATTAGTTGTTTCATTTAATATTTGATAAAAATCATTGTACGTATAACTACTTTTAAATTTGTATCTAATTTTATGAATCTTTTTAGCAATACTCCCATTTAAACTCCAATTGTGCTCTGGTTTTTGAAACAATATTGGTGAACTAAACTGCTCAATCCCTTGTAATTCTGTTACATTTTTAAAAGACTTGATGCGTTTATTAAATGTACTACTTGCATTAATATTTAAGTTTTTAAATAAGCTAAATTTATAATAGCTAAAACTAGCCGAATGATATAGTTGATTCTCAAGAGTTGCATTTCCTTTATAAACAGTGTTAAAACTAGACAACATAAAGTTACTAGCTAGTTGGTTTACACTTGAAAAACTGGCATTTAGTTTGTACTTGAAATTTATTTTTTCACTATTGTTAAATTCTATTTTTGTAGTAAATTGAGGTAACAAAAGTGCTTTATTATTGGATGTTTTAACATCTACTTGTTTTGTGTTCCAAGAATAGAAGTGATAATATAATGCTGGTTTAAAAGTAGCAATACCAATTTGAAACTTATATTCTAAACCAACAAAGGTGTTTATTAAGTGATGTTTAAAATCATTTCCAAATCCTGCGTTTGTAAAATTATTGCTATTCCCATTGGTTAACGATTGCTCATCTTGGTTATAAAAATCATTAAAGGCAGTATTTATACCAATACTTGTATATAAATGGTTAAAGTTATTTAAAACCCAATAGTCTTTTACAATAGCATTTATAGTATGTGATTTTGCTTTTTTTGTTTGTAAGATATTATAGATGTCGTCGTCTTGTAAAGGTATTAAACCTAGTAAAATCTCTTGATTAGTTAACCAATTAGTAATTGGTTTATCATTTTGAAAATTATAGGTTGCTTCTAAAGTTGCAGTATGATCTTTACTTAATTTTCTGCTATAGTTTATATTCTGTTTCAGATTTAAGCTTTTAATATCTGTTTTTGTTGCAATGTTATTATTTTGTGTTGGGTTTATGGTATTTATTAGACCTTGACTATCATTATTGGTAACTTTAACAAAGCTGTTATAAGCAAAATCTTCTTCATAACTTGGGTCATAATCTATAGTTAATTTTCCTATTGTAAAAAAGTTGTTTAGTGTGTTTTTGTTACTTCTATTTTCGACAAATGGTTCATCACTAATTACATATTCATTTATAGTATTGTCTTGGGTTTCTGTTTTTGCTTTACTTGTAATAATATATCCAGAAACATCTGTTACATCACTTACAGATTGCCTAATGTTTATTGCACCAAATTGGTTGGTGTTTGCTATAAAATCTTGATTGTTTAAATATTTAGCAAAATCACTATTAAACAAACTAAAATAGCTGCCAGAATCTTTTAATAGTTTACCAAAGCCACCTTCAAATTCTAGATAATCTCTAAAAGAAAAACTCTTAACTCCTGTATTGTTTAGGTCTCCTATAAAGTTAACATTCGTTTCTGGGCTATAATAAAATAGATTTGGATGTACCACATAACGTTCTTTAATTCCTGCACCAAACTCCACATCACCAAAGGCAAACTTTTTCTTATCTTCTTTAAGCTTAATGTTTAATGCCACATCTTCACTATCTTGCAAACCTTTGAGCATCGCAATTTCATTGTAATTGTCTAAAACTACAACTTCATCTACAGCATCTGCAGGTATATTATTTACCGCCAATTTACTATTGCCTGTAAAAAAAACTTTACCTTCTACTAATACTTTAGTTACTTTTTTACCTTGTACTGCAACATTGCCTTGTTTATCTACTTCTACTCCTGGTAATTTTTTAAGTACATCTTTTAGTTTACGTTCTTCTCCTGTTGTAAATTTATCTACACGATAAATAGTGGTATCTTTTTTAATAACAACTGGAGGTATGTAGTTTAAAATTACTTCATCTAATTGATCTGGATTTTCTTGTAATGTAAAATTATGTATTAGGTTTTTTTCTTTTGTATTTATTGTTAAATTTTCTGGTAAAAAACCTAAATAACTTACTGTTATAGTATACGTTTGGTTTTGCTCTAATTTAAGTTTGTATTCTCCTTGTTGGTTTGTAATTGCAAAACGTATCTCTTCGATTTCAGATTCTGGTATTGCTAGAATGTTTACATTAAATAAAGAGGTTTGTATAGTGTCTGTAACCTTGCCATGTAATATTGTATTTTGAGCATGAAGAGAAAATCCTGCTAGAAATAGCAGGATTAAAATAATTGTATGTTTAAACTTTATCAATTAATTGTTTTTTGGATTTTCGACGTTTGCTTTCTTTAAAAGCATCATTCTTTATAATTATCAATATGTTTTTTTGTTAAATTTATTATTAAGTCTTCATATTCCTTTTGTGTCATTGATTTAGATGTATCAATTTCTTGTATTTTCAAAACTGTATTTCGTTCAATGCTCTTAACTGATACTACAGCTCCCTTTAAATTAACTTCTGCAATTAATCCAGGAAGACCATTAAAAATATCTGGACCAGAATTTAATGGAATTGATGGAATAAACCAGGCCTTCACTTTTAATTCCTCATCAATTATTGGATCATAATAATTTCCTTCAGCTTTCTTTGCTACAAAACCAAGAATGTTTTTTGATTCATCCTTAATAGCCCAATTAAAATTGTATAAATCCCTTTTAACTAAAAAATCTTTATTGGCTAAATTTCTAACAAAAACAATACTATTGTTATTGGTATAAACTTCTTTATTAAAAGAAGGAAATCTCATTGCCATTTTTGATAGCATGTTATCAAGTGGTGAATCGCTTTCTTTTTTTAATACTTCTTCTAACTGAAAATACGAATTTTCATTATTAGATATGAGTGTATAATGTACTTCTTTTGCTCTAGCAGCAACTTGTTTAGTAATACGTTTGCCTTTTTCGTCTAGATTATCTATAGAACCTTGAAGTTTAATTTCTGAAATATTATAAGTAACCTTATAAGATGTTTGTGCATATAAATTTGGTGTAGAAACCAAGAGAAACATGCACAAAACAATCTTTAAAGTAAAATAATGTAAATATGAGAAACTCATCTTATTCGAAAGCATCTTGACATTGTGCTACAAGATAATTAAAGTCACCAACATTATCAAGATTAATACCTCCATAATACTCATGAAAAAGTCCATGATAAAAAGAGAAACAACTTTGTACTTTCAATAAATTATGTTCGTTAATCTCTTTAGTATTGACTGCATTAGCATTAAATGTTGTAAACAACATAAAAACACCAATAAAACTAATTATTTTTTTCATAATCTAAAATTTTTAACCAGTTTCTAGTTTAATAACTGGTTGGTTAATAAAAATTAAGCCGAATTATAAAGCCGAAATATGGTAATTAATTTTCATTGAAAAAATCCGTCATTTTGTTACTAGCCATTTTTAAAAAATCTTCTTCAGTTATTGTTTTATTAGCTTTAGGCTTTTCTAAAAACTTAACTTCTGTTTCTTTATATTTAATTTGAGTAGCGTAAAATGTTAATTTTTCATTTATAGTAGTTTCTAAAATCAAACCTGGAAGACCATCAATCCCGTTAGGTCCAAATGGAACTGGAATTTGATTTGTAAACCATGCAACTATATTAGATTTTGATTCAATTGTATTAGCTTTAAAGCATTTATAACCTCCAATTTCTTTTGTATCATTTGTTATTTGCCATTTAAGTTTATTAAACGGAATGATAACATTGAAATTTACATCTGAAAAATTTTTATTTAATATTTTAATTGAATCTTTGATATTTGAATAATATAAACCTCTTATAACAATTGATGCTAATTTATAAGATTGATCATTACTTAATGACATTTTTTTTACTTGATAAAACACACTTTCATTTACATTAAAATGCAACTTACATTCTATCAAATCACTAGCATTATTTATAGCTTTTATTCTGTTTTTGACAGAAATTTCCATATCTAAATCTTCAAGATTATTATTTGTATTGATTTTGTAAATAATTGTAGTATTTTCCTTTGAATTTTGTGTAAAAGAAACATTAATAAAAAATAAACTTAAAAAAAATAAACTTAGAAACTTCATGTTTAGCTTTAATAAAAATTAATAATCTGTTTAGCATCCTTGAATTAATAGCAAAACTAATTCTGCAGCTTGATCTTCTGAATAACCATGATAGTTCATATAATAAAATGCAATATCTCTAGCTTCATCTATACAGTCTTTTTTTGGAAGAATTTCTTCAACAATAGTATTTGTCATACTCATCATTAAAAGTGAAGCACATGCTAACCAAATATTTTTTTTACTTAAATTTTTCATAATCTTAAAATTTTAAACCAGTTGTTTTCCTAATTTAATTACTGGTTGGTTAATAAATATTAAGCCGAATTTTAAAGCCGAAAAATGTGTAAAGCCGAAGTGTATTAAAATAATAAGCCATTTTATTTTAATAACGCTATTTAATTCTTAAGGGAGAGAATAATAAAAACTAGCGCTAGTTAAAGATTAATCTTGGTGTCTTTAGCAAATCTTTAATCGGCTTTGATTTAAATTCTTGCCTTAGACATTTCAAACTTAAAAAAAAAAAAAAACTAATCCAGCAAGTTTTTGTAGAAAATATTCTACTACACTAATGTTTACGGATTTCCCATAAATATTTTACGAGAAAACCTTAAAAATTAAAGGGTTTAGGTTTAAATAACCATTCGGAATAGAATGGCTTTGAAATTATGTGTGACTTTAGATGCGCTTGGTTATTATTTTTTTTTATTACTAATTCGTTGATTTAATGTAGCAATTATTTCTTCTTTACTTTCATTATATGTAGAAGCGTATAAAACTTCCCCTTTATTATTTATTAAAACATTTAATGAGAGTCCAAATTCTTTATGATTAGGTACGATGGATTCTACAAACTCAAAGTACTTCTTTTTAGGATTTTTTGATTTTCCGGATGTGATACAGTATATAGGTTTACTAAAATTGTCCATTTTATCAAAAAACACTTTGGAATTATAGAGTTTTTCGCTGTTGTCTTTTTCAATTATTAAGATGTATAATTCTATATTATTCTTTTCTACATAGTTTAATAACCTTGGTAAATATTCTCTACAAGGACCACACCAAGTAGTAAATGAATAAATTACGTGATATTCTTTTTTACTTGATTTTATTAATTTTAAAATAGTTTTACTGTCTATAGAATAAACACCTACATCTTTATTGCTACTTATTGCGTTCACAAAATCGTCTGTATCAAGAATCTCCTTAGCTTTTAATGTGTTTTGGGCTTCTAGAGAACCAAAACAGAAAAACAAGAATATATAAATATATATTTTTTTCATACTTTTTATTAAAAGCTTGCTTTAATTAAAGCAAGCTTTATTAGATTGTTTTTATAATAAAATCTTATAACCACCAAAATCTCCAATTGTATTGTCTATAGCGTAAATACCTTCAGATAATAAAAGCTCTCCAGAATCCTCGTCATAAAGATCTTCATCAATATAAATATTTGAATCAAATTCATCACCTAATCCATAATCCAAATGTAGCTCAATAAACTCTCCATTTTCATCTTCATTAACAGGTATTTCTAAATTATCGCCATCAACTCTTGCAGTTCCACAAGCTACATATACTCTACAAAATCCGAAACCAATACAATTTCTTGATTTTCTACCTAATTTTACAATAATAATTTTAGACTCATCACCTAATTTAGTTTGCTTATTAATAATTGGAGAAAGAGTTACATCTTTACCATACTCCGGAGATATTAAAGAAGCACTAGAATCTTCTTGACTACAAGAATTTAATCCAACAAAAAGGATCGCTATTAAAATATTTAAAAATATTTTTTTCATTTTTTAAAATTTTAAACCAGTTGAATTTTTTAAAACTGGTTGGTTAATAAAAATTAAGCCGAATTTTAAAGCCGAAAATGTGTTAAGCCGAAGTGTGATAAAATAATAAGCCGTTACTATTTTAATGCACTATTTAATTCTTAATAAAGTTAATAAAAAACTAGCGCTAGTTATAGATTAATCTTAATGTCATCAGCAATCATTTAATCGGCTTTGATTTAAATTTTCACCTCTGACCTGACAAACGTAATAAAAAAAAAAAAAAAAACTAATTCAGCAAACTTTTGTAGAAAATAATCTATAATGATAAAATTTACGGTTTTCCCGTAAAAAAAACCATTCGGAATAGAATGGCTTTGAAATTATGTGTGACTTTTGAGGAACAAGTTTATTTATTGAAAAAAATGAATAGTAGCTAAGCGCCAAACTTAAAGTTTGACTCTTAGCTGATTCATTTTGCTTACAACGTTATTAAACGTTTTATAAGAGCTTCTTTTATTCTTTAACTTTATATGCTAAAAATAGCCCAAGAAATGGAACAAAAATAGTTAAGTAGACAAATACCGTTTTCATAGAACTTTTTAAATTTTTGTTCTTTACTATTTTTATTAAACTTACTATCATAGCGATAATGCTAATGAAAAAAACTACATACAGAATATTTGATTTCATCATGATTTTTCATTTAAATTTATTAACAACTCTGCCATCCACAACTTAAATATACTCTTGCTAAACAAGCTGGTGCTCCAGCCAAACAGAACCCATATTCAATCCAATTCATGCCATTTATTGCATCATCTGCACAACTAATTATTCCACTAGCTGTACATGGATATTCTCTCATTAAATATAATTCATTTATTCTCGATTCTAGTACAATTCCATTTCTTAAAATGGATTTAAATAATACTTGTCCTTCCACTTCGATTATAAAAACCCCATTAAAAGATTTGATTTTTGATGGTAAATCTTTCATTAATTCCTCTTCATCATCAGGAATAAATTTATGTATAAAAGTTGGCAATGTTTCATTGGTATTATTATCACTAATTTCAACTTCGATAACATACAAATTTGGATTAGTGTCAATCAAACTTGCTTGAATTGTATTCATCCTATTGCTAACTATTGCAACATCGTTTAGAGGTTCATCACCACTAGAGTTTATTGAATCATCTTTTGTGCAAGAAAAAGAGCTTATGATTATTAATATAACGACAATTTTTGAAATATTTTTCATTTTTCTAAAATTTTAAACCAGTTTTATAATTTGACACTGGTTGGTTAGTAAAAAATAAGCCGAATTTTAAAGCCGAAAAATATGTTAAGCCGAAGTATATTAAAATAACAAGCCTTTTATTTTAATAACACTATTTAATTCTAAATAGAAATAATAAAAAACTAGCACTAGTAAAAGATTAATCTTGGTGCCTTTAGTAATCATTTAATCGGCTTTGATTTAAACTTTTACTTCTGACATATCAAACTTAAGAAATAAAAAGTAATATCACAAGTTTTTATAGAAAATATTCTACATAATTGCTTTCTATACAATTTAATACTATTGGTAAATATTGTCTACAGAGACTTCAACAGAAAAACAAGAATATATAAATACCTGTTTTATTTTATATGGCGCTTTTTAGTTAAAAAATCCATTCTTTTCTAAATGGCTTTGAAATTACATTTCTACCTAAACAAACAACTCCTTCCCCTAAAAAAAGGAAAGGAGTTGTTTGTAATAAAAATTCAAGTTTCAAAATCATGAGATTCCTGCCTTCGCAGGAATTTATTAGAAATCTAAATCTTCTGGTACATCTTCACCAGGAGTATCAGAATCGGAACCTTGATCTTGTTTATAATTAGCGCAATCTACTTCAATAGATAGATTTTTTGGCTTTTCGAAATCACTTTTAGAAATCTCTAATTCTTCATTTTCATAACAGCTTCTCATGTACATTCCCCAAATTGGTAATGCCATTGCTGCTCCTTGTCCGTAGGTAATAGAAGCAAAGTGTGCTGCTCTATCTTCTGCTCCAACCCAAACTCCTGTAACTAGGTTTGGTACCATTCCCATAAACCATCCATCACTTTGGTTTTGTGTAGTTCCCGTTTTTCCTGCTATCGGGTTTTTAAACTCATAAGGATAACCAGTGATAATCTCTTTATAATCTTTTCTATACGCATCTGCTCCTCTAGTTCTTAACCTTGCTCCAGATCCAGATTGCGTTACACCTTGCATTAGGTTTACGGTTACATAAGCAACTTCTTCACTTAATACATCACGCGATTCTGGTGTGAATTGGTATAAAATAGTTCCGTTTTTATCTTCAATATGTGTTACCATTACTGGTTTTGTATACACCCCTTGATTTGCAAAAGCCGAATAAGCCCCAACCATTTCATAAACACTTACATCTGGAGTTCCTAAAGCGATAGAAGGAACTGGAAGTACTTCAGATTCTACTCCTAATTTTCTAACTAAATCTACAACTGGTTGCGGACCAACCTTATCCATTAAACGTGCAGTAATTGTATTTATGGAGTTTGCTAAAGCGTTTTTCAACGTTCTTACTCCACCATATTTATTATCTGAGTTTCTTGGTGTCCAAGGTTCTGGATTTCCAAATTTATTCGCTTCTATAGTAATTTGTGTATTTGGCAACTCATCACAAGGTGAAAGATGCAATTGATCTATAGCTGTTGCATAAATAAAAGGTTTAAAAGTAGAACCAACTTGACGTTTTCCTTGTTTTACGTGATCGTATTGAAAATATTTATAGTTTATACCACCAACCCAAGCTTTTACATGTCCTGTTTGCGGATTCATAGACATCATTCCTGTGTGCAAAAAAGATTTATAATAGCGCATAGAATCTATAGGCTTCATAATAGTGTCTACTTCAGAAGCTTTACCATCTTTCCATGCGAAAACAGACATTTTAGTAGGCTTATAAAAGGATGCTCTTATTTCTTTTTCCGTTTTACCCGCTTTTTTTAGTATTCTCCAACGTTCTCCTCTGCTCATTGCTTTTTGCAATAAAGAATCTACGGCACTTTTACTAAGATCTAAAAATGGCGCTGTTGGATTTCTTTTTGGTGTGTTTTGATGAAAAAATTCGGCTTGCAATCTTGGCATGTGTTTCTCCACAGCATCTTCTGCATATAATTGCATTCTAGAATCGATTGTAGTGTACACTTTTAATCCATCACTATTGATGTTATATTTTGTACCGTCTGGTTTTCTATTGCCTTTTTCGTTGGTCCAATCTTTCATAAAAGCACGAAGATATTCTCTAAAATAAGTCGCTGTACCTTCGCGATGTGATTCTGGTGAATAACGTAAACCTAAGTCTAATTTTTGCAGTGAATCTTTTAATTTTTCGTTTATAAAATCATACTTTTCCATTTGTGCCAAAACAACATTACGTCTGTTTCTTACACCAATAGGATTACGTTCTGGTCTCGGATTATACAATGAAGAGTTTTTAAACATACCAACTAACATGGCAGATTCTTTTATATCTAGCTCCATTGGTTCTTTACCAAAATAAATTCTGGAAGCAGAACGAATTCCATCGCCATTGTTTCCAAAATCATAAATATTAAAATATTGTGCTATAATCTCTTCTTTCGTGTATTGTCTCTCTAAACGAATCGCGATAATCCATTCTTTTGCTTTTTGCAAAATACGAGCGATTGTATTTTTAGATCCTTCCCCGTGAAATAATTGTTTTGCAAGTTGTTGCGAAATAGTACTTGCTCCTCCGCCTTTTCCTAGTTTTACAATTGCTCTTAGTGTACCTCTTGCATCAATCCCTGAATGCGAATGAAAACGCGCATCTTCCGTTGCTATTAAAGCATCTACTAAATGCTGCGGCAATTCATCATAACTTACTGGTGTTCTATTATCATTAAAATAGAATTTACCTAAGGTTTTTCCGTCGGAAGAAATAATCTCTGTTGCTAGATTGGTTTTAGGGTTTTCTAAGATGGTGTGATCTGGTAAATCTCCAAACATAGATGTTAATACAAACAATAAGATGAATGCCAAAACACCACCTAAAAAAAGTTTCCAAAATAAACGAACGTATTTTGTAAAGTCTTGTGTTGTTGCTTGTTTTTTCGCTTGTTTCTTTGCCATATTTTTAAAACTACAAGGGTTTAAACCTTGCTTACTAATTTATTTAATTTGTTTTTCTACTCTGAATCCCACATCTGTTACACCTTCTAAATCTATAACACCATTTACTTTTCCGTTTTCACGCATAGCATGTTGTATGTTTATTTGGTATTCTCCAGTTTCTGTAAAAGTAAAATTCTCTTTATACCACAATTTATTTTCTTTAATACTAGAAAAACCAGTCCCTAAAAAGGCTCCATTTGGTTTTGCCATTTTATACTCTAAAGTGTCCTTAACCGTTTTTCCATGCGGAAAATTCATTTCGACTATTAAATACAAATTATTGTACTTGTATTCTTGATTATTTCGCAGGTTTACAAACAAATCATATTTGTTTATAGAGTCTGGCGCTTGTACTTTAAACGTTACTAAGTCTTCTTTATTCCATTGGTTTGGTATCGTTTGATAGGTATCAAAAACACCATTAGCATCACAAGACACAAAAAATAGAGAAAGAAAAAAAAGCAGTAGAGAAATACTATTTCGCATCGTTCGTTTTGTTGGTATTACTGTTTTTATTGGTATTCCTAGTTTTGTTGGTATTGCTAGTTCTACTTGTATTACTCGTTTTATTGGTTTTGTTGGCATTACCTGCCTTGTTGGTGTTATTACTTTTATTTGGGGTATTACTTTTGTTCGCATTACCTGCTTTATTTGGGGTATTGCTTTTATTCCTAGTACTTGGTTTATTCGTATTACGGGTTTTATTGGTATTTGGTTTGTTTGGTTTATTTGTACTGGTATTGGTATTTGTATTGTTGGTACTATTTTGTGGTTTTGTTCTTCTCTTATTGTTTTTACGTTTTTTATTGCCTTTTGGACTATCAAAACGTGTTAAACTATCTTGACCAACAACGTTTTCAAACTCTGTTTTAGTATCTTCTACCAGTTCTAATGCGTATTCTTCAAGACTTTCTATCTTTTCTTTATTCTTATTTATTGCTATAATTTCATTGGCTTGATCTTTAGTAATCTTATGCCAATTCATCCATTCGCCTTCATAAGCATACCATAAATGCCCTTGAAAAATATCTGTTTTCTGACAAACAGCAGTTCCTTTTTTGGTGTATAATTTTATTTCCGGTTTTGGAAGCGTTTTTAAAGCATCCAAATAACTATCTAATTCATAGTTTAGACAGCATTTTAGTTTACCACATTGTCCTGCTAATTTTTGCGGGTTTAAAGATAATTGTTGGTAACGTGCTGCAGATGTGCTAACCGAACGAAAATCGGTTAACCAAGTAGAACAACATAACTCACGACCACAAGAACCAATACCACCAAGTCTTGCTGCTTCTTGTCTAAAGCCAACTTGTTTCATTTCAATTCTGGTTCTAAACTCTCTTGCAAAAAGTTTAATAAGCTCTCTAAAATCTACGCGTTCTTCTGCGGTATAATAAAAAGTAGCCTTACTTGCATCCCCTTGAAATTCGATATCTGAAATCTTCATTTTCAATTTCAGTTCTATTGCAAATTGACGTGCTTTTACCTTCATTGCATCTTCTCTATCACGAGCTTCAGACCAAATATCGATATCTTTTTGTGATGCTTTTCTGTATATTTTTAAAACGGTTTCTGGTTTTTCAGAAACTTTTTTACGTTTCATTTGTACTCTTACCAATTCCCCGGTAAGTGTTGCCATACCAATATCATGACCAGATTGCTCTTGCGTTGCAACAACGTCACCAATTGCTAAAGTTAGGTTTTCTGTGTTTTTGTAGTATTCTTTTCTTCCGTTTTTAAAACGAACCTCCACCCAATCAAAAGGTTTTTCTCCGTTTGGAAGCGACATGTTTGCTAACCAATCAAAAACAGTTAGTTTGTTACAACTATCTGTTCCACATGTTCCGTTACTTTTGCAGCCTTTTGGTTGGCCATCTTTTCCTGTTGAACAAGTTCCACAAGCCATAAAGTGTATATATTGATTCTGAAAAAGCATTCTTTTTTCAGAAGAAGATTAATAAAAAATAGTTTCTTTTTTACAGATTTCCACTTACATAGAAATCACAAACCAAAGTACTACTTTGGAATGTAAAGATAATATTATTTATTAAGTTAAAAAGCTAGTAAATTTATAAAACTGAATATTATAAAAAAATTGTATATTTATACTTCCTAATCTATTAATAGAAAGCACATTACAATTCATTTTTTAAGTTATTTCGATAACCCTTAAAGCTATTAATATTATGAAAAAAATTACTTCAACTTCACTCGTTCTACTTTCTATATTCGGATTTTTAATCACGGTACAAGCACAAGAATCTTTTCAAAAAATAAATGGAGAAGGATATCGTTTCAATGAAACAAAAAAACCTTGCTTAACGCTAGAACAAAGGGAAAACATTAAAATTGCACTAAAAGAAAGTCTAAACCTTTTAAAACAAGAAAACAAACTCGCCTTCAAGGAAACAAACAAAGCTGGTGGGCATGTTTTATTTGATTGGCCTATACAACAAGCAGCTGGTTTTAGTTATAATGATACTTGGGCTATTTCGGGTTATGTAGATCATAATACTGCATATCCTAATCAGCTACAAGATTATAATTGTGGAACGCAAACCTACGACACTACATCGGGCTACAACCATCAAGGGGTAGACATTTACTTATGGCCTTTTTGGTGGAAACAAATGGATGATAACCAAACAGAAATTATTGCAGCTGCAAGCGGACAAATTATAGCAAAAGGAGATGGGCAGTTTGATAGAAGCTGTGGCTTTAATAGCAACCAATGGAATGCTGTTTACGTGCAACATAGTGATGGTAGTGTTGCTTGGTATGGACATATGAAAAACGGATCGGTAACCACAAAAAACGTAGGCGATATGGTTACCACTGGAGAAGTTCTTGGAACCGTAGGAAGCTCAGGAAACTCTACAGGACCACACTTACATTTTGAAGTGTACACCAATGCGAGTTACACGCAATTAGTAGATCCATATTACGGAACATGCAATAGTTTAAATGGCGATTCTTGGTGGCTAAACCAAAATCCATACAGCAATCCGAGTATAAATGCTGCTTTGACCCATAGTGATAATCCAGTTGTGTTTTCAAATTGTCCAGATCAAGAAACTACTTTTGAAAGCACCAATTTTGAGTTAGGAGACACCATTTATTTAACCGCTTTTTTAAGAGATCAGGTTGCAGGAAACAATGTAAGTGTACAAATTTTAAGACCAGATAATTCTGTTTTTTACAACACTTCTTTTAATGCTACCAGTACAGGTTCTTTGTGGTATTATTACTGGTATTTTAATTCATTTGATGTTATTGGGGAATGGAAATGGGTTGTTAATTTTCAAGGAGAAAGTATTACGCATCTGTTTAATATTCAAACATTAAGTATCGATGAGAATGAATTACAAGCCGTTTCTATTTACCCTAATCCTGCCAAAGATTATATTAATATTTCATCTAGCAATCCTATTACAAAAGCACAATTAATAGATATACAAGGTAAACGCATTAAAACAATACAGAACGTTTCTGAAGGAATACGAAAAATGAGTTTAGGAGATCTTTCTAATGGTATGTATTTTTTAAGCCTTGATAGCGACTCTAACCAAAAGAAAACTTTTAAAATTATAAAAGAGTAGCGTTTTAATTAAACTCTACTTCATAATTCAATCTATTGCTAAGCGATTTTAATTCGGTTTCCGACTTAAAAATATTAGCATACAATTGCTTGCTCCAGCCTATTCTTTCGGAATAGCTATTGAAGCTTTCTTCTTTCCAATTAAACCCTTCTTTCCAGAATTGATTAGGAGAAACATAGCAAAACGTGTAATCAAAAATTAAACTAGAGTTGTTTATTTGTGTTTTTTTAGGAATTTCGTTGGAAGCTAAAAGCGTAATATTATTGGCTTTACAATTGTCTCGAATTTGTGTGATAAGTTTCGGGTAATCGGCACGAATACTCTCTAAATCGAAATCATTATACTCGGTATTACCAATTTTTCTAATGGGACGAATTTGAAGAATATCGAAACTTTTTCCGCTAAAGTGATGAAAGAGTTCTGTTAGTTCGTAAAAATTATCTTTATTAAAAGTATAATTAATTCGGACTTTAAAATCGTATTTACTTTTTAGTTTCTGAAAAGCATTAAATGCATTATGAAATTTCTCGTAACTCGATTTTTTCATAAAACCTTCATAACTTTCTTTGGTTACACCATGCAACGAAATAGTAAACTCATTAAGCCCTGCTTCTAATAGCGCTTCAATTTTTTCTTCATCCAGCAAATTTGCATTGGTAGTTACAGAAATATACGGCACGCCATATTGCTTACCAAGTTTTACAATTTCTGGTAAGTTTTTATAAAGCGTTGGCTCTGTACCACAACCAATTTGCAATTTTATAGCGCGTTTAAAAATCGTTTTTGCGACCTGCTCTAATTCTTCGCTTTTAAATTGCCCTTTTAAGGTTTTTACATAATCTGCATCTGTAAAATAGCACATTTTACAACGTAAATTACAAGCCATTACAGGATCTAAATTTACTGCTAGATAACGTCTGTTAAACTTATGTAACAGCCAAAGACCAAAGAATTTAATTCGATGACTTTTTATCTTTCGGTTTAGTTGTAATAGCTTGTAAATATCCATTTACTTCTTGTTTGGTAAGGATTCAAAAATGTTCCTTAAATCTTTTTTGTAAGGTAAGTGATCTGCTCTTCCTTTTTTAAATATATCGTTACTATTTGCTTGTCCTTTTCGCAATGCTTTTTGTTCTTCAAAAGGAAGTACATGAATTTCTTGACAAGTTGTAGAGCAGCAGTTATCCATTTCGGCTTTACACGCATCACATTGAATGAAAAGTAAATGGCAAGCATCATTTGCACAATTGGTATGTATATCGAAAGCATCCCCACATTGATGGCATTTTGCAATCACATCATCACTTATTTTCTCTGCTCTTCTTTCATCGAAAACAAAGTTTTTTCCAATGAATTTATTTTCTAATCCTTCGTCATTTATTTGACGTGTATATTCTATAATTCCGCCTTCTAACTGATATACATTTTTAAAACCTTTGTGTTTAAAATAAGCGGAAGCTTTTTCGCAACGTATGCCACCCGTACAATACATGACAAGGTTTTTATCTTCTTTATGTGCTTTTAGATCTGCTTCAATAATATCTAAAGATTCTCTAAACGTATCTACATCTGGAGTTACGGCATTTTTAAAATGACCTATTTCACTTTCGTAATGGTTTCGCATATCGACTAAAACCGTATTCTCATCCTCAATAAGTTGATTGAATTGGTCTGCACCAACATGAATACCTTTATTTCTTACATCAAAAGTATCATCATTTAAACCATCTGCAACAATCTTCTTTCTAACTTTTACTTTCAGTTTTAAAAAAGACATATTGTCTTGCTCTATGGCAACATTTAAACGTATTCCGTTTAAAAAGTCGATCGTATCTAAATGAGTTTTAAAGGCTTCAAATTGATCTGCTGGCAAAGATAATTGTCCGTTGATACCTTCTGTAGCCACATATATTCGACCAAGAACATCTAATGCATTCCAGGTTAAAAATAAGTGGTCTCTAAATTCTTGAGGATTTGTAATTTTAGCGTATTGATAAAAAGAAAGTGTTAATCGGTCTTTTCCAGCTTCTTCGATTAACGCAGCTCTTTCTTTTGCGCTTAAGGTGTTGTACAGTTGCATGCTATACTTAGTTTTAAGGTTAAAGATTCTCATTTAACTTCCAAAAAGGAAGAGTTTTGAGTTTATGCTACAAAGGTAGTATTTTAAAAAGAATAGGCAAGATTTGAGCATTTGGATACTGAAAAGTATAAAACAAAAAAAAGTCCTTTACGCTCTGCAAAGGACTTTTAATAGACTAACTCGTTATTAATATTTTCAATTTCTTAAAATTTTAAATATTTTACGAGTTAACCTCCATCGGCTTTACAGTTGCTATTTATAAATATAGCAACGGAATCGCCTAGTGCATGAATACATTTTTTAAAAAACTTCATAGTTTGATACTTTATACGATTAAACTATATATACCTAATAAATACTAAAACATTGGATTAAAATTAGGTTCTACTTTCTATATGTTCCAACATAAAACAAAACGTATTTAAGCGTTGCTTAAACAACCATTTCATCACAAGAAAATAAAATTTAATCTCAATCTATATCCCAATTTATTCGGCACTATTTATTAAAAAGCAAGGTTATTTTTCTTTTTCATAGCATAAAATTTTCCCACTTTATACAGTAGATGCAAAAAGAGTAAAAAGGTTGCGTCGCAAAGGCAATTATTATTTAAATAATTTAAAATGAAATGTATTATTGTATTGCAATATGACAAAAGAAGTAGTATTTTAGCGTCTCTTACACGAATAAATTAATATACACAGATGAGCAGCGAAAAAGAAGCAAAATTAAAAGCCCTTAAACTAACTTTAGACAAGTTAGACAAGGCTTACGGGAAAGGAACAGTAATGAAAATGAGCGATAAAGCGATAGTAGATGTAGAGGCTATTTCTTCTGGATCTTTAGGTTTAGATATTGCATTAGGCGTTGGCGGTTACCCAAGAGGGCGTGTAATAGAAATATATGGTCCAGAATCTTCTGGTAAAACAACATTAACATTACATGCTATAGCAGAAGCACAAAAAGCTGGTGGTATTGCCGCTTTTATTGATGCTGAGCATGCTTTTGATAGATTTTATGCCGAAAAATTAGGCGTAGATATAGATAATTTAATAATCTCACAACCAGATAATGGAGAGCAAGCGCTTGAAATTGCAGATAACCTAATACGTTCTGGTGCTATTGATATTGTAGTAATAGATTCTGTTGCGGCATTAACACCAAAAAGTGAAATTGAAGGTGAAATGGGAGACTCTAAAATGGGTTTACATGCACGTTTAATGTCTCAAGCTTTAAGAAAATTAACTGCATCTATTAGTAAGACCAATTGTACGGTTATTTTCATTAACCAATTAAGAGAAAAAATTGGGGTTATGTTTGGTAATCCAGAAACAACAACTGGAGGAAATGCATTAAAATTTTATGCTTCTGTTCGATTAGATATTAGAAGATCTACACAGATAAAAAGTACAGATGGAGAAGTACAAGGAAATAAGACCAGAGTAAAAGTCGTTAAAAACAAAGTAGCTCCACCTTTTAGACTTGCAGAATTTGATATTATGTATGGCGAAGGAATTTCAAAAGTTGGTGAAATTTTAGATATTGCTGTAGAATTTGAAATTGTAAAGAAAGCTGGTTCGTGGTTTAGTTATGACGAAACAAAACTAGGTCAAGGTCGAGATGCTGTTAAAGCATTAATAAAAGATAATCCCGAACTCATGGACGAGTTAGAAGGAAAAATTAAATTAGCAATTAAAGAAGCTAAAGAATAAAACAAAAAATCCCGATATATTCGGGATTTTTTATTTTTACACGCAACCTTTTGTACTTTTCTGCATCTAGTAATTAAAACCTGTGTTTTTATTGTACTCAAAATGAAAAAAATATTAGTAATATTATTATTCGTTTCTTTATTTTCTTGCAGTGTAACGGATGATACGCCGCGTTCACAAACAGAATTTCTGCCTATAGAAAGCGTTAGCATGCCAGACGAATTTAGAAGAAACTACACATACACTATAGATTTGGTTTATTACAAACCATCTTCTTGTCACGTTTATAGTGGCATATATTCTACTGCAAATGCAAACGAAAGTACTATCGCAGTGGTGAGTCAAGTATATACCAATATTAGTGACTGCCAAGATATAATAACAGAAGCAGAAGCGTCCTTTAACTTTAGACCAACAACTTTAGGGCCTCATGTTTTTAAATTTTGGCATAGTGAAGGGGATGTAAACAACACAAGTCAAGATACCTACTTGATTTATGAAATAGAAGTAGTAGAGTGATTTTAACTAATACATATATCTTTTGAGTTTAGACCAACTCATTCTAAATTGTAAACAAAATGATGCTAAAGCACAAAGCGAACTATACCAACTCTTTTCGAGTAAGCTGTTTTCTCTTTGCTTAAAGTATTCCAGAAGTTACGCCGAAGCGGAAGATAATCTGCAGGATGCTTTTGTGACTATTTTTAACAAAATGTCACAGTACAATAATAAAGGCTCTTTTGAAGGTTGGCTAAAACGAATAGCTATAAACACAGCACTACAATGCTACAGAAGCCAAGGTGTTTTTGAAATTGTAAACGAAGAAAATATTGAAGATGTAACTCTTGAGATAGAAGATGATGAATTATCTATAGATTATCTATTACAAATTATTCAAGAATTACCTGATAGATACCGATTAGTATTTAATCTGTACGCCCTAGATGGCTATTCGCATAAAGATATAGCATCTATGTTAAGTATTACCACCGGAACATCAAAATCTAACTTAGCAAGAGCGAGACAGATTTTAAAAGACAAAATAGAAACCTATAGAGCGTCTTTAAACGCGCAAACATTGTAATGAGTGACAAAAAACATATAGATAGAATTTTTCAAGAAAAACTTAAAGATTTAGAGGCTACTCCTAATCCTAAAGTTTGGGAAAATATTCAAAGCAAACTAGAGCAACCTAAAGAAGATAAGGAAAAGATTTTTCCTATCTGGCTACGTATTGGTAGTATTGCAGCATTATTGCTCGTACTATTAACGATAGGAAACCACTATAATTCGAATAGAAATAATGCAACCAAAACAAATGTTGTAGATATAGAGAATGCGGTAAATCCTTCCGAAAAGGAAAAGAATAGCACCAACGCAAATAATACAAATTCAGAAAACACAAAGAATGCAATTGTAGAAGAAAGTAATACTGCCTCTAAAAACGGGGAAACAATGGATGCTATTCAAAATGCTTCCGAAGAAAACAAAAACAGCACAAACTCCAGTATCGCATCTTCTAATTCGTCTCAAAACACAACAACTACTGGTTATTCAAACACGAACAATAGCGTTGTTAATAACGCATCAAAAAACAACAAAACATATACTTCTGTAACCGGAAATAAAAGAAAAGCTACCACGAATAAACAAACACAAATAGTAGCTACAAATACAAATTCGTCCTTATATACCAATACCGAAAATGGTACTGCCAATGCGGTACAGTCTAGCAATAAGAATGCAATCGCCAACAATTCTAAAGAAAGAGATACAAACATTAGCAATACAAACGCGAATGCCCTAGCGCAAAACAGCAATTCTACGAATGAAAATGCAACCCAATTAGACAAAAACAAAGTAGCTTCTGCATTAGAAAATAGTGCTACAAACGCGCTCGCAGAAAACACTACAAATACCGAAGAAGAAAACACAACTACAGATGCTGAAACCGAAAAAGAGGAAACATCTATAGAAGAAGAAATAGCGAAAGTGGAAGATCTCATTGAAAAAGAGGAAAAGGTAAACAGGTGGCAAGTATATGCTAACATTGCACCTGTTTACTATAATACCCTTGGAAAAGGATCTCACATGGACGATCAATTTATTGACAACTCCAAGTCTGGTGAAACAAACACTAGTTACGGTGTTAATGTAAGCTATGCCTTTAATGACAAATTAAAATTACGTTCTGGTGTTAACTCTTTAAATTTAAGTTACGACACAGATAACGTGATTATTTACCAAAATATTTCTGGAAATAATGCTCCTGCTTTAAAAAATATAAACTTCAATAACGATCAAAATATTTCGGCTATTTCTGCAAATAATCTGGTGGTGCAACAAGCTGTTGGGCTTTTACCAAATGAAAATGCAGCCATAAGTCAGCGTATTGGTTATTACGAGGTTCCTATGGAGCTAGAATACACAGTATCTAGTAAAAAGTTTGGTGTAAACGTCATTGCAGGATTAAGCACATTTATTTTAAATGACAATAAGATCTTTTCGGAATTTGATGGCCGAAAAACAGAAATTGGAGAAGCAAATAATATTAATGATGTTAGTTTTAGCGGAAACTTAGGTCTTGGTTTAGATTATAAGTTTTCAGATAAAATTAAATTCAATGTACAACCAACTTTTAAATACCAAATGAATGCGTTTGAAAATACTTCTGGTAATTTTAAACCATACATTATTGGTATATATACCGGGTTGAGTTATAAATTTTAGTTTTTAGTTGGTTAGATTGGTTGTTGCTTTTTTAAGTATATCTTTTAAAAAAGCGAGAACACAAAAAGCTGCTCTATGCCAAGAGTAGCTTTTTTATTTAGATTGATAAGCAATCAGCTGATTTAAAATCAAAGCTTTGGATTTACTATTTATTGTTTTAGCATCTTGCGGTTTTAATCCTATAGTAGGAATAAATGTATGCATCTTTGCTCGCATTCTTCCTGGACTTCCGCTAAAAAAAACATAAGAAAAACGTTCCTTATTATCTGCAAAAGTTAAAGGTACAATTGGTATTTGATGGTTTATTGCCAATCGGAAAGCACCATCTTTAAAATCGGTTAAAAGCACATCGTCCTCGGGAACCAATCCTTCTGGAAAAATACAAATACTCAAGCCTTGTCCCAAACGTCTTTGTGCATTTCTAAAAACTGCTTTTCTACTACGTTCACTACTTCTATCGACTAAAATACTTGTACGTTTATAAAAGAAACCAAACAATGGTATTTTTGCTAATTCTGCCTTACCAACAAACACAAACGGATTTTTTACAGCAACCAACATGAGCATAATATCCATCATAGAAGTATGGTTAGCAATAAACATATAGCTTGTATTAGGATCTAAAGTTTGTTCGCGTTCCATTTTGGTTTTAAAACCCATTCCTATTAAAATAAAACGTGCCCAAACACGCGCAATCTTGAAAAAGAAAGGATACCAAGTCTCTTTTAATATAGAAACAATTAGAAATGGAAATAATATAATAATCGGTATTGCAACCAATATATAAAACCAAATACGATAGAAAATCCAGAAAATGTACTTAAAAACCTTCATAAGTGTCAAATCTAATAAAATTATCGAACTCCTCTTTATAAAAAAATTATCTTTGCACTCACGAGTAGAAATTAAGTTTAATTTAAAGAAAATCCTTTTTATATATAAAAGGGAAATCTTAAAACACAATTAAGTTATGTGTTTTTAAAAAAGAGATTTCCGCTTTCGCGGAAAGTAAACATGGCAAGAATTTTAACAGGAGTACAAAGTACAGGAACACCACATTTAGGAAACATATTAGGCGCAATTATGCCAGCAATTAAAATGGCTGAAGACGCTAAAAACGAGTCGTTTTTATTTATAGCAAACCTACATACTTTAACGCAAATTAAAGATGCAGCTGTTTTAAGAGAAAACACGTACTCGGTGGCTGCAACCTGGCTCGCTTTTGGTTTAGATATTGAAAAAACAGTGTTTTACAGACAAAGTGATATTCCGCAAGTAACCGAATTATCTTGGTACCTATCTTGTTTTTTCCCTTTTCAACGCTTAACATTAGCACATGGTTTTAAAGACAAAGCAGATCGATTAGATGATGTAAATGCTGGTTTATTTACGTATCCAATGCTTATGGCTGCAGATATTTTATTGTATGATGCAAATATAATTCCTGTTGGAAAAGACCAACTACAACATATAGAAATGACTCGTGATGTAGCATCTCGTTTTCATTCTAAAATGGGAGAAACCTTTGTATTACCAGAAGGAAAAATACAAGAAAACATCATGCTTGTTCCTGGAACCGATGGTGAAAAAATGAGTAAAAGTAGAAACAACTTTATCAACTTATTTTTAAACGATAAAAAACTACGTAAACAAATAATGAGTATTGAAACAGATAGTACGGCTTTAGAAGATCCTAAAGATTGGAAAACCTGTAATTGCTTTGCGTTATATAACCTTTTAGCTTCGGAAGAAGAAATTGAAACCATGAAAGCCAATTATGAAAATGGTGGTTTTGGTTACGGACATGCGAAACAAGCCTTATTTGAGTTGATTATAGAGAAATTTGCGCACCAAAGAGAACGCTACAACTACTATATGAATAACACAGATGAGCTAGACAAAATACTTGCTATTGGAGCAGAAAAAGCGACGTTAGTTGCTAATGATGTTTTGGTTAGAGTAAGAGAAAAGGTTGGGTATTAATTAAATCCCTTCAGAAGTTATAACTTCTATTATAAAAAAAGCAATTATGTTTCTTAGTAGGAAACATAATTGCTTTTTGTACTTCTTCTACTTTCAAAAATATTAAATCACCTCAAACAGCTTTCCAGGAAGCGGCCTTACCACTCCTTTTAATTCCATATTTAAAAGCAAGCCTGCTACTTTAAAAGTTGGAAGGTTACAACGCAAAGCGATAACATCTAATTGTTCCTTTTCGATATCTTTCAAGAAGTTATAAATCACCTTTTCCTGGTCATCGAGCTCTACAAACAACTGTTTTTGTACTGCCGGCTTTTGGCTGTCTTCTAATTCCCAATTTAAAATATATGGGATATCTAAAGGGTTTGACAACATATGTGCTCTTTGGTGCTTTATTAAATTATTACAACCAACACTTTGACTATCTGTAACCCTACCAGGAACAGCAAAAACATCTCTATTATAAGAGTTTGCAATATCTGCAGTGACAAGACTTCCACCTTTTTCGGCAGATTCAATTACAATAGTAGCTTGGCTAATTCCCGCAATGATTCGGTTTCGTTTTAAAAAATTGTTTCTATCAAAGGTATCACTACTCGAAAAGTCGGTAAAAAAACCACCATTTTTCTCTACTTCGGCAACATACTTTTTATGCGTCTTTGGGTACACTTGGTTTAAACCATGTGCTAAGCAACCTATAGTTTGTAGTTCCTGTTTCATTGCTGCTTTTTGAGCAGTAATATCTGTACCGTAGGCAAAACCAGAAACAATTACAGGATTAAAAACAGCAAGTTGTTCTACTAGCTTTTCACAAAAAGCAATGCCATTTGTTGTAACCTTTCGGGCGCCAACAATACTAATAATGCGTTGCTGTTTCAAATTAATATTTCCTGCTTGAAATAATACAATAGGACTATCAATACAATGTTTCAGCTTTTCTGGATAGCTTCCAGCCGCAAAATAATGACAAACAATATTTTCATCTTTTATAAATTGCAACTCTTTTTCTGCTGCTTTTAAATGCGTATTAGTAAATAAATCACTAATTACAATGCTTCCAATACCATCAATTTTTAAAAGATTTTGTTTTTTTTCTTTAAAAACAGCTTCCGCAGAACCGCAATGCGCAATGAGCTTTTTTGCAGTAATGTCCCCAATTTTAGCAACATGCTGCAATGCTAAAACGTAAAGCAATTCGTTATTGTTCATTATATAGAATTTTTTCTATACTGCAAAGTAAGCAAAAAAACATAATGTTAATAACTCATACACGTCTTCTTTTTTCAGAAGTAAAAAATTTATAACTTTGTTTTATGCAATTAGAAATTTACATAAGCGATTTACTATATAGATATGACTGTGTTACGGTACCACAATTTGGTTCGTTTTTAACACAACGTGTTTCGGCAAAAGCCCACGAGTCTACCAATGCCTTTTATCCTCCAAAAAAAGTATTATCTTTTAACGAGCAAATACAAACAAATGATGGTTTATTAGCGCACTATATTGCGGATGTAGAAAAAATTCCTTTTGAAGTTGCTGTTAAAAAAATAGAAAAAAGAGTAAAATCTCTAAAGTCTTATTTGACGGAAGGAGAAACACTTACTTTTGATAATATTGGTGATTTATCGTTTAACAACGAAGGTAAAATGTTATTTGAGCCATCGTACCATTTAAACTATTTAACAGACGCTTTTGGCTTAAACCAATTAGTTTCTCCTACTATTACAAGAGAAGTTTATAAAGAAGAAGTGGAAGCTATTGAAAAAGTAATTCCTATTGCTATCACTCCAGAAAAACGCAAAGCAAGACCATATTTAAAATATGCGGCAATTGCTTTATTAGCATTAACGGCTGGCGGTTTGGTTTCTTCTAATTACTATGTAAACGAAATTAAAACACATAACCAATTAGCACAAGAAGAAGCGAATACGCAATTAGAAAGCAAAATTCAAGAAGCTACTTTTGTAATTGACAATCCGCTTCCTGCTGTAACACTTACTGTTAATAAGCAAGCTGGTAAATATCATATTATTGCTGGTGCTTTTAGAGACGAAGAAAACTGCGAGAAAAAAGTACAACAATTAAAAGCGGAAGGTTATAATGCTAGAAAAATTGGCGTGAATAAATACGGTTTACATCAAGTTGTTTATTCGAGTCATTCGGATCGATTAGAAGCGCTACAAACTTTACGTGACGTTAAAAAAACACATAATAAAGAAGCTTGGTTATTGGTTAAAGACCTTAACTAATTACACATAAAAATATTTTTTATATCTCATCCCTTACTTTGTTAAGGGATTTTTTATATCTCCCTTTTAAAAACCACCTTGCCTTTTCCTTTTTTGCCAATCTGAAGCAACTACTCTTTAAAAGCAAAGAATCTTCATTCGTTATATTTTTGTTTTTCTTAACTAGTTAAACTCTAAAATCGTTTTACCTTTGCGGCTCATTTAAAAAACACATAATGTCTGTGAAAACACCTGAACAATCTAAAACGATCATGACCGATTTGGTTTTGCCTAGCGAAACGAACCCAATTAACAATTTATTTGGTGGCGAATTACTTGCTAGAATGGATCGTGCTGCTAGTATTGCTGCAAGAAGACATTCTAGACGTATTGTTGTTACAGCGTCTGTAAACCACGTTGCTTTTAATCGTGCAGTGCCTTTAGGAAGTGTTGTTACTATAGAAGCAAAAGTTTCTCGTGCTTTTAAGAGTTCTATGGAAGTATATATGGACGTATGGATTGAAGACAGAGAGTCTGGTGATAAAACAAAAGCGAATGAGGCTATTTACACCTTTGTTGCTGTGGATGAAACTGGAAGACCTGTTAGAGTCGATGATATCAAACCGGAAACCGATTTAGAAAAAGAACGTTTTGAAGGTGCACTAAGACGTAAACAATTGAGTTTAGTCCTTGCCGGAAAAATGAAACCTAATGATGCTACAGAGTTGAAGGCTTTGTTTATGAATGAGTAGATCCAAAAACTTTAAAGAGATTCCTCCATTGCAGTCGGAATGACATACTGCTTCTTATTAAAACCGAATGACAATACGCGATTACTTTGTCATTTCGAGCTTGTCGAGAAATCTTGAATACTAAAACATAAATTCTAAAAAGAGATTCCTCCATTGCAGTCGGAATGACATACTGCTTCTTATTAAAACCGAATGACAATACGCGATTCCTTTGTCATTTCGAGCTTGTCGAGAAATCTTGAATACTGAAACATAAACTTTAAAGAGATTCCTGCCTTCGCAGGAATTTTACATTTTAAAAATCCAAGAAGCAGGGTTCTCTGTTTTAGAGTTATTAAAAACACTAAAACTTAACATGGTTTGTCCATTGGAAGGATTAGTAAAAACTTCCCCAATTTCTTGTTTGGTAGTTACTTTATCTCCTTTTTTAACGTAGATTTTTCCTAGATTAGAATATGCTGTAAAGTAATTACCATGTCGAATTAAAACGGAAGGATTCCCGTTTTTAGACGCTATAATTCGATATACTTCTCCATTAAAAACGGCACGTACTTTCGCGTCTTTTTCGGTGGCTATTCTAACCCCGTTACTTTGTATCATAATGGTTTTTACAATCGGACTTGGTTGTCTACCATAGCGTAATTTTACAATACCTTTTTCTACAGGCCAAGGCAATTTCCCTTTGCTAGTAATAAAACTATTGGCTAATACCTTGTCTTCTGGCGTCATTGCATACGCAGTAGACTTTGTAGTAGATTTCGATCCAGATTTTGCATTAGAACTCGCAATAGCTTCTTTTATAATTCGCTCTATTTCTCTATCTATTCGGTTTGCTTCTGCTTGTCGGTTTTTAATTTGCGAAGCATATTTACTTACATCTTTATTAATGGAAGCCATTAATGTTTCGTGTTGCTTAAGTTCTTTTTCTAATTCAACTTGCGCAATTTTATTTTCATTAATTAACAGCTGTTTGTCTGCTTTTTGCTTTAACAGCGCTTTATTAGTCACTTGTAATTCGGCCGTTTTTTCTTTTATAGATTCGCCTTGTTCCTTTTGGTATTCTGCATATTGATTAATGTATTTTACACGTTTATATGCTTGCTGAAAATTGCTGGAAGACAATAAAAACATCACCCGACTTTGCTCACTTTTACTCTTATAAGAAGTAACAATCATTTTAGAATAATTGTCTTTTAAGGTTGCTAATTCTTCTCTTAGTTCTGAAATTTTATTTTGGTTATCGTTAATTTCTCTAGTAAGTAAATTTGCTTGTTGGTTGGTAACTTTAATTAAATTTCTACGTACGCTAACTTTATAATTTAAATCTTCAATTAAGGTCAATTGTGATTTTTGTTGCGATTTGTTTTTAGAAAGTAAACTATTGATTTGCTGAATTTCTCTACGCAATTCTTGTCTACGTTCTTCTAATTCCTGTTGTTTTTTACTTTGTGAAAACGACAACGAAGTATAGAAAAATAATGCTACTAAAAAGGCTATTTTGTATGTAAGTTTACGCTGCATTATTTAAGTACAATTTCATCAAACCCAGAAGGAATATTAAACGGAAAGCTTAGTTTTTCATTTAAAGTTATAGACTTAAACTCTAAATGCAATTTTGTTTCCTGAAAAGCTTCTACAGCATTAATTTCTATTTGCTGCGGAAACATTTGTTTGTCTACTTCTTGATAACTAGTATAATCTATTTGAAGCATTCGTTTTTCTTTTGCTTGCGCTAATTGTTGTGAATTAATTTTAAAATGGGAAGCATCTAAAAGGTAAAACAACTCAAAAGCTTCCGGTTGTTTTTTAGGTTTTAAAACATATTGATTTCTTTGGGTATACACTTCAAAAGCGCCATCATTTAAATCGTATAAAGCTTCTCCTAAAAGCATGTTTTGCACTTTATTGAAATCCAAATCTGTTCCGAGCAAATCGCTTAAATATTTATAATCGCCATCAAAATAGGTATTATCTAATTTATTGTAAAAGCTTACACGATCTGGCGTAATTAGCGCTTTGATAAAACCTAACTTACTCATCCAAATCACTTTATCTTTTTCCATTCTAAAACTTACTGTCGTACTTTTAGAGCTAGAACCTTCGGTATAATTTATTTTTACTCTAGCAACAAGTGTTTTAAAATCTGGAGTCTTTTTATTATTCTCTTTGATAAGCTGTCTCGCCGAAAGGTTTAAATTACTATTTCCTGTAGTTACTGTTTTGGCAGGTTTACAACCAATAAACAAGAAAATACATAAGGAAAGTGTGTATATAACGCGTTTTGTATGCATCTAATTTGTAGATTCTAATTGTTTTGCTTTATCACTAAACGTCTTTGCTTTGTCTGTATTGTTTAATTGCGTGTACGAAATACTTATTTGTTTGTAAAAATCACCTTCCATTCTAGTATCGTCTATCACATAATCTAAACCTGTTTCTAAAACACGTATCGCTTTTTCTGGTTGGTTTAATTTATTTTGAGCCACGCCATTTACCAAATAAAATATAGGTTGTGAAGGGAATTTATCTAAAGCATCTGTACTCATGGAAACTGCTTCTGTATAGTTCTCAACATCGATATACAATAACAAAACGTTGCGAAGTACTCCAAAGTTTTCGGGCTCTTTTTCAAGCGCTTTTTCATAATAGCTTACCGCTTTTACTTTATCGCCTTTCGTTAAAAAGTATTGTGCCACTTCTATATTCGATTTTCCTTTTTCGCTATCTGTTATTTGTGAAGTAATTTCAACTAGCTGACTTTCGTATTCTGGGTTTTTACCAACAAACTTTACAAAATCTTGAAGCACCATCATTTTCGCTTCTGGCTTAATAAGGTTAGAGTTTAGTACAATTTGCATCGATGCAACAGCTTTATCTGCACTATTTTCATCTAAATAAAACTTATACAAAGCTAAATGTACCATTTGCGAATTAGGATGGCTTTCTAGAAGTTTTTTAGCGGTTTCAAAAGCCTTTTCCTTTTCGTTATTTTCGCTATATCTGAAGATTAGAGAAAGATAATTTTTTTCTTGGTCTGGGTTTTCTTCGACGCGTTCTTCTAGGTTTTCAATCTGTTCTTTTTTATTTCCGGTAGCATTATAAATTCTATTTCTAACACGATCTCTTGTGTCGGAAACGCCAAGTTCTGCATCCATTTCATCTAAAACCTTAAGTGCATCATCGTATTTTTTAGTTTTCACATACAAGGTTGCTAAATCTTCTTTGTAATCTGGATGATACTTTACCAGTTGTTTTACGGTTTTAATTGCTTTGTCTAAGTTATTCTGTTTTGCATAGATATCATACAGCTCGTCTAAATACCATTCATTATCTGGCTGCTTTTTTATAGCTCTTTGCAATGCATCTTCTGCTGCGCCAAAGTTTTTAAGTTGGTTGTAGTTTTTTCCTAATTCAAAATATAAAGCGGCATCAGAATCGTCTAATTTTTCACATTTCAATAAGGCTTCAATAGCACGATCGTAGTTTTCTATTCCTTTTTGTTTTAATGCTTCAAAGAAGAGTTCTTGGTAGGCGTCTTCATTATCCCCTAAATCATCATCTGGCTTTTTATTAAAATCAACTTGTGCATAGTTTGCCTGCGGAAACAGAAGTATTCCGAAGATAAAAAGTAATATGTATAGTTGTTTTTTCATAAGTAAAGATGCTTCGACAAGCTCAGCATGACATTATCTTTTTAATTGTATTCTAGATTTCAATAATTATTCTAATATAGAATAATCACCAATACTAATCTTAGTATATTCGCCATTATACTTCACATGATTACCAATCATAGCTTCGTCTAAATTAGCATTTTTTATACTTGTATTGCTTTGTATTAAACTATTTTTAACGCTTGCGTTTTCTACGATACAATTATTACCAATAGATACGTTTGGTCCAATAGTAGCATTGGTAAGTGTTACGTTTTCGCCAATATAACAAGGTTCGATAATTGTAGCATTCTCTAAAGTTACAGAATCTGCAATTAATTGCTCTTCATTATCTGCTTTTAAAAAGCCTAACATTCTAGTATTTGTTTCAATGGTAACGGCTTTGTTTCCGCAATCCATCCATTCATCTACGGTTCCTGTTTTAAAGACTTTTCCTTCTGCCATCATGCGTAAAATACCATCATTAATTTGGTATTCTCCTCCATTCATAATGTTTTCGTCTAAAATCTCTTGTAGTTTTCCTTTTAAAACCGCGACATCTTTAAAGTAATAAATACCAATTACCGCTTGATTACTAACAAAGGTTTCTGGTTTTTCTACCAGTTCTGTAATATTATTTTCTGCATTTAATTTTACAACACCATAGGCTTCTGGATTTGCGACTTTTTTAGTCCAAATTACAGCATCTGCTTCTGGGTCTAAATTAAAATCTGCACGAATTAATGTATCTGCATAGGCTATTACTGCGGGACCAGAAAGGGATGGCTCGGCACACATAATTGCATGTCCGGTTCCTAATGGTTTATCTTGTCTGTAAATAGATGCCTTTGCGCCTAGACTTTCTGCTAATGCTTTTAAACTAGCAACTACCTCGTCACCAAACCAAGCTGGATCCCCAAGAACAAATGCAATTTCTTCTATTGGTTGCTTTAAAACCTTTGCAATATCTTTTACCAATCTATGCACTATTGGTTGCCCTGCAACAGGAATTAATGGTTTTGGTACGGTTAAACTATGTGGACGTAAACGAGAACCTCGTCCTGCCATTGGTACTATTATTTTCATTGAAAATTATATTTTCATTTCCACAAAAGTGGAAACCTGTTTCATTAAACTTTATGTATGTATACCTACTAGGTTGTAAAAACCTTGCAGGATTCTTTAAGAAGTTCCTGTACTTCCAAAACCTCCTTCTCCTCGATCGGTTTCTGAAAGCGCTTCTACTTCTATCCATGCTGCACGTTCGTGTTTTGCTATTACAAGTTGTGCAACGCGTTCACCATTTTCTATGGTAAAATTTTCATTAGACAAATTTACTAAGATCACACCTATTTCTCCTCTATAATCTGCATCCACAGTTCCTGGAGCATTTAAGACTGTAATTCCTTTTTTGGCTGCTAGACCACTTCTTGGTCTTACTTGTGCTTCAAAACCTATTGGTAATTCAATAAATAGACCTGTTTTAACAATGGTTCTTTCTAAAGGTTTAAGTAGTATTGCTTCTGTGATATTTGCTCTTAAATCCATTCCTGCAGACGCTATGGTTTCATAATGCGGTAGTGCGTGACTAGATTTGTTTATTATTTTTATTGTCATGTTTATTTTCTGTCATTCGACTTCACTCCAGATAAACTCCGGCGGAAATCTTTTTAAATTATATCTCCATTTTATTGCGATGCTTCCGTTACATGGTACACCACCGTTAATTCTTGATAAATATTCGTTTTAATTCTTTCTTTTCTAATTGAAAAACCAGACCTAAAAATACAATTATTGCACCAATTCCTATAAAATAATTCCCTCTATATTTATAAAAGCTTAAAGCGGAAAAAAGTATAGAAACAAATAGATATAATCCTATTTTCTTTATGTTATACGGAATAGGATAATATTTTCTTCCAAAATAATAGGAAGCAAGCATCATACAAGTATATGCCGCTAATGTTGCAATTGCCGAACCTTTATAGCTCATGATTGGTATTAGCCAAAAGTTTAGCGCTACGGTTAACAAGGCTCCGAAAACAGAAATATATGCGCCAAATTTTGTTCTATCTGTTATTTTGTACCAAACGGAAAGATTGTGATATATACCTAAACAAAAACTTGCCAGTAGTACAATGGGAACAATCCACATGGCTTCCCAATAGGCTTCATCTCCAATAAAAATAACTTTTAAGAAATCGGCAAACACAATAACAATCAGTAATATTACCGATCCGAAAATAACAAAGTACTCTAAAATTGTAGCATAGTTTTTTTGCGGATTTTCTGTTTTTGCATGACTAAAAAAGAAAGGCTCGATTCCCAATCGATATGCGGTTGCAAAAAGCGTCATGAATAATGCGAGCTTGTAACAAGCAGAGTACATTCCTATTTCGGTTTTAGCAATACTTTCTGGTAAGAGTTTATCTAATAAAATTCTATCAAAAGTTTCGTTTATTGAAAATGCAACGCCGGCTATTAAAACTGGAAAAGCATAACGCATCATTTGTTTCCAAAGCTTGGTATTGAAGGTGTATTTAATCTTAAAATAAAATGGCAGCATCAATAAAAGCGTGACTCCACTTGCAACCAAATTAGCGATGAATATATATTGGATTTCAAAATCTGGTTTATAAATAGATGCAAAAAGGTCTGATTGATTTGCTATATCTTTCAACCACAATAGGAAGAATAAGTTTAAACCAACATTAATAAGTACGTTTAGTATTTTAATTACGGCGTACTTCATGGGTTTTGCATTTGCTCTTAACCAGGCAAATGGTATAATAACTAATGCGTCTAAGAGTAAAATCCATATAACAAGATTTATATACTCTGCTTTAATATCTGTAAAGTTTGCTATTTGGTTTTGAAAAATTAATGCTAAAACAAAAAAGCTAAAAGAACTAAGCACCAAAGAAACTGCAGAAGTGCCTATTACCTTCTGTTTATCTTCTTCTTTATTGTAAAACCGAAAGAATGCGGTTTCCATTCCGTAGGCGATAATAACATTAAATAAAACGAAATAGGAAAATATTAAGGAAACATCGCCATAATCGGCAACTGTTTTTAGCACACTTTTATCGGTATGCAAGCGCACTAACAAAACACTTAACATTCTAGGAAGCACCGTTGCTAGACCATAAATAAAAGTTTGTTTAAAAAGTGTTTTTAATGTACTCAATGTTCTTTTTTAATTTGGCTTAAATGTATTGAATTTGTTGCAGTATAAAAAGGATTAATCTTGTGGTGGACCATCGAGATAATAAACACCTTCTTTTTCGTCTACGTAATTTACTTTATAGTATTTAATATCGCCGTTTTCTAAGTAACTAATTACACATTCTGTATTTTCTAATTTAAAAGGAAAAAATCCATTTGTAGTTAGTGCATTATCTTCTGCATTGGTTAATCTTTTAGTTAATCTAGAGGTATATAAGCCTTTTCCCTCTTTTAACTTTCCTTTCATTTTTCTAAAAAAAACACTATCTACTGTTATATTTCTTGCAGGAATTAGATTCGCAAAATATATATTTAAACCGGTACTACCAATGTGAATTCCGGTAGTCCAATTATTAAAATAAGCACGTGTTAACTGAAAAGGAGCCTCTTTTTGAAATGCATATTTGGAAGGTTTACAACTAACTATAGCAATAAGAATAAGTAATAAAAAAGTAATTTTTAAAGAAGCTTTCATATTTAGAATACTTTAATCCATTTAGTTTTTTGGTGGTGCACTTGGATACATATCTCTAGGTTTTTCGACTAGATTTTCGATTTTAAAATATTTGGTAGTATTATCTTCTATATAACTAATAACACATTCTTTATCTTTTAATTGAAAAGGAAAAGCTGCTTTGTCTGCTATTTCATTACCATACTCAGCATTTTTGTTAGCACTCATTATTAGGTCATTCTTTTGGTTTGCTTTTGTTCTAAAATTTGCAACGTAGCCTGTTTTAACGGCTTCCAGTTTAGATTGCATTCCTCTAAAATAGATTGTATCGAATACCACATTATTTTTATTTTCGTCTACAAGAACTAGTACATTAATACCAGAACCACCACCTTGAATTCCTGCGGTCCAATATTTATAACTAGTTTCTCCTAAGATAAACGATGGGGTTTCTTGAAAATTTTGCATGCCAATTTTATTTGCTTCATTATTCACTTCTTTGGTACTGGAACAATTGGAGAAACTTGCCAAAAGAAAAAGCATAAAAAGAGATAAGATAGATGTTTTAAGAAAACGCATGTAAATAGATTTAGTTGTTATAAAGATAGTAAATCAAATAGTGTTCCATAAAAAAACTTACAATTTGTGAAGTTTCCTTTTATTGGTAGGAGATGTTCCAACTTCTTGCGTGGGATAACCTATACTCCAATATTATGATCGGGAAAACCCAAAATAATCTTATTCATGTACAATGGAAATAGAGGCAGAAGTAATATCTAAATGTACATATCTCAACGCTCCTTGATACCAGTGTTCTAATTCACCGGAAAAATTGGCTTTAAACTCTGTATCATTATTTACCAACACTTCAAAATTAAAATTAGAAGGAAAATAGGTCGCTCCATACGATCTAAAAGAAAAAGCATCCTTATATAATGCATTATCTCCAATAGTATTTGTTAACACTTTAAAACTAATGTAGTCTTCGGTGTCACCATCTGAAATAGCCTTGATTTTTAATAGATTAATTGTTTCTGTTGAAGAAACTTGTTCTATTATTGGTGTTACCGTTATATTACTATAGGTCTCCGTTTGATAAGGTTCTTCAAAATAAACCTGATAATAGCCTTTATACGTAATTTCTAGAATATCACTTTCTGTAGTAGATTGTTCTTCTCCAGAATCATCATTAGAACAAGAAATAAAAGAAAATATTATAAATAGGAAAGCAAACTGCTTCATTCTGTTAAGAATTAATTATTTATAAAGTTAGGCAATATTATGTAAACAAAAAACCTCTTCAAAATGAAGAGGTTCTTATCGTATTATTAAAAGCGTCGTCTAATTATTCAATGCTTCTGCTCCACCAACAATCTCTAGGATTTCGTTAGTAATAGATGCTTGACGTGCTTTATTGTATGTTAATTTCAGTTGATCTCTTAATTCTGTAGCATTATCTGTAGCTTTATGCATTGCTGTCATACGTGCTCCATGCTCACTAGCGAAAGAATCTCTAATTCCTTTATATAATTGTGTTTTTAAAGACTTCGGAATTAATTGCTCAACGATTTCTAATTTTGAAGGTTCAAAAATATAATCTGCATTATTTACTGCTTCACCTGCAACTGGTACAATTGGTAAAAACTGTTCCGTCATTACAATTTGTGTAGCGGCATTTTTAAACTTGTTATAAACAATTTCAATTTGATCAAATTCACCAGTAACAAACTTCTCCATTAGCATTTCTGCTATTTCCGCTACATTATCGAAAGTTAAATCGTCAAAAATAGTGCTTTTGTTATCGATTACGATTCCTTGTTTAGCAAAGGCATCGTTCGATTTCTTTCCTATTGCTAATACAGATACTTTTTTACCTGCATGTACATTAGAAATTAAGTTTTTTGTTTGCTTAATAATGTTAGAATTAAAAGCACCACATAATCCTCTATTGGAAGTTATAGATACAATTAATACATTATTAACGGTACGTTGATCCGCAAATTTACTTCCAGAATCTGCATCTAAAGTTGCACTTAAACTTTGTAAAAGTTCGGTCAACTTATCTGCATAAGGGCGCATTGCTGTAATAGCATCTTGTGCCTTTTTCAATTTTGCAGCAGATACCATTTTCATGGCACTAGTAATCTGCATCGTTGAAGATACTGAAGATATTCTGTTACGTATTTCTTTAAGATTAGCCATTCTTTATATTATAAAGACTCTTCGACAAGCTCCGAGTGACATTAGTTTAATAATTAAAATTTAGAGTTATGTGTAAGTAAAATGCTTACTACATAACTCTAAACTCTGAACTTTTTATGCTCTATATTTAGCAGAAAGGTCTTTACATACAGTCATTAATGTGTCTGTAACCTCGTCTGTTAATTTCCCTGCTTTTAAAGTATCTAAAACACCTCTATGTTTTGCATTTAAGAATTCAAGATAATCTCTTTCAAATTCTTTAATTTTATTTACAGGAACGTCTTTTAATAAGTTTTTAGATCCAGCATAAATAATTGCTACTTGATCTTCTACTGTAAACGGATCGTTTTGACCTTGCTTTAAGATCTCTACGTTACGTTTACCTTTATTAATTACATTTAAAGTAACTGCATCTAAATCGGAACCAAACTTAGCGAAAGCTTCTAGCTCACGGTATTGTGCTTGATCTAATTTTAAAGTACCAGATACTTTTTTCATTGATTTAATCTGTGCATTACCACCAACACGAGATACAGAAATACCTACGTTAATTGCTGGACGTACACCAGAGTTAAATAAATCTCCATCTAAGAAGATTTGTCCATCTGTAATTGAAATTACATTTGTTGGAATATATGCCGAAACATCTCCTGCTTGCGTTTCAATAATTGGCAATGCTGTTAAAGAACCACCACCTTTTACGATTGGTTTTAATGAATCTGGTAAATCATTCATTTCTTTTGCAATAGCATCATTATTAATGATTTTTGCAGAACGTTCTAATAATCTTGAGTGTAAATAAAATACATCTCCAGGATACGCCTCACGTCCCGGTGGACGTCTTAATAATAAAGATACCTCACGGTAAGCAACTGCTTGTTTTGATAAATCATCAAATACAATTAAAGCTGGTCTACCAGTATCTCTAAAGTACTCTCCAATAGATGCTCCTGTAAAAGGTGCATATACTTGCATTGCAGCAGGATCTGATGCATTTGCAGCTACTATTGTTGTGTACGCTAAAGCTCCTTTTTCTTCTAAAGTTTTAGCAATAAGTGCTACTGTGGAAGCCTTTTGACCTACAGCAACATATATACAATATACAGGTTCCCCTGCATCGTAAAATTCTTTTTGATTTAAGATAGCATCAATACAAACTGCAGTCTTACCTGTTTGTCTGTCACCAATAACTAACTCACGTTGTCCTCTACCAACTGGGATCATAGCATCAATTGCTTTAATACCTGTTTGTAATGGTTCTGTTACTGGCTCTCTATAGATAACTCCAGGAGCTTTACGCTCTAAAGGCATCTCATAAGTTGTTCCAGCTATTGGACCTTTACCATCAATTGGGTTACCTAAAGTATCTACAACACGACCAACAATACCTTCTCCTACTTTAATAGAAGCGATACGATTAGTACGTTTTACTGTAGAACCTTCTCTAACTCCTACTGAAGTTCCTAAAAGTACAATACCTACATTATCTTCTTCAAGATTAAGTACAATACCTTCTAATCCACCATCAAATTCTACTAACTCACCATATTGTGCGTTAGCTAATCCGTAAGCACGTACAATACCATCACCTACTGTTAATACTGTTCCAACTTCGTCTAATGAAGCGCTTGCTTCAAAACCGGATAGTTGTTGTTTTAAGATTGCTGATACTTCAGCTGGTTTTACTTCTGCCATCTTTGTTATAATTAGATATTAGACGTTACACTCTAGATGTTACCATCTTTTGAATAACTCTTTTTTAATTTAATTCTGTTCTCTTTTTTGTAAATTCGAAACCAATCTTTTTAGATACCATTTCTAATTTATCCGTATTAATAGTTCCATCATCATTAATGACTTCTCCATTATATAATATTTTAAACGTTTTTTTTGACATTCCTGAAGCACTTAAACTTGGGTGCGTTCCAGATTCAAAATAAACCGTTTCTAAATCCTTAGATATCAATTCAAAATACCCAACCATTCCATTTGGATTTGTATCTCTCTTATATTTAGGGTCACTATATGTATTGTACTTTAAATAGAATAGCTCTTCTCCTTTTAAATTGGAAATGATAAAAGATCCATCGGATAATTTATCTTCCTCAGAAAGCACATATTCTGCTTTATCGATAAACACTTTACCTTTCTTTATCTTCACCTTTTGTGCTGCTGCACTAAAAGTAATAAGTAAGAATAGGATAGACAAAGTATTTCTCATCGTACTAATTAATTGTAAACTCTCTTTTTAGTTTATTCAATTGGTTAGATATACTAGCATCGTACTGCGTATCTCCAACTCTTAATATGAAACCACCTAAAATGTTTTCGTCTACTATATTTTTAATTGCCGTTTCTTTCCCTGTAAGTTCTTTAACTTTTGCTAAAACTTTCGTTTCCAAATCTGCTGTTAAAGGTACAGCTGTAGTAACTACTGCAATTTGACTTCCTTTTTGTTGCTCGTATAAAGTTATAAACTTTGAAGCTACTTGTGGTAACAAATCGGTTCTTTTATTCGCAATTAGCGTATCTATTAGGTTTACCGTTGCTGGGCTAATTCCTTTAAAGATTTCTAATAAAGCCGATTTTTTTATAGCCGAAGTAATTACAGGACTATAAAGCATATCTTTCAAGTCTTTACTTTGCGCTACTGTATTGTTAATTAGCTCCATGTCATTATTTACAACTTCCGTTGTATTTTTGTCTGTAGCTAAACTTAAAACCGCTTTTGCGTAACGTATTGCTGCTCTTTCTCCTGCCATAACTTAAACTTAGTTTAATTTAGCATCATTTAACATAGAGGCAACTAATTCTAATTGCTTGTCTTTGTTAGATAATTCTTGACGCACTACTTTTTCTGCAATCTCTATAGATAATCCTGCTACATGACTTTTTAATTCTGCCATAGCCGATTTCTTTTCGCTTTCAATAGCAGCTTGCGCTTGAGCAATCATATTGTTTGCTTGCGTTTGCGCTTCTGTTTTAGCGTCCTCGATCATTTTGTTCTTTAAATCTCTTGCTTCTTTAAGCATAGACTCACGTTCTGCACGTGCTTCTTTTAATAAGTTTGCATTATCTGCTTGCAGGTTTTGCATTTCTAATTTTGCTTTTTCAGCAGCATCTAAAGCACCTTGAATTCCTTCTTCTCTTTCTGTTAAAGAACTCATGATTGGTTTCCATGCAAATTTCACCATTAATAAGATTAATAGTAAAAGTAGTATTGTTTGCACTACAAATAATCCCGGTGAAAAATCATTTAATAACTTATCCATTTCTAAATGTATTTAAATTTCTTCTTTTTTTAATTTAATAAACACAACCTGTAACCAACCGTTACAGGTTTGTGTTCTTAATTTGATTGCTGCTTATTTTCCTAAGAATAAAGCACCGAATGCTAATCCTTCTAAAAGTGCTGCAATAATAATCATTGCTGTTTGAATTTTCCCTGTTGCTTCTGGTTGACGTGCAATACCTTCCATTGCTTTTCCACCAATTTGACCAAGACCGATTCCTGCTCCGATTACGATTAAACCTGCTCCAATTAAATTGTACATAATAAAAAATTTATAGTTAAATTAAAAAAACTCTTGTTAAATGAAATCTCCTCTTACGTCCTCTGCGTCAGAAACTTCGTGACCTTGCTCATCATGTGCATGATCGTGATCGTGCTCTGCTACAGCCATACCAATAAACAATGCAGAAAGCATGGTAAAGATATATGCTTGTAAGAAAGCAACTAATACTTCAATTAATGTTATAAAAAAGGATAATACTAATGATAATCCTGTTGCACCTACAACTCCTAAAGATTCTTTAAGCGTAAACATAATTGCAATTAAACTCATTACTACAATATGTCCTGCAGAAATATTAGCAAACAAACGTACTAATAATGAAAATGGCTTAATGATAAATGCTCCAGCTAATTCTATGATAGCTAAAACTGGTCGAATTAAAACAGGCACTCCTGGCATCCATAACATATGCATCCAGTAATCTTTATTACCACTTACGGTATATATGATCAATGTGAATATTGCTAAACATGCAGTAACCGCAACTTGCCCTGTTACATTAAAACCTAATGGCGTTAAACCTGCTAGATTTAAAAACCAGATAAAAAAGAATACAGTTAATAGGTATCCTGTAAATTTTCTATAGTGCTTTTCACCAATGTTTGGTCTAGAAATCTCGTCTCTTACATATAATACTAAAGGTTCTAAAACACGACCAAAACCTGTTGGCACTTGTCTCTTCTTATATTGTCTTGCTAAACCAGTAAACCAGAATAACATTAATAAACCTATTATTAAAACACCTACTACACTTTTAGTAATAGAAAGATCTAATACTTTATGTGCATTCGTTGCATGGTGTGTTTCATCAAAAGCTACCGATGCAGCTGCACCATCTAACTCATAGATCTTAGAATGAATCTTTGCGAATTTCAATCCGTTTTTCTCTACCACAACATGACCATCATCATTATGATGAAACTCGGAAGACATAAAAGTTGTTAAACCGTTACTTGTCCATAAAATTATTGGTAGTGGAAATCCGAAATGCTTACGTTCTCCTTCATCACTTGTATAAGAGAATAACGAAAAATCGTGTGAATCTTGAATGTGATGCAAAATATATGCATCCACTTTGTCTTTTGTATCTACTTGACCACCTGAATTTTCTACAGGATCTGTAGTGTTTTCAGCCATTGCGAAAGCACTTACGAAAAGCATTAATACTAGTGAGTAAAATTTAAAAGTTTGTGTAGCTACCTTCATTGTTAAAAAAATCAAAAAAACTGTGTTTCTAAATTCGGTGCAAAACTACGGAAATTATTGAAAAAACAATTACTTTTTTTTTAATAATATTTACCGCTATTTTTTACTTAATATCCTAGCTATGAAATAGACTTCTAAAAAAAGGAAAAGAAACACGGGAATTAGCAGATTAAAAGACTCTATTTTACTCAGGCTCTCCACTTTAAAAACAGAATTTTTAAATACAATAGCAAACAGCATAAGTTTAATCATAAAGGTAAACAAATACACAAAACCTAGCTGGTTCAACCACTTTTTGGTAGTTTCAAGTACAGCAAAACTTACACAAATAAATAGCGATACTATAAAATGAAATAGATAGATGGAAAATAACGGTACGTTAAGTTTAATATTTAAATCTTTTAAACCCGATACGTGAATCGTATAAGCCGTTGCAAATAAAAATGAAAAACCAATACAATAAAAAACAATTCTCTTAATCATTGTCTTCCTTATCTTTTGACATTTTTAAAACTTGGCTAATGACGAGGTACATAGAAATAAAAACAGCTAGAAGTGTAATAATATTTTCTAAATAGGTGGTTTGGTATTTATTATCTAACCATGCTCCTAGCGCATTACCTAACCAAATGGTTCCTCCCATTTGAAAAGCGGTAGATGTAAACCTTAAAAATTTATTAGGCACTTTGTCCTTTTTTTAATTTCGACGAAGTATTGTCGTTATTCAGTTCTTTTAAAGCACCTTTCATGACACAGTTTACATTAAATGTTGCTCCTGGTTCTACTTCTAGTTTTCCCAAAACCACTTCCCCTTCAATATACGCAGAAGATTTTAAAGTTAAGGTTCCTGTTAAAGTAAGATTCCCTGAAAACTTACCTTCAAAATAAGCGTCAGAGCCACTTAGTGTTCCTTTAATAACACCCGATTTCCCTACAACCACTTTTCCTGGTGTTTTTAAGTTTCCTTCTATAGTTCCATCAATTCTTAAATCGCCTTCACTAGAAAAGTCTCCAACAATACTGGTTCCTTTGGCAACAATGTTTTGGCTCGAAGAATTGTCGTAAGCGTTTTTATCTTTTTTATTATCTGAAAACATGGCTATAATTTTATTATTGGTCGGCTTTAATATAATCGTCTAAATTCTTATGAATCTGAACAATTTGATAGTTTGTAGAGGAAATAGCAATAGAGGGTTTTGTTATTTTAGAGCGATCCTCATCTCTTAATATGTATGCAAATCCTTTTGCTCCATCGATACTTTTTAGTCCGTGAATAACAACAAATGTTGTTTCTGGATCATACACATCTACTGAAGTACTTAATCTATAATGCGGAACATGTTCTGTTACTTCCTTTAATGTTTTTACAAAACTTGTTATTTCTTCGGTATTCGCGGTATTGAATTTGTACAACACTTTATAATTACCATTTAAACTATCGGAAGCAAATTCTTTTTTAGCCAACTTAGGCAATGCATTGCTTGATAATTCTTGTGCTCGTTGCCCTTCTGGTGTATTTGCATAATTAAGCGCCACAAAATTAATAGCCTTGGTATAGGCTTCATAACCATATAAACGTCCGGTTGCTGTTGCTTTAAGAAGTTCGAATTTAGAAACGATTGCCTCTGCTTCAAAAGCTATAATGTACTTTTCTATCTCGGAAAGTACTTTTAAGTATTCCTGATTTTCATATTGATTATACAGGTTTTTATATATAGTTTCCGGGCTATTTTCATCTTCCAGATTTGCGGCTTCCGGATTATTTAAAATCGTTGCATATCTAGAATCTGGATAATTGGTAGTGATATCTTTTTTCACAAATTCGGCTTCGCCTTCATCACCTAATAATTGATGAATCTTGTATAGATTATATTTAGAAGGAAGCACTAAATTTTCCTCCGGACTATTATTTAAAAGCTGTGTGAATTTACGCTTCGCTAAAGGATATTCTTTAAATTTCTCCTTATAGATCAAGCCCAATTGGTAGTATGCAAAGTTTCTTTCTTTCACGATGCTGTCTACTACTTTTTCTTCGGAAGGAATTTGATCTACATAAAACTGAGGATCATATAATTCATCTTCGGAAGCATTTGCTAATGCCGGATTTTCATCCGTGCTACTTATAGACGAATTTGTATTACTAGACCACCTCCAATCATCTTCTAGTTTACGGTTTCCCCAATTTTTAGCAAACTCCGATTTACCATAAGCTACGGTTGTAGTATTGTAAAAGTAAAAAGAAGAACCTCCTAGTGTTGGTCCGCCTTTACCACCTTTCCCTCCTAATGCAGAAGTATTATTGCCAAAACTATTATTGGTAACAGCAAGCCCTTTATTTCTTTCTGCTGCCGCCTGTCTTTCTTGTTCCTTTTCTGCTTCTATCTTCAGTTTCTCTACATGTTTTGTGAAAAACGCAAGCTTATCGTCTTTAGACAAGGAAACTAATCTTAAAATACTATCGTTATTTTTCGCGATGTCTTCATATAAAATAACATCTTCCAGATTATCTCTTTTACGCTTAATAACACGATATGGTTTGGTATTTAAAACCATATTAATCATAGTACTATCATAATAATCACCAGCACTTTTATATTGGGCGGCTATGAATTTCATATCCCCAATAATCTCATACGTTCTAGCTTTTAAAACCTTATCTTCCGTTCTTGTTCTTAAAGACTTATTATAGTAAGCTAACGCTAAAGAATCGGATTGATTATTTAAATGATACTCGCCTATTTGATGGTAAATCTTATCTAAATAAGGACGGTTTTCACGATTTTCTTCTAAATCGGTAAGTAATTCTAAGAACTCTAATTTGTTCCCTTCGTTATAATCAAAGTTTTTTGCTTTTTCAATATGTGCACTAATCAAGTACATTCTTGGCGTGCTTCGGTTTAAATCTATTACTCTATCAAAGGCAATGTTTGCACTATCTTTATCTCCTAAAGCATTGTACAATTGTCCTTGTATAAAACGATATCTTCCGCGTTCATCATTACTTTTTGTAGCACTAGATGCAATATCTATTTGGGTTAATGCGCTATCTAAAGATTTAGTGTTTATGTAAGCTTGTGCAAGAATGGAAGTTGCATCTGCTAAGTCTTGATCTTCTAATTCTTCTTGATCTAAAAGACGTTTTAAGTTTTTAATAGCAAGCTCTTCATTTTCTAAACGAATATTAGATTTTTCTCTCCAAATTTTAGCTTGGTTAATCTTATTACTCGCGGGGTATTTGTATAAAATATAATTGAAAGATTCTAAAGAAGGCACAAAACGCTGATCAAAATAACGTGCTTTTCCTAGAAGTAAATACGCTTCATCTATTTGATAATTGTATTCTTTTCCTTGAATATTCATACCGTGTTTCTGAATCGCTTTTACCGCTTTTTCTTCTGCTCTACTAAAACTTTCGTTTTTGTTTTGCCCCGGAAGCGTTACTTCTTCGAAAACTTGCATGCGCTCTATTGGAAGGATTTCCCAATAATTATCGGTATAACTTTGGTTCAGGTTTTCTCTTCCTTCTTCCAAGGCATTGTAACCGTTAAAAAGCGTATTGTCTCGTGCGGATAATGCGTGATAATTTCTACTAATAAAAGTGTTCTTTTTTCTAGAACAACTGGTTATTAAGGTTACAGAAACTAAAAGGACTAATATAATTTTGTAAGATGTTTTCAAAAGCTGTGTATTTAACTCAAATAAATAACTGTAAACTCAAGCATATATTATAAATAGCCTCTCTAATTTTAAATTAGAAAGCATATAAAAACCGCCTAAGCACGTAAAAATACGCATCTTTTTTAATTTAGCTATAAAAACGAGGTGTTTTTAGATTATTTCTGTTCCTGCAAAATGTGCTTCTAGTTCTTTTAGAGTTGCTTGACTAGTTACAATATCTTTTACCACTTCTCCTTTTTCAAGCACAACAATACGCTCGCAAACATCTGTAATATGCATTAAATCATGACTAGAAATAAGCACGGTTACGCCTTGTTCTTGGGCTAAGTCTTTTACTATTTGTTTTAGTTTTATTTGGGTCGTTGGATCTAGATTAGCAAAAGGCTCATCTAATATAATTACTTCTGGGTTTCCAATAAGTGCCGCAACTATCCCAGCTTTCTTTTGGTTTCCCTTACTTAGATCCCTAAGGTATTTTTTCTGTCCAAGAATTTCACCGTGAAAAAAGTCTTCAAAAGTAGCGACTAACGCATCTACATCTGCTTTGTTTTGTCCACGAAGTTCTCCAATAAAATAAAAGTATTCTTCGGCTGTTAGGTACCCAATTAAAAAACTTTCGTCTATAAATGAAGCTGTAAATGGTTTCCAATCTTCACTAAGGTTTACCTGAATATCATTATTTTTAATATATCCTGTTGTTGGCTGTATTAAATCTAAAAGCAAACTAAAATAAGTCGTTTTTCCTGCACCATTATTACCGACTAAACCAAAGCTTTGTCCTTTAGGGATTTCTAAACTCTGTATATTTAAAACCTGATTTGCGTTATATTTTTTGGTAAGATTTGTTGTAGTTATCATGTTTTTATATTTTAGTTATCTTGATCAAAAGCATCGATCATTTTATATTTGGAAGCTAAATATCTGTTGGTTATAAACTTCATTATTTTTTGGTGGAAAACAATTCCTATTACACCTAAAAGAATAAGCACTAGAATCCCTATTTCGAAATTGAAAGCGAAATTAAAAATGGCAAATATTCCCATTGGTAAAAGCATTAGCGGTAAACCAATAATCCATTGTACAGCTCCTGTACCTTGAAAGTTAAACGCTGCTCTTTGGCTTAGGTCAATTTTTTTTCGATTAAAAGAACCACCTAACAAAATGACATAGGTGTTTACACCAATATTATAAATTGCTGCAGCAAAATGGGCTAGTAAAATTTTCCAACCAAAGTATACGTATGGAATACTCAACACAAATAAAATAATAACACTTAAAGTCATTAAAGTGTATTTTGATTTTAAGTATTGCTTGTACTTAATATTTTGGCTCATTAGCATCTTGTAATAACCACTATCCCAAGCAGGAATGAATTGTCCGAAGTTGATAAGAAAAATTCCAGTTACAAAAATACCTACAAATGCAAACAAGAATTCTTTATCTTGATACATTGGGTTTGGATAAAAGAACAAACCATATAAAAGACCAAAGAAAACCATCCAAACAGCCGATTTTGGACGTTTATTACGCCATAGCAATTTTAAATCTAATTGCATAAAAGGCGCAATATCTCCAAACTTTTTAGTCCATTCGAAACTAGAAGCATTTACCGCTTCTGCTTTGGTTTTTAAGGAGCTGTCTAGAAATAATTTTTCACGAAGAATTTTAAAATTATAGAGATATAGACCAGCTAAAATTAGCATTGGTACTATTAATAATAAAGGATTATTAGAAATCGCTTGAATACCGTGAGATAAAGCCTCGGCAATATTAATTATCTTAAAATGGTTTAATGCAAAAAGAGATCCTGCAAAAAGTATAATTGGTAAAAAGGACAATTCTGTTTTTGCCGATAAGCCTTCAATAATAAAATTTAAGAAATTATTTATAAGTGTAATTAGCACGATAGTAAGCATCCAAACCAAAACAACAGAAACGTTGTAGTCTTTTAGGATAAGCGTAATGCCGAATGGTACTATTGCGAATAAAGGCAAGAAATTAAAAAAGGACAATGCAGATTTTCCTAATACGAAGTTTACCACTTTACTTCGTTTTATAGGAAGTGTAAGTAATGGTTTCACACTCATTACTGGTAATTTCTGGAAGAAAAAACGAACGACTAAATCGCCTAAAATCCAAAAGAAAATAAATCCATTAAACATTACAAAAGGATCACTTTCTGGAAATACTTTTTTAAGTAATGGATACATTGCAATTCCCACGATTAAAAACATGGCAACAAAATATAAGGCAAAAAAGGCCATTACTATTTTTAGCGCTACACTTTTACCAAAACTTGCCGATCTAGTAAATTGTTTCCACTCTAAATCTAAAAAACGTTTTATCATTATGGTTGGGTTTTAAACATTAGTAATATTAAAACCCTTTTTGTTACAAACAAAATGCAATTACTGTTTTTGTTTCTTATTTTTACAAAAAATAACAATATGTCGCAATTTCATAAATTAACCATTAAAGATATCCACAGAGAAACTGAAAAATCAGTAACGATAACCTTTAATGTACCTGAAAACCTAAAAGAGAATTTTGCTTTTCAAGCAGGACAATATATTACGGTAAAAACCACTATTAATGGTAATGAAGTAAGACGTGATTACTCTTTATGCTCCTCTCCAAAGAGTGGCGAATTAAAAGTTGCTGTGAAAGAAGTAGAAGGCGGTACATTTTCTGCCTATGCAAACAATACTTTAAAAGCTGGAGATGTTCTAGAAGTAGCTTCACCAAAAGGAAGGTTTGTATTTACACCTAACGACTCTAAAACTAAAAATATAGCTGCATTTGCTGCAGGAAGTGGAATTACTCCTGTTTTAAGTATTATAAAATGTGCTTTAGAAGAAGAAGTGTATAGTAAAGTAATTTTAGTTTACGGAAACAAAACGACTAAAGACACTATGTTTTTGGATGCGTTATTAGACTTACATCATAATTACAAAGAGCGTTTTTCTATTCAATTTGTATTTAGTCAAGAAGATGAAGACGATGCTATTTTTGGTAGAATTGAAAAAAGCACTGTAAATTATGTAATGAAAAACAAGCATAAGCATATTGATGTAGATGCTTTTTACCTTTGTGGTCCAGAAACCATGATTCATACGGTTAAAGATGTTTTAACAGAACACGAAATACCACAAGATAGAATTCATTTCGAGCTTTTTAAAGCTGCAAAACCAACTCCTGTAACGGAAGATGCTGTAGATGGTGAAACAGAAATAACGATTACTGTAGATGATGAAATAACCACATTTACTATGTCGCAAAAACAATCTATTCTTGAAGCTGCATTAGACAAAGATTTAGATGCTCCTTATTCTTGTCAAGGCGGAATTTGCAGTAGTTGTATTGCTAGAATTACAGAAGGAGAAGCAAAAATGAGGCAAAACAATATTTTAACAGAAAGCGAATTGGCGGAAGGTTTAATTTTAACCTGTCAAGCGCATCCAACAACTGCTAAAATTATTGTGGATTACGATGATGTATAAACAGTAAAAAAATATTTAAAATCATTCTTGTGACAACATTTTATCGATGATAATTTGTTTTTACCTTTAAAAATATACACTTTAACGATTATATTATCTTTTCCTAGAGGTTAATTTTTTTTAAAAAATAAACGAAATATATTCGTTACAGTTTTAAACGATAAATGATAATAGTTAGGGATTATTTATTTTATGGTAAGTTTAAAATAAACCCTACTCTTCGGAGTAGGGTTTTCCATTTTAAGATCTATAATTCTAGACAACAATAACTTATATCTTTAAATTACAGCGCGAATTGTATCTATAACTTTTTGTGGAGAAATACTTTTTGAAGCATCTTGATAGCCTTCAGGAAACGTATTTCCATAAATAGAAGTTGGTATTAAAGGAAACTGTTTTCTATCTGCTAACAGCGCATAATTTTCTGGTTGATTAAATGGTGAGAAACCTGCAAAAGGATGTGTAACTCCCCAAATAGTAACTGCTTTTTTACCAAGCATTGCTGCTATGTGTGCATTACCAGAATCCATAGACAACATGACGTCTAAATTAGAAATAACGTCTAATTCTTCATTTAAACTTAATTGTCCTGCTAAATTAACTACGTTTTTGTTTATCGCTAAACCTTGTAGCTCTTGTATATCTTGTTTTCCTCCAAATAGAAAAATAGTATGCTCTTTAGAAAGTGCTTCAATAACTACTTGCATGGCAGACAAAGGATACATTTTGCTTTTAAAAGCTGCAAATGGCGCAATACCTATCCATTTTTTAGTTTTATCTCCTGTTTTAGAAAGTGTTGTTTTTTGAAGTTTAATTATTTCCGGAAAAGTAGGATTACTTAAATCTATAGGTAAACCAAGTGCTTTAAAAACATCTGCATAGCGTTCCTGTGATGTTTTTAATGGTTTGAAATGGGAACCAGAAACCAATGCTTTTTTTTCTGCTCTACCTTTATCTATTTGCTTAAAATTTCTTCCGAAGAAAAAGACTTTCAGAATCTTAGTACGCAGCACATTATGCAAATCTGCAACGGCATCAATATGTATTTTTTTTAGTTCTTTTGAAAGTTTAAAGAGTCCGAAAACCCCTTTATGCTTTCCTTTTAAATCTATTGGATAAACAGTAACGTTGTTTAAATCTCTAAAAAAAGGAGCAAAAAACGCACGAGTTAAAACGGTAATTTTAACTTTTGGGTGCTGTTGGGTAAGCGCTCTTAAAACAGGAACCGTCATAGCAACATCTCCCATTGCTGAGAGACGAATGACTAAAATGTGTTTTTGTGTATTCATAAAACCTTTCCGTCTTTCAATTTTTTAATAAATTGAAATCCACCTTTCCTAAAAAAAGAAAGGAGTTTCTTGTAATGAAAAATGCTGTGTTATTTCTGCGAACGTAAAACAGGGTTAAGCTCATCATCATTATACATTTTCATTTGCTTATACACTTTCATGTATTTATCTCCATTTTCGATATCTTTTAACAAGGTATCTATCGCTGTAGATAAATCTACACGTTGTTCTAATAAAATGTCTAATTTCTTTTGACAAGCAGCTTTGTGAGCATCTGTTGCATTGCTACGTGTAGCTTCTTCCTGCATGTGATATACTTTTAAAGCTAGAATAGATAATCTATCTACTCCCCAAGCAGGACTTTCTGTATTAATTGTAGCATTATCTTTTACAGAAACACCTTTATTTTTTTCTAAAAAATAGCTATCAATATACTCTACCATATCTGTTCTATCTTGGTTAGAAGCATCTATTTTACGCTTTAATGTTAAAGCAGCAACAGGATCTATTTGTGGATCTCTAATAATATCTTCATAATGCCATTGTACCGTATCTATCCAACATTTTCTGTATAACAAATGTTCTAAGACATTCGTTTCTTTATCATAAATGTTAGTGAAAGGTTGGTCTACAGTATTTAAAACGTGGTAGGTATTAATTACGTCTTGAAATATTTTATTGGCTTTTTCTGAAAACATATTTTAATTTATTTGAATACAAATATACATTAATGAAACCAAAAAAGCCGCTTAAAGCGGCTTTTTGGAATCAAAATAGATTAGTTTAATTATTGTTTAACAAATCGTTTAACGATTGTTTTATTATCACTAGTTGAAATTTTTGCAAGATATAATCCAGCACTTAATTGTTCTAAGTCCAGTCTTACTTCACTTAAATTAGACGCTGTACTGTAATCTTTAGTCATAATTAGCTTACCGGTAATACTGTATACGTTAATTATAGTATTAGTATCTAACATATCTGATTTTACAATAATGTATTTAGTTGAAGGATTAGGATATAATTTTACCTCATTATATAAGGCTAATGATTCTTCATCTAAATCTTGACTGTTTTGCGTAAATTCTTTTATTACAGCATTATCAAGTGTTTGCTCATTAGTAACAGATGCATCCGATTTCTCTAGGTCTTTTCCATCACCTGCTTCTGTTTTAGAGTTACCAAATATTTTATCGATACCAAAATCAACTCCTTCTGTTGTTTCTTGTAAATTAAATGCATAGAAACCATCTGGATTATTCGTCCCATTATCTAAATCAAAAGTGGTAGTGAAAGATAAGAATGGCGGGTTATTTTCCGGTGTTATTGCATATACAATTTTATGACCTGCTGTAACATCATTGAAGGTATAATTAGGGTTTGAGAAAGATGTAAATCTAGTATCTACATATTCATCTCCAGAATCTAAAATACCATTTTCATTTAAGTCATTAAATAGATTAACAACAATAGCTACTAGAGGAGATTCGGTAGCATCTTGCACACCATCTCTATTGTTATCATCCCATACGATACCAGAGATATTAAAGACTAAAGCAACATCTTCATTAATTCCAAAATCAACACCAGTAACATCTTCTGTAGTACTAATTGCAACCACCTCATCTGTTGTTAATACATACGTATTATCTTCTGTATCTTCTGGTGTAACCACAACAACAAATACGTTTTCTTCACTTACATTAGCAAAACTATAGTAACCGTTTTCATCAGAACTAGTTACTGCTAATTTTTCGTCATTTTCATCTAAAACACCATCGTTATTACTGTCTGCATATAAAAATAAGATAACGTTATTTAAATATCCTTCTTCTGTTTCATAGGTTTGATTAGTATTATCGTCGTCAAATACAATTCCATCAATAGTATAGTTAATTAAGATATTTTGATTAATTCCAAAATCAACGCCAGAAACATCTTCGGTTGCAGTAATTACTACAACTTCATTTGTTGTAGAAACATAGGTGTTTTCTGAAGTATTTTCAGGTACCGTTACTATTACTAATATATCTTCTTCACTAATATTAGTAAAGTTATAATACCCATTTTCATCGGATGAAGTAATTGCCAATTCTTGGTCACCCGCATCTAAAGATCCACTATTATTGGTATCTGCATATAATGTAACTCTTACATCGTCTAAATACCCTTCTTCTGTTTCTTGTATTCCGTTCTCGTTATCGTCATCAAAAATAGTTCCTTCTAAATCATAAGAAACTTCAACATCTACCACTAAATTTAAATAATCTGCAGCATCTGTTATTTTCCCTCGATCTTCAGGCGATAAACCTTGAATCTCTATTAAACTTCCTAATTGAATATTATTACACGTTTGTAATTGCCCTGGTTGTGTATAGCTTTGTACATAACTTTTTCTAGTACAGCTAGAAGAACAAGATCCGTAATGTGAACAAACCTTTTTGTTTTTAAGTAAATGTAGATTACTGTTTTTGTCTTTTGCTATTTGCGCATAAACATCTTCGTTATTTGCCCAATTAAATGTATTTGTATTAAAATCGAAATGTTGGATTTGATAGGTTGTAATGGCATAAATTTGACCATCATCGCTTACAGCAATATCTCCAAGTTCTCCTTTATATAGGAAACTAGAATAGCCATAACTATCATATTTCGGACTAGCATTAGAGATACTAGAAGAATCTCCACTAAAATCGGAAAGGTTGTTAAAGCAAACCTCTAACAAATAAATTTTATTATTATAACTGTTATAACTACCTCTTAAACTACTTCCAGAATCCGCAACATTAATAGTACTATTATTTTCTAATAAACTAGATTCCGATTCATAATCACGTACATTATAATTATCTTCTGTTCCTCTTAATCTTTTCGTTTCAGGACCATTAGCGCTAGGTAAATCATCACCAACTGCTGATCTACTTGTACTTGTTTCAGCACTAGTATTTATTAGCGAACCATTTTCAACCTTAAAACTTTCTAATTCTCTTTTTAACTCATCCTTTACATTAACCACACCACTAGATGTTCTGTAATTATAACAACTTGTAGGATACTCCATTGCAAAGTAAAGTTTGCCATTGTAAAAAGTTGCTCCTCCAGAGCCTAATCCTCTAGATGAATTTGCATGTCCGCTTGCCGTAAAATACGATCTAATATCCCCAAAAGATTTATGTGTATTTGAATAGACATTGTAACCATATACTGTCCAATTGTATCTAGAAGCTTGGTTACTTACATAAAAAATCCATCCTGTATTAGCATCTACTGCTAATGAATTTATCTCAGATACGTATGGAGAAGATGTTAATAAGGTAGCTTGATACGATTGCATATTTACTGTATAAATATGACAACCTGCAGAGACGATTAAAGAATTATCATCTGTGGTCATCATTACAGTTGCAGCTTGTCCTTCTACAAGCAAAGGCACATTAGCCTGCATAGTATGAAAACCAAATGCAAAAGCCAAAAAGGCTAGAATTGTAATTTTTAATTTCATGTTCGTTAGTTTAATGTTTATATTATAGCATACTATAACATAAAAAAGGCATGAAATTTTCGGTAGATTTTTAAAGGGGGCAATCAAATATAAAACAAATTACAACTATTCTTAGATAATTTAAAAAATTACAAAAATTTTAGATAAAACTCATAAAAAGTCGGCTTAACATCTAAACTTACTATGAATTTTATCACTATTTTTATGGCATGAAAATATTTAATCTAGCTAAAGAGAATTCTATCTTAAATTCTTTTATTTCTGAACTTAGAGATGTAAAAATTCAAAAAGACAGCATGCGTTTTCGACGAAACATAGAACGCATAGGTGAAATTTTGGGTTATGAAATGAGTAAATCACTTCAATACAATACAACAACTATTGAAACCCCATTAGGAAATTGTAAAATGAGCTTACTAAACAACGATATTGTTTTATGCTCTATTTTAAGAGCAGGAGTGCCATTGCACAACGGACTATTAAATTATTTTGATGATGCGGAAAATGCATTTATTTCTGCATATAGACATCATAAAGAAAAGCCGGATAGTTTTGAAATAATAGTAGAGTATTTAGCTTGTCCAAGCTTAGAAAACAAAACGCTTATTCTTGCCGATCCTATGTTGGCCACAGGACAATCCATGCTTGCTACTTTTGAAGCCTTAAAACCTTTTGGCAAACCCAAAAACGTGCACTTAGTAAGTGTCATTGGCGCGCAAGAAGGTGTAGACTTTTTAAACGATAATTTTAGTGAAGACACTAATTTATGGATTGCTACCATTGACCCTGAATTAAGTGATAAAGGGTATATTGTTCCTGGTTTAGGTGATGCTGGCGATTTAGCTTTTGGCCAAAAACTGCAACACTAATAATATAAATGGAGTAATTAGTAAAATACCAAAAAACACCTCTTTAAACCATTTTTCCTTAATAGTCTCAATATAACTAGCAATTACTATCGCTAACGGAGCAAATAAGAATAAAAGGGCGCTTCCGTTTTTGTTTGGCACAATAACAAACAGTACAAAAGCGATTAATAAGGCCGAGAAAATGGTTTTAAATGCTGGCCTTATTGTTCTTGTTTTCTTTCTAAAGTTTTGTAAATAATAAAAAACAGACCAAACCCCAAAGGAGAATAATAAGGTTAGAGCTACTAAAAATGGTACCGTATTATAGTTATTAAAGTTTAAGCTAATTTGGTAATTACTCGTAAAGAAACCCAAATAGCTATTGTTTATGAGTATCGATGCGCCTATACATAATATAAGAACGGTGGCTACTCCAAAAATAGGCATGAGCCAATGCTTTATATTATCACTAGAATGAAACAATAAAACTAGCGGAATTAAAAAAAGAAATAAGATAGCCCAAAAATAAAACAAAGAAGCAATAGCGATACAAAAAGCGGCATCAAACAATTTACTTTTTATATTTTTTTTAGTACGTAAACTTATTAGTCGTCGTAAAGCAAAAAGGATAAAAAAATTAGCCCAAATGACTCTAGAGCTTACTAGTGATTCGGGTATAAGTAATAGAAAAAGACTAAATAATATGATCTCTATATTGCTTTTTAGAGTTAATTCATTTTTTGTAACAATAAAATTTAATAATAAAATGGAGAAATAGGCAACCATAAAAGTACCTGCTTGCTGTATAACAAACACGCTAGTAACAGGTCCTTGTATGTACTTTAACTTCACGCTTAAAAACGCCAAAGCAGTAATTACAAAAACTATTAAAAAATTTATTGGCTTAGATTTACTAAAAATACTTGTAATCATTAACTCTTTTTGTATTTTTGTATTGTAAATATACTATTATTACAATTATGAAAGACTTTTTTTACGCAATACAGGACCTATTTGTTGATGTATTATTAGCACCTTATGGCGCTTTAGCAACATTAGAATTAGAAAACTGGTTTGGTGCAAACACCATTTCTTGGATTTTTATTCTTATTGGATTTGTAGCAATGGTTTACTGGATGCTTCAATTAAGAACGTTTGATAAAAACAACGAAGAAAACAAAACTGTTTCTGCGCATTCTTATTTATAAGAATTACAGATCAAAACCAATATCTTTACGATAATTCATCTTATCAAAATGTAGTTTATCTATAGTTTGGTAAGATTTTTTTATGGCCTCTTGGTATGTATTCCCATAACTTGTAATTGCCATTACTCGTCCGCCAGAAGTTACCACTTTACCACCTTCAAGTTTTGCTCCTGCGTGAAAAGCTATAGAATCTGTTATCTCTTTTATCCCTGTAATTTCTTTTCCTTTTTCATAGGCTTCCGGATAACCACCAGAAACTAACATTACCGTTGTTGCTGCACGTTCATCTATTTCAATTTCTATTTGATCTAAAGTTTGATTCGCTATTGCTTGAAATATTTCGACTAAATCGTTCTTAAGCCTTGGTAGCACAACCTCTGTTTCAGGATCTCCCATTCTTACATTATACTCAATAACTTTTGGGTCGTCACCAACTTTGATAATACCAATAAATACAAAACCTTTATATGGTAAGTTATCTTTTTGTAAACCAGAAATAGTAGGTTTTACAATGCGTTCTTCAATTTTATTTAAAAATTCTTCGGTAGCAAAAGGTACTGGAGAAATAGCTCCCATTCCACCTGTATTTAATCCGGTATCCCCTTCACCAATTCGTTTATAATCTTTTGCTGTTGGCAAGATTTTGTAATTTTTACCATCACTTAAAACAAAACAGCTTAATTCAATACCATCTAAAAACTCTTCAATAACTACTTTGTTACTTGCTGCTCCAAACTTAGCATCTACTAACATGCTCTTTAATTCGGCTTTAGCTTCGTCTAAATCATTCAAAATTAAAACCCCTTTTCCTGCTGCTAAACCATCTGCTTTTAGAACATAAGGCGCTTTTAATGTTTCTAGAAACGCATAACCTGCTTCTACATTACTTGCATTAAAACTCTGGTAAGCTGCTGTTGGTATATTATGTCTGTATAAAAACTCTTTAGCAAACTCTTTACTACCTTCTAATTCTGCAGCTGCTTTTTCAGGACCAATAACGGCAACATGTTTTAAAGCTTCGTCTTGTAAAAAGAAATCATGAATACCTTGCACTAAAGGATCTTCTGGCCCTACAACAATCATCTCTACAGCATTTGCTAAAACAAATGTTTTAATCGATTGAAAATCGGTTACCCCAATATCTACGTTGGTAGCAATCTCTGCTGTTCCGGAATTTCCAGGCGCAACATATAGGTTTTTACATAATGGGCTTTGAGATATTTTCCAAGCAAAAGTATGTTCTCTTCCGCCAGAACCAAGAATTAAAATAGTCATGTTGTATTTTGTTTGCTCAAAAATAAAACTAATGCGTCGAATACACGAATATTTTTTATTTACTTTACAAAAATATCTTATTGTTTGAATTTATTTAACCTTTCCTTGAAACTAAATGGCTTTCCTATAAAGAAGGCTTCTCGTGTTTTAGAACAGATTCAAGCTAAAAACAAAACCGATTTTGAAGCGTATGTCCTTCAGAAAAAAAAAGCTATTTTTAATTACCATATTCAAAACAACTCTTTCTATCAAAAGATTGCTAAAAACGCAAATGTTACCGATTGGGAAAACATTCCTGTACTGACAAAAAGCGATTTGCAATGCCCTTTAAGGGAAAGGCTTTCTGCTGGATTTACCACAAAAAACGTATACATAAACAAAACCTCTGGTTCTTCTGGAGATCCATTTATTTTTGCAAAAGACAAATTTTGCCACGCATTAACTTGGTCGGTAATACTTAACAGATTTGGCTGGTTTGGCTTAGATTTTAGTAGTTCAAAGCAAGCGCGATTTTATGGTATTCCGTTAGATAAAAAAGGATATTACAAAGAACGTTTAAAAGATGCTTTAAGTAATCGTCATCGGTTTTCCGTTTTTGATTTAAGTGATGCCGCTTTCGAAAAAGCCTTAAAGCAATTTGAAAACACGAACTTTCATTATATGAATGGTTATACTAGCGCGATCGTTCAATTTGCTAAGTTTCTTCAGAAAAAAAACATCGTTCTAAAAAATGTTTGTCCAACATTACATGCTTGTGTAGTAACTTCTGAAATGCTTTTTGCAGACGATAAGAAACTACTGGAAAAACAATTTAATGTGCCTGTAATTAATGAATATGGCGCTTCGGAATTAGACTTAATTGCTTTCCAAAATCCAGAAGGCGATTGGCAAATAAATAGCGAAACGCTTTTTGTAGAAATTTTAGATGCACAAGATAATATCTTAGCTTTTGGTGAAGAAGGACGGATTGTAATTACATCGCTGTATAACCAAGCACATCCTTTTATACGTTATGACATTGGAGATATTGGAAAACTCTCCAAAAAAAGTACGATACAAAAACCAATATTAGAAAAATTAATTGGAAGAACGAATGATATTGCCATTTTGCCTAGCGGAAAAAAAGCAGCAGGATTAACGTTTTATTACATTACGAAAAGTATCATAGAAACCGATAGTAAAATAACCGAGTTTATTATCGAGCAGCATACATTGGATATGTTTAAAATTATTTATGCTAGTGTTGAAAATATTTCGGAAGAAAAAGTAGAAAAAATTAAAACAGAAATGGCGAATTATCTAGAAAAAGGGCTGACCGTTATTTTTGAAAGACAGGATAAAATAGAACGCGCTAAAAGTGGTAAATTGAAACAATTTAGATCTTTACTTAAATAATATGAATACAAACCTTCTTGCAGATGCCAAGCATATTACAGATTGTTTCTTTAAAACCTATGAGTTGTAATGAAAGATGTTCTTATTATAACTAGCTATTATCCTCCAGAAATTGGCGCTGCATCTAACCGAATTTTTCATTTAGCGGAAGGTTTGCAAGAACGCAACTTCAAAGTGCAGGTAATAACACCTTTACCAAATTATCCGACAGGAAAGATATTTGATGGTTATCAAGGAAAATTCAAACAAACTACTATTGAAAAAAACATTACTATGCACAGGTTATGGATTTTCGCTACGGTTTCTAAAAACAAGTTTTTACGCTTATTCGCAATGCTTTCGTATAGTTTTAGTTTGGTTTGGTTTTTTGCTTTTAACAGGCTTCCAAAAACGGTTATTGTGCAGTCACCACCTTTATTAGTTGCGTTTACTGCCATGCTGTTTTTACGATCTAAAAACCGAAAGCTTATTTTAAACGTGAGTGATTTATGGCCAATTGCAGGATTAGAACTTGGCGCTTTTAAAAGGAATTTCAGCTATAAAATGCTAGAGAAAATTGAACGTTATAATTATAATAAAGCGCATTTAATTTTAGGTCAAAGCGAAGAAATAATAACGCATGTGCACGCGTTATTTCCAGAAAAAGATACCCTTTTATATAGAAATTATCCAGATTTTGATGCTCCTAAAATAGAAGTTAGAAATACTTCCGAAGAAAAAATAAAAATAGTGTACGCTGGGCTTTTAGGAATTGCTCAAGGCGTTTATAAACTTTGTACGGAATTACAATACGACAACATGGAGCTTCATATTTATGGCTCTGGAGCAGAACAGAAGCGCATTGAAGCCTTTATAAAGCAACATCCTGAACTTCCGGTATATTTTCATGGTAGAGTAACTAGAGAAACCTTACACAAAGTGCTTTTACAATACGATGTGGCTATAATACCTTTATTAAATAGAATTTATGGTTCGGTACCTTCTAAAATATTTGAATATGCAAAACTAGGTTTACCTATTCTATATTTTGGTGGTGGTGAAGGTGAAGATGTTGTAAAAAACAATGCATTGGGTTGGATTGCTACTGCTGGAGATTATGAACACTTAAATACTATAATTGCTTCCATAACGCTTTCTGAAATAACACCGACTTACAAACAAAAAATAAAAGACACCGCAACGGCTAATTTTGATTTAGAAGCGCAATTAATACAGCTTTCTAGTTTGCTTTAGTACGCTTTATCTTCGCCATTAACGACATTCATAAAGGTTTGGGTAACAATTTTAATATCTAACAATAAAGACCAGTTTTCAATATAAAAGATATCTAGTTTTACACGATTAATGATGTCTTTATCTGTTTCTATTTCTCCTCTAAAACCACTTACTTGCGCCAATCCTGTAATTCCTGGTTTCACAAAGTGTCTTACCATAAATTTATCGATTCGCTTTGCGTACATATTAGTATGACTTACCATGTGAGGTCTCGGACCTACAACAGACATATCACCAAATAGCACATTAAAAAACTGAGGTAATTCGTCGATACTCGTTTTACGAATAAACTTACCAATTTTAGTTACACGTTGATCTCCTCTAGTTGCCTGATGTACATTGGCTGTTTTATTTGGAGTCATCGATCTAAACTTATAACAATCAAATTCTTTATAGTTAAAACCGTTTCTAGATTGCTTAAAGAAAATTGGTCCTCTAGACTCTAAAACAATAAGTATTGCTATAATTGGAGTTAACCAAGAAAGCAATAAAATGATTACTGCTGATGAGAATACAATATCGAATATTCTTTTAAGAAACTGGTTTACAGAATCTTCTAAGGGGATATTACGAAAGGATAAAATTGGGGTATAGTTGTAGTATTCGTACTTTAATTTTTTAGAATAGATATCTTTATTGTCTGGTAAAAACTTTAATATTTTAAGGTTATTATCCGCGAAATCGATAACCTTTACCAGTTGGCTATTTGAAAGTTGAGATAATGAACAATAGATTTCATCTACGTTTTCTTCCTTTAAAAAAGCGAAACATTCTTGTAAGCCTTCTTCAGAAATATTTTTAAAACTAAATGTTTTTGTATGCGAATACCCGTATTCTGGCTTATCGTTAAAAAACTTTTCTAGAGCGAGCGTTTGCTTATTTTTACCCAAAATAGCAGTAACTCTATAGTTTCCACCGAACGATACTCTATACCTTTGTAATAAATAGTATAAAGTAAATTTAAATAAAGTAACCAAAATAAATACACAAACAATGTATTTTAAAATGGTAAATGGAAGAATATCTAGTTCATAATAAAAGCCCGAAAAGGCAAATACTATAAGCGTAAAAAGTGCCATTTGCCTAAAAATAAGGGTCATGATAATCACCTCTCTTGTATATCTAAAAACACCATAGAATTTAGATAGTGTAGAAATAAGTATCCAGCCTATGGATATTACAAACACAAAAGAAACAGGCTCAACACTTTTAAAAAAATAAAGTAATGCTAAACTATTTATTATGATTAAATCTATTAAATATGAAATCGGTCTTAAATAGACAGAATATCTTCCTTGTTTGAATGTGCTCAATTTACTTTTTTATGTGTTTAGAAAAATCTTTATGCTCACTTTTATATAGGTCTTCATCAGATAAAGACTTAAAATAATTGAATGTTTTGAGCATACCTTCTTCGCGTTCAACTTTTGGTTGCCAACCTAATAACTTTTTTGCCAATGTTATATCTGGTTGTCTTTGCAGCGGATCGTCTACAGGTAATTCTTTATAAATAACTTTTTGCGTAGTATTTGTTAGTTTAATTATTTCTTCCGCAAAATCTTTAATGGTTATTTCATTAGGGTTACCAATGTTAACAGGGTTTGCGTAGTCGCTAAACATTAATCTAAATATACCTTCTACTTGATCATCTACATAGCAAAAAGATCGTGTTTGCATACCATCGCCAAAAACAGTTAAGTCTTCGCCCCGTAAAGCTTGTCCCATAAAAGCAGGAATCACTCTACCGTCATTTAGTCTCATTCTTGGTCCATATGTGTTGAATATACGTACAATACGAGTTTCTAGACCATGAAACCTATGATATGCCATAGTTATCGACTCTTGAAAGCGTTTTGCTTCATCATAAACACCTCTAGGTCCAATGGTATTTACATTACCATAATAACTTTCTGTTTGTGGGTGTACTAATGGATCTCCATATACTTCTGAAGTCGATGCAATTAGTAATCTTGCGTTTTTAGCCTTCGCTAAACCTAATAAGTTATGCGTACCTAACGACCCCACTTTTAGGGTTTGAATAGGTATTTTTAAATAATCTATCGGACTTGCTGGTGAAGCAAAATGCAGCACATAATGCAAATCTCCTTCAATTTTAATAAACTCCGTTACATCGTGTTCTATAAACTCAAAGTTGGGGTTGTCTTCTAAATGTGTAATGTTCTTTTTGTCTCCGGTAATAAAGTTATCCATACCAATAACATGAAACCCTTCACGGATAAATCTATCGCATAAATGCGAACCTAAAAAACCTGCCGCTCCTGTTATAAGTACTTTTTTCATGAATGGTTGCTTATTAAGACTTTCTACCTATTGAACTATATTTAAAACCTTCTGCTTTAATATCATCCACGTCATACAAGTTTCGACCGTCAAAAATAACAGGTGCAATCATGTTTTGTTTTAGTTTATTAAAATCTGGTGTTCTAAATATACTCCATTCTGTACAAATTATCAAAGCATCTACATCTTTTATTGTTTCATACATGTTAGAAGCATAGTTTAATTGCTCACCAAATTTCCTTTTTACGTTTGGCATTGCTTCTGGATCGAAAACATTTAATTTCACATTGTGCTTTAATAACTCTTCTATCATGTAAAGAGAAGGAGCTTCACGAATATCATCTGTTTCGGGTTTAAATGCTAAACCCCAAATAGCGATTGTTTTTCCTTTTAAATCATTATTAAAATGCGAAAGGATTCTTGGAATTAATATTTTTTTCTGAATATCATTTACTTTAATAACAGCGTTTAAGATATCAAAATCATAACCGTTATCTTTTCCAGATTTGTGTAATGCTTTTACATCTTTAGGAAAACAAGAACCTCCATAACCTATTCCTGGAAAAAGAAAACGTTTACCGATACGAGAATCGGTTCCCATTCCTGCTCTTACTTTGTCTACATCTGCTCCTACTTTTTCACAAAAATTAGCAATTTCATTCATGAAAGTAATCTTTGTAGCTAAAAAAGAATTGGCTGCGTATTTGGTAAGCTCTGCTGATTTCTCATCCATTATAATAATTGGATTTCCAGATCTTACAAAAGGCTTGTATAGTTTTTGCATTAGTGCCGTTGCCTTATTTGAACTAGACCCTACTACAATGCGTTCTGGTTTTAAAAAATCGTCTACAGCAAATCCTTCTCTTAAAAACTCTGGATTAGAAACCACATCAAAATCTACCGATGTTTCTTTTGCAATAGCCTCTCTAACTCTATCTGCTGTACCTACGGGCACTGTACTTTTATCTACAATTACTTTATAGTCTGTAATAAGTTTACCAATATCTTTTGCTGCACCTAAAACATAAGATAAATCTGCAGAACCATCTTCGTCTTCTGGAGTTGGTAATGCTAGAAAAATAATCTCACCATGGTCTAAACCTTCTTTTAAAGAAGTGGAGAAACGTAGTCTATTTGCTTTTATATTTCTATCAAACAAAACATCTAAGTGCGGCTCATAGATTGGCACCTCACCGTTTTGCATTTGTTTTACTTTTTCTTCATTTATGTCTATACAAAGAACTTCATTTCCTGTTTCTGCTAAACACGTTCCTGTTACTAAACCAACATAACCTGTACCTATAACTGATATTTTCATAAATTGCTTTTATGTAAACAAAAGTAAGAAAGTTATTAGAATTTATTGTGGTTATTTTTAGATTGTCTTTTTCGGGTTTATTTTTTCCCTTTAAACCTTTCCTTTAACACTAATAAAATAAACTTAGAGTTTCCAATTAAATACCTTTTCCACATACGTTTTGGTTCTTGAGCAAATCGATAAAACCATTCTAAACCGGCATTTTGCATCCAGACTGGCGCACGTTTCACTAAGCCAGAAACCACATCAAAACTACCACCAACACCCATCACAAAGTTTACTTTACTTAAGACCTCTTTGTTTTGGAATAAAAAATTCTCTTTCGTTGGCGAACTAATAGCTACAAATAGAATGTTAGCGCCACTATTCGCTATTTCCTCAGCTATTTTTTGTTCGTCTTCTTTTTTGAAGTAACCATTTCTATATCCCGCAATAATATTTGAAGAATATTCCTTAGTGTATGTGTCTACTACTTTTTTAACGATCTCTTCTTTTGCGCCAAAGAAGAAAATTTTATGTCCTTTTTTATGTGCTAGTGCAACAAGGTTAGACATTAGATCTATTCCTGCTACGCGCTCTTTTAAAGGCTGGCCTAATATTTTGGAAGCCCAAACAACTGCTTGTCCGTCGGCATTTATTAAATCACTCTCATTTACACTTTTACGCAATTCTAAATCGTCCTGCATGGCAACTATTTTACCAGCATTAACAACGACATGATGAATGCTTTTATCCTCATGGATAGACTTCTCAATCTTTGCAAGGGTTTCTTGCATTGTATAATTATCTATTTGTGTATTTAGTATTTTAACTTTCATATTCTTTTATGGATTGAAAATATAGTTTCATGATGCACATTAAAATAGCGACCGAACTATTATAAAAAAAATTCCCCGCTAGGGACATAACAATAACTATAAGTGAAATAAAATAAAGATAATCTTTTGAGACATTATAAATATATAGAACCCTATATAATATATACAGATATAGTGCACCTCCTACTATTCCGAAAAAGTAAAAGATATCTATTAGGTCTAAACCACTTTTTATAAAAATACTGCCAATGCCACCAAAAAGGTAATTTATAAAGGTCCAATCCGATTGAATAAAAGGAATTAAACGTTCTTCTAAAATTAAATCTCTATAAGAGAAAAGCGCCGTTAAAATACCGTATTTTTCAATTATAGGGAAAAACAAATCAATGTATGGCGTTAAAAAGACTAGAATTCTTTGATTAAAAACAACAGCTAATAATAATGCTGTACATGCTGTTAAAATAAACGTTCTATTTAAGTAGAGTCTTTTTTTGAAAACAATAAATACCCCACATAATAGCACAGATAAAATAGCCGCTTTAGTGCCAGCAATAATCGCGGAAAAAGCAACTAATAAAAATAAAAGCTTTTTATTTTTATTTAAAATAAAAGCTTCGTGCATGAAATAGAATACACTTATTAAATAAAAATAACTGGCATAACTAGATTTTATTAGAAAACCGCTATAACCAAAACGATTTGCTTGATAGGTTTCAAAAAAAGCAACAGAAAAAACAAAACCAACAATAATAGCTATAGAGTTTACAATTATAATAATTTCAAACCATTTAAATATTTGTTTTTTTTGCGCTTCAGAAAGGGTTAAAGTATTTGCGAATAGTAAGACAATAACCAAAAATATAGAATGATTAAAGTACTCCAAATTTACAAATATATTATCCTTTTGTATGGCAATTTGACCTATTAAGAAAAGTACTCCAAGCACTATTAATAGTCCTATAGTTTTTATATTCTTTTTATATTTTACTAGAATAACAACACCCATTCCTATTTGTGCAATAAATTTTATTACACCTGCAATTCTGTATTCTTTTAAATTAAGATCTATTAGGTATTTATAAATTGCTTCGGAAACAAAGAAAGTTACCAAAAGCACAATAATCCAATTAATGTTTTTAGTTCGTATATGTTTTCTCATCATTATTTGCAAGGTTAAAAAAATAGCAATACCAAAAAGTAAATAAAACAATTCCCGCTTGACGCTGCATATAAGATTCTACTAAAAACAATACTACACAACAAAACACAAAGCCTTTAGCATATATGTTTTGACGCCTAAATAGTTTATAGACAACGAATATAAACAATAAAAACGCAGGGAATCCATGTGCTAAAAAGAGCTCTATAAATTGATTATGGCTATTATAACTTCTAAACTTTGTGTTTACGTTGTCTTGAATGGAATTTGAGATTGCATCTCTGGTATTATGGCTTCCTACACCAAAAACTAAATTCTTTTTTATTTCTTTAAAACTAGCTTCCCAAATAGAGAGTCTTGCATCCAAACTATTGACATCACCAATATCGCTATTGTTTTGAAGAGGTGCTTTCGTTAGGAAAAAAACAACTAGCCCAATAGAGAAAAAGCCTATAATTATCAAATATACGATACGTGTTTTTGCATTATTAGCATATTCATATACTCTAAAAGTCAAAAGTAACAAACCTACTATTAGTGGTAATCTTGCATGCATTACATACATAAATGCTAGCGCAAAAAAGTAAAATACAATTAAAGCGATATTGTTTTTTAATGGGGTTATAATTTTAAATATAAAAACTATTAGAATAAGAAAGCTAAAATAACTGGTGTGCCAAAATTGCTCTAGTTTCAACTCTAAAAATGGAATAAAGCTATAATCTGTAGTATTTGTTAAAAAAATAGTAATGGCATATACTAACAGTAATACAAAGTAAATCAATAATCCTTTTTGAAAAGCATTACCAATTTTTTCCATTTGCTCTTTTTTCGTATTAAAAAAGACTAAAGGCATTAGTAGCAAGTATGAGTAGTCTAAAACACTATCCGTTACTTGATCACTGGTACTAGAAATTATGGACGAAATAACAATCCAAGCAAAAAGTGTTATTAAAAAAACGTTCTCTTTTAGATACTTAAATAGTTTTCCGAATTGCTTCTGCTGATAACTTTCAAACAAGGTAATAACCGCTAACGTAACCAGTAAAGTATGTGAAATAATAACCCAGAATGGCAATATAAATGCCCATAGCATTAGAAGGGACAGCTTTAAATTTTGAAGATTCACTTTAGATTCTTTCCTTTTAAAAAGTGTGATTTTATCTTTAAAACCAAAAAGAAAACCAAACAAAATCCCAGCGATCAATACGTTTGCAAGTAACGGAATTACAGTATGCTTTTTATAATCTCGTTTGTCATTTAAAATAGTGGTGTCGTTTAACATAATCCAGTTACGCTTACTGGTTGTAGATTGGACACGTACACCATGTGTTTTTGTAGTAATTAAACTACCAGTACTCGTGTAATGAATAATACTTCTGTTATTTTTACTTCTATAGGTTTTTCCGTCTATGGTATAATCATAGGAAGATATATCTATAGAAGATTTTTCTTCGGCAACCCAAAACAAACCAATATAATCTACTTCTGTATTCGTAGCAATCTCGAAACCGAAACGATGTTCTGCTCCTGGTGTTAACTGTTTTCTATTAGAAAAAAAACGTTCTTCAGAATATTTGTTTTTATAAACATACCAAACTGTTGTAGGGCTAGAAACGGTTAAATCGGTTTGAATAGAAAAGGGTTTATATTCTCTTTGAAAAAAGAAGGCGAAGTACAACACATTAAGAAGCAATAAGATCAAACCACCTTGCAGCAGTAATTGCTTGTGCTTTTTAAAAAACATACTTTTCCTTTTCATGTGTTATGTTCTTTCCCTAAGTAATTTAGCCGGAATACCCCCCATAATAGAGTATGGTGCTACATTTTTAGTAACGACTGCGTTGGCTCCAATTATAGATCCTTTACCGATGGTAATCCCTGGTAAAATAACAGCGTTTATACCAATCCATACGTCTTCTTCAATAATTACTGTTTTGGTTTCAGACTCTCCAGACTTCACCATTGGTGTATGAATATCGTGGTAGTTATGCGTTTTGCTATAAATAGAAACATTGGGAGCTAGCATAGCATAATCACCAATTTGAATACTACCTTGTAAAAACACATTTTCGTTAATACGAACATGCTTCCCTATTTTTAAATTTTTTGCATTAGAAAGATAGATTCCAAATTCGAATTTAGAATTTTTATCGAAAGGCATTACTTTTAAAACCTTCGCAACATACCACAACCTCATCACATTACTTATCCCAATTAATCTAGAATGCGGTAAGTATTGTATAAATAAATAATATATTACTAGTTTAAGTTTTTGCATACTTCGTTCTAAATTTAAGTAAAGATATTTTATTAATAGTTAATCCAAAAAATATAGCACATAAATAACCAAAAGAGCTCACCAGTACTGGTTGAAAAAAGCTAAGTCCTAAAAAGTATACTATTAGAAAGTTTTTACAATATCCTTTATAAATATTTCTATCCCAAACGGGTGCTTCAAAAAGTTTAAAAAAGAAAAACAAGAAAATAAGTATTCCTATTCCTAACTCGGTTGTAAAAGTAAACAAAAAAGCATCGTAAATTGGTCCTCTTGTTTGGTTAAGCACTTTATACCCCAACATTTCTGGACCTACATTATACTTTTCGTAAACATCTTGCACCATTAATGAAACCCTAGAACCAAAGGTACCAATACCACTTCCCCAAGGTAAATTATCCATTAAAATTTCATGCGATTTCTCCGCAATACGCCATCTAATATATTTATCTCCAAAGGCTACTTTGTTTGCATTAGAAAAGAATGCTAAGTAATATATAAGCAAACCACTAAAGATACCCATAAAAATGATTATTTTTTTTATCCACTTTCTAAGTTTAGATCGATATTGAAAGGGAAAAAACAACATAAAAAGAAAAACAAATAATACTTCTTTTCTAGAAAAGGATAGAATTAAGAAAACAAAAGCTAAGATCAATTTTCGTTTATCTCTCTTGGTAACTACTTCATTAAATCCGTAATGATAGAAATACCAAAAAACGATGTATAAACTCATGAAGTTCGCTAAACTTGGTCCGGACCCGAAAAAAGAAACTAAGTAAAAACCACCAATACCTCTTACATGGTTATGAAGCCCTAAAAACTCCCTGAAATGTTCATAAAAAGGAACCTCAATAAAAGATATAATTAGTACTAGTAATAGCGTTTTATCTAATATCTTTTTTAAACTATAAAGTGTTTTGTGTTTCTCTTCCAATGATAACGAATGGTAATACAGAAAGAAAAAAAACCATTGACTATATATTATTATTTGAAAAAAGCCCAACGGATAAGTGCTTTTTAAAATGGTGGTAAAAACCATATATAATAATAGCGTAAAGAAAACTAAGGATATACTCGTTATTTTACCACGTTTTAATAACTGAACAACGTACATGAAAAACACAAGCATACTTAATAGCTCATTATAAACATCAAAACTAACTCCTGATTTAAGCGTTATTCTGTTTATTAATGGTTGTAGTATTAATAATATTATTATAAGCTTTTTCAAAAGGTTAGATTGGTATTTACTACGTTATTATAATAATTTCTTGTAAAGTAACTGTTTTTTATAATTTCTTCAGCTTGTAAGTGCTCCTCACTAATATCTTCTCCAACTTCTATTTTGGAAGCATACATGTTTTCTATATCAAAATATTTTATTGCCAAATTATCCATATTATAAAACAAGGTTTTGGCATGAAAAATAGACGCCTCTACAGCTGTTGTAGAATAAATAGTAATGTTGTAATTAGAATATTTTAAAACTTTATATATATTATATTCTGGCAGTAATATACAATTTACCAATGTGGTATACTTTGTATAATCTAGAGTTACATTTTTAGGTTTGATTATAAAAAGCCAATCAGGATTTGAGGAAGCTTGTTTATTAACCCAAGTTAATAACTCGTCCTCTTTTACTGTTTGTAAAGTAACACAAAATATTTTTTTATACTTCTTTTGAAGTTTCTCTAACTCTTTATCGTGAAAATTCTGTTGTATATTTTCTAACTGAAGGCTTCCAACAGGTAGAATTTGAGTACTATTAAATATAAAATCTTCAGGAATTCTATTTTTTTCTACCTCCCCAAAACCAATAAGGTAATCTGGATAATACAGTCCATCAAAATTATATACAGAATTATAAAACTGATGGTTATCACCAATATAACCGTGTTGCGCTTCGTACACTTTAATATTTTCTAGATGCGCAGCAATTACAATGCTTGTTTTTGTGAAAGAACTTATTAAAAAAACAGCTTTTGGTTTTACCCATCTAAACAAGAATCTATAAAAAGCAACTTCGCCCAGTTTGGTTTTTAATTCTTTCTCAAAATTAAATTGAAAGTTATAATCTTTTTGTATTTCATCTATCACATTAGCTTCTGAAATAGAAACTTTTGTAAATAGCGAAGTAACGAAACAACAGCATTTAAAAAATAAATCGGAAATTACATTTTTAGAATAGGTTTGTTCTTTAGGAAAGTGTTGGTCTATTGCCCATTCAATAAATAAAGATTTATCCTGCCCTACTTTATTTGCCCAAGCATCGAAAAAAACATCGAATTTTTTATCATTCTCTTCTAATGTTCTTTTATCTGCATTATTAAAAAACAAAAAATCATATTTAGGCAACTTAAATAAGTGCTTAAAACCGTAGAGAATATTCTGAACAAGTTTCACTTTACTCCTAGTTCTTAACTTAGAATTAAAGTTGAATTTTTCTTTAAATATTTCAAAATACACCTTTTGTCTAAGAATAGGCCAAGCGTTAAGTTGATTCACTTTTAGCTTGTTTACAGCATATTTTTTTTCAATTAAATGTAATTCGTTTTTATTATCCATTCTTGCTTAAAACCTTAGCGCGAATATACGATATTATTATATTTTTATTTACCCATACTAAAGGTATTAATAAAATACCTAGAGCTACTGCTTTAAGCAAAATAACGAGCCATATATTTAAACTATCTAGTTGGCTTTGAAAAAGATAAGGCAAGCAGGATATTGCAAAACCGGAAGCAATAAACAGAATTATTCTTTGAATACGATATGGTATGTAATACAATCGCTGACTAATAGTATACGCGATTAAAGCAAAAATACTTTTGGCCAAAATATTTGCTATTGCAGCTCCCATAATACCATAAAGCGGAATTAGAATAAAATTAAGTGAAATATTAATAATTGCGCCAACACCTGTAATCAATGGTAAATACTTTGTTTTCTCTAAAAAAAACACATTACTAAAAGAATAATAAAAACCGTTTACTACAAAGGCAAAAGCTATAAAAGGAACCACCATCCAAGCGGTATGAAAGGCCTCATTAGAAATGAGTTTTAGTAGCTCAGGAGCTAACCAACTTATGGCAACGCCAAACAAGATATAGAGTAGTACAATTTTATCGGTAACATTAGCAATCACCTTTTTATTATCTTCTGACGCTTTTAATTGTTCGAAAAACCAGGGACTATATGCCGAGTTCACACCTAAAGTAATCACATTAATTAGTTTTCCTATTTGTGATCCAATATCAAACAAACCAACTAAACTTAACGTGGTTAAACTGTTTAGTATTATTCTATCTGCAAGGTTCATAGCCCAAGCAGATAAGTTATGTGGCAAAATAGGTAAAGCGTATTTTAATACTTTTTTTAATTGTTCTTTATGCAAACAAAGATCGATTTCTTTTAAGGCGCCATAGATGCTGTAAAAAAAGAAAATCACATTCGATATCGCTAAGGCAAGTAGCGCTCCTTCTGCTTTAAAATTAAAGTAAAGGATGAATAAAATAGTTAAAGATATTATTATAAAAAAGTAAACAAAGTCCAATAAAGCGGCTCTATTTGCTTCTTGTTTTGCCTTTAACATAGACTGGTAATAGTAATATACCGGTTGTGTGGCAACACTAATAAGAGCTAAAATTAAGTAAGGATAAAAAGGGATATCTTTAAAGAAGTAGTCTAAAATAAAACTTTTGGAAAGCCATAAAAACAGCGCAAAACAGACGCTTAAAATTAAAACTAGTGTAAAGCTGGAGCCCCAAAGTTTTTTCAAATACGCGGCATTACTATCTTTAAATTCGTAATAAAAAAAGGCTGTAGAACCTCTTAATGATAGTCCGGCTATTAAAACAAAAAAAGGAATTGCTGCCATAACAATTCCTAGTAATCCATATTCTTCTGTGGATAGTTGTGTGGTGTATAATGGAATTAAAAAAAACGCAAAGCCTCTTTGCAAAAGCGTAAACAAAGCATAGATTAAAGAGTTCTTTGCTAATTTTTTTTTATTTTGAGACATGCTTGATTATATCAATGCTTTAACAACAATCTTTTTAATCTTTTTTATCGAGTCCTTTAAAAATATTCCTGGTTGGTGTACTTCATGAGGACTAAGTAAAATAAAATCTTTTTCTTTTAAAGTTTTAAGCGCTTCTACTTCGCCTGAAAACAACTCATAATCTCCATTTTCATTATAAGGTTCTACCACTTGCATGCGGTCAATATGAGCTATTGCAATTTGTTCTGTTCCTTCCACAATATATTGAATATCATAATATTTTCTATGCGCTTCCCACTTTCCTTCTAAAACTGGATGCGTGTCATATTCTAAAACTAATGCAAACACATTATCCCCATCTATTTCATGTCTTCCTGCTGGTAAGGCATTTAAGTCTTCTGTTTGAAGAAATTTAATTGCTCTATTTATATATTCATTTTTGTTTAAATATATATCTGCGTATTCTATTTTATCGTAAATCATTTGTTGTTTTTTTTAAAAATATTTCTTTTAATTTATTTCGTACTGTTCTGTGCTTCATTTCTGTAAAATATGCAATCCCTGCAGACAACACATTAGATAGTAATAAAGATATCAGAAAATAAAGATAAGGGCTTTCCTCGGCTTTAAAATTGGAGAAAATAAATACCAAAACAGAGTAATGTACCAAATACAGTGTAAAGGAATAATCTGCAAAAAATCTAATTACTTTAACAAATCCTTCTTTATAATTAAGGTCTTTGAAAAAATCTATAGAAAACAATAAGATAAGCATTAGTAATACTGCAAAAACAGGATCATATGCTATGTACTTAAAATCTTTTATTATAATTAAAGCTTCTCTTCCTATTGCTAAGGTAGAAAAAAGTAAAAATAAAAACCCTGAGATTTTTCTTGGTAGGTTAGCCGCTTTCAATATTGGTAATAAAATATATAATAACACTCCTAAAAGCCAATATGTGGTTAAACTGTTTCCTCTACCATACATGACATTGTAACAAGGTGCAATGGCTAATAATAAAAAAACCAAAACGGTTTGAAAACGAAATTTTTTGGTTCTCCATATTTTAATAATAAAATATCCAAATGCCATATACAACCACCATTCTACTGCTAGAGACCATAGTGTACGACCAGAACCAAAGCTTGTAATTGGATTATCGGTTAACAATACTTGTCCAGGAAAATCTTCTAACATTAAAAGGTTTCCAAGGAAAGTTTTTATATTAAACGCATCATAATAAGCATAATCAGCTGGATTAAGTTTAATATTAATATAATCTAAAATAAACACCACCAATATAGACGGGATTAACCCAGAATAAATTCTAGAAAACCTATCTATAAAATATTCTTTAAAGGAGTAGTCGTCTTTTCTAAATATCGAATAGCTAATTAAAAAACCCGATAGAATGAAAAAGATTAAAACTGCTATATTTTGAATATATGGAAAATGGGGCGGTTGAAACATTGGCAGAATAGCTAAAAAACTTATTGCATGCCCTACAACCACCATTTGCGATGAAACAGCCCTTATTACATCTAAATATACAGAATTACTATAAGTTAACTTAAAATTGCTCATTTGTCTCTACATTTTAAATTTTACCAACAAGAATATCCGCCATCCACTATTAGATTATGACCTGTAACATATGTGGATGCGTCTGAAGCTAAATACACTAAAGCGCCATTCATTTCATGACGTTTCGCCTTTCTATGCAATGGTACTTTATTGGAATACTTTTCTACAAAAGTTGCATTTTCGCTTGGGTATTCTATACCTCCAGGCGTAATACAGTTTACTCTAATATTATCTTTTCCGTAATATGCTGCCAAATACCTAGTAAAGTTATTTAAACCTCCTTTAGATGCGTTATATACACCATGAGAATATATTTGTTTTATATCTGGATGTTGATCTACATATATTTCATGTAAGTTAGATCCTTCATAAATTCTTTGGTCATTACCAACAATACCGTAAATAGAACTTATATTAATTATAGATCCGCTTTGTTGTTTCTTCATTTGTTTGATAAAACATTGACACGTTAAAAACGGAATCGTAAGATTCCCAGCTAAACCTATTTCCCATCCTTCTAGAGAAACTTCTTCAAAAGGTAAATAGAAATCGTTTCCTTTAGCTGTTACACTATTTATAAGAATATCAATACTTCCGTGTTTTTCAACAATAGCAGCAGATAGATTGTCTAATTCTTCCTTTTTTAAAGCATTAATTTTTAGGTATTCTACTTTATCTAATTTTTTTTCTGGGATTACAATATCGCAACTAATAACGGTAGCGTTATATGCTATTAAAGTTTTTACAAACTCGGATCCTAAGATTCCACTTCCTCCAAAAATTATGGCTACTTTTCCTGATAAATCAAACATTATTCTAAGTTAATTAATAAAATTATTACTTTCCGATTCTTCTATTATTCGCATAACAGAAACGGCTTCTTTATAAGAGCATAGTTGTGAAGATTCTCCATTAATGTGGTTTAGAAAATCTTGCATTTGCGCTACATACATATTTGTTTCTTTAAATGTATCTATTATCGCATCCGCCTTATCTTCTCTATAAGAGATTTTGATGGTTTTGTTAATAGCATCGTAATGTATTTCACCTTTACTTCCATAAAAAGAACCATTTCTATAGGTGTTTAAGCTAAAAAAATCTAATTCGACTCTAGACACCATTGCTTTATATTTTGCAATAATAATAGAATAATCATCGACATCAATTTCTAAATCCGATATTTTTCCGGTTAAGGAGTATACTTTTTCTGGTTCGTTTAAGAAGAAGACTAGTAAGTCTAGTTCGTGAGACAGCGTTCTAAGCGCTCCTCCTCCTAAATCTTTTCTTGAAAAATACTCTTTTCTATAATCGGTATATGGATGCCAACTTGGTAAGTATTGTCCTACTTGAATTCTAGAATGAAACAAGTCTCCAATACAATTGCTTTCTAGTAAGCTTTTCACCTTCCGAATTATGGGATGGTATCGTAAACAATATCCTACCTTAATTAAGTCGCTGTTAAAATTTGCTAGTTCTTTTAATTCGCTAGTTTCGGAAGCAATTGGTTTTTCAACAAAAATCGGAATGTTTAAACCATTAAGACTGCTAATGGTTTTTACATGCAAAGATGTTGGGTTTGATATAATAATCCCATCTAAATTTAAGGCTATAAATTCTTCTAAATTAAAGAGTTGTTTTACACCTTTTAAATCGTCTACAACTTTGGCACCTTTATTTGTTCTTAAGGCATAGATATTTGTTACTCCAAGTTCATGAAGTGCATTAATATGGGTCCATCCAATAGATCCAAGTCCAATAATCCCTATCCTAATTTCTTGGTTTTCTCTTCTTGTTCTGTCCATTTCTTCTTGTACATATCTCGACATTCCTGATTAATTGCTATTATTTCTGGGTGCGCATCTAAAAACTCAATAATTTCAAGTGATGTTTTCTTATACGTGTCTTCACCTAGTCCTTCAAAAACCTTTTCGAAAAAAGTAAAGTCTTCTGGATAGTCGACAGTTAGTCTAAAATTCTCTCTAATTAAGTTTTTATCTACAGGCAATTCTCTTACATCAAATTTATCGGCATTAAATAAAGACCCCCAAACTTCGGTATCGTTTATTTTTTTGTTTTCAATAATTTCTTTTAATGTGTTGGTTTTTAATCCGTAAATAAACAAACCGTGTGGTAAATCTGTAGAAGTAATTAAATCTGCATTTGTTTTTTCGAAATACGATATAACCTCTTCAAAATAATCAAAACCAAAAAGTGGGCAATCGGCTGTTATATTGATAAAGAAGTCTAAATCGAATTTTTTTGCAGCTTCATACAATCTTTCTATAACATCTTCTTCACTTCCTCTGTAAAAATCTACAGATTCTCGTATTGCAATTTCTTCTAAAATATCGTCCTGCGGATTCGTTGATGTTGCCACAATAATATTACTTACTGCATCCGAAAGCTTTGCTCTATCTAACATCCAAGCGATTAGCTCTCTATCGAATATTTTTAAAGTTGCCTTCTTTTCCAATCGGCTAGATTTCATTCTAGCGGTTATTATAAATCCTATTTTCATTACTCCACTTTTATTAATTTACTTTCTCCAAGTTTATTGATGACACCAACATAGTACTCATAATCACTATTATCTGTTTTAAACGCAAACTCATGATTCTTACTAAAAGTTAGACTTCTTTTAATAATTTTAACTTTATAGTCTTCTTTGTTTTTTTGAAAAAAGGTTGCTTTTGTTACATCTGTAGTTAAAATAGCATTATTCTTCTGAGAAACATCAAATTTTAATGTTAGGAATTTACTTCCATTATTTTTATCAATAATTATTTTATTGACAGGTTTATTAAAATCTACAAATGCATTAATTATTGTTTGATCTTTTCTAAAAGTGACAGACTTTACATCTTCACCTCCCAGCTTTTGAGCGTTTTCTAGGCTTATGTTAGTTTGAAATGAAATTGGAGTTTTAATTACGTCATAATCTATTTTATCAAACTTCTTTTTCACATAAACAGATATTTCATAAACATCAGCTTTTTCTACAAGAGAAACAGAATCTATAGCTTCTTTACCATAAAAATATTCTGTTGCCTGATTGTAATCTACTTTAGCAATATAACTTTTATTAATTGCTTCGCCCATAGATTGGAATAGCTTTGGAATAAATTGTTGTGCATTTTTTCCTTTATATTCATCAATATGCCAATGCATAAAATCAAGGTAAAACCCTTTATTCGATATTACTTTTTCAACTTCAGTTTTAACATAACTTAAAGATTCTTCTTCAGATAGATCATCCATAATAATATTTACCCAACTCCTAGAAGCGTTTAACCTGTTTCTTAAAAAGGAAAAAGACTCCGCGGGGTATACCGATGGATCTCCTGCATCTTTTCCATAGTAAGAGCAAACAGGAGCTCCTAATTTTAAAGTCTTAGGAGTTGACCCAGAACTGTTTCTACCTCCTAAAATATAATTTGGTAAACTGTCTGCATAATTCGTTTTTCCACAACCATAAGCCATCGTAGTAGGTCTTCTTCCGTAAACAGGTGTTAAAACGTTTAAAATAGAATCCAACATTTTTTCGCTATATTCTTCTGTACACGAAGGGAAGTATGCGCTAACTCCACCTCTACCCATATCTAAATAATCTTTAAGCCCATGCTCTATTTTTCCTTCAAAAACATGGATAGGAATATTGTATTTTAAGGCATTAAATTCGGCTACTTCCGCACTATATTGTCTAGAAGTATTATAGGTTGCTAATTGATTATAATATTGATCAGAACATTGAATTATTGTTGCATCTGCATTATTATAATGACTTGATACTTTAACGTCCAATTGCGTCCCTTTCTCTTGACAAGAAAGAAACAATAATATAAAACCTACCGTAATTATTTTATTTATTTGCATTAAACTGACTGCTATCTGCTTTTTTAAACTCATAAGACACATTAGAAAAGTCTATAAATTCGTCTGCATTAATATCTTTACTTGCTTTTAATCCGATTAATTTTGGCATAAAAGATTGTAACATATAAGTACTTTCGTTAGTACGTTTAAAACCTATTTTATCGATAGAAATAATGTCTCCTTCTTTTATGTTCACCTCAGCAACTATAGCTTTTTTCATAGGTCCAGTGTTCCCATAACTAAGTTCACCATCCGACATTTTTAAACTACCAGTACCCACACTAGTAGTAATAATATCCATTAATTCTCTTACTTTTTTAAGCTGTTCTAAACTTACTGCTGCTTGACTATCAATTCGTTTTTCACCAAAGGCATGCGTAAAATGCTTTTCGCATACATTAATTCCCATGGTTACTCCTAGTGTAGAAATAGTTTCGTTATGCTCATTTAAAGGATCGGTATGATCTGCATACCCTACTGGTAAATCAAATAGCTCTTTTAACTTAATCATCTTTTTAAGGTTGATATCCTCATACCTCGTTGGGTAGTTTTGAAAACCATACATTAAAAATATGTCGTGTTGTCCCAGTTCGTTTAACATATCGATAGCAAAAGAAACCTCATCAATTGTAGAACCTCCTACACCCAAAATAACGGTACCTTTAAATTTTGCTGCTTTTTGCAACAATAAATAATCGTTTAATCCGGTGGCGTGTAATTCGATTCCCTTTATAGAATTTCCTTTATAGTTTAAAACAAAATCTACAGCTTTTGGGTCGTTACAAAGCACTAGAGAATCTAAGCCTTTACTTTCGTTATAGTCAATGACTTCGGTCCATGCTTCCGGACTTAAAAGCCATTCACTTAAAGCCTTATATGCTTCATGGTTTTTTACAAAATAATCATCTAGATTAAGTAAAAGGTGAAACTTAATAGCATCTACTTTGGCGTCTGCACCATGATCTATAAGTGTTTTTAAAAATGCTTTATCTCCTTCATGGTGAAAAGCGGTTTCACCAATTAAATACGGTTTGTTGTTTGGTAGCATATTAAAATTTTATGTGGTTTATGTCTTCTTGTGCTTGTTTAAAATCTTCGTGTTTTCCTATATCTAACCAATATCCTCTAAGCGGATATGAATGCACTTTGAAATTTTTCTGAATTAAAGCTTCCATTAAATCGGTAGCATTAAAAAAGGCATTCTTAGGAATTAAATTTAGAACTTCTTTTTTCATTAAATAAATACCTCCATTAGAATAATACGTGTAAGTTGGTTTTTCTTTAAAACTTAACACTTCATTCTTATTGGTTTCTAGAACAGCATATGGTATTTTCACATCATAAGGAATAGTAACTACAGATAAATCGGCTCCAGATTTAATAAAACTTAAGAAAAAGTCTTCGTAATCTAGATTGGTTAATATATCCGAATTCGTTACTAAAATATAATCATGCTGAAAATTATCTACTTTAGAAATAGCTCCAATAGTACCAAGAGGTTCTGTTTCCCAGATATAATCTGTTTTAATATTTTTTTGGGAACCGTCTTTAAAATAATCTTCTAATTGCTCTCCTAAATAACGAACAGACAACCAAAAGTCATCTACACCATAAGATACTAATCGATCTATGTTATGCTCTATAATAGGCTTATCTCCTATTTTAAGCAATGGTTTTGGCGTGTTATCTGTTAATGGGCGCAATCGTTCACCTCTACCTCCAGCCATCACTACAGCGTCTATTGGTAAATAGGATTTGAAAAAACGAAAGTTTATAATATTTACAATTACATTGTCTTTATCTAAAACAGGAATAATTCTATAATTCCCTTCGCGATATTCGATTATTTTTTGAATATCGGTTTCTCCTTTTCTTACAAAACGCGGATTTTCTTGAATAACATCATTAATCGTATTATCGATGGTGATTCCTTTAATCAAACCACGTCTAATATCTCCATCTGTTAAAGAACCAACAAGTTTTTCGTTTTGGTCTACAACAAAAAGAATGGCATCTTTTGCTAATTCGTCAAGCTTTACTAGCGCTTGTTTAATGGTACTATTCTCTTGTAAAAAATGTTGCTTAAAGTTTATCATTTTCTTTTTTTAAAATATTTACTATACTATTAGATGCGCCATCTTTATAGTATACGTTTTTTCCTTTATATGCTCCTAATGCTACTGCTTCTTTTGTTTTTACGGAAATGTTTTCCGCATTAAAATCGATATCAAAAATATTTTCACTCTGTGCTCTTCCTTTTTGTCTATCCCCAACGTTTACCACGTATTTATTAAAAGATGCTGCTTCAATAATACCACTAGAAGTGTTTCCTATTAAAACGGAAGCATAATGCATTGCTGTAAAATAGTTAATTTTTCCAAAATTTTCAATAAGTATTACATGCTGATCACATTCTTCTTTTAATTCTAGAATAGCCTCTCTAAATACCGATCCTAAGGTATCTGCATTAGGCATGGTAATTACCAGGTCGATTTGCTTTGCTACTTCTGTCAATCCTTTTTTCATTTCTAAAGCAAACTTCTCATTGTCTTGAACAGAAACAGTTTCGGGATGAAATGTAATTAAAGCGAATGGATTATTACTTAAATCAAAGGTTTTATAAAAGGTCTCTTTTTCAATAGGTTGAAAGGAATTTACTTCGTCCAAACTTAATGCACCAACAGTATAAATGTCCTTATTTTCGCCTAACATTTCTACAATTTTCTGGGAATGTTTTTCCGAAGAAGTAAAATGCAGTGCAGACGCCAAGGTTATTTGATGTCTGTATATATTATCTATTGCTCCTAATGTTGTTTCTCCACCATGAATATGAGCAAATTTTACTCGAAACGGAATACCAGCTTGTACAGCGGCACTCATTTCGAAACGATCGCCCAAACACAAAACCAAATCGTAAGTGTTCTTTTGCCAAAAATCGGCAAACTTTAAAGTGGTTAAACCATACGACGTTGCTATAGCATCTTCGTCATCATTAGCAATTAACATGTTTACTTTATGAATAACAGAATACCTATCTTTTTCAATCTGATCGATGGTATAACCGTGAAGTTTAGATAAGTGTGTACCAAAAACTATTACTTCCAGTTCAAAAAAAGAGTCTTTTTTTAAGGCCTGTAATAGCGGTAAATAAATACCGTAATCTGCTCTCGAACTGGTTAGTACTCCTATTTTCATATTAAATCGTCTTCCTGATAATCTTTAGTTGCTTCTTTCCCAATATACGAATCCCAAAGCATTGGTGAAATTCCTGTTCCCGGACGTTTTATCGTTAAATTTTCATCTGTGAAAATCGTACCTTTTTTAATATCTGTATTTGCAACTAGACTTTTTCTTGCAATAGGCTTGTTTTTTGTCTCGCTTGGACTAGGAGCTTTCACACCGTCTCCTAACGCTACTTCTAGGTTTCTAATAGCATCTACCATAGCCTTTAGTTCTACAGGATTTAAGGATGCCTTATGATCTGGCCCTTCCATCGTATTGTCTAGTGTAAAGTGCTTTTCTATTACTTTAGCTCCTAATGCAACTGCTGCTATTGGGATTTCTATTCCTAAAGTATGATCGGAATAACCAATTGCTACATTAAATTTTTCTTTAATGCTTAGCATTGCGGTTAAATTAACATCGCCCATTGGCGTTGGATACTCGGTATTACAATGTAAAATAGTAACATTATCTAAGCTTGTTCCAGAATTTAAAACCACTTGTAAAGCGTCTTCAATTTCTTTCATATCTGCCATTCCGGTAGAAATAATAACAGGTTTCTTTAAACCACCTATAATTCGTAAATACGGTAAATTGGTAATTTCTCCCGAAGGAACTTTAAACAGATCGATATTCAATTCGTTTAAAAACTGAATACTTTCTAAATCAAAGCCTGTAGATAAAAACTTTATGTTTTTAGATTTACAATATTCTATTAACTCATAATGCGCTTCTTTACTTAACTCCAATTTTTGAAGCATAGCAAGCTGCGATTCCGTTTCATTTTGCGTATTTTCTTTTTGGTAGGTTGCTTTTTCGGCGTTCTTACTTACTAATTTTTTAGAATTGAAGGTTTGAAATTTCACATAATCTACGCCTGCATTTGCTGCTGCATCTATTAATTTTTTTGCTAAATTAATGTCGCCATTATGGTTTACACCAGCTTCGGCTATTATTAATACCTTTTCACTCATAACTATATTATTCTTCTAGCTGGATTGCCAACCCAAGTTTCATTACTAGCAATATTTTTAATCACCACAGCTCCTGCTCCAACTACTGCATTATCCCCTATGGTAACTCCGGGAATAATGGTTGCATTTGCGCCAATGAATACCTCTTTTCCAACGGTTACATTTCCTGTTAAAACGCTTCCGGGTGCTATATGTGTAAAATCACCTATTTTACATTCATGTTCTATAATTGTTCCAGAATTGATTATGCATCCTTTTCCAATTTCTACCATACTATTTATAATCGCTCTTGGTCCTACTAATGTAGATTTACCAAGGATTGCCTTTAAAGATACACATGCACTTTTATCTATTAAAGCGATTTGATTTAAATGCTTTGATTCTATAAAATGTATTAGTTTTTTTCGAATACTATTCGACCCTATTGCAGGAAAAATATAATCGCTTTTTAAAATAGACTTTATGTCTACTTTAGTTTCCTCGCCTATATAATTAATCTGATATGGATTGTTCTCTACTTTGGTGTTATCAAAATATCCTTTAACCACATAATGATTAGATAATGCTGCGTCTAAAACAACATAGGCATGCCCCGAATAACCTAATATATATATGTTTTTAGATTCTAACACTACTTGGTATATTAACTACTCTATCTTCTAACCACGTAGCGTTTTCTAGATTCCCAGTTTGTGCTGCGCCATAGATGGATAAGTTATTCATTAATTTCCAAATTGGCCTTGTCATCACACCATTATCATTGGTTTCTTCTAAAAAGCTATTTCTTTCTTTTATATCTGAAAAGATTAAGGCATTCAACCAATAATTAGATTTTGTATCCTTTGGTTCTACCACAAATTGCTGTGCTCTATCTTTAAAAAAGTCTTGATAAAGCGATGCTAGATCTCTTTTGTTTTTAATGTAGTTAGGAAGACTCTCCATTTGCGCACAACCTAATGCTGCATTAAGATTTGGGAGTCTATAATTATATGCAATCATATCGTGATCAAAATCCCAACGATGTGGTATTTTGGCCGTTGTAGTAATATGTTTTGCTTTTTTGGCTAGCTCTTCACTGTTTGTAAGAATCATTCCACCACCACCAGTTGTAATGGTTTTATTTCCATTAAAACTTAAAGTACCTAGTAAACCTGAAGTACCTGTGTGTTTCCCTTTGTAATAGCTTCCTAAAGATTCTGCTGCATCTTCAACAACCTCAATATTATATTTTTGACACACTTCTATTAATGCATCTATAGGAATAGGCAAACCAAAAGTATGCATAGGCACTACTGCCTTAATTTTACGCTTGGTTGTTTTGTTTACACATTCGCCCTGAATCATTTCGGTATTATTAGCTAAAAAATGCGCTAATTTTTCTGGAGATAAACCTAAGGTATCTCTGTCTACATCTACAAAAACAGGATGTGCACCAATATAACTTAAAGCATTACAAGTAGCTATAAATGTTAAGGGTTGTGTAATAACCTCATCGTTTTGTTTTACACCTGCCATTAATAAAGCGATATGTAATGCAGCGGTACCGTTTACCGTTGCTATTGCATATTTTGCTCCTGTAAATTTGGAAACATCTGCTTCAAACTGATCTACAAATTTACCAACACTGGATACAAAAGTAGAATCGATACATTCATTTAAATACTTTTTCTCATTACCCACAAAACGAGGTTCGTGAAGTGGTATAAATTGATCTGTATTATACAGTTCCTTAATAAAATCTATAGTGTCTTTATACATAGGTATTACATCTTACTATCTAAATACTTCCCGGTTTCTTTATGTCCGAAATTTGGAATCATTTTAAAAAACAGTGCTACTATTTCTTCTTTGTTCCAACGTTTATCTTTTTTTAAGTTTTGAATGGTACTTGTAAACATCTCTAGCAAATCATTATTATAATTCGCTTCGTTTTTAATAATTCCTAAGTTTTCAAAACGATTCATATCTAGTGTTTCGCCTTCGGTAAAAAATTCTTCAAAATCTTTTTCTCCAGTAGTATCACTTGGTGTAAATAAACAAGGCCATTTTCCTTCTTGCGGAAGTGTATTTATTAGACTTCTTGCTTCGTCTTCGGTTTTACATAAATAAGGCTCTAGATTTAATTCTTTTAAATATTTAACCGCTATATCTGCAAATGAAATTAGGTGTAAGTTTTCGCTTAACTTTGGAAAGAAAATATCTCTATTTTCACCAAATATACAGGACATTAAACAAAGTTCTCCCGATTCTTTAGGGATTACAAAGTAGCGTTTAATATCGTTTGGTGCGACAATAGGTTGCCCCTTTTTAATACGTTGATCGAAACCATGTAATAAAGAACCATCGGAAAAAGCAACATTCGCAAAACGCGCAGTCGATATTTTTATGTCTTTACTTTTACGCATTAAAAACATTTCCATAATACGTTTAGAAGCTCCCATCATATTCACAGGATTTGCTGCTTTGTCTGTAGAAACGCAAAAATATTTTTTAACGCCTTTTTGTATAGATTGCTCTAGTGTTTTTTCGGTATTAAAAATATTTACATCGATCATTCGCATTAAAGTGAATGGATCTTTTTCGCTTCGTACGTGTTTTAAAGCCGAAAGGTTTAATACATAATCGTATTTACCGTCTGCTTCAATAAAGGCATCGTATTCGATAGAACCAATGTCTAGCGCAAAAGTTTGAAAATCGCCATCGATATAACCATGGGAACTTCTTAAATCTCTTACTACTTCCACTAGATTGTTCTCACTTATATCTACAACATGTAGTTTTAAAGGTTTTCTTTTAAAAATCTCTTTTACTACGGCTTGTCCAATAGAACCTGCACCACCAATAACCAAAAAAGAAGAGGCAGCTACAATAGTGCTTAGTTCTTTTTCATGAGTTTTAATATCTGCAATAAAAAGTTCTTTTTCTCTTCCTATTAAATTGAGTTTGTTCATTTAGTTTAATGCCTTTAATTTCGACTTCATCAAAAAATATACTTAGTTTACTAAAATAGTATTGTCGTATGTTACTCTAAAAACGTCTGTTTTTGTTTTTAGGTTCATTACCCCAATCACCGTATTTTTAAAACCGAATAATTCACTTTCAAAAGCTTTAAATACTACATATTCTTCTTTATAGTCTTTTAAACCTTTTAAATTAACCCAGTAAGATGCCGTTCCTGTTTTTTGAAATTGCTCCTCTAATTTTTCTACATCATTTTCGTAAGCTATATTTTGAATAAAAAGAGAGTAATCTCCATTCTTATATAAGTCCATGTTGTTAGAATCTAAAAACACTTTAAACATAAACTTATTACCTTCTGAATTTTGCACTTGCGCTTTGGTTAATGTTATACCATCTGCTTCATAAGCAACATCGTTTAACTGCACAACATTTGCTGGTAATTCAGACTTCGCTGGTTCTTCTTTTTTAGGTTCTAGAACCTCCACTTCTGGGCTTACATTTTCTACTTCTTTCTTTTCACTTTTGCAAGAAATTAATGCACTTACAAATACTATAGATAACAATACTTTTTTCATAATTCTATTTTGTTTTTTTACTTATTTAATACTCCACAAAAATCTAAAACGACTTTATCACTAGATAATTGTAATGTTGAAAATTCTTTATGTGCTACCAAAAATACAATAATATCAGCTTTTTGGGTAGCTGTCTCATAATTGGTTAATTTAAATACGTTGTGTGATTCTATATTTGGTTCTACAATATAATATGCTTCATTATTTGCATTTTGTAGTACTTTTTGCGCTATGTATTTTGCTGGCGACTCTCTTAGATCATCGATATTTGGTTTAAAAGCTAATCCCATTAAAGCAATGCTAGGTTTTCTACCGTGTTTTAATTCGAATTGTAATTTTTCTGTTTGTACTTTTTCTGCACACCAGAAAGATTTATAATTATTAATTTCTCTAGCTTTTCCAATTATTTGAGATTCTGCTGGATAATCTGCAACTATAAAATAAGGATCTACAGCAATACAATGTCCACCAACACCACAACCAGGTTGTAAAATATTTACTCTAGGATGTTTATTTGCTAGTTTTATAAGTTCCCAAACATTTATATCTGCTTTATCGCAGATTAAAGATAATTCGTTAGCAAAAGCAATTTGCACATCTCTAGAAGAGTTTTCTACCAATTTACACATTTCTGCAGTTCTTGCATTGGTTTCATGTAAATCCCCTTTAATAAATTGACGATAAAAGGCTAATGCTTTTTGCGTTGCCTTTTCGTTTACACCACCAATTACACGGTCGTTATGCACCAGTTCATACATTACGTTTCCTGGTAGTACGCGTTCAGGGCAATAGGCTATATTGATTTTATTGGCTAATTCTGGTCTTTCGCTATAGATAAGTTCCATCATTTTTTCTGTTGTTCCAACAGGAGAAGTAGATTCTATAATATATAAATCGTCTTCTTTTAGAAGTGGAAGTATAGCTCTTGTTGCAGCTTCTACAAAAGAAATATCTGGTTCGTTTTTTGCCTTAAAAGGTGTAGGTACAACAATAAGATACGTATTTGCTTGTACCGGAGTAGTTGCAGCTTTTAAATACCCTTCTTTTACTGCATTAGCTACGGCTGTATCCAACTCAGGCTCTACAATGTGTATCTTTCCTGCATTAATTGTTTCCACAACTTTTGGGTTAATATCAACACCATGAACATGGGTTTTGTTTTGTGCAATTAATGCTGCTGTAGGCAGACCAATATAGCCTAAACCTATCATTACTACTTCTGGGTTATTCATTTTTTTAATATTATTTCTTTACTAAAGTTTACCGTTTTAAGGAAATCAGTATTTAACCAATACTATTAACACCTTAAAAGAGAATACAATAGCATCTTATTTATTTAATAATTTAATGTGATCAACTATTTTTTTACACGCTGTACCATCTCCATAAGGATTATGTAACATACTCATTGCGTTATAATTATCTACATTATTTAAAAGATTATTAGTCTCTTGTATTATTTTATTGGTATCAGTACCAACTAAAAGTACGGTTCCTGCATCTACTGCTTCCGGTCTTTCGGTAGTATCTCGCATAACCAAAACAGGTTTTCCTAAACTTGGCGCTTCTTCTTGTACACCACCACTATCGGTAATAATTAAATATGCTTTACTCATTAGCCACACGAATGCTGGATAGGATAATGGTTTGATAAGCATAATGTTATCTATGTCTCCTAATAACTCATACACCGGTTTTTGCACATTAGGGTTTAAATGTACTGGGTAAATTATTTGGGTATCTGGATTTTCTAATGCTATTTGTTTTAAAGCGCTACAAATATTAATAAATCCTTGTCCGTGGTTTTCTCTTCTATGTCCAGTTACTAGGATTAGTTTTTTAGAATTATCTAATACTGGTTTTAGATTTTCAATTTCTGTATCCGAAAAATTAGGCGAGTTCACTTTACTATTACTAAACTCTAAAGCATCAATTACGGTGTTACCAGTAACGATTACGCTTTTGTCTGCAATATTTTCGTTTAATAAATTTTGTCTAGAAGTTTGGGTTGGTGCAAAATGAAAATCGGAAATTCTACCTGCAATACTTCTATTAATTTCTTCTGGAAAAGGAGATCTCTTATTAAATGTTCTTAGCCCAGCTTCTACATGACAAACTTGTGCTCCAGAATAAAAAGCAGCAATACTAGTAGCCATGGTAGTTGTTGTATCTCCATGTACGTATACATAATCTGGCTTAAATTCTTCTAGTATTGGTTTTAACTCCGTAATAATATCTGCAGTTAAAGAATATAGGTTTTGATTTGGTTTCATTAAATCCAAATCGTAATCTGGTTTAATTTCGAAAAAATCTAGCACCTGATCTAGCATTTCTCTATGTTGTGCAGTAATACAAACTTTCGTTATAAAATGGTCGTTTTCACTTTCAAAAGCTTTTACTAATGGAGCCATTTTAATTGCTTCTGGACGTGTACCAAACACGATAAGATTTTTTTTCATTTATTAATCTTTTTACTTATTTAATGAAACTAGAATTTCATTTAAGGGTACAAAAGTACTATAAATAAAATGTTTAGCAATATTTAGTTTGGTGTGTTGTCTAACCAAGCTATTAAATACAAAAAAACAGGTTAACTAGTAAACGGTTCCTTTTAACGTCTTTTATTAGGCTATTAAATCTAAACGATCATTCCTGCTGCAACGGTTTCGTTGGTAGTAGTGTCTATTAATACAATACTTCCTGTGCTTCTATTTTCTCTATAAGCATCGACCATTAATGGCTTTGTAGTACGTATTTTAAGCTTCGCTATATCATTCATATTTAACTCCTTATCTTCTGTATTTCTACCTAAAGTATTAATATCAATTTTATAAATTACATCTTTAATCATTGCTTGTTGCAAATTAGATGTATGTTGAATAGCATATTTTGCTCTTGGTTTTGCTGGTTTATTATTTAACCAACACAGCATTACTTCTATATCTTGTGTCGCTGTTGGCTTATTGTTAGAGCGCACAATCATATCGCCACGACTAATATCTATATCATCTTCTAAAGTAATAGAAACAGACATTGGCGCATAGGCTTCCTTCAGGTCTTTATCTAAAACATCTATAGATTTAATAATAGAGTTAAATCCAGAAGGCATAACAGTAATTGCATCTCCTACTCTAAAGATACCACTTGCAACTCTACCAGCATATCCTCTATAATCTCTATGTGTATCGTTTTGAGGTCTTAAAACGGTTTGTACCGGAAAACGTGCATCTACTTTATTAATATCACTACTAATATGCATGGTTTCTAGAGTGTGTAACATTGGTGCTCCTTGATACCAAGGCATGTTATCTAATTTGTTTACTACGTTATCTCCGTTTAATGCACTCATAGGAATAAAGCGCACATCTGTTACTAACATTTTGGAAGCAACGTCTTCAAATTGAGTTACAATTTTATTGTAAACCTCCTCAGAATAGTCTACCAAATCCATTTTATTAATACAAACAATAATATGTGGAATTTGTAATAAAGAAGCTATAAAAGCGTGTCTTTTTGTTTGTTCTACTACTCCTTTTCTTGCATCTATTAATATCGTTGCAACATTTGCTGTAGATGCACCTGTAACCATATTACGAGTGTATTGTATATGCCCTGGAGTATCTGCAATAATAAATTTACGTTTTGGTGTTGTAAAATATCTGTATGCAACATCTATAGTAATACCTTGCTCACGCTCATCACGTAAACCGTCTGTAAATAAAGCTAAATCCACACCTTCGTGACCTTTCTTTTTACTTGTTTTTGTGATTGCTGCTAATTGATCTTCGAATATAGATTTAGAATCGTATAATAAACGACCTATTAAAGTACTTTTTCCGTCATCTACACTTCCTGCTGTTGTAAAACGTAATAATTGATTGTTGTCTAACATTTTTTACTTTTTATTGAATAGATTCCTGCTTTCACAAGAATGACAAATTAATTTCTAGAAATACCCTTGACGTTTTCTGTCTTCCATTGCAGATTCAGAACGTTTATCATCACTTCTGTTTCCTCTTTCTGTGTTGCGCATTCCTGCAACTTCTGTAGCAATTTTTTCTAATGTATCTGCTTCCGATTCGTCTCCACCAGTAATAGTGATATCTCCTAAGGTTCTAAAACGTATTTTTTTAGTTACTACTTCTTCATCTTCTTCTAGTACTAAAAATTCGGAATTAGGAATCCATGTATTTTGTCTCCAAACCACTTCGCGTTCATGTGCAAAATATAAAGATGGAATGGCAATATTTTCTCTTTTTATGTAGTTCCAAACATCCATTTCTGTCCAGTTACTAATAGGGAATGCTCTAAAATGCTCTCCTTCAAAATGTTTACCATTAAAGAGGTTCCATAATTCTGGTCTTTGGTTTTTAGGATCCCATTGTCCAAAATCATCGCGATGTGAAAAGAAACGTTCTTTCGCTCTTGCTTTTTCTTCATCACGTCTTCCTCCACCAATAGCACAATCTGTTTTATGCGTTTCAATAGCGTCTAAAAGGGTGGTAATTTGAAGTGCATTACGTGTTGCATTTTTACCTTTTTCTTCTGCTACACGACCATCATCGATAGATTCTTGTACAGAACCAACAATTAGTTTAACTCCTAATTCTTTGATAATATCATCTCTAAATTGAATGGTTTCGGGAAAGTTATGTCCTGTATCCACATGCATTAAAGGGAATGGTATTTTAGCTGGATGAAATGCTTTTTTTGCTAAATGTGTTATTAAAATAGAATCTTTTCCTCCAGAAAATAATATCACTGGATTTTCAAATTGTGCCCAAACTTCACGTAAAACAAAAATCGCTTCACTTTCTAATTCATCTAAATAATTTAAGTAATATTTACTCATTGCTCCAATTTTAATTTTGGTTTTATATAATTCATGCTGTCATGAACTGCTTCTTCAAATGTTTTAATAGTACTGTTGGTTTTTCGATCTCTTCCGTAGAATTCGAAATTCCTTTTCGTTTATATTTCACCAGTATTACAAATTGTGAAATTTCATCCCGTTTATTGCTTTGTAATATTCTACTTTGATGCGAACAAAAACTGCCACAAAGTTAACATCTTTAACCATCTTTTTAGTGCTTTAATAGTTTTTTTTACGCAGAGTAATTAATAATAATCTTAAAACTACCGCTTTAAAATGCGGTTAATTTAAAAATTGGTGTTTCGCTTAAAACTAGCCACTTAGAAATAGGCTTAAATTCAAGCAGAGACAAATCGAATAAAATATTAGGCTTAGGGATTGTACTTTTAAAAACCATTTTCGCCCACTAAAACTAGATATTAGAAAAAATTTAATGTTTTACAGGTTTCCCTTTATTTCTAAATCTCGTTTTTTGTTGAAAATAGGTAGATAAATAAAAGAAAGGATACCAAATACGATAATCATAACCGTTTGCGAGGTCCAAATAATCCAACCAAAGGCATAACTAGGTTCTTCTGCCAAACCAAATAAAGCTAAAGCAGACATGACTGCGACCGGATAGAAAAACACACCTCCATTTGTTGTAGCTACCGTAAAACTTGCAGCAATAAATGCTACTATTATAGATGAAAAGGGAGCTCCTTGTAGTTCTGGTAAAGAAAAGGAAGTGATGTAAAACATTAAAATATACATTACCCAAATAAAAACAGTGTGAAAAATAAAAACGCCTTTATTTTCCATTTTAATAACACTAGTTATTCCTTCTAAAAGTCCGCCGAGGAAACCTTTTATTTTATTTGCTATTTTACCCTTAGATTTTTTGATATAAAAAACAACTAAAACAAATAGCAGACTCAAGCTTAGCAATACGACTATTATTTTAGTGGGATTAAATTTTTCAATTAGTATATTATAAATAAAATCGAACTGAAAAAATAGCGTCACTACACAAATCAATAGCACCATGATTACGTCGAAAACACGTTCGGCTACTATAGTTCCAAAACTTTTTTCGAAAGGAATCTTTTCGTAATTTGTAGCAACAGCTGCCCGCAATACTTCCCCAGATCTTGGAATTCCAAAATTAGCTAAATAAGCGATAAAAATAGCCATTATACTGTTTTGGGTTTTTATGGAATAGCCCATTGGTTTTAGCATATAATTCCATCGGTATGCTCTTGATAAATGACTTAAAATTCCAAAAATCACGCCTAAGCCAATCCACCAGTAATTAGCGGTTTTAAAATAGGGAATAATTTCTGAAATTGGCAATCTTGAAAAAGTTAACCAACCAAAAAAAACAGCCAATATTATTGGCAATATTACTTTTAACTTCTTTAAAAATGGTTTTGTTTTTGTACTCAAAATAAATGAATAAATTCTATAATTAACGCTTCGGTAAAAGGTTAATTCTATTGCTTTTATTATAAACTTAACTTCGGTGTAATATGCTTTAAAATCTTACTTACTGCTTCTTCTACCGTATTTTCTTCTGTTTTAATTTCAATATCCGGATTTTCTGGTGCTTCATAAGGAGCAGAGATTCCTGTCATATTTTTTATTTCGCCAGCTCGTGCTTTTTGGTAAAGACCTTTTACATCTCTACGCTCACATTCTGCTAAACTTGTATTTACAAAAACCTCTACAAAGTTTTCTTCTTGTACGATTTTTTTAATATTCTCTCTATCCTTTTTATACGGCGATACAAATGCTGCTAAAACAACGACACCGGCGTCCACCATTAAATTAGCAATTTCTGCTATTCTTCGTATGTTTTCTGTTCGATCTTCTGGAGCAAAACTTAGATCTTTATTGATACCATTTCTAATATTATCGCCGTCTAAGGTGTAGGTTTTTATTCCTAGTTTATACAGTTCTTGTTCTACAACATTGGCTATAGTTGATTTTCCAGACCCAGAAAGCCCAGTAAACCATAATAAAAGAGATTTATGTTTGTTGTTGGTTTGTCTATCTGCTTTTGAAACTTGATAGCTATGTGGAATAATATTTTCTTTCATCTGCTTGCCCTATTTATTTTTATTTTTCAGATTCTTTTTGCTTATAAAACTTAGATTAATCGCCTTGTAATACGCTTCGTTTATCTAAGTATTTAAGGTTTCTTTCTATCTAAAAGTCCGAAATCTATTTTGTACCAAACACGTTCGTGAAAATAGTACAATAACATTTTGGTGATAACTTCAGCAAAACCAATTTTAAGTCCCATTAAAGGATCTCCAGAAATTAGCCAAGCCAGTACCATGGTATCCATAGTGCCAATAAAGCGCCAAGTTACTGTTTTTGCAATGTGACGTTTTCTACTCTCTAAAACGCGACCGTCTTTAGATAAGTTGATTTTAAACCAAACACGTTCATGTAGGTAGTACAAACTCATTTTGGTAATAACTTCAGCAAAACCAATTTTTAGCCCTACAAAAGGATCTCCAGAGATAATCCATGATAAAATAACAGTATCTATGGTACCTACAACTCTCCAGGTTATGGTTTTAGCTATATGTCTTTTATAGGATACATCTGCCATTTACTTACGCACTAAAAAATAACTATTTAATAAATTTTCTTTGTTGTATAAGAGGGATTCGTTTGTTTCTTGCGAAATTACTTGTACACCAACCGCATTACAAATTGCTTGTCCCGCTGCAGTGTCCCACTCCATTGTTGGTGCAAATCTTGGGTATACATCTGCTTTTCCTTCGGCAATTAAACAGAATTTTAAAGAACTTCCTTTAGAAACCACTTCGACTTCTTTTCCTTCCTTTTTTATCGTTTCGATAAATTTTAATGTTTCCTCACTCATATGAGAACGACTACCTACAACCTCTACAGGATTAGAATCTGGTCCTTTTGGTTGCAATACCGTTGCTAATTGAATAACCTCTTCTAAAGAAGTGTCATGTGATTTTAGTTCTGCTTTAAAACCTTCTTTTGTCGTTACATCTGCAAAATAAATGGTTTTAGTAACAGGTACATAAATAACACCCAATTCTGGTTTTCCATCTTTTACTAAGGCAATGTTTACTGTAAATTCTCCATTGCGTTTTATAAACTCTTTAGTACCATCTACAGGATCAACAACCCAGCAGGTTTGCCAGTTCTTTCGGATAGCATAATCTGTTTGTTTATTTTCTTCACTAATAATTGGAAATTCTGTTTTTATTAAAAACGAGTTAATGATATCATTCGCTTTTTTATCTGCTTCCGTTAAAGGTGATTTATCCTCTTTTATTTCCACATCAAAAGCAGTATCATACACTTGCATAATTACTTTTCCAGCTTCTAAGCTTGCTTGTATTGCTATTTGTAGATTTTTATTCATGATTATTCGCTATTGCTTTTCTTAAACTATCTCTCCAGTGTGGTATTTCTATTTGAAGATTGGTTTTTATTTTAGTTTTATCTAAGACGCTAAAATGAGGTCTTTTTGCTGGTGTTGGATATGCTTCTGATTTTATTGGTACTACTTTTATTGGAATATTGCTTTCTTCAAAAATAGCTTTTGCAAAATCATACCAACTAGCAACACCCTCATTGCTATAGTTATAGATTCCGTATTGTTTATTGTTGGTTGTTATAATTTTTAGAATGGTTTCGGCTAAATCTCTCGCGTATGTTGGCGTACCTATTTGATCTGCTACAACAGCTAACAGCTCTCTATCTTTGGATAATTTTATCATGGTTTTCATGAAATTATTACCATTTTCAGAATATAACCAAGAGGTTCTTAAAATAAAATGTTGTTCTAGTCTTTTTGCTATTTCGCGTTCTCCATCTAATTTTGTTGCGCCATAAACTCCGGTTGGACTTGTGGTATCTATTTCGGTATAAGCAACCGATTTTTCTCCATTAAAAACGAAATCTGTAGATACTTGAATTAAAACAATATTGTTTTCAGCGCAAGCGATAGCAAGATTTTTAGAACCTACTACATTTACATTTTCTGCATTTTCGGGTTCTGTTTCTGCTTTATCAACTGCGGTATATGCCGCACAGTTTACACACCAATCTATTTGATTTTCTTTGAAATACGCTGCTACTTGAACGCTATTCGTGATATCCAACTCCTTTGCACTAGTACCTGTAAAATCTATCGTATTGTATTGTGATTTTAAAGCAGCAAGTGTTTTCCCTAATTGCCCATTCGCTCCAGTTACGAGTACTTTTGTTTTCATTTGAATAGTTTTTCAAATGTTGGTAATTCTAAATCTTTATCGGAAAGAATAAATGCTTCTTCAGGAAGATTCCAATCTATATTTATGGTTGCATCGTTGTAAATAATTCCGCTTTCTGATGCTTTATTATAATAGTTATCGCATTTATAATTAAAAACGGTTTGGTCTTCTAAAACGACGAATCCATGTGCAAATCCGCGAGGAACAAACAGTTGTTTTTTATCAATTGCATCTAGAACGATAGAGAAGTGTTCCCCAAAAGTTGGAGAATCTTTTCTAAGGTCTACACAAACATCTAATACGCTACCTTGTGTAACGCGAACTAGCTTTGCCTGACCGTGAACTCCTGTTTGCAAATGCAAACCTCTTAAAACGCCTCGAGAGGATTTTGATTCGTTGTCTTGTACAAAGACTGTATTGGTTTGTAAAACTTTATTAAAAGTCTCTTGATTAAAACTTTCCATGAAATAGCCCCGAGAATCTAGATATACTTCTGGAGTAATAACAAAACAGTCTTTTAAATGGGTTTCTTCTGCACGCATACTACACTAGTTGTTGTAAATATAAACCATAACCGCTTTTAAGCAAAGGTGCTGCTAATGCAAGAAGTTGTTGTTTGTTAATATAACCCATTTTATACGCTGTTTCTTCTATACAACCTATTTTTAATCCTTGTCTTTCTTCTATTACCTGTACAAATTGCGAAGCTTGCATTAGGGAATTAAAAGTCCCAGTATCTAGCCAAGCTGTACCTTTATCTAGTATTTGTACACTTAGTTTTTCTTGTTTTAAATATGCCCTATTCACATCGGTAATTTCTAACTCACCTCTATCGCTAGGTTTTATGTTTTTGGCAATTTCTATAACCGAATTATCGTAAAAATAAATACCCGGAACCGCATATTTAGATTTAGGGTTTTCTGGTTTTTCTTCAATAGAAATCGCTTTATTGTCTTGGTCAAACTCTACCACGCCATAACGTTTTGGATCTTGCACGTGATAAGCAAAAATTACACCTCCATCAGGATCGTTTGTTGCTTTTAACGTTTGTTCTAAACCAGAACCATAAAAAATATTATCCCCTAAAATAAGCGCTACTTTATCTTTTCCAATAAAGTCTTCGCCTATAATAAATGCTTCTGCTAAACCATTAGGTTCTTCTTGAACGGCGTATTGAAAATCACAGCCATAATCGCTTCCGTCTCCTAAAAGCTCTTTAAACCTTGGTGTATCTTTAGAGGTAGAAATAATTAATATTTCGTTTATTCCTGCCGACATTAAAGTAGTAAGTGGGTAATAAATCATGGGTTTGTCATAAATTGGCATAAGCTGTTTGCTTACCACTTTTGTAAGTGGATGCAATCTCGTTCCCGAACCTCCTGCTAATATTATTCCTTTCATGCCTTTACATACTTTTTAAGATACCAATCTATGGTCTTTTTAATCCCTGTTTCAAAATTTTCATTTGCTTTCCAGCCTAGGTCTTTTTCAATTTTGGATGCGTCTATGGCATATCTAAAATCATGTCCTGGTCTGTCTTTTACAAAGGAAATTAACTCTTTATATGATTTTTCTTTCGGAGCAATTTCATCTAAAACCTCACAAATAGTGTTAGCAATATAAACATTATTGCGTTCATTTTTACCACCAATATTGTAGGTTGCTCCTGTTTTTCCTGTATGAAAAGCTAAAGCAATACCTTTACAATGATCTAACACAAATAACCAATCTCTTATATTTTTACCATCGCCATAAATAGGAATATTTTCTCCTTGAATTGCTTTTCTAATAATAGTAGGAATTAGTTTTTCGTCATGTTGTTTTGGTCCGTAATTATTGGAACAATTAGTGGTAACCACATTCATACCAAAAGTATGGAAGTAGCTTCGTACAATAAAATCGGACGATGCTTTCGATGCGCTATATGGACTATTTGGTGCATAAGGTGTTTGCTCTGTAAATAATCCTGTTTCTCCAAGAGTACCATAAACCTCATCGGTAGAAATATGCAAAAATCTATTATTTTCGCAAGTTTTCTTTACTTGGTTTGGCGCTTCCATCCAATGGTTCTTAGCGACATCTAACAATGTAAATGTACCTAATACATTGGTGCTAATAAACGCTTCAGGGTTTGTTATAGAGTTATCTACATGTGATTCTGCAGCAAAATGTATAACACCACTAAACTTATACGTAGTAAATAATTTTTCTACTAGTGTTCTATCACAAATATCGCCTGCAACAAAATGATAGTTTTTATTATTTTCTACTTCTATTAAATTAGAAAGCTTACCCGCATAGGTAAGCTTATCTAAATTCACTATCGTTGTATTTGGATTTTCTTTTAAGTAATAAGCAATAAAGTTGGAGCCTATAAAGCCCGCTCCTCCGCTTACTAATAAAGTTTTATTCGTCATCTTCTAAACTTCTAAAATATTTTCTTTGTTTCCGTATTTATTGATTAAACTATAAAATCCTAATTCTTTAAAGAAGAAAAATAATAGCACTACAAGTCCTGCTAGCACTGATGCTTTTATTTTGTTTTTCTTATAAAAATTAACAATTAAGACAGGTTGCGTAAAGTTAGATTGTAACTCAACAATTTCTCTTTTATCTGCAATCAATTTTTGAAATTCTAGTACTTCTTCTTTTTTGGCATTTTGCAAACCAAAAATCTCATATTCGCGAGTAGTAATTTTATCCTTATTACTAGATAGGTTAAGATTTACAGTGGCATTATCTGATTTTTGAGGATCTCCTGAATTACCATAATAATTTTCCATCAAATTAATATACTTCTTCATTAAACTATCCGATTCTGAAATAATTTCGAGAGACGTTTTAATTTTATTTTGATAATCTGTTATTTCGTCTTTTTGTTTTTCTTTAAAATACTCATTTTCTCTAAAAACATCTACAATCGAAACAGCTAAATCATCAAATATATAAGGGCTAAGCGAGTACACTGTTATAAGTTGTGTTTCAATAAGCTCAATAGGGTATTCTTCTTCAAACTCGTAAAAAGACACGTAGATTGTAGAATCTACTTCTTTAAAAAAATCATGATACTCAGCATATAATCGATTTCTTGTCATACTACTAGTAACATCAAATCCGGTAATTTTTGCAGCGATTTCTGGGCGAATATTTAATTCTCTACTTAGCCCCATGGAATCATTATGTTTTGCAATCAAATTGTACCTATTAATATGATTATATAACAATCTTCCTGTTTCGTAATTTTGGTTAATTAATATAGAAGATTGATAAATTGGTACGGATCTTTTATCTAAAGCAGAAAATAACACAAAAACTAAAATGGCAGCAATAGCAATTTTAATAATATTCCTTTTTGCTACATTAATTGCAAAAAGAAGCAGAAATACTATTTTTTTCAAAAGCCAAACAAAAGCCAAAAATAGTTCCTTAAAAAGTTGCCCTATTTTTTTAAACACTTTTTCGATGTACAAAAAAATCTGACCTAGATCGACTTCTTCAGTAGTGTTTGAATTTGGTAATTTATCACTCATAATAATTTACGTATTAAATATTTGTTGTAAAATTTTCCTTGTTATTAAGTATGTTGGTTTTACACCAGAAGTGCCTAAACCTCCAGAAGCTAATGTACCACCGGTTTCTAATGGGTTATCACTTGCGTAATATGCATAACGTACTTTAACGTCTTCGTTTATACTTCCTCGTACTCTTGAGGCAGCTTGAATTGCTTTTTGGTAATGCGCTCCTTCCATTTCTAGACCAATAACATTCCAAGTAGAACTATAAAAGAACTTTAAAATGTCTTTGTTTTGTAATGATGTCCCTAAAACGGTAATCATAGAACCCTCAAATATTTTTAAACCTTGTCCTTCTAAATCTGCTGTACACAATTCATTTTTAAAAGGATAATTATCTGCTGTACCTTCAAAAATATGCGCAGAAGGTATCATAATATCTCCTTTTCCTCCTTCTAAAATTCCTGCTTTTCCCATAATAGAAATAGAATCTACATGTAAATGTGTTTTCTTTCCGTTGGGTTTATATGGTTTTAAAAGCTCGTCCATCGTTTCGTAAGCTTGCTCACCAAAAGCATAATCCATTACAATTATAATTGGTTTTTCTGCTTTTAATTTTTCTTGATCAACGTCTATATCTACTTTAGAAAAATCTATTTTTGCGGTATCAAAAACCTGTACATTAATATTTGTACCTGATTCATCTTGAATATAAAGCATTCCTTTTTGCAATGCTTCTTTTGTTACTTTATCTCGTAAATCTTTATTATCCTTATGACTTATAGCTTCGTAAACTTCGAAAATATCATTTTTTGAAGCCAAAGCTTTTAAGGCATTTGGAGCAAAAAGTGTATTCATTACACTATGCATATTTGCACTAATTACATGAATGGGTCTTTCTAGTAATTCATTTTTATGCAAAATTGCTTTTATATTATTTGCCCAAATTTCTCCGTGAATATGATGCCCTAATCGTTCTCTTAAAACCGGACTAAAAGTAACCGTTCTTTTATTGTTATTTACAACCTCTTCAATGGCTAATTTACCTAACCAATATACAATGTGTAATAATCGTTCTGGTTGTGTTGGTATCGCAAAATCTTCATATACTTCTTTTAACTCATTAAAAGTTCTTCCTAATATATTAGCCGTATGTGTTATTGCTATTTCTCGTTCTTTTTGCGTAAGCTTCTTTTTTGTAGATACCGCTTTTTCAAGCTTAATCCAATCGCGTGTTGTTGCTCCGTTTTCATCAATTAAAACACGTTTACTGATTTTATGAGATTCTACAAAAAGAAAAGTAAGGTGTGTAAGTATATCATAAATTTCTGAGCGACCACGTGTGATCTCAATGTTCATTTGCTCATCATCTATTCTATAGCAATTACGCCTTCTTTTTGGCGGAATTATAGCCTTAAAATGGGAATTAGCATAGCCTTCATCACTTGTTAAGTTTATAAAGGTGCATTCTTCTATTCCTTCTGGTAATCTATCGACTACATAAAGTAGTCCTTCTAGTTCTGCTTTTTCTTCGCCAATAGAACCGTAAATTTCTGGTCTTAGCAACAACAATGCTTCACGTAATGTTTCACCTGAAACACCCATTGGTTTATAAAAACCACGATTAAAAAGGTGTCGCATAGTAATATACATACGCTCAATAGCATTTGAGCTCTCTTGAGCCCTCGTTCTTGCATGCTGTTTTTTATTACTCATATACTTTATTTAACCCGCAAATATAGTATTATTTCGTGAGATTTAATGTTTCTAAATTATCAACTATTTTTCTATCGTTGGATAATCGTGGTAATTTGTTTTGTCCTCCTAGCTTACCTATAGATTTCATATAATCTTGGAAACCACCTTTTTTAACTAAAGTAATCTTTAATGGCTGTAATACCTTACCTTCAATTAAGTCGAAATAATAACTATTCTGTTTTTGTAATGAAGCGTCTATTTTTTGCGCTAAAGCGGAAATGTTTTCTGGTTCTTTTTCAAATTCTATACACCATTCATGATATGGTAATCCTTGTGTTGGATTAATTTGAGGTGCTACTGTAAACTCGCTAACTTCGGCGCTATGATCTACTAAAGCTTCTTGTAATGCTTGTTCTACTTCTTTACCAATGACATGTTCACCAAAAGCAGAAATAAAATGTTTTATTCTACCAGAAACAATAACTCGGTAAGGCTTTGTAGAAGTAAACTGAATCGTATCTCCAATATTATAACCCCAAAGTCCGGCATTTGTAGAAATAAGCATCACGTAGTTCACATCTACCTCCACATCTTTAATGGTAATTCGTTTTGGGTTTTCATTAAAAAAATCGTCTGCTTTTATAAACTCATAAAAAATTCCCGATTTTAATTGTAGTAACATCCCTTTTTCGCCCTGTTTGTCTTGGTATGCAAAAAAACCTTCACTTGCAGGATAGAGTTCTATACTATCCACTTTTCTTCCTATTAAACTTTCGAATTTTGCCCGATAAGGTTCATAGTTTACGCCTCCAAAAATAAACAAGTTGAAGTTTTTAAAAATATCACCAACCTTTTTCCCTGTTTTTTCCTGAAGCCTTTCAAAATACATTTGTACCCAAGATGGTATTCCAGAAATAATGGTCATATTTTCTGGCAAGGTTTCTTCTACGATAGCATTTACTTTTGTTTCCCAATCTTCAATACAATTGGTTTCTAGAGAAGGCATTCTGTTTTTTTGAAGGTATTTAGGTACGTAATGTGCTACAATCCCCGAAAGCCTTCCTAATTGTATACCATTTTGCGTTTCTAGAATGGGAGAACCTTGAAGGAAAATCATTTTACCATCCACAAATTTCGCATTTCCAGTTTCATGAATATATAATAAAATAGCATTTCTAGCAGCTTCTACATGCGTAGGCATGCTTTCTTTGGTAATAGGAATATACTTCGCTCCAGAAGTAGTTCCCGATGTTTTTGCAAAGTAAACAGGTTTCCCTTTCCAGAGTATATCTTCTTCTCCTGCAACCACTCTTTCTACATACGGTTTTAAGTCTTCGTAATCTCTAACTGGAACACGTTTAACAAAGTCTTCATGATTATTAATACTTATAAAATCATGGTCTTTACCAAATTGTGTAGTAGCAGCATCGCTAATTAATTTTTGAAATACTTCGTGCTGTGTTTCCACAGGGTTATTAGCCCATTTTTGCACGGACTTATAAACTCGTTTTGCAAATGGTTTTGCTAAAGCAGCTTTTAATGAGAACATTATTTATTGTTTTTTTTAAACCAGTTGGAAATTAATTCGTTTCGTTCTTCTTCAAAATTAGATAAACTATGATTTCCACCTTCAAAAATTTTAAACTGAAAATCTTTTTTATTAGATCTTGTAAAAGAATCTATTAATCTTTGTGCCTCTTTCACTTCCACATTAGAATCCTCGCTTCCGTGAAGAATTAAAGTTGGTTCATTTAGTTTATTGTACCAAAAAATAGAAGACCTTTCTTCATATTCTTTTCTTTTGGTTACAGAATCTCCAATTAATGGCTGCAGCACTTTGGTATACATTTTTGGCCTAAAGTTAGTTAAACTAAAAAGGCTTGTTGGCGACCCAACAATGGCAATACTGTTTATAGCATCTGTTAATTTAGAAACTTGATAGGTGTTCATTCCGCCTCTAGATATGCCAAATACATGTATATTTTTAGCATCTACAAAATCTAAATCTTTCGCTATATCTATTAGTTTTAAAATATCATTTACATCTTTCCCTCCAAATTCATCTACGCCTTCACTATACATATTACCTCGTAATTGAGAGGCAAAAACAACAAAACCCTTTCTTGCTAAACGATTCATTATTTTAAGTTGATAATCGCTAATAGCACCAAAACTCTGGTTTCCTCCACGACAATAAATTATCGCTGGTAATTTTGTAGTTGGTTTATATTGTATAGGTCTTGCAATAAAACCTTCAATACGTAAACCATCCGATTTATAATTAATTTTATAAGTATCTACTCCGTCGTAGTGAAACATTTCTGTTTCCTTTAAAAGTTGTTGTGTTATAATTTGAGAATGAAATGTAACTTCCTGTTTTTCTTTACATGAAAAACAGAATATTATAAAAACCAACAAGATTACACCACTAATTTTTCTCATTCAAAGTCTATAAAATTGGTTGGGTTAATTGGATAACCATCACTCCAAAGTTCAAAATGCAAATGCGGTCCTGTGGAGAGTTCTCCTGTATTTCCAGACATAGCAATCACTTCTCCTGCTTTCACTAAATCTCCCTGCTCTTTGTTTATAGATGCATTGTGCTTGTATACCGAAATTAATCCATGACTATGCTCTATAATAATTACGTGCCCTGTTTTGGTTGTCCATTCCGCAAAAATAACAATACCGTCTGCAGTTGTTTTAATCGGCGTGTTTTTGGCAACCGCAACATCTACAGCATAATGTTTTTCTTTGGCATTATAGTTCTCTGTAATGGTTCCGTTTACTGGAGGAAACAATACAAAACTAGCATTAGAAGTTGCAGATTCGAAAAGATTGTATTTATCTTCTTTATCTACTTTTTCACGTAATAAAGAATCTTCTTTTGTTGGTGCTAGATCCATTTCGCTTATATCCAATTTAGCAGCTTCTACAATAGAATCTCTATTAAAATTCACACTACTCAATTCCCCGTGTAATACTTTTTTTATAGAAGAAAAATAAACCTCATTTACCGCGATTACTTTTTCTAAAGAATCTGTTTTATGGTTTAAAATAGTGGCTTTCTTTTTTAAAGCTGTTGACGAATAGCCAGGAATATATTCTTTTAAAGGCGTAAAGGCTATAAAAAAGGTTGTTGCCGTAATTAGTAATATGGATGATATTGCAAGTAAAACAAACACGTTAAGCCTTGTAAGTTTAAAGGATAAGCGCTCTTCAAAAGTGTCTTCATTAAGTATAACTAGTCTATACTTATGTAGTAACTTTTTTGCTATTTTTTTTTCTTTGTTATTTTTTCTTTTCATGCGTAAAACAAAAGTATATAAAATTATAAAGTCTTACTTTAATATTATACTAAAGTTGTGGTTTAAACGATAATATTAAACTTTAATTATTAACTTTGCTCTAAATTTAAAGATTATGATTTTAAATATGATACCTCTTTTTATAGGTTGGCCTCAAGTAGTATTAATTGCTGTAGTTATTTTACTAATTTTTGGTGGTAAAAAAATCCCAGAACTTATGCGTGGTCTAGGAAGTGGAATTAAAGAATTCAAAGACGCTACTAAAGAAGAGGAAGAAGAAAACAAAAAAGAATAATTACCTTCTTTTTTATACAAAACAAAAAAACCAACGTTATCCGTTGGTTTTTTTGTTTTGTATATTTAAATACCTCTATTCCATCTTTATAGATTTAATAATAGCTTCTAGCTCAAACATATAATCTCGTTTGGAAACGGAAGGAGCAAAAGCAAAACCTTCTATAACAACATAGCGATCGTTTACTTTGTCTTCTATCATATAATTTACAAACGGTCCAGACATAAATGCATTTTCCATGTCCCAAATACCTTTGGTTTCTATCGTTGGCTTGTTGTCTACAATGGTTTCTGAAAGAAAAGGCGCATAAGCATCTTCTGTAACCATATATGCCTCTTCTGTTGTTCCTGGAATATAAATTTTGTTAACAGAATCTCTAATTTTAATAATCTGACTTATTAAGCTATCGTTTTTCTTAATCGCATTAGATGGAAGTGCATATAGCATTAGGTTGGTTGTACCTGTATTAATATCTTTTCTAATCCAGAACACGTTGTTTTCTTCTTTTGCTATTCGGTATGCCGTAGGAAAGTTTATAGAAAACCCGAGTTTTTCTTGAATGCTATTCGTTTTATTTAAAGATAAATTTATTCTTCGTTGCTTTTCTTTTAGCTCTTCATTTTTAAAAGCTGCAACTATTTTAACCGCATTATCTTTTATTTGTTTTATGATCCCAGCATTTGTTTTTCCTGTAATTAAAACTAGTTTTTGTGGTTTTGCATACACATCACTTGCAATTTTCACAGCAGCTTCTGCTGTTCCTTTTTCGATTTTTAAAACCGTTCTGTTTTTGGTTACAAAGCCAGAAAAGACTTGTGGAGGTATTTGTGCCATTGTAAAAATAGGCTCATCTTGTGGTAAACCATAAATAGGAGCTGCAAGCACGCCTCTAATGGCCTCACCTACTTCACCATCCCAAAGTTCGTTATCTACAACTACAGATATATTATTAAGTGTCCCTGAAGATGCTGAAACGATTCTTTTGTTAGAAGATTTACTATCATCACAAGATGTAAACAATAGGATTACCATTGCAATACAAAGAAAATTACGCATAATTGTTAGTTTTTATAGAAGTATTAGCTTTTAGAAACTACAAGCTTCATTCCTGGTTTTAAATTGTTACCACTAATATCATTCCAATCTCTAATATTTTGAATAGAAGTTCCTGGAAATTTTTGAGAAATGCTCCAAAGGGAGTCTCCACTTTTAACCATATATGTTTTAGCGTTTGCCGGAATTGGAGTACTTGCTTGTTTTTTGGGAGTACTTTTTGTTGTTGCCGCTGTGTTTCTAGGATAAATAGTTAAGCGTTGTCCTATTTTTAGGTTATTGCTTCGTAATCCATTCCATTGTTTTAACTGACTAACGCGAACACCAAATTTTCTAGCAATTTTCCCGAGATAATCCCCACTTTGCACTTTATATCTAGTTTTACTTTCCGCATTAAAAAATTGTGGTAATTGTTTTTCTCTTTTATCCAATTCCGCTTTAGCCAAAGCATAGAAAGCTTCTTCGTTATTTACAAATTTACCAACAACATCTCTTGGTAATCTTAACGTATAGTTTTCATCTTTTACCACAGGAATAATATCCAGTTTATACGACGGATTTAAAAACTGAAGCGTTTCTATCTGTACTCCTGTAGCTTCGCTAACTTGATCTAAAGTAATCATGTGTTTTACATGAACAGTATCTGTTTCTATATATTGAAATTCTGGTTTTACAGGTTTAAAACCGTGCTCTTCCGCAAATTCAAAAATATACATGGTTGCTAAAAAAGCAGGTACATAACCAGCTGTTTCACGTGGAAGATTATGGCGAATATTCCAGTAATTCTCATAACCACCAGAACGTCTTATCGCTTTACTTACGTTTCCTGGACCAGAATTATATGCCGCAAGAGCAAGATCCCAATCGCCAAAAATTTCATAAAGTCTAGATAAATATTTAGACGCTGCTTCTGTAGATTTTATAGGATCACTACGCTCGTCCACATAAGAACTTACATCTAATCCATATTGCTTTCCTGTTGCAAACATAAATTGCCATAAACCGGTTGCGCCAACCCTAGATCGCGCTCTTGGTTTTAAAGCAGATTCTACAATCGCTAGATATTTCATTTCTAACGGAATGTTATAATTATCTAATTCTCGCTCAAACATTGGGAAATAGTAATGCCCTAAGCCCATTAATTTCTCAAAAGATCTTCTTCTATGTTTTAAAAAGGATTTTATTACGCTTTCTAACGAGGGATTATATTCTACATTAAAAGGGGTTCTTGCGTTTAATTCTGCAAGCCTAGTTTTTAGTAGTTCGGTAGATAATTCTGGATAATAAACATCTTTATAATCTAAGTCACCAACGGCTTTGTAAATAGTATCAAACAAAGAGTTACTATATAATTCTTCTAGCCATTTTTCGTCAATTTCAGCTGCGTGCGCATTATCTAAAAGTTCGGCATTTAGATCTAGTTCTTTAACAATATTTAGTTCCTTTTTATAGAAAGCTTGCCCATCGACTATGGTATCTATAACGTAATTTTCACCAGCTTCTAATTGTTGTTCTGTAAGGCGTATATTTTCTGTAGTTACTTGTAAAGTATCTTGTGCTTGAAGCATACCAAGACCTAAAAGATAAACAAAGAAAAAAAGTTTTTGTAATTGCATGATTGTATAATTAGCGTCTTCTTGTAACGTATAAGATACTAAATTCGTGTTTTATTAAAATAAAAAAGTTTGTAGTTGGTAGGTACTATTCTAAAATAGCGGCAATTCCTGGAAGCGTTTTACCTTCTAGGCTTTCTAGCATTGCTCCTCCACCAGTACTTACGTAACTTACTTTCTTTTCAAAGCCAAATTGTTTTACTGCAGCAACAGAATCACCACCACCAACTAATGAAAAAGCGCCGTTTTTCGTTGCTTCAGAAATGGAATCTCCTAAAGCAATGGTTCCGCTTGCAAAATTTTGCATTTCGAAAACACCTAAAGGGCCGTTCCAAAGTATCGTTTTACACTGCAATACGACATCGTTAAAAATTTCTTTTGATTTTGGTCCGCAATCTAAACCTTGCCAACCATCTGGAATTTTATTTATATCGCAAACTTGTGTTTCTGCATCGTTACTAAACGCATTTGCAGCCAAAACATCTACAGGAATATGAATTTGAACTCCTTTTTCTTTTGCTTGTTTTAAAATTTCTAAAGCAAGTGGCATTTTATCGTCCTCACAAATAGAATCTCCTACTTGTCCGCCTTGCGCTTTAATAAAAGTGAAGCTCATTCCTCCACCAATTATTAGATGATCTACTTTATCTAAAATGTTTTCAATTATTGTAATTTTTGAAGATACTTTTGCTCCTCCTAAAATAGCAAGAACCGGTTTTTCTCCTGTCTCCATTACCTTTTTAATGCTTTCTATTTCTTGCGCTAATAAATAGCCAAAACATTTGTTCTCTGGAAAAAACTGAGCAACAACGGTTGTGGAAGCATGTGCACGGTGCGCTGTACCAAAAGCATCATTGACATAGATATCTCCTAATTTGGAAAGCCCTTCTGCAAAGTCCTTATCTCCTGCAGTTTCTTCTTCATGGAAACGTAAATTTTCTAATAACAGAATTTCGCCTGGTTTTAAGTTTTTTGCTGCTTCTTCTGCATCTTTACCAACACAATTAGCAACAAACTTTGTTTCTACTCCGATGATTTCTTCAATTTCATTTGCAATATGACGTAAAGAAAATTCGTCTTGAACACCTTTTGGTCTTCCTAAATGCGACATTAAAATACAGCTTCCTCCATCTTCTAAAACTTTAATAATAGTTGGTTTTGCAGAACGGATTCTAGTAGCATCTGTAACTTTAAAATTTTCATTTAATGGGACATTAAAATCTACTCGTATTAATGCTTTTTTGTTTTTAAAGTGGAAGTCGTTTAGTGTTTTCATTTTTGTGATATATAAAAATTGCGCATATTATTTTGAATGCTAAAGGTCTTCAAAATAAATAATATGCGCAATATTTTTATTAGTATACGAATTAATGGTGTTTTACTCTTCGTCTTCTATATTACCAACCACTGGTTTTGCTTCCTTTAAAACATCCACTGCAACCAATAAGTCGTTGTTTTCTAGGTTGTTTTCGATATAGCAACTTTCGCTAATATCTGTTTTAAAAGCAGTAAAAAACATATAAAATCGATCTGCTTTTGTGTAGACTTTGAAATCTAATTGCTTTTGATTATTCCCTAATAAAGCATTATTGGTGTTAGGAATATTAAATGTGACAAGATCGAATCCTAAGGTATTCTCACTTTTAGGAAGTCTTTCGGTTACATATTCTTCATTATTTGTAATCTTACTATTAAAGAAATTGGATTCTGGTCTTAGATCTGAACTCATGTTAATAAACCGATTTTCTTTCTCACTAAAAATAGCACATTTGTCTGTTTTTAGCTTCGCATCTCCTTCAATGGCTGCCATGGTAATACTTGCTTCAACCGCACCAAGTTCTTTCGTCCTAAAATTATTTAAACTAATATCTAATGGTTCTTTATTTAAAAGAGATAATCCGTGATGCGTTCTTATGTATTTAGGACTTGCGTCTTCTTGTTCGTAAACCACATATAAAACCCAACCGGCAGAACTCCCGCCGGTGATAACACCTTCCGTAGCTCTTACATTTGCAACGGTAAAGTATCCATTTGAATTGCTACTTTGCAAGATTGAAGTTACCTCTGCATAACAAACATACGGCGAATTTGCAGCGAAGAATTTTTTATCGTGACCATCAAAAATCACTTCTCCTTTTATGTTTTTATATCCTTGATTTGGCGTTTTAAATTTTATGTAATTAAATGTCGTGTCTCTTTCTCCTTTACCTTTCACAACCATTTTGTTGTTCACCACTTTGTATTGGCCTTTTTTAAAACCATAAGTAGCACTCCAATATAAAGCAGCAAACTTTATTTTATTTGTGTTTTTTGGTAATTGCAGTTCTGCAGCACTAGAACTAAAAGTAGCATTGTCATTGTCAATATCTACATATTTCATTTCTACTCTGTCATTAATCAAACCCACTTCATTATAGTCTTGATTCGCATGCTCGCTTAAAATATTATTACCAATAGCGATAGCATCTCCTTGAATATAAAATTCTTTTTGTGTGCTTAAAGGACGTTCTTGAATAGGTTCTAATGGTTCTAACTTTTGTGCATTTGTAGAAAACACAATAAGTACAGCAAAGCTGTATTTAAGTAGGTTTTTCATTTTGGGTAGGAATTTGGGAGGTACAAGATAGGAAATAAAAACACTTTATCTGTGTTTTTAGCATTTAATCGTTAATTATCATGCTTTTATAGCTCTAATTAATTATAGAACGCATCCATTTTCTTTAAAATTGAAGTTTCGTTTTGTGTTTCCTTTTAAGGATAAAAACTATATTTGCCTTATGCTTTTTAGTGATATTTTAGGACAAGAACATATAAAAAACCATTTAACACAAAGTGTTGATAACGGTAGAATTGCACATGCACAATTATTTGTAGGCCCAGAAGGTTCTGGAACACTACCAATGGCTATTGCTTATGCACAATACGTTTTATGTGGTAATACAGAAAAAGAGAACAGCAACGGAAACGCGGCTTGTAACCTTAAATTCAATAACCTTTCTCATCCAGATCTTCACTTCGCTTTTCCTGTTACTACCAGTGATAAAGTAAAAAGTAAACCGGTTTCTAGTTACTATTTAGAAGAATGGAGACAACTATTAAAAGAGCAACCTTATGGCAATCTGTTTGATTGGTACAAACTACTTGGTGTCGATAACAAACAAGGTCAAATTGGTGTAGAAGAGGCACTTCAGGTGGTAAAATCTCTTACCTTAAAATCTTATGAAGGTGGTTATAAAATAATGATCATTTGGATGGCAGAAAAGATGAATACCGCAGCTTCCAACAAGCTTTTAAAGCTAATTGAAGAGCCACCAAACAAAACGATATTTCTTCTTATTGCAGAAGATGAAGAGCAAATTATTAACACCATTAAATCTCGTTGCCAAATTTTACACTTTCCTCCATTGGCAGAAAACGATGTAAAAGAAGGGTTAATAAAACAATACAATTTAGACGATTCTGTAGCAACCAAAATTGCGCATCAAGCCAACGGAAACTACAACAAAGCTTGCGATTTAGTATACCAAGATAGTGAAGATATTCAGTTTGAAACTTGGTTTATCTTTTGGATTAGAAGTGCCTTTAAAGCAAAGGGAAATAAGGCAGCAATTCACGATTTGATTTCTTGGAGTGAAGATATCGCTAAAACAGGAAGAGAAACTCAAAAACAATTTCTTCAGTTTTGCATTGACTTTTTCAGACAAGCATTATTATTGAATTATAATGCGAATGAACTAGTATATTTTGAGCCTAAAACCGAAAAATTTAAACTAGAAAACTTTGCTCCATTTATACATGGTAACAATATTTTAGAAATATCAAATGAGTTACAAGATGCGATTTACCACATAGAACGTAATGGAAATTCTAAGATTATTCTTACCGATTTATCTATAAAACTAACCAGATTACTGCATAAAAAAAGCCAAGCATAAGCTTGACTTTTAAAATAATACTATCTTTTATTTTATTTAGTATACGTAGCGTTTAAAGCTTCGGTAACTACTTTTGTAATATCGTTAGCTTCGCTACCATACATTACACTACCCGCTTCATTTTTACCTAAGATATATGTGTAACCGTTTTTCTTTCCGTAATCTGTTACAAATTCTTTTACTTTAACAATAGCAGAATCAATTTCTACTTGAAATTCTTGTTGCATGGCTTGTTGTTGCATTTGTACTTGTCTTTGCAAACCTTGTTGTTTTTGCATTAACTCTTGGTATTTTTCTTGCTGCTTACTTTGAGACATTTTTGCTGCCGCCAATTCAAATGCTTTTGCTTCGATTTGGAAACCACTTGCTAAACTATCGGTATTCTTTTTAAAAGCTTCATCTTTAATTTTAAATTTCGCTTCAATGTCTTTTTTCCCTTGATATTCATTGATCAATTCTCCATTATCTATAAAAGCAATTTTTTGTTGCTCACAAGAAGTAAAAACGAAAACGGTTACAAGTGCTAAAATTATTTTTTTCATGGTGTGTGATTATTTATTTTTAAATCTGCGCAAATGTAAAAAAAGGAAAGGAAATTACTTGTATAAAATATACTTATACAAAATACAGATGCAATAATTAAAATTTATTAAAAACAACCTTAAATAAGACGATTTGAGCTGTTTTTGAAAAAACAAGGTGTTTCTTATTGTTTTTAAACCCAAAAACCGATTAGAGTTGTTTAAAATAAGAATTAGCTGTTTTTTAATACATAAATTAAGGAAGAATACTCTCCAGAACGCCTTCCTTTCCAATTAGAAAGAAATCCGAACCAAAACGCTTTGATCGGATTCATAAATCCAGATTTATATTTTTCAGAAAGTAAGCTTACATAATACGCATCAAATTGCATTGGAAGCGTTTTTACCACTTTCATGTTTTCTTTAGCAAAAAGTTTAGAAATAGAATCTTGATTAAAATGCCAAAGGTGTCTTGGCACATCTAAAGCTGCCCAAAAGTTTTTATAATGTTTTGCATCATAACTTTTATAGTTAGGTACAGCAATAATTAAAGTGCCATTTTCTTTTAATAAACTTTTAAAAACCGAAACCTGTTCTTCCAAATTTGGAACATGTTCTAAAACATGCCAAAGCGTAATAACATCAAAACTATGTTTTTTAAATGCGAATAACTGTTCTGTTTTAGAAACCGCATTACTGGTTTTTCTATTTGCAATATCTCTTGCTTCTTGATTTGGTTCTATTCCAGAAACCTGCCATTTATTATTTTGAGCAACTTGTAAAAAATCCCCAGTACCACAACCAACGTCTAAAAGGTTTCTTTCTTCCGAATTCTTATGTTGCCTATTTGTAGAAGAAAACGAATTAATAAGTTTTAATTTTCGTTTTAATGAAATACTTCTAACCACGTGATATACTTTTTCAAGTACATTTCGTTTGGAATCTGTATGCGAAATATAGTCTTCGGTTTTATAATATTCAGAAAGTTTTTCTTCTTTTGGCTGCGGAGTCGTTTCTAAAAAACCATAGGTTTTGTTTTCTATTAATTGGAATGTTTCACCAGAAACGGAATGATCTTTTACTTTTAAAGGCATGTTATTTTCTTTCATTTGGGATACATATGGAAACAAGTTCCTGCGGAGAAATAAATAAATTTGTCGGTTTTTTTAATTTTCAAATATATTAATACGCTTTAAAACGCATTCGCATATCGTCTAAATATTTTGAAACAATGTACCTATAAAATGAATTTGTACTTAAAGCATCTTCCCCATTTTCATCATTTACCACGATATAAATAAATTGTTTCTTTTTACCTTTCTTTACTAATTCTGGATCTTCCTTTTCAAAAATATAATCCGTAAAATCTAAATATTGATTTGTTTCCTGCTTACTTAAAACACGAATTGTAAATGGTACATCTTCTATTTCTACAATAAAATTAGATGGAGAAAAACCAGGAACATCTTCAAAGCGTTCTTCTAAATATTTATCAAATGCACGCTTTCCTTTATAAATTTGAAAGCTAAAAACGTTTTGATTTTTAAAATTTTCACCTCCTTTTTTGGTCCCTTCTATGATATGATAACCACTAATATCTTGCACCGATTTTATAGGAATACAAGACACAAACAAAACAAGAAACAGAACAAATAATAAGTATGATTTCATAGTATAATTTTCAAGTGTTTTATATCTAAATACAATCTAAAAAAACACAATGTTCCACGTGGAACACAAAAAGAAATTTCAGTTTTTGAATCCAAATTATCTTCCCATGTACACCAACAAAACAGAAATATCACTTGGTGAAACACCACTAATTCTAGACGCCTGAGAAATGGTTACTGGCTGAATTTTATTCAATTTCTCACGTGCTTCTAAACTCATGGATTGTAATTTAGAATAGTCAAAACCTTCCGGTATTTTAATATTCTCTAACCTATTTAACTTGTCTGCATTCAACTTTTCTTTAGCAATATAACCCGCATATTTCACTTGAATTTCTGTTTGCTGAATAACCTCTTCATCTAAATTATGCTCTTGAATATAACTTTCAACAGCATCCATTTTTCGCATATCATCTATAGAAATGTTTGGTCTTGCAAACAATTTATGCATCTTTCCTTGCTGCTTAATTGGAGCAGAATCTTTAGCTTCTAAAACCGGATTTGCCTCGCTAGTAGTTACACTAGTGTCTTTAAAAAATTGCACGAACTTATCGGAAGCACTAAACTTCTCTTCCATTCTAATCAATCGTTTTTCACTAGCTAATCCTAACGCATGTCCTTTTGGAGTTAAACGAATATCCGCATTATCTTGACGCAATAGCGTTCTATATTCTGCACGAGAAGTAAACATTCTATATGGCTCTTCTGTACCTTTTGTAATCAAGTCATCTATCAAAACTCCGATATATGCTTCATCCCTTTGCAACATAAAAGGATCCTTTTCTGCCACTTTTAAACTTGCATTTATACCAGCCATTAAACCTTGAGAAGCTGCTTCTTCATATCCTGTTGTTCCATTAATTTGACCAGCAAAATACAAACCTGAAACTAACTTTGTTTCTAACGTATGCTTCAATTGTGTAGGCGGAAAATAATCATATTCGATAGCATAACCTGGTCTGAAGAATTTCACATTTTCAAAACCAACTACAGAACGTAATGCTTTAAATTGAACATCTTCTGGAAGCGAAGTAGAGAATCCATTTATATAATATTCTACTGTATTCCATCCTTCCGGTTCTACAAAAAGTTGGTGTCTATCTTTATCTGCAAAACGATTTATCTTATCTTCTATCGACGGACAATATCTTGGTCCGAGACTCTGAATTCGACCATTAAACATTGGCGAACGATCAAAACCTTCACGAAGTAAATCGTGCACTTTTTCACTAGTATAAGACATGTGACAAGAACGTTGATTAGTCAACGGTTTTGTACTATCTAAATAGGAGAACTTTTCGGGATTTACATCACCTGGTTGTTCTACCATTTTTGAAAAATCTAAAGAACGACCATCCACTCTTGGAGGCGTTCCAGTTTTCATTCTACCAGATTCAAAACCTAAAGTAATAAGCTGTTCTGTAATTCCTGTAGCTGCTCTTTCCCCTGCTCTTCCTCCTCCAAAATTCTTATCTCCAATATGGATTAATCCATTTAAAAAAGTTCCATTAGTTAAGACCACAGACTTTCCTCTTATCGCTACGCCAAGTGAAGTTTTTACACCAACCACTTTATGGTTTTCTACAATTAAACTAGAAACCATTTCTTGATAGAAATCTAAGTTCTTAGTTCCCTCTAACATCAATCGCCAGTCTTCTGCAAAACGCATTCTATCACTTTGCACTCTCGGACTCCACATTGCAGGTCCTTTAGATTTGTTCAGCATTTTAAACTGGATAGCAGAGGTATCACTTACAATACCACTATAACCACCAAGCGCATCTATTTCACGCACAATTTGTCCTTTAGCAATACCTCCCATAGCAGGATTACAAGACATCTGTGCGATGTTCTGTAGGTTCATGGTGATAAGCAACGTTTTGCTTCCCATGTTTGCTGCTGCTGCTGCTGCTTCACTTCCTGCGTGACCAGCACCTACAACGATAACATCATATACTTCGTTAAACATGTAATTATAACTTTAAATATGTATTTGTTTATTTTATAAAAGCAATTGTTCCACGTGGAACACTTCACTTCAAAACTAGAATAAGAATATTAAACTGCCGCTAATTCTGCTAAGTAAAAGTTCTCTTTGCTTCGCATTAGTTTCGCTTCTTCTTCCGTCTTATCTTTATAGCCACAGTAATGTAAAATTCCATGAACAAGCACACGTTGTAACTCTTCCATGAATTCAACTTCAAAATCTTTGGCATTATCTTCTACTCGTTCTACGGAGATAAATATATCTCCTTGTAGGGTTTTTCCCATCGAATAATCGAAACTAATTATGTCGGTTAAGGTATCGTGATTTAAAAATTCTACATTCAACTTATGTAAATATTCGTCATCACAAAAGACATAATTTATTTCATCTTCTGTACAACCTTCCGAAACAATTACACTAGATATCCATCTCGATAATTGTTCTTCGTTGTTTAATTCAAAATCGTTCTCGTAATTAAAACTAATCATTGCTTTGTTTAAAGTACTCTTGTACCTTCTTTTTATAAATTGGTTGCAAAGGTAAGCTTTGTCTATTTAATATTTCTGTAGTGTTAAAATATTGTTTTGCAGTCGGAATTTGATTGTTCGTTTTATTGTCAAATTGTCTTTGATTCGATTCGGATTCTCTTTTTTCTTCCTGACCTTGTTGAAAAGTTGCTTGCTCTAATTTAAGCAATTGATGTTTTAAATTCATCATTTTTTCCATCGTCTGGTTCGTAAATCCTTTATTCAACAAATCCAATTCAATCTGTTCCATTTCCTTTACCAAATTACTTCCTACACCACTCTTTCCATCTTTAGCTAAGCGCTCTTCTAAGGCTTGGCGTATTTTTTGTTGCTCTTGGTAAATTCGATATAACTCCCCATTTAACTCTTCATTATTGCCTTCTCCTTCTCCTTGCTTATCACCACCTTCACCATTCTCTCCTTTTTTAGTCCCGCCTTTTTCTTTACCACTTTCTCCTTCCTTACCTTTCTCCCCTTCTTTTCCTTTCTCTCCTTTATCCCCCTTTTTCATGCCCTTTTCCATCTCTTTAGCAAGTTGCTCTTGGCTTTTAATTATATCTGGAAGTCCACCATCACCGCCTTTTCCTTCTCCCGGTTTTGGTTTTCCTTTTCCTCCTTGCCCTTCGCCACTCATTTGCATTTGCATATTATCTAATGCATTACTTAAAAAGTCTGCTAAATTATTAGCCGATGTGATAGTATATTGCTGACTAGCAACGCCTTTATCTATTTGATTTTCAGATAATACAAGCAAGGATTTATCTATATTATAAAAGACTTCCCCAATTTCTTTATTTACTTTTTCTGAAATCTTTGGTTGTCGAAGTGATAAAGCAAACAAACTATCATCTACATGTGAGAAATGTTCTCGAAGATCATTTTGTTTACGCAAATAGGAAGCATACTTATTGTGATTAATGGCTATACTTTCAAACTGATTCATTAGCGATTCTTGATCAAAAGAAAATAACAATAGGTTATCCAATATTTGACGAAGCATCTCCACATCTTCTGCCATTTGCTCTCCACTTGAAGAAGACATACTTGCCTGCATTTCTTCACTCATTTTTTTCATTTTTTGAGCTGCTTGTTTTTGCTTCTTTTGTGCTTGTTTCTGACTCTCTTGTTTTTTTTGTTCTTCTAGACTTTCTTCTTTTTCTTCTAATTTATCGGAAGCTTCTTGTTGATCTTCCTTAACATTTTCCTCTTCATTTTTATTTCTTTCGATATCCTCTGGTTGTTTTAATTCTTGATTATCTTTTTCCAGAGCATCCATTTCTTTTTGAAAATCTTCAAACTCTTTATTTATTTCGTCTTGTTTTTCTTTGGTATTATTTTCAGGAGTTTCTTCAGATAGCTTTTCTTGCTTCTCTGCTAATTTTGCCAATTCTTGTTGTAACTCTTCTAACTTCTTTCCAACATAATATTTCTTAGTCAGCTCCAACAATTGTTCTAAACTTCGTTTTTGGTTTTTGTTTTGCTTTGCAAGCTTTTCTAATTTATCGCTTAACTCTTCTTTATCTAATTTGTCAATTTTTTCTTGCAATTTCTCTAACTCGTCCAGCAGTTTCTCATCTTTTTTAAGCTGCTCTTCATTTTCTTTTAAACGCTCTCTTAAATCGTCTTTAAATGGATCCTCTTCCTTTTCTTTCTGAAATTCTTCTAAATTATCCTTCAACTTTTTATTAAAACTCTTCATCATCTCTTCTTGTTCCTTTTGGCGTTTCAAAAAGTTATCTAGTTTGCGTTTATCATTAAAATTTAATTCCGTTTTTTCTTTTTGGGTTTTAGAAAGTTCCTGCAATTCTTTTTCGCGTTCTTCAAACTTCTTTAAAGAGGTATCTAAATCTTGAATGGTTTCTTTTTGTTCTTGTAATTGCTTTTGCTCCTCTTCTTCCTTGGTTAATTTTCTATACGAGAAAATTTCACTTTTAGTTCGTTTGTATTTATGAATGGCATCATTATCAAAAACCTGAAAATATAACTCATAACTTAATCCTTCCGTAATTTCTAAATCATTTGGAAAAGCACTTATAAAATCGGCCACATTTGATTTGGATATCGGAATATTAACTAAAGTCTTTTCGGTCTCTTTTTCCGAAGGATAATACACTAATTGCAATTTATTCAATCCGTAATCATCACTTACTTGTCCGTAGAAATAAAGACTTTGCTGATCTAAACTATCCACTTGCATTTGAATATTTAGTTCGGGATATTCATCTTTAATAACATCAATACTAAACGCTAAATTTTCGTAATCCTTTAATTTTGAGTTACTTGTGGTTAAATTATACTTCAAATTATTATAAATACGTTTAGAACCTTCAAAAGCTCCAGAACTATTCGCAGTAAACACTAGGGTATCTTTTGCATACAAACAGACTTGTTCTGTTGCCTTGGTATTTAATTTCCAGGTAATATTAGTTCCTTGTGGAACAACCGCATTTCCAGTACTTTTAAGTGTTTCGTCTCGTTTTTTGGTATGACTAGGATAATCCAAAATCATATCAAAACTCAATAAAGTTGGCGCTTCTATAACCTCTAATGTATACGTTTTGGAGGTTACGCTATTTGCCGAAAGTTGAAATGTAATATTCTCCTTTGGTTTAGGTAAGACATATTCAAAATTACCGACCGATTTTTGTTGTAAAAAATAGGTTTCGTTATTATAAGTGATTTGTACATTTTCTGGCTGCACTTCTCCTGCTGTTTTGACAAAAAGCTTAAAGTCTTTGTTTTCTGTTGCTTGTAAGTTTTCATTAACCACAAAAAATTGAAAAGGCGCTGGTGGTTCATACGCTGTTTTATAATCTACTACTCTTTTATAGCTATCGCTAAACCAATCTAAATGTCCGGAAACCGAAGCCAGAAGTAATATTAAAACAGGAATTGCAGCATACTTTAAATACTTGGTATTCTTTTTAAAATTCACCGCAAGTTTAAACGGAATGGGTTGTAGTGTTTCCGATTTTTGTTCGATGCTTGCTAGAAGTAATTCCGATTGTGAATCACTTTGCTTCAGTTGTAAAACATTAAGCAGCTTATCATTTACTTCCGGAAAATGCGTACCAATGATTTTGGAAGCATCTTCATAATCGATTCCTTTTTGAAGTTTTAATAACTTGGCTAATGGAACCGCTATAAATTTCGCAAACAAAACCAATTCCACAACCACAAAAAGCCAAAATAAAACAGTTCTTCCTATAGAACTTAACCATAAAAAATGCTCAATAAGTAAGGTCACCAAAAAGTATAATAAACCAATACTAAAAAATAGAATGGCACCTTTAATTAACTCATTAGTGTAATATTTTCTAATAAATGCCTCAAGTTTTGCTTGTATGTTTTTAAAGTTGCTCAATATATTAATATAGATTTCAGACTTTGTTAGGTGCTATTTTTATCGATTTATCTTTGTAAAAGCAAAGATAGACTAGCTTAATCTACTAAACTACAATTTTATTTTAAAGAGTATTTATAATTATGTGTTAATTGTATCTTTGCACTTCAGTTCCTGAAATAACTTCAGGATTACAGTTTTAATTGATTTTTATATTCACAATGACCAAAAACGTTAGAGTGCGTTTTGCACCAAGTCCGACAGGACCTTTACATATTGGAGGAGTTCGTACTGCTTTATTCAACTATTTATTTGCTAAAAAACACCATGGAACTTTTGTGTTACGTATTGAAGATACCGACCAAAATCGTTATGTAGAAGGCGCAGAAAAATATATTATAGATGCTTTAAATTGGTGTAATATCCCTTTTGATGAAGGACCAGGAAAAAATGAAAAATTTGGACCATACAGACAAAGTGAGCGTAAACATTTATACAAACAATACGCAGAACAACTAATTGCTTCTGGTAATGCATATTATGCTTTTGATACTTCGGAAGCACTAGATACTGCTAGAAAAGAACACGAAGCAAACAAGCAAACTTTTATATATAATTGGCATAATCGTTTACAACTAAGTAATTCTTTATCGCTTAGCGCGGAAGAAACACAAGTTAAATTAGACGCTGGAGAGGATTATGTAATTCGTTTTAAATCTCCACAAGACGAAACCTTACATCTTACAGATATTATTAGAGGAAATATAACTATTGACACCAACGTATTAGACGATAAGGTTTTGTTTAAAAGTGATGGTATGCCAACCTATCATTTAGCGAATATTGTAGATGACCATTTAATGCAAATTACACATGTAATTCGTGGTGAAGAATGGTTACCAAGTTTAGCTTTACACTACCAATTATACAAAGCTTTTGGATGGGAATCTCCAGAATTTGCACATTTACCGCTTATTTTAAAACCAACCGGAAAAGGAAAATTAAGCAAGCGTGATGGGGATAAATTAGGCTTTCCAGTGTTTCCTTTAGAATGGAAATCTCCAGAAGGAGAAGTTTCTAGAGGTTATAAAGAAGATGGTTATTTTGCAGATGCGATGGTGAACTTTCTTGCCTTTTTAGGATGGAACCCAGGAACAGAACAAGAAATTTTTAACCTAGAAGAATTGATTGCTGCTTTCGATTTAAATCGCGTAAATAAATCTGGAGCACGATTTGATCCGGATAAAATAAAATGGTTTAATCACCATTATATGCAAGAGCAAGACAATGAGGATTTAGCTTTAGCTTTTCAACAAAAACACGAAGAATTAAAAGACATCGACGTGAATTATATCGCAATGGTTGTTGGTTTAATTAAAGAACGAGCAACGTTTATAAGTGACTTTTGGGATTTAAGCGCGTTCTTTTTTGTTAGTCCGAAAAGCTACGATGCCAAAGCGTATAAAAAAGCAATGAAAGAAGATACTCGAGAATTAATGAGTGAACTTTCTGTGTTAATAAATACGATAGAAGACTTTGAAATAGAAAACCTTACCACTACTATTAAAACCTGGATTACCATCAAAGAAATTGGTTTTGGAAAAGTAATGATGCCTTTGCGTTTAGCATTAGTAGGTGCATTACAAGGCCCAGAAGTTTTTGATATTATGTATATGATTGGTAAAAACCAAACGGTAGAAAGAATAGAAAATTTAGCAAATACTATTTAAATATTTACTTACCTATAAAACAAAAAAAAGCGAGCTTAACGGCTCGCTTTTTTATTTTAAGATGGTGAAATATGTGTGATTTAAAAAGTAATCATTAGTGTAAAAGCTAGCATAGATTGGTTTCCTTTAAACTTACTTTCACTGCTTCCGCTAGTATCTAGATTGTTCTTATTTAGCTTTCCAAACATATTTGTAAAACCATAAATATATTGCGCTTTAAGTCTAAAATGGCTTACTCCGGCAGATAAACCAATTGCGCCATCTACATTAAACTTTGAAATATCACTAATTTCATTTGCTAGAAGATTATTGTAATTACTAATAAAATAGTTTTCGTATTTATCATCTTTCAACTCTAACTCGCTATTGTATTGTAACATTGGTCCAACGTCTAGCGTTAAAAAACTCTCTACAATTTTAATATGTGCTTGTAAAGTAATTTGCGCCGTAAAAAGTTTATAATCGATATATTCTTCGGAAGTAATTAAAGGAATAGGACGTGCAGCAATACCAACTGTGTTTTCAGAAAGCTGAATGCTATAACTCATGTTATAAAACTTATGTGGTAAATCTACCGTTGCCGATCCTCCACCAATCCAACCGTTTCCTTTTTGGACGTCAAAATTATCAGTAATAATATCAAATTGTGTAAGTCCTCCTTGAATTCCTAGACCATTTTTTATAGGAACTCTTCTGTGTTGTGCGAAATTTATTGTAACAAAACCTATCGAAAAGGCTACTAATAAGATATACTGTTTAAATTTCATAAATGTATGTGTGGTTTGGACAAATATAGCTTAATTTTAAAGTATTATTATTTTAACCATTTAAAAAACATATTATGGGAAATTTTCTTTTTATACCTATTATTTTTTTCGGATTAATCATTTTGATTTCCGCCTTCTTTGTAGTAAAACAACAAACATCCGCCATTATTGAACGATTCGGTAAATTTCATAAAATAAGTCCGTCTGGATTACACATGAAAATTCCGTTAATAGATAAAATTGCAGGTCGTTTAAGTTTAAAGATTCAGCAATTAGATGTCATTATTGAAACCAAAACTTTAGATGATGTTTTTGTTAAATTAAAAGTGTCTGTCCAATATAAAGTAGTTACTGAAAAAGTGTATGATGCTTTTTATAAATTAGATTATCCGCATGATCAAATTACAAGTTATGTGTTTGATGTGGTGCGTGCAGAAGTACCAAAAATGAAGTTAGACGACGTTTTTGTTAAAAAAGATAATATTGCATTAGCTGTAAAAGCAGAATTAAATGATGCTATGATAGATTATGGTTTCGATATTATTAGAACATTAGTAACTGATATTGATCCAGATCCACAAGTAAAAATAGCCATGAACCGAATTAATGCTGCAGATAGAGAAAAAACTGCTGCACAATATGAAGGAGATGCACAACGTATATTAATTGTTGAAAAAGCAAAAGCGGAAGCAGAAAGTAAGCGTTTACAAGGTCAAGGTATTGCAGATCAACGTCGTGAAATTGCTAGAGGTTTAGAAGAATCTGTAGAAGTGCTTAATAAAGTTGGTATTAACAGTCAGGAAGCATCTGCATTAATTGTTGTAACACAACATTATGATACGTTACAAGCTATTGGTAGCGAAACAAATAGTAATTTAATTTTATTACCAAATTCGCCACAAGCAGGAAGTAATATGCTAAACGATATGGTTGCTAGTTTTGCAGCAAGTAACCAAATAGGTGAAGCGATGAAAGAAGCAAAAAAGAAGGAGATTAAATAAACCTTTTTCATATTCTTATAAAAACCTCAAAGCAATACTTTGAGGTTTTTTTATTTAAACGGATGTCGTTCCTGCCATTCTCTAATGGGGTTCATATACTTTACAATTAGCTTTAAAACCGTGTTTGCAATGATGTTGTTGGTATGTTTTAAATACAAATACATAGTATGTGGTTTTGCACCAATAGAGCTTTTAATTTCCATTGCTGTTCTAGCAAAAACAATGGTTTCCATTTTATGTTCTATACCAAAATTAGCCATGTTATATAACATGTTTAAATACATTTGATACTCGTGTTGCAGCTCTGGATTGTATCCTAAAAAATAAGTTTCTAGCTTCTTGTTATTTAGTATCAATGAATAAAAACCAACGAGTTCGTTATTTAAAAAATAGCCAAAGATTTTAAAGTCTTCTTTTACATGTTCTTTTAGGCTGTAAAAATGATTTTCAGCTAGTTTAAAGGAGTTTATTCCTGCATTATCTGATACACACTCATATAAGTCGAAAAGTGCATTAGCATTTTTGTTTATACCTTCTAAATCTAGTTCTACAAGTTCTAGCGAAGCTCCTTTCTTTCTTGCTCTCTTAAAACGATCTCTATATTTTTTAGTGAAAGCTGCGATGTAATCTTCTTTGGTACGCCATTCTTGAGGAATAGCAAATAACATATTGGGTTGTACTTGTACTTTATACAGATTTTCTTTTTTGAAAAAAGCATGGTTTTCATGAATGCTATCCGTTTCAAAATAATCTTTAAAAGCAATGATTCGTATCTTTTTACCGAATTGCTTTTTTATCGTTTTTCGTAATTCTTTAATAGCTTCACTAATCTGATTTAGATATGCTTCTTCCGAAATTTCTTCCTTTAAAAAAAACAAACCATGTTGTCCCGTATGCATGACGTTTCCAACAATTATTCCATTTCCTCTTACAATTTTAGCAATCGTTCTTTTAACAATTACCTTAAAAAAATTGGTAGATGTTTTTCGGAATATATCTTCTGCATACATTTCAATACGTTGCAGAATGGCGATTCCTATTAGTTTTTCGGCTTTAAAAACAGCTAAGTAATACGAAGTGATATTACTTGGTGAAGATTGCTCTAATGCTTTTAAAAAAGGTGTTTTGAGGAAAATATCTTGTGCTGGTAGATGATTCCAAGCATCTGGAAGGTCTTCAATAGTATGAAAAAGTTTAAAGTGTATCAATTAATTTAAATAAAAAAGACTGAAAGTTATTCTTTTCAGTCTTTACCTGTGTTACATCATTACAAAATTTTATAAGCCACAAATTATTGCACCCATTACGCCAAGCGTAACAATCCAATATCCTGCATTTATAAAAATATATTTTGCGCTTTTACGTTCAAATAAAGCGATAGTTCCTAAAATTGGTAATGCGCCAAAGATACCAAACATGATTCCGTGTAATGCGCCATGTTTAAAGGTTCTAAAAGCATTTCCGTAGTCGGCCATAAAAGCTTCAAAAGATGGTAAAGCAGTATCGATGTCTCCTCCTACCATTCCCATAGCTCCTGTTTGATGTATTGTTAGTTGCATTAACAAAATAGATAACATTCCTGCAAAAACTAAGGACAATCCAAAGATTTTAAACATGTTAGCTCCTTTCATTTTTTCTTCTGTCATACCAGATTCGCGCATCCATACATTTCCAAAGACTTTTGGATTGTACCAAATTGCTCCAATTACTAATGCAGCTACTGCTGCTACTGGGATTGCCCAAGGATTGATAATTTCTTCCATGATTATGATTTTTAGTTAGTTGTTTTCAATGTACAAAAAAATAATGGACGTTTTAAAAAAAATAAATCCCAAAAACAGATTGTTTTTGGGATTTTACTTATTTATATTTCTTTCTTATTTTATGATTATTTTTTTAACCACTTCCTGGGTATCTACTTTAATTTTCACGAAATATAATCCTGCAGCATATTTTGAAACGTCTAAACGTTGTTGTGCACTTTGGCTAAATCGAGTTTTAGAAATAGTAGTAATACTTTGCCCTAGGTTATTAAGTAATTCTATTTGGTAGGTATTCCCAATATTGGTATTAATACTAATAAACACCTCTGTTTCCGATGGATTTGGATACATAGAGATTGCGCTTTCTAGTTCATTTTCATCAATAGATAAAGAATTCTCTTCCTTGGTTAAATTAATATTATCTAAAAAAGTACTATTACTATAACCGTTTATATTTATAAAACGAAGCAATATTTGTTCACCAACATAAGGCGTTATATCTATGGTTTCTGTTCTCCAATTACTTCCACTATTTGGAGACCAAAAAGAACTAATATAACCAACTGTTGCCAAATCTAAAGCATCTTTAAAATAAATTTGTGTGTAAGAGACTCCACAATCTATAGAGATTTCTACACGAAAACCATCATTGTAAGATGCAGACCATTGTGCTTTTGCAATATCAAATTTTAATTCTGCAGTACCATCAAAATCTAAATCATAATACTCGGTGGTAATAATATCTTCTTGTCCTGTAGCTGTATAATTAGCTCCATCAACAAAAGCTACAGTTGTTGGGTTACCATCTATTCCAACTATATTTGTTCGTTCATCCCAAGTTCTAGCATTATCTGGATTACTAATAGACCATCCCGTTGGGACAATACCGTTTACTTCAAAAGACTCCATAAAGTCAAGAGTTGTGCCGCTTAATTGTGCAAAATAATCTAATGATTTTTCATCATTACTTGTAAACTCATCTCCCGAAAGCGAGGTCCATACTTTTAAGCTAAAAACACCATTAGTTGATAAATTTACTGGTGTTGTAAAAATAAAGGTATCTGTTATACCAGGAGAAAGAATACTTGCATATATTTCATCTACTGGAGTTTCTGTTCCTATTTGATAGGAAATCATAAAATTGGATTGGTGGTCTGTACCTAAATTTGAAATATCTGCGCTAATAATTATAGGATCTTGGTTACATACTTTAATAAAATCGGAAGCCGAATTATTCAATACGGTTACTGCTATATCTTTACTTAACGGACAATTAAACAAGCCGCCACCTGCATAATTCACAGCATTGGTACGCAAGCTTTCCCAGCCATTTCCTCCTTTAGCACTAACTGCAACCCAAATTGGATTATTAGGATCTGCAATAGGAATTACAAAAGATGTTGTTGCAGTATTTCCTACAACTTCCATAAACTTTTCGCCTAGAAGATAAACATCATAAGACGTCGCGTCTGTTACTGCATTCCAGATTACTATTGTTTCGGTTGGGCAAATTTGTGTGATAGCTACACCAGTTACGCGTTCTGCAACAGAAAAGGTTTCACTACTTTGATCTACTAATGTTCCATTAGAAACTCTTACTAAACATGTTCCAGAAATAGCGTTTGGAACTGTCCACGTATAATTAGTAACTGTAGCTGCTACAGTAGCAATTCCCGTCCAACTAGCGCCATTATCTGTAGAGTATTCCAGCTCTGTAGTACTGCCAACATTTACTGCATCCCAATGAATTACTTCCTGAGTTCCTTCCTCTAATTTTTCTCCTCCTAATGGATAAGTAAGTGTTAAACCATTGGTAATAATTTCATAAACCACATAATATTTTTGTGGTCCCACAGGAACATTGAAACCAGAAATATTTATAGTATATGCTCCTTCAGTTGGGTTATTAATTAAAACCTGCTCCATGTTATTTAAATGATCTGTTCCTGTAATTGCAGGTGTATTTAAGTTTGCTGCATTTGGAGTTGAATCTAAAACCCATGGTAGGTGTGTTCCAGTTCCTGGGTCTGTTACTACTAAATCTAAATCATTTACTAATGCAGGTGAGGCTGCTGGCGCTCCTGCTTCATCGCTCCAATAGACCATAAAACGCACTTGAGCAGTATTTCCTGGTACATACATTAAATGATTATTATTTGTTCCTTGTGTAACGGTACTGTTTAAATAGCGTCCTTCTTCTATTAACTTTGCTGCTCTAAATCCGTTTACCATTCCCCAACCAAAACTAAAATCTGGCCCTACATTTCCATAATCATTTGCTGTATTTAATAGCGTTGCTTTTATTAAAGCAGACTCTGGTAAAGCACCTCCATTTAAATTACTATAAGCTTCATATAACTGTGCAGAAACACCTGCAATTCCTGGAGCTGCGCCAGAAGTACCACCAAATGTTTGATAGCTATTGTTTTCTGCAGTAGATTCTTGGTTTTGTCCGTGTGCTGTGATATCTGGCTTAATTCTACCATCAAGAGCGGGACCACGACTACTAGAAGTAGCTAAAGATCCATCAAAGTATGTGTTAGCCGTAGCAATAACATTTTTTCCTTGTTTGTGTCCTCCAGTAATATTTCCCCAACCTGCTCCTGCTCCATAACCGCAATCCAAAACCCCAGAATTACCTGCAGAGAATACGTGCAATAAAGAAGGGTTTGTATTTGTTTGAGAATCTACCGTAATAGAATTGGTAGTATAGCCATTATTACAACCATCACCATAAGATGAGTTTGTAATTTGTACGAATCCGTTGTCAATTAAACTCGTTGTTTCAACATCTAAAAATGTAGAAATATAATCGGTTACAAACAGGTTTGCGCCTGCCGCCATTCCTCTTTTTCTTGGGTCTAGGTTTCCGGCTCCTGTTAAAATTCCAGCAACACCATCCCCATGCGTTTGTCCTGTAGTTGTTGTTGCAGTATTATCAATTCTTCCTTCAAAATCAATATGAGGTCCTACAACGCCATCATCTCTTACAAGTACACCTATTCCTGTTCCTGTATAATTTCTACCAGTCATTGTTTGTCTATCTAAATTAGATGCTCTGTGCAGGTTTCGTCCTTGTATATCTTCTTTTACTGCAGGTGCAGGAATTAATTCCACCCATTTTACGAAAGGTTTAGCTACCACTTGATCTATTTGTTCTAAAGGAACGGCGATTTGTAACATACTGTGTCCTTTAAAATTTTCTTTAATGGAAACAGATTCTATTTTTAGTAATTCTGAAACTACATAATCGGTATTAACAAAATCATGATGCAATAATGTAATAAGTACATTATTTCCTTCCATTGCGTAGTCATCAATCCTATTGGATTTGATTTCTAAAGATTTTTTAAGTCTGTTTTCTAAAGGAATAATAGAACGTACTCCAGATTGTTTTAAGTAGTTTATATTGGTATGCTTCGGAAAGTAAAAAAGATACGTTTTATGCGGATAATATGCAATAAGCTTCAGATCTTTTGCTTTAAATGCATCTTGAATATCTTGGGAAGGTGTTTCGTTAAATTGAAGCCATCCAAAATAACCTTTTCTAAATTTTGCGCTTTCTGGCATCACATCCCAAGTGAAGGATTCTATGTTATTTGGCATGCTAATTACTTCGTCTTGAAAGTAAACGATATTGGAGTTTTGAGCTGTTAAAAAACTACAATGGAGTAAAAGTATTGCAGTCAATAAATTAGTAAACAAGCCTATTAAGCTTGTGTTTTTTCTTGGTTTTTTCATAATTAATTTAGTTGCAAAATATTTAAAATTAGAATAATAGCGCTCGAATATAGCGATTATTATTTATTTTAAATATGCTTACAAAGAATTTATACAGAACAAAGATCCACTTCTTTATAAAATAAAAAAGTGGATCTTTTAAATGGAATATAATATTTTTTTAAAACATTATATTATAAAATAACTAGTTGATATTTTTTGCTTCTGCAACTAATAATTCGTTCTTGTCTTCTAAAGCTTTTTCAATAAAGTCGTTTATCGCTTCATTTTTCTCTAAACCATTTTCTAATAAAACACTTAAAGTTAGCATTGCTCCTATTCTAGTCCCTGCTTTTTTAACTGCAGTTGCAAAAAGAGGTTCTAATTCTTCATAAGAAACTTCTTTAGCAAGTTCTAGGATTTCTGCTCTTACTTTTACTTGTTTTTCCTCCGGAAGATTCGTGTATTTCTTTCCAAATTGTTGGATCACACTAATTGCTTTTCGTTGGTTTTGTTGTTGTGGCTTTTGTTGGTTTGGATTGGTATTTTCTTTCGGCTTTGCTTTTGTCCAAGAATCTCTTAAACCAACCGTTTTATTAAACACCAATTTACCTGCTGCAGTATCATTATCTACATTAAAATACCCTAAACGTTGAAACTGAAACTGTTCTCCTACTTTCGCTTCGGCCAAACTTGGTTCTACAAAAGCTTCAATGGTTTTTAAAGAATTCGGATTAATAAATTCCATAAAATCTTTGCCTTCATGGCTATCTGGAGCTTCGTCTACAAACAATCTATCGTATTCTCTAACTTCCGCTTGCACCGCATGTTTTACAGAAACCCAATGTAAGGTTCCTTTTACTTTTTTGGTGGTATCTTCGGAATAAGTAGCATGTATTTCGGTAATGTTTCCGTTTGCATCTTTTACAACTTCTTCCGCTTTAATAATATATGCGTTTTTAAGTCTAACCTCACCTCCTAGTTTTAATCGGAAAAACTTATCGCTTGCTTCTTCTTTAAAGTCATCTTTTTCAATATAAATTTCGTTTGAAAAAGGTACTTTTCGACTTCCTGCAGCAGCATCTTCCGGATTATTTTCGGCTACAAACCACTCTTCTTTATCCGTTGGATAATTCGTAATTACCACTTTTATAGGATCTAAAACAGCCATTACTCTTGGTGCTATTTTATTTAAATCTTCACGAATACAAAATTCTAAAAGAGAAACATCAATAACGTTCTCCCGTTTTGCAACGCCTACTTTTTCTATAAATTGTTTAATAGAATTTGGCGTATAACCTCTTCTTCGTAAACCAGAAATAGTAGGCATTCTTGGATCGTCCCAACCAGAAACAATATTTTCTTCTACCAATTTAAGAAGCTTTCGCTTACTCATAATGGTATAGCTTAAATTTAAACGTGCAAATTCTCTTTGCTTCGGTATTAAAGGATATTGCTCAGCACTTAAAGGATATACTTGTTCTTTAAACCAATCGTATAATTTACGGTGTGGTTTAAATTCTAAAGAACATAAGGAATGTGAAACTTGTTCTATATAATCACTTTCTCCATGCGTCCAGTCGTACATTGGATAAATACACCAATCGTTTCCTGTTCTGTGGTGATGTGCATGCATGACACGATACATGATTGGATCACGCATGAGCATGTTAGGATCTTCCATGTCTATTTTTGCACGAAGAATGTGAGATCCATTTGGGAATTCTCCATCTTTCATACGTTGAAATAAATCTAGATTTTCTGCTACACTTCTATTTCTATACGGACTGTTAGTACCTACTTTTGTTGGCGTTCCTTTTTGTTCTGCCATAGCTTCGCTAGACTGCGAATCGACATAGGCTTTCCCGTCTTTTATTAATTGTACTGCCCAATCATACAACTGTTGAAAATAATTGGAAGAATACACCTCATTTGCCCAAGTATAGCCTAACCAAGTAATATCGCGCTTAATAGCATCGACATATTCTTGTTCTTCTTTGGAAGGATTGGTATCATCAAACCTTAAATTTACAGGTGCATTGTATCTTTCTCCTAAGCCAAAACTAATACCAATTGCTTTGGTATGCCCAATGTGCAAATAGCCATTTGGTTCTGGTGGAAAACGAAAACGTAAATGTTCTTTTGGCATTCCGTTTTGTAAATCTTCTTCTACAATATGCTCGATAAAATGGAGCGCTTTAGTTTCTTCAGACATAATTATATTACTTTCTAAACTGAAATACAAAACTAGACAAATTTATAGTAATTACATATTTGCAAAAGCGTATAAATTTTGTAACTTTTCTGAAGTCGGAAGACCAATATATAAACAACTAAAATTATGGAACACAGAAACTACGAATGCCCAAAATGTAAAAACAACGCATATACTACCGGACAAATGCGAGCTACTGGCGGCACTTGGTCTAAAATATTTGATGTACAATCGCAAAAATATACTTCGGTAACTTGTAATAATTGCACGTATACCGAATTCTATAAAGCAAAAACAAGTGCGCTTAGTAACATTTTTGATTTGTTTACTAACTAATCCGCGCTATAAAAGAAATACATTAGAATTTTGATGAAAACTGAAATGGATTACACTACTTTTGCGCCATGGGAATAATAAAAGTAGAAAATATTCGAGTTTTTGCAAATCATGGTTGCTTAACCGAAGAGACTAAAATTGGTAGTGATTACCGTGTAGATATTAAAGTAAAAGCTGATTTACAAAAAAGCGCAAGTACAGATGATTTAAAAGATACTGTAGATTACGTATTTTTAAATAAAGTGGTTCGTGAAGAAATGGCGATACCTTCACACTTATTAGAAAGCGTTGCAAAACGTATCTTAAGACGTGTGCTTAAGGAGTCTAGACTGGTTAGCATAGCTACCGTTGCGGTAAGTAAAATTAATCCTCCAATTGGTGGTGATGTGGAAATGGTAACGATTGAAATTACCGAAAAAAGAAAAAAGTAAAACTAACTAGCGTTAAAAGGGAAATATTTTTATATTTGCCTTCTCGTTAGAAATAATGAGATTCCTATTGTAATAGGAATTAAAGGGTGTCGTGGCCGAGCGGCTAGGCAGTGGTCTGCAACACCATCTACAGCGGTTCGAATCCGCTCGACACCTCGAAAAACCTTCAACATCAGTTGGAGGTTTTTTTTGTTTTAAATTTTAGGAAAATTTATAGTAATAATGATACAGCGGTTC
>CANNAC010000002.1 GCA_947502495.1 uncultured Flavobacteriaceae bacterium | reverse complement strand
CCTTCAACATCAGTTGGAGGTTTTTTTTGTTTTAAATTTTAGGAAAATTTATAGTAATAATGATACAGCGGTTCGAAGCCGATCGACACCACGAGAAACCTTCAACATCAGTTGGAGGTTTTTTTTGTTTTAAATTTTAGGAAAATTTATAGTAATAATGATACAGCGGTTCGAATCCGCTCGACACCTCGAAAAACCTTCAACATCAGTTGTCGGTTTTTTTCTTTTAAATTTTAGGAAAATTTATAGTAATAATGATACAGCGGTTCGAAGTCCATCGACACCTCGAAAAACCTTCAACATCAGTTGGAGTTTTTTTTTGTTTTAAATTTTAGGAAAATTTATGGTAATAATGATACAGCGGTTCGAAGCCGATCGACACCACGAGAAACCTTGAACATCAGTTGGAGGTTTTTTTCTTTTAAATTTTAGGAAAATTTATAGTAATAATGATACAGCGGTTCGAAACTAAGAACTTCTATCTCAAGAAAGTTTTATCTTTTGTTGTTCTTTTTGATTGCAAAATTTAAATTCAGTTCTAAGAAAAAATAAAAAAGTTACTAATACAGTAGTTTCAAACCGTTATTGGTTTAGTAAGTCTTTTTTTACACCTGTATGTATTAGTTAGTAGTAATTTTCACGCAACCTTTCCACACTTTATGCATCTAACATATAAAACTACTAATCTCATGAAAACCAATTCAATTAAAATGATGTTATTATTTAGTCTTCTAATAACTTCTATCGGTTGTGAAACGGATAATGATCCTACGTTGACTAATGCATCTATAACCATGGAAACAACAAATGAAAATGCAGAAAAAACCTATACTACAGTAAAAATTAATGGAAGTGTATCTTCTGATGGAAGAAGTTCGATTATTAATCGCGGTGTTTGTTGGAGTAGTAACGAAAACCCCACTATTGAAGATAATTTAATGGATGCTACTAACGATGATTTTTCTATTATAGTAAATGATTTACTAGTTAATACCTCTTATTATTTTAGAACTTTCGTTACAAATGAACAAGGCACTTCTTATAGTGAACAGCAAATAGTAAATACGCTATCTTTAAATAATACTTCTTGGAAGTTCACTACCGTTTACCCAAACCAGAATAATTTTGAAATTTATTCCAAAATAGATTTTTTAGATGATAATACTACTAAATTTGATGAAATGGATGAACCAGATCAATGTCCTGGTTGCTTTATTACTTTTGGAACTTGGTCTTTAGACGGTAACAATCTAACTTATATTTGGGAAGGATCGGACCCTACTATTTCTACTTATGTTTATTCTGGAATTGTTAATGGAATGCATATTTCAGGAACATATACGCATACATCTGAACCAAACGGAACTTGGAGCGCTCTAGAGTTATAAAATTTACAGCTAAAACCGTATAAAAATTAATTGCGGTTTTATGCTTAAAAAAAGATAGTTGTGTATTTGCTATGTTTGATTTTCTACGGAAAATACGAGCACGTAAATACGCAACTAATCACACTCGAACCCATTGTGCATACCACAAACGAACCGTAAAAATCGACTGAATTGAATAGAATATCGAATAATTTAAAATATTTGATTGGCGGAATTTCGGCTGGGATTTTCTTATTGTTCTTTTTTGGAATAATTAATCCATTTAGACTTAATGATTCTCTACAAAATATTACGGAATATTTTTTTGTACTTTCCTTTAATAATCTGGACTATATAGCGATTTCTTCAATTCCAATTTTCGGAATGTTATTAAATTCAAAACGAAATCAATTTAAAACCGTCGATTTAATTAAGGATATTTTTATTATCGTTCTTTTTGTAATAATTACAATCGTAATCGGACTTTATATCTTGACCGTAATTGGAAAACCAACTAATCCCTTAATACCTCAATACTTAATAACAGAACCGTTCTTTTTATACTCAACTTTAACAATTGGAGTTGGAATAGGGTTACCATTCTTAATATTGAATCGGAATAAAAAATGGATAAAATAAATGAAATCAGAACTGAAAAATAATAAAACACTATGCACAAAAACGTATATCTTTAATTGCTAAGGTATTGTTATTTGTAAAATACCTTCGGAATTTTATCTGATTCGTTTTAGTTCACTAAATTGGTTCCTTAAACACGTCTCTAATCATACACGAGCACGCTAGTAACCATTAAAAAAATGAATAGAATCTTAATAATATTATTTCTTTTAATTTATAACTTCTCGTTTGCACAAGAATCTAATGTAACTAGTAAACAATTATCTAAACAGGAAATAGACTCTATTTTTACAGAGCACATTAAAAAACAATTAAAAATAGATACTTCAATTTACAGAATATACGAGTATAATGACAAAATAGGAAAACACTTTCTTGTAATGACACACAATAAAATAGAGTGTGAACAACGAGAAGAATGTTATGAGTCCATAAAAGTTTTTTGTTATTTATTTAAAGATAACATGTATAAAATGGAATGGAAATTGAACGATTTTATTGTTCCTAATGCATACGAATATTCTATTTCCCATTGGACGAAATACTTTACAATAGATGACTATGATAAAGATGGTATCGCCGACCCAATAATCATTTATGGAACTCAGGGAATGAATGATACAGCAGATGGAAGAATAAAAATAGTACTATATTATAAAGGCAATAAAAGAGCGATAAGACATCAAAATGGAATACTGGATGATGAGAGACACACACAAGTAGATAAGGAATTTTACGAATTGCCAATAGAAATTCAAACCCATGTTAAAACAGTAATGCAAAACATAAATAAAAATGGTCTCGGAATTTTTCCTGACGGTTGGGAAAAGGCTATGAAAAGTAAAGAATTGAAAATGGATGAAAATTAAAAACGGTTACCAACAACGATATCTTTAATTGCTGGCTTCTCACCTACTTGTAAAATTCCTTTAGAATTTTCTATGGTTGGTTTTTGTTTACTAAATTAAATCCTTACCCACGAACACGTTGTACACAAACTAAAAATCGAACTTGACATCAAAAATGAGTTCCAAAAAAAACTATTTACTTAAAGATAAATATTATGAAAAAAGCAACTTTACTATTAGCATTGATTTTGATTTCTGCAATCGGTTTTTCTCAAAACAAAATTGGCGGAAATGACCCTATCGAAGGAATAGATATTATTATTAAAAAAAATCCAGGAAGTAAACCGATAATAAATACAGAAAACAATCCTTTAATTGACGAAATAAATAAACTCGAATTGGAATATCTGAATTTAAAAGCGAAAGAAGTTCAATATAGATTTGGAAACCAAGATTTTACCAAACTGAAAACAAAAGACGAAGTTTTTAAAGAATATATAACCTACTTACAAAATAAAATTGCTGAAGAAAAACCAAAAGTAGTATCAGAATCTATTAGAGTTTCTGAAAGATTAAGACATAAAAACAGAGCAATATTGAAAAAACCTGGTCTTGAACATAAAGCTGGGGTAAAAAAAGGTGGAAACATAAAAATTTAATATCAAAACAAAAACGTCAGTGCATAACAGCATATATAATTAAAAACTATTTCAAGCTTAATGACATAAATCCTCACCCAAAAAACCGTTACTAAAACTAAAACTTAAAAAGAATACTAGTTATCTTTACTACCGAACACCAACAAAATGATAATAGACCAAGAGCAAAAATTTAAAGAAGTACTTTCTAAAATAGAAGGTAAAATCAATGAACAAACTTTTTTTAGCAAGTTCTTAGAATTGTATCCAGAAGTATGGAAAAAGCATAAGAGTACGTTTTCAAAATTTAATAGAAGTAAACAATTCGGACAAACAATTCCGTTACCAAAACCTGAAGTTTCTTTGCGAAAAGAAATTAGAATATGGTTACGTAAACAATACAAAAATGATTCAAATACATAGCGTTTAAGATCTTTTTGGTTTTATTTAGTACTACCCCTCAAAAGATTCCTATAATGGACTAATTTGCTCTAACTTGTCTTTAATTAATTCTTTTTCTTTTGGGAAAAATGCTTGTACTAAAAGTAAAATACCAAAGCCTAAAATAACAAGGGATACAATCTTTTTGGTTTTAAAAATTCGTCTTGGTGTTAGTTTATTTTTAAGTGTTTTTGCTGCTGCAATCTTTAGTAAATCTACCAAAAAGTAAACCAATAAAATGGTTCCTAAAAAGATTTGAAGTTCGTAAGTAGTTTCGGTTAATGAGTTACCGATAACAATAAAGCCAACCCAACCCAATAAAACACCAATGTTTATAAAGTTTAGTAAAAACCCTTTTATAAAGAGTTTTCCATAATTCTTTTTAAATTCTACGGTGTGATATTCTCTAACAATCTCTCTAAACGATTTTGAGGTTTTTATAAACGAAATCAATCCGTAAGCAGTAAGGAAAACACCACCAAAAATAAGAAAACTAGGATCGTCTTTTACTTTTTCTAAAAGTTTACTGGTGCTATAAAAAGCGACAATAATGAAGAAAATATCTGCTAGAATAACTCCGGAGTCAAATATTAATGCACTTTTAACTCCTTTTGTGGCACTCGTTTCTAATAGTACAAAAAAAACAGGTCCTATGGTGAACGATAGGATTATTCCAAAAGGAATTGCTGTTAAAATTGTATCTAGCATAAGTGAATCTTTCTTACAAATTTAAGAAAAATGCTAGGATTATTCTTTAATAATAATTTTTCCTCCCAAAATAGTATTTTCATCTACGGTTTCTGGATTACCATAAACATAAACTGTTCCTCCAGCTCTTACTTTAGCTTCCACTTTTTTTGAAGCATTTACATGAGCAACTCCTGCTGCTTTTATAGTAACTGTACTGTTTTCCGAAACTAAATCTTTTCCTTTGTAAGCACCTCCAGTATTGATATCTACGGTTTGCTTAGCAGCTGTTCCAGAAATATTAATAGTTCCTCCAGAAACAGATTTAATATCTAAAAACTGAAGTGCTTTCACTTCTAATGTAACCGTTCCTCCTTCTTGTGCCTTCACCTTTAGGTCAAACTGTTCGATAACGTCATTAGAACCAATAAAAGTTCCTTCATTAGCATCGATAACATCTAAAGAAGTATAGTATACTTGTACGGTGGTATCGTCTCCATTAAACGCTTCTTGTAGTGTCATTCTAATTTTAAGAATATCCTTTTTATGAACAATAACAACGTTTTTGGTGTTTTTACCAGAAACTACCACTTTATTTTCATCTGCTTTAATAAGTTCTACTTCTATACGATCATAGACTTTTATTTCGCTAAATGCGCCAATAACATTTTCTTGAGATTCTTGCGAAAATCCTGTTATTGTAGTAAATACAAATAGTACGTATAATAAATTTTTCATGATATGTTTTATAAAATTATAGTACAAACTTATAAAATTAAGAACGTAATAAATTGATTTTTAGGCAACTTTAACAGCTGTTCCTGTTATAGAAACCATTAGAATTCCTGAAGTTGCAAAAGTTTCTACATCTACGGTGATACCTACTACAGCATTTGCTTTTACCGCAATGGCATTTTGTTTTAGTTTTTGAAATGCTTCTTCTTTTACATCATTAATATTTGCTTCTAAAGAATCATAGTACTTTTTCATACTAAAAGACATTCCAGTTTGTTTTCTATTGATTGCTACTCCTGTGATAACACCCAAATAGTCGTGAATTTTATGTCCTTCAATAGTGTTTGTTGTGGTTAAAATCATGGTTTTTGTTTTTAGTATGGTTAATATTTTGTATTGTAAATCCTTGTCTTTCTTGGAATTTTTCCGAACTAAGAATACTTTTTATTAGTTGTTAACTTTAGTAAAATGTTACTTGTTTTCAAAAAAAAATGCTATTCCCACAAAAAGTAAGAATAGCACTAAATAGTTTATTTACGTATTATTTTTATTCTTCCGATTTACCAAGTAATTCGAAATCTAAGTGACGTTTAATTAAATCTGCTTGTTTTACTTTCACAATAATCTCATCCCCAAGTTGGTACATGGTTTTTGTATCGCGACCAACTAGTGCAAATTGTTCTTGATCAAACTCATAATAATCGCCTTTAATATCGCGAGTTCTAATCATACCTTCACATTTATTATCAATAATTTCTACATAGATTCCCCAATCGGTAACCCCAGAAATAACCCCTTTAAATGGTTCGTCTAAATGATCTTGCATAAAACGAATTTGCATGTATTTAATAGAATCTCTTTCGGCTTTTGTAGCTAAATATTCCATATTACTAGAATGTTTACAACGGTCTTGGTACACTTCTGCATTTGCAGATTTTTCACCATCTAAATAGCGTTGTAATAAACGATGTGCCATAACATCTGGATACCTACGAATTGGCGACGTAAAGTGACTATAATAGTCGAATGCTAAACCATAATGTCCAATATTCTTAGTGGTATACTCTGCTTTAGACATAGTACGAATTGCTAACGTATCTACTAAGTTTTGTTCTTTTTTACCTTGAACATCACTTAATAACTTATTTAAAGACGATGCTATACCTTCTTTATTATTGAAGTTAAGCTTGTGTCCAAATTTAGATACAACGCCTTGTAAAGCCATTAATTTCTCTTCATTTGGCTCATCATGCACTCTGTACACAAAAGTTTTTTCTGGTTTTTGCTTTCCTACAAACTCCGAAACCTTTCGGTTTGCTAATAACATGAATTCTTCGATTAGCTTATTTGCATCTTTACTGGTTTTAAAGAATACACCTATTGGATTTGAATCTTTATCTAAATCGAATTTTACTTCTACTTTATCAAAACTAATTGCTCCAGAACGCATACGTTTTCCGCGCATAATTTTTGCAAGTTCATCCATTTTTAAAACAGCGTCTGCAATAGCTTGGTCTGTTTTGTATTCTTCTCCTGTTAATGAAACTTCCGCCGGAATAGTATTGTTTTTATTTTCAATAATAGCTTGTGCTTCTTCATAAGCAAAACGAGCATCAGAATAGGTAACGGTTCTTCCGAACCATTCGTTTTTAATTTCGGCTTTATTATTTATTTCAAATACTGCAGAAAAGGTATATTTTTCTTCATGTGGTCTAAGAGAACATGCACCATTACTTAATACTTCTGGAAGCATTGGTACTACTCTATCTACTAAATACACAGAGGTTGCACGTTCATACGCTTCATCATCTAAAATGGTTCCTTCTTGTAAATAGTGTGAAACATCTGCGATATGAATTCCTATTTCGTAATTCCCATTTTCTAAAACGGTAAACGATAAGGCATCATCAAAATCTTTTGCATCTTTTGGATCAATAGTAAAGGTTAAATCTTTACGCATATCACGTCTTTTTGCAATTTCTTCTGGCTTAATTTCTAAGTCTATTTTGTTTGCGTAGTCTTCTACTTCTGGTGGAAATTCATAGGGCAAGCCATAATCTGCTAGAATAGCATGAATTTCGGTATTATGTTCTCCGGCCTTACCAAGAACTTTAATGACACGTCCGTTTGGGGAATCGGCTTTATCTGGCCATTCTTCCATAGTAACTAATACTTTGTCACCATCTTCTGCTTTCATGGTTTTACCAATTGGTACAAAAATGTCTGTTTTCATTTTGTTACCATCTACCACTACAAAAGCAAAATTCTTTTTAGCGTGTATTTGTATTATACCAACATATTCGGTTTTTGCACGCTTAATAATACTGGTGATTTCACCTTCTAGCTTACCACGTTTTCTACGTTTGTACACATAAAGTTCTACTTCATCTCCATTTAATGCTTTGTTAACATTATTGGATGCTATGTAAATATCGTCTTCAAAATCGTCACAAATAACGTAACCGTTACCACGTTGTGCAGCATCAAAAATACCTTTATGGTATTCTGTATTTACTATGGCTTTAAATTTACCACGATCTACTTCTTCGATGTCGCCATCTGCTTTAAGTTTTGCTAATTTCTTTATAATTTGGTTTCTACTACTAGCATCATTAACACCAATTTTGGATGCAATTTGTTTGTAGTTAAAAGCCTGGTTTCTATCTGTTTTTAAAATACTAAGAATGGTATTTGTAAGGTTGGAAATCTTGTTATGTGAAGGTTTCCTGTGTTTCTTTTTTGTCATTTGTTGACTTCTATTTTTTTTGTTTTGTCAAATGCGACCTTTGGCAATTAAAATTATTATTTATAAAGTTAAGAATTATTTTAATTGTATTGGTTTCATTTAATTAATTGTAATCTATTGAATTTCTAAGTTATGTGAAATTCTGTTATTATCTAGCGTTTTAAGTGGAGAAATTTCGCTAATTATTTTGACAAAGTTACAATTTTAATATTAAATGCATATTAAGAGTATATTAATAACTAAAAAAGGAAAGTAAATTTTATAAAAGGGAAAAAGTATACATCCGTTTAAAAAGGAAAAAAAGTAGTTATAAACATATATATACATATTCATCTTTTTCTTTTAAAAATTTAAAAAAATAATAATGGTTATGATAGCTTGTGAATAGCGGTATAACTTTTTAATGTTTTAGTTTGATTGCTTTAATAAGTAACTCTATTAACAAGTTGTTAGTTACTTAAAAGCTTCATTTATAAAGGATTTAATTTCGCTATTAACAGTTGTTAATAACTCCTATTCACATATAAACTTTAATAAGTATTTAATTTTTTTGTGTTGGTATGTGTACTTTTTGGTCTGAAAACTTCTCTGTAAAAAACTGCTAACTTTTTTGGTGGTTCATTTTAAGTTTTGGTTTGAAAAATTAAATGGATAATCCTAATTAAAGTTTTAAAAAACAATAAGAAGATATGAACAAGTTATCCTTATAATTTAGAAAGTTATTAAGACTCTTATATTCTACTCTATTTTATTAACATATAAAATATAACTGTCAATATATCAGCTATTTAAAAAGTATTTTATATATTTACAGTTCTCTCCCAATTTTTAGAATGCCTGTTAATAGTTTCCGCCTTAAGCGGAAAAATAAATTATCTTTAATTTAAACTATTAACTCATGAAAAAAATCTACACACTTTTATTAAGTCTGGTATTTATGTATCCAATACATGCACAATATACAGCTATTTTAGACCCTGCTTTTGAGCAACATCTAATAGATCAAGCAATTGACAGCGAAGGAACGCTTGACGGACAAGTATTAACAAATGATATCGCAATTGTTAATAGCTTAGATGTTTCTCATACTAGTATTACAAATTTAACGGGAATTCAGGATTTTACAGGATTAACGCAATTAGTGGCAAGGCAAGTAAGTTTAACAAACCTAGATGTAAGTGGTTTAACAAATTTAGAAGAACTTATTCTAGCTTTCAATTATACTTTACAATCCTTAGATGTTACTGGCTGTACGGGATTAATAGATCTAGATATTAAAATAACCGGTCTCGATAGTTTAGATTTAAGTACTTGTTCTTCGTTAGCTACTATAGATATGTATAAAAGTTATTTACCCCATTTAGATGTTCAAGGTTTAACTTCCTTGACGAGTATTAGAGCTAATGAATCCTATTTAGAAACATTAAATGTTGCTGGTTGTACTTCTTTAGCTGTTATTAACATTGATGAAACTTTAGTTTCCACTTTAGATTTAAGTAATAATTTAGCGATAATAAGCTTAGGTTTTTACGATTCTGCTATTCAAAATTTAAACCTATCTAATTGTAGTAATTTAGAGTGGTTATTTGTTAATCAAAGTAATAGCTTAAGTACTTTAGATCTAACTAATTGTATAGGAATGAAGAGTATTACTTTTATAGATTCATTAAGCTATCCATTTACAAGTTTTGATACTAGTAATTTACCTAATTTAGAAAGAATAGATTTTGATGGTGTTAATTTTACAGATTTAGACCTTACTGCTAATCCGAACTTAGAATTTATAAGTATTAGTAATTCGGCAATGAGTAGTTTAGATTTAAGGAATGGAAACAACACCAATATTACTAATTTTTATGTGTATAGTACTAATTTAAGCTGTGTTAGCGTAGATGACGAAGTGTATTCCACAGCAAATTGGGATATTAACATTAATTCTACTTATGTTTTTAGTAATAATTGCGCGACTTTAAATATTACTAAAAATCAATCAAGTACGATTAGTATGTACCCAAATCCAGTTGTTAATAACTTGCATATTGGTTTACAAAACCATCAAATTTTAAAGGGAATTACTATAGTAGACCTACAAGGAAAGCAGTTGTTAACAACTACTAAAGATACTATAGATTTATCTAATCTTAGCTCAGGATACTACTTTGCTTTAATACATACAGATCAAGGAAGAAGTGTAAAAAAAATACTAAAAAAGTAAACGTTGTAACGATATAAAATGTTTTTTTTTCTAACGTTGGAGATTTATTTTAAAAAAGGATACAAGAGCATTTGAATTATAACTTTAAAAAGAAATAAGAAAATAGGAATAGTTTAAGGTTATGTAATAATTGTTACATAACAGAATTGTATTATTTCGTAACTTATATCTTAGTAATCAAATGATTAACTTATGAAAACTACAGCCATTTTTGTATACTTTTTATTTAACTTATTCTTTTTAACTTATTCGTATTCACAAACTTATGTACCAGAAGATGCATTTGAACAATATTTAATAAACCAAGGTTATGATACCGTATTAGATAATTATGTAGAAACAGCTAATATAGAGAATGTAACTTCTTTAGATTTAAATTTTCAATTTAATATTAGAGACTTAACAGGGATACAAGATTTTACTGCATTAACTAATTTAGAACTTGTTTTTACTTCAATAACTAGTTTAAATTTAAGTGGTAATCCCGCTTTAACTTATTTAAATGTTGCTCAAACTAATTTATATGCTTTAGATGTAACCATGAATACCCAATTAACCTTTTTAAATGTTGAGAATGTTTTAATATATGATCTAGATGTGAGTAACAATACTGGATTAACTGAATTGTATTTAGGTCTAACCGAAATAAATAGTATAGATGTAAGTAATAATATCGCATTAACTAGTTTAGAACTTTATGATACAAATATATCTAGTTTAGATGTGAGTAACAATACCCTATTAACTTCTTTATACGTCGATAATACATTTATAAGTAGTTTAGATTTGAGTGCTAATAACGTATTAACTAGATTATATGCTACTGGTACTTGGAGGTTAAATTGTATTGATGTAGCAGACGCAACAGCAGCAACCGCAGGAACAGGTATATATGGGAACTGGCATAAAGATGCCAATTGTAGGTATAGTGAAGACTGTAGTAATTTAAGCGTTCTAGACTTTGATGTCTCTACGGTTTACATTGGGCCGAATCCAATTAAAAACGAGTTACAAATAGAATTAAATAATGTTGCAATTTTAAAGGAAGTTATACTATTTAATGTCTCCGGAAAACAAATACTAAGTGCTATAAATTCTAGTATTTCTACAAGTTATTTACAAGCTGGTATTTATTTCGTAAAAATAATAACAGATAAAGGTCACTTTACCAAAAAGCTAATAAAAATGTAAAATAAACTTCTAGATAAAATTTTTAAAAGTCTTGGTTTCAATTAAACTAAGGCTTTTTTTATTTAGTACCTTTATGGTGTTAAAAACATAAGTGATTTCCGCTTTCGCGGAAACTAATTTAATACTAAAAAAAATGAAAATTTCTATCGGAAACGATCACGCAGGAACAGATTATAAATTTGCTATTCTAAAGCATTTAGAAGCAAAAGGATATACCATTAAAAACTACGGAACAGACAGTACTGAAAGTGTAGATTATCCAGATTTTGTACATCCAGTTGCAGAAGATGTAGAAAATGAAAAAGTAGATTTTGGTATCTTAATTTGTGGAAGTGCAAATGGGGTAGCAATGACAGCAAATAAACATCAAAAAGTGCGTGCCGGAATTTGTTGGACCAAAGAGATCACACAATTAACAAGACAACACAACAACGCTAATATAATTTGTATTCCTGCGCGTTACACCGCTTTACAACAAGCTATAGAAATGGTAGATACTTTTTTAGAAACTAAATTCGAAGGTGGCCGTCACCAAAATAGAGTAGATAAAATTTCTATTGGCTGTTAATACGTTATAATGAGTCACGCACATAACCATTCCCAGGATCCTAAAGATTTAAAAGGAAAGAAGCTTTTAATTACTATATTTTTAAATATAATAATTACTGCAGCTCAGGTTATTGGAGGTTTAATTTCTGGAAGTTTATCTTTATTAAGTGATGCATTACATAATTTTAGCGATGTTATTTCATTAATAGTAAGTTATATAGCTTCTAAATTATCGAAACAAAAAGCATCTATTAACAGAACTTTTGGCTATAAGCGTGCCGAAATTCTTGCTGCTTTTATTAATGCTTCGACCTTAGTTATTGTGGCTTTTCTATTAATAATTGAAGCGATAAAACGTTTTCAAAATCCGCAAGAAGTAGCTTCAGAATTGGTAATTTGGCTATCTATTATTGCAATTATTGGTAACGGATTTAGCGTTTTATTACTTAAAAAAGATGCTAAAAATAATATAAATATGCGTTCTGCATATCTACATTTATTTACAGATATGTTGGCTAGTGTAGCCGTATTAATAGGAGGTTTATTAATGAAATATTACCAGTTGTTTTGGGTAGATAGTTTGTTAACTTTATTAATTGCTTTGTATTTAATTTGGGTTGGCTACGATTTATTAAAAACATCTACCAGAATGTTAATGCTTTTTACGCCAGATGATATTAATATAAAAGAGGTAGTTAGAGCGGTTAATAAATTACCTAAAGTGAACAAAATTCACCACGTTCATATCTGGAATTTAAGTGATGATGAACTACATTTAGAAGCACATTTAGACTTAACAGAAGATATTTCTACAACGGCATTTAATGATTTGCTTTTAGATATTGAAAAGGTATTACATGAGCAGTTTAATATCAACCATGTAACCATTCAACCAGAGTTTAATAAAGAAGATCCTAAAGAAGTAATAGTACAAGATTAATTTATTCCTTTAAAAAAGAAATTTCATCTAATTTAATATGAAATGAAGTTCCAGATAACAACCTTAAATTATGATTAAAACCGTAACCAAAACTTTTGACCAATTAACGACTCAAGAGTTATACGAAATCTTACAATTACGATCGCAAGTCTTTGTCGTAGAACAAGATTGTGTGTACCAAGACCTTGACGGAAAAGATCAGAAGGCATTACATATATTAGGTTTTAAAGAAGATAAAATAGTTGCATATACACGTATTTTTAAACCTGGATTTTATTTTGAAGAAGCTAGTATTGGTAGAGTAGTAGTAGCCGAAAATCAAAGAAAATATAAATATGGTTATACTATTATGGAAGCTTCTATAGCTGCAATAAAAGAGGCTTATAACGAAACAACTATCAAAATTTCGGCACAATGCTATTTAAAGAAATTCTATAATAATTTAGGGTTTACCGAAATAGGAGCAGAGTACCTAGAAGATGGTATACCACATATTGCAATGCTTAAAAACTAACGTTTTTCGGCAACGTGCGTAATTAAAATTTCTACGCGTCTATCAAATTTTGGATCGCCGCCAAGCGGGAATTTTCTTCGCATACCAATAAAACGCATACGTCTTTTACTTACTCCTTTTTTAATTAGATAATCGTAAATAAATTTTGCGCGGGCTAAAGATAAATTACGCTGATTTGTTTTCCTATTAACCGCATCTCTAGAATTTTGTGTACAGCACACGTGACCTTCAATAGAAAAGTAAATATTATCTTCTTCTAATAAGATATTAGCAATTTCTTCTAAGGTGTTTTTAGAGTCTTTTGCAAGAGTTGCATATCCCGTTTTAAAGTAAATATTTTCTAATCTAATCTTATCTCCTTCCTTTACATTGTGATTGGCAATATCTTGCGTAGTCTTTTGGTTTTTAGCTCTAGGAACAGTGTCTTTAGCGGTTTCTAAAACAATTTCTTCCTTCGCTTTAGGTAATTGTTTGGTTACTATAATTTCTACCTTTCGGTTTAAACCTCTTATTTTATCAACTTCATCTTCCTGGATAATTTTTAGTAAAACTTCGCCTTTTCCATCGACATTACTAATTAGAGATTCGTCTAATTCATTATTAGAAAATACGGTTTTAATGGCGTTTGCTCTGTTTTGTGATAAGGCTAAATTGTAGTGCGCACTTCCTCTATCATCACAAAAACCATAAATAGAAATCTTTTCAATATCAATACCATCTAAACCAGAAATAAACAATAATAACCTATTTTCTTCGGTAGATAAAACATGGTAATCATCGGTTTCAAAATAGACTTCGTGGGTTAATTTTTCTTGTGCCAAAGCACAGAAAGAACTTAGTAAAAGGAATAGATATGGAATTGTTTTTTTTATCATAGTTTAAAGTTTCTGAGCGCTTTCAGAAAAAAAATAGGCTTAAATATACAGGTTTTTAGATTTATTTTAAATAACTCGCGTATTTAGAAGGGTTTGCTAGAATTTCAGTAGCTTTTTTAATTTCGAGATTGTTCGTTTTATAATACTCATATAAACCTTCTCTGTATACATGACGTTTTACAATTTCGTCGGTTAATAAGCCTAAAATTTGCTCTTTATTTTGGTCAATAGCTTTGCTTTTAGAAGCATTTAAATTTGTTAATAAGGTGTTGTAATCTTTTTGAATGTCATCATCTAGTTCTTCTTTTTCCGCTTGTATTAATACTTGAGATAAAGATTTTTCTGTTTCCGTTTCAAAATTGAAATTGTTAGAACTTAAAAAGTTTTTAAAATCGGAGAAGTCTGCATTTGTCAATTTAAAATGGTTCACATCTTCCACAGTATTTTTGTAATAATAGTCGGTTGCAAAATCAAAAATCAAGAAGTCACTATTAATAGCTTTCGTTATTGGTGAGTTTTTAGTAATTGCTAGATCTTCATCTGGAAACACGCCGCCACCATCAAAAACCTTTCTTCCATTTTTAGTTTTAAAAGCGTGATAATTTTCTTGTTTTACACGAACAGCATTTCCTTCGTCATCTCGATTCCAATAATCTAATGCTTGAATACAACGTCCGGAAGGCGTGTAATATCTCGAAATAGTAACCTTTAACTGCGTACCATAGGTTAAGCTTTTAGGTCTTTGCACTAAACCTTTTCCAAAACTTCTAGAACCTACAATAACGGCTCTGTCCAAATCCTGTAAAGAACCAGAAACAATCTCACTTGCAGAGGCGCTAGAACCGTTTATTAAAACCACTAACGGAATTTCGGTATCTATAGGATCACTTTTAGTATAATAGGTTTTATTGTACTTTTTCACTTTAGATTTTGTGGTAACGACCAATTGTCCTTTTGGGACAAAAAGGTTTACAATACTTATCGCTTCGCGAAGTAATCCTCCAGGATTGCCTCTTAAATCTAAAATAATACGCTCTGCTCCTTGTGTTTTTAAATCTTTTAAAGCGAAAGCGGTTTGCGAAGTTGTTTTGGTATTAAACTTACTCAATACAATATAGCCTGTTTTAGCATCTATCATAGAAAAGTGAGGCACTGCATTGATTTCTATCTCAGAGCGCATAATAGACGCTGTATTTTCTTTTCCTTGGCGTACATAGGTCACAGAAACCGAAGAATTTGCAGCGCCTTTTAATAAGTTTCCTGCTTCCTCTTTATAATCTGCAATAGATACGTTGTTAATTTTAATTATTTCATCTCCAGCTTTTAGTCCAGCTTTGTCTGCAGGATAATCTTTGTAAGGTTCAATAATGATTAACTTATCTTTTAGAGTTCTCACATTAGCACCAATTCCTGTGTAATCCCCAGTACGTTTAATACGTTCTGCTTCTACATCTTGCTCGTTGTAAAAACGGGTATACGGATCTAAACTAGTAAGCATGCTTTTTATGGCTGCATCCATTAAATCGCCTGGATTAGTTTCATCCACATAATTCATGTTGATCTCTTTAAACAAAGTCGTGAAAATCTCAATCTGTTTAGCGATTTCAAAAAAGTCATTTTTAAAAGCAGATCCAGTAAAAAGTATCGTTGCTGCAAATATCGGAATCAGTATTCTTTTTATAAGTCTTGTTTTCATCTGCATTATTGTTTGTTTTTCTTGGTAAGCCATTTTTTAAATAGAAATATAGCAAAACCTGAAATAAGTATAAAAGGCCATATATGTAATACGCCTAGAAAAAATAAAGATATACCATTAAATCCGGATTTAATAGCGTTGGCCATTTTTGTTCCGTAAGAAATAGTTGCACCGGTTTCTGCTGTTTCTTTGTAGAAGTCCATGTTTATAGTACTTAAAGACACACGACTTTCTAAGTATTTTAAGCGTCCTTGTTTCGATTCTATTTCTTCTCTAATGGCCGAAAGTTCGCGTTCTATTTCTAAAATCTCTTTTACGTTTTTTGCTTTGGAAAGTAATTCTAGATATCTAGTTTCTAGAGTTCTTTTGGCTTTTAAACGCGCTTCGAGGTCTATAAATTCTTCGGTTACGTCTTTGGAAGAAATCCGTTTCGAATCAAAATAAGCAACATGATTACTGATCGAATCTATTGTTTTTTGAAAACCATTAGATGGCATTCTAATAATTAAACTTCGTGTGATTGTGTTATACGATGTACTCGAATTGTCTTCTTGAATATAGCCTTTATTCTGATGTACATACCGAATAACTTGTTGGTATGTTTTTTCTAAATCTTGAGTTGCAAAACGTAAATAAGACGCTTTAATTAATTTTTGTTCTACACTTTCTGGAGCAGTTTGAAAGCTTTGAATAGGTGTTTCTATATCCTTTATAAGGACTTCAGAATCTATTTCATAACCATACGAATCTTCCATACTGCTATTAGAATTAGAACAAGCTAAAGGAAGCGCAAGAAGGAATAGAGCAGTTAAGAATTTCATTTTATATGTTATTTGTTTTCATCGATTTTAATTAGAAACTTGTGGAACATCTTTTTTGTTGCAGTTTCTAATGTGGTATAGGTAGGTTTTTCTTTCCCAACGTATAAAATCATAAACGCAAAGGATGTAGATATGTTGTTAAAAACCATGTGTTTATTAAGTCGGTAAGCCTCTCGCATTACCCGTTTGATTCTAATTCTATCTACGGCTCTTTTAAAATTTCGTTTAGGTACCGAAACACCTGTTTTAAGAGGAACAGCTTCTGTAAACGTAGTTTCTAAATATACAAGACGCAAAGGATATGCCGAAACCGATTCTCCTTCTGTAAAAAGTTTCGTGATAAGCTTTTCGCTTTTCAGTTTTTCGGATTTGTTATAGGTAAATTTCAAGTATTCTATTTTATGAGTCAAAGGTAATAAAATGAATGCATCTCATTTTCGATTAAAAGTAAAAAGAAGAAATACACCTAATAAAAAAACCACCGGATAAGATATCCAGTGGTTTTATAAAAGAATCAAAGGTATGCTTTACTTCTTATTGTTTTCTTTATTAATGTCTGCCATCATTTCTTTAGGATCTATTTGTACGCTACTAATAGCTTTAGAACCTTCAAAAGTATAGGTTGGATACGCCCAAGCCCAATCTGCTTTAATAGTAGCAGTGGTTGGTTTTTCGCCACGCATCATTTGTAACGGAATGTAAATGTCTTCTGTAGTACCATCTACATAGGTTAGTGTAATGTCTAAAGGCATTGGCATTAAACCAATTCTTTCTAGCGTTACTTTGTTTCCATCAATAGTGTTTACTGCGTAATCAATAGTATTTGTAGTTTGTGTAAAATCGATTAAATACCAATCTAATTCTAATCCAGAAATTTTTTCCGCAGAACGGATAATATCGATTGGTCTTGGGTGTTTAAACACAAAATCAGCAAAATATTTTTTAATGGTTTTCTTTAAATTTTCTTCCCCAATAACATAACCTAATTGTGCCATAAAAACTTCTCCTTTACTATAAGCAGAAGCACTGTATGCTCTGTTGTAGTTGTATCGATCAGCATGTGTACTTAAAGGTTGTTCTTTACCAGATGTTGCTAAACCTAAATAACTTCTATATGCTCCAGAAGTTGGGTTTTCTCTATTGCTATTCATTATAGTATTCATAGCGTGATCGCTAATGTAGCTTGTAAAACCTTCGTCCATCCATTCGTGTTTAGACTCGTTTGTTGCTAATAAAAACTGAAACCAAGTATGTGCTAATTCGTGCGCTGTAACACCTACAAGACTACCAAAGCTACGTTTTCCAGTAATTAAAGTAGACATGGCATATTCCATTCCCCCATCTCCACCTTGAATAACAGAGTATTGCTCATACGGATATTTACCTATGTTTTCTGAAAAATATTCCATCAATTCCACCGTTTTTGGTTGCATGTCTTTCCAAAACTGGAGGTTTTCTGCTGGTAAGTCTTTTTTGTAATAGAAATTTAGCATTGGTCCGTTAGGCACTTGCATCGTATCATGAATATAATCAGGATCTGCAGCCCAAGTAAAATCATGCACATTAGGTGCTTTAAAACGAAGTGTTTTTTTGCTTCCGTTTATTTCTGGGTTTCCTTGTAAATAACCAGTTCCACCAACTACATAATTTTTATCAATAGTTAGGTTTACATTAAAATCTCCCCAAACACCGTGAAATTCTCTTCCTATATAAGGATCTGCATGCCATCCTTCAAAATCATATTCTGCAAATTTAGGATACCATTGTGTCATAGATAAGGCAACTCCTTCTTTATTATTTCTTCCAGAACGACGAATTTGCGCAGGAACTTGTGCGTTAAAAATCATATCGAAAGTTACTTTTTCTCCCGGTTGAATCGGTTTTGCTAAATGTACTTCTAAAACAGTACCAACGGTTTCATAACTTAAAGCCGTTCCGTTTTGTTTTAATGAAGAAACCTTGATATATCCAATTTCATCCGGACCTAATTTACTAATTCGATCTCCTACACGACTATCCGGATCTGGAATGGTACGCGAACGCACATCCATTTCACTTCCTGGTTGAAATGCATTAAAGAATAAGTGATAGTATACTTTCGTTAAAACATCTGGAGAGTTGTTGGTATATACTAAATTTTGTTTTCCTTGGTATTGAAAGTTGTTTACATCCATATCAATATCCATTTTGTAATCTACATGTTGTTGCCAATAAGTAGATTGCGTACTAGAAGTTGTTGGAGTAGTCGCTGCTTCTGGAGTAGTAGAAACAGAATTAGTAGAACCACAAGAAACAAGTGTGATACCTAGTGCGACAAGAAATAATTTTTTCATCTGTATAAATTATTAAATAAAAAAGGCATCAATTATCTTGATGCCCCTTTTGTTAGTTTATATTATTTAGATAACTGCTGCGCCATAATTAAGGCGTTATATACATTTACCATTTTTCCGGATTTGGATAAAGTACCAAAATCTCTTACATCATTAGCGTCACCACCAACAACTACTTTTTGCTGGATCGGTAAACCAGAATCCATGATGATTTGTTTTACTTGTGCAGCAGTTAATTTTGGATATTGAGACCAAATTAATGCAGCAACACCAGCAACAGCAGGAGAAGCCATAGACGTTCCGCTAATCGCTTTATATTCATTATTTGGGAATGTAGAATAGATTTGAGATCCCGGAGCAAAAACATCTACGTTTTTGTTTCCGTAATTAGAAAAACCAGAAACCATAGAAGAACCATATTTAGATGCTAGAGAACCTACGCGAATGTAAGTGTTACTAACTTCTACGTAATTTACGTTATCATCTGGGAAATTAGGTTCTGTATCTACATCTTCACCAGAATTACCAGCTGCATGTACAAATACTACGTTATTATCACTTGCATATTTAATAGCAGATCTAACCCAGTCACTATGTGGAGAAAAGCTTTTACCAAAACTTCCATTAATAATTTGTGCTCCATTATCTACTGCATATCGAATTGCTTTTGCTACATCTTTATCATACTCATCTCCATTAGGTACGGCACGAATACTCATGATTTTAACATTATTAGCAACTCCATTTGCTCCTTTACCATTGTCACGTACTGCTGCTATAATTCCGGTAACGTGTGTTCCGTGAATTTCATCATCTGCAATAGGTAAAACATTTGCATTTCCATAACCAGGCTTATCGTTAAAATCATCTGGATTATCACCAGTTGTTCTTCCTTTAAAGTCTACATTATAGTTTGTGTTTAATCTTCCTACTAAGCCATCTAAAGCACCTTTAAGTTCTTTTTTAGCTACTTGTATGCTTGATAAACCAAAACCTACCATTTGTGCTGCAACACCTTTGTGCTGAATTAACTTTTCGTCTGTAGTTTCTAAATTTTTAACTTGATCACTTGTGTAATCTGCAGTTTTAAAATGTGCAGTAAAATCGGTATCCGCTTCTACTAACGACGCATAAATTTGCTCATAACGCGTTTTTGTTGGAACCATTCCAGCAATTCCTTCCTCTAAACCAGTTTTAGCTTCTGCAAAATGAGGTACACTAGTATCTCCATTTGCTACCATTCTAGTCATTTCTAATTGCTCATCATAACCATCACCTAGAAAATTCCATCCATGAATATCATCGATATACCCGTTTTTATCATCATCAATTCCGTTTCCAGCGATTTCTTTTTTATTGGTCCATATTACACCATTTAAATCTTCATGATTGATATCAATTCCAGAATCAATTACAGCTACAATTACTGTTTTTCCAGATTTTCCTTTAATAATTTCAGCGTACGCTTTATCTACACTCATTCCTGGAATAGTATCTTTTACAAGATCTAAATGACTCCAATTATTTTTTTCGTTTTCTGTTAAGTCTGCTTCTTTTAAAGCAACAGTATCAATGTTTTCAAGAGGTGTAGATAAAATCTCTGCTCCACCACCACAGCTAGTTAAAACAAGCGCTAAGCTTCCTACTAGTACAAAAGGTTTAATAATTTTCATAATTAGGTTTTAGTTTTTAAAATATATCATTACAGGTATAAAGGCTATCTAGTCGTACTCCTTTTTCTGTGTGTTTTACTGTAATAATTTCGTTGTTTGCATCGTGTTCCAAAAATAGGTAATAATTATTATCTGCCGCTAAATTGAGGAAATTTTCTTTTTCGTCTAAAGTCAATAAAGGTCTTGTGTCATACCCCATTACAAACGGAATTGGTAAATGCCCAACCGTTGGCAATAAATCTGCCATAAAGCAAATGGTTTTTCCTTTATATTGAATCATAGGAATCATTTGTTTGTCGGTATGCCCATTAGCAAAAAAGATATCAAATCCTAAAGCAGAATTTTTCAGAATTTCTTTTTGAGGAAGTGCGGTAAATTTTAATTGACCACTTTCTTCCATAGGAAGTATGTTTTCTTTTAAAAAGGAAGCTACTTCTCTTTTATTTGGCTGTGTTGCCCATTTCCAATGGTCTTGATTACTCCAAAAATGCGCATTTTTAAAAGCAGGTTCATAACCTGTTTTGTCTTTATTCCACTGTACACTTCCGCCACAATGGTCAAAGTGTAAATGCGTCATAAAAACATCGGTAATATCATCACGATGAAAACCGTGTGCTTTTAGAGATTTGTCAATAGAGTCGTCTCCCCAAAGATGGTAATAACCATAAAATTTTTCGCTTTGCTTGTTTCCCATTCCTGTGTCAATTAGGATTAGGCGATTTCCGTCTTCAATTAATAAACAGCGCGCTGCAATATCAATCATGTTGTTGGCATCAGCAGGATTGGTTCTGGTCCATAAAGATTTTGGAACAACACCAAACATGGCGCCACCATCCAGCTTAAAATTCCCGGCATTTATAGGATATAGTTTCATGTGTTTATGTTTATTGGTTTTGAATGGTCACATGTAGCATCCATTTAAACATTATTCTTGGGTATCCAATTTTAGTTATGGATCTTTGATAAGTATGCAAATTACTAAATAGGAATCGTAATTTATAAAACGTTAAGAATTTATTAAGAAATAACTTGTTTTAAACGTTTCCCAAAATCGAAAAGCGCTTTAATTTCTTTGATGCTTGCGTGTCTTTCTTTACTAAAAACTAATAATGCTTTTCCGTTAGATTCCACGTGATAATACGGATTGCTTTCAAAAAAGTGCGTGATATCATCATTAAAATACTGCTTAATTGCTTGTTCGTCTTCCCCGAGCAAATAAAAACGTTTTGAAAAATCGTCGTGATCCTGAATAGGAATATCTTTAAAACCAGCAAAAGCATATACTTTTTCAAGAAAGCCTTCTCTATCTAAAGTAAACTCCGGAATGTTGGTGTCTAATTGTATATAAAGCATTGTCGAACGAACCACTTCTTTTGCTATAAATTCTCCTTCCGAAAATTCGATATCAAACATCGTTAATTCTTCGTTTTCGGAACAAAGCTGATTATTAATATGATTAACATGCTTGGTTTTAAAAAACAAAAAACGATCTAAAAAGGAAACATTTTTTTCTTTTTTAGACACATAACGTAGTCCATAATCTTCGGCTAAAACCTCAATACTCGTTTGTCTTTTTGTTAAGCTATTTTTAATAAGGTTTGGCACAGGAAGTAAACGTCGTAATGCAAATGGGTGTTTAGAATCGGTATCGTGAAGATCTAAACCAACCACTTCAAAATGACCACCTCTTTTAGAAAAGAGTTCTTGATAATTATTCAAGTTTTCCATAACCGTATGATCTACAAAATCACAAAGTGAAAAGTCTACAATAATATCTTGGTTTTCTGGAACAGCGTTTAGTTTTTCTTTTAATCGGTAGTAATTTAAGAAGCTACAAAAATGTTTTACACTAACGTAGTAATTACCTGCGCTGTCTTCCTCTTTATACATTAAAACATTTGGTTTTAATACGTTTCTTGCGAATAAAGAAAAACTTTTATTGATAAATATATGTATCAAAAAAGTGACTAAAACACCGGAAAGAATACCGGTTATTAAGCCAACTTTAAGGGTTAAAATAAGCGTTACAAAAAAGATGATTAGTTGCTCTCTACCAATAGAAAATATTTTTTTAATGTTTTCTGGCGAAGCTAATTTATAACCGGTATATACCAAAATAGCCATTAAAGCAGGAAGTGGTATTCTGGTTAATTGGGTACTAAAAAGGAGAATGAATATCACCAAAAAGGCAGCATGAAAAAAGTTGGAAGAACGATTTGTTCCTCCGTTATTAACGTTTACAGAACTTCTTGCAATTACAGTTACCACATTTAAACCACCAAGAAAACCAGAGCCAATAGTTGCTAATCCTAAGGCTTTTAAGTCTCTGTTTACATTAGAACGTCTTTTTTCTGGGTCTAATTTATCTACCGCTTTAATACTTAAAAGGGATTCGATACTAGAAATAAGCGTTAATGCTAAAACACTAGACCAAAACGGAAGACTCCCTATTTTACTAAAATTAACGGTTGGTAATTGTGAAATGATTTCTTGAAAGGAAGGAATACCAGAAATCATGTATTCTTTGGCTATTGGGTTTGCCTCATGGGCAACCAATTCAAAATAATAACTAAAGCCAATAGATAGAATAACAATCCACATTGGCGCAGGAATTAGTTGAAAATATTTATTTCTTATTTTTCCATAAAAAGCCATAATAATAAAACTTATAACACCTGCTAAAGCAGCAAAAATAAGCCCTGATTTATCATAATGGATAGCATCATTTATGGTAACCGGTATTTCTAATAAGTAATCGATGGTATCTGCACGTTTAATTTTATGTGCAAGCATGATGTGAAACTGCTTCCCAAGAATAATGAGGCCAATAGCAGCAAGCATCCCTTGAATTGCAGAAGAAGGAAAGAAATCTGCCAATTTACCCAAACGCAAAAATCCTAGAACCAGTAAAAGTACTCCAGAGCATATAATCGCTGCGTAGGCACTTTCTAAACCTAAGGTAGTAATAGCGACTAAAAGCACTCCCACCAAACCATTTCCAGGGCCGGTAATAGTTACATTAGATCCTCCTAGAATAGAAACCAATAAACCACCTACAACAGCAGCAATAATACCAGAAATTGGCGGCGCATCACTAGCCATCGCTAAACCTAAACCTAATGGTAAGGCAATAAGACTTACTACAAAACCAGAAAAAATATTTTTTGGTAATGCTTTAAAAAAAGACACTATTTTCTTTTCTTTTTTTATCATTGAATGATGAGTACGTCAGTTGGTAATTCGGTTAAAATATGTTCTATATCGTGTGGAAATAAACGATCCCAAAATGTCATTTTACTAGGCGCATTCATAATCAATAAATCGGCTCTAGCAATTTGTGCATAATGACCAATAGAATATCCTTTGGTTCCAAAAATGGGTTGTGATTTTATAACAATATCTTTGGTATGGTCTACCGGTATATTTTTAATAATGTTATTTACTCTAGCAGTTTCACGTAATTTTAAGCGTTCTTTTACAATATTCGCTTTTCTTAAAGATTTATCATCATCTACCTTAGTGGTTATTTTGTCTTGCGTAATTTCTTCTACTATAGTAATCTTTTCCGAACCTAAAGCATTTGCAACATAAAAGGCAGAGGCAATCGTTTTTTCCGTTTTGGGATCTTTTAAACCATTTACCACTACATGACTGCAAGGCAACCTTTCTACAGAAGGTTTGATAAGTAATAAAACAGAACATTTTGCCTGACGTGTTATTTTTCTTGCAATAGAACCTACGTAATATTTTAAAAAGTTCTCTTGTTTTAAAGCGCCAAGAATTAATAGATCTACCTTTTTTTCTAAGGAAACAGAAAGAATAACATCTACCGGATCTCCTGTTTTAAAAACAATATCATATTCTAAAGACTGAGAAATAAAAGGAGCTAATAAGCTTTTAAATTTTTCTGTTTTTTCTGAAGACTCTTCCCCAACATGAATAAGTGTTAACTTACTTTGAAACAGTAAGGCTAAACGAGATGCTTCAAAAACATTCGCTTTTAAATTTGGAGAAAAGGTGACACCAATTCCTATGGTATGAAAAGGTTTTAATAACAAGTTTAGTTTATCCATTAAGATTTGAAAGATAGTATTTTTTTAAAACTCTGAAGTCATATTACCAATAGATGTCCTTTATAATTATAATTATTTAGTATTTTCACACACAAAAAAACATAGATGTTAGAATTAGCAGGAATTATTATTTTAGGAATATTGGCACAATGGGTTGCTTGGAAATTTAAAATACCAGCCATCTTACCTTTAATACTTATCGGTTTACTTGTAGGGCCAATTGCTGCAGAATTTTTATCGGAAGATGGCACCAAATGGATTGAACCTATTTGGAATGGAGAAGAAGGCTTATTTCCTGGAGAAAGCCTGTTCTACTTTGTGTCTTTAGCGATTAGTATTATCCTTTTTGAAGGAGGCCTTACGCTTAAAACCAACGAAATTAAAAACGTAGGACCCGTTATCACAAAATTGATAACGATAGGTTCTTTGGTTACTTTCTTTGGCGCAGCAGTGGCAGCACATTATATTTTTTATTTAAGTTGGGAAATGGCTTTCTTATTTTCCGGTTTAATAATAGTTACTGGACCAACAGTAATTACACCAATCTTAAGAAACATACCATTAAAAAAAGATGTTTCCGCGGTTTTAAAATGGGAAGGAATTCTTATCGATCCTATTGGCGCCTTGGTTGCGGTATTAGTTTTTGAGTTTATTACCGTAGAAGGTGGAGGAGAATTTACCAAGACTGCATTTATTGAATTTGGAAAAATTGTTCTTTTCGGGTTTACCTTTGGATTTACCTTTGCACATGCTTTAAATTTTATCATCAATAAAAAATGGGTACCACATTACCTGTTAAATGTATTTGCATTAGCTGCTGTTTTAGGCGTTTTTGTCTTAGCAGATACTTTTGCGCATGAATCTGGTTTATTAGCCGTAGTGGTTATGGGAATGGTTCTAGGAAACTCTAATTCGCCATACTTAAAAGAACTTCTGTATTTTAAAGAATCTTTAAGTGTATTGTTAATTTCTATTCTTTTCATATTACTAGCTGCAAATATTAATATGACCGATTTATACTTAATTTATAATTGGAATACTGCAGTACTATTTGCGGTTGTGGTATTCATTATAAGACCTATTGGTGTATTTTTAAGTACAAGAGGTTCTACGTTAAAAACGAATGAAAAATTGTTTATTAGTTGGGTTGGTCCTCGCGGAATTGTAGCTGCCGGTATTGCTTCTTTATTCGGATTAAAACTAGCAAAAGAAGGAGTTCCTGGAGCAGAATATATTACGCCTTTGGTTTTTATGATTGTACTCGGAACCGTTTTATTAAACGCAACAACAGCGCGTTTGTTTGCAAAACTGGTTGGTGTGTTTTTAACAAAATCCGACGGAATTTTAATTGTTGGTGCCGCTAGAGTTTCTAGATTATTAGGACATTATTTAGAATCTCACGGAAGACATGTGGTGTTAATTGATAGTAATCAGAACAATATTAATAAAGCAAAAGAGCTAGGCTTAGAAGCAATAAGTACAAATATTTATTCCGATTCTTTAATGGATAATATAGAACTAAATGATGTTGGATACTTAATGGCACTAACAGGAAACACAGAAATTAACAAATATGCTATCGATAAGTTTAGCAAAGAATTTGGAGAAAATGGTTCGTTTAGATTAGTAACGCAAGAGGAAATGAACGATGGAAACAATAACCCGAAAGAAGGCTTATTTAGTCATACAGACGATTATAACAATTTAGTTACCGTTGCAAAGAACTTTCCTTCTATTCAAGAAATAGATATTGAAAATAAAGAGCATTATAAAAGTTTAATAGAAATTACAAATAGCAACAAAAACATCATTCCTTTATTCTTTAAAGATGATGATGGCGAATTGCATATTATATCTTCTTATAATACAGAAATAGAAGCTATTGGTGAAAATTGCCAATTGGTGTATTTAGGAAAGCCTTTTGATGTGGAAAATGTTGCATTAATTCCGGAGAAGGTTAGTATTTCTTAAACGCGAATCGATTTAAACACAGAATGACTTTAAACGCCTGTGATGGTTATCCACAAGACGAAAAAAAATCCCTTTTTGCAAAGGGATTTTTTAATATATAAAAGTGATGTTCTATTTTAGTCATTCAGTTTTAAAACAGCCATAAATGCTTCCTGTGGTATTTCGACATTACCAACTTGACGCATACGTTTTTTACCTTTCTTTTGTTTCTCTAAAAGTTTACGCTTACGTGAAATATCTCCACCATAACATTTTGCAGTTACATCTTTACGTAATGCTTTTACAGTTTCTCTTGCAATAATTTTTGCTCCAATAGCTGCTTGAATTGGAATATCAAACTGTTGACGAGGAATAAGTTCTTTCAACTTCTCACACATTTTTTTACCAATATTATGTGCATTATCTGCATGTATTAAAGCTGAAAGCGCATCTACTGGTTGCCCATTTAATAAGACATCTAAACGTACTAGTTTAGATACCTTCATTCCTATTGGATGATAATCAAAAGAAGCATATCCTTTAGATACTGTTTTTAATCGATCATAAAAATCGAAAACAATTTCTGCTAAAGGCATTTCAAAAGTCAATTCCACACGAACAGACGTTAAATACGTTTGATTTATAATCATACCACGCTTTTCAATACAAAGCGACATTACGTTACCTACAAAGTCCGATTTTGTAATTATGGTAGCTTTAATAAATGGTTCTTCCACACGATTTACGGTAGAAGGATCTGGTAAATCAGAAGGATTATTTACTATAAATGGTGTATCTGGGTGTTTGTTTGTAAAGGCGTTGTAAGATACATTGGGAACCGTTGTAATAACGGTCATGTCAAACTCGCGCTCTAAACGTTCCTGGATAATTTCCATGTGAAGCATTCCTAAGAATCCACAACGAAAACCAAAGCCTAAAGCAGCAGAACTTTCTGGAGCAAAAACTAAAGAAGCATCGTTTAACTGTAATTTTTCCATAGAGTTTCTAAGCTCTTCGTAATCTTCGGTGTCTACTGGATATATTCCTGCAAATACCATTGGTTTTACATCTTCAAAACCTGCAACAATATTGGTGGTCGGATTTGCAAAATCGGTAATTGTATCTCCAACTTTTACTTCTTTTGCCGTTTTGATACCTGTAATTAGGTATCCTACATCCCCAGTTTTTACACTTTGTTTTGCAACTTGTGTTAGTTTTAAAGTACCAACTTCATCGGCATTATATTCTTTATCTGTAGCGACAAATTTTATCTTTTGTCCTTTTTTGATTTCCCCATTAAAAACTCTAAAATACGTTTCAATACCTCTAAAGGTATTATAAACAGAATCAAAAATTAAGGCTTGTAAAGGTGCGTCTGGATCTCCTTTTGGAGCAGGAATACGTTCTATAATTGCTTTTAAAATATTTTCGACACCAAAACCAGTTTTTCCACTTGCGTGAATAACTTCTTCTGGATCACATCCTAAAAGGTCTACAATATCATCTGTAACTTCCTCTGGATTTGCACTTGGCAAATCAACTTTATTTAATACTGGAATAATTTCTAAATCATTCTCAAGCGCTAAATATAGATTCGAAATGGTTTGTGCTTGTATGCTTTGCGCAGCATCTACAATAAGTAAAGCGCCTTCACAAGCGGCAATAGAACGAGAAACCTCATAAGAGAAATCTACGTGACCAGGAGTATCAATAAGGTTCAAGATGTATTCTTGTCCTTCATAGGTATATTCCATTTGTATGGCGTGCGACTTGATGGTAATACCACGTTCGCGCTCTAAATCCATACTATCTAAAAGTTGTGCTTGTTGTTCGCGCGCAGTAACAGAACCTGTTGCATCGAGTAAACGATCGGCAAGTGTACTTTTTCCGTGATCAATATGTGCAATAATGCAAAAATTTCTAATGTGCTTCATAATCCTTTTCTCTTCTCTTTAGAGATTTGGCAAATATAACGCATTTATTATGCTTTTTCATACTTTTATTTTGTAGGAAAAAGATGAATAAATTTATGGGTAAACCGTAAAATAGAATCCAAAAGTATTGGTATATTGCGAGTTAATTATCCTTTTAATTTTGAAAATCAAAAATAACCTTATATTATTATTTGTATTTATTCCTCTAGGAATGTTCTGCCAAGATTTTTCTGTAAACGGAAAAATTTTCGATGCTAATAAATCGCCAGTTTCTTTTGCTAATATTGTTCTTCTTAACAAGCAAGATTCTACTGTGGTATTTGGAACAAGTAGTAATGATTTAGGTTACTTTTTTTTAAATAAAATAAAATCAGATAGCTATATTTTAAAAGTTTCTTTTATCGGTTTTAATACATATACCAAAGAAATTCATGTAGATAAAAATAGTGTGTTACCTAATATAATACTTAACGAATCGAACCAAGGTTTGGATGAAGTTAGTATTGTTGTAAAAAAACCAACGGTTAAAAAGGAAGTAGATCGTTTGATCTTTAATGTTGAAAACACAGCTTTAAGCGAAGGTAATATGATGGAGGTTTTAAGAAGTACTCCTGGTGTTTTGGTAATAGATAATAATATTCAAATTAAAAGTGCATTTCCAACGGTATATATAAATGATAAAAAAGTGCACCTTTCTGGAGAAGAATTGGCACAACTGCTAGAAGGTTCTCCTGCAAATAGTATAAAGTCTATTGAGGTGATTACAAATCCTCCTGCAAAATATGATGCTTCCAGTGGTGCTGTTTTAAATATTGTAATGGGGAAAAACTTAATAACAGGGTATAGAGGTTCTGTTTTTTCAAATTATACACAAGGTGTTTTTCCAAGGAGCAATGTAGGAACAACTAATTTTTATAAAACGGAAAAAATTAACGTATTTGCTAATTATAGCTTTACGCAAAGTAAGATAAATAGAGATAATCATGAGATCGTTAATTTTTTAGAAAACGATGCTATTTCTGAAAAATGGACCACCGATATTGATAGAAACACATGGTCTAAAACACATAACTTCAATCTAAATTTAGACTATATTTTTGATGATGCTAACACCTTGAGTTTTGCTTCCAATTTATTATTTCTGCCATATTATAAATATAAAATTAAAAGTAATACAGAAATTAGTGAGAACGCTAGCAATCCACTTACTAGCTTTAAATCGGATAACTTATCTAGAGACAGAAAACACAATTTAGGATTCGATTTAGATTATGTGCATACCTTTAAAAACGAAGCGAAACTATCTTTAAATGCACATTATACGGTTTATAACTACAACAGAAATCAAGAAGTTTTTAGTAGGTATTTTTATCAAGATACACCAAATACAACGAACGCATTTAACACGAAAGCAAATCAAGGAACAGATATTTATACTTCGCAATTAGATTATGCAGTAACGATTAATGAAACGTCTTCTTTTTCTGTAGGAATTAAGTCTTCTTTTATTACTGCCGAAAGCGATATCACACAGTTTGATGTAGTGGGAAGTAACCAAACGCTAAACACAGATAATACAGACGCCTTTAATTATAACGAAGATATTCTAGCTGCTTATATTGGGTATAATAAAAAGTGGAAAAAATGGAGCTTATCTACAGGTTTCCGAATAGAAGAAACAACTATTAAAGGAGAATCTCCAATTACAAACGAAGAAAACAAACAAGACTATTTTAAAGGATTTCCTGTTTTTAATTTAAAACATCAAATTACAGATAAAGTAAGTGCTACTGTTAATTATAAACGAAGTGTAGACAGACCTAGTTATCAAAATTTAAACCCTTTTGCGTATTATTTAAACGATAATACTATAGTCACTGGAAACCCAAATTTACAACCAGCATTTGTAGATTATATTACGCTTGGTACAACCATAAATGACATGTATACTTTTGAAGCGTATTATAAATATATGGACGCTAGTTTTTTAGAATTGCCTATTCAAGATAATATAGAAAATCAAATCATTTACACCCCAATAAACTTAAGTAATACCATAGAATATGGTTTTGATTTTACTACTTATTTTAATGTTACCAAAAATTGGTTTCTTTACTTTGTAACCTCTTTTTATAATATTCAAGATTTAGCAACATTAAATGGCGAGCGTTTAAAAACAGACTCTTGGTCTAATTATTCTGTTCTAAGTAATGATTTTTCTTTTTTAAAAGATAAAAGTCTGACTGCGAACTTAACATTTGTATATGTAGGTAAAAACCAACAAGGTTTTCAAACAGTAGATGGTAGACTTGCAACCGACTTAGCAATTAAAAAAACGATTTTAAAGAAAAAAGCTACTATATCTTTATCGGCAGCAGATTTGTTTAATCTGCAAGATTTTACTGTAAACGCTAAATATCTAGATCAAAATAATTCCAGATACTCCAACCAAGACAATAGGTATATAAAACTTGGCTTTAGTTATAAATTTGGAAATACCATTTTAGAAACTAACGAGCGTACTAAATCTCGTAAAGAAAGAGATCGTTTAGAGAAATAACAAAATCCTAAGAAAGTAGGAGTTTGTTAGTCTTGCCATTCTGCAATAAACAAGTTTGTATCAGAATTAATATATTTCAGAATATCGCTAATCGCTCCATTCTGCAATATCGGTATCATTCTTTAATTATATTTCAGAATTGCCATCCTTTTAGTCTTGCCATTCTGCAATAAATAAATTAGTGTCATGTCCGCCACCATTATTTCTATTCGAAGAGAAGACTAAGTATTTACCATCATTAGAAAACACAGGAAAAGCATCAAAAGTAGTACTATGCGTTACGCGTTCTAAGTTTTTACCGTCGATATCAATTAAGTATAAATTAAATGGAAATCCGCGAGGGGATTCAAAGTTAGAAGAGAATAAAATTTTCTCTCCGCTAGGATGAAAAAACGGACTCCAATTCGCGTTTCCTAAGTCGGTTAATTGCTTTAAATCGCTTCCATCAGCATTACAAATATAAAGTTCCATTTCTGTTGGTTGTACTAAACCTTCCGCTAACAAATCTTTGTATTCTTTTATTTCTTCTTCTGTTTTTGGTCTAGAAGAACGGAAGATAATTTTTGTGCCATCTGGCGAAAAGAAAGCGCCTCCATCATAACCCAATTCAAAAGTAATTTGCTTCACATCGCTTCCGTCTAAATTCATAGTATATAAATCGATATCACCATTTCTAGTCGAAGTAAATACAATTTTATCGCCTTTAGGAGAAACCGTTGGTTCTGCGTCATAACCAACTTCATGCGTTAATTGTGCGGTTATAGTTCCTTCTAAATCGGCTACAAAAATATCATAGGTGTCATAAATTGGCCAGATGTATTTTCCGTTTTTACGTAAAGGTGTTTCTGGGCAAGCATCATCTCCCAAATGTGTAGAAGCATAAATAATATGCTCGTTATCTGGTAAAAAATACGCACAAGTAGTTCTTCCGTTTCCGGTGCTAATCATAGGAGGCGTTTTGTCTTTAAAAATTTCTTTCGCGTCCATTAAAAACATTTGATCGCATTCTACATTCCAGTCTTTGTTATTCGACTGAAAAACTAATTGCTTGTCATCAAAACTCCAATATGCTTCTGCATTATCACCACCAAAAGTAACTTGACGTATATTTTTAAAATGCGTTTCTTCCGGATAAATTAAAGAATCGACCCATTTTGTAGCTCCCGTTGTAGCATCTCCAGTTTTAGAAGTATTCTGTTTACAGGAAACAATAGATAAAAGAAGTAATATAAAAAGCGTGTAGTTTTTAGTCATGATTTTTTACTTAAATGGCATTTAATACCTAATTTTACGTAAAATTAATATTTATCATTATGAAATACAGCATTCTAATCGTTTTTTTAATTCTATTGAGTTCTTGTAAAAAAGATATCGTTATACCAGAAGTGTCTATACAAGAAGATGTAGCGTTTTTAGCAGATGATGCTTTAGAAGGCCGACAAACAGGAACTGCAGGCGAGCAGAAAGCGGCGGTATATATCGCAAAACGTTTTCAGGATCTAGGTTTACACGCCAAAGGAACCGATGGTTTTTTCCAAACCTTTTCCTTTAAACCAAAAACAGATCCGCATCAAGAAGTAAATTATACCGTAAAAGATGGAGACAGTACTATTACTGGAACCAACGTAGTGGCATATATAGACAATAAAGCAGAAAACACTATAATTATTGGTGCGCATTATGATCATTTAGGTTATGGCGCAGAAGGTTCTTTGTATAGAGGAGAAAGAGCGATTCACAATGGTGCAGATGATAACGCAAGTGGCGTAGCAGTGTTACTAAACTTGGCAAAACGATTAATGAAAGGGAATATTAACAACAATTACTTATTTATTACTTTTTCTGGTGAAGAAATGGGATTATTGGGTTCTAACTATTTTGTGAAAAATCCAACGATAGACACGAAGAAAGCAAACTATATGATTAATATGGATATGGTTGGTAGACTTAAAAAGGATAGCACCTTAGCGGTTTACGGTGTTGGTACTTCGCCAATATTCAAACAAACTTTAAAAGCGAATAACAACCGATTTAAACTAATACAAAAAGAATCTGGAGTAGGACCAAGTGATCATACTTCTTTTTATAATGCAGATATTCCTGTATTGCACTTTTTTACGGGTCAGCATGAAGATTACCATAAACCATCCGATGACACAGAGCGTTTGCATTTTAACGGTATGCAAGTAATTTCAAATTACATTTATGAGATTGTTAGCGATTTAGATAATAACGGCAAACTTCCTTTTAGAAAAACTAAAAACGAAAGCGAAGATGTACCGCGTTTTAAAGTTGGATTAGGCGTAATTCCAGATTATTTATACGATGGAAAAGGCATGCGAATTGATGGTATTAGCGAAGACAAACCAGCACAAAAAGCCGGCTTACAAAGAGGCGATGTAGTTGTAAAACTTGGTGAGGTTGAAGTGATAGATATGACAACATACATGATAGGGTTATCAAAATTTGAAGAAGGAGATATTACTAAAGTGATTGTAGAAAGAGAAGGAATAGAAGTAGAGGCGGAAATACAGTTTTAACTTCTAATAACTTGATAAAATAAAATGAACATTACCAAAACAGACATCATTACTAAAATACATGTAATTATATCAGTATGTATTGTGGTTCCTGTTGCGTTTGTTTATGGTTTTAATCCAAGCTCGCAATTTGATATTCATTTAAATACCATAGACGAGCATAACTTTTTTAAAGCCATAATGGGGCTGTATTTGGGGTTTTCAACACTTTGGATTTTAGGCATTTTTAAAACCAATTACCTAAAATTGGCTTTAGTAACCAACATGATTTTCATGCTTGGTTTAGGTTTCGGAAGAGTTTTAAGTATCCTACTCGATGGCACACCAACTTTTGGTTACCTCTTTGGAACGTTTGCAGAATTACTTTTAGGTTTTTACGGACTTGGGGTATTAACTAGCCATAAGCGCTCCGCAAATACCTAAGCTTATAATTACATAAACAGTAGCAAGAATAAATAATACTTTTGCTGCTTTTTTATTCTTTTTAAATACGGCAGCTCCAATAATAGTTAGTAAAATTGCTGGACCAAACATAATGGCAACAAGCATAATTACCAAGCCGTCTAAATTTCCTACTTCAAGTAATAATGTCTTCATCTTTTATAAATTAGTAAATACAACAACACCATAAACAACAAAACTAGCCACCAAACAGACCATGGCTAATTGATAGTATTGTTTTTGTTTCTCACTACCTTTTTCGGCTTCTTTACCATAAATAGCGAATACCGCTGCAGGCATAAACATAACAAGAATAAGAAGGAACCACATCATACCATTTCATTTCTTAATTCCTCTAATCTCGCTTTTTTATCATCGCGATAAAACAAATTCATCGTTTCAAACGGAATGATTTTATTATCCTTATCCACAATATGCACACAAGATTTTTTAATGGCGCGAACATCAAAGTTATACGCATCAATAAACTGCATGATGATTACCCGAAACAAATTATCATATCCTAAATCTGGTGCATCAATATTAGGCAAACAACACATAATAGATTTTAGGTTTTCTTCTGCAACTTCCACCGAATTCCCGGTACTGAATAATTCTATCATTTTTTCTTGAAGCAACGAATCTTGCTCATAAATAATAGTGTTTTTGCTATTGTCTAGTAAGTCATTCGGGTTAATATAACGCGTTAATGGAAACACTTCGTCTCCTAGTTTAAGCGCATAACCCATAACCAAAGCGTCGGGATTACAAGGCACCGGAAGCAAATCATCCGGATTAAAAATATCCGTTTGCTCCATTATTTTTCTACGCACTTCGGTAAGTGTCATTCTATCGGTTTCCGGATTAAAATTTTCCAGTCTTCCTGCAATCTGTGTCGGTTGTAAAGTAACGCCACGAATACATTTTTGCTTCAATGCATATTCTATAATTTTTCCAATTTCACCATCATTCAACCCTTTTTGAAGCGTAACCACTAAGGTGGTAGAAAGATTTAATTTGTTGAGGTTTTCAATCGCTTGTTTTCTAATATCGTTTAAATCTGCACCACGAAGTTCTCGCAACACGCTATTTTCAAACGAATCGAATTGTAAATAAATCTCAAAATCTGGAGCGTAGGTTTTTAGCCTTTCCGCGAAAGCGAAATCTTTAGCAATTTTAATACCATTGGTATTCAACATCAAATGCCGAATTGGTAACGATTTTGCATAGTCCATAATTTCCCAAAACTGCGGATGAATCGTGGGTTCTCCGCCCGAAATCTGTACCACATCTGGTTCCTTTTCATTTCTAACAATGGTATCTAACATCGCTTTTACTTCGTCCAACGTACGATGTCTTCCATAGGTTGGCGACGAACCCGCATAACAAGTTGGGCAGGTTAAATTGCATCGATCGGTAACCTCTACAACCGTCAAACAACTATGCTGCTCATGGTCTGGACACAAACCACAATCATAAGGGCAACCATAATCGGTTTTCGTGTTAAACGTATACGGCGTTTCGCTTGGCTTGTTGTAGTTTCGTATGTTTTTGTAATATGCAATATCGTCTGCAATAAGCACCTTAGAATTGCCATGTTCTTTGCAACGTTTCAACATATAAACATTGCCGTCTTCAAACACAATTTTTGCATCCACACGCTTTAAACACTCGGGACATAAGCTTAAGGTAAAATCGTAATAGGTATATTTTCTAACTGGCATTTCTTTGTTTTTATTATCATTTGGGCGTTACCCTTTTTCGCTAAAGAGCTGCAAAGGGTCAGGCTTTACGCTGCAATCTTTTTGCTCGTGCCTCACAAAAAGGATTTTCACTACAATCCTTAACGCGCTTTCTTACTAAGTATAAGACTAGTAAGAAACTTGCTGTAATACAACCAACAAATTACACATAATATTTGAATGCTACTGAAACCAAAAACATAAAAAACATTAGGTTTTAAGAATTCGATAAAAAACCGAAATCCGAAATAGCTTAGCATAAAAATCTTGAAGACTTCGCCATTTTTTAAAACGGCCTTGTTTTTAATCTGTTTTAATAGAAAGAATAGAAAAACCAAAAACACCAATTCATAAAGGGAAGTGGCATGACGAAGTATACCATCACCTAAATACATACCTAAAAACGAAGTGGTTTCTTTACCGTAAGTAAACTCGTTAATACCAGAAAAAAAGCAACCAACACGACCAATAAAAATACCTAGAAGTATAGGAAACGTGAACAAATCACCAGAAGACGTTTTTTCGCCAATAATTTTTTTCGCTAATTCTACACCTAGTAAACCACCAAATAATCCTCCCATGATGGTTTTGGTGTTTAATACCTGAATAATATTTTCCTGAGAAAAATCAATGAAAGGGTTTTCTAAAAAACCAACCAATCGCGAACCAATTAAAGCACCAAGAGCGGCACCAAGAATGATAGATAATCGGTTGTTGGTGTTAATCGTATCGGTACTATTTCGTCTTAAAAAAACGTAATACCTAAAGGCAATAAAAAATGCTAAATATTCTAAAACAAGATGAATATTTATAGGGTAACCAAACACAGTGGGTTCAAAAGGGATCTGCAAATTATGAGATTAAATAAAGGAAATTATACACCTAAAATTTCAGCATCTACTCTAAATTTAGTGTCAATGGTTATATCGTGTGTTTCGCTAATCGTTTCGTCTGTAACCGTTTTAACACGTAAACTAAAAGTATCTTTTTTAATAAACTCTTTCAATTCTTGATCGGTAACCTCTAAGGTAATGGTCTTCGAGTTTGTGTCTTCTAAATCAAATGCATTTGCAATTTCAACTTCTTCAAGGTCTTCTGCATTAATATAAACATGAATTTCTTTTAAAAAGTTGAAATTCCCATCTTGCGGATTGTCAATAGTAAGCTTAATCGTTTTTAGTTTAATGCTTTCAATTAAGTCTTTACGCGTATCATTGCTTTCAAAAGTAGACTCCGACTCGGTAGTCATATCTGGCGTTTGGATATCAAAAGGCGTATTTATTAAAGTGCTTGGTGCAATAGAATAACTTGTTTGATAGTCTAAATCGAACTTGGTTAATTCGTCTATAGCACTACAATTTAAAAGGAGTATAACAGGGACAAAAAGTAAAAGTAGGTTCTTTTTCATTTTAATGTTTTTGCTGCAAAGGTACATATTTACATAGAAGTGATTTTTGTGTTTATTTTTTATTAAAATAAAAGACTTATTTTTGCGCAAAATATATAGTACTTGGTAAAAATAGGCAACATAGAACTTCCTGACTTTCCTTTATTGTTAGCACCAATGGAAGATGTAAGTGATCCACCTTTTCGTGCATTATGCAAAGAACAAGGTGCAGATGTGGTATACACAGAATTTGTAAGTAGTGAAGGTTTAATACGTAATGCTGCAAAAAGTGTTATGAAGTTAGATATTTACGAAAAAGAGCGTCCTGTTGGGATTCAGATTTTTGGAGCCAATTTAGATAGTATGCTACAAACTATTGATATTGTTGCAGAATCTAAACCAGATATTATCGATATTAATTTTGGTTGTCCGGTAAAGAAAGTAGTTAGTAAAGGCGCAGGAGCAGGGATTTTAAAAGATGTCTGTTTGATGGAGCAACTAACTGCCGAAATGGTGAAACGTACCAACATTCCAATCACGGTAAAAACGCGTTTGGGTTGGGATCATGATTCTATTCGAATAGTTGAGGTTGCCGAAAGATTACAAGATGTTGGCTGTAAGGCGATAGCGATTCACGGACGTACAAGAGCGCAAATGTATAAAGGCGATGCAGATTGGAAACCAATTGCAGAAGTAAAAAATAATGCACGTATGCACATTCCTGTGTTTGGAAATGGCGATGTTACTACTCCAGAACGCGCTATGGAAATGCGAGATGTTTATGGATTAGATGGTTGTATGATTGGTCGTGCTACTATTGGTAATCCTTGGTTTTTTAAACAAGTAAAGCACTTTTTTGAAACCGGCGAACATTACAGACCAATTACGATGCAAGAACGCGTAGAAGCTGCTCGTAGACATTTACAGATGTCTATTGATTGGAAGGGAGAAATATTAGGTGTTTTTGAAACGAGAAGACATTATACCAATTACTTTAAAGGGATTCCACATTTTAAAGAACACCGAATGAAAATGGTTACTAGTGATGCATCTGTAGATGTATTTGCTGCTTTTGATGAGGTGTTAGAAAAGTTTGGTGACTTTCAATTTACAGAATAGTTTTTTAGATTCTAAAGTATTATAATCACTTGCTCCTCTCTTTAGCTAAAGAGAGGTGGTTTTGACTGTAGTCAAAAGCGGAGCGTTTGAACTAAAAAGCGAAGCCTTTTATATATTTAAACACCTCTCTAATTTAATTAAGGATTATTTACGTAAAAATGAAGAAAAGAATAGATTCTACATTTTACTTTTTGCAGTATTTGGTTTGGCGAATTGGTATTATTTACGGAATTATTGTTCTTGTTTATAGTATAATTACGAAAGACTCAGGAGGAATAATAGCTGGATTTTTAGCTGTTTTTTTTACTGCATATATTTCCATAAAAAAATTACCAAAACCTACAGATCTCACTTTTGATGAAAATTTCTTATATCTAGATAAGGTGTCTTTTCCTATTGAATTTGAAAAGATAAAAGCTGTTGAGAATGGTGTTATTTTATATAAAGTAGATGGAGAAATTATAAATATAACAATGCCTCGATATTGTTTTCTTGACAAGAATTATAAAGAACTAAAACAGATTATAGAAGAGAAAGCCACAGGATAATTTCTTGCTCCTCTCTTTAGCTAAAGAGAGGAGATTTTGACTGCAGTCAAAAGCGGAGCGTTTGCAAATTACGCGAAGCAGCAACAAAACAGAATTTTTTAACTAATTACTTTCCTTTTAATTAAAACCTTAACCATAGCAAGTACATGCAAGAAGGATTGCAGTGGCATCCTTTTTTATGTCAGTTCGAGTGTTTTGCGAAGCATGAGCAAAATGTATCGAGAACAAAAAAAAAGATATAACGGAAAGCCTGTTTGCCTTTTTCAGGCAACTTGCCCAAAAACTAATTAGAAACTAAATTTTTAGTAATTCTTGTAGCTGCAATTTTAGAAGCTAATACGCCCAAAATGGTGATAGTTAAAAATACGATAACAACGTTTATGGCTTTTAAAGCAACGGGATAAGGTAGTGATGGCGTTATCATGACAAAGGAAAACGCTTGTTGTAACAAAATAAGAAGGATACCAATAACCAAACCAATAATACCGCCTAAAAGCGTCATTAAAACGCCTTGATAAAAAAATATTTTACGAATATCTTGTTGTGTTGCTCCTAAATTAAATAAGGTGTTTAGGTTTTTCTTTTTATCTAGAATCATCATGATAATGGAACCAATAACATTAAATAGTGCAATGATTAAAACGAGTGTAAAGATGAGGTATACCGCTAGATATTCGGTGTTTAGCATTTTGTATAGTGCATCGTTTAGTTGTGCTCTATTTTTTAATACGACTTTGTTTCCTAATATATTTTGAATGTTTTCTCGTACTTGGTCTTCGTCGAAATCTTCTTGTAGTTTAAATTCTATCGCAGAAATCTGATTGTTTTCATAACCCAAAAGTTCTTTAGCAAAGGCAAATGGCGCGTAAACGTATTTGTCGTTTAGCTCTTCGTTAATATCAAAAATACCAACGTTTACCGCTTGAAAGGTGTTGTATATTTGTTTTTCGGAAGTTATTTGTCCTTTTCCAGGTTTAATCACATACAAACTGATGCGCTTGGCATAATCTAAAACACCAAAAGAGAGATTGCTAGAAATTCCCCAACCAACTACTATTTGATTGGTGTTTTGCGCAAGCCAGCTTCCTAAGGGTATTACAGAATCGATGATGTTTACTTTTTCGTAATTTTCATCCACTCCTTTTATATATGCATTGGGATAGTTTTTTTCATCAAAAGCAATAAAAACACGATCTTCAATTATTTTTGAATACGAAACGATATCTTCTAGATTATCTAGTTTTTCTAATTCGTCATCCGTAATAAAAAAAGATTTTCCTATTGCCGTTTCGGCTTTTAAATCGGGATCTACAATAGACGTAAATTGTAAGGTAAAGTCTTTTAAACCAGCAAATCCAGATAGTACAACAAATAAAGAGGCAGCACCAAGAACAATCCCGATAGCTGCAATTATGGTAATAAAATTTATAGCATTGTTACTGCTTTTAGAATGCAAATAACGTTTCGCTATGTATAAAGGGAAATGCATGTTTATTTTACAATAACAAAATGAGTTTTGAGTAGTAGATTTAATGAAAAGGTTTTATAAAACCGATTATTGCTTTTTACGTTTTCCTAAAAGTTCTGGATCATTAATAGGATCTTCTTTTCCTTTTAGTGACTGTTCAATCTTATCAATATATTCTAAAGAATCATCTATAAAAAATTCTAAATTTGGCATACGTCTTAATTGATGTCTCGTACGTTGTGCTAATTCATGTCTTATTAAAGGCGTATTGGATTTAATACCGTCTAATAATTCTTTACCTTTATTATTAGGGAAAATGCTCAAATATACTTTAGCTACAGAAAGATCAACAGTTACTTTTACTTTACTAACCGATATAAGTATTCCTTGCATACCACCTTGCGATGCTGCTTTTTGTAGCACATCTACTATATCACGTTGTAATACAGAACCTATTTTTTTTTGTCTTTGTGTTTCTTCCACTTTAATTTTATTTTAGATTCAGGTAAAACTGAAATCTTATTTTTATATAAAAGATAAACTTTATCTTCTACGATGCAAAAATAGTTGATATTTAAAGATTATCTTACATTTATAGACAAAATTCGTGCCTTAAGGAATAGTTTAAGGTTCTTAATAGGAAGATTTTCCGTTTAATTATAAAGAAAATATTTAGATTTCCGTTTTCACGGAAACAGTAAACTAATTTTGGATGAATAAAATAGAACACATTGGTATTGCAGTAAAAGACTTGGACAAAGCGAATAAATTATACGCACAACTTTTTGGAAAAGCCCATTATAAAATGGAAGAAGTAGCCAGTGAAGGCGTAAACACCTCTTTTTTTAAAGTAGGTGAAAATAAAATTGAATTATTAGAAGCGACGAACAATAATAGTGCTATTGCGAAGTTTATTGAGAAGAAAGGAGAAGGAATTCATCACATCGCTTTTGATGTAGATGATATTGAAAAAGAAATTTTTCGATTAAAATCGGAAGGCTTTAAAGTAATTAATGAAATACCTAAACAAGGAGCAGACAACAAGTTAGTGGCTTTTTTACACCCAAAAAGCACCAACGGAGTTTTGATAGAATTATGCCAAGAAATTATTTAGAAAAAAATTGCTTGTAGAGTCTTAAAAATAATATTAGATTTGCAGCTTAATTGGTCCCATAGCTCAGTTGGTTAGAGCACCTGACTCATAATCAGGTGGTCCTTGGTTCGAGCCCAAGTGGGACCACTTTTTTTATAGAAGTATAAAAAAAGCATGATAATTAGCAGTTCATCGATGTTTTTTGCAATTAAAGGAGTTTTTTTAACTAAAAAGAATAAGATATTTTTCGTTAAGTCGCTTTTTTTTATACATTTACAACTGAATGATACAAAACAAAACAAAAATAGCCTCAATCTTATTTTTATTAATAAGTTTTGTTAGTGTAGCGCAAACAATGAGTGGTCCACCACCACCTGCGCCACCACCACCACCAGGTCTTCCTATAGACGCTGGAATATATATCCTATTAGCTATTGGCTTGATTTATGGAATAATAAAAACGATTCGCAAGAAAGCTTAAAGTTTATTCAGACTTACTAGTCTAGCTACATATTTACCAATTACATCAAATTCTAAATTTACTTCTGTTCCAATTTTAAAGTGATTGAAATTTGTGTGTTCAAAAGTAAACGGAATTATAGCCACGCTAAACGCATCTTTTTTAGAATTAACAACAGTAAGACTTACTCCGTTAACTGTAATAGACCCTTTTTCTATAGTTATATTGTTTAACGCACTATTATATGTAAAGGTGAATAACCAACTTCCAGAAGTATTTTCAATATGCGTACAAGTTGCTGTTTGATCTACATGACCTTGAACAATATGCCCGTCTAGTCTTTCACCAAGTTGCATCGCCCTTTCTAGATTTACTAAATCATTAACCTTAATGGTATTTAAGTTTGTTTTTTCTAGTGTTTCTTTAATAGCTGTAACTTTATAAGTATTATTATCTATTGCTACAACGGTTAAACACACACCATTATGGGCTACACTTTGATCAATTTGTAGTTCTTGCGTGAAATTACTTTGCACTGTAATATGCAAATTATCAAGCTCTTGATCTAGTTGTTTAACCACTCCTAATTCCTCAATGATTCCAGTAAACATTATTGTCGATTATTTAGTTAAATTTGTAGCAGTAAAATTACAAACAAAAGTTAGCATTACTAATGAAGAAAGAAGAAAATATAATAGTAGGTATCTCTATAGGAGACTTAAATGGTATAGGAGCAGAGATAGTACTTAAAACTTTTGAAGATCCTAGAACCTTAGAATTTTGTACACCAGTGATTTTTGCTTCCGTAAAAACAATGACTTTTTTAAAAAATCATTTTAAAATGGATGTGAACTTGAATGGCATAAACAGCATGAATCAAATACTTCCACAAAAAGTAAATGTTTTTAATGTGTGGAACGATCATGTGAAAATTCAATTCGGTAAAGAAGATTTTAAAATAGGCGAATATGCCATAAAATCTTTAGAGGCGGCAACCAAAGCATTAAAAGAAGGAACTGTAGATGTATTAGTTACTGCGCCAATCAATAAACACAACATACAATCGGAAACTTTTAAATTTCCTGGGCATACTAATTATTTAGAACAGGAATTAGAAGGGAACAGTTTAATGTTAATGGTTGCAAACAATTTACGTGTTGGTTTATTAACCGACCATGTACCTGTTAAAGATATAGCGACACAAATAACACCAAAACGTATTAAAGAGAAAATTGAAACGATTTATACTTCGCTTCAAAAAGACTTTAAAATTAGAAAACCAAAAATAGCAGTATTAGGTATTAATCCGCATAACGGAGATAATGGTGTTATTGGTACAGAAGACGATACGGTTTTACGACCAACATTAGAGGAAATCAAAAAAACAGGGAAGTTAGTTTATGGCCCGTATGCTGCAGATAGCTTTTTTGGTTCTAATAATTATACAAACTTCGATGCTATTATTGCTTCGTATCACGATCAAGGATTGATTCCTTTTAAAACACTTTCTTTTGGTCAAGGCGTAAATTACACCGCAGGACTAAATAAAATACGAACTTCTCCAGATCACGGAACTGCTTTTGAAATAGCGGGAAAAAACCTGGCAGACAACGGCTCTTTTAAGGAAGCGGTATATAAAGCGATTGAAATATTTAGAAATAGATTGGAATTCGATGAAATAAATGAAAATCCTTTAAAATTCAATCAAAAAAAGATATAAACAAAAAAATGTTTATAACTGTGCTTAGTTAATAAAAAATTGTATATTTGCAGGCTCAAAATAGATGTGAAAAATGAAGTCTTTGAAAGCATTTACAATACCGTTTGTAGGTTTAAAAGTAGGAGAACACCTTTTTGAGTATGATATTAAACAATCGTTCTTTGAACATTTTGAGTATGAAGATTTTAATGATTCAAGCATTAAAGTAGATCTTGTTTTAAATAAAAAAGCAACTTTACTGGAATTGAATTTTAAAATTTATGGAACTTTAAACGTTAATTGTGACTTAACTAATGAGCCTTTCGATCAAGAAATTAGTACAGATTTTGATTTGGTTGTGCAGTTTGGAGAAGAATACAATGACGACAATATAGACATATTGATTATTTCGCATGGTGAATATGAAATTAATATACAGCAGTATATTTATGAGCTTATTGTTTTAGCAGTTCCTAATAAATTAATCCATCCTGGAGTTGAAGATGGTACATTAGATTCTGAAATACTTAATAAATTAGAAGAACTTAGCCCTAAAACGGCTGAAGAAAAAGAAAACAAAGAGGATATAGATCCTCGTTGGAATACACTTAAGAAACTATTAACGGATAAATAATATAAAAAATGGCACATCCTAAAAGAAAAATCTCAAAAACAAGAAGAGATAAAAGAAGAACACATTATAAAGCAGTTGCGCCACAAGTTGCTACATGCCCAACAACTGGTGAAGCTCACTTATACCATAGAGCACATTGGTTTGAAGGAAAATTATACCACAGAGGACAAGTTTTAATCGACAACTCGCAAGTAGAAGAAAATTTAGCATAGGTACTATGCATGCATACAATAAAACGCTCCACTGTGAGCGTTTTTTTTGTGATATATTTTTCTTTACGTTAAAAACAACTTAATTTGCATCAGATTAAGCCGAAACCTATCCATTTTATTAAATAGGTATTCGTTTCAGCTAATTTTCAACGATTTTAGGTCAAATTAACACCAAAATTATGAGCAAAATCTCAGCAGCGATAACAGCTGTAGGTAAATATGTTCCAGAATATGTATTGACAAACCAAATATTAGAAACTTTGGTCGATACAAATGATGAATGGATAACTTCTAGAACAGGAATCAAGGAACGTAGAATATTAAAAGAAAAAGGCAAAGGAACCTCTTTCTTAGCAACCGAAGCAGCCAAAGATTTGATAAAAAAATCAAATCTAGATCCAAAAGAAATAGAACTAGTTATTGTAGCAACAGCTACAAGAGATATGCAAGCATCTGCAACAGCAGTATTTGTAGCTTCCCAAATTGGAGCAACAAATGCTTTTGCTTATGATTTAGATGCAGCATGTTCTGGTTTCTTATATGCTGTTTCTACCGCTTCTAGTTTTATAGAATGTGGGAAATACAAAAAAATTCTAGTAATAGGAGCAGACATGAACTCTTCTATGATAGATTATACAGACAGAGCAACCTGCATTATTTTTGGTGATGGAGCCGGAGCGGTACTTTTTGAACCTAATACAGAAAAATTAGGTGTTCAAGATGAGTACTTAAGAAGCGACGGAACCGGAAGGGAATTTCTTCAAGTTCCAGCAGGAGGATCTATAGAACCAGCAACCTTAGAAACAGTTAAAGCAAAAAAACACTTTGTTTTCCAAGATGGGAAAACAGTGTTTAAATGGGCAGTTTCTAATATGGCAGATGCCTGTGTAAAAGTCTTAGAAAGAAACAAGCTTACTAACGATGATATCGATTGGTTAGGAGCGCATCAAGCAAATAAAAGAATTATTGATGCCACTGCAAACAGAATGGATTTAGATCCTAGCAAAGTGATGATGAATATTGAAAAATATGGAAACACCACTTCTGCAACAATACCTTTATTATTAAACGATTACGAATCTAAACTTAAAAAAGGAGACAAGGTTATACTTGCTGCTTTTGGAGGTGGATTTACTTGGGGCGCTATTTATATAAAATGGGCCTATAATTCTTAAACTAACTAACAAACATAATTAAAACTTGAATATTATGGATATAAAAGACATTCAAAACCTAATTAAATTTGTAGCCAAATCTGGTGCAAGTGAGGTTAAATTAGAAACAGACGATATTAAAATCACCATAAAAACTGGTGGAGACGAGAAAGCAGAAACGCAAACATTTGTACAACAAATACCAATGGGCGCTATGGCACAAGCACCAGTTGCTGCACCAATAGTTGTAGATGCTGCACCTGCAAAAGCTGCACCTGCAGAAGATGATAATTCAAAATATATTACAATCAAGTCTCCAATCATTGGAACTTTATATAGAAAACCTTCTCCAGACAAACCTGTTTTTGTTGAAGTAGGTCAAACTATTAATGAAGGTGATGTTTTATGTATCATTGAAGCAATGAAACTTTTTAACGAAATCGAATCCGAAGTATCTGGTAAAATCGTGAAAGTTTTAGTAGATGATTCATCTCCAGTAGAGTTTGATCAACCATTATTTTTAGTAGATCCATCATAATCTAAAGTTTAAAGTTTAAAATTTAAAATTCTAGTTTTTTAACTAGAACGATAGACGAATAGACGTATAAACTTATAAACGCAATAGAATTATGTTCAAAAAAATATTAATTGCCAATAGAGGGGAAATTGCATTACGTGTAATTAGAACCTGTAAAGAAATGGGCATTAAAACAGTTGCTGTATATTCTACAGCAGATGCAGATAGCCTTCACGTTAAATTTGCAGACGAAGCCGTATGTATTGGGCCAGCTGCAAGTAGCGAATCCTACTTAAAAATGTCTAATGTTATTGCTGCAGCAGAAATTACCAATGCAGATGCAATACATCCAGGATATGGATTCTTATCAGAAAATGCTAAATTTTCTAAAATTTGTGAAGAGCATAATATAAAATTTATTGGTGCTTCCGAAGAAATGATTAATAGAATGGGAGATAAGGCGAATGCCAAAGCAACCATGATAGAAGCAGGAGTACCATGTGTACCAGGAAGTGAAGGTGTAATAGAAGATTTTGCAGATTGCGAAAAAACAGCCTTAGAAACAGGATATCCAGTAATGCTTAAAGCATCCGCTGGTGGTGGTGGAAAAGGAATGCGCGCCGTTTGGAAAGCAGAAGACCTTAAAGAAGCTTGGGATTCTGCAAGACAAGAATCTAAAGCAGCATTTGGTAATGATGATATGTATATGGAAAAGCTTATTGAAGAGCCTCGCCATATCGAAATTCAAATTGTAGGAGACTCTACTGGTCGTGCTTGTCACTTATCCGAAAGAGACTGCTCTATTCAACGTCGTCATCAAAAATTAACAGAAGAAGTACCTTCTCCTTTTATGACCAAAGCCTTACGTAAAAAAATGGGTGAAGCTGCAGTTAAAGCATCCGAATACATTAAATACGAAGGTGCAGGAACCGTAGAATTTCTAGTAGATAAACATAGAAATTTCTACTTCATGGAAATGAATACGCGTATACAAGTAGAGCATCCAATTACAGAACAAGTAATTGATTTTGACCTGATACGGGAACAAATTTTAGTAGCTGCAGGAGTGCCAATCTCTGGTAAAAACTATTTACCACAGTTACACTCTATAGAATGTCGTATTAATGCCGAAGATCCTTATAATAACTTTAGACCTTCGCCAGGAAAAATAACAACATTACATGCGCCAGGCGGACACGGAGTTCGTTTAGATACGCACGTGTATGCAGGGTATAGCATTCCGCCAAACTACGATTCTATGATTGCTAAGTTAATTACAACCGCGCAAACTAGAGAAGAAGCTATTAATAAAATGAAACGTGCTTTAGACGAGTTCGTTATCGAAGGAATAAAAACAACCATTCCTTTTCATAGACAATTAATGGATCATCCAGATTATTTAGCAGGAAATTATACGACTAAATTTATGGAAGATTTTGTAATGAAACCACAAGAAGAAGAAGACTAATTAAAAGTCTATTTCTAGATATTAGACTAGAAGTTTTAAAATATAGTACATTCCCTTAAAGATGGGAAACAAAAAACTCCGAAAGCAATTTCGGAGTTTTTTTATACCTTAGTTTAGGCTAAAGGATGTATCTATTAAAGTAATAATTTGTGGTACTTCATCTATTTTAAATTGAAGCTTAAAATTAAAAGTGCCATCTTCCTTTTTCTGAATTTCTAATTTCCCTTTGGATACATTATAATAACCGGTTTGCCCTCTACAGAAACAAAGTCTAGCAAATAATAATTTTACCGTACTTAAATTAGCATCATTAAGTTCGATGTCTTTTATGTTTTCAGGTAATTCGGCATAAATGACTTCGCTATACTGTCCATCTTGTGTATTTGCAATTTCATTTCTTTTATAGCTAAACTTTAAAACATTTGAGTTTCCTTCCGTTAAAACTGGATATAATGCACTAATAGCATCTTGTTTTATCTCTAATGATTTGCTTTTAATCACTTCCAAAGAACAAATACCATCATCCGGACAATTAGAATCCATTGTTTTTAAATTAGTTTGTAAGTTACCTTCTTTACTACTTTTACAAGATGTCGTGAGTAATAGAATAAAGAATAATATGTTAAATAAATACAATTTTGTCATTGTTCGGTAAGGTATTTTACGAATTAACTCTAAAATTTTTGTGTTTTAGAAATATCAGACTAACTTTAGAGGATTAAAATATGACTTTTTATTATGAGAAAAAAATACTTGAGAAATGTTTGCTTGCTTTTTACAGTGCTAATGTTTTCAAAAGGTGCGTTTGCACAAAAAAAATCTTCCTTTTGGTCTCCAGCAAGTGCGGCAAAAATGAATGTCAACGAGGTTCAGTTTTATAAAGAAATCCCTCAAAAATCTACTTTGTTTCAGGTCAATGTACAAGAACTATCGAATGCTTTAAAGCATTCTCCAAAGAAAGAATCATACGATAAAACATCCAATGTTGTTGTTGCCTTTCCAAATGCTACTGGTGATTTTGAGTCTTTCAGAATTAGTGAAGTATCCATTATGGATCCAGTTTTAGCGGCTAAATTTCCTGAAATTAAGACTTATGTTGGTGTGGGTGTAGAAAACCCTGCAGCACAACTTCGTTTAACAATTACGCCGCAAAAAGGTTTAAGTGGTATGATTTTATCGGAAAAGAAAACCATTTTTATAGAACCATATTCGAAAGATTTAAAAACATATATCGCATTTATTAATTCGGAAGGAGATATAAACTCGGATGCATTTATTTGCGAATCAGAATCTGTAATGGAAAAAAGCGGTATTTCTAATGAAGAATATATGGCGCTTAGAAATGCAGACGACGGACAATTAAGAACCTATAGATTAGCCTTAGCATGTACTGTAGAGTATGCGCAATATCATGGCGGAACCCTTGGAGGCGTTATGGCTGCTATGACTACTACAATGAATCGTGTAAATGGTGTGTATGTTCGTGACTTAGGACTAACCATGGTAATGGTCGATAATACAAGTATTATAAACTTAGGACCAGATGTGAATTCCGATAATTATACCAATAATAGTGGTGGTGCTATGTTAGGGGAAAACCAAACAGAATGCGATACTAATATTGGTTCTGCAAATTATGATATCGGACATGTTTTTAGTACTGGAGGCGGTGGAGTTGCGTATTTAAACTCTCCTTGTACCGGAAGTAAAGCAGGAGGTGTAACGGGTTCTGGAGCACCTGTAGGTGATGCTTTTGATATTGATTATGTAGCACATGAAATGGGACACCAGTTTGGTGGAAACCATACACAAAATAATAGTTGTAATAGAAGTTCTGTTTCTGTAGAACCAGGAAGTGCTTCGTCTATTATGGGATATGCAGGTATTTGCGCGCCAAATGTACAAAGTAATAGTGATGATTATTTTCACGGTGAAAACATTAAAGAAATGTGGATTAACATTTCTGCTGGATCGGGTAGTACTTGTGGTACTGTAACTTCAACTGGAAATACTGCTCCAACAGCTGCTGCTGGAACAGATTATGCTATTCCTCCTTCTACTGCATTTAAACTTACTGGAGTTGGAACAGATGGAGACGGCGATACATTAACCTATTCTTGGGAACAAAATGATACTGCTGCAGCACCAATGCCTCCACAATCAAATAATACTGGCGGACCAACCTTTAGATCTCTAGATCCAAAAGTCGTACCTGTTAGATATTTTCCAGAATTTAACACCGTATTATCTGGCTCTTTAGCTTCCACTTGGGAAGTCGTTCCATCTGTTGCTAGAACCATGGGATTCTTATTTACCGTGAGAGATAATGCTGCTGTGGCAGGAAACACAAAGTCAGATGAAATGACTGTAACTGTAGAAAACGTAGCGCCGTTTACAGTTGCTACACCTCCAACTTGGGCTCCTGGTAGCACACAAACTGTAAACTGGGTGGTTGGTGACTCAGACAATGCAACCATTAATTGCCAAACCGTAAATATATTATTCTCTTCAGATGGTGGTACAAACTTTAATACCACATTAGCATCCGGAGTAGCAAATACTGGAGCTGCATCTATAACGGTTCCAAATATTACCGCAAATAATAATTCAAGAATTTTAGTAGAAGCTGCAGATAATATTTTTTATGCGATTACAGATGTTTTCTCCCTTTCTAATGATTCCGATTTTAGTATAAGTAATACCACTGGCGGACAATCGGTTTGTAATATAGATGCCGTAAGTTACAATTTCAACTATGTTACTTCTAACGGGTTTTCAGAAAACACCACATTCTCAGCTTCCGTAACACCAGCATTACCAGGAGCAACTATCACTTTCACACCTACATCTTTAAATGCAGATGGTACATTTACAATGGATGTAACTGGTCTTGTTGGCGAAACACCTGGAGATTACACAATAACCGTTACAGCAACTGCTCCATCTGTAGTTAAAACAGCGACAGCAATGTTAACAGTGTCCGATGGCGTTTGTGCGTCTGCTGCTACTAATACGGATGCTGACAGGATTACTAGAGTAGTATTTAATACAATTAATAATGTTACTACAGCAGCAAGTGCAGACGATCCGTATCAAGATTTCACTTCTATTTCTACAGATATCCAAAGAAATTCGTCTCACGAGATTACGGTACATGTGAATTCTAATGGTGCTTATTTCTATGTGAATAAAGTTTGGATTGATTGGAACCAGAATTGTAGTTTTAATGACCCAGGAGAGGAATATGATTTAGGAACAGCAAATAATGTTGTGGATCAACCTACTTCGGGATCTGGATTATCCATTACGGTACCTACAGATGCGGTTTTAGGAGCTACTAGAATGCGAGTAGGTATGAAAAATACAGATAATGTTAATAACGATTTTGGACCATGCGAAACTGGTTTTTGGGGACAAATAGAAGATTACACCGTAAATGTTTTAACCGAATTAAGCGTAGATGATTTTAATGCAAATACATTCCTTATCTATCCTAACCCAACAGAAGGAACACTTCATATTAAATCAAACAATACAGATGATCTTAATATTTCGATATTTGACATTAGAGGAAGACGCGTTTATAACCAGTTTAATAACAGCAAAACCGCAATAAGAACACTAAATGTTAACGATTTATCTTCGGGAATCTATTTATTAAATATAGAAAGTAACGGAAGTAAGACCACTAAGAAAATAATCATTAAATAATATATTTTGCTTTTTATTCAAGCTCCGAAAGCAATTTCGGAGCTTTTTTATTTATAAACCATAGCTTTGTTAGTCCAGTTTTATGGTGTTACTTTTGCTTTTTTAAGAAAGCAAAAGTCAGGCTTTCACAAGTCGCTCTCTGCGAGGAGCTCCAACAATTGCTCAATCCTTAACACAGATTAGAATTTCCAATTAAAATCCTAAATTAGCATCATGAACGTATCGTATTGGGAAATAAAAACATGGCTCTCCAACATAGACTACACCATTGTTGGTAGTGGTATTGTTGGACTGAATTGCGCGTTGCACCTAAAAGAGAAATTCCCAAAAGCAAAAATTCTAATTCTAGAAAAAGGAATCTTGCCTCAAGGTGCAAGTACCAAAAATGCAGGCTTTTCCTGTTTTGGTAGCCTAAGCGAAATTCTATACGATTTAAACACACATACAGAACAAGAAGTTATAGCGCTTGTAAAAAAACGTGTAAATGGCTTACAGCTGCTAAGAAACACTTTAGGAGACAAAACAATGAACTACCAACAGTTAGGAGGTTATGAGTTATTCACGAAACAAGATACTAGCTTGTTTCAAGAATGTCTTTCTAAAAAAGAAGAAATAAACAAACTGCTAAAACCTATTTTTAACGCAGATGTTTTTAGTTTAAAAGACAATAGCTTCCGTTTTAAAAACATACAAGAAAATTATATTTTCAACCAATTTGAAGGGCAGATTGATACAGGTAAAATGATGGATGCATTGCTTCAAAAAGTGCTTGTCAAAGGCATTAAAATTTTAAATAATGTATCGGTTACCCGTTTTTCAGAAGATGCTAACGCTGTAAACATAGAAACCAATTCGTTTTGCTTTTCTTCTTCCAAATTATTAATAGCAACCAATGGCTTTGCTTCGCAATTAGATATTGCAGAAGTAAAACCAGCAAGAGCACAAGTTTTAATCACCAAACCAATAAAAAACCTACATATAAAGGGCACCTTTCATTTAGATAAAGGCTATTACTATTTTAGAAATATTGACGATAGAATTTTATTTGGTGGCGGAAGAAATCTAGATTTTAAAACCGAAGAAACCACCGAATTAAACCAAACAGCAATCATTCAAAATAAACTAGAGGAGCTTTTAAAAACCATTATTTTACCAGAAACCCCTTTTGAAATAGACCATCGATGGAGTGGTATTATGGGCGTTGGTGCTCAGAAAAAAGCAATAGTAAAACAACTAAGTACAAACGTGTTTTGTGGCGTAAGACTTGGCGGAATGGGCATTGCAATTGGTAGTTTGGTAGGTAAAGAATTAGCAGATTTAGTATAATGGCTACACCAAAAAAGAAGCAACGGGAAAATCTGTTGCAACGGCTTTTTCGATTTGTTTTAAAATGCATCTTTTGGTTGGTAGTACTTTCTGTAGCCATGGTTTTCTTGTATAAAAAAGTGCCTGTTCCAGCAACACCATTAATGGTTATTAGAAGTATAGAACAATATCAAGAAGGTAAAGATGTCGTTTGGAAACACGATTGGGTGGCAATGGATCATATTTCAAAAAACATACAAGTTGCGGTGCTTTGTAGTGAAGATCAGCAGTTTTTAAATCATAATGGTTTCGATTTAAAAGCAATCGAAAAAGCATACGAACACAACAAAAAAGGAAAGCGAATAAAAGGCGGAAGTACCATTAGCCAACAAACCGCAAAAAATGTGTTTTTATGGCCACAACGCAGTTGGTTGCGCAAAGGATTAGAAACCTATTTCACCTTTTTAATCGAAAAAATTTGGAGCAAAGAGCGCATTCTAGAAGTGTATTTAAATAGCATAGAAATGGGAAATGGTATTTATGGCGTAGAAGCCGCTTCGCAATATTGGTTTAAAAAATCGGCTTCCAAATTATCACAACAAGAAGCAGCCGCTATTGCAGCTATTTTGCCAAATCCGAGAAGGTATAAAGCCAATCCGCCAACAAGCTACATAAGTTCTAGAAAAAGATGGATTGTAAAACAAATGGTTTATTTTGGATCCTTAGATTTTAAAAGCAATGAGTAGTACTTCAAATATAAAGCATAAGCTATATGATGCGTGTTTTCAGTTTATAGAAAACAGACTATTAACGGTTCATAAAACCATCAACGAAATCCAAGAATCTTTAACCAGTGAAACCAAAAGTAGTGCTGGCGACAAGCATGAAACCGGTCGTGCCATGTTACAATTGGAACGCGAAAAAGCAGGAAATCAACTTTCCGAAATAGTAAAGGTTAAAGAAGCTCTTTCTAAAATAAGTGTCGAAAAAACGAGTTCAACCATCGGTTTAGGAAGCGTGGTGTATACCACAAAAGCGAATTACTATATAGCGATTAGTGCAGGAGAATTATCGGTGGATAAAGATAAGTTTTATGCGATTTCACCAAATACACCCATTGGAAAATTACTGTTTGGAAAAGGAGTTGGAGATGCGGTTGCGTTTAGGGATTTGAAGTTTAAGGTTGTGGAGGTTGTTTAATAACTTAAATCCTTATTTCTCTATTCTAGGATTCCCATGATTAATATTTAATTGTGCTTCTACCAGTCTTTTTTTAATGGTGGTATTATAGATCATTTTAAAAAGAGAAAGCATAAAAAGGATTACGATTAGTGCACAAATACAAAACAGAATACAGGCGTTTTTAATCTCTTTTCTTTGCTCTTTTTGCGCTTCAAAACTTATAATTTTATTCTTTTTAGGGTTGTAAAAACCACTAACAATAAATGTTTTTTCTAAACTACTTTTTATGGAATAACTGTTCTTTTCTGGTGCATTAAAACAGTTATCATAAAGCTTAAAAAAGAATGTCATTGGTTTCAATTCTTTTAAAATGGAATCCATTCTTTTTGCTCTAAAAAGGCGATTGTTATATTCTGAAATCTGTATTTTAAAAGAATGATTAACCGCATTTTCCCAAATGGTAGAATCTGTATTTTGCTTAATACCGAGCTTATCTATGTTTTTTTCTAATTGCTTTTTATAGGTTTCTCTCTGTGGTTTTTTAAATATGCTTGGTGGAAAGAAAAATCTATAATTAGCATGCGAAGAAGGATTGTAGTAAATGCGATCTCTTTCTGCTTTAGAGATGACATAATTATCTCCATTCAAATCATAAGGCCGCTTATATTGATACACCCAAGCATTATTTATTTGGATATAATTGGGAGTTTCAATTTGTTGTAATTCTTCGGTAGAATGAAGCGTAATGAAATCTTTCTCTGTTTTTGTTAGTTGTATAAAATTTTGAACATTGCTTACATCGGGATTCAAGAATAGAATTAAAAGAGCCGGAATAATTAGTACAAAACTAACCATGTTTATAAAGGAAAAAGGCTTCGCTTTTTGAAGTCCGTTTTGCAATTCGTAATCCAAAGATAATGTATCGTTTACAGAAATAAGATACTTGGAAGCGCCTTCATTTAGAGCAACTGCGCCATCTCTAACAATATATTCGAATATAACTGGTTCTTTTTGCGATTTAAGATAGTTTCGCCAATGCCACGGTGTTTTTATGATGGCACCATTTAAAGTGTCATAATACCTTCCGTTTTTACCATGCTGTTGGTAGATGCGTTTATAAAATCCTTGCGATTTGTAAACCTTCCCATCAATAACATGTTCTTTATAACCTTTTGCAAACCAATGCAGGAAATATAGAAGTAATATTAAAACACCAAACATTAAATTAATAACAAAATTGGTGGTGTCTAGTTCGCTATAAACGAAAAATGCAACAGTAGCAATTATTAGAGCTACAATGATAAATAAACCTACAAGTAGTTTCTTGGTTCTGTTTATTTGATTAGAAATAAAAGCAATTTCATTATCCTTTAAATACCTCTGATTAAACATTTTTAACTTCCTTTTCTACGACTATTATTTTGAGATTTTTAGGCATAAACTTGTACCTAAAGGAAGGATTTTTAGGGATTCCAACAGAAGCGTTTGATCCTCTAAGTCTGCTTCCACTAAATAATAACTTCCTTTAAAATACGATTGTTTTACTGTTGCTTTTAAATCGGATTGTTCCACTACACGCAATTGATGTGCATAAATAATTTCGTCTTGTATCACATTAAATTCCCCAAAGAAGGAAGCGATTAAAGGTGTTTTTGGGTTTAGGTATAAGTTTTCCGGACTGTCGTTAACCGCTATATTGTGGTTGTTTAAAACAATCATTTTATCGGCATGACCCAATACATCTTCTTTGTCGTGTGTGGCAACAATACAGGCAATATTATTTTCTTTCAAATATTTAAAAACACTTCTACGAAGGGATTGTTTTTTAAAATTATCGATATGGCTAAAAGGTTCATCCAGTAAAATAATTTCTGGCTGTTTTGCTAAAGCTCTGGCAAGTGCCACACGTTGTTTTTGTCCGCCACTTAATAATTTCACTTTGGTTTTTGCAACGTTGGTAAGTTCTACCACTTCTATTAATTCTGCTACTCGTTTCTGTTTTTCTTCCGGATAAAAACGAGAAAGGAACTTCCCGATGTTTTCTTCTACAGAAATATATGGCATCAAATCAAATTCTTGTGCTACGTATTTCATGAAATCATAACCAATAACTAAATTGTGTTTTGGACCTAGGATTTCTTCGTCTTTCCAAAAAATGTTTCCTTTTTCTGTGTCATATTCGCCATAAAGCACTTTTAATAAAGTACTTTTTCCAGAGCCACTTTCACCAATAATAGAAAGGTGTTCTCCGGGTTTTACCGAAAAGGAAATATCCTTTAAAACGGGTGTTTTATTATAAGAAAAGGTAATGTTTTTTACTTGCAGCATTTTATACCAGTTATCATTTAAAATTACCGAAATAAAACACCCTGTATTACTTTTTACTTCATAAGAAAAAGAAACCGTAACAAAAGCTATGCTTTATTTTTATTACTCGTATAAAGCAATAAATCATCATTTTATTTTACAATAGTTATAAATGATAATTGGTATTACAAAAATAACATAAAAAAACCGCGCAACTTTTAAGAAGAACGGTTTTAGTACTATTTAATTTAGGCAGCCATCTCGACAGCGTTAAGAGTGACAAATATTTATCCTTTTATTTTCTCGTTGGTTTTGCTTGGTAGCACATCAAATCCCATATTGTATAATGTAAATCCGAAAATATCTGCATATTGCTCAATGGTTTTACTAACCGGAGTTCCTGCGCCATGACCTGCATCGGTTTCAATTCTAATTAAAGTAGGGTTATTTCCTGTTTGCTTGTCTTGTAATTCTGCAGCAAATTTAAAACTGTGTGCTGGTACCACGCGGTCATCATGATCTCCTGTGGTTACCATAGTTGCAGGATATTGTACGCCTTCTTTTACATTGTGTACCGGTGAATAGCCTTTAAGGTATTCAAACATTTCTTTGTTGTCTTCTGCGGTTCCGTAATCATAAGCCCAGCCTGCTCCAGCTGTAAATGTGTGGTAACGTAACATATCTAAAACACCAACTGCTGGTAATGCTACTTTCATTAAATCTGGACGTTGCGTCATGGTTGCACCAACTAGTAAACCGCCATTAGAACCACCGCGAATTGCTAAATAATCACTAGAAGTATAATTGTTTGCTATTAGGTATTCTGCCGCGGCAATAAAGTCATCAAAGACATTTTGTTTTTTTAGTTGTGTTCCTGCTTTATGCCATTCTTTTCCGTATTCACCACCACCACGAAGATTTGGAACTGCATAAATACCGCCTTGTTCCATCCAAACCGCATTGGTAATGCTAAAAGACGGATTTAAACTCACATTGAATCCGCCATAACCATAAAGAATGGTTGGGTTTTTTCCGTTTAGTTCTACTCCTTTTTTGTGGGTAATTATCATTGGTACTTTGGTACCATCCTTAGAATTGTAAAATACTTGTTTGCTAATATAGTCTTCCGGATTGAAATCAATACTCGGTTTCCAGTACAATTCAGAAGCACCTGTCTCTACATTAAATGTATAAATACTTGCTGGCGTATTGTAATTGGTAAAAGAAAAATAATCTGTTTTCTCTTCTTTTTTTCCGCCGAATCCTCCAGCATTTCCTACTCCTGGAAGTTGAATATCTCTTATGAATTTTCCGTCATAGTTATATTGTTTTACTTTCGAAATTGCATCTACCATATATTCTGTAAAGAAATATCCACCACCTTTAGACGGACTTAAAACATACTCCGTTTCCGCGATAAAATCAACCCAATTTTCTGGTGTAGGATTTGCAGCATCCACAGTTACTATTTTTTTGTTAGGTGCATTCAGATTGGTTACTAAAAATAGCTTGCTACCAATATTGTCGATAACATAGGTGTCGCTATCTGTGTGATCTAAAATGGTTACTAACGGATTGTTAGGATTCGATAAATCTTTGATGTAAAGTTTGTTTCCGGAAGTCGAAACTCTCGGAGAAATTAGCAAGTACTTATTGTCTTCTGTAACGGTTCCGTAGATATATCTATGTTTTTCGGAAGGTGTACCACCAAAGATTAGTGCATCTTCTTTTTGAGGCGTTCCTAGTTTGTGATAGTAAACCTTGTGCTGATCTGTTTTTGCAGAAAGCTCGCTTCCTTTAGGTTTGTCATAACTGGAATAATAGAACCCTTCGTTTTTAAACCAAGACATACCACTAAATTTAATATCGACTAAAGTATCTTCAATAATCTCTTTTGTTTCGGTATTCAGGATTAGAATTTTTCTCCAATCGCTTCCACCTTCAGAAATTGCATAGGCTAGCGTTTTTCCGTCTTTAGAAAAACTCGTTCCTCCTAAAGAAACGGTTCCATCCTCCGAAAAATTGTTAGGATCTAGAAATACTTCTGCAGTATCTGGATTGCTTCCTTTTTTATGTCTATAAATGACATATTGGTTTTGTAGGCCATCGTTTTTATAAAAATAGGTGTAATCTCCTTCGGTAAAAGGAGCGCCTACTTTTTCGTAATTCCATAACTTTTCAAGGCGTTCTTTTAGTTCTTTTCGATATGGAATATTGTCTAAATAACCGAATGTAGATTGGTTTTGTGCCTTTACCCAGTTTTCTGTTTCTGTGCTTTTGTCGTCTTCAAGCCAACGATAAGGATCTTTTACATCTACACCAAAATAGTTTGTAACGGTATCTGCTTTTTTCGTTTCTGGGTAGTTAACAGAAATGTTTCTTTCTACTTGTTTCTTTTCTTCTTTACAAGCCATTATAGTAATTAGTGTAATTAAACAAAGGGTTATTTTTTTCATTTTAAATAAAATTTTTATTGCTATAAAAATAGCATAAAAAAAGCTCTAATAAATGAATATTAGAGCTTTTAAGAAAGATTTATCGTTTTATTCCTTTATTAATTTTTGTGTTTTGTGTTTTCCGTCTACAGTGATTTTCAATACATATATTCCTGTACTTAATTTGGAAACATTAATGGTATTTGAATTTAAGTTCGCGTTTAAAACTTGTTTTCCTGTAATATCATAAATCGTATACACAGCGTTGTTTAATGCTATGGAAGAACTAATAGTAACCATATCTTTTGCTGGGTTCGGATAAATAACAAGATCTTTTTCTAGTACATTATTGTTTATACTAAGCGGATTTTCTCCCTCAATAACTGTGATGGTTTCATTAATATTTGGATTAAAAATTACATCTACTGTTCCAGAAGGCCATTTAATGGTTAGGCTTGTAATTTCGGTATCGGTACCAATACCAAAATGTGTGTTTAGACTACTCATAAATTCAAAACCTTCCCCACTTCTTACATCTCTAATTTGTGTTCCAAGAGCGGTAACTATTTCAATTCTAGCTCCAATACCATTATAGTTACTTGTGGTTCCTTGTGTTCTTATTTTAATCCAATTGTTTTCGTTAGGATTGTTTATATATAGTGCACCTGCATTATTTGTTCTTGTAAATACATCTAAAAAACCATCATTATTAAGGTCTCCAATAGCACCACTAGGAGGCATTCCTGTATTTAGAACTGTAAACGTATTATTCCCATTATTAAGTAATATTCTACCGTTGGATAGAATATCTACATACCCATCATTATTGAAATCTGCTGGTGCATTTTCAATACCGTACGGGGCACCACTAGGAGCAGTAGCGTATGTAAAAGTACCATCTCCATCATTTAACATGTATTTGTGGGCGCCATCAGAACTTGAACTTGCACCAATGTACGCATCCATATCGCCATCATTGTCATAATCTGCCCAAGCAGAAGACCAAGTTTGCACAGGGTCGGCAAGGTTTACACCAGGATCGGCAGCAACATTTGTAAAGATACCATTACCATCATTACGCCACAGTTCATTTATTTTATGGGTTACATTTCCACCTCTACATTTAGCAATAAACATATCCGAATCTCCATCATTATCATAATCTACCCAAACCGTTCCGTAATTTCCACCATCTGGATGGGTTCCTATTCCGTTAGGAACACCAGAAGAAGGTCCTTGGTAATAAGATAAATTACCTGTTCCATCATTAATAAAATATACGTTTGGTTCTACATCATGACAAACAAAAGCATCTAAATTACCATCATTATTAATATCTACAAAATTGGAACGTTGTGAGAAAACATAATCTGTAGTATTAAAAGACTGTGTGTAGTTTGTGCCATCTGCATTAGCCATCATAAAGGATACGCCATTTCCTGCGCCATATAATAAATCATTATATCCATTACCATCTAAATCTCCAGCAGCAATACTCCATCCTGGACCGTAATTTGCAGATGTAATATAAAGGGTTTCATCGAAACACCCATCTGTAGATTGGTATATAATTTGAAGGCTAGAAGCGTTGGCGGCAATTAAGTCGTCCAATCCATCATTATTCATATCTACAACTGCGTAACTGGACGCGCTCATAGGAGACACACTATTGTTTTTCGTGAAAACAAAGGCATTAGGTGTTGGAGGTGTGTTATTTGTAGCAAAAGGCAAAGAAGCCCAAGAGTTAAACCCACTTCCGTCAAGGCATTGGGATCTAACATATACTTCATAGTTGGTATTTGCTGATAAACCGGAAATCATATAGGCATCATTTGTATTGGTAGATGTTCCAGAGGAAGGTGCTCCAGATCCTTGCGGTTGTACTGCAATTTGCCATGTGATCTCATTACTTCCTGGTGACCAGTAAATATCTGCTGAATTATCTGTAACATTACAAATGCTTAAATCGGTGATTTCTGGACAATTTGGAGGAGCCGCAGAAGATAGGTTTGGAGAATTAAAACAAATCCCATATCCATAAGAATCATTATCATCATAATAAATACGGTATCTAAAGTTTTGAAGTTGATTACTTGAAAATCCTGAAAAATCTAATTCGTCACTTTGGAAATCGTTAGGTGTACCATTGCAATAATCTACATTTGGTGCACTGGAAGTGCTCGTATCATATGTTGGACCCCAATTTACCCAAGAACTAGTATCTGCATCCCAATATTGAAGGTTTAAAGTTTCGTTTAAATATACATTTAATATATAAGAAGAAGAGACCACTAAAATAGTTTCTCCAGCATTAAAGGCATTTGTTAAATTAATAGCAGGAGATTGCACACCTATGTTATTATCAGAACTACCACCACCTTCATCATCATCAAAAGAAAAACTTATAGCGCCGCCAGGTACCGTTGGGTTTCCTGTGAATATTAAGGGTGCTGGGTCATAAGTACCGCTTAAATCCCAATTGGTATTTGGCCAGTTTGCATTTTGGTTTAATACTTGACCTGTAACAAAAAAGCTACATAACATTAGGCTAAGTACAAGTGTAATTTTTTTCATTTTTTTTGGTTTTAGTTACATTGTATTGTTAATGAGTTTATCCATGCTTCAACTAATTGAATCCCTTCAATATGTCTGAGTGTTCTGCCTAATAGTGGCATTCTAACAGATTCTTCTGTTTCATTTAATCTATAAAATAATACGGAACTTCTTGCATTTTGTGATTCCACAATATAGGTTAGATTTGTTCCGATTACTGTATCCGGTGTTACGCAGATTCCTAAATTATCCGGATTTGAAGTCGCATCAAAATTGAATCGAATAGGTCTATAAGCGCAATGCGCTTCTTCCGAATGGCAATGCGCACAATTAATATCTAGATAAGCTCTTGCTCTTAAAGATGCAGAAAGTGTTTCGTCTTCCCAATTAGGAAGCGTTGTTATATTAGAAGGATAGTTTTCTGATAAGTAACCAAATTCTGTCCATTTTTGTAATTGATTAATCGCTCCATTTCCATAATTATAAGCGATATTTAAATTTCTAGGTTTTGGACCAATTGGAATCGAGGTATCTCCCGATTTGTGGCAAGTATGACATTGCGATGCGCTTGGTATTCTGTATTCTACATGCTTTGTTTCTGCACCTTCATTCCAGTCTGTGCTTACTACACCTCCAGATAAGTTGAAAATAGCTTCGGTTTGCGTGTCGTTCCAGATATAATTTAAAAAGCTCCAACCATCAGCTTTATTAATTAGTAATCTAGTTTCTATTAACTTTGTTTCATTACTAGGTAAAACGTTATTATAATAGAAGTTTTTAATTAAGATGGTACCTATAGGAAAGTTAAGAATGTTATCCTCACCATTGTATGTTGCCTTAACATTTTCAGGCATCCAAATAAAGCGTTTCTTTTGTGCATAATCTGAAAAAAGAGCAGAACTTAAATTGTAGGGTAATACTCCATATACCGGATTTAGATTTTTTATATCACCTTCAAAAAAATGGTATTCGGAAAGTGTAGCATAAGGTACTTGCGTGATATCAAAAACAACAGGGGAAGTTTCTGGTTCTTCGTTTGGAATATAATTATCCTCTGAGCTACAAGAATAAAAAAGTATGCTAAGAAAAAAACAAGAAAAAATGGAAAGTAACTTTTTAGCCATAGGTTTAAAAATGGCTATTAAGATACTGCTTTTTCTAGAAATTAAAGACTAAACAGGTTGAATTGCAATTATTTATATGTAAAAGTAGATCTATCGACTTAAACCAAATGATTTTCTACCAAATATTCTGCAATTTGAACAGCGTTAGTTGCAGCGCCTTTTCGTAAATTATCTGCAACAATCCACATGTTTAATGTATTGGGTTGTGTTTCATCTCTTCTAATTCTCCCAACAAAAACATCATCTTTTCCATGTGCGAAAATTGGCATTGGATACGTGTTTGTTGCTGGGTTGTCTTGAACAATAATACCAGACGCTTCACTTAGTAATTGTCTAACGTCTTTTAAATCGAAATCCTTTTCAAACTCAACATTTACCGATTCCGAATGTCCTCCAGCCGTTGGTATTCTAACCGCAGTTGCAGTTACAGAAAAAGTTCGGTCATCAAATATTTTTTGAGGTTCTCTAGCGAGTTTCATTTCCTCTTTTGTGTATCCGTTTTCTTCAAAAACATCACAATGTGGTAGTGCATTTCTGCCAATAGGATATGGATAAGCCATTTCTCCTTCAATACCGTTTATTTCATTTTCTAACTGTTGCACTGCTTTCACACCTGTACCAGAAACCGATTGATATGTAGAAATAACAACGCGTTTCATTTTGTATTTTTCGTGTAATGGGGCTAATGCTAATACTAATTGAATAGTAGAACAATTAGGGTTTGCTATAATTTTATCTTCTTTAGTAAGTGCTTTTGCATTGATTTCTGGAACTACTAATTTTTTTGTTGGATCCATTCTCCAAGCAGAAGAATTATCTATAACTACCGTTCCTATTTCTGCGAATTTTGGAGCCCAATCTAAAGAAGTACCTCCTCCTGCAGAAAATATTGCAATGTCTGGCTTCATGTCTACAGCTGTTTGTAAACCAACAATGGTATAGTTCTTTCCGTTGAATTCAATTTCTTTACCAACAGATCTTTCCGATGCAACAGGAATAAATTCTGTTACCGGAAAATTACGTTCTACTAGCACTTGTCTCATCACTTCGCCAACCATTCCAGTGGCACCAACTACAGCTACTTTCATTTTAATAAAATTTAGAATACAAAATTATAGCATTTATTAATGCAAACACTTAATATACAAGGTTTTTTTTGTTAAAAATAAGGCATAAAAAAAGCCTCATTTTTAATTAAACGAGGCTTTTTTAGTAATTATATGAATATTATATAATTATGGTGTTTTATTAAAACAGATTACTTTTTTAATAAATCTCTAATTTCTGCAAGTAAATCTTCTTGAGATGGTCCTGCAGGAGCAGCAGGTGCTGGAGGAGTTTTTGTTTTATTGTATGCTTTTACAATTAAGAACATTACAAAACCAACAACAAGTAAACTAATAATAGTGTCAATCCATGCGCCATATTCTACAGCAGCAATACCTGCTTCTTTTGCAGCAGCAACAGTTTTGAATACTTCATCTCCAGGAGTCCAAAATTTGTCTGAGAAACTTTTCCCTCCAGTTACTAAGCCAATAAGAGGCATAGCGATTTTAGAAACGAAACCGTTTATAACAGCTCCAAGAGCTCCGGCCATAATTACAGCAACAGCGAAATCAATCACGTTACCTGTCATAATAAAATTCTTAAATTCTTTTAACATGATAAATGTTTTTTTATAGTTAATTAATTGAATACAAAATTAGTTAAAATTTTAACAAAAGATAAGAAATTAATTCACTGTAAGAAGATTTTACCGATGAAATACTCTTTTTACACGCTGAGAGATAGAAGTTAGCAATTCGTAAGAAATAGAGTTTGTTTTATTTGCTAAAATTTCGGCAGTTGGGTGCTTTCCAAAAACAATAACTTCCTCTCCTTCATTACAGTCTATATTCGTTATATCTACCATAATCATGTCCATACAAACATTACCTACAATAGGTGCTTTTTGCTGGTTTATAGTTACAAAACCAACGCCATTTCCATATTGTCTACCAATACCATCTGCATGACCAATTGGTATGGTTGCCGTTTTTGTTGTTTTGGTTGCGGTATATGCTCTGTTATACCCTAAAGACTCTCCTTTATGTATCGTATGTATTTGCGAAATCACGGATTTAAGTGTAGAAATAGGTTTGAAATTTTGGTTTTCTTTTTCCGAATTACCAAAACCATATAAACCAATCCCACTTCTAACCATATCAAAATGTGCTTCCGGATAATTTAATATTCCTGAAGTATTGCACATATGAAGCATTGGTTGGTGCCCTATTTTTTTACTGAATCTTTCAGCAATATTTTTGAATTTTTCTATTTGATTTAAAGTAAATTCCTTTTCCTTTAAATCTTCGCTAGCCGCTAAATGCGAAAAGATAGAGGTTACTTTTACCGAAGCATTACTTTTTAATAGCGGAAGGATTGCATCTATTTCTTCGATATTAAAACCTAATCGATTCAATCCGGTGTTAAACTTTATGTGAATAGGATAATTTTGTTGTTTTTCTTTGGCAGCAACGGCTATAAATTCTTTTAAAATTTTAAGGCTATAAATACTTGGCTCTAAACAACGATCCAGAAGTGTTTGAAAATTTACGGCTAGTGGATGTAATACGAGAATTGGTTTCGTAATTCCTGCATCACGAAGCGCAACACCTTCATTAATATAAGCCACAGCAAAATAATCGACATCTAAATCTTGAAGATGTTTTGCTATTTCTTCCGCATCGCTACCATAAGCAAAGGCCTTAACAACTGCTAAAAACTTAGTTTTAGGTTGTAGCTTAGATTTAAGATATTTATGGTTATGCGAAAGTGCTTTTAAATCTATTTCAAGTGTTGTTTCTTGAACTTTAGACATTGGGTTTGTTTTCTTCTTTGGTAGAAACTTCTTCGGCATCTTCCACTTTCATTGCCTTTATTTTTTCACGCATAGTAGCTTTGTAGTATGCGGCACGACTTAAAGGTTCGTATTCTTCTGTTTCACCAAGTAAAACCAGTTTGTCATTCAGTGATTTTCTAAAACTGTATTGTGCTAAATTCCCTGTTCTTGTGCAAACCGCATGTACTTTGGTAACGTATTCTGCAGTGGCCATAAGGTTTGGCATTGGTCCAAAAGGATTTCCTTTAAAATCCATATCTAAACCAGCAACAATAACGCGAATGCCTTTGTTAGCTAAGTCATTGCAAACACGTACAATTTCGTCATCAAAAAACTGTGCTTCGTCAATACCAACCACATCACAACCATCTGCTAAAATAGGAATATTAGCAGCTGCTGGAACTGGAGTAGAGCGAATTTCGTTAGCGTCATGAGACACTACCATTTCTTCGTCGTAACGCACATCTATAGTTGGTTTAAAAATCTCGACTTTTTGCTTTGCAAATTGCGCACGTTTAAGTCTACGTATCAGTTCTTCGGTTTTACCAGAGAACATAGATCCGCAGATTACTTCAATCCAACCAAATTGTTCTTTTTGATTTACTGTATTTTCAAGAAACATTTTGTAATTTTATCACTGCAACGAAACTTGTTTTTCGTTTGCATAAAGGTGGCGCAAATTTATTAAAAATCAAAAGGCTAAATTGCATTATATTCGAAAAATAAAAATTAATATGTCATGAAGAAGAAGTTAGAATCTGAATTAATGAGTATTGCTCATAGAATTTTAAAGCTAAGAGGAAAAGAAGATGTTAATAAAATGCATGAAGAAGTTGCTTCACTGTATGAAAAACTTACGGTTTTAAAGTTTGCACAAGAAAACTTTGAAGATAGCTTACCAACCATTGGCAACGATTCTTCTTTTTTCGGGATGCTAGATACTGCCTTTAATAATAAAGTGAGTGATAATATAGAGATCGAAGATAGAACCTATATTAACATGGACGAAAATGAAAACGAAGCAATCATGGAGCCTGCAATTGAAAAAATAAAGGACATGGTTGCGCAAATGCCAGGAGAAACGCATCAAGTCGATGATTTTTTAGAAACGGTAATTCCAAAAACACAGTTTCATAAAAATGACTTTGAAGAAATTACTGCAGACTTTACAGAAATGCCTGTTTTTGAAAAGGTAAATAAAACCAATGAAAAAAAGTCACTATACGAAAAATTAAAAACTGGAGCTTTACATATTGGATTAAATGATAAAATAGCTTTTATAAAACATCTTTTTGATGGTAAAAATGAAGATTACGAACGTGTAATTTCGCAAATAAACACCTCGCAATCTTTTGAAGAAGCACAAAGTTTTATTCAAAATATGGTAAAACCCGATTATAAAAATTGGGTTGGTAAAGAAGATATAGAAGCGCGTCTTTTAGAACTTATTGAAAGTAAATTTGAGTAATGAGTAAATTATATATTGTACCAACACCAATAGGAAATCTTAAAGATATCACCTTTAGAGCTGTCGAAATTTTAAAAGAAGTAGATCTTATTTTAGCGGAAGACACTAGAACTTCAGGAAAACTTTTAAAACACTTTGAAATTGGTACGCATATGCAAAGCCACCACATGCATAATGAGCATAAAACGGTCGAAGCATTAATTCAAAAATTAAAATCAGGAGTCACCATTGCTTTGATTAGTGACGCGGGAACGCCGGCGATTTCAGACCCTGGTTTTTTATTAACCAGAGCCTGTGTAGAAAATGGCATTGAGGTAGATTGTTTACCTGGAGCAACCGCGTTTGTACCAGCATTAGTAAATAGTGGTTTGCCAAACGACAAGTTTGTTTTTGAAGGTTTTCTTCCTGTTAAAAAAGGACGTCAGACCAGATTATTACTTCTAGCCGAAGAAACGAGAACCATGATTTTTTACGAAAGTCCGCACAAACTAATAAAAACACTAGCGCATTTTTGTGAGTATTTTGGAGAAGAACGACAGGTTTCGGTTTCTAGAGAACTTACAAAGTTGTATGAAGAAACCGTTCGTGGTACCGCAAAAGAAGTCTTAGCACATTATACCAATAAACCACCAAAAGGAGAGATTGTTGTTGTGGTTGCTGGAGATTCGAAAAAATAGAAGCATTATTTTGAGATACGGAATAGTATCCAAAAACATTAAAATGGACATACAAACATTCAAAAATAAATTAAAAACATCTCCAAAAACTATTGCGTTTTCTGAAACCATGGATGTTATTACCGCGAATTATGATTTCACGCCAAAAGCTTTTACAAATGGCTCTTTAGAAAATGCCGAAGGACAAAATATTGGATCTTGCAAATTGTTTGCTTTTGCAAAAGCGGAAGGTTTATCTCAAGAAGAAACCTTGACTTGTTTTGGCGCATTTTATTTTGATGAAGTTTTAAAAGATCCAGAAGGTGAAGGACATCAAAATATTAGAAACTTTATGAAAACCGGTTTTGAAGGTTTGGTTTTTGAAAGTTTTCCTTTAACAAAAAAGTAACAGGTTTATTTCTTATTCAATGGAAGATTTACTGTACAAGATAAGACAATGTGATATTTGCGAAGCGCATTTACCACTTGGTCCACGACCTATTGTAACAGCAAATCCGAAAGCCAAAATAATAATTATCGGACAGGCGCCAGGAACGAGTGTGCATAAAATGGGAATCCCGTGGAATGATCCTAGCGGAAGACAACTCCGTAAATGGTTAGGCGTTACCGATGAAGATTTTTATGATGAAACCAAATTTGCATTAATGCCAATGGGTTTTTGTTATCCGGGAAAAGGAAAAACAGGAGATCTACCACCACGAAAAGAATGTGCACCACAATGGCATGAGGTACTTTTACAAGAAATGCCAAACCTCGAATTGGTTATTTTGATTGGGCTGTACGCGCAAAAACACTATTTACAAGAAGACGCTAAAAGAACACTAACCGAAACGGTTACAAATTATAAAGAATACTTACCTAAGCATTTTCCTATTCCGCATCCTTCTCCAAATAATAGATTCTGGAAAGGTAAAAATCCTTGGTTTGAGATGGATGTTGTTCCGGAGTTGCAGAAGGAAGTTCAGAAGGTTTTATAAAAAAAACCTCACTATCTCTAGTAAGGTTTATATATTATGATGAAGAGTAAGCGTAAGCAAACGGAAAACGGTTACTACCTACTGCAAACTATTTAAACGTGTTTTCCAACTTCAAATCCGTGTTTTCCTAAAAATTGGTTTCCGCTTTCAATAGCATCACCTTCTAAAGTGGTTCCCATAGAATCATTCCAACGGTTTAAATAACCAAATAAAGAAACAACACCAAGCATTTCTACAATTTCACCTTCGTCCCAATGGGCATGTAAACGTTTTTGTATCGTTGCATCTACAGCGTTTGGTACTTGACTAGCAGCTAAACTAAAATCTAAAGCCGCACGTTCTGCTTCCGAAAAAGCAGGATGCGTTCTGTACTCCCAAATATTATCTAGTTGTTCTTGTTCTGCGCCATAACGTTCTGCAGCGCGAATAGCATGTGCTTGGCAATATCTACATCCTGTAGCATTACTAGAAACCCAAGCAATCATACGTTTTAAGGCTGAGGTTACGCGACCTTCATTAGCCATAACGGCTTTATTTAAATTTATAAAAGCCTTGCTAATCGCTGGACGACGTTGCATGGTAAGTACCGAGTTTGGACAAAATCCAAGGGTTTCATTAAAGAATTCTGCAAGCTTTTTGGTTTCTAAATCGTGGTCTGCAGATAATGGTGTAACTAATGGCATAATATTTTATTTAGTAGTATTTTTGAATGAACAATAAACATCTTCTTTTACCATTTAACTTTGTTAGCGTAAATAGATAGATGTGCATTGTGTCTTATTTATTTAAATAATCTTACACAAGAAACAAAAAATCTTATAATATGTCTGATAAAATTACAACCAAATGGAAAGGGAATATGGTTTTCGAATCTGATAATCCGAGATGGGATTCTATAATGATGGATGCTTCCGAAGATTTTGGAGGTACAAACTCAGGAATGGCACCAAAAGCGATGATGTTATCTTCTTTAGCAGGTTGTTCTGGTTTAGATGTGGTTTCCGTTTTAGATAAAATGAAAGCTTCTGTTGAAGATTTTTATATGACCGTGGAAGGGGAACTTACAGACGAACATCCAAAATACTATCATACCGTAACCGTAGAATATCATTTTACTGGTAAAGATTTAAACGAATCTAAAATTAAAAAGGCCGTGGACTTGTCTGTTGATAAGTACTGTGGTGTTATGGAAATGTTTCGTCAGTTTGCAGAGGTAAAAACATCTATTCATTACCACAATAAATAGCGAAAATTTTCTATATTAGTATATGCGTTGGACACTTAAACCAAAACCGGAACCAAAAAAACTAGAAGCTTTACAAAAATCACTACAGGTGGATGAGGTGGTTGCAACCTTACTTTTGCAACGCGGCATTGAAACCTATGAAGAAGCTAAAACCTTTTTTAGACCAAGCTTAAGTGATTTGCATGATCCGTTCTTAATGCAAGATATGGATAAAGCAGTGGCAAGAATTGAAGCTGCTTTTGCAAAGGGTGAAAACATATTGGTTTTTGGCGATTATGATGTCGATGGAACGTCTTCCGTAGCATTAATGTCTTCCTATTTAAAAACCAGAACTGCAAACGTAGCGACATATATTCCAGATCGTTATGAAGAAGGTTATGGTGTTTCGTATCAAGGAATTGATTTTGCAAACGACAATGATTTTTCCTTAATTATCGCATTAGATTGTGGTGTAAAAGCTATTGATAAAGTCGCTTATGCCAAAGAAAAAAGCGTCGATTTTATTATTTGTGATCACCACAGACCTGGAGAAAACTTACCAGACGCTATTGCTGTTTTAGATCCTAAAAGAGAAGATTGTAAGTATCCGTATAAAGAACTTTGTGGTTGTGGTGTTGGCTTTAAACTTATTCAGGCCTTAGCTAGCAAAGAAAATAAAACCGTAGAAGATCTTACTGAATATCTAGATTTGGTAGCCACCGCAATTGGTGCAGATATTGTTCCTATTACCGGAGAAAATAGAGTGCTTGCGTATTTTGGAATGCAAGTCATTAATGCCAATCCGAGACCGGGAATTCAAGCCATTATCAACCAAGTTAAAAAAACGAATCTCACGATTACCGATGTGGTTTTTACCGTTGCGCCAAGAATAAATGCCGCGGGAAGAATGAAGCATGGTAATTATGCAGTAACCTTATTAACCGAAATGGATTTTCCGTTAGCGGAAAAATATGCTGCCGAAATAGAAGCATTTAACACCGATAGAAAAGATGCAGATCGACGAATTACAGAAGAAGCTCTGGAGCAAATTGAAGAACAAAAAGAACAGGAAGGTTTTACTTCTGTTGTTTACCATGAAACTTGGCACAAAGGCGTTATTGGTATTGTGGCTTCTCGATTAATTGAAACTTATTACCGACCCACTTTAGTGTTTACTAAAAGTGGCGATAAACTGGCTGCTTCGGCACGTTCGGTTTCTGGTTTTGATGTGTACAATGCCTTGGAAGCTTGCGCGGAACACATTGAACAATTTGGAGGACATAAGTATGCTGCAGGTTTAACGCTGAAAGAAGAAAACTACGAAGCTTTTAAACAGGCTTTTGAAGATGTGGTTTCTAAAACCATTGACAAGTCCTTATTAACGCCTGAAATTAAAATCGACAGACAGATCGATTTGCATCAGGTAGATGATAAATTAATGCGCATTATGCGTCAGTTTGGACCTTTCGGACCAGGAAATATGACGCCTATTTTTGTAACCGAAAATTTAAAAGATACCGGTTACGGAAAATGTGTTGGCGAAGACGATAAACATTTACGAATAACCGTTACACAACCAAAAGCGAATAAAATGGTTTGTATCGGTTTTGGTTTAGGAAACAAGCTGCACTTGATTGAAGATAAACAACCATTTAAAGCAGTCTATTCTGTAGACGAAAACCATTGGCAAGGAAATGTGTCTCTCCAATTAAAACTGAGAGATATCAAAGCATAATTTATGGCAAAAAAAGATGTAATTACCTTGGTACTTATTTTACATTTGTGTTAAAATTTACAATAAACCTTTCACATGGTTAAATGTTATCTTTATCCTGCAAGGTTTTAAAAACCTTGTAGGTATTAAATTAAAATATTCCTGTTTTTTTAGGAAATTAATATGGCAAAAAAAGATCCTTACGCAGCATTACGAATTAAAGAGTTTAATGTTTTTCTACTCGTTCGTTTTGCGTTAGTATTTGCATGGTCTATGCAATTTATAGTGATAGAATGGCAAGTATATGCATTAACAAAAGATCCTTTATCTTTAGGTATGATTGGCTTAATGGAAATTATTCCAGCATTAGCCATGGCGTTATTTGCAGGGCATATTGTAGACCAAAAAGAAAAACGAAACTTGCTAGCAATTTGTATTGCTGCTTTTTCATTAATTAGTTTTTGTCTTTTCTGGTTGACCTCTCCCGAAGTTATTAGCTCTTGGTCTAAAAAAAGTATGCTCTATACGATTTACGGCTTGGTATTTTTTGGCGGATTTTTACGTTCGTTTTTCGGGCCAACCATATTTTCATTAGTTGCTTTAATTGTACCTAAAAAAATATATGCGAATGCCGCAACATGGAATAGCTCTACTTGGCAAATGTCTCGTGTTTTAGGCGTTGCTTTTGCTGGGTTCTCTATTGGCTGGCTTGGTGTACATTATTCTTTATGTATTGTTTTTGCACTCGTTTTAGTTTCTTTATTATTCTTGTTTCAAATAAAAAGGAAACCCATTCTTAACGATAAAATCGGCGAGCCTATGATGCAAAGTTTAAAAGAAGGTGTGCATTTTGTTTTTAAAACAAAAGCCGTTTTAGGTGCTTTAACCTTAGATATGGTTTCGGTATTATTTGGTGGAGCAGTTGCTTTGTTGGCTATTTTTGCACAAGATATTTTAAAAGTGGGACCGCAAGGTTTTGGTATTTTAGTTGCAGCGCCATCTGTTGGCGCTTTTATAACCATGTTAATTACCGCCTATATTCCAATTAGTAAAAACGCAGGAATGAAGTTGTTGGTAGCCATTTTTGGTTTCGGAATTTGTATTGTTGTTTTTGGACTATCTACTTCGTTTTGGTTGTCGGTTGCAGCTTTATTTTTTAGTGGTGTTACTGATGGCGTTTCTATGGTGATACGTCAAACGATTTTACAAATTAAAACGCCAGATCATATGCGAGGTCGTGTGTCTTCCGTCAACTCTATGTTTGTTGGTTCTTCTAATGAACTTGGTGCTTTTGAAAGTGGTGTAACTGCGAAACTTATGGGAACAGCAACAGCTGTTGTTTTTGGAGGAACCATGACCTTAATTACGGTAATTACTACCGCAATTGTTTCGCCAACGTTTAGAAAACTAGATTTAACCAAGGATATTGAAGAACATGAAAAAGCAGAATAGTTTTAGAGCTATTCACGGCATAGAAAACGAGGTTGCTTTTTTATATAAAGTATATATCTTTGCAGCATGATAGGTAAAGTAAATAAAGCGGTGAAAATTGCTTCCGAAAGAGATATTGTTATCTCCTCCATCAAAGTGGCTATAGTCGTTGGTTGTGTTTTGAATTTGATAAATCAAGGCGAAAAGCTAATCGCATTAGATTTTAAGCAATTAAATCTTTTAAAGTTTTTTGTTACTTTTTCAGTGCCTTATATGGTTTCTACTTATGCTTCCGTAAAAGTAAAATTAGAAAGTGAGAGAAGTTAGTCAGCGGAATGCAATACGTCTAAATTAGGAATCCAATCTAAAGGATTACCCGCTTATTTCTTATATTTTTTCGAATTGGATTTAATCAGTAAATACGGAATTCCGATAGCAATAGAAACATAAAAAAAGATATTCGCTACGTTTGTATCTGCTAGCCATTTGGAAGCGAAATAACCAATTATCATTAACGCTGCCATACCAAACATCACATTTCTAAAAAGGCTTGCAATGCCTTCGATATTATAGTTTTCTTTTTCCTCCTTGGTCATGGTATTGTAACCGGCAATTAGGAAATAGAATTTTCCATATTTTATTAAAGCACCCAGAAGAATAAATATAATAGCGGTTACCAGCATTTTTAAGGGTTATAGGTTTTTAAAATCATGTTTTCTCCATCAAAAACACCATAGGTGTAATATTGAATCCAATCGCCCAGATTCACGTATTTCGCGTTGTTTTCTAGGTCTATGTCTAACGGGAGATGTCTATGCCCAAACACAAAAAAATCTCTGTGCTTGTCTTCTAGTTTTCGTTTGCAATATTGTACCAACCATTCTTCATCATTACCTAAAAACTTGGCATCATCATCACCAGAAATAAGTTTGTTTTTTACCGACATGTATTGTCCGATGCGCATAGCAAAATCTGGATGTAAAACACGTTTAAACAACCATTGGCATATTGGGTTGGTAAACACTTTTTTCATGCGTTTGTAGCCTTTATCATGCGGACCTAAACCATCACCATGACCAATAAAAAAGGTTTTATTATTAAAGGTAAATTCTTTTGGTTTGTGGTACACAGGAATGTTTAGTTCGTCTTCAAAATAACCATCCATCCATAAATCATGATTACCAACAAAGTAGTAAATTGGAATTCCGGAATCTGCTATTTCGGCAAGTTTCCCCAAGGTTCTTGTAAATCCTTTAGGTACCACGTTTTTATATTCTACCCAGAAATCGAATAAATCGCCCAAAAGAAAAATAGCAGCTGCATCTTTTTTTACGTGATCTAACCAAGCGACAAACTTTTTTTCGCGCGGAAGAGAAGCTTCTTTTGTAGGAGCACCTAAATGATTATCACTGGCGAAATATATTTTTTTTCCTTCTGGAATTTGCATGCTGTAAATATAAAAAATGTTTGTTAGTTAACTGGATGCCGCGTTAAGGATTAAGCAATTGTTGGAGCTACTTGCAAAGAGCGACTTGCGAAAGCCTGACCCTTTGAAGCTTTTGCGAAAAAGGGTAACGCCATAATTATTCTTAAAAAACTATGCGTTATCACTTGCATACCACTCGGCATATGACGTTGCGGTTTCTTGTAGTTTTAACGAATGTAGCTTTATATTCTCTGGCAAACGTTTGGATATTTTGGAAGCAAAATCAATAACCATCATTTCACTGGTTGGTTGATAATCTACTAAAAGAACATTGTGATCTCTATCGGATAATTCTTTAGCAAGCTCTAGATGTGGCGTGTTTTTATTAAAAACGGTAGCGTGATCAAAAACTTCGACAATGTCTTCTTTTACTATTTTTTTTAGATCGCTAAAATCTATAACCATCCCAAATTTTACGTTGGTAGCATCTGTTATAGGCTTGCCAATAACGGTTACAAATAATCTGTAGCTATGACCATGTACGTTTTTACACTTACCATCATAACCATAAAGTGCGTGTCCTGTCTCGAAAGAGAACTGTTTTGTGATTCTAATATTACTCATTGTTTTGTGCATTTCGATGCAAAGATATTCATTTTGTAAAAGGAATCGCTTTTTAGATTACATTTGCTCGCTTTTGTTAGGATTAGATTGGAAGCAAGTAAAGATATGAATGCGATTTTTGAAGAACTTGTTTTTGCTGAAAACCCTTTATTTGAAGGCGTTATCGAAGATTTATTATCGAAGAAGTATAGTGTTGTTGAAGATTTTTTTTCTGCGGAAGAAGTTTTAATTCTAAGACAATCTTTAATAGAAAAACACGAGCTAGACGCTTTTAAAAAAGCAGCAATTGGTAATCGTGTTAATGAAACCATTGAAAAAGCCATTCGTGGGGATATTATTTTGTGGATGGACGAAAGTAAAGCAGATGCGTACGAGCAGTTGTTTTTTAATAAAATAAATAGCCTTGTTAGTTACTTAAACAAAACCTGTTTTTTAGGAATACTACATAAAGAATTTCACTACGCACTGTATCCAAAAGATACATTTTATAAACGCCATATAGATACGTTTCAAAACGATGACAGACGAAAGTTATCGTTTGTTTGTTATTTAAATGAAGATGGTTGGTTGCCAGAAAATGGTGGCGAATTGGTATTGTATTTGGATGAAAACGGTGTGGAAACCGAAAAGGTTATTTATCCGTTTCCGGGACGTGTGGTAATCTTTGAAAGTCAGATTATAGAACACGAAGTAAAACCTGTACATACTGAGCGATTGAGTATTACGGGTTGGTTAAAAACGAGATAATTATCTGCGTTTATTTCTGTTATAAAAATAGATGATCACTAAGGCTATTCCTAGAACTAAAAATAAACCGTTTCCGCTTAAAAAATTTAATATTTCCATTTGACTATTGAATTATTCTTTTTTGTTTTTATTATATCGATATATAAAATAAGCAAGTGCTACTAATACTACAAAAGGTAGCATAGAACCAATAAACACACCAATGCCGTAATTAGCATCTGGAGCACTATTTATTTTTTCATTGATGTCTATTTCTTGTAAAACAGCTAAAAATTTCATTTTATATTTTGTTGACTTTCGGTAAAGTTACGCCTTTTGTGAAAGTGGTAAAAATTCTTTTCTAAATTTTATGATTAATGGTAATCCTCTAGCGATAATCCAAAGTGTAAAAGCTATAAAAATACCGTATAATTTATAGTCTAAAGCATCCAGCCAAAAAAGGATTGGTACAAAAACGACAAAAGTAGAAAAGAGTAGTACGTTTCTAAGAATCTTCATTTTACCTAAACCTTTAAACATGCCGTCAAAAATAAAAGCTAATGCGCAAAGTGGTTGCATGGCTAATACCATCCAGAATATGTTGTAAAATTCTTTTAAGACTTGCGGGTCTTTGGTGAAAAGGGTTCCTAAAGGATAATATAAAAGCGCGCCTAGTATTGCGATGGTGGTTCCGAGAGCAATTCCGTATTTAATTAACTTATTGCTCAATTGGATTAAACCGGAATATGCTTTGGCACCTATAAGTTTTCCGGATAAAATATTTCCAGCACTAGCATAACCATCAATAATAAAAGCGCCAAGAAACCATAAGTTTATAGCAATAGTATAGGCGGCAATGTATTGTTTGCCATAGCTTGTAGAAAAAGCACTCGCAAAATATAAGGTCACATTTAAGGCAAGTGTACGTACAAATAAATTAAGAATCATGACTATAAACCGTTTGATTTCCGGATGAAAAGGAAAACTAAAACGCAGCGGGATATTCGTTTTTGTTAGTAGGTAATACGCTGAAAAAATAGCCATTAAAAACTGCGCAATAACACTTGCATAGGCGGCACCTTTAATATGCATTGCAGGAATATATCCTTCGATTCCATACACCAAAATAAAATCTAAAACAATGTTTGCAGTAGCACCAATAATTGCTATTAGCATTGGGTAATAGGTGTTCTGTAAACCTCTAAAAGTTCCGAAAACGGCAATAGTAAATAGGGTAAAAGGGAATCCGAAAACCCGAATTTTATAGTAATCTACGCTATAGTCTAGAATTAATCCAGAAGCATTATACAGTTTAAAAATACTTTGCGCAAAAGGATAGGTGCCAATAATGATTAAAATGCTTAGAGAGGTAATAATAAAAATCGCTTGTGCTGGCAGGTTTTTAACCGCGTCTACGTTATCTGCGCCAACATATTGAGAAACGATGGAAGATATAGCACTTCTTGTTTGTCCCAAAACCCAAATAAGCATAGATATAAAAGCACCAACAATACCAACAGCTGCTAACGATTCGGTTGCATTTATAGGTATGTTACCAACAATAGCAGTGTCTGTTAGAGATAAAATAGGTTCTGAAACGCCAGCAATTAATGCAGGAATTGCAAGTTTGTTTATCTGCTTCAGATTTATATTGGTAGGCAATAGTTTAAATTTTATTTTAGAAAAGATAAAGGTCGCAACTATTTATTATAAAATCTGTATTTTTGCAGTCTAAATAATAAGTAATGAAGAATATTCTAGTTCCTATTGGTTCGTCTAGTAATGCAAAATACACCTTACAATATGCTATAGACTTTGCACAAGTTATGCAAGCAAATGTGTTTGTTTTCAGATCCTTTAGTTTGGCTCCAAAAGCAGGAACCATTATAAACATAGATAGTATTGTTGCAAGAGAACAGGTTGCCAACGTGAAAGAAGTGGTAGACCTAATAGATCAAAAAGATGTAACTATTAAAATAATATCTGCAAAAGGAGGAGTCGTAGACAGTATTGATGCTATACATAAAGAACTAGGAATTGATTTAATCATTGTAGGACAAAGACCTAATGATTTACAAGAAAGTTATTTTTTAGGAAGAACACCAGGAAGTATTGTTAAACAAACGGATATTCCTGTTTTAATTATACCGGAAGCATATGCTTTTAAATCTATTTCAAAGATTTTAACAGCGGTAAAGTCTGGGATTGTTAGTAAAAAGAACGCGATATTACCATTGCAAGAGATTATGCAAACTTTTGAATCTGCGATGCATTTATTGCAAGTAAAAACAAAAGACTTTGCGCCAGAAGATGCAGAGATTAATAGCGATTTAAAAGCTTTAATGTCTTCCTATAGTAGTACAGAAAATGGAACGTTATTTCAAGGTGTTTTAGAGCATTTAAATAAACATAATCCGGATGTTATTTGCGTTTTCAGACGTAAAAGAGGATTCTTTAAAAAGCTTTGGGAACAAAATACGATTAAAAAAATAGATTTTGAAAGTCGCGTACCTCTTCTTGTTTTAAAAGGAGCAAAATAAACAACAACAGTACTAATCTTCTCCATAGAGAATTAGTCTCTTTTTGAGTATTTCATAGGTTTTATGGGTGTTTTGTCGAATATCAAGGGTTTTTTAAAACCCTTTTTTCATATATTCGTATATATTCCCATAACCCCAAAACTATGAGATACCTACTTTTTTTAGCACTATTTCTGTGCGCACCTGTGATTGGTCAAGAGGCCTTTAATCCAGAAATAGGTGAAGACGCATTATATCAATCTGCTTTTTTTACTAACGTTGAAAAGGAAGATTTCGATATTAATTCTATTATTGAAAACGAAAGTTTAGAGTACAAACCATTATCTTCAAGTAATCATAGCGTAGGTTTTACCTCTAGTAATTATTGGGTAAAATTCAAACTGGAAAATACTTCTAAAACGCCTAATGTATATTATCTAGAAACAGGAAGGCCGATAACAGATATTGCTACATTATATCAAATAAATAAGAAAGGGGAAATTAAGACTTTTAAAAGTGGCGATCAAATTCCTTTTAATGAACGTCAGGTAGCGCATCGATCTACTTTTTTTAAAGTTACATTACCAAGTAATGCTACGCAGCAGTTTTATATACACCTTAAAAGTGACGGTGAAACGATTAACATACCGCTAAATCTTTATAATGAGTCCGCTTTTTGGATGATGAATTATAACCAACAATTGTTTCTCGGTATTTTTTATGGGTTGCTATTTCTAGCAGGTACTATTTACTTATTTTTTTATACAGGAATTAAAGAAAAGACTTTTTTGTATTATGGATTTTATGTTTTCTCAATAGCCTTGATGCAAGCAACATTAGACGGGATTATTCATCAATATGTTTTTCCTGAAGGAGGTTTTTTTAATAGTAAAGCGGTTTTAATAATGGCATTATTATCTAACTTTTTTCTACTTAAATATTGCGAACACTTTTTAAAAGTGAGACAGGTATTTAATAAAACATATAAAGTGTTTAATGCTGTTTATATAATATTAGGTATTTTGTTTTTAATGCTATTTAGTAGCCCTAAAACCTTAGAGTTCGTTTATCCGTTGAGTAATATAAATGGTCTTGTTAGTTTGGTGTTAATTCTTGTAACTCTTTTTAGAATGCGTTATAAAAAAATTAAGATTGATGCTTATTTTTCTTTTGGTATTCTCTTTTTAATTATAGGTTTATTAGGTTTTGTGATGAATAATTTAAGCTTGCTACCTAATAATTTTTACACCTTAAATAGCGCTAAGTTTGGTTCTGGATTGGAAGTTATTTTTCTGTCTATGTCGATGACCAATTTGATACGTAATTTACGAGTAGAGAAAGAAGTTTCGCAACGAGAAGCGCTTCAGAAATCGGAGGAGATAAGTTTATTAAAAACATACTTTATGTCTAATATGAGTCATGAGCTTAGAACGCCTATTAATGCGATTATGGGAATTGCAGAGATAGAGCTTAAGGCATTGAAGAACGAAGCCAGAAAACCTTTTGAAATTATTAAAAACGCCTCGTTCAGTTTATTAAGTAACATCAATGATATTTTAGATTTTGAAAATATTGAGAAAAATGAACTTAAGCTAAATGAAATGGTCTTTGATCCATCTGTTGCTATTCTTCAAATTGTAGAAAACTGGAAAATTGGAGCAGATGAAAAAGGATTAGAATTTCAATACGAAATAGATAGCAATCTGCCAGAAAAGATAAAAGGAGATGCCAAGCGGTTTATCCAAATTATCAATAATGTTTTAGGAAACGCTGTAAAGTTCACCAATCAAGGTCGTGTTAGTTTTAAGCTTAGTTGTATAGCGCAACCAAATGATATATATCGTTTTTCTATACATATTTCAGATACGGGAGTAGGAATGGATGCAGAAATGAAATCCAATGTTTATGATAGTTTTAATCAGATGCGATTAAATCATAAACGAGAATTTGGAGGTATCGGATTGGGACTTACTATTGTTAGGCATTTAGTGTCTCTTTTTAAGGGAAATATCCATATTGAAAGTAAAGAGAACGAGGGAACAAAAGTGTTTATTGATTTAGAGTTAAAAAGTGCTCCTAAAGAAATTGTAGCGGTTCCTACACAAAAAGTGAAGCAATTAAATACACCAATGCACATATTGGTAGTCGAAGACAATAAGCTTAATCAAATGGTGATGGGAAAACTTTTAAAGAGCTTTTCGGATGTAAGTTATACTATTGTTAATAACGGACAAGAAGCTATAGATGCTTTAAGAAAAGAGATCTTTAATGTTATTTTAATGGATTTACAAATGCCAATTATGGATGGGTATGAAGCTACAGAAATAATACGAAGCGGTATTCTTAAAGAGTCTATTTCTCAAATACCAATAATTGCAGTTACGGCAGATGCTATGCAAGAAACAAGACAACGTGTTTTGGATATTGGGATGAATGATTATTTAACCAAACCTATTAACAAAGACCTTTTACTAACAACCATTGCTTCTTGTTGCCATACGGCGGTTTTAAAAATTGCTTAATCTTTTTTAATAAAAGAAATACTAGCATCTACAACCGTTTGTAGCGCAGAAGGCATGGTGTTTTCTGTCCAAGGATGCGAACTATTAAAAACGTGATTACAATCTTTTATAGGAAGTAATATACTCTCGGGTTTCCAAGCTTTTAATTGAAGTGCTTCAGTAAATTTTACGGAAGGATCTTCTTCACCATGAATAATTAAAAAAGGAATGTTCATTTTTTCGGTAGCCAACGCAATATTCAAGCAATTTTCATTTGCTTTATAATCTAAATAGAACTGATAGTTATGTGGCATTTGTTGCTTAGTTCTACCATTTAAAACATACTTAACACCATCTTTTTTCCATTGGTCTAGATCTCCAGTTGTAGAAGTGCGTTTGCCAAAACCACTAACACTTGCCCAAGTAATTAGTTTGCTTATTCTAGAATCTTCTGAAGCTTTAATTATCGAAATTCCGCCACCTCTAGAATGTCCAATTAAGGTAACATTCTTTATGTCTATTTGGTTTAGGTATGCATTGTCTTCCGATAAAAGATGGTTTAGCATGCTATCTATATCTTCTAATTCTTTGGAGTAATTATTTTCGCCAAAAGCCGCAAGATCTGGAAAATCAATAGGGTTTTCTATGGTTCCTCCATTATGTGAAAAATTAAATTTCACAAAAAATAAATCCGAAGCACTACAAGCTTGTGCTACTAAATCCCAACTTCCCCAATCTTTAAAACCCTTGTAGCCATGACAGAAAATCACCAATGGTTTTTTGTTCTTGCTTGCTTTAAAAAAGGCATCCCAAACTATTGGTTTTTTTGCATCTCTTTGTAGTATTCGGTTTTTATGAATCATCAGACTTCTTTTTCAATAAAATTAGTTTCTGGGTTACAAATGTCTACAATGATCTTTTTGAGTTCTATTTCAAAATGTTGCATCGTTTCTTCCGTTATAAGTTGATTTTTAGCTCTTCCTTCTTTTACGGCAAATTTTAAAAATCCGGCACTTAGATTTTTAAAGGAAATAATACCAGCTTCCAATGGGAATTGTACTTTGTTTTCTTTCATCATCATGTAGGCATACATAAGTACTTGAAAACTTTTACTATATTTTTTATAGTCGGTGTTGAGGTCTTCCCAATTCGAAATTTCTACTTGGTTGGATAATACTTTGCCGGTTTTGTAATCTATAATTCGGGTGACACCATTGTAGATATCTACGCGATCTACTTTACCTGTAAGATTTACGGTAAAGTCTAGTTCTGGTATGGTAATAGGTGTTCTATTGTTTGCTTCTAAAGAGACTATTTTTACTTCGTTTCCTTGTTTTACATCTGCAATTTCTAAATGAATAAAATTAAGGACGTAGCGTTTTGCTATTTCAAAAATGATGAGGTTCTTTCCGGTATTAATATCTCCTTCTTTGTATTCCGCTTCAAAATGATGAGTAACTCTTTCGGTAATTCTCTCTTTTTGCTTCTCTAGACCTTCTACGGTTAAAAACTGACCAATAAAAGGCGTGTATAAATCTTCTAAAGTATTGTGCACAACGGTACCAAGTGTATTAAAAGCGACACTTTCTTCGACATCTTCTTGTTCTTTTATTCCTAATACTTTTTGATAATAGAAATCGATGGGGTTCCTCATATAATTGGTTAATGAAGAAGGCGAGAAACCTCTTTCGGCAACTGCTTTTAACTTGTCTTGTATAGCCTCGGTTTTTTCAATTTCTAATAACTCGGTAAAACACGCTTCTACTTTTGGTGTGACAATTTGATGATGTATGATGTGATCTCCTTCTAATTCTAATTGGGTAATAAATCTACTTTTTTCTCCACCAGTTAATACATCGGCTTCTGTGTTATATAAAATGTATACGTTTTTAGCGCGTTGCAACAATCTGTAAAAGTGATAGGTATAAACGGCATCTTTTTCTTTGTATGTTGGTAATTGGTTTTCTATTTTAACATCAAAAGGAATAAAAGAGTTGTTGGTTTTTCCTGAAGGAAGTACGCCTTCATTTACAGAAGCTATAATTACGGTTTCAAAATCTAGAACACGAGATTCTAACATTCCCATAACTTGTAGGCCTTGTAAAGGTTCTCCTTGAAAATCTAAGGTTGCAGAACTTAAAAGCTCTTTATAAATGCCATGTAGCGTGTTTAGGTCTTTTATGTAGCTGTAACTAGCATTAAGACTAGAAAGCTCATTAAATAGCTCGTTAAAGCGGAATAGATATTCTAAAGAGAGTTTATTTAATGGCTTGTTAAGGTCTAAGTTTTCTTTTATGCATAAAATAAGGTTCGAACAGTTTTTAAGCATGTTTTCTACACTGTTGTCTTGGATAACAAATAATAAGTCTAGGATTTCTGTGGAAGTTACCGAAAGTTCTTTTAAGCGATCTATTGTTAAGTATACTAAATTATTACTTAGTATGGTTTGGGTGATTTTGGAAGCTACGTCTACATTATTGGTATTCAATAGCGGTCTAATAAATTGATGCGAAATAATAGCGATTACATCTTTGTAGTAAAAAGTTGTGCTTGCTTTTTTGTGCACTTGAAAAATTTGCTCAAATAAAGAGGCTAATGGTATGGATTGTAATGGAAAACCCATGGTGATGTTTAAGGCATCAATAGATTCTGGTAGCGCATTTAATGTTGGCGTTAGTAGGTTTTCGTCTGCAAGTACAACCGCGGTTTGTTGTAAACTTGGGTCTTTTTCTTTTAATTGTTTTAAAAGAGTACCTATATATTTTGCTTGTCCTATATTCTTAGGAATACCAACGACTTCTATATTTTTTGGTTGTGCGTAATTATTGGTTTTCCAGTGAAACGGATTGGTAGCAAAGTATTTCCAATTTTTGTGATGTTGTCTGGTAAATAAACCGGCATCGTGATATGGATTATCAAAAAATTTCTGGTCAATATCCCAAAAGATTTCTGCCATTTCATTTTGCAGTAATTCTTGAATAATACTTTCTTCGGCATTGTTTAAAGCATTAAAACCTAAAAAGATATGTTGTTTTTCTGTATTGCTTTGAATGTAAGATTCTAAATTTTCTACAGCTTCTCTATAGATTAATCCTTGGTAGCCTGTTTTGTTTTGTAGAAGCGCTTCTGCAAATTTGGAATAGTAATCGTTTAATTTATTCCAAAAGGATAGGTATTTCTTTATAAAATCGGATTTAGGTTCTTCTAAAGACCAATGTTTTAAATCTTGAATTGCGCTTAGGTAGTTGAATATTTTTTCTTGAGGAATGAGATATCTATCTATTTCATTAAAATCTTGAAGTAATATTTGCGCCCATTTTGAAAAGGAATCAAAACTTTCTTGGTCTTCTTTTTTGGTTAATTCTAAATAGACTTTATAAAATACAAATAGAAGTTCTGTATTGGATGTTTTTTTTAATTGCGACAAATCTTCTACAAACTCCTCAATACTAATTATGGAGGGAGATAGAATGGTCTTATTGACTATTTGTGCAATTTGGTGTTTTAAAAATATACCAGCACGTTTGCTGGGCAAAACAAAGGTTAATGAAGATAAGTCTTTGTCTCTTTTTTGTAAATCTTGTAATACATCTAGAATGAATGTTGTCATTCTATAAAAATAAAAAACGCTTCGATATATCGAAGCGTTTTTATTAAATATTTAGATTGTTTTGTGAAACTTATTTTCTAAGTTTTACTTCAACACGTCTGTTATTTTTCTTTCCAGCTCTTGTAGCGTTAGAATCGATTGGGTAATCTTCACCAAATCCAGCAGCAACTAATCTGTCCGCGTTAACTCCGTTAGAGATTAAGTAATCTCTTACAGCGTTAGCTCTTCTTTCAGATAATAATTGATTAGAAGATTTAGCTCCATCACTATCTGTATGTCCCTCTAACGTAAAGTTAGACTCAGGATATTCTTTTAAGATAGCAGTGATTGCTTGTAATACTGGGTACGTTTCTTGTTTGAAAGAAGACTTAGCACTTGCAAATAAGATTGTTCTAGCATAGTTGTTTAATGTTGCCATAACTTCAGCAGTAGGAGCAGCAATAACTTCTGGGCAACCATTGTTTGCAGCTACACCAACTTCATTAGGACATTTATCATCTTTGTCTAATACACCATCACCATCAGTGTCTGCCCATGGGCAACCATTGTTAGCAGCAGGACCAGCTTCGCTAGGACATTTATCATCAGCATCAGCAACTCCGTCACCATCAGCATCAGGACAACCAGCTAAAGCTTTTAAACCAGCAACAGTAGGACATTTATCCTCGTTGTCAGCAACACCATCTCCGTCAGAATCAGGACATCCGTTAAATTCAGCTAAACCAGCTTCATTAGGACAAGTATCTTTAGAATCTTCGATTCCATCACCATCAGCATCAGGACAACCGTTGAAAGCTTCTAAACCAGGAACTTCTGGACAAGCATCATCTTTGTCATATACACCGTCACCATCTGTATCTTTTCCACCAAACTTAACAGTTAAACCTGCAGAGTGTTGGAAATGTTTAGATAAGTAATCCTCGAAAGAATGTTTATAAGTAGATTGAACGTTAAGACCAATGTTTTCTGTTAACCAGAAGTTTAATCCTAAAGAACCGTTTAAAGTTCCAGCTCCGATTTCATCAATCCAAGTGTAACCACCACCTACACCTAAATAAGGCTCAATAGTTGTACAATTTAATAAGTCTGCAAAGCTATATTTAACAGCTCCATCAAGACCATAATAAGACATTTCGCTAACTGTTAGGCTAGGTACTCCTACTGTCTCACCAATTTTTTCAATTTTGTTGATTGATCCTGTTACTCCGATAGAAAACCCGTTATTAAGGTACTTAGATACACTAATAGTGGATAAAGATGGAAGGATATTCCAGTGATCATCTACATTTAAGAATTCATCAAAGTAATCCCCTTGAGGAGAATCTTCTCCAACTGGATAAAGATCGACTGCGTTTACCCCGAAACTAATTGCCCAAGGATTGTTTTCATCTTGTGCATACGTGCTGCTAAAACCTAATACAAGCAACATAGCGAACAATAATCTGCTAAGATTTTTCATATTCAATAATTTAATTTTTAAGTGTTAATTGATAAGCAAAAGTAAGTTGTTAAATATTATTAACAAAGACAAATATAAAAAAATATTTAAAAAAACGTTTAATATTATCTGTTTGTACTGAATTTAAATAATATCTAATGTTTTCCCAACTTTAATGAAGCTAGATATAGCCTTATCTAAATGCTCTTTTTCATGTGCGGCAGAAAGCTGTACTCTTATTCTTGCTTTTTCTTTTGGAACTACAGGAAAAAAGAACCCAATGACATAAATGCCTTCATTAAGTAACATATTTGCCATGGTTTGTGATAATTTCGCATCATATAGCATCACAGGAACAATAGCAGAATCACCATCTACAATGTCAAAACCAGCTTCTTTTATGCCTTTTTTGAAGTAATTGGTGTTCCATTCTAACTTGTCGCGTAATGAGGTGTCGTTTTTAAGCATATCAAAAACTTTTATCGATGCACCAACTATTGCAGGAGCTAAAGAGTTTGAAAATAAATACGGTCTAGAACGTTGGCGTAATATTTCAATAATTTCTTTTTTTGCGGTAGTATATCCTCCCATTGCACCACCTAAAGCTTTACCTAAGGTTCCTGTAATGATATCTACTCTTCCTAAAACCCCTTTTTCTTCTAGTGTTCCAATTCCTTTTGGTCCAATAAATCCTGTTGCATGGCATTCGTCTATCATTACCATTGCATCGTATTTATCTGCTAAATCGCAAATTTTATCTAATGGAGCCACTAAACCATCCATAGAAAAAACACCATCGGTTACTATAATTTTATTTCTAGCACCATTTTTATTCGCATCTATTAGTTGTTGCTCTAAATCTGCCATATCGTTATTCGCATAACGATAGCGAGCAGCTTTACATAAACGTACACCATCTATTATAGAAGCATGATTTAAAGAATCTGAAATAATAGCATCTTCTTTTCCTAATAAAGGTTCAAAAACACCACCGTTAGCATCAAAAGCTGCGGCATATAAAATAGTGTCTTCGGTACCATAAAAATCTGCTATCTTTTGCTCTAATTCTTTGTGAATGTCTTGTGTACCACAAATAAATCGAACTGAAGACATACCAAAACCATGCGTATCCATAGCGTCTTTTGCTGCTTGAATTACTTCTGGATGTGACGATAGACCTAAATAGTTATTCGCACAAAAATTTAAAACAGTTTCTCCTGTATTTAAGGTGATTTCTGCTCCTTGTGGCGAAGTGATAATGCGCTCTTCTTTGTAAAGGCCGTTATCTTTTATGTCTTGTATTTCTTGTTGTAGTTGTTGTTTTATATTTCCGTACATGTTTGTTTTTTTTTACAAATTTATAATGTTTTTTTGCGTTAGTGGTAGAAACGGCATCCTTTTTTATGCGAATGTAAAACCGTTTTTCGATTTTACGGTACTAGCATGAAGATGACCAAACCAAAAATAGTAAGCAGCACCTAAAAAAGATATAGTGGATGACACGACGCTTTGCAGCTTTTGCGGAAAAGTGGAACGCCAGCATTAAAAGCGTATTATTTTAAGGTCTTCGTTGATATACACTAAAATTTTATTGGTTACTTTATATGGCATTTCTTCAATTACACGTTGGTAATTTTCTAATTGTAATTGGTGTTTTTTATTTATGGATCCGGTTTTGTAATCTATAATAGTTGCTTCGTTTTTTGAGTTTATAACAAATCTGTCTGGTCTTATAATTTCGTGATTGGATATAATATCCCGTTCGTTATACACGGTGTTTCCTTCTATAAAATAATCTTTAAGCTCTGGATGTTCTACAATTTGGCGTACTATTTTTTCTAAAGCGATGGCTTGTTCTTTATTTATAATTGCCGATTCTTGAAAATGCGAAATGGCAAACGAAACATCTTCTTTTGTTTTAATATGCGCCATTATATTATGAATAAGATTTCCTTTTTCGATGGCTTCTTGTTGCGCTGTGTTCCATAAATAACCAGAATTAGTAACAATCTTTATGTTGTGACTTTCTTTGGTGGTGGTTATAAATTCTTGTTGTTCTGCAATTTTTTTATATGACGTTTTTTCTTTAGATGTTTTTTTTGAGGAACCAAAACTGTACATGCTTTCGTTGTCATTGTACATTTGTGCTTGCGTTAAAAAATGAATAAATAGGCCAGCATAGGTTTTTGGTTCTGCTAATTCTTTAGGTGAAATATCTCTTTTCGAAATAATAAAAAGTTGCTCTTTAGGTCTGGTTAAGGCAACATATAATAAGTTGATATTATCTAACTCAAGTTCGGCTTGGTGCTTATTGTGGATTTGCAAACCAACGTCTCCGTAATTTTCAAATTCTTTACTGTAGTTTAATAAGGTGCTAGAAAAGCCATGGAATTTCTCTGGATCTAACGGAAACCATTCTTTTGCTTCTATTTCGCCATAAATATTTAAATCGGCATACGGGAAAATAACCACCGGAAACTCTAATCCTTTAGATTTATGAATAGTCATTATCTGTACTGCATTTTGTCCTTGCGGAGAAACGATACTTAGATTTCCTTTTTTATTGGTTGCATGTTCTAAAAACCCAGAAAGGCTAGAACCTTGTTTTTGTGCGTATTCTAAAACAAAGTCTAAATAATATTGCACGTAGGCATTAGATGTTTCTACAAGATTGAAATTTCTAACAATACTTTCTGCCAACTCATATAATGGTAATTGTAATAATTGGTTTGGTGTTAGATAAATGTTGTAGTCTTCGAAACTTTTAAAGGTTTGAAAAAGCGATTGCTTTAGATGTGTGCTAAAAAAAGCGTGCTTGTCTTCTATTTTAAATTTTTCGGAAAGATAATTTAACGCTTTGACCTTTATTTCTTCATTTTCAGATTGTACCAAAAGGGTTAGCAGATGGTCTATAAACTGCACTTCTGGACTATTAAAAATAAGCATCGTTTCGGAAGACATAATCGGTACGCCTTCGGTGTTTAGGTACTCAGCAATGGCAATACCTTCTTTTTTCTTGCGGACTAAAATACAAATGTCTTGATAGGAAAAACCATTGGTTTGACACGTTCGGATGGTTTCTAATACTTTCTGCGGAAAGATTTCATCTCTGTCTTCGTCTTTAAGGTCTAAAAAATCTAATTGAATATAGCCTTCACTTTCATTAAAGGTATTTTGATTGGAGCCTTCATGATATAAATTACTATAATCGGTATTACTGAAAAAAGTTTCGGCTAGATGTTTAAAAAAGTTATTATTAAAATGAATAATCTCTTTATAGCTTCGGTAGTTTGTCGGCAGATTGTCTACATGTTGCTCTACTTGAAAAGGATGCGTTTTTTTAGAGTATAAGTCTATAAACTGGTCTGCTTCTCCGCCTCGCCATCTATAAATAGCTTGTTTGGCATCACCAACTAGCATTGCGGTTCCTTGTTCTTGTTTTAAATTATGACCAGAAAGCGAATTATCTATTAACGGAATTAAATTCTGCCACTGTAATTTAGAAGTGTCTTGAAACTCATCGATAAAATAGTGTCTAAATTTTTCGCCTAGTCGCTCATAAATAAAAGGCGTTGGTTGGTCTTTAATTTCTTTACTTATTAGCGTATTGAATTCGGAGATTAATAATTTATTCTGATCTATTTTTATATTGGTTAACTCTTGATTTATGGCACTTAAAACCGATAAAGGTGTGATGTTTTTATAAAAGGCTTTTAAAAATTTATATTCAAAAATAAGCGTTTTCGTTGCTTCAAAAGCTTTAATGAATCTTGGTTGCAGGCCATCAATAACGGCGCCAAGTTCTGGTGTTAGCCTTTTTGGGTATAGTGTTTCGTTATTAATTAAAGCAATTTGCCATTTGGGATCAAAGCTTACAGCAAAGTTTTTATTCGCTAGTTTCTCAAAATGTTTGGGTAAATAACTGCTTGAGAAATCATTAAATTGTAAACCAGCTTCCTCTATTAATTGTAAAACGTTTTGGCTAATTTCTAAAACGTCAGCCTCAATGCTTTTTGTGTTTTTTCGTATTTGTGTTTTAAGTGTTTTAAAATCTTCTAGAGATTTACCCTTTAATTTTTCAATATGCGCGACGTCATTTTCTTTAACTAGGAGTTTTGCAATTTTGTTAAAATCAAAAGAAATGTCCCAACTTTTATCGTCATCTGCTTTTTCGATAGCAAAATCCACTAAAATTTTAGTCAGCTCTTTATTGGTTCCTGCTTTTGCAATAAGACTATCTACTGCTTCTTGTAAAAGGGAATCTTGATCTAATTCGACTTCAAAATTTAACGGCAGTTTTAAATCGTGTGCAAAAGTTCTAATTATTTTATGGGTAAATCCATCAATAGTAGAAACGTCAAAAGCGGCATAATTATAAATAATACTGTTTAGTATTTTTTTGGACTTACTATGTAGTTTTTTAGGTTTTAATTGTAACTCTTCTAAAAGTGTAGAAAACATACTATTTGGGTTTTCTATAATTTCTTCCGAAGAAAACGCGGTAAGCATTTCTATAATACGTTCTTTCATTTCACCAACCGCTTTATTGGTGAATGTAATCGCTAGAATGTTCTTGTATTGTTGCGTATTATTAGATTGTAATAAAATCTTTAAATACTCTTTTACTAATGTGAATGTTTTTCCGCTTCCTGCAGATGCATTGTAAATAGTGAAAGGATGTTGGCAAGTCATACGCTAAATTTTACACAAGATAGAGATTATCGATAATTTGATAACTATTTATTATTTTTAATTGAAGGCATTTATGCGTAAATTTGAAAGAAATTAAATATTAACAACTAAAAATAAATATTATGGCTTTCGAATTACCGAAATTAAAATATGCTTATGACGCTTTAGAGCCTAACATAGATGCTCGAACAATGGAGATTCACCACTCGAAACATCATAACGGTTATACAACAAAATTAAATGCTGCAATTGAAGGGACAGATTTAGAAGGAAAATCTATTGAAGATATTCTTGGTGGTCTAGACATGAATAATGGAGCAGTTAGAAATAATGGTGGAGGTTTTTATAACCACTCTTTATTCTGGGACGTAATGAATCCAGAAGGAAAAGGACGTTTGTCTGGGGATTTAAAAGATGCTATTGAAGCAGCTTATGGTTCTGTAGATGCTTTTAAAGATGCTTTTAGTAAAGCAGCTGCAACACAATTTGGTTCTGGTTGGGCTTGGTTATGTGTGCATAAAGGAGGAAAAGTAGAAGTTTGCTCTACACCAAATCAAGATAATCCATTAATGCCAGGAGTTACTTGTGGAGGAACACCAATTTTAGGATTAGATGTTTGGGAACATGCATACTACTTAAACTACCAAAACAGAAGACCTGATTATATTGAAGCTTTCTTTAATGTAATTAACTGGAATGAAGTAGAAAGACGTTATGCAGAAGCTAAATAAGCTTTGAAGTAATAAATAATACCATGCCTATTTGTGATAGGTGTATATAAAAAAAGGTGAACTTACGTTCACCTTTTTTCGTCCCAAATCTACCATGAACTTAACCTACTTATGTTATGGAGATATGTATATAACGTGATATTGTAATGAATATTGTAAAATGTAGAAAAATATTTGGGTATAGAAAATGAAAAAAGGTGAACGAGAGTTCACCTTTTTTGCCCCAAATCTACCATAAACTTAACCTACTTATGTTATGGTCTAACAAATATAAGCTTGGTTTGGTGAAATAGTCGAACTTATTAGATAAACTACTAAAATATTAGTCTAAAGGAGGAATGTGTATGTTTTAAAAGGAAATGTCGTGCGAAATGATGTGAAATGAAAAAAGGCGAACTTACGTTCACCTTTTTTGCCCCAAATCTACCATGAACTTAACCTACTTATGTTATGGTCCTACTAATGTAGTTTTATTTATTTTTCTAATAAAATCTTTTAGATGAAAAGCTTTTTTTATGGATTAAGCGTTTAAAAATTAGACAGATACGGAAAAACCGTAAGAAATTATGCTAGTAAGCACGTTCTTCATTTCCTTCATAGAAATTAATAAAAGCTCTATTTACCACTCTATTTCCTCCTGCTGTTGGATAATTTCCTGTAAAATACCAATCGCCTAAGTTTTTAGGACAAGCTTTATGTAAATTAGCTACAGGTTGAAATATTATTTTCACCTCTGCATTTACCGTTTCATCGCTTAATAATTCCGAGATTTTATCAGAAATTTCATCATCTGTGAAATGATCATAAAGTTCTTTTACAAAGTTTTTTACCTCAGTATCTTCTAAATCTACTTGTTTTTTACATTTTTTATAGACTTCTTCAATCAGGTGGTATTTATTATTGTCCTCAAGAAGAGATAGCATTGCCTTGAATGCAATTAAGCCTTCAATTTTTGCCATATCAATACCATAGCAATCCGGATAACGTATTTGCGGTGCAGAAGAAACAACAACTATTTTTTTAGGATGCAGTCGATCCATCATTTTAATGATACTCTTTTTTAGAGTGGTACCTCTTACAATACTATCATCTATAATAACCAGGTTATCTGTTGGTTTAATTACACCATAAGTAACATCGTAAACATGCGCAACTAAATCGTCTCTACTACTATCTTCTGTGATAAAGGTTCTTAGTTTAACATCTTTAATCGCGATTTTTTCAATTCTTGTTCTTTCCGATAAGATTTCAATAACACGTTCTTTAGAAAGTTTTCCGTCTCCCTCTAAAATGGCTTGTGTTTTCTTTTGGTTTAAATGTTCTTCAACAGCTTCTATCATCCCGAAAAAGGAAGTTTCCGCTGTATTTGGAATATAGGAAAAAACAGAATTTTCTGTATCATTATCAATAGCTTCCAAAACTCTAGGCATTAATAATTTTCCTAGTTCTTTTCGCTCTTGATAGATTTCTGCATCACTTCCTCTAGAGAAATAGATACGTTCAAAAGAACATGCTTTTCTTTCTAAAGGTTCTAATATTTCTTGAATAGAAACCTCTCCAGATTTTTTGGTGATAATAGCATGACCAGGTTGTAATTCTTTAACGTCGTCAAAGTCTACATTAAATACGGTTTGTATTACAGGTCTTTCTGAAGCTACAACTACAACTTCATCATCTTGGTAATAATAGGTTGGTCTAATTCCTGCAGGATCACGAAGTACAAAAGAATCTCCATGTCCTAAAAGTCCAGCCATTGCATAACCACCATCCCAGTTTTTTGCGGCTTTTCTTAAAATTTTTGCTACGTTTAATCGTTCTGCAATTAAAGGGGAACATTCATTTTTATTGTAACCTTCTTTTTTAAGTTTCTTGTATATTTTTGCGACAGCATCATCTAAAAAGTGACCGATCTTTTCCATTATAGTAATGGTATCTGTATACTCTTTTGGGTGTTGTCCTAAATCTAATAGGTTTTTAAATAACTCTTTAACATTGGTCATGTTAAAGTTACCAGCAAGAATAAGATTTCTGTGCATCCAGTTATTTTGTCTTAAAAAAGGATGTACACTTTCTACGCTATTTTTACCAAAGGTACCATAACGAACATGACCTAAAAGCACTTCTCCTATATACGGAATGTTCTTTTTTTGTAATGCAACATCATCTTGGTATTCTGGGTGTTCGGTAAGTTCTTTATTTATTCTACCGTTTATTTGAGCAAAAATATCTTGAATAGGTTGCTGTGCAATAGAGCGAACTCTACTTATGTAACGCTCTCCTGGTTGGGTATCTAATTTAATACTTGCAAAACCAGCGCCATCTTGACCACGATTGTGCTGCTTTTCCATTAATAGATACATTTTGTTTACACCGTAAAACGCAGTACCATATTTCTCTTTGTAAAATTCTAATGGTTTTAAAAGTCTAATGTGTGCTATTCCACATTCATGTTTTAAAGCATCGCTCATTTTTAGTTGTGTGTTTGTTGTTTCTTATTTGTGTTGTCGCCTTTTACATTGTTTCATAACAAATTATGAAACTTTGATTTTGCGAAAAAAAAACGCGCTCCATTATGAGCGCGTTTGTGTTTAGTTTATTTCGATATCAAATTGTGTCAAATCTTTGAACTGTTGCAAGCGCTCGAATATTTCTTTATCTGTTAAAGTTAGCATGCGTTCTGTTCCAAATTTTTCTACACAAAAGGAAGCTAATGCAGAACCATATATTACTGCCTTCTTCATGTTTTCAAAAGAAATATTACCTGTTTTAGCAATATATCCTGCAAAACCACCTGCAAAAGTGTCTCCTGCTCCTGTTGGATCAAAAACTTCAGCTAATGGTAAAGCTGGTGCATAGAACATGTTTCCTTCACTAAATAGTAAAGCGCCATGTTCTCCTTTTTTAATAACCACATATTTAGGACCCATTTCATGAATCTTCTTTGCTGCATTAACTAAAGAGTATTCTCCAGATAACTGGCGAGCTTCTTCATCATTAATGGTGATCACATCTATATTTTTTATAACTGCTTTTAAATCATCCATAGCAATATCCATCCAGAAATTCATGGTGTCTAAAATTGCCAATTTCGGTTTTTTAGACATTTGATCTAAAACACTCTGTTGTGTTAAAGGATGTAAGTTACCAAGCATCACAATATCTGCATCTTTGTAACTTTCAGGTACAACTGGTGTAAAATGTTCTAGTACATTTAACTCTGTTGCTAAGGTATCACGAGTGTTCATATCGTTATGATATTTACCACTCCAAAAGAAAGTTTTACCTTCTTTTACTACTTCTATTCCTTCTATGCTTATTTTTCTGTCGGTTAAAAGGTCTAGGTATTCTTGCGGGAAATCTCCTCCAACAACAGAAACTGCTGCGGCATCCACGTTATCAAAATTGGCAGCAGAAAAACCTATATATGTTGCTGCGCCTCCAAGAATTTTATCGGTTTTACCAAAAGGAGTTTCAATAGCGTCAAAAGCTACTGTACCTACAATGACTAATTTGCTCATAAAGCGATATTAATTTTTTTTGCAAATATACGTTATTTTAAAACTAGTATAATAACTTATTTCCTACCAAAATCTGCAGGTATTTCTCCCCAAGCTTTGGTTTCCCATTTTACAATGGTTGTTTTGTACGTGTTATTGTTTAACCATAGTATGGCACGATCTACTAAATCATAAACCGGTTTGTTTTTGGCATTGCGTTCTAATTTCGAATTACAGGTCTTTTTACGCACCCAACTCATAGCGGTTTTAGAATCTGTATATATAAGGAGATCGCTGTTGTGTTTTTTTAAAAAACTTAATCCGTGAACCAAAGCTAAAAATTCCCCTATATTATTTGTGCCTTCCGCAAAAGGGCCTTGAATAAATAATTGTTTTTTAGATTTAGTTTCTACGCCACGATATTCCATAATACCAGGATTTCCCGAGGAAGCTGCATCTACAGAAATAGAATTATAATTTGGTAGTCCTATTTTTTTTAGTTGCTCTGCAGAAAGTTCGCTTTTAAATTTCTTATTGGTACCTATATAATCTTTATAGCTTGCGTTTAATGCTTTTTTTGCAGCATCAAAGGTTGGGAAAGATTTGTATTGCGCGCCTTGGTAATTTTTTATTTGTGCTTTGCAGTCATTCCATGTTTCAAAAACACCAACGTGGTGTCCTTTCCAGACTGTATAATATTTTTTTTTCTTTTTTGACATCTTTAGCTTGCGCCTATCGATATCGCTTCATATATAGACTAGCGATAATCGGATTAGTTATAGTTTGATTTCTATTCTGAAAATAGGACATCGTTTACCACTTCTGGAAAGTGCTTCATTTCTAGTAAATGAATCTTTTCTGCAACATCTTCAGCAGAATCTGTAGGATTTACCTTGCATTTTGCTTGAAAAATGATAGCTCCTTCGTCATAATGTTCATTTACGTAATGAATAGTGATGCCTGTTTCTTTTTCTTTATTATTTACAACGGCTTCGTGAACATGCATTCCATACATACCTTTTCCTCCATATTTTGGTAGCAAAGCAGGATGAACATTTATCACTTTATTAGGAAAATGGGCAAGTATATTTTCAGGAAATTTCCATAAAAAACCAGCAAGGACAATAAGGTCTGGTTGCTTGTTTTTAAGTAAATCGAGTACATCATTCGTTTTAGTGAAGGCTATTTTGTTGAATGATAACGCGCTAACATTCAGTTTTTTACATCGGTCTAAAACTTTGGCACGAGGATTGTTAGTTAGAACCTGAATAACAGATGCATTTTCTCTGTTGTGAAAAAACTTAATTAAATTTTCAGCATTAGTTCCACTTCCGGAAGCAAAAATTACAATACGTTTCATTTACAGATAATAATGTTAAATTTATTCAAACAAAAAAAAGAATAATTATTAACAATTAGAGGTAAAAAAACAAATATTCAGCTTTATTTATTAAATTACAACCACATTTTTAAACTAAAGGTGTGTTTTAAAATAAAGTTTTTTATTTTTGCCATCTAATTAAAACTTAAAATTAAAAAGATTATGTCAGACATTGCATCAAGAGTAAAAGCGATTATCGTAGACAAACTGGGAGTTGATGAAAACGAAGTTGTAACTGAAGCTAGCTTTACAAACGACTTAGGAGCAGATTCATTAGATACTGTAGAATTAATTATGGAGTTCGAAAAAGAATTCGATATCCAAATACCAGACGATCAAGCTGAAAATATTGCAACAGTTGGTCAAGCAGTTTCTTATATCGAAGCAGCTAAATAAGAACAAATTTTTATGGAACTAAAGCGAGTTGTAGTTACAGGTCTAGGAGCATTAACACCTATTGGTAATACCAAAGACGAATATTGGGAAGCCCTATTAAGTGGTAAAAGTGGTGCTGCACCTATAACATATTTTGATACGGAAAAGTTCAAAACCAAGTTCGCTTGTGAAATAAAAAACTTTAACGCTACCGATTTTTTTGATAGAAAAGAGGCGCGTAAAATGGACAAGTTCGCTCAGTACGCTATGGTAGCTTCCGATGAAGCTATCATAGATGCTAAGCTAAACTTAGATAATATCAACAAACTACGTGTTGGTGTTATTTGGGGAGCAGGAATTGGTGGTCTAGAAACCTTTCAAAACGAAGTTTTAAACTTTGCACAAGGAGATGGTACGCCTAGATTTAATCCATTCTTTATTCCAAAAATGATTGCAGATATTGCACCAGGAAACATATCTATTAAACATGGATTTATGGGACCTAATTACACCACAGTTTCTGCTTGTGCCTCTTCTGCTAACGCTATGATAGATGCCTTAAACTATATTCGTTTAGGACATTGTGATGTTATAGTTACCGGAGGAAGTGAAGCAGCAGTAACTATTGCAGGAATGGGTGGATTTAATGCAATGCATGCTTTATCGACTAGAAATGAAGATCCACAAACAGCATCTAGACCTTTTGACGCTACCAGAGATGGTTTTGTTTTAGGTGAAGGAGCAGGAGCTATTATTTTAGAAGAATATGAGCACGCAAAAGCAAGAGGAGCAAAAATATATGCAGAAGTATTAGGAGGCGGAATGTCTTCGGATGCATATCACATGACAGCACCACATCCAGAAGGAATTGGTGTTATTGCTGTGATGAAAAATTGTTTAGAAAACGCAGGAGTAAAACCAGAAGAAGTAGACCATATTAATACACATGGTACCTCAACACCTCTTGGAGATGTTGCAGAACTTAAGGCTATTTCTAACGTATTTGGTGCACACGCGAAAAACATAAACATTAATTCTACAAAATCTATGACTGGCCATTTGTTAGGTGCAGCAGGAGCTATTGAATCTATTGCATGTATACTTGCAATGGAACATGGTATCGTGCCTCCAACAATAAACCACACTACCGTAGATGACAACATCGATCCAGAATTAAATTTAACACTTAATACACCTCAAAAAAGAGATGTTAAAGTAGCCATGAGTAATACCTTTGGCTTTGGTGGCCATAATGCTTGTGTATTATTTAAGAAGCTAGATTAATTTTTGAATGAAATACATTCGTAACATATTTAATTCTCGTTCTAAAGATAACGGGGATTTCTTTACGTCTATATCAAAAATTTTAAGCTTTAAACCCAAGGAAATAAAGTTTTACCAAACGGCCTTTACGCACCGTTCTATGAACATAAGAAATGGCAAAGGACATGCTATTAATTATGAACGATTAGAATTTTTAGGAGACGCTATGCTGAGTGCTGTAGTGGCCCATCATTTATATATAGAGGTTCCAAGTGGAGATGAAGGTTATCTTACCAAAATGCGCTCTAAAATAGTGAGTCGCGAACACTTAAACGAATTAGGAAGAGACCTTAAACTAATAAAATTAGTAGAAAGTAAAATACCGAAAGGTCAATTTGGCGATAATATTCACGGTAATTTATTTGAAGCTTTAGTAGGTGCTATTTTTCTAGATCGAGGCTATAAGTACTGCGAAAAATTTATCTACAAGCGTGTAATAACACCACATGTAGATATAGAAACTCTAGAAGGCAAAGTAATAAGCTATAAAAGTTTACTTATAGAATGGTGCCAAAAAGAGAAGAAAAATTTTAATTACGAGGTCTATGAAGACACCGGAAATGATGAAATTAGACATTTTTCTGTAAAACTTTCTATAGATCAAAAAGTCATTTCTAAAGGACGAGCAACTTCCAAAAAGAAAGCCGAGGAAAAAGCCTCAAAACGTGCCTTTTTTGCTTTACAAAAGCAAATTTCTAGAGGAGCTTCCGTTTAAAAAAATAATACACCTACTATAACGTTTTCGTTAAAAACTACTGTTAATATTACCTTTAGCTTAACATAATTCTTCGTTTTTAATACTATATTTACAATAATTAAAAGGAATTAACATTTTGCGAAAACTAATTCTTGAAGATTTTATAGAAGACATAGACTATGCTTTAATTGGCATACATTGCTCTATTGAAGACTACAGACTAGCCTATCTTTTAAACAAATATTTAGGCCTAAATCTTAAAAGAAAACGAGTAGATATAGAATACATAGATACTTCTAGCTATTCTATTTTTGAATGGGAAGATGAAAAACAACTAACCGTTTGGAACTTAGTTTCTAATATTAGCAAAATAGAAGTTAATGCCGCGGTAGATGTAACTTCGCTTTTTATAAACGAAGAAAAATTCACAACAACAAAGCATTTAATTCCCGAATATAAAAAGGTGAATTTTATTTTAAAGATTACTGTTGACCCTAATCAATATGTAGAAAAACAAGTCTTAAATAAAATTTTAGAAATACCGCAAGTAGTAACAGCTTTTGCTATAGATGCAAACGAATTGAAAACTACAGACCAACTAATATTTAATTAAAAGGATTATCTCTCGATACGTATCGGGATTCAAGGAAAACGAATATGACAAAAAGAAAAAAAACTAAAATAGTAGCAACTTTAGGACCAGCAACAAGCACTAAAGTCGTTTTAAAAGCAATGCTTGAAGAAGGAGTAGATGTCTTTCGAATTAATTTTTCACACGCAGATTATGCCGATGTAAAAGAACGTATTCAAATGATACGTGAGCTTAATGAAGAGTTTGGTTACAACGCTGCTATTTTAGGAGATTTACAAGGGCCGAAACTTCGTGTAGGAGTGATGAAAGGAGATGTTATTGTAAAAACTGGAGACGAAATTATTTTTGCTACAGGTGAACGTTTTGAAGGAACAAAAGAACGTGTTTACATGACCTATGATCGTTTTCCACAGGATGCAAAACCAGGAGAACGTATTCTTTTAGATGATGGTAAACTTATTTTTGAAGTCGTTTCTACAGATAAAAAAACCGAAGTTAAAGCAAGAGTAATTCAAGGCGGACCACTAAAATCGAAAAAAGGGGTTAATCTGCCAAATACAGATATTTCACAACCTGCTTTAACCGAAAAAGATATTGAAGACGCTATTTTTGCCATCGAGCAAAAAGTAGATTGGATGGCTTTATCTTTTGTGCGTCATGCAGAAGATTTAATGCAGTTACAAGATTTAATAGCAAAGCATAGTGATCACAAAATTCCGATTATAGCAAAAATTGAAAAACCAGAAGCAGTAGAAAACATAGATAAAATTGTTGCTTATTGTGATGGGTTAATGGTTGCTCGTGGGGATTTAGGAGTTGAAGTACCTGCAGAACAAGTACCACTTATTCAAAAACAATTAGTATTACGTGCTAAAAAAGCGAGAATTCCAGTAATCATTGCAACGCAAATGATGGAAACCATGATTTCTAGTCTTACACCAACAAGAGCAGAAGTTAATGATGTTGCAAACTCGGTAATGGATGGCGCAGATGCAGTAATGCTTTCTGGAGAAACTTCTGTTGGGCAATATCCTGTGCAAGTAATTACACAAATGTCTAACATTATTAAAAGTGTAGAAGACTCGCCGCTTATTCAAGTACCACAATTGCCACCACATATTCGTACCAAAAGATACATCACGAAATCGATATGTTATCATGCGGCAAATATGGCAAATGAGATTAATGCAAAAGGAATTTCCACATTAACCAATAGTGGGTATACGGCATTTCAAATTTCAGCTTGGCGACCATCGGCACACATATTAGTATTTACCTCTAACAGACGTATTTTAACACAGTTAAATTTACTTTGGGGTGTGAAGGCGTTCTTTTATGATAAGTTTGTAAGCACAGACGAAACCATCGAAGATGTAAATGCCATTGCCTGTAAAAAAGGATATCTGGAAACTGGAGACATGCTAGTAAGTCTAGCAGCGATGCCAATACAAGAAAAAGGAATGGTAAACACCTTGCGTGTAACCGAAATTACAAGTTGTAGTTTCTAGATTCCTTTTGTCATTCCGACTGCAACACAGGAATCTCTTATTGCATGGATTATAGATTTCTCGATAAACTCGAAATGACAAAGCAACTTAAATTAGGGTTTGATTAAAAATGGAAGTATTATGTCATTCCGACTGTAATGGAGGAATCTTTGATGTGATTCGTTACACTCGAAAGGACAATAAGTAATAAAGTTAATTTTTATAGCGTTTACTACTTCGCTTAAAAAGCTTTGTAGTACCGCGCTTTCACTACTCGCTCTCTGCGAGGAGCTCAAACAAACCGTTCTATCGCTAACGCGAATCGAGAATAGAAGAATAATGAAAACCAGTTACAGTCATGTAGCTGGTTTTTTATTTCTTCATTATCCACACAAAACAAACAAGGTGATAATTGAATTATAAATGGTACTTTTGTGGACTCAAATTGTTTATCCGTAATCCATAGTTTTATGCCATACCAAGATGTTTTAGTTCTTTTCTGGGAACAAGTAAAAGAAAGTGTTCAAGAAGGTCGCTTTGCAAAATTAACCATGGCTAAAACCATTGGTAAACTCGAATTGAAAAACATCTTTGTAAGACCAATCTATTCCAAAGATGATTTTAAAGTCCTAGTAAAATTACGCTACAGACCTAGAGAAGTAGAAGATGAAGAACAAGAACTTACATTAGAAGAAGCTTTTGTATTTTTAAAACAATATTTACCAAAGCCTTTTATCTCTATTATTTTATTTACCACAACCAAAGACGTGGTTTTTAAAATTAATAAAAAAGGAGCCGCTAGTATTATCGAGAATCCTCCAACATTTAAAGATGTTATAGAGGCTAAGGAAGATGTTTAAGCCCTGCTAATTAGTGAAAATGTGTTTTATACATTATCGAGTTATAGTAATCGAGTTTCTTTTTCTTGTACAACAAGATTTTTGGTAAGTAATATTTTTAATTCCTAAGAATGGTGCCGCTTTAGTTAGTCTTTAGATATATAAGGATTATCTACAAAAAACTGAAGTACTTTTGCAATCTCTTCTCGCTTTTGCGAATTATAAACAGTAATTGTAAAGTCGCTATATCGTTGAATAGCTTCTGTCCAATATTCTCCAGGAACTTTCACTTGGTTGACGTATCCTTGGGAGTTAACATCCAACACAACTTTTTCACCTTCAATATACACGCTGTTTACAACATTAAAAGGTATATCTCCTTTAAAAAGGACATTATTATAGCGTACACCTTCAGACGCTACCTCCTTTAATTTAACTTCAAAGCGTAAAAAAAGGGCTGAACTTTTAGGATCAAGAAGTATATCGTTCTGTAATACTGCCGCGTTATCACTTCCCATATAATCCACAAGTTCATAAAAGGAACTTCGCGCTTTTTTTTGTTTAGACAATATGGTTACTTGAGAAAATAAGGCGTTTGTACTTATTATAAATACTAGAAGAATGAGTGCTTGTTTTTTCAATTTAATTAGTTTTTTTAGATTTTTAATCACATAAACCTTTTATGCTGTGGTATTTAAAAAGTGCAAAATATAAATCTTATTTATTATATAAAATATTAAAGCTTGTTTTTTTGTGTAACCAAGAAGTATCTGCGTCCACAACATAGGAGTTTATTTCTTTCGGATTTCCTAAGGCATCCAAAGTATATGCGTAGCTTCTTTTTTCTGGTAAACGAGCAGCAATAGTAAGTTGCTTAGGTTTATAACTTAATTCATAAAGACGCTTCGATTGATCTTCAATACCGTTTTCTTCTGTAAACCTTTTTCTTTCTGTGGTAACTTTCACGAGTTGACAGCGTTCATTATATTCAAAATGGATGGTCTGTGTATTCACATAGGTATCTGGTTGTTTGTATTTTAAATAATCGACTTTGTTTATTTCTATATTTTCTTCTTCATTTTCAAAAGGGACAAAATATAAAGCATTTGTCATTTTCAAGTACGTCAGCAAATGGTTCGCATTGTAGGTGTATGTTTTTATGGTAACCGCTAAACCATCTGTATTATCAAAACGGGACTGACTTATAATTTGTCCGTTATTATTATATATCGCTTCATCAATACCGCCACTTTCATATTCATTGAAATAGGTCTTTTTTACTAATTGCTGCTGTTGGTTATACACATATTTTACATCGTTTACATAAACGGATGTGTCTTCCGTTAGCGCAATAATTTTATTATTTTTAAGCGTGTATATTACATTTAGATGATAAAGGGAATCTGTACTTTGTAATTGAAAAGTACCGTTATCGATTTTAGTAACATTATCTATGTCTAGCTTATCTAAAATAGGTACTTCGCTTAATTCTTTAAAGTGTTTAAAGTTGTTTGTTTGCTTTGTAATTATAGTATCTGCATAAACTACTTTTCCTGTTTTGGCATACTCTGTATATATTTTTTCTAGATGAATTACCTCACCATTGTAGTTGCTTGGGTTAAGCATTTTGTCTTCCGATAAAAAAAAGAGCAGCGCATCTTCAGGTGTTGGAAATTCTGGTTTTTCTAAAACGAGTACATCTTTAGTGTTCGTTTTAATATTTTTATTATTTACTGCACATGCCGATGTATCTATTTGCGCGGAAAGAATATTACATATTAGAAACAGCATTAAAAAAAGAGATTTTTTAAAGAGACTATTACTAATCCATTCTGTAATTCTAGAAAAACGATTCTTTTTAGTAGAGATAATTAATTCATATGCAAAGGCAGATGTCCAATGAATTTTACAAGGGTTGAAGCCGTCAAAACAAGCAACAGGCTTTAATTCATAGGCAGCTAAAGTCATCATAAAACGTTCTAAACCGCCAAAGGGATAATTCCCAGTAGAAAACTCGACAATGCCAGAATGCTCGTTTATCTTTTTCAGATGATCCATATCTACCTCAAAACCAAATTCTAAATAATTAAAGATAGGAAGCGCATCGGATTCCCCAAAATAACCGGATTTTTCATTCTCATTTTTGATATAGCTTTCTAAAAATTCCTTTGCATAACTAGGAATGAGCGCTTTGTACCTATGTTTTTCTGGTTCTACTTGTTCATCTAAAAAGGTGTTTAATTCTTGTAAAGCAGCATCTACTTCCTCTTCAGACATAGTATCCCAGTCAAATTCAGGACCTTCATCATCGAACTTAAAACCAGGTTGCCGAACTTGAACCATATGATTATACAGATTTTTGAAATCTTCAAATTTTGAAGCGTTTTGTATTTCGAATTGGATATAAAGCATATTTTTAAACGTATCTAATCCATTTATAAGATTCTTGAAATTCCGATTATTAGTTGTTGTAGCATTTGCACGTTATTCTATATTTTCCCCATAAATAAGAAGCCTAAAAAAAGCGATTAATCTTGTAATGTGGTTTTTATTTTAATTCCAGAAAGGAGATAATCCGGGTTATCCGTTCCAAAGGTTAAGAATAAATATAAAAAACTATCTTTAAACATAGGAGAAATAAAACCACCTAAATGATCTGAAGCCCAATCGTATTCGGGATATTTATTGTGAATGCTTACAGGGTTTATAAGTAATGGGCTGCGTTTATCGTGAATCCATTTGTTGTTTTCCAGTTTCAATAAGCCATATTCGCGGTTAAATGAAGTTAAATATTCGGAAGGTAATTCTTCACTGCCAAGTAATATATATAGTTCGGAATGAAATGAAATATAACTTGCATCGTCTGCTTTTCCGTGTAGATATCCAGTTTCTGTTTTTGCTTTTTGAATTATCTTAGAAGAATGCATTCCTTTATTTTTATCCAAGAGATTTAAAATGTTTTTGGTAGTTATTTCATGGATTTCAGATTCTATAAATTTAGAACTTCTTCTGTGAAAGAGTACTCTAAATAAATCCTTATGCTTTGTAATTGCTAGCGGAAAACTGTTTTGAGAAGGGCCATGCCATGCTGGGATTTTAATTTCTTGTGGGGATTGTAAAATTTCTAATTCTTTATTTATAATCATATACGCAGAAGTGTAATTCCCATTTGGTTGTTCTACGCCAAGTAGGACTAAAAAAGTACCGTTTTTCAATTCCAAGGGATTGCCTGTGCTAAATACATTACCTGTTTTTTTTGCAAACGGAATTTGATCCGTGCCAAGTATTTTTTTACCTTGAAATGTCCAATTTTCTAAATCCGAACTAGAAGCAGAATAAATCACTCTTTTTTCGTGTGCTCCAAAAACAACAGGCGTTAATAATACATAATCATTTTCGGCTCTTTTAAGGATTCCGCCAGATTGTATGTAATTAATATATGCATCGTCTATATGTGTTGGATATGTTTCAAACATTGGTTTATTGTCAATAATTTCATAATTAACAAATGGATTAAAAAACTCTATGGTTTCTCCTTCGTCCATATTTAAGAAGCCGGAGTAAGTTTTACCAAGCGTAATCCAACCAGAATGGATATCTACACTTTTAATTTCAACTGCCGTAGTGGCTTCCTCACTTTGCGTAACAAACCAAGACTGATTGCCTGTAGCTTCTTTTAATAAATTCTCAAGTGCGATATAGTTTGTTTTAATTCGATTATTATCTTCGTCAATCGCGATGATTCGGATAGGATTCAATCTGGAAATATTGCTTTCTGTGTCTGAGATTAAGCTATTATTAAAAACAGTATTTAAATTTTCCTTTGTCTGAAACGATAAGTTTAATACAGCAAGAAAAAGGATCAGCAGTTTTTTCATGAATGATAGGAATATTGTTTTTGTTAATATAGGGTAAATAAATTTCAAGAATTAATTCCATCTATGTATTTAAAAGAAACACTATGTTTTCTATCTATAGAAACGAAGTTCGATTATTTTTGTTGGAAAGACAAATCCTTAAAAACCAAACTGTAACTGCACACTAACTTCTTTGTCTTTTACAATACGCTTTTTAGATTTTTCGGTATTTAAATTAGATAGAGAAATACCAAGCAATCGCACCGAATTACTCATTTTTTCTTGATACAATAAATCTTTAGCGGTTTCTAAAATGATGCTAGCATCGCTTATAAAATAGGGTAAAGTTTTACTTCTAGTTTGTAAGGTGAAATCACTGTATTTAATTTTTAGGGTTACCGTTTTTCCTGCAACCTTACTTTTGTTTAATCGTCTGGAAACTTCTTCGGCAATATGCTCTAGTTTTTCTAGCATAAATATTTCAGAAGAAAGGTTTTCATTAAAAGTACGCTCTGCAGCAAGGGATTTTCTAGTTCTATTTGGTTTTACTTCGCTGTTATGTATTCCGCGAACAATATAATAATAGTAGCGTCCAGATTTCCCGAAGTTTTCATCTAAAAATTCTAGTGTTTTCGATTTTAAATCCTTTCCTGTAAAGATGCCTTTTTGATACATTTTTTCAGCAGTAACTTTACCAACACCATAAAATTTTCGGATATCTAAAACCTCTAAAAATGCTAAAACCTCTTCGGGATTTACTGTTTTTTGTCCGTTAGGTTTGTTGTAATCACTAGCAACTTTAGCAATAAATTTATTGATGCTAATTCCTGCCGAAGCCGTTAAACCAACTTCATTAAAAATGCGATCTCTTATTTCTTTTGCTAGTAACGATGCACTCGGATTTCCTTTTTTGTTTTCCGTAACATCTAAATAGGCTTCGTCTAAAGAAAGTGGTTCTACCAAATCGGTATAATCGAAAAAGATCTTTTTTACTTGTTTCGAGATTTCGGTATATCTATCAAAACGAGGTTTTACAAAAATAAGATGCGGACAATTTCGTCTTGCTTGTGCGCCACTAATAGCACTTCGTACGCCAAATTTTCTAGCTTCATAGCTTGCCGCACTTACCACACCACGAGTTCCGCCGCCACCAACAGCAACCGCTTTTCCGCGTAGTTCGGGATTATCCATCTGCTCTACAGAAGCATAAAATGCATCCATATCGACATGAATAATTTTTCGTATTGGTAAATCGCTTGACATGATGTAAATTTAGAAAATAATAGAATGAAACAATTCATGAATAAAAGTATTCTTATCATTTTAATCGTAATTTCTGTAATCTGCACGATCGTTTCGTCTTATATAGATAGTAACACCATGCATTATATTTTTAAACCGTTGTCTACCATACTAGTTATCTTATTACCTGTGTTGTATGCTAAAAACGGACTAAAGCCATATAAAAAAATCGTGCTAACCGGTTTGGTGTTTTGCTTAATTGGAGATATCTTTTTGATGTTTGATGCGTATTTTGTTTTTGGTTTAGCATCGTTTTTAATTGGTCACGTATTTTTTATATATGCATTTGCTAGTATTCGCGGATTTTCCAGGAATCTAAAAACCTTAATACCATTAGTGCTTGTTGCGGGGCTTATCTTTTTTAGTTTAAAAGACCATTTAGGCGACTTACTAATCCCTGTAATTCTATATGTGACTTGTATTGTACTGATGGCTTGGCAAGCAATAAATGTATATGTTTGGAAAAAAGAATACGGATTTTTACTAATCGCTATTGGTGCTTCTTTGTTTTTGGTTTCCGATTCGGTTTTATCCTATAGAAAGTTTATTGGCGATTTTACCATCGCACAATTTTTAGTTTCTAGTACGTATTGGACAGCAATTACCTTAATTTCGCTTTCCACAATTTATATTAATAAGAAAACAAGTGCAGCAATCTAATTTAGAAATAGAACGTAAATTTTTGGTCAAATCTACAGCGTTTAAAACGGAAGCTTTTAAAAACACGAAAATTGTTCAAGGCTTTTTAAGTACCAATAAAAAACGAACCGTTAGAGTAAGACTAAAAGGAGAACAGGGTTTTTTAACCATAAAAGGAGCGTCTTCTAAAAACGGATTATCGCGTTTTGAATGGGAAAAGGAAATTTCTAAATCCGAAGCTGAAGATCTTTTAAAACTTTGTAAAAAAGGAATTATTGATAAAATACGATATGAAATTAAAGTAGAAAACCATATTTTTGAAGTAGATGAATTTTTCGGTGAAAACGAAGGATTAATTGTTGCAGAAGTAGAATTGCAAGCAGAAGAGGAAGCTTTCACGAAACCAGATTGGCTTGGTAAAGAAGTTACCGGAAATATAAAATATTATAACTCACAACTAAGTAGCAAACCATTTACTACTTGGAAAAAATAAAACAGAACACCTATGAAACAATTTATAATTTTAATTTTTGCTTTAGCAACGGTTATCGCTTGTAAGAAAGAAGATAAAACGGTTATTGACGAAATTTCAACGGTTCCAAATACAGAAGTTGTGGACGAAGTAATAGAGGAAGTTTTAGAAGTAAAACAATCTGTTGCTGCGCTTAAAGCGGAATTAAAAGCCAAAGGATTTGAAACCTTTGATTACATAGATGAAAAAACACAAGACACCATAATAATGCAAAAGTACTTCATGGCATTCTTAAAGAAAGGACCAATAAGAAGTCAGAATGAAGAAGTAGATAAAGGATTACAAGAAGAGCATTTAGAGCATTTAAGTAGAATGTACGACGAAGGCTTTGCCGATTTAATAGGTCCTTTTGGAGACGATGGTGATATTCGTGGTATTGCAGTATATAACGTACCAACTAAAAAAATGGCAGATAGCTTGGCTAATCTAGATCCTATGGTGCAAGCTGGTCGTTTAAAAGTAGAAATGCATCCTTGGTGGTGCGCAAAAGGGCAATCTTTGCGTTAATTATTTAGATATTTCAATCCAACGCTTCGTTTCATTACCAAAAGTATCTACAACGGTAATGACATGTTTTCCTACTTTGGGTAAAATAGCCATATCATGAATGTCTTTTGTGGTACCAACAAATTCAGCATCGACATACCAAAACAAAGTGGTTTCTGGTTTAGAATGTGCGATTTTTAAAACAAGTTCATTCGTGTTGCCATCAAAATCTTTAGGTAGAAAAACGGTGGTGTTTTCTTTCGGATAAATAAACTGCATAGAAATACTATTTTCACCCAAACAATCGCTTCTAAACCGTGGTAATGGTTTATAAAACGGATTTTTAGTTTTATAATAGAATTCCATTAACGGCGGAAGCACAAACCAAGATTTGTTGGTAATATTACTAATATCCTCACACGAAGAATTTACTTGATATTGTTCGCTGGTATCTAAATGTACTAATTTGTGATACGGACAAGGTTTCGTTTTTAAGCCGCTAAGCTGTATGAATTTGTTTTCGGTTTCTTCACAGTTTTCTGTTGCTCTGTAACCACTTTTTTCGCAAATGGAAACCTCTTGCATTTCATCAAAAGGTTTTGCAAACCAATCGCTATTTGGTAAGGCATCAAAAACATCAAATAAAATAGGAGCAGCAGTTTGTACACCAACCAAACCAGGTCTTCCTTCGCCATCTGCATTTCCTACCCAAACACCAACTACATAATCTTTGGTCGTTCCAATGGCCCAAGCATCCCGAAAGCCAAAACTGGTTCCTGTTTTCCAAGCAATTTGTTTCGAGCCATCAAAAAACTCCCAACTCTCATCGCTTTCTGGCCTGTTTACTTCCTTTAAACTTTCATAGGTTAAGTAAATGGAAGCAGCATCAAATAAGGTTTTGTCTGAAGTTTTCTTTCCAAAATCTATTGTTTCCGAAGCTAAAAAAGTAGGTTCACAAAATTCATTGCTAAAATATTGGCTAGAATTTTCACTGTAATGATTTATGGTGGAAGACAACGATGCATAGCTTTTACATAAATCCCAAAGATTACTTTCTGCACCACCAAGCACCAAGGTAAGTCCGTAATGATTGGCGTTGTATTTTAAATCTTTCAGCTTTAATTCTTTTAAATAATGATGAAATCGATCTAAACCAAACTCCTGAAGCATACGAACCGCAGGAACGTTTAAAGAACGCGACAAGGCACGACTCGCAGGAACTGCGCCATCGTATTCTTTATTAAAATTCACAGGAGAATAGCTTCCATATTGCGTGGGCACATCTGCAATTAAAGTATTTGGTAGCAAGTCACCAGAATCTAGCATTGCAGCATATAAAAACGGCTTTAAAATGCTTCCGGTACTTCTAGGTTTATCTATAATATCTACATCTTTTTGATGTGCTTTGTCTGTTGGTGCATTTCCTACATAGGTTAAAACTTTACGTGTTTTGACATCTAAAACCAAAACAGACATGTTGTAGATTTCATTTTGCTTCAACAAGTTGTAATGATTTTTTACAATCGCATTGGTTTGTTTTTGCAGCCTAGAATTAATAGTAGTTTGTGTACGTTTACCATAATTTGTTTTCGCTATTTTTTGTAGTAAATGCTGAGCAGTTTGTGGTAAAGGATATGGTTTTTGTGGTAAACCTTCAGCAATAGATAAGCTATAAGTTAGCGAATCTATAATCTCTTTTTCTAGTAGTTTTTTAAGTAAACGATTTCGTTTTACAAGCAATCGCTCTTGATTTTTTCCCGGATAAATCAAACTTGGCGCATTTGGTAAAACCGCTAGAGTGGCACTTTCTGCCCAAGATAATTGGTTTGCGTTTCTGTTAAAATAACGCCAAGAAGCAGCGTCGATACCAACCACGTTTCCTCCAAAAGGTGCATAACTACTATAAAAGGCTAGTATTTGATCTTTGTTTTCGCGGAATTCTAATCGCGTAGCAAGAATCATTTCTTTTATTTTTTCGAAATACGTTCTGGATTGTCCTTTTCTAGAAAGACGAATTACTTGTTGCGTAATCGTACTTCCTCCTCGTTTTACTTCTCCAGATTGTAAGTTTTGCTTTAATGCCTTGAAAATAGAAATAGGATTAAAACCAGGATGCTTGTAAAAATATTCGTCTTCAAACTGAATAATGCAGGTTTTAAATTTTTCGGGCACCGAATCATTCTGCGGAAATCGCCATTGTCCATCTTTGGCTATTTGTGCGCCAAGTAATTCGTTATTCGCACTCGTTATTACTGTTGCTGTTGGGTCTTTAAAAAGCTGCTTCGGTAAACAGAAATAATAAGCAAGTAAAAGTACAGCAAGAACTACTGTTTTTATTTTATGCTTTTTTATGTAGGTTATTATTTTGTTCATGTTTTTTACCCTTCCGTCTTTGATTTCTTTTTTGAAATCAAATCCACCTTCCCTTAAAAAAAGGGAAGGGGTTTAGTGTGTTACTATATTTATAATCTAGTTCTGTTATTTAAAACGTCGGTTATATCAACTCTTGTAGTTGTTTATCTTCCATTTTAAATGGAAACTAAATTTTGAACTCTCCTCCTTTTTTCAAGGAGGAGTGGATTCCGTTTCCCTAAAGAAGCAGAAGACGAGGTGGTTTTTTATTCTTTAAAGTAGCTAATAATTTCTTCTAACACAGAACCCATATTTTCAAATACTAGCTTGTTTTCAAATCGTATTACTTTCAAACCTAAAGCTTCTAATGTTTTTGTTCTTTCTGCATCGTAATTTTGTTGTACAAAATCTAAATGATAGGCTCCATCTAATTCTATAATTAGTTTTTCGGATGCACAATAAAAATCTACAATAAAGTTTTTTATGCTGTGTTGTCTTCTAAATTTTCGACCTTTTAATTGGCTTTTTTGAATCACTTTCCAAAGCGCAGCTTCAGCAGAGGTTAAGTTTTTTCGTAGCTCTTTTCTCCGCTCTTCTAAATACTTATGGTTGTGAATGTTGTTTTTCATATTCTGTTTTTACCCTTCTGTCTTTGATTTCTTTTTTGAAATCAAATCCACCTTCCCTTAAAAAAAGGGAAGGAGTTTAGTGTGTTGCTATATTTATAATCTAGTTCTGTTATTTAAAACGTCGGTTATATCAACTCTTGTAGTTGTTTATCTTCCATTTTAAATGGAAACTAAATTTTAAACTCTCCTCCTTTTTTCAAGGAGGAGTGGATTCCGTTTCCCTAAAGAAACGGAAGACGAGGTGGTCTTTTATTGCACATCACTTAATTGGCTAGAAACGCATACTCACGCTCTACTTTACAAATCCGCACATGGTACCAACTGTACCAATCTTGTCTGCCTTTTAATTGTGCTTGTACATGCTCGTTTTGTTGTTTCCAGTTTTTAATGTCTTCTAGAGTTTCCCAATAACTGACAGTAATACCAACATTTTCCCTAGCAGATTCTATACCAATAAAACCCTTTTGCTGCTTGGCTAGGGTTTCCATTTTTTCAGCCATTTCCGCATAGCCTTTTGTGTTTTTATTTTGTGTGGAAGTGAAAATTACGGCGTAATACGGTTTCGATTCATTATTCATAAAGATACTTTCTTTTTATCCCAAGTGAGTACTTGTACACCTTTGGAATAGTGTACGCGATCTGGTTGATTATTTATTATGTGATTAAATCTCGGATAGTTTACTTCCAACTTTTTTAATTTAATTGCTTGCATTGGCCAAGGCACATGATGCACATCATATTCAATAATTTGATTTTTATAATCTTGAAAAGTGGCATACCGTTCTGTTAGCCAATTATCGGTTTCGTCTTTAATGACAGGACTGTTTTCTAATCTGTATTCTGTATAAAACCAGTCGTTTTCTTTTTGATTAGAAGAGGTATAGCTAAAAGAATTTCGCTTCATTTTTGAGTGGCGATACGGGAACTTAGAAAGTGCCTTTAATACTTTACAAGAAGAACGTTTACTGCCTTCCATATTTAGAAAATAGACACTTGGTTTGTTGTTGTAAATCACATACACACGAATGTTTATTTCATGAAAATCGGAAATATGAGGCAGTTTTGGTAAGCTTCGTATGCCAATATTATTCATATTAAAAGCGACCAAACTCACCCAGGTTTTTCCGTTTAAAACATCTAATTCGATCCCTTTTGGTAAAAAAGGTTGGATTAAATCACAGGCTACTTCCCAGTGTAAAAATATAGCATCATTCCACTCTTGGTAGAATTTCCAAGAACGTGCAGGATAATCAAAGGGCCTGTGTTTACTGTGATTTAATATTTCTTTTGCTTTCATATAACTTCCTGCGAAGGCAGGAATCTTTTAATTTATCCTTCTGTTTTTACCCTTCCGTCTTTGATTTCTTTTTTGAAATCAAATCCACCTTCCCTTTTTTCAAGGGAAGGAGTTTTGCTTGTTACTATATTCATAATTTAGTTCTGTTATTTAAAACGTCGGTTATATCAACTCTTGTAGTTGTTTATCTTCCATCTTAAATGGTAACTCGATTTTAAACTCTCCTCCTTTTTTCAAGGAGGAGTGGATTCCGTTTCCAAAAGAAACGGAAGACGAGGTGGTTCTTTACTTCACAACCTCAATCCAACGTCCTTTATTTCTAACTAAAAACTCATTATCATACATGGCTTCTGCTTGTACTCCTGGTAAATAATAAGTTCCAAGATATGCAGCATTTAACATGACATTAAAGGTGTTGGTGTCGTGTTTTCCTTTTTTATTTAAATCGAAATAGAAATTCACGCGATCATCACGAATATCTGTAAATCTAGCTTGGCTAGTAGTACTGCTTCCAAAGTCGGTGAAACGCGTGTTTACGATTTCCCATCCCGAAGGAAAAATTTGTGTTAACGCCACATCATTCACCTTTTCATTTTTAAGATTACTCACTTTAACGGTTGCTACAAAATCCTGACCTTGTTGTAACTTAGAAATGTCTATGGTGTTTCCTTGTAAATCTTTATACACTGCTGAAACGCTTAAACCTCGTTGTTCTGTTTTTTCGTTTCCTAAAGGCAGTTTTCCAGAATTCAACACACGAACATAAACTAGATTGCCTTGGTTGTTTTTAAAGGAAAGCGAATTACTTCCTTCTTTAACAATTAAATCTCGTTGCGCAATAGCGCTTTTCGTGTCTATTTCTTCTGTTTTTCCGTTTAAGGTATATTGCAATTTAATTGCTTTCCCGCCATTGGCTTCTACCATTTTTGCCATTGCAAGTAAACTATATGCTGTGGTTTGTGTACTCATCCATTTATCTTTAGACAAATCTTTAGCAATTGTTTTCGCTAAATCTTTAGCGCGTGGATCTTTGGTAATTACCATCGTTTCTAATGCCATTGCGCGATTTCTGTCGACAGAACCATAGGTGTAATAATTATATCTAGGAGGTAGGAATTCAATATTTGCAGTTTTAGAAATTTGTGCACTTGCTTCACCTTGTCCAGCTAAAGCGTAGGTAGCAGCCAAACGCCATTTTGCTTCATTAGAAATTTCGGTAAACTCACGAAGTCTATTCATTGCTGCTAAATCGGCACTTCCAGATAAGGCCAATGTGTATAATCGGTATGCTTGTGCGAGATCAGAGTTATAGGTTTTATAGCTTGGTCGCCAATCCCGAGCGGCTTGTTTTTGATAGGCAATCCAATTGCTTTTAAAAGTAAGCGGAAGTACAAATCCTTTCTTTTCGGCTTCAATCATAAAATGACCAGCATAACTGGTTCCCCAATCATTGGCATTATTTTCTCCCATCCAATAACTCATTCCGCCATTTGGTCTTTGAAAGTGTCCTAAGCGCTTGATGCCGTTTTCTATATTCGATTGGATTTCTTGTTTTTTCTTAAAGGTTAAATCGAAAATATCCTGCAAGTATAACTGCGGAAAAACGCCAGATGTTGTTTGCTCTACACATCCATGTGGATATTGAACAAGATATTGCAGTCTTCTAGAGAAATCCATTGGAGGCATCGTAGAAAACTCTACCGTAGCACTATTCGTTCCAATAACACCAAAGGTTTCAAAATCGAGATTTCCGGAAGCATTAGCTTCTAAGTCCTTATCTAAAGCTACAGAAGTTATGGGGTTGGTATTTACAACATCTAATTCTACTTTGTAGGTAGATTTTTCACCGTTTCCGCTAGCAATAACTTCTACCGTATTTATCCCTTTTGCTTTACTAACATCTAGTTCAAAATAAACCATTTGTTCGTCTGGTTTTGCAAAAGACAAGGTTTGTGTTTTACTACCTATCACTTCAATGCCATCGCTTAGTTTTAAGCTAATGTTTACATTTTTAATGTTTTTTTCCATTGCAAATACAGTAACTGGAAGGGTTACTTTTTCACCTGGACTTAATTTCCACGGAAGCGTTGCCAATACCATTAACGGCTTTTTTACTTGCACGGTTTTGTCTGTGCTTCCATAAGCTTCGTTAGTAATATCTCCTGCAACTACCATGGTTCTTACCGAACCAATATAATTCGGCATTTTTATTTTATGTGCTTTGTTGTCGCCCGGATTTAATTGAAAAGGGCCTAAAAAGGTTACAACAGGTTTAAAACGATTTGCTTTTTTGTTTTTACCATCTGCAGCAGCGCCATCGCCACCAATAGCAAAAATTTGATCTACGCTTCCAGGATACGCGCCAATGACATCATCAAAAACATCCCAAGTTTTTACACCTAAAGCTTCTCTTTTGTAAAATTCGTTCCACGCATTTGGTGTTTTAAATCGTGTTAAATCTAGCAAGCCTTCTTCTACCATTGCAATAGTATAGGTCATTGCTTTGTTGTTTTTTTCGGAAACGAAAACTTCAAATTCTTGTTCCGGACGTAAAACACTAGCCATTTTTAATTCTGGTTCTAGTTTGGTGTTAGGATCTTCTACCATTATTGGAATTACACCGTACAAACGGATTGGTAAATCGTTGGCAGTAATCGCATGTGGTTGTAAAAGCGAAATATTGACAAACACATTAGGTGCCATTTTTGCGGTAATAGGAATCGTTACCGTAGTTTCTCCTTTGGTAGTTTTTACCCATTTATGCTCCAGTACTTCTGTGCCATTTTCAATACTTACTAAAGCACGACCTTCAATACCAGAAGGAAAAGTAATGGTTGCTGTTTCACCAACATTATAATTTTCTTTATCGGAAGCAAAAGCTAACATTTTGGCAGCTTCTTTATCTCCTGAAGGTGTATACCAGTTTTTATAAAAGTATGCGGTTCGCCCTGTTGCATGTCCGCTTTTAGGATCGAATACACGGATAAGGAAACGGCCTTTATCGTTTTCCGGAATGTTTAAAGTGAAGCTAGTTTTACCATTAGCATCTGTATTTAGCTTCATGTCTTTGTACGCCTGATGATAGGTACTTGAGGTGTATGAGGATAAATTATCATAGGAAGAATTCCACCACCAACGCCAGTTTATTTTGTACACTTTTACTTCTAAATCATTACGCTTTATAGGTTTTCCTTGTGCGTCTACCACAACAATATCGAAAGTTTGATTTTCATTAGTCACATAAGATCCGTAACCTTTTCCTTTTGGCGATTTTAAACCAACAAAAGACTTATAAGGCGCATATTGTTTGGTGAAAGCATCCATAGAGAAATCCCCTCCGTTTTCGAAAGCACGAACTAAAAATTGTGCATTTAACATTCCTGGAGCATTGCTTCCAACACTAAGTTTGTTGGTAATATCTGCTAAACCTTCTTCGTTTACTTTACCATCAAAAATGACGATTTCTTCGGTAGAAAAAGAACGCGATGGATCTCTAAATGTATAATCAGCATAATTTTTAAAACTCGTATATGCATTGCTGAATTTCGCTTTAATTTCGGTTCTAACATTTTTTGCAGGAGCGCCATGTAGCCATTTTACATCTAATTTTCCGTTTAACGGATTTTCACCAGAAAGCACTTCGTCTTCAAAATCGACTTTGATTTTTAATCGATTTGGCTTTACGGTTTCTATTTTCAGCCCTTTATAAAAAGTAGCGCCACCAACCGAAACTTTCGCATTCCAGTTTCCTGTTTTGTCTTCGGTAGCAGTAGGAACCGTAAAGTTGTATAGGTTGTTGAGGTTGTTTGTTGTAACGTTTCTATAGGCAAGTTTTCCGTTTGCATCTGTAATTTCCATTTTTACAGGATGCGCTTTTGGTAGTTTGTTTCCAGCGTCATTCAACATAAAAGACAAATGCAAAGTATCTCCTGGTCGCCAAACACCACGCTCGCCATAAATGTATCCTTTTAGTCCGCGTTGTAAATGATTTCCAGAAACATCAAACTTACTTAAGGATAAAGAATTACCGTCGTTTAGTTTGATGTAACTCGTGTTATTTCCTTTGGAAACGATTGCAAAAGCAGCATGGTTTTCGACAAGAATCGTCGCTAAACCTTCTGTGTCTGTTTTGGTTTTTGCAATTTCTTGTTGCTGAAAATTATAGATAGCTACGGTTGCTCCAGCTTCCGGATTGGTGTCTAAAATATTGGTTACTGCAAAGTAATAATTGTTATTAGCTCCTTTTTTTGCAATCACACCAATATTGGATGCTAATAGGTTTTGTGCAACGGTTTTGTTGTTGTAAAAAGCTTCTTTACAAGGGTTTTTTCTATCGTTCCAGTTGTAATAATTGTTTTGGTAGCTGTAGGTTAAATTATCCCAATATTCTTCTTCACGAAGGTCTTCATCTTCGGTTGTTGTTTCGCTGTAATCCTCATAATAATAGTCTTCTTCATAGTATTCCTCTTCATAATAATCGTCGTTATCTTCGGAGTTTGTTATGTTTTGATTGCCATCACAATTGTACAGCGAGTATTCCTTTTTCATTTCTAGCTCTACTCTGTAAATCGCTCCAGGATCGGCTTTCATATATTTCGATAGATCGATGCTATAGGTTTTCCATTTTCCAGTATTTTCAGATGCATCCTGTAGCGTAATGGTTTGCTTTGCAATTCTTCTTCCTACACGACGTACATCATTTCTATTGGTATTGTTGAGGTTGTTGTCTTGTAAAAATTGCAATACATTATCTTCAAAAATTTTGATGATACGAACATCAACAGCTTTTAAATTAACCGCTTCAAAATTGAATTTTAATTCTTGGGAATTTGGTAGAATTACACCATTACTTATTAATCTAACTTGTGGTTTTTCGTCTTCAAAAGCGATCGTTTCCGAAAAGGGTTTCTTCAGTTTATATCCATCTGTATTTGCTATTCCTTGAAAAACATCTACTTGTACATTACCAACCACTTTTGTATTCGGATAGGCTTTTAATACATTGCCATCTACTATGTATTTTGGGTTTTTCACATTTTGAATAGTCACCAAACCATCAAAATTTTGTTGCTTTTTTAAAGGATCCGAAAAATTAATAGACAAGTATTGTTCCGGAGTTTGTACCACATCGACTTTAGTGATAGTAAAGTTGTTTTTACCAGGAATGTTTACTGTATTTTCACCAGAGTTATCTGCTTTAATAGGTTTCCCATTCCATTTTACAAGTATTTGGCTGTCTTCCACCAAACGATGAATGCTATCTATTTTAAATTCAAAAAGTTTTTCTTTTTTATACGATTCATTCCAAACGATTGCTAGATTTTTTCCACTTTGCGAAGCTTCCACTAATTGCTTAGCATCTTCTAAAGAAATAATATCTGCAGCGCGAATTACACCTTCTAAGTATTGCCACTCTTTACTATACGATTGCAAATTATTGGTAACAATATTAAAGTTTGGTGTAATGGTTTTAAACTGAAAAGTATAGGTTTTAAAGTCTGTAGGAATGGTATTAAAAATCTTATCCAGTTTAACGTCTACGGTATATTCTGTGTCTGCATCTAGTATTTCATCTGGAACAAAACGTAAAGAGTGTTTGTTGTTTACTAGTAGTTTTCCATCTACATGCGGTTTAATAGAAACAATATTATCTGTTATTTCTTGGTTTACTTCCCAACCTTCTACATCATTTGCTAAATTGATTTCAATGGGATTTGCAACAGAAATACGACCAGAAGTAGTATAACTTATGTAGTCTTTAAATTTGAAGATATTATCTGTTTCTTCTACCTGTTTTTTACATGAAAATGCTAGGGCCAGAATAAAGACAAAAGCAAGAAGTTTTTTGATGCGCATAGTGATGGATTTTTAAAGGGAATAGATGTTAAAGAGCTGTAATATAATTCCTGTTAATATAGATACTCTTTTTTTAAACACTTTAGATTTTTTATTGCTGTTAAATTCTTCATAAAGTTAAAAATTAAAAAAGGAAACATTTAAATATTTTTTAATAATAGATTGTTTGCTTTTGTATACTAAATTGCTTTATTTAATAAGAATTTATTGAAGTTTAAACCTGTTTTTTGGAAAGGAACCTAAATAGCTCCTCAACGGTATAGCTTACATAGTTTTTAACGTATGTGAAAAACTAAAGTTATGTAGTTTATTGAAAAATAAGCACTTAATTTTCCAAATATTGAACAAGAGGTATATCCTTGTCAACATTTAGTTTTTTCTTTAGTCGATATCTAGCCTTTACAACACTATCTTTAGATATCCCTAAAATGTCCCCAATCTCTTTTGTTTTTAAATTCAGTTTTTCCAAACATATTAAGCGTTCTTCGGAATTTGTAATATCCTTATAATTGTTTCTAATTTGAACTAAAAAGGAAGGATACACTTTATTGAATCTGTTTTTAAACTCTGTCCATTCATCTTCTGTTAATATTTTACTTGACATTAAGCTTTCTATATTTTTTGAATGGTCAATCTCTTTAAAATCTTTTTTGTATTTATTCAGTTCGACCTTTAAAATTTTAAGCTCTTTTGCGTTAACCAATAGTCTTTGTGTAAAGGAGACTAACTCTTCTTTATTTATGGATAATTGTTTTTTTAAATTCGAGCTACGTTTTCTTAAATAATAAATAATGGTTAAACCCAAAAACAAAATTAGTATCAACACTAAAAACAAAATTGTTTTTCTGCGTTTTTCAATAGACTTTTGTTGTTCTAAAATTTTAATATCTGCTTTTTGTAAACTTATTTTTTTGTCTTTGGTTTCAGTTTCAAATAGCGACTGATAGTAAGATAACGCATTTACCTGCTTAGCATTCTTTAAAGAATCGTTTAAATTAGAATATAATTTGAAATACTTGTAGGCGTCTAATTCACCACCTTTATTCTCGTAGATTTTATATAAATTCTCATATATGGTTAGCATTCTGGTTTTTGCCTTATCTGCTTTGGCAAACTCAAGCGCTTCTAAATTAATTTTTATGGCTTCATCATGATTGTTTTTCTTGGAATAGAGATAACTTGTTTTTAACCTAGACTGGTTTATAAACCAAGGAGAAATGTTAGCGTTCTTTTTTATTAGATTTGTGGAGTCTAAGTAAACATTTGCGGTTTTTATATCTTTATCTGCATAAAATTTAGCCAAGACAGCATAGAATACTAATACCATACCATTTCTTTCTGATTCTATTGATTTTGCATATTCAAGCCCTTCTAGCAGGCTTTTTTCTTGACCTTTTAAATCTCCTAGTTCTTTTTGGGTTATGGCTTTATTAAAAAGCAAAGCAGATAAACTTTCGTTTTTATCATGAACATGTAAAATTTCAATTAATTTATTTTGTTCATCTAATGCTTTGTCGTGTAAGCCCATTTCACCATATAAAATGAAAATACTGTTTTGAGCATTAATAAAATAATCTATATCGTTAAGATTTAGGTAGTAATTAGAAGCTTTTTGTGTGTCCTGTAATCCTTCTAAATAATTGCCTAATTCAAAATTGGTATTGCCTTTTGATAGATAGGTGTCCGCCACGTAAATAGAATCTTTTTTCCCAAAAGTTTTAATTGCGATTGCGTAATTTTTATTAGCATTTACATATTCCTCTCGGTTTAAATAATATTCTCCTTTCTTAAAATAGATGTTTCCCCTGTGTTGAGAATCTTCAATTTTAGAAATAACATGTTCAAGCGTATCCATTAGTTGAAGTGCTCTTTCTGTCTGATTTAGCCGAATATTGAACGTGTAAAATGATTTGATAGCAAGCTCTGCAGCTCGATCATATTGCTCTAAATCCATCAATAAATAAACAGATTCTTCAACATAATTAGGGTAATCTATAGGGTCGCTATTTAAAAGTGGAAGCAATTTATCAATTATATCTGCTCTACTTTTTTGGGATTGAATAGTATCTAAAGCCTTTAAATACGATTTTTTTTGAATGGAGTCTTTAGTTTTGTTATCCTTTTGTGCTTGCACATTTGTGGAAACAATAACAAAAAAAACAAAGCGGATTAAATGTTTTATCATAAATAGATATAATTCTCAAATTTACTATGGAATTAATAATTAGGTAAATATATGTGTTAGAATTTAATTTATTTTTCATGAGCTTACATTTATTTTTTAAATAGGATTTATTAATAGCTGTTTCTAGCTTTTAAGAGTGTGTTTTGTATTATATCCATTTAAAAAAATAACATTCTATTAACTAGCTTAAAAACAGGTGTTTATGATTAGAATTTTTAATTGTCCATGTGTTTGTCCATGTTGAATGTTAGATTTTAAAGGTCTTGTTTGATAACATTGATATAGCAAACTAGCAATCATAAAATTTTTAAACATGAAACAGAAACAACTTAAGGGTACATCTTCCCTCAAAAACCGTAGAAAAATCATTGATACTTCAATGGTGAATAATTTAGTCTGGAAGCAAAGACATCAGTTCAAACGGATTGCTTTACTAATTACTTTTATTTTAAGCAGCAACTTACACGCACAAACACAGATAGGTTCTGATATTGATGGCGAATCATTTTCCGATCAATTTGGAAGAGCCATAAGTTTAAATGCCGATGGCTCAATAATGGCCGTTGGTGGAGAATATAACGATGGTGGGGCGCCGGATTCAGGTCATGTAAGAATCTTTCAAAATATAAATAATAATTGGCTTCAAATTGGTTCTGATATAAATGGTGTATCTGCAAGTGATTTATTTGGGAGCTCTGTGGCTTTAAGTGCTGATGGTAATCGCGTTGTCATTGGAGCGCTTGGCGTAGATATTGGTACAGAAACTAATTACGGTACAGCTACAGTTTATGATAATATAGGAAATAATTGGGTTCAAGTAGGATCTGTTCTTTTTGGAGAATCACAAAACAATCAATTTGGAAGTTCAGTTAGCATAAGTGATGATGGAAATATTATCGCTATTGGAGCTTCATTTGGTGGCGCATCTAATGGAGGTTATATGCGTGCCTATACGTTTTCTACAGATTGGGTTCAATTGGGACAAGATATAGAGGGTGTGGCATTTTCAGACTTTTTTGGTTCAAAGGTTAGTTTAAATGCAGATGGTACTATTGTTGCAGTAAGTGCTTCGGGAACTGATGCTAACACCATTGATAATTCTGGTCAAGTACAAGTATACCAATATAATAATAGCACAAGTTTATGGGAACAATTAGGACAAAACATGGATGGTGATAGTATCGACGATTTTTTTGGTCAATCACTAAGTTTAAGTTCAGATGGAACTAGACTTATTGCCGGAGCAAGGTCTGATATTGGTGGTTTAGATACTGGACTTGCAAAAATATATGAATATAATAATGGCACTAATTCTTGGGTGCTCATGCAAACCATAAATGGTGAAGCTGTAGGAGATTGGTTTGGAACATCAGCAAGTATTAGTGCTGATGGCAACAGAACTATTGTAGGGGCGAGATATAATGATGGGGGAAATGGTGTAGATTCTGGCCATGCAAGGGTATTTGAATTTAATAGCGGAACCAATGCTTGGGAACAGTTGGGCTCCGATATAGATGGCGAAGCAACTAATGATGAATCTGGTTATGCTGTTAGTATTAATAGTGATGGAACTCTAGTAGCCATTGGAGCCAGATACAATGATGCAGGTGATGCATCTTCAAGCGCTAATTTTGGTCATGCAAGAGTGTTTAGCTTTGTTAATTTAGCACCAATAGCTGTTTGTCAAGATATTACAGTACAACTAGATGCCAGTGGTAACGCAACTATAGTTGCTACTGATGTTGATGGTGGCTCTAGTGATCCCGAAGGTCTAGCATTAACATTTTCTGTGAGCCAAAATACGTTTAATTGCTCCAATTTAGGAGCTAATATAGTTACGCTAAATGTTACAGATGCTGGACTAATTGGTGGTGACGAATTAATGGATACGTGTACAGCTACCGTAACTGTTGTAGAAGAAGCACCTGTAGCAAATTGCACGGATGTTTCTATCTATTTAGATGAAAACGGAATGGCATCTATAACGGCTGAAGACGTTTTGCATGGAAAGGGTAAACTTTATGGATTAGCATTATACAATGAAGGCATTAACGATATTGCACTTTATGATTACGATGCAAATACCCCTACCACAACGGTTGATCCTAGTTTTACAGGAAGTTCTACCTTAGCAGGAGGACCTCATTTGAGTATAGACATTAACCCCGTTGATGAGACTGTTTATTTATTAAGGCAAGACTATACGGGCCCAGAAACTATTAGTAATTTATATACTATCACGCTTCAAAACGGAACTTTAAATCCTGTGCTAATTAGCTCTTTAGAGTCTGTATCTGGAGACCCTTTTGCATTAAGTATGAGTTTTGGTCCCGATGGTACATTATATTTTGCTTTCGAATCTGGAGAGATTAACGCTTATAATATTGCTACAGATACTATGAGTCCATTTTCTTCCTTTTTATATGATGGAACTATAAGCTTAACAACAGATCTAAAAAATAACAGATTGATTTATTTAACAAGTGTGTATGTCTCACCTCGAGGTGGTGGTGGATCATTCGATCTTATTTTTACTGAAATAGATTTAAACACAGGTGTTAAAAACGTATTAACTACAGGAAACATTCTTGATGCATGTTACGTTCAAGCTATAGAGTATTTAGGAAAAGATACCGTTGTAGTAGGATTAAACAATTGCGGAGATGGGAATCTATCTGTAGATTTAATTTCTGGATCTTTAACAGACTTAGGGCCACAGGCAACAACACTTAATAATAGTATTATAGATTATCTGTTTATTGCAACACCAATAACTAATGCAACGTTTTCGGTCTCTAATTTTACATGTGCAGATCTTGGCGCTAATACAGTTACCGTTTCTGTTACAAGCATTTGTGGTACAGTTGTTAGCTGTGATGCAACAGTAACGGTATTAGATACACTTCCTATAATAGAATGCCCTTCAGATATAACAGTAAATGTAGATCCAGGAATGTGTGATGCTGTTGTTAATTTTAACACACCTGTTTCTCCAAATAATTGTGCCGGTGCTGTAACAGTCACCCAAACAGAAGGGATGCCAAGTGGATCAAGTTTTTCTGCTGGATCTCATATCATAGAGTTTATAGCTACAGATTTAAATGGCATAACAACAGTGTGTAGCTTTACCATTTTTGTGCAGGATAATATTCCACCATCAATAACATGTGTGGGTAATGTTGAAGTAGATAACGATTTAGGTTTATGTGGTGCAACGGTAATTGTAACAACACCCACTCTAGTTGATAATTGTGGTACTACTATTGCGCCTTCTACAGGACTTGTAAACTTTAATTTTGATATAGATGGAGAATTAATAGATACCCCAGGAACATTGCTAAATGCAATTACAGCTTCTTCAGATGTCGTGTTAGACCTGACCTTTAGAGGTGATTTTACTGGGTCAACAGAATGTTTTGAACTAAACGATCCGGATGGCAATATATTATTTTCTGAATGTGATATGGAAGGCGCTTGCAGCCTTATTAACAGAGAAATTACTGTGCCTTTAGCCACATGGAATACTTGGATAACTAATTTTGGGTCTAGTTTCATATTTACTTTAATAGCAGATGGTAATGTAGATTCCGATCAATGTGAGGAAGGCGAAGAAAACCCAAATACATTTACTATAAATGTTATTTTTCTGGGAACAATTCAATTAACAAATGATTATAATCAAACAGCTGACGCTTCAGGGTTTTATCCTGTTGGTGATACGGTTGTAACTTGGACCGCTACAGATATTGGCGGTAATAGTGTGAGTTGTATGCAAACAATTACTGTTAATGATGCTGAAAATCCAGTAATAACATGTCCTACAAATATAACCGTGGTAAACGCTGCGAATGAATGTGATGCTATTGTTACTTATAACATGCCAACGGCAACAGATAATTGTACCACTTTTAATACATCTTTAGAGTCTATTTTATCAAATTTTAACGGCAACAATTCAAGTGTCACGGCTTTAATTCCAAATGCCTTCGATTTTATTCTGGATGATGGGCTAAACAGTGATAATATTGACGATGGCGGAAATGACATGTATGATGGTGGTAACTACATTTCTACAGAGACTGGAAATGATATTAGCTATTCAGATAATTTAGTGGTTTCAGATATCAATTTTGGAACGACTGGCCAATATTTCACTAGAAAGGTAGAGGATATGTGGTTGTTAGCGGCAGATTTAGATGCTATTGATAGTTTTAATATCGAGGGAAATTTAGGTGCAGATGGTGATGGTACAGCAACAGGATACACCACAACTATTAACGTTGTAGGACTTAATTATAACATTTTTGCCAAACGTGTAAATGAGGAAGTAGGAGTTGTAGATAGCGATCCTTCTGTAAACCATTTGATAATTATCCCAGAGAACGTAAATGCAACTCATAATTTTGCAATAGATACAGATGACGACCAACATCAAGTAACTGCTTTAACAGGCACAACAAGGTTGTACTATTTATTATTTGCGAGTGTAGATAGTGGCGTTGTCGACGATGCGACTATGGAAGCTATTGCAACAACATTTGTATCGGAAATTGTAGAACCAAAAGGACAGATCACACAAACTGCTGGTTTACCAAGCGGAAGCACCTTTCCTTTAGGAACAACTACTAACACCTTTGAAGCAACGGATGAAGCAGGTAATACTACAACTTGTAGTTTTGATGTCATTGTTTCTGGTACAGAAAGTCCAGTAATTAATTGCCCTGTAGATTTTACAGTGAATACAGATTCAGATTATACTGTTTTAGATTATGAGTATACCGTTACAGATGATTGTTCATCAGGATCAGATTTAACAATAGTGCAAGATCCAATAGCAGGTACCATGGTACCTACTAATAATGTAATAACTGTATCCATTACAGCTACAGATGCCGCCGGAAACGAAACCGTTTGTAGTTTTACAATTACTGTTTCGCCTACATTAGGAGTTAATGAATTTGACCAAGAACAATTAATACTATTTCCTAATCCAGCATCGACATCATTTACTATTAAAAACAGTCATTTGGTAGATTTAGAATCAATTATAATATATGATATTAGGGGAAGACGAGTTAAAAAAATAGAAGCCTTAACTGGAAGTACCGACATAACTGTCGATATTTCAAACCTTAGTAATGCTACTTATTTTGTAGAATTAAAGGGAGAAGAAATACGAATTATAAAAAAAGTAATTAAAAAATAATAAGCAGACTATAAAATTTATTAAAAAGAGGGTGGTTTACACCCTCTTTTTTCATTTCCAACCCTTTTTTTTGAATGATTATTGATACAAGGGAAACCAACTTTTTATTCATATCTTTGCAGGAAATTAAATAATTCATAAAAAACAAACATATATGGGAGATATTTCTAAGGATTTCGGAATGGATAAGGCATTAAAAGCATTAGGTGTTTCGGCTATTAATGATGGAACATCAACAGGTTCTAATAATTTTTCTAACGGAGAAATTATAGAGTCTTATTCTCCAGTAGATGGGAAATTAATAGGAAAAGTAAAAACGACTACAAGGGAAGATTATGAAAAGGTAATGGATGCTGCTACGAAGGCATTTTTATCTTTTAGACATATGCCTGCACCACAACGTGGAGAAATTGTTCGTCAGTTTGGAAATAAATTAAGAGAATTAAAAGAACCTTTAGGGAAATTAGTTTCTTACGAAATGGGAAAATCTTTGCAAGAAGGTTATGGTGAGGTTCAAGAAATGATTGATATCTGTGATTTCGCAGTTGGTTTATCTAGACAGTTAAACGGACAAACGATTCCTTCAGAAAGACCAGGACACGTAATGCGTGAACAATGGCATCCAATTGGTGTTGTTGGTATTATCTCTGCATTTAACTTTCCAGTTGCAGTTTGGGCTTGGAATACAGCTTTAGCTTGGATTTGTGGTGATGTTTGTGTGTGGAAAGGTTCAGAAAAAGCACCTTTATGTACTATTGCTTGTCAGAATATTATAGCAGAAGTTTTAAAAGATAACAACTTACCAGAAGGTATTTCTTGTATTATAAATGGCGATTACAAAGTAGGTGAAATGATGACTGCAGATTCAAGAATTCCACTTGTATCTGCTACAGGATCTACAAGAATGGGAAGAATAGTTGGTGCAACTGTTGCAGAACGTTTTGGAAAATCTTTATTAGAGTTAGGAGGAAACAATGCAATCATTATTACACCAACTGCAGATTTAAAAGTAGTAGTTCCTGGTGCTGTATTTGGTGCTGTTGGAACTTGCGGACAACGTTGTACTTCTACAAGAAGATTAATTATTCACGAATCGGTTTACGATAAAGTAAGAGATGCTATTGTTGGTGCTTATGGGCAGTTAACGATTGGTAATCCTTTAGATGAAAAAAATCATATCGGACCATTAATAGATCACGATGCTGTAAATACGTATTTAGCTGCTATTGAAAAAGCGAAAGCGGAAGGCGGAAACGTATTAGTAAAAGGAGGTGTTTTAGAAGGAGAAGGTTATGAATCTGGTTGCTACGTGAAACCAGCAATTATTGAAGCAGAAAATCATTTTGAAATCGTACAACACGAAACTTTTGCACCTATTTTATATTTAATGAAATATTCTGGGGAAGTAGAAAATGCTATTGCAAAACAAAATGGTGTTGCGCAAGGATTATCTTCAGCAATCATGACAAACGAAATGAAAGAAGCTGAAAAGTTCTTGTCTTATGCAGGTTCTGATTGTGGTATCGCAAATGTAAACATCGGAACTTCTGGTGCGGAGATTGGTGGTGCTTTTGGTGGTGAAAAAGAAACAGGTGGCGGACGTGAGTCTGGATCTGATGCTTGGAAAGTATATATGAGAAGACAAACAAATACAGTAAACTATTCAGACGAATTACCTTTAGCACAAGGGATTAAATTTGATCTATAGTCGTATTTAATTAAATTATATTTGGAAGAGCCACATCGAAAGATGTGGCTTTTTTTTGTTTAAAAACGTGAAATTTAAACCATTAATCGATTTTAAAAACAATCTTAAACATTAAAAAGGAATAATATGTTAAAAATTCAATACCTTAATAGTCAATAACTTATAAAACAAATAACGAATGAGTAAAAAAACATCCTACTTACTCGGTATTTTGCTAACTATTATAATTAGTACCATTTTGTATTGGTGGCTATGTTGTAATTGTTGCAATGCCGAAAGCTGCGATCACAAAAAAGGAGATGAAAAGACTATAGTAGAAGCTCCGAATGTGATGGAAGCAACGTTAAATCCTTTTTTTATTAAGGATGGTGATTATACATTAAAGAGTAAGGACAACTTCAATTTTAAGGATTCTAGTTTTAGAATTTTAGAACCCGTTTCAGAGGAATTAAAAAATGCAGTTTTTGGCCTTAAAACGTATTTGGATGAAAATCCTTCAAAGCGAGTTTCAATTACAGGGTATTATACCAATGAAGAAACAAATAATTCAGCATATCCTAATTTAGGTTTAGCAAGAGCAAATGCAGTTAAAAATTATTTTGTGTCACAAGGTATTTCTTCTAAACGTATAGATACAAAAGGAGCATTAAAAGGCAGTATGATTGCAGATGAGAATAAAATCTTTTTTGGCCCTGTTCTTTATGAGTTATTTGCGGTTTCTGAAGATGATAAAGCAGCTGATGAGGTTTTAAAAGTGGCTTGTGAAGCTTTAAAAGCAAATCCATTGGTATTGTATTTTAATACAGGAGAAGCACAAATTAATTTAACAACAGCGCAACGAGAAAAAATAGCTAATATTTCTAGATGTGTAGATAAACTAGGTGTAAAAGTACTTGTGGTTGGTCATACAGATAATACTGGAAATGCGGCTAATAATGTAATGCTTGGTCAGCAAAGAGCAGATTTTGCAAAAAGCTATTTAATACAAAACGGTATTTTAAGTACTAACATAGAAGCTACATCTGAAGGTCCAAATGAGCCTATTGCAGATAATGCTTCAGAAGAAGGTAAGGCTAAAAATAGAAGAACTGTTATAACAATTAACTAAACTAAAACTTAAAAATATAGAATATGAATTGGTGTATATTAATTCCATTATTGGTTGGCGCAATTTGTGCCTTATTAGGATATTTACTAGGTAGATTATTATCAGGAGGCAACGACAACGCTGCTGATGAAGATGTTTACAGAAATAGAATAGCTAAACTAGAAGCAGATTTAGAGACTTGTAAATCAGAGAAGTCTTCAGATGTAAATCTTTACAAGAATAAAATAACAAAATTAGAAGCAGATTTGCAAGCGTGCAAGTCTAGTAAATCTTCAGAGTTAGGAACTGCTGTTTCTTCTTTTGCGGCTGGAGCAGGAGTCGCTTCCGTAGCAAAAATAACCTTTGACGCAGATGCAGCCAAAGCTGTGTTTGGTAAAAAAATTAAAGAAGATGATCTAACGGTTGTAGAAGGTATAGGTCCAAAAATCAAAGAACTTTTTCATACACATGATGTCAAAACATGGCATGCATTATCGCAATGTAGTGTAGAAAAATGCCAAGAAGTTTTAAATTCAGGAGGAGATAGGTATAAAATACATAAACCTGGAACTTGGCCTAAACAAGCTTTATTGGCTTCTCAAGGAAAATGGAAAGAGCTTTCTGATTGGCAAGATAAATTAGATGGTGGAAAGTAATTATCTGCTTCTTAAAAGAAATAAAAGAACCGTTTTAGTATGCTGAGACGGTTTTTAAATTAAATTATGATCTTTATTAAATAAACGGTTAGATTTTTGATAACTTTAGAAGGAAACAGTAGTCTTTATTTAGCTTTAGAAGTATGAACAAAAAACACATATTACATTTATATTGGAGGGCAGGTTTTGGAGTTTTACCAAAGCAAGCAATGGAATTAGCTAAGGAAACTAAAAAGGCTATTGTGGATGATTTATTTGAAAAATCATTAAAAATGGAACATTTACTTCTAGATACCTCTAAGCTGGACACCTATTTAACTGCCGATTTTAAAACCGATAAAATGGCAAGACAAGCTTTTTTAAATCTTAATGCAGAAAAATTTAATGCATATAATTATGCCTGGATGGATAGATTAAATTATTCCGATCAGATATTAAGAGAAAAAATGACTTTGTTCTGGGCAAATCATTTTGTTTGTAGAGATAGAAATATCTATCATCTACAAAGTTACAATAATACACTTCGAGAAAATGCTTTAGGGAGTTTTAGAGATTTTGTTAAGGTTATTTCAAAAGAAGCTTCAATGATTAAGTATTTAGATACTTTAAAAAACAGTAAAAGAAGCCCGAATGAAAATTTTGCTAGAGAATTATTAGAGCTTTTTACAATTGGAGTCGGTAATTATACCGAACAAGATATTAAAGAAAGTGCTCGAGCATTTACAGGGTATAAGTACCATAAAACAGAAGGTTACTTTGTGTTTAATGAAAAAGCACATGATGGAAAAACCAAAACCTTCCTTAATAAACAGGGGGAGTTTAATGGTGATGATATTATTGATATTATACTAGAGCAAGAAGAATGTGCTGCATTTATATGTAAAAAAATATATACGTATTTTGTTAATGATACAATTAATGATTTCCACGTGTCAAAAATGGTTAATGTTTTTTATCCAGATTACAACATAGAAACATTAATGAGATATGTATTTACTTCTGATTGGTTTTATGATCAAGAAAATATAGGTTCAAAAATTAAATCACCGATTGAACTTTTAGTTGGAATGAATAAAATTGTTCCCATGCAGTTTAAAGAAAAGAAGAATTATTTAAAGCTTCAAAAGCTTTTAGGTCAAGTTCTATTGGATCCGCCAAATGTTGCAGGATGGAAAGGAGGAAGAAGTTGGATAGATCCTAATACTTTAATGTTAAGACTTAATCTTCCGCAACTATTACTAAGCAATTCTGTAATGGATTTAAATGAAAAAGGGGATTTTACAGATTCATATAAAGAACTTTATAAAAAAAGCAGCAATAAAGGGATGGTTATTAAACCCGATTGGAAGTCTTTTGAAGAGAACTTTAACGGTTTGCCGTTTTTTCAGATTAAAGAAAGTTTAATCCTGTGCCAAATAAAGGAAGGTACTAATGAGATATTAGAAAATTTGAATGAGGAGGATAAAAAAAACAATATAATTCAGTTAATGTCTATCCCAGAATATCAACTATGCTAGATGGCATCTTTTTTAAAACGGCTAAAACTATATTATGAAAAGAAGACAATTTATTAAAAATTCATCGTTGGCTAGTACATTGTTTTTTGTACCAAATTTTATTAAAGCTTTTGAAGAAATTTCAATTGAGAGTTTAGGGTATAAAAAACTAGTAATAATTCAACTTTCAGGTGGTAATGACGGTTTAAATACGGTAGTTCCTTATTCCAATGATTTGTATTATAATTATAGACCTACTATTTCAATAAAAGAAAAAGAAATAATTAAGTTAAACGACAATCTAGGTCTAGATAGCAGTCTAACGCCACTAAAAAGACTTTATGATAAAGGCTTGCTTACCATTATTAATAATGTTGGCTACCCAAACCCGAATAGGTCACATTTTAGATCTACAGATATTTGGCAAACAGCAAGTGACTCCAATCAATATTTACAAAACGGATGGGTTGGTAGATATTTAGATGCTTTTGGAAAAAACAATTATAATGCAATAGAAATTGATGACAGCCTTTCTTTAATGTTGAAAGGGGAAAACATGAGTGGTATTGCTACCAAAAGTGCTTCTACACTGTATAAAGCTTCTCAAAACCCTAATTTTAAAAAAATATTGAGTTATCAAAATGAAGAGCATTTAAGCGAGCATAATTTAGGCTATTTATATAAAACGATGATTAGTGCAGAGTCTTCTGCGAAACACATTTTCTTTAATGCAAAAAAAGTAGTTAAAGCCAATAGCTATCCTAATAATGGCTTCGCTAATCAATTGAGAACAATGGCGCAGTTTATTAATTCGGGCATGGAAACTAAAGTGTTTTACTCTTCTTTAGGTGGATTTGATACACATTCTAATCAGAATAAAAAACAGAAAAAACTTTTGGAAATGTATGCGGAAAGTATGGAGGCATTTGTAGCCGACTTAAAAGCCCAAAATACTTTTAAGGATACTTTAATTATTACTTTTTCAGAATTTGGTAGACGTGTAGAACAAAATGCAGCAAATGGTACAGATCATGGAGCAGCAAATAATGTTTTTATTATTGGTGAAAACATGAAAAAACCAGGGTTGTACAATGATCTAGCCAGTCTTAGTGATTTAGATGGCAATGGCGATTTAAAATACGAAATAGATTTTAGAGCTATTTATGCAACGATATTAAAAAAGTGGTTAGATGTAGATGATAAAAAAATATTGAATACTTCTTTTAATTATTTAGATTTTATTTAAAAAACCTTGAATCCATCTTTTAAATAAATAAAAAAAGGAACAAGGTTTAAGATACTCTGTTGATTAATAGCGGTGTAAATATATGGTAATCAGATTGGTAATTACGTGCTAAATATGTGCTTGGTTACGAAAATTATATAATTGGTATTGTTTTTTGTATAGTTGGTATCTAGCTGTACTTTACTTTTCTTAAGATGCGTAGAGATTCTTTAAAAAACAGGTAGGCATCTTCGCTATAGGTTTTTAAAAAAGTTTTTGCTTCGATAAGTTTGTCTATAGCTTCTTGAAAACCATTTAAATAGCAAATTAAGTAGGTTTCTGGAAGGTTCATTAAATCAAGCTCTTCGTTTTTGTTTAGCTGTTGTCCTTTTTTTAATTTTTCTAATAAGGTATTATTAGCATTGTATATATGGTGCAATACTTTTTTATCAAATTGAGGGGCATTAAATAGTAGTTTGCTTTCGATAGTATAATTAGCATTGTTTTCAAAACGAATAATAGTTTCTTCTAGAGGATAATATTTAGATGTGTTTTGTAGACTGAGATTTACGTATTCAATAATTTTAAAACTATCTTCATTATAGCTTATTTCTACTTCATCTAAAGTAGAGAAAAATAAGCGTACTTGCTCGTTTACCATTTCAATATCGACTCTAGAATAAAAGGTTTCTTTACCTACTATTTTCTTTTGTCCAGACCAACAAAGCACAAAATATTCTTTAAACACTTTGTATTTAGGATGGTAATCTTTCCGTTTATTTAAAAAAGTAAAAACGCCATCGAGTGTATGTTGAATGTTGTTTTGTGAATGATTTTCAATAGCTTCCACAATTTTAGAATTTACATCGGTTATATCGCTTTTAAAAACCTTTGGCATACTTATGCTGCCATCTCTAAAAAAGGTAGTTCCGCCATAATATTTCCAAATATTCTTACGAAGGGATGTTAGGCTGTCAATTGGTCTTATCGTGACTAGACCAACCACTTTATCATCTAGTAAATGTGGAAAAGGAATATTCTCATACTGCACTATTGGTGGATTGGCTAAGTATGCATTTATTAAATTCTGAATTTTAGAATCATCAAAAAAATCAACTCCTACAATAGTATTGTCTTCATCTTCTACACCAATTACGATATAAGAATTGTTTTTCGGATTGCTGTTAGATAGCGCACAAACGTGTTTTAAAAATTTTGCTTTTCCTTCTCTTAGGTCAATATTTATTTTTCGCTTTTTATCATAAAAACTGTTCTCATCATTATGGGCTAATAGGTTTTTAATAAGTAAGCGTTTATTGATCATGTTTCCTTCCTGCGAAGGCAGGAATCTTTTTTAGTTAAATATCTTTCTTGACAATAGTACTACTTGCCTGGGCTGTACAGAATACCAATAGATCTGCAATATTTACATGTGCAGGACGTGTAATGACAAAGTAAATGATGTCTGCAATATCTTCTGGTTGCAACGCTTTGTAACCTTTGTATACATTATCAGCAATGGCATCTCCTTTAAAGCGGACTTGAGAAAATTCGGTTTCTACCAATCCAGGATTAATGGCACCAACTTTTATTCCGTACGGGTTGAGGTCTATTCGCATGCCTTCTGTAATTGCTAGAACCGCATGTTTACTACCGCAATAGACATTTCCTTTTGGGTATACTTCTTTTCCTGCCGAAGAACCAATATTAATAATATGACCAGAATTTCTTTCTGTCATTATAGGAATTACCGCTTTACTCACATATAGTAACCCTTTTACATTAATGTCTAGCATGGCATCCCAATCGTCTAGATTTCCTGTTTCAATAGGATCTAGGCCATGTGCATTTCCTGCATTATTGATTAAAATATCTATTTGTTTAAAATCTTCAGGAAGCGAATTGATAGCATTAAAAACGGCGTCTTTATCACGTACGTCAAAATTTAAAGTATGTACGTTAGTTTGTTTGCTTAGTGCTTTTTGTATAGTATCTAGGCGGTCTTGTCTTCTGCCACAAAGTATTAAGTTAATACCGTGTTTTGCAAGTTCATGGGCTGTTGCTCTGCCAATGCCGCTCGTTGCTCCTGTTATTAAGGCTGTTTTATTTTTCATAATTTAATTTTCACTATTCACTATTCACTATTCACTATTCACTATTCACTATTCACTATTCACTATTCACTATTCACTATTCACTATTAAGGCACTTTATGTCCTTGACAGGCCACTAAAATTTTAAACCAATCTTCTAATTCTAATTGTATAGCCATTGCTTGCACTGCTTTTTCTATGCGCTTTGCGTTTGTAGTTCCTATTACAGGATGAATATGGGCAGGATGTTTTAAAATCCAAGCCAATAAAAGTTGATCTTCGGTGGCGTTATACTTTTCTAATAAATCTCCAAGCTGTTTATGTATGCGTCTGGTTTGTTCGGTATCTTCTCTAAAAACGATACCTAAAGGAGACCAAGCCATAGGTGTAATATTATTTATCATCATTTGATCTAATACACCATCCTGCATCGCTTGGTGTTGGGTTAAGGAAAATGCTATTTGATTTACCGAAACTTCTGTGTATTTAGAAATTAAATCGACTTGCGATGTGCTAAAGTTAGAAACCCCAAATGCTTTTATTTTTCCTTGTGCTTTTAATATAGAAACTGCTTCTGCAATTTCGTCGGGTTGCATTAAGGGACTAGGTCTATGTAATAAAAAGAGATCTAAATAGTCGGTTTTTAGGTTTTTTAGCGATTCTTCCGCTGACCAAATGATATAATTTTTACTAAAATTGTAGTGTTTTACTTCATTTTTACGATTTTCACTGACATATTGTATGCCGCATTTGCTAATTAATTGCATTTTTTCTCGTGCGATACCGCTTTCCGCGAAAGCGTTACCAAAAGCAGTTTCTGTAGTATAACTCCCATAAATATCTGCATGATCAAAACTAGTTATACCTTGTGTGACACAATGGTTTAGCAATGTAATCGTCTCTTTTTTAGAGAGTTGCTTTCCCCAGTCTCCCCAGGTCATAGCTCCAGCAATAATTCTAGAAAATTTATTCTTTATCATTCTTTTTGTTTTGAACATTAAAAATAACAAAGAAAAAGGCTTAAACATATATTAAACACTACAATTTTTAACCAATTATTAACAGCAACGCATTAAAAATTTTAACAAATTTACACCTCCAAATTATGAATGTTAAATTCATGCCTTTAAAAATTAAAAAATGATGGAAGATACAAGTACAGTTGATATTAAGTCAATTAATGAGAAAATTGAAAAAGAGAGTGCTTTTGTAGATTTACTAACTCTAGAAATGAATAAAGTAATTGTTGGTCAAAAAGACATGATCGAAAGATTACTTATAGGATTATTAGGTCAAGGACATATCTTATTAGAAGGTGTTCCTGGTCTTGCAAAAACATTGGCGATTAATACACTATCTCAAGCAGTATCTGGAAGTTTTAGTAGAATACAATTTACACCAGATTTATTACCTGCAGATGTTACTGGAACTTTGATTTATAACATGAAGGAAAACGACTTCAAAATTAAAAAAGGACCAATATTTGCAAATTTTGTGCTAGCAGATGAGATTAATAGAGCGCCTGCAAAAGTGCAATCTGCTTTATTAGAAGCAATGCAAGAAAAGCAAGTAACTATTGGTGATGAAACTTTTAAATTGGATAAACCATTCTTGGTTATGGCGACGATGAACCCTGTGGAGCAAGAAGGAACATATCCTTTACCAGAAGCGCAAGTGGATAGGTTTATGCTGAAAACAGTTATTGATTATCCAAAGCAAGCAGAAGAGCAATTAATCATGCGAGCGAACTTAAAGGGGTCTTGGGAAAAAGTAAATCCTGTAGTTTCTGTATCCCAAATACTTAGAGCACAAGAAGCGGTTCGTGAAGTATATATGGATGAGAAAATTGAAAAATATATTCTAGATATCATCTTTGCAACACGTTACCCAGAAAAATATCAGTTAGAAGATTTAAAACCATTAATCTCTTTTGGAGCTTCTCCTCGTGGAAGTATTAACCTAGCAACCGCTGCAAAATGTTATGCGTTTATTAAGCGAAGAGGTTATGTAATACCAGAAGATGTTCGTGCAGTAGTATATGATGTATTGCGTCATAGAATTGGAATTACGTATGAAGCGGAAGCAGAAAACGTAACTTCAGAAGATATTATTAGCAAGATTGTTAATGAGATTGAAGTACCATAAAAAGAGTCTTCAGTATTCAGTAGGCAGTCGCTTACTCGAATTCTGAATTGTAATTACTGCTAACTGAAGACTGCTCACTGCATACTTAATAAAAATGGATACCAAAGAATTACTAAAAAAAGTACGAAAAATTGAGATCAAGACACGCCGTTTGTCGGATCATATTTTTGGAGGAGAATACCATTCTACCTTTAAAGGTCGTGGTATGACTTTTTCTGAAGTAAGACAGTATCAATATGGAGATGATGTACGTAATATAGATTGGAATGTAACGGCAAGAACCAATCTGCCACATATTAAAGTTTTTGAAGAAGAACGGGAGCTTATTATGATGCTTATGGTGGATATTTCGGGATCGGAACTATTTGGAACGGAAGAGCAATTTAAAAATGAAGTGGTAACAGAAATCGCAGCAACATTAGCGTTTTCTGCAACACAGAATAATGATAAAATAGGACTGATTTTATTTACCGACGATGTAGAGCTTTATATTCCGCCTAAAAAAGGAAGATCGCATGTATTGCGAATTATTCGTGAGCTTATAGAATTTAAACCCAAAAGCAAAGGCACTAATGTTGCCGAAGCTTTAAAGTTTATGCGTAACGTAATGAAAAAGAAAGCCATTGTTTTTGTGCTTTCCGATTTTATTGCAGACGATTATAAGCAAACGCTTAAAATAGCAGCAGGAAAACACGATGTAACCGGAATTAGAGTTTTTGATAAACGGGAAGAGGAAATGCCAAATATTGGTATGGTGCAAATGCAAGATGAAGAAACTGGTGAGTTGCTTTTAGTAAATACACAATCTAAAACGGTGCGTAAAAATTATGCGAAATTCTACCATGAAAAAGTAGCGTATTATAAGGATAGTTTTGCTAAGTCTGGAGCAGGAAGTATAGATTGTAGAGTAGATGAAAGTTACGTGAAAAAACTTTTAGGTTATTTTAAAAGAAGAGGATAAAAAGATTAACGATTTATGAATTACGATTTAAGATTTTTAAATTATAAAATAAAACAGTCAAGAAGCCTTGCACTGTCTTTGTTCTTTGCTCTATTTTCTATTTTCTCCTTTGCTCAAGTAACTTCAACCATAGATTCTACTTCCATAAAAATAGGAGAGCAAATAACTTTTAGAGTCGAGGTGGAAACAGATACCACAAATCTGGTGGTTTTCCCGGAAGGACAAACATTCCTTCCTTTAGAAATGATACAGTCTTATGCTATAGATACCACAAAAGAAGACGCTAAATATAAGCTGATTAAAAAATATGGATTAACGCAGTTCGACTCTGGGAAGTATACTATTCCGAGACAAAAAATTGTAATTGGCACCAAAGTATTTAATACCGATTCTTTACAAGTAGAAGTGAAAAATATTGTGGTAGATACTACCAAACAAGGTTTGTATGATATTAAACCATTTATTGAAGTAGATAAAAGTCCGAGTCAATGGTGGAAATATCTACTATTAACGGTACTGATTTTATCGGCAATAGGTTTCATCTTATATTGGTTTATTTGGCGAACAAAGCCACTAACCAAGGAAGAGAAAATTGCATTGCTTCCGCCTTATGATAGAGCGAAATTAGCACTTCAAAATTTAGATGAAACCAACTATTTGCAAAATGCAGAATTAAAAGATTACTATTCCGAGTTAACTTTTATTATTCGAAAATACCTAGATGAAAAGGTGTATGATCGTGCTTTAGAAAGTACTACAGACGAATTAATAACGCGATTAAACATACTTAAAGATGGTAATCAAATAGATATTTCTAAAGACGATATTAGAAATATTGAAACTATTTTAAAGCGTGCAGATTTAGTGAAGTTCGCAAAATCGGCTCCAGATGTAGAGTTGGCAAAATTAGATAGAAATACTATTGATTTAGAAATAGATCAAGTAAAAGAAGCATTGCCAGAACCAACGGAAGAAGAAAAACTACAAGACCAAAAATACCAAGAAATACAAGAACAAAAACAAAAACGTAAAAAGACGATAATAACAATAGCTATAGTTGTTGGATTGTGTATCGCAACGTTTGTTGGTTTTGGTTTAAAATATGGTTTTGTTTATGTGAAAGACACTATTGTTGGTCATGAAAGTAAAGAATTGCTAGAAGGAAATTGGGTAACAAGTGATTATGGTTTTCCAGCAATTACGATTAGTACACCAGAGGTTTTAAAAAGAGAAAACCCACCAATTCCAGAAGAAATAAAAGCCAAACTCCAGATGACTGTTTTTCGTTTTGGTAATGTTTCCCAAGCCTTAAGTGTGCAACTTTCTACGCTAAAAGTTAGTCCGCAAGAAGGTCCGGGAAGTCAAGAAAACAAGGAAGAAATAGATTTAAATCAAGTTTCCGAAAAGGCAATTCAGCAATTAGAAAAACAAGGTGTTACCAATTTGCTTGTAAAAAAGGAAAAGTTTGTAACTCCTAATAATGCAGAAGGATTAAAGACCTACGGAACAGCGAGTCTTCCTGTAGAAAATACCGGTAATTTTTATGATGGTGAATATGTGCTTTTACATTTCACTGCAGAAAATGTAATACAAGAAATAGCAATTACCTATAGAAAAGGCGATGTCTATGCGGAAGCGATTGCAGAACGAATTATTAATTCTGTAGAGCTTGTAAAAGAAGAAGTAGCAAAAAAAGAACAAGAAGAAAAGTAAACCATGTTGGAAGGAATAGAATTTTTAAATAAAGAATTTTTCTGGTTGTTTTTATTACTTCCATTAGCATTGCTATGGTATGTTTTTAAGCACAAAAAGCAAACAGCAGAATTAAAAATATCCAGTTTAAAAGGATTTAAAGTTACCAGTTCTTGGTTACCAAAATTAAGACATGTACTTTTTGCTTTACGTGTATTGGCATTAGCAGCAATTATAACGGCATTAGCTAGACCAAGAACCGTTGATGTTTCTACAAAAACAAAGACAACACGAGGAATTGATATTGTGATGGCTATTGATGTTTCGGCAAGTATGTTGGCAAAAGATTTAAGCCCGAATCGTTTAGAAGCCTTAAAGAAAGTGGCTTCCGAGTTTATTATAGGAAGACCAAATGATAGAATCGGTTTGGTGGAATATGCAGGAGAAAGCTACACAAAAACACCAATTACAAGTGATAAAGCAATTGTATTACGTTCTTTAAACGAAATAAAATACAACACGATTATTGAAGGAGGTACAGCCATTGGGATGGGTTTAGCAACCTCTGTAAACCGTTTAAAAGATAGTAAAGCCAAGAGTAAAGTAATTATTTTATTAACCGATGGTGTAAACAATTCTGGTTTTATAGATCCTAAAATCGCAAGTGAATTAGCGGTAGAATATGGCATTAAGGTATACACTATTGGATTAGGTACTAACGGAATGGCGTTATCGCCTTATTCTATAAATGCGAACGGAACTTTTCAATACGCAAGAGTACAAGTAGAAATTGATGAAGATTTACTGAAAGAAATTGCAGATGTGACTGGAGGGAAATATTTTAGAGCGACAAACAATAAAAAGCTTGCCGATATTTATGCAGAAATCAACAAACTAGAAAAAACAGAAATAGAAGAATTTAAATTTTATAATTATGAAGAAAAATATCGTGCATTAGTATTACTAGCAGGATTATTTTTAGCAATGGAATTACTATTGCGTTTCACTATTTTTAGAAGTTTTGTTTAAAAGAAAAGCCAAATAAAGAAAATGTTTCAATATCAATTAGAAGAAAAAATATGGTTTTGGGTTTTAGTGATTATTCCTGTAATAATCCTACTTTTTTTGGTGCTTCAAATTTGGAAACATAAAGCACAAAAAAACTTTGCCAATAAAGCAATCCTAAAAAAATTAAGTCCGAACCAATCCCTTTTTAAAAGCATACTAAAAGTAATCCTTATATGTTTAGTGTTTGCAAGTTTAGCTATTGCGTTAGTAAACCCTAAAGTGGGAACCAAACTAGAAACGGTAAAGCGTCAAGGTGTAGATATTGTATTTGCTGTAGATGTTTCTAAAAGTATGTTGGCAGAAGATATTGCGCCAAACAGACTAGATAAAACCAAGCAATTAGTAACTCAAATTATAAATAATCTAGCCAGTGACCGCGTTGGTATTATAGCGTATGCAGCAAAAGCATTTCCGCAATTACCAATAACTACCGATTATGCGGCAGCTAAAATGTTTTTGCAAAACATGAATACAGATATGCTGTCTTCGCAAGGAACTGCAATAAATGGGGCCATAGAACTAGCAGAAACGTATTTTGATAATGAAGAACAAACCAATCGAGTACTAATCATTCTTTCAGATGGAGAAGATCATTTTGGGGAATCTGCAATTCGTGCTGCCGAAGAAGCAAGTACGCACGGCATTCGAATTTTTACCATTGGTGTTGGAGATATTAAAGGAGGACCAATTCCAATAAAACGAAACGGTGTTGTTTTAAATTATAAAAAAGATAGACAAGGCGAAACGGTAATTACACGCCTAAACGAAGAAAATTTAAAAAGCATTGCTGCAGAAGCAAATGGCGTTTATATTAATGGTAAAAATACAAATGACGTCGTTACCACGATTAGAGAGATTTTAAACAAAATGGATAAAACGGAGTTTGAAGCCAAAGAGTTTGCCGATTTTAAAGATCAATTTCAATGGTTTTTAGGAATAGCATTGTTATTACTGTTTGTAGATATCTTTTTATTAGAACGAAAAACAGCATGGTTGAAAAAACTAAACCTATTCAACGAAAATTTATAAAGAGTAATATCCCATTTAAATTAGTCGAAAGGTTTTTTCAGGAATTAACCAGTTAAATAATTTATAAAACCTTTAACTATAACCAAACCAAGAGTTTTATAATTTAGTAGAATTAAAATGAAACATATATTAATAATCATATTAGCCTTTTTTAGCCTTTCTTCTTTTGCACAAGACAAAGAAGAACAGGAATTACTTGCGCAAAAAAAAGCGAATGATTTGGTGTACGATGCTAATATTTTGGCGGATAATGAAGATTATGTTTCCGCAGAAATGGAATACAGAAAAGCAATTTCCGAACAACCAAACTATCCAGTTGGAGCGTATAACTTAGGAAGTTCGTATTACAAAAAAGGTATTTTTGACGAAGCATTATATCGTTTAAAACAAACGGCAAAATACGCAACGACTAAAGACGAAAAGTACAGAGCATTTCATAATATTGGGAATGTTTTAATGGAAGATAAACAATGTAAAGAGGCGGCAGAAGCTTTTAAAAATGCATTGCGAAATAATCCTACAGATAACGAAACACGTTATAATTATGCTTTAGCAAAAGAATGTGCAGAGCAACAACAAGAACAGCAAGATCAGGAAGATAAGCAGGACGAGAATAAAGAAGATCAAAAAGATCAGGAACAGGATCAGGAAGATAAAAAGGATCAGGAAGACGAAAATAAAGACGAAGAGCCTAAAGACGACGGGGAAAAAGATAAAAAGGAAGGCGAAGATAAAAAAGACGAAGAAGGCGATCCTAAAGATGAAAAAGAAGATGAAGGAAAAGGTGGTGAGGATGAGAAAAAAGAACAACCAAAACCACAACCCGGACAATTATCACCACAGCAAGTGAAAAACTTGTTAGAAGCAATGAATGATCAAGAGCAAAAAGTACAAGATAAAATGAATGCTCAAAAAACAAAAGGAGAAAGAGTACAAACCGAAAAAGATTGGTAATAACTCAGAAGACAAAAGGAAGCTAAATGTCATGCTGAGCTTGTCGAAGCATATTATAAAATGAAAACAATAAAACACATAACAATACTATTTATACTACTTGCAACAAGTATTGCTTCTGCTCAAGTTAAATTTGAAGCAAAAGTAAGTAAGAAGAAACTTGGTGTTAATGAGCGTTTGCGTATTGATTTTGAAATGAATGAAGATGGCGATAATTTTAATCCGCCAAGCTTTCAAGATTTTACTGTAGTTGCTGGTCCAAATCAATCGGTTAGTCATTCTTGGATGAATGGTAAAAAATCATTCAATAAAACCTATAGTTATTTTTTAGCACCAAAGAAGCAAGGAAAATTTACGATCAATCAAGCTACTATCGAAATTAAAGGAGAAACCTATAAAACAACACCAACAGTAGTTGTGGTTTCTAAAGCAGTAAGTAGACCGAACGATCCTAATAATCCAGATATTTTAATAGAAGATAATATTCACTTAGTAGCCGAAGTATCTAAAACGAGTCCTTATTTAAACGAAGGAATAACGGTAGTCTATAAATTGTACGTTTCACCAAATACAGGAGTTAGTAATTGGAGAGAAACCGATAGTCCAAGATACAATGACTTCTGGTCGCAAAACATAGATATCAAAGGTCTTAAAATTTTAAAAGGAACTTACAAAGGGGAAGATTATAGGTATGTTGTTTTACGAAAAACAGTACTTTATCCTCAAAAAACAGGAAAATTAGAAATAGAACCACTAAGCTTAGATATTACGGTAGATGTGCCTACCAATAGACGTAATATTTTTGGAGAGCGTTTAATGACGCAAGCACACAAAACCATTTCGGCAGGAAGTAGAAACATTAATGTGAAACCGTTACCAGAAAATAATAAACCAGCAAACTTTACTGGAGCTGTTGGTGATTTTGATTTTAAAGTAGCGACTTCTAAAACCGCATTAAATGCATCCGAATCTTTACAAGCAACCGTTGCGGTTTCGGGGAGTGGGAATTTAAAATTATTCGAATTACCTAAACTAAGCCTACCTAGTTCTTTAGAGGTTTATGAGCCAGAAAATCAAGATAATGTAAGAACAAACATCAACGGCATGCAAGGAACGCGTGCTCAAAGTTACACTATTGTACCACAGTTTAAAGGTAAATATCCTTTGCCAAGTATCTCATTTTCTTATTTTGATCTAAAAACAGAAAGCTACAAAACACTTTCCTCTAGGGAATTAATTATAGATGTGTTAGAAGGGCCAACCAATAATGAAGCAACGACGAATAACGCCATAGCAAACGGAAACGATAAACAACCCGTTTTGAGTAACGACCAATTTGCCTTTATTAAAACCAACGCGAATCTCGTTAGCACAACAAAAAAGAACTTCTTTAAATCTACAGGATTTTGGACCGCATTATTAGGTCCGCTTTTAGCAATCCCATTAGCAATTGTTTTTAGAAACAAACGTGAAGAACGTATGGCTGATGTTACTGGAAACAAAATTAGAAAAGCAGACAAACTAGCGAAAAAGTATTTAAGTGTAGCAAAACGCGCTTTAGGGCAAAAAGAAGCTTTTTATGTAGCTCTTGAAAAGGCATTGCACAATTATTTAAAAGCCAAGTTGCAAATAGAAACTAGTGATTTTAGTAAAGATAAGATTACCGAAATATTAAACGAAAGAGAAGTAGAGAATACAACGGTTTTAGAGTTTGTTAGCATCTTGAAAAACTGTGAATTGGCTCGTTATACGCCAATTACACAAGTAGAAATGCAACAAGATTATGAAAAAGCAGCTAGAACGATTTCTGAAATAGATAAGCAAATAAGATAAACATTTAAACTCCTTTCTTAGCATACTAAAGGATGTTGGATGTATTGCGATGCATCGAACTAAAATCGGAAGGGTTTTATAGAAAACACAAATGAAACAATTAATTTACATAGTAACTTTTTTACTAACTACGCTTTCTGTAGCGCAAAACAACACGCTTTTTGAAGAAGGAAATATGTTGTATAATGAAGGGAAGTTTACAGAAGCAATTACTAAATACGAAAGTATTTTAGATGCTAAAAAACATTCTGCTTCGTTGTATTTTAATCTAGGTAATGCGCATTATAAATTAAATAATATTGCACCAAGTATTTTTTATTTTGAAAAAGCTTTAGCGCTTTCGCCAAACGATAAAGAAATACAAAACAATATCGCTTTTGCAAGAAACATGACAGTAGATGCTATAGATGTGGTGCCAGAAGTTGGGGTGTCTAAGCTAGTGAAGAAACTAACAAATACGATGAGTTTTAATGCTTGGGCCTATGCTTGCGTTGCTGCTACTTTATTGTTTGTGTTGTTATCTTTATTGTATTACTTTAGTTATTCTACAAACAGAAAAAGACTCGCGTTTATTGGTAGTTCTAGCTTCTTGTTCCTATCTTTTATCTTGTTGTTTTTTGCATTTCATAAATTCGACATCGATAAAAATAATAAACCTGCCATCGTCTTTTCACAAGAAGCATTAGTTAAAAGTGAGCCTAATTTAAGAAGTGAAGAGTCTTTTAGGTTACATGAAGGAACTAAAGTTTTAATTTTAGATACGGTAAATAATTGGAAAAAGATTAAGCTTACAGACGGTAAAGTGGGTTGGATTTCTAATGATGATATTAAAGCATTAAATGAAATTTAATTTTTCCTTAACAATAAAACACTTCTATAATCATATATTTGCAGCTTGATTTAATTTAAAGGATGCCAAAAAGAAACATTTCTATATTTTTTACTGTATTATTTATGGCAATCATTACTATGCCATCTATAATTGTGGCATTAGATGATACCATAGATATTTCTGTTTTTTATAGCCTTTCTGAAGAGGAAGAAAATAATAATTTCGAAGTTGTTTTTTCTGAAACAAACAACGAATTTATTCCTTTAAGCGATTTATTTAAGAATAATGAATTAGGGTATTTCTTTAAAAATTACCTGAATCCGCATTTTAACATCATTTCTCCACCACCAGATTTTATTTAATATTTTATTCGTTAGACATTTATTGTCCCAAAAAAATATTAAAAATAGCTATTGATTATAAAAAAAAGAATCAATAGCGCAAAATCAGTATGTATATATGTTTAAAACATTAAAAAGCGACTTGCCTGCAAGTGTCGTCGTGTTTTTTGTTGCATTACCTTTATGTTTAGGTATTGCATTAGCCAGTGGAGCCCCGCTTTTTTCAGGAGTTATAGCCGGAATTATAGGAGGAATAGTAGTAGGAGCCTTAAGTGGTTCTAAAATTGGTGTAAGTGGCCCTGCTGCCGGACTTGCAGCAATTGTATTAACAGCAATTGGAACTTTAGGAGGTTATGAAAACTTTTTAGTTGCTGTTGTTTTAGGAGGTGTTATTCAATTAATTTTTGGTATTCTAAAAGCTGGTATTATTGGCTATTATTTTCCGTCATCGGTGATTAAAGGAATGCTTACAGGTATTGGTATTATCATTATCTTAAAACAAATTCCTAACTTTTTTGGTTATGATGAAGCATCAGCTTGGGATTTAGAATTTTTTGAAATAGACGGAGGAAATACCTTTTCAGAATTGTTTACAATGCTAAATAATATTCACCCTGGAGCTGCTTTAATCGGTCTTATTAGTTTATTACTTTTAATATTTTGGGATAAAATATTGAGTAAAAAAGGAAAGTTCTTCGAAGTGATTCAAGGCCCTTTTGTAGTGGTAGTATTAGGAATCTTATTTTTTATGCTTACCCAAAATCACGAGGTTTTATCTATTGGAGCAAACCACATGGTTAGTGTTCCAATTCCAGAAGATTTAGATTCTTTTATTGGGCAGTTTAGTTTTCCAAATTTTGCAGCAATTACAAATCCGCAAGTATGGGTTGTTGCTTTTACTATCGCTTTAGTAGCTAGTTTAGAGACTTTATTGTGTGTAGAAGCATCCGATAAAATTGATCCAGACAAAAACGTAACACCTACCAATAGAGAGTTGTTAGCACAAGGTGCTGGTAATATATTATCTGGATTAGTTGGTGGTCTTCCGGTAACACAAGTAATTGTAAGAAGTTCGGCTAATATTCAATCTGGTGGAAAAAGTAAACTATCTACTATCATTCACGGACTTCTGTTATTATTATCCGTAGTATTAATTCCTTCATTACTTAATAAAATTCCTTTAGCAGTTCTAGCATCTATTTTATTAGTTGTAGGTTATAAACTAGCAAAACCATCTTTATTTAAGAAGATGTACAAACTAGGTTGGAAACAGTCTGTTCCATTTTTTGTTACCGTAATAGGAATTGTACTTACAGATTTATTAGTCGGTATTGGTTTAGGTTTAGCTGTTGGTATTGTTGTTATATTATTGAAAAGTTACCAAAATTCGCACTTTCTTCATATTGAAGATAATAGTAATGGAAAGCATAGAATTAAAATGGAATTAGCAGAAGAAGTAACCTTCTTTAACAAAGGAGCTATTTTAAAAGAATTAGATAGCTTACCAAGAGATACGTATTTAGAGTTTGATGTTAGAAAAACAAGATTTCTGGACTACGATATTATTGAAATTCTTGAAGATTTTGCTTTTAAAGCAAAGGAAAGAAATATTGATATCCAATTAATTTCAAAACGCGGAGTGGTTGAAAATCCACCAAGCTTTATCGAGTTCTTTCAGTTAAGACCAAAATCTAATATTAGTTTAAGTTAAACTTTATGAAAAATAATAAATACAAAATATTACTGCTTTCCGACTTAAAGAAAGCTACAGAGTTAGATTTAAAAAGTACAGTAAGTTTAGCAAAAATGGTTGGCGGTGAAATAACGTTATTTCATATAAAAAGACCAACAGAAATTGTAGATAGAGATAACCAGTTGTCTACTATGCGTTCTATTAATGAAAAACATCTTATTACAGATAAACTTATAGAAAGTATAGTAAAACCTATAAGTGAGGAGTTTGACATGCCTATTGATTATAAATTAGCTTTTGGTAATTTAAAGCATGAAATTGAAAGCTATATCCAAGAATATAAACCAGATATTATAGTTCTTGGTAAAAGGAAAGCAAAAAAACTTAACTTTATAGGAGACAATATTACAGAATTTGTTTTAAAAACGCACAAAGGTCCTGTTATGATTACAACAGGTCAAGATGCGTTGCAACCAAATAAAGAAGTTGCATTAGGGGTTTTAAATACTATAGATAAAACCTTAGACATTAATGGTATTGAAGAATTAATTAGTAAAACAAAATTGCCAATTAAGACATTCTATATCGTTAAAGCAGCGAATAGTAGTTCAACAGTAGATACCACTGCTGTGAAAAACACCTTTGAATATGTTTTTGAACAAAGTGATAAAGCATTAGAAAGTGTATCTAAATACGTATCAAAAAATAAAATAAACTTGATGTGTTTAGATAAAAATAATAAAACAAAAAGAGACATTATGAATACACTTAATGTTTCCTTATTACTAACCGGAGAGAAAAATCCAGATACTACAAAACTAGTATTCTAATAAATAAAAACTTATGAAAGCACATACAAAAGAGACACAAGCAACAATGACACCAGATAAGTCATTACAATATTTAATAGAAGGAAATCAAAGGTTTCAAGATAATTTAAAAGCGAATCGTAACCTTTTAGAACAAGTAAATGATACTAGTGAAGGGCAATTTCCATTTGCAACTATTTTAAGTTGTATCGATTCACGTGTATCATCAGAATTGGTTTTTGATCAAGGTTTAGGAGATATTTTTAGCGTGCGTATTGCAGGTAACTTTGTAAACGAAGATATTTTAGGAAGCATGGAATTTGCATGTAAACTAGCAGGAACAAAACTAATTGTAGTTTTAGGTCACACGAGTTGTGGCGCAATAAAAGGGGCTTGTGACCATGCAAAAATGGGGAATCTTACTAAATTAATTGAAAAAATTGACCCAGCAGTTAAAGCGGTTACAGAGCCTAAAGACGAAAGTTTAAGAAACTCAAAGAACTTAGATTTTGTAGATGAAGTGTCTAAGAAAAATGTAGAGCTAACTATTGATAGAATTCATGCAGAAAGTCCAATACTTTCTGAAATGGAAAAAAATGGTGAAATTAAAATTGTTGGCGCAATGTATGATATAAATACAGGTGCGGTAAACTTTTATTAATAAAACCAAAATAAAGGCTTTTTATGAAAAAGAAAACTTTTATGGCAACACTAATATGTATATTGGTGTTGCCTTTTATTGCTACAAGTCAAGAGAGTAATTTAGGCAATTGGTTAATATATATTGGAAACAAAAAATTAAACAATACCTGGAATATTCATCACGAAGTGCAATACAGAAATTATGATGCTGTTGGCGATTTAGAACAACTATTACTAAGAACCGGTTTAGGCTATACTTTTAATGAAAGTAAGAATAATATCCTTTTAGGATATGGTTATATTTTATCTGAAAATTATATTGGAGATACCAATGAAAAGGCAACGGTAAATGAGCATCGCGTTTTTCAGCAATTTACGTCCAAACAAAATATTGGTAAACTTAAAATGAATCATCGTTATCGTTTTGAGCAACGTTTTGTAGAAGATGATTTTAAAATGCGATTACGATACTTTTTAGGCTTTAATTATCCGCTTCAAAATAAAGAAGACGGCAAAAGCCCTTTATATCTTTCGGCATACAATGAAGTATTTTTAAATACGGAATCGGATGTATTCGATAGAAACAGAGTATATGGAGGATTAGGGTATCGGTTTTCAGAAAACTTAAAATTAGAATTAGGGTATATGAATCAGTTTTTTGAAAATTCAGGAAGAGATCAAATTAATATAATTGCATTTGTAAATTTCTAATCCTATTTCCTTTTAAAGTAAGTAGAAAAAAGGTATTTTGTAAAACAAACTAAATTAAAACTATTAAAATATGAAAAATTTATTTTCAAATATAAAAGGAGATGCTTTTGGTGGTATTACCGCAGGTATTGTAGCCTTGCCTTTAGCTTTAGCTTTTGGGGTGTCTTCAGGTTTAGGACCAGAAGCTGGACTTTATGGAGCCATTTTTATTAGTTTTTTTGCGGCACTTTTTGGAGGAACAGCAACACAGATTTCTGGACCAACAGCACCAATGACCGCAGTAAGTATGGTGATTATTGCAGGAATTGTAGCTGCAAATGATGGCAGTGTAGAAAAAGCACTACCAGCAATTTTAACCGTATTCTTATTAGCAGGATTAATTCAAGTAGGCCTTGGTTTTTTAGGATTAGGTAAATACATAAGATATATCCCTTATCCAGTAGTTTCTGGGTTTATGACCGCTATTGGGGTAATTATCTTACTAACACAAATTTTGCCTTCTATTGGGTATTACCCAAAAGAAGATACCGCATTTGTAGAACAATTTAAACCACAAGCAGAAGAAGTTATTCTTGAAAATATTTTAAAAGAGGAAGCAGGAGAAGGTATTTTAGTACTTGAAAATTTTAAAGAAACTATAGATCGTGCGCATCAAATTACTCCAGAACAAATTTTAAAAGAGTCCCAAACATTAGCAGCAAAAGAAGCTTCTGGTACGGTGGGAGCAATAAAAGTATTACCAAGAGCATTACAAAATATAAATTGGCTAGAGCTTATTCTGGCTTTAGGAACCATATTTATTATTTATGGTTTTAAACGAATAACCACAGCAGTACCAAGCACATTAGTTGCGCTAGTTGTAATGTCTGGAATCGCTTATGGTTTTAATTTAGGTTATAGGCCTATTTCTGAAATACCTGGAGGTATTCCAATTCCAAGACTAGAAATGTTTACTAATTTCAGTTTGGGGAATATAACGCCTTATATTTTTACAGCACTTACTTTATCTCTTTTAGGAGCAATTGATTCTTTGTTAACTAGTGTTGTTGCAGATAATATGACTAAAACCAAACATAAGCCGAATAAAGAACTTATCGGACAAGGTATTGGTAATAGTATTGCAGCACTTTTTGGAGGTATTCCAGGTGCAGGTGCTACTATTAGAACTGTTGTAAATATCAATGCTGGTGGTAAAACAAAATTATCTGGTATGATTGCAGGTATCATGTTATTGCTTATTATGTTAGTATTAGCTCCTGTAGCATCTAAAATTCCTGCTGCTGTTTTAGCAGGTATTTTAATAACAGTTGGTATTGGTGTTATGGATTATAAAGGACTTAAGGCAATACCTAGTTTACCAAGAGATATAAAATTTGGACCTTTAAAATTAAGTTCAGAAGTTTTAATAATGATTATTGTATTATTACTTTCTACTTTTTGGGATTTAATCTACGCTGTTGGTATTGGTTTAGTAATCGCTTCTCTAATGTTTATGAAAAAAATAGGAGATTTAACAGCAGAACGCTCCGATGTGAAGTCTTTAAAGAAAGAGAAAGCTTGGGCAGATGAAGGTACTTTTCCAGAAAACCTTAAAGAAGAAGTATTTATTAAGCATATTAAAGGGCCTTTGTTCTTTGGATCCACTAGTGATTTTCAAGCGCTAACAGAACAAATTCCTAATACAGCAAAAACGGTTGTTTTACGTTTAGGAAGAATGCAATATATGGATCAGTCTGGTTTATATGCCATGGAAGATATGTTACAAGAACTTACAAAAAATGGCGTAGAAGTGCTGTTTGTTGGGTTATTACAGCAACCTCGTTATATGATGGAACGTATTGATATTATTCCTGATTTTATTCCTAATGAACATATTTTTAAGACGTTTGATAGTTGTGTGAAATGGATAAAGGATAATGTAAAAGACGAAAACTAAATTTAAAAAATGAATCTAGATATCGTATTTGAAAATAATAAAACGTGGATAAAGTCTAAATTAAATGAAGACGATGCGTATTTTGATAAGTTAGGCGAAGGGCAAAATCCGGAGTTGTTATTTATTGGTTGTTCCGATAGTAGAGTTACTGCAGAAGAATTAATGGGATTAGGTCCTGGAGATGTTTTTGTACACCGTAACATTGCGAATATGGTTATTGGTACCGATTTAAACGCGATGTCGGTTGTAGAGTATGCTGTAGAGCATTTAAAAGTAAATCATGTTGTTGTTTGTGGTCATTATGGTTGTGGTGGTGTAAAAGCTGCTATGCAGTCTGCAGATCTAGGTTTGTTAAATCCGTGGTTACGAAACATTCGCGATGTGTACCGTATTCATAACGAAGAGCTGAATGCGATTGAAGAGGAAGAAAAAAAATACGAACGTTTAATCGAATTAAATGTACAAGAACAATGTGTTAACCTTATTAAAACGGCTGCTATTCAAAAAGCAGTTCGTGGTAGAGGTTTAATAGTACATGGTTGGGTATTTGATATTCATACCGGAAAACTGATTGATCTAAAAATAGATTTTGAAAGAATCCTGAATGATATTAGAGAAATCTATCATTTAGATTAATTGGACACAAAACAATACGTAAAGACAAAAGCCACTCCCTTAAGAGTGGCTTTTCATTTTTATAATAGACTAATGTTATAAAATATTAAGAATGTTTACTGTAATAATTCATATTGAAATTGTGGATAACCTCTTTCTCCTGTTTGGCTTTCCACTGCTGTAAATCTTAGCTTATAGTAGTTATCATCCGTATCCTTGATAATGTAGTACCTGTCTTCTCTTACAGATGTTTCTCCAGTCATAAAATCTACGCTTCTCCAACCACTTCCTATAATAGTACGATCATTGTAAACAAAACTTGCTTCCGCAATAGCATCGTATGTAAAGTCTGTATAATTAGGGGTTGTGTCATCTTCAACAGTAATAGAATACAAGCCAACACCGCCTAGTGTATTGTGTAATGTATAATCTGAATACGTTAAACCTGCAGCTAAAGTACCTTGCTGACCATAATAAGAAAATACACCACCAAAATCAATATCCCAATTAGAAGATATTGGCTCTAAAGTTGCAATTTGCTCATCGGTTAAGCTTACAGTAGTAAGGTTGTAGTTGCTATCTTTACTTACCGTTAATTCCGAAAAATCAGTTGTATTGCTTAAGGCAGCATATTGAATCGTGTAGCTATTTCCGTCTGTTAATACTCTAACCTTCATAAAACCTCTAGCATCTCCAGTCGTGTTTATTGTTCCATTATTGGTTGTAGGTATTTCGTTTCCTAAGTTGACAATGTACACATTGTTCTCGCTATCTGTTGTTGATATTTCTTCAAATGCAGTACCTGTTAATTCCCCTTCTTTAGTATCCGTAAAAGAAATGCCAGCATTTAAATCACCATATTGGTAATAGTTTACTGGTAAACCTTGCATTAATTCAGCAACAGTATTTACTGTTACAGTGGTAGGTGTAAAAGTTGGATCTAATGCATTTAAGGTTAACGGAGATGTTAAAGTTGTAGTTTCCGTTACTGTTGTAATATCCGTAATACCTTCTAATTCTGCAGCAGATACTAATAATGCACTGTTAAGATAGACTCTGTTTTCCGAACCGTTATAAACAGCAATTTCCCAAGAATCGCGATTTACAGCGACTTGGTTTCCGGTACTTAAATCTACAAAAACACGATTTGGTTGATTAAATCCGCCTACTTCTGGGTCAATAATTCCACCAGAAGATGGAGGTGTCGTTGTTACTGTGTTTCCACCATTATCGTCACTACTACAGCTTGTAACAACTACAGCGGTAAGGATTAATATCAGTGTTAAAAATTTGTTTGTCATAATAATTAGTGTTAAAAATTTAAATTATAGGATAGTTTTAAAAAATAGGATCGGCCATTACCGATTAATCTGGAACTTGATGTCGAAGCAGTATGCGCTCCAGCAGAAGATTTAGTGTTTATATTTACAACATCTAGTAGGTTTCTTGCTCCTAATGTTGCATTTATTCTAGGGGTAATATCTGTTCTTATGGATGCGTTTAACCAAGTAAAAGCATCGGTTTCTCCAATAAATAATTCGCCATCCGTATCGGTAAATACACCTTGAGTTTTACCAGTATGCTTTAATTGGCTGCTAATAGTGGTATCCCATTTATCTATATTATAAGCTAATGTGGCTTGTACGTTTAAACTCCACATATAATTTGTTGGATTATCTAAAGATTCATTAATAGCGCTTGTAATACCTAAATAAGTGGCTCCCAAACCTATATTCCAGTTTTTATAGATAAAACTGTTTTCTAAATTGAAACCTAATCGTTTACTGTAATCTATATTGTCTTGTGTAAATAGAATGCTGCCATCTTCATCTTCCGAAGTAATACTAGCTATAGCGTCTTTTAAGTCCATATAAAAGAATGTTAATTTTTGATTTAAAAAGCCTTCTTTGGCAATCTTATAATTGTTTTTAAGGTTTACAAAAACAGAGATTCCATCTTCAGGTTGTAAATCTGGATTCCCTCTTACATTGTGGTTGGAATCTACAAAGTAGTAAAAGAGCTCTTCAAAGTTTGGTGCTCTATATGCAGAACCTACAACAGCTTTTAGTTTTATTTTCTCTGTAAAATCATAAGTGGAAGACAAGGACCAAATTAGGTGATTATTAAATTGAGAGCTATTTGTAAATCGTATCCCCGGATTTATAGATAATTTTTTTAACGGTTGAAATTCCGTAATTCCAAATAATTCGTAATTAGTTATGGTGTTTTCTACTACGTCACTAGAATAATCTCCCGTAGCAATAGCATCAAATCCCTTTTGGTTAGTGAATTCATAACCTAACTGAAGATTAAAAAAATCAGACTTGGGTACTATGTTATTTACAAATGCTTTAGAGTACCATACTTCACTAGATTGGCTTACAGTATCTGTCTCTACAGATTGCGTTTTCTCCTCTAGAATATTGTAAACATATTCTTTGTAGTTTCGTTTTTGAGTTTGATATGAAAAGGAAAAATTATAGTTTGTAGCTCCATATAGTGGACCAGAAACATTTAAATTATTTACCCATCGATTTGTTTTGTAGTTTTCATCAACAGCTGTAGGGGTAAGAACGCCATTTTCATATCTCCCATTTACGGTTCTATTGTAAATGTCTAGGTTTTCATTAAAGTATTGTAGCTTGTAAAATAAGTTGTGTTTCCCTAAGTTTAAATCCACATCTCCAGATACGGTTATTTGTTCTTTGGGGTTCCACTCGGTGCCTCGCAAGCTATCGTTTACAACTATGCCATTTTCAATATTGACATAATCTTTTCCTTTGTATCCATTGTAAAAACCAGCAAAATCATTTCTAGAAGCACCAATAGAATATGCTAATTTTTTATTTACCTGATTGGTAGCTCTTACATTTTGAATATGTCTTCCCTCATCAAAGAATTCAAATTCATTACCCACACTTTCTTCTTGAATGGATAACTGAAGTTCCCAACCATTATCTTTTAAGCCTCTTTTTGTGATAATATTAATTACACCTGCAACGGCGTTATCCCCATATAAAACACCCATAGATCCTTCCACAATCTCTATACGTTCTACATCATCTATATTTAATTGGGAAATATCTATGTTGTTACCTAGACCGTTATCACTAATAATAGGTATGCCGTCTATTAATATTTTTACATACTGTCCATCTAAACCAAATAAGCTTATGGTAGAACGGCCATTAGAAGCGTCTGGGTTGACGGTAATGTTTAAACTGTTTTGTAAAACATCTGCCAAGTTATTTCCAGCAACATTTTCTATGTCTTTTCTTTTAATAGTACCAACCGTAAATAACTTTTTACTAACAGACATCACATTGCTTTCTCCTACTATAACTACTTCGTCTAGTTCTTCAATTTTAGTAGTGTCCCTTTCTTTTTCTTGAGCACTAATCGCGTAACTCAAAAAAAGTAAAAAATAAAGTGTAATATTATTTTTATTTAGACTCATTCTATTTTATATTTGCTGCAAATATAGAACCTTATTTTAATTCAATCTAAATAAGAATAAATAAATTTGAATTTTTTTTAAACCCATTAAATAAAACTTTAGTAATGAAACATTTACCCTTATTATTCATTTTATCATTCGCATTTACCTTTAATGTAAGCGCGCAAAAAAAGAAGGAACAAGATCAAAAAGCCATTAAAGCGATGTGTGGTTGTTATGAAGTAAGCTTTAATTTTGCCGAAACTTTTCAATATTCGGAAGATTCTACATACGTTCCTTCTAAAACAAAACACGATAAAGGATTAGAGTGGGTGCAATTGGTAGAAGACGATAAAGACAAAATAGCAATGCAACATTTATTAATTGTTGGTTCTAAAGAACAACCATATATTGTGAAGCATTGGAGGCAGGATTGGGAATTTGAAAACACCGATTTGTACGAGTATTTTAGAAATAATGAATGGAAATATACCAAATTAGATAAAAGACAAGTAAAAGGGCAATGGTCTCAAAAAGTATTTCAGGTAGATGATAGTCCGCGTTACGAAGGTTCTGCAACCTGGATTCATGTAGATGGAAAACACTATTGGGAAAACACAACAAGCGCGCCTTTACCAAGACGTGAATACACACAACGAAGCGACTATAATGTTACAGGAAGAACAAATAGACATGAAATTACAACTACAGGTTGGATTCACGATCAAGACAATGAAAAAATTCTAAGTGAAGATGGTGTTTATGCGCTTATCGCGGAAGAAAAAGGGCATAATGTGTACAAAAGAGTAGAAGATAGTAAATGTGTTGCAGCACAAGAGTTTTGGGCTAAAGAACAAGCTAAATGGGCTTTAGTGCGCACTAAATGGGACGAAGTATTTGCTAGAAATAAAGATTTAGTATTAGAAGAAAAAGTAGATAGTAAAGTCTTGTTTAAGTATTTATTTGATAAAGAAAAATACCAAACAGCAGAAGAAATTAATCCATTAATTGAATCATTTGTAAAAAAGTAATATGAAGTATTTAAAAAACACAATAACCGTTGTCACTCTATTTTTAAGCACATTAGGTTTTGCGCAAGAAAATATATTTTTAAACCGTGATTTTTGGAAATCGAATCCAAACATTGCAACGGTTGAAGCTAAAATTCAAGAAGGAAATAATATAGCAGAAGCTAATGGCAATAATTTTGATGCTGTAGTATATGCTATTTTACAAGATGCACCAATAGCAACTATTAAACACATTCAGTCTAAAGAAGGAAACGATGCCAATAAGCTTACGCATGATGGTAGAACATACATTTTTTGGGCAGCATTTAAAGGCAATATCGAAGTCATGGAATATCTACTTAGCAAAGGAGCTAAAACAGATATTACAGATGATAAAGGAAATACCATCTTAAATTTTGCTGCAGGTTCTGGGCAAAAAGACACGAAGGTATACGATCTTTGTATTGCAAATGGTGCAAATGTAAAAATAGATGTAACACCAAAAGGAGCTAATGCTTTATTATTAGCAGCGCCTTACGATACAGATTTTACGTTAATAAATTATTTCACATCAAAAGGTGTAGATATTCATAGCGTAGATGAAAATGGAAATGGCATATTTAATTATGTAGCAAAAACAGGAAATGTAGAGTTATTAAATCAATTACTTGAAAAAGGGGTAAAAGGAAACGATAACGCTTTTGTATTTGCAGCTTCTGGAACTAGAGGAAATACAAATACTTTCGATTTTTACAAATACTTGGAAAGTGTTGGTTTAAACCCGGAAAAAGCTTCCATTAAAAACGAAACACCTTTACATATTTTAGCAGCAAGAAGTAAAGAGGTGGAATTGGTTAATTATTTTCTTGAAAAAGGAAATGTAAATGCAATAGACGAAAACGGAAATACCCCATTTTTAAACGCAGCAAGTAGAAATAATTTAGAAATGGTTACTTTATTATTTAAGCAGGTTAAAGATGTAAACCAGGTAAATAAAAAAGGGGAATCGGCATTAGCTTTGGCTGTCGCAAATAATTCACCAGAAGTAGTTTATTTTTTAATTGAAAATAAAGCCGATGTTGCCGTTTTAGATGCGAATAAAAACAACTTAACGCCTTATTTAATAGAATCGTTTTCGACTAAAAAAGAAGATGTTTTTGAGGAAAAAATGGATGTTTTAACTAAAAACGGATTAGATATCACCAAAACGCAAGAAAACGGAAATACGATATATCATTTTGCTATAGCAAAAAATAACATCAATTTTTTAAAGCTTTTAGAGCCATTTAAAATAGATGTAAATGCGAAGAATAACGAAGGGAATACGGTTTTACACCTTGCAGCTTTACAAGCGAAAGACACAGAAATCTTAAAGTATTTATTATCTATTGGAGCTAAAAAAGATGCAACGACAGATTTTGATGAAACTCCTTTTGATTTAGCATCCGAAAACGAAATTTTAAAAGCACAGAAAATCGATTTAGATTTTTTAAAATAATCAAATTGTCATCCTGAACTTGTTTAAGGATCTCATAAAATATAATTACAAATGAAACTTAAATCCATATTAACGATTTGTTTTTTAGCAATAACAATGCTATCCTTTACCACTATAAAAGAATCTACATCGTATAAATGCATGATTCAAATGATTAACTATACAGGTGAAAATGCCTACGTAGTTATTTCACTAATTAACCCGGAAGGCGAATACGAAAAAACCTTATACGTGCAAGGAGATGATGATGAGTGGTATCACGATATTTCAGAATGGTGGAAATTCTACGGAAAGAAACGCTCTAGTATCGACGCTATTACTGGAGCAACTATTGCTGGAGGTGCAAGAACAATTAACGTTTTAGAAATTGAAGATTCTAAAATTGATGCGGGTTACAGTATTCGTTTTGAAACTGCCGTAGAAGATCAAGAATATTACACCAAAGATGTCGAGTTTGAATTAACATCAGAAAGTGTGAAAAGCAAAAAAGAAGGTACAGGATTTATTCGTTATGTGCGTTTAATGCCTAACTAAAAATCGAATTGTCACTTCTAGAGCAACACAAAAGTCTCCTAAATTTAAAAAAGCATGACCATTTCCATCTGGAGATACAGCCACTTAACACTAGCTGTATCTTCTTTTGTTTTTATTCTTTTAGCATCCATAACTGGAATTATTTTGGCATTCCAACCAATTTCAGAACAGCTAGAACCATATAAGATTTCCGATTTTGAAAACATAACAGTTGCCGAAACCATTAGCAATTTAAAATCGAAATATCCTGAAGTTATAGACGTACAAGTAGATGCAAACCAATTTGTTTTAGCCTCGGTGATTACTACCGATGGTGAAAGTTTAAATGGCTATATCAATCCGAAAACAGCCGAATTCATTGGAGATAAAATAGAAGTGTCCAAATTTTTTAAATGGGTTACTAATTTTCATAGATCCTTGTTTTTAAAAGGAATCGGACGCTTTTTTGTCGGATTATGTTCCTTTCTGTTATTCTTAATTGCCGTTTCCGGAACGGTTTTAATACTAAAAAGACAAGGCGGTTTAAAGAAGTTTTTCACGAAAGTAGTAAACGAAAACTTTAGTCAGTATTGGCATGTCGTTTTAGGAAGACTATCGTTAATTCCAATAATTATCATCACCATTACAGGTGTTTATTTGTCGGCTGAAAAGTTTGATTTACTTCCTAAGAGTAGCGTTAGCCATACCATAGATTTTGAATCCCTTTCGGAAACACCAAAACAAGATATTCAAGATTTTCCTATTTTTAAAAACATAAAACTTTCCGAAGTAAAAACCATAGAATTTCCTTTTTCGGAAGATGTAGAAGACTATTTCACACTTTCCCTTAAAGATAAAGAAGTTGTTGTAAACCAATTTACAGGCGAAACTTTAAGCGAAATAAAAACACCTTTAGTTACCGTATTTTCTAATTTAAGTCTGAATTTACACACCGGAAAAGGCAGTATTTTATGGTCCGTCATTTTAGCAATTGCAACCGCAAATATTTTGTTTTTTATCTATTCTGGTTTTGCAATGACGCTAAAACGCAGAAAGTCTAAACTAAAAAACAAGTACAAAAAAGACAATAGCAAGTATGTAATTTTAGTAGGTTCAGAAAACGGAAACACCTTGCCTTTTGCCAACCAATTGCAACAACAATTAATAAAGGCTGGCGAAACGGTTTACATTGCAGAGCTTAATAATTATGATACCTATAGTAAAGCAGCGCATATTGTAGTTCTGACTTCTACGTATGGCGAAGGCGAAGCGCCAACCAATGCTAATGTGTTTTTAGAGCGATTAAAAACGATCAAACAAGTACAAGAAATAAACTATTCCGTAGTTGGTTTTGGGTCTTTGGCATATCCTGATTTTTGCCAATTTGCTTACGATATAGATGCAGCGATGCAGCTTCCGTTGCAACAAGAATTACCCGTTTTTACCATTAATGATAAATCGGTAGCATCTTTTGAAGAATGGATAACCCTTTGGAACCAAAACAGAAGGCTTCCTATTCATATTTCCAAAGAAAAACTAGCAAAAAAACCAAGGTTAAACAACACACTTACGGTTGTAGATCAAACAAATCCAGAAGACCATACCGATAATACTTTTCTAATCACATTAAAGGCGAATACTACAAAATTCAACTCCGGAGATTTGTTGGCTATTTATCCTAAAAACGATTACAGAGAACGTTTATATTCTATTGGAAAAGTCAACGGAAACATCCAATTAAGTGTAAAGCTTCATGAAAACGGATTAGGCTCCGGATTCTTAAATAACTTAAATAAAGGGGATGTTTTTAAAGCGAGAATATTAAAAAACACAGCCTTTCATTTCCCTAAAAAAGCTTCCAGAGCCCTTTTAATTGCCAACGGAACAGGAATTGCTCCTTTTCTAGGAATGCTAGACCAAAACACCAAAAATATAGAAACCCATTTGTATTATGGTTTAAGGCAAAACGCTTCGTTTAACCTGTATCGTGATGCCATTAAAGAAAATCATAACCTTGGGAAATTCACTAAATTAAAGTTGGCATTTTCCAAAGAAGCGCCTAAAACCTATGTGCAAGATCTTTTACAAAGAGATGCTTTGTTGGTTGCCGAAACATTAAAGAATAAAGGCGTAATTATGATTTGCGGATCCTTGGCGATGCAAAACGATGTATTAGCCGTATTAAATACTATTACCACCGAAAAATTAAACCTACCGTTAAGCATCTTTATAGAAAAAAATCAGATAAAAACAGATTGTTACTAATCCCTAAAAGAGAAGTCTATGTGTACTAATATTAAAACTATATCTAAAGTTACAAGTGGCGAATTATCTATTTGCACGAACTGTAATGTATACCATTTAGAATTTAATAATATCTATTTCGAATTTTCAGAAGCGCAATATAAACAGTTTAAAAAGTATCTATTAGCAATAGAAGAAGCGTATTGGGAGAACAAATATGAAGACGCCAAAGTAAAGCGAAAAATCCCAATTCCATCTTTTCAATCTAATCTTGTTTTAATGTTTAATAGACAAGAAATAAAAGAATTAAAATCTCTTTTTTGCAATAAAGAAGATGTGTATTCTAAGTATATAAATGTAGACGATATCGACTACACACTAATTTTAAATTAGTATTTAAATAGCTTCCGTTTCTGGAGTTTCGTCTTCTTTTTCTTCCGCTTTAATAATACTTGGGAAAATCATTGGAGCAAGCGATTTTACAGGTTCATATAAAATAGAATCCTTTAAATCTTCTTCTTCTACAAAAGGTATGGTGTTATTCATTCGGTTGAATACAACAAGAATAATACTCAGAATTAAACCAATTTTTAAAGCACCAAAAACACCACCTAATAACTTATTTATAATCCCTAAAGCAGCAAAATCAGCCAGTTTAGTTAATGCTTTTCCAGCTAAAGAAATAACCAAAATAATGACTACAAAAGTGATAGCAAAAGCAACAATGTTAATGTATTTTTCTTCCCAGCTTACTTTGCTTGCTAAAAACTCTGCAGCAAAACTACTAAAATGTATAGCGCCATAAACACCGGCAACCAAGGCTACAAGGGAAGCAACTTCTACAAAAAGCCCTTTCATAAATCCTCTAACCAATCCAAAAAGAAGTAATGCTCCTAAAATAATATCTAAAACGCTCATAAAAATTAGAATTTTGTCAAATATAGAGAAAACAAATCTTCTCTCCTTTTTTTAATTAGAGATGTCTCGAAGTGACGGCAAGGTTTAGTAACTTTGTAACTTAATAATTTTAGTTTAATTTAAAAAGATTCCTGCTTTCGCAGGAAGTGAACATGTCAAGAGATACAGAATTAAAAGAACGTTGGGAGTTGGTAGTAGAAAAACTATCTAATCAATTTGCAGATGGCGACAAATTAGACTTAGATGCCATTATTTATTTAATAGGTTTACAAGAACTTGGGCAACTAGATAGAACCTTTAAAAAAGACCAAAAACTAGACCTTATGCACATTGCAATCTGTAAAGTTCTTACACCTTATGGCTATTATGTGTTAGATTTTGTAGACGAAGAAGGTTGGCCGCATTATACCACAATAGCAGAATTACCACACTTAAAAGCAGGAGAACAAAGCGTTTTAATGAAAGAAGCCATTGTAAACTACTTTGTAGAAACTGGATATATTAAATAATAAGGGCGTTACCACAAGGGTCGCGCTTTCCGCAGTCGCTATCCAAGATGAGCTCCAACAATGCTCCAATCGCTAACGCAAATCACAAGGAACGTCTGTAATTATCCAGTGAATTTTTTATTTGCTAGGGCAATCGCATTCTTTTTTAAAGATTACTTCGTCGTTTCCACCACGTAATGACGATATTTTATTTAAATTTGCCACCTATTTATATACACCATGATAGACAAGATAAAAGAACTCATAGCAGAAGCCGAAGTATTTAAAGCACAATCGATCGAAGAGGTTGAAACTTTTAGAATAAAGTACTTAGGTAAAAAAGGATTGTTAAACGACTTTTTTGCAGAGTTTAAAAATGTAGCAAACGACCAGAAAAAAGAATTTGGTCAAACCATAAACAAGCTTAAAAAAACGGCCGAAGAGAAAGTTAACGCTTTAAAAGAAGAGTTAGAAGGAAAAGAGGAAGAGGCTGGTGTTTATGCCGATTTATCTCGTCCGGGAGAACCAATAGAAATAGGAGCAAGACATCCAATATCTATTGTTAAAAATGAGATTATCGATATCTTTTCGCGTATCGGTTTTAACGTAAGTGAAGGTCCAGAAATAGAAGACGACTGGCATAACTTTACCGCATTGAACTTGCCAGAATACCATCCAGCACGTGATATGCAAGATACGTTCTTCATTCAAACCGATCCAGATATTTTATTACGTACACACACCAGTTCTGTGCAAGTACGTTATATGGAAAACAATAAACCACCAATTAGAACCATCTCTCCAGGAAGAGTATTTAGAAACGAAGCGATTTCTGCACGTTCCCACTGTTTTTTCCACCAAGTAGAAGGTTTGTATATTGATAAAGATGTGAGTTTTGCCGATTTAAAACAAACACTTCAGTATTTCACCACAGAGATGTTTGGGAAATCTAAGATACGTTTACGACCTTCTTACTTTCCATTTACAGAACCAAGTGCAGAGGTAGATGTGTATTGGGGATTAGAAACAGAAACCGATTATAAAATCACCAAAGGAACAGGTTGGTTAGAAATTATGGGTTGTGGTATGGTAGATCCAAACGTTTTAGAAAACTGTGGAATCGATTCTAAAGAATATTCTGGTTTCGCATTCGGAATGGGAATAGACAGAATTGCCATGCTATTAAATCAAATTAGTGATATTCGATTACTAAGTGAAAACGATGTAAGATTCTTAGAGCAGTTTAAATCTGCATTATAAAAACAAAAAAAAGCGTTATTTAAAATAACGCTTTTTTTTGTTTATTAGTTAAGTGTCTCCTGAAACAACTTATAAATTCTACGGTATTCATCCGACCAGCTGGATGATTCTTTAAATCCATGCGATTCTAAAGGAAAAACAGCAAGTTCCCAATTTTCTTTTTTGAGTTCAATTAAACGCTGTGATAAGCGAACTACATCCTGAAACTGTACATTGGTATCAATCATACCATGAAGCATTAATAGATTTCCTTTTAAGCCTTCTGCAAAATAAATTGGAGAACTTTGTTTGTAGGCTATTGGGTCTTCAACAGGTGTGTTTAAAATATTAGCAGTATAGCCATGATTGTAATGTGCCCAATCGGTTACAGAGCGCAAAGCAGCACCACTTTTAAAAGTGTCTGGGGCATTAAACATAGCCATTAAAGTAATAAACCCTCCGTAAGAACCTCCATAAATACCAAGTCTGTCTTTATCAATACCTTGATTTTCGATCAGGTATTTTGCGCCATCCACTTGGTCGTCTAAATCTTTGCCGCCCATATGTCTGTAAATCGCTGTACGCCAATCCCGACCGTAACCAGCACTCGCTCTAAAATCTATTGCCAAAACCGTATACCCATTATCGACTAAAAAATTATGAAACATATATTCTCGGTAATAGGACGACCACCAATGATGTACATTTTGTAAATATCCAGCACCATGAACAAAAACTACGGCTGCACCATTCTTTTTAGCTTCTGTAGGCTTGTATAACGTTGCAGGAACTTGTGCGCCATCTCTTGCTGTAAAGTTTATAATTTCAGAGTCTATCCATTCATAAGACTTAAAAATATCGGTTGTAGATTCGGTTAATTGCGTCATTTTTGCTCCAGCTTTATTTGGCATCACGTACAACTCCCAAGGCTTGTTGGTATAAGAATATCGAATGGCTAATTGGGTTTCATCTGGTGATACCACAACTTCATGACCTCCTTGACGCGATGTAATTTGTGTCATTTTACCACCTTTTGCTGGCAAATGATAAAAATGATTTTCGTGCGGACTTACCTTATTACTGTTTAAAAAGAAAGTGGATTTATCTTTAGATAAGCTTACATTCAAAATTTCAAAATCACCTTCCGTTAGCGCTTTTATTTTTCCGGAGTTCACATTAGCACTATATAAGTGTGCATAACCCGTTTTTTCAGATTTAAACCAAATGTTGTTTTTGTCTATCCAGCCCATTACACCAGGTGAAAACCAACCAACTCCAGGACCTCCAATCCACGCATCATCATGCTGTCTGTCTATGCCTTTTAAGCTGCCGTCTTCTAGGTTTACTAACATAATCCAACGGTCTTTATAATCTTGAGAAGTAATGTTTACCACAGCTTTACTGTCGCTTGAAAATATCGGACTGCCTATTTCCACATTTCTTGGGTTTTCATAAGTTGCTTCATAATCGGAAGGATTTTCAGCATATTCTTTTAAGTATTTAGGCTTGTCTTTAATGCCTTCCATAGCATCCGTTTTTATTGGATATGTTTCCTCGGTTTCTAGGTTTAAAATCCAAGATTCATAGCTGTAGGAATCACGGCCAACTTTGGTTCTTGCGTTTAAATTTTTAGTATACCCACTTTCAGTAACATAGTCAGGCACATTGGTGTTTTTGTTTTTTGGAGCTGTATACAAACGGTAAATAACATAGTTTAAATCCGGAGAAATATCCATGTCAAATATTTTTTTGTCCCCTAAATAAATGACTTTTTGACGATTAGCCGTCGTTTGTTCGTTTCTGTAATTTTGAGCATCCCTTTCGTTTTTACGTTTTTCAAGAATATTAAAATGTTGTAATTGATCGTCTTCTAGCCATTGATCTTGTGCATTAGACTTGCGCTCTTTTTTCTTCTTTCCGTTTGTAAAATTGGTAAGCTGTGTGGTGGTTCCTTCGCTAATATCCCACTGGAATAAGTTGTTGTTTAGTTTATATATAATAGATTTTTGATCTCCTGAAAATATAGGATTCGATTCTCTGGTATTGGTATTCGTGATTTGTTTTTTTGTGAAGTTTGTGGTATTCATTAAAAATAAATCACCACTTTTTTGATACAGTTTCCATAATCCATCTTTAGAATAGGTACCAAAAGTTGTTTTTTGTTTAAGGTCCTCAAAAGATAGTTTGTGTGTCTTTTTTGAAGCAATATTTACTTGATAGGTAGAACGAATGGTATCGGTATCTGGATTCCAACTAAAATAGATGTCTTTACTATTATCAGACCAACTCATGTTGTTTGGTAAGTAACCTACAAAGTCTTCCCCTTGCATAATTTGATCTATGCTAAGCACAGATTGATTTTGCCCAACACTTGGAACTGTTATTAGAAGAGAAATAAAGAAAATAAGCTGTTTCATGTGGGGTTTTTAACAATTAGTTCATTACAAATCTAAGTGTTTTGAATCTAAGAATAAAACCCGATGAAAAAGGGCTTTTTTTAATTTAACAATTCTTTAACTTCGTTTAGTTCGGTTCGTTCCGAACTAATTATATATTTGTGCTATAATTTTTAAAGTTTAAGTATGACTAAAGAAATCTGTAACAAAAAAATGGAGCTTGTAGAAAGACTAGGAGTTCATTTAGAAAGTAAAGATAGTTTAGCACCTGTTGCAGCACGAATAATGGCTTACGTGATTTTAACAGGAAAACGAGGTGCAACTTTTGATGAAATGGTAGAGGTATTATGCGCAAGTAAAAGTACCATTTCTACCCATTTAAACCACTTACAAGACTTAAAAAAAATAGAATACTTCACCAAAACGGGAGACCGCAAAAAGTATTTTGTCATTAATAAAGATTCGGTATTAAATCATATTGATAATATGATTGAAGAATGGGAAACTGTTGAGGTACTGCATCTTGAAATGAAAGCTTATAAAGAAGCTATAAACGAACATATTACAGACGAAGATGAGAAATTCGATGTAACATTTCATAACAATTATCTCAAATTTATTTCAAGTGCTTCTGCATCAATGAAAGAACTAAAAGAAAACCTAATTAAAAATAAATTCAACCTTTAAATAATGAAAATAAATAAAATAATTTCAATATTATCAATAGCTAGTGTTTTTCTAGTTGTGATTAGCTGTAATAATAATGAGAAAGCGCAAGCAGCTTCAGCACAACAGCAACAAGTTTTGCCTTTTCCTGTAACACAACTACAAAGTAAGACCGTTACTGGTTATACTGAGTATCCTACAACAATTGAAGGTAAAGTAAATAGTGATGTAAGAGCAAAAACCTCTGGATATATTGAAAAGGTTTATGTAGATGAAGGACAAAAAGTAGGTAAAGGACAAATGTTGTTTAAATTAGAAACACAGTCTTTAAGTCAAGATGCCGGAGCAGCAAGAGCACGTGTTAATGTAGCACAAGTGGAGGTAGATAAATTAGTACCTCTAGTAGAGAAAAATATTATTAGTGCGGTACAATTAGAAACGGCTAAAGCGAACTTAGCACAAGCAAAAGCAAACTTAAGTGGTGTTTCTGCAAATATTGGGTATGCAACTATTAAAAGCCCGATAGATGGTTATGTTGGTTCTATTCATTTTAGAGAAGGTGCTTTAATTAGCCCAAGTGATGCTAGACCTTTAACTACAGTAAGTCAGATTGACCAAGTATATGCATTTTTTAGTTTTAACGAAGCACAATACATAGACCACTTACAAAGATCTAAAGGACAAAACAAAGCAGAGCGTATTAAAAATGCACCAGACTTAACTTTAATCTTAGCTAATGGTAAAGAATATTCTGAAAAAGGACGTATTCAAACCAGTACCGGACAAATAAATCAAAGTACAGGTACCATTCAAATTAGAGCTGCTTTTGATAATCCAAACGAAATTTTAACCAACGGAAACAGTGGTAAAATTAAATTTCCAATAGAATATAAAGACGCTATTGTAGTACCACAAACTGCAACTTTTGAGCAGCAAGGAAATATTATGATTTTTAAGTTGGGAGCAGACAATAAAGTGGAAACTTCAATTTTAAAAGTTAAAGGTACAGTAGATAATTTATATGTTGTTGAGTCCGGTTTAGAACCTACCGACAAGATTGTAATTTCTGGTATTGGAAAATTAAAAAGCGGTATGGCAATTGCGCCTCAAGACACCTCTTTTGAAGAAGCTATTAAACCAGTTGCAACATTATTTAGAAATTAGATAACCACCAAACATATTTATCATGTTAAAAACATTTATTGAAAGACCAGTACTTTCAACAGTAATCTCTATTATCATAGTTATGCTAGGTGTTATTAGTATAACTAGCTTACCAATAGAGGAATATCCAGATATTGCACCACCAACAATTAAAGTAACTGCAAATTATACAGGAGCCAATGCCGAAACGGTTTTAGAGAGTGTAATTGTTCCTATTGAAGAACAAATTAATGGTGTAGAAGGGATGACGTACATTACTTCTACAGCTTCTAATACCGGAACTGCAGAAATTACAGTATACTTTGATCAAGAAATTGATGCAGATATTGCTGCTGTAAACGTGCAAAACCGTGTGTCTAGAGCAACACCTTTATTACCACAAGAGGTAATTCAAACAGGTATCACCACACAAAAACAAGAAACGAGTGCATTGATGTTTATTTCTATGTATTCGGAAAACGAAGATTACGACGCTACTTTTATTCAGAATTACTTAAAAATTAATGTAATTCCTGCTGTACAGCGTATTAATGGTGTTGGTGATGTTAGTGTATTCTCACAACAAGATTATGCGATGCGTATTTGGTTAAATCCAGAAAAATTAGCATCCTATAACTTAATTCCTTCCGATATTTCTGCGGCTTTAGCAGAACAAAATTTAGAAGCTGCAGCTGGATCTTTAGGTCAGAATAACGGAGAATCTTTCTCTTATACTTTAACCTATAGCGGTCGTTTTAAAAACGAAAGTCAATACAGTGACATTGTAATTAAAGCCTTAGGAAATGGAGAATTTTTACGTTTAAAAGATGTTTCTACTATTGAATTAGATGCACAATCGTATGCATCGAACGCGATGAGTATGGGGAATCCTGCAGTTTTTATGGGGATTTTTCAGACCAAAGGGTCCAATGCTCAAGAAATTATAGAAAATATTAAAACAACTTTTCAATCTATAGAGAAAGACCTTCCTGAAGGATTACATATTTCAATACCGTATGATACAAGTTTATTTTTAAATGCGTCTATCGAAAAAGTAATAAGCACCTTAATTGAAGCTTTTCTACTGGTCTTTTTAGTGGTATTTTTATTTCTTCAAGATTTTAGATCTACATTAATTCCTGCAATAGCAGTACCTGTATCTATTATCGGTACGTTCTTTTTCTTGAATGTTTTTGGGTACTCTATAAACCTTTTAACGCTATTCGCGCTAGTTCTTGCTATTGGTATTGTGGTAGATGATGCCATTGTAGTTGTAGAGGCGGTGCACGCCAAACTAGATGAAGGCGAAAAGGATCCTAAAAAAGCAACACTAACAGCCATGAATGAAATTTCTGGTGCTATTATCTCTATTACTTTGGTAATGGCAGCAGTATTTATTCCGGTAACCTTTGTAACGGGTCCAACAGGAGTATTTTATGAGCAGTTTGGTGTGACCTTAATTATTGCGATTTTAATTTCGGCAGTAAACGCCTTAACCTTGAGTCCAGCATTATGTGCTTTGTTATTAAAAGGACATAAAGAAGACGAAGATTTAAAAGGAAAAGGGCCATTAAAACGTTTTTACACCTTATTCAATCGCGGATTTAACGCGACAGTAGAACGTTACGGTAGATCGCTTCAGTTTTTATACAAAAGAAAATTGGTTTCAGTATTACTATTAATCATTGCTGTAGTCGGTATTTATTGGGCTGCAACAACAACACCTACAGGTTTTGTGCCAAATGAAGATAGAGGAATTATTTTTGCAAATATAGAATTACCAGCAGGAGCCTCTTTAGATAGAACAAATGCAGTAGCAAATGAGTTGTATCAAAAAACAAAAGATTTATCTGGAGTTACTGGAGTTTCATTTATTAAAGGTAGTAGCTTATTAAGTGGTGCTGGTAGTAATTTTGGAATTGGATTTTTTGAATTAGAAGATTGGGACGAACGGAAAGACCCTTCTTTAGCATCTCAAGCCATTATTGGGAAATTGTTTGGTATTGCGTCTACCATACCAGAAGCAAATATTATTTTCTTTGCGCCACCAAGTATTCGTGGTTTTGGTAACTCATCTGGTTTTGAAGTTAATTTATTAGATAAATTTGGAGGAGAGTTTACAGACTTAGATAAAGCCAATAAGGAATTTTCTATGGCTTTAATGAAACATCCTGAAATTCAATATGCAACATCGGCTTTTAACACCAATTATCCGCAATATGAGATGGAGATTAACGTGCCTTTAGCAAAAGAAAAAGGAGTTCCAATTAACAGTATTTTTTCCACATTGCAAGGATATATTGGAGGTGTATACGCTTCAGATTTTTCTAAATATGGCAAGCAATTTAGAGTATATATACAAGCATTACCAGAAGATAGAGCAGATGAAAGTGCATTAAATAGTATGTATGTACGAACGGATACAGGAGAAATGACACCAATTACACAATTTGTAACCTTAAAGCGAGTTTATGGGCCACAGTCGGTAACACGTTTCAACTTATTTAATTCCACAACCATAACTGGTGCAACAAATGACGGATTTAGTACAGGAGATGCCATTCGAGTGATTGAAGAAGAAGTAGCAAAATTACCAAGTAATTATACCGTTGCATATTCTGGTTTAACACGTGAAGAGGTAAATGCAGGAAACCAAACAACGTTCATCTTTATATTAAGTATCCTATTTGTATATTTCTTATTAAGCGCACAGTACGAAAGTTACTTATTGCCATTTGCAGTCGTATTTTCATTACCATTTGGTGTATTCGGAGCGTATATAAGTACGAAGTTCTTAGGCCTAGAAAATAATATTTATTTCCAAATTGCCTTGATAATGCTTATTGGGTTGTTGGCTAAAAACGCCATACTTATTGTGGAGTTTGCGTTAGCTAGACGGAAAAATGGCGAGTCCATTGTAGATGCAGCAATTCACGGAGCAAAATCCCGTTTACGTCCAATTTTAATGACCTCATTTGCTTTCATTTTAGGATTAATGCCTTTAGCATTAGCAAAAGGTGTTGGATCTGAAGGAAACAACTCGATTGGTTCTGGTGCCGCAGGAGGAATGCTTATTGGTACCATTTTAGGAGTCTTTGTAATTCCTATCTTATTTATATTATTCCAGTGGTTACAGGAAAAAGTTTCCGGTAAACCAACAGTACAAACTATTGAAGAATAAAAAGATGAAAACCATTATAACACATAGAAATTTTAGTAAACCGATTCTTTTACTGGTAGTTGCATTAACATTACAAGGTTGTTTTGTAGCGCAAGAATATGCACGACCAGAATTAAATGCAGAAACGGAAGCGCTTTACAGAACCGATAATTTACCAACAGATAGCGTTTCTATTGCAGACGTGTCTTGGAAAACGTTATTTACAGATACTTACTTACAACAATATGTAGAAGAAGGGCTGCAAAATAATATGGATGTGCGTATTGCGCTACAGCAAATAGTAGCTGCCGAAGCCTATGCAAAACAAGGGAAAGCAGGGTATTTACCAACCTTAAATGTAGGTGCTAATTATACCCGTCAGGAATTTTCTGAAAACAGCCAGTTCGGATCCATATTTAGTGGTGGAACAGATACCTATGACATCACAGCAAACCTATCTTGGGAAGCAGATCTTTGGGGGAAAATAAGAAGTGGTAAAAGAGCGACACAAGCGGCATATTTGCAAAGTGTTGCAGGACATCAGTTGGTGAAAACACAGTTGATTTCTAGCATCGCAAATACCTATTACAACTTATTAGCTTTAGATGCACAGTTAGAAGTAACCAAGCAAACGATTACAACCAGAGAAAGTGGTGTAGAAACCATTAAAGCACTTAAAGATGCCGGACAAGTAACGCAAGTTGCCGTAGACCAAAATATAGCACAATACAATAGTGCAAAAGCATTACAAGTAGATATTGAAACCGCTATTTTTAAAACAGAAAACACCTTAAGCATTTTATTAGGTAAAGGACCACGAAATTTTGAAAGAAGTAGTTTAGATCTTCAGAAAATAGAAGAAGATATCACACTTGGTGTACCAGCAACATTACTTAGTAACAGACCCGATGTTATGGCTGCAGAGTATGGTTTAATACAATCTTTTGAATTAACTAATGTAGCGAATAGTAACTTATATCCGTCGTTAACATTAACGGCTTCTGGAGGATTGCAAAGTTTAGAATTAGATAAGTTGTTAAACTTGAATTCTTTATTTGCAACAGTAGTTGGAGGCTTAACGCAACCGCTTTTAAATCAAAGAAAACTTAAAACACAAAAGGAAGTTGCCATAGCGCAACAAGAACAAGCGTTACTGCAGTTTAAAAAGACATTATTAATTGCAGGTAACGAAGTGTCTAATGCATTGTTTTCTTATGAATCGGAAATCAAAAAATATGCATTTAGAAAAAATGAAGTAGAAGCATTAAGAACCGCTGAAGCGAACTCTGAAGAGTTACTTAAAAACGGATATGCAAACTATTTAGATCTATTAACTGCTAGACAAAGTGCATTAAGTGCAGAACTTAATGTGATAAACAGTAAGCTGAATCAATTAGTGTCTATTGTAGATTTATACGAAGCACTTGGTGGTGGATGGAGATAAAATAAATAAAGATGATTACTAAAGCGCAACTGTTAAAATGTTCTATTACAAAGTTTACACAATGCGGAAGCAAACATGTAACGTTAGACGAGATAGCAAATACGCTTGGGATTTCTAAAAAAACAATTTATACGTTTTTTAGTAACAAAGAAGACCTAGTTACTTCTAGTTTGGAAAGCTTATTAAACGAGTATAAAGAAGATATAAATGGGATTGTTAGCAGCAATGGTAACGATCCTATTTTGTGTGTAGTGTTAATTTACAAAAGAGGGTTTGCGTATTTAAAATACTTTAAGCCCTCTTTTCTTTTTGGATTAGAGAAATATTACCCAAAAGCCAGTACGCTTTTTAATGATTTTATTAAAAACCTATCCAACAACATTGTCTACAACTTATTGAAGCAAGCCCAAGAATCGGGTGAAATTAAACCAGAAGTTAATCTAGAATTAATAGTGAAGATTTATTTTTTCAGAATGGATAACCTTGTGTTTAAAGAGAATAATCTATTTGAGGTGTTTCCTAAAGAAGAATTATTTAGACATTTGGTACTCTATAATTTAAAAGGAATAATTACTCCTAACTATTCTAATTCTTATTTGACATAGTTTACTATTTTTGCAGCATGAAAAAAGATATTGACATCCCAAAAGTCGAAGGTGTTTACCTTGCCGTTGTAAACGAGTACAACGATATTTATAAAACCCAAGACTGGAACGCATATATTATTAACGATAAAGAAGTAGATCTAGAAATGGTTCTTATTGTTACTAGCGGCTATTCGGAAGATAAAATGACTTCCATTTTTAGAAAAAAACTAGATAAGTTACCTAAGAAAAGCTACGCTAAAATAGAATTACTACAAGAAGATTTATTTGCTATAAATAATCAATTTAAAGTTACTTTTTTTGAAGGAAACAAGATGTTTGATAAAACATATACGTTTAGAAAAAACACCATTAATTTAAAAGCTTTACAAGCGGTTCCTTTAATGGAAGCTAAAGGTGTTTTGGTAAAATAACAAATACCTACGAAGGCAGGAATTTCATGTTAAATAAGCCTATACTTTGTGTTTAATATTACACATGCAAATATGTGCGTTAGCGATTGCAGTGGCATCCTTTTGCTTTTTCGCAAAAGATATAACGGAAAGCCTGCCTGCCGGCAGGCAGGCGCGACCATTTGAAGCTTTTCAGCGAAAGATGGTAACGCCCAAATAATCTAGATAAAACGGAATAAATCCTTAGTTTTAATCCAATTTGTCCGTTAGTTTTTGAAACACTTTTTTAGCGTCTTTCCCTTCATATAAAATCTCGTAAACCGCATTTATAATTGGGAGTTGCGTTTTATTCTTGTTTTTGTCATTAAGTAAGTGCGCCGATTTTGTAGCGTAATAGCCTTCTGCAATCATGCTCATTTCCATTTGTGCCGATTTTACAGTATAGCCTTTACCAATCATGTTTCCAAACATTCTATTTCTTGAAAAAACAGAATAACCAGTAACTAATAAATCGCCTAAATATGCCGAGTTATTAATGTTGCGTTTCATTTTGTGCATTTTCTTGATAAAGCGTTTCATTTCACGAATGGCATTACTCATAAGTACACTCTGAAAATTGTCTCCATAACCTAAACCATGGGCAATTCCGGCAGCGATTGCATAAATGTTTTTAAGCATTGCCGCGTATTCTGTACCAATGACATCATCACTAATTTTGGCTTTAATATAATCACTAGACAATGCATCTGCTATGCATTGTGCTTTTACCGCGTCTATACAAGAAATGGTTAAATAGGACAAACGCTCTAAGGCAACCTCTTCTGCGTGACAAGGCCCAGAAATCACAGCAATATTATCTAGTGGTATTTTATACACATCATGTAGATGCTCACCAACTAATTTTCCGGTTTCTGGAATGATCCCTTTTACTGCAGAGACTACAATTTTATCTTGAATAATGTGGGTTAGCTTTTCTAATTCGGAATGCATAAAAGCAGAAGGTATAACAAAAATAAGTACGTCTGCATAGGCAGCCATTTCATTGATGTCATTTGAGAGTTTTAGTTGCTCGGTATGAAATTCTACAGAACTTAAATAACTTGGGTTGTGCTGCTCTTTTAATAGATGTTCTTTAATATAAACGCTTCGCATATACCAACCAATTTCTTGTTGATTTTCGCATAGCATTTTTACAATTGCAGTAGCCCAACTTCCGCTACCAAAAACAGCATATTTTAAAGGTTTACTCATTAAAGATGTTTTCTTTTTAATTTCCGTGACAACGAAAACGTAATTATTAGGATTTCAAAAATAAGGAAAATATCAATCATATTATTCTATTGATAATCAATACTTTAAATTTTTTGGCATGTGTTTTGAATAGCTAAAAGTATTAACTTTAAAACGAACGATTATGAAAACGACAAAACTACTTTCGGTATTTGCTAGTATAGCATTATTATTTACCTCTTGTTATCATGAAGATGTTTATGTTGATGATTACAATAATAATCCAACACCAACAATTTCTATAAACCAATTATTAAATTCTTATGAGTTATGGTATGTAGATATTAATCAAACGATAGGATATGGAGAAACACGTTTTTTACAAACGGCTTTTACCATATCTTTTAGAAACGGATTGCTTTATGCGAACAATAACTTAGTAGGAATTGGTAGCCAAGGAAATGGTTACGGAATCTCTGTTGGTTATTATGATGCTTACAATATGATTTTAGATGTGGATCATGATGTAGATGGTTTTGAAACCTTTGATGTGTACCAAATAGATTATAATACCATAGAGCTGTATAACCCATATAATGATACCTCGTATTTTTTACATGGTTACCAACGTGCATCCTTTGATTATGACTTTGTTTTTTACGATAACATTCATTATTTCATGCAAGAATATGAAGCTTGGGAAAAAACATACACAAGTAATTATGGTGCTTTAAACGAATTTGATAACGAAAACTACATGCAGTTTTTATCTGGAGGAAATGGAGCAACGTTTAGAAGCTCGCAAGATGCAGCTGGAACGAACGTCAATAATTTATATTGGGATTATTCGGGGATTTATGGCATTGGAGATGTAAGTGGAAATATATATCAAAAAACATTAACATTAGATTATGATTACTTCGACAATGAATTTTTTGAATTGAGCGTTATTAATGACAGTACAATAGAATTGTTTCACCATGCATCTGGAACCTTATACGAGTTTAAAGGAAGAGGTTATATACAGTATTTAAAAACGGGAACTACAACAGATAAAACAATAGCTAGTACCGAAAAGAAACGTGTGCAACGTGCAGCAAAAAAGGATAATACGCGTGAGAATACACGAGATAAAAAATAAAAACATAAAAGTGAATTTTACTATCGAATGCGATAGTTTCACTAAGATTTTGGTTGGTTAGTTAATCGAGAAGCCGTTTAAAAAGAAATTTTTAAGCGGTTTCACTTTTTATAAAATTTTGGCACATTAGTTGTAAACATTAATAGTAGTTAGGAACTATTTTTTTAACTTTACAATTATTAACAAAAAATTAAACACAAAAAACATTATGGGATTATTTTCATTTATTAAAAATGCAGGAGCAAAAGTTTTCGGAATTGGAAAAACTACGGAAGAAGAAGCGGCAGAAAAATTAGCAACAGCAAATGCAGAAGAGTTAAAAGAAGAAGCGTTAGTTGCAAGAAGATTAGAAGCAACAGTTAGCGACTTGGAACTTCAAGTAGAAGGCTTAACTATATTTATTGATGATGATGCTGCAACCATTTCTGGAATGGCTTATGATCAAGCAACAAGAGAAAAAGTAATATTAGTAGTAGGAAACTCTAATGGTATTGCAACTGTAGATGACCAAATGACTGTGGAGCACGTAGAGCCAGAAGCGCAGTTTCATACCGTAGTAAGTGGTGATACTTTAGGTAAAATTGCAAAGAAGTATTACGAGAATGCTATGAAATATCCTGTGATTTTTGAAGCTAACAAACCAATGTTAGAGCATCCTGATAAAATATACCCAGGTCAAGTATTACGTATCCCAGCTTTAGATTAAGTTTAAAGTAATTATAGAATTAAAAAGCCAACGCATTGCGTTGGCTTTTTTTTAGGATTATATGTTCGTTTAACTATTTTGCATATAGTTTGTAGCGTGGTTAAGCAAATATAAATTGAATATAAAATCCGCTAGGATTTTCGTAAGTTGGCGAGGACTAGTAATAAATTATATCCGTTGTTGGGCGTAGTGTTTTAACGTATTGACTCGTCAACGGATTTACTGTCTACAAACTGCTCAAAACTGATAATCTTGCCATTATTCAGTTTCCATATATGGGCAACTCTTGCTTCAAAATACTTTTTCGTTTTTTTAAATGTGCCCGAATATGTGCCATAAGCAACTACTTTGTCTTCATTTGCTATATAATCTTCGGGTGAAAATTTATAATCAATCCACTCGCTACCTAAGCGCTGAAAAACATTTTCGGTCACACTTTCTAAGCCAATATAAGTTCCTGCATAAGGAAAACCTTTAGCTTCTGTCCAACTGATATCTTCAGCAACATATTTGGCTAAGTTTTTACCGTTTTCTTCTGAAGTTTTACCTTCATAAGTACTTTTTATGATTTCTAAGTTTGTCATTACTTCTTGTTTAAATGAACAACTTGACACTACTAAAAGCAATGCCAAGTTGATGATTATTATAAATCTTACCATTTCATTTCTCCTGTGTTCACTTTTGCTCCTAGCACTAATGCTGTTTCAAAAGTTAAATTTGGATATTTTGATTTTATCATTGCCATTAACGCTTCAGAAGAGGTATTGCTTTTCAAAGCTTCTTCATAAAATTGAATGTAATTCTTGGTGTGGTTTACAGCATCAATAGTAAAATCTGAATTTGTATTTGCGTGTGCAGGAATTACTATTTCAGGTTTTAAATCACTGATAGCATTTAAGATTGAAATCCAGTTATTACGTATCTCTGTTGTTTGTGCATCTGCCATCCATAAATTAAATGTTGTGCCAAAAACATTGATGCCACCTAAAGCAGTTTTAATTGATGGAATCCATACAAAGGTTCTTTTTGGGAAATCTTCTAGTCCAATGATTTCTAATTTTTCGCCTTCTAATTCAATAGAATTTCCTTTTAGAACTTGAGGTAAAATAACGTTGGACGTAATTTTATCGCCTAATCTTTCGCCCCAAACTTCCAATTTCTTTTGAGCTGTTGCTTTAATATGTTCTACTGTTGCAGGCGATGCATAAGCCGTTACCTCTGGGAAATATTTTTTGAATACAACTAATCCGAAATAAAAATCAGGGTCGCCATGAGAAACATAAATTGTAGTTAAGGTTTTTCCTGAGTTTTTAATTTCATGAGCAACTTTTTCTGCCTCTGCCAGTGTAAATTGTGCATCTATTAATACGGCATCGTTTTTACCTGAGATAATTACAGATGCCACACCAAAACTATTTTCTGATGCGTTGTAAACTTGAAGCGTAAATTTACTTGTTTCTATTGTTTTAAAACTTTGTTCTTGTGCGTTCATTTTGAATAAAATTAAAATTGTTAAAAATACATTTGAAATAATTGATTTCATTTTTGTCTTGTTTTTAATGATGCTACAAAGATGCAACGGTTACCTACTTAAAAACATTGAACAAGTTCAATAAATGAATTCTCAACGATTATTTACTAGCTATTTTTCGTCTAATTTTACTCAAAAACTCGTGGCTTATACCTAAGTAAGCGGCAATCTGTAGGTTGGTTAACCGTTGAAAGAGGTTGGGGTATTTTTCAATAAAGTCTATATAACGTTGGTCTGCTGTTTTACTCAAATTATCTATCATTCTTCGTTGTAACGAGATATGTGTCTTCTGAGTCATGATTCTGAACAGTTTTTCTATTTTTGGAATGTTGCCATAAGCAAACTCTTTGTCTTTTTTTGAAATTAATAATACTTCACTATCCTCTAATGCTTGTATGTAAAGTTGTGATGGCGTTTCATTGGTAAAACTGTCGATATCGGTTATCCACCAATTTTCCTGTGCAAAATAGAGTACTTGTTCAAAGCCATTACTATCTATATGATATACTCTAAAGAGCCCTTTAGTAACAAAGCCCTCAAACTTGCAAATTTGACCTTCTCGCAGTAGAAAGTGTTTTTTTTGAACTTCCTTTTGGTCGAATAAGTTGCAAAAGCTATCTATCTCTTTTTGGGAAAGCGTAATATGGTTTAAAATATTTTGTGTTAATAACTTTGTCATATTCGGGGGGTTTTTACATTACGCCCAACATACAGCGAATATGCTTCCGTTTTAATGTATTATATTCGAAGTTAAACGAAGGTAGTCGAAATTTTTTAGAAAGTCAATTAGGTAGATTACCTATAAAAATTCATTTCATCCAAATATTCCCAAACATGTTCTGGTAACATTGGTTTGATCATTCCTGCGAAGGCAGGAATCTATCTATATTTAATTACCAATCTGGTTTATATAGAAGATGTACTTTAGGAATACTCTTTTTAATATATGTACTAATACTTTCTCCACCTCTTGGAGATTGTTTCGTTTTTTGTAGGAAAGCAACTTGAAATAGAAGTAGGTGTAATTATGAAAAATAAGAATTTAAGGGAATTCATATTCTATTACCTATAAAAATTCATTTCATCCAAATATTCCCAAACATGTTCTGGTAACATTGGTTTTATGTTTTTCCCTGCTTTAATAGACTTGCGTATAAAGGTAGAAGAAAGCTGTATTATTGGTGCTTCTACCCGATGAATACCTTCGTGGTTATCAAACTGTGTTGCTACTTTTCCTTCCGAAATTCTAGGATAGACATAAATGGCATTGTTCTCTAGAATTTGCTCGTAGTTTTTCCATTTATGAAAATTCTTCAAGTTGTCTTCTCCCATAATCAAACTAAAGGCGTAATCTGGATGTTTCTCTTGAAGATGCGTTAATGTGTTGATCGTGTAATTTGGTTGCGGTAAACCAAACTCAATATCGCTAGGTTTAAGTTTTATATAGTCTTTAGTTGCTTGGTAAACCATTTCTAACCGTTGGTGGTTATCTAGCAAGGTACTTTTCTTTTTAAAAGGATTATGTGGTGTTACTACAAACCATATTTGGTCTAAATCGCTATGTTCTGCTAAATGGTTCGCAAGGATTAAATGACCAATATGAATAGGATTAAAAGAACCAAAGTATAAACCAACTTTCATTTTATTGTTCTTTTTTAGAGTGTACAAAATTACCAACTAAAGTTTCTGCTTCTAGTAAAGCTTTTTCTAGATTATCATTTTCAATAATAACATCAAAAAGAGGCGCGGTAGCAAGCTCTGCACTCGCTTTTGCTACGCGCATATTAATTTTGTCGTCGGTTTCTGTTTTGCGTTTTTTAAGCCTAATTTTTAACTCGTCAATACTTGGTGGTTTTACAAAAATAGCTAAGGTCTCTTCCGGGAATTTTCTTTTAATACGTAAACCGCCAGAAACATCAATATCGAAAATCACATTTTTACCTAAAGCCCAAAGACGTTCTACTTCGGTTTTTAAAGTACCATAGAAATTATCTCTATATACTTCTTCCCATTCTAGAAAATCGTCGTCTTTAATATGTTGTTTAAATTCGCTTGCCGATAGAAAGTAGTAGTCTTCAGCATGTGCTTCGGTACCTCTTTTTTCTCTTGAAGTTGCAGAAATAGAAAATGCTAGATTTAATGCTTCTTGTTTTAGTAAGTGCCTAACAATGGTTGTTTTTCCAGATCCTGATGGAGCAGAGAATACTATTAGTTTACCTTTTTCTGTATTGTTTTTAGTCAAATCCTATTTTTTTAAGTGCTTCGACAAGCGCAGCGTGACATTTATGTATTCGTTGTCGTTCTTCTTTTTTGCCTCTAATGGTTAAAGGACATTAAGAAGTTGTTCTTTTATTTTTTCTAGCTCATCTTTCATCTGCACTACCAGTTTTTGCATTGGTGCATAATTACTTTTAGAACCAATAGTGTTGATTTCTCTACCGATTTCTTGTCCGATAAATCCTAATTTTTTTCCGTTAGAATCGTCAGAATTTAAAGCAGAAACAAAATATTCTAAGTGGTTTTGTAAACGCACTTTCTCTTCTGTGATATCAAACTTTTCGATGTAGTATACCAGTTCTTGTTCAAAACGATTTTCGTCTACTTTTTCTTTTAAATCGTCTACACCTTTACGTAAGCGTTCGCGAACCCCTTCAATACGTTCTGGATCCATTTCTATAACTTGTTCTAATAAGTTTGCAATGGTTGCAATTCTATTATTAAAATCTGCTTCTAGAACTTTTCCTTCGTCTAATCTGTAGGTGTCAATTCTACTTAAAGCTACTTTTATTTCGGCTAAAATAGTACTCCATTCGTTTTCGTCTATCTCGGCTTTTTCAGTATTTAAAGCATCTGGAAAACGAACCGCCATTTTTAATAACTCGGTTTCATCTCCATCCACAACTTCTCGTAACTGATTCATGTATTGTTTTACAACAGGTTTATTAAGTTGTGTTGTAGTTTCTTCTCCTGTCATTTCTACATAAATAGAAAAATCTATTTTACCTCGTTCTAATTGTTTACCAATAAGTTTACGTAGGCTCAATTCCTTTTCTCTATAAATGGAAGGCATTCTAGCGTTTAAGTCTAGGTTTTTACTGTTCAGAGATTTAACTTCTAAAGTGATTTTCTTTGTTGGTAATTGCAAAACAGATTTACCATAACCTGTCATAGAATGAATCATAAGATTTTATTTAAGTTTTACAAAGGTAACTAAAACAATAGGTTTAGAAAACACAATTTATAGTATGCGTGCATAATATATTTATGTAGATTTGTTCTTCAAAATTTAAACTATGTATAAAAAACAATTTGAAATACGTTGGAGTGATGTAGATGCGAATAGACACTTAGCAAATTCTGCATATACTAATTTTATGAGTCACACTAGAATGGCTTTTTTAATGGAGCACGGCTTTACTATGAAAGAGCTAGCAATTCATAATATTGGACCAGTCGTTTTTTATGAGCACATGCATTATTTTAAAGAAGCGTTTATGGGACAACCAATAACGGTTAGCTTGGAAGTTTCTGGATTAAGTGAAGATGGGAAGTTTTTTAAATTTGATCATAATTTTTATAACCATAAAGGTGAAAATATTGCGTTTTGCGAAATGATGGGTGCTTGGATTGACCTAAAAGCGCGTAAAATGACAGATTTACCAGAAGTATTATTAAATCTGGCGAATGCTTTCCCAAAATCGGAAGACTACAAAGTGCTTACCAAAGAAGATACTAGAGCAAAAGGAAGAGCTCCAAAAAATCTAGTGTTATAATTTTTAGTCTTTTAGTTTAGGCGTTTTACTTACTAGATATACTCCAGAAAAAATAAGAAGCATCGCAACTATTTTTACAATGTTTATGGTATCTACTCCCATAGCAATAGCAAAGGTTCCTGCTATTACTGGTTGCAAATAAACAAAAGTACCAACAGTAGATGCTTTTAGTTTTCTTAGTGCTAAAGGGTTTAACATGTAGGTGAAAAAAGTGGCTCCTATAATCACAAAACCTACAGAAAAGTAAACGGAAGGTGTAAACGTTTCCCATTTAATTTCTTGTACATCTTGGTACCCAAAAGGTAATACCATAAAGAAACCTATTAAAAACAGCCATTTTATAAAGGTAAAAGGATGGTATTTTTCTGTTAGTTTTTTTATAATGATAATATAAATACTGTACGAAACGGCATTTGCAAAAACCATGATATTCCCTAAGAGAATATTATCTCCTGTACGTGTCGATTTACCGTAAACGGAAAGTACAATCGCTCCAGCAAAGCCTAATAATATCCCTACTATTTTTAAGCCAGTAATGCGTTCTTGTAAGAATAAGGATGAAAATATTAATATGATTATTGGCGTAGTAATCATGATTACCGAAGCGTGAATAGGCGTAGTAAGTTCTAATCCTCCTAAAAATAATAGCATGTTTGTTGCAATACCAAATACCGCAGCTAGAAAAAAGGTTTTATAATCTTTTCTGTCAATTTTTTCTTTTGGCATAAAACAATCTAAAATCCAAAATAAAATTACGGCACCAATAATACGTAGTAAAACAAGTCCGAAAGGTTTTACGTAACCTTCATTCATTACAAATTTTGCGTACGTAAAGTTTAAACCATAAAGTACTTGTACTAAAAAAACAGCAACTAAGGCAAAGGTTCTACTGTGCATTCAAAACTTGTTTTACAGCTTCTACATTTGCTTTAGAGTTTCCTATAAAGATGGCATCATCCACAATAAAAACCGGACGACTTAAAAAGGTATAGTGATCTAAAATATAATGCTTGTAGTCTTTCTCTGTTAAGCTTTGGTTTTTTAAATCCATTTTCTTGTACAAGGTAGCACGTTTACTAAAAAGCGCTTCGTAGCTTCCAGCCAATGCTTTCATTTCTTCTAGCTGATTTGCTGTAATTTCTTCCTTTTTAATGTCTTGTAAGATAAATTCGGAAGGAAGGTTTAATTCCTTTAAAATTCGAACACAAGTACTACAGGTTTTTAGGTAGTATACTTTTTTCATGCTGTACAGGTTTAAGTAACAAAGAACGTCATTTAAACTAAAAAAATAATTACTTTTAAACAAAAAATAGAAACATGAATTGGGCTTTTGATATTACCTTAAAAAACAGAAAATTATTAGAATCTATTATGGATAACTATACGTTAGAACAGCTAAATAAAGTTCCTGAAGGATTTAATAATAATATAATTTGGAATGTTGCACACACCATTGTTACCCAACAATTATTGGTGTATAAATTATCTGGATTGCCTTCTGTTTTAAGTGATGAAATGATAGAAACCTATAGAAAAGGAACAAAAACAGAGCGTGATGTTACGCAAGCTGAGGTAGATGAGATTAAAGGTTTGTTATTTTCTACAATTGAAAAAAACAAGGAAGATTATAATAACAAGCTTTTTAAAAACTATAACGAATATACCGTTTCTATAAAAAGCACTTTAACAAATGTAGAAGAGGCTATTGATTTTAATACCTTTCATGAAGGCATTCATTTAGGATATATTCTAGCGCTTAAAAGATCTTTGTAATTATATTTTTAAATAGGTATTTGCTACTTCATACGGAATAGTGAATTCTACAATTTCTTTTTCAAAAGCACCAACATTAAAATTATCATATAAAATAATAATGCCTTCCTCACTAAAGCCTAGTGTTTCCGGTAATTTAAATTGGTTATTATTTAAAAGATTATCCGCGTCGGTAAATGTAGAATTTACTTCTTTGTTGTAATAATTTTCAACCAAAGCGGTGAATTCTTCTATGTTGTTTATTACATCCTTTGTGGTTAAAAGATTTCCTGTATTGGCATCAAAATTGAAAAAACGCAATAGTAAATTGCTATTAGCTGCTCCAGTATTTATACTCGAATTCATTGCTATACATGCAAAATCGGCAGTATTGTAAATAACCTCACCATCAATTAGAGCTTCCCATTGCGGTAATTCTTCTTTTAATTCGGAAGAAATTAAAGTGTTGAAATTGTCGTAAGCAGTATTGAAAGCTTGCATACTTTCTTCAAGAGATTCTTTTTTTTCGGAAGCAGCATCAATATGTAGTGCTTGACAAACAAAGGTCTGAAGTGTATGGTTTATCTTTTCTATTGCAGGACCTTTGCCTTGTGCTTTAGGCATGTTGATTTCAATGATAGTGGTGGTTTCCTTTAAAATATTAGTTTCAGAAAAAGTAAGTGTTGCGCTTTCTTTTTTACAAGAAGAAAAAACAAGAAGAAGTATAAGTAGACGAAAAAATTTCAATGTAATAATGTATTAAAAGTTAAAGATAGATTAAAGGTATTCTTTCGGTTTGAATACAACGAATTAAAAGTTATTTTTATTGTAAATTAATGTACAAATGAAATTTAATACAAAAGCAATACATGGCGGACAAAAACCAGATCCAGCTTATGGTGCGGTTATGCCTCCAATATATCAAACCACAACCTATGTGCAAACGAGTCCTGGAGAACACAAAGGCTATGCATATTCTAGAAGTCATAATCCTACCAGAAATGCTTTAGAAAATGCCTTTGCTAGTATTGAAAATGGGAACTTCGGATTGGCATTTGGTTCTGGCCTTGCAGCAATAGACGCGATTCTAAAACTTTTAAAATCTGGTGATGAGGTCATTTCGACGAATGATTTATATGGCGGAACCTATCGGTTATTTACCAAGATTTTTGAAAATTTTGGAATTAAGTTTCATTTTGTAGGCATGGAAAACGTTAGTACTATTGAAAATTATGTAAATGCAAACACAAAACTTATTTGGGTAGAAACACCAACCAACCCAATGTTGAATATTATAGATATTAAGGCAACAGCGGCCATCGCTAAAAAGCACAATGTTTTATTGGCTGTAGATAATACCTTTGCTACACCGTATTTGCAACAGCCTTTAGATTTGGGAGCAGATATTGTAATGCATTCTGCAACTAAATATCTTGGCGGACATAGTGATGTGGTAATGGGCGGTTTAGTTGTTAAGGATAAAGATTTAGCAGATAAATTATACTTTATTCAAAATGCAAGTGGTGCAATTTGTGGTCCGCAAGACAGTTTTTTAGTTTTAAGAGGAATAAAAACGCTACACTTAAGAATGCAACGGCATTGTGAAAATGGAAAAGCAATTGCGACCTATTTAGCAAAGCACCCAAAGGTAGAAAATGTGTATTGGCCAGGATTTGAAAATCACCCAAATCATGATATTGCAAAAGCACAAATGCGTGATTTTGGCGGTATGGTTTCCTTTACAACAAAAGGAAATAACTATAATGAGGCAATTAAGTTAGTTGAAAAATTAAAAGTATTTACGCTTGCAGAATCTCTTGGCGGCGTAGAGTCTTTAGCTGGTCATCCAGCAAGTATGACCCATGCAAGTATACCAAAAGAAGAACGCGAAAAAATAGGCGTTGTAGATTCACTTATTCGTTTGAGTGTTGGTATTGAAGATGCTTCTGATTTAATAGCAGATTTAGAGCAAGCTTTAGGGTGAAAATATATTGTAGTATGAACAAAAAAAACTCTAGCATTGGCTAGAGTTTTTTTGTTTTATGTGTTTTTTCAGTTTTTAGTCTAAATAATAAATGTAACCAAAGTTTAGCCATAATAACCAATCATTGGCTTTATTAGACGCTAAGGTGTGGTTTAATCCGTCTACCCAATTGCTATAGAAATATTGCGTTCTTAAATCTAGCATTAAATCGGAAACCACAGTAAGTTTATAACGTACACCTACACTGGCTACTGTTGACCAAGTGCTACCAGAAGCATCACTAATGACATTAGAAACCGAAGATTGCCCATTTACCCAAGGCCCGAAAAAGTTATTTGGATCTAGAATATTTCCGCCGGGTTCATCGGTGGATACTTTGGGATTATAAGAAGTGTAATGTGCTCCAAGGCTAATAAAAGGAGCAAATTTGTAAGCAAAACCTTGAAAAGAACGAATACTTAAAGGAAAGTACTCTATTTGCATACCAATATCAAAATTGTTTGCCTCACCATGATGTGTTCTAAGTTGGTCATATCCGGAACCTGGATTTTCAACCCATTCCCCAAAATGATCTAATTTAGTTTTATTCCAAGAGATCTCACTTCGCAATTTAAAGTGATCATTAAAATAAGTATCTGTAGAATAGCAATTACAATCTGCTCGATAAGCAAAGTTTATGTAGTGAACAATACCAATTCCTATACCAGTATTTCCTGCATCTGTTTCAAAGCTATTTCTAACTCCGAAATCCGATTGCATAGCCACTGGGCCAGCAATGACACCTATTTCATGCGAAAATCCTAATTGGGAAACTGCAGCGTGCGTTCCTATAATAAAGAACAAAATGAAGGTTAATTGTTTCAAATTAAACATGGTATGATTTCAAGATTAGAGCAAAATACATCCAACAAATATATAAATTCCCTCCAAACTTGCAAATATAACAGCTAAAAGGATGAATTATTGTTGTTGTTCTTTATGATAACAACCAAATCTAATAAATTATTATGCAATAGGCATTGCTAAAAACAAAAAAAAAGTATGTAATTTTTAAAGATAATGTATATTTGCATATACAATATTAGATATATAATATTTCTCAAAATTTCATAAAATGGAAAATAAGATTGAAGCTTTTTTAAATATAGTAAAAGAAAAAAATAGTCATGAACCTGAATTTATGCAGGCTGTTCATGAAGTAGCAGAAACGGTTATTCCGTTTATAGAGAAGAATCCTCAGTACCAAAATAAGATGTTATTAGAACGTATGGTAGAACCAGAACGTACTATAATCTTTAGAGTTCCTTGGATTGACGATAAAGGGAACACACAGGTAAATAGAGCGTTTAGAGTGGAATTTAATTCTGCAATAGGACCTTATAAAGGAGGGTTACGTTTTCATCCATCTGTGAATTTAAGTATCTTAAAGTTTTTAGGATTTGAACAAGTATTCAAGAACTCGTTAACCACCTTACCAATGGGAGGAGGAAAAGGAGGAAGTGATTTTGACCCAAAAGGAAAAAGTGATAACGAAGTAATGCGTTTTTGCCAATCTTTTATGAGTGAACTATTTCGTCATATCGGAGCAAATACAGATGTACCAGCAGGAGATATTGGTGTTGGTGGTCGTGAAATTGGCTATATGTTTGGTCAATACAAAAGATTACGTAATGAATTTACAGGCGTTTTAACTGGAAAAGGGATTTCTTATGGAGGTTCTTTAATCCGTCCAGAAGCTACAGGTTATGGAACAGTATACTTTGCTAAAAATATGCTGGCTACTAAAGGAGATTCTTTTGAAGGAAAAACAGTAGTTATTTCTGGATCTGGTAACGTTGCACAATATGCTTGTGAAAAAGCTACAGAATTTGGTGGTAAAGTAGTTACTATGTCTGATTCTTCAGGTTACATTTATGATGCAGATGGTATCGATGCAGAGAAATTAGCTTTTATTATGGAAGTTAAAAATGTGAAACGTGGAAGAATAAGTGAATACACGGAAAAATATACTACCGCAACTTTTCATAAAGGAGAAAGACCTTGGAGTGTAAATTGTGATATCGCATTACCATGTGCAACACAAAATGAATTAAACGCAGACGAAGCAAAAGCATTAATAAATAATAATGTTATCGCAGTTGCCGAAGGTGCAAATATGCCAACAACGCCAGAGGCGATTGAGGCTTTACAAAAAGCGAAAGTTTTATTCTCACCAGGAAAAGCATCGAATGCTGGAGGTGTTGCAACTTCTGGTTTAGAAATGAGTCAAAACTCTTTACGTTTCAATTGGACACGTGAAGAAGTAGACGCTAAATTAAACCAAATTATGAACGATATTCACGAGTCATGTGTTACTTATGGTACGCAAGAAGATGGGTATATCGATTATGTAAAAGGAGCAAACATTGCAGGATTTGTAAAAGTAGCAGACGCTATGTTAGCACAAGGTGTGGTATAATATATTATAAGTATTGAAAAAAGCTTCCTAACATAGGGAGCTTTTTTTGTTTTTAATATATTATTTTAACACAAAACTCGTTAGATATAAATATATTTGAAGTTGAAGAATTAAGTTATGATTAAAAAAATTGCACTATTTCTAATTTTAGTATTCCCAGTGTTTTCATTTGCACAAGATTATTCTGCACAATGGCAAGGGCATTTTTCTTTTTATGATATTAAAGATGTTTCCCAAGGAAACAATAAGATATATGCTGCAGCAGAAAATGCTATTTTTAGTTATGACTTGGAAACGAATGAAATAAAAACGGTTACCACTATAAATGGTTTGTCTGGAGAAATTATTTCTGCAATTCATTATAGTGAGGTTTATGAACTATTAATTATTGGTTATGAAAACGGCTTGATGGAAATCGCTTTTGATGATCCTGAAGAAAATGTTTTAACCATTTTAGATATAATAGATAAGCCTACAATACCGCCTAATGATAAGAATATCAATCATTTTAATGAACACGATGGCTTGGTTTATATTTCTTCCGATTATGGAATATCTGTATATGATTTAGAGCGTTTAGAATTTGGAGACACGTATTATATTGGCGATTTAGGAGGGCAAATTGCTGTAAAACAAACGGTTGTTTATGATGATTTTATTTATGCTGCATGTTTAAATGGAAGAGGGATTAGAAAAGCACCATTAAGTAGTGCTAATTTAATAGATTATAACGAATGGCAAAGTGTCGTTTCAGGCGATTTTGCGGTGATTGAATCGAATAACGATAAGCTTTATGTTTGTCGAACTTGGCGTGCTTTTTATGAATTACAAGGCAGTGCGTTGACGCAATTAATTAGGTATGACGACTTGCCTCTAGATCTTAGAAGCATTAATGATTATTTAATTGTTACTACAAAAAATGATGTTTTTATTTACGATGGTGACTTTAACTTGGTAGCACAAGTGACTACTGGTGAAGACTTAGATACAGAATTTACATCTGCAACCATCGATGCCGAATTTATTTATATCGGGACCAAAGACGGTCTAATGAAAACACCAATATTAAATCCTGTAGAATTTGAACCAATTGTACCAAATGGACCACTTTTAAATAGTGCATTTTCTATAAAAGCATCTAATAATAACCTTTGGGCAACCTTTGGAGATTATAACTTTTATTATGTGCCTACACCATATAAGCAGGAAGGAATTAGTCATTTAAAAGGAGAGGAATGGAGAAATATTCCTTTTGACAGTGTGTTAACTGCTAGGAATTTAAATGCTATTGCAGTAAATCCATTTGTAGAAAATAATGTGTTTATAAGTTCTTTTCAAGATGGAATTTTAGAAGTGACCAATGATATTCCAATCACTTTACTGGATCAAACAAATAGTGGTTTAGAATCTTTAGTAGTGCCAGGTGCTCCAAGTGTAATTAGTATTAGACAAGGTGCTGCCGATTTTGATAGAAACGGACTTTTGTGGACTACAACCGCAAGAGTAGCGAAGCCTTTAAAATCGTATGATCCTTCTACAAATCAATGGCAAAGCTTTGATTTTTCGTCTTTAATTCAAGATCCATTAAATGACGAATGGGGTTATGGAGATTTGGTAATCGATAGTAATGGTACCAAATGGTTTGGAGGTTATACTTTCGGACTTATGGGATACAACGAAAATAATAACACCGGAGAAAAGTTAAACGCTATTTATACCGAAGAACAAAATATGCCTTCTACATCTGTTACTGCACTAGCTGTAGATAATAGAAATCAAATCTGGTTTGGTACAAATAAAGGATTAAGAGTATTGTATAATACTTCTTCCTTTTTTACAGAACCAGAACCTGTAGCAAGTGAAATTATTATTTTAGAAGATGGTGTGGCGGAAGAGCTTTTGTTTCAGCAATTTATTACAGATATTGAAGTCGATGGATCTAATAATAAATGGATATCTACGCTATCTTCAGGATTGTTTTATTTCTCTTCCGACGGACAAGAAACGATCTACCACTTTACGCAAAGTAACTCGCCATTACCAACAAACAGTATTATCGATTTATCGATAGACGATTCTAACGGAACCGTATACATAGCAACAGAAAATGGCTTAGTGTCTTTTAAAGCTGGAGGATCTGCTGCTTTAGAAGGATTAGAAGATGCTTACGTGTATCCAAATCCGGTAAGACCTACCTTTAATTTGGAGCAGGACAAAGTGAAAATTAAAGATATTTCAGAAAATGTAAATATTAAAATTACAGATATAGAAGGTAATTTAGTGGCAGAAGCAGAAACAAGAACCAATACCAGATATAAAGGCTATAACTTAGAAATAGATGGAGGTACTGCTTTTTGGAATGGGAAAAACCTTGCTAATAATACCGTAGCTTCAGGTGTTTATTTAATTATGCTTTCCGACTTAGATACTTTTGAAACTAAAGTTTTAAAAATAATGGTAGTGAGATAATGATCGCAAAAACCAACGCTATTGTTTTATCCAAAATAAAGTATGGTGAGAATGACTTAATTATTAAATGCTACACGAAAGAATTTGGTGTTGTAAGTTTTTTGCAAAAAGGAATTCTAAAATCTAAAAAAGGAAAAGTAAAAAAAGCATATTTTCAATTACTTACACAATTACAACTAGAAATTACATACCAAGACAATAGATCGCTTCAATATATTAAAGAAGTAAAACCACATGTAATTTATGTGACGCTACATAATGACATTTTAAAAAGTACCATTGTTATGTTTTTAGCGGAAGTATTATCGACTTCGTTACAAGAAGAAGAAGAAAACAAATCCCTTTATGAATACTTAGAAACAGCTTTGCAATGGTTGGATATGCAAGGTAGTTGTGCTAATTTTCATTTGCTTTTTTTATTAAAACTAACCAAGCATCTTGGTTTTTATCCAGAACAAAGCATTCCGAATAGTCCATTTTTTAATTTGAAAGATGGCCGATTTCAAGAAAAACCGACCGATTTTTATAGCATTTCAGGTGAAAATTTAACACTTCTAAAACAGCTGCTAGGCACAATTTTTGATGACCTATCTGCAATCAAAATTAATGCAAAGCAAAGACAAGCGTTTTTGGCTATGTTATTGCTGTATTTTGATTTACATTTGGGCAGTTTCAAAAAGCCCAAGTCGCTAGAAATTTTTAATCAATTATTTAGTTCCTAACATGAAGTATTTTAGTATTCTCGTTTTTTGCCTTTTTACAAGCCTTTTTACACAAGCCCAACAAATTCAAGTGATTAGTAAAGCTACTGGCGAAACCTTACCAAGTGTCGCTATTTATAATGAAAGTAAAACGAAAAGTACTATTACCAACCTAGATGGTGAAGCAAATTTAGACGCTTTTAAGGCTTCAGATATTTTATACTTCCAACACCTTTCTTATAATGTGTTTTCTGTTTTAAAGTCTAAAATAACAGCTTCCAAAGTAGCACTGCAACCTAGCGCTCAAGATCTGGAAGAAGTGGTAATCTCTGCTTCCAAATTCAAACAAAGTAAACGAGATATTCCGCAAAAAATAACCAATATTAGTGCTAAAAATATTCAATTTTCCAATCCGCAAACAAGTGCAGATTTATTAGAACAGTCTGGACAAGTATATATTCAAAAAAGTCAATTGGGTGGTGGTAGCCCAATGATTAGAGGTTTTTCTACCAATAGATTACTACTTACGGTAGACGGCGTACGTATGAATAATGCTATTTTTCGTGGCGGTAATCTGCAAAATGTAATATCTATAGATCCATTTAGTATTCAAAATACCGAAGTTACGCTAGGTGCTGGTTCTATTATTTATGGTAGTGATGCTATTGGTGGTGTGATGAGTTTTTATACCAAAACACCAAAACTATCTTATACCGATTCGCTTAAGTTTAACGGGAATGCAGCGGTTAGATATGCGTCGGCTTCGAATGAAAAAACAGGACATTTAGATTTTAATATCGGACTCAAAAAATGGGCCTTTTTTACCAATGCGAGTTATACGTATTTTGACGATTTAAGAATGGGATCTCATGGTCCAGATGATTATTTAAGACCAGAATATGTAGAGACCATTAATGGCGAAGATGTTATGGTAGCAAATAGCAATCCGAAGATTCAAAAATTTACGGGCTATGACCAAATGAATCTTATGCAAAAAGTACGCTATGAAGCATCCGATGATTTAAGTTTCGATTTAGGTTTGTACTATTCGGCAACTTCCGATTACCCAAGATACGATAGATTAATTCGTTATAGAGGCGATAATTTACGTTCTGCACAATGGGATTACGGCCCACAAAAATGGTTTATGTCTAATTTCGGATTAACAAAACTAAGTAGTGGTTCCGATTTATACGATAAAATAAAATTTGTAACCGCATATCAAAACTTTCAGGAAAGTAGAATCGATAGAGATTTTCAATCGACAACACAAGATAATACCGAAGAGCATGTAGATGCTTATTCTGCAAATTTAGATTTTGAAAAACTATTAAGCCCAAAATCCGAATTATTCTACGGTATAGAATACGTCTATAATCAAGTGTTTTCTAAAGCATTCGCCAGAAATATAGAAACCAACGAAACCGAAGCGATTGTAACGAGGTATCCAGATAATTCTAGTTGGCAATCTGCAGCAGCATACGCGAGTTTAAAATATAAACCAAATACCAAGTTCGTTTTACAATCGGGGATCCGTTATAACCACGTTTCTTATAAAGCAGATTTTACAGAAAACAATGTGTTTTTAAATCTGCCATTCGATACTACACAAAGTGACTTTGGTGCATTTACAGGAACCGCAGGAATAAGTTGGTTACCAAATAAAACCATACAATGGAAATTGAATGCATCTACCGCATTTAGAGCGCCAAATATTGATGATGTTGGTAAAGTTTTCGACAGCGAACCAGGATCTGTAGTAGTGCCAAACGAAAACCTAAAACCAGAATATGCATATAGCGGAGAGTTAGGTTTAAAATTAGATTTCGATAATGTGTTCATTTTAGATTTAGCAACCTATTATACTTATTTAGATGATGCCTTAGTACGTCGCGATTACACCTTAAACGGCGAAAGCGAAATTATGTACAATGGCGAACTAAGTAATGTGCAAGCCATGCAAAATGCATCTAAAGCGTGGATTTACGGATTTGAAGTGGGTATGAAAATGAATCTGTCTAAAAAACTACAGTTTACTTCCCAATACAATGTGATTGGTGGTACAGAAGAAGATAATGACATCGAAGTTCCAGTGAGACATATTGCACCAAATTTTGGAAATACACACCTAACTTGGAAATCAGATAAATTGAAATTAGATGCTTTTGCAGCATATAATAACGAGTTATCGTTTCTTAGTTTAGCACCTTCAGAAGCCGAAAAAGATTATATCTACGCGCTAGATAGCAACGGAAATCCATATTCGCCTTCTTGGTACACGCTAAATTTTAGAGCACAAATGGAGGTCTATAAAAACACCACAGTAACGGCAAGTTTAGAGAATATTACAGACCAACGTTATAAAACCTATTCTTCGGGTATTGCTGCTCCAGGAAGAAATTTAATTATCGCATTGAGTTATACTTTATAATTTTAGCGTTGTTTTAATTTGGGCGTTTACTACTTCGCTTAAGCTACGTAGTACCAGGCTGTACATTATATCTTTTTATGTTGTAATGTTTGGTAGTATAACAAACAGAAAACAAAATAGAAACTACGGTACCTATTAAAAGACATATATCAAACATAAAAAGGATGCCATTTCCATCCTTAACGCAAAAAAGCCTTTCTATAAAAGAAAGGCTTTTTGTTATTCTAACTACATACCACCAAAGTGGAGAAATCTATATTTTTTAATTTCTTTTAATAGCCTTTTTAGTTAATACCACATCATTAGATAAAGTGACTTTAGCAAGATAAGCAGCTTGGCTTAACCTATCTAAATTGTAGGTTTCTGTACTACTATTTCCGTTTAGGTTATAAAGTAATCTACCTAATACATCATAGACTTTTACATTTTTAATTTGTAAACCATTCGATGTACTAAACTTCACGGTACCATCTTGTTGTTCTATGATGGTAAAGACGTTGTTTAATTCGTTTTCAGGTATAGAAAGCGCAGTATCTTTAAATACAATGTCAAATCTGTCGTTATGTTCCCCAGTTTCTGAAGTGAAAGTATAAGGAGCTTCACTTAAATCATGAAATATTTGCATTAATTTATCATGAACATAAATGGTGTTTTCTGTTAAAAAATCACCTTCTATTTGCGCGATACTAAAGTTGTATATGGTTGCTTCATCAATACTCGTTTTAAATCCTAACGGAATAACTTCGTCTAGATGTAAACTTTCTGGAGATTTTCCTTGAATGGCTAATTTATCTTTCCCATTTGCATCGTCAATAATCGAATACAGAATAGAGTGCGAACCAGCAGATAAGTTCTTTGGTGCGTCATAATACATACCGTCATAGGCATGGGTTGCTCCAGGGATATAACCAATTAAAACTTGGTTAAAAATACCATTATCCGAAGTTAGGTTAATCCATAATCTTTCCTTTGGATTGCTATTTTCGGTTCTAAAAAACTGATTGTTATTTCCGGTAACACGCATGCTATTATTAAAAGTAACATCCGCAGTTTTTACAGTACCAGAAACCGTGGTTGTGGTTGCTGCATCCGATAAGGAAATAAAGAATCCTTGTCCAGAAGGAATATGTCTAGTTGGCATAACGCCATCTCCACCAGAAGTTTGTCCTGTTCCGTTGATAACCGCATAATCACTTTGTGCAAAATTTAAAACCTGATTTCCATTATTAGTATCTGTATACGGTGAATTTTGCGACCATAAAAAGATAGCACCATCGGTGACACCAGTTGTGGTTTCCGAAACGTTGGTATCTATATTGGTATTTACAGCAAGAAAAGCATCTGCATCTATTGCAGAAGCATATGGATTTCCAATAAAGTTCCAGTTATTATCTAGAGATTCTAGATCGTTTCTATAGATAGGCACGTTGTAGTCTCCAGTATGTAAAGCACCTTCAAAAGTATATTCGTAGTTTGCTCCTGGCATACCAAAACCTGTTTGGCTATGCATTGCTGCGTAACCAATACCTGGTTGCATGATATCTGTGTTACTAGTGAATTGCCAATCGTCACCATTATCATCTATATCATCTTGACCAGTTACGGTTGCATTATTATTGCCAGTTTCTTTCGTTCGGTCTAAATAGTTTTGACCATCATACCAAAAACGTCTTGTAGGATGTGCTTCTAGTAAACCGTTTCCAATAGTTTCACCCAAAACAGGAGAACTCCAATAGGTATATTCGTAATAATTATTTAAAGGAGCAGTACGCTTATTTACTTGTGTTACCGCATTCGTGTGCAACGTATAAGTTCCGGCATTTACACCGTCACCATGTTGTACAAAACTTCCTTTGTCTTCTACAAGAATACCGTCTAAACCAGTACCATTACCGTATACATCTACATTATTTGCAACTTCTACATAATCTCCAATAGCAATTACTAATTGGTTACCTGCATTTACAGTTAATTGGCAAGCGCTAAAGCTACCTTCTGTAATAGTGTTGTAGTCGCCATCGATGATTGCGATGGTGTTTATGTCTGGAGGTGTACTATTTGTCCAATCGGTACCATCCCAAGTGGTTACAGCAGATTTAATTCTAACACTATTAGAAGCGGTATAGCAAGTTGCTGTATTTTCTCTTACTTGACAGTAATATTGATAGTCATTTAAAGTCAGTGTATTTAAAATGTTAAGCGTGTTGCTCGTTGCTCCAGCATATATTGCGCCATTGGTAGCTGCAGTCCAAGAAGTGTCTCCAGGAGCGCTGTAATACCATTGGTATGCTAATGGGTTTCCACCTGCAAACCCTTCATCAGCGGTTACATTTAATGTTGCGGTTAGATCACAATCGGAATTAGGATCTGTAGGCTGCGTAGTCACTATTGGAGGAACACCAACAGAGAAATCATAGTTTCCAATATCACTATAATCTACAGGAGCAAAACTATCCCAGTCATTAGTATTCCAAGTGGTGCTTGGCGCTGTAATTCCCGAATTTTTTCTTCTGTACGTATAATTTTTTGTAGCTATAGTAAAATCATCACCAGTATAATCTGAAAGTCCCCAAAGATCTACCCATGTTGTTGTGTTTTTGTATAATCGAATTGGGTCATTGCTATTAACACCACTAGTGTTATTCGCTAAATCATAGCCATGAGTTGCATAATTATTTGTGGATTCTGTACTTCCAAAAGCAACGACAAAAACTTCGTTGTTCGGTAAATTTCCTGTTAAAGCGATGGTTCCTGTTGCATTTATATTTCCATTACCATGAATACGTAATTCGTAATCACTTAAGTCTACAGTGACTCCTGTACCATTAAACAATTCTACATAAGAATGGGATCCAGAACCATGGTCTGTGATTTCGCTAATAAAAATATCAGAAGGAGTGCTAGCTGTACTTCCTTCACAGTCTGAAATAAGTTGATCTATAACCGTAAAAAGGCTAGAGCTTAAACATCCAATATTATCATTGATTTCTAGACTTCCTGTATTTGCTCCAGCAGGAATGGTAACTTCTATTTCATTGGCTGCAATAATAGTAACTGTAGCAGCAATACCATTTATAGATGCTGTTGTAGATGCTCCAAAATTAGAACCACTAGAAGTAACATTTACTATGGTATTCACTGGGCCATTGTCTGGGGATAAGGTTAATGTTGCACCTGCGCAATTTCCGTTTCCTTGTACAGCAAACTCGTAAGAAGCTTCGTCTGCATCATCACTATCTATTGTTATAACTGCGGTTCTTAAGCCAACACCGGTTGGTGAAAAAGTGATTTCAAAATCGATCTCTGTTCCAGGTGCGATAATAGATGCTCCAGGATTTAAGGTAATAGCGAATTCTGCATTATTAGAAGAAACAAGACTAGATACATTTAAGTCTGCTGTACCTTCATTACTAATATGAAAAGTTTTTGGAGCAGAAGTATCTCCCATAGTTGTAGCTGCAAAAATAGTATTATATGCGGTGTTTGCAGCTGCTCCATCCGGAATGGAGTTACCAGAGTTACGCTCTATATCAATTTCTGGAACGGGGATAAAGCCTTCACCGGTAAGGTTTACTGCGCAAGAGCTTTCGTTAGAATCGTTATTGTTAATCGTTAGAATACCTGTTCTAGTATTTATTGCAGTAGGTGTAAAACGTACGGTTACGGTTTCGCTATTTCCAGCAGTAATGGTTAATGGAGTAGCAGGAGAAACAATAGTATAATCTCCAGTAATACCAAAAGAAGTTATATCTAAATCTGCGGAACCGATATTTTGAATATCGAAAGTTAGATCGGTGTTGGTACCATTTCCTTGGGTACCAAAATCGATGGTGTAGCCACAATTTTGTGCTGTTGCTGTATTATCTACTAATTGTAGTTCTGCTATTGGTGTAGTACAAGAATCTCCCGAGAGTATAATATCATCTACATAATAATATTCACTACCATCTAAAGCGACAGCTCTTAATCTAACTTTTATTTGTGTTTCAATTGGGTTAATGTTAACTACCCAAGGATTTGTAGCAACAGTAGTTGGATCGGAAGCATTCGTGTTCCCCATGTTTATGTTGGCGTTACTATATCCATCTACAAGTTTAATAGAACCATCTCCAGTCCAAGTAGCACCATTATCATAAGAAATATCTAAAAATAAATCTTCGTTACTATCTGCTCCTGAAGATGCAAAAGCAACAGAAAGGGTAACGTTAGAAATACCAACTAAAGAAACGTTGTCTGTGGTTAGATTGTCACTTCCTCCAAGTCTATAAGAATTAGTTCCAAAATATTTATTAAAATCATTTTGAATAGAGCCTCCTCCACTGTATCCAAAATCATCACTGCCTTCAAAAGAAAGTGTTTTAAAAATACCGGTGGATCCATCATTGTCGTTAACACTTAAAATAGTTTCATTTATACTACCAACAGTAGCGCTAGAACCACCAGAAACAGTTTGAATTTCAAAAGTATAGGTAGCATCGTCGCTACAATTTGCATTATCTGTAATAGGAATTGTTACACATTGCTGCGCTGCGCTATTTGCAGGAAAACTAATGGCTTGTGTGTAGGAGCTAATATGTGTAGTGGTTACAGAAGTCATCACAATATTTGCTGTTGTTGCTGTAGCACTAGGATTGATGATGTCTACACAAACACTTAGATTCCCATCTGTTTCGGTGGCGGTATAGGTAGCAGAAGTAAAGTTAATTTGCGTATCTGTTGTTCCTGCAATAATGGAAACTGTATAATCTTCTACACCTCCATATGACATATCGTTGTTAGAATCGCAAGCATCAACAGACCCTACAGATTCGCCTTCTTCTTGCAAAATTCTCATTCGAAAATCACCAATAGTTTGTGCAGCATTAACATTAATTGTAAAGTTCTCTATTTGAACAACATCAGAAGCGGAAGTAGAGATTGTTGCCAATCCAATTTCTTCTCCAGAGTCATCAAAGTCTCCATCATTGTTCCAATCTATCCAAACACCAGCAGCGCCATTATAATATCCACCACCATTACAGTCACCAAAACCTACTGTTAAGGTATAACTTAGTCCTTGCATTAAATCTGCAGATTCACTTAAATTAAATTGAACAGCATTTGTACAAGAGTTAGACGTATTAGATATAGAACTAGATTCACCTACTAAAGAAACACTTTCTATTTCAGAATCACCAGAGTTTGTCCAAGTGGGTTCACAATATATAATATTAGTAACCTCACCATTAACCGTAATAGTTGGTGTAGTGCCAATGCCAGGTGTTGCATTAGTAATATCAATGGTAGTACCATAGGTGTTAATCGCTAAACCAGCTACTAAGCGTGTGTATATGGTGGTTGTGCCATTTAAACTTCCTGCTGGGATATTTACCGAATTTCCATAGCCACTACCAGCAGTTAAAGAAACTTCAAAATTGCTAGAATTTGAAGTAACGGTTGTTCCTAATGTAAGTAGCGTACCTGTGACATCAAAACTTTGTGCTGTAGAAGGACCATTGGCTATTACATAATCTAAGCCTGTTATTGTAGTTGGTGAAGCTGTTATTGTCGGGACAGTTGGAGCAGCCAATTTATATAGTCGTAAATCTTTTTGAGAACCCGTGTAGCAGGCAAAACGAGGAGCTCCGAAATTATATTGTAAATCTCTAGAGGTTACAGCAACATTCGAAAAAATAAAATAACCACCAGAATATGTAATACTCCAACGTTGATTGTTAGATGTAATGTTATCTACAATTTGAACATTGTTACTACTTCCAGTATATGAAACATATTTGGATGAGTTTTCGTTGTATATGGTTTTTCCCGTTCCATTAGTTTCTATTTTCCATATGATTGTAGCGTCAGGGTTAGAAATTGTGTTTGTTACTGGGGTTATTGCCGTTGTATTTAAATAAGTACCGTTATGGGAATTATTCATCGCATAATCTTCATTACTTACAGCAATAACATAGTATCCATCTGTAAGTTCTGCTAAACTTGTAATTTGATTATAATTCTGCCCAAATCCAGACACAAAAGCACATAAAAATGCTGTTAATAAAAGTAAATAATTCTTTTTCATAGGGATAATTAGTTAATTTTAACCTTTATTCAATTTAGTAAGCACGTAAATATACTGCAAACTATGTGTAAACAAAGCTGTTAAAGTTATGGTTTTGTTACTAAATTATTAGCTTTATTTTCTATGAATCTACAAAAAGCCTATTCCCTCGACGAAGCGCAAAAAAAACTAGAGTTTTACTGTGCATATCAAGAACGTAGCCATAAAGAAGTGGTTACCAAGTTAAAAGATATGCGCATGATTCCCGATGCCATAGATGTGATTGTGGTGCATTTAATACAAAACAATTTTTTAAACGAAGAACGTTTTGCTAAAGCTTTTGTACGTGGGAAATTCAGAATTAAAAAATGGGGAAAAAACAGATTAAAGCAAGAGCTTAAAAGAAAGGATATTAGTAAAACGATTATAGATATTGCCCTTAAAGAAATTGATGCAGACGAATATTTAGAAACCTTTTATGCATTGGCAGAAAAAAAAGTGGAAACTATTAAAGAAGCAAATAGCTATAAGAAAAAAAAGAAACTAGCAGATTACCTGCTTTATCGGGGTTGGGAAAGTCCGCTAGTGTATGATGTAGTAAATAACTTAATAAAATAAGCCTTAAAACACGAGTGCCTTAAGACTTATTTATCACACAATAAACAATACGATTATAGTTGTTTTACTAGTTTTTTTGTTAGTGAAATGTTATTATCTAATTGTATTTTAGCAATATAAGTTCCTGCAGCAATTGCGCTACTGTTTATTTTTACAGAAGTAGCTTTGTTCGTATCTACATGATGTACCAATTGTCCTCTAATATTGTATACATCAATGGTGCTTATCGCATTTTCTTGGTTTGTTTTAAACAGTATTTCGGCATTATTAAGTTCAATAATAGAAAGCTGTTTTTGTAAATCATTGGCAGTTACAGAAAGGGTTTGGTCTGTAAATGTGATTTCAAAACGATCACTAAATGTTCCTGTGCTAGCTGTGAATGTATAGCTAGAAACAGATAAGTCATGCAGCATGTTTAAGTAATTGTCTTTTAAATATATGGGATTGTTGTTAAAAAATTCTCCTTGTTTTTTACCAATAGCAATGGTGAATTGTGAAGCCATCATATCGCTAGTATAAAACCCTAAAGGAATGGTTTCGTTGCTGTTTAAAGCCTCGCTGTTTTTTGCTTGAATGGCGTATTTTTTATTGTTCTCATTTGCAATGGTAGTGTATATCACTGAAGCACATTCTCCCGACATATTTCTCAATGCATCGTAAAAACTTCCGTCATCTGCACTGGTAGCATCATCTATGTACGCTATTAATGCTTGATTAAAAACACCATTGGTAGAACTAAGATCTAGCCAGATTTTATTAGTTTCCGTGACATTACTCGTTTTGAAAAATTGTGCATTTGAATCGTTTTCTGCTGCACGCATGGCGTTTGTAAAAGTCGCATTTCCATTGGCGATTCCTTGAACAAAAAAGCCTTGTCCAGAAGGAATATTACGATTAGGAATTACGCCAGAGCCACCAGCAATTTCTCCGGCTCCGTTCATAATAGCATAATCGTTGGTGTTAAAATTAAAGACTTCATTTCCACTAGTACCTTGACTAGGCGGCGTTGCATGAGACCATAAGTAAATTGCTCCGCCAACAACGCTTGTGTTTGCTGCAAAAAAGCTATCTACATTAATCGCTGAAGGATATGGGTTTCCAATAAAATTCCAATCTAAATCCCCATTAGGGCCATTGTAAAGAATAGGTGTGGTTATAGTTCCTGTGTTAAAGGTTCCAATAAAATGGTATGGGTATTTGGTTCCAGAGGTAAATCCTGATCCAGCATGCGTTGCTGCATAGCCAACGCCTGGTTGTAATATAGTGTTACCATTAAGTAGTGTCCAGTCATTGCCATCATCATCAATATCATCATGTCCTGAAGTATAGTTTCCAGAATTGCCATCTTCGGCAAGTACGTCTAAAAAGTTTGCAGCATTATACCAGTAGCGCATATTTGGATTGGAAGAAGCAAAAGCACTGTTTACCGTGGTATTGCTTACCGGTGAACTCCAATAGGTATAATCATACCAATGGTTTAATGAGGTTGTAAGTTTGTTTACTCTAGATGTTCCTCCAGGGTTTACCGTAAAAGATCCAGAGTCACTTACTTGAACAAAAGATCCAGAAGATGCTACTTCTAGTGTTCCACTAATATTAGTGTCTTGTATTATTTTTATATAAGTATCGTTAGATACCGTTGCTGTTTTTCCTGTTGTAACTTCTAAACTATAGGCATTAATGTTTCCATTTGTTGCTGTAGTATAATCATCATTTAATATTGCTATGGTTTCTATTTCTGGTGTACCATTGCTCCATGTGCCACTGTTCCAGGTGGTTTCTTTTCGGTTGACTTCTCCGGTAACCGATATGGTATAGTTTACGTCTGGGTATAAAATAGAAAGTTCGGTAACAGAGGGAGCGGTAATATGAATACTTCCATTATAATCACCAATAGCTAAACCAGATTTTAAACGAACGTAAACAGGTACAGTACCCATAGAGATTAATGCTGCTGAAATGACAATTTGATCTGCAAAACCTGGAGATCCACCAGCATACACTTCAAATCCTATTGGGGCAGTAACGGTATAAGGTCTTGTTAATAGAAAACCATCATCTAAGTTAAAAGTTTCATTGCTGGATGGTCCATTATTGAATTCGTAAGATAAATCAGGTAAATCTACGTTTTGTGGTATGGGAAGTATACTTGAATGATTGCTATTCTTATGGCGATTTGCGTTAGCAGAAAAAGTAAATAAGATAAATGTGGCAACAAAAAAACAATGTAGGTTGGTTTTCATGTTAATAACGGTTTGGGATTAATATTGCTCTAATTTCCAATAAATATCCAAATAATCGGTTAATCTAACCGTTTTTTTCGATGAAATACATTATTTTTTTTGAGGTCCATTTTTTTTGAATGAATTTTTGGTGAAATATTTTAAAATAAGGCACAAAAAAAGAGCATATACCTATGCTCTTTTTTTTGTAATAACTAAGTTTTATAGATTAAATACAACTCCTGCATTTACAGAAAACTGATTGTGTAGTTTTTCTGAAGGCTCTAATTTTCCAGTATTGTATTTAGCAAGCGGTACATTTAATTCGGTGAAAACACCAAAACCGTCTGTAAAGAAATAACGAGCGCCAAGATGTGTTCCAAAATTCTTTATACCAAGGTGTAAACCAGGATATAAATCGAAAGCATCGTCAATATTTAATACGTTCCCAATATTAGCGTTAAAACGTGCTGAAATATCAAATCTATCAATAAAATCAGCTTTTTCTGATACCGTAACTCCGTTTGCTCTTATATCATTTTTCAAACTGCTTGGAATCCCTAATGCATAGCTAGAAGCAACACCTACGGAGAAGTTTTCCCCTAAACCATAATCAAAACTAGCAAAAACACCTGTTGCATTGTCTTGAAGATTAGCACCAACTTGTACTTTTTTGTCTCCGCTTCCTGAAAAGGATTGTGCTTGTAAAAAGCTAACACTTAATAAAGTGATACCTATTATTATATTTTTCATTTCTAAATTTTTTAAATTAAAACGTTTGCAAAATTAGCTGTTTTTTTTATTAGTTCTATGTATTGCTTGGTTGTTTTTATAATCTATCCAATTTTGGCCTTTTATTTTTCGCATTAAATTATCAAAATGCCTCATAATAGCAATGTTATAGACTGCTTTGGCTAAGTTTTTTGGGTTTTTAGAAATAGATCTTAAACTCATAGAAAAGCCTGGTGTTTTATATTTCATATAATGCCAATAGCCTTCTGGCATATACAATACTTCCCCATGATTTAATTCGGTAGTATAGCCTTTTGCATGTTGTAAAGCCGGCCATTTATTAAAGTCCGGATTAGAAAAATCAATATCTTCTCTAACAATTAAGGAATGCGGAATTTTATATAAGTACTTATTCTGGTCTTGGTTAAATAAGATGCATTGTTTGGTACCTTCAAAATGAAAGTGAAAAATATTTGCAAAATCGATATCATAATGCATGAATGTATGCGAATCTCTTCCGCCAAAGAAAAGCATTGGTAAGCCCTTCATGAATTTTAAACCAAAATCTGGAAAACTAAAATCCTTTTGAAGTTGAGGTACTTCCTTTAAAATATTCCAAAGAAAAATTCTATATTTTGTAGGTTCACTTTGCAGCAAATCTACATAGTCACGCATTTTCATGGTAGCGTGTGCTTGGTTAAAACCGTCTTTGTAGTGTACTGGTCTGTCATCATAAAGCGGCACCGTTTTATCGCCAGCCACTTGCTTCATATAGTCTAAATTCCATTTTGTAAAAGCAGGCCAATCTTCTATACAGCGTTCTATGACCACAGGTTTTTGTGGTTTAAAGTAGTGGTCTAAAAATTCCTGTTTTGTAATGTTTTTTACTCTAGGAATGTCTTGAAGGTTGAGTTTCAATTTAACGGATTTAAAAGGCTAAAGTACTAAAATGAAAGTAATCTGAAATCATTTTTCGTGAAATGAAGCTCCTAAATTCCTCTTTATTCAAAGAAGCACCTTGCAAATAATGAAATGTACACGGAAGCTCTAAAAGAATAAACGAAATCCCTTTAATATATTGTGTTTTTGAGTAGCTAAAATTCTCCTCCTTTTTTTAAGGAGGAGTAACTTTGGTTTCTCTATAGAAATCGATGATGCGGTGGTCTATTTAAAAGTGTATTTTACTCCGAATAATAAATTCCCTTTTGGCATTGGTACCAAGTTCGTTTCTGTGTATGTGGTATTAAAAATGTTATTTGCAAGTATAGAAATTTCAAATGCTTTTAGATTATAATTCACACTTGCATCTACAACGGCATAGCTTTCTCCCGAAGTTCTTTCGGCATATTTATAAATAATATTTTGCGATAAGTTTTTTATAAACTGCGTTTGTAAACTTGCGGTTGCATGGTGTTTTAACGAGTTGATAGAATATCTAGAAAAATTACTAGAAACGGCTTTTAAATCGTCCTCTAAAAAAGTATAACCGGTTCTAATGTTTTGTTTGAAAGCGCCAAGTTTAAAACCATAAGCTGCGTTAAACTCGATTCCTTTTGTGTTTAAATCTCTAATACTAGTTGCTTGCCATAAGTCGGTTTCGTTCTCTTTTACAAAATCGATTAGTTTTTTAGAATCTCTATTAAAAGCAGCAAAAGATAGGCTGAAGTTTCCGGTGTGGAATTTAATTCCCAACTCTTCGGCTATTGCTTCTTCCGGATCTAAATTCTCATTTCCTAAGGTAGTAGGATCGCTATAAAATAAATCGGTGTATGTTGGAATTCTGTAGGTATAACCAATGTTTCCGTAGATTTTTAATTCGTCATTTAATGTATAACCAACATCTAAACCTGGAAAGGCGTGAAATTTAAAATCGGAAAAATAATTAACAGCAACGCCAGGAGTTATATCTAATTTATCATCGATAAACGTAAAACGATGCTCTAAAAACATAGTTGTCATAAATCGATTTCTAGAACCTAAGTTGTTACTTGATAAATATACTTTTGCAACATCGATACCAAAACCGGTGATACCAATATTTGATCTGTAAGAAGCATCTATGGAAGCGCCAACTTTATTGGTTTGGTGTAAATTTCTGTAAATAGAAGGATCTTGTCTCACAAAAACATACATGTCTTGGTTGCGTTTCCAGTATAATTTTGGCTTCAGGGTTAGTTTGTCTTTTTTAATTTCGGAAGAAATACCAATTAAACTAGCTTGTGTTTCTTCATATTGATTGATGGCAGACGGACTAGCATAAAAACCATTGGCACCAAATTTTCTTTCTTGAAAGGAAGCTATTAAATTAATAGGTGTTTTGTTGGTGTTGAAACTACTTTTTATAAAATAATTCTGATTATCATAATCGGTATTATGTCGGTATCCATCGGAAGTATTTCGGGAAACCTGAACAATATGAGAAGAATTTTCTAATTGACTACCAACCATAACAGAACCGTGAAGTTGTCCGTAAGATCCAGCCTGCGCGTTTAAGGATACGCTGTTTCCAATATTCTTTTTGGTAACAATATTGACTGCTCCTGTAAATGCATTTTGTCCAAATATTCTAGCAGCAGGACCTTTTATAATTTCTACACGTTCTATAACTTCTATTGGTAATGCCATGTTCATGGTGTGATGTCCCGTTTGTGCGTCTTCCACTTTGATACCATCTATTAATAGTAAAGTTTGGTCAAAACCACCACCACGAATGTATAAATCTGCTTGCATACCAGCAGTTCCTCTTCTTCTAACATCTACTCCGGCAACTTGCTGTAATAAATCGGCTACGTTTGTAGTGGCACTTTTTTTAATGTCTTCTTGCGTAATTACAGTTATGGTTCTAGAGTTTTTAGAAAATGGTAAATCGATGCGTGTAGAGGTAATCACTACAGAATCTAATTGTTGTTCTTTTTCTAATTCTTGTGCTTGCGTTGTTATTGAAAATACAGCAAGAAAAAGGAATAAAGGAGTTAATTTCATAATAAAATATATTCGTGTTTTTTAAGACTGCAAAAATCGTAACTTTCCGGATCATTAAAGTAGTCCAGTTTTAAAACAATGAGTAGTCCGGTTGACGACATATTAAAATCCTTAATACATTTTGAAAAATCGTCAAACACTTCGATTTATATTCAGATAGCGCAACAAATTATCAATGCCATACAACGTGGCTATTTACTCGAAGGTACTGCTTTGCCAGGAACCAGAAAGTTTAGCGCATTGCTTTCTATAAATAGAAACACTGCAGTTGCTGTGTATGAGGAGTTGGCATCGCAAGGTTGGGTAGCTATTTTGGCAAATAAAGGGACGTTTGTATTAAAGCAAGAAAAGAAAACTGCGGCTATAAAAGGCGTGTTACAAGGATTAGAAAAATTAAAAACCTATCCGGAAACTGCTGGATTTCCATTTCAATCGTCTTTTCATTTGGCTTCTACCGAAGATTTTTCCATACGTACATACGTGATTAATGACGGGCAGCCAGATTTAAGGTTACATCCTACACACCAGTTTTCACGTTGGTATAGTGCTTCTATGAAACGCGCCTCTTTAATTTCAAAATGGAATCAAAGGCAAGAGCAATCCTATACTACTTTTAGCAAACAGTTGTGTAATTATTTAAATGCTACACGCGGTTTTTATATCAAACCGAATAATATTGTGAGTACGCGAAGTACCGAAATGAGTTTATATATTGTATCGCAGCTTCTCATTCAAAAAAATGATGTGGTTCTTGTTGGTGATTTGAGCCACTATAAATCGAATATGATTTTTCAACAGGCAGGAGCGAATATAAAAACCATTCCTGTAGATGCGCATGGCATGAATGTGGATTTTATAGAACAAAACTTCACGAAAGGAAGTATTCGTTGTGTTTATGTTTGTGCACATCGGCAATATCCAACAGCAGTAACGCTTACTGCCGAACGACGTTTAAAGTTATTACAATTAGCAAAAGCCTATAAATTTGCGATTATAGAAGATGATTTTGATTATGATTTTCAGTTTGACGGTTCTGCGATGTTACCAATGGCAAGTGCAGATAGTGAAGGTGTTGTTATTTATTTAGGACGATTAGGCCAATCTTTTTTTCCTAGTTTTCAAATCGGATTTGTAGTAGCTCCTGAAAATATTATTAAGGAAGCCAAAAACTATTTGCAAATACTCGATAAGCAAGGCGATTTAATTCAGAAACAAATACTTACCGAGCTTATTGATGAAGGCGAAATACATCGATTAATTAAAAAGAACATTACGGTATACAAGCAACGACGAGATTATTTATGTGGCTGCTTAGAAACACATTTTAAAGCGCATGCCACTTGGCAAGTTCCTGCAGGAGGTTTAGCCGTTTGGTTGTGTTTTACACCTGGAATATCCCTTGTTCAACTTGCCGAAAAAGCAAAAGCAAACGATTTGGTTTTACCCAAAACGATACTGTATCAAAACAAAAATATTTGTGCGATACGTTTAGGTTTCGGACATTTAAACGAGGAAGAAATCGAAATTGTTATTCAAATTCTAAAGCAATCTTTGGATCAAGTAGTGCAGCATATTCACTAAGTTCTTTTTTTGATACGCTGTTTTATTCCTTCATAAAATTGGTAAACAGCTTGAAAAATTTCTCTGGTTCTTCTAAATACGGATTATGTCCGCTTTGCTCAAACATTTCAAATTGCGCTTGTGGCATAAAGGTTTTGTATTGTACCGCAAATTCTGGAGTAGAAACACCATCATAACGTCCTGCAACAATAAGTGTTTTCGCTTTTACATCTTTTAATTGTTGTCTGTAATCTTGGTTAATCATACTTCCAGAAACATCAAAATCGCCATCGCTCCCAATAATAGTAGTATACACATCATTTGCCCAACCTCTATGTTTATATTTTGGTGCATTTTGCTTTAAGCTGGTATTGTGATAGTAAATGTATTTGGTTGGAAAGTTGCCATACACGGTTTTTAGTGGTTCTTGACTAGATATATATCCCAAAGCACGAAGCGAATCTACTTGTTTCCATTTTTCAGGAAAATGGGTTTTTGCATAATGGTTGTAACTATCGCAATTGGCTTGCCACATCGCACCAGAATGAAAACCGTTTATCAATACCATTTTATCTACATTATCTTTATATTTTATGGCGTATGCTTGCGCAGGAACGGTTCCGTACGAATGGCCAACTAGTGATATTTTATCATATTTTAAAAGGATTCGAAGTTTCTCTATAAGTGCTACATCTGCTTCTACAGAATACTCAGAAGCATTTTTTGCATCATCACTTTTACCGCGACCTAACCAATCGAAAAATACTACCGTATTGGTTTTGTAGTATTGCCCAAAGTTTCCTTGCATATAATCGTGCGAGTTTCCTGGTCCGCCAGGAAGAAAGAAAATAGGATCTCCAGAACCTAAAACTTCTACATTAATTTGATAGCCATCCATGGTATAGAATTTGGATTCAAATTTCTCAAATATTTCTGGGTCTTGTTGTGCGGAAATCGTTGCAGTTGCTAATAATAGGATAATACTTAATAGTTTTAGTAGCGTCTTCATGAAAAATAGGGTTTATGTAAATATAGGCATTAATTGAAAATAGTAGGGCATAAAAAAATCCGCTATAAAAGCGGATTTTTAAAACTAGTGGTTTTTATTATTCTGGTTTGTCTTCAATGACTTCCGCAGAAGTTCCGTCTGCTTTAGGATCTTTACCTTTTAAATATTCTGGTAATTCCATTCCAGCCATATTAAACATTTCCTGTAAAGGTGGTACCGATTTATACATTCCGGAAAGGAAATTAGCGGTAGAAGATTTTCCATCTTTATTACCTCCGTTTTCCCAAACCGTAACTTTATCAATCTTAATATTTTTGATTGCTTCGGATTGCATTTTTACTAATTCTGGTAATTTATCTGCAATTAATAAAAGTACAGCATCTTTAGAATTATTACCTGCAGCTTTTACTATTTGCTCCATACCAGCAGCTTGTTTGGTTAGTATTTCAAACTGACCTTGTGCTTCGGCTTGTGCTTTAAAAAGGATTGCATCTGCTTCCCCTTTTGCTCTTCTTCTAATTTGTTCTGCTTCTGCTTCGGCATCAATTTCTACTTTGCGTTTATCAATTTCTGCAGGTACAATAATATCTGCTTCTTGAGAAGAACGTTCTCTATCTGCTCTCGCTGTTTCTGCTTCTTTTTCAGCAGCATATGATTCTTGTAACGCTTTTGCTGTTTGTACTTTTTCGGATGCAATCGCTACACGTTCTGCTTCTGCTTCCCTTTGACGACGTAAAGAATCGGAATTAGCAACGGCAATTTTTGCTGTATTTTCTCCTTCCACAGCTTGTGCATTTGCAGCAGCTACTTGCGTTCTTTCATCTTGTACAGCATTTGCTTCCCCAATAGATCCATCTCTGGTTTTTTCGGCTACCGATTTTCTAGCGGCGTTAATGGCATGTGCAGCAGCTTCTTTTCCTAATGCTTCAATATATCCAGACTCATCAACAATATCTGTAATGTTTACGTTGATTAGTTTCAGACCTACTTTTTTAAGTTCCGATTCTACACTTTGTGAAATGTTGGTTAAAAACTTATCTCTATCGTTATTGATTTCTTCAATATCCATAGAAGCAACTACTAAACGCAACTGACCAAAAATGATTTCTTGTGCTAGTTCTTGAATGCTATCTTGATTTAAACCTAAAAGTCTTTCCGCAGCATTTTGCATAATTCCAGGTTCTGTAGAAACACCAATCGTAAAACGAGATGGTACATTTACACGAATGTTTTGTTTAGATAATGCGTTCACTAGATTCACCTCAATAGAGATAGGTGTTAAATCTAGAAATTGATAATCTTGAATTACCGGATAAATAAAAGCGGCGCCACCATGAATACATTTTGCCGATTGTCCGCCACCAACTTTACCGTAAACTACTAGAATTCTGTCGGAAGGACAGCGTTTATAGCGTTTTACTAAAATAATAAAAAAGATAAAAATAAATAATACTGCAAAAATTACAGCAATAGGAAATCCTAAATTAAAGGCTTCCTGTGTTAGAAGGTAGTTGCTCATATGTTTCTTGTTTAATTGGTTCTATGGGTTTTTTAGTTTCGTTTACTATTAAGATACCATTGCTAGTGACATCTACAACTTGAATAAGTGTTCCGGATTTTAAATCGGTAAAAGAATCGGAAAGTGCTTCTAGTTCTCGTAAAGTACCTTGTACTCTTACGCTTACTTTTCCCATTCTGGTTCGGTTTGCACCAATAGTTAAATACACTTCACCAATGGTGTTGATGGCATTTTTATAATCTAAAGTACCGCTATCTGTTAATTTTTTCATGGAATAAAACATGGTAGCCATAATTGCCATCATAAGTAAACCGCAACCTAGAGCAGTAATTACAGTTATAGGTTTTGAAAATCCTGCATTGATACATGCAATACCTATCCAACCAAAAATGGTAAAAAATCCAACTAGATTCTTGAAAGTGATAAATTGAAATTCTATACCAGAATCCAAATCCTCTATATCGTCAAAGTCATCACCACCATCCACACCTGTAAAAGTAGTTATGATGATAAAAGTGAATACCAAGGATCCAATACCTGCAATAATCCAAAAGAATTGCGCAAAAGAATCTAAAGCAGAAAACCATTCCATAGTGAGTAGAGATTAAAGATTAAGTTTGAAATATAAGACCTTTATAGGTGCCTTACAATTTTATTTAGATAGAAGCATAGAAATGTAGGTACGCTTCTTTTATGTTTTGCATACTGGAAGCTTCCAATAGTATACGCACATATATATATGTAGCATATTGGATAGATTTGTTACAGAATATTATTTAATATCGAATTCGGTATTACAATCTTCACATTTATATTTGTCTTTGGTGTAAAACGGAAGCGTACCAAAAAGGAAGCCTACCAGAAAAGAAAAGAAGGATTTAAAATCGGTAATCGTAGAAACCATAGCGATATGATTACTGTTACAGTTTGTACATTTTATCGCATTGCCGTCATCATCTACAGAATACTTTTGAATGGTATCCAGAATATGTTGTGCTTGAAGTGCATCTTCAACATATACTTTTAGTTTTATTCCACCAATAGCGTTACTTACCAAAGGATCGGTTTCAATGGTGAAATTATCACTTAAAAACACAGGAATACCTTCCGATTCTAAACGTCCTTTTATTATTTGCGCTTCTGTAGAGTATTGGTATTTTGCTATGGTTTTAAATATGTCGCTCATTTTTTTCTGTGGAAATTAAACCCTTTAAATTTAATCTACATAAACCGTTTTTCCAGTTTTTATATATAGGTCTCTATTCATCCATTTAAAGTTTCTGTTTTCTGTGGCATCGAGCAAATCAATGTTTAAAGCATACGCAATATTAGAACCAATATCAAAAGCTTCTTTGCGAGAATAGGCAGTACAGACCTCAATTTTTTGATTGGTGTTATGGAAAATGTTAATCATATAGATATCATCTTTTACATTAGCATTTGCAGAACTTGCCCAAACTTTTGTTGTTTCTGTTGTAGCAAATATGGAAACGTATTCTGTTTCTGGCAATGGTTGCCATTTTCCAAAACTTAAACCTAAGATAGCGTATATTTTTCTATAAGTTTTATTTTCTAGGTTGATTTCTGTTCCTTTAGTTTGTAATAACAAGACACTATAAGCAATTGGAACAATACCAAAAAGAACTCCTGAAAAGACAAAATAAAGACTTAAAAGTGCAATTATAATTCCTAGAATAGTTTTCCAAACAGGTACCTTTTTAAGGTGTTTAATTTGTGAATTCATAAATCAAATATAATTATAACTATTATATTCTTTATGTTTTAGAATGTTTTATTAAAGAAGACTAAAAATACTATCTTCGAGCTTTAAATTATTCCTTATGAAAAAAGTTCTATTCCTCGTAATGCTTGTTTTTACATTCGCTTTCGCGGAAGCACAAACCGTTAGTGAAAATATATTTTCTAATCCAGAAGTATCCACAAGCTATGCTATTTCCTTTGAAAATGCAGCGCATCATGAGGCACATATAGAAGCTGTTTTTAGGGATTTAAAAGCTGGTGATACCGAAGTGAGAATGAGTAGAACATCACCTGGTCGTTATGCTTTGCATGAGTTTATGAAAAATGCATATCAGGTAAAAGCTACCGATGGAAAAGGAAACCCTTTAGAAATAGAGCGTCCAGATCCATATTCTTGGAATATCTCCGGACACGATGGTACCATTAAACTAAGCTATACTTTATTTGCGAATCGCGGTGGCGGAACCTACGCACAAATAGATGAAACGCACGCACATCTTAATATTCCAGCAACATTTATGTATGCACCTAGCTTGGCTAATCAAGGATTGGAAGTCACTTTTAATGTGCGTGAAGATTTAAATTGGAAAGTCGCTACACAATTAAAACACCTGCAAGGAAACACCTATTTCGCTAAGGACTTACAGTATTTTATGGATAGCCCAACAGAAATAAGTGACCATAGCACACGTTCTTTTGAGGTAGACGGACAAACCATTAATTTTGTATTGCATCATAATGGTACCGAAGCAGAACTGGATACGTATTTTGAAAAAGTAAAGAAAACCGTACTACAACAAAAAGCCGTTTTTGGCGAGTTACCACAATTCGATTATGGTGCGTATTCGTTTTTAGCATGTTATATACCTAATGCTTCCGGTGATGGTATGGAACATCGAAATTCAACGGTTGTAACTAGTACACGATCTTTAGGAAATGGTGGTTTAGAAGGAAATATAGGTACGGTTTCTCATGAATTTTTTCATTGTTGGAATGTCGAACGTATTCGTCCGCAATCTTTAGAACCTTTTGATTTTGAAGAAGCAAACATGAGTGGTGAACTATGGTTTGCCGAAGGTTTTACTAGTTATTATGACGATTTAACGCTTTGTCGTGCAGGATTAATTCCAGAAGAAGAATATATAAACGGATTAACAGGAACCTTTAATTATGTGTGGACTTCACCAGGACGCCAATTTTTTAATCCGATTGAGATGAGTTATCAAGCGCCATTTGTAGATGCAGCGCGTTCGGTAGATCCTGTAAATAGAGGCAACACTTTTATTTCTTATTATTCCTACGGAAGTATGCTAGGGCTAGCATTAGACTTATCGCTTAGAGAAAAAGGGTTAAACTTAGATGATTATATGCAATTGGTGTGGACTACCTTCGGAAAAGTAGAACAGCCGTATACTATTAAAGATTTACAGCAGACTTTAAATAGTTATGCAGAAAATGACTTTGGAGATCAGTTCTTCAACGACTATATCCATAAAAGCGGGATGCCAAGTTATAAACGATTATTCGATATGGTTGGTGTGCATCTAACACAAGACACTTCTGAAATCGGATTTGGTGCACAGGTTAGAAAAGGAGTTATTACTAGCAATACTACTATTGGATTGTCTGCATATCATGCCGGATTAGAAAATGGAGATACCATTCTTCAAATTGGAGCATATGTACTTTCCGATACTTTAGAACTAGACACGATTTTAAAGCATTTTAAACCAAAGGATGTGACTAAAGTGGTTTACGAACGTTTCGGTCATAAAAGGGAAGCAACCATGACCTTTGTAGCGAATCCTAGCTATTCTATTGCGACAATAGAAGCCAAAGGACAAAAGTTACGTACCAATCAGAAGAAGGCTAGAGCTGCTTGGTTAGGTGCTAAATAAGGATATTATAAAAAGACAAGTATTATAAACCTTTTAATTACGTATATTTAAAACATAAATTATAGATTTCCGTTTTCACGGAAAAAAAACAAGTTGCCTTATGCTACAACACACATCTGAATCCCTAACGTTTTTTACTCCAGAGGTTATTGAAAATTCTGGTGCTGTTTTTTGTGACACAGGAATTTCTGCTGGTTTTCCGGCCCCAACCGAAGATTTTCAGGAACAAAGAATAAGTCTAGATCGGGAGCTTATAAAAAATAAGGAAACTACGTTTTATGCTAAAGTTAGCGGGCAATCTATGATTGGAGCAGGACTAGATGATAAAGATTTATTGGTTATAGATCGAAGTATAGAACCAACACACAATAAAATTGCGGTTTGTTTGTTAGATGGTGAATTTACGGTAAAGCGTTTAAAAATAGATGAGGAAGGACTTTGGTTACAACCAGAAAATCCGAATTACCCTATTATTAGAATTACCGATGCTAACGATTTTGTTATTTGGGGAATAGTTACGAATGTGATTAAGAAGGTTTAGTTTTTCTATATATTTTTAACGAAAACGAATCGCTATAAAACATAAAAAAAGCTTCAGAATTTCTGAAGCTTTTTTTTTATATACTAGGTGTTTGTAATTAGTCTGCTAATACAATCACTTTATTGTTATTGATTTCTAAAGTACCCGAGTTAATCGCTAACCAAGTTCCTTTATCTTTTCCTTTAGTAAATTTATCTTTTACTTCTTCTTCTAAAGAAATATCGCCATAAATTTTAACGTTTCCTTCTTTTAAAAGAGAAACAATAGGAGCGTGATCTTTTAATAATTCGAATTCTCCGTTTATTCCAGGAAGTGCAATACTTGTTACTTCTCCTTTAAATAAAGTTGCTTCTGGTGATACAATTTCTAAATACATCTTTTAAATTTTATTTAAAAGCTTCCGTGCAAACGGAAGTCTCATTTATATTAATCAGATGCTGAAATAAATTCAGCACTTGCTTCGGCTTATGCCTCTGCAAGCATTTTCTCTCCAGATTCGATAGCTTCTTCAATAGTTCCTTTAAGGTTAAAAGCAGCTTCTGGTAAGTGATCTAACTCACCATCCATAATCATGTTAAATCCTTTAATAGTTTCTTTAATATCTACTAAAACACCTTTAAGACCTGTAAATTGTTCTGCTACGTGGAAAGGTTGTGATAAGAAACGTTGTACACGTCTTGCTCTACCAACAGCCATTTTATCTTCTTCCGATAATTCTTCCATACCTAGAATAGCAATAATATCTTGTAATTCTTTGTAACGTTGTAATAACTCTTTTACACGTTGTGCACAATCGTAATGCTCATCTCCTAAAATATCAGCAGTAAGAATTCTTGAAGTAGAATCTAAAGGATCTACTGCAGGATAAATACCTAACTCTGCAATTTTACGAGATAATACCGTTGTTGCATCTAAATGCGCAAACGTTGTTGCTGGTGCTGGATCTGTTAAATCATCTGCAGGTACGTAAACCGCTTGTACAGATGTAATAGATCCTCTTTTTGTGGAAGTAATACGTTCTTGCATTGCTCCCATTTCTGTTGCTAATGTTGGTTGGTAACCTACTGCAGAAGGCATACGACCTAATAATGCAGATACCTCAGAACCAGCTTGTGTAAAACGGAAGATGTTATCTACGAAGAAAAGTACATCTTTTCCTTGTCCTTCACCAGCTCCATCACGGAAATATTCAGCAATTGTTAAACCAGATAATGCAACACGTGCACGTGCTCCAGGTGGTTCGTTCATTTGTCCGAATACGAAAGTAGCCTTAGACTCTTTCATTATATTTTTGTCCACTTTTTGAAGATCCCAACCACCTTCTTCCATAGAATGCATAAAGTCATCACCATACTTGATAATTCCTGACTCTAACATTTCACGAAGTAAATCGTTTCCTTCACGTGTTCTTTCACCTACTCCTGCGAATACAGAAAGTCCACCGTGTCCTTTTGCAATATTGTTAATCAACTCTTGAATTAATACTGTTTTTCCTACTCCAGCACCACCAAATAAACCAATTTTACCACCTTTTGCATACGGCTCAATTAAATCGATTACTTTAATACCTGTGAATAAAACTTCAGTAGAAGTTGATAAATCTTCAAATCTAGGTGCTTGTCTGTGTATTGGTAACCCAGCAGCTCCTGCTTTAGGTAAATCTCCAAGACCATCGATAGCATCTCCAATTACATTAAATAGACGACCATAAACATCATCACCAACTGGCATTTGAATAGGAGCACCAGTAGCGTTAACTTCTGTTCCTCTACTTAAACCATCGGATGAGTCCATAGCAATAGTACGTACTGTATCTTCACCAATGTGAGATTGTACCTCTAATACTAAAAGCGAACCATCTGCTTTTTTGATTTCTAATGAATCATAAATCTTTGGAAGTTCAGCACCAGCAGCGAATTCTACATCGATAACTGGACCTACTATTTGTGCAACTTTACCTGTAACTTTTGACATTACTTTTATATTTAATGTTTTGGTATATTATTAATACGAAAAGTAGTTTATCCAATAAAGAGGAGTATACGGTTTTTTCGCGCTGCAAATATAGTGGTTTTAATTTAAAAAATATATCAAATTCCTGAGATTTTTAAGCATAAAAAAACGCCTTCGGTTGGAAGGCGTTTAAGTATAATAATTTAATGTATATTATTGAAGGGAAGGAGGATAGTTTGTTGGGTATGTTCCAATGTCTACTAAATTTCCTGAAGCTTCAAAGTTAGATCCATATGTAGTATCTATTGCTTTCATGAATTGGTTTGCTAGTAATGCATAACCTCTTGCTGTTGGATGAACACCATCTAAAGAGAAAGCACCACCTGTTACAAGACTAGAAGTTAATATAAATTCACCATCTGCAAAACCACCATCATGTAATTGTTGCATTAAAGAATTAGCATCTACAAAAGCGAAACCAGCAGAAGATGCTGCAGATTCTAAGATTGCATTAAAAGTATCTGTTGCTGTTTTTATTTCCAATTGTTCTTCTGGAGTTAAAACCCATTTATCTGCTAATGGTATTGCAACACCATTTACAGTTGCTGAGTTACCAGGAATAGCTTCTGTACCAATAAAACTAGATGCAGGTAGTACTAATAAATCTTCAGCAGTAGCTTGTCTCATGTTTACTAAACCAGGATTTATACCTGTTAAGTCCGTTAGGCTTTCGTCCATGATAACCACAGCATTTCCTTCTCCAGCTTGAAAGGTAATGGTTCTTTTTAGTATTTCTGCGTCTGCATCAGATTGTGAAATTGCATTTAAACTTACTAAGTAAGCGAATGCTCCTTGAATACCTGCGTTATAACCACCATATACAGTCGCACTATTTAAAAATGAAGCAGTTCCAGCATCTAAAGGAACTGGGTTATGAGGTACAGTTGTAAAATGAGGTATTGTAGTAACATAAGGAATGTTAGCCATTACTCCTTGCACTTGCGCAGCTTGTAAAGCACCAACGATAGTGCTAATAGAGAAATCAAAAGTAGGTTGTGGTGTAATAGCTCCTATTGTAGCATCACCACCAGCAGTAGCATATCCTAAGATATCATTATTACCTATCCATAAAGAAACGAAAGATGGTCCTTGTGCTAAAGCATCACCTAAAATCGTTGCATTTGGTGCAGATGCCATACGTACATAATACGGATTTGCAGTTGCTGGAGTAGTTAATAGGTTCCCAGGATTTCCATATCCATCATATAATAAATGAAAACTTGCAGCACCAGGAACTCCCATATTGTTATGGCTACCTATTGATGGAGCAAAAGCTTCCGTTGTTGAAGTTGCTGGTAAACTAGTTGGTCCTACACCGTTGAAATATAATCTTGGGCCAAAGCTTCCGTCTACATTTTGTGCTCCTCCAAATAATAAACCACCAATATTGTCGTCCATTAATGGTATGCTAAAACCACCACCGCCAGCTAAGGCGAATCTTTGGGATAACATATTAGGAAAAGAATTTTCTTGTCCTGCAATAAATAAAGCATTATCTGTAAATCCTGCAGTTAATGAATTACCAATAGATACGTAGTTCGTGAAATTAGCAGAACCAGCTGTTAAAGCAGGAAGTACTTCTTCTTCTACAGGATTATCTAAGAATTTTTCATAATCTTCTTCGTCATTACAAGCTGTAAAACCAATAAGAACAGCAGATAGTAATATATATTTTATATTTTTCATTTTGGTCATTTTATAAGTTATTAATTGTCCATGAAACATAGTACATAGATCCAATAAATCCAGAACCGAAGGCTGTGAAATATTCTTTTCCACCTATATTCGTTCCACCAACTTTAATTAAAGATTTTAAGCTAGGAATTTTGTAGTTTATTTGAGCATCTACAGTATGGAATTCTGGCACTACACCATCTCCAAATGTTGCTTCCCAAAAGTAATCATCACTAAATCTATACGCTAGGTTAAATCCGAAGTTTTTAAATAACTCTGTATTACCAAAAGAAGCTTTGAATTTATGTTCCGGAGTATTGAAGTTTGTTTCAAAATCTGGATTTGCAGCTCTATCGAAATCTTGTTTTGTAAATGTGTAACTACCTCCTAAATCATAATCTCCAAATATTTTAGTAGAAAGACCAATAGAAGCACCATAAGAGTTTACGTCAATATCAGAATTAGTATAGGTACTATATTCCACCGTATCATTAAAATCAATAGCATCTACAGAAAGTCCGCCGTCACCTACAACACCATATAATGGAGCAACAACAACTTCTTGAGATATGAAATCTTGGTATTTGTTGTAGTATGTACTAAAGTCTACTACTAATTTACCAAATTTCCCTCTATATCCAATTTCTCCTGATGTTACCTTTTCTGGTTTTACAATGTTTGGATTAGATATTACTAAGTCATTGATATCTCCAGATCTTTGGTAGATACCAACAGATGTTTCACTATAGGAGTTTGCATATGCAGCAGCACCAGTTTGCGTAATCGAACCTTGTGCAGGGTTATTGGTTGTGTAGTCACGAGAATAACGATCTAAGTTATCTGGAGCAGAACCAATTAAAATGTTTCTACTAGAATCTAAACCAATGAATAAATCTTGTGTCGTTGGGTTTCTAAAACCTGTTTGCACAGAAGCTCTAATGTTATGGTCTCTATTAACGGTTAAACCTAAAGATAATCTAGGAGAAACGAAACCATCAAAAAATTCGGATTTATCATAACGAGCAGAACCAGTTATTTTTAAATCCATGTTTTCGTTTAGCTCTAAGTCTTTTTGTATTTGTGTGTAGATACCAAATTCAGAGTAACTTATTTCACCATCTGTATCTGTATATATTGTTCCACCAGAATTTAAGGCGTATTGTCTAAAAGAACCACCAACTTGAATATCTGCGAAATCAATTAAATGACTAAAGTTATAGTTACCATCTGCATGGTAGTATTTAGATGCATCTTGAAATTTAGATCCTGTAACTAAATTCGGGTCATTAATACTTCTTTTCTTTGCAGCGTTAAATAATGCCGAACCTGGCTCATATCTACCTTCTTCTGCGGCAGCTCTTGCAGCAGCATGTGCTTGTTCACTTGTTGTACCAGCAACTAAAGACGCAGCAACATAAGTTCCTATATAATCTCCAAACCAATCTGCATCACTTTTCCAAGCTCTGTTAATTTGAATACCAGTTACTCCCATATCATAAGAATCACCAGCTTTATCTGCTACGATATAACCTCTTAAGAAGTAATTATCATTTTTTAATTCTAATTTATGTTGTTGTTGAAAGAAGTTATCAATGTTATATCTGTTAGATCCTTGGTAGATTGTTGTACCAGTTCCTACTTTACCTACATAAGATACTTCAAAATTGCTATCTGTAATTGGGCGATAATATAAACCCCAATCGGCTTTAACACTTTCCGCATTATTCTCTGTTAAGTCACTTTCGTTATATCCTGTTCTACTTACAAATACATCTGGAACAACTCCTGTTCCTCCGGATAAATCATTAAGGTTTGCAGATACTTCATCTCCATACACATTAATACCGTTATAGTTTCTGTTGGTTGCTCTTGTTCCACCATACATATCCATATCTACTTCACTGGTAGCAGCCCAATCGGTTCCTTTTAAGTAACCGAAGTTTACTTTTGCAGCAAATTTATCTGAAAATTTGTATGCCATACTTACACCTAAATCTGTGTAAGGGTTATCTCCTGAAGCTTTTTGAGAAGTAATTCCTCTTTTAAAGGAAGCTCTAATCCCTTGATGATCGAAAGGATTTTTACTACGCATAAAAAGAATACCATTAAAAGCATTTGCTCCATATAAAGCAGAAGATGCACCAGGTAGTAATTCTACACTCTGTACATCGGTCTCTACCATACCAACAAGGTTTCCAATAGGGAAGTTTAAGGCTGGTGTTGAATTATCCATCCCATCTACTAATTGCATGAAACGAGTATTTGCAAAAGAAGCAAAACCTCTAGTGTTTACAGATTTGAATGTTAAACTGTTTGTGTTAACATCTACTCCTTTTAGGTTTTCTAAACCACCGTAGAAATCGGCAGAAGCGGTATTTTTTATTTCTTTTAAACCAAAACGCTCTACAGTTACTGGAGATTCGAAAATACGCTCCGGCGTTCTAGAAGCTGAGATTACCACTTCATCTAAAGAAGTTCCTTCTGCTAAAATAAAGTTAAGAGTTTGGTTGTTTGCCGTTACATCTTGTGATGTAGGTTCAAAACCAATACTACTTGCTTGTAAAGTAAATGGAGGGTTTTGATTCACTGTTAATGTGAAATTACCATCAAAATCGGTAACAGTACCAACAGCGGCACCAACAACAATAATGTTTGCACTAGGAATTGGTAAGTTGTTATCGTCAACTACTGTTCCTGTTATTGTTGTTTGTGCATAGGTTAATCCACAAAAAAACAACAATAGAATTGAAAGAATTGTTCTCATTTTTTAGTTTTAGTTAAATTATTTGAGCCAATATAATTAAATATTATGAAAACTTTAAGATGTTTTTTTAAAAATTATGCGTGCATAGTATTATTTTCTCAATTCTAGTGGTTAAAATTTGAGAAATTCTTAAAAAAATATTGGCAGAATACGGTTTCTGCAAAAAGCTGTTTTTTACTCTACAGTTACAGATTTTGCTAAATTTCTAGGTTGATCTACATTTTTCTCTAACATTACTGCAATATGGTAAGACAGTAATTGAAGTGGAATTGTAGTAAGTAAAGGTGTTAAAGATTCTAATGTTTCTGGAACCTCAATAACGTGATCTGCAAGATTTTTAACATTGGTATCTCCTTCTGTTACTATACCAATTATTTTTCCTGCTCTAGATTTAATTTCTTCTATATTACTTACCACTTTTTCATAATGACCTTTTTTTGTTGCTATAACAAAAACAGGCATTTGTTCATCTATTAAAGCAATTGGTCCATGCTTCATTTCTGCAGCAGGATATCCTTCTGCGTGGATGTATGAAATTTCTTTTAATTTTAAAGCGCCTTCTAAAGCTACTGGGAAATTATAACCTCTTCCTAGATATAAACAGTTCTTTGCGTCTTTGTATATTTTTGCAACCGATTGAATATGTGCGTCAGATTGTAATGCTCTTTCTACTTTTTCAGGAATTAGCTCTAACTCTTGTAAGTGGTAGTGGTAATTAGAATTCGATATTTTTCCTTTTGCTTTTGCTAACTTTAAAGCAATTAAGGTTAATACGGTAATTTGTGTTGTAAATGCTTTTGTAGATGCTACACCAATTTCTGGTCCAGCATGCGTGTATGCACCTGCATCTGTTTCTCTAGCAATAGAGGAACCCACAACATTACATACACCAAAGACGAATGCTCCGTTTTGTTTGGCTAGTTTAATGGCTGCTAAAGTATCTGCTGTTTCACCAGATTGGGAAATAGCGATCACTATATCTTTATTGCTAATTACTGGGTTTCTATATCTAAATTCGGAAGCGTATTCTACTTCAACAGGTATTCTTGCTAAGTCTTCAAAAATGTATTCTGCAACTAATCCTGCGTGCCATGAGGTACCGCAAGCCACAATCGTTATTTTGTCTGCTTGAAGGAATTTGTCTAGATTATCATCTATTCCGGCCATTTTGATGATACCTTCTTTTGCTAAAAGGCGTCCTCTATAGGTATCTCTAATAGCATCTGGTTGCTCATGAATTTCTTTAAGCATAAAGTGTTCATAACCACCTTTTTCAATTTGCTCTAAATTCATTTGAAGCTCTTGAATGTATGGTGCTACGATAGAATCATCTTTAATTTTTCTAATCTTTATCCCTTTATTTATTCTAATAATAGCCATTTCTTCATCTTCTAAATAGATGGCATTTTTAGTGTATTCTAAAAAAGGAGAAGCATCACTAGCTATAAAATATTCGTCTTCACCAACACCTATTGCTAATGGACTTCCTAGACGAGCGATTACTATTTCGTCTGGTTTATTTTTATCAAAAACAGCAATAGCATAAGCTCCTACTACTTGGTTTAATGCAATTTGTACCGCTTTACCAAGTTTTACTTTTTGTTTGATTTTTACATCTTCAATAAGATTGATTAACACTTCTGTGTCTGTATCTGATTTAAAGGTGTAGCCTCTTTTGGTTAACTCTGTTTTAAGAGCAGCGTAATTTTCTATAATACCATTATGAATAATTACTAAATCTCCAGAGTTTGAATAGTGTGGATGTGAGTTTACATCATTAGGAATACCATGGGTTGCCCAACGTGTATGACCAATAGCTAGATTACCATTAGTAGATATTTCTTCTTCTAATTTTTTTTGTAAATCGGCTACTTTACCTTTGGTTTTAGATAGTTTTAAGTTTTCGCCATCAAAAATAGCGATTCCAGCACTGTCATATCCTCTGTATTCTAGACGTTTTAATCCTTCTAAAACGATTGGATATGCTTCTCTATGACCTATGTAACCTACGATACCACACATAAAATATTTAGTTTTTTGGTTCTGTGTAAAAAATTTCTAATTGTACTCTGTTTTCTTCTGCTACATTGGAATTTCCACCATGTAACACCGTTCCTTTTGGTGACATTACGGTTCCAGATGTTACCTTATCGTCACTTTCAAAAGTACTGAATTGTAAGATCTCATTAGCGTTAGTTGTAACCATTAACCCTAATTTAAGGTTCATAGAATCTCTTAGAAGAATATTATTTAAATGTTCTGTTAATCTAATTTTGTATTTCACACCATGACCATCGCTATCTCTTTCTAAGATGGTAGAGTGGTAATCTCTAGATTCTTCAGGTTCGATGGAATTGGTAAGATCCAAGAAATAATCGACAACAGGAATGTTGTTTTTTAAATCATAGATAATTACTCTGTTAGGTTCTTGATCTTTTGTGAAAGCTGCAGTTGCTTCTTGATCTACATAAAAAACCAAGTTTGCTTCATTAATAAGACGTTGGTCTTTATACGTAGCTATAAAGTCTTCATAGGCATCAAACATACCGTTATTGTCGGTATCTGCAGTGTCAAATAAATCCACAACAGCCATTGCACCTTCTCCTCCTTTTAAATATAATTTATGATCACCATCTACCGTATTCGCTGCAGCATCTGCAGTGATTATTGTATTGTCGTCATCTACATTTTCAAATATATTTACTCGGTTTCCTGTTAGGTTTATTTGAAGTGTTTGATCTTCTAGAATCGGATTAAGCTCGTCATCTACCTCACCAGTATCGTTTGTGTAATTAAGCTCAATAGTGGCGCTACTAAAATCGAGCAGGATCAAATTACCGTCTTCATTAACAGCTTCCGCTTTAAAGTAAAGACCTCTAAAGTAGTTTTTGAAATTGTTTGCATTACTCAATTCTGACATTCCTTCTTTAGCGAAAAATTTATTTTGCCAGTAATTGGTTGATATATTTAGCTCTCTTCTAAATCTTGGTGTTAGTTTTTCTTCCTCTTCGTCATCACCTTCACCTGTGGTTATAGTTATTTCAGCAGGACTTGGTTTGAAATGCGGGTTTTCTATCGTCCCTTCTGTTTCAAGCAAAGTTGCTTCTATGTGACTGTCAAAATTTATGGTTGTATTTGCATTGGAATAGTATTTTTGAAATTCCTCTACATTTTCAGAGTCAAAATCTTTTAAGAAATAACCGTTTTCATAAATAGATAGTTTTATTTCAGAATCACCATTATATAAAGAATCTTTAGCGGTCATGGAATAGATAGATTCTCCATCTGTTGTACTTTCCAATGTTGAAAAATAAGGGATCGTTAAAATAACAGATACAAGTTCTGGTGAGTCACCAAAATCAGGGTCATAAGAACCTACTGGAAGTGCAGCTTGCGTTACAATACTTGCTGTAGTTAAACCGTATACAGGGTCTTTATAAGCTCCTAGTAAATTAGAAGATAGACCATTAGTTTGAACGGGTGCAAATTTTTGATTATATGTGATTACAGCAAGTTTTTCTGAATCTGTGCTAAAATTTTGAGATCCTTGGATGTCACTTTCTAGTGTAGAAAAATCTTTGTCACAAGCTACAAACGCTAATGTAATAAACGAAAGTAAACTTGTTACTTTAAGGGCTTTAATTGTCTTTTTCATAGTAATTGGATACAGTTAGCTTAAAACTTCTGTGTTGTAAAAATTGGTGTAAGCTTCACTGAATTCATCTTTGTTTTTGTACTCTAATACTGGTTTTTTAGATGCTTCTAAATGTTTTTCAATATCTTTTGGTAGTTCTTCTGATCCAATAATTAATGCATCGGAATAGTCAATAGCAACTTTCATTAAGTTAACAAAAGTTGGTTTTTTAAGTGTTTCTATAGCATCACCTTCAATGTTATCAAATTTCACTTTGTTAGACATGTCTTTGTTTAACGTTCCTTCAAAGTTTTGATTGTATATAGAGGTAACTATTTTACTTTCATTAAATAACGGTTCGTTTTTATAGTATTCTTTAAGGTATAAAGGCAATAAAGATGCTAACCAACCATGAACATGAATAATATCTGGAGACCAATTTAATTTTTTAACCGTTTCTATAACTCCTTTTGCAAAGAAAATAGCACGCTCATCATTATCTGGAAACAGTTTTCCATCTTCGTCTGTTAACGTTGCTTTACGTTTAAAGTACTCATCATTATCTATAAAATAAACTTGAATACGTTCTTTTGGAATCGATGCAACTTTGATAATAAGCGGCATGTCTAAATCATTAATCACTAAATTAATTCCAGAAAGTCTAATTACTTCATGTAATTGATGTCTTCTTTCGTTAATATTTCCATATCTAGGCATGAATATTCTAATCTGACCACCTTGTTGGTTTACCATTCGAGGTGTTTCAAACGACATTGAAGAAATTTCGGTTTCTGGCAAATAAGGTACTACCTCAGATGATACATACAATATCCTCTTATCTTTCATATAGCTGTTTTTAATGTTTTTTAATGTAATATTTTACTCGCAGTTGACTTTTATTGTTTTAATAAATGGCAATAAGCTTGTTATATATACTTGTTGCTTTTGAAAATTCAAAATAAAAAACACGCAAAAGTACAAAATTTTATGCAGTTTGCCAGTAAAATATTAAGTTTGCAAACGTTAATTTTTAATAAAAATGAAGATTTTTTCCGAAATAAAACAAATTCAGAAATTTATTAGCCAATTAAAGGACGAAAATCAAACGGTTGGTTTTGTGCCAACTATGGGAGCACTGCATCAAGGACATTTATCTTTAGTTGCAGAAGCGCTAGCGAATAATGATGTTGCTGTGGTTAGCATTTTTGTGAATCCGACGCAATTTGATAATGCCGAAGATTTAGAAAAATACCCTAGAACTTTAGAAAAAGATGCAGATTTATTAAAAACCTTGTCGGAGGATATTTTAATATACGCACCTTCTGTAGCAGATATTTATGCCACTAAAGTAGAGGCAGAACATTTTAGTTTTGATGGTTTAGAGCATGAAATGGAAGGTAAATTTAGAAACGGACATTTTGATGGCGTTGGTACTATTGTAAAGCGTTTGTTTGAAATTGTAACTCCAGATAACGCATATTTTGGAGAGAAAGATTTTCAGCAATTAGCAATCATTAAAAAACTAGTTGAAAAATATCATATACCTGTTACTATAAATGGATGTAAAATACATAGAGAAGCTAATGGTTTAGCTATGAGTTCTAGAAATACAAGGTTAAAGACAGCGTATAGGAATGCAGCTCCTTTTATTTATGAAACATTACAGACTGCCAATGAAAAGTTTGGCACAAAAAGTGCTAATAAAGTTACAGAATGGGTTTATCAAACATTTGCTAAACATGATTTATTAGAATTAGAATACTTCATTATAGCCGATATAGAAACCTTGAAAACAGTAAAAAGAAAATCAAATAAAAAAAACTATAGAGCGTTTATTGCTGTCTATGCAGATGACATTAGATTAATAGACAATATCGCACTGAAGTAATTTGGGTTTTTTGTTTTGTATCGAAAATCATAAATTTTTTAATTCGATGAAGCCTTTTTTTGAGCATAGCACTAGTTAAGGTTGAAAAAAAGTCAAAGTCCAATTAAAATAAGATAAATTTGCAGCAAAAAGAAAAAGTTTAAATCACTTCACTTAATTAATTATCTTTGCCACATGCAAATACAAGTAGTAAAATCTAAAATTCACAGAGTAAAAGTAACAGGAGCAGACCTAAATTATATTGGTAGTATCACTATTGATGAAGATTTAATGGATGCTGCAAATATTATTCAAGGTGAAAAAGTGCAAATTGTAAATAATAACAATGGAGCTCGTTTAGAAACATATGCCATTCCAGGTCCACGAAATTCTGGTGAAATCACATTAAATGGTGCTGCCGCTAGGTTAGTATCTCCAGGAGATGTGCTTATCTTAATTACGTATGCTTTTATGAAACTTAAAAAAGCGAAAACATTTAAACCTTCGTTAGTTTTTCCAGATGAAGCAACTAACCTTTTAAAATAAGGCGAATAAAACGATATTAGTATCTAGAAACTCTCAATTTATTGGGGGTTTTTTTATTGTTTTTTCTATTGGAAAATAGAAGAAAATAATTTGTAACTTGCATTTTCAATTCTCAAATACTTAAAAAATGAAAGCATTAATCTACGCGATAGTTTTACTTTTTACATTCCAATTTTCTTACGCTCAAGTACAATACGAGACTTTTGATTCGCAAAAATTAAATGATACTCGAGAAATAAAAGTGCAATTGCCAAGAGGTTATGATGAAAACACCAGTAAAAGCTATCCGTTAATTGTGGTTTTTGATGGGGATTATATGTTTGAAATCGTTGCAGGAAACGTAGATTATTATTCCTATTGGGAAGACATGCCAGAAGCAATTGTCGTTGGTATTAATCAAATAGAAAAACGTAGAGATGATACTAACTATTCTGAGTCAAGCTCTTTACCTATAGATTCTGGAGCCGCATTTTTTGAGTTTGTTGGTATGGAGCTTGTTCCGCATTTAGAAAAAAAATACAGAACAGAAAACTTTAAAGTCGCAGTTGGTCATGGAGATACCGCGAATTTTATTAACTATTATATGCTAAAACCCTTGCCATTATTTCAAGCGTATATTAGTATTAGTCCAGATCTAGCGCCAGCGATGTCTACCTATATTGCGGAAAGGTTAAAAAGTTTTGAGACGAAACTCTTTTATTATTTAGCAACATCTACAAATGATGTGAAATCTATAAAAGAAAAAACTGAAACACTAAATACAAGTATAGCAACGGTAGATAATAAAAATGTATTATATAACTTTAATGCTTTTGAAGGTCCTTCACATTATGCCTTACCAGCACACGCTATTCCAAAAGCATTAGAAAGTATTTTCTTGGTTTTTCAACCAATTAGTAAAAAGGAATACAGAGAGACGATTCTTAAATTAGAAGGTTCACCAGTAACTTATTTGTTAGATAAATACCAAACTATTGAGGATTTATTCGGAATAAAAAAACAAATATTAGTGAACGATTTTAAAGCGATATCTGCAGCAATAAATAAAACCGAACAATTCAATTATTACGAAGAATTAGGAAAGTTAGCACGTAAGCAATATCCAGAAACCATGCTAGGAAATTATTATTTAGCGCGTTTTTACGAAGAAACTAATGAACCTAAAAAAGCAATGAAAACATATCAAACCGCATTTATGTTAGAAGAAATAGCAGGGTTGACTAAGGATTTAATGCTTGAAAAATCGGACGAGATTAAAGCCGATTTCGGATATTAAATAGGTGTTCCCGATTTCGGAAGGTTTTATACTAGAATAATTGTATCAGTAATTAAAAAGTTTCCGTTTTCACGGAAAGTAAACATGGCTAAAGTAAAAACGACTTTTTTTTGTCAAAACTGTGGATCCCAATATGCCAAATGGCAAGGGCAATGTACTTCTTGTAAAGAGTGGAATACTATAGTAGAAGAGGTGATTCAAAAACCAGAAAAAAGCGATTGGAAAACACCAACATCTGCAAGTAAACGCGTTTCAAAACCGTTAACCATTAATGCGATAGATGGCTCTGAAGATGCAAGGTTAAACACCCAAGATGAAGAGTTTAATAGAGTGCTTGGTGGTGGTATTGTACCAGGATCTTTAATCCTTTTAGGCGGAGAACCAGGAATTGGTAAAAGTACATTACTCCTTCAAATAGCATTAAAACTTCCATATAGAACCTTATATGTTTCTGGAGAAGAGAGTCAGAAACAAATAAAAATGCGAGCAGAACGTATTCATGCAAATAATGATACCTGCTTTATTCTTACAGAAACCAAAACCCAAAATATATTTAAACAAATTGAAGCACTAGAACCAGATATTGTGGTTATAGATTCGATACAAACCCTTCATAGCGACTATATAGAATCGTCTTCTGGTAGTATTTCGCAAATAAAAGAATGTACTACAGAACTTATAAAATTTGCTAAAGAAACGGCAACACCTGTTATTTTAATTGGTCATATAACTAAAGATGGAAACATTGCAGGGCCAAAAATATTAGAACATATGGTAGATACTGTTTTGCAATTTGAAGGCGATAGAAATCATATATTTAGAATTCTACGTGCTAATAAAAACCGTTTCGGATCTACTAATGAAATTGGTATTTATGAAATGCAGGGCTCTGGTTTAAAAGAAGTCTCTAACCCTAGTGAGATATTAATCTCCAAAAAAGACGAAGAATTATCTGGTAACGCCGTTGCTTCTACAATTGAAGGCTTAAGGCCACTTATGATTGAAGTGCAGGCATTGGTAAGTACAGCGGTTTATGGTACACCACAGCGCAGTGCGACTGGGTTTAATGCAAAAAGATTAAACATGCTTTTAGCCGTTTTAGAGAAACGAGCAGGTTTCCGTTTAGGCGCAAAAGATGTTTTTTTAAATATTACTGGCGGAATATCTGTAGATGATCCAGCTATAGATTTAGCGGTTGTAGCAGCTATTTTATCTTCTAATGAAGATGAGGCGCTACCAAAAGATTATTGTTTTGCGGCAGAAGTTGGTTTGTCTGGTGAAATTCGCCCAGTGCAACGTGTGGAACAGCGTATTTTAGAAGCTGAGAAACTCGGTTTTTCAACTATTTTTGTATCAAAATATAATAAAATAGCGATCAAACCAAAAGGAATCAAGATTCAATTAGTCTCCAAAATCGAAGATTTAGTAGCTTTAATATCTTTTTAAAAGCCTAATAATTAGTTTTTTATGTCTAAAAAACGCACTTTAAAGAATTTTTCTTACCGATAATCGAGTTTATTTATTTAGTCAAAAGTAAAGTAAGATGTTTGTGCCTCTAAAGGATAAATTTGTTAACAGTTAAAAATTGTTTCGTTTTATTTTTTAGAAGTCTTCCCTCAAGATTTTAAGATTTAGATTAAATAGTCCCAAACTATTAAAACTTAAACCCAAACCTAAATATCTGGCATTGATATGGATTTTATGCTAGTATATTTAAAATGATTACCTACTTATGAAAAATCAACTACGATTCTTTGCGCTTTTTTTAAGCTTATTCACTTGCAGTTTAGTTACCTATTCTCAAAATCTAAAAGATATTGACAATGATGGTGTCTTAAATAGTGTAGATGTTGACGATGACAATGATGGTGTTTTAGACACTATAGAATGTCCAGCAATTTCTGGCGCAGCTTCTCCAAAATCGGATGCTGTAAGTTGGTCTAAAAACGAATACGATGTTTTTGTTATTGGTAATAATACCAACGGATTAGGGTATCAAGAGTCCGGTTTTCAAGAAGAAGTTTATAATAAAGGACAAGTGTTAACTGTTTTAAATGGTGCCAATGATTATTTGTTTCCAGCTAGTTCTCAGGTAAATGGGTCTGGATCAGAAAGTATCGGTACTTTTGCAAATGGGACTTTAGATTTTGAAGATAACTATGTATATAGATCTTATGAAATCGATGAGTTTAGAGCAACCGCTTCTGGTGGATTTGTTTCTGCTAATGTGGGTACTGGGATCTATGTATACCCAGAAGTTGGAAATCAAACAGGAGATTATTATACCGTTAATATTAATTTTACAGAACCAGTTGCTTCTTTTAGTTTTGATCTGGTAGATATATATGATACCAATACAGATACTGCTGTGGTTAACTATGAGATTTATGCAGATGATGTTTTGATTGCCTATTTCAGTGATTCCTATTTTGGAAATGATGCAACAGGAACTATTAATTTATATGATGCAGATGGTATTTTGAAAGCTAATTTAACTGCTGGTCAAAATATAGAAAACACGATTGGTTTTGCTACCGAAAACATGATCAGTAAAGTTTCTGTAAAACATATTGTTATTTCAGGTGGTCTAGCTTCCGGAACGCATGACCCTCATGGATTAGATACTCTTGCATATAGCTTTTTATGTGCTAGTCAAATAGATTTGGATGATGATAATGATGGTATTCCAGATAATATTGAAGCGCAACCTACAGTAGGTTATATTGCGCCAAGCGGTACCGTTAATACTACTGGTCCTTATGCTGGTTTATGGGATAATTACGGAACAGGAATTACGCCGGTAAATACAGATGGAACGGACTTACCAGATTATTTAGATTTAGATTCAGACAATGATGGTATTCCAGATATTCAAGAGAACGGGATGGCAAATGCTATTTCTAATACGGATACGGATAAAGATGGTTTAGATAATATTTTTGAAGGTGGTTCAGTAAATGATTATTACGATGTAAATGATGAAATAAACGATCCTACTAACCTTTCTATTTTACCAGATACAGATGGGGATTTATTCGCTGGAGGAGATTTAGATTATAGAGATGATATCGATATTTTTATCGAATCTGCAACTTTAGATTTTGATGGTGAAGATGATTATTTAGATACAGACCCTTATATTACAAACTGGACAAATGGTACTATCATGAGTTGGGCTAAAATTGAGCACACTTCAGATGGAAACCTACCAAACTTATATAGTATAGCTGGTCAAGAAAACATGAGGTTGTATATAACTAATGGAAGAACACCTGCATTTTATGTGATTACACAAGACCAGGTAACGGCTTCTAGTAATTACCCTTCAAATAGTATTTCTGTACAACCAGATCCTTCGTTTAATGTGAAACTTAAAAATGATTTATGGTACCACATCGCTGGTGTATTTAATTCTGCAGATCAAACGGTTAAGTTGTATCTTAATGGGGAATTAGTTGGAACTACAACAGATTCTAGATTAAATTCCGAATTATTAACTAAAAACTTTAATGGAACTCCGCATATTTATTCACAAAGAGAATTTACAGTAGGAAGATATCCAACAAATACAAGCGCTGCTGGTTTTGGACATTTTAAAGGAGATATAGATGAAGTAAGAGTTTTTGATGCTGCTTTAACGGATGAGCAAGTACAACAAATGGTCTACCAAGAAATTGAAAATAATTCAGGAGTTTTAAGAGGTACGATCATACCTAAAGATATTCAGGATTTAGGTACTTCAGCAAAAGTGTCTTGGGGTAATTTAAAAGGATATTACCCAATGTCTAATATCGTTAATAGTACAACGTCTGATTATTCTTCAAATAATAATGATTTAAAACTTCATAATATAAAAACTATTGTTGAGCAAACGGCACCTATGCCTTATGTTTCTAAATCTAATGGAAATTGGACAACAGAAAACACATGGTTACATGGTGATGTTTGGGATATTACAGATACTGCAACGAATAAAGATTGGAGTATCGTGAAAATAGAGGATAATGTGGATGCAAATCATCCCGTAAAGAATTTAGGTTTATTTGTAGATGCAAGTAAAACCTTGGCTACAAAAGGGAGTAATCAAGTAAAAAATTCTTGGTATTTAGAACTAAACGGAACAATAGATTTAGAAAATGATTCACAATTAATACAAGGTATTCATAGTGATTTAGTAACCTCTGCAACAGGGAAAATATTAAGACGCCAAGAAGGTGCATCTAGTTACTATTGGTATAATTACTGGAGCTCTCCAGTAGGAACGCCGGACGCTACTGCTTTATCTGACAACAATAGTGCTTCTAATAATTTAAATAATACAGCATTTAGCCTAGACATGCTTAAAAAAGGTGATGGTAGTGCAATTCAATTTACAAGTGCTTATAATCAAAGTGACAAGTTAAGTACAAGATGGATGTATACCTATGAAAATGGCGTGACTTATTACGATTGGGGAACGGTAACACCAACAACTACGATTAATCCAGGAGTTGGTTATATTCATAAAGGAATGGGTGTTGGTACAGAACAACAATATTTATTTGAAGGAAAACCAAACAATGGAACTATAAAAATTAGTGTAACAGACGCTGGAGGTGCAGGATCGGTTTCGGGAGTATCTAAAACAGAGTATTTATTAGGTAACCCGTATGCATCGGCAATAGATGTACATAAATTTATAGATGATAACCAATCTGTTTTAGGTGGAGGTGGAAGTATTCAACTTTGGCAACAATGGGCTGGTGCATCACACACAACAACAGAGTACGAAGGAGGATATGCGCATATAAACAAAACAGGAAGTGTTATGGCGTATCAGTTTGTAGGAGCGCTTGGAGCTAATAATGGTTCGCAAGATGGTACCATGAAACCGACAAAATATTTACCAGTAGGACAAAGTTTTATTGCGGAAATAGCAAGTACTGGTTCTGTAGTATTTAAGAATAGTCAACGTGTTTTTATTAAAGAAGCAGATGCGAATGGAGATGATGATATGGGTTCTGTGTTTTTTAGAGAAGCAGCTTCTAATAATTCAGAAGATTCTCAAAGAGAAGAAGATGTACTACAAAAAATGCGAATTGAGTTTCAAGCTATAGACGGACAAGCAACACGAAGAGAATTGTTATTAGGTTTTAGTGATCTAACAACAGATGCATATGATTATGGTTACGAAGCAAAAAACACAGACGATAATCATGATGATTTAAGCCTGTTGTTAGACGGAGAAAAAATGACTATTCAATCTTATGCAGCAATCACAAATGATAAAGTAGTGCCGTTAGCTTTAAAAACTTCAGGAAACAATAGCTACAGTATTAAGTTAACCGAAACAGATAATATAGCGGAAGACCAAGAGATTTATTTAAAAGATAATCTTACTGGTGGGTATTTCGATTTACGTCAAGATATAGCGCATACATTTACATCGGAAGCAGGAGAATTTAATGAAAGATTTGAAATCGTTTTTGAAGGAGCAAGGTTAAGTACCGAAGAAATTACAGCGAATAATAGTACTGTAATTTATTATAACAATAATAGTGACTTGTTATATGTAAAAGGATTAAACAGTGATGCAAGTAAAATCGCTTTAACTAATATGTTAGGACAAACGGTGTATACAAAAATAAATATGTCTAACAATACTTTAGAAAACGGAATAGCAATAAACAAACTAGCAACCGGAATTTATATTGTAAGCATCCAGACACAAGGAAATCAAACCCTAGATAAAAAGATAGTTATTGAGTAGTTGGCTATTAATCTGTAACTAAAAAAAGTCAAAACGTATGTTTTGGCTTTTTTTGTTTTAAAAAACAACCATTTCACCGAAATTCATTAATTTCGCAACTCTTAAAAGTAAACGATATAATGAGCACGACATTTCCTGAATATAAAGGACTTAACTTACCAAAAGTTGCAGACGAAATCTTAAGCTATTGGCAAGAAAATAACATCTTCGAAAAAAGTGTAACTACTAGAGAAGGTGCAGAACCTTATGTGTTTTTTGAAGGACCTCCTTCCGCAAACGGATTACCTGGTGTACACCACGTATTAGCTCGTTCTATTAAAGATATTTTTCCGCGTTACAAAACCATGAAAGGGTTCCAGGTAAAGCGTAAAGCTGGTTGGGATACGCATGGTTTACCAATAGAACTTGGCGTAGAAAAAGAATTAGGTATTACTAAAGAAGATATTGGTAAAACTATTTCTGTAGAAGATTACAACGCAGCATGCCGTAAAGCAGTAATGCGTTATACCGATATTTGGCATGACCTTACCAATAAAATGGGATATTGGGTAAATATGGATGATCCATATATTACCTATGAACCTAAATATATGGAAACCGTTTGGTGGTTGCTTAAAGAGATTTATTCTAAGAATTTGATGTATAAAGGCTATACCATTCAGCCGTATTCGCCAAAAGCCGGAACCGGACTTAGCTCGCATGAGGTAAACCAACCTGGAGCATATCAAGATGTAACAGACACAACCATTGTTGCACAGTTTAAAGCCTTAGAAGAAACATTACCAGACTTTTTACAAAACGAAGGCGATATTTATTTCATGGCTTGGACTACAACACCTTGGACATTGCCAAGTAATACCGCGTTAACTGTTGGTCCGAAAATAGATTATGTTTTAGTAGAAACCTATAATCAATATACTTTTGAGCCAATTAATGTGGTTTTAGCAAAAGCTTTAGTAAGCAAGCAGTTTGCAGGAAAAAACAATGTACAGGTACAAACAAAACCAGAATTATTAGACTATAAATCTGGAGATAAAAAAATACCATATTACGTAGTAAAAGAATTTATAGGAAAGGATTTAGTTGGAATAAAATACGAACAATTATTACCGTACGCTTTACCAAACGATAATCCACAAGATGCTTTTAGAATTATTGCAGGAGATTTTGTTACCACAGAAGACGGTACAGGAATCGTACATACAGCACCAACTTTTGGAGCAGATGATGCCTTGGTTGCAAAGCAAGCAACTCCAGAAATCCCACCGCTTTTAGTAAAAGATGAAAATGACAGCTTAGTACCACTTGTAGATTTGCAAGGTCGTTTTAGACCAGAAATGAAAGAGTTTGGTGGTAAGTATGTGAAAAACGAATATTATAACGATGGCGAAGCTCCAGAACGTTCTATGGATGTCGAGTTAGCGATTAAGTTAAAAGAAGAAAATAGAGCTTTTAAAGTTGAAAAATATAAGCATAGCTATCCACATTGCTGGCGTACAGATAAACCAATTCTATATTACCCATTAGATTCTTGGTTTATTAAAATCACCGATGTAAAAGGAAGAATGCATGAGTTAAATACTACCATTAACTGGAAACCAAAATCGACTGGAGAAGGTCGTTTTGGAAACTGGATTGCAAATGCAAACGATTGGAATTTATCGCGTTCTCGTTATTGGGGAATCCCATTGCCTATCTGGAGAACAGAAGATGGTAAAGAGGAAATATGTATTGGTTCTGTTGGCGAGTTGAAAGCAGAAATGGCAAAAGCCGTTGCCGCTGGTGTTATGCATGCAGCTATTTACGAAGATTTTGAAGTTGGAAACAACTCCGAAGAAAACTACGCTAAAATAGATTTACATAAAAATATTGTAGATGAAATTGTATTAGTTTCTGCAAGCGGACAACCAATGAAACGCGAAAGCGATTTAATAGATGTTTGGTTCGATTCTGGTTCTATGCCGTATGCACAATGGCATTACCCTTTTGAAAATAAAGAGAAAATTGATAATAACGAATCCTTTCCAGCAGATTTTATTGCAGAAGGAGTAGATCAAACTCGTGGTTGGTTCTATACGTTGCATGCTATTGCGACTATGGTTTTCGATTCTGTAGCCTATAAAAATGTAGTTTCTAACGGATTAGTTTTAGATAAAAACGGACAAAAAATGTCGAAGCGTTTAGGAAACGCAACAGATCCTTTTGAAACGTTAGCAACCTACGGCGCAGATGCTACACGTTGGTACATGATTGCAAATGCAAACCCATGGGATAATTTAAAGTTTGATGTCGATGGTATTGAAGAGGTGAAACGTAAGTTCTTCGGAACACTTTATAACACCTATTCTTTCTTTACCTTATATACAAATATTGATAAGTTTAGTTATGCGGAAGCAGGTATTCCGTTAAATGAAAGACCAGAAATTGATCGTTGGATTCTTTCCGAATTAAACACCTTAATTCAAAAAGTAGACGATTTCTATGCCGCTTACGAACCAACAAAAGCAGCTAGAGAAATTTCAGAATTTACACAAGAATATTTAAGTAACTGGTACGTGCGTTTAAGCAGAAGACGTTTCTGGAAAGGCGATTATCAAACCGATAAAATATCGGCATACCAAACCTTATATACTTGTATGTTAACCATAGCGAAACTTGGGGCGCCAATTGCACCATTTTTCATGGATAAACTTTACCTAGACTTAACAAAAACAACACAAACAGAAACGTTTGAAAGTGTACATTTGGCAGAGTTTCCAAAGAGTGATAAGACTTTTATAGATAAAGCTTTAGAGCGTAAAATGGAAGCAGCACAAACTATATCATCGCTAGTGTTATCGTTACGAGCTAAAGAAAAAATAAAAGTACGTCAGCCATTGCAAAAAATTATGATTCCTGTGGATTCTGCAGAACAAAAGGAAGACATTTTAGCAGTAGCCGATTTAATAAAACATGAAGTAAACATTAAAGAGATTGAGCTTTTAGAGGATGCTTCCGATATTTTAGTGAAACAAATAAAGCCTAATTTTAAAACCTTAGGACCGCGTTTTGGTAAGGATATGAAGGCTATTGCAGGACAAATTCAGAAGTTTACAGCAGACGATATAAAAAAAATCGAGCAAAACGGTGTTTTAGATGTTGAAGTAAACGAAAAAAGTATTACTTTAGAACTTAGTGATGTAGAGATAACATCGCAAGATATAGAAGGTTGGCTTGTAGCAAATGAAGGAAACTTAACCGTTGCCTTAGATGTTACCATATCGGAAGAATTACGTGAAGAAGGAATTGCTCGTGAGTTAGTAAATAGGATTCAAAACTTACGTAAAGATTCTGGTTTTGAAGTTACAGATCGAATAGATGTGAAGATTCAAAAAGACGACCAAATTGTTAAGGCTGTTGAAGCGAATATCGAGTATATTAAAACCGAAACCTTAACCGAAACGTTAGAGATTGTAGAACAAATAGATAGTGGTATAGAGATTGCTTTTGATGCTATAAATACCAAATTATTTATTACAAAACATTAAAATTATGGCAACAGATATAAATGTAAGATTTCCAGATAAAGATTTAGCAGAATTTAAAACGCTAATTCAAGAAAAAATACAAAAAGCACAACACGATTTAGAGCTTATTAAGAGTGCGTATATGAATAACCATACCAATGGTACAGAAGATACTTCGCCAACATTTAAAGCTTTTGATGAAGGAAGTGCGGTAATGAGTAAAGAGTCTAACTCGCAACTAGCGATTAGACAAGAGAAATTTATTCGCGATTTAAAAAATGCACTTATTAGAATCGAAAATAAAACCTACGGCGTTTGTCGTGTAACCAAAAAACTGATTGCTAAAGAACGTTTAAAATTAGTGCCTCATGCTACTTTAAGTATTGAAGCTAAAAACATGCAGTAACATTCCTACGCCTTTGTTTTACAAAACATAGGTGAAGTTTTAAAAACAGAAATCGCATTATAAATAAACAATAAAACGCTTCCATTTAATGGAAGCGTTTATTATTTTAATCCTATTGTAACACGGCCGCAGTCGAAGTGCTTTAATAAATGAAATACATACTCTTCCTATCCTTTCTGGTTTTTAATTTCTATTCTCATGCCCAGCACATAACGCAAAAGACGTTTTCTAAAGAAGCTATTTCAAGTATTAGTATTCATGGTGAATATGTATTTAAGATTACCGTAGATGCAAAGCCTGTTTCTGAAATTACCGTGCGCTCTAGAGTAGAAGGAGAAAATAACGAGAACATCGTTTTGGTCACCGAAGCTAAAAACAATCATTTATATATAGCAGTAAAACAACAACCATTATTTGTAGATGCAAACGATAAGTTAAGTGCGCACAAGGTGATTTCTGTTGAAATTAATGTAGTGATACCAGAACATTTAAGTATGGGTATCGATTTATATGAAAGTGATTTGATTGTAAAAGGAGCATATGGTAAGGTACGCGTACATTCCGATACAGGGAATTGTATTTTTACAGCCTTTCAAGGCAGTGCTAGAATAGATACAAGAAATGGTAATGTTGCCATGCAAACAAACCACGCAAAGGTTATTGCAGCCTCTAAAAACGGCTATATTAAAAAGGAAGAAATAGATGCCGGAAACCAGGAAGTGTTAATTAAAACCATAAATGGGAATGTAACTATAACTAAAAGTCAATAATATTCCTATTTTTGCTAAGAACCCTCTAATTAAGAGTTTGCCACACGAAGCGTATCTGCGTGTGTTTAAATAGAAACAAGAAGACAAATTTATGTCATTAAAAAAATCGATAATACTCATCATTCTTATTTTACTAATCGATCAAATTAGTAAAGTTTATATAAAAACACATTTCCTATTAGGGGAAAGTGTGGAAGTTTTTGACTGGTTTAAAATCTACTTTATAGAAAATGATGGCATGGCTTGGGGAACCAAGATTAGTGATTTTGTTTCTTTTGTTAGTGACAGAACAGGAAAAGTGGCCCTTACCCTTTTTAGAATTGTTGCCATTGTAGGTATTGGTTATTGGCTGGTTTCTGCAATTAAAAAACAAAGTCCAAATGTGCTAGTTATTGCTATTGCTTTAATTTTTGCAGGTGCTTTAGGAAATATTATAGATTCTACTTTTTATAGTTTACTGTTTAGCGATAGTTACCACCAAGTAGCTTCCTTTTTACCAGAAGGCGGAGGTTATGATAGTATATTACATGGTAAAGTAGTAGATATGCTATATTTCCCACTATGGAAAGGGTATTTACCAGAATGGTTACCGTTTTATGGTGGTAAGTATTTTACGTTTTTCGAACCTGTTTTTAATGTAGCAGATATGGCAATAAGCGCTGGTTTTATAATGCTTATTGTATTTAATAAGAAAGCTTTTTCTAAGGAGTAAAATGGTAAACTTGCTTTGGCGTAACGCAGTAATCTAAAGCGATATCTCCTTCAAAAACATCTGTAATTTCATCGGCTGCTTCAAAAAAGGAAAGTCCGATTTTTATAGTTTCTGGTTTACAAGAAGCTAAAAAGGTGTCATAAAAACCTTTACCGTAACCAACTCGGTTTCCTTTAATGTCAAATGCTAAAAGAGGTACAAATACAACTTCCATACTTTCCGCAGGAATAGGAATTCCGTCTACAGGTTCTGGTATGTTGTACTTGTTCTTTTTAATTATGGTATTATCGGTAAGTAAAAAGTGTTTCAGCAAACCGGTTTTAAAATCGCTTTTAGAAAGCACGATGTTTTTATCTTTTCCAGATAAGATGTTTAAAATATAATCGGTGTTTACTTCGTGTTGTTCTGTAATCGTTAAAAAAATATGGTAAAAAGAAAAGTTCCAAATATCTAGTTGCAACAATTGATTCGCAATTTCTAAACTGGCATCGTCTAATTGCGTTTCGCTTTGTTTTCTGCGTTGTGATCTATAGGCTATTCGTAACTCGGCTTTTGTCATAATAATTCTGTAGATATATGAAACAAAGCATCTCCTTGATAGACAATTGGTAATTCGTTGACGTTAATGATATATCCAGCATTATCTGCTTTTACAAAATGGTTAGACTTGCCGTAAGGATCTGTGATATTACCAATAACATCCCCTTTTTTAACCATGCTGTTTATTTCTATGGTTGCTTTAAACATACCAGAATATTTCGCTCTAATCCATCTACTTTCGTTAATGAAAACACAGTCTGTTTTAGGTTTAGAAACTTTAAATTTAGCAGAAAGCATCCCTAAGCTATGCAATACTCTTTTAATACCATTTACACCGTGATTAGTGATTGTAGTATCTATATGAGAAGATTTTCCACCTTCAAAAAGAAGTATTGGTTTGCCTAATTTCTGACAAGTACTTCTAAAAGATTTATTGATATTTTTAGAGTATATAATAAAAGGAGCACCAAATTTTTTAGACAAATCATCTAAGACTTTATCGTCTTTAATGATTCTAATTTGTGGCGCATTAAAACGTCCAGAACCACCAGTATGAAAGTCCATGATAAAGTCTACTTCTTGTACAATTTCATGTATTAGTTTGTAAGCAACTCTACTTGCCAAAGAACCTTTTAAAGTACCAGGGAAAACACGGTTTAAATCTCTTCCATCTGGAAAATCTCTAGAGAGGTTTATAAATCCAAAAACGTTAATAATAGGAATACAAATAATAGTTCCTTTTTTAGGAATGTTAATCCCTTTTGCAATTACCTGACGTATAATTTCAACACCATTTACTTCGTCACCATGAATTCCTGCGGTTAGTAAAACCGTTGGTCCTGGTTTTTTTGCACGCGAAATAAGTACCGGGACATCTACAGAATTGGAGGTGTGTAGTTTGGCAACTTCAAAAGAGAGCTCTTTACTTTCTCCAAGTTTTATACTTTCACCAAGAATGGTAATGGTTTCATTATGGTTTGTCATGAATTAACTATCTATTTTTCTCAATATAAGTAATAATACTTTTTGCAATATTTTTTTCGGTAGCTCTTTCAATTCCTTCTAATCCAGGTGTAGAGTTTACTTCTAAAATTAATGGACCTCTACTAGATTGTAGCATATCTACACCACAAACAGGAAGTTTTAATGCGCGAGAAGCATTGAGTGCTAATTTTAATTCTGGTTCGCTAAGTTTAATCACATTTGCGCTTCCGCCTCTATGTAAATTAGATCTAAACTCACCTTCTTTTCCTTGTCTTTTCATTGCGCCAACCACTTGTCCGTCTACAATTAAAGCACGTAGATCTGCTCCTTTTGCTTCACCAATAAACTCTTGAACAATGACTCTTGCTTCTAGTCCGTTAAAGGCTTCTAATACCGATTCTGCAGCGTTTTTGGTTTCAGCTAAAACTACTCCAAGTCCTTGTGTTCCTTCTAGTAATTTTATAATTACAGGAACGCCACCAACATGTTCTATAACTTCTTCTACATCTCTCGAGTAATTCGTGAAAACGGTTTTTGGCATACCAATTCCCGCTTTACTTAAGCGCTGTAAACTACGCAGTTTATCTCTAGAGCGTTGTATAGCATCGGAGGTTACAATAGTGAAAACACCCATTTCTTCAAATTGTCTAACAACAGCACAGCCATAAAAAGTTATAGATGCTCCAATTCTAGGAATAATAGCGTCTACATAATCTAGATATCTGTCTTTGTAGAAAATGGTTGGTTTGTGTTGTTCAATAATAATATCACACTTTAAAGGGTCTATAACCTCTACTTGGTGACCGCGTTTTTCGCCTTCTTCTACTAGTCTGTTTGTAGAATATAAATTTGCGTTACGCGATAAAATAACTATGTTCATAATGTTTTTAAATTGTGTGATATATTTTCTTGGTCTACATCAACCAAAAATTTGCGTTTTAAAAATTGTCTACCAATAAGGACTGGGAATCTCATTTCCTCTCTGGTGCTTAAAGTTAAGTTAATCTTATATGTTTTTCCAAAAAAAACGACTTCCGATTTTACTTTAAATCTGTTTTCCTTGAAACCATTGCTGCTTTTTACATTTGTTTTTGTGAAGTTTTCAAAAATTACTTCCTTTCCGCTAAAGTTGGGATGTCCTTTACTGTAAAAAGTGCATTTTAAACTTTCACCATCCACAATAATTTGCGAACAGTGTATTGCAGACGTATAAGCGCCTGTATCTATCTTAACATCTATGTTGTATAAATCTAGTTTAGGAAAGTCTATTTTGTCTACTCTTCCTATTGTTTTTTTAATCATTTATTCTATTTCAAAAAGTGGCGCAATGTAATAATTAAGTATTTGTAAAAACCTTCTTTTTTATTAAAAAATTATACGTTAAAATCAAGGTATTTTTTCTTTATAAAAAATTAAAATAAGTACATTTACAAGATGGGCGAATCTGCTTTAAAAATACAACTTAAAACCTTACCAAATGCACCTGGAGTATATCAATACTTTGATGTAGAAGATACTCTTATTTATGTAGGTAAAGCTAAGAATTTAAAAAAGAGAGTAAGCTCCTACTTTACCAAAACACATGAAAATGGTAAAACTAGAGTGCTGGTAAAAAAAATTGCAAGCATAAAACATATTGTGGTAGCCACAGAAACAGATGCCTTACTGTTAGAAAACAACTTAATTAAAAAGAACAAGCCACGTTATAATGTATTGCTAAAGGATGATAAAACTTATCCTTGGATTTGCATAAAAAAAGAACGGTTTCCTAGAGTGTTTTCTACCAGAAGAGTTTTTAAAGATGGTAGTGAGTATTTTGGACCTTATACCAGTATGAAAACCGTGTATACGCTTTTAGATTTAATAAAAGGGTTATACCAATTACGGACTTGTAAATACGATTTGTCTCCAGAAAAAGTGGCAACAGGCAAATATAAAGTTTGTTTAGAGTATCATTTAGGAAACTGTAAAGGTGCCTGTGAAGGTTTGGAAACAGCACAAGCATATAATGAAAATATTATAGCCATTCGAGAAATTTTAAAAGGAAACTTTAAAGATTCGCTTTCGCAATTTAAACAGCAAATGAAGCAATTTGCAGAAGAAATGCAATTTGAAGAAGCGCAAAAAATAAAAGAAAAAGTTGAAGTCCTAGAAAACTACCAATCAAAATCTACGATTATAAATCCTAAAATTAGCAATGTAGATGTGTTTAGTATTGTTAGCGATGAAAGCTTTGGTTATGTAAATTTTTTACAAATCTCTTATGGTTCCATAATACGATCACATACTTTAGAAATTAAGAAAAAGCTGGATGAGTCGGATCAGCAACTTTTAGAATTAGCAATTACCGAGATAAGACAACGTTTTAACTCTAACTCCAAAGAACTTTATGTACCTTTTGAGGTGCATGTTGGAGAAGACCTTAAAATTACGGTACCTCAATTGGGCGATAAAAAGCATATTCTAGACTTGTCTGTTCGAAATGCCAAGTATTTTAGAATGGACCGTTTTAAGCAAATTAAAATAACAGATCCAGACAGACATGTTAAAAGGATCATGGCGCAAATGAAGGCAGATTTGCATTTGAGCGAAGAGCCAAGACATATAGAGTGTTTTGATAACTCAAACATTCAAGGGACGCATCCCGTTGCTGCTTGTGTTGTTTTTAAAAATGGGAAACCAAGTAAAAAGGATTACAGACATTTTAATATTAAAACGGTAGTTGGTCCAGATGATTTTGCTTCTATGGAAGAAGTGGTTTACAGACGCTACAAACGTTTGTTAGAGGAAAAAGAACCTTTGCCACAACTGATTATCATCGATGGAGGAAAAGGACAACTTTCTTCCGCATTAAAAAGTTTAGATGCATTAGGTTTAAGAGGAACAATTGCGATTATCGGAATTGCGAAGCGTTTGGAAGAATTATTTTACCCAGATGATCCAATTCCACTATATTTAGATAAAAAAAGCGAAACGCTTAAAATTATACAGCAATTGCGTAATGAAGCACATCGTTTTGGTATTGAACATCACCGAAATAAACGAAGTAAAACAGCTTTAAATACAGAATTGGAAGGTATTCCAGGAATTGGAGATAAAACAATAGTAGAACTATTAAAAATATTCAAATCTGTAAAGCGAATTGCCAATGCAAAATTAGATGAATTAGAAGCTGTTGTTGGCGTATCCAGAGCAGCAAAAATATATAATTATTATCATAACAAATAAATGAACAAAGCATTAGTCTTCATATTTCTTCTTTTTAGTCTTTTTAGTTTTTCACAAGAACTAGAACAAGAGGATTTAAAAGTGGGTTTGGTCTTAAGTGGTGGTGGCGCCAAAGGTCTTGCGCATATTGGTACGCTTAAAGTTATTGACAGTTTAGGTATTCGAGTAGATTATGTTGCTGGTACAAGTATGGGAGCAATTATTGGTTCTTTATATGCTTCCGGTTATTCTGGTAAAGAAATAGATTCCATTTTTAAAGATGTAAATTTTGATGATATTATTAGTGACAACTTACCACGTAAAGCAAAAACGTTTTATGAACGTGATAATTCTGAAAAGTATGCCGTAACACTTCCGTTTAAAAAATTTAAAGTAAAATTACCTAGAGCATTATCTAGAGGACAAAATACATTAAGCTTACTTACAAAGTTAACCTTGCATGTAAGTGATATTGAGGATTTTAGTAAACTGCCAATTCCGTTTTTCTGTGTTGCAACGAATATTGAAAACGGAGAAGCCGTATATTTAGAATCTGGAAGTTTACCGCAATCTATTCTGGCAAGTGGTGCTTTTCCTTCCTTGTTTCAACCGGTACGAATAGACGATAAGGTTTTAATAGATGGTGGCGTTGTTAATAATTATCCAATAGATGAGCTAAAGGCCAAAGGAGTAGATATCATTATTGGAGTAGATGTACAAGACGATTTAGAAACTAGAGATCAACTACAATCTGCAACGAAAATATTACTTCAAATAAATAATTATCGAACCATAAATGATATGAAAATCAAGTCTAAAAAGACAGATGTTTATATTAAACCAGATATAACAAATTTTAGTGTGGTGTCTTTTGGTGAGGGTAAAACGATTATAGATAATGGCGTAGTAGAAACAAATAAACACATAGAAGCGCTTAAAAAGATAGTTGCTAAACAAATAAAAAAGAAACCAGAATTAGCGAAAATAACACCAATAGATAGTTTAAGAATTAATGGGATTAGTGTTAATGGGTTAGATAAGTACTCTAGAGCTTATGTGCTTGGTAAATTAAAATTTAAACCCGAAGAAGAAATCAGCTATAACACATTTCAAGAAGGTGTAAATAACCTTGCAGCCACTAATAATTTTGAAAACGTAAGTTATAAACTAACACCATCTTTAGATAAAGACGGTTATGTTATGGATGTTAACTTAAAAGAAAGCAAGTTGAATACCTTGCTAAAATTAGGACTTCATTATGACGACTTATATAAAAGTGGTGTACTAATTAATGTCACGCAAAAAAAGATTCTTTTTAATAGTGATGTAGCTTCATTCGATTTTGTAGTTGGAGATAATATTAGATATAATTTAGACTATTATGTAGATAAAGGTTTTTATTGGAGTGTTGGTGTGCATTCAAGATACAACCAGTTTAAACAAAATATACAAGCACAAACTATTTTAACAGACGAGCAACTACTTGCTGTTAATGTCAATAAACTAGATGTAAAGCTAGTCGATTTAACCAATCAGTTTTATTTGCAAACCTTATTTAGAAAAGATTTTTCACTGACATTAGGAGCTGAGCATAAACACTTAAAAATAAAAACAGAAACGATACTTACCAATGCAAATCAAGAGGAAACTGTTTTTGATAATAGTAGTTATTTTAGTCTCTTCGGAAACTTAAAACTAGATACTTTTGATAATAAATACTTTCCAAATGAAGGTGTATTCTTTGAGGGTGATTTTCATTTATACTTGTATTCTTCCGATTTTCATAGCGATTTTTCAGAATTTTCTATCGGAAAAGCAACCATCGGATATACCAAGAGTTTTAATAGTAATATTACTGCAAATATTACAACAGAAGGCGGTTTTAAAATTGGGGAAAACACCAATAGATCTTTAGATTTTGTCATTGGAGGTTATGGAAATAACTTTATTAATAACTACAAATCCTTCTATGGCTATGATTTTTTATCTTTAGTAGGAGATAGTTTTGTAAAAGGAACATTAAATGTAGACTACGAAATTTTTAAAAAGAACCATGTTAACTTTGCTGCAAACTACGCAAATATAGGAGATAATATTTTCGACTCTGGTGATTGGTTTACAGCACCAGATTATTCCGGTTATGCTGTGGGTTATTCCTTAGATACTTTTTTCGGACCAATAGAAGCAAAGTACTCTTGGTCACCAGAAACCAAAGAAGGAATGTGGTTTTTTAACGTTGGTTTTTGGTTTTAAGAAGTCTCAAAAATTTTCACGATATTTGTAATACATGAACCATTCATAACAAAGTTTCGATACTGAGGAAATGTATGTTACATGTGAGCATTGAAAAACAATAAGTATGAAACCATTTTGGCAAGACATATTAATCTTTTTAAAATTTCTTCAGAAAAGAAATCCAGAATGATCGTGCATTGTTTTATTCCATTTTAAAAGAAGTAGTAATAACTTTAAATTTTAAAAGAATGCCATTTTATCATAAACTAGGAAAAATTCCACCTAAAAGACACACGCAATTTAGAAAACCAGATGGGTCTTTATATGCCGAACAATTATTTGGTACCATCGGTTTTGACGGTATGTCTACAAATTCATACCACGAACATAGACCAACACAGGTAAAAGAAATAAGAAAGCAATACAGCGTTGCGCCAAAAATAGCAAAGGCCAATCATATACAATCGTATCGTTTTCGAGGGTTTCAAATAAAACCAGAAATGGACTATTTAGAAAGTCGAAAAGCAGTACTTACCAATAGCGATTGTACCATAATTCTTGCTGCACCAAAACAAGCTACACAAGATTATTTTTATAAAAATACAGATGCAGACGAGTTAATTTTTATTCATAAAGGAACCGGGAAACTAAGAACACATCTTGGTAATCTAGATTTTAAATATGGAGATTATCTCTTAGTGCCACGAGGTGTTATTTATAAAATGGACTTCGATACCGAAGATAATAGATTGTTTATCGTAGAATCTAAAAGACCTATTTATACGCCAAAACGATATAGAAATTGGTTCGGACAACTATTAGAGCATTCGCCGTTTTGTGAGCGTGATATTCGTCAGCCACAAGAATTGGAAACACATAATGAAAAAGGAGATTTTATCATTAAGGTGAAAAAGCAAGACGATATTTTCGAAATGGTCTACGCAACACATCCTTTTGATGTGGTCGGCTATGACGGCTATAATTATCCGTATGCGCTTTCTATTCATGATTTTGAACCCATTACCGGGCGTATTCATCAACCGCCTCCAGTGCATCAAACTTTTGAAACAGACGCATTTGTAGTTTGTAGTTTTGTGCCTAGATTGTATGACTATCATCCGGATTCTATTCCAGCACCTTACAATCATAGTAATATAGATAGTGATGAGGTTTTATACTATGTCGATGGCGATTTTATGAGTCGTAATGATATCGATGCCGGACATATAAGTTTACACCCAGCAGGAATACCTCACGGTCCGCACCCAGGAGCAACAGAACGTAGTATTGGTAAAACAAAAACCGATGAGCTTGCAGTAATGGTAGATACTTTTAAACCATTAATGGTTACCCAAGAAGCAATGGAAATTGCCGACGAAGAATACCTAAAATCCTGGTTAGAGTAAAACATTGAAAATTAATGAATCAAAATAGATTACCCGCAGATTCATCTGCAATGACATTAGGAATTATAGCGCTAGTTGTTTTATTTTTAGGTTGCTGCTGTGGGTTTTTTTCCATAGTTTCCTTAGCCTTAAGTATTATAGGTTTAGTTTCGGCAAACAAAAGTATACGCCTATTTAGAGAAAATCCAGACGTATATTCTAGCTTCAGTTACACCAATGTAAATAACGCTAAAATTTTAAATATCGTGGCTGTAGCGGTAAGCGGAATCATTACTATGTTATATGTAGCATATTTCATGATTTATGGCGTGCTTATCTCTACCATCTTAATGGATGCTTATGGTGATAAAGAAGACGATTCGTATTACGAATGGGAAAACGATTCTTTAAATTATCAAGAAGAAGATTTGTTCGAAATAGAAACCGATTCTATTATAATAGATTCCGTTTCGATAAAAAAGTATAAAGAAATAGTCAGAACAGAAGACTAAAAATAAGTATTAGAAGCTATTTCCTGCTTTCCGTTATATCTTTTTTGAAAAAAAACAAAAAAGGATGTCACTGCAATCAGGGCTAAACATTTATACAAGCAAATAGCTTAAACAAACATTAAAATTATCTAAGAATGGCAAAAGAAATAAAATCAGTAAACTACGGTTTAGAAAAAATATTTGAAGGAGCACAAGACTTCCTTCCACTTCTAGGAACAGATTATGTAGAGTTTTACGTTGGTAATGCAAAACAAGCTGCACACTTTTATAAAACAGCATTCGGTTTTCAATCGCATGCATACAAAGGTTTAGAAACAGGATCTAAAGATTCGGTAAGCTATGTGTTAACACAAGACAAAATCAAGTTGATGCTAACCACACCTTTAAATAGCAAGTCTCCAATAAACGATCATATTGTAAAACATGGTGATGGTGTGAAAATAGTTGCGCTTTGGGTAGAAGATGCAAAAAGTGCCTATGAAGAAACCATGTCTAGAGGCGCAAAATCCTATATGGAACCAACCGTGGAAACAGATGAGCATGGTGAAGTTATTCGTGCAGGAATTTATACCTACGGCGAAACGGTACACATGTTTGTAGAGCGTAAAAATTACAATGGTGCATTTTTACCAGGTTTCGAGAAGTGGGAATCCGATTACAATCCGCCAGCTGCTGGATTAAAATATATTGACCACATGGTTGGTAATGTAGGTTGGAACCAAATGGATGTTTGGGTAAAATGGTATGAAGATGTGATGGGATTTGAAAATTTCTTATCCTTTGATGATAAACAAATACACACCGAATATTCGGCATTAATGAGTAAAGTAATGTCTAACGGAAACGGTAGAATTAAATTTCCAATTAACGAACCTGCAGAAGGAAAAAAACGCTCGCAAATTGAAGAGTATTTAGACTTTTACGAAGGCGCAGGAGTACAACATATAGCGGTTGCAACAGACGATATTATTAAAACCGTTTCGCAATTAAGAGCGAATGGTGTAGAATTTCTATCCACACCACCAGACGAATATTATAGATCTGTACCGGGAAGACTAGAAGAATTTAGCCACGAATTAAGAGAAGATATCGAAAAGTTAAAAGGTTTAGGTATCATGATTGATGCAGATGAAGAAGGCTATTTACTACAAATCTTTACAAAACCAGTCGAAGATAGGCCAACCTTATTTTTTGAGATTATTCAAAGAATGGGAGCTAAAGGTTTTGGAGCAGGAAATTTTAAAGCACTTTTTGAGTCTATTGAAAGAGAACAAGCAAAAAGAGGTACTTTATAACAAAGATTTAACATCTGGTAATTTAAAAACTCTAACATTTTCATTGTTAGAGTTTTTTTGTTTTCTACTTTTGGAATAGTAATTGTAATTAGCAAAGCATAACAATATAATGTGAGATAGTAAGTTGCATTTACAACCAATAAGAATATGAAAAAAATATTAATAATATTACTCGCAATAGTTACTATGAGTACTGCTAAAGCACAAGAAGATAGCGCTTTTCAAGCGGGAGAATGGTTTCGTTTTGAAATGAGCTATAGCGGTTTCTTAAAGGCAGGAAATGCAACATTAACCGTAAAAGACGATACTATAGATGGAAAGCCAGTATATCACGTTGTTGGTAAAGGTTGGACCACAGGAGCTATTAAATGGTTTTTTAAAGTAAAAGATAGATACGAGAGCTACTTTGATAAAACAACATTATTGCCGTATAAGTTTATTAGAGATATAGATGAAGGTGGTCATAAAAAAGACATTGAAATAGACTTTGATCAAGTAAACAGAAGGGCACATGTAAATAATAAAAGGAAAAATAGAAAAAGCGTAGTAGATACCAAACCAAACGTACAAGACATGGTTTCTATGTATTATTATTTAAGAAATAAAATAAAAATTGCGACACTAAAACCGGGTGACGAAATTAAAACAGATATGTTTTTTGATGATGAAAACTATGGTTTTAAAATAAAGTATTTAGGAGAAGAAATTTTAGATACAGAATTCGGAAAAGTAAAAACACTAAAATTTAGACCATATGTATTGGCAGGACGTGTTTTTAAAGAAGAAGAAAGTTTGACGCTTTGGGTTTCAAAAGACAAAAATAAAGTACCTTTACGTATTCAGGCAGATTTAGCAGTAGGCTCACTTCGAGCAGATCTAGATGCTTTTAAAGGCCTAAAACACCCTTTTAAAATTATTGCAGATAACTAAATTATTGATGGAAAAAGACATAACCAACCAACTCAAAGAAAAATTCGATAATATAGGTCAAGATTTAGACGTGCATTTACAAGGTTTGTTATACAGTAAGCCTATAAATTATTGGGATTATATACAAACAGATGCATTATTAGATCTTCAAACACAACGCTCTGTTTTACCAGATGAAATGGTGTTTATCATGTATCATCAAATTAATGAACTGTTATTTAAAATGATCCTTTGGGAGATCGATCAAGTAGCAAATAAAGAAGATATTGATGCTGCGTTTTTCACAGAAAAAATAATGCGCATAAGTCGCTATTTTGATATGCTTACTTCTTCTTTTGTAATCATGAAAGACGGAATGGATGTCGAACAATACAATAAATTTAGAAACACATTAACGCCTGCAAGTGGATTTCAAAGTGCACAATACAGAAAAATTGAATTCGCTTCTACAGAACTAATTAATCTAATCGATAACCGATTTAGAGATACTATCGATAGAAATACGCCGTATGAACATGCTTTCGATCATTTATATTGGCAAGCGGCAGGAAAAGACTACAAAACAGGTAAGAAAAGCTATTTATTAACAGTTTTTGAAGATAGATATAAAGACGAATTTATTAGATTTACAAAATTTTATAACACACATAATCTTTACACAAAGTTTAAAGCATTACCGCAAAGTGTTAAAGATGACAAACAATTAATAGATGCAATGCGTCATTATGACCATACTGTGAATATTAAATGGGTTATGGCTCATTATAATACAGCAAATCATTACCTAAATATTGGAGGTAAAACGGCTGAAGCTACAGGAGGAAGTGAATGGGTTAAGTATATGCATCCTAAATACCAAAGAAGAATATTTTTTCCGGAACTATGGAGCGAGCAAGAATTAAAAGATTGGGGAACAGATGTATAATTGCCTTTGCAGCAATTGGCTTATTTTACAGCTGTAAACCAGAACCAAAAGAAGTCATATCTGAAGAAATAGCAATTGTAGAACCAGAAGAAACTATAGAATTTGGATTCAACCTGGATGACTACATCGTTAAAAGAGATACCATTCAAAAAGGAGATAGTTTTGGTGAAATATTACAGAGAAATAGCATCAGCTTTTCGCATATCTTTCAAATAGCAGAAAAAACAAAGGATACTTTCGATATCCGAAAACTACAAGTTGGTAAACCATACACGCTTTTATGTACCAAAGGAGATTCGCTGCAAAAGCCAAACTGCTTTATCTACCAACCAAATAAAGAAGAATACGTAGTTATAAACTTTCAAGATTCTATTCATGCATATACTAGTAGAAAACCTATAAAGTATGTGGAAAAGGAAGTTGCAGGAGTCATTACTTCTAATATTTCTGAAGCCTTAAGTGATCAAGGTGTAAGTGTACGTTTAGCCTATAAACTAGCAGATGAAATTTATCCTTGGACTATCGATTTTAGACGTCTTCAAAAAGGAGATGCTTTTAAAGTAATTTATACCGATAAGTATATTGATGATAGTATTTATGCCGGAATAGCAGAGGTTAAAGCTGCATATTTTGAACATAATAAAGAACCTTTTTATGCTTTTGAGTTTGAAACCGATAGCGTAACAGGAGTTTCCGATTATTTTAATGAAGAAGCAAAAAACTTGCGTCGTGCTTTCTTACAAGCGCCTGTTCAATTTAGCCGAATTTCATCCCGTTATAATTTAAAACGACGTATTGCATATTATGGTAATAAATTACGTCCGCATCGAGGAACCGACTTTGCTGCAGCTATTGGAACGCCAATTCTTGCAACCGCAAACGGAACCGTTATAGAATCTACCAGACGTGGAGGTAATGGAAAGTTTGTGAAAATTAGACATAACGCCACTTACGAAACGCAATACCTTCACATGAAAGCCCAAAAGGTTAAAAAAGGACAGTTTGTAAAACAAGGAGATGTGATTGGTTGGATTGGTATGACCGGAAATACTGGTGGACCTCACGTGTGTTACCGTTTCTGGAAAAACGGAAAAGAAGTAGATCCTTTCAAGCAAAAACTTCCGGAAGCGGAGCCGATTTCAGATAGCTTAAAAGTGAAATATCTTGAGTTTATTAAACCTCTAAAAGTGCAATTGGATAATATTCAATATAAAATTCCAGAAATAGAAGAGAAATTAGAAGAAGTATTTGATAATACAAATGCAATTACGCAAGTTAACAATTAACCTTATGGCCTTACCAAAAATTAACCCAACCACTACTACAGCTTGGAAAAATCTTGAAAAACACTTTAAAAATGTGCAAGATTTTGAAATGAAAAATTTATTTGCTCAAGATGAAAAAAGAGCAGACAAATTCACCATTTCTTGGGAAGATTTTTATGTTGACTTTTCAAAAAATAGAATCACAGAAGAAACTTTCGAACTGCTATTAAAATTAGCAGATGAAGTACAATTAAAAGAAGCAATGCAAGCCTATTTTTCTGGGGAAGTAATTAACGAAACCGAAAAAAGAGAAGTTTTACATACCGCATTAAGAGCACCTAAAGATGCGAATATTAAAGTGGAAGGTGTGAATGTAATGCCGGAAATATTTTCGGTAAAACAAAAAATAAAAGATTTTTCAGAAACTATTATTTCTGGAAATAAAAAAGGATATACTAATAAAGCCTTTACAGATGTTGTAAATATTGGTATTGGAGGATCCGATCTTGGTCCTGCAATGGTTGTAGATGCACTTCAGTATTACAAAAATCATTTAACGACCCACTTTGTAAGTAATGTAGATGGAGACCATGTAAATGAAGTCATAAAAAAACTAAACCCCGAGACTACGCTATTCGTAATCGTTTCTAAAACATTTACAACACAAGAAACCTTATCGAATGCAACGACATTAAAAGACTGGTTTTTAAAAAGGGCGAAACAAGAAGATATTGCTAAGCATTTTGTTGCTGTTTCCACTAATATCGAAAAAGTAGAAGGCTTTGGTGTAGATGCCAATAATATTTTTCCAATGTGGAACTGGGTTGGAGGCCGTTTCTCTCTTTGGAGTGCAGTGGGTTTAACCATTAGTCTTTCTGTTGGAAATGAGAATTTTGAAAGCTTACTTCTAGGAGCGAACAAAATGGATACCCATTTTAAAAATGAAGATTTTAAAAGTAACATTCCAGTAGTACTTGCACTAATTAGCGTTTGGTATAATAACTTTTTTAAAGCCGAAAGTGAAGCTGTAATTCCGTATTCACAATACCTAAATCAATTTGCTACCTATTTACAACAAGGTATCATGGAAAGCAATGGGAAAAGTGTAGATAGAAACGGGGATTTGGTAAATTACCAAACAGGAACCATTATTTGGGGCGAACCAGGAACAAATGCACAACACGCATTTTTTCAACTAATACATCAAGGAACAAAAATTATACCAGCAGATTTTATTGGATTTGCTCAATCGTTACACGGTAATAAAGATCATCAAGACAAGCTGATGTCTAATTTCTTTGCGCAAACAGAAGCGCTTTTAAACGGAAAAGATAAAAGTGAAGTTATCGCAGAAGGTACCGAAGAAGCATTAATACCTTTTAAAGTGTTTTCAGGGAATAAGCCAACCAACACTATTTTTGTGGATAAACTCTCGCCAGAAAGTTTAGGGAAACTGATCGCTATGTATGAGCATAAGATATTTGTACAGGGAATTATCTGGAATATTTTTAGTTATGACCAGTTTGGTGTAGAGCTTGGTAAGCAACTAGCCGGAAAAATTTTAAAAGAATTTAAAAAGGATGATTTTACCAATCATGATAATTCTACCTTAAATTTATTACGACATTATAAAAAATTAACAAATTAATTGTTAAAAAGTATGTTTATATTTTTAAAGAATGAATAAATAAAAACATACAAAAATGTATTATCTTCAAAAGTGAAAAATTTGTTAACATTAAGTTAATGTTTAACCATTAATTCAGTGTATTTTTGCAAAAAAAATAAACCAAATATTAAATTCATTAAAATGAAGAAAATTTCAAGATTTTTATTTTTAGTAGTAATGCTTTTGTTAACTACAGGAGCTATGGCACAAAGTACTGTTTCAGGTACTATTATGGATGCCGAAATGAATGGGCCACTTCCGGCTGCAAACATTATTGAAAAAGGTACTACAAATGGAGTATCTACAGACTTTGATGGTAATTTCACAATTACTACACAAGCAAACTCAGGAGAAGTAGTAATTTCTTACGTAGGTTACACATCTGTAACCGTATCCTTTAATGGTAACACTAACTTAGGAAGCATCACTTTATCTAGTGATAACTCTTTAGAAGAAGTAGTTGTTATTGGTGCTGGAGTTATTGATTTAGCTGGCGGTAGAAATACACCTGTAGCTGTATCTACTATTAAAGCTGCCGAAATCCAACAAAAAATTGGAACACAAGATGTAACTGCTACTTTAGTAAACACTCCTTCTGTTTATGTTTCTGGTCAAGCTGGAGGTTTTGGAGATACTAATATGCGTGTTCGTGGTTTTGATCAAGACAACACTGCTTTCTTATTAAACGGACAACCAATTAACGGTATGGAAGACGGTAAAATGTACTGGTCTAACTGGTCTGGTATTTCAGATATCGCAAGTGCTGTTCAAATACAAAGAGGTTTAGGTTCTTCTAAACTAGCTATTTCATCTGTTGGTGGTACAGTTAACTTTGTAACTAGATCTACAGATAAAAGAGAAGGTGGTTTTGTAGCTTTATCTACAGGATATAACAATTACTTAAAAACTGCTGCTGGTTATAGTACTGGAATGAATGAAAAAGGATTTGGTGCTACTATTATGATGTCTCACTGGCAAGGTGATGGTTACAACTTTGGTACTAAAGGGGAAGGACAAACTTATTTTATCTCTTTTGGATATAAAGTAAACGAGAAGCACAACTTAAACTTTTTAGTTACAGGAGCGCCGCAACAACATGACCAAAACTATAGCAAAAAAATATCTGATTATTTAGAATATGGTAAAAAGTACAACTATAACTATGGTTACCTTAATGGTGAATACCTTAGTTTAAGAACAAACTTTTACCACAAACCAGTTGCTAACTTAAACTGGGATTGGACAATCAATGATAAATCAAGTTTATCAACTGTAGTTTATGCTTCATGGGGACGTGGAGGAGGAACAGGTGGTTACGGAAACGGAAATACTTATATTGATAATGGTGTAACAGAAGACGGTCTTGTTAACTGGAATGCTGTACAACAATATAACAATACAGTTACAGACGGAATTGGTAATGCTGGTTCTTATACAGGATCTGCAATCCGTGCTTCTATGAATAATCACGCATGGTATGGTTTAGTAACAAACTTCCAACATGAATTATCAGATAACTTAAGTTTAAACTTTGGTGCAGATTTACGTACATATAAAGGAACTCACTTTAGACAATTAGTTAATTTATTAGGTCTTAATGGTTTTAATGAAGGTGGAATTAGTGAACAATACTCAGATCCTTATGTAGTTTCTTCTACAAATACGATTAATCCTTGGTCTACATTATTTAATTATGCAGATGAAGATGAAAGAATTGCTTACGATTATGATGAGCGTATTAACTATGGTGGTGTATTTGGACAATTAGAATATACTAAAGATAAATTTTCTACATTCTTTCAAGGAGCTGTTTCAACACAAAGTCACGTAAGATGGGATAGATTCAACTATACTAAAGCAAACGAAGAATCTGAAAAAGTAAACAATACTGGTTATAATATTAAAGCTGGTGGTAGCTATGCAATTAGTGATAATAGCAAAGTATATGTTAATGGAGGTTACTATTCACGTCAACCTTACCATGATAACATCTACTTAAACTTTACAAATGATGTTAATCCAATAACTCAAAACGAAACAATATTAGGTTTAGAAGTTGGATATTCTTATACTTCTTCTGTGTTTTCTGCAGCTTTAGATTTATATAGAACAAACTGGAAAGATCGTGTAGAATCTTCTTCTTATACAGATGGATCAAATGCTTTAATTTTTGAAACGGATGAAGCTGTTGAACAATTACATACTGGTGCTGAATTACAATTACAATATAAGCCAATCAATTCTTTAAGAATTAAAGGTTTTGCTTCAGTTGGTAACTGGGAATATGTTGGAGATGCACAAACAACAACTAGAAATGAAGATCTTGAAACATTATCTGTAATAACAGATGACGTTGACGGAGGTAAAGTTGGTGGAGCTGCACAAACAACATTAGGTTTAGGTTTAGACTTCGAAATGGTAGAAAGATTTTCTATAGATGTAGATTACAGACATTATGACAAATTATATGCGGATGTAGGTGCAATTAAAGAAAACTTAGAATTACCAAGTTTTGGTTTAATGGATATGGGACTATCTTACAAAATGTTAGTAGGAAAAGACAAATCAAATTCTGTAAACTTAAGATTCAACATTAACAACTTATTAGATGAAGAATATTTCTCTACATCTAGTACAGCAATTCAAGCAGAAGCTGGAGATGCTACTTATTTAGGTGTGAACCAAAATAACCAAGTATACTTTGGAAACGGAAGAACTTGGAACTTCGGAATTAGATATAAGTTCTAATTCTTTAGAAACTTAAAATACTTTTAAAACCTCTTCATTTATTTGAAGAGGTTTTTTTATATACAAAAATGAGTACCTTTGTTTTTATAACTAATTCAAACTTAAATTATATGTATAGTATTGTAAAAAACCTTCATTCTTATTGGGCTTATTTAGTGCTTTTAGTATTAATAATTGCAGTAGCAAACAGCTTATATAAAACCTTTTCTAATAAAGAGTATGCACCTAAAGATTTTAGAATTGCGTTGTTTACACTTATTGTTTCGCACATTCAGCTGTTAATTGGATTGGTGTTGTATTTCACTTCGCCAAACGGTTTTCATAGTATCACAGCAAACGGTATGGGTGGATTGTCTCCTTTTGCTAGATTATTAGCTGTAGAACATCCTTTTGTAGGTGTTTTAGCAGTTACTTTTATTACTATTGGATACTCAAAACATAAAAAGAAACTAACTTCTAAGCCTAAAAATAAAACCATTGCTATCTTTTATACTATAGCATTGTTATTGGTTTTGTCTAGAATACCTTGGGGTGTTTGGTTAGGTTAAAATCGCTTTGTCATGTAGACTAAAAAACTAAAAGGAGAAGTCTTTGTAATCTTAATGATATGCTTGGACTAGGCTTAAAAGTTATTCCAAAAGGCATTAAAAAAGATCGTATAATAAAAAAAGGCTTCCACATCTATGGAAGCCTTTTTTTTGTTTGTTGCATTTGTATCGTTTTAAAACGCTCCTCTTTTTTTCAACAGGAAGAGGTTTTTATTCTGTAATTTCTTTAACTATAAAATTGTACACAGGAAAGTGATCACTAAATCCATCCGTAAATCCACCATCGGCAAAACTACGTTTAGGATATCCTTTATAACGACCGCGTTTGTTTACTAAGTAGTTTTTATTAAAGATTCCAGCTTTATATAAGGTGAAAGAAGAATAGTCTTTTTCAATTAATGGCTTTGTTACCAAAATTTGATCAAATAAACTCCATGCATCTCTATATGCCGTGGTTCCTAATCCTTCCTTTTTAAACATATTATAATACGGATTGTAAAGTCCTTTAAAACCAACTTTTTCTTTGTCACTTTGTGCTTGTAAAACATCGGTAACACTTGCATTTGTTGGGTCGTCATTTAAATCTCCCATGATAAATACTTTAGCATAAGGATCATTAGATTGTAAAGAGTCCAAAAGTTTCTTAGTCAGCTTAGCTGCTGCAACACGTTTAGGTCTACTACGTGCTTCTCCACCACTACGAGAAGGCCAGTGATTTACAATTACATGAATCATTTCGTCATCTAATTTACCACTAACCAATAATTGGTCTCTTGTGTATTTAGGTTCCTTTGTCTTATCGTCATAAATTTTTAATTCATGGCTGCTAGTAGATAAAGGTGTGAAATATTTCTTTTGGTATATAAGAGCAACATCAATACTTCTAACATCTGGAGAATTATAATGAACAATACCATAATCTAGATTTATTAAAGCAGGATCATTTACAAGATCTTCTAATACTTCTCTATTTTCAACTTCAGATACACCCAATATTACAGGCGAGTTGTTGGTAACGTCTTTTCCTATTTCAGAAATAACACGAGCCATGTTTTTAACCTTCTTTTGGTAAACTTCAAACTGTTTCGTTTTCATTTCCATTATAGGGCTTCTTTCGTCAAATTTACTTGGGTCATTAATCGTGTCAAATAAATTTTCAAGGTTATAAAACCCGACAGTATGGATTTTAAATTTTTTCTTTTCTTGAGCTTCTGCAGTGAGAACGGCTGTTAAACACAGTGCTGCCAACCAGAATTTTAAATTTTTCATGAATGTGAATGTTATGTTATAGTTATGTTAATACAAAACTCCTGCCAAATGTAGATATTTATTATAAATAATGTAAATTTGTCTGCTTTAAATAATAATTATTTAATGTAATAAGAGTTTACTAACTATAAATTTAAGTATGCAAAAAAGATTACTAATTCTTTTCTTCGGAATTTTATCAGGCTTTACCACGTTTGCGCAGCAAACTATGGTAACAGGAAGTGTGAAACAACCAATTTCTCTCGAGCCTATTTCAGATGTTACTGTTACTATTGAAGGAACAAACATCTCTACGCTTACCAATGCGCTAGGAGTGTTTACGTTTAGCAGTGATTTGCCTTTAGGCGAGCAAGTTTTAAGATTAACTAAAGAGGCTTTCGTTCCACAACGTTATCCTATTGTTGTTAATGAAGGTAAAACATTGACCATAAATGATATGGTTATGGAAAGAGACTTATCAGGAAATGATTTATTTACCATTACTCTTTCAGATGATGAGCTAAATGATGATACTACTGGAGCAGATAATATTTCTGGTTTACTTTCTTCATCACAAGACATTTTTCAACGTACAGCGGCTTTCGAGTTTAGTTCTTCTTTCTTTAAAGTAAGAGGATTAGATTCTGATAACGGTTCTGTTTTAATTAATGGAATTGAAATGAACAAGCTATACAACGGAAGACCACAATGGAACAATTGGGGTGGGCTTAATGATGTAATGCGTAACCAAGAATTAACTTCTGGTTTAACACCATCGGCGTATAACTTTGGAGGTATCTTAGGAACTTCTAATGTTAACGTAAGAGCATCTAGTTATAGAGAAGGTGGACGTGTAACGTATTCTTCTTCTAACAGAAGTTATACAAATCGTTTAATGGCTAGCTATGCTTCTGGAGCATTAGAAGGTGGTTGGGCATATACTGTTATGGCAGGAAGACGTTGGGGAAATGAAGGATATCAAGATGCTTCATTATATGACTCTAATTCTTTTTTCGCATCGGTTGAAAAACAATTTGGAGACAAACATAGCTTAAACTTTACATCAATCTATGCACCAAATAGAAGAGGTAAATCTTCACCAAATACACAAGAAGTATACGACCTTAAAGGGATTAAGTATAATGAGTATTGGGGATATTTAGATGGGGATAAAAGAAATTCACGTATTAAAGAAGTAGAAGAACCAATCCTTATGTTAAATCACTATTGGGATATTTCATCTAAAACTTCATTAAATACAAACGTTGGTTACCAGTTTGGTAAACTAGGAAATAGTCGTTTAGATTATTCTGGAGGTTCAAACCCAAGTCCATCGTACTACCAAAACTTACCAAGTTATTATTTAGCAGATGATGATGGTCCGGATTATGCAGGAGCGTATTTAGCGGAACAAAACTTTTTAAATGATGGTCAAATTGATTGGGAGTCTATCCTTACAGCAAACCAAAACAATAATATAGAAACGAATGGTAGTGATCCTGCAGCATATGTATTATATGAAGATCGTGCAGACGATAAGCAGCTTACTTTAAATTCTATCTTAAGTTCCGAAATTAACGAGAACATTTTAATTAATGCATCTCTTAATTATAAGAAATTAAAATCAGAAAACTTTGGTGAAATAATCGATTTATTAGGTTCTAATGTAGGAGCTTTAAATGTAGATTCTTTTGATAATTTTCAATATGATAACCAAAACCCAGATAGATTAGTTGGGGAAGGTGATAAATATAGATACAACTATAACTTATATGCAGATGTACTTTCTGGATATGCACAAGCACAGTTTAAATATAATAAAATAGACTTTTTCGTTTCTGGTAGCCTATCAAGTACAACATACCAAAGAGAAGGATTATGGCAACATAGTAATTTTCAAGATAATTCTTACGGAAAAGGAGAAGAGCTTACCTTTAATGGTCTTGGTGCTAAAGCAGGATTTACATATAAAATAACTGGAAAGCATTTATTTGATGCGAATGCTGGTTATATTGAAAGAGCACCTTCTTTGCGTAATACGTTCTCTAACTCTAGAGAAAATCACAATGTAGTAAGAGGTATTGAAGAAGAGAAAGTAACTTCTTTTGATGCTAGTTATATTTTTAGATCTCCAATTATAAAAGCGAGATTAACAGGATTCTATTCAACTATTAAAGATGCTAACGAAGTAGGTTTCTACTACGCAGACGGATTAAGTGGTGATGCAATTGCAGAAAATGAAACTTCAGCGTTTGTACAAGAAGTTTTAACAGGAATCAACAAAAGAAATATTGGTGTAGAATTTGGTATTGAAGCACAAGTAACACCAACGATTAAACTTAAAGCAGCAGGTTCTATAGGTGAGTATGTGTATGATAACAACCCAGACTTATACTTAACTTCAGCTGGTTTCGATTCTGCAGATGGTTCTATTTCTTACGGACAAGCAAATCTTAAAGATTATAAAGTAGCAGGAGGACCACAACGTGCGGCTTCTGTTGGTTTTGAATACCGTGATCCTAAATACTGGTGGTTTGGTGCAACAGCTAACTTTTTCTCTAATGCATATACAGATGTGAATGCATTAACAAGAACCGAAAACTTTTATTTAGATGCAGATGGATTACCGTTCAATGATTACGATCCAGAAGTAGCTACAGAATTATTAAAACAAGAAGAATTTGACAACTATATGGTTGTAAATCTTGTTGGTGGTAAATCTTGGAAAATAGATCAGTACTATATTGGCTTTTTTGCTAGTGTAGGTAATGTACTAGATAAAGAGTACAAAACTGGTGGTTTTGAACAAGGTAGAAATGCAAATTACAGAGAGTTAAGAGACGATAATGCAAATCCATCACGTGTGTTTGGAGCAAAATATTGGTATGGTCGTGGTGCAAATTACTTTGTAAATGTGTACTTTAGATTCTAAAAAAAGAAAAATTAATTATAATAATATTACGAATTATGAAATGTAGAACATTCACGAATTCAAAAATTAAAAATAAATACGCCATGAAAAGAACGAATAAATTTTTAACGTTAATACTAACAATGGTAGCTGCAATAGCTATCACATCTTGTGTGCAAGATGATGATTATACGATTCCTAGTAGTTTAGGACAGGATGAAAACGAAGCTTTAACTGCTATGTTAGCAACAGCAACAGAAGTAGATATGGCTTATGTAAAAGCATTATATATCGAAAATGGAGCAGAAACAGTTCCTTTTTATGTAGAAAATGATATCTACGTAAAAGGTTACGCTTCTTCAAGTGATAAATCAGGAAACTTCTTTAAAGAATTTTTTCTTCAAGATGCACCCTCTAACCCAACAGGAGCTTTAAAAATTACTATTGATCAAGTAGATACTTATAACCAATATAATCAAGGTCGTGAAATTTATATCAGCTTAAAAGGACTTTATATTGGAGAAGAAAGAGTTGGTAACGGAATTATTACTATTGGTGGAGATACAGAATTCGATCAATATGGTGGTACGGTTCTTAGAATTAACGAAAACCAAATTAGAGACAATATCTTACGTTCAGATGTAACAGAAGAAATTATACCTTTAGAGGTGACTTTTGGATCATTAACAGATGCTCATGTAGGTGTTTATGTTCAAATTAATGGAGTAGAGTTTGCAGATAACTTAGATGGTGAGCGTTATTTTGATGCTGTTCAAGTATATGATACACAAAGAACGTTACAAGCTTGTAGTGGTGCTAATTATACTACAATGTCATTAGAGACTAGTTCTTTTGCTAATTTTAAAGAACACTTATTACCAACAGGTAATGGTTCTATAAAAGCTATTGTAAATAAAACGTTTGATGGTAGTACACGTATTTTAGCTTTAAACGATGTGGAAGATGTGGTTATGGAAGGTGCAAGATGTGCATTAGCAGCAACTATTTTTCAAGAAAGATTTGATACTGCTGTTGACGGTACAGATTTAGATTTAACAGGTTGGATTAATTTTTCTGAAGCAGGATCTCGTGTATGGAGAGAAGAAGTATATAATGGAGATGGTTATGCTGAGTTTAACCCTTTTGGATCTGGAGATTCAAGTAACATTACTTGGTTAATTACACCAGGTCTTGATATGGATGCGCAAACGCAAGAAACATTAACTTTTCAAACAGCACATGCTTACCCAGATGCAGGTCATACACCTTTAACGGTTATGATTTCTACAGATTTTGATGGAAATTCTGCCAATATTGGAACGGCTACATGGACGTCTTTAGATTTCTTAGCTAGTTATGATATAGATTCAGATAGTTGGAATAGTTTTAAAGATTCTGGAGATATCGATTTATCATCTTACGCAGGTACAGCTTATATTGCTTTTGTTTATACTGGTAGTGATACCAATAACGAAAACATGACTTTAAGAGTAGATAATATTGCTGTTTCTGGTCTATAAGAAGTAAAATAATTTTATACTAAAACCTGCTAATTTATATTAGCAGGTTTTATTTTTTAATCCCAAAATATGACACTTTTCGATACTTTGTTCTTTAGCGTATTTAAGCATTATAAGGATGCTAAAAGTAAAAAAGCAAACCAACTAGCAACCGTTTATATTTCGGTGTTGCAATGTGCTTTATTATTGCTTTTTGGTGTGTTCTTTGCAGGTTTTTTTAAACAAATGAATATGACAACCATGTCGCAAGACAAAGCAATAGTCTTATTTATATTAGCAGGTATATTTATTTTTTTCAAAAACTGGATGCAATATGCCGGTAGAAAACGAAAAGTACTAAACGCTAAAATGCTAAATAAGAAATCTGCTGGGTACAGTATTTTTATGCTTTGGTTAATTCCCGTTGCCTGCGTAGGTTTGGCGGTAGTTATTTATCAAGCGGTTTAAAAAATTTGTGAAATAAAATATGGAGAGATTTCTCGACATGCTCGAAATGACATACGTTTCAGTCATCAGTCATCAGTCATCAGTCATCAGTCATCAGTCATCAGTCATCAGTCATCAGTTATTTCCTGTAATCTCTTTTAACTTATTTAATCTTCCTTTTTCAAAACAACATATACTGGAAAGTGGTCACTATAGCCACCTTGGTATTTTTTGCCAACGTAAGTTCTAAAAGGCGAACCTTTATATTTTCCGGTAGCGAGTTTTAAAAAATCTTCATCAAAAATGTTTGCTTTTTCAAAAGCTAAGCCATTCTCTTTTGTCTCCGAAAAGTTTCTCGAAATAAATATTTGGTCAAACAAAAACCATTGTCTTCGGTGTTTTGAAGTTCCTCTAGTAAAAGAACGTAAGGTTTCCATAGGATTAAATAAATCAAAACCACTAACCAAACGTTTAATACTAGTACTGGAAGGATCATCATTGAAATCGCCAATGACTATAATTTTAGCATCCGGATCATTTAGTTTTAAATTGGAAATAATTTCACCAACTTTATTCGATCCCGCCATTCTTTTGTGTTCTGTTTCTCTTTCTCCTTCACGTCTAGAAGACCAATGATTTACAATTACATGTGTTTTAAAACCATCTAACACCCCAGAAACCAGTAAAACATCTCTTGTATAATCTGGTAAACCTGCATCATTATATAATTCTAATGAAAAATTTTCGGAAGCTTCTACAGTAAAAACCGTTTGGTCATAAAGTAAAGCGACATCAATACCGCGTTCATCTTTAGAATCGTAATGTACATAGTTGTAATGGCTATCTTCTAGATGTTTTGAAGCAATTAAATCTTTTAAAACCTTAGCGTTCTCTACTTCAGCTAAACCAACAAGTGCCGGGTGTTTCCCGTTTTCCTTTCTTCCTATATTAGAAATTACATAGCCTAATTTTCTAAGTTTATTCTTATATCGTTTTGCAGTCCAACGCTTATCTGCTCTAGGTAAATAATCGTTGTCATATGTTGTTTTATCATCAAAAATATCAAATAAATTTTCGACATTATAAAAAGCTACAGTATGTAAACTCGGGTGCACAGGGATTTCAGAATAATCAATCATTAAATAGTGTGTTTTAAAATAGGTGTATGTGAAATAGCTAAGTTTGAACGCTTAATAGGAACAGTAACCCGATCTTTTGTCTTTCCTCAAAAATATAAAAATTAAACGGCTTACTATTACGAATACTATATCTCCTTTCCAATAACCATAATAAAACAGCCTTTTTTCCTCTTTACTGCAACATAAAAGGAAACTATAGCTCAGGCTACGCTTTATTTCTCTATTTTGTATAAAGAAAAAAATCATCATTTTATTTTATAGTGTTTTACAAATAGAAATGGTATAACTTTGTATTTTAATTGAATTTATGATAGAAAAGAAAGATATAGAACTTGAAAAAGCAGTTTTAATTGGCGTAGTAACTAAAAGTCAAAACGAAGACAAGTCTAAAGAGTATTTAGACGAGTTGGAGTTTTTAACCTATACCGCAGGAGGAGAAGTTTTAAAACGCTTTACCCAAAAACTAGATTCGCCAAATCCTAAAACCTTTATTGGTACCGGAAAGATTGAAGATGTACGTCGATTTATTGAAGAAAACGAAGTAGGGACAGCCATTTTTGATGACGAATTATCTTCGGCACAAGAACGTAATATTAGTAAAATACTAGGATGTAAAGTGCTAGATAGAACCAATCTTATTCTAGATATATTTGCACAAAGAGCACAAACCAGTTATGCAAGAACGCAAGTAGAATTGGCACAATGCGAATATTTACTTCCACGACTAAAAGGAATGTGGACGCACCTAGAAAGACAAAAGGGTGGAATTGGAATGCGCGGACCTGGAGAAACAGAAATTGAAACCGATAGACGTATTGTAAGAGAAAGAATAACCTTACTTAAAGCCAAAATAAAGACCATAGACAAACAAATGTCTGTACAGCGAGGTAATCGTGGTCAAATGGTAAGAGTCGCGCTTGTAGGATATACCAACGTTGGTAAATCGACTTTAATGAATGTGGTTAGTAAAAGTAAAGTGTTTGCCGAAAACAAGCTCTTTGCAACGCTTGACACCACAGTACGTAAAGTAGTCATCCAGAATTTACCATTTTTATTAAGTGATACCGTAGGTTTTATACGCAAGCTGCCAACCCAATTAGTAGAAAGTTTTAAAAGTACCTTAGACGAAGTAAGAGAAGCGGATTTATTACTACATGTTGTAGATATTTCGCATCCTAATTTTGAAGAACACATAGAATCTGTAAATAAAATTCTAGGGGAAATCGATAGTACAGACAAACCAATGATTATGGTTTTTAATAAGATTGATGCTTATGAAGCAGAGCCTTATGATGAAACCGATTTAATTACAGAACGTACTGAAGAGCATTATTCTTTAGACGAATGGAAAAAAACTTGGATGCATAGAGTTGGTAAGGATAATGCCTTATTTATTTCTGCTTTAAACAAACAAAATTTAGAAGATTTTAAAAAACGAATCTATGACGAAGTTCGTGAAATTCACGTCACTCGTTTTCCATACAATCATTTTCTGTATCCAGATTATAACGAAGAAGAAGAGTAATAAATTCCTACGAAGGCAGGAATCTCAAAATCAAAAATCCCAAACCTTTACGTTTGGGATTTTTTTTTGCCCTTTTTTGCCATACTGAACTTGATTTCGCATCTTTAAAATTATTTGGTCAATTTTAATTACGCATTTGCCAAGTACCTAAATGGCTATTTTTATCTAAAGCATAACCTAACTTATAATTTCCAGGTTTCATAATTTCAAAAATCTTTCCCGGAGCTGGAATAATTTTATTTTGTAATAATAGGGTGTTTAGTGTGCTTAAAGTTTCTGTAGATACTTCGTTTCCGTTTAGGTAAGCGTTGCTTCCATTCAATTCTAATTTTATTTTTTTGCTTGCAGATGCTAGGACGTTTTTAGAAACGAGAGCATCTATAAATCCGTTTAAATTCGCATTATCATTAACTAAAACAATATGCTGGTTCGTTTTGTAAAAAGTAAAATAATTTGTGCTTGAAATATCTTGTTTTGCTAAAATATCATGATACTTTGAGGTTTGACTTTTGGATACATGTTTGCCATTCACGTGCATTCCTGTTTTGTCTTTTACAAATACAATAGCATTCTCAGTATCGATTAAGTTGTCCTTTTTAAAAGCAACCAATAATTCCTTTTGTGCATTTGGCCAAGTCCAGTTAAAACTGTTTTTTGTAGTTTCTTTATAGGTTGTTTTAGCGTCTCCCAAAAGCTGTTTAACTACAGAACTAATACTTCCTTTATGAGCTGCTTCTATATTTAAACCAGAAGCTTCATCTGCTAGACGTCTTGCTTCTTCGGCAATTCTTAAGGCATCATCTCTGTATGAATTAGAAGTGGTTGCAGCTTGCCTTTGTGCTTCACGTTGTATTCTGTCTGCTTCACGTTGCATACGTTCGGCGTCTCTACCTAATCGATCTGCTTCACGTTGTAAACGTTCGGCATCACGTCTTGCTTCATTTTGTTCACCAACAATTACAGTACGAATGCTTATACCTAAAGCTTCCATTTTTTCGGCTAAACTAGAAGAAGCAATTTCTTTATCTAAATACATAGATAATTTGGTGCTGCTTAAGCTTACTTTATATACTTCGTCATCATTAGAATCCAAGTTCCAAGTATCTTTTCCTTTAGAAGTCGTATGGTTTTTGCTACTCATTTCCTGAGTTAGAATAGCTTTAATTTCCTGGTGGTTTTCCGAAGGAAACTTTGCTTTAAACGAATACGAATCCTCTGAATTACTTATAGAAACAGAAACGTTCTTGTTGTTTTCATTAGAGGAATGACTATACGAATACGAAGAATTATCTGCATCGCTATCGCTATGTGTTGCGCTGCTTGTTGTGGATGATTTACTTGTAGACGTTGTGGTTGTTTGCGCTTGTAATGTTACTGTGATTAACAACAATAGTATGCTTGTAGCTATTTTTACCATTGCTTTACGCACACCAATGCTATTGCTGTTTTTGATTTCGTTATTTTTTTCTAAAGATTTCATAATTTAAGTTTTTTGATTTCCTTGATTATTGGAAACTGTTCGTTTTTTGATTCTTGATTTTTTACGCTTCAATTTTAAAAGTCAATCCAACACCACGTGCGCTTTCTATAGAAATGTTGCTATCTTGTTTAAAATATTTGCGCAGTCTACTAATAAAAACATCCATACTTCTGCCAGAGAAAAAATCATCGCTTCCCCAAACGGCTGTTAAAAGATCATCTCTTTTAATCATTTGGTTCTTGTTTTCAAAAAAGTAAGCGATGAGTTGTGCTTCTTTTTCTGTTAGACGTCGAATGTTCTCGTCTAATTTTAGTTGGTAGTTTTGTGCATTAAAAACATAGCGTCCTATGTTATAACTGCTTTCGTTTTTTGATTTATTGTGCGGTGTATTCGTGCTTTTTAGGCTTCGTTTTAATATGTTTTGTAATCGTAATACTAGTATGTCTGCTTCAAATGGCTTTACGATATAATCGTCTGCGCCAAGTTTTAATCCTTTAATTCTGTCTTCTTTCATTTTCTTAGCAGTCAAGAATACAAAAGGAATTTCGGGGTTTATTTCTATTACTTTTTCGGCTAATGCAAAACCATCCATTTTTGGCATCATCACATCCAATACACAAATGTCAAAAGGGTTTTCTGTTTCCGATTTAAAAACAACTAAAGCTTCTTTGCCATCGTTTGCCCAAGTGACATCAAAATCATGAATCTCTAAGTATTGCTTTAAAATACTTCCAAAGTCAAAATCGTCTTCTGCTAATAATACACGTATTTTTTTCATAATTTTTGCCATGTAAATGAGGCTTTAGTTTACTGGTATTTTAATTGTAAATGTGCTTCCTTTTTGCAATTCGCTTTGAATAGTAATGTTTCCTTGATGTGCTTTAATAATTTGATTGGTGTAATATAATCCAAGTCCTAAGCCTTTTACATCATGAACATCGCCATCGCTTACACGATAGAATTTGTCAAATAAATGTGCTTGATTTTTTTCGGAAATACCAATACCATTATCTGTGATTTTGAGACAATAATTACCATTTTTGAATTCGGTTTTAAAAGTTATTATTGTTGGTTCTATGCTATATTTAATCGCATTTTCTAAAATGTTTAAAATGGCTGTTGCAAAATGAAACTTGTCTAAGCGTAATACTATTTCCGAAGCATAAATTTCGTTTTTAATCGTTAACCCATTGTATTGTTTAGACAATTTGAAGTCTTCTATAATATTATTAAAATAGATAGTATCTACAACTTGCTCCTTGTTAAGCACAATATCTTCATTACTTAAACTATTCGTCATTACTTGATCTATTAGTTTTTGAAGCCTTTCATTTTGACGATCTACAATATTAAGGGTGTTTTTAAATGCTTCCGGATTTGCCTTAATCGTTTCGTTTTTTAAACTCTTTGTAGCAATGCTTAACGTTGCCAAAGGTGTTTTAAGTTCGTGGGTGATGTTGTTAATGAAATCAGTTTTAATCTCGGCAATTTTTTTCTGCGTAATTAAGTTTTTAATAGAATAATAAAGTAATCCTATAACAAATAAAAACAGTAATAAAGAACCAAAAAACAAGACAGCCATTCTGCCATATACAATACGTTTCCAATCTTTTATTTGAATGTAATTTATGGTTTTCACCTCTAAATCATAAGTATCCGTTACTATCTCTCCATCTTTTTGATGTATGTACTCACTTTCTGTGTACCAAGAAGACGTGTTGGTTTTATGGCCATCTTTCGTTTTAAAATCTGTACCAAAAATCTTAGTTCTTATTTCGTTTTTTACAGGATAAATGGTGTCTAATTTAGACCCTTCAATAATAACAATACTCGTTAATTCTTGTTTAAATTTAACATCGTAATCCAGATTAATAGCTTCTAATTCTTTTTCGTAATAGGTTTTGTGTAGGGTGTTAAGGCTGTCGGTTTTTATAAAGAAACGACTTAATACTTCGGCTTTACTAATGCGATTATTTTTATAATCGTTTAAATGGTTGCGTAAATCTTCTTTCCAAACATCACCTAAAGAATCTAGTTCGTTTTTCTCATGAATACCTTCTAAAGCATCATCTGTTTCTTTAATAAAAGCTTTCTTTTTTAACTCGTAGGTATTACTAATTAAATAAGCTTGTATCGATGATAAGGCGATTAAGCCCAAAACAGATGCTAGTATTAATATGGTTATTTTGTTTTTCATGTGTACTATATGAGAAATCGATTGTTTGGTTTATTACGTCAAATGTAGCAAATATGTGAGTTCAAGAGGTATAACTGCATGCCGTTAACCCAACGTTAACCTTAATAATGGGCGAGTTTCCTACCAATACTCATTTTCTTCACTTGGGTTAATAGCAATACAAAACACATCAAAAAACCATTAACCTGTGTTTAACTTTGGGTTAACCTGTTTATCTGTTGGTCTGTTTCATCTTTGTCTCCGAAATCAAAAAACAAACCAGCATGCAATTCTCCAACAAAAACAACCGTATCTTTTTTATTCTATTTATTTTCTTCGGAATTGTTTCGGTAAAAGCACAAAACACCATTACTATTCATCCTACTACCGAAACCATTAAAATAGATGGAGAAGCAACTGAAGCAATTTGGAAGCAACACCTACAAGAAGGAAATTTTATACAACAACGGCCAGATAACGGAAAACCTTCTAAGCGTAAATCGGAAATTGCAATCCTTCACGATGAAAGCTATTTGTATGTTTTAGCCGTTTTTCATGTGGATAATAAAATGGAAATTAACAAGCAACTAACAGCACGAGATGATTTGGGTACTTCTGATTTTTTCGGATTTCAAATGGATCCTTTTGGGGAAGCTCGAGAAGGATATGACTTTACTATAACAGCAGCAAATGTGCAATTCGATTCTAAATTATCGGCCTTTGGAGAAGATAGTAATTTTAATGTCGTTTGGGAAAGTGAAGTTAAAATGTATGATGATAAATGGATGGTAGAAGTGAAAATACCGTTTAATAGTATTCGTTTTCCTAAAGAAGATTTAAGCCATTTTAAAGTAAATTTTCAACGCTTCTCTTCCAAGTTAAATGAAACTTCTTTTTGGAATCCAATTAAACCAGAAGTAGATGGCTATTTGAATCAGTTTGGAAAACTAGAAGGATTAAAAACGATACATCCACCACTAAATTTATCGTTTTATCCTTTTGTTTCTTTAGTAAACGAAAAAAGTCCAACAGGCGAAAGTAAAACTACTTTTAATGGTGGATTAGACTTGAAATACGTACATAAAAACGCATATACTTTAGATGTTTCTCTAATTCCAGATTTTAGTCAAGCACCAAGTGATGATCAGGTTTTTAATCTCTCTCCTTTTGAAATTCAGTTTAATGAAAACCGACAATTTTTTGTAGAAGGCACAGAGATTTTCGACAAATCGGGTTACTTATATACTAGAAGAATTGGTGGCATACCAATTAATAAAAATAATATTACACTTGCCGAAAATGAAACTCTGGATGAGAATCCAATTACATCGAATATTATAAACCTGATTAAGTTTACCGGGAAATCTTCTAACGGTTTGTCTATTGGTATTCTTAATGGAATTACAGACAAAAGTGAAGCGACAATTAAAAATGTGGTTAGCGGTGAAACTAGACAAGTAACCACAAATCCGTTCACAAATTATAATGCTATCGTTTTAGATAAAGCACTTAAAAATAATTCGTCATTCACCTTTGTTAATAATTTTGTGTTGCGAAACGGTGGGGATTACGACGCTAATTTAACTGCTTTGGCTTATAGATGGTATAATAAAAAACGTGCCTATACGATACGTTTCCAGTCCGGACTGTCACAAAAGTATTATTCCGATACCGATAACGAGTTTGGTCATGATTATTATGCTTACGCAGGAAAAATTAGTGGGAAGTGGACTTCTGGTATATCGTTTAAATTAGTAGAGGATACTTTTGATAATAACGACTTTGGTTATCTTTCTAGAAATAATGAAATGCGTATTCGAGGAGATGTTAGATATACCGAAAACAATCCTAAAAATACATTTTCTAACTATCAGTTTTTTGTAGATCATCAACAACGTTATTATTACAGTTTGATGGAACAGGAGCAAACCTATACAAAGTTGGGAACTAACGGAACCTTTAAAAAGAGTCAGCATAGCTTTTTTGCAGAATTCACCTATTTACCAAAAGGACAAAATTTTTATGAGCCTCGTGTACAAGACAGACATTTTAATATTCCTGCGCAAACCGAAACCTTTTTAGAGTATCAAACCAACAGAAATAAAAATCTATCGTTTGCCGGTTATATGATTTTTGTGAAGTTTTTAAATTCCGAAATCTATTCCCAAGAACTTATTGCTGGTTATGGTATTCGTGCTAGAATTGGTCAGCATTTTTCTGCTTATTTTAATCAAGCCTATGAAAGTCAGCCTAGCAAAGCTGGATTTATAGACAGGATGGATGATGCTATTATTTTTGGACAACGTGCTGTTAAAGAATGGAACAATGCACTAACACTTAATTATACTATAAATTCCAAGCTGCATGTAAATGCTAGATTACGTCATTACTGGATTCAGGTAGATTATAATAAACAATTTACATTGCAAGATAATGGCGATTTAGTAGCAAATACTTATGCCATTAATCCAGATGATTTTGATGATAATTTTAATCAATTCAACATCGATTTTTTAGCTAAATGGCAATTTGCTCCAGCCAGTGAAATTAGTTTGGGTTACAAATTAGGAAGTACCTTTTTTAATGGCGATGTGCGTTCTTCTTATTTTGATAATTTAGGAAATACCTTAAAAGAAAATAGTAGTAATACGGTATCGTTGAAGATGACTTACTTTTTAGACGCTAATAAGTTTAAGAGGCGTAGCAAATAATCCTATTTTGTGGTTTAACGATTGAAAATAGTGATTTGTTAGTTAGCGGAGTATAATTATTAGATACTTTTGTAACTAAATAAATCTATTTTTTTCTCGTTATACGTACTTATGATTAAGCAAAAATTAATTTCATTCTTAAAAAGAAAATGGATAAAAAGAGCCATTATAGCAATTGCAGGAGTCTTTGTTTTATGTCTTGTTTTTTTCGCTAGTATTTATTTTGGTGCCTTTGGAAAATTACCAAACATAAGAGAATTAAGTAATTTAAAACAAGCGGAAGCAACCCAAGTTTTAGATAAAGATAGTAGGCTTATTGGTAAATATTATATTTACGATAGGCAACCATTAACCTATCCAGAATTTCCGGAGCACCTTTTAAGCGCTTTAATAGCTACCGAGGATGTTCGGTTTTATGAGCATGACGGTATAGATAATATTAGTTTGCTTCGTGTTTTTTTTAAAACAATTTTATTTCAAGATAAATCTTCGGGAGGAGGAAGCACGATAACTTTACAATTGGCTAAAAACCTGTTTGGAAGAGACAAATATTTTGCTTTCAGTACTATCGTTAACAAAATAAAAGAATCTATAGTTGCCAAACGAATAGAACAGATTTATTCTAAAAAAGAAATAATATCCCTGTACCTTAATACCGTTCCTTTTCCAGATAATACGTTTGGTATAGAAAGTGCATCTCGTAAATTTTTTAGTATTCCTACAACAAATTTGACCTTATCTCAAGCTGCAACTCTTGTGGGTACTTTAAAAGCAAATAATTTTTATAATCCGAGACGTAATTTAGAAAACAGTAAGAAAAGGCGAGATGTAGTGCTGCAACAAATGCTTAAATATAATTACATCACAGAAATCCAATATGCGGCAACTATAAAAGAGTCTATCGATTTAAATTACCAATCTTTTAATCACGATTTGGGCTTAGCTCCTTACTTTAGAGCAGAATTAAAAAAGGAGTTGGCTATTGTTTTAAAAGACTATAAAAAGCCAAATGGAGAAGCTTACAATTTATATAAAGATGGTTTAGTTATACACACCACTTTAGATTACCAAATGCAGAAGTATGCAGAAGAAGCAATGCAATTGCATCACACAAAATTGCAAGAAGCTTACGAAGCTTCTTACGGTAAAAATGCACCATGGAATGTTAATAAAAAACTAATTGAAAATGTAATTAAAACGCTTCCTGCGTATAAAAAATATAAAGCACTTGGTTTAAAAGAAACACAAATTATGGATTCACTTTCTATGAAGCATGAAGTTGAATTATTTGATTGGAAAGAAACTAAAACCGAAAGCATTTCTACCATAGATAGTTTAAAGCATTATTTAAAGTTTTTAAACACTGGAATGATTGCCTTAGAACCCAAAACAGGAGCGGTAAGAACGTATATTGGAGGTATAGATTATCGTTTTTTTAAATACGATCACGTTTCCCAAAGTGAACGTCAGGTAGGTTCCACATTTAAACCTTTTGTTTATACTGCAGCTATAGAAAATGGTATGAAACCATGTACTTATTTTTCGCCAGAAGCAATTACCTATACCGATTATAAAAATTGGACACCAACAAACTCGGGCAGCAAAGAAGAAGATCCATACATTAATTTCAACCTAGAAAAAGCATTAAGTCAGTCTATGAATACTATTGCTGTAAAAGTTTTAAATGAAGTAGGTATAGATAACTTTTTAATCCAAGCTAAAAAATTAGGCATCACAAAACAGCTTCCGAAAGAACCATCTTTAGCTTTAGGTGTAGCCGAGATTAATATAAAAGAACTTGCCGGTGCTTATGCTAGTTATGTGAATAACAGCAAGCCTGTTAAACCTTATTTTATTACTAAAATTGAAGATAAAAACGGTGTAGAAATTGTGTCTTTTAAACCAGAGGTACAAGAAACGAAAGCGTATAGTGATTATACAAGGCAAGTCATTTTACAAATGATGAAGTCTACTGTTAATTCTGGTACAGCAGCTAGATTAAGATCTACTTATAATCTGAAAAACAATATTGCGGGTAAAACAGGAACAACTCAAGACAATAAGGATGGTTGGTTCGTTGGTATCACACCTAACTTAGTTACTGTCAATTGGGTGGGTAACGATAATTATAATATTGGTTTTAAAACCACCGGATTAGGCCAAGGAGCAAATTCTGCTTTACCAATTTTTGCTAAATTTTACCAGAAATTAAATGCGGATTCCAATTACAGTTCTATAACTAAAAGTAGTTTTGAAAATGCTTCGAATGAAGTTCTTGAAGCATTAAATTGCGAAGAAGAAAAACGAGATGATTTCTTAAAAAGACTCTTTAGTAAAAAGAAAAAGGAGCGTAAGTTTAATAAAAACAATTAGTTTTTTGTTTCATACTTACATTAAGAAAAAACGAAATATATAAACAAAAAAAACGCGCTTCATAGAAGCGCGTTTTTAATAGACTAATTCTTTTTTTTCTATTAATTAGAAACCGTAGTTAAAACCTACACCAAAAGCTTCTCTAATTTGGAAACCATTAGGGTTTGTATTATCGTCGTAGATTGCTTGAAATACTAAGTTAGCAGAAATGTATTTATTTACTGACATAGAAAGATTCATGGTGTAATCGATATCTACATTTTGAGGGTCTTCTAAGTAGTTAGAGTATAATGCTACAATGTTTTCCATAGAAATGTTCTTCGCTATGTTTAATTTGTAGTAACCTCTTACAGCAGCGCCTAACTCAAAACGAGAAGTATCACCAGCATCTGTACCAAAGCTTCCAGCAAATTCATCATGTACTAAAATTAATTTAGCAGCAGCAGGAGAAATCATAACATTTAAGTTATCCGATTTTTTCCAAAACATGCCAGGACCAGCTTGAAAATAAGCAGGAGAGAAGAAATGTGAAGTTGTAGCAATACGAACATTGTTATCATCATACAAAAACCCTTTGTCCATTTGTGTTTTAAAGTTAAAGTAAGCAGAGTAGTACCAGTTACCAGTTGCTTTTTTACCTCCAATAGAGTTGAATTCTATTCTATCGTTAGATTTTGTGAAATCATCAGCTCCTTTGTTTTTGTTTACTCCGTAATCTACAATTAACTTGTTGTCCCAAACATAATCTCCTTGAACTAAGTTTGCATCGTAGTTAATTAATAAGTTAGCAGCAGTATTACCAATACCTCCACCAGTCCATTCGTTGTTGAATGCAGATTGGTTAAATGTTACTAAAACATTACCACCTTTTCTCCATCCTGGTAAAGCATCAATTTGTGCTTGTAAAGCATTAGCTTCTGCTTGAGCAGCATCTGCAATTGCTTGCTTCTCTGCTTTTTGAGCTGCTAATTCTGTTTTTGTTTGTGCGTTTTCTTCCGTTTGTGCATTTACTGAAGCTACTCCAATAAATAATGCAGCTAATAAAAATATTTTTTTCATTATGTATTATTTTTGTTTTTTGAAGGCGCAAAAGTATGTATTAAGAGTAGAAACGTTTACACTTAAATTTGTTTATTCTTGTTAAAATAGATAAAAGGATTTATTTTATCGATGAAGTGCTTTTGAAAAGCGGAACGGAAGAACACGCTTCACCAAACATAATCGTTTTCGCAACAGGTTTTAACTTGTTGGTAATCATTATATAAGCGCTAGATGGTACTGGTTTTTTAGAACAACCTTTTATAATGATTGGTTTGTCTTTATAGCTAGTAATATCTAAATTGGTAATAATGTTTTGGTATAGATAGGATTCTAAAGTTTCTAAGTTTCCTAAGACAGTAGTTTTAGCAAAGGGTTCTAACTGAATAGTTAAAAGCATGTATGCCCAATCTGGTACTATGGCATCTGTTGTACAGGTTAATGCTACGAAAGCATCTTGGTATTGTGACCAATCGTGTTCTTTAACAAGGGCTCTGAAATCTTTTTCACGAAGCACGAATCCTTCATAAAGCCAGTCTTTAATATCAAAAAGTACGCGTCTGCCTTGCGGATAATAATCTTCAAGATCAAAAACAACAAGTTTACTAGTTGCTACGCGATTTATAATTTCTTCAGCCATAATACGAAGATAGGTGTTTTAAATTATTAGTTTTATGTTAGTTCGAGAGAACCTTTTTATATTTTGTGTCGAGAATTTATTGGTAACCTTCTGCTTGCAGTGTAAATAAATCGGCATATAACGATTGGTTTTTCATGAGTTCTTCATGTGTTCCAATTTCTAAAACACGTCCTTCTTCTAGAACCAAAATTCGATCTGCTTGTCTTACGGTGCTAAATCTATGCGAAATAATAACACTAGTTTTAAATTGGGTTAAACCAATAAAACGATCAAACACTTCACTTTCTGCTTTCGCATCTAATGCAGAAGTTGGCTCGTCTAAGATCATTACTTTGGCATCTTTCATGTATGCTCTTGCTAATGCTACTTTTTGCCATTGTCCGCCAGAAAGTTCTTGCCCTTTTGAAAAACGTTTACCAAGTTGTTGATCGTAACCAAACTTTAAATCTTGCACTACTTCATTCGCTAAACTAAGTTCGGCTGCATTTTCAATTTTTAACTGATTGTCTATTTCGTTAATATCACCAATGGCAATATTTTCTCTAACGGTAAATTCGTATTTAAAAAAGTCTTGAAAAATAACGCCAAAATATTCTTGATACTTTGCTTTGTCAAATCGATTAATATTAATGCCATCTAATAATATTTCACCTGAAGTAGGTTCGTAAAAACGAAGCAATAATTTGGTAAGCGTTGTTTTTCCTGCGCCATTTTGACCAACAAAGGCTAGTTTTTCGCCAGCGTTCATCTTAAAACTAATACCTTTTAGTATTTCGTTTTCAGATCCTGGATATGCAAAGCGTACATTTTTAAATTCAAATCCTTTCTGTATCTTTTCTGGAAGGGACATGTCTTCTTTGTGTGCAGGTGCAATAGATATATCTAAAAAATCGAAATAATCTTTTAGGTATAGAGAACTTTCTGTAATACGCGTAAACTTAGAAAAGAAGTCTTGTAGATTTTTAGTAAGTCTGTTAAATGCTCCAGATAAAAAGGTTAATTCTCCTAAGGTAATTACTCCAGAAATTACGCGGTAAATGATAAATACATAAGCACCATAATAACTTAAAGTACCTAAAACATTAAATAAGAATCCTAAAGCCGAACGTTTTACTGCTAGTTTTTTATTAAGATTATAGTATTCATTGGAGAGGTTTTTAAAACGATCGACTACAAAATCGGTTAGGCCAAAAAGTTTAATTTCTTTAGCTGTTTTATCGTTGGCACCAATAAATCGTAAATAATCTAACTCTCTACGCTCTGCAGTCCAACCTCTTGCTAAAGAATATTGTTGTTGGCTAAACCAAATTTCGTTAATAAACGATGGAATAATACTTAATACTAAAAGGATGATTAAATAGGGTTCAAAATAAATTAAACCGGCAACCAAAGTTAGTATCGATATTAAACTTTGTACTTCGCCTAGCGCGTTAGACATTAACCCTACACGACCTGTAGTTTGCGTTCTTGCGCGTTCTAACTTATCATAAAACTCCGAGTCTTCTAAAAGACTAATGTTTATCTGATTTGTTTTTTTAATGATTCTTACGGAAGAATCTATAGAATACGAGTCGCCTAGTAAACTATCGGTTAGTGAAATGGCTCTGCTAACTAAATCGGAAAGAATGATTAAACCAAATTCTATGGCAACATAAGTCCAAAGTAGCGTTAAGTCGGAAGCATCTCCTTTGGTTTGAACAATTATTTCATCAATAATTATTTTACCAACCCAAAGTATGACTACTGGTAATACGGCACCAATTCCTCTACAAAAAGCAGATAATAAGAATAGCTTTTTGTTGGTTTTCCAAATCTCTTTAAAGAATCTAGGAATAAAAACTAGTGCGCTAAAAGATTTTCTTAAGCTGGTTTTTTTACCATCTTTAAGAGATTTAGGTGCTTGTCTAGCCATTTATATTTTTTAATTAAAGCATTCCAAGCTCTAACTTGGCTTCTTCACTCATTAGGTCTTGATTCCAAGGTGGATCGAAAGTGATTTCTACTTCTGCATCTTTTACCTCGTTTATCGATTTAATTTTTTCTTCTACTTCTAACGGAAGTGTTTCTGCAACAGGACAGTTTGGAGTTGTTAAGGTCATTAAGATTTTCACCTCGTAATCTTCATTAACAAAAACATCGTAAATTAATCCTAATTCGTAAATGTCTACAGGAATTTCTGGATCGTAAATCGTTTTGATAACGGTTACAATTTTTTCTCCTAATGCTGCTGTATCTATAGTTTCGCTCATTTTTAAAATTGTTAATGTGTTTATTTGTTAATTCGTTTATTGTATCAACAACTAAACGAAAAACAAATCAACTAATTAAGTTGTGTTTGGTATGCAATCGCATACAGTTTTAATTGTTTAATCATGCTTACTAAACCGTTTGCTCTGGTAGGGGACAAATGTTCTTTAAGTCCGATTTGGTCTATAAAATCGGTATTAGCTTCTAAAATATCTTTTGGATGCTGGTTAGAAAAAACACGGATTAATATTGCTATAATTCCTTTTGTGATTATGGCATCACTATCTGCTGTAAAAGCGATTTTGTCACCTTCTAGTTCTGCATGCACCCAAACCTTACTTTGGCAACCTTTAATGATGTTGTCTTCGGTTTTATATTGCGCATTAATTAAGGGTAAATCTTTTCCAAGATCTATCATATACTGATAGCGTTCTTCCCAGTCTTCAAACATGGCGAACTCCTCAATTATTTCGTTTTGTATTTCTTGAATATTCACGTGATTTTATTTTATGCAAAAATACAATTAAGTATTATTTTCAGCATTATAATTATTGCTTTTCATTCAGACTAAAAATAGTATTTATTAGATCTTCAATTTTGGCATTTGGCTTTCCGGCATCAAAAGTTTTAGTGCTATAGGTTTTACCATTTTTTGTAATTGTTAGTGATGCCGCTGCAGCGCCATCAAATTGATGTGCTGAAGAAGGCGGTTCCAAATTTTCTAGTTCCTCTAAGTTTAAAATGGCTACTTTATTAAATATATCTGTCGTTTCTTTTGTGCTAAACTTTCTTGTTTCTGGTGCAGAACCTCTTTGTTTTTGAGAGATAATACTATCGTTTTTAATCTCTATCTTTAAAAAACTACCTCTTGTAGAAGAGCTATATGTAATAGAATAATCATCTCCTTGTGCTATTTTGGAAGTTGTATTTTTGGCTGCAAAAACTAAATCTTCTTTCCCGTTTTTTAAAGTTAGAACATTGTTTTCTACAGAGAAACTTGTTGCTTTTTCAAGTGTTTTTAGTAGGTTTTGTTCTACATCCATAAAACGTTTGCACATCATTTTTGTGGACATAAAAGTACCGAATTTTATAGTATTTCCTTCCGTAGAATATGATGTAGAAAAGTTGTTGCAACCTGCAAATCCCGAAACTCTATTGGTAGTAGCATCGAAATTTAAATGGATGTTTTCTGGTAGTTCTGTGTTGTCAATAAATGACGAAATCATATATTTTCCAGAAAGTGTCTCGGTTTGTTTTGCTTCTTTATTGTTTTGCAAATTTGTAGCTGCTTTTGTGTTTCCGCAAGATTCTAATACGAAAACAGTTAAAAGTATAGTAATAAATTTCATGATCTTCATTTGTTAAAATTTAAAATATAATATACAAAAAAGACGCCAAAGTTGGCGCCTTTTAATATTTATGATATTTATTTTCTAATTAAGCATACTTTCTCTAGAACCACCAGCTTCAAAAATAGTTCTCATTCTAGATTTTTGACCATCAGAAAACATATACATACAAGAATCATCTACGTAATCCATATAGTTCATAGTCATGTCTGTAGTACGACAGTTTACTGTTGGGTATGAAGGACAACCGTAGTTAGCACCATCAGAAGAAGGAGTGTCGGTAACAAAATCATCTCTGTTACATCTTCCGTCTCCCCAAATATGACGTAAGTTTAAATAGTGACCTACTTCATGAGTTAATGTTCTTCCTTCGTTGTACGGAGCAGCGGAACCACCAGGTAAACTAGAGTATAATACTACAACTCCATCTGTTGCAGATGGACCGCCAGGAAATTGAGCATATCCTAATATACCGCCACTGATATTACAAACCCATATATTTAAATGCGTGGAAGGTGAAACAGGAGGATAAGCCGCTTTAACAGCATCATTAGTGCTCCATGCTGAAGTAGCGTTAGAATATCTAAAAGTATTTGCTAATGTAAAGTTTATTTCACTATCTGCAACTAAACCACTAAAGGCGCTAGGAACTTGATTGATATCATTATTAGACGCTCTAAAATCATCATTTAGAACAGTCATTTGTGCATTTATTTGATTATCGCTTACGTTTTGTTGGGAGTTACTATATACTACATGTATATTCACAGGGATATTAATTACACCTAAATCATCTGGAACTGGGTCGGTACCTCCACCACCTTTTACTGGTTTTCCTTTAGAATATATACTCGCTCTAGTGTGGTATTCCACATCATACATTTTTTGTTCTAAACTAGGATCTTCATTTAACATCCTGTTTAAATTCACCATGGAGTAGCAAGTTTTTAATTTACTATTGGAAGCTACTTTGTTAGCTTCATCAAGATCTGCATCTGTATAGACATAGAAATCACTCATGTCTACTTTAGACTGATCATTGTTGTTAATAGAATTTTGGTCTTCATTACAAGATGTAAATAGCAATGCAAGTGCTGCAAAGCTTAAAATCATTTTTCTCATGCTACATGTTTTAGGTTAAAATTTTGTTAAATATATAATTAATTATATCATAAGATGTGTTATTGGTAGTAATAATATTAATTTTTCGACGAAATACGAATTTTATTTTTTCTGTTAAATACAAAAAAAACACCTCGAAAGGTGTTTAATGTTTTGATATATAATAGTTTAAAGTTTAAGACAACATCATTTTCGCTTTCTTTACTCCAGAAACTAGTGTGTCAATTTCTTCTTTTGTGTTGTAAAAAGCAAAGGAAGCACGAACGGTTCCTGGAATTTTAAAGTAATCCATAATAGGTTGCGCACAATGATGTCCTGTTCTCACAGCAATTCCTAATTTGTCTAGAATGGTACCAACATCATAAGGATGAATCCCTTCTAGATTAAAAGAAACTACAGAGGTTTTGTTTTTTGCGGTTCCATAAATTTTTAAACCTTCAATTTCTAAAAGTGCTTTGGTAGCATACTCCAAAAGTTCCTGTTCATATTTTGCTATGGCATCAAAACCTATGGCATTCATATAGTCTAATGCTGCGCCAAATGCAATCCCACCACAAATATTTGGTGTTCCTGCTTCAAACTTATGTGGTAATCCTGCGTAGGTAGTTTTTGTAAAACTGACTTCAGCAATCATTTCGCCACCACCTTGATAAGGAGGAAGTTTGTTTAACCATTCTTCTTTTCCGTAAAGCATACCAACTCCTGTTGGTCCACATATTTTATGTGCCGATGCCACATAAAAATCGACGTCTAATGCTTGTACATCTGGTTTTACATGCGGACAAGCTTGAGCGCCATCAATTAGAACTGCAGCGCCAACTTGATGTGCTTTTTCTATGATTTCTTCAATAGGATTTATAGTTCCTAAAGCGTTAGAAATATGATTTACAAAAACAAGTTTTGTGTTTTCGTTAAGGAGTTTATCATATTCAGCCATAACTAACTCACCATCTTGGTTCATTGGAATGACCTTTAAAATAGCACCCGTTTTTTCACATAACATTTGCCAAGGCACAATATTACTATGGTGTTCTAAAGCAGAAACAATAATCTCATCTCCTTTTTGTAATAACGAAGAAAAACCACTAGCCACTAAATTTATACTGTGTGTGGTACCAGAGGTATAAATTATTTCGTGCGCATGTGCTGCGTTGAAATGTTTTTGAATGGTATGTCTTGCAGCTTCGTATTTATCTGTTGCTTCTTGACTTAATGTATGTACACCACGATGAATGTTGGCATTGTAATTACTATAGTAATCCACAATAACATCTATCACTTGTTGTGGTGTTTGTGATGTTGCTGCATTGTCAAAATACACCAACGGTTTACCATTTACTTCTCTAGAAAGTATCGGGAAATCGGCTCTTATTTTCTTCAAATCTAACATGCTACAAATTTACGTTTTGTTTCATAAAACTAGTATAAAGAAAATATAAAAGATAAATTTTATTATAATTTTATTACAATGCATTTAAATAAAATGTATATTTGAAATATGTATAGCAAAGAATTAACAAAAGGAACATTACAACCTATCATTTTAAAGCTGATTAGCGAAAGCGAAAAAATGTATGGTTATGAGATCACACAAGAAGTGAAAAAACTGACTTCGGGAAAGATCGATATATCGGAAGGCGCATTATATCCTATTCTACATAAGTTGGAAGCTAAAGGCATTTTGGAAACCGAAAAGGTATATATAGGAAAGCGCGTTAGGAAATATTATACCGTCACTTCGGAAGGCAGAAAGGTGGCAGAAGAAATGACACAAGAAATAAATAATTTTATGGAGACCTTGAATTTAATTTTTAACCCTAAACCTATTATATAATGCAAATAGAAGAAAAACATATTGACTTTATAGAGAAGAGTTTGAAGCTTTATGGTGTACAATCGGAAAGCTTAAGAGAAGATTTGGTAGATCATATTTGTACCTATATAGAAAGTCAAGATTCTCATGATTTTAACGCATTGTATCAAGAAGCTTTACAAAAATTTGGTGGCTACGCTAGTTTTCAAAACCTGCAATTAGAAACCAATATGCAGAAGTTTAATAAAGAAAGAGCATTGTTAAATAAGCTTAAAATAGCACTCGGGTTTACTATGATAGCGCTGTTAGTGTTAGGTATGTTGTTTAAAATCCAACATTGGCCTTATGCAAGTGCTATGTTGGTTGGAGCGATATTAACGTTTGTTTTAGGTGTGCTTCCTGTGTTGTTTTATGCGAAATATAAAAGATCTATTTATAAATTTTCTTAGACTAAAAACAATTCCAAATTATAAGAAATGCGAAATTTAAAACAGTATCCTACTATTTTTTGCTTATTGATTTGTGCTTTTTTAAGTGCTCAAAACAATTACACTTCAGAGATTGATCAACTTCTTGAAAAATATCAAAGTGCAGATGCTCCAGGATTAAGTGTTAAAGTTGTATCTGGAAATGAAAGTATTTATGCTAAAGATTTTGGTTTGGCTAATCTGGATTATGGCATTAAAAATTCGGATGCTACTATTTTTAGTTTGGCCTCTATAGGAAAACAATTTACAGCTTCCGCTATTTGGGTATTAATTAAAGAGGGTAAGATTAGGTTAGAAGATGATATAAGGAAGTATTTACCTGAGTTTCCAGAATATCAACAACCTATACAAATTAAGCATTTATTGAATCATACAAGTGGTATTAGAAATTACCATGCACTAATGTCTTTGCGTGGATTTGATTATGATAAAACATATTATGATAATAATACGGTGTTTGAATTAGCGTGCAAGCAAAAGGGATTGTGTAATCTTCCTGGTGAAAAAGTAGCGTACTCTAATACTAATTATACTTTATTAGCAATTCTTATTGAACGAATTTCTGGGCAAAATTTAAATGAATTTTTAAAAATGCATATTTTAAATCCGTTACAAATGGATGCTACTTTTGTGCGAGTAGAAAATGGTAAAACAATTAATAATAAAGCGGTTGGTTACCAAAAACAGAGTAATGAATTTGTGTATTCTTCTAGTAATCAATTAAGTTATGGTGCTGGTAGCATGGGATCTTCTATCCAAGATATGGCCATTTGGATGCAGATGCTAAATGAACAAATTTTGGAGTTTAAACCTTTGTCTCAATTTTTGAAAACAACCGAGGTTTTAAATAATGGTGAAAAAGCAAAATATGCACGTGGTATTATGATAGATAATTATAAAGGTAATATAGTTGCAAGTCATGGTGGATATAGTTTTGGAGGACGTACGCAGTTAATTACTATTGCTGAAAAGCAATTAGGTATTGTAGTTCTCACTAATTTACAATCTATAGATGCACCAGAAATTGCCTATCAAATTTTGGATATTCTTCTGGCCGATCAAAATAACGACGAGGTAGTTAAAGAAGAACAAACAGTTTTTAATCAAGTAGCCTTAGATAAATACACTAGTGATTATAAGGAAATTAATAGTGATATGACTATTAGGATATTTGTGGAGAATGACACCTTAAAATCGGAAGGATCCATTGGTAGAAATGCAGCTTCGTTAATACCATTTGCTGAAAATAAATTTCATAGAAAAAATAGTCAACATGTGAAATATGATTTTACACCTGCAAGCAGTCATGATATGGTTGTTATGTTTGGTGGTACTCCTTTTTATTTTAAACGTGCTATATTAATAGTTTCTGAAACGGTTAACAACAATGATTTTGTAGGTTCTTATTTTTCGGAAGAAATGGACGTTACTTATCGCTTTTTTATAGCGGATAATGTCTTCAAATTATCTTATAAAAACAATGAAAACATACCTTTGCTTCCGGTTCAGTTAGATGCATTTGGAAATAGCAATAGAACACTGTATCATTTTACTAGAGATGAAGAAGATCATGTTGTAGGAATGGTTTTGTATAGTGAAGGTACTATAAAAGATATTTTCTTTAAAAAAGAAACCGAGAACTAAGCAACGACAATTAGCTGCTGTTATGTTTTTTAATTCCATAAATTTTATCCGTTTTCTTAAACTAAATACTATGAAAAAATCATTTTACGTTGTTGGCTTTTTTACTTTTTTTGTTTTAGGTATTGGCGCTATGTTTGAGTTTTTAACTTGGCCTTACAGAGGAGTTATTGTTTTTATTGGCTTCTTGCTTTTAAATTTTGGAATGATACCGATGTATTTTTATCAGAAGTATCAGCAGGTGAAAAGTTGAGTCTTATCTATGACTCGAAACAAAAAACGGCAAACATATGAATGTTTGCCGTTTTTTGTTTTTTAGCCCAGATGGAGGCTTTGTTGGAGCTCCTCAAAGAGAGCGACTGCCGAAATAATTTTTATTCATGAGTACCAAAACTGAAAATAGTAACGCACGAATAAAGCTGGAAACAGCTTCCAATAAAAATTTTATAAATCAAAACCAATATTAACGCCTAATTTAGTTGCAATAAGCTTATTGATACGTTTTTTAAGCTCCGGAATTTTCACCGATTCTAATACGTTATTCGCAAATGCATACATCAATAAAGCTTTGGCTTCTTTTTCAGGAATACCACGAGAACGCAAGTAAAACATAGCGCTATCATCTAACTGACCAATAGTACAACCATGGGAACATTTTACATCATCTGCAAAAATTTCTAGTTGTGGCTTCGAGTTAATCGTTGCTTTATCGCTTAATAAAATATTGTTATTAGACTGAAATGCATTGGTTTTTTGCGCTTCTTTGTTTACCACAACTTTACCATTAAAAACTCCAGTTGCGCTATCGTTAAAGATCCCTTTGTAGTCTTGATGACTCTCGCAATTTGGTTCTATATGATGCACTAATGTGTTGTGATCTACGTGTTGCTTGTCGCCAATAATCGTGATACCATTTAATGTAGAATCCATATGTTCTCCATTTTGGTAAAAGTTAAGATTGTTACGTGTTAACTTTCCACCAAAACTAAAGGTATGCACAGAGATATGGCTTTCGCGTTTTTGATTCACAAAAGTGCTGTCTATTAAAGATGCGTTTACGTTATCGTTTTGAATTTTATAATAATCTACAATCGCTCGTTTGTTTCCAAAAATTTCGGTAACACTATTGGTTAAAACAGGATTGTCTGTTAAACTTTGGTGACGCTCAATAATTTGAACATGCGAATTTTCGTCTACAACAATTAAGTTACGCGGTTGTTGCATTAAAGCAACTTCGCTACCTGTAGAGAAATGTATAATTTGAATTGGCTTATTTACCAATGTATTTTTAGGAATATGAATATATGCTCCTTCTTGTGTAAATGCCGTATTTAATGAAGTGATGCTATCTTTTGTAGCTACTTTATTAAAATAGTTTTCTATAATTAAACGGTATTTTGGTTTCGTTAAAGCAGCAGACATTAAACAAACGTCTAGTCCGTCATGTGTAGTTTGCGATAAGTGTGAAGCAAATTTACCATCAATAAATACAATGTTATAAGTATCTATATCATTGATAAAATACTTTTTAACATCACTATATTCTATGGCGTTTTCTTGTTTTGGAAAAACACTATAGTCGTGTTTTAAAATACTGTTTAACGATGTATATTTCCAAGCTTCTTCTTTTTTAGAAGGAAATCCTTCCGTTTCAAAAGTCTTTATGGCTTCGGTACGAATATCATGTATAGGACCATCTAAGTCTGCATGATTTTCGAAAGCTAAAAATGAGGAAACTAATTTTTCTTTTAAATCCATTATTATAAGTCTTCAGTAATCCGTTTTCAGTCTTCAGTTCACTCCAATGCAAACTGTATGCTGTTATTTGACTACTTTTTTAAGTATTAGAGTGATCACATTGGAGTAAGCAACTGCTTTACTGTAATGTGATCACTGCTTACTAGTTTATGCGTTCACTTCTTCTTTAATCCAATCGTACCCTTTTTCTTCTAACTCATGTGCTAGAGCTGCAGTTCCCGATTTTACAATTCTACCATTGTATAAAACGTGTACAAAGTCTGGCTTGATATAGTCTAATAAACGTTGGTAATGCGTAATTAAAATTACAGCATTGTCTTTGCTTTTTAACTTGTTTACACCATTTGCAACAATACGTAATGCATCAATATCTAAACCAGAATCTGTTTCATCCAGAATAGCAAGTTTAGGTTCTAGCATCGCCATTTGAAAAATCTCGTTACGTTTTTTCTCTCCACCAGAAAAACCTTGGTTTAAAGATCTCGATAAGAATTTTCTATCTATTTCTAATAATTCTGATTTCTCACGAATCATTTTTAACATGTCTTTTGCTGGCATGTCTTCTAAACCTTTTGCTTTACGATTTGCGTTGATAGCAGTTTTTATAAAGTTGGTTACAGAAACTCCAGGAATTTCTACAGGATATTGAAAAGAAAGAAAAACACCTTTGTGTGCGCGTTCTTCTGCTGCAAGTTCTTCGATATCTTCACCATATAAAAGGATGTTTCCATCGGTAACTTCATATTCTTCTTTTCCTGCAATTACAGAAGCTAAAGTACTTTTACCAGAACCATTTGGTCCCATGATAGCGTGTACTTCTCCTGCTTTTACTTCTAGATTAATTCCTTTTAAAATAGACTTGTCTTCTACACTTGCGTGTAAGTTGTTAATTTTTAACATAATTATTTTGTACCTAATTTTACAACGTTTTCTGCTTGCGTATCGATAGCAGAAATATTTAGTATTTCTTTAATATCTACTTGATTATCCCAACCTTCTTCTCCTTCTGGTTTTGGTTTAATTTCGCCTCTAACTTCTATCATTACGAAGTCTGTATCTTCTTTTTTAAAAGCTTTGGCTTGTTTGTTTATTTCTGTAACCTTATCGTTTAAGATAACACCATAAATCTGGTTTTTGGTTTGTAATACTGCAGCATCTGCATAATATACAAACTCTCCTATAAGTAAGGTTAAGCCATCCTTTTGTTTTGCTGTTCTACCGTCTTCTGTTTCGGTAGTTTCTGTGTTTTCTTTTTTTGCGTCGTTTTTACAACTTGTAAATGCTACCGCTAATGCTAATAAGAATACTAATTTTTTCATAATTATTTTTCCGTGCAAACGGAAATCTCATTTTAATTAAACATGGTTTTATTATTGGTTACACTTCGTCAAACTCGGTGTAACATGGTATTAAAATTTATTTAACCTACACTTCCTTCTAGAGAAATTTCTAAAAGTTTTTGTGCTTCTACAGCAAATTCCATTGGTAATTTATTTAATACATCTTTACTAAAACCGTTTACAATTAATGCAATGGCTTTTTCGGTATCAATACCACGTTGGTTACAATAGAAAATTTGATCTTCTCCAATTTTACTTGTCGTCGCTTCGTGTTCTATTTGTGCTGTTTTGTTTTTTGCTTCAATGTATGGAAATGTGTGTGCACCACATGCATTCCCCATTAATAAACTATCACATTGGCTAAAGTTACGTGCGTTTTCGGCACGAGCGCTTACATGTACTAAGCCTCTGTAGGAGTTTTGTGATTTACCAGCCGAAATACCTTTAGAGATAATAGTCGACTTGGTATTCTTTCCTAAGTGAATCATTTTGGTTCCTGTATCTGCTTGCTGATAGTTATTAGTTACCGCAATAGAATAAAATTCTCCAACCGAATTATCTCCTTTTAAAATACAGGAAGGATATTTCCAGGTTACCGCAGATCCTGTTTCTACTTGTGTCCAAGAGATTTTTGCGTTTTTCTCGCATAAACCACGTTTGGTTACAAAGTTGTAAACACCACCAACACCTTTATCATTTCCAGGATACCAGTTTTGTACTGTAGAGTATTTGATTTCTGCATCGTCTAAAGCAATAAGCTCTACAACGGCTGCGTGTAATTGATTTTCATCACGACTTGGCGCAGTACAACCTTCTAGATACGATACATAACTACCTTCGTCTGCAACCAATAAAGTGCGTTCAAATTGTCCTGTTCCTCCTTGGTTGATTCTGAAATAAGTAGACAATTCCATTGGGCATTTTACGCCTTTTGGGATATAGCAAAAAGAACCATCACTAAATACTGCCGAATTTAAAGCAGCATAAAAGTTGTCGGTTGTAGGAACAATAGTACCAATATATTTTCTTACTAGTTCTGGATGTTCTTGAATTGCTTCCGAAATTGGCATAAAAATAATACCTTTTTCTGCTAATGTTTTTTTGAAAGTTGTTGCAACCGAAACAGAATCTACAACAATATCCATTGCGACATTGTTCATTTTCTTTTGCTCGTCCACAGAGATTCCTAACTTTTTATACATCGCTAATAGATCTGGATCTACATCGTCTAATGTTTTATTAGGATCTACAGCTACGGGAGCAGAGTAGTATGCTATTGCTTGAAAATCTGGTTTTGTATAATTTACATTTGCCCAGTCTGGTTCTTCCATTTCTTTCCAAACCTTGAATGCTTCTAGTCTCCAATCTGTCATCCATTGTGGCTCGTCTTTCTTTTTAGAAATAGCACGCACAATATCTTCATTTAATCCAATAGGAAATGTTTCAGATTCAATATCTGTAAAAAAACCATATTCGTATTCCTTGGTTTTAAGTTCTTCTCTTAGATCGTCTTCTGTATATTTACTCATATCAAAAATTTAATTTTAAAGCCTTCCTAAACGGAAGATTTAGATGGATTATAGCGAAAAAGATTCGCCACAACCACAAGTTCTATTGGCATTCGGATTATTAAATACGAAACCTGTTCCATTTAATCCTCCCGAATACTCAAGTGTTGTTCCTATTAAGTATAAAAAGCTTTTTTTGTCGACAATAATTTTTACATTGTTGTCTTCAAACATTTTATCTTCGTCTTGCTTTTCTTTATCAAATTTTAAATCATAAGATAAACCAGAGCAACCCCCACTTTTTACACCAACACGAACGTAGTCGGTTACTGCATTGTAGCCTTCATCGGTCATAAGTTCTATAACTTTCTTCTTAGCTGTTTCTGAAACTTTTATCATATTATTAAATAGATTTTGTCTAAATAGAGTGCAAATATACAATATAAGTCATGGATTTCCATATAAGCTTACATTATATTAGTGATGTTTTTATAAGAAAAATCTATTGGTTATTAAAAGCGGGATTGTTTATAAATGAAGGGTCTGAAAGTGATAAAAGGAATGCTTTTAAGTCTGCTTTATCTTGTATTGAAAGTTGCACGCCACCTTCATTTACTTTTTTCATTAATGGATCTATGGTTGGGGAATCTTGTAAGCCTTCGCTATAATGATTGATAACTTCTTCTAGCGTATTAAAACGACCATCATGCATGTATGGCGCTGTAAAAGCTAAATTGCGCAAGGAAGGAGATTTAAATTTTCCGTTATCTGCTGGATCCCCTGAAACTTCTCCAAAACCAAGGTCTGAAAATGTTGCATCTAATCCGTTATTATGAAAAATATTGTCTGTCCAAAGTGGATTGTTTGGGTTTCCATGGCAATGAAAACAGTCTCCTTTGGTTTCGTCCATAAAAATATTTAGTCCATTTGCTTCTTGAGCAGTAAGCGTCGCTTCTCCTAATAAATGTTTGTCAAATTTAGAGTTTGAAGAGATTAAAGTACGTTGAAACTGTGCAAGTGCTTTTGTGGCTAATTCTTTCGTGATTGGACTAGCGCCAAATGCTTCCTGAAATAATTGAGGGTATTCGGTATGTTGTTGAAGTCTTGTTACTACAGTTTCCCAAGTGTTATTCATTTCAATTGGGTTTATAACTGGTTCTAGTGCTTGGTGTTCTAGGCTGAAAACGCGACCGTCCCAAAAGAATTTTTCATCATAATTCCATGCCATATTAAATAAGGGCATGGAGTTGCGCGTACCAATACTTCCATCAATACCAACGCTAAATCTTGCTGGATCTGTAAATGCATTTTCTGGATTATGACAAGCAGCACAAGCTTGTGTATGGTCTGCAGATAAAATAGGATCAAAGAAAAGTTTCTTTCCTAGTGCAACTCCTTCGACCGTTTGCGGATTATTTAATGGAATTACAGGGGGAATAATATGGTCTTCGAATACTTGTGGAATCTCTAGAGGATTTGAAGTTGGGACATAGGTATTTCTGTCTGTAGGTTCATTAGAACAAGACAGACAAAAAGCTAGCACAACATATACAATCCGTTTTTTCATTGTTTTATTCTGTAATTCCGGTTAAAGAAAATACATTTTGTCCGTTTTGAAACATCATTACTTGTGCATTAAAATTTGGCATCATCATATTGTGTAATGTATTTAAATCCCATAAATTCGGATTTTTAAACCATTCGGCAATATTCATATTTACATTAAAAGTTAGGTCTTTTGTAATGGAAACCGGGCCTAATTCTACATTAATAAAGGTATCTTGAAAAAGTAAATTATCAGGATCTGAATTATCTACAGCTCTAATGGCATGATACGCATAACCTGTTACCGTATTTGTATTGTCTATAAATTTACCTTCTAATTGCATGTAATGATAACCACCACCTAGCATATCTGGAACATTCCATGAAGCCGAATTTAAATCCGTATAGGTCTCGCTATAATTATCTTCATTGTTAAAACCAAATGTAAAAATTACATTGCTATACTCTCCTTTTGGAATTGGTGTGTAAGGTTGAAAGACTAAATTGACAGCATTAGTTACATCTATTAGGAAATGACCACTTGTGTTATGTATTTCTCCGTTTGCTTTTTCAAATCTAATGTTAGAGACCAAATAACGTAATTTTTCGATACTCATTTCTTCACCATTAGCATTTGTGAATTGAATGCTGTTGAAGTCTGTATTGGTAACAGGTGTATCGTTCCAGCTATGTGTAAATTTAAATGCAGCGGAAACATTTTCACTTGTATTGTCATCTGCGTCTTCTGTGCAAGAAAAGCATAAAAGAGTGAAGAAAGTTAGGGCTAAAATATTTTTCATAATTATTTTATTGTTATTATTAATAGGTCTGTGAATCCTTTGTTTTCGTTTACATCATTGTCGTTACTGCTAGATTCGCCGACTGCAATTATGTTTTTGTTAGTTAGTTCTACGGCATCATATGCAAAATCAATATTAGAACCACCAACCGTTTTTTGCCAACCGATATTAGCATTGTTATCTATTTTTAAAATCCAAGCATCATTTTGGCCGTTATTAGAACTTAAGTCTCCGTCTGCGCTTCTAGAACTTCCAGAGATTAGAAAGCCATTGTTTTGCGTTTTAGAAATAGATCGGCCAACATCAAAACTAGTACCTCCTATAGCTTTTTCCCAGATTAAATCCCCTGAAGGATTTATTTTAATAAGCCATAAGTCTGCTGCTCCATTCATATTAGTAACGTCTTGATCATTACTTCTAGTGTCTCCAACTATAATAAAATTGCCATCATCACTTTGCGCGATAGACCATGCTTCGTCAATTTGCGAACCACCAAAAGATTTCTCCCAAAGGATTGCGCCGGAAGTGCTTAGTTTAACCACCCAAAAGTCATAATCTCCTTTGTTGTTATTTATATCGACATCGTCACTATCTGAAGACCCAACAAGCATATAGCCATCCATCGTTTCTATTACATCATGTGGTGTTTCTGTATTGGAACCTCCATAATACTTGCTCCATTGTAAGTCGCCAGATGCGTTTGTTTTAATCGCCCAGTAATCTCCACCTGCATGTTTTGCATTGGCTTGTTTCGTGTTACCTTCTCCTCCAGAAGCTGTAACATCTAGAACACCAGTAAGCAAGAATCCATTATCTGTAGTTTGAATAAGAGAAATACCAAGGTCTAAACCAGAATAGCCAAAAGATTTTTCCCAAATTAAGTTGCCAAAGCTGTCTAGTTTTGCTAGCCAAAAATCATAATATCCTGAATTTTGAGTTACATCTTGATTCGCACTATTCGTTTGACCCAAAATAGCATATCCACCATCTAATGTCTGTAGTATTGATTTCCCCCTATCATCACCAGAACCACCAAAGGTCTTGTTCCATTGTAATTGGTTGTTTTCGTCAAACTTTAAAACCCAATAATCATAACTTTCGTTTGGTTTGTCTGTTATGTCAAAGTCCCTACTTTGTGTATGTCCAAGTACAACGTAGCCTCCATCTAGAGTTGTTACTACGGATTGGGCGCTTTCGTTTTTTGTACCACCAAAAGTAGTAATAGAAGCTATTTCACCTAAAAAAGTATTTTCAGGAGATGTTCCATCATCATTATCATCCGATTTACAGCTTACCAATAAAATTAAAGAGAGGCTGAAAATAATTACTTTAAATAGTTGCATATTTTTTTGTTATTGACTTTTTCTTACTATTAATAGTCCTCTTTCTATATCGCTAATGATAATGTTTCCGCTTGCGAAATACGGATAAACACTCCAGGCACCATTAAAACTTGTACTATTATTTTCTGGATGTGTATCAAAAAAACCAGTTTCGGTCATTGTACCAGAAGCAATATTTGTAATATCAATCATTCTTAATCCTGCAGCATAGTTAGCTAGAAAATAAGTATTTCCTTTTACATAACCATTATGATCTATGGCTGCAGTTGGTCCGAAATAATCTAAATGCAAAGTAGGATTATCTAAATCATTAAAATCAAATATAATAGTTCTTGTGTTGTTACCAAATCCTATTTCATCGGTTTCATCTCCAAGAATAAAATAACGAGAATCTTCTGTAAACCAACCTTGATGTGTATAACCAATATTGTTGTACGCAATTGTAGAAATAGTAACAGGGTTAGCTTTATCTGTTATGTCTGCTATTACTACTTCATTTTCATTGCTTCCTATTAAAATTTCACGGCCAAAATAATCAGAATCAGGACCCGTATACGTTACAACTTGTGCGTCATGAGAGTAGCCATTGAAACCGCCTTCTGCTATTGGGTTTGTTGGATTTTGAATATTTATAAAATGAGCACCACCTCCAAAGGTGTTAGAGCCTACTGCGTATGCATAGCCAGAATCTTCATTAATAACAATGTTGTGGGCTTTTCCAAATTCGGTATAATGTGCGTCTGATGTGAAATCTATAGGAGGATTTGTCACATTTCTTAATTTCGTTAAATCAAATACTTGCATACCATGATTTAAATTTTGACTACCATCTGCTACAATATAAGCATGGTTGTTATATACTTTTACGTCTCTCCAAAAATTAGCACCATCAGCAGTATCTAATCTTCCTAGAAAAACGGGTAAAGTAGGATTTGTAATATCTACAAAAGCAGTACTGTTTGTCATTGCTATAAGTGCATATTCATTTCCTGTTAAAGGATCTGTCCATCCCCAAATATCGCTTCCTTCAGGATTCCCCATTGTGTTTGCTAAAACGGAAACAGGAATTTGTGCCATTAAATCATATCCGTCACAAGGATATTCACCAGCCATACCATTAATACATTCAAATAAAGGAGTAGTGATAACATCATCACAAGTATTACCAATACCATCATTATCGTCATCTGCTTGATCAGGATTAGCTATTTCTATGCAATTATCCATATTGTCTGGTATGCCATCTCCATCTGTATCTGGATTAACTACTTCATCACAGGGGTTCCCAATACCATCGTTATCATCATCTGCTTGGTCAGGATTTGCAATAGTAATACAGTTGTCTAAATTATTAGGTATTCCGTCTCCATCAGAATCTTGGATAATTATGGCGTCTACTGGCTCGTTATCACAAGAATGCATTAAAGGAGTCAATAAGGTAATTACAAAGATTGTTTTTAAAAGGAGTCTCTTCTTCATGAATTTGGGCATAATAGAAATTTATTATAATATTTTCAGCTTTTAGAGCAAATTTAGGAGAATTATCTACAAAAAACTTGCGCTTACTGTTAAAACTATATTTTGTTCCCTTTTAGTGTATTTATCTATAGCCACTTTTAAATGCTGTTTTATTTAATATTATGGTATATATTTATTTTAAGCTTCTTATTTTTGCAGTATGATAGAAGATAAAAATCAACAACGTACCGCATTAAGTGATTTAGGAGAATTCGGATTAATAGACCACTTGACTTCACAGTTTGAAATTTCACATAAATCAACAATTAAAGCAATTGGAGATGATGCTGCAGTTTTAGAATTTACGGATAAACAAATTGTAGTTACTACCGATTTATTAGTAGAAGGTGTGCATTTTGATTTAAGCTATGTGCCGTTAAAACATTTAGGTTATAAGGCTGTAGTTGTTAATTTATCAGACGTGTTTGCTATGAATGCAAATGCCACTCAAATTACAGTGTCTATTGCGGTTTCTAATCGTTTTCCTTTAGAGGCTTTAGAAGAATTATATGCAGGAATTGAAACTGCGGCAAAGGTTTATGAGGTAGACGTAGTAGGAGGAGACACGACTTCATCTACTTCTGGTTTACTCATTTCTATTACCGCTATTGGTGAAGTTGAAAAAGAAGATGTTGTATATAGAAGTGGTGCAAAACCAAATGATTTACTGGTTGTAACTGGTGATATTGGTGGTGCATATATGGGATTACAAGTTTTAGAACGCGAAAAGCAAGTGTTTTTGGTAAATCCAAATAGCCAACCAGATATGGATGCGTATGCCTATATTATGGAAAGACAATTGAAGCCAGAAGCGAGAAAAGATATTATTAAACTTTTTAAAGATTTAGAAGTTAAACCAAGTGCTATGATAGACATTAGTGATGGCTTATCTTCCGAGATTATGCATTTATGTAAACATAGTAATGTTGGTTGCGATTTGTATGAAGACAAATTACCTTTAGATCCTCAAGTAATTTCTACTTGCGAAGAATTTAATATCGATAGTACAACGGTCGCACTAAGTGGTGGTGAAGATTATGAATTACTATTTACAATTTCGCAAGAAGACTATCCCAAAATTAAAGCAAATCCTAATTTTACAGTAATTGGTTATATGACAGAACCAAACGTAGGAATGCATTTAGTAACTAGAGGAGAAACTAAAATTCCTTTACAGGCACAAGGATGGAATGCACTTAACGATCAAGAATAAACTCTTTGCGTTTTTCTTTTTTGTAGTGCACACTTTTTAAAACAGAATTAATCTTTTTAAATTTAGGTGTTAACGGAATCAAGTTACCATTTGCATTTGTTGTCATTTGTTTTTTACAATGTTTGCATTGGTATTCTTTCACATGCGCTGTGATGTCTTTGGAAACTTTAAAATCATGACCAAAAACGCTACATTGAATAGTGTTCATAGAATTTAATTAGCTAGTTTAGAGCTAAGTAAGTTAGGAGATTTTATAGTTCTTACTAAATAATCACTTGATTAATCGATGAAGCGTAAGATTTTTCCTGTAAACGCATTACTTTCCTGTTATAAATACGTTCTAAGACAGAATTGATTTGTTCAAACTTTGGAGTTAGCGGAATTAAATTACCGTTACTATTTGTAGTCATTTGTTTTTTGCAATTAGAGCATTGATACTCTTTTACGTGGTAAGTCACTTTTTTAGTTACTTCATATTTGTGTCCGAAAATATTGCAAACTAAATTCGGAATAAAAGCAGGTTTGATGGTAGGTGTGTTCATTTTATTAGCGTTTGGTTATAGTAAACCTAATAAAAAAAAACACATAAACGGTGAAACGCACGATTTATTCGATGAAATGCATTATTTCTTTCAAAAGTAGGCTTGGATTTTCTATATGACTCATGTGTCCTTCACTAAAAATTGCGGTATTAATTGGAGTATTTTTGGTTTCTTGAATTAACTTTTCTCCATTCACGACAGGATCATTTTTTCCTATAAGGATACTTTTTTTACCTTTTAAAGAATGAAATACATCTTGTCTGTCTGGTCTTAGTCGCATACCTTCCTGACAAGCAATATAGCCTTGAATAGGAGTTTTTAAGGCTTCGTTTAAAGCAGCATCAAATTCCGCTTTATATACTATTTTACTTTTTTCACTAAATAAATTAGCAAAAGACATACGTACCATATTCTTAAAATTGGTTTGTATCATCTTGTTTGCTCGAGCGCGAAGTAGTTTGCGTTCGTCATCATCGGCTTCGTAGGTAGAATTCATTAAGCATAACCCTTTTAAGCTTTTCTGGTTTTCTTCGGCGAAAGCCAAAGCAACATATCCACCCATAGAGTGTCCAATCATATAATATCTTCGTAGTCTTAAATGATTTAAAACGGCAAGAACAGCTTCTGCCATGTCTTCCATAGTATGCACATATCCTAAGCAAGGTGTTTTTCCGTGGCCTAATAAATCGATACAAATGACACGGTTTCTTTTGGTGAGTTCTGGTAAAAAGGCATCCCACATGGTACTGTTTTCTAGAAAACCGTGTAATAAAACGATTGCTGTTCCAGTACCTTGATCTGTGTAAAAAATATTTATGCCTTTGTGCTCTAAAATCATATTTAAACTATATTGTGCAAAGATAATTAAGGGCCTGTAATAAATTGCGACTCTATATTTAAAATAATACATTTCCTTTTACAACAGCATAATATGAATAAAACTAAAGAATTGTTAATTACAAGCTTCGCCTTGTTTTCGTTGTTTTTTGGAGCAGGAAATTTGCTATTGCCACCACTTTTGGGTTATAATGCAGGAGAAAATTGGTTCTGGGTAATTATAGGTTTTGTAATTACTGCAGTAATAATTCCTATAATAGGTATTTATGCGCATGCCAAATTACAAGGTACTTTGTATGATTTTGGTAAAAAAGTGTCCCCAGCTTTTAGTCTTGTTTATTGTATCCTTATTTATGTCATTGCTGTTGCAATTCCGTCACCACGTACCGCAGCGGCTACGCATGAAATTGCAATACATCCAAATTTTAATACTTCTCCATTATTAACTAGTAGTATCTATTTTATTTTGGTATTAGTATTTGCATTAAATCGTTCTAAAATATTAAACCTTATAGGTAAATACCTAACACCATTTATAGTGATTATGTTGCTTTTGGTAATTGGTATCGGTTTGTTCTCTTCACAAATGCTTACTAATCCTTCGCTATTTGAAGCACCAATTGTAAACGGAATTCTAGAAGGCTATCAAACCTTTGATGCTATTGGAGCAGTGGTTGTTGGAGCAGTAATTATTATATCTATTAATTTAAAAGTTAAAGACTCTTTTGAAGCGAAAAAAGAACTGATTAAAAAATCGGGAATCATCGCAGGACTTGGACTCTTTGTTATTTACGCAGGACTAATTGCTGTAGGTGCATTTTATGGAACCGAAATAGATGTGAATAGCGCATTAAGTAGTGATATGCAACGCGCAAATCTGTTAACGGGAATCAGTAAAAAAGCATTGGGAACTTTTGGTAATACGATTTTAAGTGTGCTAATCGCCTTGGCTTGCTTTACAACAGCTGTAGGTATTGTAACCGGAACAGCAGATTATTTTAAAGGTTTAATTAAAGATTCGCAAACCGTGTATGTCATTACTGCAGTATTAGCTTCTGTGATTGGTGTAGTCGTTGGTCAGTTAGATTTTAATTCTATAATCGTGATTGCATTACCAGTGCTATTATTTATTTACCCAATAACTATTGTGCTGATTTTACTAAACGCAATCCCTGATAAATTTGCTTCCAATACCGTATTCCGAGTAGTGGTTTTAGTAACCTTTATTTTTAGTATTCCAGATGTGCTTAATTTTTTAAGCCCTTCCGAAGATTTAACACAAGTAATTTCAAGTATTCCGTTTGCAAGTCATAGCTTAGGTTGGGTGCTACCAGCTTTTATTGGTTTTATATTGTTAAATTTCAAAACTTTTACGACTAAAGCCACAACAAACCAATAAGTTCCAAATGGCAGAGCAGGACATTACAAGATATTCGTATAAAGATATATTTTCATTGAGCGTTGTTCAATTCGAAAAAGCCTGCGTTTTTAATAAGCCAGAACAAGTAGATGCTTATAATATCTATTGGATTAAAAAAGGAAAAGGCACCTATAATATCGATTTTGAAAGCTATGATTTTCAAGATAATGTGCTATTCTTTTTATCTCCTGGTCAAGTGTTTTCTGTAGATTCTGAAAAAATTCAAGAAGCCTACAAAATATCTTTTATTCGAGATTTCTACTGCATTCAAACTCACGATAAAGAGGTCGCTTGTAATGGCGTTCTTTTTAATAATGTCTACGAAACCCCTTTTGTAAAACCTTGCACTAGCGATACACAAAAACTAGATTTTATATTAGAAGGTTTAATCGAAGAATTTAAAACCAACGAAGCTGCGCAATATGATATGCTGCAAACCTATTTAAAGCAATTCATTATCCATGCCGTTCGCGTGCAAAAACAACACCTTACTATTAAAGAAGACGTAGAAACCAAACTCTTTAAAGACTTTAGTGTATTGGTGGAGCAAAACTATAAAAAACTGCACACGGTAACCGATTATGCGAATAGATTAGGGCTTTCCCCAAAATCGTTAACCAAGCATTTTAATAAAATAGGAAACCAAACACCTAGCGATTTTATTAAAAACAGAATTATCCTCGAAGCCAAACGCCAACTCATTTACTCTAATGATTCGGTAAAAGAAATAGCCTACAATTTAGGTTTTAATGACGCCGCCTACTTTACAAGATTCTTTAAAAAAGGAACTTTAAAATCACCACTTCAGTTTAAAAAAGAATATTAATTTTTTTGGCGTGACCATAAAGGTCAGGCTGTCCGCTGTATCTTTTTTTGCCATATATGGCAGCAAAAAAAGGATGCCACTTCCATCCTTCACGCAATAATTATAGGTTTTTATGTTTCAAAAGCCTAATAAAATGGGCATGTCCAAGCATAAGGAACTTTTGTCCATTTTTCAAAGCGTATTCTAGTCGCATCTTTGCAGTGTAATTAATAACTAATCAAAAATTATGAAAACAGAACAAAATATACAATGTCCAAATTGTTGGGGATTTCAGGAATATGACGAAAAGCAAGCCGACAATAAAATTTGCGATTGCAAAAATCAAGAGTAAACAAAACAAGGTCACTTCGAGTGATTTTTGAGACACGAAAAAATAGTATCGAGAAGTTTTTGGTATTAAGAAAAAAGCCTTCTAACAAACATTATTAAAATATAAAAACAAAGATTATGAGCACAAGAATTGAAACATTAGATCCAGAAACAACTACAGGAAAATCCAAAGAATTATTTAATGCAGTACAGAATAAATTAGGATTTATTCCAAACCTAATTAAAGTATTTGGTAATTCGCCAGCAACCTTACAAACCTATTTAAGTTTAGGGGAGTTAACAGGAAGCGGAAACTTTAATAACAAGTTTAGAGAGCAATTAGCATTAGCAATTGCCGAAGAAAATGCATGTAACTATTGCCTATCTGCACATACAGCAATTGGTAAAATGAATGGTTTGACACAAGAGCAAACAGAGTTAAGCAGACAAGCAATTGCTGCAGACGCTAAAACGCAAGCAGGTTTGCAATTTGCACAAGATGTAACTAAAAACAGAGGACAAGTATCTACAGAAGCTATTCAAGCAGTAAAAGAAGCTGGTTATACCGATGGGGATATTTTAGAAATCGTTTTAAACGTCGTTTCTAACACACTTACCAACTATGTAAATCACATTGCAGAAACCGAAGTAGATTTCCCAAGTGTAGAAACAGGAAAATTTACAGTAACAAACAACTAATATTCTAATAATTACAAATCATAAAATACAAAATCATGAAAAATTTATTTATCGCAATCTTTTTAGTAGCATTTTCAATCACAGCTACAGCACAAGACAAAATGACTAAGAGTACAGCAGTAACAACAGTGGCTTTAGAACAAACATTAGGAGAATTCACGCAAAAAGAATTAATACTTAAAGAAGGTACTTATGTATTCCAAGTTTCTAATAATAATGCCGCGCCAGAAGTAGGATTGGTTTTAATAGAAGCAGGAAAAGATGGAGCAGATCCTAAAAACCATATTGCAGATGCTTATGTATCGCAAATGGTAAAACATGGAAAAACAGAATCTTCAAAAGAAGTAACACTTACCAAAGGGACCTACCAATATTTTTGCCCTTTTAACAAAACACCACAATATACTTTAACAGTAGAGTAATTGTATAATTAATAGTTTTTAGTGTGAAAGCGAGCTTTAGTAAAGCTCGCTTTTTTTGTTTTATTTTTCAGGTTTTATTATATTGATTTAAAATTTAAAGTCATGAAAAAATTCATTGTAACCGTATCCTTTATTTGTGTTTGTTTTCTCTCCTATGCTAACCATACACCAAAAGTTGGCGATATATTAATCGTTAAAGCGCCTTCTAGTCAATTTTATAATCACATAGCATTTCCACAATTAAATATATTAGTGAAGCGTGGTAAAATAGCAAGCTATGCTCCAGTTATTGGAAATAAGGTTGTGGTAGAAGAAGTGTTTACAAAAAAGAATAAGACTTATGTCGTTTTAAAAAAGAACGATGGAACCAAGTTTTTCGGATTATACACAGATGTAAAAGCGAATTACCAAAATGCTATGGATTCTGGAGAATTGGAGTTGATGAAGCCATAGTATAAGCCATTGTTGGTGTTTTTCACCAGCAGTGTTATTTTAAATTGTTAGAGAAATTTCGGCCAATGTTGGTGTTTTCCGCCAACATTATATAGTAAATTGTTAGTAAAACTCTAGGATAATATGATTTTGGTTTGTTGGTGAAAAACACCAACAAAGGCGGAACTTGTTTTTTGCAAAATTTTTAATGTGACTGTTGGTGTTCTTTTAAGCCGATGTTGGTTTTTTTTACCAACATTTTCACAACTAGTTCATTGAGCTACTTTTGGTGTTTTCCATCAACATGGATACTATAAATTTTGACTTAAAATATAAGTAAATTGAAACTAAAACCTGTTAAAATAGAAGATTGTCCGCAGTTTTATACTGCTTCTATTTTAAATGGCAAACACCTTTTAAAACCTGAAAAGAACAAGCAAGTATTAATCGAATCCTTACAGTATTTAGTAAGGCAAAAACGAGTCGTTGTATTTGGTTATGTAATTATGGATAACCATATTCATATTATTTGGAAACCTACCTTGCTGTATTCGTTAAAACATACACAACTTAGTTTTATGAAATTCACGGCACAACGAATAAAAAGAGATTTAGAAGAAAATCATACTAATGTTTTAAGTCTTTTTTTAGTGGAGGCAAAAGATAGAAATTATCAGTTTTGGAAACGAAACCCATTATGTGTGGATCTTTATAATAATCAAATTATTGAACAGAAATTAAACTATATACATCAAAACCCCGTAAAGGCCGGAATGTGTGAAACCCCTGAAGATTATAAATATTCGTCGGCAAAATTTTATAAAGAATTAGGCGATGAATTTGATTTTTTAACAGATTATAGATGATTTTTAGAAGAGTTCTTCCTTCGTTTTTTCTAGCCAATGTTGGTGTTTTCCACCAACATTGGGATAGCAAATTATAAGATATATTATAGTCTTCTAGAGGTTTGTTGGTGAAAAACACCAACAAAGGCGTAAAGGTGAAAAAGAATATTACTGCCACTGTTGGTGTTTTCCACCAACAGTGATGTTGAAATTATAAAAGAAATTGTTGAGAAGTAGTTTAATCTTCTGTGAGTTTGTTGGTGAAAAACACCAACAAAGGCAAAACCAAAATGTTGTGAATTCTGGTGAGTTGGAGTTGGTGAAGCCTTAACGATAGGACAATGTATGTGTTTTTGAGCCACTGTTGGTGTTTTCCACCAACAGTGATGTCTGGAATTATAAGAGGAATTCTAGAGAAGTAGTTTAATCCACTGTTGGTGTTTTCCACCATCAGTGTTATTGTTAATTGTTATAGAAATTATAGGGTAATATAATTCCCTGTGGATTTGTTGGAGAAAAACACCAACAAAGGCTAGTCTTGGTGTTCTTTACCAACATATATTACCTTAGTTCTTCAAGTTTTTAATTACCGAAAATGCCTTATCCACCACATGATCTTCCACTAAAACCGTAAACTCGTTGGTAGTCGAAACCACTTCGTAAATCGGAATATTCTCCCAAGCCAAACGCTTAAAAATCTGATAATATAAACCCGATATTTTTGAATTGTCTTTTGGTAAACGTACGCTAATTGCAGATAATCCTTCTTGCAATCCAATCTGGTTTTCGTGCATAAAACATTTTAAAAGGGCTTTCTTTTCCGAGCTAGAAATAATAATATTACTCTCATAAATCCCTCTAGTAAAGGCGTAAAAAATATCTTTATTGGTTTCTACCTGTTCTAAAATTTTGGAGTGACTTTGGATTAAGGTTTCCGAATTTTGAAATGTAAAATCCGTCAAGTTAGAACGTACCGTGATGTCTCCTAGTTTTTGTAGCGTACTTTTTAATTTTAAAGAATGCCTTAAAGTATTTGGCGTATTGTATCTGCGCAAAGCCATCATGATTGCTCCCGATTTTACTGGCTTTCCTAATAAAGCGCTTATTGGCGTATTTAATTCTTCAGCTAAAGCAGAATAGTTAATAATACTTCTTGACAAGGCTTCTTCTAAAAAAGGCTGTGTGATTAATATGTCTTCTACACAAGAGGCAATAGTTTTCATAAATGGTACTTTATTTAAGGATATGCTTCAGTCCGTCCGCACTAGATGCGAAATTAAATAAATTGTTAACTATTTAACAATTTGTGTAAAAGTAGTATATTTTTTTCATTTTTATGGTTAACAACAACGTACGAAGTAGCTTTACACTATAAAATAGTTAAGATTATGTTGGTATTAAAATTTGGAGGTACATCTGTTGGGTCTATAGAGAACATGATTCATGTAAAGGATATCATTAATAACGGACAACAAAAAGTAGTGGTTTTGTCTGCAATGTCGGGTACTACTAATGCATTGGTTGCCATTTCAGAGTACATAAAAAACAAAAATATCGACGAGGCTTTTATTGTAATTGATGCCTTAAGAAATAACTATAGTAAAACCATTACGTCTTTACTAAGCAATACCGATTTACATACCGAAGTTTCAGCCTATGTAAATTCTATATTTAAGGAATTAGAAACGTTGGTAAATACGGAGTATTCTATCTTGTTGTATAACCAAATTGTGGCGCAAGGGGAATTGTTATCTACTTTTATCTTTAGTCGTTACTTACAACAAGAAAATATAAATGCAGTGTTATTGCCTGCTTTAGATTTTATGCGAATTGATAAAACTAACGAACCAGATAATTATTATATTCAGCAGAATTTAAACCGCATTATTACCGAAACACCAAATGCAGAAATCTACATCACCCAAGGATTTATTTGTAGAGATGCCGAAGGTGAAATTAGTAATTTACAACGTGGTGGAAGCGACTATACAGCAACTATTATTGGTGCTGTTTTAAAAGCGGAAGAAGTGCAAATTTGGACGGATATTGACGGATTCCATAATAACGATCCGCGTTTTGTAGAAAATACCAAAGCTATTTCCAACTTGTCTTTTGATGAGTCTGCCGAACTAGCTTATTTTGGAGCAAAAATTTTGCATCCGCAAACCGTAATGCCAGTGCGTGCATTAGATATTCCGGTACGATTAAAAAATACCATGTCGCCAGCATCTTATGGAACCTTGATTACTAACGAAGTACATGGGGAAGGCATCAAAGCAATTGCTGCAAAAGATAACATCACGGCAATAAAAATTAAATCGGCTAGAATGTTACTAGCGCATGGTTTTTTAAAGAAAGTATTTGAGATTTTTGAGCGTTATGAAACGTCTATCGATATGATTACTACATCCGAAATTGCAGTATCGCTAACTATTGATGATACTAAACATCTAGAAGCAATTGTAGGCGAATTAGAACGTTTTTCAATTGTAGAGGTAGATGATTATATGAGTATTGTATGCCTGGTTGGGAATGCCATTATTTTCCATGCCGATACACCAAACTTATTTCAGATTTTACAAGACGTGAGCGTGCGTATGATTTCTTATGGCGGATCCAATAACAACATCTCGTTATTAATTAATACTAGCGATAAAGTGGAAACCTTAAAAAAATTACAGCGTTATGTTTTCGAGAACGAAGGCGTTTTGGTATAGGTTAGAACTTGGAATAGAAATAAAATATGTCGTACTACAGATCTTTTACTAGATAAAGGAATGTGAAAAGTGTAGTTGTCACATATAATTATCTACAGAAGGTTTTGTTGATGGAAAATACCAACAAAGGCAAAAACACAAAATAGAAGATTTTAGTTAGAATTACTTGTTTTTTACCCGCCAATGTTGGTGTTTTTCACCAACATATAGAACATAAGTTGTTGGTTGGTTCTTTCCGTCAATGGTGGTGTTTTTCACCGTTATTTAAAACACAAATCAGTATACAACCTTAATCTTCTGTAGGTTTTGTTGGTGAAAAACACCAACAAAGGCAAAATAAATAGGCTACTACTACGTATGTTTTTACCAATGGAGGTGTTTTTCACCAACATTTAGAACTTAAATCATTATAGGGATTTAGTTAAAAAAAAGCATAAAAAAACCTCTAAAAAGAGGTTTTTTTTTAACGTATGTATGTTTTTTATTTATTCATAATTTCTTCAATTTCTTCTGCTTCAATTGGTATGTTGCGCATTAAATTGAATGGTTCTCCAGTTTTTTGTATCACAACATCATCTTCCAAACGAATACCAAATCCTTCATCCGGAATGTAAATTCCAGGTTCTACGGTAAATACCATATTTGCTTGCATTGGTTCGTGAAGTAAGCCATAATCATGCGTGTCTAATCCCATATGGTGACTTGTTCCATGCATAAAGTATTTTTTATATGCTGGCCAATCCGGATTTTCGTTTTGTACATCTGCTTTGTCAATTAAACCTAAACCTAAAAGTTCGCTCGTCATTATGTCACCAACTTCTTTATGGTATTCTCCCCAAAGTGCTCCGGGAACTAATAATTTTGTAGCATCGTTTTTCACTCTATTTACGGCATCATAAACTTCGCGTTGACGTTTGGTGAACTTTCCCGAAACAGGGATCGTTCTCGTCATATCACTCGAGTAATTTGCATATTCTGCACCAACATCCAATAAGATTAAATCGCCAGCTTTACACTCTTGGTTGTTTTCAATATAATGTAGAACATTCGCGTTATTACCAGAAGCAACAATTGGTGTGTACGCAAAACCTTTAGAGCGATTGTTTAAAAACTCATGCATAAACTCTGCTTCCAGATTATACTCCATAACCCCAGGTTTTACAAAGTTTAATATTCTACGGAAACCTTTTTCAGTGATATTACAAGCTTGCTGAATGAGATCTAATTCGATCTGGTCTTTTACAGAGCGTAAACGTTGTAAAATAGGATTGCTTTTAGCAACAGCATGCGCAGGATATTTTTCTTTTAACCATTTGGTAAAACGGTCTTCACGAGTTTCGGTTTCTACATTTGCTCTATAATGCTCATTGGTGTTTATATAGACCGTTTCTGCTTGTGTCATTAACTCAAACAATACTTTTTCTAAGTCTTGTAACCAATACACGGTTTTTATGCCGCTTGTTTTAAATGCTGCTTCTTTGGTAAGTTTTTCACCTTCCCAAACGGCAATATGTTCGTTGGTTTCTTTTAAAAAAAGAATTTCTCTATGCTTTGGGTTTGGGCAATCTGGAAAAAGAACCAATATACTTTCTTCTTGGTCTACACCGCTTAAGAAAAAAATGTCTCTGTGTTGTGCGAATGGTAAAGTGCTATCTGCACTCACCGGATAAATATCGTTAGAATTGAAAACAGCAAGACTTTTTGGCTTCATTTGAGAAGCAAAATTTTTACGGTTTTTTATAAAAAGTTGACTGTCTATTAATTTGTATTTCATTGAAAAATTGTTTTAAACACCCTTTAGAAAAGGAGTTTTATTTTTGAATTCCGTTAAGTGTATCAAAAATAAGAAGTTTAAAATACAATTGTTATAAAAGCGTCTTAAAATATGGTTCCTTTTTTCTAATTGCTTTGTACCTTTTACATTTATAAGTATCTTCAAACTTTAAATCGCTATTATGAAAATTAGAGTCTTTTTTACGTTTTTAATATGTTTTATGCTTTCTGCGGAAGCGCAACAATCAGCAACAGCTTCCAGCTTGGTTCAAAGTGCTTTAAAAGAGAAACAGGCATTAATCGAAAACTCGCTAGTTAAAAATATTCCTTTTGAAAATATTGGACCATCCATAATGAGTGGTCGCGTTGTCGATATAGAAGTGAATCCAGAAAATACCATGGAGTTTTATGTGGCGTATGCTTCTGGCGGATTATGGCATACCTTAAATAATGGGTCTACTTTTACGCCTGTTTTAGATACTGCACAAACACAAAATATTGGCGATATTGCTGTCGATTGGAAAAACAAAACCCTTTGGGTTGGTACTGGTGAAAATAATTCTTCACGTTCTTCGTATGCCGGAATTGGTATTCTAAAATCGAACGATAACGGAAAAACATGGACTAATGTTGGATTGCACGATTCGCATCATATTGGTCGTATTTTAATTAATCCGAATAATCCAGAGGAAGTAACAGTCGGTGTTATTGGACATTTATATTCGCCAAATGCAGAACGTGGTGTGTATAAAACGATAGACGGCGGAAAAACATGGAAGCAAACTCTTTTTGTAAATGAAGTAAGCGGAATCATAGATCTACAACATGCACCAAATAATTACAATATCATGTTTGCTGCTGCTTGGGAACGCGATAGAAAAGCTTGGCATTTTAACGGAAACGGAAAGAACTCCGCGATATATAAAAGTACAGATGCAGGAGAAACTTGGGTGAAAACTTCCACAGAAGCTAGTGGATTTCCAACAGGAAATGGTGTTGGTAGAATTGGATTGGCGATTTACGATGATAATACTATTTATGCATTGCATGATAATCAATTCCGAAGAAAAGAAACTGCTGAAAAAACAGATAAACGAGGTTTAACAAAAGAAGATTTTAAAACCATGAGCTCAGAAGACTTCTTGAATCTAGAAGACAAAAAACTAAATGGGTTTTTGAAAATGAATGGTTTTCAAGAAAAGTATCGTGCAGAAAATGTAAAGCAAATGGTACGTAGCGGTAATGTAAAACCAGCAGATATAGCGCATTATTTAGAAGATGCAAATGCAATGCTTTTTGATACTCCTGTAATTGGCGCTGAGGTATATAAAAGTATCGATGGTGGAAAAACGTGGAGCAAAACACATGAAGACTATTTAGACGATTTGTATTATAGTTATGGGTATTATTTTGGAGAAATTCGCGTGGATCCGCAAGATGAAAATGGTATTTATGTTATGGGAGTTCCTATTTTAAAATCGAAAGATGGCGGAAAAACTTTTGTTTCTATCAGTAAAGAAAACGTACATGCAGATCATCAAGCGCTTTGGGTAAACCCTGAAAAAGCAGGGCATTTAATAAATGGTAATGATGGCGGATTAAACTTAAGTTATGATGATGGGGAGAGTTGGGAGAAGCTAAACGTAAATGCTGTTGGGCAATTTTATACCATAAATGTGGATAATGAAAAACCATACAATGTATATGGCGGTTTGCAAGATAATGGCGTTTGGGTTGGTGCAAATAATGCACGACAAGATAAGAGTTGGCAGCAAAGTGGTCATAATCCTTGGGAGAGTTTAATGGGAGGTGATGGTATGCAAATTCAAATAGATTCTAGAAATGCGAATCTGTTGTATACCGGTTATCAGTTTGGTAATTATTATAGAATTAATCGCGAAACCAAAGAACAGAAATATATACAGCCAAAACATGAATTGGGTGAAAATCCGTATCGATTTAATTGGCAAACACCAATTTTACTATCGCCACATAATCAAGATATTCTGTATTTAGGTGGAAATAAATTAATGCGTTCTATGAATCAAGGCGACGATTGGAAAGCAATTAGCCAAGATTTAACCAATGGTGGAAAAAAAGGAAATGTTGCCTACGGAACCTTAACAAGTATTAGCGAATCTCCTTTTGCGTTCGGACTGATTTACACCGGAAGTGATGATGGGTTGGTATATGTAACTAAAGACGCAGGCGGAAGCTGGGAGAATATTTCAGCTAATTTACCAAAAGATCTTTGGGTGACTCGGGTTATCGCTTCGCAACATAAAGAAGAACGTGTTTATGTCACTTTAAATGGCTATCGTTGGGACGATTTTAATAGCTACGTGTATGTTTCCGAAGACTATGGAAATACGTGGAAAAGCATTCGTTCTAACATTCCAATGTCGCCAGTAAATGTTATCAAAGAAGATCCTGAAAATGAAAATATTCTCTATTTAGGAACTGATAATGGTGCCTACGTTACTTTTAATAAAGGAACGAAATGGGAAGCATTTCATAAAAATTTACCTGCAGTTGCAGTGCATGATTTGGTGATACAACCAGAAGCTAAAGATTTACTTTTGGCAACACACGGAAGAAGTTTTTATAAAACGAATATTGCGCCGTTACAAAAAATGAATGCGAATCTTTTAAGTAAAAACACAACGCTTTTTCCTTTTGAAGATGTCAGCTTTTCGGCACGTTGGGGAAGTTCTTGGAGCAAATGGTTTGATGCAAATACACCTCTAGAAATTATTAAGTTTTATGGGAATATTTCAGGGAAAAAAGAAGTTAAAATCCTTTCAGAAAAACAATCCGTTTTACATACGATTTCTGTCAAAGCAGATAAAGGGTTTAACTACGTAGATTATGATTTGTCTTTAACCGAAAACGGAAGAAAAACACTTCTTAAAGAAAATACAAGTATTGATATGGAGGCTGCTAAAAACGGAAAATATTATTTGCCAAAAGGAACGTATTTTATTCAGATAGACGCTGAGAAAGTGAAATTTGAAATTAAATAGCCTAATCAGAATTTTGCGGATTGGATTGCGGTTTGCGATAAAAAAGAAGTAGTTCTTGTGTAGAGAACAAATAGTTAGTAGGACTTTGTGGCTTGATTTTAAAGGTCAATTAATTAAATCCATTCTAAATAAATTTTTAATACTCCTTTTCACTTGCTTGCGTTAGCGTTGCTTGTTATATTTGTGTAATTATAATCTAACTACACAAAATAATGAGCGGAATTTTAAATTCTTCGATTGGAAGAAAGTTTGCCATGGCACTTTCGGCACTCTTCCTAATGATTTTCTTATTACAACATTTTGCAATCAACCTGTTATCGGTATTCAGTCCAGATGCATTTAACGATGTTTCTCATTTCATGGGAACTTTTTGGGCAATTCAATATCTATTGCAACCGGTATTAATTTTTGGTGTTATTTTCCATTTTGTAATGGGATTTGTACTAGAAATTAAAAACAGAAAAGCACGTACAATTAGCTATGCTAAAAATAATGGTGCTGCTAATTCTAGCTGGATGAGTCGTAATATGATTTACAGCGGATTAGCAATTTTAGCTTTTATCTGCTTGCACTTTTACGATTTTTGGTTACCAGAAATTAACACAAAATACATTCAAGGCGATATGTCTGGATTACTTGCCAATGGCGAGTTTAGATATTTTGAAGAACTACAACACAAGTTTGTAGATATCTGGAGAGTGGCATTATACTGTATTGCTTTTATATTCTTAGCATTACACTTATTACACGGATTCAATTCTGCATTCCAATCGGTTGGAGCAAACAATAAATACACAAAAGGATTAAAAGGATTCGGAAAAGCATATGCGATTATCATTCCATTAGGATTCGTTTTCATTGCATTATTTCATCATTTTAATCACTAAAAAATATCTAATATGGCTTTAGATTCAAAAATACCAAAAGGTCCAATTAAAGATAAATGGACAGACTATAAAAATCATATCGACTTAGTAAACCCTGCAAACAAGCGTAACATTGATGTTATTATTGTTGGTACTGGACTAGCTGGTGGATCTGCTGCTGCTACTTTAGCAGAGCTAGGATATAACGTAAAAGCATTTTGCTTTCAAGATTCTCCAAGACGTGCGCATTCTATTGCAGCGCAAGGAGGAATTAACGCAGCGAAAAACTACCAAGGTGATGGGGATTCTACCTACAGATTATTTTATGATACTGTAAAAGGTGGTGATTATCGTTCTCGTGAAGCTAACGTATACCGTTTGGCTGAGGTGTCTGCAAATATTATTGACCAATGTGTTGCGCAAGGAGTTCCTTTTGCAAGAGAATATGGTGGATTATTAGATAACCGTTCGTTTGGTGGAGTATTAGTATCTCGTACTTTTTACGCAGCTGGACAAACAGGACAACAATTATTATTAGGAGCATATTCTGCTATGAACCGTCAAATCGGTCGTGGTAAAATCAAAATGTACAACCGTCATGAAATGCTTGACGTTGTAAAAGTAGATGGAAAAGCTCGTGGAATTATAACACGTAACTTAATTACTGGAGAAATCGAAAGACATTCAGCGCATGCTGTTGTTTTAGGAACTGGTGGTTATGGTAACGTATTCTTCTTATCGACTAACGCGATGGGATCGAATGTAACAGCAGCTTGGAAAGCACACAAACGTGGTGCTTACTTTGCAAATCCTTGTTACACGCAAATTCACCCAACATGTATTCCTGTTTCGGGAGATCATCAGTCTAAACTAACGTTAATGTCTGAGTCTTTACGTAATGACGGACGTATTTGGGTACCAAAGCACATGAAAGATGTAGAGGCTATAAAAGCGGGTACATTAAAACCTAGAGAATTAGCAGAAGAAGATAGAGATTACTACCTAGAACGTCGTTATCCTGCATTCGGAAACTTAGTACCTCGTGATGTTGCATCTCGTGCAGCAAAAGAGCGTTGTGATGCTGGTTTTGGTGTAAATGCAACAGGAGAAGCTGTATTCTTAGATTTTGCTTCGGCAATTGAACGTTACGGAAAAGAAACTGCACACGTTAAAGGATTAAATGAAAATGATGCTGCTCTTGTTAAAAAATTAGGACAAGAAGTAATCAAAAATAAATACGGAAACTTATTCCAAATGTATGAGAAGATCGTAGATCAAGATCCATACAACACACCAATGATGATTTATCCAGCAGTACACTACACAATGGGTGGTGTTTGGGTAGATTATAACTTAATGACAACCGTTCCTGGTTTATACTGTATTGGAGAGGCTAATTTCTCGGATCATGGTGCAAACAGACTTGGAGCTTCCGCTTTAATGCAAGGTTTAGCAGATGGTTATTTTGTATTACCTTATACTATTGGGGACTATTTATCTAATGATATTCGTACGGGAGCAATTCCAACAGATTCTAAAGAATTTGAAGATGCGGAAAAAGAAGTTAGAAAAACATTAGATTTCTTTGTTACTAATAAAGGACAACACTCTGTAGATTATTTCCATAAGAAATTAGGGAAAATCATGTGGAACAAAGTTGGAATGTCAAGAAATGTGAAGGGTTTAACCGAAGCTATTTCAGAAATTAAAGAACTTAGAGCGCAATTCTGGAAAGAAGTAAAAGTTCCTGGAACTAATGAAGAATACAACGAAGAATTAGCAAAAGCTGGTCGTGTTGCAGATTTCTTAGAATTAGGAGAATTATTCGCTAAAGATGCTTTAAACAGAGAAGAATCTTGTGGTGGACACTTTAGAGAAGATGCAGTAGAATTAGATGGGGAACAAAAAGGAGAAGCAAAACGTGACGATGAAAACTTCGCATATGTTTCTGCTTGGGAATACAAAGGAGAACCTAGCGATGCTGTTTTACATAAAGAGAACTTAGAGTTCAAGGATATAGAATTAAAACAAAGATCATACAAATAAGGAAAGCTATGAATATGAATTTAACACTGAAAATTTGGCGTCAAAAAAACGCAAGTGATAAAGGGAAAATGGTGGATTATAAAGTCACCGATATTTCTCCAGATATGTCTTTCCTTGAAATGTTAGATGTTTTAAACGAACAGTTAATAAATAAAGATGAAGAGCCTGTAGCTTTTGATCACGATTGTCGTGAAGGTATTTGCGGAATGTGTTCTTTATATATTAATGGAGAAGCGCATGGTCCAGATCGTGCTGTAACCACGTGTCAATTACATATGCGTATGTTTAAAGATGGCGATACTATTACTATCGAGCCATTTAGAGCAACTGCTTTTCCTGTAGTAAAAGATTTAATTGTAGACAGAAGTTCTTTTGATAGAATTCAACATGCTGGAGGATTTATTTCGGTAAATACTTCAGGGAATACTATTGATGCGAATACAATTCCAATTAATAAACACGATGCAGATACGGCTTTTGAAGCTGCAACTTGTATTGGTTGTGGTGCTTGTGTTGCTTCTTGTAAAAACTCATCTGCAATGTTATTTGTTGGAGCGAAAGTTTCACAATTTGCATTATTACCTCAAGGTAAAGTAGAGGCTACAGATCGTGTTTTAAACATGGTTAAACAAATGGATGAAGAAGGTTTTGGTAACTGTACCAACACTGGAGCTTGCGAAGTAGAATGTCCTAAAGGAATTTCTTTAGAAAACATCGCTCGTATGAATTCAGAATACTTAAAAGCATCCTTAAAAGGATAATATTTGTTATCTCAAACTGTCACACTGAGCTTGTCGAAGTGTAGTTTCAGGATTTCATTATAAATTAAAATCTCAAGAGCAATCTTGAGATTTTTTGTTTAGCTTTAACCTTTAATTTTTGAATATGAATTATAGATATATCTCCAGTTTATTTTTATTGTTTTTCTCATTAACAAATTGTAAAGGTCAAACGGAAACGCCAAAAGTTGCAGTCGAAGTATTACAACAAAATTGGTTCCACGCAGACTCTTTATTACATCATGTGCAAGTTTTATCTTCCGATGCTTTTGAAGGTAGACGCACCGGAACCGCAGGAGCAGAAAAGGCTAAAACCTATATTGTAAATAAATTTCAAGAGTTACAAGTGATCCCACTTACTGAGAATTTTGAACAGCATTTTTCCTTTACACGTAGAAGTAAAGAATATAAAGGGACTAATGTTCTCGGACTAATAAAAGGAACGGAGAAGCCAGAAGAATACATCGTGCTTTCTGCGCATTATGATCACGAAGGTGTAAAAGGTGGTAAAATTTATAACGGGGCAGATGATGACGCTTCAGGTATTTCGGCGTTGTTCGCTTTCGCGGAATACTTCCAGAAAAATCCACCAAAACATTCTGTTATTTTAGCAGCTGTAGATGCCGAAGAACTAGGTTTGATTGGTTCTAAATATTTTGTGAAAAATTCTATTGTTCCACTAGAAAATATCAAACTGAATATCAATATGGATATGATTAGCCGAAATAATAAAAATGAATTATTTGCGGTTGGGCCTTATCAGTATAAACAATTGGAACCAGCAATTAAAAGTATAGAACCTTCCGAAAAGATAAAACTCCGTATGGGTCATGATGGAAGTGACACCTTAGATGATTGGACGAATGCTTCCGATCATGCTTCGTTTCATAAAGTGAAAATTCCTTTTATTTATTTTGGAGTTGAAGACCATAAAGATTACCACCAGCCTACAGACGATTACGAGAATATTCATCCTAATTTCTACCAAAACGCAGTAACCACTATTATTACTGTTTTTGAAAAATTAGATACCATAGAATTATAGAAATGAAAAACCCAAATACCTTTTATACCCAAGAGTTAGAAGCATATCAATTAGAAGTTAAGTCTTTATATAAGAAACTTACTAGCTTGAGTTTTGCTAGAATATCTGTTTTTATAGCTACAGGAATTGGTGTTTATTTTGCTTATAGTAACCTGCAAATAGCCATAGGAATTGCAGTAGTTGGCATCATTGCGTTTGTTTATTTACTTTCAAAATACACCGATTTAAAATACCAACACAACCTAAAAAAAGCTTTAGTTGCCATTAATGAAGAAGAACTAAAAATCGCTTCTGGAGATTTTAAAGAAAGAGATTCCGGCCTGCAATTTCAAGACCCAAATCATGCTTTTAGTTTAGATGTAGACCTTTTTGGGAAAGGTTCTTTTTTTCAATTTATAAATCGAACAGCAACAGAGGAAGGTACAAAGTATTTAGTAAAGGAACTGACGGCAAATCATATTGAAGGGATAAATTCACGTCAAGAAGCAATTAAGGAATTAACAGAAAAACCAAAATGGCGACAACATTTCTCGGCAGTAGCAAGCTTGATTCAAACGGAAACGCCAGCATCAAAAATTACAGATTGGCTACAAGAGCACAAGTCTTTTTTATCCGCAAGCATGCGTTTTATACCTCTTGCTTTTACTATTGGTTCTGCAATAATTCTGTTTTTAGGAATATTTGAAGTAATCTCCTTTTTGTTTTTAGTTTTTTGGTTACTCTTGGGTTCTGGTATTTCTGGAGTATATCTAAAAAGAATAAACGATTTAGCTGCTAATACCGATCAGGTTAAAGATACATTTAAACAATATGCTTCCTTATTACAACAAATAGAAACGGAAAATTTTTCTTCAAAATTATTAAAAGAGAAACAAGAATACATTCAGCAAGAACAAAAAAAGGCGTCTTTAATATTTAAAGAATTTTCAAAACATATAGATGCTTTAGATAATAGAAATAATTTAATTTCTACCATTTTTGGTAATGGTTTTCTCTTGATAGATATAAAAAATGCATATCATATTGAACAATGGATTGCCCAATATAAAACGACAGTTGAGCACTGGTTTGAAGTAGTTTCCTTTTTTGATGCCTATAATACTTTAGGTAATTATACTTTTAATCATCGAGACTTTGTGTTTCCAGAAATTGTTTCCGATAACATCGTTATTGAAGCTAAAAACTTAGGACATCCTTTGTTGGATGCATCCAAACGAATAACTAGTGATTTAAGCATTACAGATCAACAGTTTTTTATTGTTACAGGAGCAAACATGGCAGGGAAAAGTACCTTTTTAAGAACGGTTTCCTTACATGTTGTTATGGCAAATGTTGGCTTACCTGTTTGTGCTACTTCTAGTAAATACAATCCGATAAAATTGATTACAAGCATGCGTACCAGTGATTCGCTTACGGATGACAGTAGTTACTTCTTTAGCGAATTAACGCGCTTAAAATTTGTGGTAGATGCTTTAGAAACGGATTCTTATTTTATTATTCTAGATGAAATTTTAAAAGGAACCAACTCTACAGATAAAGCCATTGGCTCGCGTAAGTTTGTAGAAAAATTAGTTTCTAAAAATGCCACAGGAATTATTGCAACACACGATTTAAGTTTGTGTGAAATTGAAAAAGAATTAGAGGAAGTAAAAAACTACTATTTTGATGCAGAAATAGTTAATGATGAACTTTATTTTGATTACAAACTAAAAGAAGGCATTTGCCAAAATATGAACGCAAGCTTCTTGTTGAAGAAAATGGAAATTATATAAAACATAAAAAAGCAAGCACTAATGTATTAATGCTTGCTTTTTCTTTCTTTCTTAAAAATTACTACTTATTTTATTGGACAACCAATCGCTTTTGTGAAATTAGGATTTGGCTTTTCTCCTTTTTCTAAAGCAGCAATGGCATCTTCCACATACTTCACTTTTACGTTTTCTGGAGATTTTGCATTATCGTCAATAGTACCAATATACTGTACTTTTAAATCGCTATCTAATAAGAATATATGTGGCGTTCTAACTGCTCCAAATTTTGGATATACTTTTTGTCCTTCATCTACTAAATACCGAAATGTAAACCCTTTTTCTTCAGAACGCTTTTGCATCGCCTCATAACTTTCTTTTTCGTTTTCATGATTATTACCATTAATAGCAATTACAGGATATCCTTTTGGTGCATAGGTATTGTTTAATGCAATTAAACGGTCTTCGTATAATACGGAAAACGGACAACCATTGCAGGTAAAAGTTACAATGTATCCTTTTGCATCTTTATAGCTAGCTAAAGAAACCATAGATCCATCTACATTTTTAAGCGAAAAATCTTCTGCTACATCTCCAATTTTATAACCACCAATTTCTTCTAGTGTTTTTGTTTGTTCTGGTGATCCTCCACGAGGTGGTCCTTTATGGTCTCCATGTTCTGGGTGTTCTTTGTTTTCTCCATGTAAATGACGGCCTTTTTCGTCTTTATGATGTTCTGTGTAATTTGTGTTTTTATCGTTTTTACAAGAAGTTAAAACACCTGCAGATAGGCAGATAATAGCAATTAGTATACTAATTTTTTTCATTGTTAAATGGAATTTTATTTATTAAAAATTTGTGGTTATTTGTTTTTCTAGATCTTCTAAGTTTTCAAAAGAACGCTCGTAATATTTACGTGTTTTATTATTAAATATTATGGTAAAAGGAATTGCTCCAGACCAATCCGGATTCACTTTATCAATCCAACTATTAGCATCTGGATCATCTAATAAAATAACTTTAGAAGTGATATTTCTTTCTTTTAGAAAAGGCTTGAGTTTGGTGTTTATATCTTTTATAAAGTCCATACTTACCAATAAAACTTCTACGTCCGGATTTTTGTCCGCATATTCCTGAATATAAGGAAGCTCTTTTACACAAGGAGCACACCACATCGCCCAAAAATTGACAATATAGGTTTTATTCGTGTTTGTGTATAGAAGTGGTTCTAGGTCGTTAAAATCGTAAATAGGTATATCACCAATGGTAGTTAACGAAGGTGTAGTCGTTTTCTTTGTTTCCGAATGTTTTTCTTTACAACTAAAGCACAAACATAATAGGATCGCCAAGTAAATAGCGTTTTTATTTATAAGTGGGATCATTTAATAAAAAGCAAGTTTTGTAGTTAGACTTGCTTTTTTATTAAAGGTTTAATCCAAATTGTTTCAATTTTAAAATAATATTTTGAGGCTTAATTATCTGCTTTTTCAATTTCAGATTTTATCTTAACAATCCTTTCTGGAGCATTTTTGTCTTCGGGATGAAGACTTAATACTTTGTAATAGGTTTTAAGTGCTTCGGAATAGTTTTTAGTTTCAAAATAAGCTTCCGCTAAACTATCGTAGACATTGTGTTTATACGGAAATATTTTAGTGTTTAAATCAAAAACATACATCGCTTTATCCAATTCTTTCGCTCGTAAATACACATAACCTAAAGTGTTTAATTCTCTACTTCCTTTTACATATTCTGCTAACATAGAAACCAGATTGGCTTCTTCTGTTTTTAAACTATCTATAGTTTTACTATCTAATAGATTTTGCACATAATTTGCAGCGATATAATTTGATGAATAGCGTTCTCCTTTTACTATTTTTAGCATATCTCGTTCTAAAGTTTCTTGTGGATGTTCTACTATTCTATTTACTTCTTTACCATCTTTATAAAAAATAAAAGTGGGTACTCTGTGAATATTCATGCCTTTTTCTTCACCATTCGGACCTTGTTTGTAAGCATCACTTTTTTTATCTAAAGCAATAACTTCTAACTGACTTTCTGGAAAATTAGCAGCTTCCAAAACACTATAAAATTGTGGAACTTCCTTTTTGCTATCCCCACACCAAGTACCAAGAAATACTTTAATAGTGTAATCGTTTATAGAGTCTTTTAGTTGATTGGCTATTTTTTCATTCACCGCATAATCGTCATGATTTTTGTTAAACCATTCGCTAAAAGGGGCTTTTTGTAAACCTTTTTTATTGATGGTTCCTAGTAGCATTTCGTTTCCTTTTTTATCTAAAACTTGCTGGTTTAGGCTTTGTGAGAATGTTGCTGAAAAACTTAAAATTGCGATTAATAGAATAATTGTTCGATTCATGATATGGATGTTTTTGTTATTCAAACATAATACAGTATTCAAATTATTACCAATAAGTAGTACCAACAGCATACTTAAAACAACAAACAGCAATTTTTAGGTCGTTTGCAACACTAATTGTGGTTTTTGTACTTAATTTTTGAGGATTAAGTCATTTCTGAGTACTTTCAACAAAACTTAAGTCGGTAAGAGTGCAATGACTTCTATTGACAACTAAACTTTAAACTTGATTACACTTAAAAAACATACTTCACAAATATTGGTACACATCTTATTCTGGATGCTTTTTATATTTGTATCTCTTTCTGTTTTTTCGCAATATTATTGGCGCGAAAATCCGTTTTTACAGTATCTGTCTATTTTGGTGGTTATCGTTTATGTAAATAATCTATTGCTGCTACCTTTCTTTATAAAAAAGCGATTGTATATTATTTACGTTTTTGTTTTTGCGGCAATCTCCTTTTTTGCAACCCAATTATACTGTAATGTATTTGCGCAATGTGGTTGTTCCATCATGAAATGCTTGAGTGACTACTTATGGCAAACCTTGGTTCCTTTAATATTTTTTAGTTTTATCTGGATGCTGTATCGCTTTTTAGATAAGCAAGACGAAGTAGAAAAAATAAAGCAAGAACATCTGGAAATGGAGTTGAAGTTCTTGAAATCGCAGATAAATCCGCATGTGCTTTTTAATAATCTGAATACCATTTATTCGTATGCTTTAGAAAAACCTAAGGAAACTCCAAAGCTTATTTTAATGCTTTCCGATAACCTAAAACATGTGTTATATGAAAGTAATGCCAAAACCGTTTCGCTTGAAAAAGAAATGCAGTATATAGATAATTATATGACTTTTCAGGGGATAAGAACCGAAGGCGTAAAACAGATAAAATTTACGAAAGACATAGAATCTCATCAAAAACAAATTGCACCTTTATTATTAATTACTATTATAGAAAATGCTTTTAAACATAGTACATTACACAGTGAGATTTTGATTTCTATTTCAGAAAGAAATGGTGTTCTGGAATGTATTTGTAAGAATGATTATGATATGGAAAAGGTGTCCACAGAAGAATTTAAAATAGGATTACAAAACTTGGAAAAACGATTGAAACTTATTTATAAGGAAGATTATAAATTAGAGGTTTTTAAAGCGGAAACCTATAAAGTGTATTTAGTATTGAAGTTATCCTGAAATTGTTCGTTCGAGTAAAATTTGTGTAAATAATTTGGTGTTTGAAACATGAAAAAGGACTTCTCGATACAAAATTGCAGCAAAGCAATTTCACTCGAAGTGACTTAAAAATGACATAAATGACTTGTATTATAATAGAAGACGAAATTCCTGCTCAAAAAATCCTGAAGAATTATTTGAGTAAATTACCAAACTTAGAGCTGTTGGGTGTTTTTAATGCTGCAATTGAAGCAAATACTTTTTTAAAATGTAATACTGTAGATGTGGTTTTTTTAGATATTAATCTTCCTGATATTTCCGGAATTGATTTTATTAAAACCATTAAAAATCCGCCAGCAATTATAATGACAACTGCATATCCAGATTATGCGGTAAGTAGTTTTGAGTTAGATACCATTGTAGATTATTTAGTAAAACCATTTGGATTTGATCGCTTTTTAAAAGCAATTAATAAAGCGGAAAATAGCGTCGAAAAATCGGCTCTTTCTTCCGAAGAAAACATAGGAGAAACCCTCTTTTTAAATGTAGATAAAACACTTCATAAAATTATAATTAGCGATATTTTGTATTTAGAATCCGATAGAAATTACATTACAATAATTACAAAAAACAAGAAGCTTTCTTTTATCGATTCGCTTAAAAATTGGAAAGAAAAACTTCCAGAAACCTGTTTTACACAAGTACATAAATCGTTTATTATTAATAGAAGGTATGTCGATAAAATTTCGGGAAATGAAATTTATGTGCAAGGCAATAGAATTCCTATTGGTAGAACCTACAAGCAAGAGTTATTGAAATTGTTGAAGATTGTATAGTTTTTAAAATTCGCTTCGCTCTTTTTGCTTCAAATCCACCTCTCTTTAACTAAAGAGAGGCGTCCTTTCTGTTCCTGGTTTTCTAAAAAAGAAAGAAAGAGAAGTTAAAAAAAAGACCTCACAAATTTTAAAATCTGTGAGGTCTAATAATTGTAAACGGTGGCTGTAAACTAAATACAGATTTACTGCTTATTCGTTTTAGGATGTACCAATTTCATTTCATCAATTAAATGGGGTGCTCCAGCAAACTTATCTACAATAAATAATACATAACGTACATCTACCATAATGTTTCGGCAAATTTCAGGATCGTAATTCATGTCGCTCATGGTTCCTTCCCAAACGCGATCAAAATTTAATCCTACTAAGTTTCCGTGGGCATCAATTGCAGGACTTCCAGAGTTTCCTCCAGTAGTATGGTTGGTTCCTAAGAAACAAACCGGTACTTTTCCATTGCTATCTGCGTATTGTCCGTAATCTTTATTTTTATGTAGCTCTAATAACTTTTCAGGAACATCAAATTCATAATCTCCAGGAACATATTTTTCAATTACACCATCTAAATAACTTACAGGATTGTAATACACGGCATCTCTTGGCGCATAACCTCTAACTTGTCCGTAGGTTACACGTAACGTGCTATTTGCATCTGGAAAATAACGAGCTTCAGGTAAAGCTTTCATTAAAGCAGTCATGTACTTGGTTTGTAAGGCTGTGATAGGTTCGTTTTTTTCTTCGTATTCTTTATTTATTGTCGTGTAGAACTCAGCAATCATTGGTTTTGCATATTGGTATGCAGCATCTTTGTTTAGCTTTTTAAGTACAGATTTAGCATCTCCATCTAAAAGTTTTAAAGCTTCGTCTAGATTAGTAAAAGCAGTTTTGTCATAAATAGAAGCGTCTACGTTTTTGTTATAAAAAGGCATTACATTACTAAAAACACCTTTGTCTACATCTACATCATAATTTTTATGAATGCCTTGTAAAGTTGCAGTTAAACGCTCTTTGGCTTTATCAAAAGCTTCCGGGTTTGAAGTAATAGCTTCTTCCATTTGGTATGCTCTAAAAGTCATTTGCATCAACTCGTTCGTTACCAAAAACACTTCAATAAAGTTTCTGCGTTTAATATTTATTGGTGCAAAATCGGCATACAGTTTATCGAATTGCGGTAAAATGTTTCCGTATTTAGCATCTAAACCTTTTTCATTTAAGGCTTTTGTAAAAGTAGCTTCAAAAGCACGACGCTTTGCAACCGCATCACTTTTTTCAATTCCTAGGTTTTCGCCAATCCATTTTTTCCAAGCATTTGCAATACGTGCTTGTTTGGATGCGTATTTAATGCGAACCACATCACTCGTTTTCATTTTCGCATCAATTACTTTTAATGCAGCTTCACGAATGGCAATATTTGTTGGGTTAAATTCTTCTGTAATATGCTCTATTGCTACTGCTGGTAAATACTCATCGGTGCTTCCTGGGAAACCAAATACCATTGTAAAATCACCTTCTGCTACACCATCTAAAGAAACAGGTAAAAAGTGTTTTGGTTTGTATGGTTTGTTGTCTTTGCTATATTTTGCAGGTCTGTTATTTGCATCTGCATAAATACGAAACATAGAAAAATCACCGGTATGTCTTGGAAAAACCCAGTTGTCGGTATCACTTCCAAATTTTCCAATGCTTGTTGGAGGCGCACCAACTAAACGAATATCTTCAAAACGTTCTGTAACAAATAAGAAGTACTGGTTACCATTGTAAAAAGCTTTTGTTTTAACATCTTGCCAAGCTTCTCTAGGCCAGTTTTTCATTAACCCATTACTGTTTTTATCGATAACAGATTGCTTTTCCTTTTCGGTCATATCCTCATTTACAACAGCAAGAACTTCTTCTGTTATATCTGTAATACTTACAATAAATTCAATGTATAAACCTTCGTTTGGCAGTTCTTCTTCTAAAGACATTGCCCAGAAACCATCTTTTAAATAATCATTTTCTAAAGACGAATGTGCTTGTATTTGTCCGAAACCACAATGATGATTCGTTAATATTAAACCTTTGTCGCTAATCACTTCACTAGTACAACCACCATTAAAATGCCCAATAGCGTCTTTTAAACTAGAATTATTAACATCATAAATATCTTGTGCGGTAAGTTTACTTCCAAGATTTGTCATTTCGGTTTCGTTCATACCTTCTAATAGCGAAGGAATCCACATACCACCTTGTTGTGCCGAAAGATTCAGCGTTATAAAAAGTAAGAGGAATTTAAATAGTTTCATAAGTCTTGTTTTTTGAATGCTACCAAAGATAAAAAACCAAGCAGTAATAATTGTTAAAATGATTAAATTTATAACGGTTTTATTTTTTGGATTCTTCGGAATTTATTTTTGAATACATCTACTTCTTTTTATCTATTAGGAAGCGTTTATTTTAATGGTATTGTAAGTTGCTTTTTTTTTATTCTGAAGAAGGAAGCCTTAGAAACAGAAATAGTCTTTATATTTATAATTATGAAACATTTCTCTAAACTTCCAAACGTAGGAACCACCATTTTTTCTGTCATGAGTACTTTGGCAAACCAACATAACGCGATTAATTTATCGCAAGGATTCCCAGGTTTTAGTAGTGATAAAAAACTAATGGATTTAGTGAATAAAGCCATGCATTCTGGGTATAATCAATATGCGCCAATGCCGGGAAATATGGAGCTGAGAGCGCGTATTGCCAATAAGTTTGATTTGTTATATAAAACGAGCTATCATCCGGAAACGGAAATAACAGTTACAGCGGGAGCAACACAGGCTATTTTTACTATTATTTCTGCTTTTGTAAGACAGGATGATGAAGTGATTATTTTTAAGCCAGCTTACGATTGTTACCAACCAGCAATAGAATTACAAGGGGCAAAAACAATAAGTATACAATTAGATGCGCCAAATTATGGAGTAGATTGGAATGCTGTAAAACAGAAAATAAATAGCAAAACGAAGATGATTATCATAAATACACCACAAAATCCTGGTGGTAGTATTTTTTCGGAAACCGATATGCTAAAACTTCAAGAGCTTACTAAAGACACAAACATTATTGTGTTGAGTGACGAAGTGTATGAACACATTATTTTTGATGGGGAAAAACACCAAAGCGCATGTTTGTTTCCCGATTTAAAAGGCAGAAGTTTTATAACCGCTTCTTTTGGAAAAACATTTCATAATACTGGATGGAAAATGGGATACTGCTGTGCGCCAAAAGAACTTATGATAGAGTTTAGAAAAGTGCATCAGTTTAATGTGTTTTCGGTAAACCATCCAATGCAAAAAGGATTGGCAGATTATTTAGAAGAACCAAGTCATTACTTAGAACTTTCCAGTTTCTATCAAGAAAAACGGGATTTGTTTTTAAGTTTAATAAAAGATTCGCGATTTAAATTTAAAGCCGCAAAAGGAACGTATTTTCAGGTTTTAGATTTTTCTGCAATTACACAAGAATATGATGTCGATTTTGCAAAACGGTTAACTATTGAAAATGGATTGGCATCTATACCATTATCGGTTTTTAACGATAATAATAAGGATGATAAAGTGTTGCGTTTCTGCTTTGCGAAAACAGAGGATACTTTAAAACGAGCTGCCGAAATTTTAAATAAAATCTAACTCAGTGGATTCATTTGGCAATATATTTGCAAACTATGGTTAAACAATAAATATAAAACGATGAAAAAATTAATAGTACTAGTATTCTTTTTGGGATTAGGATTAACGGTTACAGCGCAAAATGCAGAAGGGAATCCTGTTTATACGGTAAAAGAAAATAAAATATATGAAGGAGATAAGGATGTTACCGATGTTTTAAGTGAAGAAAAACGTATTGCTATTTTTGCTACACATGAAACGGAGATGAAAATGCAAGAAGAAAAAGAACGAGCAGAAATAGAAAAAGAAGAAGCGGATACGTTAAAAGAAGAGAAGGAACAAGCGCTAAATAAAGCAGCCAAAGAAAAAGAAGAAAAGATTGAGCAAGCGGAGAAAGAAGAAGAAAAACGTGAAAAAGAGCTAAAAAAGAACGAAAAAGATTTAAAAAAAGCAGAAAAGAAACAAAAACAGGCGGAAAAGGCTTTAAAGAAAAAGGAGAAAGCACAAAAATCTTTTGATAAAGCAAATAGCAAGTTAGAGAGTTCTCAAAAGAAATATGACAAACTGAAAAAGAAAGGAAAGCTATCTCCAGAAGACGAAGGAAAATGGCTTAAAAAACTGGAAGGCTTAAAAGAAGATATTAAAAAAGCAGAAAAAAAATTAAGAAAGGCTTAATTATAAACGAAAGGCTTTATCTATTTAAAAATCCAGAGTTGTTCCATAGAGCTATTCTGGATTTTTTTGTTTTACAACTTTACAAAAAACAAGTATCTTTATAAAATGCAAGAAAAATTAAAAGTAGCGCTTATACAATCGGATTTAGTTTGGGAAAACCCAAAACAGAATAGATTGAATTTTACGAAAAAAATCACTGCTATTTCACAACAAGTAGATCTTATTATTCTTCCAGAAATGTGTACGACAGGCTTTACAATGCATGCGTCAGAACTAGCAGAAAATATGCAGGGAGAAAGCGTGAAATGGATGGTAGAAATGGCTAAAATGAGTAACGCCGCTATTGTTGGAAGTTTTATTATTACCGAAGCTAACAAATACTACAATAGGCTTTTATTTGTGCATCCAGAAGGAAAAATAGAAATTTATGATAAGCGACATACCTTTACACTTGCAGGAGAAGATAAAGTATATGAGGCAGGAAATAAAAAAATAATAGTGGATTATAAAGGTTGGAAAATTTGTCCTTTGGTGTGTTACGATTTGCGATTTCCGGTTTGGGCAAGAAATACGGAAGATTATGATTTGTTATTATATGTTGCCAATTGGCCAAAACTTAGAATTACTGCTTGGGACGCTTTGCTAAAAGCTAGAGCAATAGAAAACATGACGTATTGTGTTGGTGTAAATAGAGTAGGTTTAGATATTAATAATTACGAATATTCAGGAAGCTCGGCTGTTTACGATGTTCTAGGTGAAAAAATATCGAATATCGCTTTAGGTAAAGAGCAAACAGAAATTGTAACGCTAGATAAAAACCACATTAAAAAGTACCGAGACAGATTTCGGTTTTTAGGAGATAAGGATATATTTAATCTAATAGCGTAAAATCTATTATAGGATCCCAATTAGCACGAACTTCAATTACTTCGTTAAAATGGCTAATACGTTCTGGTTGACGCTTTTTTAAATAGCTTCCAGAATCATACTTTTGGTTTTTGTTCGCATCATAAATAACGCGTAAATAATATTTAGCAGGATCTAGATATCTAAAATCTAAAGGTTCTGGTTCGGTGCTATATATTTCGCCTTTTATTTCGCCTTTGTCGTCTGTTAATTGCGCAATTACTGGGTATTTCGCATTGTATAATGTTATTCTTACATTACCATAATCTGCAAAGCTTTTTGTGTTTAACCTATAATTTAAGGTGTCGTTTTTATTCTCGAAAAAATCAGTAAAAGCGTCGGGTAAAAGTTGAATAGAATATTTGTTGTTTTCCGTTTTATCAAAAGCAAAAGAATAAGTGTTAGAAAGGGTGTCTAAAGATGTTTTGAATGTTACTTTTAAAGAATCTTTGTCTAAAATAGTAACTTGCTTTTCGTTAAACTTTACCAATGGAATATTTGCGGTTAATTTAAAATCGTCTTTAAAGTTTAAATTTCCTTTAGTGATTGCTTCCATTTTTAATGAATCTCTAGGTTGATCGCCTATTTTAACCGTAAAGTCTTCGGTGTAGTTTTTGTTTTTTACATTAAAAAGTAAAGAATCTGTATTCTTTAATCTTGGCTTGTACCAGTAGTTTAAAGAATCTGTTTTTGGATCCTTTGTAATGATATATTTAAAGTCCTCTGGCACAACAGATGTTGTCTTTATTGCTGTGTTTTTGTAATCCCCTTGATAACCAAAAGCTATTTTTTCGCCTGCTACTAAACGTGGTCTAATCACCATGAAATCGGCTTCTTCTTTAAATAATTTTAAGGTGAAACTAGAGTCTGTTGGTACGGTTATATGTTTTTTATAAAAAGCGATCTTATCGGTTAGTTGTTGAAATTTATTGTCTTGGTTAGCATCTTTTAAAGCAACAAGCATATACTTTCCTGCTTTAATATTATCAATACTAAAGGTGGTTGTGCTATCTAAAGTGTTGGTTACGTATTTTGGTAGTTTATTGTAAACAATAGAGTCGTTAAAAGTACTATCTATTTCATATAAACGCACAGAAACAAAATCGTCAGGCTTACGTAGGGAAGCATCTAAGATTTCACCTTTAACAGAAAGGGAATCTATATAACTTCCTGTAGATAAAATATATTTGTAATAGGAATACGGATTTTCTTCGTTGTTATCTGTTATGCTGTTTCCAAAGTTAAACGCATAGGTTGTATTTTCCAATAAGGTATCGTTAATCTTAATAGTAATGTATTTACTAGCGGTACCAATAGGAGTTACTTCTGGAGCAGAATCCATTGGTGGCGATATAATAAGTTGTTTGGTTAAATTTTTAATTTTCACATACTCATCGAAATAGATTTTAATCTCGTTACCATTGAAATTGGTAACATAATTTTCGGGAGTAGATTTAATTATTTTAGGAGCGGTAACATCTTTTGGCCCTCCATCAGGATTTCCTCTATTAGCGCAACTAACAATAGTTAAGCCAATGGTTAGAATTAAAATTAAATTATAGAAGGTATTACGCATTATAAATTTCATTATTTAGCACAAAGTAACAAAATACTCAATGAACTATTGCCATGGTTGCTATGCTTATTTTAACATTTTCGGCTTTATTTAACACTTGAATACAAGACTCTAAGGTTGCTCCAGTAGTAATAATATCATCTACCAATAAAATATGTTTGTTTTCTATTAATGCTGCATTCTCTAAAGCGAATAATTCATGGTCTGCTTGCCAACGAGCAAATCGTTTTTTGGTGACTTGTGACTTTGTATTCGTGATTTTAATTAGCGATTGTTCATTGTAATCTACTTGCAAAGCTTTTGCTATTTCTTGTCCGAATTTAGTAACCTGATTATACCCTCTTTTTTTTTGTTTCTTTTTATGTAGAGGCACAGAGATAACAATATCTACAGCTTTATAAGAATCTAATTCTTTTAATTCATTACCAAGCCATTCGCCTAAAAAGACACCAATTTCTTCATGTCCTCTATATTTTAAATTATGAATAAGTTGTTGTACAATTCCTTTTTTCTCATACCGAAACAAAGCTGTTGCTTGTTCTACTTTTGCTCGTCCATAAAACACTTTCTCAAGTGCATTATTTGCATTCAGATGGTAATTGGTAACGGGTAAATTATGTCTGCAAGAAGTACAAACATACATCTCAAAATCTTGCAAGTGCGAATAACACGCAAAGCATACCTTTGGAAAGAATAAATCAATAACCGCTTGAAACATAGTACTAAACTTACAAAATTTCTAGCTAAATGCGATAAGGAAATTGTTTTAACAATTATATCACTTACTTCAACGAATAAAATAAAATAAACCAAACTAAATTTCTAGCTTCGTACTGTAAAATAAATAATATGTTAGTTTTCCCTCAAACTTTTAACTACAGATTAATTATTGGTTCATTGGTAATAGCAATTGCTATTTTAGGTTCTTATAGTATTTCTAGTTTTAATTCCTTTAAAAATCAAGAAGAATTTTTAGAGCAAGAAACAAAACTAGTGCAACATGAATTGACAGAGATGATATCGCTTTATAATGATGTTTCTATTGAAAACGAAGTTGTAAACACGAAATTAAATCTATCTAAATCTAAAGTAGAGGACATCTTAAGTTCTGTAAAAAATACGAAAACCGATTTATCATTAATATCTAAATACAGAAGTCAAATAAACGCTCTTAAAAACGAAAGAGAACTTATTTTTGACCAAATAGACTCGCTTCTTCGCGATAATGAAGCTTTGCACATACAAGTAGATTCTGTTTCTCAGCAATTTGAAAATCAAAAAGTTGAGTTAGCTAATTTATCAGAAAAGAATCAAAAGTTAAATACTATTATTAGTAAGGAAGGTATACTTAAAAGCAATAATATTAAAGTGGTAGCTTTAAATACAACACGTTCTAAAGTATACGAAACTACTAAATTAAGTGAGGCTGATCAATTTGAAGTATGCATTTTGCTAGCTGGTAATGCATTGACAAACAAAGGAAATAAAAATATTTACGTACAAATTTTAGATACTAAAGACCAAATAGTATCCGAACGAGGTGTTCTTAAATACCAAGGATTAAAAATTGGATATAGCGGAAAAACAATCGTAAAAAATGTTTCTGAAGAAATTACAGCTTGCCTTAAAATTAGCATTAGAGACAAAGAAAAGCTAAAGCCAGGGAGCTATAATGTGGACGTATTTCAAAACGCTACCTTTTTAGGAAGCACATCTATTACATTAAAATAAAAAATAACTTATAATTTTTTGAAAACCGTTCCATTAATATGGAGTGGTTTTTTACTTTTGCAACCTATGGCAAATCAAGACGATCAATTTAAAAAAGTAATCTCTCATGCAAAAGAGTATGGTTACGTTTTTCAGAGTAGCGAAATCTACGATGGATTAAGTGCAGTGTATGACTATGCTCAAAATGGAGCAGAGCTAAAAAAGAATATTCGCGACTACTGGTGGAAAGCCATGGTGCAAATGAATGATAATATAGTAGGAATAGATGCATCTATATTTATGCATCCAACTACTTGGAAAGCTTCTGGCCACGTAGATGCCTTTAGTGATCCATTAATAGATAATAAAGATTCTAATAAGAGATATCGTGCAGATGTTTTAGTGGAAGACTATTGCGCTAAAATTGAAACGAAGATTGAAAAGGAAGTAAAAAAGGCAGAAAAGCGTTTTGGAGAATCCTTTAATAAAGAAGAATTTATTTCTACTAACGGAAGAGTATTAGGTTATCAAGAAAAGATAGATACTATTTTAAAACGTTTAGGGAAATCTCTGGAAGCAGAAGATTTAGCAGATGTTAAATTGCTAATTGAAGAATTAGAAATCGCAGATCCTTTAACGGGTTCTAGAAATTGGACCGATGTGAAGCAGTTTAACCTTATGTTTGGAACCAAACTTGGTGCTTCTGCAGAAACGGCAATGGATTTATATTTACGTCCCGAAACAGCGCAAGGAATTTTTGTAAACTTCTTGAATGTGCAAAAAACAGGACGAATGAAAATTCCTTTTGGTATTGCGCAAACAGGAAAGGCATTTAGAAACGAAATTGTTGCAAGACAGTTTATTTTTAGAATGCGTGAGTTTGAACAAATGGAAATGCAATTCTTTATTAAACCAGGAACACAAAAAGAATGGTTTGATAAATGGAAAGAAACCAGAATGAAATGGCATCTTTCTTTAGGAATGGGAGCAGATAACTATCGTTTTCATGACCACGAAAAATTAGCACATTATGCAGATGCTGCAACAGATATTGAGTTTAAATTCCCTTTCGGATTTAAAGAGTTAGAAGGAATTCACTCGCGTACCGATTTTGATTTAAAACAACACGAAGAATTTTCTGGTAAGAAGCTTCAGTATTTTGATCATGAAGAAAACAAAAGCTATACACCTTATGTTTTGGAAACTTCTATTGGTTTAGACAGAATGTTTTTAGCGGTATTTTCTAATGCTTTAATGGAAGAAGAACTAGAAAACAATACTACAAGAACCGTTTTAAAATTGCCTGCAGTTCTAGCTCCTGTAAAAGCAGCCATTTTTCCTTTAGTAAAAAAGGATGGTTTACCAGAAGTAGCAAAACAAATTGTAGAAGATTTAAAATGGGATTTCAATGTGTTTTATGACGAAAAAGATGCAGTTGGAAAACGTTACAGACGTCAAGATGCAAATGGAACACCATTTTGTATTACTGTAGATCATGAAACTTTAGAAAATAACACGGTTACTATAAGACATAGAGATACTATGGAACAAAAACGTGTGAAGATCGAAGATTTAAAAGACTTGATTAAAGCAGAGGTCGATGTGAAACATTGGCTAATGAAGATGAAATAATCGAATTCCTTTGAAAAAAGGAATCTTATAACTAAAACGCTCAAGCAATAATTGTTTGCGCGTTTTTTTTTTTTCCTCCATCAAATATTTACGAATAGGATTTTTTGATATAAAATAAGAAACCCAAGCCGAAAAGCTTGGGTTTCTTTATAAAACAGTCTTGTTGTTAAAACCTCCAACCAAAGGTTGCTCCTAAACGTGGTACAAACTCACTACCAATTTTCTCGTTAGATTGAATGATATTTCTTCCTATTCCTCCAAATACTTCAAACAAAAACCCTTTTTTACTAACAAATTTTCCGCCAACAGCCATTCCGAAAGCAAGGTTGTTAGACGTTTCGTCAGATCTTGTGTATTCATATTCATCTAAAACCATATTGTAATTGTATTCTTCATAGACATCATCCTGCACATTATACATACCAAAAGCTTCTAAGAAAAATCCCCAAGCATATTTACTAGAAAAGTAACGTCTGTAATATGGCGTGATGGCAAGTTTTTCGTTGTAATAAATATCTTCTCCAGAATCGGTATCTCTTAAATTGATTAAAACAGAAGCACCTATAGAAGATTCCGAATCTAATAAATATTCATAGGAAACATCTATAGATTTAAACAAAATAAGATTAAAAGCATTTATCTTTATTTCACTGTGTTTTACTTTTTCTTCTTGTACCTCTTTTTGCGCAAAAGTTGCAAAAGAGGTAAATAACAATAATCCTAAAAGGGTTTTTTTCATTGGTTTGTTTTTAAATTATGTATTTGATTAATAAAAAGGCATACCACTAGTAGATGCTTAAAATAAGAAAAGGTTGCGTCAAAAACCGATATTTATATATGCTCTTTGTAGGCTAATAGTCGTAAAGCATTTAAAACGACTACCACTGTGGAGCCTTCATGAAACAAAACAGCGATTCCAATGTTGGTTAGTCCTAAAATGGTAACGGGCACCAGTACGGCAACAACACCTAAGCTTATAAAAATGTTTTCTTTTATAATGCGTTTGGATGCTCTACTTAATCCGATTACAAATGGTAAATTTTCAATTTTATCCGACATTAGCGCTACATCTGCAGTTTCTAAAGCAACATCGCTTCCTGCTGCTCCCATGGCAACACTAACGGTACTTAAAGCCATTGCTGGAGCATCATTTACGCCATCACCAACCATAGCGATTTTTCCATCTGTAGCTAGTAAATTTTTAATAGCAGCAACTTTATCTTCTGGTAATAAGTTTCCTTTTGCTTCGGTTAAACCTATTTGTTTAGCAATGGCATCACCAACATTTTGATGATCTCCAGTTAGCATAATCATTCGTTTTATACCAATGGATTTTAGTTTTTTAAGTGTGTCTGCAGCTGTTTTTCTTGGAATATCCATCACGCCAAGAATACCAATAACTTTCTTTTTAAAAGCCACAAGCATTACCGTATGTCCGTTTTGTAATAGACCATCCATTTTAGAAGTTACTACATCCGTTACTGTTATACCTTCATCTTCCATCAATTTTAAATTACCAATAAATACTTTAGCGTTTTCATACGTCGCCGTAATTCCTTTGCCTTGAATGGCTTCAATATTTGTAGCAGTGTTTTTAAAATGGATGTCATACTGTTTTGCAATATCTTTAGCTATTGCTTTCGCTAACGGATGATTGCTTAAGCTTTCCACTTCTAAAACGATTTGTAAAAACGCATTTTCATCAAATTCATTTAGTGGGATGACGTTGGTCAATTTCGGTTTACCTTCGGTTAAAGTTCCTGTTTTATCAAATGCAATAGTGGTAATACTTCCTAGATCTTCTAGTGCTTTTCCGCCTTTAATTAAAACCCCTTTTTGAGCTGCTCTTGCAATTCCACTAAGTACAGCACTTGGCGTAGATATTGCCAATGCACAAGGACTAGCGGCTACCAAAACCGTTATTGCTCTGTAGAGGCTTTCATTAAAGGTTTCGTCTATAATGAGATATGCAAAACACAATAATACCACTACAATGATCACAATCGGTACATACCATTTTTCAAATTTTTTGGTTAAACGTTGTGTTGGTGATTTTTGCGTTTCTACTTCGCTTACCATTTTAATTAATCGGGCAACGGTAGAATCGTGACTTCGTTTTAAAACATGTACTTCAATAGTGCTATCTCCATTTATAGTTCCAGTAAATGCGATATGCTTTTTATCGATGTGTTTAAATTCTGGTAATTGGTCTAAAGTCGCAATTGCCGTTTTATCTACAGGCATGCTTTCACCAGTAATTGGTGCTTGATTGATGCTGCTATTTCCGGTTATAATTACACCGTCTGCTGCTATTTTGGTGTTTGGTTTAACGATGATTATGTCTCCAATTTTTAGATTTTCAATTGGTATTTCTGTTATTTGATTTCCTTTTTTTACCAATGCCTTTTTTGGCGATAAATCACTCAACGCTTCAATAGATTTTTTAGCTTTATTCATAGCATAGTGCTCTAATGCATGCCCTAAACTAAATAAGAATAATAGTAAAGCACCTTCGGCCCAACTACCAATGTATGCTGCTCCTATTGCGGCAGCAATCATTAAAAAATCAATATCAAATTCTGCTTTTGGTATTTTTTTTGAAGCTTCAATAGTTATAAAATAACCACCAAAAAAGTAAGCAATTATATAACTAGAAACCGATGCCCAAGCAGGAGCATCGGTTAGTTTTTCTATAGTAAAACCAGCGACTAAAAAAACACCGCATAGTATGGCGAAGTACAATTCTGTTTTTTTTCCAAAAATTAAATTGTGGCTGTGGTTGTGCCCATCATTATTAAGATTCTCCATAGTATTTGTTTTCCGTTTGATTAGTGATTGTGTCCACTTTCACTTTCGTTTAAAAGCATACTGTTGCCTTTTACCAAGATTTGTTTGTATTTTAAAACTTCCACATTTAAAATTTCGACGTTGGTTTCGGTTTGCTTTCCAAGCTCTAATTTAACTTTTTCTAAATGAAATTCCTCATTCTGTTGTTCTTCTAAAACCAAAACATAAAATGCATCACCAACTTCAATAATAGCTTCTTTTGAAAGCCCCATGCTTTTCGTGCTATCTATAATAATATCTGCATCCACAAACATCCCAACAATAAAGTTTTCTTTATCATTATCTACGTGTCCATGCACTTTTACGCGTCTCGTTTGTTCATCAATGGTAGTACCTACCAAATGCACTTCGGCTTCAAAGGTTTTATTGGAAGCTTCAGGAATTGTAAACAGAATTTTCTGATCTTTTTTAATCTGCATGATGTCTTTTTCAAAGACCGATAATTCTAAGTGAATATGATCAATGTCCACAATTTCCATAATAACATCGCTTGGCGAAACATAGGTTCCATTGCTTACATTAACCTTGGTGACGTGACCAGAAATTGGTGCGTATAAATTTATAGAGGAAGAAATACGTCCTTGTTCCACGCTACTCGGATTTAGATTTAACATTTGTAATTTTTTGCGTAAACCGTTGTAGTGTGCAAGGTTGCTTTTGTAAGCGCTTTCCGCTTTTAAGTAGTTTTTTTCGGAAGTAATCTTTTCTTCAAACAATGTTTTTTGTCTGTTAAATTCCGATTTTAAATAATTTAATTGCTCTGAAACTTCCAAGTAGTTTTGCTGAAGCTCCACAAATTCTGGATTTTCAAGCGTAACTAAAAGTTGTCCTTTTTTTACGCTATCTCCAATTAATAATGGTGTTTTTGTAATATAACCACCAGTAAAAGTAGTCACGCTAGATTTGTTATGTGGTGGCACATCTATCATGCCGTTTACTTTTACGGTTTCGTTAAAATCGTATTCGGCTAAGGTGCCAAAAGCCATTTTTTCACCTTCAAACTGTGCTTTGGTAATGGTGATTGCATCGTTATGTGTTTCTGTTTCTGGAACGATTTCTGCTTTTTTTTCTGCATTTCCGCAGGCTACTAAAACCAGTGAAAATAATAGGATATATATCTTGTTCATCTTTTTATAATGTTAAGTTGTTGATGGTAATTACGGTTTGGTTGTATTGATTTAATTGCTCTAAATAGTTAAGCTGAATATCTTTTGCAGTCTCTAAACTCTGAATGTATTGAAAGAAATCAATTTCCCCTTCTTTAAAGGTTCTGTTAGCCGTTTTTATTATTTCTTCGGAAAGCGATTGTCCTTGCGTTTCATAATAAGTTATTGCTTCTTCATACTGCTGAAGCTTTGCTAATAAGGATTGATGCTCGGCATTTAATTGTGTTTTATAATCTTGTTTTTGTGCTTCAATAACATCTTGCGCAATTTTGGCTGCTTTAATTTTAGAACGATGACCGCCAAACAGAATAGGAATTTTAAGTCCTAGTTGATAGCCTTTAATATTATCGTTTAAACCACTATTAGAGCCTTGAAAATATTCGGCATTTAAATCTGGAAGCACGCTTTGCTTTTCTAGGTTTGTTTGCGCTTTTTGATAATTAATAGACGCATCAAAAACCGATAATCCAGCATTTTGATTAACGGATAATTGTTCGACTTCTAATTTTTCAAGCAAACCATCTGGAATAGAAATAGAATCTACTTGAACTACTTTTTTAAGTTGCTCCCTATATAAAACAACCTCTTGAAGGGATTGCTTATAGCGTGTTTCTAATTGTTTCTGTTTCGATTTTGCAGTAATCATTTCGAGGTAGTTTGTTTCCCCTAACTCAAAACGACGTGCTGCTTTTTTTGCGAAATCTTGATATAAACTATCTAAATATTTATAGTTTTCTGCTTTGTTTTTAGCATAGCTTAACTGGTAATAATTAGCATAAACTTGCTTTTTAATTTGCTGTAATTGCAAACTAAAATGGGCTTCTTGTACCTTCACTTTAGATTGGTTTGCTTTCTTTTCAGCAAAATAAACCGTTGGAAATTTAAAGTCTTGCGAGACACCAAAAACTTTAAGAGGTTCGTTATTTATGGCTAAATTACTTTCGTCATAATTATAATAAATATTGGTTTTGTTAAACGTAAAAGCCGAATTTACGAAAGCGTTTGATTGGTCTATTTTTAAGTTTTCGGCTTTTAAATTAGCGTTATTTTCTATTGCTAATTCTAAAGTCTGTGCAACATTTAATGGTTTGTTTTGCGCCTGAATACTAAAAGTAAACAGCAAAACAATTACAGAAGCTATTACTTTTTTATTTATTTTAAGTTCCTTTTTTTCTTCAAACCAAGCATATAAAACAGGTAAGACCACTAAGGTCAACAAGGTTGCTGTTACCAAGCCACCAATAACAACTGTTGCTAAAGGTCGTTGTACTTCTGCTCCAGCATTGGTAGAAATAGCCATGGGTAAAAAGCCTAAAGCTGCAGCTGCTGCAGTTAATAAAACAGGTCGTAAGCGCTCAGAAGTTCCTTTTTTGATTCGTTCTTCAATGTTCTTAATACCTTCGGCTTTAAGCTCTTTAAAATGCTCGATTAATACAATGCCGTTTAGTACTGCAATTCCGAATAATGCAATAAAACCAACTCCTGCCGATATACTAAAAGGTAAATCTCTGATCCATAATAAGAGAATACCACCTACTGCAGATAACGGAATCGCGGAATACACAATTAGTGCTTCTTTTATGGAATTAAAGGCAAAATAAAGTAATATAAATATTAAAACTAAAGCTACAGGAACAGCAACTAATAAGCGGTCTTTTGCGCTTTGTAAGTTTTCAAATTGGCCACCATAAGTAATGTTGTAACCAACAGGTAATTTGAGTTTGCTGTCTATAATTTGTTGTACATCCTTTACAACAGATTGTAGATCTCTATTTCTAACATTAAGTCCAACCACAATACGACGCTTGGTATCATCTCGAGATATTTGAGCAGGACCGGTTGTATAGCTGATTTCTGCTAATTCGCTAAGCGGAATTTTATTTCCGTTAGGTGTATCCACATATAAGTTTTCCAGACTTTCAATGTTTTTTCTGTTGTTTTCCTGAAGACGAAGCACTAAATCAAAACGTTTTTCTCCCTCAAAAACACTTCCTGCAGTTTTACCCGCAAATCCCATAGAAATCACATCGTTTAAATCGGAAATATTAAGTCCGTAACGCGCAATTTTACTTCGGTTGAATTTTACACTCATTTGTGGTAAACCTTCCACCTTTTCCACCGAAAGATCTACAGCGCCTTCTACATTTTCAATAAGCTCTTTAATTTCGTTAGCTTTAGTAGCTAAAACCGTTAAGTCTTCTCCAAATAATTTAATAGCAACATCGGCACGAACACCAGTTACTAGCTCGTTAAATCGCATCTCTATAGGTTGTGTAAACTCCACTTCCATTCCTGGAATTACAGACAAAGCTTCTTTAAATTTATCGGCGAGTTCATCTTTGCTATAATTAGAAGTCCATTCCTTTTTAGGTTTCAGTTTTATAATAACATCACTTTGTTCCATAGACATTGGGTCTGTTGGTACTTCTGCAGCTCCAATTCTACTAACCACTTGGTCAACTTCCGGGAAATTATCTAAAAGAATTTGTTCTATTCTAGTCGTGATTTCTATCGTTTTTCCAAGCGATGTTCCTGTTTTTAAAACCGGTTGAATAACAAAATCGCCTTCATCTAAAGTGGGAATAAATTCGCCTCCCATTTTACTAAAAATCCAAACACTGGAAGCTAATAAGATAGCCGAAAGCAAAATGATTATTCTTTTGTTAGATAAAGCCCAGTGAATAATAGGTTGGTAGCCTTTATTTAAGAAGTGCATTAGTCTAACTGAAATGTTTTTAGCGGATTGCTTACTAGGTTTTAAAAACAAGGATGAGACTACAGGAACATAGGTTAAGCATAAAATCATGGCGCCTATTAAAGCAAAGCTGAAAGTCATTGCCATAGGCTTAAACATTTTACCTTCAATACCACTTAAAGATAGAATTGGGATAAATACAATTAAGATGATTAATTGTCCGAAAATAGCGGAATTCATCATTTTTGAGGCGCTTTTTAGTGTTATTTGGTCAATTTCGGCTTGTTTTTTGTTTTTACTAATTTCAGAAAGATGAGAAGCTTTAGACATGATTTGAAACGCAATAAATTCCACAATAATAACTGCGCCGTCAATGATAATTCCAAAATCGATGGCACCTAAACTCATCAAGTTGGCATCTACACCAAATTGACGCATCAAAATAATAGCAAATAATAAACTCAAAGGAATCACCGAGGCAACGACTAAACCAGAACGCCAATTACCAAGTAATAGAACCACCACAAAAATCACAATTAGCGATCCTAAAATTAAGTTTTCGGCAACGGTAAATGTGGTTTTGGCAATCAGTTCACTTCGCTCTAAAAAGCCATTAATATAAACACCTTCTGGTAATGTACTTTGTATGGATGCTACGCGTTCTTTAACGGTGTCAATAACTTCTTTAGAGTTACCATCTTTAAGCATCATGATTTGTCCTAATACTTTTTCGCCTTCTCCATTTCCGGTAATGGCTCCAAAACGCGTTGCGCTTCCAAAGCCAACAGTAGCAACATCTTTAATGTAAATAGGCGCACCATCATTTTTAACAACAATGTTTTTAATATCTTCTAGTGAAGCTACCAGTCCTTCTCCACGAATAAAAAAGGCTTTGTTATTTTTTTCAATATAGCCACCACCAGAAACACTATTGTTTTTTTCTAACGCTTCATAAATTTCTGCGATAGTAATATGCATTGCGTTTAGCTTGTTTGGGTTGATTGCGACTTCGTATTGTTTTAAAAATCCGCCCCAAGTATTCACTTCAACTACTCCAGGAATTCCAGATAATTGACGCTTTACAACCCAATCTTGAATGGTACGCAAATCGGTGGTGGTATATGTATCTTCATAACCCGGTTTTACGTCTAAAATGTATTGATAAATTTCTCCTAAACCGGTAGTAATTGGGCCCATTTCTGGAGATCCAAACCCTTTAGGTATTTGCTCAGAGGCTGATTTGATTTTTTCAGCGATAAGCTGTCTTGGTAAAAAAGTGCCTAAATCGTCACTAAATACAATGGTTACCACAGATAATCCGAATTTGGAAACCGAACGAATTTCTTCAACTCCCGGTAAATTAGCCATTTCTAGCTCTACAGGATAGGTGATAAATTGCTCTACATCTTGTGTAGATAAATTGCGAGAAGTAGTAATAACCTGTACTTGGTTATTGGTAATGTCTGGCACTGCGCCAATGGGTATTTTGGTTAATGAAAAAATACCAAAGCCTACAATAAAGGCTGTAAATAGAAGTATAATCAGCTTGTTTTTTAAGCTGAATTTTATGATGTTTTCTAACATAATTCATGATGATTTAAGAAATGATAAATGCCTGTTTTATAAAACAGGATGGAAATCTAAAATGAATTATGCGTACTTGGGTGGCTGAAAAATAGAAGTTTTTTCGGAATCTGTTACCGTTTCGTCGTAGTGAAAATTAAAAGGGATTTCGATAAATTCGGGATAAGTAAACTCGAAATGATTAGCGATGCTAATAAAAGAAGTATTAATATGTGTACACATGTGATGACTGTCCTTAAACGGTAAGTCTTCATGTTCTTTGTGGTCGTTACCATGCGCTTCTTTAGCATCTCCGTAATGTTCCGCTAAAAACTGAAAAAACGTATCGCCGTACATTTCTTTATGAAATTCGGCATGGTTTAGCAATACATTAAACTTAGAAAAATCTTCTAAGTTTATGTTGAAACTCTGAAAGAGAATCAAAAAGGAATATGTAAATGCTAATACTTTAGTCATAGTACCTGCTAAATTACAAAAATAGTAGAATCAAACGGTAACAAAGGTTACAAAAGGCTAAAAATAAGCTTTTAACTGAATGTTTCCGGTGTGAATGGTTTTACTAGTTTCTGTATTTCTACCAAAGTAACTTAGGTTTAGATCTAGGTATTTGGTTAGTTTCTTTTGCGCTAAAAATGACCAAGTAAAGTTTTTTCCTGGTTGTAAACCTTCCAGCATTTGATAGGCTACAGGAGAATTTGCATTCCCCGTAAATTGATTGGCAAAATAGTTGAATTCTCCAGAAATTGCCATTTGCTGCTTGCTGGAGAAAGCGAAGGAAGCACCGTATTTTTGTTGTTTTAAAATTTCTAAATCACCAATCGTATTGTCTTTATTTGTGTATTGGTAGAAAAGGTCAAAACGTGTGTTGTCATTCAGTAAATACGAAATTTTTGGATTGAACTGCGTTTCTTCAATGGTATAATTCTTACTGGTGTAATTTTCACTTTTACTTTCGTTGGTATTTAAGCTCGTTAGTAAATTTGCAAGCCAATTGGTTGCAAATTTATGATTGAAAAGCAATTGGTGGCTTTTAGATTTTGCTTCCAAAGAACCAATAGTTAATAGGTTTCTAGAGCTATTAGTTAAAAAAGTATAGGATGTTGTGTAATGCTGTTTTCCTCTATTAAAAAAGAAGACATTTCTAAAGTTAGACTGCAAACCAAGGCGCTTTTCTTCATCGTCACTAAAAGGGTTGAGGTTAAAAGTGCTTCCTTCTCGTTTTTGTTTTCGGTCTATTAAATAGGAAGTCTGATTATAAAAATGAGAAGCTACTTTTTGGAAACCATTTTCACTACTAGACCATTGCAACGGATTTAAAGTTATCGTTTGACTAAATCTGTTTTGATGTGTTTTTACAAATACTTGATTCGGAAGTAATACTCTTATATAGGTGCCTTGATCTGTAAATTGGGCAATTTCGAATTCTTCTAATTCTTGAATGCCATTGTTATTGTAATCGATCCAAGTGTAAGCGCCTTGTCCTGCTTCTACTTCTACGTATGTGAATTCTTGTTGCGCTAAGGTTCCAGAGTTGGTTTCGTAAACCGTATTCCAGTGTATCATTTGCTTAAATAATTTCTGACTGAATTGCATTCTAGAATTTAAAGATTCTTCCTTTTCTAGCGATTCGTCTGTATTATTTAAGGTTCTATAATTTACATATAGCGATAAATTGGTGTTGTTATTTTGAATAATTCTGGAATCTACATAATAGGTATTGGAGGTGTTTACTTTTTGAAGATCTCCATGTACCAAGCTATCATTAATCCTGTGCTTATATCCGATTTCTGCAAATATTTTGGTGCTATCTCCAATTCCTGTAAAGACTTCATACGATTTGTAACGTTGGCTTAAAGCAGTAAAAGAATCGGTGACCTTGTTTTTTTGTTCGTTGTTTTCTACGGCCAGTTTTGTACCCACCCAAGCATTTTTTAAATTATAGGTGATGCGGTTATAGCTTCGTAAAAAAGTAGAATTATTTATATTAGATTCCGCATTTAATATACTAGAGTTGGAAAGGATTTGCCATTTATTGAGTTTTAAATCCCCAAAAAGAATGTGTCTGCTTCCGTTAAAGTTTTCCGAATAATTTAAATACTCAAACTGGTATTTTGCTAGTCCTTTTTCTTGATGAAGCGCTTGCACACCAGAAGCAAAAAGAGTTTGATTGCCATTGTTAATAACGTTTTGATTGCTTGTAGATTGTTCAATATTCCAATCCCTAATAAACTCTGCGTTGTACAATCGCTCAATGGTTCTAAAATCTTCTTGAATATAATTCGCATCCGCAAATGCATTTACATTCCAAAGACTATCCTTTTTAATAATTGTTTGTTCGACCTTTATTTTTGCTGCAAATCCGTCGTTATTGCCATCGTCTATATTAGAAAATAAGTTTAAATCATTTTTACTTCCAGCAACTTCAAAGCCAATATTTGTTTTCTCGGTTGGTGCATAGTTTCCGTTTAAAACGGCTAATTGCAATTTGTTTGGCGCAACGAGTCTTGTGATTGGTTGGTAGTTTCCTTGGCCTATTCCAATATATTCATAAATAGTACTGATGGCATTAATGCTACTCACTATGTAATCTCCTTGATTGTCACCAACCAAAGAAAAGTTAACACTAAATAATTCATCTGCTTCATTGTTAGAAAACACAAAGGTTTCCACGCCACTTACGATTTCCTTTTTATATAATATTCTGTTTTCGTTATACGCTTCTGGAGATGCCGATGGAGCAGTCATTAATGTTTCGTCGTCTCCAGCATTTGCTAAAATTTCTACTTGCTCACTAGAAAGGTTTTGTTGCAACGGATTGTTTTTTGCATCATTCTCGCTATAAACGGAGAATCCGAGTTTTAGTTTTTCGCTTTCGTAATTACTTCCGCCGTAAACTACTAATCTAGAATAGTTGCGTTCGCTATATTGATAATCTACAGTAATTCGCATTTCACTAGTGATAGGAAAAGTAGCGTTGAAAATGATTTCACCAGCATTATAATTTATAATATAATCGTTGTTTTCTCCTCGTTCTAGAGCAACTCCGTTAACGTAAACAATTTCACTACCAGAAACTACAAGTACAAATAATTCGCCACTAGGACCGCGAAGTTTATACGGACCTTGGTTTCCTTCTTGCGCGGTAAATTGGCTAGAAGTAAATTGGCCTCTAACAATGGCTCCTGCAGCAAAAATATTGGTTTTAGAATCGGAATGATTTATAGTTGCGCCAAGTGAAAGACCTTGTACGCGTTTAGAAAAATTAGCAAAAGCAGATTTCGTGTTTTGAAGGTCGACGTCACCAGCACGAATTTTCCAATTATCACTAAAAAGTTCTACAAATACTTGGTCAAACTCATCTAATCTTTGGGAGTAACCACTTTCTTGTAAAGGTATGTTTGCATCTTGAATCGAGGCTCTAAGAGAAACCTTATCATTCAGTTTTCCTGTGATTTGTAAATCTAATTCACTGTTTAAAACCGAGTTTTGATTATTTCCAATAATAACACCTCGAGAAATACTTCCAGAAGTGGTTAAACCATCAAAAGGAGTAAAAGTGTTGGTTTCGCTAGATTGCTTTATTTTGTATAATTGCTGTTGGTTTTCTGTGCTTTGTACAATGATCTTATCGTCTAGTTGCTTATAGGTTTTGGTTAAGAATTCTGGGTATTTCAAATAATCGATAATTATGGAGTCTGTTTCTATCGGTTTTTTAAAAGTAAGTAAGGCTTTTTTAAAATCGACTATATAATAGGTAGAGTCAATTACCGAATTGTCTTTTCTTTTAATGGTGAAGTATGCTGAATTTATACTCACACTATCTATGGCAATACTATCTTGCACCACAACGGTTTTCGTTTTGTAGTTGGATTCTTGATCTTGAGCGAAAGCAGTAAAACCAATAAAAAAGATAAAAAGAAAGTATATAAACTTCATGCGATACTAAAACTGCAAAATAGTTAAAATATTTTGTTGATAGTTTTTTGTTAAAAGGACATTAATATTATAGTGTAAATGTAAAGCATTATTTATTTTAGCTGAAACATAACTTTTTTAAAATAAAAATCTCTTGAAAATAATCTCATACAACGTAAACGGCATTCGTGCAGCACTAAAAAAAGACTTTATAGGATGGCTGAAAGCAGCAAATCCAGATGTCATTTGTTTGCAAGAAATAAAAGCAATGAAAGAGCAACTAGATTTAGATGTTTTTATTGAAGCTGGTTACAAGTATAATTATTGGTTTTCTGCGCAAAAGAAAGGGTATAGTGGAGTTGCTATTTTAAGTAAAACCGAACCAGATCATGTGGCTTTTGGAACAGGAATTGAATCTATGGATTTTGAAGGTAGAAATCTTCGCTTAGATTTTGATGGTGTTTCTGTGATGAGTTTGTATTTGCCATCTGGAACTAACGATGCAAGGTTGAGTCATAAGTTGGAGTATATGGACATGTTTCAAGAGTATATAAATAATCTGAAAAAGGAAATTCCTAATCTTATTATTTGTGGTGATTATAATATATGTCATGAAGAAATAGATATTCATAACCCTAAAATGAAAGGCGTTTCTGGATTTCTTCCTATAGAAAGAGAATGGATTGGTAGTTTTATCGACAGCGGATTTACAGATGCTTTTCGTTTTATACATCCAGAGAAACAAGAATATAGCTGGTGGAGTTATCGCGCAAATTCTAGAGCGAATAATAAAGGTTGGCGATTAGATTACACCATGGTTTCTAATCCGATAAAAGAAAAAATAAAAAGAAGCGTTATACTTCAAGAAGCGGTGCATAGTGATCATTGCCCCGTTTTGTTAGAAATAGAAAATTAAAATACCTCAAATTAAAATAAAATGAAAAATAGAATCTTAACCATTGTAATAACAACTGTTTTAATAACTTCTTGTGTTTCTCCTAAAGTCTATAAAGATTTAGAAAGTAAATATGCACACTTAAAAAAGGAAAACAGAAAACTTTCTGATACCAACGAATCTTTATTGAACGCCAATAATAAAACCGAAAACGACTACGCAAAACTAAAAAGTGATTATGATGCAGCTATTGAAAATCGCGATAAATTGCAAGCAGATTACAATGCGTCTAAAACAAATCTAGATAATTTAAAAGCTTCTTATGATGCTTTAGAAAAAAACAGTTCGGCTTCCCTAGCTGAAAATTCTCAGAAAAACAGAGAGTTATTAGCGCAATTAGAAGCAAAAGAACAAGCTTTGGAAGCAGAGAATATAAGACTTGAAAAATTAAAAAGCGAATTAGAACAACGTTCTAATAGAGTTGCGGAGTTAGAAAATGTGATAGCATCTAAAGATGCGGCGATGACCCAGTTAAAAAATGCAATTTCTAAAGCCTTAACCGATTTTGAAGGAAAAGGTTTAACGGTTGAGCAACGTGACGGAAAAGTATATGTGTCTATGGAAAACAAACTGCTTTTCGAATCTGGTAGTTGGGCCGTTGGTACGCAAGGAAAAAAAGCGGTACAACAATTAGGAACTGTTTTAGGAGATAACCCAGAAATAGCGGTTTTAATAGAAGGTCATACCGATAATGTACCATATACAGGAACAGGGCAAATTTCAGGAAATTGGGATTTATCGACTAAAAGAGCTACAGCTATTGTAAATATATTAAGAGAAAACAACGCGATTAGTCCAGAAAATTTAACAGCGGCAGGACGTGGAGAATTTGCGCCAATTGCAGGTAATGATACTGCGGAAGGAAAAGCAAAAAACAGAAGGATTGAAGTTATCTTGACGCCGAAGTTAGACGAAGTTTCAAAACTTTTAAAGGATATTTAGTGTCATTGCGAGGAGTATTAACGACGTGGCAATCTATTAAAATAAACGTTTAACTAAAATGAGATTCCGGCTTTCGCAGGAACTAAAAGATGAAATACACAACACTACCAAATACCAAAATTAAAGTAAGTAAAATCTGTTTAGGCACCATGACTTGGGGAAATCAAAATACCCAAGATGAGGGTTTTGAACAAATGGATTATGCCGTAGATCAAGGTGTAAACTTTTTTGATACCGCAGAATTGTATCCTGTTCCTGCAACAGCAGAAACGTATGCAGAGACAGAACGCATTATAGGGAATTGGTTTAAAAAATCTGGTAATAGAGATAAAGTAGTCTTGGCATCCAAAATTGCGGGACCTGGGGATTATACAGCGCACATTAGAACGAATGGGTTTAAACCCGAAGCTATTAAGGATGCGGTAAACAAAAGTTTAGAACGTTTACAAACAGATTATATCGATTTATATCAACTGCATTGGCCAGAAAGACAAACCAATACTTTTGAAACTCGAGATTACGCGCATAATGCGCACGATACATGGCAAGATAACTTTAATGAAGTCTTACATACTTTAGATGAAATTGTAAAAGAAGGAAAAATTCGCCAAATAGGAATCTCTAATGAAAAAGCTTGGGGAACCATGCGTTATTTAGAAGAATTTAAAAAGCATAACTTACCAAGAATGGTAACCATTCAAAATGCGTACTCTTTATTAAATCGTGTTTTTGAAGGAGATATGGCAGAAGTAGCCATGCGTGAAAATATAGGTTTATTGGCATATTCACCAATGGCATTTGGTGTGCTATCTGGTAAATATGTAAAAGGGACAGCGGCAGATAATTCTAGATTGAAATTGTTCCCAAGATTTAAAAGGTATAGTTCGGATTCTTGTACCGAAGCTACGAAGCGATATTTGAAAATTGCGGAAGAAAATAATATGTCTCTAGCTCAAATGTCTTTAGCATTTGTAACACAACAACCTTTTGTTACAAGTAATATAATAGGAGCTACTACTATAGAGCAGTTGAAAGAGAATATAGATAGCGTAAATGTGGAATTAAATACGGGTGTTTTAGAACAAATAAAAGAGGTTCATGATGTGATTCCAAACCCAACAGCATAGTTGTTTACAGAAACCACTTACTTGTTAATATTTTAAGTCATTTATCGTAAAAATATGTATTTAATCTATTAAAGTAAAGTTAATTTATTAGGGCTAATCTTTTTTTATACTTTAGGTAATTAATTAAGGCGTCAGGATTTGCTTGGTGTTTTAATATTTAAATTTCAATTAAATATAATGATTTGTTTAACAGCGAATTATGTGATATGTATTTAGTATTTAATAACTAACCTTAACCATAAAATGAAAAAAATTACCCTTTCCCTATTATTTGGGTTTATGTCTATTATTGGCTTCTCTCAAGTAGGTTTAGTAGAAAATTTCGATTCTGAATTTGCTATGCCAACAACGTCAGGTTGGACAAGTGATCCAGATGGTTTTAATTTTGCGTTTAATGAAGCGACAAATTGTGATGGTAGATCTATTAGAGCCGTTATGGATGACACTACTTTAAGCTCTCAATTGATCTCTCCAAACGTTTTCGGACAGTCTAACGGAACCGACTTAACCATTTCCTTTGATTATAAAATAGTAGATTGGTCGGATGCTATATTTGCAACTCCAGCAGGTTGGGGAGAAATGTTAATTCAATATTCTACTAATAATGGAGGTACATGGACAACGATTGATACTATTAATGACTCCAATCATGTGACGTCAGATACTTGTGCTAACTGGTCTGTTGTAGTTCCTTCTGCAAATCTACCAATGGGTTCAGATTTTAAAATGCGTATAGAGGTAAACAGAGTCGCAGAGGTTTACTTTATATATATGGATAATATTTCGGCTACTCAGGTCGTTGCAGATGCACCATCTTGTTCTACTTTAATTACTCCTTCTAATGGAGCTATTGGAGTTTCTGTGGATACAGGTTTAGAATGGTCTCCTGCATCCGGATTACCAACAGGATATACTTTAAGTGTTGGTACTACGTCTGGAGGAACAGATGTTGTGGATAATGAAAATACAGGTTTGTCAACAACCTATTCTTTTTCAGAGTTAGCATACGGAACTACATATTATGTAACTATTACTCCTTTTAATGCAAACGGAAATGCTACTGGATGTTCAGAGTATTCTTTTACTACTGGAGCAGATCCAAATGCACCCGTAGATTGTGATTCTGGAATTCCAGTAAATACAATATATTGTTATGAAAGTTTAGATACTACTTTCTTTAGCTTTACTAGTTCTGATGGAGCACCTTTATTTTTACAATTTAATGCAGGTGAAATTCAAGTAGGAAATGATGGTATTACCATTTATGATGGTGTAGATGCTACAGCTCCAGTATTATTTACGGGAGATAACGGTGGTGATTTTACTGGGCTATCGGTAACAGCAAATAGTGGTGACATTTTTATAACGATTCAAACCGACGGATTTACAAGTTGTCAATCTGGTATGGAACTTTGGGATTTTGATGTGTTTTGTGTTGATACAACAGCATTACCTAATTGTGATGCAGCATTAAATAATCCAGATAATGGAGATATAAACGTAAGTGAGAACACTAATATTAACTGGACGCCAGCAAGTATTTTTGTAACTGGTTATGTTATTTCTGTAGGAAGTACTTCAGGAGGAACAGATATTGCTAATAATATTGATGTTGGTAATGTTACTTCTTGGGATCCTCCAGCAACCTTAGAATTTTTAACTACCTATTATATAACGATAAGACCTTATAATGATAATGGACCAGCAGAGAATTGTAATGAACAAATCTTTACAACTAGAGATGATCCAAATTCTCCTGTAGATTGTGCCTCTGGTGCACCTAAAAACACCCTGTATTGTTATGGGAATAGTGATACTACAGGTTTTAACTTTATAAGTAGTGAAGGATCTCCTTTGTTTTTAATTTTTAATTCAGGAACAATTGAAAGTTGTTGTGATAATATTACTATATATGACGGTCCGGATGCAACATTTCCTGTTTTATTTACAGGAAACAATGGAGGGGATTTAACAGGTGTTTCCGCAACATCGACTGGAGATATGCTTTTTCTACAAGTAGATTCGGATAGTAGTGTAAGTTGTGAATCTAATTCTAGAACAGAATGGGATTTTGATGTATTTTGTGTGGATACCACTATTCCTCCAAATTGTGATGCTGCCTTAACAACTCCTACTAATGGAGAAATTGGTGTTGAAATTGATACTGTTATTAACTGGAGTCCAGCATCGGTATTAGTTACTGGTTATATGGTTTCTATAGGGACTTCTCCAGGAGCTTCAGATATAGCCAATGTAGATGTAGGAAATGTTTTAACCTATGATCCAGGAGCTTTAAACTATGAAACCACATATTACATAACAATTACTCCATATAACCTCAATGGAAATGCTACTGTTGGTTGTGTGGAAGAAAGTTTTACAACAAAAAACGACCCAAATCAATTTATAGATTGTGCTTCAGGTCAAGTTGTCAATACGGTATTCTGTTATGAAAATAATGATACTTCAGAGTTTAGTTTTACCAGTTTAGATGGTTCGCAAATAGTGATTGCATTTAATTCTGGTACAACGGAAAATAACTGGGATGAATTAGTAATTACAGATTCAGACGGAAGTATTTTATATAATGGCTATGGAAATAATGGAGATCTTACTGGATTAGTATTTGTGTCTTCAGGAGATAATATAACTGTAGGAGTAACTTCTGATGGTGTTTTTGTAAACTGTACGAATGATCCTTGGGATTTTGATGCTTTGTGTTTAGATACAACGGCGGTACCAAATTGTAATTCGGTTTTAACAGCACCTTTAAATGAAGAGGTTAATGTAGCGGTAAATACAGATATTAGTTGGAGTCCAGCAAGTATTTTTGTAACAGGTTATTCTGTCTTTGTTGGAAGTACACCTGGCGGAACGGATATTGTAAATGGCCTTGATGTAGGAGATACTACAACATATACACTTCCTACAACACTAGATTTCGAAACAACATATTATGTTTCTATTGTACCATATAATGATAATGGTCCAGCAACAGATGGATGTATAGAAGAAAGTTTTACTACAGAGCCAGATCCTAACACAGTAGTTAGTTGTGATGAATGTCCAATAAATAGATTGTATTGTTATGAAAATAATGATACTAATGTTTTTAGTTTTACTAGCGAAACAGGCGGGCCTGTAGTAATTACATTTAATAGTGGTGAAGTAGAAAACAACTGGGATGAACTTATTATCTTAGATTCTGATGGCGTTACAAACTTAAATGCTGCTACTCCTTATGGAAATGGTGGTGATGTTAGTGGTTTACAATTTACCTCTACAGGTACTTCATTATCGGTGCAAGTACAATCTGACGGTTCTGGAAGTTGTTCTTCTGGAAGCCAAGATCCTTTAAACTACACGGTAAGATGCGAATCTTATATACTTCAAGAAGCTACATATGCTATTGTACCAGACTGTGATAATGGACAATTTAATATTGCTGTAGATGTAACGAATGTAGGTAGTACTGGTTCGGTTACAGTGACAGATAATCAAGGAAGTCCAAGTCAAGAAGCTACAGCACAAGGTGTGTTAACCTTCGGACCTTACCCTGGCGGTGGCGTAACTCAAGTAGTTATCTCTATGGCACCTACAAGTAATTTAACTTGTACTACTAGTAGTGATGCTTTCTCTTTTGTTTGTCCGTTACCAATAGTAGAATGTCCTATTATTAATGCGGGAGATGATTTAAGTATCACATGTGCAGATACAGAATTAGAATTATCTGCATCTTTTATGGCTTTTGGTCAGGATACTTCTTCTTACGAAATTAATGCACTAGACTGTCCAACACCACCAGCATCTGGAGGTACACCAACTAGTTTATTTATTGATGATTCATGGACAGATCCTATTAACTTAAGTTTTGAATTTTGTTATTTTGGTGACACTTATGATCGCGTACAAATTGGAGCAAATGGTGCCTTACGTTTTGAGATCGATGTTATCGATGTTGGACCAGGAACGAATGCATGGAATTTAAATGAAGGTGAAGGATTACCTAATAATACAAACCCAACCTTAGCAGAAGGTAATATCTTTGGTGTATGTCATGATATTGACCCAAGTGTTTGTGGTGATATTAATTATATTATTGCAGGTACAGCACCAGCAAGACAATTTATTATCAACTTTACAGATATATGTCACTTTGGAACTGCATGTACAGGTTTAACTTCTTCAAGTCAAATCATATTATATGAATCTTCTAATGCTATTGATATTAATGTTTTTGAAAAACCAACTTGTTTAGGTTGGAACGGTGGTTTAGCAGTTACAGGTATTCAAAACAATGCAGGAGATATTGGTTATGTACCACCAGGAAGAAATACAGGAGTTTGGGATGCAACTAATGAATTTTGGAGATATACTCCTTCTCAAGGAACACCAAACTATTCTTTTGAATGGTTCGAGGGTACTACTTCTTTAGGGAATACAGAAATAATTACTGTTTCACCAACCGAAACAACAACTTATACAGCAGCTATTACATATCAACTTTGTACTGGAGGAACTGCTACAATTACAGATGATATACTTGTAGAGTTTGTTGGAGACCAAGCAGATGATGGGACTTTTACTATGGCACCAACATGTGATGGAGGAATAGCAACAGTATCCGGAACTCCTGGTGGCGTATTTGCATTCGAAGCACCAGTGCCAGTAGATGGAGCTATAATAGATGCAACAACAGGTACTGTAACAGGAGGAACTCCTGAAACGATGTACAACGTAGAATATACAACTACTGGAGTATGTCCTGCAACTACTGTGGTAACAGTAACAACATTACCAGAAGATGACGCTACGTTTACTATGATAGAAACTTGTGATGGAGCTACAGTAGACACTGCAACTGTTCCAGGAGGAACCTTTGCATTCGAAGCACCAGCACCAACAGATGGAGCAGTAATAAATGCAACAACAGGAGAAGTAACAGGCGGAAGTTCTGCAACAGCTTATGCGGTTGTATATACAACATCTGGAATTTGTCCAGCTTCAAGTACTGTTTCTTTTACTACGTTAACAACAGATGCTGCTACACTTACTATGACTGCAACATGTGATGGTGGTACAGCAAATGTAACTGGAGCTACAGGCGGAACTTTTGCATTCGAAGCACCAGCACCAACAGATGGAGCGGTAATCGATGCAGCAACAGGAACAGTAACAGGAGGAGGCTCTGAAGTTACATACAATATAACGTATACAACTCCTGGAGTATGTCCGATAACTATTTCTAGTACGGTAACAACTTTATTAACAAGTGATACTTCATTTACAATGACAGCATCTTGTACAGGGGGAACAGCCGTTATAACTGGAGATACTGGAGGTACATTTACATTTAATCCAGTACCAACAGATGGGGCTGTGATAGATATGGTGACCGGAGAAGTTTCAGGAGGAACAGCAGGAGCTACGTATACTGTAGAGTATGCTATTTCTGATGCTTGTTCCGTACCTACTGCGCAAAACGTAACATTACTTATAGATACATTTGATTTTGTAGTAATTGGTGATTGTAATGGTGCTATCTATGAATTAACGGTAGATCCATTAAATGTTGGTTACGATGCTAATACTGCAACGTATGAATTATACGATGATATGAATTCCTTATTACATACTAATGCAGTTGGAGATAATGTAATTGTAATAGATGAGAGTATCTTTACACCTCCAATGTCTGGAAGTACTTACAACTATGTGGTTAAGGTTACAGACAGTAATGGTTGTGTAACAACAAATGAAGTACTAGTTGAAAGTATTAATTGCATCATATCACAAGGTATATCACCAAATGGCGATGGTAAAAATGATGCTTTCGATTTAAGAGGATATGATGTAAGTCGATTAGAAATTTTCAATAGACATGGTATGAAAGTATATTCAAAAACAAACTATACTAATGAATGGTATGGTCAGTCTGATGACGGAGACGAACTTCCAGTTGGTACTTATTTCTATATGATGGAATATCAAGGAAATAAAACAAGAACATCTTGGATATATATTAATAGAGAAAACTAATAAACTAATTAATTAAAATGAAAAAATTATATATTATTCTCGCTTTCTTGTTTGTTGTTCAAATGCAAGCACAACAAGATCCGCAGTACACACAGTATATGTATAACATGAATGTTGTTAACCCAGCATATGCAGGTTCTTATGAAGGAGTTGCAGTAGGTATGCTATATAGAAGCCAATGGGTTGGTTTAGAAGGAGCTCCAAAAACCGGAACCTTCGCAATTCATTCCCCAGTTGGTAAAAAAGTTGGTTTAGGTTTATCTTTTATTAGTGATGAAATTGGACCAGTAAGAGAAACGAATGCGTATGCAGATTTTTCTTATACCTTACCAATGGGAGCTGACAATAAATTAGCCTTCGGTTTAAAAGCAGGTGCTACATTTCATGATATAGGATTAGGAAGTTTAGAATTATCCGATGCAGACGATGACCTTTTTCAAGACATCAATGAAGTAACACCTAATATTGGAGCTGGAGTTTATTTTTACAAACCAAACAAATATTACATTTCAGCTTCTATGCCAAATATTTTAAACGCAACGCACTTAGATGCTAATGGTTTAAATATTGGTTCAGAAACACAGCATTTATTTGCAGCAGCAGGTTATGTATTTAATTTATCTGAAAACTTTAAATTAAAGCCTCATGCTTTGGTAAAAACAGCATTTGATGCACCTACTAGTTTTGATGTTAATGCAAATGTATTTATGTATGATATCGTTGAAGTAGGAGTTGGATACCGATTAGAGGATTCTTTTAGTGGTATGATAAATTTTATGGTAACACCACGTTTAAGAATTGGTTATGCGTATGATGCTATTCAATCAGATTTAAATTACGCTACAAGTTCATCACACGAAGTGTTTATTAATTTTGATATTGCGTTTCCAAAACGTGTATCCCGTTCACCACGTTATTTCTAATCAGTTAAGCTAAAGAATTATGAAAAACTTTAAAATATATATTACATTACTATTATTGAGTAGCTTAAGTTTAACTGCTCAAAATAAATCTACTAGTACTGCAGACAAGCACTTTTCTAGGTTTGATTTTAATAAGGCTATTGAGTCTTATCAAAAATTAGTGGAGAAAGGGAATGCAGACGAGTATGTATACAAACGTTTAGCCGAATCGAATTTCAATATTTTCAATACGGTAGATGCTGAAAAATGGTATGCAAAAGCGCTGGAAACTTCACAAGATCCAGAAACAATGATTAACTACGTACAAATGCTTAAGGCAAATGGTAAGTATGAAAAATCAAACGAATGGATGACTAAGTTTGCTAGTATGAGACCAGCAGATGTTAGAGCTATTGCTTTTAAAGAGAATCCAGACTACCTTCCTAAAATATTAGAAAAAGGAAAGAAGTTTAATGTGCAAAACTTAGAAATTAACTCTGCGGTTTCCGATTTTGGAGGAACTTTAAAAAACGGAAAACTATATATTACTTCTGCTAGAAATAAAGCAAGAAGAGAATATGGTTGGAATGAGCAACCTTTCTTGGACCTGTATGAGTTTACTGCAGAAGAAGATGGTACGTACCAAAATGAAAGTCTATTAGGAAGTGATATAAATACAAAATATCATGAAGGTGTAGTTGCTTTTAGCCCAGATGGAAATACCATGTATTTTTCTAGAGAGAGTTTTTATGAAAAACAATTTCAAAAAGATTCTTTATCGAACACTAGATTTAGTGTTTTAAATTTATTTAGAGCTACGAAATCAGGAAGCGGTTGGTCAAACATTCAACCATTACCTTTTAATAGTAATAACTATAATACAGATCATCCTTCTGTAAGTACAGATGGTAAAACACTTTATTTTACTTCCGATATGCCTGGAGGATTTGGTCAAGGAGATATTTACAAAACAACTATTAATAGTGATGGTAGTTTTGGTGAAGCTAAAAACTTAGGTCAAAAAATTAACACAGAAGGTCGTGAGATGTTTCCTTTTATAAGTGATAATGGTACATTATACTTATCTTCAGATGGGCATTTAGGTCTTGGTGGTTTAGATGTTTTCTATACGAAAGAAATAGATGGTAAAATGTCTAAAATTCGTAACGTAGGACTTCCTGTAAATAGTAATGGAGACGATTTTGCATTTAGTATTGACGAAGAATCAGGTGACGGATTTATTTCTTCTAATAGAGAAGGAGGAAAAGGTAGTGATGATATTTATGCAATTAAAAAACTACAACCTTTATGTGATGTTGAAATTACTGCCGCTGTAACCGATAATAAAACAGGAGTGATTTTAGTTGGTGCGATGGCAACTTTATATGATGCTAAAGGAAATAAAATAGCTTCTAAGCCTACCAATGCAGAAGGTATTGCAGAATTCATTATAGAGTGTGATACAGAGACAGAGTTAGAAGTAACTATGGATGAATACGAAAGCAATAGATTAACCATTAAAGGTACCGATGAAGAAGAACTAGCAGTTGCTATTGCTTTAGATCCTATTGAAGAAATAGTGAAAGCGGATCGCGTAGTGTTAGATCCTATTTATTTTGACTTTGATAAATCTAACGTAACGGCAAAAGCTGCTTTTGAATTAGATAAACTAGTGCAAGTAATGAACAAGTATCCGGAAATGGTTATTAATGCAAAATCGCATACAGATAGCAGAGGTCCTAATTCTTATAACGAAAGATTATCAGACAGAAGAGCTAAAACTACCGTACAATATGTAATTTCTAAAGGTATTGATGCTTCTAGAATTTCTGGAATTGGTAAAGGTGAAAGTGAGCCAGCAGTGAACTGTGGTGCTAATTGTAGTGAAGAAGATCATCAATTAAACAGACGTAGTGAGTTTATTATTGTAAGTGGAAGTCCACATAGCAATTAATACTAAAACAACAGTATAACAAATAAAAACCATCTCTAAGGAGATGGTTTTTTTATACAAGTAGTTTCGTGTTTTTGGATATGAAATTTATAAATAGAAAAGTATATAAAACAAAAAAGCCTTACTTTTTAAAGTAAGGCTTTTTTTATTTTTTTATTTGATTACCATCTTTATCAAAAAAATGATATTCTAAATACGTGTAAGCATCTCTTGGTAAAATTTTCACCCATTTCTTATGTTCAAAAAACCATTTTGAACGTATCGATGGAAAACCTTTTGTTAAAAAGGCTGCTATAAAAGGATGTGTGTTTAAAGTCACCTTCTGATAGTCTTTTTTAAATAATCGTTCCATATCATCTTTGATTTTTGGAACAATACTGATTGGAGCTTCAACTTCTGTACCATTAATAATCTCATCCGGATTTTCCTCGCGAGTTTTAATGTTCATTTCTGGTCTTACTCTTTGTCTAGTTATTTGTATCAATCCAAATTTACTTGGAGGTAGTATTTTATGTTTAGCTCTATCATCTTTCATTTCATCACGTAGATGATTGAAAAGCTTTTTTCTGTGTTCAGCAGTGTTTAGGTCAATAAAATCTACAACAATTATACCGCCCATATCACGTAAACGCAATTGTCTGGCCATTTCTGTTGCTGCAATTAAATTAACTTCAAGTGCTGTATCCTCTTGGGAATTTGCTTTATTAGAGCGATTTCCACTATTTACATCTACAACATGAAGTGCTTCGGTGTGTTCTATTACCAAATACGCTCCTTTTGCCATGGAAACAGTTTTTCCAAAAGAGGTTTTAATTTGTCTTTCCACTCCAAATTTTTCAAATATTGGAACGTTTGACTGATACAATTTAACTATGGATTCTTTTTTTGGTGCAATTAGTTGCACATAATCTTTAATTTGAACGTAAAGCGCTTCATCATCCACATGAATTCCTGTAAAGGAATCATTAAATATGTCTCGTAAAATAGAAGAAGCTTTATTCATTTCTCCTAATACTTTACTTGGATGTTGTGCTTTATGTAGCTTTTTACACATTGCGGTCCAACGACCTAACAAATTTTGTAAATCTTTATCTAGTTCAGCTACTTTTTTGCCTTCTGCTACCGTACGTATTATTACACCAAAACCTTTTGGAGTAATACTTTTAACCAATCGTTTTAGTCTTTCTTTCTCTTCTTTACTTTCTATTTTTTGAGAAATAGAAATACGATCAGAAAAAGGAACTAAAACAATATATCTACCAGCAATAGAAAGCTCTGAGCTTATTCTAGGGCCTTTTGTAGATATTGGTTCTTTTACTATTTGTACGAGTAACGATTGATTTGATTTTATAACGTTAGCAATGCTTCCGTTTTTATCAATATCTTTTTCAAATGGGAAATTCTTTAATGAAAAATCATTTAGTTTACCTGTGCTTACACTTTTTGTGAATTTTAAAAGAGAAGGTAGTTTTGGTCCTAAATCATGATAATGCAAAAATGCATCTTTTTCATAGCCAACATTAACAAATGCGGCATTTAGACCAGGAACTGCTTTTCTGGTTTTGGCAATAAACACATCGCCAACAGAAAAGTCGTTACCATCTTCATCTTTTTGTAATTCAATAAGTTTTCCATCTTTTAATAAGGCAAAATCAACGTGGTTGGAACTAGATCTAATGATCAATTCTTTATCCATTTTGTTAATTTTTATCCATACGCTCTAGTTACGAGTTATAAGTTATAGGTTGTAATTCTTTTTAGAATAACGACCAGTAACTAAAAACCAATAACCAAATTATACAGATGGATTATACATTATTTTTCTAATCATAGTTAAAGCTATCTATTAACTTTAACTATGATTAGAAATCACAGGGTTTTTAAATCCGTGGAGTTCAAACTACGCAAGGTAGTACGTGTTTTTATAGAACTCATTTCAAAGAACGTTTGCTATAAACCAAAAAAGTAGCTATTAACTACTTTTTCAATCTATTTCTTCTTTTTGTGACGATTAGCGCGTCTTCTTTTTTTACGCTTATGCGTAGCAACCTTGTGTCTTTTGCGTTTTTTACCACTTGGCATAAGTTTGATCTTTTTTAAATTAATATTATTTTAGCGTCTTACTTAACGTCTACATTTGTTTTCACTCCTTCTACAAATACTTTAGCAGGTTTAAATGCTGGAATATTATGAGCAGGTATTTTTATAGTTGTATTCTTAGAAATATTTCTACCCGTTTTTTCAGCTCTTGTCTTAATGATGAAGCTTCCAAATCCTCTTAAGTATACATTATCTCCACCTTCTAAAGAAGTTTTTACTTCTTCCATAAAAGTTTCAACTGTTGCTTGAACATCTCCTTTTTCAATTCCTAATTTCTCAGAAATTTTTGCTACTAAATCAGCCTTAGTCATTCTCTATTATTTTTAATTATTGTAATCAGTTATTAAGGGATGCAAATATAGGAATTTAAATTTCAATATTTCAAACCTAATTCACTTAAATTTAACCTAATAAACGTTTATTTTTGCACTTACTATATATAATAAATGACTATAAACAAAACTTTAACGCATTGGTATTCAGTAAATAAGAGGGATTTACCATGGCGAAGAACTAAGGATCCGTACTTCATATGGATGTCCGAAATTATTTTACAACAAACAAAAGTGGATCAAGGATTACCTTATTATGAAGCTTTTGTTACTAATTTTCCAACAATTTTTGATCTTGCGAGTGCAGCGGAAAGCGATGTTTTAAAATTATGGCAAGGTTTAGGCTATTATTCTAGAGCTAGAAACTTACACGCAACTGCAAAATATATAGTAGAAGAACTAAATGGTGACTTTCCAAATAACTATAAAGATTTATTAAAACTTAAAGGTGTAGGTGATTATACCGCAAGTGCTATTGCTTCCATTTGCTTTAATGAGGTTTGTGCGGTTGTAGATGGGAATGTATATCGTGCGTTTTCTAGATATTTCGGAATTGCTACTCCTATTAATAGTAGTCAAGGTCAAAAAGAGTTTAAAGTACTAGCTCAAAAATTAATAGACAAAGATGATCCGGCAGAATTTAACCAGGCTATTATGGAGTTTGGTGCCAGACAATGCAAACCTAAAAGCCCAGATTGTACTGTTTGTCCGCTACAAAATGGTTGTGTTGGTTTGCAGAAAAATATAATTACCGAATTACCAGTAAAGAAGAAGAGTCTAAAACCGAAGACAAAACATTTTAATTTTTTAGTATTTCTTTCCAGCGATAAAAAAACCATTTTAGAGAAAAGAGAAGGAAAAGGTATTTGGCAAAATCTGTATCAGTTTCCGTTAATTGAGAGTGATGCAAGTATGGACTTTACCACCATGAATTCGCAATTAGAGCATCATGCTTTAATAGATACTTCTTCATTTCGTTTGTCCTTATATAATGAAGAGGCAATTATTCATAAATTATCGCACCAACATTTGCATACTAAATTTTGGATTATAGAAACAGACACGCTTAGTATTCAAGGAGTTTCTATTCATGAAATAATAGATTATCCGGTTCCTGTGTTGCTTTCAAATTTTATGGAGGCTTTTGATTTTTAAAGAGGAATATCCTAATTTAGATTAGAAATAGCCTGTTAAAGCGGTTCTTGTTTTTGAATTTTAAAGAAACAATAGGTCATGCATTTTTCAAGGATTAAATTGGCATTAGTCTATATCATATTTTTTTATTAATTTTAAGTTTATCAATTGCAAAAGCGTAATTTTGTCGAACATTAAAAACAAGATATCATGTCAGGTACGTTAAATAAAGTAATGCTAATTGGGCATTTAGGGGATGAAGTGAAAATGCATTATTTTGAAGGAGGTGGCTGTGTTGGCCGTTTTCCTTTGGCAACGAATGAAACCTATACCAATAAGCAAACGAATGAGCGTGTTACTAATACCGAATGGCATAATATTGTGGTGCGTAATAAAGGTGCCGAAATTTGCGAAAAATATTTAAGCAAAGGAGATAAAGTATATATAGAAGGAAGGATTAAAACCAGAAAATGGCAAGATGAAGGTGGAAATGATCGTTTTTCTACAGAAATTCAATGTAATGACTTTACTTTCTTAACTACAAAAAATGAAAGTGGATCTGCCAATAGTGGTCAGCCGCAACAACAACAACAACAACAAAAGCCGCAAGTAGCACAACCAAATGCTAGTCAGCCAAAGGTAGAAGAAGGTAATGATGATCTACCCTTTTAACGTTTAACTAAAAATATAATCCTTGGACCCTGAACCCACGAGTTTTTTACTAATAAATCTAGCTGTTGATTTTTCAATTGTAAGTGGTTTTGTACTGTTATTTTTGCTATTGCTGTGTTCAGCACTAATCTCTGGAGCAGAAGTGGCATTTTTTTCCTTAACAGATACAGATATAGAAGAAGGTTTAGAGGAGAATGCAAAACCAATTCAGATTATTTCCTATTTATTAGAAAGACCTAAAAAACTATTGGCAACGATTCTTGTTGCTAATAATTTTATAAATATTGCAATCGTAATTCTGTTTGCTTATTTGGGTAATTTCATGTTTGAAAGTATTCGTTCTTCGGCTATAAAATTTATTTTAGAAGTTGTTCTGGTTACTTTTTTAATATTGCTATTTGGTGAAATTTTACCAAAAGTATATGCTATTAGAAATAGGCTGAAATTTGCTACATTTATGGCGTATCCTATACGTTTTCTAGATGTTGTTTTTTCTCCTATAAGCTTACCAATGCGAAGCATTACATTAGCTATCAATAATAAATTTGCGAAACAAAAATCGAACCTTAGCGTAGATCAGCTTTCGCAAGCATTAGAGTTGGCAAGTGATGAAGATACCACTAAAGAAGAACAAAAAATACTACAAGGTATTGTGTCTTTTGGTAATACAGATACCAAGCAAGTGATGCGACCAAGAATCGATATTTTTGCATTAAATTTAGAACAAAAATATGCAGACATAATTCCTGAGATCATTAAAAACGGTTATTCTAGAATTCCGGTATATAAAGATAATATTGATACGGTTGTTGGCGTTCTATACGTTAAAGACTTATTGCCTTTTATCGATAGAAAGCAATTAGATTGGAAAACCTTATTACGCGAACCATTCTTTGTTCCTGAAAACAAAAAATTAGATGATTTAATGGCAGAGTTTCAGGAGAAGAAAGTGCATTTAGCTGTTGTGGTAGATGAATACGGAGGAACTTCTGGACTTATTTCTTTAGAAGATATTATAGAAGAAATTGTTGGAGATATCAGCGATGAGTTTGATGATGAAGGATTAGTATACTCTAAATTAGATGATAAAAATTATGTTTTTGAAGGGAAGACCGCTTTGAAAGATTTTTATAAAGTCATTAGATTAGACGGACAAGATATTTTTGAAAACAAAAAAGGAGAAGCAGAAACGATAGCAGGTTTTGTTTTGGAGATTTCTAGAAGTTTCCCAAAAACGAATAGCAAAATACTTTTTCAAGATTATGTTTTCACTATTGAAGCATTAGATAAAAAACGAATAATACGCGTAAAAGTTACTCTTCCATAATACATATTAGAACACTGAATATTACTTACTTTATGATATATAAGCCAAACCATAATCTCCTATTAAAAAGTTTAATTATCGTAATCTGTTTTTTTGCAATTTCTTGCGGAAACGAAATAACACCTAAACCAGAAGCGAAACTTCGATTAGAATATCCAGAACCTAATTATGTAGCAACGCATTTAAATATGCCTTTTGATTTTGAAAAAAATGCATTAGCAACCAATGTCAAAACAAGAAAATTAAATGGAGAGGATAGTTATGGTGTGAACTTAGAGTATCCATCTTTAAAAGGAACCATTTACTTAACGTATAAGTCTATAAATAAAAGCGAAGAGAAATTGATTTCTTATTTGCGAGATGCTCAAAATTTTACGCAAGAACACACGCAGAAAGCAGATGAGATATTTAGCGATTTATTTGAAAATCCTAAAAACAAGGTCTACGGAATGTTTTATGAAGTTGGTGGAAACGCAGCGTCACAATCACAGTTTTATGTGACCGATAGTACCGATCATTTTTTAACCGGTTCTTTATACTTTTATACAAAGCCTAATTTCGATTCCATACTTCCAGCAGCAAGTTATTTAAAAAATGATATTAAACATATCATGGAAAGCATTATTTGGAAATAAAAAAAGGCTTCTCTATGAGAAGCCTTTTTTTATTATTTATATCCGAACAAGTTGTTTACTTGTCTGCAGGTGCTTCTGCTTTTTTAGCAGTAAAAGACTCTACCGTTTTCATTTCTTTAACCGTATATGTTTCTCCAACTTTAGTTACTGTTTCTTCTAAAGAAGTAGTAGTCACTTTAGCGTTGTCATATTCTACCATTGCTAATTTTTTGTCGTAATCTACTTTTGCAGATTTTACACCTTCCATTTTAGCTAGTTTCTTTTCAATAGTTCTTGCACAACCAATTGCACAAGTCATACCTTCAATTGTGAATTCTGCTTTTGCATATGTTGCATTTGGGTCTAATGCTGCTTTTGTAGTTTCTACAGCCGTTTCTGTTTCTATGGTAACTACTTCTGCCTTAGGTTCGTTTTTGCAACTAAATGTTACTAAAGCGATTACAGCTATTGCTGCTATTTTTTTTATTTGTTTCATTGTATAAGTTTTTATTATTCAACTGTTTGCAAATCTAATAATTATTTGCTGTTAATTGTGTTAAAAAGTAGCACATTTGTAGTACTAAAAAAGGACGTATGTTTCAGGATAATAAAAAATGGGCCTATCTTATCGTTTTATCGCTAATTTGGGGAACTTCATTTATACTTATTAAAAAAGCGCTAATTGGTTTGAATCCCTATCAATTAGGGGCTTTACGGACAATCATAACCGGTTTGTTTTTGTTTGCTGCAGGTTTTAATACCATAAAAACGATTAAAAAAGAAGATTGGAAATGGATTGCTATTTCTGGTTTTTTCGGATCATTTATTCCTGCTTTTTTCTTCGCAATAGCAGAAACAGAAATTGATAGTGCAGTGGTTTCTGTTCTAAATTCTTTAGTGCCATTAAATACGATATTACTTGGCTTTGCCGTGTTTCAAATAGCTTCTACAAAAAGACAAGTTTTAGGAGTTATAATTGGTTTTATTGGTACTGCAATATTAATTTTAAAAGGTGCTGCATTAAACCCGGAACAAAACTATATGTATGCTGGTTTTATTATTGTATCTACCTTTATGTACGCTGTAAATGTAAATATTATAAAAAGGTATCTTCAAGATGTTAAACCTTTGGCTATTGCAACAGGAAACTATGTCATTATCTTTATTCCTGCTATTATTGTTTTGCTGTTTACCGATTTTTTTACCGAAGCTACGTTTCGTAAGCCTGAGTTAGGTATGTCTATATTTTATGTTACGCTATTATCCTTTTTTGGTACCGCTTTAGCTAAAGTGATTTTTAATAAATTAGTGCAAATGTCTACTCCGGTTTTTGCTTCTTCTGTTACTTATGTCATGCCAATTGTGGCTTTGGTTTGGGGAGTTTTAGATGGCGAAGGTTTTAGTGTGTTGCAAGCTTTTGGTTCTGGTATTATATTAATAGGTGTTTATTTATCACAAAAAAGAAGTGGTAAAAAATTAGCGGATAAATAATTCATATAAAAAAACCACGCTAATTGCGTGGTTTTAATTTTCTATACGAAGTCATTTTGAGCGTAGTCGAAATAACAAGTGTTTTAATTAGTTAAAATCAGCATCGGTAACACCTTCATTTACTTTGATTTCTTTTACTGCAAAATCAAATTTACGAGGTCCATTTGTTTGTCCGATTTTAAATGGAAATTTCACACCAGATACTTCTTGGTATTCTGTTAAGTAAGTAGTAGCAGAACCCATTTCGGTAGATTTATCTATCTTAATTTTTAATCCAGTTTCAACGCTATAGTAGTTTGTTTGCGTATCCGAAATTTTAACTCTGTACGCTTTTTCACCATCAACATCTTCAATTTTTTCTAAAGTAACTCCTCCTTTTAAGTAGTTTACTTCTGGGAATGGAGATCCTTCTTCTTGTGTTGTCTTCACTTCGTCAGGAGTCATTTCCGAACGTTGTCCTTGTTGTACTTTATAGCCACTTTTACCATCAACCACGGTTTTCATCATCGATTGTCCCATTGCAAAAACTTCGGTTGCAAATTGGTCTTTAGATGTTTTCTTCATTTCTAAATGCATCATCATACCTGGTTGTAATTCCGCTTCAGCAGTAATAAAAACAGAAGTTACTTTGTCTAAGTTCGCTTTTCCGCCAATAGCGTCAATGTATTTGTTAAGCACGGTGTTTACATTCACGTCACTGGACATTTCTATATTGTAGTTCGGCTTTTCTACTTGATTTGCATATACATCATAATATTTGATTGGTACATTGCTTCCTTCAAAGGTTACTTTCTCTAGGTTTTCTAGCACTTCACTACCTTTTCCAACAACAATAATTCTAGCACTATTGGTACCAAAATATTTATTTGCTACTCTAGTTACGTCTTCAATGGTAACTGCTTTTATTTTTTCTAAATAGGTAGTGTAAAAATCTTTTGGTAAATCATTCAACTTGATATTTAGTGCATAACGTGCAATATTTTGTGGGTCTTCAAGATTTAAAACAAAGTCACCAAGATATTTTGCTTTTGCATTTTCTAATGCTTGTGCAGAAACTGGTTCTTCTTTAATTCGTTTTATTTCTTTTAAAGTTTCTACAACAGCACTGTCTGTAACTGCATTTCGAACTGCTGCTCCAGCTTTAAAACGAGACACGTATTTATCGGAACCAACGCTAGAACGTGCTCCATATGTGTATGCATGTGTTTCACGAAGGTTCATGTTTAAGTAGCTATTAAAACCACCACCTAATATTTTATTTGCAATTAAAACAGCGTGATAATCTGGATCGCTCATTTTTAAATCTACATTGCTCGTTAAAGAAATGTTAGACTGTACCGCGTTTGGCATGTCTACGAAGTTTATTTGCGCGTATTTCACATTCGGCATTGCTTCAGGTACTGTAGAAACGATTTTTAGCTTGCTTTCCCAAGTAGAAAAGTAATTTCTAATTTGTCTTTCAATAGTAGTGTAATCTACATCACCAACTACTACTAAATAAGCGTTTGAAGGCGTGTAGTATCTTTCGTAAAAAGTTTTAACGTCTTTTAAAGTTACTTTACCAATCGTTTCTTCGGTTATAAATTCTCCATACGGATGATGTGTACCATATGCTAAAGCATTACCAACACGGCCAGCAACAACATCTACACTCTTTTGGTTAGATTTTAAACCTTCGATAGCTTGTTCTTTTTCTTTTTGAAATTCTTCTTCCGTTAATATTGGGTTGTTAATAGCATCTGCCATTAGTTTTAGAATTCTATCCGAATATTTAGATAATGAACTGGCATAACCTCCATTATATCTAAAGCTCATTCTTGCTCCAAGGAAGTCTATTTCTTCATTAAATACATCTTTAGAAATGGTTGTTGTTCCGTTTCCTAGCATACTTCCTAGTAATCCAGATACACCAGCGATATCTCCTTCTTTAATAGGTTGGTTATCTATGGTTAAGCTATAAGAAACACGAGGTAGCTTGTGATTTTCTACAACAAGTACCTTTAAACCATTAGGCAATTCAAATTCCCCAGGAACTTCTAAGGCGATTTTTGGAGCTGGACCTGATTTTGGTTGTTTAGATCTATCTATTTGTGCTTGCGCAACAACAGTCATTAAAAACAAAGTTAATATGGTAAATATTTTAGTTTTCATTTGTTATAATATTTTTTTAATTAATTTCAAATGCTACTTCCTTACTATAAATTACTTCAAATAAGTATTCAGTAAGAAAAAATGCATTGGGTATGTTTTTATTTTATTGCTCTTTTTCTTCTGGTAAATACTCCATTTCTAAACGTTGATTAGCGTTTAGATATTTTTTTGCAACCGCTTGAATTTCTTCTCTAGTAATAGATCTGTAAATTTCAATTTCTTTATTGATTAAAGAAGTGTCTCCATATAACATGTAGTACGTGGCTAGAGAACCAGCAATTCCTTCTACACCAGAATTGGAGTTTACAAAATCATTCTCAGATATGTTTTGAAGTTTTTGATAATCTCTTTCCGAAATTAATTCATTTTGAACTTTTACAATTTCTTCATCGATTTCTTTAAGTAAGTCTGCTAAAGAGGCATCTCCTAAAGGTATACCATATATAATGTAGGTGCTATAATCTTCTTGGCTATTATTAAAGGCACCAACTTGCATTGCTATCTTTTTATCGTCCACTAATTTTTTATACAAAACAGAACTTTTACCGCTACTTAAGTAGGTCGATAACATGTCTAGTGCATAGGCATCTCTTTCTTTCATCGAAGGTGTTCTGTAGGCAGCTACGATTGCTGGAATTTGAATGTTAGAATCGTAAGCTTTTGTTTTAATAGTTTCTGTTATTGGATCTTCTTTAGTAAAGTTTCTAGTAATAGCTTCTCCTCTAGGAATTGGGCCAAAATAGTCTTGAATCATTTTTTTTGTAGAAGGAACGTCGATATCTCCAGCAACGATTAAAACAGCGTTATTAGGAACATAGAATTTTTTATTGAATGCTTGAAATTCTTCTAAAGTAGCAGCGTCTAAATGTGCCATTTCTCCAATAGTAGTCCATCGGTAAGGATGTTTTTTAAATATGTTTTTCTTCACATTTTCAAAAAACTTACCATATGGTGAATTGTCTACACGTAAACGTTTTTCTTCTTTAACTACTTCGTTTTGGGTATCTACACCTATTTGGTTAATAATAGGATGCATTAATCTTTCCGATTCCATCCATAAACCAAGTTCTATACTATTGGAAGGAAATACTTCAAAGTAATAGGTTCTATCCTCATTGGTGTTTGCATTAACACTTCCACCGTTAGAAGTTACTATGTTAAACCATTCTCCTCTTTTAATGTTTTCGGTTCCTTCGAATAAAAGGTGTTCAAAAAAGTGAGCAAAACCAGTGCGCTCTGGATTTTCATCTTTTGCACCTACGTGATACATAACCGAAGTTATTACTACAGGAGCAGCGTTGTCTTTATGTAAAATAACGTGCATGCCGTTATCTAAGTCGTACTCTTCATATTTCACTTCTTGAGCGGTTGCTGCAAAGCCAGCTAAACATAAAGAAGCTAAAGCCAAAATGCGTTTTTTCATTGTGTGTTTGATTTATGTGATTTTAATGATTTGTCTTTAACTACAAAGAATAGTTACAAGTTTTCAAAAATAATAATTATAACTGTTTTTAATGTTAACAGAATCAGAAAGTTGGACTTAAATTATATTAATTGAAAATTTTTCACGAAATTTAAAAGAGTATAACCCTTAAAGCTTTATTGATATGAACTCTTCTTCATCTGTAGCTGTTAAATATGGCGTTTTTACAACTATAGCGCTTATAGCATATTTTTTAATGATTAAATTTTTAGGACTACATACAAATCCCTGGTTTAGAATGGTAAATGGATTATTTATGGGCTACGGCATTTATATGGCTATGAAAAGGTATAAGCTAATTTCGGGGATAGATTTTAATTATATCAACGGATTTAAGGTTGGGTTAATTACTGGCTTTTTGGCCACTTTTATTTTTGCTTTATTTATGGGGATTTACATGTTTCATCTGGATGTAGATTTTATGAACACTTTATTAAAAGATTGGTTCGATGATAGTGGTTATGGCGGCGGAATTTTAATTTTTGTAATTATTGTGGAAGGTTTAGCATCCACCACAATTTTAACACTTACTTTCATGCAGATTTTAAAAAACAGTACAAAAGTTGTTCAAAAGCAATAAAACGTTTGTAGTTTAATTAATTAGCAGTATATTTGCATCCGTTTTCTAAGGAAAATGAGATTATTTTATATAAATTAATTAATAAAAACGTTACGCTATGTACGCAATTGTAGAGATAGCAGGGCATCAATTTAAAGTTGAAAAAGACCAAAAAGTTTTTGTTAACCGTTTAGCATCAGAAGAAGGAAAGACAATGTCTTTCGATAATGTTCTTTTAATTGCAGATGGTAGCAATGTAACTGTAGGCGCCCCAGCTATAGATGGAGCACAAGTAAGTGTGAAAGTCTTAAAGCACCTTCAAGGTGATAAAGTTATTGTTTTCAAAAAGAAAAGAAGAAAAGGTTACCGTGTAAAGAATGGACACAGACAAGCCTTAACGGAAATCGTGATTGAGAGCATTGTAGCTTCAGGAGCTAAAAAAGCTGCTCCAGCTAAAAAAGCCGCTGCTCCAAAGGCAGAAGCAAAACCAGCTGCTAAAAAAGCAACAGGTAAAGCAGATGATTTAAAGAAAGTTGAAGGTATTGGACCTAAAATTGCTGAAACATTAGTAGAAGCAGGAATCGCGACTTTCGCAGATTTAGCTAAAACAGATGCAGCAAAAATTTCTGAAATCATTGCAGGCGTTCGTGGTAGTCACGTAACCGATACTTGGCCAGCACAAGCTAAATTAGCTGCTGATGGTAAGTGGGACGAGCTTAAAAAATGGCAAGACGAATTAGATGGTGGTAAAGCTTAATTGCGAAACTACTTAAGTATAACAAATAAAACCTTAAGACAATGGCTCATAAAAAAGGAGTTGGTAGTTCGAAGAATGGTAGAGAATCAGAATCAAAACGTTTAGGCGTGAAGATATTTGGTGGACAAGCTGCTATTGCTGGAAATATCATATTAAGACAAAGAGGTAATACGCATCACCCAGCGGAGAACGTATACCAAGGAAAAGATCACACTTTACACGCTAGAGTAGATGGTTTAGTAAAATTCACAAAGAAAAGAAACAATAGATCTTATGTATCTATTGAGCCTTTCGAAGCTTAGGAATTTTATAAATCCTTAAAAATTTAAAGCGCCTTTACTTATTTATAAGTAAAGGCGTTTTTTTATGCGCTATAATTAAAAAAGGTCTACTTACTAGCCGTATGCATCAAAGAGCGTTTAAAAATATAAAAGTCATATAAAGTGTTTTGCTAGTTATTATAATGTGTTTGGCTGTTTTTTCGTTTTAATTTCTAAAAGTCATACCTTTGAAAAGGCGAATATTTGAAATCCAAATAATATAAAGTTTGTTATTTGTTTTTAAAGACAAAAAAGGAAATGATAGCATCAGACAAGTTAGTAACTTACATGTGGATTTTATTAGCAGTGTATGCTGCAGTAATATTATTCTTCGTTATACGAGGCGCTCGAAAAAACACAAGTATTAAAGATTATGCCGTTGGTAATATCGGTTTCCCTTCTTGGGTGGTTGGTTTGTCTTTAGCAGCTTCCATGACAAGTGCTGCAACCTTTATTATTAATCCGGGATTTATAGCGCTATACGGCATTTCTGGAGTAATCTCTTTTGCTGTGGTATTACCTATTGCTGCATTTGTATCATTAATTGTTTTTACTAAAGGGTTTGTAAAACAAGGTAATTCTGTGAAAGCCACAACGATGGCACAATGGATAGGGAAACGCTATAAAAGTAAAAGCTATGCATTTTTCTTCGGTATTATAGCACTCTTGCTTATTACTTTTATCGTACTAATTAATGTAGGATTAACACAAGTTATTTCCAAATCCCTAAATGCGGATCCTTTTTATGTGCTTATGGGAATTACCGCATTTGTGTTTGGTTATATGATGTTTGGTGGCGCAAACTCCATGGTGTATACCAACACTATTCAAGCCATCATTATGTTTGTTGTAGCTATTATTTTAATTAGTTCTGGATCAGAATATTTTACCGATGGTGTTTCTGGTTTCTTCGATAAATTAAATGCAATAGATCCTAATCTTACAAAAACAACAAATCCTTCAAGCTTTTTATTTCGAGATTATTTTGAAATCATTTTTACGCAAATAGTAATTGGTGTTGCTATTGTTTGTCAGCCACACATTATTACAAAATCCCTATTATTAAAAGATTCTTCAAAAATCAATACCTATTTGTTTAGTGGGATTGCTTTTATGATTGTTTTCTTTTTAGTGGTAATTGTTGGTTTATATGCTCGAATTAGTTTTCCAGACTTTATGGTCAATGGCGAAAAATTAAGAATGGATGAAATTATACCAACCTACGTAGTTACTAAGTTTTCTGTTGGTATTGGTTTAGTGATTGTAGTGGGTTTAATTTCGGCAGGATTATCTACCTTAGAAAGCTTAATTCAATCCCTGTCTATAACTATTACTTCCGATATCATCAACCCTTTGTTTAAGGATAAGTTTACTGAAAAAACAATTTCAATTAATAAAGTAGTTATTATTGTTCTTGGTATTGTAAGCTTTTTATTAAGTTGGGAACAGATCAAAAACCCAGATGTTAGTGTGGCTATTTTTGCTCAAAATGGCGTCTATGCTTACTTTGCAGCGGCTTTTGTCCCTGTTCTGTTTGGTACATTTTTAGAAAATGTTTCTTTAAGGGCTGTTTTCACAGCAAGTATTACGGCAATAGTAGTACATTTTGGTATTTACTACGGAAGAATAACACCGTACATGCAAGAGCCTGTAAATAATCCAGGGGTTTCTGCTGCAATAGGAATTATTACATCTCTAGTAATTGGTTATATTATATATAAATTAGATTTTAATAAAGAAGCAAGTGGACGCACTAGATTGGACAGCTAAATGGGCAGATTATACGCCCGATAAAATTGCATTAACATCGTATGACACCAATATTAGTTATACGTATAACGACTTGCATATCTATGCCAATCGGTTAATTCATAAATTTACAGAACTCGATTTAGAAGAAGGCGATAGAATAGCTGTTTTAGCAGAGCATAGCTTAGAATATATGGTGCTCTTTGTGGCTTGCCAGCGTATGGGTTTGGTAATGGTTCCTTTAAATTATCGCTTGCCGGTAAATGAAATAGCAAAACTTCTTGTAGACTGTACGCCTTGTTTATTTATATATAATGAAAATCATCAAGATAAATTAGCGCAATTACCACTAGAAAATATACAAACAATCTCTGTGAACAAGCTAGAACGCTTTTTTCATAATGAAGAAAATCATGCAGTAAAAACCTATTCTATTAAAGAGGATAATGCCTTATTTATATTTTATACTTCAGGAACAACCGGTGCGCCAAAAGGGGTTATTTATACCAATAAAATGTTATTTTGGAATAGCTTAAATACATCGATGCAGTTGGGGATTACCTTTCGAGATTCCACAATAAATACCTTGCCGCCGTATCATACATCTGGATGGAATGTTTTTATAACGCCACTTTTGCATAAAGGAGCACATATTGGTATGTTAGAAAAGTTCGATGCCGAAAACATATTATGCCTTTTAGAACGCAACAAAACGACTTTGTTTATGGCTTTGCCAACCATGCTATTAATGATGCAGAAAACGGATGTTTTTAAAAATGTCAACCTAGAAAAAATGCGTTACATTATTTCTGGTGGAGAAAAAGTGCCGTCAGAACTCGTTTCTTTCTGGAAAACCGAAAAAAACATTTACATAAGGCCTGGTTATGGTTTAACCGAAGCCGGACCAAGTATTACTTCTTTGCATCATAAAATGGCAGCGCTTAAACCAAATTCTATAGGGAAGCCTAATTTTTATTTAGATCTGAAAATTGTCAATGAAAAAGGCGAGCGTCTTAAAGCAAATGAGGTTGGCGAACTCTGTATTAAAGGGGATATAGTAACTCCGGGATATTGGAATAATTCCGTTAAAACTAGTAGTAAAATAAAAAAAGGATGGCTGTTTACTGGCGACTTTGCGTATAGTGATGAAGAAGGTTTTTTGTATATGAAAGGACGCAAAAACGACATGTATATTTCTGGTGGTGAAAATATTTATCCCCAAGAAATTGAAGTGCAATTGGAATTAATAAAAGGAATAAAGAAAGCAGTAGTTTTAAGTGTGAAGGATGAAAAATGGGGAGAATGCGGCATAGCATTTGTAGCCACAGAAAATGAAGATCTTTCCGTGGAAGCAATTCGGGAAGTTTTAAAAACGAATCTGGTCGCTTTTAAGCATCCAAAACACCTGTTTATTTTAGATGAAATTCCGCTAACTAGTTTGGGTAAAGTTTCTAGAAAGAAATTATATAATTATTTTAATACTATTAAATCAGAACAATGAAAAGACTTACGCTACTATTTATTTTCACTTTAATTAGCACCATTATGTTTTCGCAAAAATCGGATAAACTTATGAAAGATATAATTTCTCAATATGATTTTAAATCGCATGCTGTGGTAATTGACAGTACAGAAATAAGCTATATTAAAGAAGGAGTTGGTGAGAAAACAATCTTGTTTGTACATGGATTAAGTAGTAATTCTGATGCATGGTCCGAAAACATAAAGTACTTAAAAGAACACTACACATGCGTTGCTTTAGATTTGCCAGGTTACGGAAAGTCTTCTAAGCCAGAAGTAGATTATACGCCAACCTATTTCGCTGAAATTTCACACAAGTTCATTGCAAAATTAGAATTGAAAAACGTGGTTCTTGTTGGACATTCTATGGGCGGACAAGCAAGTATTAAACTAGCTACTTCTTATGCAACAGATATTGAAAAACTAATTTTGATTGCTCCAGCAGGTTTGGAGCAGTTTTCGGAAGCTGGTGCTAATATGCTAAAAAGTTTTTTCACTGTCGATATGGTGAAGAACACAACAGATGAACAAATTGAAAAAAACTATGCCTTAAACTTTTATCAGTTGCCTGAAGGGACTTCTAAAATGATTGAAGATAGAAAACAAATTAAATTGGCTACAGATTTTGATGCACATTGTACCGCTATTGTGAATAGTATTTCTGGAATGCTAAACGATCCGGTGTATACAGATTTAGAGAATATTACAAAAAAGACATTAGTTGTTTTTGGTAATAAAGATATGCTTATTCCTAATCGGTATTTAAATCCTACTTTAACCATCCAAGATGTTGGTGAAATAGCTTCCCAAAAAATAAAAGAAGTAAAAGTAGCCTATGTAGAAGATGCTGGTCATTTTGTGCAATTTGAAAAACCGACGGAAGTTAATCAGCTTATTCAGCAATTTATGGAGGCTAATTAATACAAAACGAGAAATAATAATTACTTAATTTCATTTGGTGTTTAATGAAAACGAAACTTAAAAAATTTACAGAATTTAGTAAAACCATACTGCCAAATGAAGCCAAATATCTGCAAACTAGATATCAATTTACAGATGTAGAAAAACTTCAAATTATGGAGTTGATTATTTCTAATGCTCTATCTCAAAAGGCATTTGTAGATTTTGATACTAGCATAAATAAGCGCAAATATTCCTATATTAAAGATTGGATCGAAAAAAAATTAGCTAATATTGATGTCGATGTAACTATTGGTTGGTTGATGCCATTAAAGCAAAAAATACTTACCGATGCCATAGCTTCTAGTGAGGAAAAAGAATTCTTATATTATATCTCTACATATAAGAACTTGGATTTTAATTTTCAGATTTTATATGATTTGGCTAAAGAATATAAATCCTATTTGTTGGTTAGAATGCGCTATAAAGACCATCAAATAATAGCAGATTTCATTGAAACCTATAAAGAGAATTATGCAGAGGTTAAAGAGATTAACGAAAAACTCTACACAGCAACAACAGAAATCACCAACCAGTATACCCTAAATAATAACGAGACAAAGCACTTAGAAACTTGGTTGCTCGCTGTTTTTAATGATAAAAATATAGATGGAAAAAACAGGTATCAAGCATTTGTTTTACTGGCTTTTATCTACACCAATTATAATGAAAATGATAAGTTGAAAATCATTTTCGACCAAATTGACTATTATTTTAGTCAAGGCGAAATGTATTCCAGACGTTTGCTTTCTAATTATTATGCAAGTCGTGTGTTGCTGCATTCTAAACAAGACGAATTTGAAGAAGCAGAATTTTATGGCTATTTGTCTATAAGGCAAAACAATAATGATACCCTGATGTATTTGAATAATTTGGTGGCTATTTTATTGCGAAATAACAGTCCGGAAAAAGCTTTTGCATTATTAGATGCGTATCAAGAATGGTATAAAGAAACACATAACTACCATCAAAAAATTGGGTATTGTTCCTATCAAGTTCGTGTCTTATCCGAACTTCAAAAAAACGACCTTGCCGAAGCGACAGCAAAAACATTTTTAATAAAATATAAAAAAGAAGTGCTGAAACATCGTTGGCATCACTTTTTCACATCGTATATCAATGTGCTAGTAATACAAGAAAAGTACGAAGAAGTACTGAAGCTTGCTGCAAAATTCAATTTGATAGAAAAGGAAAGCGAACGACAAAAACAAAGTAATTACGTGCCTAATATTTCATGGAGTATATCGCTTTCAAGATATATGGAAGGCAAAATAAATTCTACACGTTTGTTAGAGGAAATTAAAGCACCAATTAAAGGGGTGCAACCCACAAAAAATCAGAAACAATTGATGATAAAGGTCATTGATACACTTTCAAATAATTTACCGGAAGCGTTTTTTAAACTAAAGTCATACATTTAAAATTTTGCGGTAAAACTCCTTTATATATGGGTTTTTTAGATGTTATTTTTGTTTTTTTAATCCAAAGTCATACTTCTCATTACTAAATTTCACTACTGTTTATTTCCTTTTTCACAATAGATTGCCATCATAATCTAACTTAAAACATCATTTCTAATTATGAAAAAACTACTATTCTTAATAACCTTGATTAGCTCTCTGGTTATTCATGCGCAAGATTCTGGAAGCGTAACAGGAACAATTACCGAAGCAAGTGGTATGCCTTTAGCCGGAGCAGCAGTATATATTAAAAGTTTAGACAAAGGAAGCGTTACCGATTTTGATGGTAATTTTACCATTGAAGATGTTGCAGAAGGTACACATACGGTGTCTATATCTTATATTGGTTTTGAAACGCTAGAACAAAGTATATCCGTAACTGCCGGAAGCGTAACAGCATTAAACTCCCAATTAAAAGAATCTAATAGTGTTTTAGATGAAGTTATTATAACCGCAGGGAAAAAACCACAAAAAATTACAGATGTACCAGCTACAGTAAATGTAATTACCGCTAGGGATATTGAAGAGTTTCCTAGTTTTAATATTGGGGAATTAGCAGCAAGACAAAAAGGTGTTGATTTTGTACGTAGTGGTGTTTTAGGAACTGGAATTAATATTAGAGGATTTAATTCTGCTTTTAATTCTAAAAATTTACAAGTAACAGATGATAGACTATCTACATTAATTGCTACAGGATTACCAATGGGTTCTTTTTCTACAGTAACTAAAGATGATATCTCTAGAGTGGAAATATTATTAGGCCCAAACGGAACATTGTATGGCCCAAATGCACACAACGGATTAGTAAGTACGATTACTAAAAACCCTAGACAGTCTGAAGGAACAACATTTGCAGTAGGAGCTGGAAACCAAAACGTGGTAACAGCAAGATTAAGACATGCACAAGTACTGAATGATAAATTTGCTTATAAATTTCATTTTGAAAGATCGCAAGGAACAGAATTTGATTACGCAGATAGTGTGTATGTTGGAACAACAGCATATAAAGAATTAGATCTTGATCGTGATTTCGACTCCCAAAAATATGGTGCTTCGTTATTTTATAAACCAACAAAAAGTTCCGAATTATCTGGGTATTACGGGCATAGTAATAGCAATAATATTGGTATTACAAGTGCAGGTCGTAACCAAATAAAAGATTGGAGTATCGATGTTGCCCAAGTAAAGTTTGTTTCTAAAAACTTTTTTGCAAACACTTATTATACATGGAGTAAGACCGATAAAACCTACGCTATGAATCAGCGTACACAAAATTATGTGTCGTTTGTAGAAAATGGTTTTTCAGAAGCAGAAGCTCGTGAGCGTTCTTATGCTGAGCAATGGTTACAAACAGGAGCTAATTTTGGTGACGGTGTTGCATTGCAACGTGGTGCGCTTTTTAAAGATGCTTCCAAACGTTTTAATGCCGAAGCGCAATACAATAATAACTGGAATAAATTCTACTTAACATTAGGTGCGCAATATCAATTAGATATGGCGGATTCTGATGGTACGTACCTTTTAGATGAAGGCGGAATTGATTTAGATCAAACAGGAGTGTACACACAAATGGAATATAAATTAGACGATTCTGGATGGGGATTTTTGTTAGGAGGAAGAATAGATAATCACGAATTATACGGTTCTAACTTTATTCCAAAAGCAGCTATTACTAAAAAAGTAAAAAGCGGAACTTTCAGAATAACATACGGTAAAGGTATTGCTGTTCCTTCTATTTTAAATCTTAAAGGAAACCTATTTGGTGGATTAGTTTTAGGAAATGGAGAAGGATTCACCTTAACCGATGGTACAAAAATTGAAAAGTTAGATGTAGAAACTATTCATTCTTATGAAATAGGATACAAAGGAAAACTTACCGAAAAATTATTTATAGATACTAATGCGTATTACAACCAATCGGATAACTTTATTAGTCCGTTGCGTAATATTGCAGATGCAGCAAATGGTAACAATGTAACGCATGTTGGTGACCAACCAATTGGTGATGTTGTAGATGGTTCTACAGGAGCTTTTGTATTGACGTACTTAAATTTTGGTCATGTAGATACCTACGGACTAGATGTAGGATTAAACTATTACTTTAATGATAGTTTTAGAACCTCTGTAAACTATTCGTATTTTGATAGAGATCTAGATAAAAATGATTTGGATAATGATGGGAATTTAGACGGACAAGTTTTAGAAAGTGAATTACCAATTAATACACCTAACCACAAGTTTAGTGTTGGTCTTCATTACGGAAAAGGTAAATTCTATGGTGCGCTCTTCGGAAGATATGTGCAAAAATATGATTTCTTCTCAGGTATTAATGTAGCTGCAGAAACACAAGATCAAGATGGAGATGGTATCAATGAAATTGTTGAAAACGCTCAGGTAGGAAGAACTTGGAACTACGGACAATTAGGTGGTTTCTCCGTAGATGCAAATGCAGGATATAACTTTAATGATAACTTATCACTTGGTTTAAGTATTACAAACTTATTTAATGCTAAAAATAGAGAGTTTGTAGCTTCTCCTGTCATTGAAACATTAGTTTCTTTTGAGTTAAAGTACAAGGTGAACTTCTTTAAAAAGAAACCAGCAACTATTAACTAAGCTTCCAAATCATGCCAAAAATACAAGTTAATGATATAGAACTTGATTATGAAGATTATGGAAAAGGAGATGTACTTCTGTTACTTCATGGTTTAGGATCCACAAAAAAAGATTGGGACGGTCAAGTCCCTTTCTTTTCTGAAAAATATCGAGTTATTGCCTTAGATTTAAGAGGTCACGGAGATTCTACAAAACCATTAGATGCGTATGGTGTAGAATTAATGACCGAAGATGTAAAGCAGTTATTAGATAAACTAGCGATTAAAAAAGCAACTTTTGTTGGTTTTTCCATGGGTGGCGCTGTAGCTTTTGAAATGGCTGCAAAACATCCAGAATACTTAGATAATCTAGTGATTGTAAATAGTGGTCCCGATTTTAACGATATGGGAAAAACGGGCGAAGACCTTTTAAAGAATCGAACAGCATTTTTAAAAACAAAAGGTATAGAACCATTAGCCAAAGAAATTTCATTTAATATGTTTCCCGAAGCGCATCAAATAGATATGCGAAACCAATTTGAAGCACGTTGCAAAAAGAATGATTACAATGCGTACTTCAAATCCTTTGTAACCTTAATGGATTGGGGATTAGGAGATAGAATTAAGGATATTAAAACGAGAACTTTAGTGGTGGCATCCGATATGGATTATACGCCAATTGCCTTTAAGCAAGCTTATGTAGATACATTACAACACGCTTCCTTGGTGGTTATTGAAAATTCTAGACATGGTGTTGTTATCGATCAGCCAGAAGCTTTTAATGTCGCACTTGAAAAATTTTTAGAAGATGAATAAAACCGTTCTTATTACAGGTAGTACCAGCGGAATTGGTTTAGGAATAGCAAATCAATTTGCTAAGGAAGGATATGCTATTATGTTTCATGGTTTAGAAAAAAATGGCGCAGAAATAGCAAAGGAAGTTGGTGAGAGATATAAGGTGAAAGTAGCTTTTTCTAATGCAAATTTATTGCAAGCGGAAGCTATTGAAGGTTTAGTAGAAGAAACCATAAAAACCTTTGGTGCCTTGCATGTATTAGTGAATAATGCCGGAATACAATTTGTTTCGCCAATAGAAGATTTTCCAAACAAGAAATACGAAAATATTATAGCTATAAATATGAACGCTGTTTTTTACGCTTCTAAAGCCGTTTGGAAACAGATGAAAAAACAAAAGTTTGGTAGAATAATAAATGTCTCTTCGGTGCATGGCATTCGAGCTTCCGAATTTAAATCGGCTTACGTCACCGCAAAACATGGTGTGATTGGTATGACCAAAGTCTTGGCTTTAGAGGGCGCAGCTTTTAATATTACGTGTAATGCTATTTGTCCGGGTTATGTAAAAACACCTTTGGTTATCGGACAAATAAAAGACCAAGCCAAAGCACATCATATGACCGAAGAGGAGGTTGTAGAAAAAGTGATGCTTAAAAAGCAAGCAGTAAAACAATTTGTGCCTCTAGAAGCGATTACCGATATGGCAATATTGCTGGCAAAAGATAGCTCCACAACCATAACAGGTTCCTCCTTTGTTTTAGATGGAGGTTGGAGTGCACAATAATTTTTGATTAGTTGGTAAAAATGCTTTTTTGGAAACAGAAAGGCATTTTTTTTGTTTTTAAAATAGCTTTAATATTAAAGTTTTTTCTGAAAAGCTTATCGTCATGAGTTCCTTCCTTTAGCTAAAGGAAGGTGGGTTTTTGTGAAATAAAAACGCGGAAGGTTTGTCATAAAATAGCGAAGCGCATTTTATTGAGCTACGCTAATATTAAAATCTATTTTTTCAGAATATCCTCCATAATTTTCAAATGATGTGTCGTGTGCAGAACCAAAAAAGTATAGATTCTTTTTTTGTTCACATGTCCGAATAGCGGATGTTTAAAATAGGCGTTCTTATCTAAGTCGGCTATACTATTCATATTTGCTTTAGCTTCTTGTAACTGACTTATAAGGTCTTCTTTTAAAACCACTTCAGGTGGTGTAACATACTTTGGTGCTTTTGCTTTTCCTCTAGGAAAAAAACCAAGGGTAAAGAATAGCTTTCCTAAAAAACTAAAATTGTTTTTAAATGTATTTGGATCTGATTTTTGAGTAGAAATAACAACAGCATTGATTATTTTGAGACTGTGATCTATATGCCAAGCGATATCCCCTTTTGATACTTTAGGGTTAGAAATACTATGGTTTTCTATATGCGATTCTAATCTGTTAAGTGTTACGGTTGTCTTTTCTAAACTCATGATTTTTATATTTAAAAAGGAAAGGTACTTATTTAAAAACGAAAGGAGTAAAACTATTTGTTTGCTTATTTTGTTTTTTTTTTGGTAACCGGTTAGTGGTTAACAAGCACCTTCCTTTAGCTAAAGGAAGGTGGGTTTTTAGGAATTAAAAACTCGGAAGGTTTGTCTAAAAATAAACGAAGTGCATTTTAAAAGCTAGAAATGAAACCAACAGATTGCACTTCGTTATCTCTAGCAATGACCGTAAAGGATTAGCCCGCGATAAGGATTGCAACGGCATCCTTTTTGAGGCACGACAAAAAGATATAGTGTAAAGCCTGGTTGGTTTTGGTTTTTTCTGCCAAAAACAAATTGCCCGAACTACACTAAAGTTTCGTTCGACAAACCAAAAAAAAATCCCAAACACGAATGCTTGGGATTTAAATATAATTAGATTTTGAGATTCTTAGCTTGCGCTCGGAATGACAAATTTAGTATCTGTAATGTTCTGGCTTGTATGGGCCTTCTACCGTTACACCAATGTATTCTGCTTGGTAAGGTTTAAGTTCTGTAAGCTCTACACCAATTTTAGCTAAGTGTAATTTTGCTACTTTTTCGTCTAAAACTTTTGGTAACATGTACACATCGTTTCCGTATGCTTCTTTGTTTGTCCAAAGTTCAATTTGCGCTAAAGTTTGGTTTGTAAAAGAGTTACTCATTACAAAACTTGGGTGACCTGTTGCGCAACCTAAGTTTACTAAACGACCTTCGGCAAGTAAAATAATGTCTTTTCCGTTAATAACGTATTTGTCAACTTGAGGTTTGATAGTGTCTTTAGTATGACCATGCTTTTCGTTTAACCATCCAACTTGGATTTCGTTATCAAAGTGACCAATATTCGCAACAATAACTTTGTCTTTCATTGCTTCAAAATGCTCCGCACGTACAATATCTTTATTTCCTGTAGTAGTGATAATAATATCTGAATTACCAACAACCGTTTCTAATTTCTTTACTTCAAAACCATCCATTGCAGCTTGTAAAGCACAAATAGGATCGATTTCAGTTACGGTTACAATACTTCCTGCACCTTTAAAAGAAGCAGCAGTACCTTTACCAACATCACCATAACCACAAACCGTTACACGTTTTCCAGCTAGCATAATATCTGTTGCACGACGAATTGCATCTACTGCAGATTCTTTACAACCGTATTTATTATCAAATTTAGATTTAGTAACCGAATCGTTAACATTAATTGCCGGCATTGGTAATGTTCCGTTTTTTACACGCTCATATAATCTGTGAACTCCAGTTGTAGTCTCTTCAGATAAACCGTTAATTCCTGCAGCTAATTCTGGGTATTTGTCTAAAACCATGTTGGTTAAATCACCACCATCATCTAAGATCATATTTAATGGTTTTCTGTCTTCACCAAAAAATAAGGTTTGTTCAATACACCAATCAAATTCTTCTTCTGTCATATCTTTCCATGCATACACAGCAGTTCCTGCTTCTGCAACAGCAGCAGCAGCTTGATCTTGTGTAGAGAAAATGTTACAAGAACTCCAAGTAACTTCTGCTCCAAGAGCTTGTAAAGTTTCAATTAAAACAGCAGTTTGAATAGTCATGTGTAAACATCCTGCAATACGTGCTCCTTTTAATGGTTGCGTGTTTTTGTACTCTTCACGTAAACTCATTAGTCCAGGCATTTCTGCTTCAGCTAAATCCATTTCTTTTCTTCCCCAAGCCGCAAGCGACATATCTTTTACCTTATTAGGTACGTAAGCAACAGTTTTTGTACTCATATTATTTTTTATCTTGTTTTAAAATTGCACTTGCCTTTGGCTTTATGGCTGAAATAACTAAATTCGCTATATAAAAATTTGCCGAATCCGCCTTAGACGATGCAAAGATAATCAATAACTTTTAGAATATTAAATGCCTATTTATAAAACTCTTACACCAAACTCACAAACTACTGTTAAAATCTGGAAGATTACAGAGTCTTATGAAGATTTACTAGCACCTATTACCTTGAAACCTGAAAATATGCAGCGTGTTTTAGGGATGAAAAGTGAATTGCACAGACGTGGCTTTTTAAGTGTGCGTCATTTACTTGCGGCTTTTGGTTATACCGATGCCGATTTAGTTTATGACCAGAACGGAAAACCACATTTAAAAGATGGGAAACATATTTCTATTACGCATTCGTTTACGTTCTCGGCAGTCGTAGTCAGTGATACGGTTGTGGGTATTGATGTAGAAAAACAACGCGAAAAAATTGGTGTCATTGCACATAAGTTTTTAGATTATGAAAACGTGTATTTAGATAAGGAGGCAAAAGATTATATCAATAAATTAACGGTTATTTGGTGTATTAAAGAATCGCTTTACAAATTGTTTGCTACTCCAGGATTGAGTTTTTTACAGCATACCTTAGTCATTCCGTTTACCGTTGAAGAAGGTGCTACTATAGCCTGGATTGATTATGAAGAAAAAAAACATAGATACCAAACTACATTTTTTGAGTTTGAAGGATTTACTTGTGCCTATGCTTTACCAGCTTAATATTTTATAGAGCAAAGAAAATAGACTAAAAATAAGAAGACCTAATAAGAGGAGAAGTAAAAAGAAAAACATTTGTGTATTCTTGGCTAATGAAAAGCATTTATAAAAACATATTGCAGTCTATTAAAAAAGGGGAAAAGCTCTTAGCGGTTTTAATAGATCCGGATAAAACGAAGCCGGAAGGTTTAGACGATTTTATGCGAAAAGTAAACAGCTCGGCTGCTACACATATTTTTGTTGGTGGAAGTACTGTGGAAGCATTTGCAACAGAAAATCTGGTTATAGCATTAAAAAAGCATACCAATTTACCAATCATATTATTTCCAGGAGATATATCGCAAATTACCAATCATGCGAATGCTATATTGTTTTTGTCTTTATTGTCTGGTAGAAATCCGGAATATTTAATAGGAAAACAGGTAGCCTCGGTTTCTAAATTACGAAATAGCAGTTTAGAAGTGATTCCAACGGGTTATTTGCTAATAGAAAACGGAAAAGAAACAGCAGTACAACGCGTAACGCAAACAGAAACAATGCCAATTAATAAGGTGCAAGCTATTGTAGATACCGCAAAAGCAGGAGAGTTACTTGGTATGCAACTTATCTATTTAGAAGCGGGAAGTGGTGCAGAAAAAGCAATTCCTTCTTCTGTAATTAGTGCCGTAAAAGAGGATTTAAAAATTCCTTTAATTGTTGGTGGCGGTATACGAAGTAAACAACAATTAGATAAAGCATACCAAGCAGGAGCAGATTTAGTAGTTATTGGTACGGCTTTTGAAGAGGATGAATCATTCTTTACGGAATTAAAAAAATAGAAATAATGCTCGACAGATCAGAATAGAAGTCGGAATAAAATGAACGTTTAATAAATAAAACACCCATTTTTACGGGAAATACATATGGAAATATCTGTAGATTTAACACTTTCTCCTTTGCAGGATGATTATGAAAAACACGTAATTAACTTTATAAAAGCATTACGTAACTCTGAATTCAAAGTTTTAGAGAATCCATTAAGCACCCAAATTTTTGGAGATTATGATACCTTAATGCCTTTTTTAAATAAGGAAATAAAGCGTTCTTTTGAAGAGGCAGGTATTTCTGTACTAACAATGAAAGTGGTAAAAACAAATAGAAGCGACTATGAACCCCATTTTTGATTTTTTATTCGGTCAGTATTCCGATTACCAAACATTAGATATTGTCTTAGAGATTGTAGCCGTTATTTTTGGGTTTCTTTCGGTATGGTTTTCTAGAAAAAACAACATTTTAGTTTTTCCAACAGGAATGATAAGTACCTGCATTTTTGTGTATTTGTTATTAAAATGGGGACTTCTAGGAGATATGATGATTAACGCTTATTATTTTATTATGAGTGTTTTTGGCTGGTATATTTGGACCCGTAAAACAGACGCAAGCCATGTAACTCAAATTTCTAGAACGACAAAAAAGGAAAAGAAAATTAGCGTAGCTATCTTTTTAGCAACCCTAGTTTTTGTTTTTGTTATATATAAAACATTTGACAAGTGGAACGGTTGGGTTGCCTATGTAGACACAATAACTACGGCTATATTTTTTGTTGGTATGTGGCTTATGGCCAAGCGTAAAATAGAAAACTGGATCTATTGGATTATTGGCGATATTATTTCTATTCCTTTATATTTTTATAAAGGGTTTACTTTTACAAGTTTTCAATATTTAGGATTTACATTTATAGCAATTTTAGGATATTTAGCATGGAAGAAAAGCTTAAACAGCAGCCTAGCAACTGCATAAAAGTAGTTTTATTTGGTCCTGAATCTACAGGTAAAACCACCTTGTCAAAACAATTGGCACGTCATTATAATTCGGTTTGGGCGCCAGAATATGCTAGAGAATACCTTCAAGAGAAATGGAATAACGAGCGCAAAACTTGTGAAGCAAAAGACTTGTTGCCCATTGCTATTGGGCAAATGAAACTAGAAAATACTTTAGCTAAAAAAACAGATTCTGTTTTAATTTGCGATACCGATTTATTAGAAACCAAAGTGTACTCAGAAACGTATTATTCAGGGATTTGCGATCCTCTATTAGAAAAATATGCTTTAGAAAACACCTATGATATATACTTTTTAACGTATATTGATACGCCTTGGGAAGCAGATGATTTACGCGATAAACCGGAAGAACGTTTGGGTATGTTTCAATCTTTTCAAGACACTTTAATAAAGTATGATAGACCGTATGTTTTATTAAAAGGCGATAAGAAAACACGTTTAGAAATGGCTGCAAAGCATATAGATGAATTACTAAATCGAAAGAAGTGAAATTTACAGAAAAAGATATACAGCAAATAAAATCTAAAAACCTAACTACAGAAAAAGTTAATGCACAAATACAACTTTTTAAAACAGGAGTTCCGTTTGTAAATTTAAAAGATGCAGCCAATATTGGTAATGGTATTTTAAAGTTTTCTGAAGCAGAAAAGAAGGAAGCAATTGCCTTTTTCGAAAAGAAAAGAAACCATAAAACCATTCTTAAATTTGTACCAGCTTCTGGAGCCGCAACTAGAATGTTTAAATTCTTGTTTCAATTTATACAAGAATATAATGGGGATGAAGAAAGTGTAAATTCCTATATTAATAGGAATAAAGCTTCCGAGTTATCTTTGTTTTTGGTAGGTGTAGAAAAATTTCCTTTTTATACCGAAGTGCTAGCGAAGGTGAAAAAACGTCTTCCTGATTTTAATATGCTTTCACAGGATAAAAAAAAGCTAGAATTTATTAAAACAATATTAGAAACCGATAAACTTAATTACGGTTTTTATCCAAAAGGATTACTTCCTTTTCATCAATATAAAGATCATGTTTCCACAGCTTTTGAAGAGCATTTATTTGAAGCAGCACTATATGCATCCTCTAATAATGAAGCAGATTTGCATTTTACTATCTCAGAAATACACAAGCATATTTTTGATGAAGAGTTTAAGCGAATAGAAAAAATTGTAGAAGCAAAAACGAAGACTAAATTTAATATCTCGTTTTCCTACCAATGCCAATCTACAGACACTATTGCGGTAACACCAAAAAATGATGCTTTTAGAGAAGATAACAACGATTTACTGTTTAGACCTTCTGGGCATGGCGCACTTTTAAATAATTTAAACCAGCTAGATGCAGATGTTATTTTTATTAAAAACATTGATAATATTGTAGTTTCTAAATACGAAAGAGAAGTAGCAGAATCCAAAAAAATGCTTGGTGGTTTATTAATGAAATTACAGGAGCAAGCATTTGTTTATTTAGAGAAACTGGAAGAAAATAACCTTTCGGAAGCAGAATTAATTACGATTGCAGAATTCTTGAAAAATGAACTGCATGTGGTTATTAATATAGAATTTGAAAAATATTCTAAAACCTATCAAATCGAATATTTAAAGGAAAAACTAAATCGCCCTATTCGTGTTTGCGGTATGGTGAAAAATGAAGGAGAACCTGGAGGAGGACCATTTTGGGTGAAAGATGAAAGTGGTAATGTTTCCTTGCAAATTGTAGAGTCTGCACAAATTGATAAAAAGAATAAAACCCAAAAGAAAATATTAAAAAACGCAACACATTTTAATCCTGTAGATCTTGTTTGCGGCATTAAAAATTATAAAGACGAAAAGTTTGATCTTAACCAATACGTAGATCCAAAAACAGCATTTATAACCATGAAAACTAAAACCGGAAAAGACTTAAAAGCCTTAGAACTTCCGGGACTTTGGAACGGTTCTATGGCGCATTGGAACACCATTTTTGTAGAAGTTCCATTAATTACTTTTAATCCTGTAAAAACAGTTACAGATTTATTAAAAGCAGCACATCAAATAAACGAGTAATGTTTAGTGAAAAGCAGTTAATTAGCGAGTTAAATTATAAAGCAATACGAAGTTCTGGTGCAGGAGGACAGCATGTAAATAAAGTGTCTTCCAAAATAGAATTAACCTTTAATTTAGAGGATTCTCAAGTTTTTAATGAAGAACAAAAAGAACGCTTAAAAAGTAAATTAAATACTAGGCTAACCAAAGAAAACGTACTTATTATACAATGTGGCGAAAGTAGAAGCCAGCATAAAAATAAAAAATTAGCAATACAAAGATTTCTTCAAATAATAAGGGAAGGTTTGGTTGTTCCTAAAAAACGGAAACCAACTAGAATACCAAGAGCAGTAAAAATAAGACGCTTAAAATCAAAGCGTTCTAATTCGGAAAAGAAAACCAATCGAAAAAAACCAAACATCGATTAAAAAATTATGGATTATTGCTTGTTAATTATTCATTCTTAATTACATTTGCAGCGTTCTCAAAAAAGGGGTGCTTTTTAGAGTTAGTAATCATTTCGATTTTTAACTTATAACGGCTGAGATCATACCCATTGAACCTAGAACAGGTAATGCTGTTTAGGAAGCGAGCGTTAAAAAAATGTCCTGTGGACATTTTTAGCGAGTGCGATAAGGTTATCGATGATTATAAGTAAGGCGTTAAAAAAATGTCCTGTGGATATTTTTAGCGAGTGCGATAAGGTCATCAATGTTAATTTTACTTCGAAGTCTGAACATGTTCAAAATTATACATGTAAGGATTTAAAATGTAAACTAGCATTTTCAATATTGTATTAGTTAAAGCTCAAAATAAACCAATTAATAACTAAAGAATAATTACCTCTTTTTATTCGATTATAAAACATAATCGTAATGAAAAACCTATTTCTTTTTTTAACACTTTTAGTGTTAACCGTCTGTGCAAATGCACAAGAAAAACCACAAGACTCTACAAAACTAGAACAACTAGATGAGGTCTTAATTAAAGCCGTTCGAGTAAACGCAACATCACCAATTACACACACTAACGTAAGTAAAGAAGACCTTGCGAAACGTAATCTAGGACTGGATATTCCTGTGCTACTTAACTTTTTACCATCCGTAGTTACTACAACAGATGCAGGTGCAGGAATTGGTTACACTTACATTCGTGTTCGCGGTATTAACGCACAATCTACCAATATTACGCTTAATGGTATTCCGTATAACGATGCCGAATCGTTGGGTACTTTTTGGGTAAATCTGGGTGATTTTGCTTCCTCTGTAGAAAGTCTGCAGTTACAACGTGGTGTTGGGACATCTAGTAATGGTTCTGGTGCTTTTGGAGCTAGTATTAATGTGCTAACCGATGTTGTTTCAGAAGTTGCAAATGGCGAAATTTCTAATTCCTTCGGAAGTTATAACACTAGAAAACACAATGTGAAATTTAGTACCGGAAAACTAAATAATCATTTCGAAATCGCTGGGCGTTTATCGCAAATAAAATCAGATGGTTATATCGATAGAGCTTCGTCCGATTTAAAATCGTATTTCCTACAAGGTGCTTATGTAGATGACAATCGCTTAATAAAAGCAATTACCTTTAGTGGTCATGAAGTGACCTATCAGTCTTGGAACGGTTTAGAAGATTTAGATCTATTAGAAGATGATAGAACGTTTAATACGGCTGGAATGTATACCGACGAAGCTGGTAATCCGCGTTTTCATGAAAATGAAGAAGACAATTACAAGCAAGACCATTACCAATTGCATTATACAGAACGTATTAATAATAACTGGTCTACGAATCTAAGTCTTAATTACACACATGGTAAAGGTTATTTTGAGCAGTACAAAGAGGATCAGGATTTTGAAGATTATGATTTAGAAGAAATTATGGTTGGTAGTGAAACCATTAATACTACAGATTTAATTAGAAGACGTTGGTTAGACAATGATTTCTATGTAGTAAATGCGAATGCTAATTTTAAGAAAAATAAATTAGATATGATTTTTGGAGGATCGTATAGTACCTATGACGGAGATCATTTTGGTGAAATCATTTGGGCAAGAAATGCAAGCTCTAGTGAAATAAATGACACCTATTATGATGGAAACGGAAAGAAAAAAGATTTGAGTTTCTTTACTAAAGCAACGGTTAAATTAAATGACAAGATTAGTCTTTTTGGAGATCTACAATGGCGTTTAGTAGATTATAAAACTACAGGATTAACATCCGATAGAATTGCTTTAAGAGTAGATGAGAATTATAGCTTTTTTAATCCGAAAGCCGGAATTACTTACGAGTTGAATACCAATAACAACATCTATTTTTCATATGCTAGAGCAAATAGAGAGCCGAATAGAGATGATTTTGAAAACAATGAAACCGTTAAACCAGAACAGTTAAATGATTTCGAATTGGGTTTCAGACACCAATCGGAAGTATTTAGTATCAACACCAATTTGTACTATATGCTGTATAACGAACAATTAATTTTAACAGGAGATAGAGATAATGTTGGTAATCCAATACGCACCAATAGTGGGGAAAGTTATAGATTAGGTTTAGAAATAGAAGCTGCGGTAAAACCTTTAGAATGGTTAACGATACAGCCTTCTATTACGGTGAGTTCTAATAAAAACAAGAGCACGGTGGTTTCTAGAGATGGTAGTTTAGCCGATTTGGGAAAAACAAATATTTCCTTTTCTCCAGAAGTGGTACTATCTAACGCTTTAGTGTTTAACCCAATTAACAATCTTAATTTCTCATTATTAACCAAATATGTTGGCGAACAGTTTATGGGAAACACAGATAGTGCAGCATCTAAACTAGATAGTTATTTTGTAAATGATTTTAATGTGTCTTATAAATTAGATACCAATGCATTTGTGAAGTCTATTACTTTTTCTGCTTTAGTAAATAATATTTTTAATGAAAAATATATATCCAACGGGTATTACTACACGTATGATGATACTTGGTCTGCGCCAGATGTAACAACTACCATTGAAGGAACGGGTTATTATCCGCAAGCAACAAGGAATTTTTTAGTTGGTGCAACACTTAAGTTTTAAAACCCAAGATTATAAATTGTTATTCGGAACTTGTTTCAGAATCTAAAATAAAACTCTCCAGTGTTCATGCTGGAGAGTTTTTTAGTTGAACCTGTTCATTTATATTGTTCTGAAGTGATTTTGAACAAGACAAACGCTTTCCCTTTTTGAAGGTATATGTCCATTTCTAATAATGAAAAACCGGAAGGGTTTATCTTAGACAAAAAAAAGCCATTCTAATGAAAGAATGGCTTTCCAATTAATTAACACTTTAATTAATTTAAAAATTCCCAAGTCTAAGATACAAATTATATAGAAAATATTCTATATAAAATTAGTTTTTTTATTTTTTTATTTTTAGCTTTGATAAGTCAATGGTATAAAAGAGTTGTTTAGAAGTCACTCTTGAAAAATATTGACCTAAGCTCGAACAATAATGACTTGCACAAGTATAATATAGATATGAAAACTGGAGAAATTCTAGATTTAGAGTATATTGTTTTACCTAAATAATAATCATAACTTACTATGAAGGATATTTATTTAAAGAGATTTTTGGCATTTTTAATTGATTTTGTTATTGTCAGTTTTATTTATAAAATACTTGATGATATGCTTTCGCTATCATTTCAAATAACGGAATTAACGTTATTTGAAACCAAAATAAAGCTGAGTTTTAGTTTTATGATTTTATCGTTTTATATTTATATAATATTGTTTGATCTTTTTAATAAAGGGATAACGTTTGGGAAAATGATTTTTAATTTATCTATAGATAATACTGCTGATAATAATCTTCAAGTAGTAGATTTATTAAAAAGATCATTGCTAAAAATAATCACCATAATTATTTTACCAATATCTATTCTTTTGTATCTATTTAAAAATAAGTATCTCTTACAAGATAAATACTCTCCTTTAAAGGTTGTTTAAATGGATAAGAAATAATGCAAGATAAATCTTGTTAAATAGAAAAGTACTAAATGAATAATTTAGTACTTTTTGCTTTAAAAAGGATTATGCAATTGTTGAAGTTCTTTATAATTTGTTGGTTGGAATAAATGAATGGACTAATTTTTATAAAAGAAGCTTTTTTTCAAGCTTTAAAAAATGGGTTTAATTATTATATACCCTAATAATGTTACCAGTTACTTCTACAAAATATGGTTTTAGTCCGTATTGTCCTGTCGTGCTTCCATTTGGTTGTCCGGTTAAAATATCATACACATTTTCGTCATCACAACTACAAGTTGCTAAAACTCCCGATACCGTTAAAGCAGAACATGACTGATAAATATGGTTTGGATCACTTAATTCAAAAGCACTATAAGAGCTTCCGGAATAGTAAACGACAATACCGCTTAATCCGAAACCATTGATTACCGCATGATTTCCAGGGAATTGTAAGCTGTTATACTGCGGGAAATTAGTGTTTATTGCAGTTCCAGTATCAAAATTTATATCCGTTAAATATTCGTTATCGTTATTGTCATCATTTTTACTACAAGCGTTTAGTAAAAAGCTTGCTAGTACTATTAATACCAAGTTTTTCATTCCTTTTTTTTGTTTAGCAAGGTACAAAAAATGTACTTTGAATTAATTGTTTTGTCTCCTTTGAAAAGGCCTTTTTATAAAAAAATATGTGTATTACCTAAAGTACTTTTATATGCATTTTTCATTATGTATATAAAAATTTCGTACTTTTGTTATACAATCTCGTGTATGCGAGATTTTTTTATGCGGAACACTTAAGCAGCGAATTGCCTAAGAAGATTTCAGCATTTTTTATATTAAACGACGAAGTTATGAGTAAAGTATCTTATTATACAGCAGAAGGATTAAAAAGATTAAGAGAAGAGCTTAAGCAGCTTAAGGATGTGGAACGAATTAAGGCATCTAGAGCAATTGCAGAAGCAAGAGATAAAGGAGATTTAAGTGAAAATGCAGAATATGACGCAGCAAAAGAAGCACAAGGTATGCTGGAAATGCGTATTTCTAAATTAGAAGATCAACTTGCCGGAGCACGTGTTATTGATGAGTCGCAAATGGATAACTCTAAAATTTTGGTACTTTCTAAAGTGAAAATAAAAAACCAAACCAATGGTATGGAAATGTTATATACTTTGGTTGCAGATGGTGAAGCAGATTTAGCTGCCGGTAAAATATCTGTTAACTCACCTATTGGTAAGGGTTTATTGGGTAAAACGGTTGGTGATGTTGCCGAAATACAAGTGCCTAGTGGTATCATGAAGTTTGATATTGTAGAAATTTCTAGATAAATATTTTTTTTATTTCCACTAAGGTGGAAATCTTTCAAGTAAAACAATAAGATTCCTATTTTTAACTGAAAACAATTCGGTTTTAAATAGGAATTTTTATATTTACATATAATCCCTTTTTTTATGGCTTCTATATTTACTAAAATTGTTCAAGGTGAAATACCTTGTTATAAAGTTGCAGAAACAGACGATTTCTTGGCGTTTTTAGATGTAAACCCGAATGCCAAAGGGCATACGCTTTGTATTCCTAAAAAGGAAGTCGATAAAATCTTTGATCTGGATGAAGCAACATATACGGCTTTAATGCAGTTTTCGCGTAAAGTAGCTATTGCATTAGAAAAAGCTGTAGACTGCAAACGTGTTGGTGTTTCGGTAATTGGTTTAGAAGTACCGCATGTACATGTGCATTTAATTCCGCTAAATGAGATGGAAGATGCACGATTCTTACAAAAAACAAAACTGACTACCCAAGAGTTTCAAGATGTAGCAAAGGCTATTCAGTCTTATCTATAAAAAGGCTGCCAATAAAATTACAGAAAGAACCAATACGCTAATTAGCGAAATTAGTAACCACGCTTTCTTTTTTAGTTTAGTAGATGCTATTTTAGGTGTAAATGCCTTTTGTTGGTAAGCAAAAACGCGCTCTATATCTTCGGTCCACATCACAGGAAAAATATCTGTACTGCAAGTTTTACAATGTATTGCTTGTGTCGTTTCGTTGGTGATAGATTTGTAAAGCGACGTTTCTATAAATTTTTGCTTAAAAGTTAATTGTAAGCCATTGGTGTTATAGCATTCCGGACAATTATTGTTTAAGGCTACTTCCTTTATTGTAATTAATTTTTCGTCCATATTTAAATGCTTTTTAATGCAATTTGCATGGTAGTACCTTTACCAATTTCCGAACGTAAAACTTTGATTTTACCGTCATGAAATTCTTCAATAATACGCTTTGCTAAAGAGAGTCCTAAACCCCAGCCTCTTTTTTTTGTAGTATAACCAGGTTCGAAAACAGCTTTGAATTGGTTTTTAGCTAAACCTTTTCCCGAGTCTGTAATCCGAATACTTATATTATTTTCTAATTGTAAGATCTCAATTTTAAGCTTCCCTTTTCCTTTCATGGCATCAATACCATTTTTTACAAGGTTTTCAATTGTCCAACTATATAACTGTTTGTTTAAATTTACGAAAATTTTATTTTCTGGCACAATTATCTCGAAATCAATTAGTTTGGATAGTCTAGTTTTTAGATAATCTGTTGTCGTAAGCGTTTCTGCTACAATATCTGTTTTCTCTAATTTTGGTAAAGAGCCTATTTTGCTAAAACGTTCGGTAATGGTTTGTAATCTTGTAATGTCTTTTTCTATTTCTTTAATATATTCCGGATTAACGTTTTCTATTTTTAAAATTTCCGCCCAACCAATTAGCGAAGACAAAGGTGTCCCAATTTGATGGGCTGTTTCTTTTGCCATTCCAGACCATAATTTATTTTCGATTGCTGTTTTATTACTTCGGTAAAAGAAGTAAACTACAGCACCAAATAAAATAATGATTAACAATAAAGCTAAAGGGTAATATTTTAGTTTGTTTAATAAAGGCGAGTTCCCGTAATAAAGTACTTGTCCTTCGTAATTTACATCTACAGGAACATTTTCACTACTAAATTGGGTGATTAAGTTTTTAACGTTTTTAATAACAAATAAAGAGTCCGTCTTTTTTCCACTACCAATATTATTAAAAGTAACTATCGCAGAATCTTTATCCACAACAATCATTGGTGTGGTGTTATTGCTACTCAATATTTTTAATGTTAAATCTAAATTGGAAGAAGCATTTTCATCTGTAGAAAGCTCGCTTACAACTTTTAAAAATTCATTTTGTGCAAAAGACCAGTTTTCCATTTTAACGCGTTCTTCTGCTTTAAATTTCTGAAAGAAAACATACGTATTCCATAAAATAAGAGAAATAATAGCAAAGGAAGCAATTATAATAACCCATCGAATAAGATTTCTATTTTTTGAAAAACCCATAATTTAGTTTGAAAAATATTTTTAGCGGCATCCAGAACTTGTTTCCGGATTTAAATTTTAAATATAATGCTATTCTGTTAATATTATTGTGTAGTTGTTAGTAAATAGGTTTTTTGTTGCGCATCAAAAGCCTTAGTTTTGTAGAAATTATTGTGAACATGTTATCATTCGAACCAAAAGAACTTACTACAGGAAAATTGCATGGGTACTTATTAAGTGCCGTTGCGCCAAGACCTATTGCTTTCGCAAGTACTATAGATGTTGATGGCAATCCTAATTTGTCGCCTTTTAGTTTTTTTAATGTGTTTAGTGCAAACCCGCCAATATTAATATTTTCGCCCGCTCGAAGAGTACGAGATAATACCACAAAGCATACACTTGAAAATGTAGAAACTACAAAAGAAGTAGTCATTAATGTGGTGAATTACGATTTGGTGCATCAAATGTCTTTGAGTAGTACCGAATACCCGGAAGGTGTAAATGAGTTTGAAAAAGCGGGATTAACCATGTTGAAATCCGACATAGTAAAACCTTTTCGTGTTGCAGAATCTCCAATACAATTGGAATGTAAAGTAAACGAAATTGTAAAATTAGGAACCGAAGGAGGCGCTGGAAATTTAGTAATTTGTGAAGTGGTAAAACTTCATATCTCTGAAGGTGTTTTAAACGAAGACCAATCTATTAATCAAGAATTATTAGATTTAGTAGCAAGAGCAGGAGGAAGTTATTATAGTCGTGCAAAAACTGGTTTTTTTGAAATACCGAAACCACTTTCCACCTTAGGAATTGGTGTAGATAATGTACCAGAAGAAATTAGAAATAGTACTATTTTAACAGGAAATGATTTAGGTATGTTGGGGAATGTTGAAAACTTACCGGAAGAAAAAAGCATTCAGGCTTTTAAAAACGAACATAATTTAAGTTCTTTATCCACGGAAATAAAACATAAAAAAGCAAAAGATTTTTTAAGTTTTAATGATGTAGAGAGTGCTTGGAAAATGTTATTATCGTAACTTTGCGATATCAAATTAGACGAATATTTAAAAATTATATAGAAGATGGAAGTACAAGGAAAAGTAAAAATGATTGGAGAAACTCAAACTTTTGGAAGTAATGGGTTTAGAAAGAGAGAATTAGTAGTAACAACAGACGAGCAATATCCACAACATATACTAGTAGAGTTTGTGCAAGATAAAACAGATCTTTTAAACAACTACCAAGCAGGACAAGCTGTAAAAGTAAACATCAATTTAAGAGGAAGAGAATGGGTTAATCCACAAGGAGAAACTAAATATTTCAACTCTATTCAAGGTTGGAGAATTGAAGCTGCGCAAGGAGAAAGTGCTTCTGGCGAAATGCCTCCAGTACCACCAGCAGATGCTTTTGAGCCTGCAGCAAATGTAAATGAAGAAGATCACGATGATCTTCCATTTTAAGCATTAGTAAATAAAAAGCACTCAATATAATTGAGTGCTTAATATATAAGTAGCTTCTTCATTTAGAAGTAAATAGACAGGAAACGTACAAATTAATATACATACATATATTGTGCGATCTTTCATTAGGATGCCGATATAAGTATTACTGTCGGAAAACGTCAATGTTCGTAGCATTGGCGTTTTTTCATTAAACAAATCTACAAAATATTTAACTGATTTATAACAAAATTTATAAAAGTCATTTACTTTTACTTACGAAAATCAATATTAAATAGTCTAATAGTTTTTGTTCTGTATAGTATTTGCTATTTTTTCAATGAAAAAGAAGTATAGTCTATATGCAATATTTAACGAGTAAAATAGAATTTCCAAAGGTTGAGGAAGCAGACGAAGAAGGCTTGCTTGCCATTGGTGGCGATTTAAGTGTAGCACGACTTTTGCTAGCATATCAAAGTGGCATTTTTCCTTGGTTTAATAGCGGTGATCCTGTTTTATGGTGGTCTCCAGATCCTAGATTTGTTTTGTTTCCAGAAAAATTGAAAGTTTCTAAAAGCATGAAACAAGTCCTAAAAAAATCAGATTTTACAGTAACTGTAAATCAGGATTTTATGGGTGTTATTAAAGCCTGTTCTCTGGCAAAACGCGAAGGACAATCGGGCACATGGATTACCGATGCTATGGTGCAAGCTTATATTAAACTACATCAATTAGGCTATGCGAAATCTGTGGAGGTTTGGCAAGAAGAAGAACTCGTTGGTGGTCTTTATGGTTTAGATTTAGACAATGGCGTTTTTTGTGGTGAAAGCATGTTTGCCAAAGTAAGTAATGCCAGTAAAGTGGCATTTATAAGTTTTATACAAAACACCAATTACAAACTTATAGATTGCCAAGTATACACCAATCACTTAGAAAGTTTGGGTGCAGAAGATATTTCTAGAGAAGCTTTTTTGAAATATCTTTGATCCTATTTTGTCACTTCGAGTGATTTTGAAGTATGAGAAATTGTATTGAGAAGCTTTTTAGTAAATTAGTTAATATTCCCGGTTTGAAATTCTTTTTAAAGAATTTCACTTAAACGGACTATAATATTGAAATTTTCTAACTCATGAGCTATACTTCATTATATCTAAAACAACCAACTTCATGGTCATTTATCATACCGGTTGCTTGCATATATGCATACATAACGGTAGAACCTACAAACTTAAAACCTCGCTTTTTTAAATCTTTACTTATACTATCACTAATAGCAGTATTCGCAGGAGCATCTTTATAATTTTTATGTTCGTTTTTTATCGTTTTACCATCTATAAAAGCCCAAATATATTTAGAAAAACTCCCAAATTCTTCTTGAATTTTCATGAATTCTTGCGCATTGCTAATTGCTGAATTTATTTTCAGTTTATTTCTAATAATTCCTGCATTATCTAAAAGAGAATCTATTTTTTCTTGCTTGTACTTTGCTATTTTTTTATAATCGAACTGATCAAAAGCATCATGGAAATTTGCGCGTTTTCGTAAAATAGTAATCCAACTTAAACCAGCTTGAAAAGTTTCTAAAATTAAAAATTCAAAAATAGTTTCGTCGTCATACACAGGAACTCCCCATTCGTGATCGTGATATGCTTCGTATAAATCATCTCCAACACACCAACCGCATCTATGTTTTGTCATTACATTATATTTTTATAATTCGACTTAATCAAGTAACCTTACAAAGCCAAAAGTAAAAAAATCATTTGCTAAATGCCTATTATGGACTTGTAAGTTTTTGTTATAAAGATAGACATAGATTATGATAAAAGTCATAATTTATAAATAGTTAAGTAACTATTTTTACCTGAAGAAATAAAGAAGATGAACAATATAATTAAAGACAGTTTAGCAAAAAGTATTAGCTATACCGAATACACCACATTAGTTAATAATTTAGTAGAAAATAAGGATACTACAGGAAAAGATAAATCTGAAAACCTTGTAGAGTATACCATGCTGAATGCAAAACGAATGAAGCGTTGGGATAAAACCTTGAAAGTGAATGCATCGGTTAAAGAACGCATTGAAAAAATAGATAAAAAAATTACCTGGTTAGTACTTACAGAAAGCTGGTGTGGTGATGCTGCGCATGTAGTTCCTGTAATGCAAAAAGTAGCAGAACTAAATCCTAATATTAATGTGAAAGTAGTATTGCGTGATGAGAATGAAGCGTTAATGAATAGTTTTTTAACGAATGGCGGAAAGTCTATTCCTAAATTAATTATGGTAGATGAAACTTCTGGTGAAGTGATAAATACATTTGGGCCAAGACCTAGTGGAGCAACACAATTAGTAAAGGACTATAAAGAGAAACATGGCATGCTTACTCCAGAGTTTAAAGAGGATTTACAGCGTTGGTACAATAAAGATAAAGGACAAAATGCAGTGGATGATTTGGTTGCTTTATTAGACGAATAAGGAAGCAATTTTATTGTTTTAGATACACAAAACATACCTTTCTTTTGCTAAAGGAAGGTGTGTATATGAGAGTGTGTTTTAATAAAACTACTCCTTAATTTATATAGGAATTATTATTTACCTTCAAAATAAAAAGTAATCGTACCAATCTGAGCACCTTCAGAAGTATTGCGATTAAATCTTGCTTTTTCAGCATATTCTAATGCGTGTTCTATAAGACAGTTATTAGAAGAGTTGGAAGCATTATTGTAAGACGTTCCGGTAACTTTTCCAGAAGTGTTTACCGTAATATTTATTACTATTTTACCACTTTCCTCGCATAAATAAATAGGTGTTGGCAGGTATTTATGCTTTCTGTTTACCAAAGAATAGCTAACAGAGCTTTTCGCATTATTGTTTTCATCCAATTGCTTTTTAAGCACATCATTCACTTTGCTAAAAGAGTTTAATTCGTCTTTTTCTGTCCTAGATTCTTTTTTAGGTATATCCTTTTTGTTAGAAATTCCATCATCCGAATGGCTTAAATCAGGTCTTACATAATCTTTTGGTGGCGCAATTCTTCTTTGAGAATATGCGCGACTTTTGCTTTTCTGATTTTGATTGTAAGCTTGGTTCGTTTCTGCTTTTGCCGTTTTTTTCTGTTCTTCTAATTCGGTTTCTATGATTTCCTTTGCAGGCTCTATTTCGTAGAAGGTTTCAGCAACTTCTTCCGTGTGTTTTAAAATATGAAAATTAAACATACCCAAAATTATCGTCCCCGAAATAAGAAACGTAATAGACATTGCTTTATGTTTATTGTTGAATTGCATGTAGGTTAATAACGTGTTTTATTAAGTGGTGGCACTTAAAGATACGTTAAAAATGAAAAAATAGATTTTTTAAGAATCTAATTCTTCCATAAAAGCTTCGATGGAAACCGCATTATCCACATTGTAATCGCCAATTTTTGTTCTTCTTAAAACCGAAAGATGTCCTCCAGATTGTAGAGCTTTTCCAAAGTCATGCGCTAAAGAACGAATGTACGTTCCTTTACTGCAAATCACTCTAAAATCGACTTCGTTGTTTTCAAAACGCGTAATTTCAAAAGTATCAATAGTAATTTTTCTAGATGCAATTTCTACTTCTTCGCCAGCTCTTGCGTATTCGTATAAACGCTTTCCGTCTTTTTTTAATGCGGAAAAAACTGGAGGAAATTGATCGATCTCACCAATAAATTGTTTCGTAGCTTCTTCTACTAAATCTTTTGTAATATGATCGGTGGGGAATGTTGCGTTTATTTCGGATTCTAAATCGTAAGAAGGCGTTGTTCCACCTAAAACAATAGTTCCTGTATATTCTTTAATCTGACCTTGAAAAGTATCAATTTGCTTGGTCATTTTTCCAGTACAAATAATGAGTAAACCAGTCGCTAAAGGATCTAAAGTTCCTGCATGGCCAACCTTAATTTTTTTAATATTATAGGTCTGTCTAATCTTCCAACGTAGCTTGTTTACCACTTGAAAAGAGGTCCAGTTTAAAGGTTTATCTATTAATAAAACTTGTCCGGATTTGTAGTCTTCTTCGGTTAGCATATTAGTTTAAAAAAGAAAAGATTATGGCAATAACACCTACGATAGCACAATAAATAGCGAAGTAAGATAGCTTACTTTTCTTTACTAAAGAAATCATCCAAGTACAAGCAAATAATCCAGCAATAAAGGCTGCAATAAATCCTGCGGTTAGCGAGGTAAGATTATGTGTTTCAGAAATTAAATCACCACTTAAAAGATCTTTTGCGATTTTTCCGAAGATTAAAGGAACAACCATTAAAAAGGAAAAACGTGCTGCTTTCGTTTTATCATTTCCTAAAAGAACAGAAGTAGAAATAGTTGCGCCAGAACGAGAAATTCCTGGTAGCATGGCAATTGCTTGCGAAATCCCAATAACAAATGCATTTTTAAAGGTTACTTTTTTATCGGTGTCTTTTGCTTTGTCTGCTAAAAATAGCAAAGCTGCTGTTACAAGTAGCATGCATCCTACAAGCATGATATTACCTCCAAATAGGGCTTCTAATTGTTCTTCAAAAAATAAACCTACTACAACTGCGGGAAGCATAGAAAGTGCGATTTTAGATACGAATTGTAAATCTTCGTTCCACTCGAATTTGAAAACACCTTTAAGTAAACTAAGGATGTCTTTTCTAAAAACAACAATGGTGCTCAAAGCAGTTGCAAAGTGTAAAACTACGGTAAAGAGTAGGCTTTCTTCTGGAACCGAATTATCGCCAAGAATGGCTTTACCAAGTTCTAAATGGCCACTTGATGATACAGGAAGAAACTCTGTTAATCCTTGTACTATTCCTAAAATAATGGAGTCTATAACATTCATGTTGGCAAAAGTATTAAAATACTAGTACCAATTGTTATTTTGTACTTGTAATTTGAAGATTAAACGTTTGTTTTTTTACTTTTATTCGGATTTAAAAGAATCGCATAAATTTGAAAACCAAATCCGATAAGTACTAAAGTCGGTGCTAATCTAATTCTTCTCCAACTAAAAATTTCAGGATTAAAAACATTAGGATCATCACTTCCTCCACCAGACATTAAAATAAAACCTAGCGCAATACAAGCTAAACCAATAAACATGAATTTATAGTTTTTTCTACCAAAAATAAATTCGCTTTTCGTTTCTTCTTTACGTTTTTGTTCTCCCATTTTATATGTATTCTGTAATCGTCTTCCGTTTTACTTGTGCAAAGTAACGGTTTTATTTAAAATTTTTAAGTTAAGAGAATCTAAAATTACGATTTTTCCTAATTAATACAGCTGATCGGTTTTTAAATTTAAGAAACGCTGTGTTGCAAAAAATGTGGAAAACCAGGTAATTATTATTCCTAAAAGAAAAACACCAATAAATAAAGCACTAATTAAAATAGGATTGCGCATTAAGTCTAGTTCTGGGAAAGTCAGGTTTAAATAATATAAAACAACTGCCATTCCTAACATGGCAATGATTGCTCCAATAATTCCTAATTGTACACTTTTCCAAACAAAAGGTCTACGAATAAAACGTTTGGTAGCACCAACCATTTGCATGGTTTTGATGGTAAATCGTTTTGCATAAACCGCTAAACGAATAGAACTATTAATTAATAGCACAGCGATTAAAGTGAAAATACCACTTAGGATTAATACCCAAAAGCTTATTTTCTTTACGTTATTGTTCATTAAAGTCACTAAATCATTGTCATAACGAACTTCATCTACAAAGTTTTTGTTTAGTGCTTCTTTGGCTATTTCTTCTAAATGTTCTGAGGTTACATAATCTGCTTTTAAATGTACATCAATAGAGTTTTGTAAAGGATTGTATCCCAAAAACTCCATAAAATCTTCACCGTTTTCGGCTTTCATAGATGCTGCAGCTTGTTCTTTGGTTACATAATCTGTAGATTTTACGTAATCTGCCAAAGCCAAACTCTTCTCCAATTGCTTAGTTTCTACATCTTTTGCACTATCTTTTAAGTAAATAGTGACCACTACTTGCTCTTTAAAGTGATCGGACACCTTTTTAGCATTAAGAATGAGCATACCTAATAATCCTAATAAAAATAGGACTAAAGCAATACTTAATACCACCGAAAAGTAAGATGAAATAAGTTTGCGTTTCTGGTATTTTTCAAAAGATGCGCTCATAAAAAGGATTTGTTAATGCTGTAAAAATAATAAAGAAAATGAAAAGAAACTTTAAAAGATACAAGTCTTTTATTTTCCAATAAAAATGTCCTTCTCATGAATTGGAGAATCCTATGCCTTGCATGTTCCTTTTAATAATAAAGTAGCTCGTTTTATCACTTCCATTATTATAACGTTTAAACTTTTAATAGTGTTGTATTACCTTTAACTTTGATACATTATTAAACGTTATAATTTATATTTATTTGATTCACGATTTAAAAATTTCTCGACCTGGTTTGTGGTTTCCAACCATTTGGATTTATCTAGTTCCTTTTAGTTTAGAATCTAATTTCTGGCTCGAAACTAACTTTTGGATTGGTTTGCTATTTGTTACTTTTCCTTTGAATTATTTGGTGTACGGATTGAATGATTATAACGATTATAGTTCAGATAAAATCAACGAAAGAAAAGGAAACTTCCTATTTGGCGCAAGATCGACCAAGAAACAATTAGCTTCCATTATTAAAAAGGTGGTACTTATTGTTTCTCCTTTTGTTCTTTATTTTACGATTGTTTCCGGATTTAAAATGTTACTGTTATTGCTGTTTATGATAGTGATAAATATTGTTTACAATTTTAAACCTTTCCGAATTAAAGAACGTCCGCCTTTTGAAATCTGCATACAAATGGGCTATGTGTTTACCGCTTTTTTTAGTGCACAACTTAATGGTTTACAGGATTTGCCTTGGCAAACTATTTTGTACTTAACCTTATTTGCTTTTCAGGCACATATTGCTGGAGAGATTATGGATATTGAGCCAGATTTGCAAGCAGGAAAGAAAACTACAGCGACTCTCATTGGTAGAAAAAACACCAAATTAGTGATGCTGTTTTTGTTGTTTACAGAAACTTTTATTCTAGCATATTGGTTTCAAGACTATGTTTTAGCAGGGTTTTTAGCTGTTTTCTCCTTGTGGCTAATTTTAGATACCTTTCTGTTTTTTAAAGAAAAACCATACACACTTTCGCAAATGAAATTATTCGGAATTGCAATGAATGTATCCGCAATTTTATCCATGATTTGGATATTATACTCCGGAAAACTTATGCAACCCGTATTTTGATTCCTCTTCCTTTTACAGTCTTATAATAAAACGTAAATTTGCGCCTTGTAAAGTATGCAGTAAATCGCCTTTTATTGGCAGTGAATGCTACTTGAATAGGTTAATAAAGAGATATAAAATGCAATACCATTTCAACGAGATTGAAGCCAAATGGCAAAAATATTGGGCAGAAAACCAAACGTTTAAAGCCTCAAATACTAGCGAGAAACCAAAATATTATGTTTTAGATATGTTTCCTTATCCGTCTGGAGCAGGATTACATGTTGGTCATCCATTAGGGTATATCGCAAGTGATATTTATGCACGATATAAACGTCATAAAGGATTTAATGTATTGCACCCACAAGGTTATGATAGTTTTGGTTTGCCTGCAGAACAATATGCTATTCAAACGGGTCAGCATCCTGCGGTTACTACAGAAACGAATATTAAAACATACAGACGACAGTTAGATCAAATCGGTTTTTCTTTCGATTGGTCTCGCGAAGTGCGTACTTCTAGTCCGGAATATTACAAATGGACACAATGGATTTTTATTCAGCTTTTTGAGTCTTGGTATAATAATGAAAGTAATAAAGCGGAAGAAATTTCTAGTTTAATTGCTGTTTTTGCTTCCGAAGGAAACGCAAATGTGAATGCAGTTTGCGATGATAATATCGAAGTATTTACAGCGGAAGCATGGAATAATTTCAGCCAAAAAGAACAAGAAGAAATTCTTCTTAAATATAGATTAACCTATTTAGCAGAAACCGAAGTGAACTGGTGTCCTGCTTTAGGAACGGTTTTAGCGAATGACGAAATAGTAAATGGTGTTTCCGAACGTGGTGGTCATCCAGTACTACGTAAAAAGATGACGCAATGGTCGATGCGTATTTCGGCATATGCAGAACGTTTACTTCAAGGTTTAGATACTATTGATTGGACAGATTCATTGAAAGAAAGCCAACGTAACTGGATTGGTAAATCGGTTGGAGCATCTGTTACTTTCAACGTTTTAGATAATAATGAAAATAAGAGTCATGCTGAGCTTGTCGAAGCACCACAACAAATAGAAGTTTTCACAACAAGACCAGATACTATTTTCGGAGTTAGTTTTATGACTTTAGCTCCAGAACACGAATTAGTATCTCAAATTACAACTCCAGAGCAAAAAGCAGAAGTAGATGCGTATATTCTAGCAACTGCAAAACGTAGCGAACGCGATAGAATGGCAGATGTAAAAACCATTTCTGGTGCATTTACAGGAGCCTATGCAGAACATCCTTTTAGTAAAGAACCAATTCCTATTTGGATTGGAGATTATGTTTTAGCGGGTTACGGAACAGGAGCAGTTATGTCTGTGCCTTGTGGTGATCAAAGGGATTACGACTTTGCAAAACATTTTAATATTGCGATTCCTAATATTTTTGAAGGTGTAGATATTTCTGAAGAAGCGTATGCTGCTAAAGACAATGTGAAGATTGCAAATAGTGATTTCCTTAACGGAATGAACTACAAAAAAGCTTCTAAACGTGCTATTTACGATTTAGAGCAATTGGGTCAAGGAGAAGGAAAAACAAACTACCGATTACGTGATGCTGTATTTTCTAGACAACGTTATTGGGGAGAACCATTTCCAGTATACTATGTAAATGGAATGCCGCAAATGATTGATAAAGCACATTTACCAATCACATTACCAGAAGTAGAAAAATATTTACCAACCGAAACAGGAGAGCCACCTTTAGGTCGTGCAGATGTTTGGGCTTGGGATACTGTAAACAATAAAGTGGTTTCTAATGTCAACCTGAGCGCAGTCGAAGGTGAGGATAACGGAATCTACCCTTTAGAACTAAACACCATGCCAGGTTGGGCAGGAAGCTCTTGGTATTTCTTTAGTTATATGGAAGAAAAAGCCAAAAGAGGAGAAGATTTTGCTAGCGAAGATGCACTTAACTATTGGGAAAATGTAGATTTATATATTGGTGGAAGCGAGCATGCAACCGGACATTTATTATACTCTCGTTTTTGGACGAAGTTTTTAAAAGATAGAGCATTTGTTGGCGTGGATGAGCCTTTTAAAAAGTTGATTAACCAAGGAATGATTTTGGGAACTAGTGCTTTTATTTATAGGGTTTCTGATTTTATTTGTACATCTAAAACTGAAGGCCAAATAATAAAAGTTAATTTTTTAAATAGTTTAATTTACATTTCTTCTTCTGTTTTAGACAATCAGGAAGTAGCTAAAAATCTCTTTATTAAAGAAGTTAATAAAAGTAATCGTGATGATGATTTTAAGACAGTAGTTTCAAATATTAATGATTTTGATATATCAATTAATGTTTCTGCAATTCACGTAAAAGTACAATACGTGAATGCATCGGATGAATTGGATATTGAAAGTTTAAAAAGCGATGCCGAGTTTGGCGCAGATTATAAAGACGCAGAATTCCTTTTAGAAAATGGCGTTTACAAAGTCGGTCGCGAAGTCGAAAAAATGTCGAAGTCCAAATACAACGTCGTTAGTCCAGATGCGATTTGCGAACAGTATGGTGCAGACAGTCTTCGTTTGTACGAAATGTTTCTAGGTCCGTTAGAGCAAGCAAAACCTTGGAATACTGCCGGAATTACAGGAGTTCATGGTTTCCTTAAAAAACTATGGAAATTGTATGTTGGTGAAAACGGATTAAACGTTACGGATGTCGCTGCAACAAAAGACAACTTAAAAACATTACATAAAACCATAAAGAAAGTAGAAGAAGACATCGAGAATTTCTCTTTTAATACTTCGGTTTCTACCTTTATGATTGCGGTTAATGAACTTACTGCGCAAAAATGTACTAGCAAAGAAGTGTTAGAGCCTTTATTGGCTTTAGTTTCTCCGTATGCACCACATATTGCTGAAGAATTATATAGTCAGTTAGGAAATGAAGGATCGATAGCTACGGTAGCTTTTCCTAAATTTGATGCAAGTCATTTAGTAGAAAGTAGTAAGAATTATCCGATTTCATTTAATGGTAAAATGCGTTTTACTATCGAATTACCAATGGATCTGAGTAAAGATGAAATTGAAAAAGCAGTGATGTCTAACGAAAAAACCATCGCGCAATTAGAAGGTAGAACACCTAAAAAAGTAATTGTAGTTCCTGGTAAAATTGTAAATATTGTAGGGTAATAAATCTGAAGTATTATATATTTAATGGATTCTTTCGAAAGAGAGAATCCATTTTTTTTATATTTTAGAGTAAAATACTAATTATGAAAGGACTTCCATTTCTCATCGTTTTACTTTTTTGTTTTTCCGCGAAAGCGCAAGACAAAGTTTTTCCAGAAGATTATTTCGGTATCTATAAAGGCGATTTAGAAATCACCAATGCTAGAGGTAAGCAAACTATTGGTATGGAATTCCATTTAATGGCAACAGACTCTGTAGACACCTATACCTATAAAATTGTATATATTGCTGAAGGAAAAAGAAATGATCGTAATTATACGTTGAAGGCAATAGATAAAGAAAAAGGTGCATTTGCTGTGGATGAAAATAACGGTATATTATTATCTGCAAAATATATAGATAATACCCTGTATAGTGTATTTGAAGTGCAAAAAAACTTGTTAATTACCACCGAACGATTTTATGAAGATAAAATGATTTTTGAGATTGTGTTTTCAGGTAAAAATCTGGAAGAAAAAAGTGGAGGTCTAAATGAAGAAATTCCAGAAGTTATTAGTTACCCAGTAACTGTGACACAAAAGGCAACACTTATCAAACAATAAATTCGCGTGAAACGAAATGTACAGAATAGATATATGTGGTTAAAACTAAAGCGGAATGATAAAATTGGATTGTTTTTCTTTGTCGCTTTTGTGCTTAGTACCACATTAACATGGCTTTTTGAAGAACGTTTTAATGAGCAGCAATGGAGAAGTGAACGTACTACTCGATATAAGTTGGCAGAAGATATTATGGAAAGTGAATTACTAATTGGTAAAACCAAACAAGAGGTTATTGCACTGTTAGGATCCCCATCACCTTCTACACTTACCGGAAACGATCACTTGGTGTATGCTCTAGGAAAACCACCAAGTTTTTTGGAATCAAAAGCAGAAAAACTTGTTATTGTTTTTGAAAATAGTTTTGCAATAGAAGTGATTCATTTGCAAGAATAACTTTTTCGGGAAAGAAATAAAAGACGAGTAGTTAGATTTCTTACCATTTAAAACTGACAAAATTTCTTAACGAATATTTGGCTTATTTTTTGCTATACAAATAGTATATTTAAACACTAAAACAAAAATAAATGATTGGATATTATATATTAATAGGAGTAATAGCACTTGTAAGTTGGTTGGTGAGTAACCAATTAAAGAAAAAATTTAAAAAATACGCACAAGTACATTTACGTAATGGGTTAACCGGTAGAGAGATTGCCGAAAAAATGCTTGCCGATAATGGTATTACAGATGTAGAAGTTATTTCTACTGCGGGACAATTAACAGACCATTACAACCCGAAAAATAAAACAGTAAACTTAAGTGAGGTCGTTTACAATCATGCAAATGCAGCAGCTGCGGCAGTTGCAGCACATGAATGTGGTCATGCAGTACAACATGCACAAGCATATAGTGCTTTAGGTATGCGTTCTGCTTTAGTACCAATAGTTAGCGTGACTTCTGGTATGTCACAATGGTTGGTTATTGGTGGATTAGTTCTTGGTGGCGCAGCAGGAATAGGAATGGGTTACTGGGTTGCCGTTGCTGGTTTAGTATTTATGGGCTTTGCTACTTTGTTTAGCTTTATTACTTTACCTGTAGAATATGATGCAAGTAACAGAGCTTTAGCTTGGTTGAAAAATAAAAACATGTTGACACAAGAAGAATATGCAGGGTCAGAAGACGCACTTAAATGGGCAGCTAGAACCTATCTAGTTGCTGCAATTGGAGCTTTAGCTTCCTTGTTATATTGGGCGCTTCAAGTATTTGGAGGAAGAGATTAATATAAATCTATAGCGTAAGAAAAAAGAGACCTTAATTTATTTTGATGTCTCTTTTTTTATTACTTTTCAAAAACGAATTAAATGGAAAATTATTAATGGAAAACCAAAATATAAATCCTTTTCAAGGAGAAGGACCTAAAGTACGTATAGGGCGATTAGAACAGATGGATCGCGTTACATTTTATAAAAGAACCTATGCGCATGTTGCTGGTGGTGTTTTAGTTTTTATTCTTTTTGAATATTTATTATTACAAAGCGAAACTATTGTGAATTTTGCTTTATCCTTAACGGAAGGTTTTAAATGGCTTCTTATGTTAGGTGGTTTTATGTTGGTGACTACGTATGCCGAAAAAATAGTATTAAAATCGCAAGATAAACCAAAACAATACTTGGCCTATGGCGCTTATATTTTAGCGCAAGCATTTATTTTTGTACCAATGATTTATATAGCTATGTACTATACAGCATCTGGTCCAGAATTATTAAATCAAGCAGCTATTGTAACCCTAGCTTTGTTTACGGGATTATCTTCTGTGGTTTTTGTAACGAAAAGAGATTTTTCTTTTTTAAAGACCGGTTTAACGGTTGGTTTTTTTATTGCAATGGGATTAATCATTGCAGGAACACTTTTTGGTTTTAACTTAGGTCTTTGGTTTTCTGTAGGAATGTGCTTGTTAGCAGGAGGATCTATTATATACCAAACATCTAACTTAGTAAATAAATATTCAGAAGACGATTATATACCGGCAGCATTGGGCTTGTTTGCCTCTTTAATGCTGTTATTTTGGTATGTATTACAAATATTTATGTCTAGAGATTAAGCTTGAAAAATTTAAATAAAAAGCTCCTCTTGAAGGAGCTTTTTATTTTTAAAAGCTATTGTTATCTAGGGAAACAAGTTTGTTTTTTAATGCATAAATAACTAAACCAGCAACATTTTTGGATTCCGTTTTAAGTAGTAAGTTATTTCGGTGACCTTCTACAGTCCTTGGACTTATAAACAGTTTTTCCCCAATATCAACAGTCGTGTATTGTTTGCAAATAAGTTCTAAAACCTCAATTTCTCGTTTGGTGAAATAATTAGTGTCAAACGTCGATTTTATTTTCTTGTCTTTAGGGTTTGTAATGCTTTCATGCACATATTGCATGACCTTTCCATCATAGTAAAAGCCTTTTTCATAAACCTCTTCAATGGTTTTAATCATTAAGGCTGGTGTGCTGTTTTTTGCTAAATAGGCAACAGCGCCAATTGAAATCATATTTAAAATAAAAGGTTTGCTGAAATAACTAGTTAGTGCAATTACTTTTATTTTTGGAAATTCTTTATGAATGATTTTAGTAACTTCAACACCATTTAAATTAGGCATTTTAAGGTCTGTTACTACAATCTCGGGTAGTGTTTTGGCATCCCGTAATTGTTGTATTAACTCTTCGCCGTCTTTAGCGTCAAAAAGAATATTTATATGCTCTTCGTTACCTAGAATTGCTTTTAATCCTTGAAGGAATAGAAGTTCATCATCTGCTAATGCTATATTTATTTTATCCATGGTATTTACATTGTATTATAAAAAGACTACCATTATTTTTTGTGCTTTCCATTTTAAGGAATCCGTTTAAAATTTTAACACGACTATTTATGTTTTGTAATCCAATGCCACTTTTTTTACTAACTTCTGTAACATTAAAACCAACACCATTATCTTGGTAGCGGATTTTAAATCCTGTTGTATTTTGTTCCATATAAATGGCTAATTCATTTGCTTTTCCATGTCTAATAGAATTATTCATTAGTTCTTGAATAATTCTAAATACATGTAATTGATTGGTTCTCGATAATTTACTTAAATTTTCAATATTATGCTCTATTTCTAATGAGGTATTAGCTGAAAAATCATCAAATAATTCTTCTAAAGCAACTTTAAGTCCGAATTCATCCAAAATTGGCGGCATTAAATCGTGCGCGATTTTCCTGGAGCTTTCTAGAGTCGTAGAGGTTATTTCAAGTATTTGGGTTAACGCAGCTTTCTGTTTATCAGTAATAGATGTATCTGTTAATAGCACATTGGTAGACAAGCTAATAATGTTGAGTTTAGAGCTAATGGCATCATGTAAGTCTTGCGCGATACGTTTACGTTCTATTTCTTGAATAGCTATAGAAGTTTGTAATATTTTTTGTTGATTTTCTAATTTTAAAGCAGATTTTTCAAGCTCTTTTTGCACTATTTTTTGCCTGGAATAATGAAAAAACAGAATTAACCCAGTAGTTGTTAAAACCAAAAAAATGATTCCATAAACTAATGCTTGAATAATTAATTTTTCGTTTTCCATAAGCTCTTTTTCCATTCAATTAAAATTAGTAGTAAATAGCCTACATAAAATACTCTGTTTAAAAACCATATGTCAACTGATAGTGCTCTATCAACCGCATTAATTAAGTTTCCTAAAATAAAAATAAGGGTACTTATTGATAAGTAAATTAATATGCCTGCATTGATATACATAAATTTTCCAGGTTTACTTAATGAATTATATAAGTGAAAAATGGAATATAAAACCAAAGGAAACGATGTAATTAATATTTCTAATAAATTAAACTTAGAAAATAATGTAGCATTTAAAGTGTATTGAATTATTAATACTAAAAACACCAAAACACTTATAGTATTTAGATATTTTTTTTGTTTTTCATTAAATAACTGACGATAAAAGAGCGACAGAAAAATAAACTGAAATACAAAAAAGAAATGCGATAAGTATAAGTTGTTTAATTCAAAATCAAACATTCTTTGAATATCTACAATTAGGTTACTACCTATAGAAATACAAAAAGAAGTTATTAAATAGAAAACAAAATACTTAACCGCTTTACTTTTTTTGTGTTTTAAAAAACTATAGGTATATAATGCCGTATTTATAAAAAGTAAGATTTTTGTAAAAAGTTGAATTGCTTCATCAAATTCCTTCATTCCAATTTTTAAGGTTTATAAAATGGGCTATTTGGGTCGCAGACGGTAGGACAAGGTTCTGTAAAATCAAAAACACCGGTACCAATTAGTTTATGAGGTGGTGGGTTTTTAAGAACATATCCTTCTATAATATCTCTATGTATGGTTTCAGTGCCATTGACTTCTTTTGTTGTTGCAACAAGTACTAGTTTTTCGGTTTCTGCACTTGGTGTGTTGTCTGAAGCTAGTCTGTCAATTCCCATGTACGCTCTAATACCCGCAGAATCTACAAGGCTTGTGTTAATACAAGAAAGGTCTTTTAATATCTCCATTTCTAGTAGGCAATCAATAATATCTCCAGCGGGTATTAAAAAAGCTTTGGCATGTTTTAAGCCGCCTTTTTTGTTAATTTCACTGTTTTCTGATTGCCATTTTTTCACATAGGTTTGTGCTTCTAAAACCGGTATGGATTTCGTGTTTATACTCATGATTTAAGATTTATTAATTAATAGACTTTAAAGCTACAAGATATTTTTATTAAAACATATAAAAATCAAAAATCAGGTATTTCTACTCGGTTTTTATATCAAGTAAATTCGCTTATATGTAAACGCTTAGTAATCAGTAGCTTTGGTTTGTTATTAACCAATTAAATAAATATATTATGGATCCATTTATGGCACAAATTATTTTGTTCGGAGGAACTTTTGCACCAAGAGGTTGGGCATATTGCGACGGACAATTATTAGCTATTTCTCAGTACAATGCTTTATTTTCTTTATTAGGAACTACGTATGGAGGAGATGGTAGAACAACTTTTGCTTTACCTGATTTAAGAGGTAGAGTACCTGTACACCAAGGGACAGGTCCTGGATTACCACTTATGCGATTAGGGCAACAAGGAGGTGAGCCAGTTGTAACGCTTAAAGCTAATGAAATGCCTGCGCATAGTCATACTGCTATTACTAATGCTGTAAGCCCAATTCCTAGAGGTGGTGCTGCAGTAAGCAATCCAGCAAATGCTTACAATGCAGAAGGTGGGGTTTTTGCAACAGGAGCAAATGCACAAATGGCTGCAGATGCTACCGTTGTTGGGCAAACTGGTGGTAGTCAGTCGCATAATAATATGCAACCTTTTACATGTCTAAGTTATATTATAGCATTACAAGGTGTTTATCCATCTAGAAGCTAAAAATATAATTAAACTAAATTAAAGGGATACCGCCAAATTTTTTTTGACGGTATCCTTTATAGTATTAACATAAATATATTTATTATGAAAAAAATCTACAATTTAAAAAAAGCAAGCATCAAAAGCATTCGTGTTTTTTGTGTCTTATTGCTATTTAGTTATTCTGCTATTGCTCAGAATATAAACTTTACGATGGATACGGCAGTGGATAATGGTGTTAGTATTACGGAAACGATATCCGTAGAAGGGGCTTCTTATACGTTGGAAATTGATGTTGCTGGTCATAATGCTGAAGCTTTATTTGAACTAATTCTAGGAGGAGGAGACTATTTGTTTTATTCTGGTAATGATACTTCTACAAATCCAATTGTTATAACACTTACTAAAAATGGGGTTCCAACAAATTTTAAATTAAATGGAATAGATTATGATACTGTAGCAGATGGGTTTGTTTTGATTGAAAACCAAGATGATCAAAATGTTTCAGTAAATCAAGAATATCTAGTAGGTGGTGGTCCAATTAATATAACCAATCCAGCTAATGCAGCAAATATTACTGCTTTTAAAATTATTTTTAATGATCAGGATGATATTACCAGTTTTGCATTTCATAATATTAATGTGGATATTGTAGGAGCTTGTGTTCCTCCAGCAGGAACAGCAACTTTTGTAAGTCAAGATTGTGGAGCAGGAACATTTCTTGCGCAAGTAAATGTAACGGATTTAGGAAGTGGTACACCATCCATTTTTGACGGTATAACTACTACCGCAGTTACTGCAACTGGTGTTTACAATTTTGGGCCTTACCCAACAGGAACGCCAATAAATTTCACCTTACAGCATGGAACGGATACTGCTTGTAATGTAAATTTAGGTACGGTCGCAGATACTTGTCCGCCACCTTGTTTACCTCCCTCAGGTACAGCAACTTTGGATTCACAAGATTGTGTAGCAGAGACATTTTTGATAGATGTTAACGTTACAGATTTAGGAAGTGGAAGTCCAGCAATATACGATGGTACTACATCTACCCCTATAACAGCAACAGGTATTACAACACTTGGGCCTTATGCCGCTGGAACCATTATTCCAATAACCTTACTACATGGTAGTGATGGTACATGTAATGTAGATTTAGGTATTGTAAAAGATACCTGTAATGAAATAATTTTCACTATTGATACAGCAATAGATAATGGTACAAATATTACAGAAACTATTGTTGTTGGCGCAGATACGTTTGTGTTAACTATAGATCATCCTGGTAGTGAGGCACTTCTTCCTGTAGATGGATATCCAACCGATTTTTTCTTTTATCATAGTACTTTGAATCCGCTCGATCCATTTATTTTATCGGTAACTAGAAATGGTTTTCCAGCAAATTTTACTTTAAATGGAATAGATTATGACGCCGCGGGAACGGGAAGTATATACGTGCGAAACCAGGATGATCAAGAAATTTCTGCATATACATCGTATGATGCTGGGTCGTCTGGAGCTTTAAGTTTCACTAATGTTCTAAACGGTGTAAATATTTCAAGTTTTAAAATTGGTACAAATAATACGGATGATTTAAATCTATTTGGATTCCATAATATTAGCATAGATATCGAAGAAGGTTGTGTGGCTCCAGCAGGAACAGCAACTTTAGTGAGTCAAGATTGTGAAGCAGGAACCTTTCTTGCGAAAGTAGAGGTTACCGATTTAGGAGGTGGTACACCATCTATTTTTGATGGTACAACTACTACACCAGTTACTGAAATTGGTGATTATGATTTTGGACCATATCCAACAGGAACACCGGTCAATTTCACTTTACAACATGGAGCGGATATTACCTGTAATGTTGATTTAGGAGCCGTGACAGATACTTGTCCGCCACCTTGTTCCCCTGCAGCGGGAACCGCGCAATTAGATACGCCATTTCAAGATTGTGATGCAGGTACTTTTTATGCAGTTATAAATATTACCGATTTAGGTAGTGGAGGAAGTCCTGTTTTATTTGATGGTACAAATTCTATACCTATAACAGGTACAGGAACGTTTGGTGTTGGAACCTATCCAATAGGAACACCAGTAACCTTTACTTTGCAACATGGCGTAGACCCAACATGTGATGTGGTGATAGGAACTGTTTACAGTACATGTGATGAGGTGATTTTTACTATAGATACCGCAGTCGATGATGAAGTTGCATCGGTAATTACAGAAACGATAGTTAAAGATGGCGATACTTATGTATTAACCGTTGCCCATTCTGGGGATGAAGATTTAGAAGAACTACCTGATGTTCCGCCGGGAGATTTTGCTTTTTTTCATAGTTTTGGAGATCCGCTAAATCCACACGTTTTGACCATAACTAGAAATGGATTTCCAACAAATTTCACTTTAAAAGGTATAGATTATGATACTTTGAATCCAGGTACTATAGTAGTTACCAATAACGATGATCTTGAAATATCTAGTCCAACAACTTATCCTATAGGTGCTGGAGCTATCGCTATTACCAACATGGGGAATGCAACAGATATTTCGAGTTTTAATATTTCGGCACCTGTTAGTGGTCAATTAAATAGCTTTGGTTTTCATAATATTAAAGTAGATATTGTGGATACCTGCGCGGCAGGAGCTGCAACCGCAACTCTTGGAACTCAAGATTGTGCAAATAGTGGTTTTTATGTGGATGTAAATGTTACCGATGTAGGTAATGGAAGTCCAGTAATATTTGACGGAACTGCATCTACAACCGTTACGACAACTGGTACCTATGAATTAGGTCCTTATGCCTCAGGAACATCTATAAACTTTACCTTGAAACATGGGAATGATGTTGCCTGCGATGTGGATTTAGGAGCTGTAACCTTTACCTGTCCAGCGCCTACTAATGACTTGTGTACAGGAGCTGTTGCTGTAACATGCGGTGAAACGGTTACTGGTTCTACAGCTAATGCAACAGATTCAGGAAATAATCCTTCAAATGATGTGTTTTATTCGTTTACCGGTACCGCGCTGCAGGATGTTGTTTTATCGCTTTGTAATTCTACTTATGATACATTTATTAGAGTATTTGATGATTGTCCACAATCTAATCAAATTGCATTTAACGATGTTTCCAATGTTTGTCCTAGTGGTCAATCTGAAGTTACTTTTACTGCGCAACCAAACATAACGTATTTTATTATGATAGAAGGTTATAATACGGATGTTGGAGATTATGAGATGGTTGTGGCTTGTATTTCGAATGTTCCAGCTCCAGGAAATGATTTATGCGCAAACCCAACAGCACTTACACTTGCTGCACCTTTAACAGGAGAAACTACAGCTGGAGCAACCGATAGCTCAACAGGTGAAGATGATGATACAGATTGTAACCCATATACATTTAAAGCAGATGTTTGGTATGCTTTTGTAGCGCCATTATCTGGAGAGGTTACTATAGAAACAACAACTTCGGGCACATCTACAGCGGCTAGTATTGCTTTATACCCAAATTGTGGGCAATTAGATGCTGAAGCAATAGGATGTGATATTGGAGATGCTACAGGAGCAAGTCTAGTTGTTACCGGTTTAACTTCTGGTGTCACCTATTATATTAGAGTATGGAGTGATGGTGTTGTAGAAGCGAGCACTAGACGTCTTGAAGGTACTTTTGATATCATTGCATTTGATCCAACAGCATTAGCAACAACCGATTTTGATAGCGATACTACATTTTGTTATCATCCGAATCCTGTATATACTATGTTAACATTGAATGCTAAAAAAGAGATTTCTAATGTATCTGTATTTAATATGTTAGGTCAAGAAGTATATAGTAAAACAACAAATAGTTTAGAATTGGATGTCGACATGTCTAATTTGCAAACTGGCGCTTACTTTGTTAAAGTAACTATTGGTAATGTAGTTAAAACCATACGTGTTATTAAAGAATAGTTAATTAATAATACCTTTTATAAGAAAGCTCCTAAAGAAATTTAGGAGCTTTTTTTATATCTTAATTTGTCGGTCAATCTGTTGATCTAAAGAAATGAAGGTTTCTGTTCTAGAGACACCAGAAATAGATTGAATGTCTTTATTTAAAACCTGCATAAGATGTTCATTGTCTTTACAAAGAATTTTAATAAAAATACTCCAATTTCCTGTGGTGTAATGGCATTCTAAAACCTCGGGAATTTTTTTAAGTTGTTTTACCGCTTCGGGATTACTCATGGCTTTATCTAGATACACCCCAATATATGCCATGGTGGTATAGCCTAATACTTTTGGATTTATTACAAATTTAGAACCTGCTATTAGTCCAGATTTTTCTAGTTTTCGTAGTCGTTGGTGAATGGCAGCTCCAGAAATACCAACACTTCTTGCTATTTCAAGGATAGGTGTTCTTGCATCTTCCATTAAAGCGCGCAGTATTTTCTTATCGATACCATCTATAAGAATATTGTTATTTATCGTTTTCATATTTACTTCCCTTGAAAATGGTTTTTTTAATTTCCGTGTACACGGAAAATTATTATGTTTTAATTTATTAGGATTGAAATGGAATTATATTTCAGTTAAAATATAAATGTACAGAAATGATTTGAAATTGAAAGCGAATTTCGCGTTAAGGATTGTAGTGGCATCCTTTTTTGAGGTACGAGAAAAAGATATAACGGAAAGCTTGACCCTACTTCGTCTTTTGAAACGAAGTAGGGAAACGCTATAAAAAGTTTAAACGTGTAAAGGATTGTAACCTAGATAAGGCACTTCTTTTTCGTTAAAAATAATACCGTAATCTTCTAATTCTTTTAAAATTGGTGTGTAAACCTCTTTGTTGATTGGGATTTGTACACCTGGAGTTGTTATTTTTTCGTTTAGAATAGCTAGTGTTGCTATTGCTACTGGTAGGCCAACTGTTTTTGCCATTGCGGTATACGTTTGGTCCTCACCAATGGTTACCATGGTTGCATCTATTTGGTGTTTTTTACCATCTAACACGTACCCAAACTTGTGGTACATAACAATCATATCTTTATCGTCTGGATCTAATGTCCAGCTATCCATTAAGATTTTTTGTAAAATTTGTGCAGGCGTTGCTTTTTTAAGTGCTACCATTTTAGTTTTACTAAAAAGATCTAACTCTAAATATTTATCCCAAACCACATCATCTTGGTCTATTTTAAGTGCGTGTCTAAATTTAAGTTCAACAGAATCTGTAGGACTATAAGGTAAAAATGCATTTACAAAATCACGATAGGTCATGTTTTCACTGTCGTCTATAGTATAGCTGTCATCTGTCATACCTAATTGTACGAATACATTCCATGCTCTAGAAAAACCAACGCGTCTAATAGTACCTCTATAAAGTGTTTTTATAGATTCTAAACCGTAAACACTTTGGTATTTAAGGGAATCTCTGTTGGCATAGCCTTCAAATTTACCGTAGCCTTCCACTTCTAAAAATTCGGTACGTCTAAAAAGTCTATTGTATGGTATATATTTATAGGTGTCTTCTTGTAAAAACTTTCCAGCACCGCCTTGACCTGCAGTCACCACGTTTCTAGGATTCCATGTGAATTTGTAGTTCCATAAATTATTATCACTTTCTGGGGCCACTAGGCCTCCTGTAAAGGATTCGAATAAAATTAACTCGCCGCCTTTATCTCTAATGCTATCAATTACTTGCATGGCACTCATGTGATCTATTCCGGGGTCGACGCCAATTTCGTTCATAAAAACAAGCCCTTTGTCTTTTGCAGCCTTATCTAATGCTTGCATTTCTGGACTTATATAAGAAGCGGTTACCATATTCTTATTAAAAGTAATACAGTCTTTTGCAACTTCTATATGAAATCTAGCAGGTAGCATAGAGACTACAATGTCTGCGTTTTGTATGGCTTCTTGACGGGAGCTTTTATCAAAAACATCTAATAAAATAGCTTGCGCATTTTCATGATCACCAATTAATTTTTTAGCGTGCGTAAAGTTTATATCGCCAACTATAATTAATAAGTTTTCTGTATTTGATTTGTCTAATAAATATTTAATAAGGTAGGAGGATGATTTTCCAGAACCAATGACTAAAATCTTTCGCATAATGAGAATTGTTGAGTAATTTTGTAATTACGAATGTAATAAATACTGTGGCTAAATTAAACGAAATACATAATTATATGAACAAAAAATTATTAATTACTGGAGCTGTTTTTGGCATTATAGGAATTATACTAGGTGCATTTGCTGCGCATGGCTTAAAAGAATTAATTTCGGAAGCATCTTTACAGTCTTTTGAAACTGGGGTACGTTACCAAATGTATCATGCATTTTTACTTTTAATACTAGGAAGTGTACCTGTGATACCAGAAAAAGCTAAAAAAACTATTTATATACTACTAGTTGTTGGGGTTTTGTTTTTTTCAGGATCTATTTATGGCTTGGCTACAAATGCATTGACTAGTGTAGATTTTACTAAAATTGCATTAATTACACCTTTGGGAGGCCTTTTGTTAATTATGGTTTGGGTAATAATGTTGATAAACTTTTTAAAACTAAAGGCGGATAATTAAGGTTTTAGACTGCTACTTTAAAATAAAGTTTTAATTTTGCATCTTAAACAACACAATTAAAATATGGTTAATCATAGTCAAGTAACGAAAACGATTTCGTTAGAACAATATGGAATCAAAAATGCAAAAGTTAATTATCAACTTTCACCAGCACAACTTCACGATATTACTGTTGAAAAAAAGCAAGGTGTTACAGCTTCGTCTGGAGCGCTAGCAGTAAATACAGGAGAGTTTACTGGTAGGTCACCAAAAGATAGGTTTATCGTTAAAGATGATGTAACTAAAGATAGAGTTTGGTGGGGGAATATTAATATTCCTTTTGATTCGGATAAGTTTGAAAAACTATATGCTAAAGTAGTAGACTATTTATCTAACAAAGAAGTTTTTGTAAGAGATAGTTATGCTTGTGCAGATAAAGACTATAAATTAAATATTAGAGTAATAAACGAGCAACCTTGGAGTAACATGTTTGCTTATAATATGTTTTTACGTCCAACGGAAGAAGAACTAAAAGATTTCGCTCCAGAATGGACTATAGTAAATGCTCCAGGTTTTATGGCAGATCCAGAAGTAGATGGGACACGTCAACATAACTTTGCTATTTTAGACTTTACGAGAAAAATTGCTTTAATTGGTGGAACTGGTTATACTGGGGAAATTAAAAAAGGAATTTTTTCTGCATTAAATTTTATACTTCCAGTATTTAAAAACACATTACCAATGCACTGTAGTGCAAATGTTGGTAAAGATGGAGATACCTCTATTTTCTTTGGTCTTTCTGGTACCGGAAAAACAACATTGTCTACGGATCCAGATAGAAGTTTAATTGGTGATGATGAGCATGGTTGGACTGCCGAAAATTCGGTATTTAATTTTGAAGGAGGTTGTTACGCGAAAGTAATTAACTTATCGCAAGAGCAAGAACCTGAAATTTATGCTGCTATTAAAAAAGGAGCAATTTTAGAAAATGTAATAATGAATGATAAAGGAGAAGTCGATTTTGCAGATACTTCTATAACACAAAATACAAGAGTTAGTTATCCTATTTATCATATTGAAAATATACAAAAACCTTCTACAGGTAAGAATCCTAAAAACATCTTCTTTTTAACTGCAGATGCTTTTGGTGTTTTGCCTCCAATCTCTAAGTTAACTCCAGGTCAAGCTGCATACCATTTTATTTCTGGTTATACTGCTAAAGTTGCAGGAACAGAAGCAGGAATAGACGAGCCATTACCAAGTTTTTCTGCTTGTTTTGGAGCGCCATTTATGCCGTTACATCCAACAAAATATGCAGAAATGTTAAGTCAGAAAATGAAAGATGCTGGTGTAAACGTTTGGTTGGTGAATACCGGTTGGACTGGTGGACCTTACGGCGTTGGTTCTAGAATGAAATTAAAATATACTAGAGCAATGATTACTGCTGCGATGGATGGAAGTTTAGAAGCAGCTAACAAAGATAACTATCATGTACATTCTGTTTTTGGATTGAAACAACCAAGAACATGTCCTAATGTACCAACAGAAGTGTTAAGCCCGAGATCTACTTGGAATAATGATGAAGGGTATTACAAAACAGCGTATAAATTGTCGGATTCTTTTAGAGCTAACTTTAAACAGTTTGAAGCGAATGCAAATCAAGAAATTTTAGATGGTGCACCAAACGTTAAGAAGTAAATAGATGAACTACGGTTATACTTGTTAAAAGGGTCTTGTAGGTGTTTTTTTATAACTTAACTTTATGGGATAAATTATAAAGCTATTAATTATGAAAAAAACACTACTTTTTATGGCTATTGTTGTAGCCATGCAAATGAAAATTAACGCACAGGTGACAGCAGTTCCTAATGCAGATTTTGAGCAATTTCTAATCTCCACTACTACTATTAATGGGCCATTAGATGGTTTGATTTTAGATAGTGAAGCTGCAGCAGTTACTGGAACCTTAAATTTAGGAGGAGCGGCACCTTACAATGCTATTGATGATTTTACAGGTATTGAAGCATTAACAGGTATTACTGAACTTGTTATAACGTATAATGCGGTGGTAACTAGTTTAGATGTTTCTGCTAACACTAATTTAAGTATACTTAATACAGAAGGTAGTACTTCTTTAAGTAACTTAGTTACTGGAGCAAATATTACATTAAGTGAGTTGCGTATTCCTGGATCGCCGGTGGTAAATTTAGATTTATCAGGTAATACAGGTTTAACATTACTAGATGCAAGACAAACTAGTTTAACATCATTGGATATGCGTAATGGTAATAATGCAAACGTAACGGCATTTGATGTACGTTTTAATGCTAGTCTAGTAAATATATTTGTGGATGATTGTACTGCTGGTTATTTAACAGCTTTACCTTGGCAAAAAGATGGGACTAGTTCTTTTGTAAATGATGCAACAGGTTGCCCTACACTTTCGGTAGCTGGTCAAAATGAGTTAACGTTTGATATCTACCCTAATCCTGCTAAAAACAGAATTTATGTGGCGTCTAACTTACAAGAATCACAGATTCAAGTATATGATATAACTGGAAAGTTAGTATTAAAAACGCAAATGCAGTTTGGTGAGAATGCTATAGATATTAGTGCAATGGCTCCTGGAGTTTATTTGGCAAGAATACTAGCTGAAGGTAAATCGCAAACGAAGAAATTGATAATTCAGTAAAAGAATTAAAGTATTAACCAAAAAAAATCGCAACATGTATATGTTGCGATTTTTTTATGGAATAGTATGAAACTATTTTCCTTTGTTTATTTTGTTGATGTACTTTTCTAAAGCCATCGTCATAGAAGGTGTTTCCGGCGTTGGTGCAGAGATATCTACACGTAAACCATGTGCTTCTACAGCTTTAATGGTAGTATTACCAAAAACAGCTATTCTAGTGTCGTTTTGTTTAAAGTCTGGGAAATTCTTGAATAAAGAATCTATTCCAGAAGGACTAAAAAATACTAAAATGTCATAAAATACATCTTCTAGATCAGATAAATCGCTTATAACCGTTTTGTAAAAAACAGCTTGTTTCCAATTTACTGCTAAACCATCTAGTATTTCTGGAACTTCCGGTTTAAGTTTGTCTGTAGTTGGTAATAAGAATTTTTCGTCTTTATATTTCTTTATGGTTGGAGATAACTCCGAAAAAGTTCGCTTACCAACATAAATTTTACGTTTTCTATATACCACGTATTTTTGTAAATAGTAAGCAACAGCTTCCGACTGGCAGAAGTATTTCATGCTATCCGGTACTTTAAAACGCATTTCGTCTGCAACTCTAAAAAAGTGGTCAACAGCGTTTCTGCTTGTTAAAATAATGGCAGTATAATTGCTTAAATCTATTTTTTGTAATCTTATTTCTTTTGCAGGAACTCCTTCTACATGAATAAAAGGTCTAAAGTCTATCTTCACTTTTTGCTTTTCTTGCAAATCAAAATAAGGCGAATTTTCTATTTTAGGTTCTGGTTGAGATACTAAAATGGTTTTGACTTTCATATAATAGCTAGCTTTTTTATACCTTAGCTGTAATCTATAAATAACTTATATAATACGAGATAAGGCGAAATTTCAAGAGTGCAAAGATACAAAATAAAATACAACAAATTGGATTTTATCAAACTTTGATAGGTCTTGTAGGAAGCCGCTATACTAATGCAATTAATTAGTAAAAAAACAAGAACCAGAATTTGTAGAAGAATAGGTGACGGTGTGACGCTAAATAATAAAATGAAGTTAACAGGTATGAGCAGTAAACCAATAAAATTTTTATAGCTCATCTTTTGAAATACATAAAAATCTAAAATGTTTTCTACATCAAATAAGCTTCCTAATAACCGTTCAATAGATGTTTTTGCTAGTATTATTACTGCAATTCCGATAAATACTTTAATTAAAAAAGTGGGGATGTCTTCAATTTCACCAACAAAACTTTGATAGATCAAAACACTAAAAATAGAACTAGAGATTAATAAGTTTATAAAAAGTAAAGCATCAAAACCGTCAATAGCTTTTAGCTCTCTAGAGTATACTTTTAAATATCTAAAATTACCTAGCACATTAACAAAATCATTAAATCGTTTTGTAAACAGCACTTTTGCAGTGGCAACTAAAACTAGACAAAGTACTAGTAATATGGTAAAAATTTCATTAGATATAATTTCGCGAAGCATACGGTAAAATTATTATAAATATTCCTATTCTTCTTCCATTTTTTAAGGAAAATTTAAAAAAAAGTAATTTTTAAATAGCTTACATTTGCTAAAATTAAATGCCTTTTATGCCAGACGCTATTGTCATCATACCAACATACAACGAAATAGAGAATATTGAAGCTATTATTAAAGCTGTGTTTTCTCTTGAAAAAGCCTTTGATGTTTTGGTCGTAGATGATAATTCGCCAGATCTAACAGCATTAAAAGTGAAGGAGCTGCAAGCGCAATTTCCGGAGCGTTTACATCTGGAAGTAAGAAAGGAAAAGTCTGGATTAGGCACCGCATACATTCATGGTTTTAAATGGAGTTTGGCAAGAACGTATCGTTATGTTTTTGAAATGGATGCCGATTTTTCGCATAACCCAAAAGATTTAATTCGCTTATATCATGCCTGTCATATAGATGGTGTGGATTTAGCAATTGGTTCCCGATATGTAACGGGTGTAAATGTGGTAAACTGGCCAATGAGTAGAGTTTTACTATCTTATTTGGCTTCCAAATACGTGCGTTTTGTCACTAGAATGAAAATTCATGATACTACTGCAGGCTTCATTTGCTATAAAAGGGAAGTGTTAGAAGCATTTGATTTAAATACCATAAAGTTTACAGGATATGCTTTTCAGATAGAAATGAAATTTAAGGCATATTGTAAAAAGTTTAAAATAAAAGAAATTCCAGTTATTTTTACAGATAGAACAAAAGGAGAATCTAAATTAAGTTCAGGTATTATTTCTGAAGCTATTTTTGGTGTCATCTCTATGAAATGTAAAAGTCTATTTATAAAGTAAAATTAAGACATGCAATACAAACAAACACTTATTAAGAACGCAAAGATTGTGAATGAAGGAACTATCTTTCATGGTGATATTCTTATAGAAGGCGAATACATTAAAGAGATAAGTGAATCTATTAGTGCGAAATCTGCTGATGTTCACATTTTTGATGCAGAAGGTAATTACTTACTTCCTGGTGTTATTGATGATCAAGTACATTTTAGAGAACCAGGATTAACGCAGAAAGCAAATATAGAAACGGAATCTAAAGCTGCAATTGCTGGTGGGATTACCTCTTTTATAGAAATGCCAAATACCAATCCGCAAACAACAACCATAGAAAAGCTTAACGAAAAATTTGAAATAGCTTCAAAAACGTCGTCGGCTAATTATTCTTTTATGTTTGGTGGTACCAATGATAATCTAGAAGAAATTTTAAAAGTAGATCCGAAACAAGTGGCAGCTTTAAAACTGTTTTTAGGTTCGTCTACAGGAAATATGTTGGTAGATAATCCAGAAGTTTTAGAAAAAATATTTTCTAGCACAAAACTGCTTATTGCGGTGCATTGTGAAGACGAAGGAACAATTAAAAATAATCTAGCCAAATATATGGAAGAGTTTGGTGATGATATCCCATTAAAGCATCATCCAGATATTAGAAGTGAAGAGGCTTGTTATATCTCTTCGTCTAAGGCAATAGAACTTGCTAAAAAAACGGGAGCTAGACTGCATGTTTTTCATCTTTCTACAGCGAAGGAAACGAGTTTGTTTACCAATAAGATTCCGTTAAAAGATAAAAAAATTACCGCTGAGGTTTGTGTGCATCACTTATGGTTTACAGATGAAGATTATGATGCAAAGGGGACTTTCATAAAATGGAATCCTGCAGTGAAATCTCAAAAAGATAAAGATGGTTTATGGAAAGCCTTGTTAGACGATAGAATAGACGTTATAGCAACAGATCACGCACCACATACTTTAGAAGAAAAGAATAATGTGTACACCAAAGCACCTTCTGGCGGACCATTAGTACAGCATGCACTTCCTGCAATGCTTGAAATGCATCATAGAGGAAAAATATCGTTAGAGAAGTTGGTCGAAAAAATGTGCCATAATCCTGCTATCTTATTTCAAGTTGAAAAACGTGGATATATAAAAGAAGGCTACTTTGCAGATTTAGTACTGGTAGATTTAAGTAATCCTTGGACCGTAAAAAAAGATAATATTTTATACAAATGTGGTTGGTCTCCTTTTGAAGGCACTACCTTCAAATCTAGAATTACTCACACTTTTGTAAATGGAAGTTTAGCCTATAAAAACTTTAAGTTTTATGATGTTAAAGCGGCGAAACAATTAACATTTAATAGATAATGAAAAACGTATTATATACATGCTTGGTACTATTATTAGTGTCTTGTTTTAGCCAGAACAAACCAAAGAAACCGGATAATCTTATTTCTAAAGATAAAATGGTTCGTGTGATTGTGGATATGTCTGTATATAGTTCTGCAAAAGGAGTAAATAGAACAGTACTTGAAGAAAATGGTGTTCAATTAGAAGCGCATATTTATGAAAAGCATCAAATAGATAGTGCCCAGTTTGCTTCGAGTAATTACTACTACACCTATCACCCAGAAACATACGAAGACATCTACAAGCGAGTTAGAGATAGCTTAACCAAGTTAAAAGTAGTGTACACCGCGTTAGATAAAAAAGAAACGAAGGAAAAGAGAAGATTAGATTCTATAAAACGGGCAGAAACAAAATTAAGCCCTGAGGAAGTCGCAAAGAAAGAGACGTCCATGAATAATGCACTGGCTAAAAAGAATAAAAAAACATCAATAAAACCGGAGTAGATTAAACTTCTATTAAAAATAGTTCTGCAACTTGTTCTATACTTTTTTCTATCGGTATAAATTTAAAATCTAAAGCCTTTATAATTTTTTGGTTATCATAATTTGTAATCGTTAAAGCAGTTGTAGCATTTTGTTTTGTTAAGCTTCTTGGCTTTCCAGTTAAAAAACTTTTTAACCAATCTGCACGCCAAACTATTTCAAGCAGTAATGAAGAAGCTCGTTTTTGCGGCGCTTTCACTTTTAGGTATTTAGCGGTCATTTCTGTTACCTGTTGAAAGCTTAAATTTTTAGCTACTAGAACAAAACGTTGGTTTATAATATTGCTTTGCATGAGGTGTAACATAACGGTTACAACATCTTTAACGTCAACATATCCAGTAGTTCCAGTAACGTAATATCGAAGTTTATTATGTACCTTTTTAAAGAGTAATCCGCTACCAGAATTCCAAAAACCAGCACCTATAATAATTCCAGGATTTACTATTATCGCATCTAATCCTTCTTGAGTACCACGCCAAACTTCCATTTCTGCGCCATATTTTGTAATGCCATACACGTTATTTTCTCCTTCCGGATTCCAAAACGTTTCTTCGTCAATAAAACTATTGTCTTCATTATTTCCTAGCGTAGCAATAGAACTAACATAACACAGCTTTTCAATAGTATTAGAAATGCATAAATTAACAATATTTGCAGTCCCTTCAATATTGGTTTTTCTAAGTTTATGATACTCTTTTGGGTCGAAAGAAATAAGCGCTGCACAGTGATATACCTTTGTTATGTCTTGAAAAGCATGAGTTAAAAGTGGAACGTCTAATATATCGGCTTCCATCCATTCTATCTTATTAAAAAGCGTGGAAACATCTTCCGTAAAATAGGAAAATACTTTTTTTACCATCTGTAGTTTTTCTTCACTTCTATAGATAGCGCGAACCTTTTGGTTGTCTTTAACCAATTCATAAAGCAGATGTGATCCTACTAAACCTGTTCCTCCTGTAACTAAAATCATAAAACAAAAATAGTCTTTTTTGTTATTCTCTTTCCTCTTTTGAAGGATAAACATATCTTTGCTAGACTTTAGAATAATATACAAGAAATGAACTATAATATAGTAGAAGAATTAACGTGGAGAGGAATGGTACATGATATCATGCCCGGAACAGAAGAGCAATTAAATAAAGAGATGACAACGGCTTATATTGGTTTTGATCCAACATCAGATTCGTTGCATATTGGTAGTTTAGTTCCTATTATTTTATTAATGCATTTAGAAAAAGCAGGACATAAACCAATTGCGTTGGTTGGTGGTGCAACAGGAATGATTGGGGATCCTTCTGGTAAAAGCGATGAGCGTAATTTACTAGACGAAGCGACCTTAAACCATAATGTTGCAGGAATTAAAAGCGTATTATCTCGTTTTCTTAACTTTTCTTCGGAAGAAAAAAATGCTCCAATTTTAGTGAATAACTACGATTGGATGAAAACATTTAGCTTTATAGACTTTGCACGTGATGTTGGTAAACGAATTACCGTGAACTACATGATGGCAAAAGATTCGGTAAAGAAACGTTTGTCTGGTGAAGAAGGAAACGTTGGTATGTCTTTTACAGAGTTTACTTACCAATTAATTCAAGGATATGATTTTTACCACTTATACAAACAACACAATTGTTTGTTGCAAATGGGAGGAAGTGACCAATGGGGAAACATTACTACAGGAACAGAGTTAGTAAGACGTATGAACGTTGGCCAAGAAGCGAAAGCTTATGCCATGACCTGTCCTTTAATAACCAAAGCAGATGGTTCTAAATTTGGTAAAAGTGAAGGAGGAAACATTTGGTTAGATACCGATAAGACTTCGGTATATAAGTTTTACCAATTTTGGTTAAACACAAGTGATGAAGATGCCGAAAAGTATATTAAAATATTTACCTTTTTAGATAAAGATACTATCGATGCTTTAATTGTAGAGCATAAAGAAATGCCTCACGTGCGTTTATTACAAAAACGACTAGCAGAAGAAGTTACCACATTAGTGCATTCTAAATCGGATTTTGAAAATGCAGAAAAAGCTTCTAATATTTTATTTAGTAAGTCTTTTAAAGAAGATATAAATACTTTGGATGAAAACACTTTTTTAGATGTTTTTGAAGGTGTACCTCTAGCAGAAGTTTCTAAGCAAGAAATGGAAGAAGGTTTAGATATGATTGCTGCGTTAGCTGCACAAACGAACTTTTTAGCATCGAATGGAGAAGCGCGAAGAGCTTTAAAAGAAAATTCGGTTGCAGTCAACAAAGAAAAGGTTAAAGAAGACTATAAGATTACTAACGAAGACTTAATTAATGGAACTTATGTTGTTATTAATAAAGGAAAACGTAATACCTATATTATAAAAGCGGTTTAATTTTTTATCGCTATTATTTCAAATCCTTCTTCCTTTTTATTAAGGGAAGAAGGATTTTTCTTTTAAATCAAAACTCGAAAATTTGTAAAAAAAGAAGCCTGACTATTTTCATAATCAGGCTTTAAAAACTAACCAATTTACTAAAAAACTAATTTTTCTTTTTCTTAGCAATTATATAGTCGGTATTCTTTTTTAATACTTACAGTATTATTGTTTTATTTTTTCCCAATTGTTGTCCGCTTTCCTTTTTAGATCGTTCGGGTTTTCTGCATTCCAAAGTTCTAAGGTGTTTGTTCCCCAAGCATTATAGAAAAGGTATAGTTTTCCATCACGAATCTCAAAAGTTTCCGGGTCTATAGATACTTTTTTGGATTTTACAGCTACCGCATAGGCGCAATAACCTCCGTATTGAGGCATGTAATTTTCAGGATTTTCAATAAAAATATTTTGATTTTTTTCAGAAGAAAATAAATAGGTTACACCATCTTTTTCTGTGGTGTATTTTTTGTTCCCTTCTACAGCTTCGTTGTTAAAGTATGCAACAACATCATAACCTGCTACAGCAACACCTTTTTTTGTGTTATAATCTATTTGTTGTGCAGATATAGTTCCTGTTGTGATAAAAAATAAAAAGATAAGCGTTCTCATAAGTTGTTTTTTTATGAGTCGTTTGAATCAAAGACTAATTACATAAGGGAATTATAATACCATCAGGTTACAGCCTCTAATATCACTATTGTCAAATCTTCCTAGTATTTCAAAAGAACCATTGTTGCTTACTTTTGCTAAATCTTGGGTTGCTATAAAAGAACAGGAATTTATATTTGCTAAATCGATTACGTTTAGTCCGCCAGTTTTCCCAGGTGCTTGTATCGATAAAGCATCTTCGGTATCCCGAGTTAGCACGCGCATCCAATTTGGACATTTAAAAACACCATTCCCAATAGAATATGCTTGGCTTAATAATTCGGTCATACCATATTCACTATGGATGTTTTGTACACCAAATCCTTGTTTTAAAATGTCGTGTAATTCTTCTCGTATTAATTCTTTCCGTCTTCCTTTCATGCCTCCAGTTTCCATGATGATGGTGTTTTTTAATGCAAAGGAATGACTTTCTACTAAATTTAATAGAGCGAAAGAAACACCAATAAGTAATACCTTTTCGCCTTGTTTATCTAAGGTTTCTAATTTGCTTTTTAAAGCGGAAAGATTATTTAAATAAAAGCCACTTTCTGGTTTGTTAGATTTTTCAATTAAATCATTAACCATATAAACTAATGAAGAGCCTTCACGCTCTAGGTAATTGGGTAGTAACGCAAGAATGGTATATTCCTCGATATTTCCGTAAAAGTGTTTAAAACCTTTTAAAAAGCTTTCTTCGTAAATAGAAATATTAGTAACTTGATGTTTACTGGTAACACTTCCTGTGGTACCACTACTTGTAAATGTTTCCTGAATTTCTTCCGAAGTACTTAAAATTTCATGGGTTTTAAAAAAGGAAATCGGTAAGAAAGGAATATCAGCAATATGTTTTACATCACTTGGATGGATGTATAATAAATCGCAAAAAGAACGATATATGGCATTGTTTTCAAACTGAAATTTAAAAACGGCTAATGCTACATTTTCAAATTCCGTTTGGTTTTGGATGCTAAATATATCTTTGGCGTTTATCATGAGTTTTGTATGGAGCACAAAAGTATGTAAAATAAAAAAGCGTTACTCTATAGAGCAACGCTTTTTATAGGTTGTAAAAAGGAAATTAGTTAATTACTAATTTTTTAGTAGTACTATTTCCGTTTTGCGTTAACTTTAAAATATACATTCCAGCGTTTAAGTTAGAAACATTTAAAGTTTGGTTCGTAACGTTTTTTGCTAATACTTGTTTTCCTAAAACATCAAAAACAGAAACTTGTACCGCTCCGTTGTTGCTTGTTTTAATGTTAACCTTTCCGTTAGATGTTGGGTTAGGGAAAATAGTGAAATTAGCACCAGAAAAAACTTCTGTAGATAACGTACTGTTTGCATATGTTCCAATTGGCATTGGTGTTGCAGCTGAAGCATTAGTGGTTTCACCATCAAAACTATTAGTTCCACTAAAGGTCCAATTAGCTAGAACAAAGGTTGTGCCATCAGGGCCAGTATTGTTAATTCTGTAAGCCCAACCGTCTAAATAATCCCAAGATTCTCCACTTCCATCTACACTTATGTCTCCAAAAGTATCCGTAACAGATCCGTTTGTAAATAATTCTACTGCATCATCACCATTAATACCCATTGCACTAGATACATAATCAGGAGCAAAACCAAAGAAACTTGTAAATTGTGGGCTTTCAGAGGCAACATATATATATGTTCCAGCAGCTAAAGCAACAGCAGGAAAAGTAAATTCTTCACCGTCTGATCCACCACCATTATTTGCACTACCAATACCATAGATACTTAGGTCTGCAACGTCTGCTAATGCACGAAGCTCAACACCTTTTGGTGTTCCTCCAGTTAAGGGAGCATCAAAAACTCCTGTAATTACTAAGTCTTGTCCAATGGAAGGAAGACTCATTAATATTGTAAATAATAAAAAGTAGATTTTTGTCATAATGTGTTGTTTTTTTAGAGTTAATATGGCAAATTTTATGCCATTTATTTATATAATATTAAACAACCTCCTCAGGTTGTTTTGACAAAGATATTACAAAAAAAAAGACTGGTAAATGAATACCAGCCTTTTAACAATAACTTAATATTGGTGTTATTTAATTACTAATTTCTTAGTAGAAATACTTCCGTTTTGAGATACTTTTAAAATGTAAACTCCACTAGTTAAAGCTGCAACGTTTAAGGTGTTATTGTTAACCGTTTTGTTGATTACTTGTTTCCCAAGAATATCAAAAACAGTGATAGCAATTGCTTCGTTAGATTTGCTTGTAATGTTTACTAAACCATTTGTAACCGGGTTAGGGAATACATTAAATTGGTTTGCTTCTACAGTATTAATAGATAAAGTTAAGTCTGTAAGAGATCTAACATAAATTTGAGATGTTCCATTAAATTCGCCCGCAACACCAACAACACCAGGAGATACAGTAGAAGGAATAACCGTTCCAATATAATCTGCACCAAAGAAATCTGTACGTTTTATTGCTGTATTAGTTCCGTCAGATAATGTATAATTTGATCCCGTTGCAAAAACAGCAGTACCATCACCTTCTACAAAAGACACATTTTCAAAAGCAATTAATTCAGATTCATAATCATCAGGAGCAGCATTAAAATTAGGAATTGTAATAATTTGTGGTATTACGGGGTTTCCTGAAGAAACAATTACACCAGAATCTTCAGTTGGTATAAATTGTATAACGCCATTACTAATAGAAGTTGTTCCTTTTAAACCAGAAATCATATCACCAACAGTATAAGTTGTAGTAATAATTCCAGCAGCATCAAAAATTAATACACCAGAAATATTGGTGTCTTGTATCCATTTTCTATCATTAAATCCATCGGTATGTGTTACTAAAGAACCACCAGTTATTTCATAAAATTTACCAGATCCATTAGCGTCAACATCTGCTCTTAAAGCAGCAATATCTGTAACTGTTGTTAGTGCAGCTACAGAAAAATTAATTGTTGCACTAATAGCAGGGGTAATTGGGGTGTTAGTGTTATCTACAAGTTCCATGAAAACAGTGTAGGACTCTCCATCTGCAACCTCTATATTTTGTAGTGCAGTATCGTATTTAAATTCATCAAAAGTTCCAGAAGGAGTTGTTAGTATTTGGTGAATATGACCATCACCAGTTCCGTTAGCGATAATAAAATTTTGAACACTAACAGAAATATCAACATTAGCTGTTCCAGGGTCAAAAACATTACCATCAATAGGAGCTGTTATTGCAAGTGAAGGGGTTGTAGATGCAGTTGCTGTATATGTTCCTACAGGGAAAACAGAACCACAATCTGCATTAATTCCAGTATCATCAGCAAGATCACAACCATCTAAAGCATTAGCGCCACTATATGTCCATTCTGAAGCTACAAAAGTAGTGCTAGGACCTTGACCATCTGCTCTATACATCCATCCGTCTAAATATTCCCAAGCTTCTCCTGAACCATCAACACCAGCAACACCAATAGCATCGTTAAGAACACCATTTAGGTATAATAATACAGCATCATCCCCATTGTTGTTAAGTTCAGAAGTTGATAATTCATAAGTTGGAGCAATTCCTAAATATTGAGTAAAATAAGGAGTTTCAGGAGAAATATATATATAGTCTCCAGCAAGATAAGCATCTGCAGGGAAAGTATATGTTTGTGCTCCTGTCGAAGCTGCACCATTTCCAGCTCTTTCAATTCCATAAACACTTAAATCAGGTATGTCATTTACAACGTAAAATTCAACTCCCTTAGGGAAACCTCCTGGAAGAGGACCGTCAATAATCCCGGTCATTACCAGGTCTTGTCCAAAAGACAAGCTTGTAATTAATACTGTAAGAAATAAAAAGTAAATTTTTTTCATAATTATGTTGTTTATAGTTAAGAATACAAATATAGTTAGAAATATGAGTTAAACTAAATGAAATTTAAATATTCACAGTAATGTAACATTAGCTATGTCCTTAGGTATTAGATTTATATTGTGTCATATCTATTTTGAAGCGTGTAAACGGGTTATGATCATTCGTATGTTACTATATTGTTATTTGTATGTAAATTTCGGTACTTCCTTCCGATTAATTTTATCTTTACATTATCTTAAACTTTAGTTTAAATAAGCAAATGAAGAAGAAAGACATTAAAATACTATTAGTAGATGATGAGCCAGACATTTTAGAGATCGTTGGTTACAATCTGACTGCTGAAGGATACCAAGTTATAACCGCAGAAAATGGTTTGCAAGCTGTAAAAAAAGCTAGAAAAGAAAAACCGCAACTTATTATTTTAGACGTAATGATGCCAGAAATGGATGGTATTGAAGCATGTGAACAAATTAGAAAAATAGAAAACTTAAACAATACAATTATTACTTTTCTAACTGCAAGAGGTGAAGATTACTCACAAGTTGCTGGTTTTGATGCTGGAGCAGATGACTATATCACAAAGCCAATAAAACCAAAAGTTTTGGTGAGTAAGGTAAAAGCTTTGTTAAGACGTTTTAAGGATGAGGATATAAGTGAAAGTATTGTGAAAATCGGTAGTCTGATTATTAACAGAGAAGAATATAAAATAGAACTTAAAGGAGTAGAAATCATTTTGCCTAGAAAAGAGTTTGAATTATTATCTTTACTAGCATCTAAGCCGGGTAAAGTTTTTAAGCGTGAAGATATTCTGGATAAAGTTTGGGGAAATGAAGTTGTTGTTGGCGGAAGAACCATAGATGTGCACATTAGAAAACTTAGAGAGAAAATTGGCGATGATTACTTTAAAACAGTAAAAGGAGTTGGTTATAAGTTTGTCGATTAATACTCGTTTTATCATCACGTCTTAATATTTAAAAACAACTCTAGTTTCGTTACACCCTTTTATAATTAAGTGAATACAATGCAAAGAAAATTAAAAAAAACATACAAGTTTGCTTTCAAAACAGCCTTGTATATCACTATTTTTTTAACGCTCTTAATGAGTGTTTTTTTATATAAATTTTATATTCTAGATTGGATTCAAGTAGTGTTTATTGCTCTAACCTGTTTTATCTCTTCTTTCATCATTATTCAATATCGTGTAGAACAATTTATTTATAAACGAGTAAAAAAGGTATATGATGATCTTACGCTTTTAGAATCTTCTACCTTAAAAAAAGAAAGAATTACCACAGATATGGCAACACTTACACAAGAAATTGATAAGTATGCCAAAGATCGAAAACTAGAACTTGAAATGCTTAAAGTACGTGAAGAGTACCGAAAAGAGTTTCTTGGTAATGTATCTCACGAACTTAAAACACCATTGTTTACCGTACAAGGTTATATTCTTACTTTATTAGATGGGGCAGTAAAAGATAAAAATGTACGCGACAAGTATTTAAGTAATGCGAATAAAGGCGTAGAAAGACTTATCTATATTGTTCGAGATTTAGATATGATTACCAAATTAGAAATTGGGGATTTGAGTTTAAATATAGAGACTTTTGATATTGTCGATTTAGTACAAAGTGTTTTTGAGCTTTTTGAAATGAAAGCAACAAAAAAAAATATCACCTTAACTTTTGATATCGATTATAAAGAACCAATTTTAGTTAATGGCGATAAAGAACGCATAGAACAAGTACTTACAAACCTTATTGTAAATTCTATAAAATACGGAAGCGAACAAGGGACGACAGAAGTTAGTATTGAAAACCTTATTAAAAATAAAGTTATTGTACGTGTAACAGATAATGGAGAAGGTATTGAAAAAAAGCACATATCAAGATTGTTTGAACGTTTTTACCGAGTAGATAAAAGTGGTTCGCGTAAAGAAGGCGGTTCCGGATTGGGATTAGCAATAGTAAAGCATATTATTGAAGCGCATGACGAAAAGATTTATATAGAAAGTGAATTTGAAGTAGGAAGCGAGTTTTCTTTCACGCTAGAAAAGGCCAAATAACCTTTTGTAATTCACATCATAATCAAAATGCTTTAATCCAGAACTAGTAGCTACAGCTTCTAGTTTGCTAATGGTAAAATCTTCCTGTTTACAACTCGGCACCATACCCAAAGCATCTAATCTTTTTGCTAAATATTCTTGTTCAAATTGACCAGGAGTTGGTATAAAAAAAGCTTTTTTTTCTAATTTTGCTAAATCCATTATGGTAGTATATCCAGAACGCGATAACACCAAAGCACTTTCGTTTATTGTTTGTTCTAACAAAGCACTAGTCATAAAATTATAAATAGTCATATTGTCTTTTTGTAATTTGGTTTGCACTTCTTCAATAGTCCCTTTTACAAATACAATATTTCCTTTAAAGGTTTTTAACTCTTCAAGAAGTTTCTCTTCCAAAAAGGTCCGTTGTGGTTCTGGTCCAGATAATATAACTAATAAATCGGTGGTTTGTATTACTTCTTTTTTATGAAATCTACTTAACGGACCAATATATTTTGTTGGTAATTCTGGTACATCCACATGACCAAGTTTTCCGCTTAAATTGGGTTCGCCTAAATTATCAGGTACCCAACAAACATCAAACTGTTGCATTACTTTTTGATGCATTTTAGTACTCAGCCAAGTAGTGCTTCCGCTTAAAACCTGTAGTTGATGGCTTATAAAAACACAAGGCACTTTTTTGTTATGCAGGCCAAGTCTGTTGTCGCTAATAATTCCGGTAATATGATGGGTTTCAATGATGGTTTTAATGGCTTTTTTTTCCGCTTTAATAGCCTTTAAAACCTTAGGAGAATCTTTTAATAATTTCCATTTAAATAGTTTTGCATTTTTAGCATATGCAATTTGGTAAGAAGGTAGTTCCAGCGCTTCCAGATCGGGAAATTCCTTTTTTAGTAATTGCAAAGCAATACCATCGCTAGCTAAAATAACTTCAAAATCATGTAATAATAACGCACGTATAATTGGTATGCAACGTGTAGCATGACCAAGTCCCCAATTTAGAGGTGCAACTAATATTCGTTTTCTACCTTTCATAAAAAACAAAGATAAGCATAAACAAGGCTCGTTATATTTCCTTAATTTTGCCAAAACATTAAATAATTGTGGGAAGTAAAAATAAACTGAAACGTTTTAAAGAAAACGAAACTTTTAAAAACGTATTTGAACCAACAAGAGAAGAGCTAGTAGATGCGCAATACCAATTAAAAGGAAACTGGTGTGCTACCTTTTTTAAAAATGATAACCCTTTAGTTTTAGAGCTTGGTTGTGGTAAAGGCGAGTATAGTGTAGCTTTAGCTGAAAAATATCCAAATAAAAACTTTATTGGTATCGATATTAAAGGGGCGCGTTTTTGGAGAGGTGCTAAAACAGCAATCGAAGAGAATATACCAAACGTAGCTTTTATTCGTACGCAAATAGAATTGGTAGAGCATGTTTTTGCTGAAAATGAAGTCGATGAAATCTGGATTACTTTCCCCGATCCACAAATAAAATATAAGCGTACCAAACACAGAATGACGAATTCTGAATTCTTAAAACGCTATAAAAACATCCTAAAACCAGACGGAATCATGAATCTTAAAACAGATAGTGAGTTTATGCATGGCTATACTTTAGGATTGTTACATGGTGAAGGTCATGAAGTATTATACGCAAATCATAACGTATATAAACAAGAAGGAAGTCCAGAAGAGGTAACCAGTATTCAAACCTTTTATGAAAGTCAATACCTTAAAGAAGACAAAGCAATTACGTATATTCGTTTTAAAATAAAATAGTTTGACTATAACCATTACATTTTTTTTAGGATTACTTGTTGCTATAGTTGGTGTAACTCCTCCTGGATTACTCAACATGACCGCGGCAAAAATTAGCCTAAAAGATGGGTATTCTAGAGGTATTACTTTTTCTATTGGAGCCTGTGTTATCATTGTCATTCAAACATATCTTGGTGTGCTTTTTGCACGCTATTTGAGTAATCATCAGGATGTTGTAGACGTTTTACAACGGGTTGCCTTTATACTGTTTGTTCTGATAACTATATATTACTTATTAATAGCCAAAACCGAAGATAAGCCCAAAGCAGAACTAAAAGTAAAAAGTAAAAAGAGTAGGTTTTTTCAAGGCATGCTGCTTTCTGCTTTAAATGTTTTTCCTATTCCGTATCAAGCGTATATGAGTATAACGCTTGCTTCTTTTGGTTGGATGAGCTTCGAAAAAACCAGTATTTTTTCCTACGTTGCCGGAGCTGCAACAGGTAGTTTTGTTATTTTCTATATCTATATTTTCTTTTTCGATAAAATAAAAAGCAAGACGCTTACTTCACAAAAAAGCATGAATTATCTTATTGGTACCGTAACCGGAATAATTTCTATTATTACCTTGTTTCATATTCTTAAAGATCTGTAATGCAGGAAAAGACCTTAAATTTTTTCGAAAAAGTATATGAAGTTGCTCGCTTAATACCAGATGGTCGCGTTACAAGTTATGGAGCAATTGCCAAATATTTAGGTGCTGCAAAAAGTGCTAGAATGGTAGGTTATGCCATGAATGGTTCTGGAGCAAAAGACGTTCCTGCACACCGAGTAGTAAACCGAAAAGGATTGCTAACTGGTAAATTTCATTTTGACGGAACAAACCTCATGCAGCAGCTTTTAGAAAACGAAGGTGTCACGGTTGTTGAAAACCAAATTCAAAACTTTGAAAGCTTGTTTTGGGATCCTGCAAAGGAGTTATAATTGCTTGTTTGTTTGTTTGTTTGTTTAGGCGTATTTTTATTTAAAATTATCAAAAATGAAGAAACTATTACTTTTCTTATTTGCTACGTTATGTATTAATGCCGCCGTATTCGCGCAATGTAGTATCAATTCATATATACAAGATAATTATGAGTTAGATGCGAAGTTGTTAGCGCTCAGAGCTATTTTGGCAGATTCTTCAGATCCAGATTTTGATAATCCTTTTTTACCAGAAGAAAGAGTTACACCTTATTTAGAAAAGCTTTCTGCTATTTATGAAAACCCAAATAACGATCCAGAGATCGATATGCTTTTTAGTTATTTTAATTTTCATGCCAATCAAGAGATTAGCAACCCTATTGAATTTAAAACGCTCGTTTTTAATGTGCCTACCGCTTTGCCTTGGGTAGAAAATTTTAAAAATTCAGCGGTGTCTGGTGTTTCTCCATTAGACAACTTAATGAGTACGTATCAGTTTACAATAGATACTTTTATGGATTTCACCTCTTCCTCTAGCACTGCTTTTTTTATTAAAACGAATTATGATATATTAAATTTATACGCTTTAATTGACGACTTTGAAGCTATAGATGATTTTAATTATGCGGAAGTTTTTTTACAAGATATAGGTGTTAGAACAAATTATACTGGTCAACCATATGGCATTGAGTTTTATGAATTTGGAGCGCCAGCTGGAGAATATCCTACTTCCGCTTGTGATATTGTTTATATGGAAAATACATTTCACTTTTCCGTTTTTGGAGGAGATTGTTTCTCTGGGTGTCAAGTTGGTGAAACTATAGCTAGTATAACCGTTTCCGAGGATTGCCAAGTATTAGCAACGCCAACATTTAAAGAAAATATTTTTTCTTTTTACCCCAATCCTGCAAACAATTACATTAATATAACAAGCAATAATATTCAAGACGAAACTACGATTCGCATTTTTGATATTACAGGAAAGCAAGTTTTAAAGCAAACTTTAATAGAACGCATTTTAGATGTTTCTATGTTGCATTCTGGCGTTTATATCATTAAAATCAATCAAAATAACAAAGTAGAAACCCAAAGATTAGTTATTAAATAATTGACAGTAGTACGCTACAATTTTGTGTTCCACAGCATGTAACTTGTCCTTCTTAAGGCATGTAAGAATCTATCCGCATTTCCTAATTTTTGTAAAATTGACAAAGAATAGCAAATCCTTGAGTAATAGCTTTTTCTAATAATACCACAAAAAAACTTCCAGCTGCAATCTTCCGTCTTACAGCAATATTAATTATATTTGCTGTTTAGAATAAATCTTAATAGAATTTGAAAGTTTTGTCTATAATATTAGACTCTATTTTCAATAGATATAAAATATGAAAATCAACAAACAAGACATATTAAAAGCATTAGAAACCATTTCTGCTCCTGGCGAAGGACAAAACATGGTAGAAAGTGGTGCCGTTACCAATGTAATAACTTTTGGCGATGAGGTTGTTGTAGATATTACAATTACAAACCCAAGCTTACAAGCAAAAAAGAAAACCGAAGTAGAAATACTACAGACGATTCATAGATTAGTTTATGAAAAAGCAAAGATAACCGTTAACATTAAAGTAGAAGCACCAACAAAATCTGCTCCTAATGTCATTAAAGGAAAATCGATTCCTGGAATTCAAAACATAGTCGCAGTAGCTTCCGGAAAAGGAGGTGTTGGTAAATCAACAGTTACCGCAAACCTTGCCGTTACTTTGGCTAAAATGGGATTTAAAGTAGGAATCTTAGATGCCGATATTTATGGGCCTTCTATTCCAATTATGTTTGATGTAGTAAACGAAAAACCGTTAGCCGTAAATGTAGACGGAAAGTCTAAAATGAAACCTGTAGAAAATTACGGCGTTAAAATTCTTTCTATCGGCTTTTTTACAAAACCAGACCAAGCAGTTGTTTGGCGTGGACCAATGGCAGCAAAAGCATTAAACCAAATGATTTTTGATGCAGCTTGGGGAGAATTAGATTTTTTACTTTTAGATTTACCTCCAGGAACAGGAGATATTCACCTAAGTATCATGCAATCGCTACCTATAACAGGAGCTGTTATTGTAAGTACACCACAAAACGTAGCTTTAGCAGATGCTAAAAAAGGAGTAGCAATGTTTCAACAAGAAAGCATTAACGTTCCAGTTTTAGGAATAATTGAAAATATGGCTTACTTTACACCAGAAGAATTGCCAGAAAATAAATACTATATCTTTGGTAAACAAGGAGCAAAAAACCTTGCCGAAGATTTACAAGTACCGTTTTTAGGAGAGTTGCCTTTAATACAAAGCATTCGTGAAGCAGGAGATATTGGTCATCCAGCAGCACTGCAAACAGCAACAGCATTAGAGCAAGCATTCGAAAAAATAACGCAGAACGTTGTGCAAGAAGTGGTACGAAGAAATGATGATTTACCTCCAACCGAAGCAATTAAAATAACAACAATGGCTGGATGTTCAGCGGTAAAAAAATAATAAATGACTACAGAAGAACTAAGATTAAATGTAGAGAAAGCCTTAGATGAAATTCGTCCGTTTTTACAAAGTGATGGAGGCGATATCTCATTGCTTTCTATTGAAGATGGTAAAGTGGTAAAGGTGCAGTTAGAAGGTGCTTGTGTTGGTTGTAGTGTAAATCAAATGACCCTAAAATCAGGTGTAGAAATGACTATTAAAAAGTATGCACCACAAATAGAACAGGTTATTAATATAGAAGCTTAGTTGGGCGTGACCGCAAGGGTCAGGCTTTCACTACTCGCTCTCTGCGAGGAGCTCAAACAAGCCGTTCAATCCCTGCCTGCCGGCAGGCAGGCTTCACGCAAACTGATAAAAGTCATGAAATTTGGCAACTAAAAACAAGTACTTTGTAAAAACAAAGTTGAATAATAATATATAATGTGTACTCCTGTGAGGTTTTTAAAACCTCACAGGTTTATGCGTATTAAAGAGATACCCACTTTTGCGGGCATTAGTATGATTAAAACAGATATACTTATAATAGGAGCTGGTCCAACAGGATTATTCGCTGTTTTTGAAGCTGGCTTATTGAAATTAAAATGTCATTTAATTGATGCGTTACCACAACAAGGCGGACAGTGCTCAGAGCTGTATCCTAAAAAGCCTATTTATGATATTCCAGCATATCCAGAAATTCTTGCTGGCGATTTAACGCATAAATTAATGGAACAATGCAAACAGTTCGAACCAGGATTTACACTTGGTGAACGCGCAGAAACCATAGAGAAACAAGAAGATGGTAGCTTTATTGTTACCACCAATAAAGGAACAAAACACCAAGCGCCAGTAGTAGCCATCGCTGGTGGACTAGGAAGCTTTGAACCACGAAAGCCTTTAATTCATAATATCGCAGACTTTGAAGACAAAGGAGTAGAGTATATGATTAAAGAACCAGAATTTTATAGAAATAAAAAAGTGGTCATTGCTGGTGGTGGAGATTCTGCACTAGATTGGAGTATCTTTTTAAGTGATATTGCAAGCTCAGTAACTTTAATACATAGAAGAAGCGAATTTCGCGGACATCTAGATTCTGTAGAAAAAGTACAAGAACTTAAAAACAATGGGAAAATAGACCTAATTACACCAGCAGAAGTAGTTGGTATTTTAGGAGATGAAAAATTAGAAGGAATAGTTGTTAAACAAGCAGAGCACATAGAAAAAGAGTATGAGCTACAATGTGATCATTTTATTCCTCTTTTCGGACTCTCACCAAAACTAGGACCCATTGCAAATTGGGGATTAGAAATAGAAAAAAATGCCATTAAAGTAAATAATGCATTAGATTACCAAACAAACATACCAGGAATCTACGCTATTGGAGATGTAAATACCTATCCAGGAAAATTGAAATTAATTCTTTGTGGTTTTCATGAAGCAACATTAATGTGTCAATCTGCATACCAGATAATCAATCCGGGAAAAAGATATGTGTTAAAATACACGACCGTTGCAGGAGTAGATGGGTTTGATGGTACAAGAAAAGAGTCACCAAAAGCAGTAGTGAAGAAAATAGAGTAATTTAAATCGAAATGCTAGTGTCACCTGGAGCGCAGTCGAAAGCTCTCCAAATAAAGGTATTAATTTTGATGTACAGAAAATAGCACTTCAAGCGTAGTCGGGAAGCGTTATTATTTATTAAATTTTAAAGATTCCCGCTTTCGCGGAAACTAAAGATGGAACAAGACATAAACATAAAAATAACAGATAGAGATGGTGTAACACATGAAGTACTTGCGCCAACAGATATGGCTATGAATCTTATGGAAGTAGTGCGCTCGTACGAGCTTGCTCCAGAAGGAACCATTGGTATTTGTGGCGGTATGGCAATGTGTGCATCTTGTCAGTGTTATGTGTTAAGTGAAACCGAATTACCAGAAATGCAGGATGATGAAGAAGCGATGTTAAGCGAAGCATTTGATGTTAAAGAAAACTCGCGTTTAGGTTGTCAAATTCAAATGACTCCAGCAATGGAAGGTTTGGAGGTAGAGCTTGCTCCTGAAAGTTAAGGGTTGCGTTAAGGATTGAAATGGCATCCTTTTTTTGTCTGGTTTCGCGCAGTCGAAAGCTATGAGATAAAAAAGATATAATGAAAAGCCTGACCTTTTTTTTAAAAGGTAACGCCCAAATAATTCACTCTGTTTTATAGTCTATTAGCTTTTTGGGTCCTTCTAATAATACACGTACAATTTTTAGTGTACCATCTTCAGATGTGGCAATTTGCCATTTAATTAGGGAAATTGCACCGTTTTCAATTTCAATTCCTGTAATACTTCTTGGGTGTACACAACTACCATCATTAAAAAAAGCAATATCTCCAGGTTCTGGAAAACGTGGTCTATGTGTATGACCAACCACAGTAATTAAATTATTGTTTTCTGTGATCCATTTTTTTGTTCTTCGTTCTACTTTAATAAGCTCTTTGTAGTTTTTGGCAGGACTTGTGGGGTCTGCAATTCCCATAACGTTTAAAGGTTTCCAAAGTGCTCGGACTAAAAATCTACTCCATTTCCAAAAGGTGTAGTTCCACCAATCTGCTTGATGCCCATGCGTTAAAAAAACTTCTTGCTGCGTTTTGGTATGTTTTAATATAATACCTTCATGGTATTTAATACCGCAAAACAGTTCGACATCCTCACCAATTTTTTCATCAAAATAAGTAGATAGATTTTTTTCCACATACTTCGGATTGCGATATACCATATCATGATTTCCCCAAATCATATGCAAACGCTCTTGCTCATGAAATAATTTCATTAGCAGATACACGTTTTTATGTGCTTCTAATATTGGTGTAAAAGATAAGTTTTCCCAAAGTTCATCGCCATCCCCAATTTCGGCATAACTAAATCCTTCGGCATAATAATTCTTTAAAGCATGAAAATAAATATTTCTATTGTTTGCAAAATCATCTGCAAAACTATTATCTCCACGATGACAATCGCTAAAAAGAATAAATTTTGAATCGTTATCAAAATCTAAAATTTTTGCTTCTTTGTACGCCTTATCTAACCGTTTTTTTGCTGAAAACATAGTAGTAAATGTAAGCAAATTTTCAACAAAAAATGCTTCTCCATTTGGAGAAGCATTTTTATAGTATATCTTTTATCTTATAAATAATAATTCCGTCGGAGTCCAATAAAACGATATTTAATTATTACTACTAGAGTTTCCAACCGAGTGCAATAATCAAACGGCACTTAATTATTACTCGTAGAGTTTCCAACCGAGTGCAATAATCAAACGGCACTTAATTATTACTCGTAGAGTTTCCAACCGAGTGCAATAATTAGATGTGGCTCAGCCACTATTTGAAGGCGTTTAGGCCAGTAACATCCATTCCTGTAATTAGTAAGTGAATATCGTGTGTCCCTTCATAAGTAACCACACTTTCTAAGTTCATCATATGTCTCATAATGGAGTATTCGCCACTAATTCCCATACCACCTAACATTTGTCTAGCGTCACGAGCAATAGTTAAAGCCATATCTACATTATTTCGTTTAGCCATAGAAATTTGTGCGGAGGTAGCCGTTCCATTCTCACGCATTACACCAAGTCGCCAGGCTAATAATTGTGCTTTTGTGATTTCGGTAACCATTTCTGCTAATTTCTTTTGCTGTAATTGAAACTGTCCAATTGGCTTACCAAACTGAATACGTTCTTTACTGTAACGTAAAGCAGTGTCATAACAATCCATGGCAGCACCAATTGCTCCCCAAGCAATACCAAAACGCGCCGAATCTAAACACCCTAATGGAGCGCCAAGACCAGATTTATTTGGTAATAAGTTTTCTTTTGGCACTTTTACGTTGTCGAAAATTAATTCTCCAGTAGCAGATGCTCTAAGTGACCATTTATTATGTGTTTCTGGCGTAGTGAAGCCTTCCATGCCACGTTCTACAACGAGACCATGAATACGACCTTCTTCATTTTTAGCCCAAACAACAGCGATATTACAAAAAGGTGCATTCGAAATCCACATTTTTGCACCATTTAAAAGATAATGATCTCCCATATCTTTAAAGTTGGTAACCATTGCGCCCGGATTACTACCATGATCCGGTTCTGTTAATCCAAAAGAACCAATCCATTCTCCCGAAGCTAATTTTGGTAAGTATTTATTGCGTTGTTCTTCGTTTCCGTATTTCCAGATTGGATACATCACTAAAGATGACTGTACAGAAGCTGTACTACGAACTCCAGAATCACCACGTTCTATTTCTTGCATGATTAAACCATAAGAAATTTGGTCTAATCCAGCACCTCCATACTCTTCCGGAATGTAAGGTCCAAAAGCCCCAATTTCGGCTAATCCTTTAACTATTTGTGTTGGAAATTCTGCTCTTTGTGCATAGTCTTCAATAATAGGAGAGACGTCACGTTTTACCCATTCTCTTGCGGCATCACGAACTAATTTGTGTTCTTCCGTAAGTAATTCGTCTAGGTTGTAATAATCTGGTGCTTCGAATAAATCGGCTTTCATTCTTTTTATGATATTTTAAGCTTCTAATTTTTGAGAATTAATCAAAATAGAAGGCGTTATTTTATACGTTTAACAAAAGTAACGAAATCGTTTTCATTGCCAAATATAAATATCACATTTTAAGATAAAAATCTTTCGTCAAATGTATGTAGTCTTCTGTGTATTGGTGTCTTGTAGTTTCTATAGTGAGTTCTTGTATCTCTATATCGCTTTCGCGGAAAGAAAATTCTAAAAGACTTCGTTTTATTTCGGAGGTAGGCGAGCCCTTGACATGCAAAATTCTATTCGGAAATAATTGTACTTTGGATGCTAATTCTATAAAAACAGCCTCTTCCTTAAACGGAATAACAACCGAGAAAATACCATCTTCTATTAATAAAGCAGCAACGCTTTCTACTAAATGATGAAAAGGCATCGCATCTGTAAAACGTGCTAAATCACGTTGTGTGTTTTCGGTTTTAAAGTCTTCCGAATAAAAAGGAGGATTCGATATAATCAAATCGTATTTATCTTCAATCTCTTCGGTGAATTCTTCTAATGCAGCGTGATAGCAAAAAAGTCGATCTGCCCAAGGTGCATTTTCAAAATTATCAACACATTGCTCATACGCATGCTCGTCAATTTCCATGGCATCAATCACTTCTGCCTGACTGCGTTGTGCTAACATTAAAGATAGAACACCAGTTCCTGCACCAATATCCAGAATTGCAAAAGGATTTTGTTTTACCGAAGTCCAAGCACCAAGTAATACCCCATCTGTACCAATTTTCATGGCACATTGGTCTTGACTTACTTGAAACTCTTTGAATTTAAATGGTTTGTTCATAAAAGTAAAAGTCCTTTTTTTTGGGAAGGATTTTGGATGGGCTTATTCTTCTAAATACAAATCAATCAAGCCTTCTGGTGTTTCCACAAGAATCACTTTATTTTCTTTGTCCACTTTTTGGATGAAATGATCGTTCATTGGAATTAATATTTCAATACCATCTCTGTCTATTTCAAAAAGCGCTTGTGCTGTGGTGTCGTTAATTCCAGTAATAATTCCAACATCACCAAAGTTGGTGTCTTTTACAGTAAATCCTATAATTTCATGAAAGTAGAATTTATCGCCTTCTAGTTTTGGTAGAAATTCTAGAGGTAAATAGAGATCACTTTTTAATATAGCATCTGCATCTTCTTCTGTATTTACATCTTCAAAGCGTATGCGTAATAATTCCGATTTATGCAATTGTGCATGTTCAATAAAAAAAGGAATAAGGTTTCCTCTTAAATCGATAAAAACAGATTCTAATCCATCATAAATATCTGGTTCGTCGGTATCTAGTTTTACTAAAACTTCTCCTTTAAAACTGTACTTTTTTACAATTTTACCTAGAAAAAAACAATCTTCTTTTTTCATTGAAAAATATAATTTTATGTTCCCTTGAAAAGGGAATCTCTTTCAAATTTATGTCATTTTTAATTAAAACCACTTTTCTTTAGAGGTAATAAATAAAAAACTCCAACACAGAAATTGTATTGGAGTTTAAAAGTATAAAAAATATTTTTTTTATTCTTCTTCTTCGTTAGAAGCTTCTTCAGCAGGAGCTTCTTCTACAACTGGAGTTGCTGCTGCAATTCTAGCTTCGTTAGCAGCTTTTTCAGCTTCAAAAGCTTTTGCTTTTGCTTCTGCTTCCGCCTTAGCTAAACCATCTGTTTTTGCACCAACTTTACCTTCTTTTTCTTCTAACCAAGCAGTAAACTTCGCTTCTGCTTGCTCTTCAGTTAAAGCACCTTTAGTTACTCCACCTTTTAAATGTTTTTTTAACAAAACACCTTTGTAAGATAAAATAGCTTTAGCTGTGTCAGTAGGTTGAGCACCATTTTCTAACCATGTTACAGCGCCATCAACATTTAAGTCAATAGTTGCTGGGTTAGTGTTTGGGTTGTAAGCACCTAATTTCTCTAGGTATTTACCATCTCTTTTCGCGCGAGCATCTGCTGCTACGATCCAGTAATAAGGTTTTCCTTTTTTACCGTGTCTTTGTAATCTAATTTTTACAGGCATAATAATTAATTCATTGAGGTTCTCGACCTCTGGTTATTAATAAGTGTGCAAAGATACTATAAATAATTTATATTCAACTTTTTATATTAATCATTTTTTTATGCTATTTTTATGCTCTCAAATTATATAAAATTTATGAAAAAGATATTCCTATTTGTTGTTTCCGCTTTATTTATGGTGAGTTGTGGTGAAGAACTTGAGTTTAATACGCCAGCTTTACAAGGTGAAAAAGACGGTGCTTTATGGAGGTCAGATTATTATAGTGCTGAGATTAATGGTAGCGGACAGCTAATCATTAGTGGAGGACGAGGAAGTGAAACCGTTTTATTAAAAATGGGAGCTGCAGTTGGTACGTATATTCTTGGTGAAGGAAGTGCAAGTGAGGCTGTTTTTACTAGTATTCAAGATGTTATACATTCTACAAATAATGAGCCAGATGAAACGGTTCAAATTTATCCTGCGGATGGTGAAATTGTAATCACTGGATATAGCGATTCTGGAAATAAAGTATCGGGAACATTTTGGTTTAATGCCTTTTCTGCTTCTGGTTTAAATAAAGTGAATTATAGTCAGGGTGTTTTTTATGAAATTCCGGTTTCTGGTGGTGTAAGTGCTACAGTGGTTTCTTGTGATGATGCGGTTACTGCAACAGAAGCTGCGTTAGCTATTTATAATGCTACAGATGCTACGAGTTCTGATTATGCTGCGGTTTGTAATGCATATCAAGCGGCATTAATGCAACAAATTACTAGTTGTGGAGATGACACAAATACGTTGCAAGGTATAATAGATGGTTTAGATTGTGGTGGCGGTACAACTCCTGGAGTTTGTCAAACATGTTCTATTACTTCCTTTCCGGATACCGAATATTGTGACAATGGTGATGGAACAATGAACGTGTCGATCAATGGAGCTCCGGCTACTAATTTTGATTTAGCAGGAACTTCTTTTGAAGATTATATTCAAGCTTTAGAAACTGCAGGGTATTCTTGTAACTAAAAGATTTAATAAAGATATAGAAAAGCGCATCCTAATGGGATGCGCTTTTTTTTTGTTAAAAACTCTTAAGTCCTTCATAAACATTGTTAAATCCCTTGACATGACGCCTTATTTGTATTAGGTTGTTATTGCAGATGTGAAACAATACGCATCTATAAAGAAAGCTATTGAGATTTAAAAATGTAAAAGATATATGAAGTTCACAGAAAAAATTTCAAACCAATTAAATGAGTTATTAGTAAAAAATTACGATGCCGAAAAAGGGTATTTAAATGCTATCGATAACGTAGAAAGTAAAAATTTAAAAAAGTTCTTTAAAAGAAGAGCTTCAGAAAGAAGTGAATTTGCTAAAGATTTAAGAACAGAAATCTTAATGTATGGCGAAATCCCTGAAGATTCGGGGAGTTTTAAAGGGGTAATGCATAGAAATTGGATGATACTAAAATCTACATTCATTTCTAATGATGAAGAAGTTATTTTAGCAGAGGCGCTACGAGGAGAAAAAGCTAGTTTAGCGGAGTATAATGAAATTATTAGTTCAGATATGATATTCCCGCCATCTATTGATTCTTTGTTAAACAAACAGAAAAATGCAGTGCAAGCAGCAATCAATACTGTAAAAGTACATGAAGAATTAGTGTCCTAAAATTCTAATGAAATAGATTTTAATAGCGCAACCATTTAGGTTGCGCTATTTGTTTATAACTTTCCGTGACTAAAAGGGCAATTTTTCGTAATTTTATCGTTCTCTTTTATTCTTAAGAAAAAACCTTTATGTACTTAATTTTTGATACTGAAACTACTGGTTTACCCAAACGTTGGGATGCTCCAATTACCGATACAGATAATTGGCCTCGATGTATACAGATAGCATGGCAATTGCACGATGCTATGGGGAACTGTATTGAAAGTCAAGATTATTTAGTACAACCAGAAGGGTTTAATATCCCTTATGATGCGGAGAAAATTCACGGAATTTCTACCGAATTAGCACAAGAACAAGGTGTGCCTTTAGCCGAGGTTTTAGAGAAATTTAATGAAGCTTTAGGGAAAACGAAGTTTGTGGTTGGTCAGAATGTAAAGTTTGACCTCAATATTATGGGAGCCGAATTTGTGCGGGGTGACGTAGCAAATCCATTACAAGAACTTCCTGTTTTAGATACCTGTACCGAACATACTGCTAGTTTGTGTGAGCTTCCAGGAGGTAGATATGGTAAGTTTAAATTACCAACCTTAACCGAGTTGCATCAGTTTTTATTTGATACTCCTTTTGGGGAAGCGCATAATGCAACCGCAGATGTGGAGGCAACTACGCGTTGTTTTTTCGAGCTAATACGAAGAGAGCAATATACCCTAGAACAGTTGGATGTTCCAGAGGATTATTTTCAGAATTTTTCGGAAGCCAATCCAAAAACGATTCAGCTAATAGGTTTAAAACATATTAATCTGAAGCGCGAAAGTGCTAAGATTAATGAACGAATTCAAAAAGCACAAGCGATAGATCTTTCTTCGCAAGAAATAAAAGAAAATATAGCGAGTCTGCAAACGGTAGACTTTATGCATTTGCATAACCATTCGCAGTTTTCGGTATTACAATCTACTATCAGTGTTCCCGATTTAGTGGCTTCGGCAGCAGAATATAATATGTCTGCAGTCGCACTTACCGATCATGCGAATATGATGGGAGCTTTTCATTTTGTAAAAGCGGTAAACAATCATAATAAAAGTGTAAAAGCTAAAAATGCAGAGGCTGTAGAAAGAGGTGATCCTGCAACATTAAACGAAATGAAGCCTATTATTGGTGTCGAGTTTTTTGTTTGTGAAGATCATTTAGATAAAAGCCGAAAAGATAATGGGTACCAAATTGTACTTATTGCTAAAAATAAAAATGGGTATCACAACTTAGCGAAACTATCCTCACATGCCTTTGTAAATGGATTTTACTATTTACCAAGAATTGATAAAAAGCTAATAGAAGAATATAGAGAAGATCTTATTTGTCTAACAGGAAATCTATATGGTGAAGTACCAAGTAAGGTTTTAAATGTTGGAGAAAATCAGGCCGAAGAATCCCTTTTATGGTGGAAAGAACTATTTGGCGATGATTTATATATTGAGTTAATGCGTCATAATCAAGATGACGAAAACAGAGTGAATCCTGTTTTAATTAACTTTTCAAAGAAGCACGATATTAAACTCGTAGCTACTAATAATACGTACTATTGTAAAAAAGGAGATGCGAATGCACACGATATTTTATTGTGTGTAAAAGATGGTGAAAAGCAGGCGACTCCAATTGGTAGAGGACGAGGATATCGATACGGAATGCCAAATCAGGAATACTATTTCAAGTCTCCTGATGCCATGAAAAAGTTGTTTAAGGATGTTCCTGAAGCGATTTCAAATATTCAAGAAGTTGTAGATAAAATTGAGCCTTTTCAATTGGCTCGTGATGTATTATTACCTGCCTTCGATATTCCGGAAGAGTTTGTTTTTGAAGAAGATAAAGCTGATAACGGAAAGCGTGGAGAAAATAAATTCCTTAGACATTTAGTTTATGAAGGCGCTAAAAAGCGCTATGGCGAAGAGCTTTCAGAAGAAGTTGTAGAACGTTTAGATTTTGAGCTTAGCGTCATTGAAAAAACAGGATACCCTGGATATTTCCTTATTGTAGAAGATTTTATCCGCGAAGCCAGAAATATGGATGTATCCGTAGGTCCTGGGCGTGGTTCGGCAGCAGGTTCTGTTGCAGCATACTGTTTAAAGATTACCAATATTGATCCCTTAAAGTATAACTTACTTTTTGAGCGTTTCTTGAATCCGGATCGTGTGAGTATGCCAGATATTGATATCGATTTTGATGATGAAGGTCGTGGTCGTGTTATGGATTACGTAATCGAAAAATACGGAAGCAATCAGGTAGCGCAAATTATTACTTATGGTACGATGGCTGCTAAATCTTCTATTCGAGATACCGCTCGTGTTTTAGATTTACCACTATTTGACGCCGATAGAATAGCCAAGCTAATTCCTAATATGTCTAAATTAGGAAAGATTTTTGCTGCCGACGAAAAGAAGCTGAAAAGCATGTTTCGTGCGGAAGATTTAGAAAAAGTAAATGAGCTTTTAAATATTTCGGATGGAGACGATTTACCGGCCGAAACCGTAAATCTTGCAAGAACATTAGAAGGGTCGGTTCGTAATACAGGAATTCATGCTTGTGGTGTAATTATTACACCAGATGATATTACCAAGTTCGTTCCGGTTTCTGTTGCAAAAGATTCTGGTTTGTATGTTACGCAATTCGATAACTCGGTTGTAGAAGATGCAGGACTACTAAAAATGGATTTCTTAGGGTTAAAGACGTTAACCTTAATTAAAGATACCGTAAAAATTGTAAAGCAAAAACATGATATTCTATTAGATCCAGATAGTTTTCCTTTAGATGATGAAAAAACCTACGAGCTCTTCCAAAGAGGAGAAACGGTTGGTGTGTTTCAATATGAATCGCCAGGAATGCAGAAGCATCTTAAAGATTTAAAGCCAACGGTTTTTGAAGATTTAATTGCCATGAATGCCTTGTATCGTCCTGGACCAATGGAATATATTCCTAGTTTCGTAAAACGTAAACATGGAGATGAAGAGATAGAGTATGACCTTCCGGCGATGGAAGAATATCTTAAAGAAACCTACGGAATTACAGTTTACCAAGAGCAAGTAATGCTACTTTCTCAAAAGCTAGCAGATTTCACCAAAGGTGAAGCCGATGTACTGCGTAAGGCGATGGGTAAAAAGCAAATTGCGGTTCTAGATAAAATGAAACCAAAGTTTATTGAACAAGCAAGTGCTAAAGGGCATGATGCCAAAAAACTAGAGAAGATCTGGAAGGATTGGGAAGCCTTTGCAAGTTACGCCTTTAATAAATCGCACTCCACATGTTATGCGTGGATTGCCTACCAAACCGCATATTTAAAAGCGCACTATCCTGCAGAATATATGGCAGCTGTACTTTCTAATAATATGAACGATATTAAATCGGTTACTTTCTTTATGGAAGAATGTAAGCGTATGAAATTAAACGTACTTGGTCCAGATGTGAATGAAAGTTTTTATAAATTTTCGGTAAACCAGGATTATGCCGTTCGTTTTGGGATGGGTGCCATTAAAGGAGTTGGTCATGGTGCCGTAAAAACTATTGTAGAAAACAGAGAAAAAGAACCGTATAAGTCCATTTTCGATTTAGCAAAAAGAATTGATTTACGTGCAGCAAATAAGAGAGCTTTTGAGAACTTAGCGCTAGCTGGAGGATTTGATGGTTTTGGAGATACGCATAGAGCACAATATTTTCATGATGAAGGTGATGGTATTACTTTTTTAGAAAAAGCAGTAAAATATGGTGCCAAACATCAAGAAAATGAAAACTCTGCACAAGTAAGTTTATTTGGTGCTGCCAGTGATGTGCAAATTGCAGAACCCGAAGTGCCTCCGTGTGAAGAATGGGGAACCATGGAAAAACTAGCACAAGAAAGAGAAGTAGTAGGTGTTTATATTTCGGGACATCCTTTAGATGATTTTAAAACAGAAATGAAAACCTTCTGTAATGCGAATATTTCGTTGTTTAACGACTTGGACACCTATGTAAATAGAGAGCTTACCTTTGGTGGTGTTGTTAGAGATATACAGCATAGAGTAAGTAAACAGGGTAAAGGTTGGGCAATGTTTACCATTGAAGATTATACCGATAGTTTTGAATTTCGAATGTTTGGTGAAGAGTATCTAAAATTCAGACACTTTTTAATGCAAAACAACTTTGTCTATGTTAAGATCTTTATTCGTGAGGGTTGGGTAAATAAAGATACGGGAAAGAAAAGTGATCCTAGAATGCAGTTTAATAGTTTTCAGCTGTTGCATGATGTAATGGAAACCTATGCTAAAAAACTGTCTATTCAATTAAATATAAAAGAATTAGAAGCCGAAAAAATCATAAAATTAAAGGAATTGCTGCAGATGCATCCTGGAAATCAAGCTTTAAATTTTGTGGTATATGATAATGCCGATCAGATAAAGTTACCCATGATTAGCCGAAAACAAAAAGTAAAAGTAAGTCAAGAATTGTTGAGCGAATTAGATCATCAGCAAGTGTATTATAAATTGAATTAGGATTTGCGCAAAGGATTGTAGTGGCATCCTTTTTTTTGCTGCTATATATGGCAAAAAAAAGATATAACGTAAAGCCTGGTTTATGCGCTAAAATGAAAATGCATAGAATAAAACAATAAAGCAATAAACAGAACAAATTGTAAGGTTGTAAGCTTTGGCAAAATTTTTGACTAATATTGCATATTAACCTGAATTAAAACTCAATTAAAACATAAAATTATGGCATTAGAAATCACAGATGCAAACTTTGAAGAAACAGTATTAAAAAGTGACAAACCAGTAATGGTTGACTTTTGGGCAGCTTGGTGTGGACCATGTAGAATGGTAGGGCCAATCATTGATGAAATTAGCACAGAATACGACGGTAAAGCGGTTGTAGGTAAGTTAGACGTAGATGCAAACCAAGAATTTGCAGCCAAATATGGTGTACGTAACATTCCAACGGTTTTAATTTTTCAAAACGGAGAAGTTGTAGGTCGTCAAGTAGGTGTTGCTCCAAAAACTGCGTATGCAGAAGCAATCGATGCACTTTTATAGTATATAAAGTAAAAGAAAAGATAAAAGGTTTGCTGTTATGGCAAACCTTTTTTAGTTTAGAGCTATTATAATTGGGGCGTTTTTTCTTTTGTGAAAAAAGCAGAAGAAAACCAGGCTTGGAGTTTATCCTGAGCGGAGTCGAATGGGCTATCTTTTTTGAAAAAAAATAAAAGGATATCGCTGCAATCCCTAACGCGCTGCTAAGCAAAATATAAACATTGAATTTAAGAGACGAACTAAATAAAGCTGGCGGATTTAAAAATCTGGAACTTCTTGCTAAGCAAGTGGTAGAAGGCTTTGTTTCTGGAATGCATAAAAGTCCGTTTCATGGATTTTCAGCAGAATTTGCAGAACATAAAATCTACAATCAAGGAGAAAGCACCCGACATATCGATTGGAAACTTTTTGCAAAAACAGACAAATTATATACCAAACGTTATGATGACGAAACCAATCTGCGTTGTCATCTCATTCTAGATAATAGTAGTTCTATGCATTATCCTGAAATGCAAGATTTTTCTATTAACCATTTAAATAAAGTAGCCTTTTCGGCATTAGCGTCTGCATCTTTAATGCATATGTTAAAAAAACAACGCGATGCGGTAGGTTTAAGTATCTATAGCGATGCGTATGATTTTTACGCGCCAGAAAAAGGAAGTGAACGTCATCATCAAATGTTACTTGGTCAACTTAGCGATGCGGTAGTTACGAAGACGCTAAACAAGAAAACCGAAACCTACAACTATTTACACCTAATAGCAGAAAAGATCCATAGAAGGTCTTTAATCTTCCTTTTTACAGATATGTTTCAAACGAGTGCGGATGAAGAGAAGCTATTTGAAGCATTACGTCATTTAAAGCATAATAAACACGAAGTAGTATTATTTCATGTATTTGATAAAAACAAGGAGCTAAGCTTTGATTTTGATAATAAGCCAAAGCGTTTTATAGATGTAGAAACCGGAGAGCACATAAATTTGTACTCAGAAACGGTAAAAATGAATTATGAGAAGGCTGTTTTACGTTATTTTGATGCTCTAAGATTGAAATGTGGTCAATACAGAATAAAATATGTGGAGGCAGACATAAATAAAAATTTTGATAATATCCTGACAACCTACATGGTAGAGCGTCGGAATTTTGTTTGATGAATTTTTTTTTAAAAAAACTTAAAAAAAAGCTTGAAATATTAAATATGCTGTGTATATTTGCACTCGCAATAACGCAACGGTCTGGTAGTTCAGTTGGTTAGAATACCTGCCTGTCACGCAGGGGGTCGCGGGTTCGAGTCCCGTCCAGACCGCGAAAATTGCTAAAGCTTCTCTTCGGAGAAGCTTTTTTTAGCAATAAGATTTAGTTGTGTTGTTTGATAGATGTTAAAGTCTATCAATGGTTTAAGTAGTTAAACCGATGGAAAGCTTTCCTTTTTCACTTGTGAAATTGTGAAGCTTTTTTATTTTAAAGCATTTTCCATTTCTTTTAAATTGTAAAAAATCTTAAATCCGAATGAAAGCATTCCGGTTTAAGATTTTTTCATTAGTTAATTTGCGTTCTTGAATACTGTACGCTATTACGTATAGAACTATAAAATATAAAGGTATTTCTAAACCGCTATTTTGAACTCTCCGAAGCAAGCCAATCGAATCATTTAGTACTCAAATATATTGTGTTGTTTGATAGCTGTTTAAGTCTATATATTGTTTTATGTACTTAAACCAATACATAGCTTTTCTAATTTACTTGTGAAATGCTGTTGCTTTTTTGTTTTCTACTCTTTTTTTTGCACATTATAAATATAAATCGTACATTTAACCGATGAAATAAGTGTTTTGTCGTGTTTTTTGTTTTCTTAATTTAGTATTTCTATATATTTGACAACCTTAATTGGATTTTTCAAAAAATTAGAAATCAATTGGTTAAGGTTCTTTAATTCATTTTATTTATTCCCTCAATAAATTCAAAATAGATATAGTGTCTACTTTGTTTTTTACAGTAAATTTTCTATTTCTCTTGCATAAAGATATTTGCCTTGGTAGATGCTTTATCTGAAGTATATATATAAGAATATTAACTATAAAATTAAATAAAATGAAATCCCTAAAAATTACAGTATTAGCAGCAGTAGTATGTGCAATCTTCGCATCTTTAACTCCACAAGACAAACCATCTCACGAAAAAGATAAAAATAGTGAGACTATTGTAAAAGTTACTCTTAAAAAAGAAAAGAAAGGAATTAAAATTCCACAACAAAGTTAAAATATATCATTTTTAAAAAAAGGTGTTTCAAAAGATATATTGAAATGCCTTTTTTATTTAGCTAATTATTTATTTTGAATGCTGTTTAATTAAAAAAGTATAAATTTGATTTAACACATAAATAAATCATTGAATAAATTTTTTCTTTTTATCATTACAGTTCTACTTGCGTCTAATTTATTTTCTCAAAATAAAAAATTAGATAGCATTGTTGTATTACGAAATCTTGCTAATAATAATGAGGTGGAAGTAACGATGCGTTTTGAATATGCTAGAAAAGCGATTCAGAATTCTTTAGCTATAAAACAGGATTCTACAATATTAAGTAGTAAAAGAGTGCTCTCCTATCTATTTCTTATCCATGGAGATTATGATTCTTTATTTAAGATTAATCATGAAAACCGAAAACTAGCAACAAAAATACAAGATTCTTTTGCGCTTGCAAATGCAAATAATGTTCTTGGTTTGTACCATCATATCAACGAGAAACATGATAGTGCTTATTACTATTACTTTAAAGCGGTTAAGCTATTTGAATCTTTAAATGATATAAGAAATCAAGGAGAAGTATTAGCCAACATGGCAGATATACAAGAAACCGAAAGAGATTATATAGGTTGTGAAAATAATGCTATTAAATCGATTGCTTTAATAGAACAATTACCAGAGTACGATTATAACTTAGAAACCTTGTGGTATGCAAATAATTTAATAGCCATAGTTTCTGCCGAATTAGAACAATACGATAAAGCCTTAGAATATTATAATAAGACACTTGCTATTTGTGATAGAATGGAGGATTCTTATGAGAAAAGATTATTTTCTAATATCAATATAGCTGCTTTATATAGGCGGAAAAAAGATTATATAACCGCAGAAAGACTGTATCAAAAGCTATATACAGATGAGTCTGTTTATGCATATGATCCAACCTCTTACTCTATGATTCTATCTGGATTGGCGAATGCAAAATTCATTAATAAAACCGCCAGTAATAGTGAGGTTAAAAAGTTATTTAATGAAGCATACGCCATTAGTAAAAAAGAAGACGATGATTTTGGTCTTTTATCTATTAGTATGGATGTATCCGAATTTTATCTAGAAATAAAAAATATAGATAGTGCTAGATATTATGCCGATAATGCATACAAAATAAGTAAAGAATTAGTCGCCAATGAAACTATTTTAGAAGCGCTTCTACTAAAATCGAAACTCGAAACAGGAGAAAACGCTAAATCTAGCTTAAATGCCTATATAAAATTAAGCGATAGCTTACAGAAAGTAGAGCGTTCTATTCGAAATAAATTTGCTAGAATCGATTACGAAACAGATCAAATAAAAGCAGAAAAAGAACAAGTATCTAAAGAACGATTTTTCTTCCTTTGGATATCCATAGCTTTATTAGTTACACTTGCTTTATTATATATTATTTTCACACAACGTTCTAAAAACAAAGAGTTAAAGTTTGTACAAGAACAGCAAGAGACCAATGAAGAAATCTATAATCTTATGTTGTCGCAACAGGATAAAATTGATGAAGCTAGAAGTACAGAAAAGAGAAGGATTTCTGAAGAATTGCACGATGGTATTTTAGGAAGACTTTTTGGAACGAGATTGAGTTTAGATAGTTTAAATATGAGTTCTACGGAAGAAGCTATTAAATCGAGAGAAAATTATATAGATGAGTTACAAGCTATCGAGCAAGAAATTAGAAAAGTATCTCATGAGTTAAATACCGATTTTGTTTCCGGTTCTGGTTTTGCAGATATTATTAAATCGCTTTTAGAAATGCAAACTCGAGCTTATGGATTGGATTATAAGCTTATTCACAGTGATTCGATACATTGGGATAATATAACCAATAAAACTAAAATTCACATCTATAGAATATTACAAGAATCCCTTCAAAATATATATAAACATGCTAATGCTTCCATCGTAGAAATTAGCTTTAGTATAAAAAATAATGTAATTTGTATCACAATTACAGACGATGGTTCTGGTTTTGAAGTCAGCAAATCCAAAAAAGGAATTGGTATTAAAAATATAACCTCCAGAGTCAAAGAAATTAAAGGAATATTAAAAATTAAATCGCAAATAAATAAAGGCACGACCATTGCCATTACTATTCCAATCTAGCAAAAAAGACCTAACTGAATGCAAGAAATAATTAAAATATTAATGACAGATGACCATCCTATGATTATAGAAGGTTATCAAAACACACTATTAGCGACCAAAAAAGAAACACAAGAATTGCAAATAGATATTGCGAATACCTGCGATCAATCTATAGCATTAATGAGAAAGTCTATAGAAGAAGAGAGTCCGTATGATATCTTGTTCATGGACATTAGTTTGCCTCCTTCGTCTGATGGAACCATAACCTCTGGAGAAGACCTTTCTAAATACGCTAGAGACCTTTTGCCAACGGCTAAAATTGTTATTCTTACTATGTTTAATGAACCGTATAGAATACATAATATTATTAAAGAAATTAAGCCGGAAGGTTTTGTGATAAAAAGTGATTTAACTTCTAGGGAATTGGCTAGCGCATTTCAGGCTGTTTTAAATAACCCTCCTTTTTATAGTACCACGGTTACCAAATATTTGAAAACAGCTTTAGAGTCTGAAATTGAAATAGACGATATCGACCGAAGAATTTTATATCTGCTATCCCAAGGGATAAAAACAAAAAGTTTAACCAAACATATTGGTATTTCTACAAGTTCTGTTGAAAAAAGAAAAAAGAGCTTAAAAGAAGTTTTTTCTATCACAGATAGCCAAGATGAAACGTTATTAAAAGAAGCCCGAAATAAAGGTTTTCTATAATTTTTGTACGAATTATCTTTTTCTAAATGTTAATTTTTGAAATTTATTCTTTTTTTTGAAACCTTCAAAGTCTTGAAAAGCTTGAATAGTGTGGTTTTTCCGTAAATCAATTACGGTTTTTCCGTAAGCGTGTTCTATATATTATATCTATCTTAGTACTATCAACAACGCGTAATTAGTTAGTCCCCTCAGATAAAATTATGTTGATTATAGCATGAATTAAGCCTTATGATTTCATTTTTATGAAATTGTAAGGCTTTTTCTATTTCCACGGTTTTGCTAAAAACTGAAAATGCTGGCTTTGTATTCCCAAAAAGTCATAATAAAAAATCCAAAGTAAACGATAGCAACAATGAACTTTAGAAAAGTTCCTGTTAAAAACCCCAAAAAAGAACCAAAAGCCGCCTTTAGCGCTGTTTTAGAATCTGCTTTATTTATTAGTTCTCCTACTAATGCTCCAACAAAAGGCCAGATAATAATTCCAAAAACACCAAATACTGGAAAAAATATAGAAATTAATAAACCAACGGTAGTACCAATCATTCCTGTTTTACTTCCTCCAAATTTTTTAGTGCCAAGTGCTGGTATTATATAATCTAAAGCAAAAACAACTAGTGCTATAACTAGCGTAATAACTAAAAACCACATCTCATTTGGTACGGCTTTGGTGAGATGTAAAAGTAACAATCCAACCCAACTCATTGGTGGGCCAGGCAGCACAGGTAGAAAACTACCAACAAGCCCTATAATTATAAATAGAAAGCCCATAAAGGCTAAAAATATATCCATGTATTTTTTGTTATAAGACGAAGAGAATTAAAGAATGTTACATTTTTGTAACTAAAAAATTAGTTCAAACTAATAATTTAGTTATATTTGTCTTGTTGAACTAAAAAGTTAGTTATAAATATGAAGCAACTTACAAAAGCAGAAGAAGATATAATGCAAGTACTTTGGCACCTGGAAAAGGCGAACGTAAAAGCGATAATAGAGGAGCTTCCAGAACCTAAACCAGCATACAATACAGTATCTACAATTGTTAGAATTTTAGAAAGTAAAGGCTTTGTAGATTATGAGAAAAAAGGAAAAGGGCATATTTATTTTCCATTGCTTCAACAACAGGAATACAGTAATCAATCTATAAATAAATTAGTAGATAATTATTTTCAAGGCTCTTTTAAAAGCATGGTTTCTTTTTTCATGAAAAAGAACGATATAAGTTTAAACGACCTAGAATCGGTACTTAAAGAAATAGATAAACAAGAATAATATGGTGCATTATATATTACAAACCGTCGTTTTTCAATTGCTGTTTTTAGTAGTTTATGATCTGTTTTTGAAAAGAGAAACCTTTTTTAATTATAACAGAATATATCTGTTATCCACAGCATTGCTCTCTTTAGTATTGCCTTTTATTCAAATTGAAAGTGTTAAAAGCATAGTGACTCAAAACTATAGAATCATACTTCCAGAAATCATTTTAGGAGATGCTAATAATATAAGTACAACAGCGATTGCAATAGAAACCATAGATCAAAGTGTGTATTGGTCCTGGAGTCTTATTTTGTACCTAGGAATGTGCATTGCTGCGTTGTTATTCGTATATAAAATAATTCAAATAATAAGACTAATTATTACGAGTCAGAGATACAAAAAAGGAAGTTTAGTAATTGTAAGATTAGCAAAAAGTAATGCCGCTTTTTCCTTTTTTAACTATGTGTTTTTAGGTGAGGAGATTGCTGAAAAAGACCACGAAGCCATCTTTAAACATGAGCAAATTCATGTGCTTCAAAAACACACATTAGATCTATTGTTTTTCGAAATATTAAGAGTCTTATTTTGGTTTAACCCATTGATTTATTGGTATCAAAATAGAATAGCAAATGTGCATGAATTTATTGCAGATAACAAAGCTTCCAAAAATAACAACAAGAAATATTATGAGAATTTATTATCACAAATTTTTAATGTGAAACAAATCTCATTAGTCAATCCATTTTTCAAACAATCATTAATCAAAAAACGAATCATTATGTTACAAAAATCAAAATCAAAAAAGAGAAACCTTATCAAGTACACCTTTTTATTACCAGTACTTGTGTGTATGTTAATTTACACTTCCTGTTCAAAAGAAGAAGCGAATGTAAATACAGACCAAGACTTTGACCAAGTTGTCGAAAAATTTAGAAATCAATTACAAACAGAAAATAGTACATTAACAAAAGCAGAGCGTCTGGAACTAGCAGAATATATTATTGACGAATTTAAAGCCAATGTTGAAGATAATGGTAAAACAAGCTCCGGAAGTATTAGTGCATCTAGCTTTACTAGTAGTGATGAGGTCTCTTTTTCCGTTATAGAAAACGTTCCTGTTTTTCCGGGATGCGAAGGAGAAGTAGATAATAACGAAAGAAAGAAGTGTATGGCTGTTCAAGTTAACCGGTTTGTAAGCGAAAATTTTAATGTAGGCTTAGCGAATGATTTAGGTTTAGAAGCAGGTAAACATAGAATTAGCGTGCAGTTTATGGTAGATAAAAACGGTGATGTAGTGCATGTAAAAGCAAGAGCGCCACATCCTAAATTAGAAGAAGAAGCGATTAGAATTGTAAGCTTATTACCTAAAATGAAACCTGGGATGCATCTTGGTAAGGCAGTTGCTGTTCCTTACGGATTTCCTATTCAGTTTCAAATAAAGGAATAATCGAATAAGATTATACTGTATAAAAAACCGAAAGCTTGCTTTCGGTTTTTTGCTGTTTATAAAATAAAACTTGAAGATAAGTTAGTTATAACCTCTTTGCGGAATAGAAACATTAACATTTCATATAAAAATTGTACATTTCGGTTTTCTTTAACATATGCAAAGGATCCTGCTTTTTTTATTATTTTTAGGAGTAACCTCCTGTAACTATTTTAATGTGAAGAAAACATCTTCAGAAGCTATTCTTGAAGAAGAATTACAAACGTTTAATTGGAATGAGGTCGATGTCTATCCCAGTTTTGAAACCTGTACTACTTCTTCCGATCAAGAAAACAAGAAACAGTGTTTTCAAAATACATTAACCGAAGCTATTTATAAAAGCCTAGCAGCAGAAAAAATAGTAGTTACGCAAGATATTCAGGACACTATTTTAGTGCATTTTCAAATCTCCGAAACTGGAGAGTTACATCTTATGGATGCCAAAATAGATTCTGTAACGCTGCTGGAAATCCCTAATATGGAAGTTTTATTACGCCAAAGTTTAGATTTTATTCCAGAGATATATCCAGCAATTAAAAGGGGACAACAAGTAAAAACCCAGTTTACTTTACCTATTAGTATTCAAGTGGATTAATATCGAATCGCCAACTTTTTCATTAACCTTAAAATTTCTACATACAACCAAACTAAAGAAACCAAAAGGCCCCAAGTAGCCAACCATTCTTTACTTTTAGGCGCTTTACCTTTTTGTCTTTCTATATATTGAAAATCTAGAAGTAGTGTTAAGGAAGCTACAATTGCCGCTATAACATTAAATGCAATAGCAATTAAAGAAGTCCCCCAAATAAAGGACTGAATTCCAAAAAAGTTTAAAATCCAGGAAATAAGATAGACTAAAAAGATACTAGAAGCAGCGGTAATAATGATGCTTTTTAGTTTTTGTGTGACCGCAATAATTCTAGTTTGATACAGAAAAAGTATGGTAAAAAAAGTAATGATAGTGACGCCAATTGCTTGGTAAGGCATGTTCGGAAATTTGGCGTGAGCAAAACTACTTATTCCGCCTAAAAAATAGCCTTTGGCAACCGCGTACAAAGGTACTAAGAATGGCGCCCAATTGTGTTTGTACGATATCATTACGCTAATAATTATAGAAGAAATGATTCCGCCATAAAGAAACCATTCCATATCAAAACCAGCACTGTACAGACTCCAAATATAAACTGTTATTGCGGCAATAATTGCAATACAAAAAAGCGATTTTATAAAAATACCAGAGACCGTCATTTTTGCAGCAGACGATTTTTTGTCCTTCCAAAAATAATTCGAAAAAGCAGGATTAGATGTTTTATCGAAACGCATAGAATATTAATTTCTTTGATGTAAAACTACTAAATATATATGGTAAAATGGTTATTTGCTGAAAGCTCTACCTTTCCATTTGTAATTAGAAAAAACGGAAACGATAACTACATAAACACTAAAAAAAGGATAGAGTAAACAGCTAAATAGGTAAGAAGATAAAAAGGATTCTTGATTGAAAAAACGGAGGGTTTTAAACAGTAATAAAAAATCAATACTGCATTTAATTAGGAATAGATATAGCAGTACTTTAAAATTAAAAAGACCAGTAATACTAAGTGTCAATGCTGTAATAAGTGCCGCATTCATTAATAAAACAATGCATCCTACAACTTTAGCAAAACTGTTTTTGTAATTAGCAGATTTGGAAGCCCAACGTACGCGTTGCGAAATTAATGAACGTGTCGTTTTTTCTGCTTCTGTAGTTACAATGGTATGTTCACATTTTAAATAATGTACTTTTTTCGCATCTTGTTTTAATGCCTTTTCTAGCAGAAAAATATCATCTCCACTCGCAATATTGGTATTTCCTTGAAATCCTTGAACCGCTTTGAAAAAATCTTTTTTGTACGCTAAATTCGCTCCGTTGCATAAAAAGGGTTTGTTTATGCCAAAACCACCAATAGTTGCGCCTTGCAGACTTAAAAAATCCAATAGCTGAAAGCGATCTAAAAACGAAGTTACATTGCTATAGGTAACAGGAGAAACTATAAAATTAGGCTCTTGTTTTTGAATAAAAGTATCTAGAGTATCTAGCCAAAATTTAGGTAGAATACAATCCGCATCGGTAGTAACTATCCAGTCATACTTGGCAATTTGTATGGCCGAAGTTATTGCATCTTTTTTTGGCGAATTACTTTCCCTAACATTATCGGTAATTATTATGTCTGTTCGAGTGGATTTATCGGTAGATAAATTGGTGTCGAGAATCTTTTTAATAACCGAAACTGAAGCATCTTCAGAAGCATCATCTACCAAAATAACTTCAAACAAATGTTTTGGGTATTGTAACCCTGCAATAGATTTTAAAAGTGCTGGTAAATTTTCCGCTTCATTTCTAAACGGAATAAGTATAGAGAAGCTCGTTTTGGCTTCTACATCTTCCAAAGAGAAAGGTTTTACTTTATCAAAATCAATGGCTAAACTTCCTATTAAAAATACGTAGACAAGTGTAATAACAACAAATAGTAAAAGGATCATTCTGCTTTGTTTTTTGGAAGTTTAAAGGTAAGCACATAAAAGCTTCCAAGTATGCTTGGTAGTACAAAATTTAAAATCCACATTAGTAAAATAATACTTAAAATAGTGAATTCATTTACGCCAATTTTAGTGAAAATATAAACTGCAACACTTCCTTTAATGATAACATCAAAAATAAATATGGAAGGAATTACCGAGCTAATTAAATACATACTTGTTATGGCAATCATGGCTTGAAAGTAAGTCAATTCCATACCAAAAATACCGAGTAAAAAGTAAAACTGAAACGAGAAAATCAAGTATCTTAATAGCGATAAAGTAAACGTGTAAATCTTGATTTTTACAGATGTATTTTTAATAAATCCACGGACTTTTTCTATAGAAAAACCTTTTATTTTAAAACGTTTTTGTTTGAATCCGAAAACAGTAAGTATAGAAATAACGGCAATAGTAATCAAGAACTTCGAAACCCTTAAAAAATTAAAATCCACCTGATATGCAGATACAAAATAATACAAACCAAAAACGCCAAAAAGTATAGTGATTGCCATTTGCATCATATTACCAATAAAGTTTAAAAGCACAATACGTTTTCTGTATTCCGAAGTAAAATATAAAGCTTTTGCTCCGTAGTCTCCAATTCTATTTGGTGTAAAAAGGGAAGCGGTTAAAGCGCCTAAACTTTGTTTTAAGGCTTCGAGAAAAGATATTTTTTTAATGGAAGACACTAGAATTTGCCATTTGTAAATTTCTAAAAACCAATTTAAAAAAGTAATAAAGAGTAAAAAAAGCACGTTTTTCAATGAAAAAATCTTGTTTTTTTGTAAAAAAGCAACAAAAGCACTAAAATCTAAATCGTTGTTTGTGGTTAGTTTGTTGTAAATAAAATAAAAAGCACCAAATACAATACTTAATTTAATAAGTACAAAAAAGAATTGTTTAATTTTGTGGGGTAGTGCTCTATACATTGTGTACTAAAATGCGCAAATTAAAACAATATTGCCTTATGACGATACCATTTAAAACATTTAAGTCCTCTATATTTTTATTGCTACTAAGTTTCCTTTCCTTTTCTGGTTTTTCACAAAGCGAAACCAGTACTTGGAAAGCACAATTTGCGGTAGGAATTAATAGTCCGAGTCAAACTGCTTTTGTTTCTACTTTTGAAGCAAAACCTGTAAATTTTCCAACCGTTCATATTGGTTTACAGCGTATGTTTAGTAGAGATTTGGGCGCAAAAATAGATTTTGGTTATAATAGACTTTCCAACGCAAGTAACTCGCTAGAATTTAAAGTAAACTATTCTAGAGTGAATCTGCAAGCCGTTTATGATCTTGGTAATTTAATACGATTACCGCAAAACTACGCTATTATGGCGCATGCCGGACCAGGATTTACTTTTGTAAAACCACTAGGGATTTATACCGATAACAAGGAATCCTTTTTAAATGCGATGGCTGGTTTGGAATTTCATTACGGACTTTCGGAAAGCCTTTCTTTGTTTTTAGACACTTCTTATCTTTATGCATTTAGTGGCGATTACGATAATAGTAGTGATGGATTTGGAACTTTTAACGGAAACCTTTTAACAGCAACTATTGGTATCTCTATTTCATTAAGCGGTTGTTACTATTGCGAATAATGAGCGAAGAAAGAATTATTTTAGGAATAGATCCAGGAACAACTATCATGGGTTTCGGACTTATTAGAGTCAAGAATAAGAAGATGGAATTCTTGCAATTAAACGAATTAGATTTAAAGAAATACAAGGACCATTATCTAAAACTGAAGCTTATTTTTGAACGTACTATCGAATTGATCGATACGCATCATCCAGATGAAATTGCTATTGAAGCACCTTTTTTTGGTAAGAATGTACAAAGTATGTTAAAGCTTGGTCGTGCACAAGGCGTTGCAATGGCTGCAGGTCTTTCTCGTGAAATACCAATTACAGAATACCTTCCAAAAAAGATAAAAATGGCAGTTACCGGAAATGGTAATGCCAGTAAAGAACAGGTTGCAAAAATGCTTCAAAGTTTATTAGGTTTAAAAACGCTACCAAAAAACTTAGATGCAACCGATGGTTTGGCTGCCGCAGTTTGTCATTTTTATAATTCCGGAAAAATTACGGTTGGTAAAAGCTATTCTGGTTGGGACAGTTTTGTAAAACAAAATGAGGATCGAGTTAAGAAATAAGCAGTAATCATCCACGGTTTTATTATAATTTATGATACCTTTTTTTAGGGAATGAGTTAAACTGCCTACTGCAACGGAACACTGAATACTAAAAAAAAATGAGCGGCATATATATACACATACCATTTTGCAAGCAAGCGTGTCATTACTGCGACTTCCATTTTTCGACTTCTATGAAGAAAAAAGATGAGTTGGTAGAGGCATTAATAACAGAGCTACAGCTTCGTAAAAACGAATTGCAAGACCAAGAAGTAGAAACCATTTATTTCGGCGGAGGAACGCCATCGTTACTTACTAATGAGGAATTGGTTTTGTTAATAGAATCGGTGTATAAGAATTATAAGGTTTCTGCAAATCCGGAAATTACATTAGAGGCAAATCCAGACGATTTAACCGAACAACGAATCATTGCATTATCCAAAACGCCTATCAATAGATTAAGCATCGGAATCCAATCTTTTTTTGAAGACGATTTAAAAAGCATGAATAGAGCGCATAATGCAGAAGAAGCAGAAAAGTGTTTGGAATTTGCAACGCAATATTACGATAATATCACGATTGACTTAATTTATGGAATTCCTAATATGTCTTTGGATAAGTGGCAAGCAAACCTGGAAAAAGCGTTTCGTTTTGGTATAAACCATATTTCAAGCTATGCCCTAACTGTAGAACCTAAAACGGCGTTGGCTACTTTTATTAAAAAAGGAAATTATCCACCAATAGATGAGGACTTAGCATTAGAACATTTTAATCATTTGGTTACCGAAACCGAAAAGCAAGGTTTTGTGCATTATGAAATTTCTAATTTTGGGAAGCCAAACTATTTTTCGAAACATAATACGAGTTACTGGCAAGGGAAAACCTATTTGGGTATTGGTCCTTCGGCACATTCTTTTCATCAAACACAACGTAGTTGGAATGTTTCCAATAACAGTAAATATATTCAAGAAATACAAAATAATACCCTTCCAAATACGGTAGAAATCTTAAGTATTTCAGATCAGTATAACGAATATGTAATGACAGGATTAAGAACCATTTGGGGCGTTTCCTTACAAAAAGTAGAAAGCGATTTTGGAACAGATTATAAAAAACATTTGTTGCAAACTTCACAAAAATATATAGAGGAAGGATTGCTTGTCACTTCGAGTGATTTTGATGCGAATCAAAATAGTATCGAGAAGTTAAAAACAACACAAAAAGGTAAATTTTTAGTCGACGGAATTGCGTCTCAACTCTTCGTGATTTAGTATATTTGGGTATGATAGCAACTATAGAAACCAATTCAAAAAAATATAAGATAGATTTTTCTAAACCATTAGATATATCTATTCCTCTAATCGCTTCAAAAAACAATGTAAATGCGTGGTATTTAGCCGAACCAACGATAAAGCCGGTTCAAGACGAAGGCTGGACAGCAAGTGTAAAAGATGGCGCGAGTATCAATTTTAATAATATCTCTTTCAATCCGCATGCACATGGTACACACACCGAATGTGTTGGTCATATTGTAGAAAAAGTGCACTCTGTAAATAAGAGTTTAAAGAAGTTTTTCTTTTTAGCGGAAGTCATTACGGTCGCACCAGAAAAATTGGGTGACGACTTCGTTATCTCTAAAAAGCAGATCCAATTTGCTTTAGGAAACAAAAAAAGAAAAGCAGTAGTGATACGTACGTTGCCAAATACTAGCGAAAAATTATCGGCGCAATATTCACACAGTAATCCGCCTTATTTATTAGAAGACGCTGCAGTATATTTAAGAGAAAAAGGTGTGGAGCATTTACTGATTGATTTACCAAGTGTAGATAAAGAAAAAGATGAAGGTAAGCTTTTAGCACATAATGCATTTTGGAATACCAAAGGAAAAGTACGATTAGGCGCAACCATAACCGAATTTATTTTTGTGCCAAATCATGTAAATGATGGTACGTATTTTCTTAATTTACAGATCGCTCCTTTTGAAAATGATGCTTCACCAAGTAAACCCATTTTATATGCTCTTTTAAACGAGTAATTTTTTGGTATGTATATTGCGTATAAAAGAATAAAATCAATTAAATAAATGGAAGCCTTTTTAGGAATTATTATAGGGATATTAGCTAGTTTAAGTGTTGTTACTTATTTTAAATCGTTTAAAAATAAACAACTTGTAAATTCCCAATCCCTATTACTATTAGATAAAGTAAAAACCGTTTGTAAATTTATAACCGTAGAAGGTGATTTTGCAGAAATTTACCATTATGAAGACGTGAAAGAACGTTTTTTAAAAATGGTAAATAGTAAGAAAAAAGCACTAATCGTAATAAACGCTAAAGCCTATGTTGGCTATGATTTAAGCAAAATTCAATTAGAAGCAGATAATAAAAACAAACGCATTATTCTAGCACATTTTCCGCAGCCAGAAGTATTATCTGTAGAAACAGATTTAAACTATTACGATAAAAAAGATGGATACTTTAATAAGTTTGAAGCTTCCGATTTAACCGGATTAAACCAAGAAGCGAAACAACATATTTTAGACAAAGTTCCAGAAAGTGGTTTAATACAAGCTGCACAAAAAGAAGCGTTACAAACTATCTCTTTAATGGAAAGCATCGTGGAAACTATTGGATGGAAACTAGATTATTCCGCTTTAAAACTAGAGGAAGCTCCAGTAAAGAAAATCGAAGAATAAATCGAATCATGAACATAGAACAACTTCGGGACTATTGTTTTAGTAAAAAAGGAGTTACCGAACATTTTCCTTTTGATGAAACGACGCTTGTTTTTAAAGTGCAAGGAAAAATGTTTGCCTTAACCTCTTTAAAAGTTTGGGAAGCTGGCGCACCATCTCTAAACTTAAAATGTGATCCAGACTATGCACAAGAACTTCGTGCAACATACGACAGCATTGAACCAGGTTATCATATGAGTAAAAAACACTGGAATACCATACAATTACATACCGTCGAATTACAACCTTCGTTTGTAATAGAACTAATTAATCATTCTTATGACATGGTTGTTAAAGGTTTATCTAAAAAACTTCGAGATTCTTTATTCTGATGCATGAATAATATTACGCTTTTTTACATTCAACAATTTATACCGCATTTCATCGAACATATTAGGAGTAACTAATAATAAATCACATCTTTACAGAGATTAATAGCGCTTAATATTTTATAATTTAAACATTTAAAAGATGGCACTAGAAATCACAAATTCACTAGACACGTTTAAAGTTACTGGAATACTTAACAAAACAAACGTAAAAAAATTTCAAATTTATTTCAAAAACATATTTAGCACCACCAATGAATTGGTGATAAATATTGACGAACTTAAAAGTATAGATAATGAAGGCGTCTCGGCTTTCGAAGATATCTACAAACAATCCTTAAAAGCACATAAGCCCTTTTTTATTACAGGTTTAGGTAGTAAAGAAATATTCGATCATATAACAACTATTGACGCGGCCTAATTAGTAGTAAGTATTCGATTATAGCACCAAATTCTATTACTAAATAAAATAAAACCATGAAACTTATAATTACAAATTATGACAATGTGTATAAGGTAAAAGGAAACCTTATAAGGTTAAATATACCCATTTTTAAAAACGAATTAAAAGACGTTTTTAATCAAGCAGATGATGTTATACTAAACCTGCAAGAGTTAAGTGCTATAGATAATCAAGGTGTTGTTGCCATAGCGCAATTACATAACGAAGCGCTTTCTAAAAACAAAAAACTCTCTATAGTTGGCTTAGGTAATGGTCAAGTATCTAATCGTTTGAAATCGGATCAAGTGGCTTAACACTATTTCTTCTTGTTGTACTGTTAGAATAAACGTACTTTTGTTTTTCAAAAATTTACAAAAATGAGTTTAGAAAGAGAATTAAATAAACGAGCAGATGGCAAGTGTGAATTATGCCAAAATGAAGAGCATTTACAACTACATACATTAGCGCCTAGAAAAGATCAAAGCCTAATAGAAACACTTACAGCTTGTAAAACATGTGTAGATCAAATAGAAGATCCAGAAAGTACAGATCCTAATCATTGGCGCTGTTTAAATGATAGTATGTGGAGCGAACACCAAGCAGTACAAGTTGCAGCATGGAGAATGTTATCCCGTTTAAGAAAAGAAGGATGGCCACAAGACTTGTTAGACATGATGTATCTGGAAGAAGACGTGTTAGAGTTTGCAAAATCTACTGGAGAAGGCGAAGATGAAGAAGGAAAACTAATTCACAGAGATGTAAATGGTGTTGTTTTAGAAACTGGAGATTCTGTAGTGTTAATAAAAGATCTTAAAATAAAAGGATCTAGCCAAGTTGCTAAACAAGGTACCGCTGTTAGAAATATACGTTTAGATCGCGATAACGAAACCTATATTGAAGGTAAAGTTGGTCCAACACTAACCGTTATAATTACAGAATACGTTAAGAAATTATAATAATAGGGCGTTAGCTTTTGTAATCCTGCAAGGTCAAAAAAAATCTTGAAGGATTACAAAACGTCAGGCTATCCAGTATACTTGCCGATAGGTAGTTTTTTTATGAGTTCTCGATACCTTTCGTGCTTGTAGTACAAAAGACTAAAACGAAGGTGAAAAAGGTTGAGATTATCCATAGATAGACCAGTTCTATTCTTGAAAAAACGACGTCCATCAAAAAAAAGCGGCGTGCTGCTTTATAGATTAAACCTCAGAGATGTTTCATCTTTTAGAAATCCCCAAAAACCTATTTTGTTTTCTTCCATTGTGACGGACTTTTTCCTTTTATCGCTTTAAACTGTCTATTAAAATTCGAAATATTATTAAAACCCGAAAGTTCTGCTATTTCTGTAGTAGGATAATTGTTTTCCGATAGCAAAAGCTTACTAGCATGCTCAATGCGTAGTTCATTTAAAAACTGAAAATAGGTTTTATTCGTTCTCTTTTTAAAATACTTACAAAAGGCATTTTTAGTCATATTCGCTACTTCCGAAATAGAACTTAAAGTAACCTCTTTATTAAAGTTATTCATCGTGTATTCAAAAACATTACGCATTCTATAACCTTCATTATCACTGTATTTTTTATCATAAATAAAAGAAGATAAGCTTTTGTAATTCGCCTTCGATGTTATTTCTAGAAGCTTCAGTAATACATAAAAACGATGGAGTTTAGATGCCTTTTCTAGTTGTAAAAACAAGGTCTTTATTTCCTGTTGTTTAGAGGTAATCTTAAAACCATGCTTTGCGAGTTTAAAAAAAAGTTGGAGCTCTTTTAATTCTTCTAGCTCAAAAAAATGAGCGCCAAACGACTGCTTCGTAAAAAAGAGAGATAGCATATGCGATTTTTCACAAGTCTTCGAGTCGCTCTTAAAAACATGTGGAATATTACTTCCTATAATTAAAATGTCTTCCTTCGCATAATCATTTACAGTATCTCCTACCACAAGAGTTCCTTCTCCTTCCACGATAAAACTTAACTGAATTTCTTCGTGTTGGTGCAACTTATCATAAAAAGATTCCGCCGCATCTATTTGAAAAATTAAAGCATCTTGCTCCGGTTTAGGTATTTTAAATGGTAGTACTTTCATACTTCAAATATACGCAAATACTATTCTTTTATAAATTTAATGTTTACAAATTGAATAATATAGTATTAATTATGGATAAAACCTTATCATTAAATACAAGAGTATTCTATTAGTTTTACCACTTTAAAACGTAGAAATTATGAGTATAAAATGGGAAGGCGTGATGCCAGCAGTAACGACAAAGTTTACAGAAAACGATACGTTAGATCTTAAAACATTTAAAGTTAATATTCAGGCACAACTAGATGCAGGTGTACATGGAATTGTACTTGGTGGTACTTTGGGCGAAGCCAGTACATTAACAGATAATGAAAAAAGAATCCTAACCAGAGAAACCATAGCGTTTGTTAATGGTAAAATTCCAGTGCTAATAAATATTGCAGAGCAGACTACAAAAGACGCGATTCAATGTGCTAAAAAAGCAGAAGAAGATGGTGCGCAAGGTTTGATGCTTTTGCCACCAATGCGTTATAATGCGGGAGATAGAGAAGTTGTAGAATACTTTAAAGCAATTGCAAATAGCACAAAACTTCCTATAATGATTTACAATAATCCAGTAGATTATAAAATTGAAGTAACGCTAGATATGTTCGAAGAACTATTGGCAAACTGCCCAAATATTGAAGCTGTAAAAGAATCGACCAGAGATGTTTCTAACGTGACAAGAATCAAAAATCGCTTTGGTAATCGTTTAAAAATCATGTCTGGCGTAGACACCATATCCTTAGAAAGTTTGTTAATGGGAGCCGATGGAATAATTGCCGGTTTGGTATGCGCATTTCCAGCCGAAACGGTTGCTATTTATCAACTTCAAAAAGTAGGAAGAATTCAAGAAGCAATTGAAATATACCGTTGGTTTATGCCATTATTAGAGTTGGATATAAATCCCAAATTAGTGCAAAATATTAAGCTCGCCGAGGTAGCAACCGGAATAGGTACAGAAAATGTTAGAGCACCAAGATTACCGCTACATGGTGAAGAACGGATACAGGTATTAAAAGTAATTGAAGATGCGCTAAAAAGCAGGCCAATATTGCCAGATTATAAAAATTTGTAAAGTGATTTGGGTGTTCCCAAACTTCGCTTAAGCTACGTTTGGTCAGGCTTTACGCTGTATTTTTTTTTGCCTTATATAGAAGCAAAAAAAGGATGCCGCTGCAATCCTTAACACAAATACAGAACACCAAATAATAGAATTAACAAACATAAAATAATGCTAGAAATAAGACCAACCTGTGAGAATTGTAATAAAAAATTACCATTCGATGCACAAGATGCAATGATATGTACCTTCGAGTGTACCTTCTGTAAAGACTGCGTAGATACTATTTTAGAACAGGTTTGTCCGAATTGTGGTGGCGGCTTTGAAAAACGACCAATACGACCAGAAGCATTATTAAAAAAATATCCAGCATCTACCAAAATAGTACACCAACCAGTAGATGTAGAAGCACATTTAAAACGAATCCATAACTAAAAGAATATATCTAAAGTATAGATGTGTTCTTTATCATATAAAGCAAAGCGATTCTCTTCGTACACATCAAAAAGACATAAATGCCATGATAACAGGAAAAAACTACATAGGAAACAAGCAATCTGCATCTGGAGACAAAACATACCGAACATTTAATCCGCAATTAAATGTGGAAAACACACCTGTTTTTACAGAAGCAACTCCAGAAGAAATTGACGAAGCAGTAACTTTAGCATCCTATGCTTTTAAAACTTTCAGAAATACTTCAGGAGAAAAAAAAGCGACATTTTTAAATGCCATTGCTGATGAAATTTTAGCCTTAGATGACGTATTAATTCAAACCTATTGCTCCGAAACCGGTTTGCCAGAAGGTCGAGCAAAAGGAGAACGCGGTAGAACCGTTGGCCAGTTGCGTAGTTTTGCAGACTTGGTAAAAGAAGGTTCTTGGGTAGAAGCGGCAATAGATACTGCGCAGCCAGAACGCCAACCAATGCCAAGATCTGATATTCGTAAAATGTTAGTGCCTTTAGGACCGGTAGTAGTTTTTGGTGCAAGTAATTTTCCGTTAGCATACTCCACTGCTGGTGGCGATACTGCAGCCGCATTTGCAGCTGGTTGTCCAGTACTTGTAAAATCGCATCCAATGCACGCAGGAACCGGAGAATTAGTGGCTTCTGCAATTCTAAAAGCCGCAGAAAAAATAGGAATGCCTAATGGCGTTTTTTCTAATTTAAATTCTAGCGGAATCGAAGTTGGACAACAACTAGTAAAACATCCGGGTGTAAAAGCAGTTGGTTTTACTGGTAGTATTCGTGGCGGACGTGCCTTATACGACATAGCAGCACAACGCGAAGAACCAATTCCTGTATTCGCTGAAATGGGAAGTGTCAATCCAGTAATAATTCTTCCGGAAGCATTAAAAAACAGACAAAAAGATCTAGCAAAAACCTATGCAGGTTCTATTACTTTAGGAACAGGACAGTTTTGCACAAATCCGGGTTTACTACTAGCTATTAAAGGCGAAAATTTATCCAATTTCATTCAGAATTTATCCAATGAAATCCTGAAAATAGAACCAGCGGTAATGTTACATCCAAACATTATTTCAGCGTATGAAAGCAATAAACAAAAAGCAATTTCGCAGCCTGAAATAACGGTTACAGCGAATTATGAATCCGCCGTGAAAACCAATTATGCAAAACAAACGGTTGCAACAGTTTCTGGTAAAACGTTTTTGGAAAACTCAACCTTACATCAAGAAGTTTTTGGGCCGTATTCCATCGTTGTACAATGTGAAAATGCAGAAGAATTAGAAACGATAATTTCAAAATTAGAAGGACAATTAACAGGAACTTTAATCGCAGATGCTGGTGAGGCTTCTAAGTATTCTAAAGTCATTGCAGCATTACAAAATCGCGTTGGACGAGTTATTTTTAATGGTGTGCCAACAGGAGTTGAGGTTTGTCCTTCGATGGTGCATGGCGGACCATATCCATCGTCAACCGATAGTCGATTTACAGCAGTTGGTATACATGCTATAAAACGTTGGGTGCGCCCTTTTAGTTATCAAGATTGGCCCAATTCATTATTGCCAAACGAACTAAAAAACGAGAATCCGTTGCAGATTTCTAGATTAATAAATAATAAGCAAACCAAATCCGGAATCTAAATTTTCCCTTCAGAAGCTTTTTTAAAACGCCTTGCTTGAGAAAGATTCGGGAAATGTTATAAGAAATTATGAAAAAGACATTTGTTTGTATTGATGCACATACTTGCGGAAATCCAGTACGCGTTATAAAAAGTGGTGGCCCAAATTTAATTGGTAATTCCATGAGTGAGAAACGCCAACATTTTTTAAAAGAATACGATTGGATTCGTAAAGGCTTAATGTTTGAACCTCGTGGTCATGATATGATGAGCGGAAGCCTTTTGTTTCCGCCGCATAATCCTGAAAATGATTTCGCTATTCTGTTTATAGAAACTTCTGGTTGCTTACCAATGTGCGGCCATGGAACCATCGGAACGATTACTATTGCTATTGAAGAAGGTTTAGTGATACCTAAAATTCCAGGGAAAATTAAAATGGAAGCTCCTGCAGGTTTAGTAGAAATCGAATACCAACAAACCAATAACAAAGTAGATTGGGTAAAGCTTACCAATGTAAAAAGTTATTTAGCGGCGCAGGATTTAACTGTGGAATGCCCAGAATTAGGCGAGATTATTTTTGATGTTGCGTATGGTGGAAACTATTATGCTATTGTAGATCCGCAGAAAAACTTTTCTGGAGTACAGGATTTTACAGCTTCCAAAATCATTCAATATTCGCAAATAGTTAGAGATAGAATCCAAGAGAAATATCCCAATCAATTTATGCATCCAGAAAATGAAACGATTAAAAATGTAACTCATATGCTTTGGACAGGAAATCCAATTGATGTAACTTCATCTGGGAGAAATGCTGTTTTTTATGGAGATAAAGCGATAGATAGAAGTCCTTGCGGAACAGGAACCTCAGCAAGATTAGCGCAGCTTTATGCAAAAGGAAAATTAAAAATAGGAGAAGAATTTGTACACGAAAGTTTTATAGGAAGTAAATTTATAGGACGCGTGGAAGCCGAAACGCTTTTAAATGGTAATAAAGCCATAATACCAAGTATTCAAGGTTGGGCAAAAGTATTTGGCCATAACACCATTACGATTGATGCTGCAGATGATCCTTATGCATTAGGATTTCAAGTGATTTAAGTTTTTTATACTTTTAAAGCTAGAAGGCCTATTAAAAGAAGACCCTTTGAAATGTATTTAAAGAAATGGAAATAAATAAAAACGAAATTTTAGAAAAGCATTGTTATACAGAACTGGTGTATCAAAGAATAAATAAGAAGTTGGGTACCCGTTTTTCAAAGGAGGAAAGTGAAATACTTCTAAAAAAGGTGTTGCAAGAAACCGGTCTAGAACACTATAAAAAAAGAGGGAAGAACTTCTATATTTCAAATACCCAACATCAGATAGGAATCACCATAAATAGCAATACTTTTAGAGTGATTACTGTAGACAAAATTAAAAATAAAGAAGCTTAAAATAAGGTAGCAAATGTCAAAAAGTGTAGTAATAATTGGTGGCGGAATTATAGGCTTATGTTCTGCGTATTATCTTCAAAAAGAAGGTTTTCAAATAACGATAATAGATCAATCGAATCTAGATTCTGGTGCGTCTTATGTCAATGCTGGCTATTTATCTCCTAGTCATATTGTGCCACTTTCGGCACCTGGAGTTATGAAGAAAGGACTGAAATGGATGTTGGATTCTTCTAGTCCGTTGTATATTAAACCGCGATTAAATGCCGATTTTTTAAAATGGACTTTGGCTTTTAATAAATCATGCAGCGCGAATCATGTTAAAAAAGCAATTCCAGCGATAAAAGGAATTACGCTATTTAGTCAGGATTTGTATGATGCTATTAAGCGGGATGAAAACTTTACCTTCCATTATGAAAAGAAAGGATTACTCATGTTGTGTCAAACAGAAGCGATGCTGGAAGAGGAAATTAAAGCAGCTCATTTAGCAAAAAAGGAAGGTTTAGACGCAAGGGAATTGTCTATGGCAGAGCTTAAAAAAATGGAACCAAATGTAAATTGGAATGTAAAAGGAGCAGCCTATTATTCCTGCGATTCACATACAACGCCACAGGAATTTATGGAAGAAATGAAAGCGCATTTAAAAAAGGTAGGTGTTACCTTTTGTGCCAATGAAAAAGTAGAAGATGTAAACGTTTTAAACGGGCGAATTTCTGAAGTAAAAACAAATAAACAAATATTAAAAGCAGATGAATTTGTTTTGGCAGCAGGTTCTTGGAGTCCTATTTTGAGCAAGAAATTAGGGGTTAAATTATTACTGCAAGCAGGAAAAGGCTATCGAATAAATACAACACAACAAACAGGAATTACAATACCTTCCATTTTAGCAGAAGCAAAAGTTGCTGTAACACCAATGCATGGTTTTACACGTTTTGCAGGTACTATGGAAATTGCAGGAATAAATGATACCATAAACAAAGTTCGTGTAGATGCTATTGCAAATGCGACTACTCGTTTTTATCCAGAATTGAAGCTAACGGAAGAAGAAAAAAACGACGCAGCTTCTGGCTTACGACCAGTATCACCAGATGGATTGCCGTATATAGGGAAGTCGTCAAAATGCGATAATTTATCTATAGCGACAGGACACGCTATGATGGGTTGGAGTATGGCTACAGCGACAGGAAAATTAGTTTCCGAAATTATTTCAGATAGAAAAACTTCATTAAATTTACATCCTTTTCATCCAGACAGGAAATTTTAATATGAGATACCAACCACTTCCGAATACCTTATTCCAAAAAAATAGAAATCAATTTATTTCTAAAATGGAACCAAATACAATAGCTATCCTAACATCCAATGATGTGAAGCATAATAATGCAGATGATGTTATGGGTTTTACGCAAAATAATGATTTGTTTTATTTCTCGGGAATAGACCAAGAGGAAACTATTCTGGTTTTATATCCAGATGCACATAAAAAGGAGAACAAGGCTATTTTGTTTGTCAAAGAAACCAATGAACAAATGAAAATTTGGGATGGTGAGAAACTAACCAAAGAACAAGCAACAGATATTTCTGGAATTTCTAGAGTAGAATGGGTACATGACTTCGAAATGCTTTTGCAATATATGGCTTTTGAAGCCGACGGTTTTTACCTTGGGCACAATGAATATTTAAAGCGTGCCACAAAAGATCAAGAAACGCAGCAAGATAGAATGATACAATGGTGTAAAAAGAAATACCCTTTACATCCATTGCATAGAGCAGCAAAAATAACTAGAGATCTGCGTCCAATAAAATCGGAAGTAGAAATTGCCCAAATGCAAAAAGCTGCAGATATTAGTGTGGTTAGTTTTAAACGTGTTTTAGAATCGTGTAAACCAAATATAAACGAATACGAGTTAGAAGCAGAGCTAATCTATAATTTAGTGAAGTCTGGAGCGGTAAGACATGCCTTTAAACCTATTGTTGCTTCTGGTAAAAATGCATGTGCATTGCATTATAATACTAACGATGCTGTTTGTAAAGATGGTGAAATGGTGCTTATGGATTTTGGCGTTTGCTATGCAAATTATAATAGTGATACTACCAGATGTTTTCCTGTAAATGGAAAATTCAGTAAAAGACAAAAAGAAGTGTATAGCGCGGTTTTACATTGTTTAAAAGAAGGAAGTAAGCTTTTAAAACCAGGGATACTTCCTGCAGATTACGAGTCTCAAATGGCAAGTTTAGTAGAAGCAGAATTGATAAAACTAGGATTGTTAGATGCAGATGCAGTTGCAAATCAGGATCCGGAAAAGCCATTGTATAAAAAGTATTTCATGCATGGTACTGCGCATCATATTGGATTAGATGTTCATGATGTTGGCTTGTATTCGCGTCCTTTAGAAATAGGAATGGTACTTACTTGCGAACCAGGAATTTATATTCCAGAAGAAGGGATTGGTTGCAGATTAGAAAACGATTATGTAATTACAGAAAATGGAAATATCAATTTAACGGAAGCAATGCCAATTGAAATAGAAGACATTGAAGCTTTAATGAATAATGAAAAATAATATGATAGGAATAGGAGGATCTACTATAAAGGCAGAATTGGAAGCTATTAAGCCGACCGCACATTTAGTGCAACCAATACAAAAAGAAGAGTTTCAACAACGAATGGACAAAGCTTGCAAGTTCATGCAAGAACAGAATGTTCCAGCATTGTATTTACATGCAGGTACCAATTTATTCTACTTTACAGGAATGAAATGGAGCGCAAGTGAGCGCATGGTTGGTGCTTTATTATTTCCAAATGGGAAACTAATTTATATCGCTCCGGAATTTGAAAAAGGAACTATTTTCGATTTCATGCTAATAGAAGGAGATGTTAAAGGTTGGGAAGAGCACGAATCTCCTTACCAATTATTCGCGACACTTTTAAAAGAAAACGGCGTAGCATCTGGAGCTATTGCCATGGATGAAGCAACTCCGTTTTTTGTTTTTGACGGTATTAGAAACTGTCAAGATTCGTATGAATTGGTAAGTGCGAAAGCTATTACTGCTGGTTGTAGAATGATCAAGTCGGAAGCAGAAATTGCAATTATGCAACATGCCATGAATATTACTTTAGAAGTTCAAAAGGCAGTAGCAAGAATTTTATACGTAGGAATTTCTGCCAAAGAAGTTACCGATTTTATTCACGAAGCACATATAAAATACGGATCGACTTCAGGATCCTATTTCTGTATTGTGCTGTTTGGTGTAGATTCTTCTTTTCCGCATGGTGTAAAAACACCTAAAGATTTAGAAGAAAATGAGGTGGTTTTAGTAGATACCGGTTGTATGCTACACGATTATATTTCAGATATTACAAGAACCTATGTTTTTGGGAAAGCAAATGAAGAGCAAACGCGTATTTGGAACATTGAAAAAGAAACACAACAAGCTGCTTTTGATGCTGCACAATTAGGAAATACTTGTGCAGATATAGATAATGCATCTAGAGTGGTTTTAGAATCTCACGGATTAGGACCAGATTATAAATTGCCAGGATTACCACATAGAACAGGACACGGCATTGGGCTAGGAATTCACGAATGGCCATATATTGTTAGAAATGATAAAACGGTTTTAACAGCAGGTATGACTTTTAGTAATGAGCCAATGATTTGTGTTCCAGATACATTCGGAATCCGATTAGAAGACCATATTTACATGACTAATGATGGTCCGAAGTGGTTTACAAAACCAATGCATAGTATCGATAATCCGTTTGGGGTTTAAAGAAAATGGAAGAAGATTATTCGATAATAATTTGCTGCCTTATTCTTTTAACCAACCATCAATAATGGTATAAATTTTAGTTTTGGTTTCCGGATTAAAACTTTTGATTCTTGTAGTGTGACTTCCTTTTGGGTTTACAAATTTATAAACTTCTCTTTGTGAAGCATCTTCAGTAAGCTCGACAGCAGTTGCACTCCAAGCATCATATTCGCCATAAATAAACAACATGTCTTCTGCAGAAGTATCTAGAAAAGATTTAATTTCTTGCATCGGTTTTAGGTCGTAGTTTTTAGACACGCCTTCCGGAAAAGCCCAATCAAATTTGTAAATTTCTTCGGTGTTTAAATAGGCTTTAAAAGGAGCTGTTTCATAACCGTAAATTCCTTGTTCTGTTAAAGCAGCCCAAAAATAAGGTTGTAAACCTTCCACCGATTTTTTATCAAAAAAGCCATAACCAACAACGTCTATTAAATGGTTGTAGATGTTTTCGACGCTTGGGTTTTCAGCAGGAATACTGTCTATTGGCGTTCCCCATTGCCAAAAAGCAAAGGAGTATTCTAGGATGGTATAATCTATAGCTTTCTCTACTCCAAACTCCCAAGTCATGCCTTTTTCTTCTCCAACATTTTTCATTCTTTCTAAAAGAGCATTTCTGTTTTCAAAGCATATTTTTTGAAAGACTGTAATCTTTTCACGTTCCTCTTTTGTACCTACATTTTTTAAAAATGAATACACTCTAGGATCTTCTCTTTGGTAATTTAACGGACCAACATAACATACACTTGCGTCTACATTTTTTGGAAAATATCTACGGTGTGCCATAGTCGTTTGGCAGCCTTTAGAAATTCCTGTGCTAACAAATTTGGCATCCGGATATATCGCGTTTTTTATCGCAGTAATTATATATTCTTGGTCTTTTGCGGCGTTTTCAATGGTTAGCGTATTCCAATCTATATTTTCAGGACGCGAATTATTAAAGTATCGATGTTCAATAGCTAATTGATTCGCTTGGTAATGCTCTGCTAATTCGCCAGCTCTTTCTGAGCCAATTCCGTAACCACGAAGCTCTACAATTACGGGTTTGTTTTTGTCTTCAAAACCTAAAAATACACGTTGTTTAAATGTACCTTTAGATAGGTCGTTATGGTCTATTGGTTGCTGAAACCAGATTTCATAATTTTCATCAAAATGACTTACTTGTTCGTGTTTTTCAATGCTTATCACATTTTTTATAGAAGCTAGTTTTTCAAAATTAGAAACTTCGATAACAATTGCAGTGGGAACTTTATCTATAACTTGTGAAGTTTTACAACTAATAGATAATAGCACTAGAGCTATTATAAAGTAAGACCGAATATTTTTCATGTGAGTTTTTTTTTTTAGTTTTTAGAAAATTAGCAAGACGTATCTGCAACAATTTTCCATTCCCCATTTATTTTTTTAAATATAATCATAAAAACACCATTTGCATCACCCACTTTTCGTTTTAGATCGTATGCTCCCATAACCCAATAATTCCCATCACTAATTTTTGAAATATCCTTTATTGTAAAGGTTAAAGTGCCAGCATGTTCTTTTGTAGGATATCCTTTTTTGTAGTTGTCTAAAGTCTGTTGCCATCCTTTTGTTAGTCCGCTGCTACCATAAAATTTTAAAGAATCACTTTTCCAATAGCCTTGCATAAAACCTTCGAAGTCATTATTAGACCAAGCTTTTTCTTGTAGTTTCATAACGGCAACAATAGCTTCGTGATCTTCTTTTATAGTAGTTTGAGAAGTGCAAATGCTAACATTAATGAAACAAAGTAATAGGATGATTTTTTTCATAGTTTAAAGTGTTATCTTAAAATAAATCCATCTTTCATGGGATCGTTAGGATCTATTAAAAAAGTTTGTATTCCTGTTATATATGCCATTCCTTCGACTTGTGGAATTACAGCTTGGAAAGTACCATAATCCTCTTCAGAAATTATAGAACCTTTAAAAACGGAATCTGTAATACTTTCAATGGTCATGGTTTCTCCATAATCAATTTCTTTTCTAGCCTTATGTATTGCCATTCTTCCTGAAACTCCAGATCCTGTAGGGCAACGATCTACTTCACCTTCGGCAAAAATGCAAACATTACGACTATCTATTCCAGATGGCTGTTTGTTATTATCTATAAAAATGGTGCCGTAAAGGAAGCTTAAATCGGCTTCAAAAGGATGCTTAATTTTTTTGTCTGCTTGCATAACAGCGTGTTTAATATCCATTCCTTTTGTAATAAGCGTTCGGTAAGAAGCAACGCTTAAATCAAAATCAAAGTTGTTTTTAGCCATATCCACATAGGCGTAAAAAGCGCCTCCATAAGCCAAATCATAGGTTATTTTTCCTAGTCCATCGACTTCTACTGTCTTGTCTAAACCTACCACAAAACTTGGTACGCAATGAAAACGAACACCTGTAACGGTTCCATTTTTCACATTTGCAAAAGAAGTAATTCTGCCACAAGGCGCATCAATTTTTATAATATTATCACCTTCTTTTACATCTACCCAATGCATTTCTATTGCTAGAGTAGAAATGGCGATAATTGCATGACCACACATGGTAGAGTAGCCTTCGTTGTGTAAAAAGATAATTCCGAAATCGGCGTTGGCATCATTTGGTGGTAAAAGTATGCATCCGTACATGTCTGCATGACCTCTAGGTTCAAACATTAAAGCAGTACGTAAATGGTCAAAATTTTCTTTACAATATCTTCTGTAATCCAAAACAGAATCCCCTTTAAGTTCTGGGAAACCATCTACAATAACCCGCAGTGGTTCTCCTCCAGTATGCATGTCAATGGTTTTTATTTGTAACCAATCTTTGTGTGGTTTGAAGTTTGTATTAGAGCGTATATTTGGATATGTTTTATGCATTTGTGAATTTATTATAGTAATAATTAGCAGCTGCTAAATCCTCTATAGCGTGGCCAACAGATTTAAAAACTGTGATTTCATTATCGTTCTGTCTGCCTTTTGTTGGATTAGAAGTTAGGCTGAATAAATCGCCTTTTATGTCTTCCTCTTTAAGGCTTCCATTTTTAAGAGGAATAACAATATCACCGCTTTCTTTTAATCCACCTTGAAAAGTATCTACGTAAACGGAAGCTTTTTTTATGGTATCATCATCCGCTTCCCGCATGTCTACTTTATAAGCGCCAACTAAATCAATATGTTGTCCTTTTTTTAAATATGCGCCTAAAATTAATGGTGTTTTAGAAAGTGTAGCACAGGAAATAATATCTACATCTCCTATTTTTTCTTCGATAGTTGGAATTACTTGAACGGTAAAATTTTCATTTTTTAAGCTGGAAGCAATCGCTTTCGCTTTCTCGTAATTTCTTCCCCAAATATACACTGTTTTTATAGGTCTTACAGAAGCATGTGCTTGAATTAGGTTCGCAGATAAAGCGCCTGTTCCAATCATGAGCATACTACTAGAGTTTAGTTTAGATAAGTAAACGGATGCCAAAGCCGAAGCTGCTGCTGTGCGTTTAGCGGTTAAGCTTTTAGCTTCTAATATGGCCTTAATATTTCCTTTAACAGCATCTAAATAAATATAGATTCCTTGAATGGCAGGTAAATTAAATTGTCCGTTTTCTGGATGTACAGTAACTATTTTAACTCCAGCATTTTTATCTGGATTCCACGCAGGCATTAGTAAAAGCGTCGCGTCTTTGTTCACTGCAGGATTTGGGAAATCATGATGGTGACGCATGGGTACCATAATGCTTTTATTGGAAAAGCATTGTTTTATTTCTTGAATCAATTCTGTAAAAACAGTGTTTTGTTCCATGAAATCCCCATCGATTTGTAGTATGTTTTTCATAACTTTAAAAGTAATGAAATCTTAAACTTTAATCACTATGTAATCGTCAATCGAATAAAATCCTATTCATTATGGTTAATATAGTACTAGTTGGTGTTTGCCGTTTTATAATATCTTGGTTTGTTTGGCATAAAAAGCATCCTGTTGCTTTTTCATAAGCTCTCGAGCGATTTTCTTTTTGTAAGCATAAAGTTCTTCCTCTTCTGCAATGTCTTTATACACTTTATCGTTTATGGCGTTATCTGCATCCAGCATCTTTTTTTCTTGATGCACTTGTTGTGTGGTCCAAGTTCTAATTTTATGTTCTTCGTTTTCAAACTTAAAGTCGTATTCTCCTTTTGGTGATAGTAATTTTGCGATAATAGGCGAAGTTTCAATGGCTAAAAATAATAAGAATATGAATAGACTTGGTAGCCAAGGCAATTGATTTAATGCATTTACTCTAGCCATTAAACCATCAAATCCTTCAATAATGGGTTGTGAAGTTGCCACTTGCGTATCATAATTTGTTTTAAGCTGAATTATTTGCGTTTCAGTAGCTGTGATTTTTTCTTTGTTGTTGGTTTTTAATTCTTGTAATTCTGCTAAAGCAGCATCGTGTTTATCTCGCTTTTCTTTGTACACTGGACCTTTACCTAAGAGTTTGGTTCCAGCAGTTCCTTCGGCTTCGTTAATAAAAATAGCATATAAGGCATTTACTGCTTCTTCTTTGGTGTCTATTTCTGTTTGTAGTACTGTAATATTGTTTTCTAAAGCTTGAATTTCTGGTGTGAACTGTAAAGCGATTTGGTCTTTGTTTGCTAGCGTAAGTTCGTTTTTTTGTTCTAAAAGTACTTGATTAATTTCCTTTTCAAAAATCTTTAATTCTAAAGGTTTAGAGATTACAATAGCGATAATTAATGCCAATACAATTCTTGGGGAAGCTTGAATAAATTCATCCATAAAACGATCCCTTTTCTTTATGGTAGAAACAATAAAACGATCTAAATTAAAAATGAGTAATCCCCAGATTAAGCCAAAAAAGATGGCTGTATATAGATTATCGAAAACCGTAAAAAGCGCATAACTAGAAGCTATAAATGCCATGATTGCAGTAAAGAAAACAGTAGCTCCAATTCCTGCGTATTTGTTTTGCTCTCCATTAGAGCAATCTTTGAGAATGTTGGTATCTGCGCCAGAGCAGATAATAAAAAATTGTTTTAACATGAGGATTGATTTTGATTGATGATTAGACTATTAGAACGCCGAAAGGGCCTTTTTGTTACACTTTTTAACCAAAAAAAAGACCTTTCTAGCTTTTTACACTAGAAAGGTCTTTAGAGATTATATCTATTTAAAGTCTAATTTAGTAGTTCTCCTTTTTCATTTACTTTTTTTCCGTATCTATTAAAATAGGTTATTTGCTTATTTTTAATAGTATAGAAAAAGGTGTCACCATTTATATATAGATAACCATGTTTGTCTTTTTCAACATTAGATTTAATTTCTTCCAATGTTTCTACTTTAGTAATTACTTTTCCTTTATCGTCGGTAATCACAGGATGTGTAGTGATGTTTACCAAGGGTTTTTTTAATCCTTTTGTTTGCGTAGAAATACTTAAATCGTTATCGCTTTTTATTATTTCAATGGCTTTATCGGATGTGATTTTCTTCCCTTCAAAATAAAAATTAGCATCTTTTTTCGCCATTTCGACTACGTGATCTAATGGAGACTTTGGTGGTGGAGGTGGTGGAATCATTCTTTCAGAAACATGACCATTTTTAATCTCGTATTTCTGATGGTACTCTTCATGAATTCTCTCGTATTCTGCTCTTTCTTCTTCCGTTGCATCACCTGGAATTGGAGGTGGTGGAGGTGGAATGTTACTTACTTCTCCTTTTTTTACTTTCGGTGCTGGAGGTGGAGAAGGAAAGTTTGGAAAAGGTTCTGCTTCCGTCTTTTGCTTTTCAGTCATTAAACTATATATATATTCTAATTTTTCGACCTCTTTACGTTCGATAAATCTTTTGTCTTCTGGTTGATTGTTGTATTTTTTTGCAAGTTTGTTGTATTCTGCAAGTTGTTTAGGTGTTGCTTTATCTTGCTTTTGGGTTGTATAGTTTCTAGGTGTGATATTTAGTTTTAAATACCCGGAAGCTCTCAGTTGTTCTTTTACATCGGTAAAAAATCCCATTTCAATATTATCTTCCAATTTAATTTCAACGAGAACTAGCTTTTGCTTTTCATTAAAAGTTAAATGATTATGGAACTCATGAAGCGTGTTTTGTAAATTTTCTAAAGATGTAGGTCTGTCGTTTATAAAAATCTTAAGGTCTTTAGTAATTCGTATTTCTAAGTCTTCTGAATTATTAATTGCTTCGTTGGATATTTGTGATTTTGTTTCGGCTTCTTTCTCTACCTGTTTTTTAGTGCTAAAGCTGAAAATTAAGATTGCTAATAATGGCAGTAGTAATAAACTACGAAGCCAAAAAGTCTGTTTGGATGTTTGTGTTTTCATAACTGTAAATCGTTTTTTGATGGATGAATAATTGATTGCGTGTTCTAAGGTTAATGCTTGCTGGTTTGATGAGAACGATAGCAAGATTTTTTGATAATTAGTGCTTTCTATGCCTTTGTTAATAACTGCTTGGTCTGCTAAAAATTCATGGTTTAGTTTGATGTCTTTCTTTAATATATAGACTAAAGGGTGAAACCAAAATATTATTTGTAAGACCTCTATAAACAGTATGTCTAAACTGTGTTTTTGTTTGGCGTGTGTTTGCTCATGAAGTAAAACTTCTTTTGGTATTTCGTTATTTTCATATTTGGTTTTATTGAAAAAAATGTAATTAAAAAAGGTGTGTGGTATTATTAAATCTTTCAATAAGACACGGATAAAATCGTTTGTTTTTTGCTTCGGATTTCTCCTTATTTTTAAGGCTATTTGCGATAGGTTGTACACAAATCGTATTAAAAATAATAGGACTCCTAATCCGTAAATACTCCATAATATTATTGGTAAATAGTTTGTTGGCTCTTTTGTTATTGGGTTTTGATTTTCAGAAAAACCTGTTACTTCAGAAATATTGGTTAATGCCTTTTGAGGCTCTATATATTCTATAAAAGTTATAAAAGGAATGGTAATAGAAACCAAGACAACACCTAATAAGTAAATACGCTTAAATTGATGGTTACTTGTTCTTTCTAAAAATACTTTATAGAAAGCAATAAAAGCAAGCAAACATATACTGGATTTTAATAGTACGATTTCCATGACTATTTGTTTTTTATTTCTTGATCTATAATGCTTCTTAAATCTTCTAATTCTTTTTTAGATAGATTGGTTTCTTTAGTGAAAAAGGAAGCAAATTGCGAACTGCTATCGTTAAAAAAGTTCTTTATTAATCCGTTTACATGTTTAGAGAAATAATCTTTTTTCTTTACTAAAGGATAATATTCACGTGAATTACCAAAAAGAGTGTACGCGATAAAGCCTTTGTCTGTCATACGTTTTAAAAGTGTCGCAACCGTTGTATTGGCTGGTTTAGGTTCTGGATATGCTTCTAGTAAATCTTTCATAAAAGCCTTTTGTAATCTCCAGATATGATTCATTAAATCTTCTTCTGTTTTGGATAATTGCATCTCTACATGTTTAGATTGTTCTCTACAAATGTAGAGTATAAAATTCAATTCTACAAACGTAGAGCATAAATATTTTTAATTCCATTACCTTTACGCAAAAAATTATTGCATTCTATTTTATGAAAAAAAATTACTTTATCCTTCTGTGCACACTGCTTATTTCTTCTTTTGTTAATGGTCAAACCATCACAGAAGTAATACATCAAATGGACTTAGATTCTTTGCAACTTACCTTAAGAGAATTTACTGGAGAGCAGCCTACCATTATTAATGGAAATACGGTTACCATAGCCAATAGAATTCATTCTAATAATGAATTAGCTGCCGATTATTTATACCAGAAATTAGACCGATTGGATAATATTACGGTTAGTAACCAATTGATTAATGGTGAGGCTGGAAGACGAAATATAATTGCTACGCAGCTAGGAAAAACAAATCCGGATAATATTTATATTATTTGTGCACATTACGATTCGGTAGCAGATTATTGTGCCGACGACAATGCATCTGGAACAGCTACTGTTTTAGAGATAGCAAGAATTTTATCTACACAATGTTTAGATAACACCATTGTTTATGCGCTTTGGGATGAAGAGGAAATAGGTCTGCAAGGAGCTGCATATTATGCCAATCAAGCTGCTGCAAATAATGACAATATTTTAGGCGTTTTAAATATTGATATGATGGGTTATGATGGGGATAATGATAATGTATTTGATATTGATGTTAGAGATGTTGCTAACTCATTAGCCATGAAAGATGATATTATTTCTGTTTTAAATAATCCAGCATATGGATTTACACTACAAGAAACTGTGGTAAATCCGGGAACTTCTGCTAGTGATCATGCTAGATTTTGGAATCAAGATTATTCTGCGGTTTTGGTAGGAGAGTCTTGGGAAACGAATGACGAAACGCCTTTTTACCATAGTTCTAATGATAGATATAGTACTTTGAACTTTCCATATTACCATGAGCTTTCTAAATTAATTATGGGATATATGGTTACCAAAGCTGGTCTTGTAGCTATCGATAATACCGTGAGTCAGAGTTTAAATGTTTTAACAGCAAATCAAAACGGAGCTGCTTATCAATGGTTCAATTATGATGCTAATATGAATATTGTAGGAGCAACAAATCAAAGCTATACTGCTAGTGTTAATGGGAATTATGGCGTAGAAATTAGTTTTGGTTCTTGTGTAGAAAAGAGTATGCCTATTACTGTTAATTCTTTAGGAATGGAAACGTTTAGCGGTAGTGAAATTTTGTTATATCCTAATCCGGTGAAAACGAATTTAATGGTCGATATACCTACTATTTCGGATGCAGTAATTTTAGAATTATACGATATCACAGGGAAAAAGATACTAGATAAAACATCTTCAGGAACGAAGACGATATTAGATTTAAGTACTTTAAGTGGTGGTGTTTATTTTTTAAAAGCGCGTTCTAATACGAAATACAGTATCACTAAAATAATAAAAGACTAAACCGTTTTTTTCTTTTTAGAGCGTATGCTCTCTATAATAACAGTGGCTATAATTAAAGAACCGCCAATGTAGGTGTTGGCTGTAGGTATTTCGTTTAGGAAGAAAAAGGCTAGAATAATCCCGAAAACGGGTTGCGTGCTACTAATAATACTGGCGGTACTCACGCTAAAATATTGTAGCTTTTTTATAAATAATGTATGTCCGATAGCGGTGGTTAATAAAGCTAGTATAAGCACATAAGGATATTCTGTTTTTATGGTGCTAGTATCTTTGAAAAATAAGAATGGCGCCAATAGCACCGTTAGTATTAATAACTGATACACCATTAATGTGGTACCATTGTATTTAGCTACATGTTGTTTTAGTATCAGAATTCGTAAGGCATAAAAAACAGCAGAAAGAAGACCTAAAAACACTCCTTTTACATTTGAGTTTTCTAGATTAAAATCTGGAGCAAGAATATAAATGCCTAAAAGCACAAGTATTCCTAATACAATATGCATTGGGTCGAATTTTATTTTTATAAATAAAGGTTCTAAAAGAGCAATAATAACCGGAAAGGTATATAAGGAAAGCATGCCTAATGCTACATTAGATAGTTTGAGCGCATAGAAATAGGAAATCCAATGTGCTCCCATAAAAAAGGCGCTTAGCATAAAAGGAAGCCTGTCTTTTTTAGAGTGAAGCTTTAGATCTATTTTTTTATACTTGCAATACGCAAAAAGGATTATAAAAGCTAAAGCACTTCGCCACCAAATGAGTATTTCGGTAGGCATATCTATATATTTACCTAAAACACCAGAAGTACTTATAAAGCAAGTTGCTAATGTAAGTTCTAATAGATGTTTAAAGTGGCTATTCTTCATTTAATAGTAATGTCTGCTTTGTGTTAGCAATTGCAATGGCATCCTTTTTTTGCTGCCATATATGGCAAAAAAAGATATAATGAAAAGTGCGACCTCCTTTTGCTTATTAAAAAAGCAGCAGGAGGTAACACCCAAATACTATTTGTTTAATTCTGTAAAATAGTGGTAGAAATAAGGAATAGTTTCAATACCTTTTAAGTAATTCCATACGCCGAAATGCTCATTTGGTGAGTGAATAGCATCGCTATCTAAACCAAATCCCATTAAAATAGTTTTACTTTTTAATTCTTTTTCAAACAAAGAAACAATAGGAATACTTCCTCCGCTACGTTGTGGGATTGGCGTTTTTCCAAAAGTATCTGTATAAGCTTTACTTGCCGCTTTGTAACCAATACTATCGATAGGTGTTACGTAACCTTGTCCGCCATGATGTGGAGTAACTTTTACGGTCACGCCTTTAGGAGCAATGCTTTCAAAGTGTTTTTTAAAGAGTTGGGTGATTTCTTCCCAATCTTGATTTGGTACTAAACGCATCGATATTTTTGCAAATGCTTGGCTTGCAATTACGGTTTTTGCGCCTTCACCAGTGTAACCACCCCAAATTCCGTTAACATCTAAAGTTGGTCTTATCGAATTTCTTTCGTTGGTAGAATATCCTGCTTCCCCATAAACGGCATCAATATCTAATGCTTTTTTATAGTTGTCTAAAGAGAAAGGTGCTTTCGCCATTTCTGCTCTTTCTTCTGTACTAAGTTCTTCTACATTATCGTAAAAACCAGGAATGGTAATGTGATTGTTTTCATCATGTAAAGAAGCAATCATTTTGGTTAATACGTTGATTGGGTTTGCAACTGCACCACCATAAAGACCAGAGTGTAAATCTCTATTCGGGCCAGTAACTTCTACTTCGACATAGCTTAAACCACGTAATCCGGTAGTTATAGAAGGTGTGTCTTTGGCAATCATTCCAGTATCTGAAATTAAAATAACATCGTTACTTAATTTTTCATGGTTTTCTTTTACAAAATCGGCAAGACTTGCACTACCTACTTCTTCTTCCCCTTCAATCATGAATTTCACGTTACAAGGCAATTGGTTGGTTTGCGTCATAAGCTCCATGGCTTTCACGTGCATATACATTTGTCCTTTGTCATCACAAGCTCCACGAGCAAAAATTGCGCCTTCTGGATGTAGTTCTGTTTTTTTGATAACAGGTTCGAATGGCGGAGAATCCCATAAGTTAATTGGATCTGGTGGTTGCACGTCATAATGACCATAAACGAGCACGGTTGGCAAGTTTTTATCTATAATTTTATCGCCATATACGATAGGATATCCCTTCGTTTGACAAATTTCTACGTTTTCACAGCCTGCTTTTTCCAGACTGGACTTAATTTCGTCTGCTGTTTTTAAAACGTCCTTCTTGTATGCGGAATCTGCGCTAATCGACGGAATCTTAAGTAGTTCTATTAATTCGTTTAAGAATCTATCCTTGTGCTGATCGATATATTTTTTAATGTCTTTCATAATAAAATTGCGGTTTTTGTAAAAGTACAAAAAAGGGGAATAATTTTCTTTATTTAGATGTTATGAATATTAAAAGTATTGTTTATATTTGCAATCCGAAATTATCGGATAAGTTGCAGGCGTGGTGGAATTGGTAGACACGCTAGACTTAGGATCTAGTGCCGCGAGGTGTGAGAGTTCGAGTCTCTCCGCCTGTACAGAGTAAAAAGCTTCAACATTATGTTGAAGCTTTTTTTTGTTTAGATATCTTTTTTTTTCTCCTTTTGCAATTGGTATTCAGCAGGTTTCCTGCGTTTTAAGTACTAGTCTATTCTCGATTTATCTTCTTTGTACTTCTTTAAAACATATTCCGTAGCTTTATAAAATCGATAAAAACGAATTCAAATACTATAGAACGTTTAATTATAGCCTAATGTAAAAGGAAGTGTTTTTACTTTCACTTAAAAGGAAATGAGAATATCGTATGTGTGTCGATTATCGCGCTGCAATTTAAGTTTTAAGAAGAAAAAGGTAAATATAGAAGTAAATATGTTGAAAGAATTCTGACTACAATGCGACAAAAAGGAATACGATAAACACTTTTGTTTTCCGATTTAAAACCATTATTGGAAGCGATTGTGCATTACGATTATAAAATCCACAAAAAAACATTTGGAGAAACCTTTATTCCACGGAAATTAAAATTGTTGTTAAATGCCTTTTGAAAGTATGTGAAAATGGATAATTTACAGCATATAGAAAACGAGAACTAGAAATAAAATTAAAAGAATACGCATTTTGGTAAAGACAATTCTAAGTACATTTCAAGAAGTCCGTTTACAAACGGAAGCTATTTGTAAACCGTTACAGACGGAAGATTATTCGGTGCAACCCATTGTAGATGTTTCGCCGCCAAAATGGCATTTAGCACATTCTACTTGGTTTTTTGAGCAATTTATTCTTTCTAAATTTAAAGACAATTATTCCGTTTTTGATGCGGATTTCGCCTATTTATTCAATAGTTATTACAACAATGCTGGCGAACGCGTTTTGCGTCCTAATCGCGGTTTAATGACGCGACCAACCGTAAAAGAAGTGTATGCATATAGAAATTATGTCACTCAAAATGTAATTGCATTATTGAATGAAAATACTTCCGAAGCACTTTTAGAATTAGTAGAAATAGGTATCCATCATGAGCAACAACATCAAGAATTATTAGCTTATGATATCAAGTATATTTTAGGGTATCAGCCTACATTCCCGAAATATGAAGGCGCTTTTTTACTTTCCGAAGAAAAACAAAAACAAGAATTTATTTCTATAGAAGAAGGTGTTTACAATATTGGACATGCCGGAAAGGATTTCTGTTTTGATAATGAATTAGGAGTTCATAAAGTATATATCCATCCTTTTCAAATTTCAAATAGACTAGTTACTAATGGAGAATATTTGGCGTTTATGAAAGATGGAGGCTATGCTAATTTTAATTTATGGCATGCCGAAGGATGGGATTTTATCTGTAAGAACAACATAAAAGCACCTTTATATTGGCACTTTACCAATGGGGTTTGGAAGTATTATAATTTTAACGGATTAGAAGAAATTAATCTGAATTTACCAGTTACACATATTAGTTATTATGAAGCCTATGCCTTTGCCGAATGGAAAGGAATGCTTTTGCCTACCGAGTTTGAATGGGAAGTTGCCGCAGATCAATTAGAGTATGGACAGCTTTGGGAATGGACAGCAAGTGCCTATCAACCATATCCTAATTTTACAAAAGCAGATGGTGCTTTAGGTGAGTACAACGGAAAGTTTATGGTGAATTTACAAGTATTGCGCGGTGCATCCATTGCTACCCCAAAAAAGCATAGTAGAAAAACGTATCGAAACTTTTTTCACGCCAGTTTACAATGGATGTTTTCTGGAATTCGATTAGTGAAAAAATAAGAAATACTGCATCTTACTAATACCGTATTAATACCAACCACTTTAGAAAAACGATTAGCATTATAATGAATACAGATTTTGCAAACGATGTAATTGAAGGATTATCATCTAAAAAGAAACACTTATCCTCTAAATATTTTTATGATGATATAGGAAGTCGAATTTTTCAGGAAATAATGAACATGCCTGAATATTATTTAACCGATAGTGAATTTGAAATTTTGTCGTTGCAGGCAAAACAAATTATTGAAGCGGTAAATTTGGATACTCCATTTAATATTGTAGAATTAGGAGCAGGTGATGGATTTAAAACGTTTAAGCTCTTAGAATACTTGGTGAATAATGAGATTGACTTTCATTATGTGCCAGTAGATATTTCGCAAGGCGCAATGGATTCACTTACCAAAAAGCTGAAGGAGAAATTGCCAAACCTTTCTATTCATCCGCGTGTTGGAGATTATTTTGAAATTCTGTCTAAAGAAAATGTACAAACAGATATCCCTAGTTTGCTATTGTTTTTAGGCGGAAATATTGGGAATTATTCAGAAAAAAAGGCCGTAGACCTTTTGCAATTATTTAATGATAATATGAAAAAAGGAGATGCTTTATTACTTGGCGTAGATGTGAAAAAGAATCCGATAATTGTTCAAAACGCATATTTTGATAAGCATGGTATTACAAAACGTTTCAATCTGAATTTATTATTGCGAATCAATAAAGAGTTTGATGGCGATTTTAAAGTGGATGATTTTGATTTTTATTGCCATTATAATCCAATAAGTGGTGATGTGAAAAGCTATATAGTTAGTCTTCGAAATCAAAAAGTAGCACTTAAAAAACTGGATGTCATGTTCGATTTTAAGTATGATGAATTGATTTGGACAGAATTATCCAAAAAATATAGTTTAGAAGAAATTGATGTACTTGCTGTTCAAAGTAACTTTAAAGTGGTAAATCATTTTTTAGATTGCAAACACTATTTTACAGACACACTTTTAATTAAATAAACGAAAAAATAGCCCTTTGTAATTTGCACAAGCAACACTTGATTAGGAGTAAACGCCTGGATGTGTTTGAGGAAATAGTGTTATTTCGCACTCCTTTTTCCGGACTGTAATTTCTGGGTTTCTTTCAAAAATATGCCAAAATGTTAAAGAAAGGAATAAAAGAAGTATTTTTGCAAAATAATATACATCCTAAAATTCGAGTTACATGCCATCAAAAAGAACAACTTTAGCTTCTATTGCGCAAGCATTAGAGATTTCTGTATCCACAGTTTCTAAGGCGCTTTCTGATAGTTCAGAAATTGGTGCTGCAACAAAAAAAAGAGTTTTAGAATATGCTAAAGCAAATAATTATACGCCAAATAGCTTCGCTTCCAATTTTAGAAAAGGTACTACTAGTACTATCGGATTGGTCGTGCCTAATATTTTAAATCCGTTTTATGCTAAAGTGTTAGTAGGCGTAGAAACATATTTAGATGATAATGGCTATAAATTAATTACCTCTATTTCTAATGATTTAATTGAAAAGGAAACCAAAAACATTTCTGTAATGTCTAGTGGATTTGTTGACGGATTAATTATTTGCATCTCTAAAGAAGCCGAACAGAAAAGCGAGTACCAGCACATTAAAACATTAATAGATAACGGGACTCCAATAGTTATGTTTGATAGAATTTGTGATGAGTTGGAATGTGATAAGGTGATTACAGATGATTTTCAGGCTGCTTTTGATGCTACCGAGTTTCTTATAACCGATAGAAATTGTAAACATATTGTAATCACAGCGAAAACAAATAATCTACATCATTTAAACCTAAGAAGAAAAGGGTTTGAAGCGGCAATGAATAAGCATAGCGCTACTGTAAAATGTACGGTGATAACAGACGAGAGATCTAAAGGCTTAAAACAAAAACTTGGCGAACTATTAAAAGAAGATTCAAGTATTGATGGTGTTTTTGGTTTAAATGAAAAAAGTGTTTTGCACGCTATTTTATTAACTAATAAATTACAAAAAGATGATAATGCAATTTCTATTGCAGGTTTTTGTAATGATATGCAATCGAAGTATGATGCTTCCCTTATTGTAATTAATCAAAACGCTAAAGAAATAGGTGTAACATGTGGCAAGCTTTTATTAGATAGAATAAAGAGCAAGGATAATACTAGTTTTCAAACAAAAACAATAGCTGTAAATCTATAGATTTTAGTGGTTTTAATATAATAAAAAAGCGCAATCAAGTAAACTTGTTGCGCTTTTTTGGTTAGAACTTAAATTCTATTTAGGGATTAAAATTTAATTAGTTTAGTGGTACTTATTTGTTCTAACCTGTTTTTTACTTTTACTACATACATTCCTCTAGATAGTTCTGAAATAGTAAAAGTTGATTTTTTTGAAAAATCACCTTGGTATTCTTTTACGAGTTTTCCAGAGATATCAAATATTTGAAGTCCTGTAATATCTTTATTTAATTGAAATGCATTGTTTGTCGGATTTGGATATAAAGTTAAATCGGTAACTGTTTCCAAATCAGTGATGCTTAATGTAGGCGCGTTGTTTCCGAAAATTCTAAACTGTCCGGCCGGAATACTAATGGTTGTTACTGTAGATTCTATTGTCGTATTTCCAGTTTCATCCATTAAATCATACCAAGTTCCACTTGTTGGGAAACTCGTGTTTACCGTTTGTGCAACCACATCAAAGTTTGCTAAAACAATAACATTTCTTAATGATGTAGTAGGAATAGAAGTATCAAAAATATCGATTCTTGGCGTAAGACTTCCAGAAGTAATGGTGTAGTCCCCTTCAAAAACAGGTTCATTTATTTTTAAATAATTCATTCTAGACCAATCGCTATACACTTGACTTCTAGTCGCATCTGTTTCCCAATTGTCTGTCCATTGTGGTTGTGGTTTTGTATCTAATTTACAATCACCATCTGTTCCTCCTGGTTCATTTACCGTCCCATTATTACAAGTAAATATGGAGTTTTCCATACCTAATTCACCAAAATGCCATATCATTTTCGGACCAGGAATTGTTAAACTTACAGCACCTAACGCAGACATTCTTGATATTGCTACATTTAAATCTGTTACATCATGAGAAGCATTGGATGCATTACCATATTGTAGGTTTTTGTACATTAAACGTTCTTCATCATGGCTTTCTGCGTATCCCATAGATCTAGGAGCATCAAAACCTCTAGCAATATGTCCGATGCCTTCAAAATTATTATCCGAATTATAACCCATGGTTAATTGGTTATATGGTTCGGTTAATTTTCCCCAAAGCATAATTCCTTTAGGTTCACTATCTGTAAGTCTGTAGTTCGCCCATTCTGTTTCTTCTTGTGCGCTTCCGCCAAAACCTAAATGTTCGAAAATCACGTAATGTGTTTCGTCTAAAGACCAAGAATAATCGGCATATTCTTTTAAAACAGCAACACGATCTGCTTGATATGCATTAGTTTGTGCATCACTACCTGTTGCGTTTTGTGTGAATCCTTTGGTTAAATCCCAACGGAAACCATCAATTTTAAACTCTTCAATCCAGTGCTTTACAACACGTTTTGTATAGTCTTTTGTTCTTGGATTAGAATGGTCAAAATCGGAACCAACACTATAACTGTGTGCCGCTATTTGATTAAAATAAGGATTTTCGCTACTTGGCTCTCCCCAACCGTCACCATCTGCATCATCCATCCACATGCGTACCATAGGATTTCTTCCAAAAGCGTGGTTTAAGGCAACATCTAAAATTACAGCAATACCATTTTGGTGGCATACATCTATCAATTCTTTAAACTTAGCCTCGGTACCATAAAATTTATCTAGTGCTAAATGAAAAGATGTATTATAACCCCAACTTTCATTTCCTTCAAACTCCATTACTGGCATTAGTTCGATGGCATTTACATTTAGGTTTTTAAAATAATCTATTTTATCTATTAAATCTTGAAAGTTTCTATCGGCATCGAAGTCTCTAATAAGCACTTCGTAAACTACTAAATCTTCTTTTTTAGGTTTTTCAAAATCGGTAACTACCCAAGAATATGGGGTTTGTCCGGTTTCTAAAACCGTCACTTCACGCTCTTGTCCGGCAGGATATGCTGGTAAGTTTGGATAGGTGGAAGTTGGAATCCATGGGTCATCAAAAGGAGATAATACTAATGTCGAGTATGGATCTGCAACTTTTACCATAGTTGGTGAGTTAGTTGCAGGCGTTTTATCAACCACCCAATATTGGTAGGTTTCAATTTGATTAGGAGTTAATCCTGTTAATGTGATCCAGAATTTATTATTTCTTGTCGGATCTTTTTTCATTGCATAGGTTGCATCTGGTTGCCAGTTATTAAAGCTTCCTGCTACGTAAACAAAATCTTTTCCAGTTGCATATAAAACTAATACCGCTTCGGTATCACTTAAATACGTAATACCATCTAGATAAGATGTAGGCATTACAGCAATATTAGAACCTGGATCCACTAATGTAGAAAATTGCTTACTAATTGTAGTTCCACCAGCGGTAACCTCTAATGTGTAGTTTTGGTTACTAGTAACATTAGTAATTGTATAGTTATAAGCGTTTATATTGGATTGTGTGTTTATTACAGTGCCATTCGCTTTAAGGACGTAGTTCGCGTTTCCTCCAATATTGGTTGCGCTAACTGCTAAGTCATCTCCAGAATTTAGAATCGTAGTAGAATCTGGCGTTGGCGTACTTAAGCTTACTTGAAAAGTACCAACTTCAAAAATGAAATTAGAACATCCGCTAGCTTTAAATTCTTGGCTACCATTTTCATTTCTGAAAACCATTCCCATTTTTGTAACATTCGCTTCTTGAGAAGCATTTAATCCGAAGTATGTATTTGTGGTAAATGTAATACTCCAAGTTCCGTTGCCGTTATCTGTCATTTCACCAACACCATCGTCTTGTCCCCAATTACCAATGGCACTAATTCCATATTCATCTGTATCATTACCAACACCTAAATGCGCATATACTTTAATGGGGTTTGTAAATCCGTTACAGTCGGTAGCAGCACTATTAATGTCTACGGTAATGGTTATAGATTGATTTATTTCAAATGGATTTGGACTAATAGTTACTTGTCCAAGCATACTATTGGAAAGCAATAAAGTAATTATAAAAAGGTAAATATTTTTCATATTAGTTGCATTTAAAAAGGGCTGATTGTTCTATCAGCCCTTCATTATTTTATGGATAAGGCTTACTGCACTTTATTAAGTGAATATGTGCCTGCAGCTAAATCTAATCTAACTCTATATAATCCAGCAGTAACAGCAATGTTATCTCCTCCTTGGTCTAAAGTACCATCTACTCCTGTGTCTCCAAAATCTGGGTTCACCCATTCGTTGTTTTGTCTGAATTTAATTTCACCATCTAGTAACGTTGCAATTTCTCCAACTAGAATATCAGGATGAACTTCTGTTAAAGCGAAATCAGCACCATCATTACCCCAGTCATTATAACCAGAACCTACAATACCCCAAAGGTCTGTAGCTTCCATAGTGTAAAGACCATCATTAAAGTTTAAAGTAATCGTATAGTGACCAGCAGTAACTGCAATGTTATCTCCACCTTGATCTAAAGTTCCGTCAACTCCGGTATCTCCAAAATCAGGGTTTACCCATTCGTTGTTTTGTCTGAATTTAATTTCACCATCTATTAATTGTACACCAACTTTAAATGTATCTGTTGTATAATCGTAGTAAAATTTAGCATCCGGACCACCATTACCCCAGTCATTATAACCAGAACCTACAATTCCCCAAGAAAAAGCTTCTATAGTGTATGTATTGTCATTAAGGTTTAGGGTTACTTTATAATTTCCAGCTGTAGTAGGTATATTATCACCACCTTGATCTAGAGTTCCATCTGCTCCTGTGTCTCCAAAATCAGGATTCACCCATTCGTTGTTTTCTCTAAATTTAATTTCACCAGTTAAAAGTGCAGCATACGCTACAAAAATATTCGCTTCACTAGTCGTGTAAAATTGTCCGTCAGGTCCAGCATTACCCCAATCATTATATCCAGAACCTACAATTCCCCATGTAGCTTCTTCAATTCCAGAACCGTTTACTGGAGCAGAAGCAGGAGGTAAAACAATATTTAATACTTGAGGAAAAGAAACTAATTCTGGTCCGTCACCTGTAATACCCACAAACGCTCTAAGTCTAAAAGAAATAGATCCAGAGTTTAATTCAGGAGTTGCAGCATCGTTGTTTAAACCAGCTTCGTCTGCAAAGGTTAATAGATCACCAATGGTAATCGCTATTTCATTATCTGAAGTAGTACCAACTATTTGCGTATCTGTGAAATCTCCAATAAATGAACGTTGTAATTCATACGTTACATTTGTAGGAGTTTCAAAATCTGCATTGTCCCAAGTAAAGCGTTCTCCAATATTAGTGGAAGCTTCTGGTGTTAGTGTATATAGTTCTAAAAAGTCATTAGAGAACATAAAATCACCTTGAGGAGTAGCAGTAAAGACTAAGTCATCATCTTCTTTACAGGAGTTCAAGCTAATAATAGCAAGAACCATTAATACTAAAATTTTTAAATTTTTCATTGTTATGTTTTTTAAATTAATAACCAAGGTTTTGTGTTAGATTAGGATTTGCTTGTAAAGCGGTAGATGGAATAGGAAATACGTTGTATGTGGAAGGAATGGAAGTACCATTAAGTGTATTTCCTTTCCAAGGCCATAAGTAACTTCCTCCAGTAAACATACCAAAGCGTATTAAGTCGGAACGTCTATGTCCTTCTAAGTTTAATTCTCTACCTCTTTCGTCTATTAAAAAGCTTAAGGTAAGATCACTCATTCCTACGGTATCTGCATTCGAACGCGTTCTTACCATATTTACATAAGTAAGTGCATCTGTCATACTTGCATTGGAAGCACCTCTAACAGCACATTCTGCATACATCAAATACGCATCTGCTAATCTAAATAGTGGGAAATCCGTACTTGAAAAAGAAGAAGGTAATGAAGCACCACTAAAATTGGTGTTTCTAAATTTAATAGAAGGATATCCATCTGTCCAAGTTCTGTAATCTGTCATTTCATATTCATGACCTTCGGTCCAGAATAGACTTGCTCTTACATCACTTGAAGTAGATAAATCACCAAATAAACCATACCATCCTTTAGAAGCTCTATGTCCTGCCCAACCTTCGGTTGCACCAAATTGGTTTAAAGGTGTTGTTTCCGAATTTAAACTTCCGTTTACTATATAGGTTGTGTTTCCAAAACTCTGACTTACAACAGCATCCGCAATTAAAGGGAAAATGATTTCATTAGATGTATTGTTATCTGCAGAAAATAAACTTACAAAGTCATCTGCCAAGGTGTGACTAGAAGCAATCACTACATTTAAATAAGTAGCAGCATCATTGTATCTAGCAGTTCCTGTGTATACTTCGGCATTTAAATATAATTTGGATAGTAACATCGCTGCTGCGGCTTCTGTAGCTCTACCGTACGTGTTTGTTGGAGGTAAGCTAGATTGAATAGCAAGCAATTCTGCTTCTGTAAAATCAAATAATTCTTGTCTTGAAGCTTCCGGTAACGGATTTGTTTCTCCGAAGTTTTCTTGTGTTGCTAAAACACCTTTCCCAAATACATCAATAAGATAATAGTACGCTAAAGATCTAATGAATCGAACTTCAGCAAGTATTTGTTCTTTGTTTTCAACATCTACATTTTCTAAAATAGAAAGTAAATTGTTACACTGAGGTATCGTAAAGAAAATTCTGTTATACATATATCTAAAAAACTTGTTTTCAGAATTCCAGTCAGAAGTTGTAGTTAACTGATCCAATCCATTATCTCCCCAACGGTTCTTCATACCATCTGCGGTGAAATCTTGTAGGTTAACAATTCCTCTTAAAAATGGAGATTCCCCTGGATCATCACTAATATCTGAACTTCCAGGTCCATCTGCACCAGAAAGAGCAAAGGATGCATAAAGTCTAGATAAAATACCTTCCACAGCGTTCGGGTCTTGCTCTAATAGTTCTTCTAAAGAAAGTTCTACTTTTGGTTCCGTATCTAAGTCATTAGTACAGCCTACAAAAAGCAGTATACTAAGACTAAATAAATATTTTAAAATGTTGTTTTTCATAGTTAATTTATTAAAAATCAATGTTAACTCCTACATTATATACTGTTGCTCTTGGGTAGAAATTGGTGTCAATTCCGCCAAAATTTTCAGGATCTTGTCCGCTGTAATTAGTAATAATAAAAGCATTATTTACAGCGCCATATAATTTGATAGTTGTGTTTTTAAATAGGTTATTAGGAAGTGTGTATCCTAAAACAATATTTTCACATCTTAAGAAAGAAGCTTTTTCTAAAAAGTAATCCGAATATTGAATAGGATCTCTAATTTCGGTAAATGCTAAATCTGCTTCACCTGCGTAATAGTCTAAGGTATTATTTAAAGATTGCTCATCTAAAGGAAGTACATTTTCAATAACTCCAGCTGTTAAACGTCTAGAATTATATACTTCTCCATCTAGCTGACCTCTAAAGCTAGCACCAAGATCCCAGTTTTTGTAATTCATATTTAAACCGAAACCAAAAGTCCAATTAGGTTGTATCGCTCTATAATATCTATCATCTTCATTAATGATATTATCTCCATTTAAATCTACAAAACTTCCAAGAATTGGGTTTCCGTCTGTGTCATATACTTGTTTTAATACCCAAGCAGAACCTGCTTGTTCTCCAACAGCATTTCTTAAAAGATTGTTACCAGTACCAATTGGTAAGCCACCACCAGCAGATATTTGCTCAATACCTTTTAAGTCGGTAACCTCATTAATGTTATATGCAATGTTTCCGTTTAAGGATAACTCAAAATTATCGGTGCTTATAGGGTTTAAATTTAAACCTAATTCAAAACCTTTACTATCTGTAGAACCAACGTTTTGTATTAACAAATCACTTAGTGCTTGTCCTGGAGGGACATTAGTTACTACTAATAAATCGGTTGTTTCTCTTTTAAAGATATCAAAAGACCCACTTAAAAGACTGTTTTTAAAGAAGTCGAAATCGATACCTAGATTATAAGTAGTTGTTTTCTCCCAAGTCAGGTCTGGATTAAATTCCTTCGCATTATATAAGGTAACACCTTCTATAAACTGACTGTTTGGTGATCCAATTTCAAAAACTGGTATAGATGGGAAGAAACCTACTTGTCCCGAAACATCTTGGTTACCTGTTTTACCCCAACCTAATCTTACTTTTAAATCGTTGATAACGCTTACATTTTGTAAAAAAGATTCTTCTTTTAATTTCCATGCTAATGCTGCAGAAGGAAAATAACCCCAACGATTCTCTTCGGTAAAGAAAGAAGAACCATCTGCTCTCATAGATAGCGTTATTAGGTATTTATCTCCTAAATTAATATTAGATCTTCCAAAGAAAGATTGTAGGTTTAAAAGACTAAAGTATCTGTTGTTTGGATTTGAAGGATCTATATTTGGAATACGTACCCCAGAAACTTCATCATTTCTAAACTCGTCTTTATTACCATCATTTTTAAAGTTTTGGTACGCATAACCTGCTTGCACATCATACGAGTTTATAAAACCGTCTAAATCTTTAGCATAAGATAAATAGGATTCCCATGTTGTATTGGTAACATGTTGACTTTCTCTAAATCCAACACCAGGATTAAAGATATAGGTTCCTACAGGCTCATTAGGGTCTGGAACTAAAGTATATGTAGCTAGTGCGTTATCGTCAAAGCGTTCTTTAATTTTAGCTCTCGATGCTTCTAGTCCAAAATTAGTTACTACTCTTAATTCTGGTAGAAAATGAAATTTGTAATCTAATTCTAAATTCCCTAAAATTCTATTTACACGCTCCGGTCTAGTGCGTTGTTCAAGTAATGCTAATGGGTTGCTTGATCCAACTCTTCCGTTTGGTGAGTTTGCATCTGTAGCAGATAATATTTTACTGTAGTAACCACCAAATATAGAGTTTGAATCGTAAACTGGTTTTGTTGGGTCCATAGAAATAGCACCGCCTAAAGCACCACCTTCATCTATTGCATTTTTATCTACAAAAGTTCCTTTTGCATTGAAATCAATTTTAAGATGATCCTCAAATAATTTTGGTGTCAATCTTAAAGAAGCGGTAACACGTTGATAATCGTTTGTTTTAACAACACCTTCACTTTCGTTATATCCTACAGATGCTCTAAATGGTATTTTTTTCAATAAATTAGCTCTTACACCAAAGTTATAATCTTTATTAATTGCTGTTCTATAAATAACATCTTGCCAATTCGTGTCATAAATTGCTCTAGGTCCATCAGGTGTATCAATAATTTGAGATACATTTTCGTCTGTAGCAACCGATCCAACAGGAACTCCTAAAAGTCCAGTTTTTTCTGGGTAATACTCACTAATAAATTTAACAAAATTAGCGCTGTCCATTACCGGTACATAATCATCATCACCAATATTACTTATAGATGTGCTTGCAGAAAAGGTATACTTTGCTTCACCAGAAGTTCCTTTTTTTGTGGTAATAATAATTACACCATTAGATGCTCTTGATCCGTAAATTGCAGTTGCCGAAGCATCTTTTAAAATACTAAAGCTTTCAATATCGTTAGGGTTGATTAAGCTTAAAGGGTTTCCTACACCAGAAATTCCTCCATTATCCACAGGTACACCATCAATTACAATTAAAGGATTATTGTTTCCTGCTAATGATGATCCACCTCTAATTCTAATATTCGGAGCAGCATCTGGTTGTCCACCAGCACTCGTAATTCTTACACCGGCAGCTTTTCCTCTTAAAAGTTGTTCTGGCGATTGAATAGAACCTTTATTAAAATCATCTGAAGTTATCACTTCTACAGATCCCGTAAGGTCTTCTTTCTTAACACTACCATAACCAATGATTACCACTTCGTCTAAATTGGAAGCGTCTTCTATTAGGTTAACATTTATGGTTTGTTGTCCGTTATAAATAATTTCTTGAGCAATAAACCCAATATAAGAAAACACTAAAACGTCTCCGTTATTTACATTAACTTCATATCTTCCATCAAAATCTGTAGCAGTTCCTCTAGATGTGTCTTTTATAATCACATTCACACTAGGAAGCGGTAAAGATGAGGATTGTTCCGTTACAGTTCCTTTTACCGTACTTTGCGCTATCATGCACAAAGGAAAAACCAGTAGAAAAAACAATAAGCCATTTAACTTTGTTTTCATAAAATAATTTAATTAGTTATTAATTTAATTAGTTATATTTTCACTTCTCGATGTTAAAACTATGTAAATTTTATGTAAAGATTTGACCTAGGAAAAAGAAAACATTAGCGCAAACGTTTTCGTGTTGAAAACTTTTTTAAATATGAGAGTTTTGTATAAAAAACAAGCTAAAATTATTACTTTGGCAATTAAATAACGCCTTTTTTGAGCGATTAATAAAAATGTATGAAACGAAAAGTCACCCTAAAGCAAATAGCAAAAGAGCTAGATGTCTCTATTTCAACAGTTTCTAAAGCACTAAGAAATAGCAAGGAAATTAGTGAAGATACTAGACAAAAAGTACAAGCATTTGCTAAGCTCTATAATTATAGACCAAACAATATTGCGCTTAGTTTAAAGAACAGGAAAACAAAAACAATAGGTATTATTATACCAGAAATTGTGCATCATTTTTTCTCGAAAGTGATTCGAGGTATTGAGTTAGTTGCCAATAAACGTGGCTATAATGTTATTGTTGGTTTGTCTAATGAGTCTTTTGATAAAGAGGTTATTAATATGGAAATGCTTGCCAATGGTAGTATCGACGGATTTATACTTTCTATCTCTAAAGAGACTTTACAGCAACAAGATTACCATCATTTTATAGAAACAATTAATCAAGGAATGCCCATTGTTATGTTTGATCGTGTCGTGGATGCTATTAATTGCGACAAGGTAATTGTAGATGATTTAGAAGGAGCTAAAAAAGCAGTAAGTAAGCTAATTTCTAGTGGTTGTGAAAACATAGGGATAATAACAACAAGAGATTATGTAAGTGTTGGTAAACTTCGAACTCAGGGTTATTTAGAAGCTTTAGAAGAGCATAAAATGAACCCAAAAGCAAGTTTGATTTTAAAGGTTGTTGACCAGTTATTGTCGGAAGATCACTTAGATTCGTTAGAAAAAGAAGTAGAAAGTTTATTTAAAAGAAATAAAAATTTAGATGGTATTTTTGCCGTAAATGAGCTTTATGCTCTTACCGCAATGAAGGTGGCAAGGAAGATGCATTTAAGAATTCCAGAAGATATTCAAATTATCGGGTTTACAGACGGTGTACTCTCTAAACACGCCGTTCCATCTTTGACAACTGTAAGTCAGCACGGACAAAAAATAGGCGAAAAAGCAGCCGAATTATTAATCAATAATCTAGAAAGAGAAGACGAAGAAGACGTCTACGAAACTGTAATTATTGAGACCGAATTAATAGAACGAGAATCCACCAAATAAAAAAATAACACAGAATATTTAAAAACTTTTATATATTTACACCCAAATCAAAACTTATATTTTCATTTCTCACCCATAAGTTTTGATAAGTTAAACAGCTTATCAGAATAGTATTAATTATAAAATATACTATTGATGAAAAAGCGCGCGTTAGGTTTTTGGGAAATCTGGAACATGAGTTTCGGTTTCTTAGGAATACAATTCGGATTTGCACTACAAGGAGGCTTTATGTCTCGAATATTTCAAACCCTAGGAGCAGAAAAAGATGCTATTCCATTACTATGGATTGCAGCACCTTTAACTGGTTTATTGGTACAGCCAATTATTGGCTATTTAAGCGACAGAACATGGAGTGCTAAATGGGGAAGACGTAGACCGTACTTTCTAATTGGAGCCATTCTAAGTTCTATTGCATTATTCTTTGTTCCGCATTCGCCCGCACTTTGGGTTGCGGCAGGTTTTTTATGGATTCTCGATGCTTCCATAAATATTTCTATGGAACCATTTAGAGCCTTAGTAGCAGATAAACTGCCAGACTCACAACGCTCTTACGGTTTTGTGATTCAAACTTTAATTATCGGTATTGGTACTTGGGTTGCAAGTAATTTACCTTGGATGGTTTCGCAATTGGGAGTTAGTAATTCTGCGGCTTCAGGTGTTGTTCCAATGTCTGTAAAAGTGGCTTTTGCTATTGGTGCTTTTGTGTTTTTAGTCAGTATTTTATATACCGTTTTTACTACTACAGAATATCCTCCGGAAGACATGGAAGAATTCGAAAAAGAGAAAGCAAAGAAAAATCAATTCATTCCAGATATTTTAAACAATATAGGAAACATGCCACTAACCATGAAAAAGTTAGGTGTCATCCAATTCTTTTCCTGGTTTGCATTTTTTACCATGTGGAGTTTAGCAAATCCAGCACTAACAGAACATGTATTTCATACACCAGCGCCTATTGAATCTGCTTTCGATATGGCGAATACGGTGCAAGCCGAAGCTTTTAAAGTGGCAAATACCGCATTTCAAGAATCCTCCAATGCCGTTGGTTCAGCAATGGGAGTCTATGGATTATCCTCTATGGCATTTGCATTATTACTAGTCTTATACACTTCAAAAAGACGCATCAATAGAAAATTAGTACACATGACAGCCTTAATACTTGGAGGCTTAGGTTTCTTATTAATGAGCTATACATCACCCGAAAATTTAAAATGGTGCTTTGTGTTAATTGGCTTTGCTTGGGGAAGTATTCTTTCCATGCCTTATGCCATGTTATCCAGCTCTGTAGATCCCAAGAAAATGGGAGTAATTATGGGAATCTTCAATATGTTTATTGTAATCCCACAAATAATTGCAGCACTTGGCGGAATTAATTTTGTTTCTGGATTATTAGGCGAAGAAGCAATAAATGCCATGACAGTAGCAGGAATAAGTTTAATTATTGCAGGACTTTGCAATTTACTTATTACCAATAAAAACGCCATTACCTATCAAACAGAAGAAATTTAAAAAATGAGTAAAAAAGGATTCATATTCGACCTAGATGGCGTCATTGTAGACACCGCAAAATATCACTTTTTAGCTTGGAAAAAATTAGCTAATCAATTGGGTTTCGAATTTACAAAAGAACAAAACGAATTATTTAAAGGCGTTAGTAGAAAACGTTGTTTAGAAATTTTATTAGACATAGGAAAAAAAGAAGCTACACAAGAACAATTCGATACTTGGATGATCGAAAAAAATGTAGACTACTTACAATATATAGAAAACATGGATGCTTCAGAGATTCTTCCAGATGTTCCACGAGTATTAGCTTTTCTACAAGAAAACAATATTCCAATCGCCTTAGGATCGGCAAGTAAAAACGCACGCCCAATTTTAGAAAAGGTGGATTTGCTGCATTATTTTGATGCTATTGTAGATGGGAATAACGTAACAAAAGCAAAACCAGATCCAGAAGTTTTTCTGCTTGCAGCGAAACAATTAGGAGTAAATCCTGAAGATTGTATCGTTTTTGAAGATGCAGTTGCAGGTGTAGAAGCTGCAAATGCAGCACATATGATTTCCATCGGTATTGGAGAGCAAAATGTATTAAAGGAAGCAAATTATATTTTTTCAGACTTTACAGAAATGGAAAATAGCTTCGTTCAAGAATTAATAAATAGATAAAAAAAGTGGAAAGGCACACTTCGTTCCGCCGAAGCGTCTTTCATCAAAAAAATATAAAAAATGAATCAAGATTATATACAACCAGACAATTGGTCTATAATTGAAGAAGGTTTTGATGCAGATCGCGTTAAATCTTCAGAAAGTTTATTTAGCATCGGAAATGGTGCTATGGGCCAACGTGCTAATTTTGAAGAGAAATATACAGGAGCCACCTTTCAAGGAAGTTATATTGCTGGTGTTTATTATCCAGACAAAACGAGAGTAGGTTGGTGGAAAAATGGCTATCCAGAGTATTTTGCGAAAGTATTAAATGCTCCAAATTGGATAGGTATTAACATTGAAATTAATGGCGAACAGTTAGATTTAAATACTTGTATTGCAATTGTAGATTTTAGAAGAGAACTTAACATGAAAGAAGGTTGGCTGTCTAGATCCTTTACAGCAACACTTCCAAATAAATTAGAAGTTGCAATAAAAGCAACACGTTTTTTAAGTTTAGATATAGATGAGGTCGGAGCAATTGATTACCAAATAACACCTTTAAATGGTGAAGCTACTATTCAGTTTCAACCGTATTTAGATGCTGGTATTACTAACGAAGACACCAATTGGGATGATCAATTTTGGGATACTTTAAAGGTGTCTTCAGAAGGTGAAAGAGCTTTTATTGAAGCAAAAACTATGAAAACAGGTTTTCATACCTGTGCTTTTATGGAATCTTCTGTTTTTGTAAATAATGAAAAACAAGACCAAAAACCAGAGATAGATAAGCGAGCAAATACTATTGCGTTTAGCTATACCGTTTCTGTTCTTGCAAATCAAACAGCAAGCATTCATAAATTTGGAGGTTATACGGTAGATAGAAATCACGATAGAGATGAATTGGTTTCCGGAGCGAAGAAGGTTTTAGAAACGGCTACAGAATTAGGGTTTCACGGACTTTTAGCAAACCAAAAAGAGGCTTGGTCTAAAATCTGGGAAATGTCAGACATCACTATTGATGGCGACGTAAGAGCACAACAAGGAATTCGTTTTAATATCTTTCAATTAAATCAAACCTATTTAGGTAAAGATTCTACTTTAAATATTGGTCCGAAAGGTTTTACAGGTGAAAAATATGGAGGAAGTACCTATTGGGATACCGAAGCCTATTGCATTCCATTTTATATGGCTACCAAAGATCAAAAAGTTGCAAGAAGCTTACTTAAATACAGATACAATCATTTAGAAAAAGCGATTGAAAATGCTGGAAAATTGGGCTTCAAAAACGGAGCAGCATTGTATCCAATGGTAACCATGAATGGTGAAGAATGCCATAACGAATGGGAAATTACTTTCGAAGAAATCCACAGAAATGGCGCCATCGCTTTCGCTATTTTTAATTACTATCGTTACACAGGTGATTTCAGCTATATTCCAGAAATGGGACTAGAAGTTCTTATCGGAATTGCAAGATTTTGGCAGCAACGTGCAACCTTTTCCACAGAGAAAAATCAGTACGTTATTTTAGGAGTTACTGGTCCGAATGAATATGAAAATAACATTAACAATAATTTCTATACCAACTATTTAGCAAAATGGTGTATCGATTACGCCTTAGAAAATATAGAGAAAGTAAAAGAAGGTTATCACGAAGACTATTTACGTATTACTGGTAAAACCAAAATCACACACGAAGAGCTTGATCACTGGAAAAAAGTAGCAGATAACATGTATTTTCCATATTCGGAAGAACACCAAGTGTACCTACAACAGGATGGTTTTTTAGATAAGGAATTAATTACGGTTGCAGATTTGCCAAAAGCAGATAGACCAATAAACCAGAAGTGGAGTTGGGACCGAATTTTACGCTCGCCATACATCAAACAAGCAGATACGTTACAAGGTTTTTACTTCTTCGAAGACCAATTTTCAACCGAAGAATTAAAGCGTCATTTCGATTTTTATGAACCATTTACCGTACATGAAAGTTCACTATCACCTTGTGTTCACAGTATTCAGGCGGCCAAGTTAGGTCAAATGGATCAAGCATATACGTTCTATTTGCGTACTTCCCGTTTAGATTTAGACGATTATAATAAAGAGGTAGAAGAAGGCTTGCACATCACAAGTATGGCTGGAACTTGGATGAGTATTGTAGAAGGTTTTGGTGGTATGCGTGTTAAAAACGATACGTTACATTTTGAACCTCGTATTCCTAAAGAATGGGATGCTTATTCGTTTAAAGTAAACTTTAGAGATCAAATTTTAAAAGTGAATGTGTCACAAACGGAAACGACTTTCGAGCTAGAAGGTAATACAGATTTAAACATTCAAGTAAATAATAATTCCGTAACAGTATCGCCAAATAACTTGGTGAAAATTTAAAACTAAACACACTAATTAAGATGAAAAGATTAATTCCACTAGCATTAGTAATTTTAATTAGTGTTAGTTTTTCTTGTCAGAAGGGAACCGAAAAAACACAAACTTCTGAAGTTGTAACCGAAGTTATAAATGACATTGAACGTATAGAACCTCCACATTGGTGGACTGGTTTTAATAATACACAAGTACAATTATTGGTGAAGCATCCTAACATTTCGGAAGCAACACCAAGTATTAATTACAATGGTGTTTCTATTGCAAAAGTACATAAAGCCGATAGTCCTAATTACTTATTTATAGATATAAGTATTTCAGAAAACACCAAAGCAGGACAATTTAATATCTATTTTGATTTTAAAAACGAAAAGCAACTCGTTCATACTTATTCCTTAAAAGATAGAGAACGAGATGCTTCCAGTTTTCAAGGTTTTGATAGTAGTGACGCTGTTTATTTAATCACTCCAGATCGTTTTGCAAATGGTAATATTGCTAATGATATAAATGAAAGTTTAAAGGAAAAAACCATCGATAGAAAAGATGATTATGCACGTCATGGTGGAGATTTACGTGGTATTATTCAGCATTTAGATTATATTGAAGAAATGGGTTTTACCCAAATTTGGTCGTGTCCTTTATTAACTAATGACATGGAAAGAGCTTCGTATCATGGTTACGCCATGACCGATTTTTACCAAGTAGATCCACGTTACGGAAGTTTAGAAGAATACCAAGAATTAGCAGCAAAAGCTAAAGAAAAAGGTATAGGTTTAATCATGGACCAAGTGGCTAATCATTGCGGAAGTGGGCATTGGTGGATGCAGGATTTACCCTTTAAAGATTGGCTAAACCAACAGGATCGTTTTGAGAATAACAAGCCTTTAAAGAATTCTAATCACAGACGCACAAGTAATCAAGATTTGTATGCATCCAAACGCGATAAAAAAGAAATGGCAGAAGGTTGGTTTGTGTCCGCAATGCCAGATTTAAATCAGCGTAATCCGTTCTTAGCTAATTATATTATTCAGAATTCTATTTGGTGGGTGGAAACGCTAAATTTAACAGGAATCCGACAAGATACTTATCCGTATCCAGACAAAACCTTTATGGCAAATTGGGCTGGAGCCATCATGAACGAATATCCCAATTTTTCTATCGTTGGTGAAGAGTGGAGTACCAATCCGTTGCTCATTGCCTATTGGCAAGACGGACATGACAATAAAGATGGTTACCAATCTAATTTAAGTTCTACAATGGATTTTGCAATGCAAAAAAACATAGTAGATGCTTTAAATGAAGACGAAAAATGGGATACTGGTTTGGTGAAAATCTACGAAGGATTAGCAAATGATTTTGCATACACAACCCCAAAAGACATTATGATTTTTCCGGATAATCATGATATGAGTCGCATCTTTACACAGCTAAAAGGAGATGTGCCAAACACAAAAATGGCTTTAAGTTATTTGCTGACCTTGCCGAGAATACCGCAAATATATTACGGAACAGAAATCTTAATGAATGACTTTGAAAAACCTGGAGACCATGGTTTAATTCGTACCGATTTTCCTGGTGGCTGGGAAGGAGATTCTGTAAATGCTTTTACGGGAGAAGGATTATCCGATGCACAAATAGATATGCAGTTGTTTCTTAAGAAAATATTGCAATATAGAAAATCAAGTGCCGCTATTTCCGATGGAGAAACTATTCATTTTGCACCTTTTTTAGGAACGTATTTTCTTTTTAGAAGTATAGATGGAGAAACCGTGGTAAATATTATCAATAAAAATAAGGAGCCAATAACCATAGATTTAAAACGCTATGCGGAAATTGGTTTAAACGGAAAAACATTAAAAAATATAGTAACAGATGAAACCTTTATTTGGCAAGATAAAATAGAGCTGAAAGAAAGAGGAAGCATCTTATTAACTACAAAATTATAATCGGTTGTCACACTGAGCGCAGTCGAAGTGCTTGTTAAACAAAGAAAATGAAACAACTTATATACATACTATCCTTTTTACTATTTCAAGTAACAGTTGCACAAGTCACAATAATTTTGGAAGCACTTCCAGATGATACTCCAAAAGAGGCATCCATTTTTATTTCAGGTGATTTTGAAGGCTGGTCTGGAGGACATAAAGACTACCAATTAGAACAAATAAATGGTCAGTATCAAATTACGCTTCCTAAAACAGAACAACGTATTTTATATAAGTTTACTTTAGGGAATTGGGATACTTCAGAGAGTACAAATAAAGGAGAGGCTATAGATAATCGTATTTATAAATTCAATAAATCAAACGATACAATACAAGTAAAAATAGCAGGTTGGGGTCATTTATTTGATGTTGAAGAAGTTTCTACTGCTTCAAAAAATGTAACCATTATTTCTGAAGCATTTAATATACCACAACTTAATAGAAAACGTCGTGTTAGGATTTATTTGCCTCCAGATTACAAAACATCCAACAAGGAGTATCCTGTGGTGTATATGCACGATGGACAAAATTTATTTGATGCTAAAACTTCTGGTTATGGCGAGTGGAATGTAGACGAAACTTTAGATAAATTATTTAAAGACAACCTTAAAATTATAGTGGTTGGTGTAGACAATGGCGATTCCAAACGCTTAGATGAGTATTCTCCATGGACTAATGCTAAATATGGTGGAGGCGAAGGTGAAACTTATGTAGATTTCTTAGTAAACACATTAAAACCTTACATAGACACTAATTATAACACAAAAAAAGACAGAGATAATACAGCTATTTTTGGTAGTTCCATGGGAGGTCTAATTTCTCATTATGCAGCATTAAAATACCCAAACGTTTTTGGTAAAGTTGGTGTGTATTCACCTGCGTTTTGGTTTGCTCCAGAAGTAAATGCGTTTACTAAAAAGTATGCTAATCTTCAAAATACAAAAATGTACTTTTTAGCAGGAGGGAAAGAAGGTGAAAACGCTGGTTATAATGAAATTAGCCAAACCGTTACAGATATGAATAGTATTATTTCTATTTTAAAAAACAACGGTTTTCCAGAAAAAAACATGCAATCGAAAGTCGTTCCTGAAGGAAAACACAATGAAGCACTTTGGAGTAATAATTTTGCAGAAGCCATTACATGGTTGTTTGAAGATGCTATTGAAAAAAGAGAATTTAAATTTGTTAAATTTCAAAACAATCAATTAAATATTCAAGTTTCAGATGGTAACTATTCCATGCATTTTTACAATCCTGAAATTATCGAAATTACATTTTTACCAACAGGTGAAACATTTGATAAAAAGTCTCATGCTGTAGTTTTAGATAAAGCACTTTCAAATGTAAAATTTAATGAAACAACTTCAGAGATTAGTTTTCAATCTGAAAAATTAGCTGTAAAAATCACGAAAGCACCTTTTCATGTTTCCTATTTTAAAGACGGAAAAGAAGTCACTTCTGTGAAAAATGGTTATCAAAAAACAGACCAATTTGAGACCATTAGTTTCAACTTAAAACCTGAGGAGGTTTTATATGGTGGAGGCGCAAGAGCTTTAGGGATGAATCGTAGAGGAAACCGTTTAGAGTTATACAACAAAGCGCATTATGGTTACGAAGATAGAAGCGAGCTAATGAATTACACGATGCCAATTGTGGTATCTTCTAATAAGTATTTAATTCATTTTGATAATGCACCAATTGGCTTTTTAGATTTAGATTCTAAAAAAGATAATACACTGACTTACGAAACCATTTCTGGCAGAAAAACCTATCAAGTGGTGGTTGGTGATTCTTGGTTAGATGTAACTAAAAACTACACGCAATTAACAGGAAGACAACCCATGCCGCCACGTTGGGCTTTAGGTAACTTTTCTAGCCGATTTGGCTATCATTCACAACAAGAAGTCGAAGAAACAGCACAGAAATTTAGAGACGAAAATATTCCGTTAGATGCCATTATTATCGATATTTTTTGGTTCGGAAAAACGGTTCAAGGCACTATGGGAAATCTAGCGTTTGATCGCGATTCGTTTCCTAATCCGAAACAAATGATAAAAGGCCTAAAAGACAACAACGTAAAAACTGTTTTAGTCACAGAGCCTTTTGTATTAACCACTTCTAGTCGTTGGGACGAAGCAGTAAGAGAAGACGTTTTGGCGAAAGATGCAGCAGGGAATCCGTTTACCTACGACTTCTATTTTGGGAACACCGGATTGATTGATATTTTCAATGCGAAAGGAAAAAAATGGTTTAAAAACATTTATAAAGAGTTGTCAGATTTGGGTGTTTCTGGAGTTTGGGGCGATTTAGGAGAACCAGAAGTGCATCCAAAAGGCTTACTTCATGCTACCGGAACTGCCGATGAGGTACATAATATCTATGGGCATCATTGGGCAGAGTTAGTACAAGAGATGTATACCGAAAATTCGCCAAACACACGACCATTTATTTTAATGCGCGCAGGAAGTTCTGGGTCGCAACGTTTTGGGATGATTCCTTGGTCTGGAGATGTGAATAGAACTTGGGGAGGACTACAAAGTCAGCCAGAAATTGCACTACAAATGGGAATGCAAGGTTTGGCATATATGCATAGTGATTTAGGTGGTTTTGCTGGTAATAATTTAGACGACGAGCTATATGGACGATGGTTGCAGTATGGCGTTTTTCAACCTATTTATAGACCACATGCGCAAGAGGATGTTCCAGCAGAACCTGTTTTTAGAAGTGATACAGCAAAAGCATTAGCCAAACAAGCCATAGAATTAAGATACAAATTATTACCATACAATTACAACTTGGTGTTTGAAAACAACCAATCTGGAGCGCCTTTAATGCGACCGTTATTTTTTGAAGAAGACGATAACAATACGCTGCAAACTATGGCTTCCACATACCTTTGGGGAAATGACTTTCTAGTGACACCAATTGTGAATGCGAATCAAACCGAAGCGGAAGTTTACTTTCCAAAAAACGCCAATTGGTATAACTTTTATACAGACGAAAAAGTAAAAGGAGGACAAAGTCTTTCCGTGAAAACGGTAGAAAATTCGATTCCAACTTATGTTCGTGGAGGTGCATTTATTCCAACAGCAAAATCAATGCAAAGCACCGCAGAATATAATGGAAACGTATTGGATGTGCATTATTATTTTGATGCTACTATTTCAGAAAGTGAGCGTAGTATGTATAACGATGACGGTGCAACAAAAAATGCTTTTGAAAAAGACAAATATGAAATTATAAACTTTGAAGCAGAAACCACCGAGAAAAGTTTGGAATTAGAATTTGAAGCGGAAATTGGCGCCAATTATGCGACATCTACAAAAAGTATAGATGTTGTTATTCATAATTTTCCTAAGCATCCAAAACGTATAAAATACGATAGCAAAAAAATAGATTTCCACTATAATGAAGTAACAAAAATAGTAACATTTCAAGTGTATTGGAATACTTCAAAAGAAGCGGAAGTACAAATTAAATATTAAGTATCACATGAAAAACAACATACTTTTAATGGCAATAGCCATACTTGCTTTCAGTTGTAAAACCGATAAAAAAGCAAATCAAGATGTAGCCGAAAGCCAACAAAAAGAAGCGTTTAAAACGCCTTTTGTTTGGGAAGCAGCAAACGTCTATTTTTTGTTAACCGATCGTTTTAATAATGGAGATAAAGACAATGATGTTAATTATAACAGAGATAAAGAAACAGGTCTTTTACGCGGTTTTGAAGGTGGTGATTTAAAAGGAATCACACAGAAAATCGAAGCTGGTTACTTTACAGATTTGGGTATAAACGCTATTTGGATGTCACCAATAGTAGAACAAATTCATGGAGGAACAGATGAAGGTACTGGAATCACGTACGGGTTTCATGGCTATTGGACCAAAGATTGGACCAATATAGATGCCAATCTTGGGACCGAAGAAGATTTAAAAAACCTAGTGGATGCTGCGCATAAGAAAGGCATTCGCGTTTTATTGGATGCCGTTATTAATCACACAGGTCCTGTTACAGATCAAGATCCGGTTTGGCCAAACGATTGGGTAAGAACTAGTCCGCAATGCGATTACAAAAACTTTGAAAACACCGTGACTTGTACCTTGGTGAAAAATCTTCCAGATGTTAAAACCGAAAGCAATGAGGAAGTAGAATTACCACCTCATTTAATTGCAAAATGGAAAGCAGAAGGACGTTACGACCAGGAAGTTGCTGAGCTAGATGCGTTTTTTAAAGCAAATGATTATCCGCGAGCACCTCGTTTTTATATCATGAAATGGTTGAGCGATTACGTGAGGGATTTCGGGATTGATGGCTACAGAGTCGATACGGTAAAACACACCGAAGCTTATGTTTGGCAGGAGTTTAATGCCATTTGTGATAACGCTTTCGCGGAATTTAAGCAGAACAATCCGGATAAAGTAGTAGACAATACCAATTTTTACTTGGTTGGCGAATTGTATAACTACGGCATTTCTTCGGGAATAGCTTTCGATTTTGGTGATAAAAAAGTCAACTATTTTGAGAACGCTTTTAATAGTCTTATCAATTTTGAATTTAAATGGAATGCTGCACAGCAATCCTATGAAGAACAATTCAAAAATTACGATAGTATTTTAAATAGCACACTGAAAGATTATGGGGTTTTAAACTATTTAACTTCGCATGATGACGGACAACCATTTGATAAAAACAGAGAGAAAACATACGAAACAGCAACCCGTTTATTGCTTTCTCCTGGAGCTTCGCAAATCTATTATGGAGACGAGTTGGCAAGAGATTTAACTATTGAAGGAACTGTTGGCGATGCAACACTTAGAAGTTTCATGAATTGGGAAGAGCGATCTCAAAAACAAGACTTATTAATCCATTGGCAAAAGCTTGGTCAGTTTAGAAGTAAGCATCCTTCGGTTGGAGCAGGAAAGCATCAAATGATAAGTGATTCGCCTTATGTTTTCAGTAGAAAGTACACTAAAGATGCTTTTAAAGATGAAGTTATAATTGGTTTAGACTTACCAAAAGGAGAACAAACCATTAATGTGTCTTCTGTTTTTAAAGACGGACAAGAAGTTACCGATTTCTATTCTGGAGAAACCTTTGAAGTGAAAAACGGAACCATCACCATTAGCATAGCTACAAACATTATTTTATTAGAAGAATTAAAATTGAGATAACCATGAAAAAATTAACGGTATTATTAGCAATCCTTACCATATTTGCTTGTAAAGAAGAAAAGAAACAAACAGAAGAAACAGCTGTTGTAGAAGAAAAAGCAGTTCTTAAACCTATATCGGCTTCCGATTTAGAAACTGCTGTAATTTATGAAGCAAACATTCGTCAATATTCTCCTGAAGGAACTTTTGAGGAATTCACAAAAGACATTCCGCAGTTAAAACAATTAGGAGTAAAAGTGATTTGGCTAATGCCTGTTTTTCCTATTTCAGAAACAAAACGTAAAGCGACTGGAGGAGAAGATAGCAAGTTTGCAAGCGATTTTCCAGAAGCAGAACAAGGGAAATATTTAGGAAGCTATTATGCGGTTTCCGATTTCACGAAAATCAATCCAGAATTTGGAACCATTGAAGATTTTAGAAGTCTGGTCAATACTGCACATGAGAATGGGATTTATGTGATTTTAGACTGGGTACCAAATCACACTGGTTGGGATCATACTTGGTTAAAAACCAATCCGGAATATTATACACAAAACGACAAAGGAGAGGTGGTGCATCCTGTAGATACCGATTGGACAGATGTTGCCGATTTAAATTACGACAATCAAGAGATGCGTAAAGAAATGATTGCAGACATGAGTTATTGGTTAACAAAAGAAGGTGTAGACGGTTTAAGATGTGATGTTGCAGGGTCTGTACCAGCAGATTTTTGGGAACAAGCGATCCCGGAATTACGCGCACAAAAAGATATTTTCATGCTAGCAGAAGCTTGGGAGCCAGAATTAATGAAAGATGGTTTATTTGATATGGCTTATGGTTGGGATAGACATCATGCTATGAATCATATGGCACAAGGAGAAAAGGATGCTACCGATTTTACTAATGCATTGCAAGCCGATTTAGATAGATACGAAGCAGATGATATGCTTATGAATTTTGTAACCAATCATGATGAAAATTCTTGGAATGGAACCATAAAAGAGCGTATGGGAGATGCTGCAGAAACCATGACAGCTTTAAGCTACGTAACGCCTGGAATGCCTTTAATTTATTCTGGTCAAGAATATGATTTAGACCATAGATTATTGTTTTTTGAAAAAGATAGTTTTCCGCATACCAAAGGGAAAATGTGGCCAGTTTTAGAGAAATTAGGAAAACTAAAAAGTACAAGCTCTGCACTAAACGGAGGAAAAGACGCTGCTTCTTATGAGAAAATAGAAGTTGCAAATAAAAATATTCTAGCGTTTAAAAGAAGCAAAAATGGAAGCACAATTCTATATGTAGCAAACGTTTCTAATGAAGCTTTAAAAGCAAGTGTGCCACAAAAAGGAAAGTACATCGATTATATGTCTAATACGGCATTCGAACTGGATGGCAATGCAATTACACTAGGTCCTTGGGAATATAAAATATTACTACAATAAACCTCGAAACATGAAAAATTTTCTAATTATATGTTGCTTTATTTTTGTTAGTAGTAACTGTTTTGCGCAAGTGGGTGTTGGTACAACAACTCCTAAAAGTACTTTAGATATTAATGGGAATCTTTCTGTAAAGCATATCACTTTAACAGGAAATGGTACTGCTACAGATATTGATGGAGGTGTTTATTTATCTATCAATCCGCAAGCTACAGATCAAGAATTTAGGCTTCCAAACCCGGTCACTTTTCCAGGAAGAGTATATATTATTAGAAATATTAATAATTCGAATACTGCAAAGTTAACCACGATTTCTGGGGCTTTGTTTCCTAAAGGATCCACAACCGGAAGTTCAGAAATTTATATGTACGAAAACAACTTGAGAACCATCACGGTAATTAGCGATGGTGTAAATTGGACGTATATGGATTAAAAACACAAGGAATAGGTATAAAAAAAATCTCTTGGTGTATTACTACGCTAAGAGATTTTTTGTTTTAAATAGATTTTAAAAATAATCCTTTTAAGAATATCAGGATATGGTATTATATTTTAATGATTTTGATTGTTTGGCTAACCTGCGAAGCATTTTTTACTTGTATAAAATAAATGCCTTTTGAAAGATTAGAAATATTAAAAGGATGCTCCTTACTAAAGTCACCATGAAATACTTTTATAGATTTTCCTGTAATATCAAACACGTTTAATTGTGTACTTTTTGTATTCAGCTGGAATGTAGATTTTGTAGGATTTGGATATACCTTAAGTGTTTTTAAATCGTCGGGATTAGTAACAGATAAAGTTGGGTTTAAAGTCCCTTCTAAAGCAATATTTAAAGTGGAACTATTATTATACGTTACTTGCACATTTCCTGTGCTCATATTTTGCGATGTATCATTTAAAACCGCTTCAATAATGATGTCTTGATTCGCACCTAATAGTAAATTACTGTACGCAGCATTTAAAGTAAAATTTGCTCCCGAAATGGTAATGTTATCAATATAAGTTCCAGTGGTTCCTGTGCTATTAGATAGCCTGATAGGGATATTCACAGTGCCATAACTAGCACCATATTGAAAAGTCTTAGTCGTTTCATCTGAGGCGAAAGTGCTATTTACATTCGGACTTCCTGTTGGGTTATTCACACCAAAATATTCCATGTTTTTTATAGAAGTACCACCACTGGAACCACTAATAACATGTATGCCACCTCCTGAAACTATTGCTTGAATACCATGTATGTATTGAGTTAGATTGTCTTTGGTGGTCCATGTACCTGTTACAGGATTAAAAGCTTCTACAATATCGCGTTGTCCATTATTACCTGTTGCACTCCCAAAGGTTGTTTCCCCGCCAATAACAAATATTTCATTTTGAAATAAAACAGTCGCAGCTCCAGCTCTTGGGGTAGGAATATTGCTACTAGGTGCTAAAGTAGACCAAAGGTTGGTGTTTAAATCGTAAACATCTACTTCGGGAACTTGAGGTGCAAATAGTCCTCCTGCACCACCAGTGAGTCTGCCGCCTAAAGCATAAAGTTTGTCATTATGTACCACAGTATGAAAGTGATCTCTAGCATGTGGCGCATCTGCTAAAGATGTAAATATTCCAGTAGCAGGATTGAAGACATCCAGATAAGGTGTGTAGCCACCACCATGACCATATACGTTTCCACCAACTAAATAAAACTTATTATTATGCATGGCTAATCCAGCGGCACCACGCTTTCTTGCAGTAGGTAATTCCATACCTTGAATCCATTGTTGACTTGCTGGGTTATACATATAAATATAGTCTGCATTCAATTCAGGGTTGGGTTCGTTTGTTTTAAAAGCGCCTATTACCCAAATTAAACCTTCATAAGTAACTGCCTGAAAGTGATTAAAATCTACAGGAGCCATTCCTCCATTAGACCATGTGTTTGATGTGTAATCATACACATCTAGTACGCGTGGGGATTCTCTACCTCCAAAAAGAAAAAACTTATCTCCGGCTTGCGTGAATCCAAATTCATGCCTTGCAACATAACTTTCATCTTCATTGGAGTCTGTCCAAGTTTGTGCAAATAGCTTAGGAGTGAAACTCAAAAAAGTAAAGAGTAAAAACCAATAATGGAGTTTGTGTGTAAATTTTTTCATGTCGTTTGTTTGATGTAATAGCTTAATACTTAGTAAATTTATTAAAATAAAGGTTTAAAAGAGAGAAAAAGGCATTTAATTGTTTCATTAGAATTTTAGTAATCTAAAAGGCAAACGCTAATTTAATAAAGGGAAATAGCTTGTTAAGGTTTCTTACTTACTGCGACTAAGCAATAAAGTTGTATTTTTACACTATAAAGTAATTTTAAATGGAATCAATTAACCAGTCAGAATCGCCAATGCGTATTGAGATTAGCTTTAATAAGCTACTTGAGCATTATGAGGATTTAGCAACTAATTCGGATGAATTTACAGCTAAAAAAGCGAAGCGTGTTTTAAAAATAGCTGCCGCTTCTCCTGTTCTTCGGGATGGTTTTTCGGACTTACAATTACTGGAAACATATAAAAATGAAATTCAAATTATTTTACAAGACGCGTTTAGTCCTGTATTATCTAAAAATGAAATAAAAACAGCTTCTATACCTTTTGAAGATGTTATTTTCAATGCTTCAGAACGGTTTAAATCGATAGTAAAAACAGCAGGAGAAGATTTTCAATTGAAAATAAAAAACATGCCTGTAGATGATAAGTACATGATTGTTTGTACTATCATTTTAAACTTGTATTATGGCTATTCCTTAGATTTTAAAAGACCTTTTTATTACGAAATTCCGGATGAAAACGGAATAATGAAATATTATAAAATATTATATAATGCAGATTTTGTGGAGATTATTCCTAATGAATTTGCGCTAGAAATAACACAAGCAGATTACGACGAATTAATCGATAATTTTGAAAATATAGCTTTATGGAAAGCAAAATTCCCTCCAAATAGCTATACGTTTAAGGGCTTTGTTATATCCAATATGTTTGATGTTACCAACGATCAGTCTATTTCTAATATTAAATCTACTTTAATAGGTGAAAATAAAAGAAAAGACGCATCGTTTATGGAGGGTTTTCATGAGATTTTCCGTTCCTTATTAGGGCTAAAAGATATTCATGTAGGATTTTCTATTTATAATGGAGAAGACGATACTTTTGAACGTGTTTATGGTTCTGGAATGAATAGTTTTTTGCTAAATGATCTAGATACTTCTAAATGTTCGGATACGTTATGCAATTGGTCTTATAACAGACTTTTAAAGGAGAAAAAATATTTTTCGGTGTCTAATGTGAATCTCATGTATGAGAAAACGCAAGGGAAAATTCCGCATATAAAAATGTTGCATCAGCAAGGGATACAAAGTGCTATTTTTGCACCTATCGCAAATGATAAAGGTGTTATGGGGATTCTTGAAATAGTTTCAGAAAAACCAAAAATACTTAATAGCATTAATGCCAATAAGCTTTCCGATATTATGCCTTTTATTGTTTCGGCAGTAGAGCGCTCTAAAAACGAAGAAGAAAATTTAATTGAAGCTATTATTCAGCAAGAATGTACTTCTATTCACTCCAGTGTCAATTGGCGTTTTGTAAAAGAAGCTAAAAAGTTTATTAAAGCGCAAATAGAAGGAGAAAACCCGAGTTTTAATAAAATAGCTTTCGATAATATTTATCCGCTTTACGGACAAATAGATATTAAAGGCTCTTCCGAAGCTAGGAATTGGGCAACACAACAAGATTTAATATTGCAATTGAATGCGGTAAAATCTATTTTGAAAAATGCATCTAAAGTAGAAAAGCTTCCAATTTATGATCAGTTTATATTTCAAGTAAATGAATATTTAAAAGGACTTGAAGATCATTTTCAGGTAGATAGCGAGCAGCAAATTACTTCCTTTATTAATGATGATATAGCGCCAGTATTGATGCATCTTATTTCGGTAAAAGCATTAAAAGTAGAAGTTGAAACCTATTATGAAAATATTGACGATACGGTAAAAGTAGTTTATAAACATCGTAAACAATATGATGATACTGTTGCTGTAATTAATAAAGAAATGGCCTCTTTGTTAGATAAAAAGCAGGTAAAAGCACAAAAAATGTATCCGCATTACTATGAGCGTTTTAAAACAGATGGCGTAGAGCACAATATGTACATTGGTGAGTCTATTACTAAGGAAGATAGTTTTAATCCAATCTACTTGTATAATTTAAGACTTTGGCAATTGCAGGTAATGTGCGAAATGGAAAACAGCTATTACCAAATGAAAAATAATCTTCCTGTGGCGTTAGATGTTGCTTCTATGATATTGGTTTTTAATCAGCCATTATCTATAAGTTTTAGAATGGACGAAAAACAATTTGATGTAGATGGAACCTATAATGCGAGATATGAAATTGTAAAAAAACGTGTCGATAAAGCATTTATAAAAGGGACTACAGAACGTATTACCCAGAAAGGTAAAATAACAATTGTGTATTCCCAAAAGCAAGATGAAATAGAATATTTACGTTATATCAAATTTTTACAATCGAAGCATTATTTAGATTCCGATGTAGAGATCCTAGAATTACAAGACTTACAAGCAGTGACCGGTTTAAAGGCTTTGCGTGTAAGTGTGTTGTATCATAAAAACAAGGATGATAAAGCGTTTTATACCTATAATGATTTAATGAAAGAAATTAAGAGCTAAGGTTAGAATCCTGCAGCTTGAAAAGCAATAGCAAATGCAATAACACTAGAAATAATCCCGATCATAAAAACGGTATACGTAACACGAAGTATTTTATATTTTCTGTTTAAAACTAAACCTAAAAAGTAAAGGTCTTTTTTCATAGCAGAATATAAATAGTCTTTGTCTTTCATCATTTCTCCCATTGCCCATTCAAACTCATCTAATTTCATTTTATGAAAATTACCAAAGAACAATAGGTTTACTTTTTTGTTTGCTACATCCTCTTTGGTGAATTCTCCTCTAGTTACATTTGGTCTTGTAGCTAAAACGGATAAAATCATGGAAGCTACTGTGAATAATACAAAAACTACGGTTGGGTAAATAAGATAGCCATTTGAAGGATTGTCTAGTTTAGGTAAAAGATTAGCCAATACTAGAGAAACTATAATAGCATTTACAGATAGTAAAATATTCGCTTTGGTATCTGCAATATCACTTAAGGTTATATGATTTTTAAGCGTTACTCGAAACATGGTTTCTATACCACGTTCTGGCGTTTCAATTTTGTCTTTTTTAAATTGAAGTTCTTTCTTTTTCTGCTTTAATTTAGCAGTATCTTTTTTTGATTTACTCTGTTCTTTAAGTAGTTTAGCAAGATTTTTGCTCTTGCCTTTTTCCCAAAGGGAAACTGCTAAGTCACTATTAAATGAATGTTTTTTGGTTAGAAAATTTATGTTTTCATTTAACCATTCGGTATTTGTTAGGTTTTTATTGGATGTTAATTCCATCTCCTTTTTTAAAAGCAACGTGACATCTGTGAATCTTTTACTACCAACATGCGCACAATCGGCATCGCGAATAAATGCTTCTAGCTGTGTTTTTGGCTCATAATTCATTTTAGTTGCTAGAATTAAATCGTTTACAACTTGAATGTCTTCCGCAGTAGCATGGTGCTTTTTTAAAAATGCTGTTGCTATAGCGGCACTATGTGTTTCGTGATCATCCATACTTTTTGTAAAGCCAGTATCGTGAAACCAAGCACTAATTATTAATCGTTTTTTTTGGGTGGGATCTACGTTTGCTAAGTCTGCTAATTCTGTTACTTTTTTGACAACGTTTTGCGTATGCGTCAAATTATGATAAACAAAAGCATGGTCTAAATCTGTGTTTAAAAGACTAACAACATGTTTTTCTACTTCAGCAATAAGATGGTCCATAAAAAGAGGTGATTTTGAGTAAAAATACTAAACTTTAATTAATGTTTGATAAACGGTTATTTTAGTCGGAAATTATACAAAAGCTTACCATATTAATTTAAAGAGAATTCATATACATTTCCTCCAGCGCCATGTGCTTTTTCGTCGGTAATATAAACGGTGTTGTCATCTTTAAAAGAAATACCTTCTTTTTGTGATTCATAACTAAAAGGAAATTCTTTTATCGTACCACTAAAGAAATCATTCCCTTTAAAGTTTGTGAAAAGTAAAACGGATTTCTGATTTAATAAAACCATTTTTGTGCCGTCATTACTAATATCTGCTGCAGTTATCCAGCATCGTAAATCGGAGCAATTAGAATACGTTCCTAAAAGTTGGGCTTCATGCATTCCTGGATTTGCAGGGATTTTATATACACTCGTTTTTCCGAAATCGTCTTTTACGCGGCTTTTAGTAAATAAATAAAAGCTGTTGTTGTGATAGAAAAATGCTTCACAATCAAAATACCTTTTTTTCTTTTTTGGCGGAAATTTTTCTTGATCTGGATATTTAAAAGAAATACGCTCGATTGCTACCGAAGCATCGCTTTGTAAATTAGAAGCATTCACTTTTAAGATAGCTAAGTTTTTGCGTTTGCTTTCGTTGTTTCCAAAATCACCAATATAAATATTCCCTTCAGGATCACTTGCTAAATCTTCCCAGTCATGGTTTTTAGCCTCGATTTCTAATTCTTTTTTAATTTCTCCTTTTGTGTTAAGTCCGAAGAGAATGGGTTTGTTACCACTATCGTTTACCATCCAGATTAAATCGGAATTCACAACGATTTCTGTACCAGAGACTTCCTTTAAATCGGAAGGTAAGTCTATTGCACTTTTAAATTCTTTGGAACTACAGCTAGCGTATAAAAATATTATTAGGATAAGGAATTTATTCAAAGCAGTTTTTCATTTATTAATGTTAAATTTACGTGGTTTTTAAAAGATTATGAAACATCCATAACTAAAACCAGATAATCAAAGATAAGGATTAAATGGATGCTACATGTGACCTATGAAAAACAATAGAAATAAACACATGAAACAAAAAGATGTAATTATTATTGGTGGAGGTGCGGCAGGTTTTTTTGCAGCAATTAATATAGCAGTTCAAAATCCAGAATTAACAATAGCCATACTAGAAAAAGGAAAAGAAGGTTTACAGAAAGTGAAAATTTCTGGTGGCGGACGCTGTAATGTCACGCATGCCGAATTTATTCCTCAAGAATTGGTTTTAAATTATCCTAGAGGAGAAAAAGAGTTACTTGGACCTTTTCATAAGTTTATGACTGGAGATACTATTGCTTGGTTTGAAGAACGCGGTGTCGCATTGAAGATTGAAGAAGATGGGAGAATGTTTCCGGAGTCTAATACCTCACAAACTATTATAGATTGTTTTTTAAACGAAACGAAGAAACATCAAGTAGAAGTTTTATATAGCCAAACCGTAAAGTCGATTATAAAAGAGGATACTTCTTGGACTGTCATCACGCAAACGGAAGAATTTTTAGCAAAAAAAATATTGGTAGCTACAGGAAGTAGTCCTAAAATGTGGAAGCTTTTAGAAACGCTAGATCATAAAGTGATACAACCAGTCCCTTCCTTATTTACCTTTAATATTAAAGATAAACGCATCCAAGATATTCCTGGAGTAGTTGCACAAAATGTAGAAATACAGGTGGTTGGTACCTCGTTGTTTTCCGAAGGACCATTACTCATTACACACGTTGGTATGAGTGCACCTTCTATTTTAAAACTCTCTGCTTTTGGCGCTTTAGAGCTAGCAGCATTAGATTATAAGTTTACTGTTGAAATCAATTTTATTAAAATGGCTTTAGAAGATTGCTTGGATGTTCTAAAAGGCTTAAAATTAGATCTTGCTAAAAAATCTGTTTTAAAAGCACCGCAATTTGATTTACCAAAACGTTTATGGCAGCAATTGGTTTTGGCTTCTAAAATAACGGAAGAAACGCGTTGGGCAGATTTAAATAAAAATCAATTAGAAGCACTTGCTGCACAATTAACCAAAGCGCATTTTAACGTAGATGGAAAAAGTACGTTTAAAGATGAATTTGTAACCGCTGGAGGAATAGATTTAAAAGAAATAAACTTTAAAACCTTTGAAAGTAAACTACATAAAAATCTATATTTTGCAGGAGAAATCATAAATATAGACGCTATTACTGGAGGCTTTAATTTTCAAAATGCATGGACAGGAGCATATATTGCTTCGCAGCACATTTCTAAATAAAAATGAAAACATACGTCGCTTTATTAAGAGGAATTAATGTTGGAGGACACAAAAAAGTGCCCATGGCAATATTGCGCGAACTGTTAACCGAAATAGGTTTTCAAAATGTGCAAACCTATATACAAAGCGGGAATGTTGTTTTACAGTCTTCCGAAGAAAACACAAAAGCTATTGAAGCTAAAATTCATAAAGCAATACAGTCGCATTTTCAATTTGAAGTTCCTGTTTTGGTAAAAACAAAAGAAGAATTAGAGTTGATTTTTAAGAGCGCTCCTTTTGAAGAAGACAAGAAAGTAAAAAGCTATTTTATCCTATTACAAGATACACCAAGTAAAGAATTGATAGAAGAAGCTTCCAAAAAAGAATATAAAACGGAAGAATTTAAAATCACGAATTCTTGTATTTATTTTTATAACGAAGCCGGTTACGGGAAATCAAAATTCAATGCTAATTATTTTGAGCGTACGCTAGAAACAGCTGCAACAGCAAGAAACTATAATACCATGGTGAAGCTGTTATCCTTAAGTAAATAATTTATTATCAGAATATTTTATAGTATCCCAACACGCTTCAATAGATTGGTCTATTTGTTTTTGATGCATTGGTAACTCTTCTTTAATTTTTAGTTTTACAACAGAAGATATTAATCCGTAACATAATTTCATGAGTAGAATCTCGTCCATATTTTTTACTCTTTTTTCTGTAATTCCTTTAAAGAAAAAGTCCGTTATTTTTGTGTAAAAAGGGACTGTTTGTTTTACAGTTTCAGGAGATATAATTGGAGGAACACCAACGTATTCAATAAAATAAAAAGCTAAAGGATTGCTTGTAAAATAATGGAACATATTATACAACATCGTGGTAAACTGTTTTTTATAGGTAGCACGAGGATTGCTATTTGTTAATAGAACGATGCTTAAATCTTTGTAAACCATCAAAAAGATGGCTTCAATAATCTTCTCTTTAGTTTCAAAATAATGATAAATTGTTCCTACAGCAACATTAGCTTCTTTGGCAACCTGAGACATAGGTGTGGCATGATAACCTTGTTTAACAACAAGTTCTAACATGGTTAATAAGATTCGTTGTTTTTTATTCATTAATTCGTCTTACTGCATCCCAAGAAGCGTTTGAAGCTTGTTCTATTTGATCATTCGTCATTGGTAAAACACCATTTAATTTTAAATGCACAGCAGCAACAACATTACTGTAAGCTATTTGCACTAGTAACGTAATATGCATATCTTTTAGGAAACCTTCTTTTATACCTTTCCAGAAAAAAGCGGCGTGAGGGCGATAATGTATTTTTGTTTCTTCAATTAATTCTAAAGGTATGATAGGAGCTTTAGCTATATGTTCATAAAAATGAAATGCATAGGGGTTGCTAACATAATAATGAAATAAATCGACCCAGTATTTTTTAAATACTTCTTCCGGATTTTGGTTTTCTTCTTTTAGAATAAGAATAGTACCAAAATCTTTCCTAATCATTTTATAGATCTGGCAAAGTATATCTTCTTTATCTTTAAAGTAATTGTAAATAGTACCTATTGCTACGTTCGACTCTTTAGCTACCTGATACATAGGCGTGGCATTTACACCTTGTTTTACTACAAGTTCTAACATTGTAATAAGAATTCGTTGTTTTTTATACACAGATTATTTATTGAATGGTCATTCGGTTTTTCAATCTACAAAAAATATGTTTTCTGCTTCTTTTTTTAAAAGTATTTACGATGAAATACATAATTTTTTAAGTTTTTTAGAATAAATTCTACACTTACATGCTGTCTAATAAACTATATTTGCATCCTAATTAGCACATCATGGAAGTCTCTTCGTTTATATTTTCTAGAAATAATAAAGCACCCAATACAGGGCGATTTACTTGGTCTTCACCTAGTAATATTGCATTAGTTAAATATTGGGGAAAAAAAGAAAACCAAATTCCAGAAAACCCATCTATTAGTTTTACGTTAGATGCTTGTAAAACAACAACTACTTTACGTTTTACGGAAAAAGAAAATGATGACTCTTTTTCTTTTGATGTGATTTTTGAAGGAAAAAAGAACCAAGACTTTAAACCAAAAATTGAAACTTTTTTTAAACGTATTGAAGCATATCTGCCTTTTTTAAGAAATTATCATTTTACAATTGAAACCGAAAATACATTCCCGCATAGTTCTGGTATTGCATCTTCTGCTTCCGGAATGAGCGCTTTGGCACTTTGTTTAATGTCTATAGAAAAAGAAATAAATCCAGCGATTACCCCAGAATACTTTAATCAAAAAGCTTCTTTTTTAGCAAGATTAGGATCTGGAAGTGCTTGTAGAAGTGTCGAAGGAGATTTGATTGTTTGGGGAAAACATGAAAAGATAGAAACGAGTTCAGATCTTTATGCTATAAAGTATCCGTATCCAGTACATGATAATTTCAAGAATTATCAAGACACAATTCTTTTAGTAGATAAAGGCGAAAAGCAAGTAAGTAGTACTGTTGGTCATAATTTAATGCATAATCATCCTTTTGCACAACAGCGGTTTACACAAGCGGAAGAGAATATGACTAGCCTTATGGATGTTTTAAAAACGGGAGACTTAAAGGCGTTTATTGAAATTATAGAAAGCGAAGCCTTAACGCTTCATGCTATGATGATGACAAGTATGCCGTATTTCATTTTAATGAAACCAAATACACTTAAAATAATTAATGCTATTTGGGCGTTTAGAAAACAAACGGGATTGCATATTAGTTTTACTTTAGATGCTGGAGCAAACGTACACGTGCTATATCCAGAAAAGGAAACGACAGAATGTATCGAGTTTATTAAAAATGAATTAGTTGCGTATTGCCAAAATGGTCACTATATTTGTGATAGAATTGGTTTTGGGGCAAAATTAATGAATAACTAATAATGAAAAATTAATAATTAAATTTAGAAGATTTTAAAATTTAGTTATTATGAAAGAAAATGTTATTAAAACCAAAAGCTTTAATTTTGCTGTAGACATTGTGATGCTTTATAAGGAATTGGCTTATAAACAAAAAGAATATGTGATGTCAAGGCAATTATTAAAATCTGGCACATCTATTGGAGCTAATGTTAGAGAAGCCGAATTTGCACAAAGCAAACCAGATTTTACAAATAAAACGCCATAAGCTTAAAGAAAGCAAATGAAACTGTTTATTGGATAGATTTGTTACATGCTACCGGATTTATTGATAATAATACGTTTAATAAATATAAAATAAAAGCGGAAGAAATATTGAAATTGTTGGTTAGCATCGTAAAAACATCAAAACAATAATTTTTCATTATTAATTTTACTTTTTTCATTAAAAAATATGAAAGGACCTCTTTTTTACTCGAAAATTTTACTCTTTGGTGAATACGGAATCATTAAAGACTCTAAAGGATTATCTATTCCTTATAGTTTCTATAATGGCGCTTTAAAAATGGATGAAAATCCATCCGAAGAAGCAGTGAAATCTAACGCGAGTTTAAAAAACTTTGTTTCGCATTTAAAAGAAATAAAAGAAGACGTTGTCGTATTTAATTTAAATAGATTAGAAGAAGATGTAAATGCAGGAATGTACTTCGATTCTTCGATACCTCAAGGATATGGTGTTGGTAGTTCTGGAGCTTTAGTAGCTGCTATTTATGATAAATATGCACAAGACAAAATTACTGTTCTAGAAAACTTAACTCGTGAAAAATTATTAAAATTGAAATCCGTTTTTTCTGAAATGGAATCGTTTTTTCATGGTAAATCTTCAGGATTAGATCCTTTAAATAGCTATTTAAGCATTCCAATTTTAATACATTCTAAAGATAATATTGAAGCAACAGGAATTCCTTCACAAAGTCATAATGGTAAAGGAGCTGTCTTTTTATTAGATAGCGGAATTATCGGTGAAACGGCACCAATGGTAAGTATTTTTATGGAAAATATGAAGCAAGAAGGTTTCCGTAGTATGCTAAAAGATCAGTTTACAAAACATACAGATGCTTGTGTCGATGATTTTTTAAAAGGAGATATAAAATCCCTATTTAAAAATACCAAGCAACTATCTAAAGTAGTTCTAAACAATTTTAAACCAATGATCCCAATGCAGTTTCATGAACTTTGGAAAAAAGGAATTGATACCAACGAGTACTACTTAAAACTTTGTGGTTCTGGTGGTGGCGGTTATATTTTAGGTTTTACCGAAAACTTTGAAAAAGCAAAACAATCGCTTAAAGGGTATAAATTAGAAGTGGTTTATAATTTCTAATACTTCCAATACTTCTTGAATTTTTCTACTAAACGTATTGAAGTGTAGTTATTAGGCTTTCATTAAATAAATTTATGCTTTCCAGAAAACAAAAACATATTTGGCTAAAATTTTTCAGCATGTTTTCTGTGGTTAGAGGCTACAATATTTTAATTGTAGTAATCGCACAATACCTAACATCTATTTATATTTTAGCGCATGATAAAACGCTGCGTGAAGTCGTCTTCGATGTAAACTTATTGATGCTAGTTCTAGCATCTGCAGCAACAATAGCTGGTGGTTATATTATTAATAACTTTTACGATTCCGAGAAAGATCTAATAAATAGACCGCAAAAATCTATGTTAGATAAATTGGTAAGTCAAAACACCAAACTATCCTTTTATTTTGTGCTAAACTTTCTAGCCGTAATTATGGTAAGCGCAGTTTCATTTAAAGCAGTAGTATTCTTTTCGCTGTATATTTTCGCGATATGGTTTTATTCCCATAAACTAAAAAAAATGCCAATTATTGGTAATATTACTTCCGCAATTCTAACTATAACGCCATTTTTTGCCATTTTCATGTACTATAGAAATTTCGAACATGTCATTTTTGTACATGCCGCATTTTTGTTTTTAATAGTATCTATGCGCGAGTTAGTAAAAGATTTAGAAAATATAAAAGGCGATTTAGCACTTAATTATAAAACCATACCAATTGTATATGGCGTGAAAGCTTCAAAAATAATGCTGACCATTTTTAGTGCATTAACACTGGTTCCTGCATATTTATTGATAAACAAATATTCAATTGGTAAAATGGATTATTTCTTTTATTTAAGTCTGGTATTACTAATAGCGTTTTTACTATTACTCTTTAAATCGAATACAAAATCACAATACTTAATCTTACATAACATCTTAAAATTCATTATTGTATCTGGTGTATTTAGCATTTTACTAATCGATGTAGATTTGCTTTTAAATAAGCTCGTTTTAATATAAATTATGGCGTTTGCTACTACGCGTAAACTGCGTAGCAACGCGCTTTTCACTATATCTTTTTCTCGTATCTCAAAAAAGGATGCCGTTGCAATCGCTAACGCAAGAAATCGCTAACATCAAAAATCGTAAATCCGCAATCGTAAATCATAATATATACTATATCTTTGCAGCTTTAAAAGAAATAATACATTAAAGAGCAATGAGTAAGCCAAGAGATAGTAAAAGCAAAGGGAAGCTTTCCGGACGTGGGAATAGTAATACACGTAGCCAAAGCAATGAAAGAGGAAATGCTCCAGTAAAAAAGAAAGCGGCAGGAAATAAAACGCAAAAGCCACAAAAAGCACAGAAGCCACAAAAAGCATCGGATCCAGATCAAATGCGTTTAAATAAATACATCGCAAATTCTGGTATTTGTTCTCGTAGAGATGCAGATATGCATATCGCAACAGGTTTAGTTTCTGTAAACGGAAAGATCGTTACAGAAATGGGGTACAAAGTAAAGCTTGAAGATGAGGTTCGTTTTGATGGATCTAGAATAAACCCAGAGAAAAAAGCATACGTTTTATTGAATAAACCAAAAGGTTTTGCTACTACAACTAGTGAAGGTAAAGGACGTACGGTTATGGATTTAGTTGCTAATGCAACCAATTCTAGAATTAAGCCAATAGGTAGATTAGGTAGAAATAGTAAAGGATTATTGTTGTTTACCAATGATGATTTGGTTGCTAAAAAATTCACCAATTCTAAAAATGGTGTGCCTCGTTTATTTCAAATAGAATTAGATAAAAATCTGAAGATAGAAGACCTTAAAAAGATTAGAGAAGGTTTTAGAATAGAAGGAAAATTAATAACTGTCGAAGAAATTAGTTATATCGAAGGAGCTTCTAAAAAAGAAATCGGTCTTAAAATTAAGAATACTGGTAACACGGTACTTCGTGCTATTTTTGATAGCTTAAAATACGAGATTGTAGCTGTAGATTGTGTTGCTATTGGGCATCTTACCAAAAAAGATCTTCCTCGTGGTCACTGGAAACATTTAACAGAACAAGAATTGAATACTTTAAAGATGTTGTAGTAGGTAACTTCTAAAATCATATTACTAAAAAGTGCTTCTTATTAAGAAGCGCTTTTTTTTTGTTATAAACCTATAAGAACCAAAAAATAATAAAACGATTGTTGGCGTAGATTGGTGTTTTTGTGTGCTATTCCTTCAGCAAAATAAAGGGATTATAACCGCTTCAAAAAAAAATAAAAATTTTTCAAAAAAAAGATTGCAATTCAAAAAAAAGTATTTCATTTGTATTGCATTTAGCTGAACAAATTGAACACTGTTTCTATGTTCGGGCTTTTGGAAATTAGGAAGTCATATTCAAAAGCAGCTTACAGATTAAGCGACCGAATTTTAAAGCTAACTTCCGAGTATTCTACCATCGGTGCTAGTCAGCATCAATACGGCTTTGTGCCTACTACAGAACTGAAAATTCAAGTTTGAATTAATTTATAACCTTTTTTATAACAGTGTTTTATGCGCTGTTATCCGATGTATATTTCACTATTTTTTTTAAAATAAAAGCTATAATATTTTAAATAAACTTTAGAATGTTATAATTTACAATTAAAGACAAAACACACAAACATGAATACCAAGTATTTTGATCTAATCAATCAAACTTTCGATTTTCCTCAAGAAGAATTTAAACTAGAGGACAATAAATTAAGCTTCCATGATATCCACCTTATGGAGCTAGTTGAGCAATATGGAGCACCTTTAAAATTCACGTATTTACCGCAAATATCTAACAATATTCAGCGTGCTAAAAAATGGTTCGCAGAAGCTATTGAAAAACATAATTATAAAGGAAACTACAACTATTGCTATTGTACAAAGAGTTCGCATTTTAAACATGTATTACATGAGGCTTTACAAAATGATATTCATATTGAAACCTCTTCAGCTTTTGATATTGATATTGTAGAAAACCTTAAAAAAGAAGGGAAAATAACGAATGATACTTTTGTAATTAGTAACGGTTTTAAGCGTGCACAATATGTAACAAATATTGCTAGACTTATTAATGAAGGACATAGAAATGCAATTCCTATTATCGATAATTATGAGGAAATAGATTTACTTTCCGAAGAAATAAATGGCAAATTTAATGTTGGAATTCGTATTGCTTCCGAAGAAGAACCAAAGTTTGAGTTCTATACATCGAGATTAGGAATCGGTTATAAAAACATTGTACCGTTTTATAAAAATCAAATTGCAGAGAATAAAAAAGTAAACCTTAAAATGTTACACTTTTTCATTAATACAGGAATTAGAGATAATGCCTATTATTGGAATGAATTGCAAAAATGTTTAAAAGTGTACACCAGCCTTAAAAAGATTTGTCCAACATTAGATAGCTTAAATATTGGTGGAGGTTTTCCTATAAAAAATTCGCTTGCTTACGATTTTGACTATGCGTATTTAGTAGACGAGATTGTAAATCAAATTAAAACAACTTGCGAAGAAGAAGGTGTAGATGTTCCAAATATTTTTACAGAATTCGGAAGCTTTACAGTTGGTGAAAGTGGTGGAGCTATCTATGAGATACTATACCAAAAACAACAAAACGATCGTGAGAAATGGAACATGATAAACTCGTCTTTCATTACAACATTACCAGATACTTGGGCAATTAATAAGCGTTTTATCATGTTGCCAATAAATCGTTGGGATCAAGGATATGAGCGTGTTTTACTTGGCGGATTAACTTGTGATAGTGATGATTATTACAATAGCGAACAACACATGAACGCCATTTATTTACCAAAATATAATAAAGATAAACCATTATATATAGGCTTTTTTAATACAGGAGCTTACCAAGAAACTATTGGAGGATTTGGTGGTTTACAACACTGTTTAATTCCGTCACCAAAACATATATTAATAGATAGAGATGCCGACGGAAAAATCTCTACTAAACTCTTTAGTGAACAACAAAAAAGTGAAGACTTACTTAAAATTTTAGGTTATGCAAACTAAAACATATGCTGGTATTCCAGAAGATTTAGCAAAATTAGACAAAGCGAAAATTGTACTAATACCTGTACCTTATGATGGTACAAGTACTTGGCAAAAAGGAGCAGATAAAGGTCCAGAAGCATTTTTAGACGCTTCTGCAAACATGGAACTTTATGACATTGAAACAGGAACTGAAGTATACCATCAAGGGGTACATTTAGTAGACGCTGTAACAGAGAACAGTTCGCCAGAAGCAATGGTAGAAGCGGTACATCAAGTAACAAAAAAGTACATTAAAAGAAACAAATTCGTAACTATCTTTGGTGGTGAGCATTCCGTTTCTATAGGTACAGTTCGCGCTTTTAATGAAATGTATCCAAGCTTAACTGTTTTGCAATTAGATGCACATGCAGATTTACGTAAAAGCTACGAAGGATCTACTTGTAACCATGCTTGCGCAATGTACGAAGCTAGTCAGAATACCAATTTAATTCAAGTGGGTATTCGTTCTATGGACGTGATGGAGAAAACGGTTATGGATGAAGAGAAAACGTATTTCGCTCATGAAATGGCTGTAGATGATACTTGGATGGATGCTGCTATTGATCAAATGACGGAAAATGTTTTCATAACTATCGATTTAGATGTTTTTGATCCTTCTATCATGCCTAGCACTGGAACTCCAGAACCTGGTGGATTATTATGGTATGAAACAATGGAGTTTTTAAAACAAGTTTTTGAAGAGAAAAACGTTGTAGGTTTTGATATCGTAGAACTTTGCCCAAATAAAATAGATAAATCTTCCGATTTTCTTGCAGCAAAATTATACTATAAAATGCTAAGCTATAAGTTTCAAAATGAAGAAGCTGAAGAAGAGTATGACAACTCTTTTGACGATGAGAAAGTAAATAAAAATAACAATACTAAATTTCAAGATGAAGATGCGTACTAAAGGACCAATTTCACAGTTTATAGAAAAACACTATTTACACTTTAATGCAGCTGCGTTAGTAGATGCAGCAAAAGGGTATGAAGCACAATTAGACAGTGGTGCAAAAATGTTAGTATCTCTTGCAGGTGCAATGAGTACCGCAGAACTTGGAAAAAGTTTTGCAGAAATGATTCGTCAAGATAAAGTGCAAATCATTTCTTGTACAGGAGCAAATTTAGAGGAAGATATCATGAACTTAGTAGCGCATTCGCATTATAAACGTGTGCCTAATTATAGAGATCTAACGCCGCAAGACGAATGGGATTTATTAGAAAAAGGACTAAATAGAGTTACAGATACTTGTATTCCTGAAGAAGAAGCGTTTAGACGTTTACAACAACATATTGTAAAAATATGGAAAGATGCCGAAGCTAATGGCGAACGTTACTTACCACATGAATACATGTATAAAATGTTACTATCAGGAGTATTAGAGCAATATTACGAGATTGATTTAAAAGACTCTTGGATGTATGCTGCTGCAGAAAAAAACCTACCAATAGTTTGCCCAGGTTGGGAAGACAGTACGATGGGAAATATTTTTGCTAGCTACGTGCTTAAAGGAGAATTAAAAGCAAGTACTATGAAATCTGGTATTGAGTACATGACGTTTTTAGCAGATTGGTACACAGATAATTCACAAAAAGGTATCGGTTTCTTCCAAATTGGAGGAGGAATTGCTGGAGATTTTCCTATTTGTGTTGTGCCAATGTTATATCAAGATATGGAAAGACCAGAAACGCCATTTTGGAGTTATTTCTGTCAGATTAGTGATTCTACAACAAGTTATGGTTCGTATTCTGGAGCAGTTCCAAACGAGAAAATTACTTGGGGTAAACTAGACATAGACACACCAAAATTTATTATTGAAAGTGATGCAACTATTGTTGCACCTTTAATTTTTGCTTATCTTTTAGATCAGTAATGGACACAAATAAAATTGATAATATAGAGCTTAAGTATCTAACGGTTAATGATTTTGAAGAGCTAAAAGAAGCTACTTTAGAATCGTATGGCGGTGTGCTTAATTCGTACTGGAAAAAACACCATATAGAAGAATTAACTTCTATGTTTCCAGAAGGTCAGGTGGTTATAAAAATCGATGGAGACATTGCAGGTTGTGCATTGTCTCTCATCGTAGATTATGATTCCATTGATGATGAACATACATACGAGGATATTATCGGTGGAAAATCTTTTAAAAATCACGATCCAAATGGCGATGTGCTTTATGGTATTGATGTGTTTATAAAACCACAATACAGAGGTTTACGTTTAGGAAGAAGATTGTACGATTATAGAAAAGAGGTTTGTGAAAACTTAAATTTAAAAGGAATTGTTTTTGGAGGAAGAATGCCAAACTTTCATAAGCATACCGATTTAACTCCGAAGCAATACATTGAAAAAGTAAAGCGTAAAGAAATTCATGATCCTGTTTTAAACTTTCAAATTTCTAACGACTTTCACCCGGTTCGTGTATTAAAAGGATATTTAGAAGGCGATACAGCATCTAACGAATATGCCGTTTTAATGGAATGGGATAATATCTATTATACCAAACCAAACAAAAAGGCAAGTTCTGTAAAAAGTATTGTAAGACTTGGTTTGATACAGTGGCAAATGCGTCCGTATAAAGGTTTAGATGATTTAATGGAGCAGGTAGAATATTTTATAGATAGTGTTGCTGCGTATCGTTCTGATTTTGCTGTGTTTCCAGAGTTTTTTAATGCGCCTTTAATGGCAGAGTTCAACCACATGCACGAGCCAGATGCTATTAGAGAGTTGGCAAAATTTACCGAAGTCATTGTAAAGAAAATGCAACAGCTTTCTATATCATATAACATCAATATTATTACGGGTAGTATGCCAGAAGTAGTAGGTGATAAGTTGTATAATGTGGGTTATTTATGCCGAAGAGATGGAAGTGCAGAGCGTTATGAAAAAATTCATGTAACACCAGACGAAGCTAAAGTTTGGGGAATGCAACGCGGAAACAAATTGCAAACCTATGAAACAGATGCTGGTAAGATTGGTATTCTAATTTGTTATGATTCTGAGTTCCCAGAATTGTCCCGTTTGTTAGCAGATGAAGGTATGGATATTCTATTTATTCCTTTTTTAACAGACACACAAAATGGCTATTCTCGTGTTCGTTTATGTGCACAAGCTCGCGCTGTAGAAAATGAATGCTATGTAGCAATTTCTGGAAGCGTTGGTAATTTACCGAATGTAAATAATATGGATATTCAATATGCGCAATCTGCCGTATTTACGCCATGTGATTTTTCGTTTCCAAGCAATGGTATCAAAGCAGAAGCGACTACCAATACAGAAATGATTCTAGTAGCAGATGTCGATTTGAGTCTTTTAAAAGAATTGCATTCTTTTGGAGCAGTAAAAAATTTAAAAGATAGACGAAAAGATTTTTACGATGTTATTAGAATTAATAACAATAAATAATATATTTAAACTTTCAAACATTAATTATAGGATTCGGTTTTCGCTTTCGCGGAAATGAAAATACATTTTAAATGGCAAATAAAAGAGACAACCTAAAAAGAGTAATTGTAGATTTTAAAAAGCTAACACCAGAAATTTTAGCTTTATTAGTAGAAAGATATCCTGATGGTTATGATGATGACCAAGTAGTGTCTTTTAGAAACGCTAAAAATGAACTAATTGAAGCAATTGAAGTAACTACAGAAGACACCAAGTATTTGGTGAAAGTCAGTACTAAACTGGAAGTTACTATGGAAAATTATGACGAAGATGATTATGAGGATTTTGATGAAAGCGATCCAGAAGCCGTTCAAGATCCAGAATTATCAGATGAAGATGCCGAAGATTTAGATTAAAAATCGAAATCGTATGGTTTTATTTTGTAACTTAATATAAGCAAAGTTATAACTTTAAAAACCTGTTTATGGAAACGTCATTTCACATGTCATTACCATGTTTAAGTGTAACAAAAACGAAAGATTTTTACACGAAAAGTATTGGTGCTTCCTTAGGAAGAATGACTAAAAATTGGGTAGATATTAATTTGTTTAATCATCAGTTAACGTTTATTAAAGCCGAGAAGTTTCATTTCAATAGTCCTAATTATGTGTTCGAAGGTAAAATTTTACCATCCTTTCACTTTGGAGTTATTGTAGATGCAGATAACTGGAAAAAAATTTACGAAAAACTAAAAGAACAAAATTTAGAAGTAGCCACACAAACTACTTTTTTAGAAAACAAACCAGGAGAGCATGTATCCTTTTTTGTAAAAGACCCAAATGATTATATGTTAGAATTTAAAAGTTTTAAAGACCAAAAACAAATGTTTATCTCATAATGTACAAAGTTGTTGCTTATCAAGTAGCAAACACTATCCAAATAAAAGCTAGTAAACAGCAATTGCAATGGCAGTTGCTGTTTCAAGATAGTGACGAGCTGTATTATAAAAGCTCAGAAAATAAATTCATCTATATTTTTCACTACGGAATGGTTAGTTTTTTTAATATGAATACTTCAGAAATAGCATCAGTATTAGAAGAAATAAAACCATTTTGTAATACCTATATTTCTGAAAAACTTTCCGAAGATATTCAAATTGAAGTCCGAGAAAATTCCCTAAAAGTAGAATATAATAACGTTATTTTACCAGAACTAAATGATGAAATGATTCGTTTAGTAATGTTAAATACTTCGCAGTCTGTGGCACTAGATCGTTATGCCGATATTACCGAAGAATTACTTATTGAAACCCATGAACATACCAAGTATCTCGAAAATAAAGGGAAATTGGATATTTCAGGAAATAAGCTAAAACGCTTTATAGGAAGAGTATTGAACATCAAAAATAAGATTTCAGAGAACCTGTATATTTTTGATTCGCCAGATAGTACTTGGGAAAACGAGCAGCTAAATAAGCTAAATCAAGAGCTTAAAATTTCTTTCGATTTAAAAGATAGATACCGATTAATTCATGACCGAATTGAAATTATTAAAGAGAATTTAGAACTCTTTAAAGATATTATGGATCACAAAGAAAGTAGCAGATTAGAGTGGATAATTATTATTCTAATTGTTATTGAAGTGGTAGATATGTTTATTCTAAAATTTAATTAATCCTAAAGCTGATTTGAAACGTATATAGAAGAAATACATTATGCTACCACTGTTTCCTAGGTTGAAATGGTTTAAGTAATTCGGACTTTAGGTAGAAATTTTTCCGATACATATTTCTAACTTTTAAATATTTATCAAAAATGAAAACAAAAATCACATTAGTACTTGCTGTTTTATGTATTGCTTTAACCAGTTTTACAACGATGAATCAAGATCGAATTACTGTGGATGGACAGTATGACGGAAACGATGCGTATGGCTATAATTTTATAGTTTTAAACGAAGATGACGAAGAAACTACGTTAACGCTTCATGAAGTAGAAGAAGATGTATTAGAGGAGTATAATTTAGATGCTGAAGTCTTAGTCGGTTCTCATTTTCAAATTACCTATACCGTGGTTACAGAAACTGTTTTAGATGACAACGGCGATGAACAAGATGAAGAAAAACGGACTATTGTAGCTTTAAAACCTATAAATTAAATATCACATCTTTTAAAAAGAGGCTATCTACAGTTAGCCTCTTTTTTTATAGAATAACTTTTAATAAATCATAGTATTCTTTAGTAATATGCAAGCCGTTATGTCCCGCATCTGTAATGGGATGCAGCGTGATGTTTTCTGGTTGTAAAGCGTGTAGTTTTTTTGTGTTTGTTTCTGGGTTTATTAAAAAATCTCGAGTGCCATAACAAATGTGTATTGGGCATTTTACTTCTTTAACAAATTGATAGGATGGTATATCATAGCGCATTAAAAACTTAGGTATTGGAGGCGCAATCTCTTCCGCAATTAAGGTTTGCCAAGAATAATAAGGCGCATTTAAAATGAGCATTTTTGGGTTGTTATTAGAAGCCACATAACTTGCCATTCCTGTACCTAATGAAAATCCTAAAACAGTAATTTTATCTTCGCTATAGCGGGTTTTAGTGTAATCGTAAACTTTTTGTGCATCACTAAAAAGCTCATCGCTATTGCTATAATGTCCATCACTTTTACCATAATTTCTATAGTCTACAAAAAGTACATCGTAATTATTATCCAAAAATAAATGCGCGCGTTTTCCCCAATCATGTATTGCTCCGGCATTACCATGAAAATATAAAATAACACCTTTGGGTGCTTCCGTTTTAAAAAGTACAGCGTTTAAATAAATATCTTTTTCTACTTCAATATTTACTTCTTCAAAAGGTTCTTTAAACTGAAAAATATAGTCTTTCTCTAAGTGTTTCGGATTAAAAAAGAAGCGTTCTTGTTTAAAATATAAAAACACCAACGAGAAAAGATATAACAGTATTAGCGCTACAACAGTTCGTTTTAAGCGTCTTAATATTTTTTTAAAATTAATTTTCAATTGATTTTCTTTTTATGAGCTCATACAAAAATACACTAAAAACAATAAGATACTCTAAAGCAATAATGTATAGATTTTCCGACTTGTCTGCTTTGTCAATTTGCACATATGCCAAGTAGCTTAGAATGATAGCAAAGCTCCAAACTAAAGGGAATTTGTAGGTTGTAAAAATAGATAGTATTAATAAGGTTGCTATATACCAAGGATGTATGGTTGTACTTAAAAACAAGTAAAAAACAAAGGCAAATAGCATCGAATGTATAAGTTGCTTTGTGCTCGTGTTTTTTTTGAAAAATGCCAAGAATAAAATCAATAAGAGTACTAAAACAGGAAGGGTTTTACCAATAATTGCAATTTCGTTATAGCCTCTAAACCAATAACCAACTTCTCTCGCTAGGTAGTATATACTAGCATTAAATTCGAAATTTTGAAACCATAAACCAACCGTTTGTGCGTAGTTGTTTATAAATTCGGAAGAATAAAAAGGAAGAAATAGAAGTAATGTCGTAAAACCAACAATACTATAAAATGTTATTACTCTTGTCATGCGGAGCGCAGTCGAAGCATCTTTATATTCCGGATGTTTTAGGGTCTTATTTTTTAAAAGAGATTTCTCGACTGCGCTCGAAATGACGTTAATATCATGAGGCATAGTAATCTCATTGTTAGAAACAGATTCCTTTGTTGCACTTGCAATGACGTTTCTTTTCTTGAAATATTTAAAAAACAAAGGCAAAAACATTAAGGGGATTAACTTCACCGAAACCGAACATGCAAAAACCACAGCTGCTTGTTTCCATTTTCCAATATGCAGTAGATATAAACTCCAAACTAAAAAGAAAATCATAACACCTTCAAAATGTAAATTCCCCGTAAGTTCTATAATTATAAAAGGATTTAAAATGTACCAGAAAATATTTTGTACTGGCAGCTTTAGTTTTTCAAGAAGCTTTTTTCCAAAGTAAAGAGTACCAAAATCTGCAGCAATAATTAATAACCTTAAAGCCATAGCAGCACCTAAAATACTTTTGCCTCCAAAGATTCCTGCAATCACAAAACAAAGCTGGTTTATTGGTGGATAGTTAGTGAAGTGGCTTCCGTTTAAGGTTCCCATTCCAGCATACAATGCTTCCGCTTCATGCACTGGTAATTCATTATTTATTAGAAAAGATTCTGGTGTGTATAAATACGGATTGAAGCCTTCTAAAATCATGCGTCCATCCCAAATAAAACGATAAAAGTCTTGCGACAGATTAGGAATGGCAAGAATAAATATAGCTCGAAATATAAAGGCAGTCCAAGCTAAAAATTTAAAATTGTTTTTATTGAAACTTACCAATTTATAAAAAAGGAAAAACAATGCAGCATACAGGCTAATTAGTTTTATATAATCTGTTCTTACTAAATTATAGGCAAAAGCAAAGTAGAAGAGTACACTTGCTATTACCAATAAGATAGAAGGTTTTTTTAGTTTTAAAATAGAAGTGTTAAATAGCATGTGTCAAATATAAATATTATTTGTTGGGTTTTATGTATTCTTAAAGGAAGACCTTTTAGATTGCAACCTGTAATTTGTTATCTAGAAATGAGTCCTTGTTTTATGGGGTACCTTACTTTTTTAATAGCAATTTCATGGGAATAATTGGTTGGAAAAGGATGTGTTCTTAGGGCTTTAATAATCCGTGTAAATGAATAATCTTTTCTATTTTTGTAAATAAAAAAACTGCTTTTTTATGAAAAATATATTTTATTTATGCTTCCTTTTAATACTGTTTATTTCTTGTAAAGATACCAGAAAAACGGTGGTGAAAACTACTATCGATACACAAGAACATAGTACAGCATTACAAGTTCTAGATGTAGCAAGTTTTAAAGGGCAACAAGTAACAGGTGTTTCAGTTTCCGATACGGGTCGTATTTTTGTTAATTTTCCAAGATGGAGAAAAGGCGTTGTGCATTCGGTAGTGGAGATTACTTCAGATAAACAAAAGAATAGTTACCCAAATGCAGATTGGAACTCTTGGAATATTGGTCAGCCTGTAGTTGCTAATAAGTTTGTTGGCGTGCAATCTGTAGTTGCTTTTGAAGATGAATTGTATGTTTTAGATACTAGAAGTCCGTTATTTCAAAATGTGTTAGATGCACCACGTGTTTTTGTTTTCAATTTAAAGGAAGATACCTTGGTGAAAACATATGTTTTAAGTGAAAACAGTTATCATCCCGATTCCTATATTAATGATCTTCGCGTAGATAAAAAGAAGAATCAAATATACTTTACAGATTCTGGTCATGCAGGATTAGTGATTTTAGATATGGAAACTAGTATTTCAAAAAGAGTTCTTGATAACCATAAATCTACAAGTGCAGAAATGACACATTTAACATTTGGTGATAAAAAGTGGGAACGAGCGATTCATTCCGATGGAATTGCTTTAGATACCAAAAACAATATCCTTTATTATCATGCACTTACAGGTTATAGTTTGTTTTCTATACCTACCGATGCTTTTCAAAATGAAGATATAAAGAAAATGGAATCAGAAGTGAAATTTGTAGCTAAAACAGCTGCTCCAGATGGCATGATTTTCGATGAAAACGGAAATTTATATTATGCCGATTTAGAAAATAATAAAATCCAATTTAGAAAACCAGATGGAAGTATCCATACTCTTGTAGAAGGAGAAGCTATCCAATGGGCAGATACTTTTAGTATTTATAATAACCATTTGTATTTTACAAATTCTAGAATTAATGAAGTTTCTGGCGATATTTCGGATATGTTATTTACGCTGAAAAAAGTACCGTTGCCTTTTACGGTTGGGAAGTAAGATTAAACAAAGCTATATTTTTAAAGAGATGAAAATATAGGTTGTATTATTTTTTTTATTTCGAGTGCAATTTATATCACTTAAAATCAGGTATTTACACTCTTTTTTGGTTTATTGTAAATGAATAGATTTGTTTTAAACGAATAAAACATGTCATGTACACCACAAACAAACGATGCTTCTAATAAACAAGCTATTAAAATTATCGCATCTGTTTTTTCAGGTGACGGAAAAGTTGGTGATTTTGGATGGATGATTACCCAAGCAGAATACGCAAAAACTTTCTTTATTTTTAATGACAATGTAAGTCAGTTTAAAATCCATCAAGACCATCCTAGCGATCCTTCTGGTTGCAGTATTGGTGGTGGTAATGCTATTATTAGACCATATCAATGTAAAACACCACCACAAGCAGGAGGAATACCGACAGGTCCGAATTTTATAGGTTTAACGCCAGAAGTTAAACAAATGATTGATGCGGCTATACAAGCTATAAAAAAGGGAATTCAATCTGGAGGTTATGACTGTGTTGCGTATAGTTCTAATGGTCATGGAGGCTTGGGAACGAGTATTTTTAAAGTACCTCAAGATGTAAAAACGTATATCGTAGCACAAATTAATACATTAAGTAACTTTTAATTAAATCTATAAATGCCTGATGAAAAAAACAATGAATGGTATAGGTCAAGTTTCTTTATTAGTGATTCTATTCTCTCTGGCTTTTACAATGCAAAGTTGTAAAGAGGAAGACAAAGATGTTGCAAAGGAAACGATTGCTAAAATCGAAAAACCAGAATATTTTTTACTTCGGCCAGAAGTGGAGAAAGCATATGGATATTCTCATGCTGTAAAAATTGGAAATGCCATTAAAATTTCTGGAGCGGTGAGTATGGATGATCAAGGAAATCCTACCGCAGTTGGTGATTTAGGACAACAAATGAAAAATTGTTATGCAGATTTAGAAAAGATATTAAAACATTATGGTTGCACTTTTGACGATGTCATTGTAGAAAATATTTTTACTACAAATATGGCGTTGTTCCTAGAAAATGCAGGGTATAGAAATTCTATTTATACCAAGCAATTTCCAACAGGTTCTTGGCTTGGCGTTAAAGAGTTGGCTGTGCCAGAATTCCTGATTGAAATTGAGTTAGAAGTGCATAAATCGGAATAATGCATTGTGTTAGTGATTGAGCGGTTTGTTTGAGCTCCTTGAAAAGAGCGAGTAGTGAAAGCACAGTACTACGAAGCTTTTTAGCGAAGTAGTAAACACCCAAAATAAAATTATGCTTTAGAAGTCAGGGACTTAAAAAAGACAAATCCGAAACCTAGAAAAAGCATCAAGTGAAAGGGGAATAAACCAAAGTCTCCACCTTGATCTCCAACTACAAATGCGCTATACATACCAAATGCAAAATACAGCATGAGGATACCTTCTATAATCACATGTGCCGAAATGTTTTTCTTTAAGTATTTGTTGCCTTTCCAGCTATCGGTAACTTTATTAATATTAAATTTTGGCGTACGTACAAAATCACTACGCTTACCAAAATGACCTTCTAAAACAGCAATAGAATTATGTAGCGAAAAGCCCATTGCGATAGAGAAAAAGGTAAAGAAAAGTCCAATGTATTGTATAAAGTTCTTTAACGAACTACCATATATTTTTTTAAACATAAACCAGTAGCAAACAAAGAAAATAAGCGTGCTTATTACAAAGAAACTCATCACGTAAAAGTAGTTTTTTAAGTGTGCGTATTCGTTTTTTATATACAGCATTGGGATACTTAAAATAGCAACAATAAGTACATTTAAAAACATAGTAGAGTTTAATAAATGTAGTAAGCCGTGCATTTTTGTTTTTGCAGAAATGTTTTTGCTTTTAAGCACTTTAAACATCATTTTTCTAAAGTTTTCTGCACCTCCTTTATTCCAACGAAACTGTTGGGATCGTGCAGCACTAATTACCACTGGTAATTCTGCTGGAGTTTCTACATCTTCTAAGTATTTAAATTTCCAGTTTTTAAGTTGTGCTCTGTAGCTTAAATCTAAATCTTCGGTTAGCGTATCTCCTTCCCAGTTTCCTGCGTCAAGAATACATGCTTTTCGCCAAACACCTGCGGTACCATTAAAGTTAATAAAATGTCCTTTACTATTTCTACCTACTTGTTCTAAAGTGAAATGCGCATCTAAGGCAAAAGCTTGAATTTTTGTTAGCGTAGAGTAGTTTCTATTAATATGTGCCCAACGCGTTTGTACCACACCAATTTGTTGGTCTTTAAAATGCGGAATGGTTTCTAGTAACCAGTTTTTATTTGGAAGAAAATCGGCATCAAAAATGGCTATATATTCTCCTTTTGCAATTTTTAAACCTTCTTTTAAAGCGCCAGCCTTAAAGCCTTCTCTGTTAGATCTACAAATATGAATGATATCTAAACCTTGTGCTTTTATTTTTTTAATTTGAGCAGCTGTAGTTGCAATAGTTTCGTCTGTAGAATCGTCTAAAACCTGAATCTCTAACTTGTCTTTTGGGTATTCTATTTTTGCAATATTATCTAGCAAGCGCTCCATAACATACAACTCGTTATACACCGGAAGTTGTATGGTTACGTAAGGAATTTCGTCTGGATTGTTAAAGTCTAGTTGTGGCGAATTATCTTCCTTTTTTTGTGCAGCAATATAATTGAACAACAGATTAAGTTGTGCTATTGCGTAAAAGAAAATAAGCAACAATGCAATGGAGTAGATAATGATGATTGTGGTTTCTAAAATCATTTCATATGCTGATTTTAATTGTTTTATTAATGGTCATATGTAATTCGCTATTAAAATTTATTATAGAATAAAGGGTTGTTTTTGGCTCATTTCTTAAAGCTGTATTTAAAAATCCAACCGAGGATTTTAATTCCTGCAAAAACGCTTCCTTTTACAGTTCCTGATACTTTAGAAACCCCAATTCGGTTTCTGTAGTTTACAGGTATTTCTATATATGTTAATTTTTGTTTTAAAGCTTTTAGTTGCATTTCTACAGTCCAACCATAGGTTTTGTCTTCCATTTTTAAAGCTAAAAGTTTGTCGTATTTAATGGCTCTAAATGGTCCGAGATCTGTGAATTTTGCACCAAAAAAGACTTTCATTAAAAAGGTTGCTAGCCAATTACCAAAAACTTGTTGTGGTGTCATAGAACCTAATTCCCGAAGTTCTTTTACTCGTGCTCCAACTACAAAATCGGTGTTGTTATCAATAATTGGTGCTACTATTTTGGTTAATTCTTCTGGGAAATCGCTATAATCGCCATCCAGAAAAACAACAATATCTGGTTGACTTTCTTGTTTTGAAATGTAATCCATTCCTTTTAAACAAGCGTATCCATAGCCTTTTCTGTTTTCGGTTAAAACGGTTGCTCCAGCATTTTTAGCGTTCGCTTCTGTAGCATCAGTAGAGTTATTACTAACCACAATAACTTCATCTACCGTTTTAGGAATGTCATGAATAACATTCGCAATGGAGTCTTGTTCGTTATAAGCAGGTATTATTACTTTTATTTTGGGCATTTACTTAAGATCACTTAATTTATTTTCTCTTTTGAAAGTGGCCAAATCGGTCCACGTTTTTATTTTTTTTCCTTCTGAAAATTTACTGGCAGCAACTAGCTTCTCGTTTTTATACATCAAACAATAGCCGTTTTTTTGATTGTTTTTTAATTGACATCTATGATTCACTTTTTCCATGTTGTCATAAAACAACCACCAATCTGTTTTGTATCCGTTTACAAAATGACCTTCTTTTTCTTTAGTGCCATTGGTTTTGAAAAAGGTCCAATAATTGGTTTCTATGCCGTCTAGGAAAGACCCTGTTTTCTTTTGTTTTCCATTATTGAAATAATAAATCCAAAAACCATCTTCTACTCCGTTTTTAAAAAGACCTTCCGATTTTAGGGTGCCATTTTGGTAATAGTTTTTCCAGAATGCTGTTGGTTTTCCGTGTGCAAAGTTACCTTCTTTTTTTAGTATACCATTAAAATGATAGAATTTCCAATAATTATTAAAAAGGCCTTTGCTGTAATTCCCTTTCTGCATTAGGTTTCCATTGGTGTGGTAGGTTTCCCAGCAACCAGTTTCTAAGCCATTTTCATAATTACCAAACTTGTTTCGCGTTTTGTCTTTAAAGAAGTACATCCAGAATCCAGATCGTTTTCCTTTTAAAAAATGACCTTCGGCTTCTAGATTTTTATTTTCGAAATAAAATTTCCAAAAGCCATCTTCTAGATTTGCATTAAATACACCTCCTTTTTCTATGTTTCCGTTTGGATGATAGAATTTCCAATATTCGATTTTAAGGTTGTTTTCTAACCAACCTTCCGCTTTTAATGTACCATTGTTATAATATTTTTTGGAGTAGGTTTTTTCCGCGAAAGCGTTACAACTTACCAGCAATATTAATATAAATAGTATTTTTTTCATTTAAAGTTTAAACTAGATACTAGTACAGACGAACTTAGTTTTTATTTAATAAGTCCATAAGGTCTACATCGTTTCCTAATAATACTTCAGTCGGATTAATTCTTCCATCCATACTATCATTTTCTAATTTTAATACACCTCTTGGGCAAACCGCACTACAAACACCGCAACCAACGCAACTAGAACGTACAATATTTTCTCCTTTTTGCGCATAGGCACGCACATCGATTCCCATTTCACAACTGTTAGAACAATTCCCACAGGAGATACATTGTCCGCCATTGGTAGTAATTCTAAATCTAGAGAATAAACGTTGTTGGATTCCCATAATAGTTGCCATTGGACAACCCATTCTGCACCAAGTTCTGTTTCCTAAAATAGGATAGAATCCAGTACCGATAACTCCAGAGAATATAGAACCAATTCCGAAACCATAAAAACTTCGTAATGCGCTATCAAAATTATACGAGTTTTGGTTTAAACCGAAAGAAAAATAACTAGCATTAATTTTTATCTGACTTAAGTCGAAGAAAGAAAAGAATACCAAGAAAGCAATCGTTAAAATATAAAAACCAATAGCTCCTTTAAAGGCACTTTTATTTAATTCTTCTCTTTTATAATACAGTATTCCTGCAAGTAAAACGGTTAAGAATACACCAATACTAATTAAGAATACGCTTTTTGTAAACCAGTATTTTTCTGAATCGTAACCTAAATAAGTAGATATTACGGCTACTGTTGTTACTACCGAAAATACAAGGACAGAATTAATCATCCATCTTTCCAATTTCCATGCTTTAGTACCTTTATCACTTAAGTGTCTAAAGGCGTCTCCTGCAGTTTCTGCCAATCCGCCACAACCACAAACCCAAGAACAGTACCATCGTTTACCGTATTTGTACGTTAAGAATGGGGAAATAACAAAAATCATTACCACACCTAAGATTAAGAAAAATAACCCAACAGTTTGTGCATTGATAAATTGATCTACTCGCCATTGATCGAAAGCATAGTAGTTTAAAGGCCACATATTTTTAAGGTCATTATACGGCAGTGAAAAGTCGTCTGAATTTAAACGCGCCATTAATTCTGGAATCACAAAGGCAAATGCCGTTTGAAAAAACATTACCGATGCGGTACGTAATTGCTGGTAGCGGTTGTGTCTATATTTTAGCATGAACTTATATCCGAAAGCTAAAATAGCGACGGTATATAAGGTTCCGTAAACAAACCACTGGCTAGCGTTATTACCGCTTAATAGGTTGCTTAACGGATCGAAAAGCGCAACTAAACCAGTATTTGCAGCACCATCAACTCCTAATCCCAAGTATTTAGGAAAGAAATAAAGTACGATATAAAAGGTCGTTAAAAAAACACCTAATGCCCAACCAAGAACACCTCGTGAGGATATAGATTTAAACCAAGCACCATCATTTTTTATACCTTCTAATTTGGTGAGATACGCTTCTCGAGAGTATACAACGGTTCCGCCAATAACCAAACCTAAAGATATGGCTAAGAAAACCGCTCTATTAGGAAAGTCTACATTAAATACAGCGAGAAGTAGTATAAATAATCCAACTAATCCAGTGGCTAAGGCTATTTTTTGTTTGGTAGTTATGTTTAAGGCATCTGGTGTTGCCAAAGACATACTGTGATCTATTTTATTGCTCATTATTTTGGGGTTATGCTGTTTGTAATTGGTTGGTGTAAGCAGCTAGAATGTCTTTTTCAAAATGCTTGTAAAATTCTGGATCAAAGTTCGCTTGTGGTAGATTTTTCATTACGTAATCTACATCGCGTTTTTCGGTTAGCCAACGGTCAAATATTTCATGACGCATTCTAATCCCGAAGGTATTAATACCTAAAAATGTATTATTTGTAGTGTCATAACATACCGTAATGCATTTGGTGTCATCTTCGTGTTTCCAGTGAAAATGTGCTTCGTTTTCTCTTGGTTTTGCATATACCCAACCATAGGTTTGGTATTCGATATCTAAGAATTTAGCAGAGTTAAACCAATGTCCGGGTTTGTATTCTATTCTATTACCACAAATGGTTTGCGCTAACGTTTCTCCCATCATTCTACCAGTATACCAAACAGCTTCGATAGGTCTGCGTTCTCCAATACCACTATCGCGTTGTTCTGCACAATCGCCAATCGCATAAACATCTGGAATATTTGTTTCTAAATGTCTATTGACTAAAACACCTCTATTAATTTCAATAGTGGAAGATTTAAGGAAATCAATATTTGGCGAAACACCTGCGGTTAAACCAACAACATTACAGTCTATTTCTTCACCGGTTTCGGTGATAACGATGGATTTTACTTTTCCGTTTTCATCCGATTTAATTTCCTTTAAATTGAAACCTAATCGTAAATCGATATGGTGATTTTTTATATGTCTATTAATCATAGCACTTTCTCCTTCCGGTAAAACACCATTCCAAAAACTATTTTCTCTAACTAAAAAAGTTACGGGAATACTTCTAGAATTTAGCATTTCGGCTAATTCAATTCCTATTAATCCACCACCAACAATAACCGCACGTTTACAGATTTTGTTATCTGGCGCATTACGTTCTATACTATCTAAATCTTGTTTGCTATATAAACCTTGTGCACCTTCTAAATCTTGTCCTGGCCAACCAAATTTGTTAGGTTTACTTCCAGTCGCAATTACTAATTTGTCGTATTGTAAGCTGTCGCCTTCTGCAAATTGCAGTGTTTTTGAAGCTGTTTCTATAGATTTTACAAAACCTTTTTTTAATTCGATGTTGTTTTTTTTCCAAAACGAATTCTCATAAGGTTGGGTATGCTCAAACTTCATGTGTCCCATGTATATGTACATTAGTGCAGTACGCGAGAAAAAGTAATCTGTTTCGGCAGAGACGATAGTGATCTTTTTATTGGAGTTTTTTCGAATATGTCGGGCTACTGTTACGCCAGAAATACCATTCCCTATAATAACTACATGTTCCATATTTTAGTTTGGTTTTTTAATTCTATTGTGATTAGGTCGTGATACAAGATAAAAACTTAATCGGAAGGAGGTATTTAGAATAGATATAAATTACAGGGCTTTGTAAGGTTTTTTGAAGCAAGGAGACGAGGTTTTTTTTAATATTTTTTTGAAAGTTTCTAGAGGTGTTTTAGACTGAAGCGAAAGTTATACCGATTTAGATATTCGTTTTATCTGATTTTTTTCGGAATAATAGAAAGGAATTAAAACATATTAAAATGAAAAAAATAATACTAGTAGCATTAATTTTATTGGGAGGTTTTTCCGCGAAAGCGCAAAATTTAGATACCTTTTTTACACAAGCGGATGCTTTTTTTAAAGCAAATGTTTTAAACGGAAGCGTTGCTTATGATGCGATTAAAAAAGACACCAAATCTTTAGATGCCGTTTTAAAAATAGCGGAAGGAATAACGGTTTCTAAAAGTGATGCCGGAAATTACCAAGCCTTTTGGATAAATGCCTATAATTTATCGGTAATTAAAGGATTGGTGGATAACTATCCAACAAAATCTCCATTAGATGATAGTGGTTTTTTCGATAAGACATTGCATCATGTAGCGGGTAAAAAAGTATCCTTAAATACTATAGAAAATAAGTTGCTACGAGCAGAATTTAAAGATCCTCGATTTCACTTTGTTTTAGTTTGTGGCGCTGTTGGTTGTCCGCCATTAATTAGTAAAGCATACTTGCCAACTACTTTAGAAGCGCAATTACAAAAGCAAGCGCAATTGGCTTTAAATGGGGATTATTTTATTAAAGTAAATGCGAAAAATAAAAGTGTTGCTGGTTCTAAAATATTAGAATGGTATAAAGAAGATTTTACGAAGAACGGTAAAACAGAAATAGAATATATAAATACTATTAGAACCGAAAAAATACCAACCGATTATAAGCTAACGTATTTTGAATACAACTGGAAAATAAACAAACAATAATTAACTAACTAAGAATAAAACGAAATCCTAAAAATGAAAAAAGTAATCGTATTAGCAGTCGCATTAGCAATCAGCTTTGTTGGATTTGCACAAGAAGAAAAAGAAGCTGTAAGGAGTAATGTTCAAGAGTTTACACCAAGTAAATTATTAAATAAAGGACAATGGGATATTAAGTTTTTTAATAGCCTGTATACACAAACAAAAACAACGGGAGAAGGAACAGGGAAATCTTTTGATATTGAAAGAGAGAATTTTTTCACCAATACCACTGAGATTTATACTGGAGTTAGTAAAAATGCAAGAATTAATGTTGGTTTGATTATTCAGGTACGAGCGAATAATTATGGCGGACAAGATGCTTTTAGTGTTTTTGATTTTGAAAACAATGGTGTAGATTCTAGAAGCGGTTTAACTACTATAGCGCCTTCTATTAGAGTGCAACCTTTTGCAAGTGTGCCTAACTTCTCTTTTACAAGTTCGGTGTATTTACCAGTTTTTAAAGACAAAGATGTTCCTGCATATTTAGATAAGAGAAGTACATTTTGGGAAACGAAATTTTTCTACGATAAAACTTTTGGTGGTGGCGATTGGCAAATATTTACCGAGGCCGATTTTGGATTCAATTTTGGAGAATCGACTTCAGATGCTATTGCAAGTGGAGATGCTGTTAATGTAGGAGAGCGTTTTGCTAATAACAGTATGTTTCTTCCGGTAAGTGCTTTTTTAAGTTATTTTCCGTCATCTAAATCTACCTTGTTTGTAAATGCACAACAAGCATTTTTAATAGATTTAGGAAATGATTTTGAACAAAATTACACGCAATTAGGTTTTGGAGGTAAATACCAATTGACTAAAGTATTAAATTTAGAAGCTTCTTATGGTAAAATTGTAAGAGGTAATAATTTTCAAGGATTAGGAAGTACTTTTAGTTTAGGACTTAGAGCTTTACTATAAAAAAAGATTTTTTTTTGAAAGCGTATAGAAAAAGATCTCGCTAATATAGCGGGATCTTTTTCTTATATTTCGTGAATAATTAAAACATATGAAATACATAAAACTTCTTTTTATAGCTATAATCTGCATGTTACAATCCTGCTCTTCACAAACAAAAATTAATGGGGTGAGTTTTGTAGCTTCTAGAACTGCTGTAACAGAAGAACATGTAAATCCGGTAACAGAAATAAACGCCAATTTTGCTGCAGTAATGCCTTTTGGTTTTGTTAAAGAATTAGAACATCCAGAAGTTGTTTACAATACCAAGAGACAATGGTATGGAGAAAGCAGAGTAGGAGTCGAGCAGTATGCAAAAAGCTTAGAAGCAAAAGGCATAAAAATAATGATCAAACCCCAAATTTGGGTTTCCCGAGGCCAATTTACGGGTTACATAGAAATGGAAACCGAAGCCGATTGGCAAGTATTAGAAACTTCGTATTCTCGTTTTATTTTAGAGTATGCAAAATTAGCCCAAGAAATTAATGCAGATATCTTTTGTATTGGTACCGAACTAGAGCAATTTGTAACCAACAGACCAGCATACTGGAATGGGTTAATTGTAGAAATAAGAAAAATATACAAAGGAAAACTTACCTACGCTGCAAACTGGGATGAGTTTAAAAGAACGCCATTTTGGAATGCATTAGACTTTATTGGTGTAGATGCCTATTTTCCGGTTAGTGCTAGTAAAACACCAACGGTAGTAGAATGTTTGGAAGGTTGGAAAATGCATAAATTGGTAATAAAAGAGATTTCAGACAGACATGAAAAACCAATTTTATTTACAGAGTTTGGTTATAGAAGTGCCGATTATGCAGGGAAAGAACCTTGGAATTCTGAAAGAGGTTTGGATGTTGTAAACTTGGAAGCACAGAATAATACAACTATAGCATTATTCGATACTTTTTGGAAAGAAGATTGGTTTGCAGGAGGATTTGTATGGAAGTGGTTTCACGATCATGCCAACGTTGGCGGAGAAAAAAACAATAGATTTACACCACAGAATAAGCCTGTAGAAAAAATAATTAAAGCGTATTTTCAAGGCTAAAAAAGATGGGTAAGAGAAAAATAGTTATACTAATTATTGCTTTCATATCTACTTTTGCTGTGGCCCAAGATAACGTTATTTTGGATTTAAAAATTCAAGGTAACAAAAAACTAAAGTCCTCTTTAGTTAAAAAAATATCTAAGGCAAAAGCAGGAAAAGTTTTAGATTCCACCATTTTAGAGGAAGATATTAAACGATTAAAACGTTTGCCAGCTGTTGCTCATGCTTATTATCAAGTGTTTCTTTCGTATGATAATAGTTATAATGTATTTTATAATATAGAAGAAAACTTTACCATTATTCCATCGGTAAGTATTTATACCACCAATGATGATGAGTTTGCTTATCGTTTGGGAGTTTATGAGTTTAATGCCTTAGGTCAGAATATTATTTTTGGTGGGTTTTATCAAAAAGATATCTTTAGTTCCTATGGTATAAATTTTAGAGCGCCTTTTCTGTTCAGTAGAGAGTTTGGACTAGCGATCAATCATCAAAACTTAAATACGGAGGAACCAGTTTTTTTTAATGGCAGCACTGCAAATTATAAGTACAAGAATAAATCTTATGAAGTTTTAGGATTATATCAGCCTAATTTTAAAAACCGTTTTGAAATAGGTGTGAATTATTTTTTAGAGGAATATAATTATATAAATGGTGCTACTAATCCTTCGGTGCCACAAGAATTATCTATTAATAAATTGCTGTATAAAGGTATTTATGAGTTTAATAGCCTGGATTATTATTACCAATATGTATCGGGATTTAGAAGCTTGTTTAACATCCAATATGTCACTGCAACAAGCCAAGACGTCTCTGATTTTGTAATAGGATGGAATGATTTACATTATTATACAAGAGTTGGTGATAAAGGGAATTGGGCAAGTAGATTGCGTGTTGGGTTAGCTACTAATGACGAAACGCCATTTGCACCTTTTTCTGTAGATAATAATGTGAATTTAAGAGGTGTTGGTAATACCATTGATAGAGGTACAGGAGCTATTGTTGTGAATACCGAATATAGACACACGCTATTGGATAAAGATTGGTTAGCAATTCAAGGAAATGCCTTTATAGATGCAGGTACTTGGAGAAATCCGGGTGGTGATTTTGGTGATTTTGCGGAATCCAAAAATATTAGAGTGTATCCTGGTTTTGGTTTTAGATTCATACATAAACGAATCTTTAACGCTATTTTTAGAATCGATTATGGCTTCGGAATTACTAAAGGAGAAACACAAGGTCTCGTTTTTGGTATTGGGCAATATTTCTAAATCACCAATATTAATGTAATAAAGAACTAACGTTTTAATAAAATACTAATTTTTGTTTTGAAGCCTAGAATGCTAATATTTACCATTCGTTTTTCAACTATATATTTTGCTACCAAACAATAAATGAAACAGAATAGAACATTTGCAATAGGAGATATTCATGGCGGACTAAAAGCCTTGGAGCAATTATTAGAACGCATAAAAATTAAGAAAGAGGACCGCTTTATTTTTCTTGGAGATTATGTAGACGGTTGGAGTGAATCTGCACAAGTCATTCAGTTTTTAATTGCATTTGCAAAAGAATATGAATGTGTTTTTATAAAAGGAAATCATGATGTTTGGTGTGAGCAATGGCTAGAAACTGGGACTATAGATGAAACCTGGTTTATTCACGGAGGAAAAGAAACCATAGCTAGTTATAAAGGTTTTTCAAAAGAAGATAAAAAAACGCATCTTCAATTTTTTAAAGACATGCGTCTTTACTTGGTAGATGATGCAAAAAGATTGTTTTTACATGCTGGATTTACGTCCATGCATGGTGTGGAAAGAGAATGGGATACAGTAAATTTTTATTCTGATAGAACGCTTTGGGAAATGGTAATAGTTATGGATAAAAAAATCACAAAGAATTCTACTCTATATCCAAATAGATTAAAGCATTATAACGAGATTTATATAGGGCATACACCAACCACAAACTTTAATTTAGATACGCCAACCAATGCTATAAATGTTTGGAATGTAGATACAGGTGTCGCTTTTAAAGGAAAGCTTTCTGCAATAAATATTGATACCAAAACATTTTTTCAAAGTGAAGAGGTGCACACTTTGTATCCTAATGAAAAAGGAAGGAATAAATAGTTTTTTATCCAATATGCTTTTTGTAATAGGCATATAACTCTTCCGCGGAAGCGCCTAACCCCTTTTTTATATAAATAGCTAGAAAGTGATATTGTAATTTCCAAACGCCATGTATTTCATATAGTCTTGCTGAGGTTTCAATCTTTTTATTAATGACTACAAATTCCTTTCTAGCATAAAGCGCATTAATCAAAATATAGTCTTCATAAATAGTGAAAGTCTCATCATAATGGCCAATTTCGTTAAATAACGTTCTTGTAATAAACTGACTTTGGTCGCCACCGCGACAAGCTTTCCAATTGAATTTTGTAAACCAACTCGCTAAACGTAACCACCAATGATTGCTTTTAAACTGAAGCCTAAAACAACCAGCAGAATTTCCTTTTTCAACTTCGTTAATTATTAGTTGATCAAAATTTTTCGGCGGAAAAGAATCTGCATGCAAAAAGTATAGCATGTTTCCGGAAGCATGTTTTGCACCAAAATTCATTTGTTTGGCTCTTCCTTTTTCTGCAGTTAGTAACTGTATGTCTATTCGAGTGGAATTCGGGTTTGTGAAATTTGCATCGAGAACTTTTGTGTTTGTTTTATTACGACTAGCTTGAGACCTTTCGACTTCACTTTCGCTTTTGCTTCGGTCAACAAGTGCTCTCCAGGGGACATCTGAGAAATTAGCAACAATTTCTTGCGAACCATCTGTACTTCCGCCATCCGTAATAATAATTTCAATATTGTTTTTTTGAGAAATATTTTGCAATATATGTTCTAACAGATTCTTAATATTATCTGCTTCGTTTAACATTGGAATTATGATGGATAGTTTAGTCATTCAAATCCCAGTTGTAATCTTTGTAACTTTTTTTAGCGTTGGAAGAAATTTCTGTTTCGGAGTATTTATTTAAGAAATCAATTAGATCTCCATCTTGTTTGAAGTCTTTAGAAAACCACTGAAAAATCTTTGAGATTTTAATCCTATCGGAAGCGATCTCATTTCGATTGGTATCTGCCAGAAATTCTTTTGTAGCACTTGTTAGTTGTGCTTCTAATTTGGAAGCTGTAAAGGCTTCGTTTTGTAATTTCGGACAAGAAAAAGAGGCGCAAACAATAGCAAAATGAATTCTTGGCTCTTCCATTTTACGAAGTATTTCATGCTCAATTTCGTTTAAGTTATACCATTTTTCACCAAGTTTCCAAAGGCGTTGGTCCCAAGGATCTTTAATGTCTTTGATGCTTTTTACAGGATAATTTCTAATAATTAAATCCACTGTCAATGCGTTGTATGCGTTAATCCAATAAGCTAGTTTGTCTTCTTTGGTCCAATCTTCATTTGGCATATTCTCGCCTAAAGAAACAATGTAATCGCGAAGATCTGTTGGGTTGTTTTTAAAAGTGATGTAGTTTACATTACCGGTTTCGGAAACATTATTTTGTAATAAGGTATTCCAAGCGTTATGATTAAAAGCTTCAGAAGCATAATGGTCTACAATATCTACGACTTCTAATTGTGGAGATTCTGGTATTTCGTTTTTAATAATTTCTTCGGTTTCACTTTCAGAAGTATTTTCTTGGATTTCTATAGGAGTAGTTTCTTCTTTTACAACTTCGTTATTGGTTGTTACTTGTTTAGCAGAAGCACAAGAAGTGATTAGAATTGCAAAAAAAATAAGACTAAAATGTTTCATGTTATTTGTTTTTCTATTTGTCAATTCTCGGTACTTTACCTTACATAAGAAGGGACTTATTTAGAAGTGTTTTTCTTTAAAGGATATAATTCTTGATGAATAAAATCTTTTGGAAAATCTTCATCTCCTTCAAATCCGAGTTCTATATCTCTACCATCATAAGGTATATGGTTTGTTTTAAAAAGATAATCCCAAATGCTTAATGTGATTCCGTAGTTAATGCCATGCGTAGCTCCTTCAGGAAGCTCTTTTACATGATGCCAAATGTGCATTTTCGGATTGTTAAACACATATTTTAAAAAGCCATAATCCCAACCTAAATTAGCGTGGTTTAAATGTCCGATGGTAATTGCAAAAAAGTGAACTATCGCCACATCTTGCGCGTCGAAACCACCAATAATTGCTAGAGGTATATATAAAATAGATTTATAAATTACAGGTTCCATCCAATGGTAGCGCAAGTGTGCAGCAAAGCCCATTTCTTTCACCGAATGATGTACTTTATGGAAGTTCCAAAACATTGGGACACGATGCAGTAAACGATGTGTATTCCACTGCATAAAATCGCTCACCAAAAAGAAAATAAATAAGCCTAACACTTTAGGTAAATCATCTACATCAAACAACTGGAAGCTAGAAATAGATAAACCGATTACTCCCAAAATATCATTAAAAAAGGTTGCTGCAGCATTGGATAAAGCAATAAGTACAATAAGATTCAGTATAAAGAAATTGAAAAACATATAAAAAGTATCCAGCCAAAAATCTTTTCTAAAAATAGATTGATTTTTTCGCCAAGGAAAAGCAATTTCTAAACCCCAAACGACTAATGAAATTACGATTAATCCGTAAAAATAATTATCCCAATGGTTAAGGGTAATTAGCTCGTTCTTTAGGTAATTAAAATATCCGGAATAGGATTTTTTTATTATGTCTATGTATTTTTCCATCTTTTCATTCCTGCGAAGGCAGGAATCTTGTTTTGTTAGTTCTTAAATATTCTATTTTTTAAGATTTTTCGACTACGCTCAAAATGACATGCAATGTGATTGTTCCTAAATTATTTTACCCGTTGGCGTGCTATAATTTAATGGCGATTATCGCCTAACAACAACCTCCACCATCATAATGGAAAGTAGATTCTGAAAAGTAAATATCGTCTCTGTTTAATGCTTGTAATGCTTTTGCTGTTTTATCGCAAATTGCCAATGGTTGATTTTTTAATAATATATGTCCTTCTTTATCATCAAAATAATCTTGATCACCATAGTAAATAGCAGCTTTTCCAGTAAAAATACAAGGTCCGTCTTTTGGCATTGGATCTTTAATAGCAGCAACTTCAATAGATTCTATATAGATTAATTCTTCTGTTGGGTAGGTTTTAGGGTCTAGAATTCGGTATGGTTTTCTAGCTCTAATTTCAATAGTTCCAAAACCAGCATCGGTTAGCGCTTTTACATACTCTGCAATTGGTAAGCTTCCGCTTAAACAAAGTGCTCTTAATCTGTCGTCGTTACGTAATGCATCATTCATTGGTTGCTCGCAAGTAGGATCGCTCATCACCAGTTTTCCGTGTGGTTTTAAAACACGATACATTTCTTCTATGGCTTTCTTTAAATCTTCTGCTTTAAAAATATTAAACAAACAGTTTTGCGCAGCAACATCAATAGAATTATCTGCTACATTAAGGTTTAATGCATCTCCTTTTACAAGGTCTACAAATTCCGATTTAAACCATGGGTTTTGTGCTTCGGCTTCGATAAAGTTTTTACGAGAAGCTTCTAGCATTTCGTCTACCACATCAATACCTACCACACCACCTTTTTGGCGATTAAAATATGCGAATTGTAAAAGTTCCATTCCGCCACCAACACCAACATAAAGCATTTTTGGATTGTTGGTTAAATCACGAGCGTGCACCGTAGAACCACAACCATAATTCATTTCTTGCATGATTTTCGGGATTTTTAATCCTGGTAATTCCCAAATTGGATTCGTAGTACAGCAAAGTCCAACATCTGGAGTTAATGCTGCTTCTTTGTATACGTCGTGTGTGGTTTCTAGGTAACTCATTTTTTTATGCCTGCGAAGGCTGGTATCTTTTTATTTATTATTTTACTTTTCTTAAGGAATTGAAAACCCTTGTTTTATTGCTGTTTTTTTCCGCGTTAAGGATTGCAACGGCATCCTTTTTTGAGGTACGAGAAAAAGACCTGCCTGCCGGCAGGCAGGTATAGTGAAAAGCCTGATTCTACGTAGCTTTTCGCGAAGTAGAGTAACGCCCAAAGGTTACTATAAACTCTTAATCAATTCCTTAAACAATGTAATCATGTCTGGTTCTGCTTTTGCAGCCATGGCAATAATTTCATTAATGTTTACAGGTTTTAGATTACTTGGGTCGCATTCATCGGTTAAAACTGACACTGCTGCTGTTTTTAATTTTAAATGATTGGCAACAATAATTTCGGGAACGGTACTCATTCCAACGGCATCGGTACCCATAATTTTAAGCATCCTGTATTCTGCTCTTGTTTCTAATTGCGGTCCAACGACACTTGTGTAAACACCTTCGTGCAGTTTAATATTATTTGCTTTGGCAATAGCTTTAAAGGATTCATTTATTTTAGCGTCATAAGGAGCACTCATGTCAACAAAACGTTCTCCTAATTCGGCAACTCCTTTAAATGCTAGAGGAGAGCTTCCTTGAAGATTGATGTGGTCTTCAATTAACATCAATTCGCCTTTTTTATAGTTGGTGTTTATTGCGCCAGATGCATTAGAAACTAATAAAGTTGTAATTCCTAGTTTTTCCATAACACGAACTGGATAGGTTACGTCTTGTAAAGAATAGCCTTCATAAACATGGAAGCGTCCTTGCATAACCACTACTTTTTTTCCTGCTAATTCGCCGTAAATAAGTTTTCCTTTGTGAAACTCTACGGTTGCTGTTGGAAAGTTCGGAATGTGATTATAGCTTGCTTCTGCAATAATTTCTATTTCATCAATAAGTTGTCCGAGGCCGGTACCAAGAATAATTCCTATTTCTGGTTTGTCAAAGCCTTTCTCCTGTAGGTATTCTACAGTTTCGTTTATATATTTAATCATCTGTAAGTATTAATTTTTTTAATGTGGAATTGTTTTCCATATCTTCAAAAGTATCAATATCATTTAACTTTTCTAGTTGATGGATTTTAAATTTGTGTAAATCTTTTGTGGTGTCTTTAAAAACGGATGAAGTTCCCCAGATTTTGTTTTTGAAAACTTCTTCGTGAAGCGTTTTCATCCCTAATAAATAATAACCTCCATCTTCGGCAGGACCAATAACAACATCGCGTTTTTCTAATTTTTGAAAAGCTTCTTCCATGTGTTTTTCTTTTAAATCGAATAGATCACTACCAACAATAATCACTTTTTCATAGCCTTTGGCGAAGCCGTTTTGAAATGCATGCAGCATTCGTATTCCTAAATCTTCTCCTTCTTGTAAGTGTTTTTGGTAGATGGCATTATCCCAAATATCTTGATTATGGATTGCTACCGAGTAATAAACGGCTTTGTCGCTATCTATGTTTCTAATTGTTTTTTCGGTATGTTCTAGTAGGAAGCTGTAAATGTTTAATGCAGAAGCATCACCAATCGTTTTTGCTAAACGTGTTTTTACTTTACCAAGTTCTGGATTTCTTGTAAAGACGATTATAAGGTTTTTATTCATCTTCTTTTTCTTCTTTAAAAATTCTATTTCCTTTTAAGAGCCATTTGCTCCATGTTTTAGAAAATGTATGTACGTCTTCGGTTTCTTTTTCTTCTAGATTATATACTGGGAAGTTATTGTTTTTCCATTCGAAAATCCCTCCATATAAGTTTAAAACATTTTTATATCCTGCTGCTTGGAGTTTTTCGGCAATATCTTCCGATCGAATTCCTAAAGAACAATAGACCACAATTTGTTGTTCTTTGTCTTTTAAGTTTTTAGTAGTTTCGGCTAAATTAAAGTGGTCGTAACCAACAAATAAAGCGTCTTGAAGATGACTGGTGTTGTATTCGTCTATTTCTCTGGCATCCAAAAGGACTGCCTCTGTTTTTGGCATTGCCAATTCTTGCACAGAAATATAAGGGACACTTTTAGTGTTGTGTTTTTGCAATAGCTTTTCAAGAGACTCTTGTGCTTGAATCGAGAAGGAGGTAAATATGAGTGAAAATAGCAATAGGGATTTCATATGTTTTATATCAAAAAAATAAAGTTACTCTTTTTATAGTTGTATTTCTAAACCTTGTGAATTACTTTCTGTATTGGGTAATATTTCGGTGTTATCCCAAATACCTGAAACAATGGTTTTTGCATACGCTTCTGGTAGTAAACCGTTTTTCATTAATGTGTTTGTTAGCTGATAATTATAGTTTAACGTATGATGTTTAAAGCTTAGTTTATTGTCTTTATCGTTTAAGATGGCGTACCATACGCTAGGTTTTCCATCATTTGCAGGCATACCAATAACACCTGGGTTTAACCATAATTTATCTTCTTGTAACTGGTGAAAAGGCAAACCACAATGTCCTGCAATTATAACTTCACTTTTGGTCGCGCTAAAATTGGGTTGCTTACGTTGCCAAGGTGTGGATTTAAAAAGAAACTCCGAAGTATTAAAATAAGAACCATGTACCACCGTTACTTGTTTTTCGGCATAAGTAAACCGAATATAGTTTGGAAGTGTTGCTATGTAATCTAAGGATTCTTTTGAAAGTTTACTTTGCGCAAACGGATACCAAAGTTGCGAAAAGCCATCACAACGAGATCCTTCTTTAAAGTCGCAACCACAGTCTTGAGCACCTTCACGTAATTGTATTTCTACATTACCAACAATGCTTTTGGCTTTCCAATCTTGAAAGGATTGCACGGTTTCTTCCGGTTGTGCGCAATAGCCAATAATATCTCCTGTACAAATACAGTTCTCAGGAGGGATGTTTTCGTTAATAGCAACTTGTTGTAAAGCTTCTAAAGCTTCTAGATTGCTGTAAACACCACCAAAAAGCAATACTTTTCCTGTTATTTCCCCTAAGTCTTCTGTATTTGAATCCATAATTTTTTTCTACAAAAGTGAAAATTGTTTTATAGGTTTTGCTTGTGGTTTTTTTATCCATTTCGGAATGAAATACAATAGACAACAACTTAATATTCCCCAAACATTTACCCAAAGTAAGTCTGCATATTTTCCATTGGTAAAAAGGAGTGCCTTCGGAAAAATTTCAAACAGTAAAATAAAACCAAAAATCAGTCCACAAATGGTACTCAAGTAAAAACTAATTTTTGGCACTGTGATATTCCAGAAAATAAAAACTGGTGTTAGGCCAATAACCATAGTTCCTGAAATGGTAGTTGCAGATAGTATTTCTACATCTAGAAAAACGGGTAATGTTCCTAGAATAGCAATTGCTGCCATAGCTGCTCTTCCAAAAGAGATATCATTTATCATCCCTAAATCTACAGCTAGTAATTTGGAAAAGGAGGAAAACGTGGAGTCTAATGTGGAAGCCGCAGAGGTTATCATTATAAAATTAATAACCAATAATATAATAACGCCAAAAGCTTTACCCACTTCTACTGCAGCTTGCCCTTTATAACCTTGGGTTTGTGCATAGACACCAATAATACTAAAAAGTATGATACAGATTGCACCGAGTACACTTGCCCATAAAAAACTTTTTCTAGTGACTTTAGGAGAACTTATAAAAGCTCTGTCTGTTAAAACAGGATCATGAAAGGGATAGCTAAACGATTGAATAATGGCTGCAAAAAACAGGTTTAAACCCAGTTCGAAACTCCATGTTCCAGAGGTAACTACGTCCGTTACGTGGAAGGTTTCTATGGAGAAAATATTCCATAGAATGATTAGTAATAAAATGGCAAACAAAACCATTTGAATAACATCTGTAAAAATGGAACTGCTTAGTCCGCCTTTTATAGCATAAGCTAAAGTTAATATGGTAAAAATGATTATAGACCAATAGTAGTTTGAGGAGCCGATATCTCCAAAATAACTACCAATGACCATGGTGTTACTCCAAACTTCATTAAACAAACGAACTGCAATAAGCATAGAAAAAAGCGCCATGGCACCTTTACCAAATTTGGTAGTAAGAAAATGATGGATGCTTGTAAACTTGCCAACAGTTCGGATTTTATAAATAAGTAATCCAGCAACGGCAAAGGATAAATAATAACCAGCATACGCTACACCGCCGACAATACCAAAGTCTAAACCTAGGTTTGCGGCATTGGTGATGCTTTTGGCGAAAATCCAAGAAATAATAAGGCTACCAGTAAGTATTAAGGTGTTTGGTGCTTTTTTTTTGCGAACAGCCTTAAAGAATTGATTGGTAGTTTTTGCTAAAGGCGATATAAAAAAGAGCACTAGACTCGATACAATTATTAATGTCCATTGGTAATTTAAGACGCTCATTTAGTAGTGTGAGTTATATATGATTTTAAGCAACACTACCTTGACAGCTGCTTCCAGCTCCAGCGGTACAACCGTAACAGTGTTGTGAAATGATAATATTTCGTCCTTCTAGCAATTCTGTTTTGTACTCAGAGATGTGTTTCGATTTACTATTTACAGGTAGTTCTAGCATTTGATTAAAATCGCAATCAAATAAATAACCATCCCAACTTACCGATAGTGTATTGGTGCACATTACGTTTTGTACTGCAGTTGGATTATACGCTTCTACTAAAGAGTACATATAATCTTCGTAGTTTTCGGAAGCTATTAAATAATCTAAAAAACGCGCAATAGGCAAGTTTGTAATTGCAAATAAGTTATGAAACTGAATACTAAAATCTTCTAATAATGCTTTTTTAAAGTCTTTTTCCATGGACATTTGGTCTCCAGGTAAAAAGGCTCCGGAAGGATTGTAAACTAAATCTAATTTCAAGTCGCTTCCTGGTATACCATAACCAACGGCATTAAGTTCTTGTAAGGCTTTGATGGACATGTCGAAAACACCTTCACCACGTTGTTTGTCTGTTTTCCCTCTAGTCCAATGTGGCATCGAGCTTACCACATGTATATTGTGTTTTTTAAAAAATTCTGGTAAATCGTGATACTTTTTGTTCGCACGAATAATAGTTAAATTAGAGCGTACAATAAAATCTTTAACTCCAATTTTGGAAGCTTCTTTTACAAACCATCTAAAATTAGGATTCATTTCTGGAGCACCTCCTGTTAAGTCTAAAGTATGTGCGCCTGTTGTTTTTATAACATCCAAAATTTGTTGCATGGTCTCTTGGGTCATGATTTCCTTTCGGTCTGGACCAGCATCTACGTGGCAATGTTCGCACACTTGATTACACATGTAGCCAACGTTAATTTGTAGTATTTCTAATTTTTTCGCTTGCAGCGGAAATTGACCAGTTTCGGAAATTTTATTTTTAAAGGTTGGTAGTTCACCACTTTTAAATATGCCGGTAGAGAGTATTTCTAATTGTTTGTTTGCAACAGCTAATTCGCTTTCTTGCTTATGAAGGGATTGTGTTTTTAGTTTTTGCATATATATTCCCCACGAAGGTGGGAATCTTTTTATTATTGCTATTAAATTTCATGAGTTCCCCTCTTTCGTGAGGATTTCTGCGTTAGGGATTGCAATGGAAATCCTTTTGCTTTTTTTGCAAAAGATTGTATTGGAAAGCCCGACACTACATAGCTTGAGCGAAGTAGTGTAACGCCATTATTTTAACCGTCTAATTTGTTCACTTTATTCATCATTTGCACACCATGCACCAAGGTTGCTCCACTTTTAATTGCAGCGCCAACATGAATGGCTTCCATCATTTCTTCTTTGGTGACACCTCTTTGCAGTCCGTCTTTGGTATAGGCGTCAATGCAATAAGGGCATTGCTCTGTGTGGGCAACGGCTAAGGCGATAAGGGATTTTTCACGAGCGGTAAGTGCGCCTTCTTCGAAGACTTTGGAGTAATAATCGAAAAATTTATTTCCTAGTTCTTCACTCCATTCGGTGATTTTTCCAAACTTTCTTAAATCTGCTGGATCGTAATATGTTTTTGGCATCTTGTCGTTTTAATATATTCCTAAACAAGGAATATACAGTTTATGTCGAAAAGAACTATAAAACATAACAAAAAAATATTTTTACTTGAAGTTGGTTTTTAAAAAGGTTTCGGCATTTAAAAATAGTACGCGATCTATGATTTCTTGGGCGGAGATTTGATTTCTTGGGATTAAATCTTGTTGGTGGTCTTTTAAATAGGAATCCGCTCTTTCTACCAAATAGGGTTCTATGTCTTTTAGGTTTTCGCTGGTCCAAAGTCCTTTGATTGGGTTTACAATACCATCAAAATCGGACCCAATAGCTAGTGTTTCCCAGGAAAAGAGATTGTTTGTGTTTAGAATTTCTGCGCAGTGTTGTATTTGGTTCCAGATGAGTTCGGACTTGTTTCGCAATCGACTTTTTTTGTTCGGCATATAAATCCTAGAACTCTTGACAGCTTTTTTGCTTCCTATTCGTCTTTCGTCTAGTTGTAAGCCAAAGATTCCTTTAGATCTTGCAATACGAAGTATTTCGGCGTCGTAAAAATTAATATCTAAATCGCTAAATTGATCGCTTAAAGCGGAATCTTTTTCATTCCATGCTTCAATAGAACGTTTTCCATTTGCAGCACCATGACTTACAATTATTGGAATGTTTTGGTCGGCATATGTAGTTTCTAATAAATGATAGTATGTTTTTCTTGATGTGGTACTCATGTGTTTTACGTCTATGAGTATGCGTTTATTATTGGTATTATCTAAAAGTTTATCGATTACTTTAAAACCAAGTTCGGTAACGTCTGTATTTAATCCTCTATTTTGATTGTCTTTTATGGCGCCAATACTAATGCTTCTTGCATGCCCGCAAATCTCATTGTAAAAATGATGTGCTAAGGTGATGAAAAGCGGTTTGTGGACCCAGTTTTTTACTTCTTCTATATTGTTTAAAACGGTTTGTTCGTCTGCTGTGTTTTTGTTTAAAAGGAGTCCGGTTTCAAATGCATGCGCCCCTTCAATAGATGGAATAAGGCTAATTATTTTTCTGGTGTCTGTAGATTTTGCTATGTTTTCTTTTACTTCCGAAAAACTATTTGTCATTCTGTAGGTGTAGGTCACATCTCCAATCTTTTGGGCAAAATTATTTAATTGTAAGTAATAATCGTATTCAAACTTGAGGTCTTGAAAATAGCTATTATGACTTCTAAGGTTATCAATTCTGGAATGACTAACTCCAGCAGCGAGGTTTACTAAAATATCGGAAACAAACTTAAAGCCTAGCATTCTCTTTTTTAGGAAATGTTTTTCAAAAGGATATAATGAAATCACAACCACTTGGCAATTTGCTTTTGCTAATGCGCTTAAATCGGTTTGTGTGAATTTGGTTAACGTTAGTATTTTATTTACTTGACGTTCTAAAAGGTTAGGCGGACTGTAATGCCAAATAGAATTTTTTCTTCCAGCATTTAAGTGGTTTTGTTTTGTTGGTTCGTATTTAAAACTCTTGCCATAAGGTTTTAAAGCTGGATGACAATGCAAGTCGATGTATGCCCTTTTCATGTGTGAGTATTTATAGCATGCTGTTCGCTATTCCATATTGGTTGGTGTGATGCCTTATTAGCATGCTGGTTTCATAATACGTAATTAATGATAGTTAAAAGATATAAATTTTTAAATTAGCAATAAATATATTTTTTATGGATTATTTTGTAATCGCCTCAATACTAGTGCTTATATCTGCCGTTTTTGGTTATATAAATGTACGATTTTTAAAAATGCCTAACACTATTGGCTTAATGCTAATTACCATTGTGTTTACACTTGCCGTATTTGCGCTAAGTTATTTTGATGATACTTTGTTAAATGCAGAAAAGTTTATCATTACACAAATAGATTTTAAGTCCGTTTTATTAGACGTCATGCTTAGTTTTTTACTTTTTGCAGGCGCTTTGCATACCAATTTTGAACAGCTCAAAGTGCAGCGTTGGCCTGTTTTAGCCTTTGCTACTTTTGGTGTTTTAATTTCCACATTTTTGGTTGGCGTAATTATGTTTTACGCTTTACCAATTGTTGGTTTACATGTAGATTTTATTTACTGTTTATTATTTGGTGCTTTAATATCACCAACCGATCCTATTGCTGTTTTAGGAATACTTAAGCAAGCAGGAGCGCCAAAAAGATTAGAAACCAAAATTGTTGGAGAGTCTTTATTTAATGATGGTGTTGGCGTTGTAATATTCTTAACGATTTATAAAATTGCCGACTTAGGAATTGAAAATGTTAGTGCTTTAGAAGTTGTTGAATTATTTGGTTTAGAAGTTATTGGTGGTATTGCTTTAGGTTTGATTCTAGGATGGATTACGTATCGCTTGATGAAGTCTATTGACGATTATGATATTGAAGTTATTATTACATTGGCAGCGGTCATGGCAGGAACGGTATTAGCCCAAAAATTGCATATTTCGGCGCCTTTAGCAATGGTTACAGCTGGATTAGTTGTAGGTAATGATACGGTTCGAGATTCTGCAATGTCGGAAACCACAGAAACCTATGTCGATAAGTTTTGGGAGTTGATAGATATTCTTTTAAATACGCTTTTGTTTGTTTTGATAGGAATGGAAATGTTAGTGTTGACTTTTGAATTGGAGTATTTATTGGCTGGTTTCATCGCAATACCTTTGGTGTTATTGTGTAGATATATTTCTTTATTAATCCCTATTAAATTTTTTGAGAAAAAATTAGACTTCGTACCAAAAACGAATTTAATTATGACTTGGGGAGGATTGCGTGGCGGAATTTCCATAGCACTAGCCTTAGGTCTTACGCAAGTAATGGAGCGTGATTTATTCTTGGTAATTACCTATGTGGTTGTTGTGTTCTCTATACTATTTCAAGGAATGACGGTTGGTAAGTTGATTAAAAAATTAGAAGTCAAATAAACTTTATGCAAAACTGGATTACGCTTTTAGCAGAATTTAAAGAAAAACATATACCTGTAGCGTTCATTACCGTTACTAAATGTTTGGGGTCCACGCCATGTGTGGTTGGTTCTAGAATGCTTGTTACTAAAGACAAGCAAATTCATGGAACCATTGGAGGCGGAAAGCTAGAATTTAAAGCCATAGATGAAGCAATTATTGCATTACAAGAAAATAGAATTATCGAATCCAGCTATACTTTAGGTCCAGAATTTGAACAATGCTGTGGCGGAAAAGTAGAATTTATAATAGAACCTATGCATCAATCCCCAGAATTATTTTTATTTGGCGCAGGACATATTGGTGTTGAAATCTGTAAACTTTTGGTTGATACCCCTTTTAAAGTAAATCTTATAGATTCTCGTGAAGATTGGTTTTCTAATCTAGAATTAGATGCAAGTATTACCACACATCAAACCTCCGAAACCGATTTTAAAACCTTTAGTGACGCTGTAAAATGGGGTAGTAATAGTTATGTATTAGTATTAACGCATAACCATGCTATCGATTTTGATATTATATCTCTAGCTCTAAAAAACGAAACTAAATTTTTAGGTTTAATAGGCAGTAAAACCAAGAAAGTCCGTTTTAATAATATGTTGATTAAAGAGATGCATATTCCTGAAGGAATGACCAATGTGGTTTGTCCGATAGGTTTAGATATAGGAGGAGATGCACCAAAAGAAATTGCCATTAGCGTTGTTGCGCAATTACTACAAGTGCATTATAAAAATTAATACAATAAGATTCCTAGTTGTCAGACTGAGCTTGTCGAAGTCTTAACAAAGAAGGTTAAAAAATAAAAGATTCCTATTTTCATGGGAACTAAAGATGAAAAACAACAAATCCATCATCGATAAACTAACCGCGCTTTGGGCTTTAAACGAGTCTGGATTAGGTGGTTTTCTACATGTGTTTAATTCCCCATTCACAGGGCTAATTGTTGGAGGAATAGCCATTTTACTCATTAGTTTAATCGCTTTTTATGCTGAGAATAAATGGCAAGCAATTTTAAAAGCGTTAGTAATAGTCTTGATTATTAAGATGGCGGTAAGTCCGTATTCGCCATTTACAGCCTATATTTCAGTAAGTTTTCAAGCGGTTTTTGGAGCGTTTTTATTTTCTAACTTTTCCTGGAAAGGAATAACATTAATCGTTTTAGGAATGGTAACCTTCTTGCAATCTGCACTTCAGAAGCTATTAAAACTAACCATTATTTACGGTACAGATTTTTGGGAAGCCATTAATATTTATGGTGCATGGATTCAAGAAAAAATCAACTTTATTACCCAAACATCTACCACTTCGGTTTTAATAACTATTTACCTTTTGGTGTATGGCATTGGCGGACTTCTAGCAGGACTTTTCATTAAAAGTATGATTGGTATTATTTCTAAAAAAGAGGAAACTAGTTTTTATTTAGAGGCAACCGTTTTTACTTCCGAAGAGAAAAAATCTAAAAAGGGATTGAAGTCTAAAGTCATTTGGATTTGGTTAATCACAGTAGCAATCATTGTTTTGGCATTCACTTTTTTTGGAGGTGCTTTATTCGGGTGGCAAAAAGCAATATATATTATAGCAAGAAGCTTTTTATTTTTAATGCTTTGGTATTTGGTTTTAGGACCTTTTGTGCTAAAATTAATCAGGGAAGACCTTGCTAAAAAAGAATCGAAGTATCAAGAAGATATTACGAATACAATGGACTTGTTTCCGTATTTCCGACAGATAATTGCATTTACTTGGAAAGAAACAAAACACCTAAAAGGCTATGTCCGATTTAAATACTTTATAGCGAATAGCATTTCTAATTGTATTCATTTTAAAATCCCTTCGGAATGATTTATATACTTACAGGAGCGATTAGAACTGGGAAAACAACGGCTTTATTCCATTGGATTAACGATAGAAATGATGTCGATGGATTACTGAGTCCTGACGATGAAAATGGAAAACGATATTTTCTGAAAATAAAATCCAAGGAGAAATTTAAGTTGGAAGCGGAAGCTGACTTGGAAACTGAAAATAGAATTGCTATAGGAAACTTTCAGTTTTTAAAGTCTGCTTTTAAAGAAGCGAATGATTATTTAATTTCTATTGCTTCAGAAACTGAAAATCGATATCTAATTATTGATGAAATCGGAAAATTAGAATTGAAAAACGGAGGCTTGCATCGTTCTGCGGAAGCATTAATTTCTAAATTCAAAAATGACAATGCACAGCATGTAATTCTTGTAGTTCGAGATTATTTGTTGGATGCTGTTTTGGAGCATTATGCTATTACTGAGTATTCGCTTTTGGAAAAGGGAGATATAGAATGGTTTGAATAAACCTGTCAGCTCTGAATATCGATGTTTTTAATTTATCGTATTTAGCGATACCGAAGTTGACGTTTTCCACCAACTGCTTTTTTTTTTTTTGTTTTTTGTTGGAGGAAAACACCAACAAAAGGCGCAAGGACTGAATATGGATGTTTTTGATTTATCGTATTTAGCGATGCCGAAGTTGAAGTTTTTCACCAACTGCTTTTGTGGTTTTTTTGTTGTTTGTTGGTGAAAAACACCAACAAAGGCGCAACACCAACAAAGGCGCAAACCTTTCAGGTCTGAATATTGTTGTTTTAAATTTGTAGCATCCAACAAGGCCAAAGTTGGTGTTTTTCACCAACTTCTTTTTTCTGCTTATTAAATTTTTGTTGGTGGAGAACACCAACAAAGGCGCAACACCAACAAAGGCGCAAACCTTTCAGGTCTGAATGTGGATGTTTTAAATTTGTAGTAATCAACAAGGCCAAAGTTGGTGTTTTTCACCAACTTCTTTTTCTGCTTATTAAGTTTTTTGTTGGTGGAGAACACCAACAATGGCGGAATTTGCAAGAAGGTGAATTTAAAAGAATTATGATTTTTTGTCATTCCGCACTTGATGCGGAATCCACTTCTTAACTAAATATCGTCTCACTCAACGCGTAATAAATCGCCATTAGTGCAGAAAAAACAGCAGATCCCATAAAACGCCATTTCAGTTTAAATCTATTTTGAATGATATAATTCGCAGTAAAAGAAATCGGAATATTCACTAAAAACGACCAAAAGGCAATCTCTAAAAGGTGAAAGCCAATCGCTTCAAACTTTCTGGAGAACAGTTTAATAAACAGTAAATGTCTAGCAATCCACAACGGATTAAAATAAGCGATAGCCAAAACCGTTTTGGTTAATGTTGCTTTAATGCCTTTTAAGAACTGTGTCTTTTTTACAATCCAATCAAAGTAATTTGGAATTTCAAATGCGTAAAAAGTAGCGCCAATAAACATCATTCCTAATAAACGATACCAGGAAAACTCATCTAATAAAAGTGCAGCAATAGTATCTCCAGCACTATAAATTAGTGCGCCTTTAAGGATGTTTTGTTTTTTGTAGTGCAAAGGAAATGGTTTAATTAAATTTGTCAATTCGAGTGAATTTTACGATTGAAAATGAGTAAAATTTGTATCGAGAATAAGAATTTAGTTTCCGTTGGTTCTCGATACAATTTTCGTTCCTCAAATCACTCGAACTGACAATTGTTTTTATTTCGTGTTTTCATACAAACCCATCAAAACCTTTTCAGGCGTCATTGGTGCATGAAATTGTAAATCGTAGTTTGGATTAAAAGCTTTTATCGCGTTTTGAAGTGCAAAATAAGCGCCAATTCCATACATTAAAGGAGGTTCTCCAACGGCTTTCGATTTTAAAATTGCCATTTCATTTCCTTCCGTTTCTACTGGAATCACTTCTACTGTTTTTGGCACAGAAAATATATCCGGAACTTTATATGTTGATAGTGCATTAGACAATAACCTTCCGTCTTTATTATAGGCAATCTCTTCCATGGTCATCCAGCCAATTCCTTGAATTAATGCGCCTTCTACTTGTCCTAAATCAATACCTTCACTCATGCTTTTTCCGTAATCGTGTACTATTTTCACGGAGTCAAACTCATAAGTGCCACGTGTGCAGTCTATGGTTGTTGTGGTGATGGCTGTTCCGTAAACATGATAAGCAAAAGGATGTCCTTTTTCTTTCGTTTTATCAAAGTGAATTTCTGGCGTTGCATAATGAGCATTTTCCGTTAAAGCAACACGTTTCAACATGGCACTACTGATGAGGTTTGTCCATGATAATTCGGATTTCTTTCCGTTTACAAAAATAGCTTCCTCTTTTAAAGTAATATCTTTTTCTGAAACATTTAAGTCTTCCGAAGCCACCGTTTTTAGTCTTTCTACTAAAGCATTACAAGCCATTAAGGTTGCTTTTCCGTTTAAATCTGCAGTAGAACTAGCAGCAGAAGGCGATGTGTTTGCAACTCTTGTGGTATTGGTAGTTTCTATCTTGATTTTCTCGATAGGAATAGAGAACACATCTGCAGCAATTTGCATCATTTTGGTATTAACACCTTGCCCCATTTCTACAGCAGCTGTGCTAATGCCAACGCTTCCATCTAAATAAATATGCACTAAAGCACGCGCGTGATTCATTGGTGTATTGGTAAATGAAATACCAAAAGTAATTGGCATAAAGGATAGCCCTTTTTTAAAGCTTGCATTGTTTTTGTTGAACGCTGCAACTTCTCGTTCTAAAGCTTCAGTATTAAATATGTTTTTTGCAGAATCCCATGTGTTTTTGGCTTCTACTTTTTTAGCAATTTGTCCGTAAGAAAACGTGTCGTTTTCGTCTAGTAAATTCGCTTCTTGAATTTTTCGTGTTGGAACACCAATTTCGTGAGCCGCTTTTGCAATAGCAGATTCGATTACAAACATGCCTTGTGGTCCACCAAAACCGCGAAACGCTGTATTTGGTGGTAAATTCGTTTTGCAACTCAATACCTTTGTGGTTACGTTTGGTACGCAATAACTGTTGGTTGCGTGAAATAAGGTGCGCTCAGCAATGGCAGGCGATAGATCTGCAGCAGCACCAGAATTTTGTAAAAATTCTGTTTGGTAGGCTAGTATTTTTAAGTCTTTAGTTAAACCGATTTTATACGTGCTTTCATACGGATGCCGTTTTCCTGTCATTCGTAAATCGTCATGACGATTCAATATTAATTTCACCGATTGGTTTAAATGATAAGTAGCTAAAGCAGCCATCACAGCCCAAGGTGTTGCTTGGTCTTCTTTACCTCCAAATCCGCCACCAAGACGTGTGACATCTACTTCAATTTTATGCATGGCAATACCCAAAACTTTCGCAATAGTTTTTTGTACAGCCGTTGGGCCTTGCGTAGAAGAAGTCACTTTTATGTTACCATTTTCCATGGGTTCGGCATAAGCACCTTGTGCTTCAATGTATAAATGTTCTTGTCCGTTAGAAAAGGTTTCCCCTTTAAAAACATAGTCGCAATCTGCGAAAGCTTTTTCGGTATCTCCCAAACTAAAAGAGCGTGGAGCATTGATAAAGCTTCCTTTTGCTTTTGCCTCTTTAGCAGTAGTGATTACTGGTAAATCTTCAATTTCGATTTCGATTAAACCTCTTGCTTTTCTTGCGATAAATTCCGATTCGGCAACAATTAAAGCAATTGGCATGCCCCAAAAATGTACTTCCGCTTCTGCAAATAAAGGCTCGTCAGGAATAATGCCACCAATTTCATTTTCACCAGGAACATCTTTGTAAGTGAAAATACGTTCTACACCTTCCAAAGCTTCTGCTTTAGAATAATCGATTCTTTTTATTTTTCCGTGGGCTTTTGGTGCATCAAAAACTACTGCATGAAAGGTGCCTTGTCTAATGTTTATGTCATCCACATACAGTGATTCTCCGCGAACATGTGTGTAGGAGTCTAAGTTTTTAATGCTTTGTTTTAAGGACTTGGAAACAGCATCTAACTTTATGTCTAGTACTTTATTTTCTTTGTTTTTATGCATGTGGAATAAAGTCGTTTAAGGTGAATTGCTTCGGCAATAAAGCAGTAAAATGTGCAAAGAATAATTGTCTTCCTAACAAACGTTTATAGTCGTTTGTACCACGAACATCGCTAATTGGTGCGATTTCCTTTTGAAGGATCTCGTTAGCTTCCAATATGGTTTCTGAAGTGAGTGGTTTTCCTATTAAAAATGCTGAGGTGTCGTGTAAATACTTTGGGATTGCAGCAACGCCACCAATCGATACGTGCGCTTCGGAAATGGTTTCGTTTTCTATTGAAATATGAATTGCAGTATTGACACTTGCAATATCCAAATGTGTTCGTTTACAAACCTTTTCAAAATTGAAAAACGAATGTTCTGTGGGTAATTTAAATTGGATGCTTTTTAAAAGCTCATCATCTTTTAAATCATATGTTTTGTATCCTTGGTAAAAGTTTTTAAGCGCAATTGTTCGTTCTTTTTCTTCGGAATTTAATATCGTAATAGTACTATTAAGTGCTAAAAAGAATATGGTCATGTCTCCAATTGGTGAAGCATTAACTAAGTTTCCACCTAAGGAAGCCATATTTCTAATTTGTTCTGAAGAAACTAACTTTAAGTATTTTCTTAAGTTTGGTAAAATGGTATTTAATTCGGTGTGATTCCATAAATCGGAAACCGTTGCATTGGTTCCAATGGTGCAAATGTTGTTTTCAATGGAAATACCTTTTAAATAGTCTTTTTCAGCAATAAGATGTACGTTGTTGTCTGCTAAATGATCTGCTTGTTGCACGTATAAATCGGTTCCTCCAGAAACATATTTTCCTTTGGGTTGATTTAAATCTTTAGCTGCAATGTCGTTTAAACGTTTCGGAATAGATTCAAAATAATCAGGAATAAATTGATTTTCAATGAGCCATTCCAAAGTAGTTTCTGTTTTGTTTTCTAGTTTTTCAACTACCTGATGCGCTGCTTTTTCAATGGCTTTATATCCTGTGCATCTACAAATATTTCCGCTTATAGCGTCAATAGCATTACTATAATTTTTATCCGAATTAGATAAAGCAAAACCAGTTAATGCAACCACAAAACCAGGAGTGCAAAATCCGCATTGTGTCGCGTAATTTGCATTCATGGCTTCTTGTGCTGTGGTTAATTTGTCTTTTAGATTTGTTCCTTCCACCGTTACAATATGCTTGCCATGCGCATTTCCTAAAGGAGAAATACACGATGTGATACTTTGATATTCTACAGTATCGTTTGATAGCGTACCAACTAAAAGTGTACAAGCACCACAATCGCCTTCACGACAACCAATTTTGGTTCCGGTGAGACGTTGTTGGTAACGAACAAAATCCAATAAAGTGGTTCCGGAATGCTCCGATGTTTTAATGGTTTTGTTGTTTAGGATGAAGGTGATCATGTTAATTATTTCAATTATAAGTGAATTAGAAATCTAACGATATTGTCATTTCGAGTGAAATTCCGTTTCAGGAATTTTGTATCGAGAAATTTATAGTATTTAAAGATTTTCTATGCGTTTCTCGGTCACTTGAAACACTCGAGCTGACATAGAAGGTTATTTAATATTCCGTTTTATCCATTTTCTTAGTCCATTCTTGAAAAGGCTCTAAAGCAATTTCACGCGCTAATTGCTCAAAAGGAATACTTCGTTCTGCATAAGGTAAAGGAATTTCTTTGTAAATAAACTCATCATCAAAACCAATATTTGCAGCATCTACTTGATTGCTTCCGTAGTATACTTTGTCTGGTCTCGCCCAGTAAATAGCACCTAAACACATTGGGCAAGGCTCGCAAGAAGTGTAAATTTCGCAACCATCTAATTGAAAAGAATCTAAATTTTTACAAGCATCTCTAATTGCGGTAACTTCTGCGTGTGCAGTAGGATCATTTGTTGATGTAACTTTATTGTTTCCGCGGCCTACAATTTTTCCGTCTTTAACAACTACACAGCCAAATGGCCCACCTTCGTTGTTATTCATTCCTTTTAAAGCTGCGTTTACAGCCTCTTTCATAAATTGATTTTTATTACTCATTTTTTATTTTTTTTTTCTAACAAGCTAATATACTATTTTTAAATAGTGATTAATAGAAAAGAAATTCAAACTTAGTACGCCTTAAATATGTGAGTGCCTATTCGAGCTGTTGCTTTTGCTAGAACGCACGAATTGTTTTTGGTGTATCCTATGTTTATTTATTTATTTATTTATTTATTTAGTATTGTTTTTTCTACATGATGATATGATTTTTGGTGTAATTGCTTAATTGTTAAGCTTTCTTTTTTTTGATTTATTCTTTTTACTTATCAAGTAAAAAGCGTATTTTTAAGCTCCCTAGCTTAACCAAATCATTATATGCATATATATACAATAATACTTATTGAGTTTTTACTCATATCTTCTAGTATTCTTTTATTATTTAAATTTAGAAACGTATTAGGCCTGGCTCCTTTGTATCTTTTTTTAGGAGCCGTTAGATATTTACAAGCCCTTTCAGGTACCATGATCAGTTTTACAGTTTTAGATGAACTAATAATTTATCCGACATCTGTTATTATATTTAGTTCGCTTTTATTTGCGGTCTTATTGATTTATATTAAAGAAGGCGTTGCTAGTGCTAGAGCCCTTATTTTAGGGATTATCATTTCAAATCTTCTATTGTCTGCATTGTTTGGCGTTATACATTCGGAAAGCTTAGTAGATATAGATTCTACCTTTGCTTTTTTACTAGACGATAAGTATTTTATTACTGGTACGATCTTGTTGTTACTGGATTTTCTATGTCTGGTAATAATTTATCAATTTTTGATTTCCATAATTAATAAGCAATATTTCTTTTTTACACTTTTTATTTCGTTGTTAGTCGTTTTTGTTTTTGATGCATTTATTTTTAATGCTACGCTTTACGTGGATTCTGTACGTTTTTATAATTTATTAGTAGGTAATATTATAGCTAAGTTTGTTGCTGCACTAGTATTTTCTTTCCTTTTGTATTTCTATTTAAAGTATATAGATCATGAGAAAAGCAATACCTCCTTTATTGTCAATCAAGAGCGTGATGTTTTTTCTATATTAAGATATGAAAAGAAATATTTAAAAATAAAGGCCGAAAAACAACAGCTGGAGAAAAATTTAACTTCTCAACTAGAAACTTCTTTAAATAGCATTTCTGGTGGTTTTATATCCCTAGACAATGACTGGTGTTATGTATATGTGAATAAAAAGGCGGCAGAACTATTAGGAAGAGAGCCAGGAACATTAGTTGGGAAACATATTTGGACCGAATTCCCAGAAGGTGTAGGTCGTTCTTTTTATAAGGCGTATTATAAAGCTGTGGAGACGCAAGAAACCGTATACTTTGATGATTATTATGAGCCACTAGACAAATGGTTTGAAAACCGAATATACCCATCTCCAGAAGGGTTGACAATTTATTATACAGACATTACAAAACAGAAAAAAGTAGATGCTAATAATCAAATGTTATTGTCTTTAATAGAAACTAATGATGATTTTATTGGCTTAGCAAATTTAGAAGGAGAACCGCTTTATCTAAATGATAATGGTAGGCAATTAATGGGATTAGCATCGGATGAAAAAATGCCAGCTTCTATATCTGATTTTTTTCCTGAAGATTACCGCGATAGGATTGCAAATGAGCATATGCCTAATATTTTTGAAGCAAATGGGTGGAGTGGAGAAACACACTTTAAAAATTTTAAAACAGGAGATCTAATTCCTATTGAAATGTCTGGTTTCTTAATTAAAGATAAAGTAACGAACACACCAACGGCATTGGGAGTGGTCGCTAAAGATATTTCGGCACGTAAAGAGGCAGAAGAAAAATTAATCTACAGTGAGCAATTGTTTAAACGATTAACATCTAAAGCACCGGCAGGTATTTATCAAACAGATGCAGAAGGTTCTTGTAATTATGTAAATGAAAGGTGGTTGGGATATGCTGGGTTGTCTTATGACGAGGCTATGGGATATGGTTGGGCCGCAACTATTCATCCTGATGATGAAGCCAGAATACTTAAAGAATGGGAAACATATGTTCTCTCTGGAGAAAGTGAGCTTGAAACGGATTTTAGATTTCTACATAAAGATAATAAGGTGGTATGGGTGTCTGTTAAAACAGTGGGGACCTATGATGCTCAAAATAATTTGCATGGCTATATAGGTATGGCTATTGATGTTACAGAAAAGAAAAAGGCAGAACAAAAATTAATAAACAGTGAGCAGTTATTTAAACGATTAACATCTAATGCACCTGTAGGGATTTTTCAAACAGATAAAGAGGGGATTTGTAATTTTGTTAATGAGGAATGGATGAAATATTCTGGATTAACGTTTAATGAGTCTTTAGGTTTTGGTTGGTCAAGTGCTATACACCCTATGGATCGAGATAGAATTATTGGCGATTGGGAAGAAGCAACTTCTAAAGGAAATGAATTGGTTTCCGAATTTAGAATAGTAAATAAACAAGGAGAAACAAAATGGGTTTCCACTAAATCAACTGGATTATATGATTTTAATAATGAGTTATATGGATATATAGGCACGCTTGTCGATGTTACAGAACGGAAAGAAGCAGAAGAACAAATTATTAAAAGCGAAAAGTATTTAGATAATATTCTAAACAATATTGGTGATCCTGTTTTTGTAAAGGATGAACAAAGTAGAATACTGTTAGTCAACGATGCCTTTTGTTCCATTTTTAATATTGAAAGGGATGCTGTAATTGGTAAAACGTTAGCAGAAAGTGTTTCTGCAGAAGAGAGAGAGAGTTTTTTACAAATAGATAAGCATGTCTTAGCAACAGGGATAGAGAATGTGAATGAAGAAACGTTAACATTAGCAGGAGAAAAATCAAGAACAATTTCAACAAAAAAAACAAGATTTATTGATGTTGCTGGTAATATATTTTTAATTGGGATTATTAGAGATGTAACAGAGCGTAAGAAAATTGACGAAGAAATTAGGATGGCACATCAACGACTTACTACGCACTTAAATAATTCTCCATTAGCCGTCGTGGAATGGGATAAGGACTTTTTTGTTGCGAAATGGTCTGCGCAAGCGGAAAAAATATTTGGTTGGACAGAATCTGAAGCCATGGGAAAACAATTGATTGACTTGAACTTGGTTTATGAAGAAGATATTTCTTCTACAGATGCTATTGCTAGTGAATTAAGAACTGGTAAGGTGAAAAGTAACAAAATTATTAATCGCAATAATACCAAAACAGGAAAAGTGATTTATTGCCAGTGGTATAATTCAGTTTTGCAATCTGCCGATGGAGAAGTAGAAACTGTTTTGTCTTTGATTCAAGACGTTACCGAAAGTAAAAGAGCAGATGAAGAAATTCGGAAGGCACATCAACGACTTACTTCACACTTAAGTAATTCGCCATTAGCTATTATTGAATGGGATGAAAATTTAATTATTCGTAGTTGGTCGGTACAGGCTGAAAATATATTTGGTTGGAAAGAACAGGACGTTGTAGGGAGACATTTTAGTGAGTTAAATCTCGTATATGAAGAAGATTACGCGGCTACTGAGATTATCTCTAATCAATTAATGAAAGGAATAGTGAAAAACAACAAGATTGTTAACCGTAATAATACAAAAACAGGAAAAGTCATTCATTGCCAATGGAATAATTCTGTTTTACAATCGCCAGAAGGAGAAGTAGAAACTGTTTTATCATTGGTGCAAGACGTTACAGAACGAATAGAATCCGAACAGAATATAAAAGACAATGAAGAAAAATTCGCTAAAGCTTTTGAATCCAATGTGATAGGGAAAGCCATACTTAATGAAGAAAAAAAGATTGTTGAAGTAAATAAAGCGTTGGCAAACATTGTTGGATTTGAAAGAGAGAACATGTTAGGGAAAACGGCAGAAGAAATAGAGTTGTTCAACCAGGATAGTTCAGATAACTTAGAAAATGAAAAGAAGTTATGGGGTCATTTTAGTGAAAAAGGGTATGTATCCAATATGGAATTAAAATACATAATGAAAGCGGGAAGAGAGCTTTATATCTTAATCTCTTTACAAGCGCTTCAGTTAAATAATGAAGGTCATGTTTTGTTAACCATATTGGATATAACAGAAAAGAAAAATGCTGAAGCAGAATTAGAAAAATACAGGAATAATCTAGAAGAGCTAATTGAAGTTAGAACCGAAGAGGTGTATTTGAAAAATAATCAATTAGAGCGCATGAATAAATTATTTGTAGGTAGGGAGTTAAAAATGAAAGAGTTAAAGAATGTTATTAAAGAGTTGCAGTTAAAAAAGGATAATTAAATTAACTATTAAAATCAATAATCTATTTAACTTTGTCAACTTATGAATAAAAGTACTTTTTTTCTTTTTTTTAAAAAACCTTTAGTATTAGCTTTTTTGTTTTTTATAGTACTGCTTTTTGCTACCCAATATATTGCTTATCAGGAGTATGTGATAAGTAGAAGTGAGCAAAAACAAGAAATTAATAACCAAGTAAGTTTAATTAAAGAAAAACTGCAATCGCTAGTTATGTATAGCTATTCGGCTACAAAATCATTAGAGTATATAGTAGAAAGAAATGGTGTACCACCCGATTTTGATAAAATTGCAGCCGAATTATTAAATAGAAGCAAATATTTTGATGTTGTAGAGCTCGTGGATCGGGAAGGATTTATTACGCACGTGTATCCTTTAAAAAATAATGAAGTTATTGGTTTTAATATTCTAACAAGCCCTGAAGCTCGCAGTGGTTCTCTTACGACCATTAAGAGAAGAGATTTTTTTATTGCAGGTCCGGTACACCTAGAACAAGGAGGTATTGGTATGATAAGTAGACAGCCCATCTTTATAGATGGAGAATTTTCTGGATTTTCGGCCGTGGTTACAAAGCTCTCTACTTTTTTTAATGATTTGATTATTGATAGCTCTAATGAGCACCGTTTTATTTATCAATTGTCTAGAGTCAATTTGGAAACGGGAAAAGAAGAGTTTTTTTTAGAAAGCGATATGTCACCTTATAAAGAATTTGCAATACCGGTAGAAATGTCTTCTGGAGAATGGAAGCTCTATGTGGTGCCATTGCGGCAAAAAGTTAATACAGCCATATGGTCTTCAATACTGGGTGTTTTAATAGCCTTTTTTAGTAGTTGGAGTATTTGGTATTTTGGTGGTCGATCTACACGATTAAAAGGATTGATTGTATCTAAACTTTTAGTGCAGGAAAAGCAATTAGAGTCCATTTATAAAACAACTTCAAAAAAAATAAAAAAAAGTGAGTCCAATTTAAGAAAAGCACAACAGATTGCTAAACTTGGGAGTTGGGAGTTGGATAAGGAAACGAATAAATTAACATGGTCCAATGAAATGTATAGGATATTTGAAAAGGACCCTAAAAATTTTGAAGTTACTTATGAGGCGTTTGTAGATACTATTCACCCAGAAGACAAAGAAATGGTAATGGAAATCTATGCCGATTCTGTAGAAAATAAAAGCTCTTATCAAATAATTTATAGGCTAAAGCTCGATAATGAACGTATTAAGTATGTGAATGAACAGTGCGAAACATTTTATGATAAAAATCAGAAAGCTAAAAAAACCTTTGGTACCATACAAGATGTTACTAGTAGAATAAAAACAGAAGAAGTTCTTAAAAATAGGGAGCTATTGTATCGTAGTCTCACGTCTAATGCACCTGTAGCTATTTTTAATACAAATGAATTAGGGGAGTGTACATATGTAAATGACGAATGGCTAAAATATACAGGAATGACTTTTTTAGAAGCCATGGGGTTTGGTTGGCACAACGGCTTGCACCCAGAAGATAAAATAAGAGTATTGAAAGATTGGGGAGAGGCAGTAGCTCAAGGTAGAGAATTTAAAGCGGAATATAGATTTCAGGATAAAAACAAAAAAAATACTATCGTTGCGGTAAAGGCAACAAAGTTGTTGGATGCAGATAATAGTATGCATGGTTATATTGGAATCGCTACCGATATTACCGAAAGAATAGCAAACGAAAAAGAATTGTTGATTTTTAAAAACAATCTACAAGAATTGGTGGATTCAAGAACCGAAGAACTCAATGATAGTAAAGAAGCTTTATTAAATCTTTTAGAAGATATCAATTTGCAATCTACCGAATTAGAAAAAGAAAAAGTAAAAGCGCAATCCGCAGATTTAATGAAATCTGCATTTCTAGCAACCATGTCACACGAGTTAAGAACACCAATGAATTCTATTATTGGGTTTACAGGAATTTTGTTAAAAGAATTAGCAGGGCCATTAAACGCAGAGCAGAAAAAACAACTCTCTATGGTTAAAAATAGTAGTGCGCACTTGCTGAGCTTAATTAATGATGTATTAGACATCTCTAAAATAGAAGCAGGTAAATTAAAAGTATCCTTTTATCCATTTAATTATCTAGAGTCTTTAGAAAATACCATTGATTTTCTAGAACCACAAGCTTCCAGAAAAGGACTTGTTATAAAAACAGAAATTTCTGACTTTGATATCACGCTAGTAAGTGATGAAAGACGTGTGGAACAAGTCTTGTTAAACTTACTTTCTAATGCGATTAAGTTTTCGGATAAAGGAATAATACTTGTTAAAATCAATATTAAAGATAATATGCTTATTACTCAGGTTATAGATCAAGGAATAGGGATTACTCAAAAAGATGCTATTAAATTATTTATGCCTTTTATTCAAATAGAAGGAGGTCTTAATAGAAAGCATGAAGGTACTGGTCTTGGATTGGCTATTTGTAAGAGTTTAGTGGAGAAATTAGGAGGAACAATTCACGTAGAAAGTGAGCTAGGGGAAGGTAGTAATTTCACCTTTAAGTTACCGTTAGAATATTCTTACAAAGAATAATAAAATGTTATTATAATTTAGTTTATAATGCCAATTTTAATATATTTAGAGCTTAACTCATTGATATTAAATTTTATACAAAAGAAATGAAACCTACCATTTTAATAATTGAAGATAATGAACAAAATATGTATATGCTTTCATACCTCCTTACGAATAGCGAGTATGGTGTGCTTAAGGCTTATAACGGGATGGATGGATTAAATTTAGCTCATGAAAACCATCCTGAAGTTATTTTAATAGATATACAATTACCAGATATGGATGGCTATGAGATTTGTAGTAAATTAAGAAATAATGGGTTGCCTAAAAACACAGTAATTATAGCAGTAACATCATACGCAATGGCTGGAGATAAAGAAAAAGCGATTGAAGCTGGTGCGAATGGATATATAGAGAAACCTATTAATCCAGATACTTTTGTAAAACAAATGGAAAGTATATATAAAGCATAATTAGGGCATGAAAACTATATTAATAGTAGATGATACTTTTGAGAACCTATATTTACTAAGAGTTATACTTGAAGAAGTAGGGTATGTGGTTGTAGAAGCCAAAGACGGTAAAGAAGGCTTAGAAAAACTACATGAATGTAGCGTGGACTTAATTATCTCCGATATTTTAATGCCCGTTATGGATGGGTATATGTTTTGTCAAGCATGTAAAAAAGAGGAGTCTTTTAAAAATATCCCATTTGTTTTTTACACATCTACGTATACCGAGGCGCTTGATGAAGATTTTGCTATAAAATTAGGAGCAGATCAATTTCTAAGAAAACCAACAGACCAAAATAAAATTGCGGAAGTAGTTCAAGGTCTTTTGGGTAAAGCTAAACTAGAAGTAGAGCCTCCTAAAGATGTTGAGTTTACCGAAGAAGAAGTATTGAAGCTCTATAGTAAGCGCTTGATTAGTAAGCTGGAGCATAAGAATTTAGATCTTGAAAAAGAGGTTGTAGAACGAGAAAAAGCAGAGCAATTATTAATTCATAAAAATGAAATACTAGATTTAATTGCCCTAAATATACCTTTAAACGAAATTTTTGATCGCCTACTTTTAAATTATGAATCTGTTCATCCAGATTATTACGGTTCAATTAGTTTGATGAATCAGGATGGTACGCATCTAGATCTAGAATCGGCACCTTCCTTGCCTAAGCTCTATAAATTAGCAGTGAAAAAAATTCCAGTAGGACCACATGTTGGTTCTTGTGGTTCTGCAGCATTTCATAAAAAATCGGTTATTGTTTCCGATATAAGTACAGATCCGTTATGGGTGGATTATAAAACTATCGCATTAAAATTCAATTTGAACTCGTGTTGGTCTATTCCTGTTTTTTCAAAAGACAAAACGGTTATAGGTACTTTTGCTATTTATAGTACGTCCATAAGTGCGCCTTCTTTAAGTGATATTCGTGAGCTTAATTTCACGTTAAACTTAGTTAATATTGCGATTGAGAAATCTAGAATTGTAGCAGAGATTAAGACGAAAGATGAATCGTATAGAGCGTTAATTGATCAGGCGAATGATGCTATAATTTCCTATTCTTTAGATGGCGAAATACATGATTTTAATAAAGCAGCCTACACCAGTTTAGGATATACTAGAAATGAGTTTTTAAATTTAAAAATTCAAGATTTTAATGTTGGTGGTTTTGTTCAAAATGTGGAAAACCATAACCGTTTACTTGCAGGTGAAGCCATTATTTTTGCTAGAAAATTTCTTCGCAAAGATAAATCATTCTTAGATTTAGAGGTCTCTGCAAAACTTCAAAAAGACGGTAAAATACTTGGTATTGCAAGGGATGTAACTGAACGTAAAAAAGCAGAATTAAAACTTTTAGAAAGTGAGTACAGTTTAAGGCAATCTCAAATAGTTGCCAATATTGGGTCTTATACTGTCGATGTCGCTACAAAGACTTGGGAAAGTTCTGCTGTGCTAAATAAAATTTTTGGAATTGATAAATCGTATCTAAAAACCGAGAGCGGTTGGAGGGAGATTATTCATCCAGATGAAAGAGAAGACGTTTTAGCTTATTATGAAAGTTGTATTCTTAATAGGAAGAAAATTAATATCGAATATAGAGCGATAAGAATAGATAATCGTGAAGAGATTTGGGTGCATGCAAGAGGAGAATTCCTTTTTGACAACGATGCAAATCCTGTGAAAATTATAGGAACTACACAAGATATTACAGAACGTAAAAAAGCCGAAGTAAAACTTAGAGAAAGTGAATATAATTTAAGACAATCTCAAATAGTTGGTAATATTGGATCTTATACTATAGATATAAGAACCAATACCTGGGAAGGCTCTGTGCTATTGTATAGTATTTTTGGGATACCTCAATCGTATGCGAAAAATATGGAAGGCTGGATTGCGCGTGTTCATCCAGAGGAAAGAGAAGAAATGGCAAGCTATTTCGAGAATTGTGTGCTAAATAATGAAAAGTTTAACAGAGAATACCGAATTTTAAAATTAGATACTAACGAAGAAATTTGGGTACATGGTATCGGGGAATTGGTTTTTGATATGGATGAAAATCCCATAAAAGTAATTGGGACCATACAAGATATTACGCATCGTAAAACTGCCGAAATAAAACTACAAGAAAGGGAGTATCAATTAAGACAATCTCAAATTGTAGGTAATATAGGTTCTTATTCTGTAGATATAAATAAAAAGACCTGGGAAGGTTCTGCCGTTCTAGATGCTATTTTTGGTTTGGATGAAACATTTGTGAAAACCATTACAAGTTGGGGAGATTGTGTTCATGCCGATGAAAGAGAAGGGTTCTTAAATTATTTTGAGAATTGTATCCTAAATAATAAAAAATTCAATAAGGAATATAGAATTTTAAAACCAGATACTAAAGAAGAAGTTTGGGTACATGGTATTGGAGAACTAGTTTTTGATAAGGAGGCTAAGCCTGTAAAATTGATTGGTACCATACAGGATATCACCAATCGGAAGCATTCTGAATTAAAACTTCAAGAGAGTGAGAAATCCTTATTAGTTGCCCAGGAGGTTGCAAAAATAGGTAGTTTTAATTTGAGGATTGAAAATTTAGTTGGCGATACTTCAGCGACTTTTAATGCTATTATTGGAGTAGGAAATGATGTGCGGATAGATTTTGATCTTTGGAGATCTATAGTACATCCAGAAGATAGGTCCATTATAAAAGAAAATGTTTTCGAAAGTCAAAAACATAAAAAGAAATTTGATTTAGAATATCGAATTATAACAAAAGATACAAAGGAATTAAAATGGATTCATGGTATAGGTGAAGTCATTTATGTTAATGGAGAAGCCAAAAATTTTGTTGGTACTATTCAAGATATTACCCAGCGTAAAAACATTGAGTTAGACTTAAAAAAAGCGAATGAATTCTCTACTAGTCTTTTGGTAGGGATGCATGAAGGCTTAGTCGCTATAAATTTAGAGTCCGAAATAATTAGTGTAAATCCTGCATTTTGTAAGATGACAGGTTTTACCGAAAAAGAATTAATAGGAGTTAAACGACCGTTTCCGTACTCACCACCTGAATTAAGAAAAGAGAATGATGAACGGTATAAATTATTAACACAAAATAAAAATAAAAAAGATTACGAAAACACGTACATGCGTAAAAATGGAGAGCGTTTTCCTGTGCATGTATTGGTTTCTAGTATTTATGATGAGAATGGTCTAAAAACAGCAAATTTCTCTACGGTACAAGATATTACGCAACGTAAAAAAGCAGAAATAGATTTAAAATTAGCCAAAGATTTTTCTGAAAACCTTATTCTAAATTTAAACGAAGGTTTGTCGGTTGTCAACTTAGAAGGTGTGCAAATAGAAGCAAATCCAGCGCTTTGTAAAATGTTGCGTTTTAAGAAAGAAGAGTTAATTGGTCAAAAGGCTCCATTTAATTATTGGCCACCAGAAAAGTGGGATGAAATTCAAGAAACCTATGCAAATATTCTAAAAGGAGAATATAGTAAGGTGGAGTTGACTTTAATGCGAAAAAACGGAGAGCGTTTCCCTGTTTTAATGTCTGCATCCTTTGTTAAAAATAATGAAGGAGAAATTATCGCTAATATTGCAACCATACAAGATATATCGCAGCGGAAACAGGCGGAAATAAAATTACAGAAAAACGAAAGATCGCTATTAGAGGCCCAAAAAATTGCGAAAATTGGAAGTTATAGTTTAAACTTGAAAACATATAAGATAGAGGCTTCCACTACTTTTAAAAAAATCTTAGGCTTAGATGCAGATAGTACTTTATCTTTTAAATCTTGGGCAGACATAATTCATCCAGAGGATGCGCTTTTAGATAAAAGAATGTTTAAGAAGAGTTTGAAAACTGGGGAAGCATTTGATTTAGAATTTAGAATACTAACCAAAAATACAAAGCAATTAAAGTGGATTCATACGTTAGGAGAGGTTATTCGTCATAATGACGAGCCTGTTGAGTTTTTTGGTACTATTCAAGATATATCGCAACGCAAAGAATCAGAAGTGCAACTTTTGGAGAGTGAATATAATTTAAGACAATCACAAATATTAGCAAACATCGGTACCTATTCGCTAGATATTGTAAATGATGTTTGGAAAAGTTCTGGGGTGCTCGATAATGTTTTTGGTATAAAAAAATCTTATGTCAAAAGTATAGCAAGCTGGATTGCTATTGTGCATCCTGAAGATCAAAAAGAATTATTGGATTACTTGAATATTAACATTTTAAAAAATAAAGAAAAATTTAATAAAGAATATAGGATTCTAAAAGTAGATGGTAAAGAAGAAGTTTGGGTACATGGAATGGGGGAATTGGTTTTGGATAACGATGGTAATCCTATAAAAATGATTGGTACTATTCAAGATATTACCGAACGAAAGCAATCAGAAATAAAAATTAAAGAAAGTGAAAAGTCGCTTTTAGAAGCGCAAAGAATAGCTAAAACAGGAAGTTTTAATTTAAGTTTAATCGATTTAGTAGCTGAAACTTCAACAACCTTTAATGAAATTATAGGTGTAGAGAAGAATACTTTAATCAATTTTGAGACATGGAAATCGGCGGTTTATCCTGAAGACAGATCGATTATCAAAAAAGTTGTTTTAGAATCCCAAGAACATAATAAAAAGTTTGATTTAGAATATAGAATCCTAACTAAAAAGACAAAGAAATTAAAATGGATTCACGGTTTAGGGGAAATTATTTACATAAATGGAAAAGCCACAAGTTTTGTTGGTACCATTCAGGATATTACTGCTCGTAAAAAAGCAGCAATAGACCTTAAAATAGCAAACGAATTTACAGAAAATCTTGTAATGTCTATGCAAGAGGGTTTACTTATGGTGGATTTAAATGGTACCATAATGAAAGTAAACGATTCCTTATGTGAAATTCTAGGCTATTCAGAAAATGAACTTATTGGTCAGGAGTTGCCATATCCATTCGCACAAGAGAAGGACTATCCCAATATGTTGAAAATTAAGGATGCGGTAGCAAAAGGTGAAGCACTATCCTTTCAATTAGAGTTTATTAAAAAAGATGGAAGTACGTTTATCGCTTCGTTTTTGGCTGGAGTTATAAAAAACGATGAAGGAGAAACTGTCGCGATATTTGCAACTATTAAAGATGTTTCCGAAGAAGAAAAAGTTAAAAAAACACTAGAAGATATTGCTGTAAAATCCACGGAAAAAAAAGATGTTATTTTAGAGCTGGCTAGTCTTATTGGAGAAGACTTTGATTCTTCTTTAAAAAAGATTGCAGTAACATCTGCGAAGGCGCTTCATGCCGATTTTGCGACCATTTGGGAGTATGGAAAGGATAAAACGGAGCTAGCAAGTAGGTTGTTTTATAGCGCAAAAGATGACGTTATTAAGATAAATGAGTTAACCATAGAAAAAGAGAATTTTCCAAATTATTTTAATGCATTTAATGTTAAAAACAGCATTAATATAGCCAATGTAAAATCTAACCCTATAACCAAAGCCTTTGCAGAAGAATTTTTTGTCCCTAACCATATTTCTTCAAGAATAGATGTGTTAATTCATGGTAGAGGTAACCATTATGGTATTATTAGTTTTGAGAGTAAGTCAGATAATAGAGTTTTTAGTGCAGATGAAGAAAGTTTTGTTACTTCTATAGCTAGTATCGTGTCTTTAATGATAGAAAGCTCGGAACGTAAAACAGCAGAAAATAAAATAGCAATTGCAAACCAGAAGCTTACTGAGGTTAATAAAGAGTTAAATGCATTAAGAAATCAATTAGAACAAGAAAATGTATATCTACGTAATGAGTTAGATTTAGTATTTAACTATGAAGAAATGGTATATGGAAGTGAAGTGTTTAGTAATGTTTTAACCGAGGTTGAAAAAGTTGCGCCAACAACAGCTACCGTGTTATTGTTAGGAGAATCTGGAACAGGAAAAGAACTATTAGCGAGAGCGGTGCATAACACTAGTTTGCGTAACAAGAAACCATTGATTAAAGTGAACTGTTCTGCGATTCCTAGAGAATTGATTGAAAGTGAATTGTTTGGGCATAAAAAAGGCTCGTTTACCGGAGCGATTAATGATAAAGTTGGAAAATTTGAGTTAGCAGATGGTGGTACTTTGTTTTTAGATGAAATTGGAGAACTACCATTAGATATGCAACCTAAAATACTACGATTTTTACAAGAAGGAGAAATTGAAGTAGTTGGAGGTAGTAGCGGATTAAAGAAACTGGACGTTAGGGTAATTGCTGCAACAAACCGAAATCTTATAGAAGAGGTGAAGAAAAAGCAATTTAGAGAAGATCTATACTTTAGGCTTAATGTGTTTCCAATAGTAGTTCCTCCCTTAAGAGATAGAAAAGATGATATTCCTTTATTGGTAGAGCATTTTGTAGATAAGTTTAATAAGGCTTATGGTAAGAGCATTAAGTATATTACAGATGATGCTATGAGTCAATTAAAAGCATATGATTGGCCAGGGAATATTAGAGAATTAGAAAATTTAATAGAACGAGCTTCAATCTTGTCAAGTAAAGAAACATTAGTGATACCAGGTTTTGAGTCCTCTACACAAAAGGTAAAACCAATTAATAATCAGGATCTAACTTTAGATTCTGTGCAACGTGATCATATCATGCAAGTATTAGAACAATGTAATTGGAAAATTAGTGGACCAAATGGAGCAGCATTTATACTAGGTTTAAAGCCGAGTACTTTACGAGATAGAATGACAAAGTTAGGGGTTTCAAAAACTGTAAAAAAATAACGGAATACCGTTAGTTCGTGCGTTTTGTCTTAAAAATGTGCGGTATAGCGATATTTTTTTAAATGTCCAAAATGTAAATTAAAATCATAAAACGTTAATTGTTAGCGTTTTATGATTTTTTTTTGCTCTATAGTGATTTGTGGCACTTGTATTGAAATACGTTTTTCAAAATAACACCAATGGAAAACAATAGGTTAGCAAATTATTTTAAGTTTAGAGTAGATCAAAACATAATCTTCTGTAATGTATCTAACGATTTTAATGATAAATGGTTGGATAAGGATTTAGAAGAAATTTTTTCCAATACTATTTCTAAATTATCGCAAGGTACGCACATGCCTATTTTAATAAACTTAAGAGCGCTCGATTTTTATGCCGGAATTAAGGTGTTTAAGTTTCTGTCTAATAATTCAAAAATTAAATCGATAGTGCTTTCCGAAACTTTCTTGGTTAACTCCTACCGTTTAAAACTGTTTTTAATTGTTCAAAACATTATGGATCTAACTATTATTCCGGATGCTATTTTTAAAAATTTTCAACCTGCAATGCAATATTGTAATAAAAACAATAAGATGTATAACGCATTAAGTTAGTACTATATAAAATCAATAATCCCTTTTAACTTGAAATAACTATTAAGCAAATTTATTCTTAACCCAAACCTTAACCTATGAGAAAGAAATATTTTATTTGTAATTGCCTTATTCTTTTTAGCTTTTTAAGCAGTTATGCACAAATTGTAAATGAAGGTATATTACTAATCTCACCAACAGAAAACGTGTACTTTGAAAATGAATACACGAATAAAAGCACCGGTGTACACGACAGTAACGGAAACCTGTATTTAAATAACAGTTTTATAAATAACGGTACTACTTCCTCTGTTTCTGGAACCACCTATTTTAAAAGCGCAGTCAACCCATTGGTTAGTATTTCGGGTTCTTCAAATGCTGTTAATTTTAATAATCTAGAAATAGATATTACAGCAGTAAGTAAGAAAGGAATTTCTGTTGCCGACGGTTTTGCTTTAAATATTAGTAATGCCATTAATTTAGTGAGCGGAGATGTTCGTCTAATAAATGAAGCACAGCTTATTCAAACCCACATAGGTACAGATGCTAATGCCGTAAGTACTGGTAAGATATTGATAGATCAACAAGGGTATGCGTCTGGGTATAAATTTAATTATTGGTCCGCACCAGTAAATAATAGTGGGACATTCTCTTTATCTGGCGCGATGTATGACGGAACAGATTCTAGTCTCAACCCATTTACACCACAACAAATGTTATTTAGCGGTAGTTCTCCATATAATGGAGTGCCATCTGTATTAGATGGTGGTTCTAATGTAACTACTTCGATGACTATTAATACGAGATGGATATATAAGTACTTGCAAGGAACAGGTGCTTATGCAGATTGGGTTGGTTTAGATAGTAATAGTGCTTTGAATCCAGGTGAAGGTTATACTATGAAAGGGAGTAATACGCTTTCTGCTAGTCAAAACTATGCATATTACGGAGCGCCTAATAACGGAGAATATCTTATGCCTATAAATGCTGGAGAGGAATCATTACTAGGTAACCCGTATCCTTCCGCATTAGATGCTACTAAATTTATAACAGATAATTTAACGATACTCGATGCTCTTTATTTTTGGGTAGATGGAGGCTCTACTTCGCATGCTACTACAGATTATTTAGGTGGTTATGCTATACGTAATTTATCCGGTGGTATTCCGCCATCTGTAGCTTCGCCTTTAATTGGAGGTATTGGTAGTTCGGGTAGTGTTTCCACTCCTAAACAATATGTACCAGTTGGTCAAGGTTTTTTTGTTAATGCTTACGGAAGTGGGTCTGTTGTTTTTGATAATTCACAAAGAAAATTTAAAACAGAATCGTCAGGTGATGCCATTTTTTATAAATCATCTATGGATGCGGATGCAGATGAAGATCCAGAATTGACTGTCAATAATCAATATATACGAATAGGTTATGAGGATCCTGAAGGGTTTCATAGACAATTACTTTTGGCTTTTTTACCAAACTCGCCGGCAGATGTGGATTATAACCTAGGTTATGATGCAGTGTTAAATGAGTATAGAAACGATGATTTGTTTTTTGTAATTGAGGATGATGCAGCTAAAAAATATGCCATACAGGGAGTGGGTGGTTTTGATGAAGCTTTAGAGTTTCCATTAGGATTGTTTATTAGTGAAGCTGGTTCGCATCAAATAATGATCGATGAAATAGATAATTTTTTAGGTCCAATTTATTTGAAAGATAATCTTTTAAATACTACACATAGTTTAACTGGTTCTAGCTATAATGTCAATTTGCCAATAGGGGAATATTTAGATAGATATTCTATTGTTTTTGCTCCGTCTGAAACATTATCTGTAGATGCTGAAGAAGCTAAAAACATAAAGATTTTCTATGATGGAAATAATAACATTGTGGTAAATAACCAGGATAGACTTACCTTAAAAAAAATAGCCATATTTAATGTTTTAGGACAGGAAGTTTTAAAACTAAATACAAACCTTAATAATAAAGACAGAATAGAGATACCATTTAACCAAAGTGACGGTATTTATTTTGTAAAAGTAGAAACAACAAATCGCGAATTAACTCAAAAAATCTTAACCTATTAATTATGAAAAATTTAAAACTACGATTAACCGTATTAACCATAGCAATTTTTGCTAGTTGTAATTATAGCGCATTTTCTCAAGTAGGAGTGGGGACATTAACACCAGACGCTTCCGCTATGCTGGACTTGACCTCTGTCGATAAAGGTATGTTGGCCCCAAGAATGACATCTGTGCAGAGAATAGCGATTTCTGCCCCAGCAAATGGTTTACTAGTATTTGATATTACTGAAAATGCATTTTATTTTTATGGTTCAGGATCTTGGACGAAGATGGATTCAAAATCTAGAAACAAACATAAAATGATAAGTTCAGCAGCAGATTTAAGCGCAGAGCTTACTGCTGGTGGAGGAAGTAAATACCTATTGTCTTCAGATACTTTATATGAAATAAATGGTGTGGTTACTTTGGCACATTCCATAGATTTAAATAACGCGTATATATATGGAATAGATACCAATGAAGATACCTTAACAAAAACTGGAGGAACTATGATTGTAGGAACTGCAGGAGGAAGTATAAAAAACGTGACGCTTATCGCAGCAGGTGGAACTGTTTTTAATATGACTGGAACTGTAGCCGATAGCTTTGTTTTTAGAGATTCTATCGTTAAAAATTCAACATCAGTAGGTACTATTGATGGTTACGGATTAGCATTTTTGAGTATTGTTCAGTTTGCTGGAAATACAACAGGAATAACCTATAATAATGTGGCTCATTTGTTATTGAGTAATATGGGGTGGTTTTCTAGTAATCTGGGAACGTATGAAACATTTACTGGAACTTTTAATATCATCGAAAAACAAGGAGGTTTTTCTCAAATAGACGGTTCTGCTATTGGTATAGATGTGAGTTCTAATCCTGTAGTTGGAAACGGTATATTAACAGGAGCCAGTTTTAATGGTACTAGTACACAATACATAAAGAAGTATACCGCAGGTTCTTATGCAGGATACAATTTTAATAATGCATGGACAGTAGATTGCCCTGGATTACCTGTAGAGTCTGATCAGGTTGCAACAGGTAATATTTATTACAATGGAACAATCACTAGCGGTTTCTTACAAGACATTTCTAGTGGAACCGGAATAAATTTGTTAGGAAATGGTAATTCAAATACTACAACCGCAGTGAACTTAATGCGAGTGTCTTCTCCTCAAAATAATAGAATTACGTATTTAGGTAAAAAAACTAGAACATTTCAAATTAGCGCATCCTTATCTGTTAGAGGAACTACTACAGTTGGTAACTACTATGCCTTTTTTATTAGAAAAAATGGAACTACAACGCTAACGGAAACAAATACGTTAATGCGTGTTAATAATATATTAGACATTTCTAGTAATTCTATTTCTGGAACTGTAGAGCTTGCTCCAAATGATTATATAGAGATTTGGGGGCAAAGATTAGTCGGTGTTGGCTCAACGTCTTTAGCTGTTTTTTCACTAAACCTTAATATAAAATAATTAACGGTATTCCGTTAGTTGTTGTGTTTGGCCTTTAGATTTCGTGGTATTTCGATGTTTTTTTATTCTTTAAAAATCTGAATAAAAATTATAAACATCTAATTTAAAGGTGTTTATATGTTTATTTTTAGTTAAAATAATTTTTGGCACTCCTATTGGAGTTGGTTTTTTCTAAAGGATAATAATGAAAGACGAAATACGGATAAACAACATTAAGTTTTGGGTAAACAGAAATGTTATCTATTGTAAATTAGATGATAGTTCTAATGTAGACTATTCAGATGCGGGTATTGAAGATCTGTTTTACGAAGCTATTTCCATGTTGTCAGATGGTACGTATTTACCTATAATATTTGATTTTAGAGAAATCAATATTGGACTTTCTGTAAAACTATTTAAGCTTTTGTCAAATAATGCAAAAATTAAAAGTGTCGTCCTGTCTAAAGCGTTTTTAATAAAGAACTATAAACACAAAATGCTACTTTCATTTTATGTGATGTTTAGCGATTCTAATGTGCCAAATTTAATTTTTAAAGATTCCGATTTGGCGATACAATATAGTAATCAAAATTATGCAATTTTTAATTCTGTAACCTATGACAACTAGTATGAACGATATGATTCAGATTGGAAATTCAAAATTTTGGACAGACAATGATATTCTTTATTGTCAGTTTAGAAATAAGGAAGCGAATTATAAATTAGAAACCAGTAAAATAAAACAATATATAGACGCAATTGCTAAATTATGTAATGGCAAAGCGATGCCCTTTTTAATTGATTCCAGAGATATTCGAGTAACATACACTCGTGAAACCGCTAATTTATTAGCTAATTCTCCAATACTAAGTAAGCTAAGAATTTCGGAAGCCTTTGTTTTTAATTCTATGGAAATAAAACTTGTGATAGCTTCTTATAAAAGAATTTATGAGCCGATTACACCTTTTGGTGTATTTAATAATCTAGAATCTGCCAGAGAGTATTGCGTAGAAACTAAAAACAATTTTTATGGAAGCAATTAAATATAACCTTTCTCATGTTCTTAATGATAGCGTATTAATCGATGTTATTGAAAATTCTATTGTATCTGTAACAGATGCATTAGGCAGAATAGAATATGCAAACGATAAATTTTGTGAAATTTTAGAATGTGACGCTAATAAGCTCGTGGGTGAAACGCATCAATTGCTAAAATCTCCTCTTTATACAGGGAAAATATATAGAAACTTGTGGAGAACCATTAAAATGGGGAACAAGTGGAATGGAGTTTTAACAGATGTATCCAGTACAGGAAAAACATTTTGGTTAGATACTACCATTATTCCTATAAAAAATGAAGGCGAAAAAGGCTTGAAATACTTATCGATTTATAAGGATGTTACTAAGTATCATAACGAGAATGAAAAGCTTTCCGAAGGGAAGTCAATTAATGAGAGTTTTTTAGAAGCCATGCCTTTAAACGTGTTCACTATTACAAGACACGGTAAGATTTTAAATGCAAATAAGAGTTTTTGTAATACAGAGATTAAGAAATTAATTGGTACATATATTTATGATTACTTTATTGCTTCCAGTTTTGAAGCCTTTAAAAATAATATTGATAAAGTTTATATAGATAAAGCAACACACCAATTTGAATTGTATGATTTTGATTCTAACGGAAAGAAAATATTCTTTTCCGTAATTGTTTCTCCTAATTATGACAAGTTCGGCGTAATTATTTCTTCCACAATTGCTTTGCGTGAAGTTACAGATTTTAAAGGTATTAGTGATGAACTTGTAGATAGTGAAGCAAAATTCAGAAGCATCTATCAATCTATTAATGTGGGTATTATTGTAGTCGCAGATGATAAAGGTAATGTTACCGAATGGAATAAAGGGGCGGAAGCCGCTTTTGGTTATGTAGAAGAGGAAATGATTGGCAGATCACTAACCGTTTTAATGTCTAAAAAGTATAGAAATGGTAATATTAAAGAGCTGTTAAGAGCGGTAAATAAGATAAGAAATAAACAGAATGTAGATATCATAGAAATGTGTTGTTTGCGTAAAAATGGAGAGCATTTTCCAGTAGAGTTTGCTTTAAGTAATGGAAGTGTTGGTGAAAATGTTTTTTATTGCGCCATGATGTTCGATATAAGTAACCGTAAAGTGTTAGAGAATAAATTAAAGAAAAAAACAGAAGAATTAGAGTTGTTTTTATATCGCTCAGCACATGATCTTAAAGCGCCATTTTCTTCTGCTGAAGGAGTACTTAGTTTGTTAAAAGAAGAAAAGAACCCAGATAGAATCTTGTTTTTAACAGACATGCTAGATACCGTTATTAAAAACGGAAAAGAATTGTCGGAGAACCTTTCTCAGGCATCCAGTGTCACAGTTAAGAAAAAAGAATCTAAAGAAATTGACTTTTCGAAAACGGTAGATAATATATTAGAATTGTTAAGTGGTACTACTAAATTTGATAACATAAAATTTAATATAGATGTTGTAGATACTTATGGGCATTATTCTAATCAAGAAATGTTAAATTCTATTCTTCAAAATTTAATTCACAACGCGGTAAAATATTCTAGAGAGCCAAGAGAAAATGAAACTCCTTTTGTGAATATTAAAGTGAAAACATCTGAAAAGGAAGCTGTAATTATTATTAAGGATAATGGTGTTGGAATATATAAGAATAAGATGGATAAAATATTTGATTTGTATTACAGAGCAAATAAATATGACGTGCCAGGACATGGTTTAGGGCTTTATATTGTTAAAAACATGGTCGAAGATTTAAAGGGAGTAATAACGGTGGAAAGTAGCATTAAAAACGGTTCTGTTTTTAAAGTGGTATTGCCTTCTGTTATTTAAATAATTATTTGGGATATGGATATGAACATTATGATAGTTGATGATAACAAAATAGATTTGTTTGTAGGTCAAAAAATTATTGAAAAAGTAAGTGCAGGTAGTAATATTAGAACTTTTACTAGTGCCAATGCTGCTATCGTTTTTTTGAAAATTTTAGAAGGAAAGGATGTCTACCCAACAATGTTTACACCAGATATCATATTACTGGATATTAATATGCCAGAAATGGATGGGTTTCAATTCTTAGATGAATTTAATAAGTTAACCAGGATAAATAAAACTAAAATTAAAATATATATGCTAAGCTCGTCAACGAATTCTCAAGACATTAAAAAAGCGCAAAACCAAAACTCTTGTGTTGGTTTTCTTAATAAACCACTTACTACTAGTAATTTTGAAAAGATTACAGTCGAATTTAGACCTTATCTTAACCGATTTGATGCAGAAGCAGAAGATGTAAGTTTATTTAGCGATAGAATGCGACTTCAGTAAAAAAAATGCGAGTGATTCTATTTGTTTAAACAGGAGTTTTGTTTTAAGAGAAATAGAATAATATGGTTTTAATTGGCAGGATACCGGCTACAAGCTTATTTTAAACACCCTAGTTTTATAGATAAAACAATAAAGGTGTCGCATAGAGTAAAAGCGTTTAAGGGAGTACAGCATTAGTTATTAGATGAAATTTAATAACTATGGATTTTCCGTGTCTTATAAAAACCAAAAAACCCGATTCAAATGAATCGGGTTTTTTTTGGTGGTGCCTCCAGGAATCGAACCAGGGACACATGGATTTTCAGTCCATTGCTCTACCAACTGAGCTAAGGCACCAGTAGCATAAAATTGCGAGTGCAAATATATGTACCTTTTTGTTATTCACAAAGGAAATTTGCAAAAAAATTATATTATTTTTTATTGTTATTAAAAATCACGCTTTAAGTGATTATTAAAGTGGGATTTAGAATATAGTTTATTTCGCATTTTGTAAATTTGAAGCCTTAAGAAAAAATATGAACTTAATTATTGATGTTGGAAATTCCTTTGTTAAAATCGCTGTTTTTCAGAAGGATAAGATAATCTCTAGTCATAAAGTGAAAAATAAGGAGGTTTTAAAAACCTTAAGAGGTATTCGTAAAGCACATAAAAACATTAAGAAAGTCATTTTTTCTTCCGTTGGGAAATTAAGAAAAATAGATATTGCTTATTTAGATAAGTATTATGATACATTGGTCTTAAATCATGAAACAAGAGTTCCTTTTACAAATTTATACAGTACACCAAAAACTTTAGGGATTGACAGAATAGCATTAGTTAGCGGTTCTGTACAACAATTTTCAAATAAAAATGTTTTAATAATTGATGCGGGAACTTGTATTACTTTCGATTTTATTAATAATAAAAACGAATACTTAGGCGGCGCAATTTCACCAGGAATAAGAATGCGCTATAAAGCATTACATCATTTTACAGCAAATTTACCGTTGTTAGAAACAAAGATGCCCGAAAATATTGTTGGAGATGCCACGGCAACGGCGATGCATTCCGGTGTTGTTGAGGGTGTTTTGCTCGAAATTGATGGGGCAATTCAAGAATATAAGTTAAAATACCCTGATTTAACAATTATTTTAACAGGAGGAGACGCTAATTTTTTGTCTAAACAATTAAAAAGTAGCATATTTGCCAACTCAAATTTCCTTTTAGAAGGATTAAATTTTATTTTACAATATAATACACACTAATGATAAAAAAACTGGTTATAGTTTTTATTGCTTTTTTTGCAATTCAAAGTTTCGCTCAAGAAGGTACTTCTTCACCATATTCATTTTATGGAATTGGTAGCCTAAAATTTAAAGGTACGGTAGAAAATAGAAGTATGGGTGGACTTAGTATTTATACAGATAGTACACATGTGAATCTAAGAAATCCTGCGTCCTATGGAGGAGAAAACTTAGAATTATATAATAATGAAGGTCGACCAATGATATTTTCTGTTGGTGGAAGTCATATGTCTACTAAATTAAAAAGTGAAACGAACAGTGATCGCGCTTCTACTTCAACCTTTGATTATTTAGCGGTTTCATTGCCGATAGGTAAATTAGGTATTGGTTTTGGTTTAATGCCTTATACTTCGGTTGGGTATAAATTAGAAAATTATGAAGCAAATGGTATTACCAAAAGATTTAAAGGAGATGGAGGTGTTAATAAAACATATTTGTCTGCAGGGTACCAAATAACAAAAGCGTTAAGCGTTGGTATTGATGCACAGTATAATTTTGGGAAAATTGAAGGAAGTACTATTGAGTATTTATACGATAATGATGGTGAATTAATTCAATACCAAACAAGAGAAGATAATAGATCAGACTTAAGTGGTTTAAATTATAATATCGGTCTTACGTATAAAACGAAACTGAATAGCAAACTAGAATTAACTTCTGGAGTAACTTTTTCTCCTAAAAGCGATTTAAATTCTAAAAATAAAAGATCTGTTAATACCATAACGATTATTCCTAGTACAGAACAAGAGTTTGTAGTTAATACGCTAGAAACAGATTTAGAATCTAAAGGTTTAAAAGAAACTTCATTAACATTACCAGCTAAATTTTCTTTTGGTGTTGGTATTGGGGAAGCAAGAAAATGGTTTGTAGGTGTAGAAAGTGTTTTTCAAGAAACAAGTAAATTTGGTAATGCGCTTTATGATTCTGCTAATACAGAAACAACATACGAAAATAGTAATACTTTTTCTTTAGGTGGTTTTTATATTCCAGATTATAATGCATACAGATCGTATATAAAACGCATGGTTTACCGTGCTGGAGTTAGAGCAGAAAAAACAGGATTAATAATTAATGGAGAGTCCATAGATGAGTTTGGCATATCTTTTGGAGTAGGATTACCGGTTGGCAACAATCTGTTCTCTAATGCAAACCTCGGTTTTGAGTTTGGAAAAAGAGGAACAACGAACAAGAATTTAATTCAAGAGAATTTTATAAATTTCCAATTAAGTTTATCTTTGAATGATAGATGGTTCGAAAAAAGTAAATTTAACTAACAGCATAAATTATTAAGACTATGAAAAAGAAAATCACATTATTAGCAATATTATTCCTGGGACTTGGTTTTGGCTTTGCACAAAATGAAGAAGCAATGACCAAACTATCTATCTTTCACGAGTATGTGAAAGCAGGGAATTTTGACGCAGCTTACGGACCTTGGATGGAAGTACGTACCAAGTACCCAAAATTTAACAATGCCATTCCAGTAGATGGAGAAAAGATATTGAAACATAAAATTGAAAATTCGACAGGAACTGAAAAAGTTGCTTTTATAAACGACCTTTTAAAGCTTTGGGATGAAAAGTTAGAGAACTTTCCAAGTAAAACAAAAGTAGGTGATTTATTATCTGATAAAGCGCAACTAATGTATGATTACAAAACGGAATTAGGTTTAAGTGATACACAGTTATATGAAGCTTTTGATAAAGCATTTACTACAGATTTAAAAACTTTTAAAAACGCGAAATCTTTATACGTTTATTTTTCTTTAATGGTAGATTTATTTGATGCTGGAAAGAAAACAGATCAACAGTTGTTTGATAAGTATGATGACGTAGTAGATAAAATCGAAACAGAAGTGAAAAGTAATTCAGAAGGCTTAAATAAATTAATGGCTAAAGAAGAAGCTGGAACTCCATTAACGAAGAAAGATGGACAATACAAAAGATACTACGAAAGTTCTTTAACTGCTTTCGATCAGATTTCTGGTAGTGTGGATACTAAATTAGGAGATAGAGCAAACTGTTCAAACCTTATTCCTTTATACCAAAAAGATTACGAAGAAAACAAGAATAATGGTGTTTGGTTACAAAGAGCAATGAATAAGTTATATGAAAAAGGATGTAAAGAAGATCCAATGTTTGTTAAAGTTGTAAAACAAAAAAACAGCATTGAGCCTAATGCAAAAACATCATACTACTTATACTTAATAACAGGAGAGCAACAATATTTTGATCAAACCTTACAGTTAGAAACAGATCCTTTTAGAAAATCGAAACTTTACAATACAATTGCTAAAGACTTTAAACAAAAAGGAAGCTATGGTAAAGCAAGAGAGTACTTTATGAAGTCTTTAAATGCAAATCCTTCAGATAAAAGCCCTTATGTGCAAATCGCTTATATGTATGCTGCTAGTGCAAACAGTTGTGGAGATACAAACTTTAACAAAAGAGCAGTATTCTGGTTAGCTGCAGCAGAAGCAAGAAAAGGTGGTAACAGTAGTTTAGCTGCTAATTATGAAGCTAAAGCACCAAGTAAATCTGAGATTTTCTCTGCAGGAAAAGCAGGACAGTCTATTAGTATTGGATGTTGGATTGGTAGAACTGTAACCGTACCAAAAATATAATGCAAAACAAAAATTTATATATAAAAAGCATAGCCACAGTTTTTACTGTGGCTATGCTTTTTTCATGTAAAAGCAACTTTAACGAAGTGCAAAAAATTGGTATTTCAGAAGATCAACCAATTGGGGTTGCAGAAGATATCAATTTAAAGTATACCGATTCGGGTAGAGTAACAGCAAATCTTATTAGTCCTAAGATGCTAGACTTTACAAACAGAACTTTTGGCTATAATGAATTCCCAGAAGGTGTTGTCTTATATATGTACGATGATTTAAATCAAAAAAATACAGTAATAGCAGATTATGCTATTTCCTATAAAGAAACAAGTCTGATCGATTTACAAGGTAATGTGATAGTGACTTCGCATAAAAAAGACACCTTATTTGCAGAACAATTGTACTATGATCAAGATAAAGAATGGCTGTTTACAAATAAACCAGTAACCTTTAGACAAGGTCGTGACCTAATCAATGGAAATGGTTTTGATTCCGATTCCGAATTCAAACAAGCACAAGTTTTAGAAATAGATGGTATTATCACACTTGAGGAATAATACTTATCTTTGCTATAAATAACTTTCAACCTAAATACCAAAAATGAAAACCGCTAAGTTTTTTCAATATATATACTTATTTTTCGCCGCATTATTTTTATACGATGCAGTAACCAATTGGAGTATAGACAGGAATAGAACCTATATATCTTTAGCTTTTACAGCTCTGGCTATTTTTATGTTTTTCTTCCGTAAAAAATTCAATAAAAAATTTGAAGACAATAATAACGCCAAGTAATGAGCGTCTATATTGTTATTATAATTGTTTGCTTAATACTGTCGGCTTTTTTTTCAGGCATGGAAATCGCATATGTATCTTCCAATAAAATACATATAGAAATTGAAAAAAAGCAAGACGGATTTTTAGCAAAAATACTTTCTAAACTTACCGTAAAACCATCTAAATTTATTGCAACCATGCTTATTGGTAACAATATAGCTTTAGTTGTTTATGGTTTTTTTATGGGAGATTTGTTAGTAAATTGGTTTCAGTCTATGTTGCCATCTAACAATAGTGTGATAAACTATCTATTTGTAGATTTTAGTTTGTTTACGCAAACCATCATTTCCACGATTGTCATTTTAATAACAGCGGAGTTTTTACCTAAAGTGTTTTTTCAAATTTATGCCAATTCCTTATTAAAAATATTAGCTTTCCCCGCATATATATTTTATATGCTCTTTACTTTTATTTCCGATTTTGTACTGTGGATTTCTGATTTTGTGCTTAAAAAATTCTTTAAAACCGAAGGAGACCAAGTACAATTAGCCTTTACCAAAGTAGAACTTGGTAACTATATTAGTGAGCAAATGGAATCTGTTGAAGAACATGACGAGATAGATACCGAAATTCAAATTTTTCAAAATGCTTTAGAATTTGCAGAGGTGAAATCTAGAGAAGTAATGGTTCCTCGAACCGAAATTATTGCCGTAGAACTTCACGAATCTATTAAGAATCTAAATACCATTTTCACAGAAACAGGATGTTCTAAAGTGATTGTCTATAAAGAGAATATAGATGATATTTTGGGTTATGTGCACTCTTTTGAGTTGTTTAAAAAACCGAAAACTATTAAATCTATTATACTTCCTGTAGAGTTTGTGCCAGAAACCATGCTAATAAACGATGTGCTTAACGTATTGATTAAGAAACGTAAAAGTATAGCTGTGGTTTTAGATGAATACGGAGGGACTTCTGGAATCATGACTGTTGAAGATATTGTCGAAGAACTTTTTGGTGAAATTGAAGACGAACACGATACTGTAGTTTTAATTGAAGAAAAGCTAGATGAAAATAATTATAAATTTTCAGCACGAATAGAAGTCGATTATATAAACGAAACGTTTAAAATTAATTTGCCAGATGAAGAAAACTACGAAACTTTAGGTGGTTTAATCGTTGCGCATACCGAAGAAATCCCTAAAAAAGACGAAATAGTAATTATAGAGAATTTTCAATTTACCATTTTAGAAGTTTCTAATACTAAAATAGATTTGGTAGAGCTTAGGGTTTTAGAAGAAGATTAAAAAGGAAGCTTGCAATAAACAACTGTAATTACAGTTTGTATTTTTGAATTTGAAACGTCACCAATTGCTATTTCATTGGCCTTCTGTCTTTCGCGTTCTGCCAATTTTAACTTCAATTTCCACTTCTATTTCATTTTATCAAAATAACCCTTTCATTATTAAATAGAAAATGGTATTTTCGCGCACTATATTGAATAAAATTTATACCAACAATGGCAATTTTAAATAACATTAGAAAGCAATCATTAGTACTTATCGTAGTAATTGCATTAGCATTATTCTCATTTGTATTAGCAGATTTGTTTAGAAACAGTGACGCACTTACAGCAAAATCACAAAATGTAGTAGCTACAATAAATGGCAAAGACATTACACGTGAAGATTTCATGCAAAAAGTAGAAGCAATGCAACGTCAAATGGGCGGAAACGGGACTAGCACACAAGCTATGAACAACGTTTGGAACCAAGAAGTACGTCAAGCAGTTATGCAAACACAATTTGATGCTCTAGGTTTTACAGTAGAAAAAGACCAAATGCGTGATTTGTTAAAAACAAATTTAGCAAACAATGCAGATTTTCAGAATGCTGCAGGTGTTTTTGATGAAAACAAAATGAACGAATACATTGCTAGCTTAAAAGAAACATCTTCTATAGCGTACCAACAATGGATCGATTATGAAGAAGGAGTTGCTTCAAACGCGCTTAACCAAAACTATGTGAATATGGTTAAAGCGGGAATGGTTGGTACTCTTGCAGAAGGAGAATTACAACATAAATTAGAAGGAGACCAAAGAGATATCAAATTTGTTCAGGTTCCTTTTTCTTCTATAGTAGATAGTACGGTTACTGTTTCTAATAGTGATATTACAAGCTATATGAACAAGCACGTAAAGCAATATACTGTAGAAGCTTCTAGAAACATTAATTATGTACAGTTTAATGAAGTTGCATCTCTGGAAGATGAAAACGCTATTAAGCAAAGCTTAAAAAATCTTTTTAAAGACCAAGTAGTATATAACGAGGTTACTAAAAGAAATGATACGGTTTTAAGTTTCTTAAAAGCAAAAGATAACGAAGCGTTTGTAAATGCAAATTCAGATATTAAATTTGATGATCGTTTTATTAAAAAATCAGATTTACCTGTAGCAGTTGCAGATAGTATTTTTAATTTAAATGCTGGTGAAGTATTTGGGCCATATAAAGACGCTAACAATTTTAAAGTTTCTAAAGTAGTTGCAGTAACGCAAATGCCAGATTCTGTAAAAGCAAGACATATATTATTACCATTTATTGGATCTCGTTCTGCATCGGCAGAAACAGTACAAACAAAAGAACAAGCTAAAGTAACAGCAGACAGTATTATGAATGTTGTTAAATCTTCTCCATCTAAGTTTGTTAGCTTATTAGATTTCTCAGCAGATACCGTAAGTAATGAGAAAGAAGGTGTTTTAGATTGGTTTACATACAATGCTATGGTTCCTGAGTTTAGAGATTTTTCTTTTGAAAACAATACAGGTGACTTCGGAGTAGTAGAAACTGTTTTCGGATACCATATCATTGAAATATTAGGACAAAAGAATATGCAACGTACTATTAAGGTAGGAACGATTGCTCGTAAAATTGAGCCTAGTGAGAATACAATTTCTAAAGTATTTAGAGATGCTGCTAGTTTTGAAAATGCGTTAGCAAACGGTAAATTTCAAGATATAGCTAAAGAAAATAACTATGTTGTTCGTCCTGTAGACGGCATTAAAGTTTTAGATGAAAATATTCCTGGTTTAAATAGCCAAAGAGCAATTGTACGTTGGGCATTTGAAGCGGACGCAGAAGTTGGTGATGTTAAAAAATTCGCTATCTCTAACGGTTTTGCAGTAGTGCAATTAACTGCTAAAAACAAAGCCGGTTTAATGAATACACAAAATGCATCTGTTACTGCTTTACCAGCAATACGTAAAGCTAAAAAAGCAGATATGATTAAAAGTAGAATCTCTGCAACGAACTTAGAAGAGCTTGCAAGTGCAGAAGGACAAACAGTAAGAACTGCTTTAGCAATTAACATGAAAACACCAACGGTTACTGGTGTTGGTAGAGAGCCTAAAGTTGTAGGTGCTGCTTTTGGTTTAGAAGAAGGAGAAACGTCTAAATTAATTGTTGGTGAAAACGGCGTATATATGGTACAAGTAACTAAAGCTACTCCAGCAGTAGAATTAGCAAACTACCAATCTTTTGCTAACCAAGTAGAACAACAAAAACAAACGGCTATAGATTCAAGATTATATACGGCTTTAAAAGAAGCTTCTAATATTGAAGATAACAGAGCTAATACAGTGCAGTAGTAATTACAGCACATACTAGAAATATAAAAGTCCTTTTAGAGAAATCTAAAAGGACTTTTTTTTAGTACCAATTTCAGGCTTAAACCATATCTCTTTAAGAAGGACTGTTAATGGGAATGGCATTAAATTCGGTTTAAAAAACTAATTCAATTTCCTTTTCCAGTATAGTATGTAAATGGTTCCAAGAATAGAAGGTAAGATCCAAGAAAGAATACTTCCTATACCTAAACCGGCAACTATAAAAGCGGTTATAGATGCTATGAACGCTCCAATCATCTTTCCTACATGATTGCGCAGCCAACCATTTTTGATCTCTTTAAAATTTTTGTAGAACATAAAATCCTTTATCGTTAATAGCAATCCGAAGCCACCAAAAAACATAAACAGTATAAAAGTAGTCTTTCCTAATAGTAAACCATAAGCACCAAACAAAACCATTGCTATAGAAAGGAGTAACATGCTACCAGAAATTGTTTTATCTAAACCATTTGCTGATAGCTTGCTTTTAGATTTAAAAGTCAGTATTTGGTTTCCGGAAATCACTAAGTAAATAGTGAAAAGACCTATTAAACAAAGAAAAGTGTTCTTGTGATTTGGCATTAAGGTAATAGGAATGGAAATTAAGGAGCTGGTTAGCATTCCAATGGAAAATAGCTTTCCCATTCTTTTATGAGGAATACTTCCTTTCTTTACTATAATACTTCCAATTCCGGATATTAATCCTAGTCCGCCAAAAAAGGCATGTATGTAAATCAAAATTTTAATTGTTTCTTCCATGATATCTTGTTTATGGTAACAAGGTAAAATTAGGTGCAAAACAAATAATCCTCAAAAGGGAGTTTCTGAAGTGTCATTTTTTAATGATAAGTTGTAAACAAACGAAATTATGCTGAAATATACTCTTTTGTCATGCGGAATTAGATTCCGCATCTAATTCTAACACTTAATAAATACTTGCAACCATTTCATCAAACTTTAAAATAGTATCAAAACCTTTATGCCTAAAGTAGTCTGTCGGATTCGTTTTAGAACTCACTAAAACAAAATCTCCTCCCCAAGCACCAAGACTTTTAATGCTTCCGTTAAAGTCCTTAAAAAGAACTTCTTTAACGGGTTTTAAATGGATGATTTTTGAAATGATTTGTTCGTGCTTTTCCATAAGAAGATCAAAAGTGTCTAGCGTTTTACAGGCAATAATATCTTTGGTTATTTGATCTATTTCGGAAATCGCCATTTCAATATTAGCGTTGTTCTTTTTGTATTGTGCAATACCATCTCTGCTATTTTGCTTTTTGTTTAAATGCACAAAATATAAATGTTCTTTAAAAGCAGGATTAAATTGCACTTCATTTACTGTTCTTCTGTCTCCTTGAACTTGACTGTCATTTTGAAGTGGACTATTGTCATTTCGAGCTTGTCGAGAAATCTCACTATTATGTAATTGATACGTAATTGCCGAGTCATGTTTCGCACAGGCAATATCATATCCGCTTCCACCAAATGTTTTGTCTAAAAGTTGGTATGCATCTACATCTGCCCAATTCGCAATATTGTTGATTAAAGTGGAAGAGGTACCAAGGCCCCAGTTTTTAGGGAATTCTAGTAGCGTAGTTATTTGGTAGCCTTTCTTGTCTTTTAAAAACTCCGGATTAAGTTCTTGAGCAGCTCGTAGTATTTCTATTAGTCTATTAGAAACTTCACTGTCTATACTAACTTGTGATTCAATATTGCTGTCCTTTCGAGCTTGTCGAGAAATCTCATTGTTCTCAAAATGAAACACGGCTTCAAACCAAACCTGCTTTTGCTCATCGAAACTTTTCCAGATAATTTTTGCTTCTTCTATTTCTTCAACAATTAAACTTTGTCCGAATTTTGTTGGCACCGCAAGTGCTAAAGCAGCGTCTAGAACTACATATTCTCCGGTAAGTAATAATTTTCCGCTGCTGTAAAAAGTTTGATGCTTCATGTGTGTTTTTCGATAAATTCGAAAGGACAATTTATTAGTTTTTATTTTTCGATCTTAAAGCATTAAAAGCTTCTACAACTGCGCTATGTGTTACGGTGTTTGTTTTAAAATGATGAACAATTTTTTCTTTTTCAACTTCCGTAGCTTCCATTTGATTCAAGATATTCATCAAGTGCATTTTCATATGGCCTTCTTGAATTCCTGTAGTGGTTAAAGAACGTAAAGCACCAAAATTTTGTGCCAATCCGGCAACAGCAACTATTTGCATTAACTCTTTTGCACTTGGTTTATGTAATAATTCTAAGGCTAATTTCACTAAAGGATGCAAGTTGGTTAAGCCACCAACGGTTCCTAATGCTAACGGAATTTCCATCCAAAAGGTAAATACACCATTTTCAATTTTGGCATGTGTCAAACTACTATATTTTCCGTTTCTAGCAGCATAGGCATGCACTCCAGCTTCCACTGCTCTAAAATCATTTCCGGTTGCTAGAACTACAGCATCAATACCATTCATGATGCCTTTGTTGTGTGTCACAGCACGATATGGTTCTACTTCTGCAATACGAACCGCTTGTACAAATTTTTCAGCATCAAAATCGTCTTCTGGTAGATCTTCTAATTTGCAACTTACTTCTGCACGAACTAAACAATCTGGAACGTAATTAGATAAAATACTCATTACAATTTCAATAGTTTCTTGTAAAAGATTTTCTGCTTCCGCTTTAAACGTTTTTGCAAATTGCTCTAAACAAGAATTTATAAAATTGGCTCCCATGGCATCTTGTGTATCAAAGGTGGCATGCAATTGGTAATAGCCAGAAATAGCTTCGGTTTTATCTTTTAAAACAATATCTAAAACACCACCACCACGTTTTTCCATATTCTTGGTAATTGGAGAAGCGTCTGTAATAAGTTGGTTTTTCACCGTATTAAAAAAGCGTTCTAGTGTTTTAAAATCACCCGAATACATAAAATGTACTTGTCCGATTTTAGTGGTAGAAAGCACCTTTGTTTTAAAACCGCCATGTGCTAACCAAAACTTGGCCGCTTTACTAGCTGCAGCAACAACAGAGCTTTCTTCAATTGCCATTGGTATGGTATGCATTTTACCATTTATTAGAAAATTGGGCGCAACACCAAACGGTAAATAATAGTTGGTTATGGTATTTTCTATAAACTCATCATGTAAGTTTTGTAGCGCTATATTGGAATTCCAATATTGCTTTATAATTTTTTTAGCTTCGGCTTTATTTGAAAAATAAGTTTCTACAATCCAATCTATTTTTTTAGATTTAGTTAATTTAGAAAAGCCAGAAATAGGTGCACTCATGTACTATGTTTTTGAAACACAAAGATAGTATTCCAATTTTTAATGGTTTTCATTTAAGTAGCTTAAGTTTTTGTATCTTAAAACCCAAGCTGCTTTTAGTGTTTACAACCTCAATTTACTGTTAATGTTTACGGTTTTTTGCTTATTTTTTAGTAAACTTGACATTCAATTAATAAAATCATTATTTTTAATGCGAACTTTTAAATTCTTCCTATTTAGTTGCTTTTTAATAACAGCAATTTCTACTACCGCTCAAACTAAAAATATTTCACTAGAAGATATCTGGGATGGTTCTTTTAGAACCGAACGAATGGATGCTTTGCATTCCATGAAAAACGGACAACAATACTCGGTTTTAAATTTCGATAGAGCTTCAAAAATCACAACGATAGATGTTTACGATTACAAGACATTAAGTAAAGTGAAGACTTTAGTGAGTTCTTCTAACCTAGAAGCAATACCTTATTTTTCAGATTATACGTTTAGTGATGACGAAAGCAAGATTGTTTTAGCTACCGATGTGGAGTCTATTTTTAGACGATCTACGCTAGGTACGTTTTATGTGTATGATACCAAAGACGCTTCGGTTACTTTAATTGCTGAAGAAAAAATACAAGAACCAACCTTCTCGCCAGATGCAACGAAAGTCGCTTATGGTTTAAATAATAATTTATTTGTTAAAGATTTGACTTCTGGAGTAACGAAACAAATTACTTTTGATGGTGAAAAAAATAAAGTAATTAACGGTATTACCGATTGGGTTTATGAAGAAGAATTCGGATTTGTTCGTGCTTTTGAATGGAATGCAGCTAGTGATAGAATAGCGTTTATAAGATTTGATGAAACCGATGTTCCTGAGTTTTCTATGGATGTGTACGGTTCTGCTTTATACCAAACACAGCAAGTTTTTAAATACCCTAAAGCAGGAGAAAAAAATGCAATTGTTTCTTTGCATTTATACGATTTGAAATCGAATACAGCTTCCGAAGTAAAATTAGATAAAGCGTATAACGATTTTTATATTCCTAGAATTGAATGGACCAATGAAGCAAATGTCTTAAGTGCGCAATACATGAACAGACACCAAAGTGAATTAGATCTTTGGATGATTGATGCTAAAAAAGATAAAGCAACTTTAGTTTTAGCTGAAAAAGATAAAGCCTATGTAGATGTAACAGATAATCTTACTTTTTTAAAGGATGATAGCTTTATTTGGACTAGCGAAAAAGATGGGTACAACCACATTTACCATTATGATAATAACGGAAAACTTATCAATCAAATCACCAAAGGAAACTGGGAAGTAACCAATTACTATGGTTTTGATGAAAAAACAAATGCCATTTATTACCAATCGGTAGAAAATGGTTCTATAAATCGGGATGTGTATAAAATCGATTTAAACGGAAATAATAAAACACGTTTAACAAAAAGTACAGGTACAAACAATGCTTCGTTTAGTGCAGATTTTACATATTTTATAAATACATTTTCGAGCGCAACAACCCCTCCAGAATATACATTAAACAATGCTGCTTCTGGAGATTTAGTAAAAAGCATAAAAGATAATGATGCGCTTTCTAAAAAAGTATTAGCGTATACCACTTCTAAAAAAGAGTTTTCTACCATTAAAGTAAATGGTAATGATTTAAATATGTGGATCATTAAACCAGCAGATTTTGATGCGAATAAAGAATATCCATTATTTATGTATCAATATTCTGGCCCAGGATCACAACAGGTTGCAAATCGTTGGAATGGTGCTAATGATTATTGGTACCAACATTTAGCACAACAAGGATATATTGTTGCTTGTGTAGATGGAAGAGGAACCGGTTTTAAAGGTGCCGACTTTAAAAAAGTAACACAAAACGAATTAGGTAAATACGAAGTAGAAGACCAAATTGAAGCAGCAAAACAATTAGGAGCAAGACCGTATATTGATGCCTCAAGAATTGGAATCTGGGGTTGGAGTTATGGTGGTTTTATGAGTAGTAATGCATTGTTTAAAGGAAACGATGTATTTAAAATGGCAATTGCCGTTGCTCCTGTAACGAGCTGGAGATTCTACGATTCTATTTATACAGAACGTTATATGACTACGCCGCAGGAAAATGCAAGTGGTTACGATGAGAATTCACCAATAAACCATGTAGATAAGTTAAAAGGAGATTTTCTTTTAATTCATGGTACTGGAGATGATAACGTACATTTACAAAATACGATGCGCATGGTAGAAGCTTTAATACAAGCAGATAAGCAGTTTGAATGGATGGTGTATCCAGACAAAAACCATGGTATTTATGGTGGAAACACAAGATTGCATTTGTATAAAAAAATGACAAACTTTATTAACGATAAACTTGGAGATAAAAGACCAAAGCAAGAAGTTAAAGAAGAACAACAAAAGATTAAAGGATAAAAGAACTAACTAACTAACTAACTAACTAAAATAAATAAACATGGAATATAAATTTGGAGGTTCTGCAGAGAATCAAAAAACAGTTTTAGGGCATCCTTCAGGATTGTTCGTGCTTTTCTTTACAGAAATGTGGGAGCGTTTTTCTTACTATGGAATGCGTGCTTTATTAGTGCTTTTTTTAGTATCTACTATTATCGATGGTGGATGGGAATGGAGTAGAGCAGATGCATTAGTTCTTTATGGATGGTATACCGGACTTGTTTATTTAACTCCAATTATTGGTGGTTTTATAGCAGATAAATTTATGGGCTATCGAAGAGCAGTTGTGCTTGGAGCCTTTATTATGACCTTAGGTCATGCTTCCATGGCATTAGAAGGAATTACCTCTATGTTTTTCTATGCTGGATTATCTTGTCTAATTATTGGAAATGGTTTTTTTAAGCCGAATATTTCTTCCATGGTAGGGCAATTGTACAAAACACAAGGAAAAGAGAAAGATGGCGGTTATACCATTTTCTATATGGGAATTAACGCGGGTGCATTTTTAGGTATTCTTTTATGTGGTTACATTGGAGAAAATATAGGATGGCATTACGGTTTTGGACTTGCTGGTGTATTTATGTTTTTAGGAATGTTACAATTCTATTTCACGCAAAAGATTTTCGGGAAAATTGGATTATCACCAAAACAGTCGGAAGATTTTGAAGAGGTAATAGAACATAGTGTTGAAAAATTAGAAGATAATATTGAAGAGGTTATTGATGAAGTAGAAAACTCTAAAGTAGTAAGAGATAGAATGTTTGTAATTGGTGTCTTTTCTTTATTTGTCGTGTTTTTCTGGTGGGCTTTTGAACAAGCAGGTGGTTCTATGACCGTTTTTGCAGCAGATTATACCGATAGAGCTTTAGTTGGTAGTGCAGCGATGACTTTTAAAATCGTGAATACCATAATAACAGTCGTGCCAATGTTGGTAATAACCTATGTTTTAGCAATGCTGTTTAAACAAACATTTAGTAAATACGCTTTGGCAAATATACTATTAGGTTTAAGTTTCGTGATTATTTGGGCAATTGTAATTTGGATGTTAAATAGAGAATTTCAATCGGATGCAACAGAAGTTCCTGCATCATGGTTCTCTGTATTAAACTCTTTATTTATTATCTTATTTGCACCATTGTTTTCTAAGCTTTGGGAAAGTAAATTAAATCCTTCAGGACCAGTTAAATTTGCTATCGGTTTATTATTAGTAGGTTTAGGATTTGGAATCTTAGCTTACGGAGCAGCAGGAATTCCTGATGGAGCAAAAACAGCTTCTGTAAGTTTAATATTCTTAGTTGGTGCCTATTTCTTACATACTATGGGAGAACTTTGTGTTTCACCAGTTGGATTGTCTTACGTTAGTAAATTAGCGCCTGTTAAATTAGTTAGTTTAATGTTCGGTATTTGGTTTACAGCTAATTTCTTTGCAAACCTTTTAGGAGGTTTTACAGGAAGTTATATCGATCCAATTTCAGAAGAATATGGTCTATCCAATTTCTTTTTAATATTTACAGTAATTCCAATAGCAGCAGCTGTAATTATGTTACTGTTAGCGCCTATGCTTAAAAGAAAAATGCACGGGATTGAGTAAGTCGTTATTTTTAGACTAAAAAGTGAACTAAACTATATATAAATGAATACAGATATCGAAAATCTATTTAAAGACAAAGTAATTGGGCATCCAGCTGGATTGTTTGTATTGTTTTTTACAGAAATGTGGGAGCGTTTTTCCTTTTACGGAATGCGTATTCTTCTGGTATTATTTTTAACAGCTCCTTTAATAGGTGATAATCCTGGCTGGGAATGGCCAAGAGAACACGCTTTAGCATTAATCGGTACCTATGCATCCCTTTTATATTTAACGCCAATTGTTGGTGGTTGGGTTGCAGATAAGATTACTGGTTATAAATGGGCAGTAATCATTGGTTGCTTTATCATGATGCTAGGGCATGCGGCAATGGTTTTTGAAACCCAATTTACGCTGTATTTAGGTTTAGCATTATTAGTTATTGGTACTGGTTTTTTTAAGCCTAACGTAACTTCTATGATTTCTGAAATGTATAAAGGCAAAGAGTCTAAAAAAGACGGAGCATACACCATATTTTATATGGGAGTAAATGCCGGAGCCTTTTTTGGTATGATGCTTTGTGGTTATTTGGCTGAAAATATTGGATGGTCTTGGGGATTTGGTCTTGCAGGAATCTTTATGTTCTTAGGAATGTTACAATTCTGGTTAGCTAAAGATTTATTCGGTCAGATTGGTGAAAAACCTTCTAAGGTTCATGAAGTAGAATTACCTCAAAACATCAATGAAGTTAGCCCTACAGAACATAATCCAACAGAGGAAAAATTAAACCCTTTCACAGGAGTAGATAAAATATTAATCGTACTTTCTGCTTTAGGAGGTCTTCTGTATTTATTTAATGATCCAATGTCTAAAGTTGGAAATGTGAATATGTTAGATTTTAATATTGGAGGTATGGACGGTTCTAACGTTACCATTCTTACTGCCCTTGTTTTATTTTTATATTTAATTATTACCAGAATTTCTAGATATTCAAAAATTATAAGAGACAAAATTATTGCGGTTTCTATTTTCGGAATATTTACCGTATTTTTCTTCGCTGCTTTTGAGCAGTCTTTAGGGTCCATGACCATTTTTGCAAGAGATTATACAGATAGGGCTTTAGTAGGTTCTTCTGCCATGATATTTAAAATTGTAGATTTAATTTTAACGGTAGGACCTCTAGCAATTATTACTTGGGTTTTATATTTACTATTCAAAAAAACCTATTCCAAAATACCATATTCTAATATTGTTTTAGCAATCGCATTTATTTCGCTTTGGGGAATTGTAATTTGGAAAGTGAACAGAGAGTTTAGTAAAGACGCAACAGATGTTGGAGCATCTTGGTTTGGGATTTTAAACTCCTTCTTTATTATTACATTAGCACCTCTATTTTCAAAATGGTGGGAAAGTAAATACAATCCTAGTGCTGCAATGAAATACGGTTTAGGTCTTATACTTTTAGGTTTAGGATTTGGCGTCTTAGTAATGGGGACTATGGGAGTAGAGCAAGGAGCACAAACAGCATCTGTTAGTATGTTCTTTTTAATATTTGCATACTTACTGCATACCATGGGAGAACTTTGTATTTCGCCTGTAGGACTATCTTATTTAAGTAAATTAGTACCTGGAAGAATGATTGGTTTTATGTTTGGTATTTGGTATTTAGCTATTGCTATCGGACAAAAAGCAGCAGGAACCATGGGAGGAATGATTGATAAGATTTCCGAAGAACACGGTTTATCCACGTTCTTTTTAATATTTACATTAGTACCAATTGCTGTTGGTCTTGTATCGATCGTTTTAAACCCTATTCTTAAAAGATTAATGCATAACGTAAAATAATTTGTAATTTTGGAATAGTCTTTGAGACTGTATTTCTGAAAAGATACAAACCACAAATAAGTTATTTATATACCATGAAAAATTTAGCACTTACACTTTTACTCGCAGTTTTAACCATTGGTTCGGTTACTGCACAAGAAATTAAATGGGTTTCTTTTGAAGAAGCTTTAGAACTTCAGAAGAAAGAACCTAAAAAAATCCTGATGGACATGTATACCGAATGGTGTGGGCCTTGTAAAATGTTGGATAAAAACACCTTCCAAAATAAGGAAGTTGCAGCGTATGTAAATGAAAATTTCTATGCGGTAAAGTTTAATGCCGAAGGTAATGCCGTTGCAAACTATAAAGGGAAAGAATATACCAATCCAAGTTATGATCCTGCTAAAGCGAAGAGACGTAATAGCGCACATCAATTGGCTAGGTTTTTTCAAGTAAACGCTTATCCTACTATTGTATACTTAGACGAAAAAGCAGAATTGATTGCTCCTATTAAAGGATATCAAACGCCAGTTCAGATAGAACTATACTTAAAAATGTTTGCTAGCGATGATTATAAAGAACTAACAACACAAGAGGCATTTGATGCATATTATTTAGCGTTTAAATCAGAATTTAAAGGTTAAAATTGGCATTCTGAACTTGTTTCAGAAGCTATTATTCTAATATAAAAGCTCCCTTTTTACCGGTTTGGTGAAATGGGAGTTTTCTTTTTTTACAGGTCTTTTCCCAACGTGCTACATACGATTTGTAATTACTGCCATCTGCAATAATGCCTTTTGGTTTTAAAGAGTCTATCAATCTTTCTAGATTTATTTTGGGTGAATTTCGCAATAAAACATAATCGGCTTTTATACTTTTTATGTTATAAATTCCAAGGCTATCTACGAGTAGTATTTTTTTGTTTCGGAAGAAAAAGAGGTCTTGTAAAGTGTCTTCGGTAATCGTTTCTGTGAAATTAGCTACCGCAAAAGTAGGTATGGTTTTATTAGCTGTAATGGAATCTAAATTATGAAAAACCTGAAGCATTCTGTTTCGTTTTAAACCTATAACCGTGTTTCTGCTTTTGTGAAAAACGATAAAAGTATCCGTGCTGTTTTGGTGTCTTGTATATAAAATGGCTATTTGAAAGCCTAGTATCGCAAGACATAGAAATACCAAAGCTTTGTAGTTTCGCTTTACATGTAATCTTACCAAGGCTGTGATGATGAAATAAGAAGTAAGTACATAAAGTATAGGAAAAGAAATGCCTTGAAATAAGAATTGTTCCTTACTCGCAATCCACTCAAAAAAAGTATTCATGAAACGAATAATACTTCCGAAGCCAGTTGCTAAAAATGATGGTAACGCATTTAATAATGCTAAAAGAATCACTAGAATTCCACTCCCAAGAATAATTCCGATTAACGGAATAACAACAATATTAGACAACCAAAACAATCCTGGGAACTGATGAAAATAAAACAAACTAATAGGGAGAACGCCAAATTGTGCAGCAATAGTTACGGTGGTAATTTGCCATAGTTTATCGCTTAGCCAAAATCTGGGTTTCCAAAATTTGTATAATATGGGTTGCATAGAAACAATGGCAAGTACTGCCAGATAACTTAATTGAAAGCCAACATCAAACAAGAATAAAGGTTTAAATAATAGAATAAAAAAGATGGAAATAGCCAATGTATTATAGATGTTACTTGGGCGTTTTAAATGCATTCCAACGGCAACAATACTAAACATCGTTGCAGCTCTAATAATCGAGGCGGAAGCGCCAGCAAGGAGTGCATAACACCAAAGAAGGATTAGGATAATAATCATTTTCATGATTTTTCCATTGGGTATCTTTTCTAAGGGTGTAAAAAGCGTATTCAATAGCAGTAGTAAAATACCAACATGCAATCCAGAAACGGCAAGAATATGAATAGCACCAGCGTTTACATAATTGGTGTAGACACTTTTACTAATGTTTTGTCTTTGACCTAAAATTAGCGCGTTAATAATGGATAACTCATCGGCTGTAAAATCGTATTTTTTAAGCTTTTTGTTTATCGTATTTCGCAATAGACTAGCATAACCAATTAATGTGTGTTTGGTATCGCTTACGCGGAATAGTTTATCGTTGGTAGCATATATTTGATGATAGATATATTGCTTTTCTAGATAGTTTTTATAATCGAATTGCTCCGGATTCAAAGTATGTGAAATTTCCTGAAAACCTTCCGTTGTAAGTATAATGGCATCTACTTCTAGTTTCCTTTGAAGGCTATCTTTTTGAATGTTTAGTAGCGCTTTTCCTATTACCGATTCAGCATCCACTTGAAGAATATCCACGACATATTTATCATTATAATTACCAGGTTTTAAAATTTCTTTTATCCGAAATGTAATTTGTTTCGGGGTATGTTTTAAATGGATATAATGATTCTTACCAAGTTTTTGGTTATGGATATTTGTACTTACTATTCCTATAGAAATAGTGGTGAAGTACACCAAAACGCCAAACCAGATGGTTTGTATGAATTGTGTTCTAGAAAGAAATAAGAATACAGTTAAAAGCAAAAAAAGAATAAGCGAACTATATAAGGACCAAATTACAGGAATTGCAATGTAATAGGCTAAAAGAATACCTATACAAAGACAGGTGCTTAGTTTTATTACTGTAAAATTTAGAATCTTCATGCATAAATATAGTAAATAATCTACATTTATAACGAAAATATTCTATATCGTGTAGGTTTTATAATATGCGTCTCGCTTGTACGTAAGACAAATACCAGTAGCGTTCTGCCAAGTTGGAAATCATAACTCCTTTGCTTGAAGACGCATGAATAAACTCCACGTAACCAACTCGTGCTGTAGTTACAATGCCTACATGGTTTACTTTTCGGCTGTTCTTTTTGGTTGCAAAAAATAACAAATCCCCTTCTTGTACTTCTTTTAAGTCTATCCAATCACCAGTTGTAGATAGTCCATGTGTAGTTCTAGGAAGTGTAATAGCTTCTTTTTTAAAGGAAGTATATATCAAACCAGAACAATCCATTCCCTTTTTGGTGGTTCCTCCGTATTTGTATTTAACACCTTCAAAAGTTTTCGCGTAATCTATAATGCTTTCTGCATTTGTATTGCTTTTTGCAGTAACTGTTTTTGTCTTTGATTTTTTAGAACTCGTTTTTTTAGAAACGGTTTTGGTTGTTCGTGCTTTCTTAGTAACTACACGTTTGTTTTTACTAGATTTACAAGCCGAAAAGGAAAGGAATAGAATAAGAATTAAGGCAATTTTTTTCATGTACAAATTTAAGTATTTGGTAATAAAGCTTTATAAATTAATTTTGCTGTTTTTTCACTAGCGCCTCTTCCTCCAAGCTCTTTTTCTAGTTCGTAATATTGCATGAAGAACTTCGTTCTCTGGTTTTCGTCTAGAATGATATCTAATTCTTTTTTTAATCGTCTAGCGTTGAATTCCCCTTGAATTAACTCGGTTACCACTTCCTTATTCATGATTAAATTTACCAAAGAAATAAACTTTAGCGTGATAATGCGTTTTCCAATTTGGTAGGATAACCAACTACCTTTATAGCAAACCACTTGTGGTACTTTAAATAATGCCGTTTCTAGCGTTGCAGTACCAGAAGTAACTAATGCAGCTGTAGATATACTAAGTAAATCGTAGGTTTTGTTAGAGATAAAAGTGACATTTTTTGTTGTTATAAATTGCTGATAAAAACGGTACTCCTGACTTGGAGCTCCTGCAATTACAAATTGATAACTCGGATAATTCTTAACAACACTAAGCATCACCGAAAGCATTTTTTTGATCTCTTGTTTTCTGCTTCCCGGAAGTAATGCAATTATGGGTTTATCGTTAAGTTGATTTTCTTTTCTAAAGCTGTATTCATCTACTTGCGTTCTGTTCGCAATGGCATCAATTAAAGGATGACCAACAAAATGCACTTTGTAATCGTATTTTTTGTAAAAATCTTCCACAAACGGAAGAATAACATACATAGCATCTACATATTTTTTTATTTTTTCGACTCTACTCGCTCGAGATGCCCAAACTTGTGGTGAAATATAGTAGTGCGTTTTAAACTTTTGCTCTTTTGCCCATTTTGCAATGCGCAAGTTAAACCCTGAATTATCAATAAAAATAACAACATCTGGGTTATAAGTCGCAATATCTTTTTTGCATAATGAAATGGCTTTAAATATGGAGTTTATATTTAGAAGTACTTCTGCAAAACCCATAAAAGCTCTTTCTTTATAGTGCTTTACTAAAGTACCACCAACACTTTGCATAAGATCTCCACCCCAAAATCTAAATTCGGCATGTACATCTTCTTTTTGTAATGCCTTCATTAAATTAGAGCCATGCAAATCGCCTGAAGCTTCTCCTGCAATAATGTAATATTTCATGTGTATATATCTATTGTTTTTAAATGGTCACATGCAGCATCCATTTAATCTTTATCCGTAATTATTACCTTTTAGTTATGAATGTTTCCTTTATATAAATTTAAAAAGAAGGGTTAAGATGGCTATAAATATAGTTGCGATAAGCACGCCTTTTGCGCGATTATCTTGTTTTCTGCTTAAAAAGAAGAAGAAAGCAATAAGATTTAAAATAGCACCTAAACTGATAAGTTTACTAATAAAACCTTGTGCGTTAGCTGTTTCAATAGCTTCTGTGAAACCGCCTCCTTGCCCTAATACTTTAGTCGCAATAAATAATCCTATGATGTTGGCAACAAAACCAACGATTAAACCAATTGTAATATCTTTTTTCATCTTTAGTTTCCGCGAAAGCGGTAATCTTCTTTTATGTTTCCGCAAAAGCGGAAGGTATTAATAGTCTATTTGTTTAAATCCCAAGTATTCAATTTAGCGATGCAGTGATGTGCTGTTAAATCAAATTGTACGGGTACTACAGAAACATAACCGTTCGCTAAAGCCCATTCATCGGTATCTTCTCCTTTGTCTAAATTAACAAATTTTCCGGTAAGCCAATAATATTCTTTGCCTTGCGGACTAACTCTTTTATCAAATTTTTCAACCCAATTTGCTTTTGCTTGTCTGCAAATTCTCACGCCTTTAATGGCTTCTTTTTCTAGTTTTGGAAAATTTACATTTAAAATAACACCTTCTTGTAAACCGTTTTCTAAAACATTTAGTGCAATATTTTTGACATATGCCTTAACTGCTTCAAAGTTGGCATTCCAATTAAAATCTAATAACGAGAATCCAATTGATGGTATACCTTCTAATCCAGCTTCAATTGCAGCGCTCATTGTTCCAGAATAAATGACATTGATAGAGGAGTTCGAACCATGATTAATACCCGAAACACATAAGTCTGGTCTACGGTCTAGTATTTCACTAATTCCTAGCTTTACACAATCTGCAGGTGTGCCAGAACAACTATATTCTTTTTGACTGCCATTGTCAATAGTTACTTGTTCTAAATGTAAGGTAGAATCTAGAGTGATCGCATGACCCATTCCGCTTTGCGGACTATCAGGGGCAACAACAACCACGTCACCTATGGTATTCATAACTTCAATTAATGCCCGTATTCCAGGTGCCGTAATACCATCGTCATTGGTTACTAATATTAACGGTTTTTTTGTCATGTAGCGTTCGTTTTTTTGCTACGCTAAAATACATATTTTATACAGCATATGCTTCTTATTTGCGGTTTAACAAAAAATTAGTACCTCTTTGCTATAATTGGCACAGTTTTTTCTTTAAATTAGTGAATTGAGACAAACCCCTAACTTGAGCTATTAGAGCTTAAATTAATTAATGCATTTAGAAAATGAAAAAGAAATATAATGTGTTTATCCTGTTGCTTTTATTAGCATTTGCATCTTGTAGTTTTACTAGTAAGACTTTTGATGACCCGGATAAAGATAAACTACTAATACAAGTGATCACTTACGTTTTAGAACGTGGGCACTTTGATCCTAAAGTTTTAAATGATGATTTTTCATCGGCTGTTTATACCGATTATTTAGAGCAATTAGATCCTTTAAAACGTTATTTTTATAGATCCGATATTGAAGAATTTGAGAAATATAAAACAGAACTGGACGATCAGCTGAAAGCTTATGATATCGCTTTTTTCAACCTGACACACGAACGTTTATTGAAACGTATCGAAGAGACTAAAACTATTTATAAGGATATTTTAAATAAACCATTTAATTATTCTGTAAATGAAAGCTATAGTTCCGATTACGAGAAATTAGAATACGTTAAGAATAAAAAGCAAATGAAAGAACGTTGGAGACAACAGCTTAAATTCACTACTATTTCTAATTATGATGACTTAGTTACTGAAAATATAAAAAGTGATAAAGAAAAAAAATCATTGGCTAGTTTAGAGGAAGTATCTCGTAGCGAAACTTTGAAATCTATTGATAATTATTACAATGATTATATCGATGATCAACAACGTAAAGATTGGTTCTCAATATATGTAAATGCTATTGTAGAGGAGTTTGATCCACATACATTCTATTTTGCACCAGAAGATAAAGATCGTTTTGATCAGCAAATGTCTGGTAAGTTAGAAGGAATTGGAGCAAGACTTTCTAAGAAAATGGATAACACTAAAATTGTGGAGCTAATTTCTGGAGGTCCAGCATGGAGAGGAAAAGAATTAGAGGTTGGTGATATTATTCAAAAAGTACGTCAAGAAAACGAAGAGCAAGCGGTTAATATCGTTGGTATGCGTTTAGACGATGCTATAAAACTTATAAAAGGACCAAAAGGAACAATCGTGAATCTTACTATTAAAAAAGTAGATGGTACTATTGAGGTGATTTCTATTACTAGAGATGTGGTTGAGTTAGAAGAAACCTACGCTAAGTCTTCTATCGTAAAGAATAATGATAAACGTTTTGGAGTGATTAATCTTCCTAAGTTTTATGTGGATTTTGAAGACTATAAAAAACGTAATGCAGCAAGCGATATTAAACAAGAAATTGAGCGCTTAAAAGAAGAAGGAATGGAAGGTCTTGTTTTAGATCTTCGTAATAATGGAGGAGGATCTTTACAAACTGTTGTGGATATGGCAGGTTTGTTTATTAAAGATGGACCAATAGTGCAAGTTCGTTCTACAGGTGAACCAAAAGAAGTTTTAAAAGATAAAGATAAATCTATCAGCTGGGATGGGCCATTAGTAATTTTAGTGAATGAACTTTCAGCATCTGCTTCCGAAATATTAGCAGCAGCAATGCAAGATTATAAAAGAGCGATTATTATAGGTAGTAAACAAACCTATGGTAAAGGTACTGTTCAAAATGTATTGGATTTAAATAGAATGGTGCGTAATAATTCGCAAGGAGATTTAGGAGCTTTAAAACTTACTACGCAGAAATTCTACAGAATTAATGGAGGCTCTACACAACTAGAAGGTGTAAAGAGTGATGTGGTTGTTCCAGATAGATACAGCTATATTAATGTTGGTGAAAAGGATCAAGAAAACCCATTACCTTGGGATAAAATTGAAGCAGTAGATTATGCTTTTTGGGATAGCTATTTTGATTACGATTCTACTATTAAGAAGAGTCAAGAGCGTATGAGTAATAATGCGCAGTTAAAGCTAATTGAAGAAAATGCAAAATGGGTAAAAACCAGAATGGATGAAAATTCACACGCTTTAAACTATAAAGCCTACAAGCAGAAAATAGAATTAACTGAAGAAGAAGCAAAACGATTTGATAAAATATCAGAATATCAAACAAATCTAACCTTTGAGTCTTTGCCTTATGAAAGCCAATTGTTTGCAACAGATTCTATTTTAAAGGACAAACGAGATAGATGGCATGAAAGTCTTAGTAAGGATGTGTATATGGAAGAAGCATTACATGTTTTAGAAGATTTGAAAATGTCTTACAGAATTGAAAAAGTAGCTACTACAGTAAAAGACTAAATAAATTTATGAGTAGTACAACAAACTCATTAAGTGCATTAGCGCTCCAAAAATTTAAAAACAATTTTTGGGGCGTTTTTAGTTTCGGGTTTATCGTTTTAATTGGACTAATCTCTATTTTTGCTTATGCGATAGCTCCAGATAATTCGCAATATGCAAACCAGATGCATTTGGCAATACATTCTAAGAAACCAGGTTTTAAAGTGGAAATGCTAACGATTCCTTCGACGATTAAAAACGAACAAGGTTTTTTCGATACGCTTTTCTTCGGAAGAAAAAATACAGAAACCGAAATTCCTATTAGTAGTTATAGTATAGAAGATAATAGTATAATCTATACCGAATATGCTTCCGATGGATTAGTTGGAGTGCGTAAAACTATGAATTTTGAGCAATTAGAAGATGTAGAGTTACCAACTTTAATTACTACAAAAACCTTCCTTTTTGGAACCGATAAATACGGAAGGGATCTATTAAGTAGAATATTAGTAGGAGCAAGGATTTCGTTTTTTATTGGCTTTGTAGCTGTTTTTATATCCTTATTTATTGGTGTTTTCATGGGAAGCATTGCTGGGTATTTTGGTGGTAAAGTAGATGCTTTTATTATGTGGGTCATTAATGTGACATGGTCTATACCAACGTTGCTATTAGTGATTGCTATAACATTAGCTTTAGGTAAAGGTTTTTGGCAGGTTTTTATAGCTGTAGGTTTAACGATGTGGGTGGAAGTCGCTAGAGTGGTAAGAGGTCAAATAATTAGTGCCAAAGAAATGCAATATGTTACTGCGGCAAGAGCTCTAGGTTTTAATGATTTTAGAATTATTACTAAACATATTTTACCAAATATAATGGCGCCAGTAATTGTGATTTCGGCAGCCAATTTTGCAGGAGCTATTTTAATAGAAAGCGGTTTGAGTTTTTTAGGAATCGGTGCACAACCACCTATGGCAAGTTGGGGGGCAATGATTAAAGATCATTACAATTATATTATTCTAGGAAAACCTTATTTAGCGTTAATACCTGGATTGTGTATTATGACTTTAGTGATGGCATTTATGCTAATTGGTAATGCGCTTCGCGATGCGCTAGATGTGAAGAGTTAGATCGTTTTTAGAATATGCCACTTCCACCTTAATCCAATTCCATATTCGCATTTAGCGAATCTATATATTCCAAAACTTCCTCTTTACCAACATCTTTAGATGAAGAAGTAATAAAGTAGTTAGGCACTTCTTCCCAAGTTTCTAAAAGAATTTTCTTGTAATCTTCTACGTGGTTTTCAATAGCCTTAGGCTTAAGCTTGTCGGCTTTAGTGAAAATAATAGAAAACGGAATACCATTTTCTCCCAACCATTTCATGAAATCTAAATCTATTGGCTGCGGTTTGTGTCTAATATCTACTAAAACAAAACCAGTAACTAACTGTTCACGTAAAGCAAAATACTGCGTTATAAATTTCTGAAAAGTCTTTTTTGCAGATTTAGAAACACGAGCATAACCATAACCTGGTAAATCTACTAAGTACCATTCTTCATTAATTAAAAAATGATTTATAAGCTGTGTTTTTCCTGGTCTACCAGAAGTTTTTGCAAGACTTTTTCTGCTAGTAAGCATGTTGATAAGTGAAGACTTACCTACATTACTTCTGCCAATAAAAGCGTATTCCGGAATGTTTTTGGTTGGACATTTTGCAACATCAGAGTTACTCAATACAAATTCTGCAGATTTTATTTTCATGGCGATAGCATTTCCGTGAAAACGGAAGTCTCATTTAATTAATACTAAAAGCTCAAAGGTAAAGACATCCGTGTAAGTTACCAAAATAGTTGCGGTAAAAGAATAAGTGGCTTTATTTATACTGTAAATTTGTTTAGAACTTTCTGTCCGCTAACCAATCATTAAGAATTTGGTTAAATGTTTCGGGGTGTTCCATCATAGCAGCATGACCGCATTTGTCTATCCAGAATAAATCAGAATCCGGTAACAAAGCTTTAAATTCATCTGCAACTTCAGGAGGAGTAACGGTATCGTTCTTTCCCCAAATAATACAAGTAGGTACTTGCATATGTGGTAAATCATTAGCCATATTATGTCGTATTGCACTCTTTGCAATAGCTAATGTTTTAATCAGTTTATTTCTATCGTTTACCGTGTCGTAAACTTCATCTACAATCTCTTTAGTTGCTACTGCAGGATCGTAAAAAACATCTTGTGCTTTCTTTTTGATCACCTCGTAGTCACTACGCTTGGTGTAGCCTCCGCCCATTGCGCTTTCATATAAGCCAGAACTTCCGGTGATTACAAGAGCTTTAACTTTTTCTGGAAATAATTTGGTGTGGTATAATCCAATATGTCCACCTAGCGAATTTCCTAATAAAATAACATCACTTAAGCCTTTAAATTCAATAAAATCATGCAAGTATTTAGCAAATGCCTTTACGTTAGTTTTTAACAAAGACATGCTGTAAATAGGTAGCTCCGGAATAATAACCTTGTACCCTTTTGTGCTAAAATGTTTAGTGACAGCTTCAAAATTACTCAAACCTCCCATAAGACCATGAAGTATAATTATAGTATTGCCCTCTCCAACCTCAATATAGCTGTAGTCTTTCTCTTTTTTTAAGCGATGCTTCATGAATTAGTTAGTGATTTCTATTGAAAACAAATATAGTTAAATCATTCATATTATAACAACTTAAATAAAAACACTACGATGAGTTTTTTAACGGAGATGTTAACAATCGCTTTTAAGTTTATTACCCACAATGTAATCTTCTGTGAACTAGTGATTTTTGGGCTTTTGCTGTTTTTGTAATCGAAAGAATGCTTCATTTAGTCGAAAATTTATTAACAATGTGGTAAATAGTGGTAAATAGTGGTAGAATTTTCAATATATTTGACTCTTAATCGTTTTAATACGTAAAAGTTACAGTGAACTCATTAATAGGAACATACGAATGCAAGGTAGACGCAAAAGGAAGGCTTATGCTTCCTGCTGCGCTTAAAAAGCAGTTGTCTCCGGTGTTGCAAAATGGATTTGTGCTTAAACGAGCTGTTTTTCAGCCTTGTTTAGAATTATATCCAATGAGTGAATGGGAAGCTTTGATGACTAAAATGAATAAGCTTAATCGTTTTAAGAAGAAGAATAATGATTTTATAAGACGATTTACCGCAGGAGTTAAAATAATTGAGGTAGATACAACAGGACGATTATTGATCCCAAAAGACTTGGTGGCTTTTGCAGATATAGCGAAAAACATTGTAGTTTCTTCTGCAATTAACATTGTAGAAATTTGGGATAAAGATAAATATGAACAAGCCATTGATGATGCTGCTGTAGATTTTGCAGATTTAGCAGAAGAGGTAATGGGACAAGACGATGAAGAAGATGGAATATCATAACCCAGTTTTATTGAAAGAAACCGTTGACGGTTTAAACATTGTAGAAGATGGTGTTTATGTGGATGTTACTTTTGGAGGTGGCGGACATAGTAAAGAGATTTTAAAAAGACTTGGTCCAAAGGGAAAATTGTATGCTTTTGATCAAGATCCAGACGCGCTTGAAAACACGATAGATGATGATCGTTTTACGTTGATTCATGAGAATTTTAGACATATGAAACGTTTTTTACGTTTTTATGGCGTGAAGGAAGTAGATGGTGTTTTGGCGGATTTTGGTGTTTCATCCCATCAATTTGATGTTGCAGAGCGTGGTTTTTCCACCAGATTTGAAGCAGATTTAGATATGCGAATGAATCAGAAAAGCGAAATTTCTGCATATCACGTCGTTAATGATTACGAGGAAGAGGATTTAAAGCAGGTGCTTTTGCAATATGGTGAATTAAGACAAGCTCCGGCAATGGCTAAAGAAATTGTAGCGCAAAGAAAGGACGAGGCAATAGTAACTAGTGATCAATTAAAAAAAGTATTAAAAAGCTTTTTACAGCATAAAAAAGAAAACAAAGTTTTAGCGCAGATTTACCAAGCTATTCGTATTGAGGTGAATCAGGAAATTGAAGCTTTAAAAGAATTTTTATTACAAACACCAGAGGTTTTAAAGCCTAATGGGCGTTTGAGTTTTATATCCTATCACTCTTTAGAAGATAGGTTGGTGAAGCGTTTTATTAGAAATGGTTTGTTTGAAGGTGAACCAGAGCGCGATATGTTTGGGAACTTTGAAGTACCTCTTAAAAAAGTTGGTGGTTTGATAGTGCCAACAAGAGAGGAGATTAAAGTAAATAATAGGGCAAGGAGTGCTAAACTCCGTATTGCAGGAAAAGTATAATTAAGTGTTGTCTCGAGCACAGCCGAGAGGTTTCGATAAAAAATTAATAACCAAATAAATAGATTTTCGCTTTCGCGGAAACCGAAGATGAGAAAAAATATCTATAGCATATTAAAAGGAAGGTTTCTCGTTAGCGATGACGCCTTTAAAAACTGGAAAATGATTCTGTTTATTTCTGGTTTGGCTATAGTGATGATTGCAAGTTCGCATAGTGCAGATAAAAAAGTACATGAAATTGCAAAACTAAATAATCATGTTAAAGAGCTTCGTTCTGCTATGATAGATGGCAGAGGAAGACTCATGAAGCTTAAAAAAGAGTCGTTTCTAGAAGGGGAAATGGCGGTAAAAGGAATTGCTATATCAGAAGTTCCACCGAAAAAAATAAAAGTTAAATCACAAAAAGAATAGTTTCATTTTGGCAGCAAGCGAAAAGAACATATTAAACCGATTGTATTTCATAGCAGGATGTATGTTCATCTTCGCTCTGGCAGTTGTGTTTAAACTTTTGACTATCCAATTTGTACAAGGAGATAAGTATAAAGCGTTAGCGCAAAGCAGAACGATAAAGCCTGTGCCAATTCTTGCAAACAGAGGAAATGTATATTCTGTAAATGGGAATTTATTGGCAACGTCTGTGCCTAAGTATGATATAAGAATCGATGCTATTACGCCTTCCGCTAAAACGTTTGAAGAAAATTTAAAACCTTTAAGTGAGGCGCTATCCAAATATTCAGGAAAACCTGCTTCGTATTATCAAAAAGAACTTCGCAAAGCGAGAGCAAATAGAAATAGATATTACTTGTTAGCTAGAAATATTGGGTATTCCGATTATATCAAGTTTCGCAATTTTCCAATGTTAAAACTTGGTGCTTTTAAAGGTGGTCTTATTGTAGAGCAAACTACAAAACGTGAGCATCCAATGGGCGGAATTGCAGAACGTACTATCGGTTATGAGCGTACAGATGAAGATGGAAATGTTACTAGACCAGGAATTGATGGCGCTTTCGGCGTAAAGTATTTACGAGGTACAGATGGTTTGCGTTTAAAGCAAAAAATAGGAAAAGGACAATGGAAGCCTATTGTAGATTATGACCAAGTAGAAGCTAAAGATGGTTATGATGTCTACACAACGATAGATGTAAATATTCAAGATATAGCACATCATGCCCTTTTAAAACAATTAGAGTATTACGAAGCAGAACATGGTTGTGTGGTTGTAATGGAAGTGAAAACGGGAGAAATTCGAGCAATTTCTAATCTTGGTAGAACAAGTAAAGGGAATTATTACGAAAAACTAAACTATGCCGTTGGGGAGTCGCATGAGCCTGGGTCTACATTTAAGGTTATGGCCTTAATGGCTGCTTTAGAAGATAAAGTTATAGATACGTCTACGGTTGTAGATACAGGAAATGGAAAAAAACGATTTTACGGAAGAACGATTAGCGATTCGCATCGTGGTGGTTTTGGTAAGATTTCGGCAGCAAGAGCTTTAGAGGTTTCTTCAAACATAGGTATGGCTACTATTATCGATGATAACTATTCTGAAAACCCAGAGAAATTTCTAAGAAGATTAAGAAGATGGAAACTGGATCAGCCGCTAGGGATTTCTATTATTGGAGAAGGTAATCCTGTAATACCAAAACCGGGAGACGCTATTTGGAGTAGAAATGCATTGCCGTCTATGGCTTATGGTTACAATATGCAATTAACGCCATTGCAGACTTTAGCTTTTTATAACGCTATTGCTAATAATGGGGAATTGATAAAACCTAGGTTTTTAAAAGCGGTAAAAGAATTTGATAGAGAAATTGAAGTTTTTGAAAAAGAAGTGATAGTGGATAAAGTTTGTTCTGCGGAAACACTTTCTCAAATGAAAGATATTCTTAAAAACATCGTGGTTAGAGGAACTGGGAAGAAGTTGTATTCGGAAACTTTTTCTATGGCCGGAAAAACGGGAACAGCAAGGACAGATTACGCAAATAATGAAGAATGGAATAGAAATCCGAAGTACATTTCTTCTTTTGCAGGATATTTTCCAGCAGAAAACCCTAAATATTCTTGCATTGTAGTTATTCATAAACCAAGTACGAAAGTTGGTTATTATGGAGCAGATGTAACGGGGCCCGTATTTAAGCGTATTGCGCAAAAAATATTTACAGATACGCCAATTGTAGATGAAGTAGAATCTTTAGAGGTGCGAAATGCTTCGGTAGATAATGAGTACGAAGGATATTACAATACCGCGCAAACCTATAAAACCATTATGCCAAGTGTTATTGGTTTGCCTGCAATGGATGCTATTTCCTTATTGGAAAATATGGATGTAGATGTGCGGGTAAAAATATCAGGCTCTGGTATTGTTAAAAAACAATCGGTAGATAAGAATACCAAACTTAAAAATAAACAAACTATAGTTTTAGAAGCATCGTGATAGATTTTAAAGACATATTATATAAGGTAAATATCAATGCTGTTGTTGGTAGCACAAACGTGTATATACGAAACATAGATTTCGATTCGCGTAAAATTGCTATTAATGATGTCTTTGTTGCTATTAAAGGTTCTCTTGTAGATGGTCATGACTATATTGATATTGCGATAAAGCAAGGAGCGATGGTGATTGTTTGTGAGCAAATGCCACGCAATCTCAATGCTAAAGTCACTTATGTGCAAGTAGAAAATGCTACAAAAGCATTGGCAATTATGGCTAATAACTATTATGGTTCTCCTTCTAAAAATTTAAAACTTGTTGGTGTTACAGGAACGAACGGGAAAACGACCATAGCAACCCTTTTATATCAGTTGTTTAAAAATGCTGGATATAAGGTTGGTTTGCTTTCTACTGTAAAAGTGATGGTGGATAATAAAGAATATAAGGCAACGCATACCACGCCAGATTCTTTAACTATCAATCGTTATTTAAAGGAAATGAATGACGAAGGTGTAGAGTTTTGCTTTATGGAAGTGAGCTCGCATGGGATTCATCAAAACAGAACAGAAGCGCTTTATTTTGAAGGCGGAATTTTCACAAACCTATCACACGATCATTTAGATTATCATGACACTTTTGCGGAATATCGCGATGTTAAAAAATCCTTTTTTGATAATCTTCCATGCGAAGCATTTGCACTTGTAAATGTAGATGATAAGAATGGGATGGTGATGCTGCAAAACACAGTCGCTAGAAAACATACCTACGCTTTAAAAAGTTATGCAGATTATAGAGCACAAATTTTAGAGAATCAGTTTAGTGGTTTGTTGCTTAAGGTGGAAGAAGCAGAGGTTTGGACAAAACTTATCGGAAAATTTAATGCTTACAACGTATTAGCGATTTATGGTACTGCGGAATTGTTAGGTCTGGAAAAAGTAGAAATTCTTCGTTTAATAAGCGAACTAGAAAGTGTGAGTGGCAGATTTCAGTATTTAATTTCTGAAGATAAAATCACCGCTATTGTAGATTATGCACATACACCAGATGCTTTGCAAAACGTGTTAGAAACCATAAATAGTATTCGTACCAAAAATGAAGAGCTTATCACAGTTGTTGGTTGTGGCGGAGATAGAGATAAAACCAAAAGACCAAAAATGGGAAATATTGCTTCCGCTTTAAGTACTAAAGTGATTTTTACAAGTGATAATCCTAGAAGTGAAGTTCCAGAAACGATTATAGAAGAAATAGAAGCAGGAGTAGATCCTGTAAACTTTAAAAAAACCATGTCGATTGCAGATAGAAAACAAGCTATTAAAACAGCATGTCAGTTAGCAAATGCAAACGATATTATATTAATAGCAGGGAAAGGACATGAAACCTATCAGGAAGTTAATGGTAAGCGTCATGATTTTGATGATTTTAAAACAGTGCAAGCGTTTTTAAAACAATTACAAAAATAGATTTTGTCATTCTGTACTAGATGCGGAAAGCACAAGAAACAAAAATAAAATTAAAGAATGTCATGCTGAGCTAGTCTGCACGGAGTGTAGTCGAAGTGAAGCATCTCAAAAAATAAACAATAAAGAATGCTGTATTACCTATTTGAATATTTAGAAAAACACTACCAGTTTCCAGGAGCTTCACTTTTTGGGTTTATAACCTTTAGAGCAGCCGTGGCTATCCTAATATCGCTATTGTTTTCTACTATATTTGGTAAGCGTATTATTCGTTTTTTACAAAAACAACAAGTAGGAGAAACGATTAGGGATTTAGGTTTAGAAGGTCAAGCAGAAAAAGCAGGAACACCAACCATGGGAGGAATTATAATCATTCTTGCTACGTTAATTCCGGTGTTACTACTTGCCGATCTAAAAAACACGTATATCATTTTATTAATTGTTACCACGTTATGGATGGGAACTATTGGTTTTATAGATGATTATATTAAGAAGTTTAAAAACGATAAAGAAGGTTTAAAAGGAAGGTTTAAAATATTAGGTCAAGTTGGTTTAGGTATTATTGTAGGTGCTACTTTATACTTTAATCCGAATGTCACTATTAAAGAGAAACTTCCTGTAGCGCAACAACAAGAGATTTTAGCGGAAAACCCAAATGCTTTACCAGGAAAGTTTTTTGCAGCAGAAGAGCAATCCACCAAAACAACAATCCCTTTTGTAAAAGGAAATGAGTTTGATTATGCCGATTTAATTACATGGATAAATCCAGAATGGGGAAAATATGCTTGGATTATTTTTATCCTTGCTTCCATTTTTATTATCACAGCAGTTTCCAATGGTGCAAATCTTACCGATGGAATTGACGGACTCGCCGCAGGAACTTCGGCCATAATCGTATTGACGCTTGGGATATTTGCCTTTGTGTCTGGACATATCGTTTTTTCCGATTACTTGAATATTATGTACATACCAAGAATAGAAGAAATTACTATTTACATCGCTGCATTTGTGGGAGCGCTAATTGGATTTTTATGGTACAATGCATATCCTGCACAAGTATTTATGGGAGATACTGGTAGTTTAACTATTGGAGGAATCATCGCTGTAATCGCCATCGCAGTAAGAAAAGAGTGGTTAATTCCAGTGTTATGTGGGATATTTTTAGCCGAAAACCTATCTGTAGTAATGCAGGTAAGTTGGTTTAAATACACTAAGAAAAAATATGGTGAAGGACGACGCATTTTTAAAATGTCGCCTTTGCATCATCATTATCAAAAATCGGGATATCACGAAAGTAAAATTGTTACCAGATTCTGGATTATCGGAATCTTATTAGCAATCGTATCTATCGTAACACTGAAAATTAGATAATGCTTGTCATTCCGTACTGGTTGCGGAATCCATATTAACAAAAGCAGATTCTGCGTCGTGGCGCAGAATGACAGATAATGAAAAAAAAGAGATTAGTCATATTAGGAGCAGGAGAAAGTGGTGTGGGAACAGCGCTTTTAGGAAAGGCAAAAGGCTATCAAGTTTTTGTTTCCGATAAAGGATTAATTAAAGATAAATATAAAGAAGTTCTTATACATAATGAAGTGGAATGGGAGGAGCAGAAGCATACAGAATCAAAAATTCTAAATGCAGATGTGGTAATGAAAAGTCCGGGGATTCCTGAAAAGGTTGCTATAGTACAGCAGTTAATTCAGAAGGGTATTCCTGTTATTTCAGAAATTGAATTTGCAGCCAAGTATACTAGCGCAGTATTAGTTGGTATTACTGGAAGCAATGGTAAAACCACAACGGCTACGCTAACAGATCATATTTTAAAACAAGAGTTAAACGTTGGTTTGGCTGGTAATATTGGAGACAGTTTTGCAAAACAAGTTTTAGAAGATGACTATGAAAACTATGTCTTAGAAATTAGTAGTTTTCAGTTAGATGGTATGGTTGATTTTAAACCGAAAATTGCTGTAATAACCAATGTTACTCCAGACCATTTGGATCGATATGATTATCAATTTGAAAACTATATCGCTTCCAAATTTAGCATTGCAAAAAATCAGACAAAAGAAGATTATCTGATTTATGATGCAGACGATGAGGTGCTTACCGATTGGTTAAAAACGCATCCAGTACAATCCACATTATTGCCGTTTTCTCTGGTAAAGAAAATTGAAAATGGCGCGTATTTAGAAAAAGAAAACATAATAATAACAATAGATAACAACCAAATAATTATGCCAACAAGCAAAATAGCATTAGAAGGTAAACACAATGTTAAAAACGCAATGGCTGCCTCGACAGTAGCGCATTTATTAAAAATAAGAAAGCAAACGATTCGTGAAAGTTTAGAGAATTTTCAAGGCGTGGAGCATCGTTTAGAGCATGTGTTAAAAATTAACAAGGTGCAATATATAAACGATTCTAAAGCTACGAATGTAAATGCAACATACTACGCGTTAGAAAGTATGGATGCGCCAACAGTTTGGATTGTTGGAGGTGTAGATAAAGGAAATAATTACAATGAATTATTCTCTTTTGTAAACGAAAAAGTAAAAGCAATTATTTGCTTAGGTGTAGATAATGAAAAGTTGATGAGCACTTTTGGAGGTATGGTAGATGTTATTGTCGAAACGCAATTTATGAGCGAAGCTATAAAAATTGCTTATAAGATTGCAGAATCTGGTGATAATGTATTGTTGTCTCCTGCTTGTGCAAGTTTTGATTTGTTTGAAAACTATGAAGATAGAGGAAGACAATTTAAAGACGCAGTAAGAAGTTTGTAATAAAATAAAAAAAAATGATTTGTCATTCTGCACTTGATGCAAAATCCACAAATAAAAATAGATTCTGCGTCGTAGCGTAGAATGATAAAAAAAATAATGCAAGAAATATTTAATAACATAAAAGGAGATCGGTTAATTTGGGCAATAGCAGCGCTATTGGCAATTTTCTCGTTTTTACCTGTGTATAGCGCGGCAAGCAATTTAGCTTACGTTGGCGGTACAGGCAATACCTTTTCTTTTTTTATTAAGCACTTTATGCATTTGTTTTTAGGTTTCGCTATCATGTATGGCGTGCATAAAATTCCGTATCGATATTTTAGAGGATTATCGATGGTTTTAATTCCTGTAGTATTAGTGTTATTGGTTGTTACTATGCTGCAAGGAACTACTATTGAAGGAGCAAATGCAAGTCGTTGGATTCAAATTCCGATAGTGAATATGTCTTTTCAAACATCTACTTTGGCAGCAGTTGTGCTTATGGTATATGTAGCAAGATATATGTCTAAAATTCAAGAAAAAGAAATTACTTTTGCCGAAACTATTTTACCGCTCTGGATACCTGTGTTTCTAGTTTTAATACTCATACTTCCAGCGAATTTTTCAACCGCTGCAATTATGTTTGTTATGGTGGTTATGTTGGTTTTTTTAGGAGGTTACCCTTTACGCTATTTAGCAGTAATTATTGGTTCTGGTATTTTTGCATTGGTGCTCTTTGTTTTGGTTGCAAAGGCGTTTCCAGATGCAATGCCAAATAGAATTGATACTTGGATGAGTAGAATTGATAGTTTCTCAAATGATGATAATACAGAAGCAGACTATCAAATAGAGCATGCGAAAACAGCAATTGCCTCTGGTGGAATTCAAGGTGTTGGTCCGGGTAAAAGTATTCAGAAAAACTTTTTACCGCAATCCTCATCCGATTTTATTTATGCAATTATAGTGGAAGAATACGGTTTAATAGGAGGTTTTTTGCTAATGATACTATATATGTGGTTGCTGTTTAGGATTGTAATTGTAGCGCAGAAATCAGATACCATTTTTGGTAAACTCTTGGTGCTTGGTGTTGGTTTGCCAATCGTTTTTCAAGCATTGATAAATATGGCGGTTGCCGTAGAATTATTTCCGGTAACGGGACAAACATTACCATTAGTGAGTAGTGGAGGAACGTCTATTTGGATGACTTGTCTTGCCATTGGTATTGTGTTAAGTGTAAGTGCAAAGAGAGAAGAAGATAAGAATAAAGAGAATAGTGAAGATAATCCGTTAGAGGTTTTAAGCGAAGCAATTTAATGAAGAAGTATAAAATCATATTATCAGGAGGAGGAACAGGAGGACATATCTATCCTGCAATCGCTATTGCTAATGAGTTAAAATCTCGTTTTCCAAATGCAGAGTTTCTGTTTGTTGGTGCAAAAGACAGGATGGAAATGGAAAAAGTACCTCAAGCTGGTTTTGCTATTAAGGGACTTTGGATTTCAGGTATTCAGCGTAAGCTTACCTTTAAGAATGCAATGTTTCCATTTAAGTTATTAAGCAGTTTGTATAATGCAAGGAAAATAATAAAACAGTTTAAACCAGATATAGCTATTGGTACTGGAGGATTTGCAAGCGGACCATTATTGCAAATGGCAACTTCAAACGGCGTGCCTGCTTTGATACAAGAGCAAAACTCGTATCCGGGAATTACAAATAAACTGTTATCTAAAAAGGTGCAGAAAATTTGTGTTGCTTATGATGGTTTAGAACGCTTTTTTCCGAAAGAAAAAATGATTAAAACAGGAAATCCTGTACGTCAAGATTTATTGGATATCGATTCTAAAGTTGCCGAAGCTAAAAAATATTTTAATCTAATTGAAGGAAAGAAAACGCTTTTGGTTATTGGAGGTAGTTTAGGTGCAAAACGAATTAATGAATTAATACGAGCAGAACTTGATTATTTTAATACGTTAAATATTCAAGTGATTTGGCAATGCGGTAAACTGTATTACAAAACGTATAAAATTGATGGTAATGAAAAGCAAGTGCAATTGCATGAGTTTATAAATAACATGGATTTGGCTTATGCTGCAGCAGATGTTATTATCTCTAGAGCAGGTGCAGGTTCGGTTAGTGAATTGTGTATTGTTGGTAAGCCAGTAATTTTTATACCGTCGCCAAATGTTGCAGAAGACCATCAAACTAAAAATGCCATGGCGGTTGTAAATGAAAATGCAGCGATGTTAATTAATGAAAGTGATTTGGTAGTAGATTTTGAAAACAAGTTTACCCAATTAATGGCGTCACCAGAGAAACAAAAAGAATTAGGAGCAAATATAAAAAAGCTAGCATTAGTGAATGCTACAAAAGAAATAGTAGACGAAGTTGAAAAACTATTAAAATAAATAAAATTTAAAACTAAAATGTCACACGGAGCGCAGGCAAAGTGTCTTGAATTAATGAACTTAAACAACATACATAACATCTATTTTATTGGCATTGGAGGCATTGGCATGAGTGCGCTTGCGCGATACTTTAAAGCGAGCAATAAAAACGTGGCTGGTTATGATAAAACCCAAACAGAAATTACCGATAGTTTGGTGGATTTAGGTATTCAGGTTCATTTTGAAGATTCCATAGCGCAAGTGGATGATGCTTTTTTAAATTATGATACTACTTTAGTTGTTTATACTCCGGCAGTTCCGAAAGATCATAAACAACTGACTTATTTTAAAAACGATAGAAATTTCACCGTTTTAAAGCGATCTGAAATTCTAGGTTTAATTACAGAAAATACATTTTGTTTGGCTGTTGCAGGAACCCATGGTAAAACCACAACAACAAGTATTTTAGGGCATTTGCTATATGAATGTAATATAGAATTAACTGCTTTTTTAGGAGGAATAAGCGAAAATTATAACTCTAATTTAATCTTAAACGGAAACAAAGTTTCTGTGGTAGAAGCAGATGAATTTGATAGATCCTTCTTAACTTTGTCGCCAGATTTAGCATGCATAACATCTATGGATGCCGATCATTTAGATATTTATGGAGATGCTTCCGAGTTAATTAAAACATTCAAAGATTTTTCAGAGAAAATAAAACCTAACGGAAAACTGTTTGTTAAAAACGGTTTACCGCTAAAAGGAATTACTTACGGGATTGAAGACGATTCCGATTATTCCGTAAAAAATATAAAAATAGAAAATGGTGCTTATGTATTTGATGTGAAAATGCCAAATGCAACACTAGAAAGAGTTCAATTTAACCTGCCTGGTAGACATAATTTGTCGAATGCGTTAGTAGCCTTGGCGATGGCTGTAGAATATGGTTGCCCTCACCAGCAGCTCGCCAAAGCTTTAGCATCTTATAAAGGTGTGAAACGCAGATTTACGTACCAAATTAAATCCGAAGAATTGGTGTTTATAGATGACTATGCACACCATCCTGAAGAAATTAATGCAGTGCATCAGGCCGTTAGAGAAATGTACCCAAATAAGGAAGTGTTGGCTGTTTTTCAACCGCATTTATTTTCTAGAACCAAAGATTTTATAGACGATTTTGCTAAAAGCTTGTCGCAGTTTGATGAAGTACTATTATTAGATATTTATCCAGCAAGAGAAATGTCAATAGAAGGCGTGACTTCTAGTTGGTTATTAGAAAAAATTAAAAATGAAAAGAAACAACTTGTTGCTAAAAATGAGTTGGTTACAAAAATAAAAGAAAGTAAAGCACAAATAATTTTAACTATTGGTGCTGGTGATATTGGAGCAGAAGTGAAACATATTAAAAAAGGATTGCTTGGTGAACGTTAATTGGAGCTATATAAAGATGTTTGTACTACTAGTGTTAGTAGTGTTTTTGTATGCTTTTTCGGGAACGAAAAATAAGGTTAGAAATGTATCGCAACCTCAAGTGCAGTTTTTAGGCGATAATAACTTGTTTATCACGCAGGCTAATGTTAGTAAGTTGTTAATACAAAATCAAGAAAATGGTGCAAAGGCGTCTAAAGAAATTTTAGATTTGAACAAATTAGAATCTGCCCTGAATTCTAATCCTATGATCAAATCTGCCGAAGTGTATCTTTCTGTAAATGGGGAACTTAAAGCAGAAGTGAAACAAAAAAAACCTATAGCTAGAGTTAGTGCTAATACGTCGTATTATATAGATGACCAAGGAGATTATATGCCTTTGTCTTCTAATCATGCGGCAAGAGTACCTTTGGTAACCGGTTTAGTGAATAAAGATGCGTTGGATAACGTGTTTAAAATAGCAGAAAAGATAAATAACGATGCGTTTTTAAATAAGTATGTTATCGAGATTCATCAAAATGAAGACAATAGTGTTCATTTAAAATTGAGACAATCCACTTTTATAGTGCATTTAGGGGATTTAAATCAATTAGATAAAAAGATAAATAACCTAAAGGTGTTTTATCAAAAGGCGTTAAAAGAAAAAACACTTAATAGTTACAGTAAAGTTAATTTACAGTTTGATAACCAAGTAGTGTGCACCAAAACGTAAACTATGGAGAATAATATAGCAGTAGGATTAGACATCGGAACCACAAAGATTGTGGCTATGATTGGTCGTAAAAATGAATATGGTAAGGTTGAGATTTTAGGTATTGGTAAATCTAAAAGCCTTGGTGTACATCGTGGTGTAGTAAATAATATTACGCAAACCATTCAATCGATTCAATTAGCAGTTCAAGAAGCAGAAACTGCGGCAGGGATTAAAATTGAAGGGGTAACCGTTGGTATTGCGGGACAGCATATAAGAAGCTTGCAACATAGCGATTATATTACGAGAGCAAATTCTGAATTGGTTATTGATGAAGAAGATATAGATCGATTAATCAATCAAGTTCATAAATTAGTAATGCTTCCTGGTGAAGAAATTATTCACGTTTTACCACAAGAATATAAAGTAGATGGTCAAGCCGAAATAAAAGAACCAGTAGGAATGTATGGCGGAAGATTAGAAGCTAATTTTCATGTGGTAGTCGGACAAGTTTCTTCTATCCGAAATGTAGGAAGGTGTATACAAAGTGCCGGATTAGATTTGGAAGGAGTTACCCTAGAGCCTTTAGCATCTTCTAATGCCGTATTAAGTCAAGAAGAAAAAGAAGCAGGAGTTGCACTTATCGATATTGGAGGAGGAACAACAGATTTAGCCATTTTTAGAGATGGTATTATTAGACATACTGCTGTGATTCCTTTTGGAGGAAATGTAATTACAGAAGACATAAAAGAAGGTTGTTCTATTATCGAAAAGCAAGCCGAACTTTTAAAAATAAAATTTGGTTCTGCATGGCCAGGAGAAAATAAAGACAATGAAATTGTTTCTATTCCAGGTTTAAGAGGTAGAGAACCAAAAGAGATCACATTAAAAAATCTCTCTAAAATTATACATGCCCGCGTAGTAGAAATTGTGGAACAAGTATATGTAGAGATTAAAAATTATGGTCACGAAGAGCAAAAAAAGAAACTTATTGCAGGAATCGTTTTAACTGGTGGTGGCGCACAATTAAAGCATTTAAAACAATTGGTAGAGTATATAACAGGAATGGATACTAGGATAGGGTTTCCTAATGAGCATCTTGCAGGAGATAGCGATGGTGAGATTACAAGTCCGCTATTTGCTACAGCTGTAGGTTTAGTAATGGATGGCTTAAAAAGAAATGAAAGAAAGAAAGCCGAAGTTATTGTGGAAGAATCCGATTTTCTAGTCGATGAAACAGAAGAGACAAAAGAAGAAACGGAAACAATACAACCAGTAAAAGAAAGACGTTCGTTTTTAGACAAACTGACCGAGAAAGTAAAAGATTTTTTAGATAACGCAGAGTAAAGTAATTAAGTAAGAAAATAAAACCGAAATTCATGAGCAGCAACAAAGAATTCGAAACCAATATAGCATTCGATTTACCAAAAAATCAATCCAATGTGATTAAAGTTATTGGAGTAGGTGGTGGTGGTAGTAATGCTATCAATCACATGTTTCAACAAGGCATTAAAGGAGTAGACTTCGTAATCTGTAATACAGATGCGCAAGCACTTCAAAATAGTGGTGTACCCAACAAAATTCAATTAGGTCTTAACCTTACCGAAGGTTTAGGAGCAGGAGCAAATCCAGATGTAGGAGAGCAATCTGCTATAGAGAGTTTTGAGGATCTACAACGCATGTTAGATACCAATACCAAAATGATCTTCATTACCGCAGGAATGGGTGGAGGAACAGGAACAGGAGCAGCTCCAATTATTGCTAAAATGGCTAAAGATTTAGACATTTTAACGGTTGGAATTGTTACTATGCCTTTCCAGTTTGAAGGAAAAATGCGTAACGAACAAGCGCAAAATGGTATTGAAAAACTACGAAACGTAGTAGATTCATTAATCGTAATAAACAATAATAAACTTCGTGACGTTTATGGTAATCTTGGTTTTAAAGCAGGGTTCTCTAAAGCAGATGAAGTATTATCTACAGCAGCTCGCGGTATTGCCGAAGTAATTACACATCACTATACACAAAATATTGATTTACGTGATGCGAAAACGGTATTAAGTAGTAGTGGAACAGCTATAATGGGTTCTGCTAGTTCTTCAGGGCAAAATCGTGCACATGATGCCATTCGTAAAGCTTTAGATTCCCCATTATTAAACGATAATAAAATTATAGGTGCCAAAAACGTATTGTTGCTAATCGTTTCTGGAGCACAAGAAATTACTATCGATGAGATAGGAGAAATCAATGACCATATTCAAAACGAAGCAGGTCATGGAGCAAACATCATTATGGGTGTTGGTGAAGATGATTCTTTAGATGAGTCTATCGCTGTAACTATTATTGCTACAGGTTTTGATATTGAACAACAAGATGAAATTTCAAATACCGAAACAAAAAAAGTTATTCACTCTTTGGAAGAAGAGCAAACTTCGGAGCAAGATTTGTCTAAAAAGGATAAAAGCCCAGCAATTATAAAGCCAAATATTGAGTTACAAAAGAAGGTAGAACCGGTAATTGTAAAGCACACTTTAGATTTAAATGAATTGGAAGACGCTTTTGAAACACGAAGAAAAGTTGGTGCTAAGCCATTAAATTTAATTCCGACTTCAGAAATCATCAAAAACATGAATGTGGTTTATGATGAAGTACTTGCAACGAAGGATGTACATACAGAAGATAAATGTTTTGCAGATGACGATTTTGAAGAAGATATTTTTGAAGAAGTAGAAGATACTTTAATAGAAGAAGATTTTGTAATCACCAATGCTACACCAACAAATGAAATTACTAATGACTTTGAAGAAGAAGAGCAACAAATTACGCTAACTTTTGATATGCCATTAAGCGAGCCTGTAGCGCCTATTGCACAAGAAACACCAGAGGTTAAAGAGGTTGTGCAAGAAGAAAAAGTGATTCATAATTTAAATGCAGAAGAAATTAAGGAATTACCTGTAAATGATTTTATCGAACTTGTAAATGTTACGGAAACAAATAAAGATGGCGAAATTCGTTATGCTTTAGATGATTATTTAGAATTTGAAGCTACTAGCGAGCCAAAGAAAAAAGAGCCAGTTGTAGAAGTTGTAAATAAGGTTTTAGAAGAAGAAATTGTTTTCGAAAAGAAAGTTGTGCGTAACCATGTTGTGGAAGAGCAAGTGGAAGAAATTGACCCAATGAACAGTCCGATTTCAGACATGCTAAAAGAAAGAGCAGAAGAACGCAGACGTAAGATGAAAGATTTTAACTATAAATTCAATACTGCAAAAATTGAGGATATAGAAAAAATTCCAGCATATAAGCGTCAAGGTGTAGATTTACAAGATGCACAACATTCATCACAAAGAACCAGTATTTCTGGTACTACTTTAAGTACAGATGATAATGATGATATGTTATTAAGAAGTAATAATTCGTTTTTACACGATAATGTAGATTAATGAAACTTCATTTTTATAACGGAATCTCCTAAAATAAAAAGTTAAGTGTTTAATTTCAATTAACCCGAAAAACTCACCCAGAGGTTTTTCGGGTTTTTGTATTCCTACAAAAGAAGGAATCTTATAAATTAAAGTGTTTATTCTGATGAAATGCTTGAAAACGGAGTACTATCAACTGCTCACTTTTTTATATCTTCGCAATTCAAAACAAATAAGATTATGAGCTTACAACAAGATATAATGACAGCTATGAAAGCTGCAATGAAATCTAAAGACCAAACAGCATTAGCTGCGTTAAGAGCAGTGAAATCTGAAATACTTTTAGCACAAACAGAAACAGGATCTAAAGAAGAAATTACAGAAGATCAAGAAATAAAGATATTATCTAAATTAGTAAAGCAACGTAAAGATAGTGCTGCTATTTTTTCGGAACAAAACAGAGAAGATTTAGCAGAACCAGAAATAGCGCAAGCGGTAGTTATTAGTCAGTTTTTGCCAGCACAATTAAGCGAAGCAGAAATTGAAAAAGTAGTAGTAGAAACTATTGCAGCAACTGGAGCAGCAGGAATGAAAGATATGGGGAAAGTTATGGGGATGGTAAACCAAAAACTTGCAGGACAGGCAGATGGTAAAACAATTTCTACTATTGTAAAGGCTAAATTGTCTTAATAAAACACTTTATACGTATTAAAGTTAGCATGTCACACTGAGCGCAGTCGAAGTGTCTCAAATAATAATAATAATAATAATAATAAGATTCCTGCTTTCGCAGGAATTATGGCCTCGTAGTTCAACTGGATTTTTGAGATTTAGTTGCACTACAAAGCCAAAAATGGCCTCGTAGTTCAACTGGATAGAATATCAGATTTCGGCTCTGATGGTTGGAGGTTCGAACCCTCTCGAGGTCACGAATAAAAGGAAAAGTTGCATGTCAAATCAAGGGCACTTGAATTTGTAAATGCAACTTTTCCTTTTTCAAAGCGGAGCTTTAGAGGGAAAACGATCGGAGTGAGTTAGCCCTCTTTTAAGCCTTCCAAATCAAGGGCACTTGAATTTGTAAATGCAACTTTTCCTTTTTCAAAGCGGAGCTTTAGAGGGAAAACGATCGGAG
>CANNAC010000001.1 GCA_947502495.1 uncultured Flavobacteriaceae bacterium | reverse complement strand
CTATCTGTACCACAAGATTGAAGTGCTAATATGTTCGCAGCATTCCAGTCGTTAGCAAGAGTTTCATTATTTGTTCCGTCACATTCAATCGTTTCATCTACCACAGTACAAGCTGTAAGATCAGGACCGATAGAATCGTTAAGCGTAAGAACCGCAACAAGTATCGTTTCATTATCACAATCATCAGCAACTGTATAAGTAACTGTAATTGTACCACCAGCGCCACAAGTAGCAGCAAGGTTTGTAAATGCATAATCTGAACTTACATCAAATACAGCATCTGTATCACAAGCATCTGTACCACAAGATTGCAGCGCAAGCATGTTAGCAGCATTCCAGTCGTTAGCAAGAGTTTCGTTATTTGTTCCATCACACTCAATCGTTTCATCTACCACAGTACAAGCTGTAAGATCTGGACCGATAGAATCGTTAAGCGTAAGCGTTGCAGTTACTGAAGAAGTATTTAAACAATCATCAGTAGCCGTATATGTTACTAGAATAGTTCCACCAGCACCACAAGTTGTAGCTAGGTTAGTGAACACATAATCGGAAGTAATTGTTACATTAATATCATCTGCACAAGCTTGAAGTTCTGCAATGTTATCTGCATTCCAAGTATCTGCTAAAGTTTCGTTATTAGCTCCATCACATTCAATCGTTTCATCTACTACATTACAAGCAGTAAGATCTGGACCAGTAGCATCTCCGAAGTTTAGTGTTACTGTGATATCTGTAGTGTTTCCACAATCATCAGCAACGGTATAGGTAACAGGAAGCGAACCACAAGGACCACAAACCACGTTTAAGTTATTGAAGTCATAATCAGAAGTCACCTCAAATGCACCATCTGCATCACAGCTATCTGTACCACAAGATTCCAGAGCTAATAGGTTAGCCGCATGCCAAGCATCAGCAATTGTTTCATTTTGATCTGCAGTACAATCTACAGACGTATCTGTTACATCTGTACAAATAGATAAGTCCGGACCAATAGAATCATTAAGTGTAAGAATAGCAACAAGTATTGTTTCATTATCACAATCATCAGCAACGGTATAGGTAACTGTAATTGTACCACCAAGTCCGCAAGTGGAAGCAAGGTTAGCAAAAGCATAATCTGAAGTTACATCAAATACCGCATCTGTATCACAAGAATCCGTACCACAAGATTGAAGTGCAAGTATGTTCGCAGCATTCCAATCGTTTGCTAAAGTTTCGTTATTTGTTCCGTCACACTCAATCGTTTCATCTTCTACAGTACAAGACGTTAAGTCAGGACCGATAGAATCGTTAAGCGTAAGTATTGCAACAAGTATGGTTTCATTATCACAATCATCAGCAACTGTATAGGTAACTGTAATTGTACCACCAGCTCCACAAGTAGAAGTCAGGTTAGTGAAAGCATAATCTGAAGTTACATCAAATACAGCATCTGTATCACAAGCATCCGTTCCACAAGATTGCAGCGCTAATATGTTAGCAGCATTCCAATCGTTAGCAAGTGTTTCGTTGTTTGTTCCATCACATTCAATAGTTTCATCTACCACAGTACAAGACGTTAAGTCCGGACCGATAGAATCGTTAAGCGTAAGCGTTGCAATAACTGAAGAAGTATTTAAACAATCATCAGTAGCCGTATATGTTACTAGAATAGTTCCACCAGCACCACAAGTTGTAGCTAGGTTAGTGAACACATAATCGGAAGTAATCGTTACATTAATATCATCAGCACAAGCTTGAAGTTCTGCAATGTTATCTGCATTCCAAGTATCTGCTAAAGTTTCGTTATTTGCTCCATCACACTCGATAGTTTCATCTACTACATTACAAGCAGTAAGATCTGGTCCAGTAGCGTCTCCAAAGTTAAGCGTTACGGTAATATCTGTAGTGTTTCCACAATCATCTGCAACGGTATACGTAACAGGAAGTGAACCACAAGGACCACAAACTACATTTAAGTTATTGAAGTCATAATCAGAAGTTACCTCAAAGACACCATCTGCATCACAGCTATCCGAACCACAAGATTCCAGAGCTAATAGGTTAGCAGCATGCCAAGCATCTGCAATTGTTTCATTTTGATCTGCAGTACAATCTACAGAGGTATCGGTTACATCTGTACAAACACTTAAGTCTGGACCGATAGAATCGTTAAGTGTAAGAATAGCAGTAAGTGTTGTTGCATTATCACAATCATCAGCAACGGTATAGGTAACTGTAATTGTACCACCAAGTCCACAAGTAGAAGCAAGGTTAGCAAATGCATAATCTGAAGTTACATCAAAAACTGCATCTGTATCACAGCTATCTGTACCACAAGATTGCAGCGCAAGTATGTTAGCCGCATTCCAATCGTTAGCAATCGTTTCATTATTTGTTCCATCACACTCGATAGTTTCATCTACCACAGTACAAGACGTTAAGTCCGGACCGATAGAATCTTCAAGTGTAAGTGTTACAGTAAGAATCGTTTCGTTATCACAATCATCAGATACGATATAAGTAACTAAGATTGTACCACCAGCGCCACAAGTGGAAGCAAGGTTTGTAAATACATAATCTGAAGTTACATCAAATACAGCATCTGTATCACAAGCATCCGTTCCACAAGATTGCAGCGCTAATATGTTAGCAGCATTCCAATCGTTAGCAAGTGTTTCGTTGTTTGTTCCATCACATTCAATAGTTTCATCTACCACAGTACAAGCTGTAAGATCAGGACCGATAGAATCGTTAAGTGTAAGAGTTGCAGTTACTGAAGATGTATTTAAACAATCATCGGTAGCCGTATATGTTACTTGAATAGTTCCACCAGCACCACAAGTGGAAGCAAGGTTAGTGAACACATAATCGGAAGTAATACTTACATTAATATCATCAGCACAAGCTTGAAGTTCTGCAATGTTATCTGCATTCCAAGCATCCGCAATAGTTTCATTATTTGCTCCATCACATTCAATCGTTTCATCTACTACATTACAAGCAGTAAGATCAGGACCAGTAGCATCACCGAAGTTTAGTGTTACTGTGATTTCTGAAGTGTTTCCACAATCATCAGCAACGGTATAGGTAACAGGAAGCGAACCACAAGGACCACAAACCACGTTTAAGTTATTGAAGTCATAATCAGAAGTTACCTCAAATACACCATCTGCATCACAGCTATCTGTACCACAAGATTCCAGAGCTAATAGGTTAGCTGCATGCCAAGCATCTGCAATTGTTTCATTTTGATCTGCAGTACAATCTACAGAGGTATCGGTTACATCTGTACAAACACTTAAGTCTGGACCTATAGAATCGTTAAGTGTAAGAACAGCAACAAGTGTTGTTTCATTATCACAATCATCAGCAACGGTATAGGTAACAGTAATTGTACCACCAAGTCCGCAAGTGGAAGCAAGGTTAGCAAAAGCATAATCTGAAGTTACATCAAATACCGCATCTGTATCACAAGAATCCGTACCACAAGATTGAAGTGCAAGTATGTTCGCAGCATTCCAATCGTTTGCTAATGTTTCATTATTTGTTCCATCACACTCGATAGTTTCATCTACCACAGTACAAGCTGTAAGATCAGGACCGATAGAATCGTTAAGCGTAAGAACCGCAACAAGTATCGTTTCATTATCACAATCATCAGCAACTGTATAGGTAACTGTAATTGTACCACCAGCACCACAAGTAGCAGCAAGGTTAGTAAAAGCATAATCTGAAGTTACATCAAAAACAGCATCTGTATCACAGCTATCTGTACCACAAGATTGCAGTGCTAATATGTTAGCTGCATTCCAATCGTTAGCAAGTGTTTCGTTATTTGTTCCGTCACATTCAATCGTTTCATCTACCACAGTACAAGCTGTAAGATCTGGACCGATAGAATCGTTAAGAGTAAGCGTTGCAATAACTGAAGAAGTATTTAAACAATCATCGGTAGCCGTATATGTTACTAGAATAGTTCCACCAGCACCACAAGTGGAAGCAAGGTTAGTGAACACATAGTCCGAAGTAATTGTTACATTAATATCATCAGCACAAGCTTGAAGTTCTGCAATGTTATCTGCATTCCAAGTATCTGCTAAAGTTTCGTTATTAGCTCCATCACATTCAATCGTTTCATCCACTACATTACAAGCAGTAAGATCAGGACCAGTAGCATCACCGAAGTTTAGTGTTACTGTGATTTCTGAAGTGTTTCCACAATCATCAGCAACGGTATAGGTAACAGGAAGCGAACCACAAGGACCACAAACCACGTTTAAGTTATTGAAGTCATAATCAGAAGTTACCTCAAATACACCATCTGCATCACAAGCATCATCTCCACAAGATTCCAGCGCTAATAGGTTAGCTGCATGCCAAGCATCAGCAATTGTTTCATTTTGATCTGCAGTACAATCCACAGAGGTATCTGTTACATCTGTACAAACAGATAAGTCCGGACCAATAGAATCATTAAGTGTAAGAATAGCAACAAGTGTTGTTTCATTATCACAATCATCAGCAACGGTATAGGTAACAGTAATTGTACCACCAAGTCCGCAAGTGGAAGCAAGGTTAGCAAAAGCATAATCTGAAGTTACATCAAATACTGCATCAGTATCACAGCTATCTGTACCACAAGATTGCAGTGCTAAGATATTAGCAGCATTCCAATCGTTAGCAAGAGTTTCATTATTTGTTCCATCACACTCAATCGTTTCATCTTCAACAGTACAAGACGTTAAGTCCGGACCGATAGAATCGTTAAGAGTAAGTGTTGCAGTAAGAATCGTTTCATTATCACAATCATCAGCAACTGTATAGGTAACTGTAATTGTACCACCAGCACCACAAGTAGCAGCAAGGTTAGTAAAAGCATAATCTGAAGTTACATCAAAAACAGCATCTGTATCACAGCTATCTGTACCACAAGATTGAAGTGCTAATAGGTTCGCAGTATTCCAAGCATCTGCTAAAGATTGGTTATTTGTTCCGTCACATTCAATGGTTTCATCTGCTACAGTGCAAGCTGTAAGATCAGGACCGATAGAATCGTTAAGCGTAAGAGTTGCAGTAATAGAGGATTCGTTACCACAATCATCAGAACCAGTATAAATAACTTCAATGGTACCACCAGCACCACAAGTAGAAACAAGGTTTGCAAAATTGTAATTAGAAACAACATTATAGGTTGCAGTCGTATTACAATCGTCAACAGGACATGTTTGAAGTGCTAAGATATTAGCAGCATTCCAGTTGTTAGCAATAGTTTGGTTATCTGTACCATTACATTCTAAAATTTCATCGGTAACAGAACAATTAGATAAGTCCGGACCAATAGAATCATTAAGCGTAAGTGTTGCAGTAATAGAGGATTCGTTACCACAATCATCAGAACCTGTATAGATTACTTCAATAGTACCACCAGCACCACAAGTAGAAACAAGGTTTGCAAAATTGTAATTAGAAACAACAGTATAAGTTGCAGTCGCATTACAATCGTCAACAGGACAAGTTTGAAGTGCTAAAATATTAGCAGCATTCCAATTGTTCGCAATAGTTTGGTTATCTGTACCATTACATTCTAAAATTTCATCGGCAACAGAACAATTAGATAAGTCCGGACCAATAGAATCGTTAAGTGTAAGTATTGCAGTAATAGATGCATCGTTACCACAATCATCAGAACCAGTATAGATTACTTCAATAGTACCACCAGCACCACAAGTAGAAATAAGGTTGTCAAAATTATAATTAGAAACAACAGTATATGTTGGCGAAGTATTACAATCATCCACAGGACATGTTTGCAATGCTAAAAGATTAGCTGCATTCCAATTGTCTGCAATAGTTTCGTTGTCTGTACCATTACATTCTAAAATTTCATCGGTAACAGAACAGTTTGAAAGATCGGGAGGAGTAGTATCCTCAATGGTAAGTAAAGCAGAAGTCGTTGTGGTATTTCCACAAGAATCTGTTCCAGTAAAGGTTACGGTGGTAGATCCAGCGGCACCACATTCATTTTCGGATAATCCGGCGAAATTATTAGTCCAAGTTATAACACAATCCCCAACAACAGTCGCATTTCCAGCTGTTGTTAACCAATTATTTACAGCTGTTGTATTTCCAGAACCATCACATTCGACAGTTAGGTTTGAAGCTGCACTATCAATTTCAAGAGAAGGAATAACAGATATTACTATAGGTTCCGATATTGGGTAAGCAATACACGGTGCCTGTTGATATCCACTATTGAATTTTATAAAAAACGGACTTTGTGAGACCGCACCAGTACCTGTCATTAAAGCACTTGACAAAGAAATAATTGGGCTACAGTTTGGAGGGTTAAAAGCTTGACAGTTTGCAGACGCTTCTACTTCAAAGGATAACGATGCCAAAACATCGCTTAAGTTTGTTGCTTCTGGTAAATCACCAAATTGCCATATAATTCCTCCATTAGTACCAAATGCAGCATCATAATAAGGAGCTGTTGTGGTATTTGCTGGAGCATTTACGGTATATTGAATACTACCGGGAACAAAAATACCAGTATCAGGAACAGGAATTTGTATTAAAAAATTCTCTAGGGCTTCATTTCCATTGTTATGAATATCAATATCAAATTGTGCCGTTTCTCCTGGATTAATAGTGTATGGTTCTACTACACTAGTATCCCCATCAATATTGTTAATAGAAATTTGACCATCTATGGATGGAACAAAGGCATCAATTGCCATGGCAATATTAAAAATAATATAGGTGTCTTGAGTAGATCCATATCGGAAGCTTGTATTTGTAGCTCCATTATCAATAATATCATTATTCGTATTATCAATATAGAACATACTAATATCTAAACCAGTATTGTTTACTAAATTTGGATTTCTAGTATTGCCTCCTGTTTGAATGGAGGAATTAAAAAAGTTTCCAGTAGAATTTCCAGAATGGGATAAAGGTGTCCATTCATCAAAAAGAGGAATTAAACTCGTGTCTATAACACCATCATTATCTTTATCTTCCCATATTTCTAAATAATCTCCAGAAATACCTCTATCACCTTCTCCTGCAATAACTCCAAGCTTTACATTTACGGGACCGTTTTGTATCGCATTAAAACCAGTTACATCTAAAGTATTACTTGTAGTTTGAGAACCTACTAAATAGGCATAACCATCAAAAACAGTAACATCTCTCCATTCCATTAAGTCATTTTCGTATACAACTACCATAGCCCAACCACCATAATAACCTGTGGAGCCACCATTTCCTGTAGATATTTCTACGTTTCCGGTAAAATATTGACCTGTACCATTGGCTTTTACAATTTCTGTAACTTCCGCGTAAGCAGCATACATATTGTTATCTCCCGGGAAATATATGTCACTAGCATCAGCAACAACATCTTCATAAGTTGTTTGATTTGCATGTTTAAATTTAACACTACGTTTTGCTAAGGTTACATTTGAATTAGAAGTTCTACCTGTCCAATATAAACCGGCGTATATAACTTTAGAACATTCTTCAACAGCACCATTTTCGGTGCTGAAATTTAAATTAGCAGATGAAGAATTGGTAGTACTAGTATCCCCATCCACATCTACAGCAACCATGGTATTATTACTATTCGTAGTATTGGTACCGTAATTTTGCAGTGTTAAATTGGTGTTACCTATTAAGGTAAAATCCCCTTTAATACTGTAAACAGTTTGACCAGGAGTATCTGCCGCCGTTCTTTGCGTAAACGGAACTCTAACCTGACTGTAAAGATTATTAAAACTAAAAAAGCATAGACAAATAACTACTATTGCTTTTATTAATGGATTAGTAAATGTTTTCATAGTCTATGTTTTAAGAAGCTAATTGTTTAGTGTAATATTGTTTTACATGAATAGGTAAACAATTAAACTTTTGTAATTCACTATTGTCTTTTATATCTATCTGATATATAAAATAGATGTATTTTAAATTTTCAAACTGTTTAAGATTAGAGCAATCTATGGTTTGTAAATTAAAGGTTGGTTTTGAAATATGAATGATTATCATTTCCACCGATTTGGAGAAATCTAGGGATGTATTTAATTCTGCGATATCACTATCTGTAATACGGATTAACTGAATACCATTTTCCTTGTTATACGTTTTTACATTATTGCGCTCTAAATAAGCAACTCCAATTTCTGCTTTCGTTGCTAGATTTTTAAAATCGTCTAGAGAGTTCCTTTTCATAAGTTGACTATTCTCAAAATCGGAATAATCTAGTTTAACTAATTCTTGTGTAAAACCAAGTTGTGATATTAGGCATACCACAAGGAATAAGATTACTTTTTTCATATTATAAAAATCTTGAATTTTTAGTTTATAAAAGTTATATTGTTACTAATTATGTTTTTACACACACGTTACTACAATAGTTCCTTTTTCGAACTAAAATAATTATATTTAAAACAACCAAAATGTAAAGTAAGACGTTAATCTTTAGAGAGGGAAGTACATTATTTTATTAATGTGTTTAGATTAAGTTTAATTATTAAATTTGGGTTATTAATTAATAGCTTATATAACAAATGTACGAACGATTTTATTTTATCCTCAAATATAAATGGTAAGTAACCCATAAATTCGACAAAGTGAAATACAAATACGTTTAATCGTTAAAATGTAATATTAATCGAGTATAAATATGAAAAAAATAACAATAATTAGGCATGCAAAATCATCTTGGGAGCATCGCGTAACGGATTTTGAAAGACCATTGAAAAAGAGAGGGTTAGAAGACGCTTCATTAGTTTCCTTTTGTGCTAAGGATAAAATTAACAAGCCAGATTTTATCCTTTCAAGCGATGCAAATAGAGCAAGGTCAACGGCAGCAATTTTCATAAAAACATTAGATTTTCAAAGTGTTGATTTTCAGCTAGATAATAAATTGTATGATTTCTCTGGAAATGACTTAATTCAGGTGATAAAAAACTGCGATGACGCGATTAATCATTTAATGATTTTTGGGCATAATTTTGCGATTACATCCTTTGTAAACACTTATGGTTCTGTGTTATATGACAATGTACCAACAAGTGGTTTGGTAAGTATTGATTTTAATAGCAATTCATGGCAGGATTTAATGCCTGGAAAAACGATTTTAAAAATATTTCCGAAGGATTTAAAATAACATAAATCTATTCCTTTTTCAACTAAAAAAAGTATTAATTCATTTATATTTGTTTAAGAAAAAACTACTAAATGACCAAGCCTGAAAAATTAAATAACATATATATTAATAGAGAAGTGAGCTGGTTACAGTTCAATGCTAGAGTTTTGCAAGAGGCAGAAGATGAGGATGTTCCGTTAATTGAGCGATTGCGTTTTTTAGGTATTTTTTCTAATAATTTAGATGAGTTTTTTAAGGTGCGATATGCTACCGTAAAACGAATTGTAGAAGCTGGAAAAGAAGGTAAAAGTGAGCTTGGTGGAGTAAAAGCTACTGCTTTATTAGAGAAAATAACGCAAATAGTTATAAAACAACAAAGTGAGAGTTTAAAAATTTTAAATGTTATTCAAAAAAAGTTAGAGTTAGAAAACATTTTTATTATTAATGAAACACAAATTAATGAAGAACAGAAAAAATTCATTAAAAACTACTACCTTCAAAAAGTAAGTCCAGCGCTTGTAACCATTGTTCTTAATGAATTTGTAGAATTGCCTAACCTGAAGGATAGTGCAGCATATTTGGCTGTAAATATGGTGCTTACAAATAACAAAAATCAATATGCACTTATAGAAATATCTAAGGCCATGGAGCGATTTGTTGTGCTTCCAAAACAAGAAGATAAAAACTATATTATTATGGTAGACGATTTACTTCGTTATTGCTTAGATGATATTTTTAATATTTTTGATTACAAAACCATTACAGCGCACATGATTAAAATCACTAGAGATGGTGAATTAGATTTAGAAAGTGATTTAAGTAAAAGTTTTATTGAGAAAATTTCAGACAGTGTTAAAGACAGACAAATTGGCGATCCTGTGCGATTTGTTTATGATAAAACAATCGATAAACAAACACTACATTATTTTATGACCAAAATGGTTATAGAAAATACCGATAGCGTTATTCCTGGGGGTAGATATCATAACCGAAGAGATTATATGGATTTTCCTAGTTTAGGAAGAACCGATCTGCTTTACGATAAAATCGAAGCCTTACCAATAAAAGGGCTAAGCCTTGAAAAAAGTATTTTTAGTGAGATTGCTAAAAAGGATTATCTACTATACGCACCGTATCATACCTTTTCTTATATCGTCAAATTTTTACGTGAAGCAGCGTTAGATCCTGCTGTAAAAACCATTAAAATTACTATTTATCGACTGGCGCAAATTTCGCATGTAGCAAGTTCTTTAATCAATGCCGCTAAAAATGGTAAAAGAGTTACTGTTTCTATAGAAATTAGAGCAAGATTCGATGAACAAGCAAATATAGATTATGCCGAACAAATGGAAAAAGAAGGTATTCATCTAATCTTTGGCGTTCCAGGTTTAAAAGTACACAGTAAAATGTGTGTTATAGAACGTCAGGAAAAAAATAAAATCGTTCGTTATGGTTTTGTTAGCACCGGGAATTTTAATGAATCTACAGCAAGAATTTATACCGATTATACCTTATTTACTACCAATCAAAAAATACTAAAAGACATCAATAAAGTGTTTAGCTTTTTTGATACCAATTATCGTGTTTTTAGATATAAACATATTATTACATCACCACATTATACCAAGTCGGCATTTTTTAAATTAATTAACAAGGAAATAGAAAATGTAAAAGCTGGTAAACCTGGATATATAAAGCTTAAAATGAATAGTATGTCTAGCTATAAAATGATAGATAAATTATACGAAGCTAGTCGAGCAGGAGTTAAAATTCAATTAATTATAAGAGGCCTTTGTTGTTTAATTCCTGGTAAAAAAGGAATGAGTGAAAACATAGAAGTTATTAGTATAATCGATAAGTTTCTAGAACATACCAGACTATTTGTTTTCTGTAATGATAATGATCCTAAAGTGTATATCTCTTCTGCAGATTGGATGACTAGAAATATAGAAAATAGAGTAGAAGTAAGCTGTCCTATTTATGACGAAGAAATTAAACAAGAACTAATCGATACCTATAATATATGTTGGAGTGATAATGTAAAAGCGCGAATTTTAAACGCGAATCAAAACAATATATACAAACGTAATGATAAGCCAAAGGTTCGTACACAATTTGAGACCTATAAGTATTACCTAAACAAGCAATAAATGTTATCTATAAAAAAATACGCGGCAATAGATATTGGTTCTAATGCCGTAAGACTATTAATAGCAAATATTATAGAAGAAAAAGGAAAAGCTCCTCGATTTAAAAAGAGCTCTTTAGTGCGTGTGCCAATTCGTTTGGGTGCAGATGTTTTTATCAAACAAAAAATATCTAAGGAAAACACGAAACGTATGTTGGATACAATGCAAGCTTTTAAATTGCTGATGCAATCTCATAAAGTAGAAAAGTATAAAGCATGTGCAACTTCTGCAATGCGTGAAGCGGTAAATGGTGAGAAGATTAGTGATCTTATTTTAGAGCAAACCGGATTGAAAATAGATATCATCGATGGGGAAGAAGAAGCTGCAATTATTGCTGCAACAGATTTACACGCATTTATAGATAAAAATAAAACCTATTTATATGTAGATGTTGGTGGTGGTAGTACCGAATTTACTGTAATTAGAAATGGAGAATCCGTTACTTCAAGATCCTTTAAAATTGGTACGGTACGATTGTTAAATGATATTGTAAAAAAGGAAACTTGGTTTGAATTAGAACAATGGATAAAGGACAAAACATCTAGTTATGACAAAATAGATGTTATTGGTTCTGGTGGTAACATTAATAAAATATTCAAAATCTCTGGAAAAGCATTTGGTAAGCCATTAACGTATTTCTATTTAACAAGTTATTACAATATGCTGCAGACATACTCGTACGAAGAGCGTATTACAGAGCTAGATTTAAATCAAGATAGAGCAGATGTTATTATACCCGCAACAAGAATTTATTTATCGGCAATGAAATGGAGTGGAGCAAAAGATTTATATGTTCCAAAAATTGGTTTAGCAGATGGTATAATTAAGAGTATGTATTATGACACCGTTTCTAGTAATATACAGTAGAAAATTGCTTTTTATCTTTTAAATGTTTGAATTTTAGTATTTTAATTTATATTTATCCGACAAATAATAAAACGTATAAACTAATTTATTTTTGAAGGTTCCTGTATTCAAATCTTAGATGTAATACCGAAAGACTTCAGACCTAATTAATAATAATTGTATCCAAATGAAAAAATCAATACTTATTATAACTCTTTTATGTAGTTCTATTTACGGATTTTCACAAGAAAAAGATGTGCTGTACGGTATTCGTGGCGGACTTAATATTTCTAATTTAGATTATGATCCAGCTCCAAATTTTACAAATGAACACAGAAACGGTTTTGCTTTTGGTTTCTTTGGCGAATTTGATTTAACTGAAAAAATATCGGTAATGCCAGAACTTCAATTCTCTGCAGAAGGAGCGAAGGAAAAATCCATCCGTATTGATTATATTCAAGCACCAATTCTTTTTAAATACAGAATTACAGATAAAATAGCTGCAGGCGCTGGACCTTTAGTAGGAGTAAAGATTCATGAAGAAAATGATGGCTTTAAAAACTTTTCACTTTCTGGGATTGTTGGTGGTGAATACATGATTACAAGTGAAATATTTGTGGATTTAAGATACAGCTATGGTTTTACAAATAAAATAGATAAAGAATCCGATTATAAGGTAAGACAAACCAATATTCAAATTGGGGTTGGTTATAAAATTTAAATTTATTCTTTTCTAACCATTTTTATTATTACTTTCGTTCCTTTAATTTTAAATTATAAACAATGAGAAAAAATTTACTTTTAGCAGTCTTTTTATTTACAGGATTTTTAATGCAAGCGCAGGATGTAACTTCTGGTATACGTGTAGCAGTTAACATTTCTAATTTAGATTTTGAGCCACATCCAAATTTTGATAATACGCATAGAAACGGATTAGCAATTGGAGCTTTTGTAGATTATGCTTTTTCTGAAAAATTATCAATAATGCCAGAATTAATGTATTCTGCTGAAGGAGGAAAAGATGAAGATTTAAGAGCGAATTACATACAATTACCTATTACTTTGCGTTATCATATTGGTGCGTTATCTATAGGTGTTGGTCCACAAGTAAATTTAAAGATTTGGGATTATGAAGATGGGTATAAAACATTCACCTTTTCTGGAGTTGCAGGATTACAATATGATGTATTAGAAAACCTATTTGTAGATGCAAGATTTAGCTACGGATTTGGAAACATTTTAGATGATAATGTTGCTAATATGGAAGCTAAAACTTCTACGATTCAAATTGGTGTTGGATTAAAAATATAAGTAGAATTACATATATATATATAAAGCCTTCAAGATAATTCTTGAAGGCTTTTTTAGTTAACCGTGTATACTTTCGCTTTTACTTAAATCTTTCATTATTTCTGCTTCGTAATCTAGTAAACCTTGCCATTTTTCATCAACTTCTTTTCGGTCTCCATATTGTCTTGCAAAACCTAAAAACATCGTGTAGTGATTGGCTTCACTTACCATTAGGTTTTTGTAAAAAAGGGCTAGTTTCTTGTCAACTAATTCTTCCGATAATAATCTAAAACGCTCACAGCTTCTAGCTTCAATTAAAGCGGCATAAAGCAATCGGTGCACCAATTGTGTTGTTCTGCTGCCTCCTTTAGGAAAGAACTTTAAAAGCGCAATTACGTATTCGTCTTTTCGATCTCTACCAAGTATCCAGCCTTTTTCTAGAATGATATCATGTACCATTTTAAAATGGCTAATTTCCTCTTTAACCAAAGCCACCATTTCTTGTACTAAATCGGTATATTCTGGAAAACTGACAATCAATGAAATTGCAGTACTTGTTGCTTTCTGTTCACAAAAAGCATGATCGGTAAGAATGTCTTCTATATTCTTTTCTACAATATTTACCCAACGTGGATCTGTTGGTAGTTTTAATCCTAGCATGTATTTTAATTAAAAGTTTTGTATGTCGTTTCGACAAAAAAAAGAAGTCCAATCTTTTGAATATTCATAGTCTCCTGTTTGGAGTCAAAATTACTAATTAAATTGTTGTTCTTTTCCTTTCTGTATTTTTTTATATTTTTTTCTGAAAATAAATGTTTTCAGCGATAATATCTTCCCGAAAAATATGTGGCCGTATTTTGTTCTCGATATTTATTTCAACTCTAGTTTATCTATTCGATTTCCAATCGTAAAATTTTTCATTTCGGTTTCCAAATTACTAAAATCTGCTTGCTTTACTTTTCGGATTATTTCTCCGTTTTTCATTAAAAATATTTCATCACAAGTAGCTGCTAAAGTCGAAAATATATGGGAAGAAATAAGGACTGTTTTTTCTAGTTTTTTAAACTGTTTTATAATTTCGGTAATAATTAAATTACTTTGTATATCTACGCCATTAAAAGGTTCGTCTAGAATAAAGATGTCATTTTCTTGTAGAAGTATTGCCGTTAAAGCTAGCTTCTTTTTCATGCCTGTAGAATAGGTGGAAGCATATTGATTTAGAGGTAAATCGAATATGTTTTTATCTTCCATATTCGTTAATTTTATTTGTCTTGCATTGGCAAGTAATTGTATGTATTCGCTACCTGTAATTTTAGGAAAAAAGAAAGGTTCGGTAAGTAAAAGTCCTAAATGATCTTTTAGATTCTTATAGCCGGATGTTATATTTCCTTGGTAATTTTCTAGTCCAGAAATACATCTAAATAGTGTTGTTTTTCCTGCACCATTTTCTCCAACGATTCCATAGATTTTCCCTTTTTCAAATGCTAAATCGATGGTGTTAAGAACTTGTTTTTGTCCGTAAAATTTAGATAGTTTTTCAATTTTAATCATGTAAAACAGTATTTAATTTTTTAATAGATCGGGAAAAGAAATAAGGAATAAGGATAAGTAGCATTGGCGGAAACATAAAACTCATGGCTATTAAAATTCCTTGGGAAATATTAATTTCATTAGGGAAATCGGAATATTTAGCAAAAATCATGGTTGCTAAATAGGTGTAACACAAAATAAAAAATATAATTAATATTTCTATTTCATCTAGAAATGAAACACTTAAAGCGATTAAAATAGGAAGGTTTAAAAGCGTGAAAAAAGTAAAACAGGTTTTGACTTTTAGCATTAAAAATTCTTTCGGAGAAACATTAAAATTCCAAACGAAATAATCGTTTTCCATTTTGGAATAATATGAAAAACAAACCATTCCAACTACTAACATAGCAAAGACACCAAGATTAAAATTACCAACCGATATGGAAATATAAGTTAATAGATATGCGATAGGAAAAACATAAAAAGTCTTTCTAAATCCCACAGTAAATTCAAAAGGCGTTTTGCTAAAAGGTGTGGGAATTGTGAAATTAATAGTCGTATGGAACTTTAATAATGCGAGAAGCATCACCAATATATTCAATAGAATACAAAACAGAAATTGCTTTTGGTAAAGAAGAAAAAGGGTAAAAGGAATACAGCATATAATGTTTTCGGCAAGCCTTATTCTTTTATAATGCTTCTTGTTAAATATAGATTTTAAAAAATCATTTCTTGCATACGCGCTAAATTTGGAAACCATACTTAATGCAAGTAAACCGTAAATATAATTGGCAAATTCGGTGTTGTCAAATAGGTAGTTAGAGAATAAAAGGAAGGCGGATATTAAGAGTGCATATCCTAATAAAAGAGGAAGGCCAAAATCAATCATTCGGCGGTTTCCCATTTTAAATTGCAGTAGAAAATATGCTTTCATTTGTTATTTCACCTAGATTATTACATATTGATATAGGAAGTAACAGGATGCTTTCTTCAAGATTTGATATTCCTAAAACCTTAATCTACAGCTTCAAATAAGAATCCTTTTTCATTAAAGTTAAATCGAAACAATTTTTGATTCTTTGTTTTCGGATTGATGTATTTTAATACAAGAACAGGAAATCCATCTGCATGATCCATATTATCTAACCAAAAATCTGCAACCAAATAGTCGCTAGCATCTGTTGTATTAAAAATTTTATTTTCAATTAAAAACGCTTTATCAATGGTGTTATTAAAGACTTCTTTACTGTCTTTAGATACTTTTATATCTATTAGAATAGCTCTATAATAAGTTTTTAAATCTGCGCTATCTGCAACAATAACGCCAGTTTTCATACTCGAATAAAACTTGGTATGCATTTGGTAACCATTGTTAAATATAGTATCGGTAACGTTTTCAAAATAATTTTTAGGAACCGTTTTAATAGGTTCTGTAAAGGTATCTAAAATTTTATTTTCTATTAAATCTTGTTGTGTAGTTCTACTTTTTTTACCACGACCATCACAACTAGATAGTGCAATTGCAATCAGTAAAAAGAGTAATGGAAGTTGTTTTTTTAGTCTAAACATCTAAGTCGAAAGTTTTTCTTAGTAATTCGATATTCGGGTTTTTCTCCATCAATTTCTCGAACTTATCTTTTGTGCTGTAGGCGTATTTTTTATCCAACTCCTCATTAACAGTAACGGCCAAAGTGATGTCATAGTTATTCACTTGTTTTCTAATAAAACCTAATAACGGATATTGTTGACGTTCTATTTCAATCTTGTTGGTGGCATTCGGATATTCCACATGAATGGTGGTTCCGTTTATTTTTGGTTTATCAATAGATAAAATGGACGCTAGATTATGCTGACCGTTTTCTTCCGTTTTTTTAACAAAAGCATACCAAGCAGCAATAAGCGCTTCTTCGGTAAAGTCATCCGATGGTAAATCTTCTTCATCCAGAACCACATCCATTTGTTTAATCTGGTGTTCTTTCTTTAGTCTAATGCTTTTTAATGAAAGTCCGGAAGATCTTTTCGGCTGTTTATTTAAAAGAATATTTGGTGTTTTCTCGGTGCTAGCTTTTGGCGCAACTGGCTGTGGAGCAGTAGCGGTTACCGGTTTGTTTTCTTCTTTCTTCGGAAGCGTTTTCTCTTCTACTTTTGGCCTCTGAACAGGAATTGGTGTTATTCCTTTTTTTGCAAAGTAGGAAGCAGGAATTATGTAGTTTTTGCTATTTTTTTTTTCTCCATCAAAAGTGATAGAGGCAAGCTGCATTAGAGTTAGTTCGACGAGTAGTCGCTGATTCTTACTACTTTTATATTTTAAGTCGCAATCATTAGCGAGCTCGATTCCTTTTAGAAGAAAGTCTTGAGGCGCTTTTTTACTTTGTTCTAAGTATTTTGCTTTGGTTTGATCACCAACTTCTAGAAGCTCTATGGTTTGTTCGTTTTTACAAACCATTAAATCTCTAAAGTGACTTGCTAATCCGGCGATATAATGATGCCCATCAAAACCTTTAGATAACGTGGAATTAAATTGAATTAATAATTCTGGAATCTTATTTTGTAAAATAAAGTCGGTACTCGTAAAATAGGTTTCGTAATCTAGAACATTTAAGTTTTCTGTTACGGCTTGACGTGTTAGGTTTTTACCAGAAAAACTAACCACTCTATCAAAAATGGAAAGTGCATCACGCATGGCTCCATCTGCTTTTTGAGCAATAATATGAAGCGCATCATCTTCTGCGTCTACTTCTTGTTCTTTAGCAATATACTTTAGGTAATTCTTTGCATCCTTAACCGTAATTCTTTTAAAATCGAAAATCTGACAACGCGATAAGATGGTTGGTATAATCTTATGCTTTTCGGTAGTTGCAAGAATAAAAATACAATGCTTTGGTGGTTCTTCTAAGGTCTTTAAAAAAGCATTAAAAGCCGCCTGAGATAACATATGTACCTCATCAATAATATATACTTTGTATTTACCAACTTGTGGCGGAATACGTACTTGATCGGTTAGATTTCTAATATCATCTACAGAATTGTTGGAAGCTGCATCTAATTCAAAAATATTAAAAGCAAAATCTTCATCTGGTTTTTCTGTACCATCACTATTTATCATTTTGGCAAGAATACGTGCGCAAGTTGTTTTACCAACACCACGCGGACCTGTAAATAATAATGCTTGTGCTAAGTGATTATTTTCTATTGCATTTAGTAACGTATTTGTAATAGCTTGCTGACCAACAACATCTTTAAATGTTTGTGGTCTATATTTTCTAGCCGATACTACAAAGTGTTCCAATTTTTATTTTTGTTTTAGCATCCTAAAATGCTGGTTTATGAATAGAAGAACAAAGTTAAAAATTACAATTGAAATGGACTATTTTAGAATTAAAATTTAACAGGAGTTATTAACAAAAAGGAAGGTGAGATAAGCACTTAATAGTTTGTCTTTATGCTATCTTTTTGCGGCTTAGGTTTGTGAATGCTCCATTGTGTTAAAACGAATGCACCTATGAAGTAGAATGTACTCGTCTATGTATAGATTTGTTGTTTTAATAAATTCTTATATTTACGGAATAACTACAATTAAAAAAGCACCATATCCCGATTTGTTATCGGTACATCGATAATAAAAGCTAGGATGTAACTAGTTGTAGTGAATTTGAAAAAACCATATGAAAAAAATCACATTTTTACTTTTAATCTTTTGTTCATTAAATGCAGTTGGGCAAAAAAAACTACAAATCGAAATCGATAATCCTGAACCTAGAGTTGGACAAAGCGTTACTTTTTCAATAAATGTTGACTTTTTGACTGATTACTTAAAAAAAGAATTAGGAAAGAATGTTGATTTTACTCGTTCAACCTCAATTTTCGGAATGCAATCAGATGATTTTAAAAGAGTAATTATTTTCCAAAAAGCAAAAAAATATGAAATTGGACCTTTTGATTTCGAATTTAATGGTAAAAAATATTCAACTGAAATTATTGAAGTAAATGTTCTTCCAAAATTACCAATGGAAAATGGACTTTGGTTAAGAATAACTGAATCTGATGGTCAACAATATCTTATTCTTGAACAGTTGATAAGTAACGAATCAAATAAAATTGACAATGAAAATGGTTATTCTCAGACAATTGGTGGAGTAAAACCTGAAGGAAAAGAATTCGCTGAATTAAATGAGGAATTAACAGAAGGAGTTGAATTAAGTAACTACAGTTCTTCCTCTAACACATTGAATCTTGAAGAAGCCGGATTGTTTGATGTTGGTTTTTCATATTCAATCAAAAAGTATAAAATAAAATTTGAGGAAAATTTTAATGGAGAGCACATAATATCGGAAACGGACTTTAATAATTTACCTAAAAAATTCGATATCGGAAAAATTAAAATAAAGAAATAACTGGCCAAAACAACCATAGAAAATTACTTCGGAATTTTCTATGGTTCGTTTTTCTTTACTAAATTAGTTACTTAAACATGCCACTAATCATACACGAACATGTTATGCCACAGTTAAAATCACCTTCAAAAATTGAATGTTTAGATTAAATTTGTAAATTTGATATTATGGATTTAAGTTTAGAAAATAAAAAAATAGAATTAATTCAATGGTTATCCACTTTGAACGATACTTCGTTGATTGACAAACTAATGGAATTAAGAGAGAAGGAGAAAAAAGATTGGTGGAATGAAATTTCTGCAAGTGAAAAAGAGTCTATTGAAAAAGGAATTCAAGATGCTGATAACGGAAAATTGACTTCTCACTCAAGCGTGAAAGGAATTTATGAAAAGTGGTTATAAAATTCTGTGGACTGACCACGCAATATCTGAACTTAAAGAAACTATTGAATATCTTGAAAACAAATGGACTGAAAGAGAATTAAGAACATTCTCTGCAAAATTAGACCATACAATAGAACTGATTTCAAAATCACCCGAAATTTTCCCCGTATCATTCGAGAAAAAAAATATTCGAAAGGCTGTAGTCGAAAAACACAATAATCTTTATTACCGAATTAATAAAAATTCAATTGAGATTATTTCCTTGTTTTCAAACATAAAGAATCCGAATAAGAAAAAACTATAAAAACCATTGCATAACGTCGTGTATCATTAATTGCTGGGTTCACGTCTACTTGGAAAATTACTTCGGAATTTTCTATGGTTCGTTTTTCTTTGCTAAATTAGTTACTTAAACACGCCACTAATCATATTCAAATCCGTTGCGCAATAATTATGAAAACAAAGTTAACCATCTTATTTCTTTTAGTAATGAGTGTTACTTTTGCCCAAAAAGTAAGCATTATTGGCTTTGTTAAAAACTCAAAAAAATTAGGACCAGAAATTGAAATTATTGTAAATGATACTTTAAATAAAATAATTAGCTCTGAAAAATTGAAATACCCAGAATATGAAAAGGTATTCTACGACGAGAACTATAGAGTAATAGCAGACAAGAATGGGAAATTTGAAATAAACGTAAAACTTACTGATTCCCTTTACTTCAGTTCTTGGGAACATATAACAGAATCTAACCTTGTAAGTGACTTATTAAAGAAAGAAGAGATTGAAATTAAACTAAAGCCTGAACCTTGTGAGGAATATATTCCTTGCGAGGAGAAACCTAGTGAACTATACGTTTTTATTGGTGAAAAAATTAAAGTAGATTATTCAGATTACATAAAGTATTGTGATAGGATATCCATGGATACAAAGTATGATGCTGAATACGCAATTCTTGAAAACCTGTATGGGAATTTTCCGAAAGACACAATTAAATTTGTTTCTTATGACCATGCTTCGAGAAAAAGATATGACGAATATGATACTGTTTTATTATACGTCACTGCATATTGTGGAAATTTAATTCATGTAAAATATCAGTATCATGATTTATATAAAACTATAGAAGGAAAATGGGCTTCACCATATAATTCTAGAAATTATCATAACGTAGATTCAACCTTTCATATAAAGCCTAGAAAAATTGAATTTGAAAAACCTATTGAATTTGAATTCAATGAAGAAAATATAGACTTCATTAAAGAAAAATATCCTGAACCTTACTTTGAGATTAGTAATGGAAAAGTAAAAACTTTATATGGAAATTATCCAAAGGAACTTTTTGAACTCAAAAAAATGAATTCTTTAAAAATTAAAGGTTTTGTTGAATAATTAACTATTGCTAACAACGTATATCATTTCATTAATTGCTAGATCCGTTTTTCTTCGGAAAATCCTAGCGGATTTTATATCCCGTTTTATTTACTAAATTAGCTACTTAAACACGGCACTAATCATACACGAGACCATTATGTGTCATTTGAAAATTGAACATTAATGAAAATATTTCCGACTGATAATTACGAATTTGAACTGTCCAAAGATGGTCCAAAAGCAATGGCGGAATTAGAACAAAACACGTTGATAACTGATTCTCTTGTTTCGGAATGGACTAAAAAAGCATTTATTGGAAAAGTAAATGAAAAGGGATTTAGAGTAATCTCATCGAAACCTGGACGCGGAGCATTTTGTGTTTTGAATGGAAAACTGGAGTCTAAAAACGGAACTCTCGAAATTACTATTCACAAAGCTTTTCGAGTAATGTTATCGATAATTTTTTTATTTCCAATCATCGGATTTGTAATAGCATTATTCACAAAGGAAAAAGAAATTATAATTTCATTGATAATTCCGACGGTAATGGCTTTAGTCGTTTTTCGGTTTATATTTACGGAATTAGCATTTAGAATTATTTCAAAAAACGGACTGAAAAAATTGAGCGAAATAATCGGAATTACAACTCTGAAAAAAAACGAGGCATAACAGCGTGTAAAAAACATTGCTTATTTTAGTTCCATCGTTTGGGTGTTGCTTTGTTTGCTAGCTTCATATTTTCCAGCAGAAAATTCTCGTATACAAAAGCGCACAAACCTTATACGTAGCGTTAGCTGAAATAGTAAAAAAATAACGTCAGAAATAGGTTGACTAAAAAAGAGATTTTTATTAATGAGTACCACACCATCAAACAAAAATACCGTACAAACAATATGGGACAAATTTATCCATAGTTCTACATGGTATTGGTTACAGAAAGCATTTGTATTGACCATTTTCTCTTTAGTGGTAAATCATTTAGCTTCTCGTGATAGTTTTCCAGATAGTGAATCGTATAGATTTCCTATAGAAGGTTTTTTGTCTTCTATTGTTTTATGTATTCTCATTGGAATCATAGCGCATCTTAATTTTAATTTTTACAAGAAAAAGTATTTCTCTAAACAAGTAGAAATTATTACTATCGTACGGTATATGGCTTCTACTCTTGGATATATTACAATCATGTATTTTCCTGTAAATATTATTTTCAATATTGTTGCAGGCGCACAGACAGAGTTCTATTATTTATTAATTGGATTGCTAATTACTCTATTATTGAGTTTTATTCTTATAGGTTTATGGTATGCACAAGACATATACAATTTATATAAGTTATCGATAAAAGATGCTGAAATTACAATTGAAAGTGGTGCTAAAATAACGAAGCTTACCTATGAAAATATTGCATGCTTTTACAGCGAAAATAAAATTGTGTATACGCTTCAAAGTGATGGCACAACAATTAATACCGATTTTACATTAAACGAACTCGAAGAAAAAATAAACGATCAATTATTTTTTAGAGCCAATCGGCAAATTATCATTCACAAAGATGCTGTAAACCAAATTGAAAAAATTGAAAATGGCAAGTTGCGTATTAGGCTAAAAAAATCGATTGTAAACGATGCGATTGCCGAAATCAATATCAGTCGTTACAAGAGAAAAGCATTTATGAGTTGGTTTCAATAAAAGATGCCAAATATTATCGACTATTCAGGTATAAATTTAGGACCACTCAGTAAAGACATACGTATTTAAAGGGATTGTTAGCGGATTTGTTCATTATTTCGCTTAGAAATTAAAACTCAAAAACAATGAACAAAATCAACTTACAACAAACATTAATTCCAGTAATTACCTTTGCAATCATCTGCTTTATATGGTTTGGACCAATACAAATTAGTTACATAGAAAACATCATTATTTCTATAATAATCATTATAGCGAATTATATAGAGTACAAAGAAAAACCATTTTTAGCACTTGGATTTCAACGTGAAAAATTCACATTCAAAAGTATCTTCATACTTGCTCCGTTAGTTGCACTAGGACTCTTTGCTTTTTATGTATTTGTATTGGTTCCTGAAATTACAAAACTCACAGGAGCACCTATAGATTATTCAAATTTTGATCCATTGAGAGGAAATCTCCCTACTTGTTTAATTGCCTTATTATTAATGTGGAGTGCTACTGCATTTGGAGAAGAAATTATCTTTCGCGGTTATTTTATGCGACAGTTTGTAAAATTCTTTGGAGAAAGCAAAGTCAGTATTGTACTTAATATTATCCTATTTGCTTGTTTCTTTGGTTTTATGCATAGTCAACAAGGAATTACAGGACAAATTGTTACAGGGATTGTAGGAGCACTCTTAGCCCTGATATTCTATTTGCGTAAATATGATTTATGGTTTATTGTTGCGGTACATGGTTTTTTTGACACCATTGCTTTAGTTTGTATTTACTTTGGTTTGGCATAACGATTCCAAGTAACTTCACGGTTACTTAATAAAATGTATCTCGCGCCCAGTTGCCTACTTTTTTATGAGGTATTTAATTTTATTGGGTAACATGCTACCGTTTTCTTGAATGATGGCCTTCCTGATAACGTTAAAGAATAAGTGGAAAAACCCATGGATTATGGTTTCGATGGAATAATTGTCTATGTTGATGAAGGTAATGAAGAATCCAAATGGTATTCAGTAGGTTATAAGAATAGAGAAAATAAAATACCAGCCAACCCGAATGCGGTATTCAAAATTGCTAGCGTTGATTAATTATATGCCGCTGTTGCTATTAGCAAATTGGCAAGTAGTAATCATTTGTCTTTAGACCAAACGCTCATAAATTTTCTATATGCCGGTATGCAGACAAGTTCCATTTTTATTTGCTAAATTAGGTGCTTAAACTCGGTGCTAAGCATACGCGAACACGTTTTGAAATAGATAAAGAAACCTATGAACAAAAAAATAACCTTACTTCTTTTATTAATAGGTAGCATCCAAATTACATTCGCATCCGAATTGGATCATGGAATCATTGAACTTGGAAAAATATATAGAAATTATAATTTTCAAAACAATCCAAATGAATTGGTTTTTAAAAAGATGGACGCGATAAGCACATCAGAACTTGAAAAAACGAAACTATTTATACGAGAGTGTATAAGTCCGAAAAACAAGCTAACTTCAGAAGTTTTCCTCAAATTACCAGACGAGCAGACCTTGTTAAACCTGTATTTAATAATGAAAGTTAATGCAAATGTCCGACAAAAAGAACCCAAAGATAATAGCGAACTTTTATCGGATTGGAGAACTAAAAATGTTCGTCGTTACGAATTAATTGAAAATTATTACAGTATGGTTTTTGCAGGAATTGGTAACAAAAACCAACCATTTAATCTGTCAGATACAAATTTTATAATAGACAATTACAATCTTGTAGACGACACCGAAAAAGGAATATTCTTTTTGTCTGCAATGAATTTATGCTACTATCAAATTTGGGGATATATGAATGTTGTTAAACCACCTAATTACAAAAAAGCAAAAGCTAGTATTGATAAATATCCGAAGTTTAACGGACAAGAATATTACAAGTATTTAAGTTTTGGATTTGCTGATTTTGAAATGCAAATAGAGAAAGATAAAGAAGTTGAAAGTTATAAGAATTATTTTATCAATCGATTTTACAAAACATTGATTTATCATCATCAATGCTTAAATCAGAAAAGAAAAACAAAAACGGAAGCCGAAAATCTTACTTTGAGCTCCATTCTAATGGAAAAGAATTATTATGAATATTCAAAAAATCAAGAGTATTTAAACGGACTTTTCCGAACGGTGAAAATGGATTAAATCCGTGTACACAAAACGGTACTATTCGTATATAAACATCATTTGCTTCAGCAGGAGCAGAGCTACTAACCAATGATACAATTCTTCACAAAAATGAACTTAAGACTAGTTTTATCCAGCGTACTTTTATTCGTATTGACAACCACAACAGTAAGCGCTCAATTTCATTTTAGCTCGTATGCTTTGCAAAATGTCAATATTATAGACGTAAACACAAAGGAAATACGGTATGATTATACCATAATAATCAACAAGGATGAAATTTCGGCGATTGTACCATCCAAAAATTATAAACCTAATGATACAATACAATCCCTAAAATTAAAAGGGAAATTTGTAGTTCCAGGTTTAATTGATTCTCACGTTCATTTTGCAACAAACCCAACAGAAGAAAGAAGAGATAATGCCGAAAAAGTACTTAAAGAAATGCTATTAACAGGTATTACTTCGGTTCGAGATATGGCTGGTGATACGAGAGCTTTGTCTAGTCTAGCTAGAAATGCATTAGTTGGTGATATCGTGGCACCAAATATCTATTACTCTTCATTAATGGCAGGTTCTAAGTTTTTTACAGATCCAAGAACGCTGGCTACCGCACAAGGTGGTGTAAGCGGACAAATGCCTTACATGAAAGCTATTGATGATAATTCTAACATTCTTTTAGATGTTGCTCAAGCAAAAGGAACCGGTGCACAAGGCATAAAGCTATATGCTATATTAACCAATCAACAGATTAAAACAATTGTTGCAGAAGGAAAGAAACAGGACATTCCGGTATGGTCTCACGCATCTTTAATACCTACTTTGCCTGTAGACGTGGTGTCTTCAGGTGTGATTTCTATTTCTCATTCAGATATGCTTGTGAATCAAACTTATCATGAAAAAACGGATATTCCTACACGTTGGAAAGGAGCGGATGCCTTAGAAAAGTTACCTGAATTTTGGGAGGAAGAATACAGTAAACTTAAACTAAATGCCATCTTTGAGCTAATGAAACAATATGATGTGGTGCTCGATGCAACACTATCCGTTTATGAGTCTTATCAAGGTACAGAGCATGCGCATTGGAGGTATGAAATGGCTAAAAGAATAACTAGAGATGCAAAAAATGCGGGCGTAAAAGTGGCTGCAGGTAGCGACTCTGACCAAGTAACATTTGTGCAATATGAGATGAAACTATTAGTTAGTGAAGCAGGTTTTACTCCTTTAGAAGCTCTTATAGCTGCTACTAAAAATTCGGCTCAAGCCACCGGAATTCTTAAAAATCAAGGAACGATTGAGGTTGGTAAAAAAGCGAATTTACTTTTTTTAAATTCGAATCCGGTAGAAAATATAGATCATATGGATGACCTCTTTATGGTCATTAAAAATGGAAAGTTTTATAATAAGAAATAGCGAAAGCACAAGATGGTATAAAAATAATGCTAAATTTATTGCTTAATTACACGTTGTAATTAATTTAAAAATCGACCTTTTTATACTAATGATAAAATTACTACCATTATATTTTGCTGTACCTGGATTACTATATTTTTGTCTAATTTTAGCTGTTTTCATCGACTCACTTATTAAAGTGATCAAATTTTGGAGACATAATAAAATTAAAAATAAGGACTTCATCCTTGGATTTATTATTTCACTTCTGCTTTTTGGAATTCTTTATTTAATATATCGAGGAGTGAACCAAAGTTTAAGTCGAATTTTTGTCGCTCCTTTTTTGATGATATTTTTACCTTATTTTTTTCATATCGCCACATATAAGGACAAAAAAGAAAGTTACACCTATAAATTATCGGTAATAATAATTGTTTTTTCCGTGGTATTAAGAACCTTAAAAGCTATAATTTCTAATCTTTCATAGCGTGTATAGTAATAAAAAAACGATAGTAAAATAAAGAATGCATGAAAAAAATAGATTGGAATCTTCTGAACGAAACAATATTTTGGTGGGAAAAAAAACGAATTATTTTTAATATTGTCGTTGGTCTATCTGGATTATTATCCTTGATTGTAGTATCTCCTTACTTTTTTGGAATTATAGAAATAATAGGAATTTTAATTTGGGCTATCCTCGCAAATATTCTTTATTCAAGTGGCATTTTAATTGAAATTATTAATTTGTATTATTATAGTAGTGAAGTAAAATTTTTTAAATATAGATTTGGACTTTATGTATTGGGATCATTTCTTTATTGTGCTGTGACATTCTTTTATCCATTTCTTTACTTTTTTCCAACTTTTGATTAAAGCCCAGTGTACTTAAACAGTAAGTAAACTTCTAAAATAAAAGTGCTTTTCCTTGAAAAACATAAAATTGTTTGTTGTAGTTTTGTAGCAAGTAATTCGCCTTATCGCTATTTTAATTTATTAATTTAGAGGAAAGTCCGAACACCATAGTGTAACATAGTGGTTAACAGCCACCAGTCGTGAGATTAGGAAAAGTGCAACAGAAAGTATGTACAGGTAATGCTGTAGTGAAACCAGGTAAACTCTATGTGGTGCAATGTCATGTAAACTAATGTTTGAGCGTACACGCGCGATGTTAGAGGGTAGGCAGCTAAAGTGTATTGGTAACAATGCACGTAGATAAATGATAAGGGCTTTTTCTTTTTAGAAAAATGTACAAAATTCGGCTTATAGATTTACTTAATCAAACATGCCCTTTACGTGAGTAAAGGGCATTGTTTTTTGCTATAAAATCAACTATTCCTTGGGAGGAATAACTTATATCCTAAAGAAGTAACTTTGGATAGATTCTCAAAATATTTTAATACTTTATGGTTTTGTTTGTTAGCAACTGCAAGATAATAAAAAGGCTAATGCTAAAAGCATAGGTCGCTAAATTTCAGTGTATTTACGTAGGAAAATAATTACATTATAATTTTATTCTACGTTTGCATTTTCAAAAAAACTAAACATATTTCCACCATAACTTTTAGAATGTGAATAGTTTTGTAAATGAGATAAATCGGTATGTTTCGAGTGTTCTATAATAAGCAAACCTTCGTCTTCTAATAACTCGTTTTGAAAAATTAATTCCGGAATTTTAGAGAATTTTTCGACAGGGAAATCATAAGGTGGATCTGCAAAAACAATAGTATGTTTTGTCTTCGTTTTTGCCAAATAGGTAAATACATCACTTTTTATGGTTTGTATTTCCATATCAAAAGCTTCCGCAGTTTCATTTATAAACTTAATACAACCAAAATGAGCATCTACACTTGTAATGTCTTTGGTTCCTCTAGAAGCAAATTCATAGCTTATGTTTCCGCTTCCACTAAACAAATCTAATACCGATACATCCTCAAAATAATATTGGTTATTTAAGATGTTGAATAAAGATTCCTTAGCCATATCAGTTGTTGGTCTAATAGGTAGTTTTTTTGGTGCAGTTATTCTTCTGCCTTTGTATTTTCCTGAAATTATTCGCATTAAAAGCTATGCTTTAAAATATAATTAGAATGTTTTGTTTCTTGTGCTACTAGGTAATTGGTGTTTGGTTTCCCAAATTGTATATGCCGTATATACTTAAATACCATGTTGTACAGTACATCATTTTCAACAATAGATCCTAAAAGTACTAGTTTTAGTGTCTCTGGATTCAGTTGTAGTTGTTCTGCTGTAAAGAGAATATAGTATATAAAATCTTCCTTTGTGGTATACGTAAAAGTATTATATAATGTTAAGTTTCCGGTATTTGTAACTACAATTTCAAAATGCGTTTTATTTACATGCACATACATTTTTTTGTCTTCTGCATGTTTTTCAGTTTGTAAAATTTCTTCCAATAAAATAGTAGAAAAATGCTTGTATGCAAAGGTACCAAACCTTTCGTATAAATAGTTGTTAATGTTCATATAAGGCACATAAACATTTACACTATCGTTTATTGCAATCGTATCATGTGCAATAAAATCGGTTTGCAGAATCTTAGAATTAAATTTTAAGTAGTCTGCAATGGCATCTTCGTTAAATAGAGGTTTGGGTACAAGTGTAGCTAGTTCGTTGATATAAACAACGTGTATCGCTCTAAAATCGCTTTGTAGCTCTACGGTGTTTTTAAATATTTTTTTTAACTCGTCTAATACTTGAAATGGGGTTTGTTTTTGAGTTCCCTCAAAATGCTTTAAATAACTAATAGTATTTGTATCTCTTTGCAGTATACAAAAAGAAAGTCCATTCAAACTTATTTGAATGGACAACTCTTGGTTAATTAGTATGTTTGTTTTATTACTCGCTGTCGCCATAAGTTTTTGGCCAGTTACCACTAGTATTTATTTCGTTTAAAGATCCAACTCTAATCGCATCTCCATTAACACCATCTACAGAAATTGTTTCGTTTTCTTGTGCTAATAAATCTTTGTTTTGATCGGCTAAAATGATGCTCTTTAATAATTTTGCTTCAAAAACAGGAATTTTGTTTGCTCCTTCTTCTCCAAGTAAACCAGATTTCATTTCGATTTTAGCACCATCAACATTCATCATGGTTTTGTATCTATCTGATTTTTTAAATAAAGAATCTTTTACAGAAACATAACCTAACGTATCAATAACAGTAATATCTTTCATGGTTTCAACACCACCAAAAGCTTTTGTTCTTTCTACATCAATAACCGTTTCTATTCTACGTTGTGTAATAGTAAACTTGGCTGTATCTATAAATTTGATTAAGTTTTCAAAGTTTGGAGCAAAATTACCAATAACTTGTCTGTGCGCTAATTGAGCATCTCTTACATCTACCATTTTTTCAATTACAGCAGCGTAACGCTTTTCTTTTACTTTATTAAATTTAATAGGCTCATAGATAGAATTAAATGTTTGGTAACCTAAGAAGGCTATTAAAGCCCAAAGAGCTATCATTAAAACTGGTCTTAACTTAGTAGGAATAAACTTATCTATAAGCCAAACCAATCCAATAGTTACAAGAATTACTGCAATCGCAATTAATATTAATTTCATAGTATGATTAATTAAATTTTAATAAAGGTCTTTCGCAAATCTACAATTTTTTTTTAATCGTTAAAACCAAAGTGCATAAAAATCATCACTATATTTGAGGAAATTTTATTAGACAGCCATAATTAATGAATGCTTCCCAATTTTATTCCCTTGTAAAACAACAGTTTCCGTTTAAACCGACGCCAAAACAAGATATTGTTTTATTGCAACTTTCTGAGTTTATTTTTTCGGAAAGACCAAATGCCCTTTATTTACTAAAAGGGTATGCAGGAACCGGTAAAACCACTATTATTGGTACTATTGTAGCACATTTAGGGAAAGCAAATAAAAGCGCTGTGCTAATGGCACCAACAGGTCGAGCGGCAAAAGTAATCTCTAATTATTCTAAAAAAGTCGCATTTACTATCCATAAAAAAATCTATTTCCCAAAAAAGGATAAGGGTGGAGGCGTAAAATTTGTTTTGCAACCAAATAAGCATAAAAACACCATTTTTATCGTAGATGAAGCTTCTATGATTCCAGATACTCCTGGAGATTCTAAACTTTTTGAAAATGGATCTTTGCTAGACGACTTAATGCAATACGTGTATTCTGGTCAGCAATGTAAATTATTATTAATCGGAGATACGGCACAGTTACCACCGGTAAAATTAGATTTAAGTCCCGCTTTAGACGAAAACACGTTAACGCTAAACTATGACAAAGATGTTACTAGAATGGAATTGGACGAAGTGGTACGTCAAGGACAGGATTCTGGAATATTAGAAAACGCTACCATTTTACGAGAAGCCATATCTAGTGCTTTTTCCGAAACCTTTAAGTTCGATTTAAAAGACTTTAAAGATATTGTTAGACTAGTAGATGGTTACGAAATTATGGATGCTATTAATGATTCATATAGCAACCTAGGCAACGAAGAAACGGCTATCATTGTTAGAAGTAACAAGCGTGCAAACATGTATAATCAACAAATTAGAGAACGTATTTTATTTAATGAAAACGAACTTTCGGCTGGGGATTATTTGATGGTGGTTAAAAATAATTACTTCTGGATTAAGCCAACTACCGAAGCTGGTTTTATTGCCAATGGTGATATTATTGAGGTTTTGGAAATATTCTCTATTCAAGAATTATATGGTTTTCGCTTCGCGGAAGTAAAAATACGTATGGTAGATTACCCGAATATGATTCCTTTTGAAACCGTGTTACTTTTAGATACTATTACAGCGGAAACACCTTCCTTAGCTTATGAAGATTCTAACCGATTATACCAAGAAGTGCAAAAAGATTTTGCAGATGAAAAAAGCAACTATAAACGATTTCTAAAAATTAAAGGCAATAGCCATTTTAACGCCTTACAAGTAAAGTTCTCCTATGCAATTACCTGTCATAAATCGCAAGGTGGACAATGGAATACCGTTTTTGTAGAACAACCGTATTTACCAAATGGGATAGATAGAGATTATCTACGTTGGCTATATACTGCAGTTACCAGAGCTAAAGAAAAATTGTATCTTATTGGTTTTAAAGATGAATTTTTTCAAGATGCGCAATAAATCGGAAACAATTAAAAAATAACAGCTAGAAACAAATGACACCAGAAACAATTTTAAGTATTTTTTTAGGTATCGGACTTGCAGCTTCTGTAGGTTTTAGAGTTTTCGTCCCTTTATTTGCTTTAAGTTTAGCTGCGCATTTTAATGTTTGGGAACTTAACGAATCTTGGCTTTGGATTGGTAGTTTGACAGCCGTAATAACACTTGGTGTGGCAACTATTGTAGAGATATTTGCCTATTATATTCCGTTTGTGGACAATGCATTAGATACTATTGCTGTGCCTTTAGCCGCAATAGCGGGAACAGCAGTAATGGTTTCCACGGTTGCAGATTTAAGTCCGGTAATAACTTGGGCTTTAGCAATTATTGCTGGCGGAGGAACAGCCGCCGCAATTGCAGGAACTTCTAGCGTTACCAGATTAGCGTCTACAACCACAACAGCAGGTTTAGCAAATCCTGTAATCTCTACTTTAGAAACAGGAACAGCAATTGTAATGTCTATCCTCTCTGTATTTATTCCTGTTTTGGCTATTATACTTGTTGTAATTGTACTATTTATAATTTTCAGACTTTATAAAAAGTTTAAATCAAGGAAAGCTTAATTAACAACGTATTTCTCTAAGCATAGCCTTTGGATTTCCATAAAAATTGTCATTCTCGCGAATGTGGGAATCTAAAATACAGATTTCCGATTTTTATTACTAAAACTAAAATCCACTAAATATTTCTATTGCTTTGTCAGAAAAGTATTTGGTTTCAAAAAATCTTTATTTCTATTTTAAAAGTTATATTTTTGTAATAACATTAATAGTATATATGAAAATAATTTCCATGATTCCTGCACGTTATAGTGCTTCTCGTTTTCCAGGTAAGCTTATGCAAGACCTTAATGGTAAAACCGTGATTCTTCGTACTTACGAAGCGACTAAAGCAACCAATCTATTTGATGATGTTTTTGTGGTAACCGATAGCGAAATTATCTTTAAAGAAATTACAAGTAATGGAGGCAAAGCAATCATGAGCATTAAAGAACATGAATGTGGTAGCGATAGAATTGCCGAAGCTGTAGAACAACTAGATATAGATATTGTTGTAAATGTACAAGGAGATGAACCGTTTACCGAAGTAGCTTCTTTAAAAAAACTAATCCAAGTTTTTAAAGAAGACAAAGAGAAACAAGTCGATTTAGCTTCTTTAATGGTGCATATTACAGATGAAGAGGAAATTAAAAACTCGAATACCGTAAAGGTCATTGTAGATCAAAATAACTTTGCTTTGTATTTTTCACGAAGCCCAATTCCGTTTCCAAGAGCAACAGATGTTGGCGCAAAGTATTACAAACATAAAGGGGTTTATGCGTTTAGAAAAGAAGCATTATTAGATTTTTATAGATTACCAATGTTGCCATTAGAGGCTTCCGAAAAAATTGAATGCATTCGTTATTTAGAATATGGGAAACGTATAAAAATGGTAGAAACAGATGTCGAAGGTGTAGAAATTGATACTCCTGAAGATTTAGAAAGAGCTAAAAAACTCTGGAAGTGACAAAGTCATTCCCTTGAAAAAGGGAATCTTATACATTTAAATTAAAAATTTGTAAAAGAATTGAATACAGAATACCAAAATATAAAAGTAATTGGCTTTGATGCAGATGATACACTTTGGGTGAACGAAACGTATTTTCGGGATGCAGAGTTAGAATTTGCCAAGCTTTTAGGAGGTTTTGAAACTGCTAATAAAGTAGATCAAGAACTCTTTAAAATGGAAATGAAGAATTTACCTATATATGGTTATGGGGTAAAAGGATTTGTTTTATCTATGGTAGAAATGGCTTTAGAATTATCTAATTATACCATTTCAAATAAAACCATAGAAAAGATTTTAAATATTGGTAAACAGATGCTTAAGGAGCCAGTAGAACTTTTGGATGGCGTAGAAGAAACGCTGAAAGGTTTATCTGGAAAATATAAATTAATAGTTGCTACAAAAGGTGATTTATTAGACCAAGAACGTAAGTTGGAAAAATCAGGTTTGTTAGATTATTTTCATCATATTGAAGTCTTAAGCGATAAAAAAGAAGAAAACTATGCTAAATTATTAAAACATTTAGATATCAATCCTTCCGAATTTTTAATGATTGGAAACTCCTTAAAATCGGATATATTACCATTAGTAAATATACATGCAAAGGCTATTCACGTTCCTTTTCATACCACTTGGGCACATGAACAAGTAACCGAAAAGGAAACCAATGGTAAAGCATATAAAACCGTGAAAAGTTTAAAAGAAATTTTAAATCTATTATAGCAATTTGAAAAAGATCAATTTAGAAACATGGAATAGAGCAGAGCAGTTTCAGCATTTTAATAAAATGTTTGATCCTTATTTTGGGGTTACTATTCCGTTTGATGTTACAAAAGCATATCAGTTTTCTAAGGAGAATGGCATTAGTTTTTTTGGAAAATATCTACACGCATGCATGCAAGCTATCAATAGTGTAGATAATTTGAAATATAGAATTATAGACAATGAAGTAGTTGTTTATGATACCATTCATGCGTCTCCAACTATAATGAGAGAAGATAAAACCTTCGGATTTTCATTCGTCAATTTTGATGAAAATTTAGACGTGTTTTTAAATAATTTAGAATCCGAAAAGACAAGAATTCAATCCTCTAGTAATTTGTTTCCAGAAAGAAATGGATTAGATTGCATACATTGTTCGGCATTACCTTGGGTGAATTTTTCAGGGCATAAAGAACCATTTTTCGGAGAAAAAGATTCAGTACCTAAAATAGCATTTAGTAAAGTAAATAGAGAAAATAAAAAACTAAGCATGAATGTAGCAATATCTGTTAATCATGCATTGGTCGATGGTTATCATGTTGGTTTGTTTTCTGAAAAGTTTCAATATTTTTTAAATCAATAGGAATTTTAGCAATAGTATTTCTATTTTTGTTAAACAATTATAATAAATGAGTTATAAAAATTACCCAATGGTGTCCAGAGTAGTTTATGGACGTGGAAGTTTTAATCAGTTAAATGAAATTTTATCGCCTAAACGTAACGGCGTTAAAGCACCATTCATATTTTTAGTAGATGATGTATTTAAAGGTAAACCTTGGTTAACCTCTAGAATTCCATTGTCTTATGATGATAAATTATTGTATATCTCTGCAGAAGAAGAACCAAAAACTTCGCAAGTAGATGCATTGGTAGAACAAATAATTCTAGACTATAAAGAAAGACCATCCGGAATTATAGGAATTGGAGGAGGAACCATTTTAGATTTAGCAAAAGCAGTAGCTTTAATGTTAACTAATAAAGGCGAATCTAAAGATTATCAAGGTTGGGATTTAATTAAAAATCCTGCAATTTATCATGTTGGTATTCCTACCATTTCTGGAACCGGAGCCGAAGTTTCTAGAACTACTATTTTAACAGGACCTGTTAGAAAACTAGGAATTAATAGTGATTATACACCTTTTGATCAAGTTATATTAGACCCAGAATTAACTAAAGACGTACCAAAAGACCAATGGTTTTATACGGGAATGGACTGTTTTGTACATTGTATAGAATCTTTAAAAGGAACGTACCTTAATGCATTTAGCCAAAGTTATGGTGAAAAAGCATTAGAGCTTTGTAAAGAGATTTTTCTAGAAGATACATTAAGTGAAGAAGAAGCTGCAGATAAATTAATGATGGCTTCCTGGCATGGCGGAATGAGTATTGCATACTCTCAAGTTGGTGTTGCTCATGCCATGAGTTATGGTTTAGGCTACTTGTTAGGTGTAAAGCATGGTGTTGGTAATTGTATTGTTTTTGAACATTTAGAAGAATATTATCCAGAAGGAGTTGCCATGTATAAGGAAATGCGCGAAAAACATAATATTACTATTCCGCAAGGTGTTTGTGCAGATTTAAACGATAAGGAGTTTGATATCATGATAGATGTTGCTCTAAGTTTAGAACCTCTTTGGGAAAATGCCATTGGTAAAAACTGGAAAAAAGTAATTACCAGAGAAAAGCTGAAAGCTTTATATCAAAAAATGTAATTTTTTATGCTGACAATTATATACAAATTTATTTACTTCAAAATGATGAAGTGGAAACTCGTTGGCGAGTTCCCTAAAGAATTGAAGAAGTACGTGATAATAGCGGTACCACATACCAGTTGGCATGATTTCTACATCGGATTATTAATCCGAAAAATAGCCAATACAAAAATTAATTTTCTTGGTAAAAAAGAAATATTCATCTTCCCTTTTGGTTATTATTTCCGCGCTGTAGGAGGAAGATCATTAGATAGAACTCCTGGTCAGAATAAAGTGGAAGCTATTGCAAAACTTTTTGAAACTAATGATGAATTACGTTTAACATTAGCTCCAGAAGGTACTAGAGATAAAGTATCCGAATGGAAAACTGGTTTTTATCATATAGCGAAAGCTGCACATGTGCCAATAGTAATGGTTACTTTTGACTTTGGAAAGAAACAAAATAAAATTTCAGAACCTTTTTATCCTACAGATAATATGGAAGAAGATTTTGCCTTTATGAAAAACTTCTTCAAAGGTGTAAAAGGTAAAGTTCCTGAAAAGTCCTTCTAAAATGTAAGGAACTCTTTTCTAAGAGTTAAGTATCAGACAATAACATTCGTTAACCATTTTGGATATAAAATTTCTTCAAACCATACGTTAACCTGCTGCAATGAATTTAGATTAAGTAACAAATTACTTAATGAAACATAAAGTAAACAATGCAAATTGTCCATAAAAAGAAACATTAAGGAAGTAATAAAAAACGAATTCTAAATTGCTTGTATTTTTTTTTAAATAACTAATTACCAAGAACATATGTAGGTTTTTGTTGTTTTATTTTTACTTTAACGTTATAAGTATAAGTTGTTGATTTTAAGTCAATTGCAATTTATTTCGATAATTAATTAATTAATTAATTGATTATCATTTAATTATGTTTTTGATATTCATAACTTTTATTACATTTGTGTTTTCTTCCTAACTTTTTTAGCTGTATTTCCTAAAATACACATACTGACAATTACTATTATTCTTTTAGTGGCATTAATTTTTAAAACCATAAACAATGGGAAAGAAAAAATCCACATCGGGAAAATCTGCTCCGAAGAAAAAGACAGTTTCAAAAAAGGTTACTAAAGCAGCATTAGAAAAAGTTGAAACGCGTAAAAAAAACCTTAGTAAAACCAAGTTCGTAACTGGTAAAAATTCCATTTTAACAGCACTAGAATCTGCTTCTTTTAGAAGTAAAAAGTCGGTAACAGATGCTGTAAAAAAATGTAAATACAAAGCAGTTGAACTTGCTCCTGCAGTACAAATGCTATTTAAAGAAAGCGAAAACAAAGCAGTTAAACTATCCGAATCTTACGCCAAAACCATTAAAGATCCTAAAGAGCATAGAGCGTTTTTTCAAGGCGTTGCGCAAATGGAAAAAAATGAACGATGTGCTGTTATTAAAGGCTATCGTAATGCAAACCAAGCAAGGGGTGTTGTACATGCTATGAGCCAATTGCCAAGGCAACAATGCAGGACTATAATGCAAGATTTTGTATTGGATGATAAGGGCAAAAAAGATGATAAAGGTGTTAAAGATGTTTTATTATGGCTTCGAGATGCTGGAGCACAAATGCGAAAAATGGAAGGGCAAACACCTGTTTTTCCAGATGGAGAAACCGATGATGCTGTTATCGAGTTTTTTGAAGATGTAGCAGATGCAATTTCAGAGGCTGTTACCTCTATTGTAGATATTTTTAAACAAACCCTAAATGGTTTTGTAGAAGCATTTAAACAAGCTGTCGATTGGGTTGTAGATGAAGTAGCTAGCCTTGCTAGATCTTTACTAGAAGCTGGTCAACAAATTTGGGAATTCTTAAAAACGGCCGCAGATATCGCTGTCGAACATGTAAAAAAGTTTGTGGAAGCGGTGCAGCGTATAGGAAAAACATTTACAGAAATATTAGAAGATGTTTTTGCCTTTGCTAAAGGTATTATTGAAGCAGTGATTGATGCCATAGATAAACTAGGGGAGGTTTTTGCAGATTTATTAAGTTGGTTAGTAGAACAATCCTACGAATATATTAAAGCTGCTATCGAAGCATTAAGAAATATAGGTAAAACCATTGGTAATATTTTAAATCAAGCGCTTAATGCTGCGGCCAAATTAGTCCGAAATACGGTTAGAGCACTTATAGAAATTGGTGAAACTATAGGTTCTATAGTAGCAACCTTAGCATCCTATTCTAGGAGAGTACTCCATGAAGTGGTTAGAGCTTTTACGGAATTAGGAAATACCTTAGCGGATATTATCCAGGCTACCGTAAATGCAGCCGCAGACTTTGTAAGTGAGGTGATACGAGCTGCCGCGACCATTGGTACTGCATTAGTCGAATTTACAGATTTTATAATAGATACCACAAAAGAATTGGCAGCTAAAGTAGTGGAAGGATTATTTGCTGCAGGTAGAACCTTAGTCGAGTTAATTTCTACGATTGCAAACAAAAGTATTGCTGCCATTAAGAAAATTGTAGAGGCTGCTTTCGAGCTTGGTAAAACCATGATAAACATTCTAAAAGATGTGTTTGATTTAGCAGTAGACTTATTAAAGGAAACCATAAAAGCCATGATAGATATTGGCCGTGAAATAGCCGAATTCACAAAAGCAATGGTGGAATTTACATACAGAAATGCGGCTAGATTTATTGAGGCTGCACTTGCAGCTGGAGCTACTATTGCAGATATTTTAGAATCTGTAATTGAAGAATCTTATTTTGTATTTAGAAAAATAGTAAACGGTGTGCTACAGGCTTTAGGTCCTGTTGCAGATATTTTTGAATGGCTAATTGCAAGAGGCGAAGATTTGGCTTCCGAGATTTGGAGACAATCGATTTTAGCAATTCGTTTTGTAAAAGAATCCATTACAGAGATTATGGATTGGGCTTTAGAACAAGCAGATGCTGTTTTTGATAAACTTTTAGAATTAGTCGAAGATATAGGAAGTCGAATTTCTGAAGTTATCGATTGGGCAATCGCCGTAGGTGATGCCGCTTTAGAACTATTAGGAGAAGCTACAGAACGATTAGGAAACTCTATTAGTTATGTGCTTAACTATTTAGAAAAAGACTTTATTCCTGGTATTCGAAAATTTGTAGAAGGTGCTTTAAATGCAGCAAGTACATTAGCAGGATTAATTGCTTGGGTAACCAATAAAACTTTTGAACTTATGCGAGAAGTGGTTATTGGCGCTTTAGCTGCAGGCATTGGTTTAGCGACTTTATTAGCCGAAGTGATGTTGCATCCAGATCAAACACTCGATCTATTTATTGCAGCAGCTAGAGATGTAGGAAATTCTATTCAGGATATTTATCAGTCTGTTTTAGATACTGGTGAAGAATTTGTAGAAGAAGTAACAGAAACGCTTAGAGAATTAGGAGAATCTATTGATGATATGCTCGAGGCAGCCTTCGAGGTTAGTGCAGGAATGCTTGGTGCTACTATATCCGTTCTTTTCGAAATGCTAGGTAGTTATAGAAATTTAACGACGGCTGAAGAAGCAGATGGTCGTTTTGTTTTTGGAGATTCTGTGGATTGGAATAATACCTTTATAGCAAAAGAAGGTGCGCTAAATGATATTGTTTTTGGTGTTCAAGATTTTGTAACTAGAAAACCAGAATCTCGTGCTTTTGTAACAGGGAACTTAATTAATTTTGATATTGGTGACGATTTTAGTAGAGCGACACTAGTGCATGAACTAACACATGTTTGGCAAAATCAAAATGTCGGCCCCGTTTATTTAGCACATGCGGTTAGCGCACAATTAGTTGGTGCAGGTTATAATTACGGATATAATGAAGGTCCAACAGATATAGGGATTAATATTCCAAATGCATTTTTCACACCAGTTGGAACGCCACCATCCACATCGTTGCTAGGTGTTTCTCAAGGAAGATTTACTGGAGCTGGAGGAGAAACGGTTTTAAATGATGCAACATCTATTCATGATTTTAATGAAGAACAACAAGGTCAGATTTTAATGCAATACTTTGTTAGAGCACGTTTATTAGGACAAACAGGAACAGATATTAATAGATTTCAACCTTTTGTAGATGAAGTCAAAGCAGCATAAAACCATTTTAATTGTAAAACCACAATTTTCTTCCGATGTCAAATCGGAAGAAAATTTTACGTTGCTTAAAAACACATATATTAAGCATAATATAGAAGTGCATGTAATGGATTATGAAGTAATACCAAGTTATAATCAAATTCAAAGTCAAGTAAATAATCAAGATGCCGTATTATTAATTGGGGATGTTAAATGCTTTCCGAAAAACGTATTAAAGTTTCCATTTATTAAAACAATGGAAAATATAAAAATCCCGATTGCTTGGTTACCCATTCGAAATAGTGATGATCTTTTTACATTCTCTAAAACAATTAATGAAGTACATAGCAGAAAACAAGAGCAATGTGCTATCGCATTACTTTCGCAAAAGCATCCAAGGTTTGTTAGAATTGTAGATCGAATGGCTACTATTTTAAAAACACCAAATTTGTTAGCATACAAATGGAGTAGTGATTTATTATTTAGAGAAAGTATGATTGAAGGACTAGAAAGCGGAATCGGATTAGCAACCTATTTTGGTCATGGAAGACCCATTGGTTGGGTTGGCTATTATGGCTTACGTTCGCACCATTTTGAAAATAAAAAATCAAAACCTGTTGGTGCTTTACTATCCTTATGTTGTAAAACGGCAAGTAGAAAAAATACAGAAATCTCCTTTTGTGAGCAATTGGTTTTAGATGGAAAAACAGCAGTTTCTTTTGGTGCTGTAGACAGTACATTACATACAGACAATACCAGATGGTCGGTTGGTATTACTAAAGCATTAATAAGTGGCGCAAGTACGATTGCAGAATTAATTATACAAGCAACACCAAAAAATCTTTCGTCTTACACGCATTATAGATTAATTGGAGATCCTTTAGCTCCAATTTACTCTTCTAAAGAAACCGCAATATTTGCTAATTCTATAAAAACATATCCATGAAAAACACCATAATAAATACCATTTTAACGCATTTTAGAGATGTGAAACCTAAACTAAAAATCGTTTCTAATGATTCTAATTTTAAAGAAGAATTGGGTGTAGATTCTTTAGATATGGCAGAGTTTGTTGCCCGAATAGAACAGGAATATCGCATAGAAATTCCAGATACCGATTGGTCACAAATTGCAACAGTAAATCTAATGGCAGAATACATTCATAATGTACAGCATTAATAAAATTGCAGTTACCGGATTAGGTGTTGTTTGTTCTTTAGGGAATACTATCACAGATTTCTGGAATGCACTATTAAATGATAGTTCTGGTATTAAAAACTGGGAAGATTTAAAGCACGCCGATTTTAAATATATCCATGCTAGTCGCGTAGAAAATATAGAATGTGATCCTTTACAACGCGGTTTTCATTTTTCTGTCGATGCAATAGAACAAGCTATAAAACAAGCAGGCTGTTCCAATACCGAAAAATGGGGATTATTTCTAGGAACTACTATGGGAGAATCTGCTGTGTTTGAAGCAATTGCCGAAAAAAAAACAACGCTTATTCCCGAAGCATATACTGGTTTTGGGATTTGTAAACGCTTAATGAAAAAGTATCCTGCAATGCATAAATTTCAATGTTTTGCGACTGCATGTGCCGCTGGAAATTATGCGCTTAAAGCGGGAATGGATGCTTTACAAAAAGACGAAATTTCTATTGCTATAGTTGGCGGTGTAGATCCTTTTTCTAAAATAGCCATGACTGGTTTTAGTAGGAGCAGAGCAATGAGTCCTTCCGGGATTTGTAAACCTTTTGACGCCCATCGGGACGGAATGATTTTAGGTGAAGGCGCTGGTTTTTTGGTTTTGGAAAAAGTAGAAAAGGCATCCAGCAGAAAAGCGAATATTCTTGCTGTTTTAGACGATTGTGCTTTGTCTTGTGATGCCTATCATCCAACAGCTCCAAAGCCGGATTCTTCTGGAATTATCAATTGTTTTCAGCATATATTAGAAAACAATAATCTGAAGCATTCTGAAATCGATTGGATTTCTGCACATGGAACAGGGACGAAACTTTCCGATCATTCGGAAGCACAAGCCATAGCAAAAGTATTTGATACACATGAACCTTATGTTTCGAGTATTAAACCTAAAATCGGACATACTTTGGGTGCTTCCACTGCAATTGAAGCTATCGTTTCGGTACTTTCTATTCAGCATCAAACCATTCCGCATACGCTTAATTATACCAATGCTGAATTTGATATTCGCATTCCGAAGAAACCCGTTTTAACGAAAGTAAATAAAGTCCTAAATTGTGGTTACGCTTTTGGAGGATTAAATTCGATTACACTTTTTTCATCATGGAATTAAACTGGAATTCATACCAAGCTACTGGGAAGTCGGAAGCAGATTTAGCAACACAATTTGTAGATGTTATTTCTTCAAAACAAGATTTTGAGTTTTATGGAAAGCAATCTGCTATTTACTTTATATCTTCTAATGCAGGAACTTTTTCTTCTATCGCGTTTTGGGAAAATGCTTTAGAGCATAGTCCGCGTTTTGCAAATCCAGGAATCTTTCCTTGGACGCTAGCCAATGCAACTTCGGGATATATTGCTAGGAGGTTTTCTATCACCGGACCTAATTATACGATTATAGATAATACTGTGGAAGAAGGGCAATTAATTTCTAATTTTAAAACCGATGCTTTAAAGTATGCATTAAAAAATGCTATCTGTGTGCATTGGGAATTAAAAGTAGAAAATCACCAACTTTCAGTGAATGTGCAGTGGTGTATTCTTTTGGCATAATATTTGAAACTAATAAAGTGTAGTACACTAATGAAACATAAAGTAAACTTTAAGTCCCTAAAAAGAAACATTAGCACACTACTTACAAAAGCTATTTTAACTCAGGTGGAAGTAGCTTTTTTTTAGTTGGTTTCTTCCGGTTCAATTTTAAAATTCTTCATATCGTTTAAAGGTTCTAAAACATTATAATCTCCCCAAATTGTGGGATCATAGGTTTTAGGATTTTCAAAATCTATTCTAGTTTTTTCGGTATAACTATTATATGTACTAGTCTCTATATCTTTTCTAGAAATCACGAGTACTTCTGATTTTCCTTTAAAAGTTCCTTCTATTTTAAAGTTAAAAGAGACTTTATTGCTGGAGTTTTCGTTTTCAATAAACTTAATAGGTCTGTTTACATAAAAGTAGCGATCTATTTGTCTGTTTATATAACTAGGGTAATAGTAATTATCTGTGTCCTTTTTATAAACCACAATTCCTTTTTTGTTTTTCTCCACATATTTTACACCAAATAGCAATCTTAAGTTAAACTTTTCGCCAATTCTATCTTCGTAAAAGGAATAATCTGCTCTAATTACAGCAAAAGTTTCGTTAGACACATACATCGTTCCTGTGTATAAAGCGGAAGACCTTTTAGGTTTGAAATCTATAATGTAAACCATTTCATTATCTAAAAAAGTAACATCTTTAAAGGCGTAATTATATTTTTTGATGTTGGTAACAAAATCCAGTTCTGCATCCGGATTCGCAAAATTACTATTGCTGATTAGGTTAAAGGTTTCGTTTTTGGCATAACGAAGTGTATTTACGGTATCTTGTCTTTTTTTAATTTCTTCTTTATTTAAAGTTGCAGAATCTGTGACTTTAAAAAAACCAGACTTTACCGTATACATTTTATCTTTGTCAAGGTGCTTCATCACTATTTCTTGTCCGCGTTCTGCAAGACTTTCCATAGATTGGTCATTTTTTTCATCGCGTAAGCTAATTGCTTTTTCTACATCTAGTTTGGCATTATCTTTATCTAAAACTTTTAGAGAGCCAAGAAAATCGGTGTACTGTTTCGATTTGTTATTTACAAGCGAAGTTTCTAGTTTATCAAAATCATCATTAAAAGCTTGCAATTGTTTTCTTTTAAAACCTGTGGATTTTTTAATTTCAAAATCGGCATTATCTCCAATAATATAATCTGTTTTTCTGCTAAAAACTTTAAATTCATTTAAGTCTAATCTATAATTCGTTTTTAAATTACTATTTACATAGAACATAATGGAATCTACAGAAAGTGCTGTATGGTTTAAAAAGACTTCAGAAAGTTCATTAACTTTTTCGTTTAAAACGTAATCTTTGGAAGTGAAATTTTTAAGAATAAAGGCGTTCTTTTCAAAGCCTAAACTAGAAATAGTAACAGAGTCTGTTTCTGCAAAGCCTTTTGTTTCTATAGAAAAGTTACCTTCTTCATTAGAAATAACACCATAGTCATTCCCAATTTGAATTGTAGCAAAGGGAATTTCTTCATTTGTAGCCGATAGAACTTTACCAGAAACGGTTTGTGCTTGTGTTGAAATTGGAAATAAGATTACTACAAGTAAGAAGAGAAGGTATTTGAATTTCATAGACATGCTTTTTAATAAAACGATTTACGATATATAATGTTACAAAAAAAAACCTAAACAAAATGTTTAGGTTTTCTTAAAGTTGTATTATTTAAAATTTAATTTAAAGAGCACTATCTAGTAAACAAAATATATTTTTTGATGCACCATCTAGTACTTTAAAAGATCCATCTGTTTTAATAAAAATGTGGCTTATGGCTGTTTGAGAATTCTTTAGAAATAAACGCTTTATAATATTGTATGTATCAAGATGCAGTTTTTTGGATTTACTAACATCTATTTTTGATTCTTTACTACAAATAATAAAAGCATTAATTCTTTTTGGATAACGTTTATTCCATCTCCAATATTTTCTGTTTTCAATAGATTTCTGAACATCAGGAGAATCTTCTTGGTAAAAATGAATAAGAGTATTTGCTTCTTTATATATCTTTTTAGAAGTGATTTTTTCTAGTAATGCAAAAAACTGTGATTTTTGAGTTGCATCTAAAGTTCCATGAGATTCTTTGTTTCCTATAAAATATATTTTTAAGGAATCTTTTCTTTTTTCTTGTTTAAAATAGATGCTTTCATCTAACGCATCAAAATCAGATTTAGAAATTAAATTTTGGTCTAAATCATAATAAACGGTATTAACCTGCGAATAAGTTGCAGCATATACCAGAATTAATAAAAAGACAATATAATTTCTCATGTTCTATTCTTCGGTAGACTCTTCCATGGTGTGATATACGTTTTGCACATCATCATTATCGTCTAATTTCTCTAAAAGTTTTTCTACATCTGCAGCCTCTTCCGGAGTTAGTTTTTTAGTTACTTGCGGAATACGTTCAAAACCAGAAGAAAGAATTTCAATACCACGAGATTCTAATTCTGCTTGAATAGCACCAAAACTTTCAAAAGGAGCATAGATTAAAATACCATCATCATCTGCGAAAACTTCTTCTGCACCAAAGTCAATAAATTCTAATTCTAGTTCTTCCGGATCTAATCCTTCGGCTTCAATTCTAAAATTACAAGTATGATCAAACATAAATACTACAGACCCTGAAGTACCTAAGCTACCATCACATTTATTAAAATAGCTTCTTACATCTGCAACGGTACGAGTATTATTATCGGTTGCCGTTTCTACTAAAACCGCAATTCCGTGAGGCGCATAACCTTCAAAAATCACTTCTTTATAATCGCCAAGACTTTTATCACTTGCTTTTTTAATAGCACGTTCTACATTGTCTTTAGGCATGTTCACAGCCTTTGCATTTTGAATAACTGCTCTTAAACGCGAATTACTATCTGGATCTGGACCGCCTTCTTTAACAGCCATTACAATGTCTTTACCAATACGTGTAAAGGCTTTGCTCATAGCAGACCAACGTTTCATTTTACGTGCTTTACGAAATTCAAAAGCTCTTCCCATTAAAAATATATGTTTTTAGTTTCCACGAAAGTGGGAAACTCATTAATTAAAAAAATTGTTCGAATTACAAATATAAAAATAAGTACTGCAAACTGCAACTGAAATCTAGTAACTAAAATTTTTATCCTACAAGAAAGCATGGAATATTGCTGACGGAAGGAAAAAGACAGATGACTGAAAACTCGGACTTCCTATTGCATGCTTTTTTAAAAACTCAAGTAAGTCTGTATACTATTTCAGAGTTCGAGTAATTACTGAACACTGCCTACTATTATTCCTCGTCCTCCGGAACAACAATAGTGTCAATAGCTTCTACAAGCTTAAAATCCATTTTGGTAACCCCATCTACTTCGTGTGTGCTTACGCTAATTTTTAAAACATTATATACATTACTCCAATTAGGATGGTGGTTTTGCGCTTCGCATTCAAAAGCAATTCTGCTCATCGCACTAAAGCAATCTTTAAAATTATCGAATTCAAATTCGGCATGAAGTGCGTTATCAAAATAATCCCAATCTGGAAAATGCAACAACCGTTTTTCTATATCTTCTTCTGAAATTTTTATCATCATTTTATGTTTTTTAATACCCTACAAAATACTCATTTTAAGTACATCTTTACTTTGTATTTGTAGGTTTTTTGGTAATAAATTATCTTTTGGTAAAACAGCTAAATATCTATCGTCATTAGTGGTGTACACTTGTTTATAAACCGGATTATACAATACAAGAGAACCTACAATTTCTTTTATAAACTCATCATGATGAATTAAATCGGTACTTCCTAGATGAAAAATCCCGTACTTATTTCTGTTAATAATATAATGTATTTGCTGTGAAAGTTTATAATCTGTGGTTACGTTTATTATTAAGTTAGGAAAAACCTCTATCGGTGTTTTTTCTTTTAATTGCATTTTAATTTCTTCTACTCTGGGAGAACCTTGTCCAAAAACCATTGGTACTCTTAAAATGGCCCATTTACTTTTAGGTAAACGCATGAGCATGTTTTCAATCTTTATTTTAAAATGTCCGTAAATACTTGAACTTAATGTTTTGTCTAGCTCGTAACTAGGGTAGTTTTTATAGGCATCAAAAACATTAGCAGACGATATGAAAATAATCTTACAGTTATTGTGTTTTATATATTCTGTGATATGCCGATGTGCTATGGTTTGTGTGGCAAAATTTCCGCGAAGCGAAGAAATAATGATGCTCGGTTTTGTAACTTCTAATATTTCTACCACATCATCTTCTTCGTGGTTATAATGAAAAAACTGTTTGTTTTTTTCGGAAGCTTTATTTGGTGTGCTATACGTTCCAAAAACTCTAAAATAGGGGTATAGCTCTTTGTAAATGGCATTACCAATAAAGCCATTTACACCAAGAACTAGTATTTTATGTTTTTTTTTATCCAGCATGAATTAGGAGTACTATTTTAAAAAATAGAAAGTTTCGTTTTGGTCGTAAAAGCTTCTAAAGCTTGCATACCAATTTTCGAATTTCCTTTTGGATTGAGTCCAGGAGACCAAGTGGATATAATTAAATTATTTGGTAGTAACGCGACAATACCACCGCCAACGCCACTTTTCCCTGGTAAACCTACCTCGAATGCAAACTCTCCAGCTTCATCATAAAACCCGCAAGTAAGCATAATTGCGTTGATACGTTTTATCTGGCTAGCGGTTAACCATTCTTTATTTTGAAGGCATACACCATGATTAGCGAATAAAAAGAAAGCGTTTGTTAATTGTGCACAAGTCATTTCTAAAGCACATTGATGAAAATAAAAATCTAAGACATCTTCGACATCATTTTTTAAATTTCCAAACGATTTTAAAAGATTAGCAGCTGCATAATTATTAAAGCCTGTTGCTTTTTCAGAAGCAGCAACTGCTTCGTTATATGTTATGGTTTGGTCGTTTGCTAAAGCACGAACAAAATATAAGAAATCCTCTTTCGGATTTTCTAATTGCGAAACCAATATATCTGCAATAACAATGGCTCCAGAATTTATAAACGGATTTCTAGGAATTCCATTTTCAAGTTCTAGTAAGGACAACTGATTAAAAGGATCGCCAGAAGGTTCCACGTCCATACGTTCCCATAGCGCATCTCCTTGTAATTGAAAAGCTTTAGAAAGCGCAAATACTTTCGAAATACTTTGAATAGAAAATGGCGTATTAGAATGACCAACCGTGAAACTTTCTCCGGAAACTAATTGTAAATGGATACCAAAATTATTGACATCTATCTGCGATAATTCAGGGATGTAATTTGCTACCAATCCACGATTTATTTCTTGTTTTAAATCGTTGTGGATGGTATTAATTACCTCTTGAAAATCTATCATATTTATCCTTTATAAAATGGTAATTTTACAACCGTTGCAGGAATCGCATTTTTACGAATCTGAATGTTTATTTTGCTATCTACACCAGCAAAAACAGTTGGTACATAACCAAGACCAATTCCTTTACCAAGCATTGGGCTCATAGTTCCAGAAGTAACTACACCTATTTTTTTACCTTGACCGTCAACAATATCATATCCATGTCTAGGGATTCCTCTATCGTCTAATTCAAAAGCAATAAGTTTGCGTTCTGCACCACGACGTTTCTCGTCTGCTAATGCTTCGGAGTTTGTAAATTCTTTAGTGAATTTAGTAACCCATCCTAAACCTGCTTCAATAGGAGAAGTAGTATCATCGATATCATTTCCGTAAAGGCAATAACCCATTTCTAAACGCAGCGTATCTCTTGCAGCAAGACCAATTGGTGTTGCTCCAGCTTCGGTAACTTTATCCCAAATTTGTTTTACTTCGGTGTTTTTACAATAGATTTCAAATCCGCCACTTCCGGTATAACCAGTTGCAGAGATAATCACGTTTTCTACTCCTGCAAAATCACCAACTTCAAAGTTGTAAAATTTAATAGCCGATAAATCATGACTAGTTAAAGTTTGCATGGCTTCAATAGCCTTAGGACCTTGAATGGCAAGTAGTGAATAATCTTCACTTATATCGCGCATATCTGCATCGACCGTGTTTTTAGAACTAATCCAATTCCAATCTTTTTCAATATTACTAGCATTAACCACTAATAAATATTGTTCTTCTTTTAGTTTATAAATAATTAAATCGTCTACAATTCCGCCATCATCATTAGGAATACAACTGTATTGTGCTTTACCAATAGTAAGTTTGCTTGCATCATTACTACATGTTTTTTGAATTAAATCAAGTGCATTCGGACCAGAAATTAAAAATTCTCCCATGTGCGAAACATCAAAAACACCAACGCTTTTTCTAACGGTTTCATGTTCTATGTTTACGCCTTCGTATTGCACAGGCATATTGTAACCAGCGAAAGGAACCATTTTTGCTCCAAGAGCTTCGTGTGTAGCAGATAATGCAGTATTTTTCATAAGAAAATTTATTTATGTTTTTCCCAGGTAATTGGGAATCTATATTTTTTTGTTTCGCTTTCGCGGAATTCTTTAATTGTTCAATAACAAAAGTATTGAAAAATATTGAGTTGGTTTTTAGGAATAGCGATAATATGAAGTTAAAATTTTTTAAGCTTTAAAAGTGAGTTCCTGTATTTCATAGATTCCTTGAAAAGAGATTTCTAGAGAAATCTGAAAATGAATATGGCAAGGTTTGTACTTAACGAACACCGTTTATTTTCTTTCGGAGTGGTTTTTCAATATAAGTATAGCTTATTGCAGCACATAGAATTAAAGTAGCGAGAGAACTATAAAATAGTAGTACAAGATTTTCTACATGAAGATAATTGAAGACACCGCTTACAGCAATATATACTGGCTTTTGAAGGATATAAATTCCGTAACTTATTTGTCCTAAAAACACAAGGGTTTTTTTCTTAGAAATTCTAGTTAGTACACCATTATTAGAAGAAATCAATATTATTAATGGAACAAAAACAATAGCTAACATGCCATTATGAAAAATAATACCCGTATTTAACTTTAACAAAATTCCTGTTAATACAATTAACCCAATAATTGGCCAGTCATAATTTTTTTTTTGGATTCCTTTTATAAAAAATAAACCAGCTAAGTTTCCTATTAAAAAGGCATTGAAATGCATCATAGGAAAGTAAAAAACAAAATCATGACTTTTAGAAGGATAGCCTTCATAAAATGAAGAATAGAACAATACATGAAGAGCAATTTGACTAATGATAAAAAATAGGAGGATAAGAATGGCTATTTTTTTTAGTGTGTATTTTTTATAGAAATAATTGAATAGTAATGGAAAGGATAGGTAAAAAAATAATTCAATGGCTAAAGACCATGCTGGTGTATTAAAAGATAAAGCGTAGCCTGGAAACCAGCTTTGAATCATAAAAATATTAAGAAACAAACCAGTATAATCTATAGGTTGTTGTTTCATTAAAAAGCAAAGAAATAAAGCAACAATTGCTAAAAAATATACAGGATATAGTCTTGCAAAGCGCCTCTTTATATAATCTCGAAAATCGATGCTGGTTTTATTTCCGTAGGCAATAATCATAACAAAACCAGAAAGAATAAAAAAGTAACTGACACTAACGTTAGATTGATAAAACACATCTTTAACACCATCGATGTTGAATGGGAAAATATCTTTTCCGTAATGAAAAACAAAAATGAGAATCGCTGCTATAAATCTAGTAAAAGTTAATTGTTCTAATCTCATTTTTTCGTTCAAGGCACTAAAAGTCCATGCTTGTTAACATTGTTATTTTGTGAGTGTTTTGTAGACTTCATCAAAAATTTCAGGTTTATCTGCTAATACAATTAGTGTGTCTTCCGCTTCCACTTTGGTTAAACCATTAGGAATAATATAACTTTCTCCTCTTTTAATCATTGCAATAATTGCATTTTTTGGAAATCCCAATTCTATAATTTTCTTATCTACCGCAAAGCATTCTTTCGATATGATAAGCTCTTTCATTTCCGCTTTTGGGTTTTCCGTTAGGAGTAAATCGGTATCTGTAAATTTCTTTTGTGTTTCTGGTAATCCCACACCTAGCCATTTTGCAACAATAGAAAGTGTAGTTCCTTGTATTAAAATAGAAGTAACAGAAATGAAAAAGACAATATTAAAAATCATATGTGCTTTGTCTATTCCTGCTAAAAGCGGATAGGTAGCGAATACAATAGGAACGGCACCGCGTAAACCAACCCACGAAATATAAAACCTTCTTTTCATTTTCATCTTAAAAAACATAAGACTTATAAATACGCCTATAGGTCTGGCAACAAGTATTAAGAATAAAGAAATAAGTAAACCAATGCCCATATACGGAATGATTTCAGAAGGAAAAACGAGTAATCCAAGTGTAAGGAATAGCACAATTTGCATTAGCCAAGCTAAACCATCAAACATTTTTAAGATTGTTTTTTTGTGGATTAAGTCTTGATTTCCTAAATAAACGGCACAGATATAAATGGAAAGAAATCCATTTCCTCCTACAAAATCGGTAGCTGAAAATGTGATGAACATTAGGGCGATTACTAGAACAGGATACAACCCTTCAAAGTCTAGTTTTATTTTATTAATTATATATTTACTAGCAACACCAAAGGCTATTCCTAAAATACCACCAAAAATCATTTGTTGTAAAAACAATGGAATGATAGATAGAAAACTTTTGTCTTGATTAATTACTAAGGTTAAAAAGGCTATTGTAAGTACATAGGCCATTGGATCGTTACTTCCGCTTTCTAACTCTAAAGTGGGTCTTAAGTTGGTTCTTAGGGCAAGACTTTTAGATCTCAGAATAGAAAAAACTGCTGCCGCATCTGTGGATGATACAATAGAACCTAATAATAGGCTTTCATAAATGGTGAAATCGGTAACAAAATATACAAAGGTACCAAGAGAAACTGCGGTTAATAAAACCCCTAATGTGGATAAAGCAATTCCTTCTCGAAGAATGGGTTTTACAGCTTTCCAATTGGTATCTAGTCCTCCAGAAAATAGTATGAAATTTAGCGATACAATACCAATAAATTGGGCAAGTTTAGGGTCGTCAAAGCGAATACCTCCAATACCATCAGAACCTGCGAGCATTCCTATTCCTAAAAACAGTAATAAGGTAGGAACACCAAACTTATAAGAAGTTTTACCAGCAAAAATACTGATAAGTAGTAATAAAGAGCCAACTAATAGTATATTTTCAATCGTTAAATTCATGCATTATCCTTTTTGGGAATCAAAAAATAAAGATACTGTTAGTTCTCTGAAAATCCATAAAAAAGGAGCACTTAACTTATGCTATTTTTCGGTGGAATCGGAATTTATTTAACAGACGTACGGAAGACTATAACGTTACCACCAAACTACAAAGCATTTTATGGTTTCTCCATTTGGTTTTTTTAGCCAACATAACGGTGCTTTTTCTTGATTTATGAGCGGTTTTAATGCTTCTAAAAAAGTGTGGTAAGATTGCCACAAATGATGTGTTGGAATATCGATTAGCCAATCTATTTTTTCAGGAATAAAGAATTGACAATCGGCAAATTGGGTGAGTTCCTTTTGGGTAATATAGAAACCTGTAACACAAGAAGCGTTAATCCTTTTAAAAGGAATATTTTGGTTATTAAAAGGAACAAATAGTTGTGCTTTAAAACATACTTGTTGTTGGATTTCTTCAACTTGTACATCTAATTTTTCTAGTACCGGTTTTGTGCAGTTATGATAGAGTAGTGGTAATTGCTTTTCTTCTAGCTTGGCTAATTTTTGTACAAGACTATCTTTTCTATTCGGACCAATCCAATGGTCTATTTCTGTAGTTCCGACGGTTGCATCATACAGATAAAATTTATAGACAATTTCTAAATGAATGGGTTGTTCGTTTTGTTTTAAAAGACAATCTATTTCTCCAATAGTAATTTTATCTTTTTGTATCTGAATATTTTCAACTAAAATAGAAACCCTATCGTCTTGTTTTAATTGCAGACTAACAAAACGTTCGACTAAATTACCAAGTCTTAATTTGTGATTTTCTAAATTGCTTACCGCCGAAATAGATTTTGTAATTTCAAATTGTTGCATTTTAAAATCCGAAGTATTTAACCACAAATTTGGTGTATTAAGGAAACCTAAATATTGTAATGTTATGTCTTCCATCTATATTAAAAATGCTTTTTTAATTTTATTTCTTGTCTAGCAAAAGTATTGAAAAAGAAGTAGATGTTTTGGTGAAATAAAAGAATATGCATTTCAAATGTAAGAGAGATGTAAATAAGGCAGAAGTTGTTTCGAATTGAATTTTATTAAATATTAAAATTTTATTAAAGGATATTAAACTTAAGTTAAAGGCTCCCGGTTTTTTGGTTTATGACATTTTTATAGATAAGTTAAAGTATGGAAAATATTTTAGTAGCAGGTGCCAATGGCACTACAGGAAAAAAAATAGTTCAACTTTTAAACGAATCTCAATATTTTAACCCAATAGCGATGGTTAGAAAAGAGGAACAGCAAGCATATTTTAAAGGAAAAAATATAGATACGGTTTTAGGGGATTTAGAAGAAGATGTTTCTCACGTGTTTAATAATTCTAAAAGCATAGATAAAGTATTGTTTGCTGCTGGTTCTGCAGGAAAGAAAGTAGTAGAAGTAGATCAAGAAGGAGCAAAGCGATTAATAGATGCTTCCAATAAAAAGGGAATAAAAAAGTTTGTGATGCTTAGTTCTATGGGAGCAGACCAACCAGAAAAAGCAGACCAACTTCAAGACTATTTGAAAGCAAAACATAATGCAGATGTATACTTGAAGTCTAGCGGATTAAATTACACAATTGTTAGACCAGGTACATTAACAAACGGGGAATTAACGGATGCAATAACGTTAGAAGAAAAATTAAATACCAGAGGGGAAATAAGTAGAAATGATGTTGCACAAACTTTAGTGCGCACGCTTAATGATGAAGTTGCAAATAATGTTACTTTTGAAATCATAAAAGGCCACACACAAATTGGTGAAGCCTTAAATAAAATGTCTTCGGTTAAAGCGTAATTAGCCTTTTAATAAGAAAGATTTTAAACCATCGTAGCTGCCAATTTTGGTGGCTACTTTTGTTTTACCCATTACCGCCTGAATTTGTTCTGGTAATTCTTGCTTTTGAGGGATAACTTCTTCTACAACATCTAAAAATTTAGTTGGATGTGCTGTTTCTAAAAACACAGTATGTGCATTCGGATTTTCTTTTAAATATGCTTTACAACCTAAATAACCAACAGCGCCATGCGGATCTGCAACATAGTTATAATTGTTATAAATTTCTAACATCGCTTCTTTTGTTTCTGGATCAGAAAAACTAAAAGAAGAAAGGTTGTCTTTTAAACTATCGAAATTGTTTTTATAGATTTCTTGAATACGGATAAAGTTACTCGGATTACCAACATCCATGGCATTACTGATAGTTTGTACCGATGCTTTTGGGTTGTATTCTTCCGTTTGTAAATAATTAGTAACTACATTATTTTGGTTGTTAGATGCCACAAAATGTGCAATAGGTAAACCTAATTTTTGTGCCATCATTCCAGCGCAAACATTTCCGAAATTCCCACTTGGAACAGAAAAAACAATGTCTTTGTGTGTTTTATGCAATTGCTTATAAGCAAACATAAAGTAGAAAAGTTGCGGTAACCAACGTGCAACATTAATAGAATTAGCTGAAGTTAATTGCATTTTGCTCGTTAATTCTTCATCTAAAAAAGCACGTTTTACCATGTCTTGACAATCGTCAAAAACACCATCTACTTCTAAAGCTCTTATATTTTGGCCAAGTGTAGTTAATTGCATTTCTTGTATTTCACTTACTTTTCCGGAAGGATATAATATAACTACATTCACACCTTTAACACCTAAAAAACCGTTTGCAACAGCGCCACCAGTATCCCCAGAAGTTGCCACTAAAACTGTTACTTCGTTGGTGTTATCTTGGTTGAAATAACCTAGACATCTAGCCATAAATCGCGCGCCAACATCTTTAAAAGCCATAGTCGGACCATGAAAAAGTTCTAAAGTAGAAATATGATCGTTTAGTTGTACCACAGGAAAATCAAAAGAAAGCGTTTCTTCCACTATTGTTTTTAAAACGTCTTCCGGAATTTCTGGAGAAACAAATTGTTTAATGGCTGTAAAAGCTATTTCCGAATAGGATAAGTTGTCTATATTATCAAAAAAAGCTTTTGGTAAAGGAGTAATATTTTCCGGAAAATACAATCCTTTATCTGGAGCTAATCCTTTTATAACTGCATCTTTAAAAGATGTATTTGGTGCTTTATGGTTTAAACTGTAGTAATTCATCTTTAGTTTCCGCGAAAGCGGTAATCTTTTAATTATTAAATCTTTTTTTGTGCTCACTGCTCACTGCTCACTGCTCACTGCTCACTGCTCACTGCTCACTGCTTAATACCTTAATTCCTTCTGCATTAATTTTAGAAGTGAATGTATAAAATTCAATTCCTGTGGTACCATATACTTCCTGTATTGCTTTTTCTACTTTTTTCGCAGTTTCTATGCCTTCCGATAAAGAAAAAATAGAAGGTCCAGAACCAGAAATCCCACAACCTAAAGCGCCATTATTAATCGCTGCTTCTTTTACTTCATCATAATGCGGAATAAGTTTGCTTCTATAAGGTTCTACAATAACATCTTGTAGCGAATTTCCTAATAAATTGTAGTCGTTGGTGTGTAAAGCGTGTACCAAACTACCAACATTAGACCATTGCGTAATGGCGTCTTGCATGGGTACGTTTTTTGGTAAAATACTTCTAGCTTCTGCTGTTTTAACTTCTATTTGCGGATGAATTAAAGTCGCATATAAATTGGATGGCGTCGGTAATTCTAATATTTGTAAAGGGGCATTACTTTTTACTAAAGTAAATCCTCCAAAAATCCCTGGAGCAATATTATCGGCGTGCTCGCTACCACTTGCAACTGCTTCACCTTTCATAGCAAAGTCAGAAAGTTGTGTTTTATTATACGGTTTGCCTAACAATTCATTGATAGCAAAAACAGCACCGGAAGCACTAGCAGAACTACTACCAATTCCGCTTCCAGGTTTAATTTTTTTATAGATTTCAATTTCAAATCCGAAATCCGGATTCGCAGCATTATATATAGCCAATGCCGCAACTCCAGCAACATTTTTTTTGGTTTCTAATGGTAAATCAAAACCTTCAATCTTGGTTATTTTGATTCCTTTTTCTACCGTTTTTTTTATAATCATTTCATCGCCAACGGTATCTAAGCAAAAGCCTAGGACGTCAAATCCGCAAGAAACGTTTGCTACTGTTGCTGGTGAAAATATTTTTATTTGATTCATGTTTTATAGAAAAAAGAAAATAGAGAAAAGAAAATAGACTGTTCGTTTTGTCTGATTTCTCTTTTCTTTATTCTCCTGTCTTTTTTTATTTATTAGCAATTTGAATAATATTAGCAAACAAACCAGAAGCAGTTACATCTGCTCCAGCTCCAGCTCCTTTTACTATTAAAGGTTGTTCTGGATAGCGTTGCGTGTAAAACATTACAATATTATCTTTTCCTTCTAGGTTATAAAAAGGATGTCCTACCGGAATTTCTTTTAAACCAACTTTCGCTTTTCCGTTTTTAAATTCTGCTACATACTTTAACTGACAGTTATTTGCTTTTGCAGAAGCGTATAGTTTTTGAAAATGCGATTCGTCTGTTTTTAGCGTTTCGTAAAAATCATCCACAGAATCACTTTCTAAATTCGCTTTGGTTAAAAAGGAATCGTTTATAATATCTCCAATTTCCATCTTTTCACCATTCTCACGAGCAAGAATTAATATTTTTCTTGCAACGTCAATACCGCTTAAATCAATTCTTGGATCTGGTTCTGTATAGCCTTCAAATTGCGCTTGCTTTACGGTATCATGAAAGTTTCTTTTATCGCTAAAATTATTAAACACAAAATTTAAACTTCCAGATAGAACCGCTTGTATGCTGGTTACTTTATCTCCAGATGCTACTAGATTTTTTAAGGTGTTTATTATAGGTAATCCAGCACCAACATTGGTTTCATATAAAAACGGTGCGTTGTATTTTAGAGATAAATCTTGTAAGTTTTTGTATTTCTCGTAAGTGTTCGAACATGCAATTTTATTACATGCAACTACCGCAATACTATTTTTAAGATAGTCTGCATATAGATTAGATACCGCTTCATTTGCAGTAATATCCACAAAAATACTGTTACGTAAATTTAGTGCGATTACTTTATTTAAAAAGCCTTGTAAACTAGATGCATCCGAATGATGAAACTGGGAGGTCCAATTATTTAAATCGATTCCTTTTTCATTAAAAATCATTTTTCTGGAATTTGCCATTCCAACAATTCTAACGTCTATTTTTAGGTTCTTTTTTAAATATGCATGTTGCTGTTGTATTTGGTCGATTAGCTTTTCGCCAACATTACCAACACCAGTAATAAATATATTAAGCTGTTTGGTATTCTCTTCAAAAAAGCGTTCGTGTAAAGTGTTTAACGCTTTTTTTACATCCTTATCTGCAATTACCGCTGAGATGTTTTTCTCTGAAGCACCTTGCGCAATAGCTCTAATATTAATATTATTTTTACCAAGTGTACTAAACATTTTTCCGCTAATACCTTGATGATTCTTCATATTATCACCAACAAGAGCGATTATAGATAAATCTTTTTCTACAATTAATGGTTCTATTTTATGAAGCGATATTTCGTTTTCAAAAGCAGTATCTATTGCTTCTTTAGCGAATTCGGCATCTTTAGATTCAATACCTAAACATATAGAATGCTCTGAGGATGCTTGCGTAATTAAAACAATGTTTATTTTTTCTTGTGCTAAGGTTTCGAATAAACGCTTAGAAAAACCAGGAATACCAATCATTCCGCTTCCTTCTAAAGTCAGTAATGCAATATTACTAATATGGCTTATTCCTTTAACCGGCGATTTTCCAGTAGAAGCCGCTTTAGAAATAATAGTTCCAACTTCTTCTGGTTTTAATGTGTTTTTAATATGAATAGGAATCTCTAAATTTAAAACCGGTTGCACCGTTGGAGGATATAGAACTTTTGCACCAAAATGTGATAATTCCATGGCCTCTTGGTAAGAAATGGTATCTATTGGATAGGCTTGTTTTACCAGTTTCGGATTTGCAGTAAACATACCACTAACGTCTGTCCAAATTTCCAATTGTTTTACTTGTAAGGCTGCAGCAATTATAGCAGCAGTAAAGTCGGAACCACCACGACCAAGTGTTGTAATTTCTCCTAATTTAGATTTAGAAACAAAACCAGGTAGCATCGTTATTTTTTGATTCGCTTTATTAAAGTACTCTTTAATATTTTGGTTGGTGATTTTGTATTCTACTTCCGCTTTTGTGAAATTAGAATTGGTAATCACTAATTCCTGACTATTTTTTAATTCTGCATTAATGCTTCTGCTTTTTAACGTTTCCGCAATAATATAAGAAGACAATAATTCCCCAAAACTTACTAGTTTGTCAGATGTTTTTGGCGATAATTCATTAATCAAATACACACCATCTAATAGGCTTTTTAAATCTTGTAGCATTTTTTCTACGTGACTTAATATTGCTATATTTTGGCTTGGAATTAATTCCGAAATAATACTAAAATGTTTTTTCTGAATGGCTTCAAATTCCTTTATATAATCTTGATCTTTATTGTTGGCTAATTCACCAGCTTTTAGCAATCTATCTGTAATACCTCCAACAGCAGAAACTACACATATTATAGCATCGGTTTTAGAATAGTCTTCTAATATGCTAATTACTTTGTTTATGTTTTTTGAACTTCCTACAGAAGTTCCTCCGAATTTTAGTACTTTCATTAGATTTTACTTAATTATATAAGTTTTAATATACGTTTCAAAAGTATTACATTTACTTCTAAAAAAATATTAAAACGCTATTTTTGAGGAATTAGTAAAATAAGTTACAGATAATTATTATAATGAAACATTCCTTGCAAAAATGATTGTTGCATTGAATAATGATTACCTGAATAGTACAAAAAACAAATAAAGAGCAATAGACATTAAGAAATGAAGATATTTTCGAAAGAACAAATTTACGAAGGCGATAAACTAACTGCTGAAAAACAAGGCATAACATCTACAGATTTGATGGAGCGTGCTGCTACTCAAATTTTTAATTGGATGCACATGCGAATGCAAGGAGCACAAGTTCCTATTCATGTTTTTTGCGGTATTGGTAATAATGGAGGAGATGGTTTAGTGATAGCAAGACATTTAATTACGCATGGTTATAATGTGAAAATGTATGTGATTAATTATAGCGATACGCGATCTAAAGATTTTTTAATCAATTACGATAGAATTAAAAATGTTACTAAAGTTTGGCCATTGTTAATGACAGATGCCGAAGAATTTCCAGAGATTCATCCAGATGATATTATTGTAGATGCTATTTTCGGAATTGGTTTAAACCGACCAGTTGTAGGTTGGGTGAAAGCTTTGTTTCAACATTTAAAAGCATCTAAAGCATTTACATTAGCTATAGATTTACCTTCAGGTATGTATCCAGATCAAGTCCCAAAAAATGAAGATGATGTTGTTTGGTCGCATTATACGTTGAGTTTTCAAACCCCAAAACTAATTTTCTTTTTACCAGAAACGGAAAAATATACGGTACAATGGGAAGTTTTAGATATTGGTATAGATCCAGAATATCTGCATACCACAGATACGGCATACGAGTTAATTGGAAAGAACGAAATGCTTCCTATATATAAACCACGAAAAAAATATTCTAATAAAGGTACCTATGGGCATGCTTTGGTAATAGGAGGAAGTTACGGTAAAATGGGTTCGGTTACTTTAGCTAGTAGAGCGGCATTATCTTCTGGAGCAGGTTTGGTTACTGCGTATATACCAAAATGCGGCTATACTGTTTTGCAATCTTCCTTCCCAGAAGCCATGGTAATTACAGATACCAATGAAGAAATCCTTACCAATATAAAGTTCGATATAACACCTAGCGTAATTGCTTTTGGAGTTGGAGTAGGAACTGCAACAAAAACGATTAATGCTTTTGAAAACTTTTTAAAAACGAATAAAACACCATTGGTAATTGATGCCGATGGTATAAATATTCTTGCTAAAAAGAAGGCCTTATTAAAGTTGTTACCAGAACAAACTGTTTTAACACCACATCCTAAAGAGTTGGAACGTTTGGTGGGAAAATGGAAAGACGATTTTGATAAATTAAAGAAAACAAAAGCCTTATCTAAAAAATACAATCTTATTATTGTTATTAAAGGAGCGAATAGTATTACTGTTTTTCAAGATAAAGGATATGTAAATACAACAGGAAACCCTGGCCTAGCAACAGCAGGAACTGGAGATGTACTTACAGGAATTATTACAGGCTTAATAGCGCAAGGTTATGAGCCGCTTTCTGCCACGCTTTTCGGAATTTATTTACACGGAAGATCTGCAGATATTGCGATTGAAACTTTGGGGTATCAAAGTTTAATTGCGAGCCATGTTATTGAAAATTTAGGACAAGCATATATCGATTTGTTTAAGCAACCAGAAGCACCACAAGTGGAAGAGGAAGCAGAAGGAAATCAAGAAAAATAAGAGATAAATAGTAAAATAAGAAATAAAAAAAAGCCACTCTAAAGAATGACTTAACTACGTTATTTATAGTGTGGCTTTTTTTATATTATAAACTTAAAGAAGCGAATAATTTATCAAATTTAGGACTAGAAGGTCTTGGCGCATCTGCATCTACAACAACACCATTAGGATCAATTAAAATAAATCTAGGAATACTATTTACTTTATAAGCAGTAATGAAATCCGATTTCCAGTTTTTATCGGAAAACAATTGAATACCACCCATTTCTTTTTCCGTAATCATTTTTTTCCATCCTTCTTTTGACGCTTCAAAAGACTTGTCTTTATAACCTCTTCCGTTATCTACAGAAATACTTACAAAAGAAACATTTTTATCTTCATATTTTTTCTCTGCTATTTTTAATGCAGGAAGTTCTGCTAAACATGGTCCGCACCAAGTTGCCCAAATATCTACATACACATAGTTTCCTTTTAAATCGGTTAAAGAAGTAGTTCCTCCTTTTTCATTTTCGTAATTCTCAAAAACAGCAGAAGGTTCTCCAATATAACTCGCAAATTGTGCTGCTCTAGCTTTTGCTCTTTCTTTACCTTCAGCAAAATAACCTAACATTTTCTTTTCAAAGCCATCTACATCTTCTTTTTCTGTTGCATAGAAAGCAGGATCAATATCTTTGTTTTCTTCTAAAAAGGCTGCTCGCTTTTGGTTTATTTCAGAAATATTCTTTGTAAAATCTGCTTCTTCAAAATCAAAAAGACTAGGAGGAAAAAGGGTTTCTTCAAATAATGCTTTTTTAGCTAAATAGTTATTTGTTTTATCTCCGGTTCCTGTGTAGCTAATGGTTTCATCAAACATCTTTGTGTCTAATGTCATATTTAAATCATATCCATTTTGTAGGTATACATTAGAACTTTCTCCACCATCATAAAAATTATATATTCCTGTAGCTACTTTTAATGTATCGCTAAACGTACCGTCTTCATTGACCTTAATTGTTTTCGAATAGGTTTGGGTTCTTAAAACAATCGAGTCACTATTTTTATCTGTAATGGTTCCAGAAAAGGTAACGTAATCTTTAGCTTCTTCTTTGCAAGCAACAATGCTTAATGCACATAATACAACTAGTATTTTTTTCATTTATATATGTTTAGGTTTCATCAAAAATAGTAATAATAATTTAGTATTTAATCTATTTAATTATTAACAATAGTTGCATACCTTGATTTGAATTATCATTTTTGAGTTACTTAAAATAAAACATGAGCACATACCATTATATATCTTCCGAAAAACTAGACATTGTAACCATTTACAATATTTTTAAAGACAATAAAAAATTAAAACTATCTGAAGAGTCTGTAGGAAAAATAAAAACCTGTAAGAAATATTTAGATAAGAAATTAAGCGAAGCTGAAAAACCTTTTTACGGAATTAATACTGGTTTTGGGTCTTTATATAATGTCGAGATTTCTAAAAAAGATTTAACCAAATTACAAGAAAACTTGGTAATGTCGCACGCATGCGGAACCGGAGAACGTGTTCCTGAAAGTGTTGTAAAAGTGATGTTGCTTTTAAAAATACAATCCTTAAGTTATGGACATTCTGGTGTACAATTAGAAACTGTAAATCGTTTAATTGACTTTTTTAATAACGATGTTTTTCCTTTTGTTTTTACACAAGGATCTCTTGGTGCTTCTGGTGATTTAGCACCTTTGGCGCATTTGGCTTTACCATTAATTGGAAAAGGAAAAGTAGTACATGAGAAAAGAGAAATGAATGCAAGTACCATTCTTAAAAAGTTTGGTTGGGAACCTATAAAGTTAGAAGCTAAAGAAGGTTTAGCGCTTTTAAACGGAACGCAATTTATGAGTGCCTATGGAGTATATCTTTTATTAATGTCACACAAAACATTGTATTTAGCAGATGTTATTGCTAGTATTTCATTGGATGCTTTTGATGGTAGAATTGAACCATTTCATGATTTAGTACATCAGGTTCGTCCCCATCCAGGGCAATTAAAAGTGGCACGACGTTTTAATGAGTTTTTAAAAGGAAGTGAAATTATTACAAGAGAAAAGCAGCATGTACAAGATCCGTATTCTTTTCGTTGTATTCCACAAGTACATGGTGCAACAAAAGATACTTTAGATTTTGTGGAACGTGTTATTTTAACTGAAATTAATTCGGTTACTGATAATCCGAATATTTTTCCAGAAGAAGATTTAATTATTTCTGGTGGAAATTTTCACGGACAACCATTAGCATTAGCGCTAGACTACTTAAAAATAGCAATGGCAGAAATTGGAAATATTTCGGAAAGACGCGTATTTCAATTAGTATCTGGTTTAAGAGGATTACCCGCATTTTTGGTGGACAATCCAGGTTTAAATTCTGGATTTATGATTCCGCAATACACAGCAGCAAGTATTGTTAGTGCTAATAAACAGTTGGCAACTCCTGCAAGTGTAGATAGTATTGTTTCTAGTAACGGACAAGAGGATCACGTGAGTATGGGGGCGAATGCTGCAACACAAGCATACCGATTGATTAGAAATGTAGAACGCGTAATTGCTATAGAGTTGATGAATGCTAGCCAAGCTATTGCATTTAGAAATCCGTTAAAAACTTCTCCTTTTTTAGAATCCTTTTTAGAACTATATAGAAAAGAAGTTTCGTTTGTGAAAAAAGATCGCGTATTGCATGATGATATTGAAGCGTCCATCCAATTTTTAAGTGATGTCGATGTAGAAATAGAAGAGCTGTTTTTAAATAATTATGGGGTTTAGTTTTTATTATAATTTAAAACTAAATTTTCAGACCATATAATAGCTTCATTTAGGGTATCAAAGTGAACAAATGGTTTTTTAAAGAATAATTTTTCAATATCCGTATTGCTAAATGCTAAGTTATTTTTAGAAACAATTGCAAAACCAATTAGATTATAAATTTTTGCTGTTTCTACATAAATAGCAGGATCTACAGCATAAGAATTTATTCTATTGGTTATATATACAAAAGGTTTAGAGTGGAAGTAAGTGGTTACAATATCGAATAGAATATCATTTAAATCTGGGGTGACTGTAATGCCTTCTTTCATAACAGCAATAATATAATTGTCATGTACAAATATTTCGCCAAAGAAGAAATCTAGTTTTGTCATGTACTAAAGTTAGACTAATGAAGTGTTTAATCAAAAAAAAGACCGTTAAATAATTAACGGTCTTTTTTATAGGGGTGAAATTATATTAAGATTCGGCTGGTTTTTCCGCTTTCTCAATTTCAATTTTTAATTCATTATTTTCAGTGTCTAAATCCATCATTATTTTATCGCCTTCTACTAATTGCGAAGTAATAATTTCTTCCGCTAAAGTATCTTCTACATACTTTTGAATAGCGCGTTTTAATGGTCTAGCTCCATATTGTTTGTCGAAACCTTTATCTGCGATATAATCTTTGGCAGCTTTACTTAATTTTAAAGTATAACCAAGATCTTTAATTCTTAACAACAGTTTTTCTAATTCGATATCAATAATTTTACTAATGTCTTCTTTCTCTAGAGCATTAAAGACCACTACATCATCAATTCTGTTTAAAAATTCTGGAGCAAAGGCTTTTTTAAGCGCATTTTCAATAACACTTCTTGCATTTTTGTCTTCTTGAGATTTTTGAGAAGCGGTACCAAAACCAACTCCTGTTCCAAAGTCTTTCAGTTTTCTAGAACCAATATTAGAAGTCATGATAATAATAGAGTTTCTAAAATCTATTTTTCTACCAAGACTATCTGTAAGATATCCATCGTCTAGCACTTGAAGCATCATATTAAATACATCTGGATGTGCTTTTTCAATTTCATCTAATAAAATTACAGAATACGGTTTGCGTCTTACTTTTTCGGTAAGTTGACCACCTTCTTCATAACCAACATATCCTGGAGGTGCTCCAACAAGTCTAGAGATTGCAAATTTCTCCATGTATTCGCTCATATCAATTCTAATTAATGAATCTTCAGAATCAAATAACTCTCTAGCCAAAACTTTAGCTAATTGCGTTTTACCAACACCTGTTTGTCCTAAAAATATAAACGAACCAATTGGCTTATTCGGATCTTTAAGTCCAGCACGATTACGTTGAATTGCTTTCACAACCTTTGCAACCGCTTCGTCTTGGCCAATTACTTTTCCTTTTATAAGTTCTGGTAATTCAGCAAGTTTATTGCTTTCTTTTTGTGCAATTCTGTTCACAGGAATTCCTGTCATCATAGAAACTACATCTGCAACGTTATCTTCACTAACAATTTCACGATGTAATTTGGTGTCTTCTTCCCATTTCTCTTGTGCAATTGCTAAATCTTTCTCGATGCGTTTTTCGTCATCACGAAGCTTTGCAGCTTCTTCGTATTTTTGCTTTTTAACTACAGAAGTTTTTGTTTTCTTCACTTCTTCTAGTTGTTTTTCTAGTTCTAGAATCTGTTTAGGTACTTCTATATTTGTAATGTGCACACGAGATCCAGCTTCATCTAAAGCATCAATAGCTTTGTCTGGTAAGAAGCGTTCTGTCATGTATCTATTAGTAAGCTTCACACAAGCAGCAATAGCTTCTGGTGTGTATTCTACATTGTGATGCTCTTCGTATTTACTCTTAATATTATTAAGAATTTCTATTGTTTCATCTACTGTTGTAGGTTCTACAATTACTTTTTGAAAACGACGTTCTAAAGCGCCATCTTTTTCAATGTATTGTCTATATTCATCTAAAGTAGTTGCACCAACACATTGTATTTCTCCTCTTGCTAAAGCAGGTTTAAACATGTTAGAAGCATCTAAACTTCCTGTTGCTCCACCAGCACCAACAATGGTATGAATTTCGTCTATAAAAAGAATAATATCATCATTCTTTTCTAGTTCGTTCATCACTGCTTTCATGCGTTCTTCAAACTGTCCTCTGTATTTGGTTCCAGCAACTAAGCTAGCCAAGTCTAGAGTAACTACACGTTTGTTAAAAAGGATACGAGATACTTTTTTACTAACAATTCTATTTGCTAGTCCTTCTGCAATTGCCGATTTACCAACTCCTGGTTCTCCAATTAAAAGCGGATTATTTTTCTTTCTTCTACTTAAAATTTGAGAAACTCTTTCTATTTCTTTTTCACGACCAACAACGGGGTCTAATTTTCCTTCTTCTGCCATTGCAGTTAAATCTCTTCCAAAATTATCTAATACCGGAGTTTTAGATTTTTTGTTCGATTTTCCTCCAGTAGGAGCGTTGAAAATATCTTTTGAAGACGCATCTTCAGAAGAAGTATCATCGTCTGGAAATTCTCCTTTTGGTTCTATATAATTATCATCGTTTGTAATCATAAATTTAAATTGTTCTTTAACATTATCGTAATCCACTTTCAGCTTATTTAAAAGCTTGGTAGTAGGATCGTTTTCATTTCTTAAAATACACAATAATAAATGTGCAGTGTTAATCGACGTACTTTGAAAAAGTTTTGCTTCTAAAAAAGTGGTTTTTAAAGCACGTTCCGCCTGTCTAGTAAGATGTAGGTTTTTCTTTTCATTAGAAGCCACTGCAACATTTGGGTTTGCAGGACTTAAAATTTCTACTTTACGCCTTAAATGATTTAAGTCAATATCTAATGCGTTTAATATGTTAATGGCTTTACCGTTTCCATCTCTTAATAAACCAAGCATTAGGTGTTCTGTACCAATAAAATCATGACCTAAGCGCAATGCTTCCTCTTTACTAAATGCAATTACATCTTTTACTCTTGGTGAAAAATTATCATCCATAAATTGTTCCTTTCTTCATTAAAAATACTAAAATCCTAATACTAAAATCAAAAACTATACCTTAAATAATAGGATATATGCTAATAGACGAAAAATAGTTTATAAAATCAAAATAATTAACACCATACTTATTAACTAAAAAAGGATGTGAAATTGTTAATAAAAAGTCTCAAAAAAAACAATTGAAAGTCTTGCTATGGCTAATGAAAGTATTATATTAGCGTGTTTTGAAAATAACAGAATAATTTAATATTTTATATATATGGCAGAAGGAGAAAAACTCATTCCTATTAACATTGAAGATGAAATGAAATCGGCTTACATTGACTATTCAATGTCAGTCATTGTGTCACGTGCTTTACCAGACGTAAGAGATGGTTTAAAGCCAGTACATAGACGTGTACTTTACGGTATGCATGAACTAGGTGTTCGAGCAACTGGAGCGCACAAAAAATCTGCAAGAATAGTTGGTGAGGTTTTAGGTAAGTATCATCCCCACGGAGATACTTCTGTTTACGATGCGATGGTGCGTATGGCTCAAGAATGGAGTTTACGTTACATGCTAGTAGATGGTCAAGGTAACTTTGGTTCTGTGGATGGAGATAGTCCAGCAGCAATGCGTTATACAGAAGCACGTATGCGTAAGATATCTGAGGACATGTTGGCAGATATTGACAAAGAAACAGTAGACCATAAATTAAATTTTGATGATACTTTAGAAGAACCAACCGTTTTACCAACACGTATTCCAGGACTTTTAGTCAATGGAGCTTCAGGTATTGCAGTAGGTATGGCAACGAATATGCCGCCACACAACTTAACTGAAGTTGTAGATGGTATCATGGCTTATATTGACAATAAAGACATCGAAATTGATGAGTTAATGCAACACATTAAAGCACCAGATTTCCCTACGGGAGGAACCATTTATGGTTATGATGGTGTTAAAGAAGCTTTTCATACCGGTAGAGGACGTATTGTGATGCGTGCTAAAGCGAATATTGAAGAAGTTCAAGGTAGAGAATGTGTAATTGTAACTGAGATTCCTTATCAAGTGAATAAGGCAGATATGATTAAGAAAACTGCAGATTTAATTAACGAGAAAAAACTAGAAGGAATTTCTACTATTCGCGATGAATCGGATAGAAACGGAATGCGAATTGTATACGTTTTAAAGCGTGATGCAATACCTAATATCGTATTAAATAAATTATTTAAGTATACCGCATTACAATCTTCGTTTAGTGTAAATAATATTGCACTAGTTAACGGAAGACCACAAATGCTAAACTTAAAGGAGTTAATTCATTATTTTGTAGAGCATAGACATGATGTGGTTGTAAGAAGAACTACGTATGAGTTGCGCAAAGCGGAAGAAAGAGCACATATTTTAGAAGGTTTAATTATCGCTTCAGATAATATTGATGAAGTTATCAAAATTATTAGAGCATCTTCTAATGGTGATGAAGCTAGAGCTAATTTAATAGCGCGTTTTGAACTTTCAGAAATACAAGCAAAGGCAATTGTAGAAATGCGTCTTCGTCAATTAACCGGACTAGAGCAAGATAAGCTTAGAGCGGAGTATGAAGAAATCATGAAAACGATTATCGACTTAAAAGATATCCTAGACAAAAAAGAACGTCGTATGGATATTATTAAAGAAGAATTATCTGTAGTTAAAGAAAAATATGGTGATGACCGTCGTTCGGTAATTGAATATGCAGGAGGGGATTTAAGTATTGAAGATATGATTCCAGATGCAAAAGTAGTAATTACTATTTCGCATGCTGGTTATATTAAACGTACTTCACTTAGCGAATACAAAACACAAAATAGAGGAGGCGTTGGACAAAAAGCTTCTACAACAAGAAATGAAGATTTCTTAGAACATTTATTTGTGGGTACAAACCACCAATACATGTTATTCTTTACTCAAAAAGGAAAATGTTTCTGGATGCGTGTTTACGAAATCCCAGAAGGAAGTAAAACGTCTAAAGGTAGAGCGATTCAGAACCTTATAAACATCGAGCAAGATGATAAGGTAATGGCATTTATTTGTACGCAAGATTTAAAAGATGAAGATTACATAAATAGTAATTATGTGATTATGGCTACTAAAAAAGGACAAGTTAAAAAGACTTCTTTAGAGCAATATTCTCGTCCGAGAACAAACGGTATTAATGCGATTACTATTAAGGAAGGTGATGAGTTATTAGAAGCAAAACTTACCACTGGTGAAAGCCAAGTGATGTTAGCACTAAAATCTGGTAAAGCCATTCGTTTTGAAGAAGCGAAAACAAGACCTATGGGAAGAAATGCTTCTGGTGTTCGTGGTATTCGTTTACAAGACGAGAAAACAGATGAAGTTATTGGTATGATTGCTGTAGATGATATGGAAAGCAATATACTTGTAGTGTCTGAAAACGGTTATGGTAAACGTTCTAGTTTAGAGGATTACAGAATTACCAATCGTGGAGGAAAAGGTGTGAAAACTATTTCTATTACAGAAAAAACAGGTAACTTAGTAGCAATCAAGAATGTAACAGATACCGATGATCTAATGATTATTAATAAATCGGGTATTGCTATTAGAATGGCAGTAAAAGATTTAAGAGTAATGGGGAGAGCGACGCAAGGAGTAAAACTTATTAATTTAAAAGGAAAAGACTCTATTGCAGCAGTAGCAAAAGTAATGCAAGATGAAGACGAAGTAGAATTAGATGAAGATGGAAATGTAATAATTCCGGAAGCTACCGAAACTATTGGTGACGATGAAAATGGCACAACTCTTGATATTAGTGAAGAAGAAGAATAAATAATACAATTAATTAAACAAACTTAGAAAATGAAAAAACAAGTAATTATAGCTTTAGCACTATCGGTTAGTGCGTTTTCTTTTGGACAGAAAAAAGAGCTTAAAACTGCAGAGAAAGCAATCAAAAATAATGATTTTTCTGTAGCAAATTCTATTTTAGATCAAGCAGAATCAATGCTTGCTGATATGGATGATAAATCTAAAGACAAGTACTATTACCTTAAAGGTAAAGCGCTTTATGCTAATGGAGCAGGAAGTGATGAAGATTTAGATTTGGCAATTGAAAATTTTGACAAAGTAGAGAATGCATATAAAGTTGAAATTGGAGATGTAAAACAAAATTTAATCAATACACTTTTAACAAATTCGAATAATCAATATCAAGCTGCGCAATATTTAGAAGCAGTAAAAGGATTTGAAAAGTTGTATAAACTGATTCCTTCAGATACTACGTATTTATATTATGCTGCTTCTAGTGCAATTACTGGAAAGGATTTTGATTCTGCAGCTAAAAATTATGAAACGTTACTAGAATTAGGATACACAGGAATTGAAAAGCAATATGTTGCTACGAATGTAGAAACAGGAGAAGTAGAGCCTTTTCCTAAAGCACAAAGAGATTTATTTGTGAAAGCAGGATCTCACGTGAAGCCAACAGAAAAAATTTCGGAATCTAAAAGAGGAGAAATAGTTAAAAATCTTGCTTTTATTTACTTAAATAATGGGGAATCAGAAAAAGCACTTACAGCGGTTCAAGCTGCAAGAAAAATGGATCCTACAGATTCTAATTTAATCTTATCTGAAGCTAATTTACATTACAAAAATGGAGATAAGGAAACGTATAAAAACCTTATTGAAGAAGCTATTCAGTTAGATCCAAACAATACAGATTTAATATTTAACTTAGGAGTAGTTGCTTCAGATAATGGCGATCTTGTAAAAGCAAAAGAGTATTATACGAAAGTGATAAGTTTAGATCCTAACAATGTAAATGCGCAAACAAATATGGCTGCATTAATATTAGGTGAAGAAAATGCTTTAATTGAAGAAATGAACGGTTTAGGTACTTCTAATAAAGATAACATACGTTATGACGAATTAAAAGCGCAACGTACTGGGATTTATAATAGCGCTATACCTTATTTAGAAGCTGTTTTAAAAGTGCAACCTAAAAACATTGAAGTAGCTAAAACGCTATTAAATATTTACGGTGCTATTGGTGATACTACTAAAGAAAAAGGAATTAAAACTTTAATTGATTCTTTAGCGAACTAAATATTGTTTTCTATAACATACAAAAAAATGCCACTTCATTGAAGTGGCATTTTTTTTATAGTAATTTTTAAAGGATAATTTTCGTTATATAATCTTTTTGATAACTCGTAATTTATGGGTGTGCATTCGTTTGTCTACATTATATATTCCAGAATGATCTAATCTATCTATTCTTACTTTTCCATGGGCATGAATAATATAATTATCTTCCATGATAATACCAACATGAATAATTACACCTTCGCTATTATCAAAAAAAGCTAAATCACCTGGTTCGCTTTCTTCAATAAAACTTAAAGCTTCTCCTTGTGAAGCCTGTTGTGAGGCATCCCGTAATAATTTATAGCCATTTAGTTTGTACACCATTTGTGTAAAACCAGAACAATCGATACCTAAAGGTGTTTTTCCTCCCCAAAGATACGGCGCATTTAAAAATGAAAAAGCGGTATTTATTAGATGTTCTTTAGGTTTAATGCTACTAGTTGTTGTACCATCAAACGTATGCTCTAAAAGCTGTAATCCGTTTAAAGAAGCACCTAATGTAACCGGATATAGATGTTGGTCTTTATCTTGAACAAACTCAATTAAGTCATTAGCAAGAATTGGAAATTCTTGGTCTAGCGTATAATATTGTTCTTCGGTTATTTCAACATATTGTTTGTTATCAATCCAGCCTTCGTATTTATCAAACGCTAACCGAATTTTGCTCCAAGATTTACGTTGTTCCAAAACCTTAAAATGATCGCCATACAAGACTTGCGAAACGAGTTCGGTTTTGTCTGATGGCTCAAATCTTAAAGGAACAATGCTTAAGTTACAAATTCCGTATTGCATTAATTATTGATAATTGAATTTATTATTAAATTAGTTTGGTGTAGCATAAGTACAATGAAGTACGCACTGAAAACTGCGATTGTATTCTTTTTAAGAACGTTCAATAACAATAGCAGAAGCACCACCACCACCATTGCAAATTGCTGCGGCACCAATTTTAGCATTATTCTGTTCTAGAACATTTAATAGTGTAATTATAATTCGAACTCCAGAACATCCTAAAGGATGACCTAAAGAAACAGCGCCACCATTTACATTTATATTACTATCATTCAATCCTAAGATTTTCATGTTAGCTAAACCAACAACAGAAAAAGCTTCGTTAAATTCAAAATATTCTACTGCATCCAAAGATATTCCAGCTTTATTTAACGCTTTTGGTAATGCTTTAGAAGGAGCAGTTGTAAACCATTTAGGCTCGTGTGCAGCATCTGCATAACCTTTAATGGTTGCTAAAGGTTTTAATCCTAATTCATTTGCTTTTTCTCTACTCATTAAAACCATTGCACCAGCGCCATCATTTATGGTAGAAGCATTTGCAGCAGTTACGGTTCCGTCTTTAGAAAAAGCAGGACGTAAAGCAGGAATTTTATCCATTCTTACATTCGTAAATTCTTCATCTTTATTTACTATAACAGGTTCTCCACGTCTTTGTGGAACTTCTACAGGAACAACTTCATTATCAAATTTCCCAGCTTCCCAAGCCGCAGCAGAACGTGTGTACGACTGAATGGCATACGCATCTTGATCTTCTCTAGAAAAACCGTATTCTGTAGCACAAGCATCGGCACAAACTCCCATTGCATTTTGGTCGTAAGCATCTACTAATCCGTCACGTTGCATACCATCTTCCATTTTAGCAGGGCCAAATTTTGTAGCCGTTCTTGCATGAAAATAATGCGGTATTAAACTCATATTTTCCATTCCTCCAGCTACAACAATATCAGCATCTCCTAAAGCAATAGCTTGGGCAGCTTGCATTACCGTTTTCATACCAGAAGCACAAACTTTATTAATCGTAGTACAAGGTACAGTGTCTGGAATACCAGCATAAATAGCCGCTTGTCTTGCTGGTGCTTGACCTGTTCCTGCTTGAACAACATTTCCCATTAAAACTTCATCCACCATTTCTGGTTTCAAATTTATCTTATCTAAAGCTCCTTTTATTGCAATTGCTCCTAATTTAGGTGCAGGAATTGTAGATAATGCGCCTAAAAAACTACCTATTGGTGTTCTTGCTGCAGATACTATTACTACTTCTTTACTCATAATTATGTGCTTTTAATTTTAATTGCTGCGAAATTAATCATTTTTTGGCATAAATTAATACGATTAACATTTTATAAGTATTTAAAAACTATATTTTATTACATTTGAAAATAGTATTATCCCTATGAAAGACCTTATAAACAATTTATATAAAAATCACACATTAATATACAAGGTGTTACTTTTTATAAGTGCCACGATATTGATTGTGTATTTGTTTCCGAAACAAGGAAAGTTTAAATACAATTTTGAACAAGGAAAACCTTGGCAATCGGAGAATCTATATGCTCCTTTTGACTTTGCTATTAAAAAGACTTCGGAAGAAATAAATCAAGAAAAACTGCTTATTGAAAAGCAAGCGAGCTTGTATTTTAATATCGATGATAAGGTAGAAGACGAGGTGCGATTAAATTATAAGGATGGATTTTATGAGATCTTTCCAGATTCACTTTCCGATGTAAAACTAAATAGATTATTTAAAACAGGAGAACTTGTAATAAATAAGCTATATAATAATGGGGTTTTACATGAAAACTATTCGTTTTCCGAAGATAAAAAAAGTGTACTTCTTAATGGACAAACAACCATTAAGCAAACGCAGTTTTCAAATTTAATACAGCAAAAAGAGGTTACTTCTATAGTTAATAAAGTATTATTAGATAATAATCAAGACTTTTTTAAAACCCAATTTCTTGCGCTATTTTTTGATGTGGTAGAACCAAACCTTACCTATAATAAATCCCTAACAGATGGTGCTTTATTAGAAGATTTAAATAGAATTGCATATACAAGAGGAAGCATTAAAAAAGAGACCTTAATTATTTCTAAAGGAGAAGTAGTAGAAGGAGAGAAGTACCAAACTTTAGAGTCTCTAAAAAACGAATACAAGTCGCAAGTATGGACTGCATCTAACTATAATTGGGTGATTTTTGCCTATACTTTATTAGTTGCGCTTGCATTGCTGATGTTGCTGCTTTTTTTAAGAAAATACCGATTAGATGTTTTTAATAATAATACTAAAGTAACCTTTATCTTCTTTAATGTTATTTTAATGGTATTGCTAACCACTTTGGTAATTAGTTATAATTCGAAATATCTCTATGTAATACCAATTTGTATTTTGCCTTTGGTATTGAAAGCTTTTTTTGATGCAAGATTAGGTTTATTTACCCATGTGATAACAGTGGTGTTGTTGGGGCTAATCGTTCCGAATAGTTATGAATACATGTTCTTGCAAATTATAGCGGGAATTGTAACTATTCTAACTGTTTCTGAACTTTATAAGCGAGCGAATTTGTTTATTTCGGTCGGACAAATAACATTGATCTATATCATTGCTTATTTTGCCTTTTTTGTCATTCACGAAGGAAGTGTAGATGCCATACATTGGGAAACTTTTGGATTGTTTGTTTTATGTGGTTTGGCAACACTATTTGTGCAACCACTTATCTATGCCTATGAAAAACTATTCGGATTAGTTTCTGATGTCTCTCTCTTAGAATTATCGGATACGAATTCGAAACTATTAAAAGAATTATCTAACAAAGCACCAGGAACATTCCATCATTCTTTAAACGTCGCAAATTTAGCGGAAGCTGCAGCCAATGAAATAGGAGCAAACGCAATGTTAATTAGAGTAGGAGCATTGTATCATGATATTGGTAAAATGAAGAACCCAACATTTTTCACCGAAAACCAATCTACCGGAATCAATCCGCATGACGAATTATCGTCTTATGAGAGTGCAAGTATTATAATAGATCATGTTTTAGACGGTATTGAAATTGCAAGAAAAAATAACCTTCCAGATCGTGTAATAGACTTTATAAGGACGCATCACGGTACAAGTGTGGTTTATTACTTTTATAAAAAAGAAAAAGCGATAAACGAAGATTTAGACATACAGGATTTTAAGTATCCTGGCCCTAAGCCATTTAGTAAAGAAACGGCAATATTAATGATGTGTGATAGTGTGGAGGCTGCTTCTAAGAGTTTGAAAGAACCTACGTCTACAAAGATTGATAAATTTGTAGAAAATATCATAAATAAGCAAATGGAAGGCGAACAATTCTTAAATGCGAATATAACTTTCAAAGAAATTCAATCGATAAAAAAAGTGCTAAAACACAAGCTTGCAAACATTTATCATCTTCGGATAGAATATCCCGAATAATTTTTTAAAAAAAGTAAAAAAAATGCTTGTAATGTTTAAGATAGTATCTTACATTTGCATCCGCGTTGAAATACAAACGCAATAGTTCTTAAACAAAATTAACGGAGAGGTGCCTGAGTGGCCGAAAGGAACGGTTTGCTAAATCGTCGTAGGTGGCAACACTTACCCAGGGTTCGAATCCCTGTCTCTCCGCAATTTATTTTACTATTTTGATAATCACTCGGGGTGTAGCGTAGCCCGGTTATCGCGCCACGTTTGGGACGTGGAGGCCGCAGGTTCGAATCCTGCCACCCCGACACTGTTTTCGTAGAAACATAAAATCTACGGGCTCTTAGCTCAGCTGGATAGAGCACCTCCCTTCTAAGGAGGCGGTCTCAGGTTCGAATCCTGAAGGGCTCACTTAAAGCTTCACAGAAATGTGAGGCTTTTTTGTTTTATAAGGTTTTGTAATACTTCACAAAGGTTTTAAAGGAAAAACAATGCTTCAAAATAATAGAGTATATATTAAATGTATGCCTTTTTAGGGATACTTAAAGGCACCCAATTTTTCTTCTAGGCACCCATTTATAAATTAAAAAAATCTAAAATATGGATAATTATAAAATTTTTGTATTATTTGTAATACAGAGAAACAAAATGAATAAAAAAGGGTTATGTCCTTTAATAGGTAGAATATGGTATCTTAAAAAAAGACGGTATTCGCAATAGGGATATCCATAAACACAGATTTTTTGAATAATGGCAAATAGTTCTATTTAATAAATGCTAATTTCAATTCTAGAATATAGTATGCATTAATATGGTATCTTAGAGATTTTGTGCTATTTACTAAAAAGAAGCTTGAGTTTTATTAATATTTGTAATTCCGATTTATTCTTTTTATCGAATGCACTGATTATAGCTTCTGCTGTAAGTAAAGCTGTATATTTTGCACTTTTTGTAAAGAATGCTTTGTGATTTTTATAAAAGTGTTCAAACTCACGATATGCTATAATGCTAGAAGTTTCTTTCCTAAAAAGCTTTTCAAATGTAGCTATTATTTGATACGCTGGATCTCTGGCTGTAATACCATCTAATGCATCACAGTCCGTCCAATATTCCTCTATGAGTTGATTTAAAGTTTGGATTTCTTCTGATGGAATTTTTTTATCTACAGCAGCTACTGCATAGAATAATTTACCTAGGCTGTCAAAATAGGAGATTACTTTATTCTCTTTCATAATAGCATATATTGTTTAAAGTAAAAATAATGGTTTACGCTTTTATACGTAATGATCAATATCAGCTAATCAAAATAGGAATAGTTTCCTATTAAATTAAAAGGAAATGATATTTGCTTAAACGTTCTAAATTACTATTTTATAAGGATGTAAACCTATCGATGCTTTTCGATACTATCCATATAGCTTAGTTTCTTTACTCATATTTAGTTAGAATTAATTTTAGTACAACATAATTCGGTTTTTGAAGCACTAAAAAGGAAGTGTGCTGTACTTATGAGAACAACTCCGTCTTTTGTTAAAATAATCAAAAACATGTATCCGTCTGACCTAGGTCATTTGTAAATATTTGGTTTGCAGTTAGATTAGCGGTAAATAAATTGTTTAACTTAAAATTATAAAATTATGTCACTAGTAAAATTTAGAAACAGAAGACCATGGGGAAACCTTGTTACATCAAATTTTTTTGATAAAGATGATTTTTTTAGCAATCCATTACTTAATAATGAACTTTGGAATACGCAATTAAATGAGCCAGCGCTAAATATTAAAGAAACCGACAAAGCTTTTGAAGTGGAATTGGCAGCACCTGGATTTTCTAAAAAAGATTTTGAAGTAACCATTGACGAAGGGTGCTTAAATATTTCAGCAGAAAATTCGCATTCTCAAGAAGAAAAAGAAGATAACTATACACGCAAAGAATTTAGCTATAATTCTTTTGAAAAAAGATTACAACTGCCAGACTCTATAAAAGAAGAAGATGTTAAAGCAAAATATAACGATGGTGTACTTCGTTTTAGTCTTATTAAAAAAGAACAAGCCAAACTACATAAACCAAAGAAAATTGAGATTGCATAAAGTGTAGCTTTTAATTAAATTATTAGAGATTTCAATCTCACAAAACCCTCTTGCCAAAAAAATGGTAAGAGGGTTTTTAAATCTTTCACTTTTTATTAGTGATTGATAATATTTTAAAATACCAATTATTATGTCAGAACCTTTTTTTCTTTCTATAAGATCTGTTGTAGAAAACTTAAATAGTAATACAAATTATGGTTTAACTGAAAGTGAAGTAAAGCAACGGATAAAGAAATATGGTAAAAATGAGACAGCTGTCAAAGAGCCTAAAAAGAAACAAATAATCCTTATTGATCAATGTAACAATCCAATCATTTTCATTCTTATAGTAGCAGCAGGTCTTACTTTCGTTTTTAACGACGATTTGCTTGAGACCATGGCTATAATAACCGTTGTGCTAATTACTGTACTTATTGGTTTTATAATGGAGTTGAAGGGAATTCGTTCTCTTGAAGCACTTCGACAGATGGGATTTACAGAGAGCACGGTTTTGCGTAACGGAAAAATTAAAACTGTAAAATCATCTGTACTAGTACCTGGTGACATTATTTTAATAGAAACAGGAGATGTCGTTTCAGCAGATGCTCGACTCATTACTGTTGAAAACTTAGCAATTAAAGAAGCATCATTAACTGGTGAAAGTAGCGTCATCCATAAGCACATAAACTCGTTATCCCAAAACACAATATTATCCGATAGGAAAAACATGGTTTTTAAAGGAACAACTGTAGAGCAAGGTTCTGCAAAAGCAATCGTGGTTTTCACTGGAAAAAACACGCAACTTGGTAAGATTCAGGAAATGGGAAGTACGATTGAAGAACAACGAACACCAATAGAAAAAAAAATAAGCGCATTAAGCAAACGGCTTATATACCTGACGTTATTTTTTGCAATCCTTATTATTTTTACTGGTTATCTAAGAGAATTAGATATGCTCTTAATCATAGAAACAGCAGTTGCATTAGCTGTTGCAGCAATACCAGAAGGCCTTCCTGTTATAGCAACTATTGCTTTAGCAAGAGGCATGATGAAACTATCTAAGCGAAATGTTATTATTAAAAAAATGGAGGCAGTTGAAACTTTAGGAGCTATGAACATTATTTGTACAGATAAAACAGGTACGCTTACCGAAGATAAAATGCAAGTACATACTTTGATTTTTGAAGATGAAGTTTTAAGCGAAATACATAACAAAGACAGTGCTTACTTTGAGAATATAGAAAAATCCAAAGCTTTAAATTCCATGATAATGACTAGTGTTTTGTGTAATAATACTATTTTAAAAGCTGAAGACATGAGAGGAGATAGTATGGAATTGGCACTCATTCAATTTGTTAAAAAACTACATACTAATCCAAAAGAAATTAAAGAAAATAATCCGGAAGAATTTGAAATTCCATTTAATACTTCTAGTAAGTTAATGGCAACATTAAATTCAACGGAAAAGGGTTTTACGCTTTACGTAAAGGGTGCTTTTGAGAGTGTAATACATCTTTGTAGTACTATTCTTAAAGATAACAAACCACAAGAATTTAAGAATAAAAAAGAATGGACTAATCGTGCCAATAATTTAGCATCTCAAGGGTTAAGAATATTAGCTTTTGCTTATAAAAAACAAAATGAAAAACCAGAAAAAAATAAGATATTATCACAGTTAACTTTTATTGGCGTTGTTGGATTTTTGGATCCAGCTAGAGAAGATGTAAAAGCAACCATAAAAGTATATAAAGAAGCAGGAATTAAAGTGGTAATGATGACGGGTGATCATCCAAAAACGGCAAAAAAAATAGCTATAGAAATTGGCTTATTACCTGAAAATTCTGCTTTAAGTAGTATTATACATGGACAAGACTTACAATTTGAAACGAAACGAAGCCGTACTTTTATAACAAAATTATTGGATGCTTCCGTTTTTGCTAGGGTAACACCAGAACAAAAATTAAAACTAGTTTCCCTTTATCAAGCAAATGGTAATGTTGTAGGTATGTTTGGTGATGGGATTAACGATATTCCTGCTCTGCGTAAAGCAGATATTGGGATTGCTATGGGAATTAGAGGTACACAAGCAGCAAGGGAAGCAGCAGATGTTATTCTAAAAAATGATAAATTTACTGCAATGGAATTGGCTATAAAGCAAGGACGTGCCATTTTTGATCATATAAGACAGTTTGTGGTATATCTGTTGTCTTGTAATTTAGCAGAAGTGGTGTCCGTAGGTTTTGCTGCTTTACTCGCTTTACCAGTACCATTGTTACCTTTACAAATTTTGTTTTTAAATCTTGTTACAGATATATTTCCTGCATTAGCACTAGGCATGGGGAAAGGAGAGGTGGATATTATGAAACGTATTCCTAGAAAAGCAAACGAACCTATTATGTCTGCAAAACGATGGAAATCAACCATTATTTTCGGGCTTTGTATAACTGCTGCCGTTATTGGTATTACTGCCTATGCACATTTAGTACTTCAACTATCGTCTAAAATCATAAATAATATGGCATTTTATACCTTAGTTTTTGCACAATTGTTAAACGTATTTAACATGGCAGAAAACAAAGTGTCATTTTTTAATAATGAAATTATAAAAAATCCTTGGATATGGTCTGCTATTGTAATATCATTATTCATAACCTTGGGTGTTTATTACATCCCGCCTGTGTCAAACGCACTTCTTTTAACCAATTTATCTACAGAACAAATTGGTTGCGTAATTGTTTTTGCAATTAGTTCCTTGGTTTTATCGCAGATTTTTAAGCGATTAGGATTTACATTTTAGTAGTTTTTATGTGCATCTTTTAATCACCAAAATTTAAAATATTTTATGTTTAAATTATTGGTGAAGCATAAAGAAGAACAAGGAACCTATTAATGTTCAGTGCTCTTCTTTTATTATTTTGTTGCGCAGTAATGGATATTGTATTTAATCGTTGTAAGTTCATAAAGAACTTATTGTGATTTTATAAAAAATTACCATCTTGGTCTGTTTTAACTTTAATTATTTTCTCTCCATTAGTCAATTTCAATTTATAGGTTTTTTTAGACTCCCATTTTGGTTCAGAATAACTCACTTTATAGATGTCTTTATCTACTGCCCAATTAGGAAACCGTTCTACTAATGCTTTACTTACTGCAAGCGGTAACTTCACGTTTTTATAGCGTTCAATAGTTCTAAGTAATTTACCGTCTTTGTCATAGGTAGCTACAGCGTAGCCTTTTGGTATGTAAAAAGACACATTGTAACTATCATATTCATCGTTGTAAAACTCTTCTTTTGTAACATCAAAATTTCCAAGTTTTAGTTGTAAATCTTTAACGCTTTGATCGATGTCATCATCTACCACTTCAAAAATATATTTGTATTTAACAGGATAGATAATAACTTCGTCTAGTTCGATTATTTGAGAGAATAGAGGTGTAGTGAGTACACAAAGTAATAAAAAAAGAAATAAATTTTTCATAATGATAAATTTTAAAATTAATATTATTTAAATTTAGTTACTAGTTAATGAGTACAAAATGATCTGGGTCATTAAACTAATTTTATGATTGATACTTTTAAGAAATTTCTTAGAATATTATTATATTATATAGTAATTTGTTTTTATTCAAATATTTTTATTTGATAACAATAAAGGCGTATTCACTTTTGGTTTATAAAGTTGAATTAATTTCTCTGCTGAAATAGCCGTTTGTTGTTCCATAATTATACGTCCCATTAAATAACAAATAGAGGATTCTGCACCTTGATTTAAATTTACATTTCTTTTTTCTAAACCATCATAACACCCACCAGTTGTATGATCATACATGAACTGATTCAAATGGTTTTTACCTAAAAACCAATCAAATGCTATTTGCATCATCTTTTTATACATAGGATCTCCAAATGTTTTATAAAACAGATTCAAAGTCTGTATAGTATATGAAACATCAATAGGTTGTTCTCCATATTCATTTGGAGTGGTGTCTCTTTTATACCAGCCTTTATTAGAAATTACTTTAAAATGGTCGTTTATAAACATTTTTGAGAGTAGAAAATCAAATGATTCTATAGCTACGCGCTTATAGGAATCATTGCCTGTTATTAAATAACTATAGAGCATAGCTTCTGGAAGAACACTATTTGCGTATGTCAAGTAATTTTCAAACCAGTTCCAGTTTTTTATGGCATGAACATCGTAATTTGTAATGAGGTTTTTTGATAGTTTTTCAATAATAGATATTGACTTATCTTGTTCGGCAGAATTATATAAATATATCCCTTTTATTACAAAACCAATAGCTCTTGGGGATAGTGTAGTTTGCATCCATAGTGTGCTTTGTAAAAAGCATAACTTCGCTCTAGTTACAAAAGTTTTAGGTAGGTGTTTTTTTAATGAAACAATGGTGCCTAAGGCCCAGATTGCTCGCGCATTAGAATCTTCCAGATTTACATAGTCATTTTTTATATGTGTGTTATTGTTTTTATCAACATAATTTATAAAAGTGCCAGAATCTGTTTGGCAACGCTCAATAAAAGCTAGATATGTATTTATATATAAAAGGTCTGAAGATTTTTTATACTGCTTATAATACATGCACATAACAATTAATGCTCGTGCATTATCGTCTAAGGTATAACCAGAATTAATATCTGGTTCAGAAATTTTACTAAACTGTATGATACCCAAATCTGTAGTCATTTTTTTTAAATGATCTAGCTTAATCGGAGGATAATTATATGATGTTTTAAGTGGCTCATGGATACTTTTTTTATAAATATTAATTAGTTTTAGAGCAACATTATTCCAAGAGGATGCTTTCGTTTTTTCAAATGCTGAGAGTGCCATGGATTCACGTAATTTATCATCAGAAAGTAGTTTTATTGTTCCAATTGCCATTTGTTTTGAGTTTTCTATATCGACTAAAATACCTTCATTAGATGAAAGAACTTCATTAGTATGTGGAATTGCAGTTGCTACTATAGGGCAAGCGCAACTCATAGCATAAGCAAACGTGCCACTTACAGCTTGGTTAGCATCTTTTGAAGTAAATAGGTAAATATCTGTTGCCTTTAAATAGTCCAAAAGCTCGTCAATTTCTAAATAGTGATTAATAAAATTGACATGATTTTCGAGTTTAAGTTCTTCAACAAGAGCTTTTAAAGAATCTCTATAAGTATCTTTATTGTTTTCTATGGTATTGGGATGTGTTTTACCTAATATTAGATACAAAACATTAGGTGTGTGTCTAATTATTTCTGGTAATGCTTTCAAGGCTGTTTCAATACTTTTACCAGAACTTAAAAGTCCAAATGTTGACAAAATAGTACGATGTTCTAAATTAATTTTGTGCTTAACATATTTGGAACTTTCGTAATTAACACTATGTGTCCCGTGTGGTACAAATTCTATTATTTTTTTATCTACACCATAATTATCTATCAATATCCTTTTAGATCGTTGTGTCATTACAATAACAGAATTGCTATAAGAAATTAATAGTTTAACAAAATCCATTAATTTTTTATCAGGATTTGGTATAACACTATGAAAAGTAAAGGTTACTGGTTTTTTTAGCACATCCAAAAAATCCAATAGATAGTTTCCGTAGGTTCCACCAAATAAACCAAATTCATGTTGTATGTGTATCAACTTTATAGTATTGTCATTATTTATTTCTTTGGCTATCTTACTATAATCTGCTTTTATTTTAGAATTGATGGTAAAGCGAACCTTATTATTTACGATTTTATTTTTAGAAATATCACAGATTTCGCAAACCAAATTTTCCCCAAACACATTGGTGATAGCAGAAATAGTATCTTGGGTATAAGTAGCAATACCACATTGTGTTGGTGGAAATGTCGATAAAAATAATATTTTATGTAATGTATTTATTTTCATGTGTTTTTATTTATTAGTTCACTTAATAATGAATTAATATTGACTGATGCTACTGCCACACAACTATCTGCTGCACCATAATAAATGTAAAGTTCATTATCAAAAAGAGCCGTTCCTGTTGGAAAGACTACATTATTTACATAGCCTTCTTTTTCATAACTTTCAGTAGGAGAGAACAAAGGTTTTTTTAGTTTGCCGATTATTTTTCTAGGATCTTGTAAATCTAATAAAGCTGCACAAGCATGATAAATGAGGTGTTTTGTATGATTTTGAACACTATGGTATATTACAAGCCAGCCCAAATCAGTCTCAATAGGAGGACAGCCTCCACCAATATGGCTACTTTCGTGATTATATTCTGGTTGTAATACAATATGTTGTCTTAAGTTAGAAATATAGGCTTGCCAGAATGCTACGGTTAACTCTGAAGGATCGTCGAAATAGAGAATTTGAATCGAAGGAAATAGTCGGTGAAATACCGCAAATTTTCCATTTATTTTCTTCGGAAAAAAGATAATGTTCTTATCCCAAACGTATATTTTACCTTTCATTAAACGCTCTAGTTTGTACCTACAAAATTGATCATAGAAAAGCGTATGATAAATACTTATTTTTTCATAATTATTTTTAATTAGTTCTGAATATTCTTCAAAGGTAAACTTAGGCGTAATAATACCTCGTCTCTCAAAAGTTTTTAAATCTTTTGAAGTAGCATAAGCACCAAAAACGTTAATACCGTCATAGGCAGCATATGAAAGGTGAAAAGTGTCGTTTATCTTAGTGATTCGAGGATCTTCTACACCCTGAAACTCTTCTGGTGTTTCAGGATGAAAAATAGGCTCTTTGTAACGCTCAACAATTTTTAAAGGGCCTTCTAATTTACTATAGCCTATTGTAGAGAAATTCCCAGTTCTAACCGCACGGTATAATAAATGCACGGTATTTTCCTCTTGCATTACTGCAGGATTAAAAACACCCAAATTTTCAAAACTGTTATTCGTTTTTTCGAGAATCACACCATGTTTGCTTACTAATGTCATTATAAATACATTGAAGTTTTGATGAAATTAATGTTATTTAATAATCATTAAAATGACCTGTGTCATTGACCAGTGACATGACCTAGGTCATTTCGTATCCGTTTAATTGCTACTATATTTATCTACCTATTTTTAAATACAGAAAAGATGAAGGACATTAGTATTGAAGAGCAATTAAAAGATAAAGGCATAAGAAATGTATTGCTTATTGAAGCATTTCAAGATATACCAGAAGCTTTTTTTTTATCAGAAAACTTACATCCCTATTTTTATGAAGATATAAGAATTGAAAAATCAATAGAAAAAACAGAGCCTAGAGTTATTGTAATTGCAAGAATGTTAGAGCAATTAGAAGTAAGAGAGGAAGAGAGTATTCTAATTATTGGTGTGGATTCCGTTTATATATTGGCTGTGCTTTCTAAAATATATAAAGAGGTTTATGCTGTTGAAACCACAAAAACCTACTCCGATTGGGCATTAGAAGTCTTAAAAAACATAGACGTTACCAATGTGTATATAAAAACTGGGAAGCTTGAAAACGGTTGGAAAACAAAAGCACCATTTAATGCTATTTTAAGTGCTTCAGAATTTAAAGAAATCCCTAATACTATAAAGAAACAGTTAAAAATTGGAGCTAAATTATTGGCACCAGTTGGTCCAGATTGGGCACATGTTATGTTGGAAACTATAGAGCGGACTTCTGAAACCGATTATATCACAAAAGCACTAAGAGATAATTATTTTATTCCAAAACCAAAACTAATTCCTAAAATAGGAACAAAGGTTCATCCTGAAAATGAAATTATAGACGAAATAGGAATAAGTTCCATTCCTTTTATAACGATTGAAAAGTTCCCAATGGATGGGTTGTTAGAACGTATTGGTGATGCTAAAGTGGTTTTGTTAGGTGAGGCTTCGCACGGAACTTCAGAGTTTTATGCCATGAGGCAAGAAATCACAAAAGCACTTATAGAAAAAAAAGGATTTAACATTATTTGTGCAGAAGCAGATTGGTCGGATGCAGAGCAAATTAATAATTATGTGAGAAACCAATACCAAACGCAAGATTGGATGCCTTTTGCACGATTCCCAGAATGGATGTGGAAAAATAAAGAGGTACTTGATTTTGTAGAATGGCTAAAAAAATATAACATCAAACATAATAATATTATTGGGTTTTATGGCCTAGATTTATACGGATTAGAAAACTCTATTGATTTAGTCATTAACTATCTACAAGATATCGATCCTGAATTGGCAACATTAGCAAAATTGCGCTATTCTTGTATTATGCCTTATATGTCAAATCCTACAGTATATGGGAAATTAGTAAAAACTCAGAAATTGGAGAGCTGTGAAAAAGACGTGTTAAAAATGCTGTTTGATTTGTTAAAAAATAAAAACAAACTAAACCATTCCCAAGCATTTTTTTATGCCTATCAAAATGCGACGGTTGTGGTGGATGCAGAACGCTATTACAAAGCCATGTATTATGGTAGTGCAGAATCTTGGAACTTACGAGATTTTCACATGTTTTACACCTTAAAATCGTTGCTATCGTATTATGGAAAAGATTCTAAAGCCATTGTTTGGGCACATAATTCTCATATTGGTAATGCTTTGGCAACAGAGATGTATGCGAAAGGGGAAATAAATATAGGACATCTGTGTAAAGAGCATTTTGGGGCTAAATCATATAATATTGGTTTTGGAACACATACAGGTACCGTTGCAGCTGCCAATAATTGGGGGGAAGCAATACAAGTAATGCCTATAAATAATTCTTTATCAGGAAGCTATGAACACCTTTGCTGTAAAACAAAGGTTACTAATTTCACATTGCCCTTAAGAGAACAACATTCAGAAAAAAATTTGAGAGAATTATTAAGCACACCACGATTAGAACGCGCTATTGGTGTTGTTTATAGACCAGAAACCGAATTGGTTAGTCATTATTTTAAGGCTGTATTACCTTCGCAGTTTGATGAGTATATTTGGTTTAATAAAACAAAAGCCATTACACCACTGGAAACAAAAAGAGAAAAAGTTAAACTTACAGATATGCATCCATTTGGCTTAATAGACAAATAGACGAACTTTAATTTATTGTGTCCTTATTTAAAAAGGTTTTTACTTCATAATCATCAACTTGATCGAAATTTTTGTAAAACTGACCTACAGCTCTAAAATTTTCAGGTGTTGATAGACAAATAACTTCATCAACAAAAGGTGTGTTTTTTAGCTTCTGCAAAGCACTTTGAGAGGACACAGGAATAGCAACCACAATTTTTTCTGGTTGTTCTTCGTGCAACATTTCTATAGTAGATATAATAGTATTACCTGTAGCAATACCATCATCTACAATAATTAAAATTTTATTTTTTAGTTCTTTTGGTTTTTTATTTCCGTAATAATCCTGATACCGTTTGGTAAGCAAAGTTCTAATTCTTTTAGTTTCTTCCTCAATATAAGTTGTAGAGACTTCTTTAGCTGCCGCACTTAAAACTTGACTTTTTAGAGTTACTGCACCAATAGCAAATTCCTTATGTAATGGATGCCCAATTTTTTTAGATAAAACCACTTCTAAAGGTAAATCTAGTTGTTTTGCAATAATATATCCCATAGGCACACCACCTCTTGGAATAGCTAAGATTATAGCGTTCTTTTTCTTGTAATTTTCTAGTTTTTCTGCTAATAAATGAGCAGCTTCCATTCTGTCTTTAAATACCATGATATTTAGTTTTTTAAATATTTAACAAACCAATTACAGGTTAATTTTGCCACAGCTTCTAACTTTCCTGGTTCAGAAAATAAATGCGTTGCACCTTCAATAATCTCCATTTTTTTAATGTCTGAAAGTTTGGCGTAGGCTTTTTTGTTTAAATTAATAACAACACCATCATTGCCACCAACAATTAAAAGTGTTGGACATTTAATTTTAGTTAAAATGGGTTCTGCTAAATCTGGTCTACCTCCTCTAGAAACTATAGCTTTTATGCTTGTTTCTAAAAAGGGTGTTGCCTTTAAGGCAGAAGCGGCACCAGTACTTGCTCCAAAAAAACCAATAGGTATATGTTGCATTTCCTTTAGCTTACTTATCCATTGCGTGACTTCTACCAATCGTTCAGCAAGTAAATCAATATTAAACCTGTTTTCATAAATAGTGTCTTCTGCTTCTGTCAATAAATCAAACAATAATGAAGAAAAGCCTTCCTTTAAAAGTAAATCTGCAACATAATTGTTTCTACTGCTCATTCTACTACTGCCACTTCCATGAGAAAAAATAACCAATCCTTTTTGGTTTTCTGCTATGCGTAGTCGACCTTTTAAGATTACGTTATTTATTGGGATATTTACGTCTTTATAATTCATGATTTTAGTTTATTATAAGTGTTTTATGCACAGGTATTTTAATAACTACATCCACATCTGGCCATAATTTTGAAATACCATCGGTCCCTTTATGAAGTTCATAACATTCTGTATTAAGAGTATTAAGAGCTTCTTTGGCTTTCCAAAAGGTTAAATTTAAATTAGTAAAAAGCCTTATGGTATCTTTTTCTATAGTATAATTAAATGGAATGTTTTTAGAAATATGGTTCATTTTTAAATTTATAATGCCTTCATTTTCCTTTGCTTTTGTGATAATGCCTCTTATTTCTGAAGTGTTAAACACTTTAAAAAAATAAGTACCTAATTTAAAATTTCTTATTGGATTATTAGAGTTTACAGATGTCGTAAATATGGATAGTTTTGATTTATTCAAAAGATATTCTATAGTACCGGAAGCCTTTTTGCTTTCAAACATATAGTGGTTAAAAGTACCTGAAACAGCTTCTTTATTAGTGAATTTATAGGCTGTCCATAAAATAGAAATCCCGGAAGTATTAATGTTATATTGCTGTTGTTTAAAAAATAGGTTTTGGTCGGAACCCAAAATTGGAAGTTTTTTATCTGAGTTGTTACAAGAAGTCATTCCATAAACCATAAGCAGATACATAAGATGTTTAGAGAAATATTTCATTTTTAATACGATTAGAAGGATAAAGCACTTAATTCCTTTTTAGATCAGTTTTATAAACTTTATCATTGTACAGTTTTTTTTGTTATGGGTACTAGTTTAAAATATTATCATGTCCAAGAATAGGATAGCCCAACATTTCTAGAATGTGCTTAGCACGTTCAAAATCATGTTTTGTAAAAAAGTTAAAGCTTACAGTTTTCTTTTCTAAGTCAACATTTACATCACTAATATGTTGTAATTCTATAAGTCTGCTTGTTATCGTTTTAGCACAAGAGTCACAAATGAGATTTTGTATGTGTACTGTTTTTCTCATAGTAGTACTATTGAAGGTTTTTGTTTTTTTAAGTTTAATAAATTATTTGTGAGCGTCTTATTCATATTGTCATAGCCTATTTTATAAACAGCATCAATATTTTTTTTATCAAATAAGCCGTAAAGTGCCAAGTTTTTTGGAGCCATTACGACATCAAAATGTATAAATTTTTTTTCATCACTTTTGGCTATTCTAATGTTTATAGCACGTTCAATAACGTTATAAAAGTGTTTTAAATCACTGATATTAGCAGGTGCAAAAAGGTTTAAATACACACCTATTAAAAAGTCACAATCTTTTTTTATTAGTTCTAAAGGGAAATTATTAAGCACACCACCATCAATATAAAACTTGTCCTTAATTTTAACAGGAGAAAACAATCCAGGGAAAGCAGAAGAAGCTAAAATAGGTTTTATGAGTTCCCCTTCACTAAAGGTTTGAAGTACCCCATCTGTAATATTTGTAGCAGTAATAAATAATTTCTTTTTGAGTACACTAAAACTGTCTTCTGGAAATTTTTTCTTGAAAAAACTGTAATACTTACCAGTATCTATAAAGCCTGGTTTTTTGAGAGCATATTTTTTATAGTCCAAAATTTGTACGGTTTTAAAAAATTGCATCATTTCATCACAGGTATAACCATAAGCATATAAACTACCTACAATGGCACCAGTACTTGTACCCGCTATATGTGTTGGGTAAATGTTATGTTCTTCTAAGGCTTTTATAGCACCAACATGTGCTACGCCTCGCATACCACCACCAGAAAGTACTAAACCTATAGTCTCGCTATTCATTACTATACAAAATATTAAAAAAAACAGATTTCGGTTATTTATAATTATACTGAAGTTATGGCTTAATAAATGTTCTTGAAATGACCACGGTCATTTAGTTAAAAATCAGATTAACCTAAATTCAAATTTTCATGACAGAACCCTTTCTTTCTAAAGGGATGAAGTTTTTTTTTGTTTAATGTACCTAATTTAAAAACATTTACGGCTGTCTTTGTGTGGTTGTAATCTGTTGATATATATCATATTAAATAAATTTTAAAATGGTTAATTTTGTAATAGATTATTTTTTTATTACAATTAATGGATGTGTTTTTCTTGTATACAGATTATTCATTTTCCATTAGTGAGTTTAGAAAAAAGATCATAACTGTTGTTGATGAAAATGAATTATGGATAAAATACGGAGTTCTGCTATTAATTACATTTAATGATTCAAATAGGATAAAATTAAGAATTACAAATTATATAATAAACTCAAATGTTGTCAGGGATATCTCTTGGCCAATTGGAGAATCACTTAAAGTACTAATAGAAGATTAATTTCTATAGTCATTCTAAAATTACGAATAGGCTAAGTATAAAATATAAACGCATTATAACCAACTAATTATAGCAATAGATGATAGGTAGTCTGCAAAATGAAGGTCTTTTTCAAAATATGTTTCAGTTAACAAAGGAAGGTGTTTTAGTGGTAGATAATGAAGCAACTATTTTACTTGCAAATCCTGCATGTCATAATCTGTTTGGTATTAATTCTGATAATTTATTAGGTAAAAACTTAGAAATTCTTTTAACAGAAAAAAATAGAGAACAACTTTTAAAACACATCACAAACTCGAAAAACAAAACGATTAATAAAGATCTTGAAGTAATAGGAATCAAAAAAGATGGAAGAACATTTAGTTTAGAAATTAGGTTAAGTAATACAATAATTGATGGTAAAAATGTAAACTTTATTTTTTTGCGAGATATAACCAATCGAAATGAAAATCTTTTGAAAATTAAACAAACTAATAATAAGCTAATAGAAAATAATCGAATATTTGATGCTTTAATTAATAACATCAAGGGTATTTTGTTTCGATGTACAAATAATAAAGATTATACCATGCATTATATTAGTGAAGGTTGTTTAGAGATTACAGGATACGCTTTTACTGATTTTAAAAATGAAATTATAAATTACGGTCAGCTCATTTTAGAAGCAGATCGCCATAATGTTTGGGAACATATTCAAACTGCCATAAAACAAAAAAAGCCATATGATTGTGAGTATCGCATTCAGCATAAAAATGAGAGTATAAAATATGTATGGGAAAAAGGCGAAGCAGTTTATAACAATCAAAATAAGGTAATCGCTCTAGAAGGGTTTATAACAGATATCACAACTCAAAAAGAAACAGAAGCACAACTACTTCATAATGAAGCAAAAATAAAAGCACTTTTAGAAGCCATGCCAGATATGATGTTTGTACAAGATCGTGAGGGTAACTATATAGACTGGTATGCCAAAAGTCACGAAAACTTAATTACTACACCCGAAAAAATCATTGGTAAAAACATGAAAGACATTTTACCTACATCTATATATAAAAAAATAATAGTATCACATAAAGAAGCTAAAGCTTCTGGTACTATGCAGGTTGTAGAGTGCAGTCTTAAAATGAAAGAAATAATAAAGCATTTTGAGGCTCGTGTTTTACTTATGAACGATAATAAGCTTATCACTATTGTTAGAGACGTCACAAAAGAAAGAGAAAAGGACGCACAACTTAAAATAAAAAACAATGCTTTGACTTCTGCAAGTAACAGCATTACAATTGCCGATGTACAAAAACCAAATGTACCAATTATTTACTGCAATACTGCTTTTGAAAAAATCACTGGCTATAAAAAAGACGAAGTTTATGGCAGAAACTGTAATTTTTTACAAGGCGATGACAGAGATCAAAAAGAGATTAATATAATGAAAAAGGCTATCGCAAAAGGCGAAGCTTGTAATGTTGTATTGCGTAATTACAGAAAAGATGGAACATTGTTTTGGAACGATGTTACCATTACACCAGTATGTAATAACGAAAATAAATTAACGCACTTTATAGGTGTGCAAAATGATGTTACAAAAAAGATAAAGGCAGAAGATTTTAAAAATAGAATCCAAAAAATATTGGTATTAATAGCTCAAGACAAGCCTTTAAAGACCATTACTAAAAAAATTATTAATACAGCAGAAATACATCTTAAAGATTGCAATGGTAGTATTTTGCTATTGAACAAAGTGGATAAGACCTTAAATATATTAGCGGCACCAAATTTACCAAAAACATTCTGGGATTTTATTGATGGCACTGTTATTAGTCCTAAAGCAGGCACGTTTGGTGCGGCGGCGTTTTTAAAAAGAGAAGTTATTGTTTCTAATATAGAAACTAATGTGTTTTGTGAAGATTATAAACATATAGCATTAAAAAATGGTTTTAAAGCGTGTTGGGCATTTCCTATTATGTCATCTACCAATAAAGTACTGGGCGTATTAAGTTTTTACAGCTTATTTGCAAGACAACCTTTAGCTAACGAAAAAGAAATGCTTTTAGACATGACCCACCTGGCAAGTATTGCTATTGAAAAACATAACAATTCTATTGTATTAAATGAAAACAAAAATCAGTTAGAAATATACGCTAAGCAATTAGAAGAAAAAATAAAAGAGCGCACGCAAGAGGTTATGTCAACTGTACAAGAGTTGGTTGTTACTAATCTTAATCTTGAAGATCAAATACAGATTACCAAACAAGCAGAAAGTGAAACTATTATTAGTAAATCAATTACTACGGCAATTGCAAGAAATTTTCCAAAAGGCTTTATTGTTGTAATAAATAAAGATTTTCAATTAGTTTTAGCCGAAGGTGAAGCCTTAGATCACCTTGGTTTAAAACCGCTTATTTTTGAAGGTATGATGCTTGATGATCTTTCTATTTTTGTGGAAGAACGAAAAGCAATAATAAAAGAATACATTTCTAAAACAATCGCTGGAACGCATCTCTCTTTTGAAATTGAATATAAAAATAAATACTTCTCAGTAAATACAGCACCTTTATTTGATGAGAATAATCAAATATCAAATGCCTTAATGGTTTTTAATAATATTTCACAGCAAAAGGAAATTGAATTTAATATACAAAATGCACTAAAAAAAGAGCAAGAATTAAACCAACTAAAATCGCGTTTTGTATCTACGGCATCCCATGAGTTTAGAACACCACTAAGTGCAATACTAACCTCTGCGATTTTAATAGGGAGACTAAATGGATCTGGAAATGAGACCAAAAGAGAAAAATATGTCTTACAAATTGAACAGAATGTAAATCACCTTGTCACTATTTTAAACGATTTTCTCTCATTAAGTAAATTAGAAGAGGGTAAAACTAAAGCCGTAAAGGAACATTTTGATATTATTCATTTTTCTAAAATTTTGATTAAAGAAATAAAAGGGAGTCTAAAAAAAACACAGCAAATCACTTTTGATACAAGTCTGTTACGTCTATTTGTATATTTAGATGCTAAATTACTTCGTCATATAATTACCAATCTCTTATCTAATGCATCAAAATACTCTGCAGAAAATACGATTATAAATTTAAAAATAGGGCAAAGCAACCATAAGGTTTTGATAGAAATTAAAGATAGTGGTATTGGTATTTCGCTAGAAGAACAGAAGCAATTGTTTAATCGTTTTTTTAGAGCAAATAATGCTGTAAATATTGAAGGAACAGGTTTAGGATTAAATATAGCCAGGCACTATACCAAGCTAATGGGAGGGACTATTGGTTTTGTAAGTAAGCTAAATAAAGGCACAACGTTTTGGGTTGAATTACCGATAGATGATAAATAATAACTTAGGAATAAAAAATATTTTTCGATGAAAAAAGTACTGATTATAGAAGACAATGAGATTGTTCGCGAAAATACAGCAGACATTCTTGAGCTTGCAGGTTATAGTACTGCAACAGCCGAAAACGGAAAGGTAGGTGTTCAAAAGGCAAAAAAACTACTTCCAGATGTTATTGTGTGTGATATTATGATGCCAGAACTAGATGGGTATGAAGTGTTGCAAGATTTAAACAAAAACATCAAAACAGTTAGTATTCCATTTATTTTTCTAACTGCTAAAACAGAAAAAATAGACATGCGAAAAGGCATGAATTTGGGTGCAGATGATTATTTAACCAAGCCTTTTAGTGAAAAGGAATTGTTAGAAGCTATAGAATGCCGTCTGAAAAAATATGATTTTTTAAAACAGCAATATTCCCAATCCATTGAAGGTGTAAGACAATTTATTAAAGCAGCTTCAAACTATTTGGATTTAGACCATTTATCTAGAGATTATACACCCCAAAAATATAATAAAGGAACCGTGCTCTATAGGGAAGGAAACAAGGCTAATTGTTTGTATTTTATACAAAGTGGTGCTGTAAAGACCTATAAAACCACCGAAAAAGGGAAGGAATTTGTTACAAGCTTGTGCAGCGCTAATCATTTTGTGGGCCAGCTATCTTTATTGTCAGATCATGGAAGCTATATAGAGTCTGCTACAATACTTGAAGATGCAGAACTTTATGAAATTCCGAAATCTGATTTTACAACACTTTTACACTCAAACAAAGAGGTTGCCAATAAGTTTGTGAGTATAATTTCTAATAATTTGATAGAAGTACAAGAACAATTGATAAATGTGGCTTTTGGAACGGTAAGACAACGTGTAGCAAAAGCCTTATTGGATATACATAATAAATGTATTTTACTCAATAACGAAAATAATGGTATAAGCATTGCCAGAGAGGATTTTGCAGGTCTTATTGGTACAGCAACAGAAACAGCCATTCGCATGCTCACCGAATTTAAGAATGAAGGTTTAATAACCATTGGCAGTGCTAGAAAAATAGTAATAAAAGACAAAGAAGCCCTTGAAAATATTGAGTTGTTTGGTTAGATTTACATATTATGACACAAATTGAGCCAAAAATAATTCGCTAAATCGTTGTTTGACCTTTAATTATATTTACTTCTAGTTTACTGTTTGGCTAAATAGTTGCTTACTTAACAGGAATTTTAGGAGTAATAGCAAAAAAGTAATTCGTGTTTTTATAGAACTTCATAGAAGACTTAGTATTTAAAATAGGTATTGAAATTAGTTTCCAAATCGATACACATACTGCAACTTCATTTTTATCATAATGCTCGCAAAATATGGCTTGCAGTATTTTTAATCTATTTTTAGATATTTATTATTATTCTTTCAAGTTCTTTTAGTGTAAAAGGTTTTTGCAAAACAAAATTAACATCCTGTTTCTTTTTAGTATCTTCATTAATATCCCAACCGCTTACAATAACGATTTTTATTTTATTCCCAACCTTTTTTCTTATAGCATCGGCTAATTGCCAACCATTCATATTTGGCATACCAATATCTGTAAATATGACATCATATTTATTCATTTTTAGAAGTTGTAATGCATTGTCACCTCCATCTGCTATGTCGCATTTGTGACCTATTAATTCTATCAAATCACTTGCGTTTTCCCGAATAGTTATTTCATCATCTACCCATAAAACATTTAAAGATATTTCATTATTTAGCACATCTTCTTTAATATCATTTATATTATTCACTTTACTTCGTGGTAGAATAATTTCGATGGTCGTTCCTTTACCAATTTCAGAAGATTTTATTTTGATATCTCCATGATGTCTTTTTATAACATTATATACACCACTCATTCCTAGTCCTCTACCTGCTTCAAATCCTTTTGTAGTATAAAAAGGTTGAAATATTTTTAGTTCGGTTTCTTCATCCATTCCTATACCTGTATCTGTAAAGGTCATAAATATGCCTTCGGGTTTTAAGCTGGTTTTAATATAGATACCTCCACCTTCTGGCATGGCTTCTATACTATTTTTAATTAAATTATGGATAACTGTTTTTAATTCACCATGAATACCATTAATTTTTGGAATGTTGCCATAATCTGTGATAATCTTAACCGTCAATCCTTCTTTTTCCATATTATCTTTCCATAAAGGACGTGATTGTTTTATACTTTCTTCTATAATTGAATTAAGGCTAATGCACTCGGTTTCACTACTATTATTTATTTTACCAAAACGTTGTAATGCATTAACTCTGCCAGCCACATCCGTTATTGTAGACCCTATATTATTTAATCGCTCTAAGCTGGAATCTGATATATTGTTTTGTAATTTGACTATTTCCAAATTACCTATCATGGACTGTAAAGCGTTGTTAAAATCATGAGCAATGGAAGCCGCCATTTCACCTAGAGCTGTAAGTTTTTGATGTTCTAAAAACTTTTTTTCTATAAGTTTTTGAGAACTAATATCTTGCACTGTACCAACCATACGAACAAGGTTATTATTATTGTCTAGAAAACAAATTCCTTTAGAGATTACTGAAATAACCGTAGTGTCTTTTTTTACAATCCTATTTTCAAAATAATAAGCTGTTTTATTCGATATAGATTCTTCTAATTTTTTCTCATAGCCTTCCTTGTCGTCAGGATGAACATGTTTAAGAGCCAGTGCATACGAAGATTCTACAGACTTTGGTTTATAGCCCAATAATTCATACATTGTGTCTGACCATTTAATTTCGTTGGTAAGTAAATTCCATTCCCAATTACCAATTTTAACGAGGCGTTGTGCTTCGTTAAGCATTTGAATATATTTTTTGTTTTGTTTTTCACTCTTCAATAATGCATCTTGATCTTTTTTGGTTTTTGTAATATCTGTAAAAACTATCGCGACTTGCTCTTTGTCTACTTTCCAAGCATAAATTTGATAATACTTGTCAAGCTCTGCTCCATAGTTTTCGAATTTTTCAGGATCTCCAGTTTTTTCTACTCTTTCATATGTTTTTATCCAATGCTCTTCCACAATGCTAAATACTTCTTTCGCTTGCTTACCAATTAACTCCTCTTTTTTCTTATTCACTAATTGTTCAAAAGCACGATTTACTTTAAGATATATATAATCAATAGCATTGCCGTCTTTATCATAAATGAGCTTAATGACCTGGAACATTTCCATCATAGAATTAAAAAGCTGCTCATATTGCTGTTCACTCTTTATAAAATCTTCTTTTGATTTTGTTAGTTCTGTTATGTCCTCAAAAAAAATTACAAACTTGTTCTCTGAAAAAGAATGTGCATTAACGCTGTATGTTTTATTAGTATTATGGTTATAATCAATAAAATGAATTGGTTTGTTATTAATTACAGTAGAACCATATCTATCAATCCAAGATTGTTCTATATCAGGATATATGTCTTTAACAGTTTTGCCTACAGTTGAAGTAATTTTCATTCCTGATTGTTTTTCAAATGCTGGGTTCATTCTAAGAAATCGATAATCTTTTGGATTTCCATGTTTATCAAGAATAAGTTCACATAATGCAAACCCAAGTGTTATCCCTTCAAATATTTTGTAAAAGTGGTCCTCGCTTATCTTGTATTCTTCATTTACGTTGTAGCTGTCAGAATCTATATTCTCATCTTCCATTTTTTGTTTTATTGGTTTCAAATATTTTTAAAATATGAGCTTTAATTTACTTCACTTTAAATTTTCAAGAAATTAATTTACAAATTAATCAACAAAATTTAGTGTGTTTTATTAATTTTATGAGGCAAATATGAAGCCCAAAAAACAAGTTTTTGAACTAAAAAGGCATAATGATTCATATTCTTTTGAATTTCAGATAGCATTTTCTAAAAGCCTTAGTAGCATAACCAATGGCCGTTCTATTAATAAAAAATATCCATAGATTTCCATTATTATTATTATTATTATTATTATTCATGATATTAATTATTTAAGTTGTTATTGTCTATGTACTATTAAAGTAAAGAGTTTTTTTACAAAATGATACATATTAATTGATAACGTTTTATATGACTTTAACAATTCATAGGGGTAAAGTTTTACTCTAATTGACCTGCATCATTCATAACTTGTATAGAACAGCTTACCTTAAATCTATAAATTGATTTATGACCATATTTTTTAATAATGACTTCAGATAAGTACTACATAAAGCAAAAACAAATTTATTTTAAAGCCTATAATGAACTCTCTAAATTAGAAAAAGCAATGAAACATTTAAAAGAAGAGAGCACTTCTCTTTTTCAGGTTTCTATTCTAGGAAAAGTAAACCAATTTTGTAGCGATAAAGACATGATGTCTTCTAAGGATACTACTGTTATAAGGTCGTATTGGAAAGACATATTGGGTAAGACCGTGAATTTTGGAATTTTTTATAATCCAAAAAGTGGATTTATTTTTATTGTAGGGCCTTTAGTAACTACATTTCTTCATAGAATTAATGGAAAGCCTTTAGCTACATTATCTTCTGGAAGTTATAGCGTTTTTAGAGGAATAGGTGCGAGTGATGCACAAGCAACAACTTATTTAAAACAATTGAACAGCGGTAGTTATTTGTTAATCTTTAGAGGAGATAAAAATGAATTTGGTTTTCTTTAATACTACGTTTAAATGATTTTAAAATGGAAAGGAATTCCTGTTATTGCTTGATAAATTCAATGTTAATTATTTTACCTTGTCTTAAGATAGTCATTGAAAGGTTATCTCCTTTTTTGTACGTTTCCAATTTTTTCTTTATTAGATGTTGGAAGTTGGGTTGGCTAAAATTTACATTGACAAAATCTAAAATAATATCACCACCAATTAAGAGTTCTACACCATCAATAGTTGCTTCAATAAAACCACCTCTAAGACCAATTTTGCTGGCTGCTCCTTTAGAAGATAAACTGAGTACGAGTAATCCAGATTCTTGGGGGATATTTAAAGCTTCAGCAATACCCCCTGTTACTAGTATAAAATTCATTCCCGACCAAATATTAGGCTCATCCATTAATAGCCTTTTGGCTGTATTAGAGGAAATGGCAAAACCAATGCCGTTAAAACTTCCTGAACCACTATGAATTCGGCTAGTAATTCCTATAACTTCCCCTTTCATATTAAACATTGGACCTCCCGAATTTCCATGATTGATGGCAGCATCGGTTTGAATGAATTCAATATTAATCAAACTATTTTTTAAAGGGTCTGGATAGTGCTTACCGCTAATAATACCTTTGGATAGAGATTGTTTAATACCAAAAGGTGCACCTATCACAAAAATATCATCTCCAATGTTTTGCATATTGGAATTACCGATTTTTACAACCTTTTTGTTCTTTAGGTCAAATTTGCCTTTGATTTTAATCAATGCAACATCTGCCATCGGGTTTGATGACAAAACACTAGCTTCGTAAACCTCACCATCTAAAAATTCTACTTGAACCATTTCTGCAGACTGCACTACATGAGAAGCAGTCCATATAAGACCATCGTCAGAGATTAATACACCAGATCCTTGTGTGGCTTTTGCTAATAAATTTAAATCATCATTAACTTTTCTCGGTTCAATAGTTATAATATTGATGACTACAACAGATGATTTTACTTCATCATAAACTTTGGAAAGGTTTTGTGAATTTACAGTAATAGTAAATAAGATAAATATGGAAAGACATCGTTTATTCATTATTTTAAGTTCAATTCAGTTAGCGTATTGTGATAAATCAAAAACGGGAAGCCAAAGCCTCCCGTTTTCTAATGAAGGGACTATTTATAATTACTCTAAAATATCCTTTTTCTTACATTAGAATATATCAGACCTAGTAAAAACAATAGTAATCACTTCATTTTGGTTACACTTGCTTTACAGCAGTTGAAAACCAATATTATAAAATAATCTGGGACATTTAACTGTCCCAGATTACAAGTGCTAAACATTCTTTATAGACTTAATCTGATATTACATGAACTTCATTACAAAGCCAATATGATAAGTTTAAGGCTTTTAAGAATAGCTTGACACTTAAGGCTAATGTTGTACTGCTACAACAGGAACCTCTGTTTTTATATTTTCAAAGAACTAACGTATTAAATATACTGCTAATTTACAATTGCTTTTTAGTATATAAACTGACCTAGGTCAGTCTAAGTAATATTTTTTAAAATAGAAACTGGAAGCCAAAACTTCCAGTTTCCTTTAGAGACGATTCTTTTTATTTGTACGTCCAATCAACCAATCAAAACTTCCATTTATGGAATTTTAGAAAACATCCATTTTAGTAAAACAAATTTAATCGCTTCCTATTGGTTACACTTGCTTTACAGCAGTTATAAACCAATACTTTAATATAATCAGGGACACTTAAATATCCCTGATTAATGATGCAAAGCACTCCTTATAGAATTAATTATGTCTTGCATATACTTTATTACAAAGTCAACACAATACCCTTAAACCCTTTAAGTACGATTTACAATCTTAAATTCTTCTGCACATGTACAGTAAGAATTTATGTTTTTATATTTTCAAAGAACTATGTTTTTAATTATAATACAATTTACAATTGCTTTTTATAAACAGAACTGACCAGGGTCATGTTGCGTATTTTTTTAAAATAGAAACTGGAAGCGGAAGCCTCCAGTTTCATTAAAAAGGTTGATTTCTTTATTTCTAATCGATCTAATAAAATATTCCAAAGAATACAAAAAAATCTATTTCAATTAATAATTTCAATCTTTTTAGTTGGGTAAATTTGATTAATAGCAAGTAATTTATCTACCCTATTATTTAAAATACTATCATATAAAAAACCGATATTTTATAAAAACTTCTACGTTTTTACTGTATTTGTAAATCAAAAATCTTTTTTATTCTTTCAAAGAACTATTTTTTTAATTTTATAGCAATTTACAACTGGTTTTTTGAGTATCAACTGACCTAGGTCAAATTGCGGTTTTTTTAATAGAAACCAGAAGTTAAAGCTTCCAGTTTCCTTCTGAAATGATTCCTTTTGATTTTATGTTCAATTAACCTATTAAAACTTCCATTTCCGGTGTTTTAGAAATATTAACTTTAGTAAAACAATTTGAATCTTTTCAAACTGGTTATAATTACTTTTCAGCATGTATAACTAATGTTTAAAAATAATCTGGGACAATTAAATGTCCCAGATTACTGGTGTAGTAATTACTTTATAGTCTTAATCTGATTTTGCGTTCACTTCTTTACGAAGAAAAGCAATAAGCATAAAGCTTTCAAGCATATTTTAACACCTAAGGTCTCATTGATGCATTACTACATCAAGAACCTATATTTTATACTTTCAAAGAACTATTTTATTAATTATACTGCAATTTACAACCCATTTTTACTATATAAACTGACCTAGATCAGTAGGAGTGTTTTTTTAGATTTATCTTAAATAAATGTTTAAAATATTTCATTGTTCCTAAATAAATATGTGATCGAAAATAAGACCTTTTAATCGTTTTGGTAACTCTCCTTTTATATCTTCCATTTCACCACTGGAAACATACATTCTTAAAATAAAGAATGTTGCGTATATATAATCTTCAGCAATCTCATCAGACTCAAAATCATGTAAGGATGTTTTGCCATCTATGGATCTAATTAAATCTATAAAATCTTCCATGTTTTTTACTTTTTTCTTATTTGTTTTAATGGACCAGCCATTTACATAAACTGCTTTTAAAAACATAGGAAGCTGCGAAATAAACTGTAAAGATTCTTCCACTGAGATTATAGAACGTAAGCCATGTAAAATAGAACTAAGTACACGACCTGCTCTTTCTGGATCTTCAGAGATTTGTAACTCTTTAGCATATTTTTTTAGAAACGTGTTTCCTTCTGCTGCATATTGATTAAAATTTAGTGACATAGTATCTTGATTTTAAGTTTGACGTATTTTTAAATCATATTCTGCTATATTATTTAATAAATAAGGTAATTATGATATATAGTACAGCAAAATTGGAATGCTCATTAAAGGAATCAAAAACTTTGCAATTTCAAAATGATATACGTCAGTAGTTTATTCGTTATTTATAAAAAATATAGTCATTGTTTTCGTTAGCGGGTTTCAAACTTTCTTCCGCTTTATTAATATTCTCAATACCTTGCAACAGGGCATCTGGATTAAACGAAATACTACCTATACCTTCTTTAACTAAAAAGGTGGCAAATTCTGGAAAATCACTTGGTGCTTGTCCGCATAACCCTATTTTAGTCTGTGTTTTTTTAGCCGATTGTATGGCCATTTTAATCATTTGTTTTGCAGCGGGATCGTTTTCATTAAATAGTTCGCCCATTAATTCTGAATCTCTATCTATACCTAATGTAAGTTGAGTTAGGTCGTTAGATCCAATAGAAAATCCATCAAATATCTCAGCGAATTTTTGAGCTAAAATAACGTTGCTCGGAATTTCAATCATGGTATAAATTTCTAATCCATTTTCACTTTGCTTCAACCCATTTTTGACCATTGTAGCTATTACTTTTTTGCCTTCCTCTAAGGTTCTACAAAATGGAATCATAACTTTTAGATTTGTGAGTCCCATTTGTTCTCGTACTTTTTTAATAGCTTGACATTCTAACGCAAAACCTGCTTTATATAAAACATTGTAATAACGTGATGCCCCTCTAAAGCCTAACATTGGGTTTTCTTCATGAGGTTCAAAATCTTTTCCTCCTATTAAATTGGCATATTCATTAGTCTTAAAATCACTTAGTCTAACAATTACTTCTTTTGGATAAAAGGCGGCTGCAATGGTTGCTATTCCTTGTGATAATTTATCTACAAAATATTCTTTTTTGTCTTTATAAGTTTCGGTGATTTTTGTAATTTCTTTTTTTAGTGGAATATCTGTTAGTTCATCAAATTTCACTAATGCCATAGGATGAATCTTGACATTGTGGGTTATGATAAATTCTATTCTTAATAGTCCCACACCATCGTTAGGATAAAAAGATAAGGGAAAGGCATTTTCAGGATCTGCGAGAATTATTTTTATTTCGGTATTTGGCATTTTAATATTAGAAAAATCTATTTCTTCTTTCTTAAAAGCTAATTGACCTAGATAGATATATCCTGTTTTTCCCTGAGCACAAGAAATGGTAATCATAGTACCATTTTTAATGTTATGTGTCGCATTTCCGCATCCCACAATTGCAGGTACTCCTAACTCTCTAGCTACAATGGCTGCGTGACTGGTTCTACCTCCTTTATTGGTAACAATACCAGCAACTTGCTTTAATAGAGGATCCCAGTCTGGTGTAATAGTGTCGGTAACAATAATAGTATTTGGCGCTAAATAATCAATATCTTTAGGCGATTTTAAAAAGCATGCTTTCCCTACTTTTATTTTAGAACCTACAGCATTTCCTTTGGATATAATTTCTCCTTTTTCTAAGAGTTGGTATTCCATATGAATACTTCTATTTCTTATTTGGTGTACTGTTTCTGGTCTAGCTTGCGTGATGAATAACTGATTTGTGATACCATCTTTTGCCCATTCTATATCCATAGGTTTTTGGTAATGGTCTTCTATTAGTTTTGCCCAATTAGAAAGTTTTATAATTTCCTCATCTGTCAATACAAATTGTAATTGTTTATTGGAAGGTGTTTTTGAGTTTACGATAGTTTTATTTTTTTGTTTGTTGGCATAAATCATCGTCAATTTTTTATCGCCCATTTTTTTTTGAATAATAGGATATTTACCTTTTGCTAAACTAGGTTTAAAGACATAATATTCATCTGGATTCACAGTGCCTTGCACAATGTTTTCACCTAATCCCCAAACACCAGATAATACAATAACATTTTCAAAACCTGATTCTGGATCAATAGTGAAACCTACACCAGAACAGCCTTTGTCTGCACGTACCATAAGTTGTACACCAACGGATAAAGCAATAGTATGATGTTCAAAGCCTTTATCTTCCCGGTATTTTATAGCACGATCGGTATATAAGGATGCAAAGCATTTTTTTACGGCTTCTAATAATGCCACTTCTCCTTTTATATTTAAATAGGTTTCGTGTTGCCCTGCAAAACTAGCATCTGGAAGATCCTCGGCTGTTGCACTACTTCTTACTGCAACCGCTTTTAGACCTTTATTATTTAAACAGGTATACGATTTTATGATATCTTGGTTAAATGCAGATGAAAAACTTCCTTTTAAAATAAGTTCTCGTGCTTGTTCTCCAATAGTTTCTAAATTGGAATAGTCTTTCCTTTTGAGTTTTGTGAGCAGTTGTTTTAGAGGAGCTTCAATTTTATTGTCTTTTAAAAACTCCCAAAATGCATACGAGGTAGTTGCAAAACCATTGGGTATAGCAACACCTTTTGAGGTTAATTGATTGTGCATTTCTCCTAAAGATGCATTTTTTCCACCTACCGTATCCACATCTTTGATACTAATTTCATTGAACTTTTTAATATGTACTTTCATCTTTTTCAAATCGATTTATATCTATAAAATTAATGGATGTATCTCTTTTTTGAAATGACCCTCGTCACTATATAATCAAAAAAAATTAATGTAATTGACCTAGGTCATTTCTAGATACTGCATCTCAAATTATTTTCGTGGTAGTATTAACAATAAAAAATAATATAAGCTATGTCAGTATTAAAAGTAATTGAAGTCTTAGGAAATTCTAAAGTAAGTTTTGAAGATGCAGTTAAAAATGTGGTAAAAGAGGCCTCCAAAAGCGTAAAAAATATCAAGTCTGTTTATGTAAAGGATATGCAGGTAACTGTTGAAAACAATTTGGTTGTTCAGTATAGGGTAACAACTAAAGTTTGTTTTGGTATAATGGAAACAAAATAGTTTGTTGGTTAGAGTAGAAGAGGATTCCTAAAAGTATCTAAAAGATTGAGGGTCTTAGCTTTTGGGAATCTCTTCTTTTATAATTTTAGTTTATTAGATATAATATCCAAGAAAAAATATTAAAAATAGTCTTTAAAGCCTATTTTTTCAAAGAGATAATGGGCCTAAACTCCTGACAATTGTCAATAAAAATTAATTTTTTATCCAAAATATGGGCAAACTCAGTTTTGGTTGGCGAAACCAAAATCTGTTCTCTTTCTCTTTTTTCAATTATTTTTACAGTAGTAATGGTTTCTAGTGCTGCAAGGTTTTCTGGATAATTTACTTTTGAAATGATAAGAGAGCCTTCTGGTTTTAAGCTCATAATTTTCACTTCCCAATGATTATCCTTTATTTGATTATTCAGAATTAAATGCCCTTTAAACTGTTTTAAAACATGTTTGGAAATACGATTTGAAAAAAGTGTGTCTTTTAGATTTATTGTAGAATAAATAATTCCATTTTTTTCGATGGCAGGGAAGGATTTATTTAAGCCCTTTATGACTAATTGTTCGTTCTCTATTTTAATATCTTCTGTAGCTTCTATTTCTTGTTGTGTAAATGTTACATCAAATAGTTTACTTTTATAAATAAGATTTTTATGAACACGCAAACTTACACTGTCATTTTCACACCAATAGATGCCTTGAAAATGTTTGGGAATTGATGTTAAGGGAGCAATACCATTAGGCTGAGGTTCTGAAAAAACCACAGAAGGCTCACAAGACCAAAAGAAGGTTAAGCATACGGCAAATGCTATAAATTTATACTGCTTCATTTTTTAATATCTAAAAAGCGCATTGATTTTTGAATTTGGATTAGGCATCTCTTCTTTGTCTATCAAATAAACAGAACCGCCATTTAAAAATGTTTTTATGGCTGCCAGATTCATCAATGAGGTCGTTGTATCATTTTCTTCAGTTTCGGTAATAGTTATGATGTCATTTTCTAATTTATATATCCCAAAAATATCTTCTAGATTTTCACAGAATAATGTATCAACTTTCCCTTCAAAAGCGCTAGGTAATATTATTTCTATTTCAATAGCTGTTTTCCCTGTGCCTTGTGTTTCTAAGAAACGTGTTATTTTATCTTTTCTTTCTTGGTCAAAAGTAGGGGATATAGCTTCCCAAGCTATCTCATGTACATCTAAAATATCTTTGGCTTTAAGATGATTATTGATGTTTTTGGTAGAGAAATTTGAGTATGTATTTACGCTTTTGTAAATATCAAAAAGATAGTCTTGAGATGCTACAACTAAGGGGATGTTTTCATCTTTTAAGATTGGTTTAAGACCATCATTAATAGCTCTGAAATATGTTTTGATTTCATTTTTTCTTTTTCCTGTAGCAGCTTCTTGCCCATAGAACATTGCTTGTCCTATACCAGCTTGCAGTGTTCTAAATTGCAGATTTTTTTCTTCGTAATCATAACCAACAATGTCTTGTTGATTTTTAGGTATTAAATCATCGATAATAATTTCGGTAATACTATGCTGAGTACATTCATATAATTTAACCTTACCTAATTCTAATGTCATTAAATAAAAACGACCATCATCAACAAAAAGTGGCATCAAAGGTTTTAGGTAAAATGAATTTGAGATATAATTATAGGCTTCAAAATAAATAGGAAGGGTATATTTTTGAAAATAATTTTCGGCTATATAAATAGCTAAACCATCGGATTGTTGTCTCCAAAACAAATTGTCATCTATTAATTTCTGAACTGGTGCCGTAATAGTATCAATAGTGGTTTTATGAATTCCTTTTTTTGCTAATTTTTTTTTTACTTGTTGTAACTGTATTTTTAAGGATAAAGAATCCTCCTCTTGTAGTACTTCTTTTCCTAATCTGTGTGTAGGTATAAAAATTGAAATACAATTTTCTTGATGGATATGATGTAAGTTGGCTATTTCTTTTTTAGATAGTAAAGTCATGATATTTCGGATTTAATGAACCAAATTTGTATTAACTTGTTTACTAAAGTCGTAAAATAGCAAAACTTATAAAATGACCCACATCAGTAGCGCTGTATTATTATGTTGTTTAAAAACATTAATTAATAAGTGTTTCTATTGTATTTATTGCTTTATCAATTGAATTAGCATTTTGCTCAAAATTTTTCCAAGGATCGTCTATTGTTTCTAATCGTTTAAAAATAGTATCCATAGTATAATATTGAGCATTTAATGAGGCGTCATTTAATTCATTCCAATGTAAAGGTGTCGCTACAGGTGCATTTTCTATAGCCCTAATTGAATATGGAACAACACTAGTTTGTGCATAAGAATTTCTAAGAAAATCAATGTATAGTCTGCCTTCGCGTTTGTTTTTTCTAATAGCAGTCGTAAATTCTGTTGGGTTATTGTTACAAATATAATTTGCTACGGTTTTTGTGAAATTATGTATTACATCAAAATTTTGATTTGGTTTTATTGGTGTTACAATATGTAATCCTTCAGAACCTGAAGTCATTACATAAGTATTTAGCTCTAACTTTTCTTCTAAAAGAAAACGTAATGCTTTTGCAGCTTTAACAGCTAATTTAAAATTTCCTTTTGGCGGATCTAAATCAAAAACTAATTTATCTGGATGGTTTATTTTTTCAACTTTACTTAAAGTAACATGAAAGGTTAATACATTTTGATTTATAAGATAAAGCAAAGTCTCTTTAGAATTACAGACCACATGATTAACCCAACCATCCATTTTTTTGATTTTTACAATTGGAATCCATTTTGGAAAATAATCTGGAGCATTTTTTTGAAAAAAGCCTTCTTCACCTATACCTTTAGGGAATCGTTGCATGGTTAAGGGACGGTCTTTTATATATGGAAGTATATAATTTGCAATTCTATCATAATATAGAATCAAGTTATTTTTTGTGATTCTGGATTCTGGAAATAACACCTTCTCTTTATGTGTGATTTTTATTTCTGGAGTGTTAATTTTCATCATATTATATTTTAGGTTCATTATGTGACTGTATTGTTCTTTATAACAAAACAACCTTGACTACCACATGAAAATCAAGGTTGTTATTATAAAATAAACTCATACAATAGTGTGTCTATGCATACTCAGTATAGTACTGTACTTTAAGTTCATTTTTAACATCATAAACACCAGGTGCATTATAAGCAGCTGTTTCCGCATCTTCTTTTTCTTTAATGGAATGTACTTTTCCGTGTAAAGTCACAGTATGACCATGAGTTTCGAGAATGATGCCATCTGCATCTAGAGTTGCCATTCGTTGAAATGCTTTTTTGATTTTATCTTTGACTTCTGAGGGTTTAATATTATTTTTTAATGTGATAGAATTACTCACTCCCTTTACACCTAACAAATTTTTAATAGCATCTTTTGCTGCATTCTTTTGGTATGACCATTGTACTTCACCTGATAAATAGGCCCAGCCATTTTCAACTTTTATGGTAATATCGTCTTCAGGAACCGAAGAATTCCACTCAAAAGCACTTACAATGGCTTTTGCTATCTCTTTGTCGGTTTTCTTAAAATCGGTACCATACTTAACCTCTATATCAAGAGCTACAGCTTTTACTCCTTCAACACTTTTTGCTGCTTTTTCTGCAGCCAGTTTTTTAGAGTAATTATTAACTACACCACTAAGTGTTACTACTCCTTTTTCTACAATGACTCCTATTTGAGTTTCATCGATATTAGGTTGCCACGCTAACTCGTCTAATACATCGTCTTTAATTTCCGCATCTGTTTTCATTTTTTTAAGATTTTAATTAAACATTAACCAGTCCTATTTTTTTATAGAACAAGTATTATGATACAAATGTATTTGAATTTCAAGTGCTTAGAAATGACCTTAATCAGTCGGAATAATTTTATTGTTTTTTTGAAATGCTTTTTTGGATGACCTAGATCATTTTGTTATTTATTATAGAATTGCATCTTTATTATTATTATTATAGAATTTTAAAACAATAGCAAATGAAAACAAATCTTTCCTTTTACAAAAAGCAAGATTTAATACGCTTACGTGTAGAACATGCCTTTCAAAATCTTTTGAAATTTAAGAAAGAGCAGCATAAAGATGCGTTTAATCTACAATTACTTGAGATATTGCCAGAAGTGAAAAAGTATATTAATGGAAGGTTAAATACAGCAATTAGAAAAGGCTATTTTTCTAAAAACAAGTATAAAGCAGATGATTTAGTTGATCAGCTTTTTATTGAAATTTATGATCATATAGATGAAGTCAAAAAAGAGAAAGATTTCTATTTATGGCTCTTTAAAAAAACGAATGCACTTATAGAAGATGTGCATGTTGAAGAAGAGTTTAATGATCTTTTCTTAAAAAATATTGACATCTATTCTAAGCCAGAATGGGAAGAGATGGAAGAGGATTTTAGTACAGATGGTGATGGTGATTTAATAATGATTGAAGAGTTGGATGACTATTCATACAATCATAATGATTATACGCTAGATGATGTATTTATTGAAGATGAAGAAAAGGCATTGACCCAGCAACTGGATAAAACACTAAATAAAAACGATATTAATAAACATATTAATAATGTATTACATAATTTGTCTTTATCTATGTGTAGTGTTTTTGAATTGGCTAGAAAACATTATTTTAATCTCGAAGAGATTTCACAAATAAAAAACATAAAGTATGAGGAGGCTAAAAAACTCTTTAACGATACCAAAAAAGCATTGCAGGTTAGTCTTTTTAATAGATACGGCACAAAATAAAAGGAATAAATTTAAAAACATATACTTATGAAAACAATAATTTCAAATCCGAAAGAACAGTTTTTACTAGGAGCAGGACTAGATATTTTACATTTTGAAAGTGGAGAGTGGCTAAGCACTATAGCTTTTTGGAAAGACGAAGTCAAGTTTTTTGATAATTTATTAAAGCAAAGGGAATCTTCGGAAATAAAGAATCCAGACTTTGAAAAAATGCTAAAAAATTTAGATAAAATCCATGTTGATTTGTTTGAAGATTTAGAAGAAAGTATCCAAAAGCATGAACAATTATTATCTAAAATAGTGCGTGCTGAAAAGGGATTGTCTGATGCCTTTTACAGAGAAAAACACAATCAAATTAAGAAAAGAATTACTGTTTTTGAAATCGATTTTAAATCCTTTAAGAAAATTGTTTTTGATTACCTAAAAAAGGTGTAAAATCTAAAACTACTAATGCAACTTAACTGTATAAGAAGTTTTATTGGTAGTGTAATATTAAATTCATTTATTATGGAATTATTAATCTATACTAGAAAATATAATCAAGCTGATGCTATCCAAAATTTCATAAATTTTTATCACAGTTTAAACATGAAGTATTTGGCAAGTGATTTACTAGAAAAAGGGTTTTCGCCAAAGCAAATTTCTGAAGCAGTTGTTTCAGCCATAAAAATCGCAAAAAAATCGAGGTTAGAAACAAATGCTCATTTTATGCCTGTTTTTAGCGGAATACACCAAAATATTATTGAAGATTGTAAACTCTCTCATTTGGGTTATGGTTTGGTACTTATGAATGCAGATTCCAGTTTGGATGTAGTGGCCGAATTTCAAGTTGAAGTATTACAACAACATTTAAAAATTAAAAATTAATTACTTGGAGGTATGATTTTTTTTTCGCCATACCACCATCTACTTTTCGATACCTTAATTTTAAAAGGAACTCCATATTTATGTGCTAATTTTGTGTGGATATATTCCATACCTTCTGTAACAGAATCTGTAACTAAAAACAAATCTATATCGTTTTTTGAAATCGTTCCTAGCGTTTGCATTACTGTAATTTGTTCTAATAATTTTGACCAATAATCCTTACCAAATAGCACCACAGGGAAATTGGATATTTTTTTATTTTGAAGTAGCGTTAGTGTTTCAAAAAGTTCGTCCATAGTACCAAAACCTCCAGGGAATACAGCAAATGCATACGAGTATTTAAGTAGCAATACTTTTCTAACATAAAAATGGTTCAGGGTAATATTAAAATCAAGATAACGGTTGGATTGCTGTTCTTTTGGTAACTCAATATTACAACCTATAGATTTACCAGAAACGTCTTTTGCACCACGATTTGCAGCTTCCATAATACCCGGACCACCACCAGTCATAATCGTAAACCCTTTTTTAGAGAGGAGTTGCGCAAGTGCTCTTGCTTCTTGGTAATATATATTATCTTCTTTGAACCGTGCAGAGCCAAAAACAGTAATGCACGGGTTTAAAAAATGTAGTTTTCTAAAGCCATGAATAAACTCAGATACTATAGAAAATAAACTTATTAATTCCTTAAAACGACTTCTTCTGCCACCAAGAAATATTGCTTCGTGATTATTGTGTTTCATATTTAATGTACTGTGTTTACGTTTAATAACGATAAAATAACAGTCTTTCAAAAATAGAATTTACATCTAAACTGTCAACTGATATATATCATTTCAGATGTTGTTTTTTAAGATTACTTTGTTAAACATTGTAATTAATTTATAATAAAAATTATGTTAGGTAATTTAAATAGCAAACAAATTGAACACGTATTGCACAGTTTAATTATTGGCAGAATAGGCTGTCATACAGATAGCATAACTTATGTTGTTCCTGTAACCTATGCTTATGATGGTACGTATGTTTATGGTCATACTAAAGAAGGTTTAAAGATTGATATGATGCGAAAAAATCCTATGGTTTGTTTTGAAGTGGATGTTATAGAAAATATGAGTAATTGGAGAAGCGTGATTGCTTGGGGGGAATTTGAAGAATTAACAACACCAGAAGAACGAAAAGTAGGCATGAGAATATTAATGGATACAGTAATGCCATTAATGACTGGCGAAACCACCATTAGCCATGCAATGCGTGACTCACATCAAAAAACGATTGAAGCAATGAAAGGGGTTGTCTACAGAATAAAACTGAACGAAAAAACAGGACGGTATGAAAAGACATAATTAATATGGACTTTTTAAATTAGAAAGCATTATTAAAGCAAATAGAGCTTTAACGATATCTCTTATTAACTTTAATCCGCAATTTATTTTAAAAAATGTTTGTAGAGTATTATGGTTTGAAGGAGTCGTTAATAGTGAATGATATGTTAAACTCAATAGTTGCAGAGATAAAAATCAATACACATAAACATATGAAAGTACTTGTATTTAGTGCCAAAGATTTTGAAATTCCATATTTAGAAGCGGCTAATAAGGGAAAGCATGAGTTAACTTTTATTAAAGACGGCTTATCATCTCAAACAGCGATGAAGGTTGTGGGGTATAACTCCATATCAATTTTCTCTGCAGATGAAGCATGTTTTAACACTATTGAAAAGCTTAGAGATTTTGGTGTGAAATACATAGCGCTTCGATCTGTTGGTTATGATAATGTAAATATAAGAACAGCTACAAGGTTAGATATTAGAGTGGCAAACGTACCTGAATATTCCCCTAACGCAATCGCAGAACATGCTGTGGGTTTATTATTAGCAGTTAATCGTAAATTTATTGAATCTAATCGAAGAGTAAAGCAATTTAATTTTGATATCAACGATCTTGTTGGTTTTGATTTAAATAGTAAAACAGTTGGTATTATTGGCACCGGAAAAATAGGAGCTGTAATGACCAAAATAATGCATGGATTTGGTTGTCATATTTTGGGTTATGATATTAAGCAAAATGTGGAATTAGTTACTAATTATAATTTGCGTTATACAACGCTTAAAGAATTATGTGCACTTGCAGATATTATTTCTATACATGTGCCTTTAAACAGGGAAACACATCAACTTATAAATGAAGACTTAATTTCTGAAATGAAACAAGGGGTTATTATTATAAATACTGCTAGAGGAGCAGTTATAAATACAAAAGATGTTGTTGAAAGCATTAAAAACGGAAAGATTGGTGCTTTAGGTATGGATGTGTATGAAAACGAAAAAGGAATTTTTTTTAGTGATCATTCTATTAATATTCCAGATGATAATTTATTATTAGCACTAAATGCTAGACCTAATGTGTTAATTACAGGGCATCATGCTTTTTTAACTATGGAAGCTTTAACTAGCATAGCAGAAACTACAATCTATAATTTTGACTGTTGGGAAGTAGGAAAAGAAACAGAGAATGAATTAACTAAAATAGATAACATAACACAAACTTTATAAAATTAGACTCTTAATATGTTATTGGTAAATTATAATCTATAGCAACAACCTCTAAATTCAACCAATTATAATTACCTTCTTTCAGTTTCCAAGTCACTTTAGATTTATAAGGGATTTTTATATCGTTAAATATTTTATATGCTTCTACGGTAATTTGCCATTTTTCTAATGAAGAATTTCTACCACCTCCATAATAACGTTCTGTTTCAAATTCTATAAAATCGCCTTTATCATTAAATGAAAAGATACCAGAAACTGATTGGTTTTTATAAGTAAAAGTTGCTTTCGCAGTACTAGAATTTATGCTTTCCCAACTTAAATAATTGTTTATTGCAGCAGAAGGAAACCAACATGTTTCGGCCAAATATCTAAGCATTGCTCCAGAATTTATTTTAGTATTATCTGATGCATTTAGTACAGGGACAAATCCTGCAAGTTTAATAAGCATTTCACCTTTACCGTCTTTCAATTTGTCTCTACCTAGCATGTTGATTAATGGCATCGTGGATATTTTAGTTTGCCATATAAAGGAAGGGTCTTCAACATTAAAATATTGTGTAGCTTCAAAAGGTATCCATTTGCTATTTGGTTTAGTTCGCATGGTTCCTATTTGTTTTAATCTTACAGATTGTACTATTGGGTTGTTGATGGAACCAGAATTAATAATCCATTTCTGAACAATCTGCGGTAAATGCACAATATCGTTTTCCGAAATTATAGGAAGACTTTTAGTTTTTATATTCTGAAGTATTTGTTTTGATTCTTTTTCAACTAGTGCATCAAATCTATCCGAAGCAAAAGCCGAAATACTCACTAGTAAAATAATAATATTGGCAATGGTACCAAACTTAGCATCGCTCCAAGCTAGAATAATAAGAGTTTGAGATACAAGGACAGTAAAAATCCCTAAATAAAACCACTTTTTACCAGTTTGAAATTGTAAAGAGACTACTATAAACATAATAAAAGTGACTAACCATATAGAGCCAATGGGTTTTGAAACACCTACTAATTGTTTACTGATTTCTGTTTCAAAAAAAGCTGTCGCATAGCCTATTAAGTGAATAAAACCATGGATTGTTAAAATAAAATTGAACGTAGATTTCATTTGTTTAGATTTACTATTGTTTCAATTGTCATATTTAATGATTACTGATAATCATTTGCATGAGAGATTTTATAACTAACATATTTTGTTAGTATTAGTAACTTAAAAGAAACCTTTTTAATACTGAATAATTACAATATTGTATAGTATTAATTTGTAAGGATAGTTTTGTGCTTTTTTAGAATTAGAACAATAACTCAATTTTATAAAAGAAAAATTGTACAAAATATAAGTATAATTACTGCAATATAGAGTTTAGTATAGATTTTCATAATAGCACATTTTTATAGCCTAAAGTTAATTATTAAAGCATTTTGTTAGAATGATGCAGGTCAGTTGAACCCAATGAATCCGTTTTTTTTAGAATATTAAAATTGGTTGGTTATAGAAGATGTATTTATATTTTGTTGTACTTGCTAGAAAGTTGGTTCTATTCAAAATGTATCATTAAGCAATCTTAAATTCTAGTTATTAGAAACCTTATGTCTCAACTTTAATAGGGTTAGAACATGTATTATTATGATGATGATCTCTTAAGGTTTAGTTTTTAGTTCTATAAATGTAATTTCTGGACGCATACCAATTCTGGCTGGAAAGCCTAACCAGCCTAAACCTCTATTCACATACAAATATTGGGCATTGTGTTTGTATAAACCTGCCCAGTGTTTAAATTTATATTTTATAGGGCTCCATTGCAAATTTTTATATTGAAAGGCTGCTTGCATACCATGTGTATGACCTGCAAGTGTTAAAGTGATATCTGTATTGTCTATCACTTCTTCTGGCCAATGTGTTGGGTCGTGAGACAACAGAATTTTAAATGTAATATCTTGTACTTTGGCAATAGCTTTTTCTAAATCTCCATATTGTTTAAATGGTGGCTTCCCCCAATTTTCTATCCCTATTATGGCTATTTCTTCATTATTTTTTGAAATAAGTTCAGCTTCGTTTAATAATAATTTAAAATCAATAGTTTTATAAAATTGCTGAATAGCTTCAAAATTTTCTTGTTTTGCTTCTAAAGTTTCCCATAGGCTATAATCTCCATAATCGTGGTTCCCTAGAATAGCATATTTTCCTTTTTTTGATTCTAATCTTTTAAAAATTTTATCCCAACCATGCAGTTCCCAAGCAAAATTATTTACTAAATCTCCTGTAATGAAAATATAATCTGGTTTTAAATGGTTAATTTTTTCAATAGCAGATTCTAGTTTTTTATATCTGTAATTAAAACTACCTAAATGCAAATCAGACAACTGAACAATCTTTAAGCCATCAAAAGGTTTTGGTAATAGCTTAGATTTAATTATATGATGGTGAACTTTAAATCTGTATTTAGCTTTTAATATCCCATAAAGAATTACGACAAAAGGCAGTAATCCAGAAAACAGCCCAACTATTGGCACTACAATTAGTGATTTACTTTCTGAAAATATGAAATTTGTAAAATATAATATTGAAATAATAATTACGAAGATAAGTTTAGGTATAAATGATAATATGGTAAGGCCATAAAACCTAGAGATTAATAATTGTTTTCTAATTGGATTTATATCATCTAAAATAATTTTAAACGCTAATATTGATAATGTTAAGCCAACTGTGAATATCCAAAACATTACATGAATACTTATGCTTAAAAAATCAGAACTAATAAGATTCGTTATAGATTTAAGCCAATAAAAAGCAGTGATATCTACCAGTAAAATAGCGCAACACAATAAAATAATTGTGAAAAAAGAAACTGTTCTCATGTGTTTTTATTTATTGTTTTTCTGAGCTTATAAAATACTTCCATATAATCATTATCTTTAGTATTGATAATTCGTTATAGCATTTTCATGTGTTGATTATTGTTTTTCATTCTGACTATTCTTTTTTAATTTTCTTTTGTCTCTTAAAGCCCAATAGATCCCTTTCACATCAGGGGTCCAATTATCATACATAAAAATAAGTATAATTTCTTCAAGAGTCTCTAAAATACCAATACTAATCATTATATAAAACAAGATGTATTCCGGATAAAAGAACAATGAAAAAAGTATAAATACACTCTGCAGAATAGCAGATAATTTAGCTAAATACGTATGGAAAGCAGTTGCTTTTTCATATTTAAAAAAAGCGATTATCATTTGTATAATATATGGCACAAAAACAAATACAATTAAAACAAGATTGGTTTTTATAAAATCAGTTTCAAAAACATATAGACCAATTAAGCCAACTATTAATGTTATTTGGTCTCCAAAAGAATCAAGTTGCGAACCCCTAGCACTTGAGATTTTTAATTTTCTGGCTAAAAAGCCGTCTATAGCATCTGTAGAGTAACTAACGAATAGGAACCATGTAAAAATTGACTTATAATCTAATGCGATTAATAGCAACAAAAAAGGGGATGCAAAAATGCGATAGAATGAAAACCAATCAGCAATATTATAATTTTTGAATGTTAACATATTTTTTTTAATAGTTACTTAGCGTAATAATAAGCTTTGAAAACTTCTAGATAAAGGAATTCTCTTTTAAGCATTGTTATTTTAGTTCTAGGAGTAGCGTTTCAATATTTTATGTTTAAATGGCTAATTTTGACTGTAACAAAATGTATTCGTTTAAATTGATTGCATCAATCGCTCCTATAAGTTTACCGTTCTCCATTACTGGAAATAATTCTTGTTTATCATTATAAATGAGTTGATAAACCTTTTTAATGCTATCTGTACCTTTTATAGTTTTGAAATTCCCATCCATTATTTCTTCAACCAAAACCGTTTTATTGGAGTTTTCGATAATTGTTTTATGATGTAAAATACCTTTAATGGTTTGATTTTCAACAACAATAAAGTTAATTTCGGTACCAGAAATTATTTTATTTATAACAAGATCTATAGAGTCTTGAGGTTTAAATGTTGTGATATTGAAGAGCATGGCTTCTTCTACGGTGTGACCATCGAGTAAAGTTATATGCTGTACCACTAGGTTTTCGCCAAAAGCTCCTAAAAAGATAAATAAGGCTATAAATATTAAAAACGGATTGTAAAGCAGGCCAATTAAAAACAAGATTATTGCTATCATAAGTCCGATGTTAGATGCAATTTTAGTGGCTTTAACACGGCTTGTTTTTATAGCTAATAATGCTCTGAGTATTCGCCCTCCATCCATAGGAAATGCCGGAATAATGTTAAACACCACTAAGCCAAGGTTAGCTATAAATAAAAAAAACAAAAAACTTTGTAAGTTATAACGTACTAAAACATCAAGAGTTTCGGTAAAGTTTAATAGCATGAACTCTTGAACTGGCACAATAAAATACAATAAAACAGCAATGAATACATTAACTATTGGGCCAGCTATAGCAATCAGAAGTTCTTGTTTTGGTGATTCTGGCAGCTTTTCAAAACTAGCCATTCCTCCAATGGGAAGTAGCGTTATCTTTTCCGTTTTAATATTAAAATGCTTAGCCATTAATGCGTGTCCTAATTCATGCAGTACAACACATAAAAAAACAGCTAATATAAAAGTTATATGAAATAAAACACTTTCTGTATTGCCGCCTTGTTTTAGTTCAGCAGACACAATCCATGCTAGGAGTAGAAAAAACGTCCAATGGACTTTAATCTTAATTCCTGAAATGTGACCTAAACTTAAATTGACTTTCATTTTAGGTTTATTCTTTAATGTTAATGATGTTCCATACATTTTTCTTGTTTTTAATAGCGAAAAGATCTTCTGTAATGCGTTTGGAAGTGATTGGAGGGATTTCTCTTAAAAAGTCCTTATCCAAAACAATGTTAACACCATCTTGGTTGAGGTAATAAGTAATTTTTCCTTGAGTATCAATAAGTACTTCAAAATACCTATAATTAACCATATCCTTATCTAAAGCTGTGTTTTTGGCAATGACTTTTTTAATTACTTCTAATGCAATTGCGTTGCCGTTTTTAAAGTCAGAACTATTTAAAAATTGTGGTTCAATAACTGTATTTCCAGATTTATTAATAAAACCAAAATATGAAATACCACCTTTAACTGCTACTATTGGACATCTATCATCATTGAACATTGGATAGTCGCCATCTTCCGTATTTGTTGTAACCAAATCGGATCTAAAATCTATAATTAGATTACCTTTTTTATTGATAAATGCCCATTTTCCATCTTTTTGAATGGCTACAACATCGTTGTGAATTGGAGAAATAAAATCAATATTATTAATAGACTGTGCTACTGCCAAAATTGGAATACTAATGAAGGTTAGAAACAAGATTACTGCCTTTTTCATGATGATTTTATTTTATAGTTATTATTTCAAAATTAGTGTTGAATTTGTTCGTATGAAATGATATAGGTCATACTAAAGCATATTTCTGCATGATATTTACAATGCAACATGCAAAGCAATAGGGGAGAGGTCTGATTTTTTTATATGATAACCTTAGGTCCACAGGTCTTATATTTCTAGCAAATGATTTATTCCTCAAAAAAACAAGTAATACGTCTTTATTAAGAGCTATTTTATTTACTCCCTTTTATCTGTGAAGGAGATTACACATGGCCTTTTGATTTTCTTGCTAAGTCGGTAGTTTCAATCTTAATGCATCAACAAGCGCATAATCTTTAAAAGCTTACCTTGTTTTTTTCTTAATATTTTTTGGTTTTATGGAGGCTTTCTTTAGGATGATATTGTTTGTTATTCCTTTTACACCAGATACATTTTCCGCAATACGTCGTATAGTATCTTTTTCATAAGCCCATTCTAATTCACCTAAAAGCGTAATCCAACCATTATCAACCTTAACAATAACTTTACCATTGGGCACAGAAACATTCCTTTCTATCGCGTTTATTGCCGCGTTTGCTATTTCTGTATCGGTTGTATTAAGATTAGACATATAACCAATTTTAATGCCTTCAGCTATGGCTTTTACTCCTGCTACTTTTTCTATAATTTTTACCACTGTAATTTTTATAGCGTTAGAAAAAAACAATCCCGTAAGTGTTACAATACCATTTTTGACTAGCACACCAATTTGGTTTTCATCCATATTGGGATGAAATGTGAATGCATCTAATATATCTTGTTTTATTTGTGCATCTGTCCGCATCATGTAATTCTATAGTATTAATTCACATTATCTTTAAATAGATCTTTTAAAGCATTATTTATCTTTTTCATATCGTAGTCAAATTCACGTTCAAATTCTTTTTCGTTGGCTTTCGCTTTTTCATTGAATTCAATCATATCATCTTTAAATTTTCTTGTGCGTACCGCTAATTTGTCTTTTAAAACTATATTTTTTTGTTCTAATTCATCGAGTTTTTTAGTGAGTTTTATACGTTCTTTTTTATTTGTTTTTGTTATTTTTTCACGTAATTTTTTTATCTCTTTTTCGGTATTATCTATGGCTTTTTCTGAAGCTGTTCTAAACTTGTCCCATTCTTGTTGAACAGTTATTTTAATTTCTTCGGCTGTATCAATGGCTCCTCTTGTTAGATCTTTATTAAGCTCTATTATATCTTCTTTAACTTCGGTAGCATCTTGTTTCGATTTTTCACCACAGCTTGTTAAAAGGCTTACTGTCATTAGTATTATTGTACTTATAGATACTATTTGTTTTTTCATAATTTCTAAATTTAAAACGTTACTTGTATTTTTTAATTCATGTACTATTCTATCGTTTTATTTAAAAAGCTAAAGGCATAAAAAGTATGCAATCAGTTTAATATCTAATCTCTCTGACCTTCCCATGTTCCGTTTAGCTCTGATGTGTTATCTTGCCAAGTTCCAGAGGCTGTATTACCATCTAAATTCCCAATAAAATTGCTATCGCCTTCAGTATAACCAGCTGTAGCAGTAAACAATCCTTCTACTGTTACTGAGCCACTTAGACTACCTGATTCGCCAGAACTTGTTGTTACTGTTCCACTTACAAAGCCTGTATTTGAAATAGTTGCAAGCCAAATTCCGTTTAAATCTCCTGAATATGTTCCATTCCACTCTCCTGCAAATTCAGATTGTGGGGTAAGAGTAGTATTGTCATCATCACATTTACAGGATTGAAGCGAAAATATAAATATTATTGTTACTAATAAAAATGCTATTTTTTTCATAATGGATAGTTTTGTTAAATATTTATTTTTAAGTTATTTTTCTTATTACATATATTTGCTTGTAAATCGGAAAAATTCCTTTTTTAATTCAGCATATATATGTCTTTGTGTTTCCATTTTATTTCTAAATTCAACGTGTTTTTTCACAAAAAAATAGTTTAGTACGTCTTCACCTTTTTTGTAGTGTGCACTCATATTAAGTTCGTGCATGGTAATATTTTCTTGCAATTTTTCTATAACTGTGCCATGCAGTATAAACTGATTTTGATAATGATCTAATTGCGTTAGAATTTTTTTATCTGTCCACCTTGTTACTAATTCACTTAATCTATTGTTAAATGATTTAAGTTCGTCTTCCCAAAAAGTAAGTTCTCTTTGCCATAACTTATGTTCAAAATGTAAATCTGTATTATAAATAACTTGTGTTTCCATGATATGTTTGATTAAGTAATTTTTAGTTTTGATGTTTTGAATAGCACTTTGTTTTCCTTCCGTTTTCCTAATATTTTTTCTAAATCGTCTTTGTCTGCTACTTCTTTTACTAATAACAGTTGCGCCAATTCTTGTAATTCATTCTTGTGTGTAGTTAAAATCTCTTTAACTCTTTTATACTGTGTTGTTATTAGATTTTGTACTTCAGTGTCAATTAGTTTTCCCATATTTTCACTATAGGGTTTTCCTAAAATTCTATCGTAAAGTCCTGTAGAATCATAAAAACTGATAGGTCCAACTTCTTCGTCAAGTCCAAAATAAGCCACCATATTATAGGCCTGCTTAGTTACTTTTTCTAAATCATCTAATGCACCAGAAGAAATTTCATTAAAAATAATTTCTTCTGCTGCTCGTCCGCCTAATGCTGCGCACATCTGATCCATAAATTGGGATTTGGTTACAATTTGCCGTTCTTCTGGTAAATACCATGCAGCACCTAAAGATTTCCCCCTAGGAATAATGGATACTTTAACTAAAGCCTCAACATGTTTTAAATACCAACTAGCAACTGCATGGCCGGCTTCATGATGTGCTACAATTTCTTTTTCTTTAGCAGAAATTATTTTACTTTTTCGTTCTAAACCACCGACAATACGATCTTTAGCTTGGTTAAAATCCTCCTGATTAACCTTTTTCTTCTTCTTTCTGGCAGCAATTAAAGCGGCTTCATTACAAATATTTGCAATATCAGCTCCTGAAAACCCTGGAGTTAATGAGGCTAACAATGTAACATCTACATTGTCTTCTTTTTTAATAGGTTTGAGATGCACATTAAAAATTTCAATCCGTTCCTCTTTTGTGGGTAATTCTAGATATATATGTCTGTCAAATCTTCCAGCTCTAAGCAAAGCCTTGTCTAAAATATCAGCTCTATTGGTAGCAGCTAAAACAATAACCCCTGTATTTGTACCAAATCCATCTAATTCTGCTAATAATTGGTTTAGCGTGTTTTCTCTTTCGTCATTTGATCGAAAGGCGTTTACTTTATCTCTAGATCGCCCAACAGCATCTATTTCGTCGATAAATACAATACTTGGGGCTTTTTCTTTAGCTTTTTTAAAGAGATCTCTTACTCTTGATGCACCAACACCAACAAACATTTCTACAAACTCTGAACCAGACAGAGAAAAAAAGGGAACTCTAGCTTCTCCTGCAATAGCTCTTGCTAATAACGTTTTCCCTGTTCCTGGTGGTCCTACTAACAATATTCCTTTGGGTATTTTGGCACCAAGTTTAGTGTAATCTTCAGGGTTTTTTAGAAAATCTAAAATTTCCATCATTTCAATTTTAGCTTCTTTTAAACCTGCAACATCTTGAAATGTTACTTTGCTTTTTGTATCTATATTAGATAATTTTGCGGTTGATTTTCCAAAATTGAACATTTTTCCACCCACACCACCAGCTCCCATTCGTTTTATTATTAGTAACCAGAAAACTAAAATTAAAGCAAATGGTAAGATCCATAAAAATGTATCTAACCAATTTAGTCGTGATTCATATTTAATTTCAATTTTTTCTTCTGGTTTATAATGTTGTTGGGCATTTTCAAGCTTGTTTTCAAAACTTTCTACGGCGCCTATTTGTATGTAATATTGAGGAATGGTTTCTCCTGTTATTATATTTTTAGAAGTTGATTTGTCTTTATCGTCTTCTAGTTTCTCTTGTTTAATATAAATTTCTGCAATTTCTTTATTAAGAATTATAATTTTTTCTACATCTTGTTTTTTTAAAATGTTTTGTTCAAATTGTAACCAACTAATTTCTTTGGTGGTAGAATTTGGGTTTAAAAAAAACGTGGTAATTATAAAAAGCAGAAGCAAGGCGTAAATCCAATATGGATTAAACGTCTTAGGTGATTTGTTATTCTTATCACTGTTTTTATTGGTTGCCATTATGACTTTAGTTATTTTATCTAACTTTTTGTAAAAAAATATATTTTAAGTTCTTTACTGTTTTCAAATTTGCGCATCATTGTTCTAAAACAACAAATTGTTCTAAAGCTTCCATAGCTTCGCATCCATACACAAGAGCAGGACCACCACCCATAAGTATAGCAACGCTTATAGTTTCCATAATTTCTTCTGAGCTAGCTCCTGCTTTAAGTGCATCGTGTACATGAAAAGCTATACAGCCATCGCAACGTACGGTAATAGCTATTCCTAGCGCAATAAGTTCTTTTGTTTTAGCAGGTAAAATACCGTCTGAAACACTGGCTTTGTGTAAGTCATTAAACCCTTTCATTGTCTCAGGAAGTTTAGTCTCTAATTCACTCATTAATTTGGTGAGATCGTTATAGTTTTTGAAATAATCTTTTATCATGACTCAAAGTTTTAGTGATTCTGTTTTGCTTTTAACAAAGCTATTTTAAAACGATAACTCTTAAAATGACGCAGATCATTTGGGGTGTCTTGTTTGTTTAATTCTTTTGTGATGATATTATAAATGTTAGAGTTATGAAAAAAAGAACTTATGTAATGGTGCTACTTTTTTTAATTAGTGCCTTAGCTTTAGAAAGTTGTGGTCCTGTGGTTTTATCTTCAAGATCTGAGTCACCACCACCACCTTGGTTTTATCCAAATAGAGTAGAGATGGTTAGGTATGTGTATTTTCCAGAATATTCAATCTATTATGATTTAACGTTAAGTAATTATTTGTATCTGAACAATGGTGTATGGATACGTGTAAAAGTATTGCCACCTCGATATAATAATATAAATCTAAACCGAAGTAAATATGTACGTGTAAAAGGTTATAGAGGTGATAATATTAGAACATATCACAAGGAAAATAATGTACGGAGTAATACCAGAACTTCAAGACGAACTAATACTACAAGAACAAGAAGAAATTAATTATAAACTTTTTAATTATGAAAAACTTGATTTATTTATTATTCGTATTATCTATAATAGGTTGTAACAGCCAAAAAAAATAAGGAAAAAGGAACGCAACAACCAAATAAACAAGGGCAAGACACTATTAAGCCTAAAGAAACGTGGGATGTTAAAAAGCAATATGATGAGTTTGGAAATCTTATAAAGTATGATTCTATATATTCATACTCTTATTCAAATATTAAGGGGGATTCTTTGCGAGTAAATTTAGACAGCATTATGGATTCTTTTAAAAATTATTTTGATAAAAATGTACCTTTTAATTGGAAAGCTAATTTTTCCTTTTTTCCTGAAAATGATTCCCTTTTAATGAATGAATTTTTTAAGGAAGACTATTTTTTAAAAAACTGGCAAAATCAGTATACAGAATTGGATAAAATGATAAAGAGCATGGATTCTTCTCGAAATGATTTTATAAGACGATTTTATCCAGGCTTGTATGAGTCTAAAGATAATTCTAAGATGTACTAAGTTTTTTTTTAATTAAATCACTGTTATTAAGGGGGCTAATGGGGGTTTGTTTGAGAAATATAATGGCTATTATTAACACTACAAATATTGTTGTTGAATATATTTAATAGTTGTAATAAAAGCTGTTTAGTCTTGTTGTATTCACAAAAAGGGATTATTAAATGTAGAAGAATTATATTTATTATATTATAAAAATGTAATTTGCAGAATCCTTTATCTTTATAACGAAAACAATTTCATGGCAAAAAGAAAAATCACATCGCCAAAAGCTACAACGAAAAAAGTGGCATCAAAAAAGCAGACAACACCTAAAAAGGAGGATGGGTTTCTTATTGTTGGTATTGGTGCATCTGCAGGTGGTTTAGAAGCCTTTAAAACTTTTTTTTCAGAATTACCTGATGCGCCAGGAATGGCATTTGTAATTGTGCAACACTTAGATCCTACACATAAAAGCCTAATGGTGGACTTGCTTAAAAAGTACACTAAAATACAAATAAGTGAAGTAAAAGATCATACAGAAGTATTAAAAGATCATGTTTATATTATTCCACCAAATAAAGACATGGCTATATTTAATGGTATTCTTCACTTATTGGAGCCTTCTTTACCTAGAGGATTTAGAAAACCAATTGATTTTTTTCAGCGTTCATTAGCAAATGATCAAGGTGTGCGTGCTGTTGGTATTATTCTATCTGGAACCGGAACAGAGGGCACCATGGGGCTTAAAGATATTAAAGGGCATGGAGGTCTAACTATAGTGCAAGATCCTGAAAATGCGCAATATGATGGGATGCCTCGCAGTGCTATAAATGCTGGTGTGCAAGATTTTATATTACCAATAAAAGAAATACCAAAACTGCTCATAAAATATTCTGAAAATAGAAATTTAAAACCCTTAGAGAAGCCAGTAGAAATCATTAAAACCAAAGATCAATTAGAAAAAATTTTTATTCTCATACGTAATGAAACGGGATGTAATTTTGGTGATTATAAAGATAGTACAGTGATACGTCGCGTTGAAAAACGAATGGCTATTAACCAAATAGCCAAGTTGGAAGACTATATTAAATACCTGCAGAAAAATACAGAAGAAACTATAAAACTATTTAACGAATTACTTATTGGAGTGACCAGTTTTTTTAGAGATAAAGAACCTTTTGAAATTTTAAAAAAAGAGATTATACCTGAAATTATTGAAAAAAAATCGGGAGGAGATACTATAAGAATATGGATTCCGGGATGTTCTACAGGTGAAGAAGCTTATTCTACTGCTATTATTTTTGACGAAGTCATTTCTAAACAAAATAAGAATATAAAATTACAGATTTTCGCATCAGATATTGATGAAAAGGCTATAGCTATTGCGCGGTTAGGTGTTTATCCAGAGACCATTGTTACTGATGTGGGCAAAGATCGATTACATTCTTATTTTCATGTTGAAGGACAAAGCTACCGTATTAAAAAAGAAATACGAGACCAAATAGTCTTTGCAGAACATAATCTAATGAAGGATCCACCATTCTCAAAATTAGATATGATTAGTTGTAGAAATCTATTGATTTATTTAAATATTGAAGCACAGAAAAAGGTATTCTCTATTTTTCATTATGCTTTAATAAATGAAGGTGTTTTATTTTTAGGAAGTTCAGAGTCTCTTGGAGAATATGCCGATGCATTTGAAGTCATTGATCGCAAAAATAAATTTTTTAAACGAAAAAACCTTCCATCTGATAAAATGCCGCAATTAGGATTTAACTTTCAAGATCAATTACCAACTATAAAAACGGCATCAGTCCCAATACTTAAAAAAGTTCAGCAAGATAATTTGGCTATAATAACAGAACGCCTTTTACTTTCAAATTATGCTCCTGCTTGTGCAATTATTGATAATAAAGGGGATGCTGTTTATTTTTCGGGTAACACTGGGAAATATTTGCAACCATCTCCAGGCGAAGCCAGTTTGAATATTGTTGATATGGCAAGAGATGGTCTTAAAACTAAATTGCGAAATATTATTTTGAAAGCTCGAAAAAGTCAAAAAATTGAAGTTTCTGCCAATATAAAAGTAAAAACAGATGGTTACTATCAAACCATTAAGCTTACCTCAAGACCATTAAGTCAATCTTTAAATGATAATGGCTATCTCATGATTATTTTTGAAGATATCGATACAATTACCGAAAATTCTGCTAATTACAAAAAGGAAGAAATCGAAAATGTTTCAGAAGTAAATGCATTACAACAAGAACTTGATACCACTAAAGAATTCCTAAGATCTACTATAGAACAATTAGAAGTTGCTAATGAGGAGTTAAAATCGTCAAATGAAGAACTACAATCTAGTAATGAAGAATTACAAAGCACTAATGAAGAATTAGAAACCTCTAAAGAAGAACTACAAAGTGTAAATGAGGAAATTGTTACTGTAAATACAGAATTACAAGGTAAGATAGATGAATTAGCTCAGTCTTATGACGATATGAATAATTTATTGGCGAGTATAGAAATAGGAACTATTTTTCTAGATGATAAATTGACAATTAAGCGTTTTACACCATCTATGTCTAAAATTATTAATTTAATTCAAAATGACATAGGACGTCCTGTAGAGCATTTATCTTCTAATCTTGATTATGATACTCTTGTGGCTGATGTTAAAAATGTACTAGAAAAACTTACACCGTTTACCACATCTGTAAAAAGTCATGATGGTGTTTGGTATCAAATGCAAATTATGCCGTATAGAACGGCGCAGAACGTAATAGAAGGAGTTGTTATTACTTTTGTTGATATAACAAAAGAAAAAATATTGGCGGATGAGCTGAATAAAATTAAAGAAAACTATGAATTTTTGTTAGAATCTACCAAGACTGTTGTATACACACAAGATAAAAATCTTTGTTATACTAGTATTGCTAATATGTATCCAGATGTGAAATACAGAAATTTTAAAGGAAAAACGGATTCAGATTTTTTTTCAGAAAAAGACACCAAGAAACTTGAGGAAATAAAGAAAAAAGTTCTGGATACAGGCCATCCAATGCGGCTAACAGTTTCCATAGAATTGGGAGGAAGTATAAAACGCCATGATTTAACGGTTAGACCTTTGTTTGAGAAGGGTAAGGTTAATGGCATAGCTTGTATTTCGACCGATGTTACAGAATTAAGTGAAGTTCAAAAAAAATCATCCGAAAAGAAATAATTAAATGTCTAGTGGTGCAGAACATAATTTACGTGCTAAGGCTGAGGCTAAAATTCGAGAAAGATCGCAAGCCATACAAAACCTTACTTTAGAGGAATCTAAATCATTGCTTCACGAATTAGAAGTGCATCAAGTAGAGTTAGAAATGCAAAATGAAGAGTTGCGAGAAGCGCAGCATAGGCTAGAGGAAGTCCGTGACCAATACACAGATTTATTTGATTTTGCACCAATTGGCTACTTAGTATTAAATGAAAAAGCGATTATAATAAATAGCAACCTCACAGCCTGTGATTTACTTGGTATAGAACGTTCTTATATTATCGGAAAACCATTTTCTGCATATATAACAAATGGCGAATCTCGAACATTATTCTTAAATCTTCGAAAAGCTTTTGAAACAGGTATATTACCTTCCTTCGAAATTAAAATGAAACACAAAAGTAAGGGAGAGTTTACAGTCTTACTTCAAGGCACAATCACAAAAAATAAAATAACAGAAAGTACCGTTTGCAGAGTGTCATTAATAGATATTTCAGAGCTCAAAAAAGCCGAGATTTTACAATTACAACATAAAAGTTTACAAAAGGAAAAAGAAAAAATACAAGAATATCTTAATCTAGCTCCTGTAGTTTTTCTCTTGATAGATACAGAGTATAACGTGCAATTAATCAATAAAAAAGGGTGTGACCTTCTTGGATATAATAGTATAGAAATTTTAGGAAAAAATTGGTTAAACAATTTTATAAGTTTAGCAGATGGTAAAGGCTCAATTTTGTCGCATAAGTACATAAAGAATGAAAATGGATTGTTAAATCCAAATTTTGAAAGTTTCCTAAAGTGCAATAACAATAATATGCCTTTAATGTCTTGGACCAACTTAACATTGTTAGATGAGAATAATAAATACATAGGTACTCTAATTGCTGGTGAAGATATTACTGAACGAAAGAAATTAGAATCGAGAAAACAAAAATACACTGAAGAATTAGAGGACATTGTAGCAGAGCGTACAAAGGAATTAAAAGAAGCATTACAACAAGAAAAAATTATTAATGAAATGAAAAGTGCTTTTGTATCTATGGCTTCGCATGAGTTTCGTACACCGCTTACTAGTATTCTTTCTTCAACTATTTTAATTGAAAAATATAACGATTTAAACGAGTCTACCAAAGTAAAACGACATGTTGATCGTATTAAATCATCCGTAAATCAACTAACAAATATTTTGAAGGACTTCCTCTCTATGGAAAAGCTAGAGCGTGGTATTGTAACAACTAGTAAGGAAAATTTTACCTTAAAAGTGCTTATTAAGGATATAATTGAAGATTTGCATTGGATGTTTAAAGAAAATCAAAAAATCAATTATGTAGAAAAAGGCTCAATAGAAGTTTTTATGGATAAAAAGATTTTGAGAAATATACTGATAAATCTAATTTCTAATGCTACAAAATATTCACAAACTGATATTCAAATAACAGCTTTCATAAAAAAGAATGTTTTATTTATAGAAATTGAGGATAGAGGTATAGGTATTCCTGAAAATGAACAAAAGTATCTGTTTACAAAATTTTTTAGGGCTAAAAATGTGAGTAATATACAAGGAACAGGCCTTGGTTTAAGTATTGTAAAACATTATGTTAATTTATTAGAAGGCACTATTACTTTTATCAGTAAAATTGGCGAAGGCAGTACTTTTAAACTGGCATTTCCTTTATGTCCATAGAATTTAAATTGTGTTTTGAAGGCTAATTATAAAACATAAAATTTATTTTAATACGATATTATTTTTTGATGTCTAATAGAATCTTTTTGAAAATTAGTCCAATTATGTTTTCCTTCTAAAATGCCTTTGGTTTCCCAATCGCCATAGATTGTATTGGGTAATACAATGAATTTCTTGCCGAAAAAAGCTTTCAAACTATCTACATTTCTATTTCTTTCTATGGTAGAACGTTCCTCAAATACGTCTGAGAAATCAGATAAATTATCGCCAAGTAGTAATACAATTTCGTGGGTTTCTTGTACATGAAGTCTTCTTGGTTGTTTTCCACTAAGACTGTCTTTTAATAAAACATGTGCTTCATCAGCAAAAGGAAATCCTATTATTTGTAGATTATCAATGGTTTCATTTTTTTGATTTATGGACCTATTAGAAATATAAAAAACTTCAATACTCTTACTTTTCGCGTAATTAAAAAAATCAAGAGCACCTGGTATTACTGCTGCTTTTTTCTTCTTTACCCATTCCGTCCATCTTAGGGTATTGTAGTCTTCATCTAATTCAACTTGTTTACCGCTATAAGGACTGTTATTCAACACCGTTTCATCAATATCTGTGACAATTGCTAGTGGCTTTTTTAAGTCCACTTTATTGGCAATTATATCATTTAATCGCATTTGAGCCAAATAAAAAGCCTGATACGTTAATGCACGATATTCTGCCGCATGTTGTTGCCATAAAACAGATTGTATGGAATACTCACGAATAGGGATATTTATATTTTCAGTGATTACTTTCTTTTGTTTATCTTGATTTACCGATAATTCATGAACTCTACATCCAAAAAATAAAGTCATTGCAAAAAGGGTAATTAGTATATTGTTTTTCATGTGTTTATATTTATTTGGTTTTTATACTTTACGCTATACCAGAAGAATTTTCAAAAAAATAAAATTAGTAACAGATAGTTTTATGAGCAATGATACTAATCAGTTTGGAATGATGTAGGTCATTGTGAATAAAGCTCTTTCTCTATAAATTTAGAGACTAAACTTTAAGATTATGGATACTAAAGAAAGTATACAACGGTTAGCAGAATTTTCTTCAGAAATACGTGAAATCACACTTAAAAGACTCGAAGAAGTTCCTGATGGATTTATAAATTGGCGATTAAATAATACGGCTATGAGTTTTGCCCATTTGGTAAAGCATATAATTGATGTGGATGAACTCTTCTTTAGCCTTTCAACAACCAATAAAAGAACCTTTAAATGGGAAATGGGTTCTGAAGAACCTCACTTAGATGTTGATGAAACTATATACAAGAGTTTGATTAAAACCTTAAAATCTAATGGTGAAAAACGAAACGTTATAATTTCTGAGTTTAATGCTACAACCATTAACCATTTAGTTCGTAATGAAAAAGGAAAAGAAATGACATTTTGGTGGTTTATTATGCGCAAGGTTTTAGAACACGAAACTTATCACAGAGGGCAAATTGCTGCTTACTTAAAAGTTTTAAAAGGTGAGTCTTCTCAACTTTAAAAAGCATGTTTTTATTATATTTTAATACTATCCGTAGGTGTTTCTACCAATATGGTTATGTCGCCTCGCAATGCAATGGGTTGTTTCATGATTTCAGGATTGTTCCATATCGTCTTTATCCAATCCACTGAAGAAAAATCATGATGCTCAAATTGCGATTTATAAGCTCGATGTTCTTGGTTCACTAAATCTTTTATTTCTATTTGTAATCTATCAGCCAATGCTGCGATTTGTGTTCCTGTAAGAGGTGTTTTTAAAATATCTATTTCTAGAATAGGTAATCCTTTGGCTTTAGCATATGCCAAAGTTTGTTTTGCTCTTACAGATTTAGAGCTGTAAAACAAGGTAATTTGTCTGTTTGATGTTGCAATCTCTCCCATAATTAAAATATTTTAGTATTATTCATATCTCAATGCATCAATAGGATTCAATTTTGCCGCTTTACGAGCAGGAAAATAGCCAAAGACGATTCCTATCAATGTTGCAAATCCAAAACCTATTAATATGGAATAGGCAGCAGTAGGTATGTAAAAGTTAGTTGCTTTATAAATAATTTGATTGCCAATCACACCAAGTACAACGCCAAGAACACCACCTGCCAAACTCAATACAACCGCTTCAATTAAAAATTGGGTAAGAATATCACTTTCTCTAGCACCAATAGCTAATCTTGTTCCTATTTCTCTTGTACGTTCGGTTACAGAAACCAGCATAATATTCATAATTCCAATACCACCAACAATTAGTGAAATACTGGCAACAGCTCCCAATAATAGCGTTAAAATTCCTGTTATATTACTTGTAATTTCTTGTAACTCAATTTGTGTCATAATTTCAAAATCATCTTCATCGTTCGCTTTAATTTTATGAGACTCACGAAGCAATTCTGTTGCTTCTATTTTTGCATCCACAATATGATCTTCACTTAAGGCACTTGCCAAAATCATATTATAACCTCTTTTTCGATTTCCAAATATTCTGTTTTGTATTGTTGTATATGGTGCCAATACTATATCGTCCATATCTTGTCCCATACCACCAGATCCTTCTTCTTTTAATAAACCCACAACGGTAAAGGGAACTTTGTCTATACGTATTTGCTTGCCAATAGGGTCTTGCCCAGGAAACAGCTCTTTTCGTATAGTTTGTCCAATTACGCAGAATTTTTTTGCAGTTTTTACATCTTCATCACTAAAGAAACTACCAAATTGAATTTCTCTACTTGTGATATAAAAATAGTCGTAAGAAACGCCATAAACCATTGTAGATTTGTAACCATCTGGCCCAATAGCTTGTGCACCAATGGCTAGTAAAGGGGATAAGTTTGGCATATAAATAGCATTTTTTTGTAATATTTCAAAGTCTTTTTTATAAATAGGCTTACCCATTCTCACATTTATACCTGCCTTATGCTCAGATTTAGTTTGTATCATTAAGAGATTAGTTCCTAGGCCTGAAATTTGATTTTGAACCTGCATTGTTGCACCTTCTCCTGCAGAAATGGTCATAATTACAGCAGCAACGCCAATAATAATACCCAACATAGTAAGAATACTACGTGTTCTATTTTTATTAATAGCCTGAAAAGCAACCTTTAATATTTTTAATGTCTGTTTCATGTGTTAATATTTATTATTTTTTAACGAGACACATGCTGTTCATTAATAATCATTAACTTATCTGTTAAAACCTTTAGTTAATTCGTTTCAGCTATTCTATAGCTTCTGCGGTTAACTCCAAATCTTTTAATGCGCTTTCTTTAGTACTACGATCTTTAATGATTTCATCGGTTAGTATACGACCATCTCTCATATAAATCATGCGTTTTGCAAATTGGGCTATTTCTGGCTCGTGGGTAATCATTAAAATGGTTTTTCCTTCATTGTTAAGTCGCACAAATAAATCGGCTACCTCTATGCTGGTCTTACTATCTAGATTTCCAGTAGCTTCATCGGAAAGAATGAGTGCAGGTTCATTAACTAGTGCTCTTGCAATTGCAACCCGTTGTTGTTGACCTCCAGAAAGTTCGTTGGTTTTATGGTAAATTCGGTCCTCAAGACCCACTTCTCCTAAAGCTTTTATTGCTAATTCTTTTGAGTTTGAAAACCGACCAGTTCTATCGTAAACAAGTGGTAATTCTACATTTTCTAATGCGGTTGTACGTGATAAAAGATTATAACTCTGAAAAATGAATCCTATTTTTTGATTTCGGATATCTGCTAGTTGGTTTTTACTCAGCTTATTTACATGAACAGCATCCAAATAATAGTCTCCTGATGTTGGTTGGTCTAAACAACCCAAAATATTTAAAAAAGTTGATTTACCTGAACCTGATGCTCCCATAATAGCCACAAATTCTCCTTCTTCAATAACCAAATCAATATCAGTAAGCGCATGGACTTCTATATCTCCATTTTTGAAAACACGACTTATTTTTTTTGTTTCTATGACTTTTTTTAAAGGCATAACTATTTCTCTTTAGACTTGATACCATTAATGACTTTGATATTTTCTGATATTTCAGAACCATCAAGAAATCTTTTAATTTCAGATTGTAAACCAGTTTTAATTCCTATTTCTATAAATTTGAAATCTAGCGCTTCTTTTTCATTCTTATAAAAGAAGCCATCAATGTGGTTGGGTAAATTTTTCTTAAAATTTGTTGGTGTATATATTTCGGAATTATTTATTTCTTTATTGAATTTTTGTTTGAGTGAATCTGGAAGAATTCTATTTCCTTTTTCTTTCAGTAATGGCTTAATTTCTTCTAGCATGGCTTCGTTGGGTCTAAATCGTAATGCCGAATTATTTATTAAAAATACATCCTTTGCAGTTGCTGTAATAAATTCTAGATTAGCGGTCATGCCTGGTAACAGTAGTCCTTTCTTATTATCAACAGAAACGACAACTTGGTAATTAACCACATTATTTATTTCAATAGGCTGTAATCGTATTTGGTTTACAATGCCATAAAAGTCTTTTTCCGGATAGGTCTGTACTGTAAAACGTACTTGCATGCTATCTTTTATATAACCAATATCGCTTTCATCCACATCGGCTAGAATTTGCATTTTAGATAAATCTTCGGCAATAATAAACATGGTAGGTGTAGCAAAAGATGCAGCTACGGTTTGTCCTTCTTCAACACTACGTTCTGTTACGGTACCACTTATAGGTGACGTAATATGTGCAAAGCCAATGCTTACTTTTATGTTTTTTACAGAAGCCATTGCAGCTTTTTTTGCACTTACAGCTTGGTTGTATGCGTATTTTGAATTGGTATACTCTTTATTTGAAATAACACCTTTATTATATAATTTTTTATTTCGTTCATATTCATCTTTAACCTGATTTAGTTGTGCTTGGCTAACAGCTACATTAGCCTCTGCGCTATGTAGATTAGTATTCAGTAATTTTAAATCCATTTCAGCTAAGACTTGTCCTGCATTAACCTTATCATTATAATTTACATAAATCTTTGTGATAGTTCCAGATATTTGAGTGCCAATTTCAACGGTATTTATAGCTTCCACCGTTCCTGTACTTGATACATCAGCCTCAATATTTCCTTTTTCTATAGCAGTATAAGTATAGTCTATTTTTTTGCTGTTAAGCGTTGGCTTTAGAATAAAATAGCCGATTACAACGATAACTATAATTCCGAGTATGAACCATTTTGACCTTTTCATTATTTACTGTTTTATGTACTAAAATTATCTTAAAACCTTAAGATACTCTATGATTTTAATCAGTTTGCATAGAATCTACATTGTAAGCATTAGTAAAATTATTAGGTATTTAAAAAAATAAGCCTATTGAAAAATGTTTAATAATCTTTAGAGGTAAACTGCGAACCAAAAAAGTCATATTACTAATGAGATTCATTTATATATTACCATAAACAGGAACTATAAAGTTTCCGTTTAAAAAAGACTTTGGGGCAATATCACTTTGTAAAACAGTTCCTTTGTACCGAGATTCAAGTAACATCTGTGCGCACTGTATTAAAGGTGTTGCAGTAGTTGTTTGGATAGCTCGTAATTGATGCTTGCCCACTTTTTGTGGTAAAATTTGCTTTGAAATTTCTCGTCTTCTTAATATGCCATTGTTGTCTTTACCTTGCACTGCAGCATATAGTATGATTTGGTCATCTTCAATATGTGGAATTTGTTTTTCCATAATTTGCTGTAAGGCTTCAATAGGTTTTTCAAAAGTGGCTAAGTTATTAATTTGCTCTTGTATCCAAGGGTAGTGACCAGGGTGTCTTATGGTTTTATAGTCTAGTATATTGACTTTTCCGGCTAAAGCATCTGGTAAATTAGCAGCACCTCCAGATGTTAAATCGTCTTCATAAGTAATTCCATCAATTATTATTGTAGCTCTTTCGGTTAATGAAGGAAGTCTTGTTTTCTTGAAATCACGTATTACTTCGGCTTCTTTTATATATTCTGTAGCAACACCAATAGGACTCCAAGTGAAGCCATAATAATGAGGGGCAACAGCATTTTTTGTAAGTGCACCTACTTTAAATTCTAACTTGTCAACTTTATGTACTTGGTAGTCTTCACAGAATTCTAGAAAAAGATGGTTTGCCAATACATTAATATAGCCAGGTGCAAGACCTGATTGTAGTATAAAACCTGTAGTTGCATTTTTTGCTAATTTTATGATTTGTTGGGTTTCTGCAATATATTCGGTGAGGTTAACATAATGCATATTATAATCTTTGGCATAACCTGCCATTTTTGGTGCTTGGGTTCCAGGTAAACAATCTAGGATAATTTCTCCTGTTCTAAATACGTTAGTCATTTCTTTAGTAAGACCTTCTTCAGAAATATGAAAGGGTATCAAAATACAAGATTTGGTAATGCCATTTTCAATCCATTCGACTAGTTTTTTTGCTTTAGAAAGTGTTCTATTACCTATGTAAATTGTTGGAGGAACTTTGCTCCATTCTGCAAGTATTAATGCTACGGCCTGGGCAATGCCACCTGCTCCAGCTATTATAATAGTATGGTGTGTTTTCATGTGTTTATACTTTTCTATAGCGGTTATAAGCAGTTTCGTTGCAATAACATAGCTAATTTAGTAAGTGTTATTTTACCTTTTTTTGCTTTATATTTTTAAAGCCGATCTTAGGTCTAGAATCCAAATTTTTTTGTTCTAATTCCTCTTCCAATTTTTTATACCTACTAATGTCTTTAATGGTTATAACTATTGCAACGATATGATTTTCATTATCAATTATGGGTCTGCCACTCAATAAAACCCTGCGCATTTCATTGGTTTCTAAATTTTTCAATATTACATCTACGTTTTCTGTTATTTCGCCAATTAAAGCACGTTCGGGAGGAAGGTCTTGAACTGGAAATGTTTTTTTACCGTCTGGAAACAGTACTTTAAAATGGTCAGAAAAATGAATAGAAATTTTAGAATCGTCTTCTATTCCAAAAAGAGCATTGGCAACATCGTTAGCTAAAATCACTTTTTTATTGGTATTTGCAACAAGGACTCCATCATTAATGTTTTCAAGAATCATATTTAATTGTTGTTGCTTTTGGTTAAGCGCATTTAATGTATTTTCCTTTTCTTCTTCAAGCTTTAATTTTTCAGTAATATCTGTAACAATAGCGTATAGTGTTCCCATAGTTCTATCTGCAGCAGCATTCCATGATAACCATTTAACGGAACCATCTTTGCATAACCAACGATTTCTAAAGTTAATTAGATTTGTACCCTTTTTTAGTTTTTTAATTTCTTCTTCTGTTAATGTAATGTCTTCAGGGAAAATAAAAGTTTTAAACGGTTTGCTTAAAAGCTCTTTGTCGCTATAGCCTAATAACTTGCTTAAAGAGGGGTTTATTTTTATGAACTTATCCTGTGATGCAACAACCAAACTGTCTATGGACATGTTAAAAAAAGCATCGGCCGCTTTTAAGGATTCGGAGAGGTTTTTTCTCTCGGTTATGTCTGTTGAAATGGTTCCGATAGCATACACTCGGTTTGCATTATCTTTTAATGGAAATTTAACAGATAAAAAGGTACGAGCACCTTCTAATGTGCTTATAATTTCTTCAACTTGAATATCTCTTCCTGCTTTTATAACATCTAAATCTGCACTTCTATATCTTTCTGCAATGTCTTTTGGTAAAAAATCGGCATTTGTTTTTCCAATTAAATTGGTCTCTTTTGTTTTAAAAAGAGATTGGTATTGTTTGTTTACCAAAATATATTCTCCATTGATTTTTTTTACCGAAATAGCATTTGTAGTGTTATTAATAATAGATTTTAGTAAGTTTTGGTTCTTGTATAGTTCTTCTTCTGACTGTTTTTTTGCTTTAAGTTGTGCTTTAAGAATAAAAAAAACGGTTGTTAACATTCCTATGGAAAGCACAATCAAGGACAATGATATCCAATGCCATAATTTATTACTAGATAAAGGTAGTTGTATCCAGTAAATTAGGCCAACTCCAATAATTACAATTATATTAATTACGTAGCCTATTAAAATTTTTCTTTCAAACGAGACTTTCATTTTTAGGTGTTTATTTAGATTAGTAAATAGTAGGCACTCTAATTTTTATGTAATTGGTTTAAATAAGATATGGATTATGCATAAGTATAATCGTGATTTTTTTCGTCAAAAATAAAGTTGTTTTATCTTAATTAATAAATTCTTCTTTCAAGAAGTAAAGGTAGAAAGGTGTCTTTTCATTATAAATGACCTAGGTCATTTAGTAGCTAAGATTAGGATTGTAAATTTGGTTTTAAATCGAAACAGTATTACAATGAAAACAATTTTATATGCTACTGATTATTCAGAAAACTCAGAACTAGCTTTAAAATATGCTTATAATATGAGTATTAAAATAGAAGCTAAATTATGGGTAATTCACGTTTTTGATTATCCAACTTTTTTTGATGATATAACCTTAAATCCCGAAGCTGTATTCCCTGATTTTGAAGGCAATGCTTTTAAAATTCACCAATCAAAACTTCATGCATTTTGTAATCGTGTTTTAAAAAAGGATATAGGAGCTTTAAATATAGCAATAGAATCTATAGAGGATAAATCTGTAGTAAATGCTATTATTGAAAAAGCCAATGCGGTGGATGCCTTTTTAATAGTAACAGGAATGAAAGGCACCAGTAAATTACGTGAATTAATTATGGGTAGCATTGCTAAAAAGCTCATTAAAAAAGCATCTTGTCCAGTTTTAACAATTCCTAGTGATTCTGTAAAGACAGAAATTGATACTATAGTATATGCAACAGATTTTCAAGAAGAAGATTTTGATGCTTTAGATAAATTAACAGAAATAGCTAAACCTTTTAATGCTAAAATTAAGGTCGTTCATATTTTGCCATTAGATGAAACTGTACAAAAAAAACAAAAGAAAGAATTTGAAGAGAAAATACAGAAGTATATTGACTATACCAATCTAAAGTTGGACATTTTATATGCAGATGATGCATTCAAAGCACTAAAAAATTATTACGGTAAAGCTAACGCAGACCTTATTGCAATGCTCGAGCGCGAGGGTAAAAGTATTGCTTCAAAGGTATTTCATCGCGATTTGGTGAAACGCATGAAATCTTATGGTAAAATACCTTTACTGAGTTTTAATGCAAAGAGTTATGGAATATTCCATTTAGAATAAGAGCTTTATTTAAATCAATTGAAACATGACAAGACGAGTATATAGAATAGTAATTGCAATAGCAATTGTATTATGGATTTGCCTTTTTATTGCAAAAAAATCTCATTCAAAAAGTTTTTTAATTATTGCTTCTACATTTACATTTTTGGTATTTAGTTTTGGTATTCACGGTTTGATTGCTCATTCCATTCGGCCCCCAGACTCAAAAGGTGAATTGATTACATTTCCTCTTTTAATGTGGATTATTTGGGCCTTAATGTTCTTGGTGTTTGTGTTTGTAATTATACCTGTTTACTGCCCCGATTTTTTGATGGATATGTGGTAAGCTAATTTAAAAATTGTAACGAATATGTATAAAATATTAAATATTTTGAAAGTAGCAATATATGTAATTGCAATATTAATTTTAACGAGTTGTTCGTCTATAAAAATGAGAGACTCTTGGGTTAATAAAGAACTTATTATTTCTCATCCTAAAAAAGTTTTAATTGTAGGTTTAACAGATAATCTAACAGCAAGAAAAATATTTGAAGAGCAATTAAAAACAGCGCTTAATAAAAGAGGCATTGTTGCTGTTGAAAGCTACGATGTGTTTGAACCAACATTTACAAGTTTAAAGCAAACAGAGGAAGATATTCAAAATGAAATGGCAAAACTTACTAAAGATGGTTTTGATACCATATTGATATCTGTAGTGAAGGGTGTTGATGAGAAAGAATCTTATAGTGGTAATAGATATATGATGGATTATTATTGGAAAGGTTTTGGCCTTTATTATTTTCTATATCAAGATGCCTATCTTATTGACAACTATTATGAAAGATACAAAGTTTACCATATTGAGTCTTCTTTGTATAATTTGAAAGGAAATAATGAAAAATCTTTGGTTTGGGTGGCGTCTTATGATCTGGTAGATCCGAAAAAAATCAATTCTTCAGTTTTAAATTATGTAAAAGCCATTATAAAGTCATTGGAAAAAGAACAAATTATACCCAATGAATTATAAAAACAAATTATAGTTGCTTAACTAATAAAGAAATAGAGTCTAGAATAATAAGCACCATAATTAATGTTTTGTTAGAGAGTAAAAGACTATCCAAATACGCATAGGTTTCTTAATTGCCTCATGGGCAATACGTGGGTAATGAAAATAATAGTTTAGAGAAAAATAATAATGCATTTTAATAAAAAAAAGCTTCACATTTCTGTAAAGCTTTTCTTGTATATTATAATTTCTTTTATTCAATATCCTTCCTAAACGTTTTTCTACGCTTTATAATTTTTGGATCAAAGTGTTTCCAAATTTGTTGTATCGCAATATTATCTGCTAATTCTGGAGTTCGAATACAGTTTTCTATACCTTTATCTTTAAGCGTCTCGTAACACTCATTAAATATGATAGCGGTAATCCCTTTGTTTTGATATTCTGGAGCTATTCCTATTAAATAGAAAATAATATCCTTGCTCTCTTTTTTAGCTTTTAGCAATTTTAAAAAACCAAAGGGAAAAAGTTTTCCGCCAATTTCTTGTAATACTTTAGCAAACGATGGCATCAGAATTGCAAAAGCAATCATTTTATCGTCTTTGTCAAAAACAAACTTGATGTATTCCGGATTGATAAAACTAATAAACTTCTTTTTAAAATACGCTTTTTGAATGTCTGTAATCTCTACAAAAGAAGCTAACGAAGCATAAGAAGTGTTAAACAAATCAAACATTTCGTCTGCATAAGGCATCACGTCTTTGGTATGTGTAAAGTTTCGAACGCTTACTTGGTAGCGTTTTTTAATTAGTGTATTCGCTTTAGCAAACGCTTCCGGATTAATATTACTAAAAGGAAATCTACTTTCTATCCATTCTTTTTCCGGACGATAGTTCAGCTTTTCTAAATGATTGACGTAGTACGGATGGTTATACCAAGTAATCATAGTGCCTAATACATCAAATCCTTCGGTTAAAACACCAACTTTATCTAAATTAGAAAATCCTACAGGACCTTCTGTGTATTCTAAATTATTTTGCTTACCTATTTCTGTAACTTTATCTAAAAGCGCTTTAGAAACTTCTAGGTCATCAATATAATCAAACCAACCAAAACGCATTTTCTTTTCGCCTTGGTTTTTAACTTCCAGCCAATTAATAATAGCTGCCACACGACCTACAATTTCTTTCCCTTTATAGGCTAGAAAAAAGGATGCGTCTGCATCGTTAAAAACAGGGTTTTCGTTTTTGTCGAACGTTTTAATTTCTTGCGAGATTATTGGAGGAACCCAGTATTTAGAATCTTTATATAGTGAGAAAGGAAATTTAACAAATGCCTTAAATTCTTTCTTCGTGTGTACTTGTTTTATGGTAATCATAAAATCAATAGTGCTTTATTCATCATCAAAATTCTGTTCTTGCTTTTGTCTGTTGTTCTTTTTAGATTTTCTAGACTTTTTATCTCCTTTACTTTTTTTCTTCTTTTTTGCCTTAGAGCCATCTCCAAGTTCACCGCCATTATCAATTTCTTTATCTTGATGAAAATCTAATCGGTAAGAAGCACCAATAGTGACACCAAAAACAGATGGCGTATCTTTAGTATTTAGGGTTAAAGCAGTATCTAACTGAAAGTTTCTACTCCAAAGATAAGCACCACCAAAGCGGATTAAATTATCTGCGTAAAAATCACTACTTATTCCTTGTGCTTCTCCAAATACAACCCATTCAGAGTTTATTGATTTGGTAAGTGTTAGTATGTAGGAGAAATCAGATTGATCTGTCCCAATTCTATCTTTTACAAAGTTCATTACATATACCCAACCACCTGCAAAGTTGTTTTGTGTGGCTATCATTACTTTCGGACTAAAACCTTCTACGCCATAAGCAGTAAACGGATTGTCTTTGGCATCAAAATTTGCTCCAGCATAAACTGCAACGGCAGGAATTAAAGATTTCCATTTAAATTTATGGTTGGCATTCCAGCTATAAATATTCGGTTTTTCTTCTCCTGCTTTTTTATAAGGATCGTATACCAAATATTTTGCTCCTATAGTTAATGTTTTAAAATTGCTAAAGGTATCTTCATTAGCAACTGTATTGGTAAAAGTTCTTTTTGTAGACTGATACGTTCCTTCGATATTAAGTTCTAATTGTTCCCAAAGAAGACCATATCTTGCGGTGAAATCTACTCCTAAACTTTTATCTTCACGATTTAAACGCGAATGATTTTCGTTTAACATATATGGGCCGGCTTCAAATTGTATCACATTGGTACCTACAGAAAAGGCACTTTTAGATACTCCAGGTCGGTTAGAGTTTATTACTTCTGTGTATTGCGAGTAACTTGTTAACGAAACAGAAAAAGCAAAAATTGCTAAGTAGAATTTTAAGAACTTCATGTTTGTGGATTTGTTTGAGTTCAAATATATATATTTTATACTTTTTTTAAGAATTTATACCATAAATTAAGACATAAGAATTGTATTTTTGTTTAAAAATGATTTTATGTTGCAATTAGCATCTGTTACTGGAGTTGTAAAAGTTATCTTAATCATACTGTTAATTTATTACGGTGTGAAGATTTTATCTAGACTATTTGCTCCAATTTTATTAAAATTTATCACTAAGAAAGCAGAACAGCGTTTTGGAGAACAGTTTGGTGGTTTTAGAAATCCGCCACCTCCAAAAAATGAAGGAGAGATTACTATAGATAAAATGCCGGATAATAAATCTTCGAATAAAAATGTTGGCGAATATGTAGATTACGAAGAAGTGGAATAACACTTTTGTCTATTGTTTCTAAAAAATGGTATTCTAAAAATAATTAGACTTACTTAAATGGATTAAGTTTCAAAAATTATGATTATTTTTCAGACTTATTGTTATATCTCTATTTCATGTTCATGCAATTTTCTATAAAAAAAGTACTTCCTCATTTTCTTGTTTTTGTTGGTTTTATACTACTTTCAATTGCCTATTTTAGTCCGGTTTTAAAAGGAAAACAAATATATCAAAGTGATATTAAGCAATATCTTGGTATGTCTAAACAGCAAACCGATTTTAAAGCAAGTACAGGAGAAGAAACCTATTGGACTAACAGTGCTTTTGGTGGTATGCCAACCTTTCAGCTAGGTGCAAAATATCCACATAACTACATAAAAAAATTAGATTTAGCTTTACGTTTCTTACCAAGACCAGCAGATTATTTATTCCTGTATTTTATCGGATTCTATATTCTCTTGCTCGTCTTAAAAGTAGATTATAAACTCGCCGCACTTGGCGCTTTAGCCTTTGGTTTCTCTACATACCTTATAATAATTCTCGGTGTTGGACATAATAGTAAAGCACATGCTATTGGGTATATGCCTTTGGTTTTAAGTGGAATTATTCTCACATTCAGACGAAAATATATCGTCGGATTTCTACTTACAACCGTTGCTATGGGATTAGAGTTGGTTTCTAATCATCCGCAAATGACTTACTATTTAATGCTCTTAGTAATGGTTTTAGGAATAGCCTATTTAGTAGATGCATACAACAAAAAGATTTTGCCTCATTATTTTAAATCTGTAGGTATATTAGTCGTTGCTGTAGTTCTTGCTTTAGGATTAAACGCTACAAGTATTATGGCTACTAAAGAGTATGCCGCAGAAAGTACCAGAAGTAAAAGCGAATTAACTATTAATCCGGATGGTTCCCCAAAAGAAGCTAGTTCTGGTTTAAGCAAAGAATATATCACAACATATAGTTATGGAATTTTAGAAAGTTTTAATCTATATATTTCACGAATCACTGGAGGAGGAAACCATGAAGATGTTGGTAAAGATTCTGCATCCTATTCCTTTTTTATTGGTCAAGGTGTTCCTGCCTTACAAGCGGAAAGATACGTAAAACAAACACCTACATATTGGGGAAGTCAACCAATAGTAGAAGCGCCAGCCTATGTTGGAGCGGTGGTTATTTTCTTATTCGTTTTTGCACTGTTTTTAGTAAAAGGAAGATTAAAATGGTGGCTCGTTGGTGGTACAATCTTTTCTTTACTACTTTCCTATGGGAAAAACCTAGGATTCCTAACCGATTTCTTTATCGATTATTTTCCATTATACAACAAGTTTAGAGCGGTAAGTTCGATTCAAGTAATTTTAGAATTATGTATTCCTATTTTGGCTATTTTCGGATTATCTCGTTTGTTTAATAATTTTGAAAAAGACGAAGAAAAGCTAAAAGCATTAAAATATACCATTGGTATTACTGCGGGAATTGCAGTTTTATTCCTTTTATCTAAATCTGCTTTTAATTTTGTAGGTGCAAATGATGGTTATTACAAACAGAGTTACGGACAACAATTTATGAATGCTTTGCGTGACGATAGAAAAATGCTATTCACACAAGACACATTAAGAACACTTGTGTTGGTCTTGCTTTCTGCAGGAACTATATTTATGTTTTTAAGGAAAAAACTTTCCGAAACACTAGTAATTGTTGCTTTTGCGGCTTTAATTCTTTTCGACTTAGTTTCTGTAGATAGACGTTACGTGAATAACGATAATTTTATTTCCGCTTTACAAGTCAAAAAACCATATCAAGCAAATAAAGCAGATCTAGAAATTCTTAAAGATACCACGCATTTTAGAGTTTTCGATATTACAGATGGTACTGCAAGGGCATCCTATTTTCATAATTCCTTAGGTGGTTATCACGCAGCCAAACTGAAACGCTACAACGAGCTTTTCGACTTTCATATTTCTAGAAATAATATGAATGTTTTAAATATGCTAAATACCAAGTATATTATTGCCGAAGAAGAAGGGGATATATTTCCGTTTACCAATACAGATGCTAATGGAAATGCTTGGTTTGTGGAAGAATTAGAAGAGGTACAAACTGCTAACCAAGAAATAAAAGCTTTAGATAGTTTGAATACCACTAGAAAAGCAGTGTATCTTAAAACTCAAAATATTGCTGCTAATAACGAATTTCAAGTAGATTCTTTAGCGAATATTACTTTAAAAGAATACAAGCCAAACTATATTAAATACGAATCCAATAATGCGAATCCTGGTTTTGCCGTATTCTCGGAAGTCTATTATAATAAAGGCTGGAATGCATATATTAACGGAAACCTAGAAAAGCATTACCAAGTAGATTATGTATTGCGTGGTATGGAAGTTCCTGCAGGAAAAAATACCATAGAATTTAAATTTGAACCGGCAGTAATACAAACGGGAAGTAGTATAGCACTTGCTAGTTCTATTCTTTTCGGATTGATACTTCTTGGCGGATTATATTTCCTACGAAAGAAGAAATCTGAGGCATAGTTTTAATTTATGAGATTCCTGTTTTCGCGGGAATGAAAAAATGAATAAAAAAAAGGTACTTATCATTAGTTATTATTGGCCACCAGCTGGAGGACCAGGAGTACAACGTTGGCTAAAATTTGTAAAATATTTGCCAGATTTTGATATAGAACCTATTGTTTATATTCCATCAAATCCGAGTTATCCGTTGCTAGATGAAAGCTTGGTAAATGAGGTGTCTAAAGAACTTACAATACTTAAGCAACCTATTAGTGAACCCTATAAACTAGCGGGTTTCTTATCTAAAAAGAATACAAAATCGATTAGTAAAGGCTTGATTCCAGAAGTGAAAAAACAAAGCTTAATGGCGCGTTTGTTATTGCTTATTAGAGGTAATTTCTTTATTCCAGATGCACGAAAAAGTTGGGTAAAACCTTCTGTTAGATATCTTTCTACATACATCAGAGATTTTAAAATAGATACAGTGATTACTACTGGTCCGCCACATAGTATGCACCTTATTGGGATGCAGCTTCAAGAAAGATTGGGAGTGAAGTGGATTGCCGATTTTAGAGATCCTTGGACAACCATTGGCTATCACAAAGAATTAAAGCTAACTAAAATAGCGAAGCAAAAACACATCGATTTAGAGCGAAAAGTTTTGCAAACAGCAGATCAAATTATAGTAACTAGTAAGGTTACAAAAGAAGAGTTTCAGGAAAAAACAGGACAACCAATTGCAGTAATTACCAATGGTTATGATGTAGAGAAAACCGAAGTAATTACTTTAGATAAAAAGTTTACATTAGCACATATTGGTTCTTTATTAGCCAAAAGAAATCCGGAAGTTTTATGGAAAGTACTGAAGGAATTAATCAGCGAAAACGTAGATTTCGCAAAACATTTTCAGTTAAAATTGGTTGGTGCGGTTAGTGAAAACGTGCTTAAAAGTGTTGAGATACATGGTTTAAGTAAAAATTTACATAAGGCAGGTTATGTTTCTCATAATGAAGCAATTAAAATGCAAAAGGAATCTCAATTATTATTGTTAATTGAAATCGATTCCGAAGAAACAAAATGTATTATTCCTGGAAAGCTATTTGAATATATGGTTTCTAAAAGACCTATAGTTGCGTTGGGACCAAAAGACTCGGATGTCGAAAAAATTATTATAGAAACCAATACCGGAAACTATTTTAATTACTCGGATTATGAAAATTTAAAAAGTGTAATTTTAACGCACTTTAAAGCATTTCAAGAAAACACATTACAGTCGCACGCTATAGGATTACAAAAATATAGTAGGAGAGAACTAACCAGAGAATTGGCTGCGTTAATGGAGATAGTAAACGGTAAATAGTAAACAGTGTTCCGTATTTAGACTTCGAGTTGGATTTTGGAATTTAGTTTTTGATATTTGTTATTTAAAAAATTTATGGGAATAGTTGCTTCACAATCTATTAAAAACACCATCGTTACCTATTTAGGTTTTGGTGTTGGAGCAATTAATACCTTGTTTTTATACACTGCTTTTTTATCTGCAGACTATTTTGGTTTGGTTGTATTTGTGCTTTCTACGGCAAACTTAATGATGCCAATACTTATCTTTGGTGTAAATAATACCTTAATAAAATTCTACTCTTCGTACAAAACAAGAAGACTTCAGAATAACTTTTTAACCTTCATGCTATTTTTACCTTTATTGGTTATTATTCCAGCGGGTATTTTAGGGGCTCTTTTTTACGAAACGATTGCTAGTTGGTTAGCAAAAGAAAATCAGATTATTAAAGACTATACCTGGCTAATGTATGTATTAGCAGTTGCTTTTGCGTATTTCGAAATCTTTTTCTCATGGAGTAAAATTCACTTTAAATCGGTATTCGGTAATTTTATGCGCGAAGCATTTCATCGATTAGGTACCATGGTTTTGCTATTTGCGGTATACTTTAAAATACTTACAGTAGATGAATTTATTTACGCAGCAACCATAGTCTATATCCTACGCATGCTTATCATGATGGTGTATGCTTTTAGTATTCGTTTTCCGAAGTTAAGCTTTACTAAATCTTTTGATTATGTAACCGTTATAAAATACAGTTTCCTCATTATAATTGCAGGTTCCGTATCTATGGTTCTTTTAGATTTAGATAAGTTTATGATTGGGGAACTTATTGAAATAGAAAACATTGCGTACTATAGTGTTGCTATTTTTATAGCTACGGTAATCGCGGTTCCTTCTCGAGCAATGCAACAAATTATTAATCCATTAACAGCTTCGTATTTAAACAATAAAAACCATTGGGATTTAGAGCAACTCTATAAAAAGAGTTCTATCAATTTATTTATTATTGGCGGTTTTATCTTTGTGCTCATTATTGTAAATATTAATCAATTGTATACATTGATGAATCCAGAGTATAGCCAAGGATTATTTATTGTTTTTATAATTTCGATTGTGAAATTGGTAGATAATATTCTAGGAAATAATAGTGCTATTATTTTTAATTCTAATTATTACAGAATCATACTAAGCTTCGGGTTTTGTATTGTTGTGCTTGCCATCGGATTAAATTATTTCCTTATTCCTAAATACGGAATAGAAGGTGCAGCAATAGCAAGTCTTATTGCATTTACTATTTACGATGCCTTAAAATTGTGGTATGTAAATTTGAAATTCAAAATGCATCCTTTTACAAAAAAGACAGGATATACTTTATTGCTTATAACCATGCTTTGTTTGGGATTCTATTTCTGGGAATTCCCTTTTCATCCCATACTTAATATTGCAATAAAAAGTACATTGGTAGCCATCCTTTATGGCTATGTTGTACTTCAGTTTTCTTTGTCTAGTGACATCACAGCGCTAATTAAAAAGCTGTTAAAGATTAAATAATACTTTTCTTTATGTTTCTTTATGTGAGGAACACTTCAGCTTACACATAGTCGAAAGGGCGTATTTGTTTATATAAAACAAAAAATCCTATCCCGTTGCTTTGGGGCAAACTTGGGATAGGATTTTAACTAACTAATCAAATTTTTTATCTTCTACTTCTAGAATTAGAGCTAGTGCTTTTGCTACTCGATTTTGAACTTCTAGAAGCACTTTTGTTACTACTCACTTGATTTCTTGTTCTCGACGTACTTTTTGTTGTACTCTTTCTAGAACTGGATGTGTTTACTCTAGGACTAGATTTTGTTCTAGGCTTGGTAGAAACCGTGCTTCTAGGCGTTGATGTTGTTCTAGGCTTTGTAGAAACCGTGCTTCTAGGCGTTGATGTTGTTCTAGGTTTTGTAGAAACCGTACTTCTAGGCGTAGATGTAGTTCTAGGTTTTGTTGTATTTGTTGCTACTCTCGGACCTGAAGTATTAGATCTAGGTGTATTTGTTGTTACTCTAGGTTTTGTTGTAATGTTTCTAGTAGAAGAAATACCACTTCTTGGTCTAGTTGTATTTGCACGTACCGTATTTCTAGGTCTATCCTTTCCTCTAGTCGCCAATTCACTTCTTCTGCTAATGCTGTTTCCTCGTCTACTAGCAACAGCAGATGTACGTCTGTAGTTATTTGTAAAAGGTCTTGTGTATTCGTATCTAATAGGTTTGTAATGTTGTCTGTAAGGTCTATTGTAAACTACACAATGACTAAGTAATGGAATTCTAAAATGTGCATGCCAAGGTCTGTACACATAAAAACGGTTATGTATGTTTATAAATCCAGAGTGGTGCGTAAAACGGTTATATCGGTTATAGTGTACATATAAACCACCAACTTGTGTTACATAACCAAAGTTGTTATAGTTAATAAAAACGTTACCCACTTGGTTTACACGACCATAATAATCGTAAAAAACGGGAACGTGCTCTACTTGTACAATAGCACCAAACTCATCATATTGCACATAGGCATCATAATCATAACCAGAGTTAAAACTAATACTCGTGTTACCATGATTTACAGACACGTTTACATTTGGTCCATAATTAGACATGTAAAAATCAAACTGTCCGTCAGGGAAAATAGAAAATTCAACACCTTGCTCTACAAATATGAAAGAATTTCCATAACCTCTTGAAGCTGTATTGGTATTAATATCGTCTAGTGTGGTGGTTGGGTTTGCGTTTGCAGTAAATCCTGTAAAAAGGATTGCTGTAAAGATTGCTAATATCTGTTTCATAATTGTAAGTTTTAAAATTGAACTTATTAAGAGAGATACAAGCATCGTGCCAAAAAAGGAAAGGACTATTTAACACGCTGATTGATAGCGTGTTTCTGTTAATAACTTTTAGTAACAGTATATTGGATTGTTTTAATATGAAGAAATAATCTTCTAGATTTGTTTAGCTATTAATCTAAAATAGGAAGTGGAACAGTATTCTTAGCGTTCCAATTTCTTATGAAAAACCAAACACATGAAAAAAACAATTGTTTTTAATTTGCTCTTTTTAATGATTGGGCTTCATTTAAATGCGCAAGTATTTGAAGTTCGGTTTTCTGAAGAAGTAATCAAAGAAGACTTTTCGGGGAATGTACTCTTATATCTTTCCAAAGAAAATAAAGCACCAAAGAATATTTTTGTCGGATTAGAACTAACACCAGTCTTTCGCATGCAGGTAGAAAATTTAAAAGCGAACGAAGCGGTAACTTTTAATGACGACGCTATTTCGTATCCTGTAGCATTATCCAATATAGAACGAGGAACCTATTATGTGCAAGCGGTTTTCGACTTAAATCTGCATGGAGACGCTAATATTGGAACAAGTACAGGTAATATCTATTCCGAACCCATTCGTGTACATCTTGACAAGAACTTTAAAACCGTTTTTAAAATAGAAGCGAATCAAGAGGTAGCAGCAACCGTGTTTAACGAAACAGCGTCTTTAAAAGAGTTACGTGTATCCTCCAAACTATTAAGTGCATTTCATAATAAAGAGATGTTTGTAAGTGCAGCCGTAAGTCTGCCAGAAGGCTATTATGAAAATCCGAAAGCGACATATCCTGTTGTATATACTATTTCTGGTTTCGGTGGGAATTATAAATACTATCCTGGCAAAGGAAAATCGCATATAGGCAATCTAGGAGATCAACCAGCAATTGTAGTGTATTTAGATGGAAGTTGTTCTGAAGGGCATTCTACATACGCCAACAGTGACGTAAATGGTCCTTGGGGAGATGCCTTTGTGCAAGAATTGATTCCTGCGGTAAACCAGAAGTACCAAACCAATGGGGCTAATTTATTACACGGACATAGTAGTGGTGGTTGGACCAGTTTATGGTTACAAATTAACTATCCAAAGGTTTTTGCAGGTGCTTGGTCTAGTGCTCCTGATCAGGTCGATTTTAGAAATTATCAAAACAAAAACATCTATGAAACCGAAGATATGTTTTATGATGCAGTAGGTAATTTACTAGCAGACGTTACTATTGCAGGAAGATTTCCAGTGATTAGTGCGAAAGATTTTTACCGAACTGAAAACGTGATTTATAGAGGTTCGCAATTGCGTTCTTTTGATGCCGTTTTTGGAGGTTATGATGCGGAAGGCAATAGAATCCGATTAGTAAACCTTCCAGATGGATCGATTAATAAAAATGCGATTCCCCTTTGGAAAAGATATGACTTATCCCTTTTATTACAAGCAAACTGGAACAATCTACAAAATGACCTTAACGGAAAGATTAGAATCTCTGTAGGTACTAGTGATAACTTTCATTTACACCATGCGGTAAGACTGCTAGAGGAAGAAATGAAAAAACTAGATGCTAACATGGAATTCACCTACTATCCGGGAGATCATTTTACGCTTTTTACAGAAGACTACAAAAAGGATGGTGTTGCGTTTTTAACGGAATGTTATGCAAATTGGTTGCTGGAGAATGAGTAGTAGAAGGTAAGGGGGAAAAAAGATGGTATCCCGGTTTGTTAAATACGTTAGAAGTTATTAGAGTAAATGTATTAGATTACACAGACTATCAAATCAAAATAAATAACAAATGAAAAAAATAATATTTCTAGTCCTCGTTTTTATCTCAGTGCACCTTTTTTCCCAAACGAACACAGAGGTTTTTTTATTAGATATCACAAATACTAAAGATAGCATCGCATTGGTACATCTTAAAAACATTTCAAATAATGCGGGTTATGATAACCAGCCTTATTTTTATGATAATAATACAGTTCTTTTTGCTTCCTCGAGAAACCATCAGACCGATATTAAAAGCTATGATATATACACAGATGAAAATGCTTGGAAAACAAATACTGCTTCCGGAAGCGAATATTCTCCTTTAAAAATTCCAAATAAGGAGGCTGTTTCTGCAATTCGATTAGATAAAAACGGATTACAAAGACTGTATAGCTATGATTTCACAAACGAAACTGCTCAAATCCTTTTAAAGGATATAAAAGTGGGCTATCACGTTTGGTATAACCAAAACATCTTGGTTTCTGCGGTGTTAGTAGAAGACAGCATGGACTTAGTGGTATCTGACTTAGAAAAAAACACGAATCAAACGGTACATAAAAATGTTGGACGTTCTTTACATAAAATTCCGAATTCTAATCTAATTGGTTTTATAAGTGTCGAAAACAATGCCACAACAATAAAATCTTTAAATCCTATCACAGGCGATATAAAAATCATCAAATCGTTACCTATCTTAATTACCGATATATGTTGGTTATCTGAAAGCAAAATCTTAATTCCCGATGATAAAATAATTGCCCAATTGAATACTTTATACGATAGTATTAGTATTCTACATCAGTTCCAGGAAAATGAAATAAATGGGATTTCTAGAATGGCAATAAGTCCCGACGGCAAGCATTTGGCGCTAGTGTCTGAAGAATCACCAGTAATTTTAATTGAAAAGCAATCCCTTGCATTTAACAATAAGGATTTAGAACGTTTTGCATCTTATTATTCGGATGATATAATCGTTCAGAACTTTCCCAACGATGCATTATACCAAGGTAAATCGAAACTAATTTCAGACTATAAAGATTTCTTCTCAAAGAATCCAAAAGTTAGCGTTGAAGTCTTAAAACGAATACATAAAGGGAATATAGTTATCGATGAAGAACGTACAAACATAAATGGTAAAGAGCATCATCGTGCTGTAGTATATGAAATCCGAAATGGACAAATAGTTAGTAAGACTTTCATTCAGGATAAAGAAAAACTACCAGAAGCAGAAACTATTATTCAGCAACAATTAGAAGCATTTAATGCGAAAAATATGGATGCTTTTGTGGAGACCTTTGATAGCGACATAGCGGCGTATGACTTCCCAAATAAGATTTATGTCCAGGGCAAAAAACAATTACAAACCGTTTTTAGTGATTTTTTTGCGCAAACACCCGATTTACACTGCGACATTACAAACCGAATAATTATTGGAAATGTAGTTATTGACGAAGAATATCTGACCGTTAATGGCGATAATTTTAACGCGATTGTTATTTATGAAATAGAAAACGGTAAGATTTTGAAAATGACTACAATTCGGTAAGATAAAAATGAACGGAATAAAAGGATGAAACAATTAGGATTAAATTCTTTCGTAAGATCCGCCAAAAATTACTAACAGAACTACCTGCAGGCAAGGCCGGAAACAAATTTAGTAAATCAAACATTTTACGGAAAAGATAGTGTTTACGCAAAACTAAATTCATTAGAACATAGAACGTACACTGCAAAATTGCATATGGAATCTTATAAAATGCTCCAATTGGAAACAAAAGAATTGCTTTCTGAAATAAAAACGCCAACCAATCAATAATAGATTTACTTAGGCGCGCACGAAATAAAACAACGAAAACAAAGCAACGTGTATAGCGCATTGCTAGTGGAAGATGCAGCGCAATTGCTAAAATCCTGTAACAATTCCCTATTTCTATCTACTTATAAAATATAGAAATTAATAAAACCAACCAGAATTGAAACTACTAACTCAAGCATATAGAGAAAACTGGCGTACAGCAAGTAAGGTTTTGTTTAGAGTAGTATCTACCTACTTTGTGTTGTATACGTTTTTCACCATTTTTGGAGTGCTTTTTGAAACCCCATTTAGAGCAATTGGTACATCTATTTTTAACATAGATTACGAATATGCGGTAAGTGGTAAAGGTAGCGGAGATAATACTTATGCGTATTTAACGCTATTTGTATCTGTCGTTTTTACGGTGATACTTGCTAGTGTTTGGAGTATTTTAGATGGTAACCGAAAAAGCTATAACAAACTGTTTTACTGGTTTTTGGTCTTTTTACGCGTTGCTTTAATTGCATCTATGCTTCTTTATGGATTTGTAAAAATCTTTAAACTACAATTCCCGGCAGCTTCATTAACGCGTTTATTAGATCCGTTAGGCGATTTTTCACCAATGGGTTTAGCTTGGACATATATGGGGTTTTCTAAAGGATTCAACGTTTTTGTCGGTTTTATGGAAGTACTTGGAGCCTTGTTCTTAATACCAAGACGCACACAAACTTTAGGTTCTTTTATCATTATTGGCGTGATGACACAAGTGGCTATGATGAACTTTTGTTATGATATTCCTGTCAAATTATTTTCCATGCATCTCATTGCCATGGCCTTGGTTATTTTTATCACAGACCATAGATTTATAGATGTATTTATTAAAAATAAGGCTGTAGAAAAGTATAAATATTTTAGGCCTGTTGAAAATCCGCAATACCACAAAATTATATTTTGGATTAAATCGGTTGGTTTATTCTTTCTAATCGCTTTTATATCTTTCAATTTTTATACCACGGAAAGCCATAGAGGAGAAGACAGAAAAAAACCAGTGTTTTATGGTATATGGGAAGCTTCCACTTTTATTAAAAATGGAGACACGCTGAAACCACTAATTACAGATACCTATAGATGGCGCTATTTAATTGTAGATGTAAAAGATAAAGCGAATGTAAAAACTATGGATGATGGTATTCATTCGTATCAATTTATTACAGACACTACAACGCAAAAAATTAAGATGTATAAAGAAAATGCATCCGCTTTAGATTTTAATTTTAGGTATAAAAATCCGAATCCAGAGTTTCTTCAATTGGACGGAAAGATAGAGAAGGATCGTTTACAAATCTTCTTTTCTAGAATAGATCACGATAAGATCAACTTGAACTCGCGTGGTTTTCATTGGATTAACGAACGTCCATTTAATAAATAGAGCACTTTTAATCAGTTGTTTTATAATTTTCACCCTTGTTTCTCGAAAGTATTCCATTTATTTTAGAACAAATAGTACATCTTTTAAATATTAAACTATATTTGTAGTTATACAACTATAAAAACAGTTATAAATCATTTCGCCTTATGAAAAACAGAAAACAAAGAAATAATAGGAAAGCTCTTATAAGTAAAAGCGTAGTGGTTTTATGCTTTGCACTATTCGGTTTCACCTTATTTGCACAAGAGCAAGAAATTAAAAAACCTGCATATGTTATTATCGCAAATAATCAAATCATTACGAAAGAACAGCTTATAAAAATTGGGGATCAAGGACTTCTTAAAGGAATGCATAAAGGTGTTAGCGAAGAAAAAAGAAACGAATTAGCAGCAATACTTGGAGAGCAAATTGGAGATAGAGAATTTATCCTTTTAATAGATGTATTTACCGAAGAAGAAAAGTTGCAAAGAGAAGCAGTAGCAGCAGTAGAGACCACTCCAAAAACAAAAAGACTACCAAAGAACCGAGAAGACGAGTTAAAATTAAAGATAGACGATGTTGCAAGTGACTTTACGGTACAAATGATAAACGGAGAAGAAATCACACTTTCTAAACAAAAAGGAAAAGTGGTTTTTATTAATTATTGGGCGACTTGGTGCGCACCTTGCTTAATGGAGTTTGCCGAGTTTCCTGAGAAAATATTAGAACCTTTAGAAGGAGAAGATTTTGTTTTTATAGCTATTGCTATTGGAGAAGATAAAGAAAAGGTTGCTAAGAAAATGCTTCAAATGAAAAAGTATGGCGTAGATTTTAATGTTGGTTTTGATCTGTATAGTACCATTTGGGATCAATATGCATCCGGAGCAATTCCTAAAAGTTTTATCCTAGATAAAAACGGCGTTATAAAATATATTTCTATTGGTAATACAGAAGGTAACGTAGACAAATTAGCCTTAGAAATACGTAAACTACTTAAAGAATAAAAGCAATATAGCCAAGCATACTAGTATTACAACAAATCTAAAACGTTCGATTTATAAAGTTTGCCAATAGGAATTATATGGTCTTTAGTTCGTATTCTATTTCCTTCGATTGCTTGAATATGCGCTTTAGAAATAATAAACGATTTATGTACTTGAAGGAAGGTTTGAGTAGAAAGCATTTCTAAAACATTCGATATTTTTTCACGTATCAATAGGTTACTGTCCTTTAAAACCACTTTGCAATAGTTGCCTGCCGCTTCAATAAATAGAATGTCTGGAATCTGTACTTGTATGTGCTTTTTGTCGCTGTAGAAAAAAATACTATTCGCATCCTCGTTTTCTGGAGTTGCTTTACTAGAAGAATTTGTTTTTAACTGAATTGCTTTATTCATCGCTTTTAAAAAGCGTTCGAAGCTAAAAGGCTTCAATAAATAATCGATGATGTTTAGCTCATATCCTTCTAAAGCAAATTCTTTATATGCAGTGGTTACTATCACTTTTTGCGGATTCTGTAATGTTTTTAAAAAATCGAATCCCTTTAATTTCGGCATATTTAAATCTAAAAAAATCAAGTCTACAGGATTTGTCTGTAAATATTCCAAAGCTTCCAAAGCATCATAACAATGCTGCAAGAATTGCATGTTTGGCAATACATCGCAATATCCTTTTATAACATCATGTGCTATTGGTTCATCATCGATAATTAAATAGGTAATCATAATTGTAATTCTAATTTTGCTCTATATATGGAATCTATATTGGTAAAGTTAAGCGTATGTTTTTTAGGATATACCAAATGTAGCCTTCGTTTTAAGTTTTTTAAACCAATTCCTGTTTCTTTTGCTATTTCACTAGCATCAAAATTGTTTTCTATTGCAAAGGTCAATTGCTTATTTGTTGTAACTAAATGGATATGTATATACGCGTTTTCTCTTAAATTTTCAACACCATGCTTAAAGGCATTTTCTAAGAGAATGATTAATAGTAATGGTGTTATTTTTAGGTCTTCTTCAATAGCAGTAGTAAACTGAATATCTATCGTTTTATAATATCGCATTTTATGCAAGTCGATATAATTCTTTAAAAAATCGACTTCCTCACTTAGTAATACCGTGCTTTTTTCGCCTTCATAAATGCTATAACGCATAAGGTCTGATAATTTTAAAATAAGCTTTTTCGCCATATCCGAATCTTTATCCACCAAACCATAAATGTTATTTAGCATATTAAAAAAGAAGTGCGGATTTACCTGACTTTGCAAATGCAATAATTCGTTTTTCTTGGTTTCGTTTTTTAAGGTCATAAAACTCTTGAGTTGAAGGATAACCCAAATCATTCCAGCAAGAAGCAAAAAAGCATAATATAAAGCAACTATAATAGAAATAGTAGGATGGTAATTACCTAGAAAGACTACAGAGTCTTTACCGAGTATAACAAATTCGTAAACCGTAATTCCCACAGGAATAAGTATGGTTATAAAAACGATAATCTTAACTACAAACCAGTTATTCTTTTTTAAAATAGATATCATAATACAAAAATAGTAGAATCAGACTTAGAAATAATTAATAGTGACCAACTATCTGTTTTTCGTTGTATATGTCTTTAAAAAGGGGATAAGAACCTAATTATAGTGTGATCGCATTTTTATAGTTGGAATAGTTCTGTTCATCACAAAAAGTTCTTCAGGGAATAACATCGAAATACATTTGCAGAAATCATCAATCCAAAAACGAACATCAAATTTTAAACGCATGAAAAAAAGAATCCACCGCTATTTAAAACACATTCTAAGTACAATCCTTGGTTTGTTATTTATTGGAATTGCCATCGTAGTCTACCTAAACGGAAGTGTTAGTTATGGCGAAAATCCGTTATATCTAAATCTAGATAAAGAAGGTCCGTATGTATTTTATGAAAACGACAGTACTTTTACCGTAAACTATCTTAAAGGTGATAAAACAGATGGTTTTTATCTTGACAAGAAGGAATATGCTTCCAACGAAGAAATAGTAGCGAGTTGCTATTTTCCTATCGATTCGTCCACGTTTAGCTTTACTTTAAAATCAGAATTCATCACACCAAAGGCTGTATATGAAGATGATGCACCTATTTTGGCTATCTCCGATATCGAGAGTGGTTATAAAACGTTTAGAGATTATTTAATCACCAATAAGGTAATCGATACGAACTTGAATTGGACCTTTGGTAAAGGACATCTCGTTTTAGTTGGCGATTTTGTGGATAGAGGTTTTTCTACAACTCAAGTACTTTGGTTTATCTACAAATTAGAGCAAGAAGCAAAAAAACAAGGCGGATTTGTACATTTTATTATTGGGAATCATGAGTTGTATACTATGCAAGGAAAATTTAAATCGGCTTCCTTCAAATATTATGGCGTTGCCTCTATTTTAGGAAAACAGCATCATGATTTATATAATGAAAAGTCATTTATAGGAAAGTGGATGGCTTCCAAAAACACTTTAGAACGCATTAACGGAAACCTATTTGCGCATGGAGGAATTCATCCGGATATTGCAAATTATGACATTACAATAGCTGAGGTAAATCAGAGGAATAGAGCTAATTATTACCATGCGTATTTTCCGAAACCAGAACAAACCGTAGAACAGTTAGTCATATCTTCCAAAAAAGGAATTTGTTGGTATCGAGGCTATTTTAAAGACGACTTATCGCAAGAAGAAGTAGAAAAAGGAATCGATAAATTTCAAGGGAAAGCTATTGTTGTCGGACATACATTACAACGAAAGGTTAAGAAATTATACAACGGAAAAGTATTTGCAATCGATGTAAAGCATCCAAAAGATTACAATAAGAATTGGCCTAATAAGTATTCGGAAGGTTTACTAATACAAGAAGATAAATACTACAGAGTATTGTCAGATGGAGAAAAAATAGAATTATAAGAATATGAAAACGAAGATATATACTTTTTTAACCAAACCGTACATGGTTGTTTTTACCATGCTAATTGCGCCTTTATTTGGTTTTATAGATCGTAATTTTGTGTTTTTTTTCGGACTAGCAATTGCTTTCTTGATTTTATGGGGAAGCAATTTTGACTGGTCCAAGTTTGGAATAGGGAAACCAATTACTAAAAGAACCGTTTTAAAGAGTGTAATACTAACGGTGATTCTTTTTGTTGTGTTTAGCATTATTTTAGATCCAATCCTTCAATTACTATTGGGAGTATTTGATGTATCCTCTTTAGAAGATATTAAAGGAAATATAGTGGGCTATATAGCCATAATGGTTATCATGTGGGTCTTTGCAGCCTTTGGTGAAGAATTTCTATTTCGTGGCTATTACATGAAAGGATTAGCAATCTTACTAGGCGATACCAACAAATCCTGGATATGCTCTGCGCTTATTACTTCGATCTATTTTGGGGTTTCCCACTTTTATCAAGGCATCGTTGGCGTAGTTTCTATCTTTTTGTGGTCGTTTTGTATGTCCTTAATATTTAATAAGAACAGGAATAATTTACTCTTATTAGTGTTAATCCACGGCTTTGGTGATACCATAGGATTAACACTATTGTATTTAAATAAAGAGCATGTTATTCCAGATTGGGTACAGCAGCTATTTTTATAAAACAGCAATACAGCTAATCTCAACATTTACAAATTTTGGAAGATTAGCAACTTCCACAGTTTCTCTAGCAGGAGCAGAGTCGTTGTCAAAATACTGACCATACACTTCGTTTATTTGTGCAAAGTTGTGCATATCACTAATAAAAATAGACGTTTTAATTACGTTGTCAAAAGTCATGTTTGCAGCAGCAAGAACTGCTTTCATGTTTTCCATAACTTGTTTGGTTTCCGTTTTAATATCGTCCATAACCAATTCTCCAGTTTCTGGATGTAATGCAATTTGTCCAGAAGTATATAAAGTATTTCCAGAAAGAACTGCTTGGTTGTATGGCCCAATAGGAGCAGGAGCGTTTGGTGTAGTGATTATTTTTTTCATAGAAAATTTATTTTTGCATTTCCTGAGCCTGCCTGCCGTAGGAAGGAAGGTGGAAATCTCTTTTAATTAAACGTTTATTTATATGGATTCTGAATCGAGTTCAGAATGACAAGTACTAATGTATTAAATTTTACACAATACAAGTATTATATTCTGAATTGAGTTTAGCATGATATGTGTTTTATAAATACTTCAAAAAGCTCAGAATGATATACGAAAATATTTTCTTCAGCTAACAGCTAACAGCTAACAGCTAACAGCTAACAGCTAACAGCTAACTAAAGCTCATCGTCGGTATCTTTACGTTTTTCGTATTTGATATCTTTTAATATACTAGATTTAATACCAATAAAGAAATTCCAAGAACTTCGTGAGCTAAAAGGAACCCAAGAAAGATTCATTCGCCAGCTTAATAAATCACGTTCAAAACGCAATTGCGTATAGGTGAAACCTTGATTTTGTAAATCGTAACCAGAAGATGCTCCAACCGTCCAACGTGGCGCAAACTCAATATCTCCAGAAAACATTAAAGAGTGTGATGATATTTCGTTTTGCCTGGCAGCATTAGAATAATTAACAGCGTAGGCAAGACGCAAACTCCAAGGTATTTTATAATTATAAAATTCGCTTGGCTCTTTGTCTTCTTGTTTGTTATTGTTTAATTGCTGATTTGCAAAATCTTCCGTAACCCCAAAAAGATCATCTGCTCGTCCACCACTTCGTAAGGTTTCTTCTCTACTATTGGTTCTGCTTTCATCTTCTTTACCATTAAAAGAGGAACTGTTTAAAGTATAGTTCATGGTAAGGTTTGCACTGGTTAGTCTAAATAAGCTTCCTCCGTTATTGATGTTATAAGTGTCTACTTTAGAATTATTGTTATCTAAAGCATAAGGATCTAGAACAGCTCCAAAGTTGATAGACATTTTATCGCTCAGTATCTGAGTTCCTCCACTAATTCGCATTGGACTCCATTTTAGCGAGTCTCCAGCAAAATTATAAGAAGTAGAGAAGTTTAAGTTATTAAGTAGAATGATTTTTTTAGCTTCTGCTGCTGTACTGTCTTTATCTCTTACTTTGGCTTCAAAATTATTAGAAAGATTTAAACCTAAAGAACTAGAGAAGTTTTGATTTGGTGCGCCATAAAGGCTTTCTTCAAATCGTGAAAATTCTACTTCCTCTTCTACGTCTCCATCGGCATTTACTACTTCATAAGAATCCCAATACTTGTCAAAAGAAGGATTTATATTATAACTTACCGAAGGTCGCATTACATGCCGTATTGCTTTTATCTTTTTATTTTCGCCTTCTTTTTCAAAATTGAACATACCATAAACAGTAGTTCCAATACTGGTGCTAAAATTATAGGTTCTAAAAGCATCAAAACCTTTGCTTTCTACCGTTATCTCTTCCTCTAAATCGGTGTCATAATATTTATTAACCGTTTTAAAAGTCCAATTTTCCTCGTAGTTTGTACTAGCACTTAAGCTAAAGTATTTAAAGATTTTAAAATTAGTAGATAAAGGAATAGTATGTTGAATCCCACTTTTAGCTTCGTCCCACATTTCCTTTTTAAAGAAGAGGGAATCGGTCGTGCTAATTCTGTTTTCTGCACTTAAATTATACTGAAAGTTTACATTTTCAATAATACCATTTTTGCTTCCGGTTTCGTTTGCAAATGGGTAAATTCTACTAACACTTGTTTGTATTGTAGGAAGCGTCATGGTAATGCTTTCCGTGTTGGTATTTTGCGAGTGTGTTGCTGTAGCACTAAAATTTACTTGTGGTTCTCCTTGAAATGTTTTCGAATACGAAATAGAAGAAGATAAGGTGTTATTTAAAAAACTAGCAACGTTTACTTGGTTGATAGAGTTTTGGTAATATTGACTACTTCCTAAGTTTACAGAAGCGGAGAAACGCGAATTCGGATTTGCTTTGGTATCTTGACTGTGTGACCAACGCAAATTGTAAATGGTGCTTTTTGCGTAATCCTCAAAGCCACGTTCACTAGTAATTAAGTTTTCGTATCTAAAACCTAAACTACCATTAAATTTATAACGGACTTTATATTTACTTTCTAAACGCATTCCATAACTACCATTGGTATAATAATCACCAAGAACTGCTAAGTCTACATAGTCACTAAGCGCGAAGTAATACCCACCATTTTGTAAAAAGTATCCTCTAGAGTTTTGTTCTCCAAAACTAGGAAATATAACGCCCGAAGTTTGCTTTTTGGTTAATGGGAAATAAGCAAAAGGCAACCCAATAGGAGTAGGAACACCGTAAATAAACATATTGGTTAAACCGGTAGCCACTTTTTCGTCTGGTACTATTTTCGCTTTACGTAGTAAAAAGTAATATTCCGGATCTTCTCTGTTTTCAGAAGTGGTAAACTTTGCATTTTTAACAAAATAAACCGAATCATTTTCTTTTTTAGAGATGGCACTATCAATAAATCCACCAGATTGTTCGGTTCTAGAATTAAAGATTAATGCTTTTTCGGTATCAATATTAAATCGGATAGAATCGGGTTCTACGACTTGTGTGCCTTGTTTAAAAATAGGATTCTGCGAGTAAACACCTGCAGAATCTTTCACTCTTCCTGCGTATACTTCGTTTTTGCTATAATCTATTACTATAACTCCGGCTTTAATTTCCATGTCACCATAGATAATTTCCGCTTCATTATATAAGTATAGCTTTTGTTCCTTTTTATTAAAAGAAGTGTAATCCTTAGCTTTATAGGTGACAATATCGGTAAGAAACTCCGGTTTTGGTTTTACAGAATCTGTTTTTGTAGAGTCTTGGCCTTTTTCGGTAAGTTCTAGTGTACCATTTTTTGCGTTTGGCTGTAAAACTTCGTTTACATTAACTGCAATGGTATCGCTCTTTTTTACGGGTTCTATCTCTCCTCCAGATTTTGGTCTGTCTTGAGCAAAGCCACACATGTTAATAAGCATGGTAAAACTTAGAGTAAAAAGTATATGAAATTTATTTGTACGCAACGCTTTTAATGTATTTTTGTAAAAGTATGGCTCGGTTTTTGAATTGCCAAAATTACATATATTTTTTATGATTAATTTAATATTAAGCAATTTAAAATAATTCAAGCCTTAAATAGTTATTATCTGTATGCAAACGAATAGATTATTACATTTCTTATCTTTTATAATAGTATTAACAGCTTTTGTTAATGCAACACCTGCTTTTGCACAACAAACAGAACCGTTTGTTGTCGTATTAGACGCTGGTCATGGTGGGCATGATCCCGGAAGACCAACAAAAAATGGCTATACAGAAAAAGAAATTGCCTTAAAAGTTGTCTTGCAAGTTGGTAAAAATTTAGCAAACAATAAGAACATAAAAGTTATTTATACTAGAAAGACAGATGTTTTTGTAACGCTTCGTGGTAGAGCAAAAATTGCAAATGATGCAGATGCCGATTTATTTGTATCCATACATTGTAATGCACATCATACGCAAGCCTCTGGTACAGAGACTTATGTCCTTGGTGTTGGTAATACCGAACGAAACTTTAATGTTGCCAAAGCAGAAAACGAAGTGATCTTTCTAGAGGATAACTATGAAAAACATTATGAAGGTTTCGATCCCAATGCGCCAGAGTCCATGATAGGATTGACATTAATGCAAGAAGAATACGTAGACCAAAGTATTATGCTTGCAGATTTGGTAGAGAAAAGCTTTCAAAACAAATTAAAAAGAAAAAGTAGAGGCGTAAAGCAAATTAGCCTTTGGGTGTTGCACAATACGTATATGCCAAGTGTACTTATTGAAACTGGGTTTATCACAAATACTAGTGAAGGAAAATATTTAAACTCTTCAAAAGGGCAACAAGAAATTTCTAAATCTATTAGTGATGCCGTTTTAGATTATAAAGCGAATTTAGACCAAAATATAGCTGCTTTTGTTTTTACACCGCAAGAAGAGTTTCCTAGCGTTACCAATAAAGAGCATGAACAAATCTATGAAGATGTGGTTTTTAGAGTGCAAATCGCTGCTAGTTCTAGAAAACTAGCACTAAAAGCATATAATTTTAAAGGTTTATCCGATCTTTCTAGAGAACAAGAAGGGAATCTTTATAAATATTTTCATGGCTATACATCAGACTATAATAAAGCTAAGCAATTGCAAGTCAATGCTAAAAAGAGAGGATATGCTTCCTGTTTTTTAGTCGCTTATAAAGACGGAAAAAAAATAACACTAGACGAAGCCTTAAAAACAAGTGCTAATTAGAGTCGTTCTTTGTAAATTTATTTCTAATTTTGTTTCATAACCAATCCAATAAACGTTGAAGTTATCTAGAGAAGTTAAAACTGCCATACTTGTTATATTAGGAATCGTATTCCTTATAATAGGTATCAATTATTTGAAAGGAATAAACATCTTTCAACCCAAAAATGAATTCTACACAGAGTTTGATTACAATGCACTTACACCATCATCTCCGGTTACTATTAAAGGAAATAGTGTAGGAAAGATTACGAGCATTAAATACGATTTTGATTCTGGTAAAACACGAGTTGCTTTTACTATCGATAAAGGATTAAAGTTTTCTAAGGAAAGCAAAATGCGTCTTTATGAATTAGGATTAATGGGAGGAAACGCAATGGCTATCATTCCTGTAGAAGGAGGAACACCTGCAAAAAGTGGTGATTTCTTAGCTTCTGAAGTAGAAGAAGGTCTAGTAAAAAGCTTAACTTCTAATTTCTCAGGATTAAGTTCTGGTTTAGATGGAACACTGCAATCTGCAGATTCTCTTTTAATTAGCTTAAATAAAATAGTAGAAGACGATTCCGATAAAGGATTGAAAAGCGCTATTGGCGAATTAAACGAAACCATAAAATCATTCAAGAATTTATCCTATTCTTTCAATTCCTTAATTGCTAAAAACGATGCCAGTTTAACCGCCGTACTTTCTAACTTTAAGAAAGTAAGTGAAGATTTAGCATTGCTTTCTACCGATTTAAAAGATGTCGAATTATCTAAAACTGTGAAAACTTTAGACCAAACATTACTAAATGTAAATACTCTTTTAACCGATTTAGATAATGGGGAAGGTACGCTTGGGAAACTGTTAACCGATGACGAATTGTATACCAATTTAGAAGTGGCATCACAGCAACTACAAGAATTATTACAAGACTTTAAATTAAATCCAAGTAGATATATTAAAGTATCCGTTTTCGGAAAAAACAATAAAGAAGGATATATCAAACCGGAAAGCGAAAGACAATAAACCAACCAATACATGAATTACTTACCAAATATTATTTTTGCCATTGCACTTATTGTAGGCTTTGGCTACTTTGCTAGAAATGTAAAAAAACTTGTTCGTAATATAAAATTAGGGCAAGATGTAGATGTTAGTGATAATAGATCATTACGTTGGAAAAACATGATAAACATTGCTTTAGGGCAAAGTAAAATGGTGAAACGTCCTGTTTCCGGGTTTATGCATGTTATTGTATATGTAGGTTTTGTTATTATAAATATTGAGGTTTTAGAAATTATAATCGACGGTCTTTTTGGTACGCATCGTATTTTTTCTAGCGTTTTACCAGAAGCTGTGTATGGCTTTTTAATTGGGACTTTCGAGGTTTTAGCTATTTTAGTATTCGTAGCGGTGGTAATTTTCTGGATAAGAAGAAACGTCATAAAATTAGCGCGTTTCTGGAAATCGGAAATGAAAGGTTGGCCAAAAAGTGATGGAAATATCATTCTGTATTTCGAAATGGTACTAATGACTTTGTTCCTAATAATGAATGCTACCGATCTTCATTTTCAAGAAATGAATACAGGGAATATCATTAGCCAATATATAACGCCTTTATTTTCAGGGATGTCAGAAGGCGCTATTCATTTTGTAGAAAGAACCGCTTGGTGGTTGCATATTGTTGGAATCCTAATATTCTTAAATTACCTATACTTTTCGAAGCATTTACATATTCTTTTAGCATTTCCAAATACCTTTTATGGTCGCGTAAATAATAAAGGAGAATTAAACAACTTAGCATCGGTTACTGCAGAAGTAAAAATGATGATGGACCCAGATGCAGACCCGTTTGCAGCTGCGCCAGAAGGAGCAGAAGATGAAGTGCCTGCAAAATTCGGAGCAAGTGACGTGCAAGATTTATCTTGGGTACAATTACTAAATGCATACACATGTACAGAATGTGGAAGATGTACTAGCGAATGTCCTGCAAACCTTACCGGTAAAAAGCTTTCGCCTAGAAAAATCATGATGGATACCAGAGATCGTCTGGAGGAAGTTGGTAAAAATATAGATGCAAACAACGGCGAATTTAAAGACGATGGTAAGCAATTACTTGGCGACTATATCACCAACGAAGAAATTTGGGCGTGTACTAGCTGTAATGCTTGTGTAGAAGCTTGTCCGGTAAGTATCGATCCCTTATCTATTATTATCGAGATGCGTCGTTATTTGGTAATGGAGAAAAGTGATGCGCCAACAGAGTTAAACAATATGATGACCAATATTGAAAATAACGGTGCACCATGGCCTTACAACCAGCAAGATAGATTAAACTGGAAAAACGAGTAAAATAATTTGAGCGTGTCCAACAAAGCTTTAGCGCAGTTGGGCGTTACCCACTTTCGCTGAAAAGCTTCAGGGGTCGCGCTTTCGGCAGTCGCTTTTTTTGAGAAAAACAAAAAAGAGCTTCAACAAATGCCTCAATCCCTAACGCAATCTTTCCATAACGAAAGGATCTCGCAAACATGAGATGTGTTAGTGTAAAAAAAAAGAGAACAAGTTTCACATGCTAAAGGTTATATGCCAATAGCTAAAAACTAAAATAATGAGCGAACAACTTAACGTGCCAACAATGGCAGAATTAATGGCAGCAGGTAAAACACCAGATATCTTATTTTGGGTTGGTTCTGCTGGAAGTTATGATGATAGAGCAAAAAAAATCACCAAAGCATTTGTTAAAATATTAAACAAAGCAGGCGTGAATTTTGCCGTTTTAGGAACAGAAGAAAGCGCTACAGGAGATCTAGCAAAAAGAGCGGGAAACGAATTTTTGTTTCAAATGCAAGCCATGATGAATATCGAAGTGCTAAACATGTACGAAGTGAAACGCATTGTAACTTGTGATCCGCATTCATTCAACTGTTTAAAAAACGAATATCCAGGTTTAGGTGGTGTTTATGATGTTGTACATCACACGCAATTTATAAAACAACTAATTGATTCTAAGAAATTAGATATTAAAGAAAGTGATTATAAAGGAAAACAAATCACCTTTCACGATCCTTGTTACTTAGGAAGAGCAAATTCCGAGTACGATGCACCAAGAGATGTTTTAAGTGCACTAAATGCAAATCTAGTAGAAATGAAACGTAGCAAAGCAACCGCTTTATGTTGTGGTGCTGGAGGAGCACAAATGTTTAAAGAACCTGAAAAAGGAGATAAAGATATTAATGAGCTTCGTACCGAAGATGCATTAAAAACGAATCCAGATATTATTGCAACTGCTTGTCCGTATTGTATGACTATGATGTCTGATGGGGTTAAGGTTAAAGAAAAAGAAGCACAAATAAAAGTGATGGATATAGCAGAGTTAATTGCTAGTTCTCAGAATTTATAGTTCATGAAAAAAATATTAGTATTAATTATTACCATGTGTTTGCTGTCATCTTGCGGGGCAACAGTTTCAACAGAAAATGCAAAGGGGAATACTACTAATAATAGCAGAAAGGTTTCTCTACAAGAGATTGAGATAATTAGATCTTACTTTAATTTTAATAAAGAAGATTTATTAGTTATTGCCGCTATACAGCCTAGAAATAGGTGTCATTATAATCAATATGAAAATTTAAAATCAAGTACAGATTGGATCTTTAATTTAGTTAATAATGCTAGGGTCTCTAATGCAAAACGTGTTTTAATTATTTTAGAAAAACAAACAAGAGACAATCTTATTGATGGGAAACGAATTTTTAATGATCCAAATAATTTTATTCTAAACACATTGTTTTCCTCAAGTGATGGTTGTTATGGAGTAGTTGTTTTAAATAAATCTGGGGAGTATTTGATTAAAAATGGAGAGTTTGTTGAAAAAGATATTGTAATAATGGCAAATAAATTAAAACCAAAAAATAATAGTAGAATTTAATAGATTACCAGAGAGTTTCGTGTTTGGATTTACCAAGCAAATCGTTCTTTTTCAGAATACGACTAGTCAAAAGATGTTTTAAGCGTGCTAATGCAAATTTAGTAGAAATGAAACACAGTAAAGTGGCAGCTTTATTTATTTTTGTAACTGCTTTGTCTATATTGTGTGACTATGATGTCTGAAGATGTTAAGGTTAAAGAAAAAGAAGCACAAATAAAAGTGATGGATATAGCAGAGTTAATTGCTAGTTCTCAAGGATTATAATTTGAAAAAAAAATCTATGTTTAAAAAAAATATTTTATTCCTTTCCCTTTTTAGTGCCTTGCAATTTGCAAACGCACAAACAGAAGATAAAGATGCATTACTAAATAAAATCTCCGTAGAAACTTGCGAATGTGTAGAAGGTAAAGGTTTAGACTACACTTCTAATAATACTACTAAACTAGAGTTAGAATTTGGTTTGTGTATCATGGAAAGCTATGGAAGACATAAAAAAAAGGCAGAAAAACTTTTAAATGTTTCCTTGAATGATGAAGCTTCATTAGAGCAATTTGGCGAAGATATTGCTTTTAAAATGATCGATAATTGTCCAGATGTTATTATGGCTCTGGCAGGTAATTATGCTGCAGAAGAATTTGAAGAAGTTAAAGATGATTTAACTTTAGAAGGAGAATTTGTTGGTATCGAATCTTTACAATTCAATATGGTAGAGATTAAAGGAGATAATAATAGAACGCAAAAACTAATATGGTTACAATACTTTGAAGGGCAAGAACTTCTAAGTAATACCAAGAAATTAAAAGGAAAAAATCTGGAAGTTATTTATCTTCAAAAAGAACTTTATGATCCTAAGATTAATGAATACCGAAATTTTAAAGTAATCAAAAAAATATCCATTTTATAAATGCTAGTAGAATTTAATACATTACCAGATGAATCTCGCGTTTGGATTTACCAAGCGAATCGTTCTTTTACCGAAAATGAAATAGAAGAGATTTCTAATAAACTAAATGTTTTTGTTGAAAATTGGGCTGCGCATGGTGCAGACTTACAAGCAGGATATACTGTTGTTTATAAGCGATTTATTATTATTGGTCTAAACCAAGACATGAATCATGCTACAGGTTGCTCTATTGATGCTTCTGTGAATTTTATTCAGCAATTAGAAAAAGATTACAATGTCGATTTAATGGATAAAATGAATGTTTCTTATAAGCAAGGAGAATTCATTGCGTACAAAACATTGATCGATTTCAAAAAAATGGCTAAGGATAAAGCGGTGTCTAAAAACACTATTGTTTTTAATAATTTAGTAAATACAGTAGCCGAATTTAAAGAAAATTGGGAAGTTCCTGCAAGCGAAAGTTGGCATAGTAGATTTTTGTAATGACATAAAGTATAAGTGAATAATGGCTAACGAAATTTTTTTATTAAATATATCTGGACAAGATAAACCAGGATTAACCTCAAGTTTAACAAGTGTTTTAGCAACGTATGGTGCTAAGATTCTAGATATTGGTCAAGCAAATATTCACGACACACTTTCTTTAGGTTTTCTATTTGAAATTGGAACTAAAAAAAAATCAGCAGCAGTTTTAAAAGATTTACTCTTTAAAGCATATGAACTTGGTGTGAAAGCAAAATTCACGCCTATATCTCTCGAGGATTACGAAAAATGGGTTTCTCTTCAAGGGAAAGATCGCTACATTGTTACCGTTTTAGGTGAAAAGTTGGTGGCAGAACAGATTTCTGAAGTGACTAAAGTGATTTCCGAACAAAACTTAAATATTGATGCCATAAAGAGGTTAACTGGGCGTACTTCACTTGTGAAAACGGAAGAATATCCTAGAGCATCTATCCAGCTATCTATTCGTGGAAGAATAGAACATAAAGAGGAACTTACCGCTAAGTTTATGCAAATCTCTCACGATTTGGATGTTGATATTGCTTTTCAAGAAGATAATATTTATAGACGTAACAGACGTCTAGTTTGTTTTGATATGGATTCTACACTGATTCAAACCGAAGTTATTGATGAACTTGCAGATTTAGCAGGAGTAGGAGAACAGGTAAGAGCTATTACAGAATCTGCAATGCAAGGCGAAATAGATTTCAATGAAAGCTTTAAGAAACGCATGAAGCTTTTAAAAGGTTTAAAAGAAGAAGTCCTTCGCGATGTCGCAGTAAACTTACCAATAACTAAAGGTGCTAAAAGACTAATTGATACCTTAAAAAAATACGGCTTTAAAACAGCTATTCTTTCTGGTGGTTTTACTTATTTTGGAGATTACCTTCAAAAAGAACTAGGAATAGATTATGTATATGCCAATCAATTAGAGATTAAAGATGGAGCTTTAACAGGTGGTTATCTTGGCGAAATTGTGGATGGTAATAAAAAAGCCGAATACCTTAGAGAAATTGCTATTAAAGAAGGTATTGATATTAGCCAAACTATTGCAGTTGGTGATGGAGCAAACGATTTACCGATGCTAAATTTAGCTGGACTAGGTATCGCTTTTCATGCCAAGCCAACGGTTAAAGACAATGCGCAAAGTTCTATATCTAGTATTGGTTTAGATGGTGTTTTATATCTTTTAGGATATCACGATAGGCATATCGATTTAATAGAGTAAGTTATTGATGCTTCCGTTTATTTATGTTTACTAAAATTTCTTATTGTTGCTGTAAAAAGGAATCAAACACCTCTTTTTAATCTTCAAAATAGCTCGAGTTCGTGAAAGTATGTTGTTTTAAAAATTTTTGATTTAGTTTCATTTAACAAACCGGTTAATAATTCTTCTAAAATCTATCATAAAGTCTGTATAACTTCGTTTTAAAAATGTTATTTTGGCATAGTTTTTAAGCTATATTCATTAAACAATTTTATGCGTCACCACTATACATTACTTTCTATATTATTTTTCACCATTTTTAGCCATGCACAAGAGCGTAATCCGCTTTTACAAGGGGATGGTATCTCGCAAAACAAGTGGGTGGATAGCTTATATAACAGCATGACACTTCAAGAGAAAATCGGACAACTTTTTATGGTTCAGGTTTTTTCTAATCAAGATGAAGCAAACAAAGCTAAAGTTGTTTCTCTTATAAAAAATCAAAAAATTGGAGGTATTATTTACTCCAATGGTGGTCCCGTTAGACAGGCAAAACTAAATAACGAATTACAAGCTGCTTCTAAAGTACCTTTATTAGTTGGTATGGATGCAGAATGGGGTTTGAGTATGCGTTTAGATTCTACCTATGCTTTTCCTTGGAATATGACACTAGGAGCCATTAAAGACAATAGATTAGTAGAACAGGCAGGAAGACAAATAGGAGAGCATTGCAAACGTTTAGGAGTGCATTTTAATTTTGCTCCTGTTGTAGATATTAATACCAATCCTAAAAATCCGATTATCGGAAATCGTTCTTTTGGTGAAGATCGAGATAATGTAACCGAAAAAGCATTGGCTTTTATGAATGGGATGCAAAGTGCTGGAGTTTTAGCAAACGCAAAACATTTTCCAGGGCATGGAGATACCGAAAGCGATTCCCATAAAACACTACCATCCGTGCTTTTTGATGAGAAAAGAATAGACTCTGTAGAATTATATCCGTACCGTAAATTAATTACAGAAGGTTTGTCTAGTGTTATGGTTGCGCATTTAAATGTGCCTAGTTTAGAGGCGCGAGAAGATTTCCCTTCGTCTTTATCCAAGCATATCGTTACCGATATTTTAAAAGAGCGTTTAGGTTTTAAAGGTTTGATATTTACAGATGCATTGACCATGAAAGGTGCTGCAGATTATATTGAAAAGTCCTTAGACGGAAGTGCTACAAAGGAAATAGAAACTGGAGGCGAAATAGATTTAATGTCCTTTTTAGCAGGAAATGACGTGATGCTAATGTCGGAAGATCCCGAGAAAGGAGTCGCTAAATTTATGGATGCTTTTAGTAAAGGAAAAATTACGGAAGAACGATTAGCGCATTCCGTGAAAAAAATATTGCAAGCAAAATATAAAGTAGGCTTAAATAACTACTCCCCAATAGGAACGATGCATTTAGTAGCGGACTTAAATAGAATTAAAGACGACGCCTTATATGAAGAGCTTTTAGAGAATGCGATTACAGTTGCAGAAAATAAAGCAGGTGTTTTGCCACTGCAACAGCTAGAAACAAAGAGTATTGCCTATATAAAGTTTGGGGATGACGATGGTTCGGTGTTTTTAAAAGAGCTTCAAAAATATACCCAAGTACACGAAGTGAAAGGAGATAACCTAGAGGAGCTTTTAGGGAAGTTAAAATCCTATAATACCGTTATTATTGGTTTGCATAGATCGAATGCTAATCCGTGGAAAAGCTATAAATTCACTAAAGAAGAGCTTAGCTGGTTGTCGGAGATATCTAGAAATAATACGGTAATACTAGACATTTTTGTAAAACCGTATGCGCTTTTAGATGTAGATCCAATTAACAATATTAAAAGTGTTGTGGTTAGTTATCAAAATAGTGATATAGCGCAGCAAAAATCGGCACAAATTATATTTGGAGCGTTACCGGCAAAAGGAACTTTACCGGTTTCAGCAGGTGTTGATTTTAGCGTAGGACAAGGAGATTTATATAATGAAATTAGCCGTTTGTCATACACGATTCCAGAACGTGTGGGTATGAGTTCGTACCGATTAAAAAAAATAGATTCTATTGCGAATTATGCGGTAAATGGAGGGATGACTCCAGGAATTCAGTTGGTTATTGCTAGAAAAGGAAAAGTGATTTATAATAAAAACTTTGGTAAACATGCCTATGAAAAGGATGCGGAAGAAGTGAAATTTAATGATATTTATGATGTTGCTTCTTTGACAAAAATATTAGCAACGTTACCGTTGTTAATGGAAATGGAAGAACAAGGAATCGTTTCCTTAGATAGTAAGCTGTCTGAAATGCTTCCAGAATATAAGACTTCTAATAAAAAGAATGTGACGATTAAAAGAATGCTCTCGCATTATGCTAGGTTAAAACCTTGGATTCCTTTTTATTATGCAACATTAGATTCGGTAACCAAACGTCCGGATCCTAAGTATTATAGAAAGCATTTTGATCCAGAGTTTAGTGTGAAAGTTGCAGACGAATTATACATGCGTAAAGATTACCAAGATTCTATTCATGAAATAATTAAGGATACAGACTTGCTGACTAGACAGCGTTATCGTTATAGTGATTTGCCATATTACATTTTAAAGAAATTTATAGAGAAGCATTACGACAAACCTTTAGACGAATTAGCTAGAGACCATTTTTACGAGTCTTTAGGTGCAAATCATACCATGTATAATCCGAATAATAAAGTAAGTAATAAGAATATTGTTCCAACGGAAGAAGACGATTATTATAGATTCCAAAAAATTCAAGGATACGTGCATGATATGGGCGCGGCAATGCAAGGTGGTGTTGGAGGACATGCTGGTGTTTTTAGTAATGCCAATGATGTAGCTAAAATCATGCAAATGTATTTGCAAAAAGGATATTATGGCGGTAAACGTTATTTGAAACCAGAAACGATAGATAAGTTTAATACCTGTTATTATTGTGATGATAATAATCGAAGAGGAATTGGTTTTGATAAGCCGCAATTAGGAGATGCAGGTCCAACTTGTGGTTGTATTTCTATGACGAGTTTTGGGCATTCCGGATTTACAGGAACCTATGCTTGGGCAGATCCAGAAGAAGAAATTGTTTACGTATTTTTAGCCAATAGAACCTATCCAAAAGCTGGAAAAAATCTATTGTTAAGAGAGGATATTAGAACCAATATCCAAGCAGCTATTTACGAAGCTATAATAGATTAAATCAAATTAAAAAACATAGCACACCGAGCGAAGTCGAAGTGTATTTTAAATTATGAAAATAGGAATTGTTTGTTATCCAACATTTGGAGGAAGCGGAGTAGTAGCCACAGAATTAGGTATACAACTATCTAAACGTGGTCATGAAATCCATTTTATAACCTATAATCAACCAGTTAGATTAGAATTATTAGGTAACAATGTACACTATCATGAAGTAAATGTACCAGAATATCCTTTGTTTCATTATCAACCTTATGAGCTAGCGTTGTCTAGTAAATTGGTAGACATGGTGAAGCTTCATAAAATTCAAGTATTGCACGTGCATTATGCGATTCCGCATGCGTATGCAGCGTATATGGCGCAAAAAATGCTGCGTGAAGAAAATATTTATGTACCAATAGTTACTACGCTTCATGGTACCGATATTACCTTAGTTGGATCCCATCCTTTTTATAAACCAGCAGTGACTTTTAGTATCAATAAATCGGATGCTGTAACGGCTGTTTCTCAAAGTTTAAAAGACGATACCTTACGTTTATTTGATATTAAAAATGAAATTGATGTCGTTACTAATTTTATAGATGTAAGTAAATATAATCATGGTTTTACCGATTGTCAGCGAGGCATGATGGCAAATGAAGATGAAAAAATAATTACCCATATTAGTAATTTTCGTCCGGTAAAAAGAATTGAAGATATCGTAAATATATTTTATAAAATTCAACAGGAAATTCCTGCAAAACTAATGATGGTTGGGGAAGGTCCTGAAAAAGAAAAAGGAGAACTCTTGTGTGAGAAATTAGGTATTTCGGATAAGGTTGTGTTTTTCGGACAAAGTAATGAAATTGATAAAATTCTTTGTTTCAGTGATTTATTCCTATTGCCAAGTGAAACCGAGAGTTTCGGACTTGCGGCTTTAGAGGCTATGGTTTCTGGAGTGCCAGTTATTTCTAGTAATACCGGAGGGATTCCAGAAGTGAACAGACAAGGAGTTACTGGTTTCTTAAGTGACGTTGGAGATATAGAAGATATGGCTAAAAATGCAATCTATGTTTTAAGTGATCCAGAAAGGCTAAATACCTTTAAAGCGAATGCAAGATTAGAAGCTACAAAGTTTGATATACATAATATAGTTCCCCAATACGAAGCTATTTATGAAAGAACGCTAAGTAGATGTTTAATTAAAGATTAAAGTCTATTTGTTCAATTTATAATTATAATCCTACTCGTCATATCTAATCTTTACTTTGGAATGCTCTTGTAGGATATTTTGCGTTAGGACTAGAATCATTTATATATGCTTTATAGGCTTCTGCATATTCCGGATCACTACCATAATACAAATCTATTAATTGATCATTGGTCACAAAGCATAAAGTCGTACCAATAATTCCAATGCTTATAAAGCGAATGTAATTCATCTTTAAAAAGAAACTCCTGTTTTTTACAAAATGAAAACCTAGCAGGACAACTACCAAAATAGCAAACAATTTTATACTTATCTCTAAAGCTATCTGAGCATAAGACCAAAGCATTAATTTGAATAAGCTATATATTGTGATAAAAGAAAAGACAAAACCTGTAGCAATAGCTCCATTAATTCTTAAATTAGATATCCCTTTATAAGATTCCTGTTTTAGAATATTTCGAAATTTAATTTGATTTAGAAAAGCAAAACTAAAATTAAAATACAGCATGGATAAAAGAACAGCGCCAAGAGTCATTATTTCCCCATTATAAGGCCAATGCATCCGTTTAAAAAACAAACCCATTAGTATTAAACCCAAACAGGCTATTTCAAATTTCTTCATATTTTATTTAAATTTAGAATCCAGTACAATTAAATATTAGAACGTGTAACGTGCGCTAACGCCTACATCCAAATCTAGATTATTATTGTTATATGCGCCATCTCCAAAACCTAGTTCTGGTCTAAGATCTAAAGATAGAAGTAAAGGAAAATCAAATTTGTATTCTACGCCAATATCTCCAGAAGCAAAAACAAAAGAGTCTTTGTGATCCTCATCTCTACCTCTATAGTCATTAAAAGTATAGGTAGAAAAACCTGCACCGGCACCAAAATACCAATTAAAATCTCCTTGAAGTGGTTTTACCCATTGATATAAACCTACCAATTTAACACCGTTATAATCCTTTCCGTTACTCCATCCAAAATCGACTTCTAAACGGTTGTTCTCTAAGATAGCACGTTGGTAAGAAATACTAGCACCTAAACCGTTTGCATCTCCTAAACGTAATCCTATAGCATTTTCTGCAATTTCTTGTGCCGTGGCAGTTATTGCAAATCCAAATAAAGCAATTATAATTAAAAATCTTGATTTCATAAGTTTCTGTTTTAATTCTTGATAATAATAACGTACTAGTTTTATAATTATTGGCAAACTAACCGTAAATTTAAACCTTAAATTAGTATCCTTTTATTTTCTGAAATTTATAAATGAACAATCTTATTCACATTGCTTTAAAAAATTTACAAAATCAACTGCTTGGTGCTTTGTATTGGGATGATTTAATGCGCTCTATTTACGCAACAGATGCTTCGGTTTATAGGAAGTTGCCTTTAGCTGTGGCCTATCCAAAAGATGCGAATGATATAAAATTACTTATCGCTTTTGCGAAAGAAAATAAGACTTCATTAATTCCTAGAACTGCAGGAACATCTCTAGCAGGACAATGTGTTGGTGAAGGTATTGTGGTAGATGTTTCTAAATATTTTACGAAGATTATAGGTGTAAACGAAAAGGAGCAAACGGTTACCGTACAACCAGGAGTTGTTCGGGACACTTTAAATAATTATTTAAAACCTTTTGGTTTATTTTTCGGACCAAATACTTCCACGTCAAATCGCTGTATGATTGGCGGAATGGTAGGAAATAACTCTTCAGGAACTACATCTATTCAATATGGTGTTACCAGAGATAAAGTGGTAGAATTGCATACTATTTTAAGTGATGGTAGTGCTGTTTTCTTTACGGAATTGTCTTCGGAAGCATTTAAAGACAAAACAAAACTAGAGACTTTAGAAGGTGAAATTTATAAAACAATATATTCCGAATTAGCTTCGGAAGAAGTACAACTTCAAATACAAAACGAATTTCCAAATCCGGAAATACATAGAAGAAATACCGGTTATGCTATAGATGAATTGATAAAAGCATCTGTTTTTTCAATTTCAGGGTCAGCTTCCAATTTCAACATGTGTAAATTGCTTTCTGGTAGCGAAGGGACATTGGCGTTTACCACACAAATCACATTGAAATTAGACCTGCTTCCGCCAACCGAAAGCGTTATGGTTGCTGCGCATTTCAAACGTATTGCGGACTGTCTTAAAAGTGTAGAAACGGTAATGCAACATAATTTGCATACCTGTGAAATGATGGATAAAACCATTTTAGATTTAACCAAACACAATAAGACTCAAGAAGAAAATAGACAGTTTATTCAAGGAGATCCAGAAGCAATCTTAATGTGTGAGGTAAAAGGAAACACCATAAAGGAAGCTAAAGAACAAGCAGAAGCACTTATAAAAGCCATTGAAAAGCAGGGGTTAAGCTACGCAAATGCCTTATTGTTAGATGCGTCTATTGATAAAGCGGTAGAGTTACGAAAAGCAGGATTAGGTTTGTTAGGGAATATGATTGGTGATAAAAAAACGGTGGCATGTATTGAAGATACTGCCGTTGGGTTGCCAGATTTAGCAAATTATATCGAAGATTTTACGGCGTTAATGAAAACCTATAACCAAAAAGCAGTGTATTATGCACATGCAGGAGCTGGTGAATTACATTTAAGACCGATTTTAAATTTAAAGAAAAAAGGAGATGTTGCTCTGTTTAGAAAAATAACGACAGATGTAGCCAAGCTAGTTAAAAAATATAATGGATCCATGAGCGGCGAACATGGCGATGGTATTGTTCGTGCCGAGTTTATTCCGTTGATGATTGGTGCGGCTAATTATGATATTTTAAAACGAATTAAGGCTGTTTTTGATGTAAATAATATCTTTAATCCTGGTAAGATTGTAGATGCTTATGCTATGGATGAGAGTTTACGATACCAACCAAATAGAGAAGAACCAGCCATTGAAACCTTATTAGATTTTTCTAAATCCCAAGGAATTCTTCGGGAAGCAGAGAAATGTAATGGTTCTGGCGATTGTAGAAAGCTTCCGGAGTTTGGAGGAACTATGTGTCCTAGTTTTAGAGCCACCAGAAACGAACAAGATACCACAAGAGCTAGAGCAAATGCCTTGCGTGAATTTTTAACCAATTCGGAGAAAGCGAATAAGTTTAATCATAAAGAATTAAAGCAGGTTTTCGATTTATGCCTGAGCTGTAAAGCATGCGCAAGTGAATGTCCGAGTAGTGTAGATGTTGCTAGTTTAAAAGCAGAATTTCAGTACCAATATCAAAAGGAAAATGGGGTTTCTTTACGTACCAAATTGTTTGCATATAACAACCAATTAAATCAGCTTGGAAGTCATTTTCCGAAGCTTACAAATTTTGTATTTTCCAATACGTTTACAGCTTCTTTGTTAAAGAAATCCTTCGGAATTGCTAAGAAAAGAAATCTTCCTTTAATTTCAAATAAAAGTTTAAGTAAGGTATTTCATTTGTATGATAATCAAATAGTTAAATCTGAATTTATTAAAACGGTTTATTTGTTTAATGACGAGTTTACTAACTTTTTAGATACGCCAATTGGTATAGATGCTATTCACGTTTTACAGCAGCTAAATTACAACGTAAAGCTTATAAAACACGAAGAATCTGGTCGTACCTTTTTGTCTAAAGGATTGCTGGAACAAGCCAAAAATATAGCCAATAAAAACGTTAGCATTTTTAAAGGTTTAATCACAGAAGAAACGCCATTAATAGGAATTGAACCTTCCGCAATTTTAAGCTTTAAAGATGAATACATAAAGCTTGTGGACGATAAAGTTTCCGCAGTAAAAATAGCGAAAAACACCTTTCTAATCGAAGAATTTATTCAGCAAGAAATACAGCTAGGAAACATTAAAGCATCGCAATTTACTAAAGAAGTAAAAACGATTAAGTTTCATGGGCATTGCCATCAAAAAGCACAAAGCAATCCACTCTCTAGTTTTGCGGTTCTAAATCTACCGGAAAACTATAAAGTAACCATTATACCAAGCGGTTGTTGTGGTATGGCAGGAAGTTTTGGATATGAAAAAGAGCATTATGATGTGAGTATGCAAATTGGGGAACAAACGTTATTTCCAGCGGTACGAAAAGCAAGCAAGGAAACCGTTATCGCAGCAAACGGGACGAGTTGTAGGCATCAAATAAAAGATGGTACACAGCGTCAGGCATTGCATCCTATCAGTATTTTAAAAGAAGCGCTAATCTGATTTCTTTTTGTTTTGATCCACTATCGTTATTGCGGCAATTAAATCTTTCATTTCCATTTCTTTAATGTCTTCATCTGCAAAAAAAGGAGAGAGCTTATCTTTGTTATAATGATAAATTTTCCAGCGTTTAAATTGATATTCTAAAGCGGTAAAATTTTCTACCCAATCGCCAGAATTCAAATACATGGTCTGACCATTTTTATTGCCTTTAATGATCATTTTCGGTTGATGTATATGTCCGCAAATAACATAGTCATAACCATTTTCTATCGCTAAATCTGTTGCAACTTCTTCAAAATCACTAATATATTTAATGGCGCCTTTCACGCTATTCTTTATTTTTTTAGAAAGGGAATAACGCTCTCTTCCTAAGCGTACTAAACACCAATTTACAAAACGGTTAATAATAATAAGTAGATCATAGCCATAACCACCAAGTTTCGCCAGCCATTTGGCGTTTTGTATAGAAACATCAAAAACATCACCATGAAAAAACCATGCTTTTTTACCATCTAACTCGGTTACATATTTATCGACAATAGAAATTTTACCAATTTGCGCATCACTAAATTTTCGTAGCATTTCGTCGTGGTTTCCAGTGATGTAAATGACTTCGGTGCCATTAGAAGCCATAGTAATTATTTTCTTAATGACTTTTAAATGTGCAGGAGGAAAGTAGCGTTTACTAAATTGCCATATATCTATAATATCCCCATTTAGAATTAATCTTTTTGGTTCAATGCTATTTAGATAGGTTAATAACTGCTTGGCATGACAACCAAAAGTACCTAAATGCACATCGGATATTACTGCAATTTCTACTTTTCTTTTCGTTTTCAAACTAGTACCATTTTCGTTTTATTAATGGTACAAATAACACGCTTGTATGTTATTTGAATATTACCTGTTAATTATATAATTACTAGTTAATTGTAAAGTTTATGTTATGCGTTTTTAAGAAGTTAAGATGTCTTGTGTTTTGAATACAGGAAGCTATAGAAAGTATAAAAGCCTCGAATAACGAGGCTTTTAAAGTGAAAATTATGTTTTGGGTCTGCTTAGTTTATTTGGGCAGTACCACTAATAAGTGCATTTATATTTGTTGTAACACTTAATACATTCGAGTTAATACCTTCAGTACCACTGATTGGTTTTAAGAAAAATGGCGTAGTTGGATCTGCTGAAAGATCTGGTTCAATAGAGATAACAACAGGTAAACCATTAATGTTTCCGTCTACACCAGCAGGTAAGTTAGATAAAAAGTCTTCACCTGGAAATAAAGGAGCAGGCTCGTTTCCACTATATGGAGAAGCGCTATCTACACCAGAAGCCATGGTAAATTTCCCTGTAGTAACTGGAGTTGCTCCAGTATTAAACACTACCCAACCTTCATATTTCCATCCAGTTGCTAATGTTGGTAAATTCACTAAACCTGCAGTTGTTTGGTCTTGAATAAACCAAATACCAAAGTCGTTATTACCATTATCAATTCCTCCCGTATTATCGGTAGGAGTAGCTTTTATAAAAGATCCAGAAAAAGGATTTGCAGAATCTACAAAGTTACCTACCATAGAAGTAATGCTTAATGTTGCCGCGTTAGCAACAAAAGTACCGCTTAATATTTTTGTGTTTGAAGGCGCTGGATCATCATTTTGCGTTGGTTCAATAGATAGAATAAAAGCAGTTGCTATCTCTAAATCTGCAGTTGCTATTTGGAAACTTTTAGAAGTAGATGTAGATGTCGTGTTAAATCTTCCTGTAGAAACAGGTAATCCGTCTACCATAATCCAACCTTCATAGGTTAAATCGCCATCTAATGGTTGTATACCATTAAGGTTTACTGTTAAAGTAGACTTCGGAGTAGAAGGAGAATCGTCATTACTACTACATGCAGCTATTAGCATAACAGCAGCAAATAATAAAAGTGTTTTTACATTTTTCATATTAATCAATTTTTTTAAGCAACAAAAATAAGCTTATATTATTTTAGTCCAAACTAATATTCAGATAATATTTTGAATCTTAAGGCATTAAAAATATTGTTATAATTAATTTTTTTATTTCTCTAATAATAGATTTACATTAGCACAAATAACTATTAGCAATATAATAATGGCTGGAAATTCTTTTGGAAATGTATTTAAAGTAACCACTTTTGGTGAATCACACGGAATTGCAATTGGTGGTGTAATTGATGGTTGTCCTTCGGGTTTACAATTAGATTTGGAAGCCATTCAAAACGAACTAAACCGAAGAAAACCAGGGCAGTCCGAAATCGTAACACAACGTAAAGAACCAGATACTGTAGAGTTTTTATCTGGTATATTTGAAGGACAAACCACTGGAACTCCTATAGGTTTTATCATAAAAAACGCGAATCAAAAATCGAAAGATTATACCCATATTAAAGATGTGTATCGTCCTAGTCACGCCGATTATACCTACGATCAAAAGTATGGTGTTCGGGATTATAGAGGTGGCGGACGCAGTTCTGCAAGGGAAACCGCTTGTAGAGTAGTTGCAGGAGCAATTGCAAAACAAGTGCTAAGTAATGTGAAAATTAATGCATTTACCTCTTCCGTTGGGGAGATTTTTATAGATAAACCATATCAAGATTTAGATTTTTCTAAAACAGAAAGTAATATCGTACGTTGTCCGGATGAAGCAATTGCTGAAAAAATGATTGCTAGAATTAAAGAGATTAGAAAAGAAGGTGATACTATTGGTGGTACCGTAACCTGTGTATTACAAAATGTCCCCGTAGGTTTAGGGGAACCTGTTTTTGATAGATTACACGCAGAACTTGGTAAAGCCATGCTTTCAATAAATGCCGTAAAAGGTTTTGAATATGGTAGCGGATTTTGTGGTGCAAAAATGAAAGGTAGCGAGCACAATGATCTTTTTAATCCAGACGGAAGCACAAAATCAAATCTTTCTGGTGGTATTCAAGGTGGAATAAGCAACGGTATGGATATTTACTTTCGTGTTGCTTTTAAGCCAGTGGCAACCATAATGCAAAAACAAGAAACCATAAATAGTAAAGGCGAAACGTTAGAAATGCAAGGAAAAGGAAGACATGATCCTTGTGTAGTACCTCGCGCAATTCCTATTGTAGAAGCAATGGCAGCATTGGTTTTAGCAGATTACTATTTACTAAATAAAATGTACTAACAAGATTCTAACGAAAGTAAGGATTACCTAATTTTTTATATATTCCGATGAAATCTGAGATTTATTACACGGCGCTAAAAACGTATGATTCAGATAATACCGATGGGTTTACTTGGAAAGAATATATCGATTGGACCGAATTATTTCATCTAAAAGAATTGGTTTCTTTGGATGGTAATTTGAATAGACTAGCATTTGTCTTAGATTTAGATGCTTCCGAAGTATGGGATTTTATTATATCCGATAACGGAATGCTCATGTTCTATTTTAATTCCTTAGATTATGTCTTGAATAATGTGAAGGAGGTTCCTTTTTTTAATTTACTAGCTATAATTAAAGAACCGGAAAAAGAAAAAGCAGATTTAAGTGCTACCTATGATTTTATAGGTTATGATTTAATCGAAATAGGAGGAGACACAAGCGCTTTGACTAATTGTGGTGGTTTTGATGAAACTTTTCTGCCAAAAGATTTAAATATTTATGGTCTAATTTCAGAATATGATATGGCCAAAAGAATACAGAAAGAATTACCAATTAATAATCCAGAAGAAGAACATACAGATTGTTATCTTTATGAGGTTTGGAGACATAAAAGTATAGGAAGAAAAACGAACTAACGAAGTTTCCGCCTAACGGAAATGAAAAATAAATAACATGAAATTAGCACTACACTGGAAAATAATAATAGGAATGATATTGGGTATCATCTTCGGATTCATCATGAATGCGTATGATGGTAAAGATTTTGTTTCCGATTGGATTGCACCTTTTGGTAAGATCTTTATTAACCTTTTAAAGCTAATTGCTGTTCCGTTAATTCTAGCTTCGTTAATTAAAGGGATTTCCGATTTAAAAGATATTTCTAAAATTAAATCGATGGGATTACGAACCATCGCTATTTATGTTGGTACCACGCTAATTGCTATCATTATTGGATTAACGATTGTAAATACTGTGAAACCAGGAGTTGGAATGTCGCAAGATACGATTGCTAAAATCAAAATGAAATATGAAAATGATGCCGGAGTTACCGATAAATTAGCCAAAGCTACCGCGCAAAATGATGCTGGACCATTGCAGGCTTTAGTAGATATTTTTCCGAGTAATATATTCGTTTCTTTAGGAGAAGCAAAGATGCTACAGATTATTTTCTTTGCTTTATTTGTCGGTATTTGTTTACTATTAATTCCAGAGAAAAAAGCAAAACCATTAGTAGATTTCTTTGATTCTCTCAATGAAGTCGTAATGAAAATGGTGGATTTAATTATGTTATTTGCGCCTTATGCAGTTTTCGCTTTAATGGCAAACGTAATCATAGCCTTTGATGACACCGAAATTTTATTAAAACTTCTAAACTATGCAGGTTGTGTAGTCTTAGGTTTATCCTTAATGATTGGTTTCTATTTAGTCCTGATAAAGTTTGTGGTTAAGAAATCGCCTTTATGGTTTTTAAAAGAAATTTCTCCAGCGCAATTATTGGCTTTTTCTACCAGTTCGAGTGCTGCAACTTTGCCAGTAACCATGGAACGTGTGGAAGAGCATTTAGGTGTAGATAAAGAAGTTTCTGGTTTTGTATTACCAGTTGGTGCTACTGTAAATATGGACGGAACTAGTTTATATCAAGGTATTGCAGCTGTTTTTATTATGCAGGTAATTTGGCCTGAAGGATTAACGTTTACGAACCAATTAGTTATTATTGCAACTGCTTTATTAGCTTCTATTGGTAGTGCTGCTGTACCAAGTGCAGGAATGGTAATGCTAGTTATTGTTCTAGAATCTATAGGTTTTCCAGCAGAATTATTGCCTATTGGTTTAGCCTTAATTTTTGCAGTAGATAGACCTTTAGATATGTGTAGAACGGTTGTGAATGTAACAGGAGATGCTACCGTTTCTATGATTGTTGCTAAATCTTTAGGAAAGCTTCACGACCATCCGAAGGCAAAAGAATGGGATGATAATTACGAGGCGGTTAAGTAAGTATTGAACTCCTTTTTTTGAGTTTCCAATTTGTTGAAAAGATGCTATTTAGCATAGGAAGAATCGCTTTTACTATTTCAAAAGATTAAATTCTCTTGTTTAAAGTTGAAATAATCTATAAATTTAACTAACCAACCAAAATATAGACCTTATGAATATTTGCTTTATTATGTATCCATGGAGCGAAATTGATGCAGAAAATGATACCAGTTTAGCCTTAATTAAAGAATGTGTAAAACGTGGACATGGCGTTGCTATGTGTACACCTGCCAATCTTACCATTAGAGATAGTGTTACCAATGCTTTTTGTAATGTAGTAGGTAGAATGGAAAAAGTACCAAATTCTTTAAAAGCATTTTATAGTAAAGTACAATTAAGAGAAGAAATGTTACCTCTTGCTGGTTTTGACGCTATTTTTTTTAGAGCAAATCCGCCATTAGATCCCATTATGCTAAACTTTCTGGATTCTGTAAAAGATGATGTTTTTATCATCAATTCTTTACAAGGAATGCGAGAAGCAAATAATAAATTATATACCGCAGCTTTTGGAGATGCGCATAGTAACATTATTCCGAATACGCATGTATCTAAAAATAAGAATTATTTGGTACAGCAGATTAAAGAATCGAAAGCAGATAAAATGATTATCAAACCCTTAAATGGTTTTGGTGGTTCTGGTGTGATTCTTATTGAAAAATCGGCAATGAGTAATATTAACTCGTTACTAGATTTCTATATTAATAGTAATTCTGATGGCACTTCTAATTATGTAATTCTTCAAGATTATATAGAAGGAGCAGACCAAGGTGATGTTCGTATTTTGTTGCTTAACGGCGAACCTGTTGGCGCAATGAAACGTATTCCTGGAACCGATGATCATCGTTCTAATGTATCTGCAGGAGGAACTATTGCGAAGCATACACTTACGAAAGCAGAAAAAGCGCTATGCAAACAAATTGGACCTAAACTGGTTAAAGACGGACTTTATTTTGTTGGTATTGATGTGATTGGAGGAAAACTGGTAGAAGTGAATGTGATGTCTCCTGGTGGAATTACCTACATTAATAAAGTATATAAAAGCAAAGTGAAAGTCGAAGAACGTGTTATCGATTTCCTAGAAAGTAAAGTCTTAGATAAATTACAAGCTTTTGATCGACGTTCGCGTTTACGTAAAACTGTAGAGGAAGCGTAAATTAGTGTTCGGTATTCAGTAAATAAAATTCAGTAATAAATTAAGTATGTCTAATCTCAAATTAGAAAACACTATTGTTTCGGTAGCATGGTTACATGAAAATGCGCATGCTCCAAATCTTGTGATTTTAAACGCAACGATACCAAAAATTGTGGATGGTGTTTCCGTTTTTCCGGAAGTAGTACAAATACCAAACACTCGATTTTTTGATATCAAGAAGAAGTTTAGTAATGTCGCAGATGATTTTCCTAGCGCATTTCCTTCCGAAGCACAGTTTACCGCTTCTGCGCAAGAATTAGGAATTAACCAAGATACCGCAATTGTGGTTTACGACGAAAAAGGAATTTACTCCAGCGCAAGAGTTTGGTGGTTATTTAAAGCTTTTGGTTATGAAAATGTAGCGGTTCTAAATGGCGGATTTCCTGAATGGAAAACAAACAACTTACCAATAGAAACGAAACAAGTATACGAAGTAGCACCCGGAAATTTTCAAGCAAGAAGACAAAATGGTTATATGGTGTTTTTTGATGATCTTTTAAAGATTCAAAATGACGAAAACTATGCTATTTTGGATGCAAGATCTTCCGGAAGGTTTTTAGGAACCATTCCAGAACCAAGAGAAGGTCTTCGAAGTGGAACCATTCCAAACTCCAAAAATTTACCGTTTGAAGATCTATTGCAGGATAAAAAAATCAAAACAAAAGAAGAAATACAAACTCTTTTTAATCAAGCTACCAATAAAAAGGAAAACCTTGTTTTTTCTTGTGGTTCGGGTATTACAGCTTGCGTTTTAGCGCTTGGTGCAGATATGCTTGGTTATAAAAATATAGCTGTTTATGATGGTTCATGGACAGAATACGGCGCTTTAATTACAAAAGATAATAGGATGCATTGGACTAAAAACGAACTGGTTGCCTACACTTTATTGTATGCTGCAAATTCCAATTTTGAAGAAGATAATAAAGAACGAAACCTAATCATTGCAAAAGTAGATATGCAGACTTTTCAGAAAATTCATGAGGAATGGGAAGCCGATAATGACTACCAAAGTATTCAGAAAATTCAAGCAGGATTAAAGGAGCATAATTTTACAGAAGCAGATATAGATAAGTTACTTGCAGAAGTGAAAAGTATGTTTTTTGCCGATGGTGAGTTTGATGTTTATGAACGCGCTATGTATAGAAGTTTAAATAAATTATTTCATGTTTAGCCATGCAAAAATTAACGGTACCACAAATAGTTTCTAAAATTGAAGCCGAAGAATGCTTTCATGCGGTAGCATCCGATTATTCGTTTACTATAAAAATAGAGGAATATGTACATTATGCTTGTGCGGCGGTACATGACGGACATCAATTTAGAAAAGAGCTTTGGAATAACTGCTTACATACCGAGTATGAACGTTGGTTTGAAGAAGATCCCGAAACCAAAAATATGGTGCAATCGCATCCCATTGTGATTGCTGGAATGGACTCTAGATTTGAATACGATTTAAACCGGGATCCCGAAACCGCTATTTATAAAGATGCTTGGGGAAAACAGCTTTGGAAAGAAAAACTTCCCGAGGATATGAAAACAAAAAGCTTAGATAAACACTTCCATTTTTACCAAGTGGTGCATGCCTTAGTGAAAAAATTAGAAACAAAATTCGGTGTTTGCGTAATTTACGATATGCATAGCTATAACTGGAAACGCTGGGATAGGGAAGTGCCAACTTGGAATTTAGGAACGTCTAACATCGATAATAATAGATTTGGTGAAAGCGTAGAAGCGTGGAGAAAAAGTCTTAGCGAAATGCAATTACCAAACGGCATACCAAGTACTTCCAAAATAAATGATACCTTTCAAGGCAATGGTTATTTTCTAAAATATATTACCAATACTTTTAAAAATACGTTAGTTTTGGCAACAGAAATAGCCAAAGTGTATTGTGATGAGTTAGATTATATGATGTATCCAGAAGTGTTTACAGCAGTAGAAAACGAATTGCAAACCAGACTTCCAGAACATGCAGCGGCTTTTTATAAAAAGTACAGATAGTTTTTCTATATGAATACAGCAAATACCAGCACAAAAGCCTTACTAGAAATAGACAATAGCATTGACGAACTTGTCAAGAAAATTGAACTGTTAAGCTATGTGAATCCTACCAATATTGAAGCCGAAAAAGAACGTTTCTTTGCTAGTAAGTATTTAACAGATCCTGTATTTACCTATCCAACCATAAATTTTGATCGTTTTAAACTGCATCGGGAATTGTTTGCGCAACCTATTGAGCAAATTGAAGATGCTGAAATTAGAGCCTTATACGAAGACATTATTTATGCGTATTCCGGATTAATAAAATGTATTGAAACTATTGGCGAAGGGAAAAAATTCTATTACAATTCTCTGCATTCTTTTGGTACACCAACCGAAGACGATGTAGAAAACGCGAAGTTTATTCTTCATTTTGACGATGAAGACGAAATGGACGCCCAATTCCTTCCAAAGTATAATACCGAACAAACCGTACAAAAGTTTCGAGATTATTCTACGCGATATGATTTTAGTTATAACATAGATCTTTCTAATAAAATGAGTGCTATTGCTATGGTTTTAAACAATATTCAAACCTTAGTAATTAATACGAATCATACCTTTTCGGATAATGAAATTGAAGTATTAACCAATCATGAAATTGGGGTTCATATGGTAACTGCCATGAATGGTATGCTGCATCCTTTAAAGATTTTTTCGCATGGTTTTCCAGATTATGAAGAAACACAAGAAGGATTAGCTGTTTTTTCAGAATACATGAGCAATAATTTAACGGTTAGACGTTTAAAAGAATTGGCGTATCGCGTGATTGCTGTAGATGGTTTAGCAAAAGGGTATTCGTTTTCCAGAACGTTTAGAAAACTGCATCACGAATATGATTTAGATAGAGAAACTGCTTTTTACATCACGGTTAGAGCACATCGAGGTGGCGGATTTACAAAAGATTATTTGTATTTATCCGGATTAAAAAAAGTGTACACTTATTATAAAGAAGGTAAAGATTTAAAGGTTTTACTAACCGGAAAAATCTCTTTGTCGTATTTAAAATCTATAGAATCTCTTGCAAATAAAGGCTTTTGTGTTCCAGCAAAACATATCACAGATTCCTATATGGACAATAAAAACACGAACAAAACAATTGACTTTATTTTGGATAGTTTGAAATAAACCTGTTGTTTACCGATTTTTTTTACATTAATTTTTTACTTATCTAATTTACTCGTTCTATACCGAGTATATTTTAGCATACTAAATAGTAGCACTACATTTATAGTATTAAATTAAAGGTCTCATGAAACTAGTAACTTCCCTCTTTTTCTTTTCGTTGTCATTTTTTGCTGCATCTGCACAAGAATTGCAAACTGTAAATGAATTACAAATAACTCCGATAACTATAGAACATATTTCTGTACCAACCATGAATGGATCCGAATTATTCTTTACAGTAGATAAGAATACTATAGTAAGAAAAAAATCATACAAGTACATTATTGAAAATACACTTTCTGGTAGAAAAAACTTGATTTTCAAAACCAAGAGAAGTATTAAAATCTGCTAATACGCGATATATAGATAAGCTATTAAAATGAAAAACACGATAAAACTAAATTTCGTTATATTATTAACCGTTGTTGCTACCTTATTTTCTTGTAGTACTAACGATATGGATGAAGATCAAGATATAGCGAATGCATTAGTTGGGGAATGGCAACGTGTGGACTCTAATGCTAGTTTAGCAAATAGTTTTGTTTTTTATGCAGATAATACTGGAATTAAAATTGCTTCGGAAGCGGATAAAAACGGAACTGCAATTTCTAATGCGACCTCTTTAGAATGGAATTCTTCCAGTACCAATTTACAATTAATGATAGGCGAAGAAATAAATACGCCGTATTCTTTTAATGCAGAAGGACAACTTGTTTTAAGTGTTATTTCTTCCATTCCTTTTGTTAGAATAGACTAACCATTAACCTAAAAACTTATCCTTTAATTCGGGAGTAGGTATCATACAGGCATCTTTTTTACCATACCATTTATACCTGTTTTTAGCAATGTAATTATATACGCTATTCCGTATAAAGGTTGGCACCATTAAAAATACCACCATTATATTATTCGGAAAACCTAAATGCTTGGCAATATACAATGCAGCAGTAGATTTCACCTTCAACCCATTTTCATTCGAGTAGAGTAGTATAGAGTCCGTTTTTACAGGATCTATATGATACTTGGCTATTATGGATTGACCAATAGCACTTTGTAATGCCGCAAAGCGAAACACATCTTTCTTATCATGTTTAATTACATATTGCACCGTGCTGTTGCATAAGTTGCAAACACCATCAAATAAGATTAACTGTTTATGTTTTGGTAATTGGTTCATAATATTTCCTGAACTTGCTTGCCATAGCAAGGAAAGTCGGAATCTTTTTTTTAAATTTTATTTATTTATTTATTTATCAGAAGATTAAAACCCTCCGATTTTTTCTTTTTAAAAAATCACCTCCCTTTAATTAAAGAGAGGAACAAGTACTATGTTTCTTTTTAGTTGGTATTAAAAGGTATTCTAAAAGCATTTTTTTTTTAATGCTCTCCTCTTTTTTAAAGAGGAGAATGAATTATAATTTCTAATAAAAGAAATTTTAAGAAAGAGGAGTTAATACCTAAAGGGCATTCTAGTTTTACTACCTATTTTTTAACAGCCTCTACAAGTTCTAACATGCTAATACTAACGTTAGTCGTAAAAATACCGTAATTCACAACCGCTTTGTTTTTTTCCATTTTATCAATAGTTCCAACAGCACGACCATCTTCCATACGTACGCGATCCCCAACTTTTAGAATGGCTTTAGGCTTATCGGGAACGATTGCTTTTTTCTTCGCTTCCTTTTTCTTTTCTCTAATGACTTCTACTTTCTTTTCTACTTCTTGTTTGACTTGCGTCTCTTTCTGTTTTTTCGCTTTTTTCTGCTTGACCGTAACTTTCTTACGTTTCGAATTTTCAATCTGAACCAGCTTAAACAGCTCCGCCATTAATTGTTTCTTCTGTTTATTATCGAAGAATTTTTCAGCCAAATCATTCACTTTGGTTCCTAAATAGACCAAACGTTGGTTACTATCATATAACTCTTGATAGTTTTCTAGCTTTTTCTGCACCTTCGCATTAATCTCTTCTAGCTTATCTGCTTCGGCAAGTTTTTTCTTTTCGTTTTCTTTTAAAGACTGTCCCGTTTTTTCTAGTTTACTTCTTTCTTTTTGAAGCTTTGCAATAGTAGCATCGAATCGCACTTTACCACGTTCTATTTTCTTTTTAGACCGGTTGATAAGACTAAATGGTATGCCGTTTTTCTGAGCTACTTCAAAAGTGAATGAACTTCCTGCGTTACCAATAATCAGTTTGTAAATAGGCTCTAAACTTTTTTCGTCAAAAAGCATATTTGCATTCTCCATAAAAGGCAATTCATTGGCTAAAAGCTTTAAGTTGGAGTAGTGCGTGGTGATAATTCCGAAGGCTTCTCGATGGTAAAACTCTTCTAAGAAAGTTTCGGCTAAAGCACCACCAAGTTCTGGATCGGAACCGGTTCCAAATTCATCAATTAAGAAAAGCGTGTTTTTATTACACTTCTTCAAAAAGAAATTCATTTGTTTCAGTCGGTAACTGTAGGTACTTAAATGATTCTCTATGGATTGATTATCGCCAATATCACTTAAAATTCTATCAAATAAACAAACCGAACTACGTTCATGTACCGGAATTAGCATCCCACTTTGCAACATCACTTGCAATAAACCAACGGTTTTTAGTGTAATACTTTTTCCTCCAGCATTAGGGCCAGAAATCACAATAATTCTACTGTCTTGTTTTAATTCTATGGTTTGCGGAAAGGTTTTTTCCTTCTTAGCCTTATTATTTAAAAGTAACAAAGGATGATAAGCATCGCGAATAAATAGCGTTCTGTTTTCGTTGATTTCTGGAAGAATTGCATCCATAGATCGCGCATATTTTGCTTTTGCAGCAATCACATCGATGGCAATTAAAAACTCTTGATACTTTTCTAAGAGAGGTAAAAACGGTCGGATAAAACCAGTAAGATTTTTTAATATTCTTACAATTTCTTCGGCTTCTTCAAACTCTAAATTATTAAGTTCTCTGGTATGTCTTAAGGTTGCTTCTGGTTCAATATAAACAATACTTCCTGTTTTGCTACTTCCCATAATAGCACCTTTCACCTTACGTCTGTACATGGCTTTTACCGCAAGTACACGCTTGTTTTCTACCACAGATTCGCGAATATCATCTAGATATTCTAATTGGTGGTAGGTATTTAAAGCAGAAGTAAAGCTGCCATTAATTTTACCTTTTAGTTTATTGATGCTTTGTCTAATTTCATATAATAGGGCAGAAGCATCATCTTTGATATCGCCAAAACGATCGACATTGGCATCTACTTTTTCAATAATCTCTGTAGTCACTTCGATATAAAATGCAAAGTCATGTAACTTGGGATAATACTCTTGAAACTTTTTAAGGAATTTTACAATTTCATTACAGGTTAAAGAAATAGATACTATTTTTTTAAGACTGTGGATTTCTAAAAAGGTATTTTCAATTTTTAAAAGTTTCAGTTCTTTGGTAATGGTATCAAATCCATGATTTGGTATGCGGTTATCATTATGAAAAGACGATAGATATTCGTCTACCAATTGTAGTGCTACTTGTAACTCTTCTTTGGTTGTAAAAGGCGTAATTTCTAAAGCTCTTGCATGCCCTAAAGGCGTAACACAAAGTTCGCTTACTTGCTGTAGAACGGTAGAAAACTCTAAATCTTGTAATGTTTTTTCTGGGATATTTATCATAATATTTTCCGCGAAAGTGGAAATGGCATTATTGTTTTATGGAATACTTTTTTATAGCAGAACAAAGTTAAGCAATTGCCTTGAGACTTGGAATTTTAGTTGTGGCTTTAGTACTTTCTAAAAAATACGTTCTAAAGCATCTTTTTCTATTTCTATAATCAGGTCGACTAAATTTTGCTGGTCTTCTAACGTTAATCTGTTAAAAAGTGCATCGCCTTCGGTTAGCATTTCTAGTCCTAATTCTAGTCCTTTAATTTGTTGCGAAGTATAGGTGTTTTCTTTTTTTTGCATCATTCGGATTAGATATTCAATAATCCCTTTGATTTTTTTAATGAGGACTTTATCGTGTAACACATCAAATAACGATTCTGAAATACGAATAAACTGCTCTATTTCTTCCCGAGATAATAAGGTAATGAGCGCATCTATCTTTTCCGGATTATAAGGACCTTCAATCTTGTTTTTTATGGCTTCATCTACCAAATTATTCTCAAAAGTATCTGCAGCTTTAAAAGACTGCATGGCTTTTAATCCGGTGTTTAATATTTTAGGAAGGTGTCTTCCGTATTTAAAAATCAGTTTGGTAGCATCTAATGCAACGGCTACCAATTTTTTTGGATGCTTGGTAAAATCTTCCAGGCTGTTAAAGGCTTCGTTTAATTCTTGGCGTTTTTCAAATTCTGGATACATATAATTCAAGAAGTATTCCCGAAGCTGGTTTACGGTTTCGGGATCTATAGAATCTGGAAGGCCGTAGGTATCCTTTATATTTTGATATTGATAGCGTTGCTGAATGGTGTTTCGGTAACCAGTAATGATTTCTTCTAAAACTTGGGCTCTTTCCATTGGTTGTGTATTCTATTCCGGGAACCTGTCTGTTGGTAGATAGGAAGGGAAAAATCTTCTTTGTTTTATTTTTCAGAATAACAAATTTACGAAATTGGTATTTTGCAAAGCCTATTTATAGTTACATTTGCAACCATTAATAGCACCTTTTATGAGATTCTTTAGCGCACTTGTTTTTTCTGTTTTATTTGTTAGTTGTACTAGTAAATACGATGCCTATAAAAAAATACCAGATTATATTACCAAGGCAGATGCTTCGGATAAAGCGTATTTTGAAGCTTATGACGAAACCCTAAAATTATGGGATGTCGCTTTTGAAGAACTATACATTCCTACTACCGATGGTGTTGCGCATGTGATTGTTAGCGGACCAGAAAATGGAGAACCTGTAGTTTTATTGCATGGTATGAACGCGAGTTCTACCATGTGGTACCCAAATATAGAAGCGCTTAGTAGTAACCATCGTGTGTATGCTATTGATTTTCTTTTAGAACCTGGAAAATCGTTTGTCTATAACGATATGGAAAGTGTAGATAAAGTTATCGATTGGTATCAAGAAGTCTTTTTTGTTTTAGAGTTGGATACTTTTCATTTGATTGGTGCTTCTCGTGGTGGTTGGTTAGCAGTAAACCTGGCTTTAGACAACCAGAAAAGTATTAAAAGCATGGTTTTATTGAGTCCGGCACAAACCTTTACCTGGATTAAACCAAGTATGGATTTGTTTAAAAATATTGCGACGTTGCTTTCTTCTAAAGAAAAGCAAATTGCGCAAAGCCTAGAAAGTATGTCTAGTAATGTGCCGAATATTAGTGATGCCTATTTAGAGCAATATTATATTGCTACCGAAAAAGATTCGGTGAATCAATTTATGTCGAGCATGCAACCGTTTTCTAATAAAGAGTTAAAATCACTACAAATGCCAGTCTTGGTTTTAATTGGGGATGATGATATGATTAATGAAAAACGCACCATAGAAATTGCTAAAATGCTACCTAAAGGAAAAGGAGAAGTGATACGCAATGCTGGCCATTTTTTATCTATCGATCAAGCGGAAGTAGTGAATGCAAAGATGTTGGGTTTTTTGAAGTAATTGAAATAAACCGAAAATCGAGATATGATAATTTTGTCACATTCCAAATTCATTCAAACCAAAATCTATATTACCATTATTGTATTTAAGCGGAAACATAATTGATTCTAATTTTTCACCTTCATTTATAGTAAATGAAAAAAAACAGCTGATAGACTCAAATTCACATAATAATTTATCTAAACCCAAAATATTAGCTTTAAATCGTCCCTTTTTAAAGTCTTTAATCTTGAAATTTAGTCTATGTTCATCGAATCTTAAATTATATGAATTTAGCTTAAATTGCCATTGTCCTCCAATAACAGATTTATAATATTGAGGTGGCGACTTTATTAAATCAAAAGTAATAAAAGAATTATTTAACATAGCACCAATATGCAATTTATCATCTATCGAATTATAAATAGAATCTAAAGCTCTCTTATCTGCTCCTCGAAACTTAATTGAAATAAAAATATTTTTTCCTTGTACATATTGTTTCTTCGATACTTCTTTTTGATATTTAAATATGTTAATAAAAATCAGAATAAATGATGATATAAGAACAACATATCCTGCAGCTGTTAAATTTTTAACCCCACTTTTTGTTATACCATCTTTGGATAACTTAGTTGTTAATGATAAAACTGAAATAATTCCTGCAAAAATAATACTTAACATACTTTAGGATAGATTCTATTATATAAATATTTATTTAATGATATTTTCTAATATCTGTTAAAAATTTCGCCATATTTATTAAAGCTTGTTTTTGTTCTAACGTTATTCCTTCTGGGTCAAAATGCATTATATCGTTCCTAATTTCTCTAACAACATTCAGTTGTTTAATAAAAGTAACTCTTTCTATTTTTAATTTAAGTTTCTCCCAATTTTCAGGTTTTTCTACTAATCTAATATATTGACCAAAAGTTAAATCATCGATTGTTTCAATACTTTTATCATCATTTTCATTTAAACAAAAATCAATTAATTCTTGAACTAGAAACTTGTCATCTAAAAGTAGTCGAATAAGGTTCTCAATTTCTTCTAATAGAAGAAAGGGTTCTGTTAATGTTAAAAATTGACTACTGACATCTGCTAATGTTATAATGCCACTAAATGATTTATCTTTTTTTTGTACAATTACATATTCTTTTTCAATTACCGTGTTTATTGCTTTTAGTAATGGTGTATCATATTCTAAAATAGTATATTCAAGATTTAAATAGTCCTTAACAAGTTCAGATGTTACACCATTCGTTATTGCACAACCAATAGATTCCCAAGTTATGAATCCAACAATGCTTTTTGGATTACTTAAAACTGGAAGTTGAGAATAATTATGCATCATCATTTTCGTGATAGCATCTGTTAATTTAGCATCACGTGTCGTTGTGACTGGTATTCTATTTGCAGAAGGTAGAATACTAATTCTTTGAATTGGGTCGGATTCTGTTTTGCTTTTTGCTTTTGGTTTATGTTTAAGTGTTAATTCTCCGTCAATCCATACGTTTATATAATTTGGAATTGTCTCAATTCTTTTTGATTCTAAAAAAATATCAATCCTTCCGGTATTTCCTTTTGTTCGTTTTGAACAATGAAAATATGCAAGAAAATCTCTTGGAGACATTTTGAATTCTTTATTATTCTCTTGTATTTCGTTAATTATTTCATTAAAATCTTCTCTTATCTTCATTTATTTATAATTGTTTCTAGCGCTCATGCATTAAAAAGAAGCGCAAAAATAAAGCGATGACTTTTCGGAATATATAAAAGCCGAATTTTAAATTTTTCTAAATAAGCCAAATTTAAAAATTTGACGATCTTTAGAAAATGCCAAAAATTGGGTTAAGGATCAATTTTTCTATTATTTTTATACTTTGTTACCTGTAGGTTTTACTTCATTATGTTTGTTACTTGAAAATTTTCAGCCTCTTTATTGTTTAAAATAAAATATTGAAATTGTCCAACTCCAAATTGACTAAGATATTCTTTAACTCCGGATTTAAATCTACTTATTTCGTTTCCACTTGATACAATGTCAGAACTATAAACTAGGATTAAAATAATTGCAGGTCTTTTATTAGTTGCCTTGTATATATGATTCTGAACTCGAACAAGTGCGCTAAAAGATTTCTTTATAATATCCATGTTTAATTTTGTCTGTAAATATTTAATTTCAATAAGCTTGTCCGAATATTTTTGTTTATTTATTGCATTTAAGGCAATATCAATTTCGTACTTATCATCAATTTTTAAATTAGCTTTTGGTTCATAGATAAAAGAATTAAATTCAACAATTTTGTCAAAAAAAAGCTTTTCCATTCCAATCAGATTGGATTTTAGTTTTTCAAGATTAGGTTGCTCTATTTCAGTTTCATTAGAAGTATTGTTCGCACTAAATTTCTTTTCATTGAATTCTTCTTTAACTTCATTCTCTGCTTTTTCATCAATTTCTTCTAAATCTAATTGTTTAGAAGCACGAAGTATTTCTAATTTTATTTCGTCAGATTCATCAATGTCATCTTGTTTTTTCTTCCAGTTTTTAAACCCTATAAATATTAAACCGCATCCGATAAGAAATAAAACTAAAGAAATAAAAGGCAACATTTTAAGAACAAGTAAATTTAAATTGATTCTATTATCAACAATTTTTTTAGAACCTTCTATTAGCGAATTATATTCTGAAATAGAGATAACTCCTAATTCCTGCTTCATAAAAAGCCATGGGATTATTAAAGCTGATGCTATAAATATCAATCCAATTGAAGTTAAGAATCTATATAAATCTGAAAATTCGATTTTATTCAACATGAGTTTTATTTTAACTTACAGGTAACATATTATATAACAACTAAAGTAATTGTTATCCCTATTGGTAATAGTTTATAGTTTACCTACAAGTTCCTCAATTACTAATTTACATTTCTCTCTCTGTTCCTTAGCAACTTGTATTTTTTCACCATAAACTTCATAAACATGTTTATCCATTTTACTTAGCGGTAAACCTTGATTAGCAGCAACTACACCTGCACTATTGAAATCACGTAATTCGATACTATATGATTCTTCAAATTGTTTAATGTTATTTATAGTATCTCCTGTAGATTCAAATTTATCTGGATTGCTGGTGAATTCAGAATACATTTTATTTAAAGCTTCATTAGATAAGGCTTTGAAAGCATGCGCTGCTCCTTTTTTTTGTGTAAACCTATTTCCTAGTAAAAAAGAAATTTTCGGCAAAGGCAAATTATGTTTTCTTGCCTTGGCTGCAAAAGTATATTGACCATAAACAGGATGAAGATTAGTTGTACCCCATATAAGATTAAAAAGACCCGTAATTGCAAATATAGAAGAATCATCTGCGTTTATAGGAACTAATAATTTCTCACCACCAACAATTGCTAGTTGTGTATAAATAGAAAAACTAGGGTTAGTATCTATAAAATATGTCACAGGACGATTCTCATCTAACCTTTTTTCTGTCATTCTTTTTATAATCGAGTGTATTTTTATCCATGGATTATCAGCTGCCGAAAGAGGAGTTGCTTCAGCTCTTTCAGAAAGTAATGGTGCTATTAATTCTAAATTACCATCTCCCGATATTAAATGCAAGTTTGGGCTTAAATTTGGATTAACATTTTCAAGCTTAGTTACGTATTTATTAATATCTGAATCACCGTTAAGTGTAGCTTCTGTAATATATCCAACGATTGTTTGCGGTTCGTCTTTTGAAATTAAAGTATGAAGTTTAGCCTCACTTTGTTTTCCCCCTCCCATTAACATTGAAGAAGAGTTTGCTTGAGGACACATGTCAACTACTACTACATCTCTTTCTGGGTTTTTTTCTGCGTAAACAGATGCAATATGAAAAGTGATAGTACTTTTTCCAACACCTCCTTTATTATTCCACATTACATAACTTTTGTTTTCAGTCATTTTCTATCTTTTATTAATTACTACCAAATTGTTATACAAAAACTAAATCTACTCTTATTTTTAAATAAAAAACGCTTAGTTGTACCTTTACTAAAGCGAAGCTACCATTTAAACCCTTTACATACAATACGTAGTTCTACGTATATTGGTAAAGTTATTTACATTACTTCGCCAATCGAAGATATAACAACACTTCATAATCTCCTTACGGGAAACCGTATAGACGCAGAAATTTTTAGAAGACTTTTGTAAGTAGGCGAGAAGAAGCCATTACGAATAGCCATTGTTAGCTTTCATTAACAAATAAATAACATAATCCCCGAAAAAATGCATTTATATTTGCAATGTGAAAGAAAGCTGTAAAATAAATAAAATGAATGCAACCTTGTCTATTTTTGGACTAGTGTTGCTATTATTGCTTTCACCTTGTAAGGTTAGGAATTTTATTGAAGCAGAATTAGGGATTCCTCAAACCAAAGTCTTAAACAAGAGTCAGTCTACAATTTCTCAATCCAATTGCCAGACTTTTGCCTTTTCTGAAACTATTCAGACTGTTACAAAACCAAATTTTCAACAACCGGACTTTCTAGTTTCAGAAGTCTCTCATTTTGAATTTACGACCTATTTACTTAGGCATTCTTTTAATCTTAATACATCAAGAAACCAACAGGTTTCTAATGTTCCTCTCTATATTTTATATCAGAACCTCAAGGTCTATTCGTAATTGATTTTCTAAATAAGAAAACATAAAGCAGTTATTATTCCTGCTATAAATCAGTCAATTACAAATATCTAAAATGAAATTTCAAGAAAAAACACTTGAAGTTAGCTACAAATCTGTAGTTATACTTCGCATTATGCTTAGCCTAATTTTTATAATAGCAAGCACCAACCATTTTTTTAATACCGAAAAAACGGTGAGCAGAATAGAAAATTCCTCAATGGGTTTTATTGGAAATATTCTAGGAACACCAGAAATAGCTGTGATGCTATCAGGAATTGTAATGCTAATTGCAGGCATTTCATTACTTCTTGGCTTTAAAACAAAAATAGCCTCAATAGTATTAATAGCCGTTTTAATTCCTATTACGCTAACGGTACAAGTTGGACAAATGACAACTCTAGGTCCACTTTTTAAGAATGTAGCCATACTTGGTGGACTTCTTTTTTTTAGTATTAATTCAAACTTAAAAATTCAAAAACAATGAAAAATTCCATCCTATTTATAACAACAATGTTCCTTTTACTATTTGGAACCTCTCAATTACTAGCACAAAATATTAACTCAAAAAAGAATAATTATTTAGTGCTTTCAAAAAATATACAACAACTCAAACCTGTTTTGCTAACTGCCAATGCACTAGCAAAAGAAGACGGAAAAAAATATGGATCGTTTTATGTAATCCTTTGCGGTAAAACAGTGAATGACATTTCAAACAATCCAGATTTTAATGCGCTGTTGGAAAAGGCAAAAGCCCAAAATATAAACGTTTTTGTATGCGGTATTTCACTTTCAAAATTTAATATAAATCCAGAAACATTGCCGAGTAATCTTGAAATAACGCCCAACGGTATTTTATATGGTTTTCAACTTACTAAAAAAGGTTTTATCACACTTACAATCTAATAAATTATGAAAACAGTACATATAAAAAAGGATGCAGGGCTTTTGGCTCTAGCATTACGGTTAGTAGTGGGTTGGACTTATTTTTCGGCATTTTGGAGAAGAACGGCATTAGCCAATAAACTAGACCCAGAAATGGCTGGATATATTGGCGAAAAGTTTAACGCCTTTTTACCTAACGCTTTAGGTATAAAACCAATTATCCAATACTTGGTGGAGAACCCTGATGTACTTTGGATAAACATGGTGATTTTTACCATCATTGAAGGAATTGTAGGCTTATTTATACTATTTGGGTTATTCACTCGAATCATGAGTATTGGCGTATTTGGCTTAGCTATGGGAATTCTTCTTGGTTCGGGCTGGATAGGTACAACCTGCTTAGATGAATGGCAAATTGGTGTGTTAGGAATAGCTACAGGTTTTGTTTTATTCTTAACAGGAAGCGGGAAATATTCCGTAGATAATTATTTAATAAAACATCATTTTGCTTTCACTAAAAAGAAATGGTTTTGTTGGTTAGGTTCAGGAATTTTACCAATAAAAGACAGCATTTTTCCTAAAGTAGTATTAATAGGTTCACTATTTATTTTTGGTATGACCTTAATGACTAATCAGGTATTTCACGGCGGACTTTGGGGAACACTTCATAATAAATCGGTAAAACCAAAACTTGAAATAACTAATGGTGAAATTCAAAACAACACCCTTACTTTTGATATCTTTAGAACCGAAGGGGTAGATGTTTATGGCTCTTGGGTTATAGGTATTAGCTTATATGACCATCAAGACAATTCCATTTTAGAATACACCCAAGAAGATTTAGCAGTCTTAAACAAAATGAGTATTTCAAACTACTATGTTGCTAAAATAAAACCAGGAAAACACAGTTTAATTGTGCCTTTAGGAGCAAAAGCAAAACTTAATTTAGAAAATGATATTTTATCAAAGTTACCTAAAGGAATATATACTCTTAAAATTACAGACATAAGTGGTGCTTATTGGGTACATCAGATTAAAAAGTAACAAAAGCTAACAATGTATTAAAAACATAGGACGTTTGAAGATAGTTCAAACGTCCTTTTTTATTTACAAAGTAGGCTAAATATAAAATTTAGCATTGAAGAGAAAAACAAAAGCAACATATTTATATTTAATTAAGTAATAAACCGAAACTAAGGGCTTTTAAAATGCACTACGTTTTCTTGTACCAACTGTTGTGCTTTCGTTATTTATTTTCTAATTCTTTTTTTATAATTTCAATGATGTTTTTTAGATGATTTTCTAACCTAGGATAATGATTAGAAACCAGGTTGTTAAGCTTAGTGAAATCAGAACAACAAGAGCAGTTAACGCTATTAAAAACCATTACAGGAATAGGGGATAAGACCGCACTGTTGGGTTTTAATATTTTTTAAAACAAGATTCGCCAAAAGCGGTATTAATTAAATTGTAAAATAATTAAAAAGCTTTAACCTTACGTACGGAGAATCTATTACCGTTTTTTAGATAGAGCTTAACACCATCCTCACTACTACTGTCAAATTCGAATTCATGCACATACACCTGTTCATTTGATCCGGGATCATCGTTATCTAAAAATAACGATGAACTCCAGTAGGTAAATTCATCTGTAAAGCTACCCCCTCTATTAGCCAGGGCTGTAGTATTTATAATATCTTTATGTTTATACATTTCAATCAATTCATCTATACTTGGCAAAAACCATTCGGTAGCTTCCCCAGCCCCATTAAATCTTGCTTTAGCCGCAGCATAGTTGGTTGCGCCGCCTTGTGTTGCAATAATGGCATCTGTGTTAGCTGCGCCTGTACCTATTGCATTAAATCTTGCTCCGTGTATACTTTGAACATGAAGATCTATATACTTTATAAATTCAGCCTGATCTTCAATTGCACATACTAAACCGTGGATTTTATCGGTTGGATCAACCCAAAACACAACACCACCTACTCTAAAATCACCAACCTCAGCTGGCTCTACCAACTTTATTCTTTCATCTAAAGCTGCTATTTGCGCTTGTAATATATCAACATAAGCTTTTGTAGCTGCATCCTGAGCATCAGTGGGGTCGGTTACACTTTTTAGTTGTGTATTTGCAGTATTACCTAAAGCAACAACATCTGCAAATGTTTGGGTTTCTGTTACACTTACTGCTGTTTCGGCATGCAGGGCATAAGGCACACTTAATAACTGGCTGGTGCCCGTTATGGTATAATTTGCCCCTCCTGCTGGGTCGGTTTCTGTTTTTATAAAATATGTACCTGTAGCCCAGTCAATATTTGAAAAATTATCTGTTGTGGCTCCTGTTCCAATTTCTAAACTTACTAAACCATTAACATTGGCTGTTGGTGTTTGGGTTTCAGTATAAACCGCTGTACCATCTTGTAATATGCTTATTTGCATACCAACGGCTTGGTTGCTTATTAAATTATCTCCACTATCTCTTATCACCGCTTGGTAACTCAACTTTTCTGGTGCTTGTGCAAAACTAATTGCAGTAAAAAACATTGTGGTTATTAAAGTGTATAATTTTTTCATTTTTTAATAATTTTAAAAGTTTTTAATTCATGGTTGTTTTGATTCACTTTAAGAATATAAGTCCCTGAGGCTGTGTTTTGCATATCAATTTGGGTGTTCGCTTGGGTTAATTCCCCATTAGCAACTAATCTGCTTTGTAAATCATAAAGTTCATAACTTAAATTGGTAAGCGTAGCATCGGTTAATGCTAGCACAACATAATCCGTTGTTGGATTAGGATAGGTTACAGCAGTCAAATTTACTGTTGTAAGCTCTGTATTATTTAGTGTAAAGAGTTCAATACTTTGTTGTACACCTTGAGAAACTGTACCTCCACCTGTATTAGTAGAATAAACTAATTGACCTACAGAATAACTGGATGAACCACCACTACTTGTGGCTTCTCCTCCAGATGCTAGCATGCTTTGTTGTGCATAAATTAAATGTGTAGCGAATAACAGACATGCTACTAGCGTAGTGTTTTTCATTAAGTAGATTTTTTAAAAGATTCGTCAAAAATCAACTCAAAAAGATAGAGCAGAAGAAAGGCTAGCCATGGTTTAGGAAGCACTAATATAGTGATAAGTAATATATTAACTACATATAAAGAAGGAATTTTCGAGTACACACAGACCAAGCAATTAAAGATACACGGTGCTGCCATTAGTTTTTTTCTTCCGCTAAACATTTTTCAATTCCTAATTTTGCTTTTCCAAATTCAGGAATATATCTTTCTTTAAAACTCATTTTTGGTTTTCGTTTATCAACTTCTATTTTAAAATCCTCGAATTTTGGTAAGTCAAACTCATAAAATGCTTTTCCATTAAATTTTGGCATATTTTCCACATATTCTATTGCTCTAAAGCAATTATCAGGAAATCGAGCTGTTGCATAAGAACTTACTTGAAATCCAACGTGTCTCATTGCAGTTAAAAAAAGTATTGCTTTTTCCGTATCATTTTCAAGATTTAGGTTTTCTAAGTCAATGTTTGTTTCCGCTAAATCCATTGGCTTTTGTTTATTCAAAACATCTATGAAGATTGAACTATAATAAAAAGCTAAAAGTTCATTCCTTGTCGGTAAGTCTTTAATTGAGTTTTTAACGACCTTTTTGGTTGATAGTTTTTTTAGTCCAACGTGTGGACCATTGAATGAATTCCATTTTAGTTTAGTATTCAGATAATGAGCAATCAGAGTATTGTCAGTCGGTTTGTTTAAAAACTGATTAGAGGTTATATCGTTTTGTCTTTTACTTAATTCGACAAAAAAATCCTTAATTTGATTTAATTCAGATGCATTAAATTCCGCATTATTTGAGGTTCCGTCATTTTCCCAAACAGCAATTATATATTCTGGAATTATTTCGTTGAATTCGACACCTTTAATTTGTCCGAAAACAGAATTAATAGAAAGAAATAATATTGCTAAAATCGGTATTTTCATAGTTTGGGTCAAATTAATGCCAACTCGTTATATAACAACCAAAGTCCCTTTTATTCATTAATAAAGCATCTTTAGTTATAAAGTCAGTAAAGCGAAACTACCATTTAAACCCTTTATGTACAATACGTAGTTCTACGTATATTGGTAAAGTTATTTACATTACTTCGCTACTCGAAGATTAAATAAGGCTTGTAATCTCATTAGGGTTAAACTCTTTTAAATTTTAATCATTATCGAATGAATCTAAGTCACTTTGTAAAGAATTAATTTTTTGTTGTATTTCTGGGTTAGTATGAATCCCTAGTCTGTAACCAAATGCACTTATAGGATTCATCCCATTTGCTGTTAAACCAATTGATAATATACTCGATTTTGAATTTAAATTACCATCATAAATACCTCTAATTAATCCATAAAAGAATGTAATAATAAGGATGGTTAATATTAGTTTTAAAATTTTTTTCATAATTGTGTTTATCTTATAGATGATTATTAGCAATTTCCTTGCGGCAAACTGTATAGACAGAAAATCTACGAAGACCTTTGTAAAAGTGGGCGAGAAGCTAGTAATAAATTATAAGTAATACTTTAAATCACTTTATTGCTTTAAGCATTACTAACAATGCTGGGATTTTATTAACTTGACTTTCGGTCCAAAAATAATGTTCATGGTCTGTTATTCCATGATCTTTTAGAAAAATGGATATTCTTCTTCTATTTTTTTCTATACGAAAATTGAATCCAATTTCTTTTGAATTGAATAAATAGGTTACTGATTGTTTATTATCGGTTTTACCTTCAATATTAGGTATTATATATTCTTCAATAAAGAATATAAAGGCGTCAATCTCTTCAATGTCAATCCAAGAGTTTTTATAATAATTATAAGTTTTACCCATAGATTTATAAATCACATTCATATCCATTTGTAGTGACTTAATCTTTTCATTAGTTTTTAAATTAATTGCCTCTACAGGAAAAAACGATACGACTTCACCAAGTCCAGATTTAAATTCTGCTACTTGACTCCAATCTTTATTTATTTGAGTAAAATCTGCATTATCAATGAATTTTCGTGTATCTGAATTTGATTTTGTTTCTTGTGCATATGCAAATAAAGAAATGCTTAATGTTAAAGCTAAGAATAGTTTTTTCATGAAGTTAAATATTTATTTTGGTTGTTTTATTGATTACCATTTATTGAATTGGAGAATGATATGTATATTACAAATACTTCGCCATTCGAAGATATCACAAGACTTCATAATCTCCTTACGGGAAACCGTATAACAGACAGAAAATCTGCGAAACCTTTTGTAAGTAGGAGAGAAGCTGGTAATTAATTATATGTGTGGTTGTGCTTTCGTTATTTGTTTTTACTATTAAGTTCCACCTCAATTTTATCAAGCACATTGTCTATAGATTCCACAACTTTTACTTCTTCATCTATAAATAAACTCCTATTATAAAACACAAGTTGTAGTGTCAATAAAAGGTTATTGTCTGTTAAAAGTTGGTCGTAGTTCTTTATTCCTAATTTGTAAACAGTTATGGAATCTGAATGTATAAATCCATAAGTTACAGGTTTGTTTGTATCGGCAAATAAATATTTGAATTGGTAAGGAAATAATTTCTGCATCATGTCGGCACTTTTCATTCCTGTTTCATCTACTAAACGCTTTAGTTCTAATTGAAATAAATTGGTTATTGAAATACGTAGACTATCATTGGATAAGACATTCAAACCACTATTTTTTAAATTTTCAAAAGCACTTGTTTTAGGAAATATTTTAAAGTCTTCACCAACATTTGCGAAAAGGCTATACATGGTATCGAAATAGGGTTTTTTATTACCAATAGCATTCAATAATTGTTGATTGGATTGGATAACTTCTTTATTCTTTGAAATTACTTGGAGTATATCCTTTTTGGTTAGCAACAAATCGCTTTTAAGTTCTTCATAAATCTGTGTTTCTTGTTTTAGTATTTTCCTATTTTCGTTCCAGTTATTTATTTGTAAAGCAATTAAAATCCCAATAACCACAAGAACTATTTCTCCAACGGCATATTTAAAATACTTTCCAGTTTTTCCTTGTGAAAGTAAGTTTTGTCTAATCTTACGAAAGAACTTAATCATATTTTTAAAGCGGTTATTTAAGACGACCGCAAGCGGCTATCTCTCCCAAAGGTCTACTAGACCTGTGATTTGGTTTTACAAAATTATGTTTCGATAATCTAAATAATTTTATCATTTGGTTGTTGGTTAGTCCTAATGAAGCACAATGTGTTATCAGCGCCAGATACCTTCAGGGATTGGCTTTTCTTCTACTATTTCAACCAGCAAGCTGTCAAGGCCTCTAACGAAAAAACTTTTCATACCATAAATAGGATCTATTTCTATTTCCTGTACAATATCTAACCCAGCAGCTCTCATTTTATCCATTACTGGCTCAATATTTTCAAATGAAAAACTAATATGATCTAGTGCGCTACCATCCGTTGGTTTGATTTTTTCTTTAGGCCACCATGATTCTTCCTCCACTGGTTTGCCAAACACAATGATATTCATATTATCGATGGTTAGTAAATTCCATTTCCACCGAAGCTTGTTGTTCTCCCATTGTTTTGCCTTTTCATATACAGGAATCAAACCCAAATTAGATTCGAACCAATCCATCGTTTTATCCACATTAGTGGCTAGTAAGTGTATGTGTTCAAATCGATGGTTTTTATTCCCTGTATACACCTCTATAACTTCCTGTTCTGGGCCAAGAAAGTACATCCAAAAATTATCGTCAAGTGGCGTAATAGGTGTATGAATCGCTATTCCTTCTTTTACTCTCCAATCATATTCAGATTGCCCATCTACACCAGACCAACCAATATGCCATAAACTAGAACCTAAATGTGTTGATGGCTTGTTATCCACAAGATGCATTAATAAAAAGGATTTTTCCGTAAATAGCGCGTCCGCTTGGTCTCGGTATTTTACTCGAGTTGCTCCAAAGTATTTTTCATAATATGCCATAGTTGAATCTCTATCTCTGACATTTAGATGCACATGATGAAAATTAGCTTTCATTGTATTTTCAGTCGCATCCGCATTTTCAGATACCTGTTTACAGCCAAGCATTTGAAATAGTAGCGCAGCACAGACAAACAGGGGAATTTTAAATTTTATTTCCAGGAAACTATTCATTTTTTATAATTGTCGTTAACCGATTTGTATATAATTAGTGGCGTTGTTAAGCACTTAATTTAGCAAATAAAACCCAGATAGAATATTCCGTAGAAATGTTTGTAAGCTGGTATTGTATTAAAAATTAACGAGGTACGTTGTTGTGCTTTCGTTATTTTGTTTATTTCTTGTAAACGACATTACCATTAAAAATGGTCATCTCGATTTCCGTATTTAAAATCTGATTTTCTTCCACAGTCATCAAATCTTGATTGTAAATGGTAAAATCAGCAAGCTTACCACTACGAATAGAACCTTTAATATTTTCTTCGAAGGCGCCATAAGCAGCATCTAAAGTATATGATTTTAAAGCCTGCATTCGTGTCATTTTTTGTTCTGGCTCATAACCGCCTTCAGGAGTTCCTTTAAGTGTTTTTCGGCTTACACTAGCATAGAAACTAGCAATAGGATTAAGAGGTTCTACAGGCACGTCCGTTCCATTAACAATAGGAACGCCACTTTGTAATAACTCTTGCCACATGTAGGCGCCGTCTTTGATTCGTTTTTCACCTAAACGGTCCATGGCCCAAGGTCTATCGGAAGACAAGTGTATTGCCTGCATTGCAGGAATTACATCTAATTCAGCAAAACGAGGAATGTCATCTGGATGTAGATGTTGCGCATGTTCAATACGGAATCTATGATCGGTTCCTAACATAGATAATTCCTTTAACGCTAATTCATATTGATCCAGAATTTCTCTATTAGCACGATCTCCAATAGCATGTGAACAGATTTGAAAATTGTTTTGAAGTCCTAATATTGCTACTTCTTTTACAAGATCCATAGGTAGCGTTTCATGGCCATAGTGATCTGGGCGATCTGTGTAAGGTTCTAAAAGCCAAGCACCTCTAGAACCTAAAGCACCATCACAACTTAATTTTATAGAGCGTATAGTAAAAAGATGGTCTGGATCTATCCTTGGACCTTTTTCTAACCATTCCTTAAGTAATTCTTCACCGCCTCTTAACATAGCGTACATTCTAACATTCATTTTTCCAGCCGATTTCATATCATCGTAGAGTGCTATGGTATTACTTGAAATACCTGCGTCATGAAAACTAGTGATACCATTTTTATGGCATGCTTCCATAGCTAGATTAAAAGCTTGCATGTTTGTTTCTGACGTCTCTTCTGGGATATACTTGTAAATCATAGATATTGCATGTTCATTGAAAATACCTGTTGGCATACCAAATTGATCTACAATCACTTCTCCTCCTTCCATATTATACGACTGGATTCCCTCTTTACGTAAGCCTTTTAAACCTGCAATTTCCATAGCCTTAGCATTTGCGAAGCCTGCGTGACCACTTGCATGACTTAAAAAGACAGGATTATCTGGTGATATTTCGCTGAGTAAATGATGCGTTTGAAATCCTTTAACGGTGTTTGCTGGCATACTGTCCCATTTGCTTTGGTGCCAACCTCTACCAAGAATCCATTCGCCTGGTTTAGACGTTTTCACTTTCTCAGCAACAGCGTCTACAATATCTTGATAGCTGCTTGTATTCATAAGGTCAAGCTCTAATTCATTATAGCCTAAGCCCATAAAATGACCATGCCCTTCAATTAAGCCAGGCGTCATCGTTTTACCTTCTAAATTTATAAGTTCCGTTTGTTCATTTTGATAGCTTTTGGCTTCCTCAAAACTTCCAGCAAAGAGAATTTTATCCTTTTTTGTTACAACTGCCTCTACTGTTGTCTGTGTGGAGTCTACTGTATAAATGGTTCCTCCATGAATAATCATGGTGCCAAATTCTTTTTCATTATTAGAACATGAACTTAAAAAAAGGCAGGCTATTATTATATTTAATTTGTAAAATCGTAGTGTCATAATAGTTGTAATTAGTTTTAGTTAGTTAATATTCGTCCTAAACTTTAGCTAGAGTAATATAGAATCTGTCGTTTAATTTTTCTTATATCTATTTTTAAATCAAACGGGACCCCTTGTATAATTTGTGCTTGAAGTCGTTCTTTTCTGATTTGTCTAAAAAATCGAATCATTGGTTTTATTTGTATTTTAATTACGTCCGCAAGCGGCTATTTCAGCCAAAGATTTACCAGATCTTTGATTTTACTTTGCAAAATTGGGTTTCCATAATCTAAAGAATTTTAGTATTGGTTAGCGGTTTCTGGTAATGGATTACAGCGGTGGTGTCTATGGCTCGAAGCGTGTACATTAAAAAATAATTTTCGAATTAAGCGCAAGTCAAATTTAAAAATTTTACTATTTATCTTTTTTGCTTGGAAGTCTTCAAATTTAAAAATTTGGCGACTTACCAAATACGCCTTAATTTGAATTAATTAACTATGAGTTGTATACGTCTTAAGTTTACATTTTAAATAAAACATTAAGTTAAGATATATAAATCAGAAAGAACAAAAGAGTGCAATAAGGTTAATATATACGGTGAAGCTTAAGACTTCGACAACATTGATAATCCGCACTCTTTTCAACTAAAAATCACGTTCAGTTCTGTGAGACCTAGATCTCGTTTTCAAGTTGTTGTGATGTTAGTATTGTGTTCTTTCATAAAATCAGTTCTTTGTTAGCAAACGTTTTATTTAATAATTAGTTTTTTAGTAATTGATAAATTATTAATATCAGTTAATTTTACTAAATACATGCCAGAAGTTAATTCTAAATTTAAATCAATATCTTTAGTAGCTACATTCATTTCATAAGATTTTATTTCCCGACCATTTAAATCCATTATCATCACTCTTTGCAATATATCCTTTGAACTTCTAATCGTAATATTTCCTTTTGAAGGATTTGGATATAAACTAATTATTTTTTCTAATTCATAACTGCTTACATCTAAAGTATTGCCGCTTGTAAAATTGATATTATCAAAGGTTATCTGCTCACTAGCAGCATTAAAATCAGCTTCTATAATTAATTTAACAGTATTTCCTATTTGAGCAGATAAATCAATATCAATATCAGTTATTACATTGAAAACGGAATTGCCATTATATAAATAATCATTTAAATCATTACCAGTTCCTCCATCCGTGTCAACAATTACAATTTCAGATGTTCCATTGTTTATATCAAGTTTTATTAAAACTCTATCGTTTGCTTGGTCAGAAAATTCATAACTTGTATCATCAATCCACATTTTCATTTGAAATCTTGGGTTAACTGCTCCTACTAAACTAACTTCGTCAAACGCAACGGTTATCATCCCATCAGGGTCATCTATAACATATGAATTCCCAAGTGACCAAGATGGTATATCCGATGATGTTGAAGGGATAGTTGCCTGATTATAAACTCCAACATAATCACCGTCGGACAACCCAACTACGCCTAGATTAGTGTTGTTTCTTGTGGGTGTAAAACTAGTGCTAAAACCTAATTCTCCTGAAGAAAATGTATGAGATACTGTTCCCATTGAACCATTGTTAGATAGAGTGTGCGCGGTTACGTCTGCATCAATAAAAACATCAGTTCCACCATTCGGCTCATCAAAATTTGTGCCCACTTGCGCATTTATGGACAGTACCGTTACTATTGAAAATAGTGTTGTAAGAATGTAATTTTTTTTCATAATTATTAATGTTTAGTTATTTGTATTCATGTAGTTGAACAAACCAAGATAGCATTTAAACCTCTAATTTACAACACGTAGTTCTACGTGTATTTGTAAAGTAATTGACAATAGTTCGCCATTTGAAGATATATCGCGCCTCGGGTTATTATCTTACCAGAACCCGCAATACCATGTTTTTTTAGAAGGTTTTGATGAGTTGAATCAAGTACACAATAGAAATGCTAATAGCCAAACCAAGACTTACTTTAGCAAAATCTTTAGCGATAAGTTGGTACGAGCTTTTTAATTTCCCCTTATTCAGTAGGTAGTTTATGGCTATTTCTCGTCCGGCAAGAATACCAATAAAAGTCCAAGTAGTACTCATTGGTATTGCATTATAGTTTCCGTATATAAATAGAATAACACCATAAAAAAGGTCAATAATAGTTGCAGAACGAATGTTTCTAGTATTGACTTTCTGGTTCACCATTTCTTGGATTTTACCACCGCGATTTTTAAAAATATATGCCATAATCGATAAGATAACCACTAGAGAACCAAGCAATTCCCAAATAGATAATCTTCGAGGTAGAAACACATAGATGTTTGCAAAATCTTGAATAAGCCATTGTGACCATAAAAATCCCGTAGAAAGCCATTGTGCAACAATCCAGAATCTCTTTTGATTGGTTTTATGTACTTTCTCTAAAGAGGCTTTAGATTCTAGTTTTTGGGCAATGAAGAGATAAATTAAAAAGGCGGTAATCACAGAAATACCATAACCATACACCGATTTCAGAATCATTTTCTCAATAAATTGCTGACTAGAAAAAACGCTAAGAATCATAAAGGTCGTACTTACAGGTATTCCAAAACGTGTAATTATCAATAGGGCAAGTGGTGCTATTAAATGCCACCATTTTAAGGTTTCAGGAAGTGTGATGCTATTTAATCTTTGGTAGGAGACATCGCCATCATACATATACCAACCAAAAATTAAAGTCGCAGATAGAATAATACCTGCAAATCCCCAAAGCACCGTCCAATGTGTTTTGTTATTGGAAGAAATAAAAGTACCTAAGGTTTGTATAACATCATTTCCTATTACTGCATAGGCAGCAAGTAAAAAACCAGTATAAAGTATAAGTATTTCCATAAGGTATGTAGCGTTTGTTTTTATCTGCTAACAGACTATCAAAAGTATAACAATTCAGGCTATAATAAATTCACGAATTCGTACTATTATGCATTTAGTTATAAACAAAAAAAGAGCAGGTATGGTTTTGGTTTTATAGCTCCTGAATTGCATCACGCACCATCTTTTTGGATGCTCGATAACTAACAATTCTAACTTGTAATGGTGTTTTTTTGAATTTCCGAATTGCTTTTTGCATAGACTCTAAAATCCAATAGTCTTCATTACCAAAAACACCACCACCAACTAATGTAAAATATACGACATTCGATTTATTTTTTTCTACGTTTATTAAGGCTGCATAGAGCGTTGCTTCATACGTGGCTTCTAAAATAAGTCTAGCGAAGTATTCCCAATAGAACCTTTCAGATTCACCATAGGCAACAGGAAGCGCAGAACAATATATTTGGGAAACCTTATGGCGCGATGTAGATGTAGTTACTTCGGTATTCCATTGGATTCCTACTTGAAGTTTTTCTTTTAACGCTTCTCTTTCCGTATCGCTTAATTGGGCAATTTTTTTGTTGATGGCTAATAGACCTTCGGGATGTACCAATGCATAGCCATTTTGCATTTTCCAGAGTTTTTCGTTTTCATTTCCTAATGCAATTCCAATTGCTTCTAAACAATCGATTTGCTTGGTCGCTGTTTGCCCCAATTGGTCACCAAGAGGAACAAAGTAGTTTCTGTAAATAGTTCCAGCACCACAAGCAATGGCACAAACTGGTCCTTGCGTATGATCGTTTTCATAGCGATCTATGCCTTGTTCTGGAGTTATAGATGGACTTATCATTTCCAAGAGATTGAATTGCGAAGCAGCTTGAAAAAGCGCATTTGTATTTTCTATACTCGTGTGTAATTCTTGCACATCGGAAACAATTTCACTTACCTGAATTTCGCTGGAATAGGAATCCAGTTTCGGACATTTATTTTTAAGTTGTAATAGACTTGCTATTTCTAGTTCGCCAAAGGAAAACCGTTGGTTATTGGCTTTAGAAACAAAAGCATTTCCTTCTATTCTAAGATGTGCTCTTACGTATTCGGGAGATTTTTCTGTAAATCCTGTTAGTTTTTCAAACCACATACTTGTTTGTTTTAGAATGTAATTTACAAATAAAACAGAAACCGAAAATCCTTGTTAATAACAAAAGATTGGTTTTTAATTATAGCAGGTGCATTTTAGAAATCAGAGTCTTTGATAAATAAAGCAGCAATAAGTTTTAGTAGAACACGTTTCTAGAAAGCGAGATATCGAATAAGATAATCCTATTCTAAAGCCAACCAAACCTCCATTTGTTCCTATGAAAATAGTATTTAAAAGCATATGTATTTACCTCCTGATTTTAGTATCTACCAACGCTTTGCGAGCTCAAGAAATAAATAGTAAAAAAGGATACGACACACAAATAGGAGTAATGGTCTATATGTTAGAATATTTAAAAGACGACATTATTTCATCTACACGCGGACTTAATTCCTTGGAAACAGACTTTCAATTTGATAAAAAGGCAAATTCGATAGGAGCGATTATTTTACATGTAGCAGCTGTGGAAGCAACCTATCAAAGATATTCCTTTGGAGAAGATATGTTAAATGCATATGATAAAGAAGAGCAGGAACTACTCGAAAGGAGTCTTGATCTTAATAAAACGAAAGAAATACTTAAAGACAAACCAGCAAAGTATTATTTAACGATGTACAAAAAAGTACGAAAGAATACATTAAAAGAATTCCAAAAGATAAAGGATGATTGGTGGACTAAAAAAAGGCATTGGTCTTGGTTTCATGTCATGGAACATCAGGCGCACCATTTGGGGCAAATAGAATTAATTATCGCAAGATTGCCAAAATAACGTTTTGGGATGCTTGTTGGATTATGTTTAAAGTTAGTGGAATAGGAGTGGGTTGTTTTTGCTAATGAGCAACTTCTTAGATATTCTTTTGTATTGTCATTATTCTTTATTAATTTAACATGTTGTAAATCAATTAATTAATAATCGTATTATGAAAATAGTGTCTAAAATTATTATTACAGCTTTCCTTTTAATAGGATTCTCTATACAGAGTCAAACAAAAAACCAAGCGCTTTCTAAAATAAATACGGAAGGCTTTCAGAAATCACAAGTCATGCGTATTGTTTCGGACTTGTCTGATGTGTATGGGCCGCGTTTAGCAGGTACTGATCAATATTTTACTGCAGCAGAATGGGCAAAGAAAACCATGGAGAATTGGGGCATCGATAAGGTGTATTACGAAAACTATTGTCAGGATTGTATGGGTTGGGAAGTAAAATCATTTAATGTAGAAATGACTGCACCTGCGTATATGAAAATACAAGCTTATCCGTATGCGTGGACAGAAAGTTCTAACGGCGTACAAATAGGGGATTTGATTTGGATTGAAAATCATGCCGATTTAGATAAAGTTAAGAATCAATGGACTGGAAAAATACAAGGAAAGACCATACTTATAGGAGCTGCTCCAGAACCAAATATGTTATTCGATCCACTTTCTACACGTTTTTCTGAAGATCAAATAGAAGAAGCTAAAAAATCTATTGAACCTACACCAAATAATCCTTTAAGCCATAATGCTGGAGATATGGATTTAATTGGAAATTTGGATGCTATATTCAATAAAATGGTGCGAAAAGATGATGCTTTTTTTGCTTTTTTAAAAGCGGAAGGCGCATTAAGTATTTTAGGAACGACACCTTTTTTTCCTGGTATTATTCATCCGAGTGGTACTTATAATTTTAGAGAAAGTGATGAAAAACCAATACCTTATTTTGCGATTTCCCCAGAGAGTTTTGGGAAGTTAAAACGTTTAATAGGAAGAGAAATGCATCCTAAGATTAAATTCCATTTAGATTCTGAACTGTATTTAAGACCAGAAAACAACGTGAATATTTTTGCTGAAATTACAGGTTCAGACCCTAAATTAAAGGACGAAGTGGTTATGATTGGTGCTCATTTTGACACTTGGCATCCTGCGTCTGGAGCTACAGATAATGGTGCGGGTTCTGCTGTAATGATGGAGGTTATGCGAATTATTAAAGCTTCCGGATTAAAACCAAAACGAACCATACGAATTGCATTATGGGGTGGCGAGGAACAAGCATTTGTAGGTTCTATGGCCTATGCAGAAAAACACTTCGGTAAAGTAAAAGAAACGACTCGTAAAAAAGAGGTTGAAAAAATTTCAGCCTATTTAAATATGGATAATGGAGCTGGTCAAATGCGAGGTATTTATTTGCAAGGAAACGAAGCGGTACGACCTATTTTTAAAAAGATGTTAGCACCCTATTCGCATTTAGATGTGAATAATCTAACCATTCAAAACACAGATTTTACAGATCATGATGTTTTCGATTATTACAAAATCCCAGGATTTCAGATCATTCAAGATAAATTAAATTATAGTACAGTAACACACCACACTAATTTGGATGCTTTGGAATATGTTCCCGAACGCGATATGATGATTAATGCTACGATAATTGCAGCACTTGTATATCAAATTGCTCAGGAAGATTCTAGGTTGCCAAGAGAAGATTAAAGGAAAATAGTACTTTATGTACTTGTTTCTTTCCTGTGTACATGCCGATTATAGTGTTGCAAATAAGTAGCGATACATTATTTCTGGATCCCTATAGAGCCATTTGGCGAGGGGCAAAGCGTATAGGTGAAATCTGGTTGCATATTGGGTTCATCCCGATGGGAAACAAACAGAATACTCGTCTCACTTTCTTTTGCAATTTTATTTATTAAGGCGATAATAAGTGCTGCACCTTCGGTATCTACATGAATTAATGGTTCGTCTAAAATAAGCAAAGGCGGATGCTTAATCATAGCTCTTGCAATTAATACCAGTCGTTGTACAGCTGGTGATAATTTAAGAAAAGAGGTGTTTTTTTCTTTGCTTACATGTAATACGTCCATCCACATTGCTGCAGTATGTACTTGTAAAGTAGATGGTGTTTTATATAGACCAATACTATCAAAAAAACCGGAAATAATCATTTGTTCTACGGTGTGATTTTGAGTAAATAATTCTAACATCGAAGGACTAATATATCCAATTTTCTGTTTTATATCCCAAACACTTTCACCAGAATCTTTTTTCTTCCCAAAGAGATATACTTCTTGTCCGTAAGCCTTAGTATTGTTGCCATAAATCATAGATAGTAAAGTGGTTTTACCAGAACCATTCGGACCAATTAACTGCCAGAATTCCTTTTTTTTAATGGTCCAGTTAATGTCTTTTAGAATAGTACGATCGTCATATTCCACATGAATATTTTTCATCTCCACGAGTACTTCGGGTAGCTTTAGATAGGTGGTTATTGATGGAGGAATTTCTTTGTCGAAAACAAAATCCCTTTTTTTAAACGGATATGCTGCAATAGGTATAACTGCTTTAAGCGCATCTTTTTCAAATGTAATTACTTGTGTAATTATGGGTAATAAATCCTCTTGTCTATGGAAAATAAATACAATCGGCATTTCTCCAGATAATGCAATTAATTGCTGTTTTAATAAAGAAACAGAAGCTTTGTCTAAGGTTTCATAGGGATTGTGTAAAACTATGAAATCTGGTTTTTGTGACAATAAATAAGTAAGTAACGCTTTTTTTTGTTCTCCAGTAGATAAGGTTCTAAGGCTTCTATGCTTTCCTGTGGTTAGCTCAAAATTATCGTGTTTTTCTTCCTCTAGGATATATTTTTCTAAAACGGCATTTGAAAATAGAATCCCTCTTTTTCCTTGTAATCCTGGTAATGTATAGAAGCCGTTCAGTAAAGGAGATAACCAATTATCTTGTGGCGAAAGTTCCGTGCATTCCACGGCATAATGATAATGGGTTTGTTTTCTATTTCCTTGCATTTAGAGAAGCGTTTTTTTAATTGTCTTTGGATATTTTTTCTTGGATTAACAGAAAAGTCAGTATTAAAATAATACTTATTCCGATTACTAATAAGCCGTATTTGAATAATCCTGTAAGCATAAAAGTGAAAAATCCTTTATAGCGAAGTGTCTTTGATTTTTCAACGAGTTGCGATAGGATGTTGGCATTTTCCAAAAAGAAATAAAAGGCCATACAGAATAAACCAATAATGTAAAGTCTCACAATTTTTAAATTCCTTTTATGCATTCCTTATTTCACGCTATACAACAACGATATTGTATGCGATTCGTTGCGTGGTTAAGGACGTAATTTAGCAAATAAAAATCAGATAGAAAGTCCTCGCGGACTTTTGTAGGTAGGCGAGGGCTAGGAATTAATTATGCAGGCTATTAACAGTCGTATTTTATTTGTTTAATTCCGTTTCCATTATATTCAGATTCTGCGTAATTTGATTTTCTAATTTAGACCATTTTTCAGCTTCGGTTTTCCATTTTTTAAATTCCATCTTATCTTTTGCTTTAAAATATTCGTAGGCTAAATTATAAGCAGTTTCTTGAATGAAATTTTTTTCACTACAAACTTTAGTCATTATCATATAAGTATCTTCTACTTTTTCAAAATTAACAAGTTTTGTATATGTATAGGCCAGTTCTTTAAATGTGTAACAATCTTTTGGGTTTTCTGCAATAGCTTTTTTTAAGGATATCTCTGCTTTGTTATATTTTTCTAAGGCATTATAAGAAAATGCCAATTCGGTTTGTAATCCTTTAAATTTTGGATCTATTTTATCTGCTTTTTCTAAAAATGTTAAGGCTTTTTCACATTCATTCCAAGCATTATACATATATCCCCAACGATATAATCTTTCGATAGTGTTTTCATCTGTTTTGTAAGATTCTAACCAACTTGGTATTTTCTCAATATTTAATTCTTGAAATTTTGAAACTGGAATTTCTGCAACAGCTATTTTGTTTGGCTGAAGTCTTACTTTCATAAAACCAATTTCAGTTTTAGTTGTAGATTCTATTCTGTTAAAACGACCCTTATTATCAATTTTAAATTTTCCTTCATAGTTTAAGGTTAAACCTGCTTGAGAATCAATATAAATAAAGCCAAAAGTATACGTGCTGTCTTTGTCCATTTGGTATGCAATCCACTTATCTTCACATTCCACATTTCGTTTGTCAAATTCTAATTTCGTTTGTGCATGTATACCAATGGAAAGGAAAGTGATTAATATGGTTATGTATTTCATATGATTTCGTTTTACTATTGTTGCTGATGTGTTACTTGTAGTGGATTGCTTTCTTGAGAGTCTAATTTAGTAGTGAAAAATAAGATGTGAAATTTATTAGTTTTTTTTAAGTAGGCGAGGAGAAGCAATTCATTTTATACGGTGTTAGCATAAGTACTTTCTTCAATGTTTTTTCCATTTCCCCATTCCGCTAAATTTTCGCAAAAATTAAAAGAAATAGAGTTGTAATCTTCATCCCAAATATTTGCTTTTTTTAAAGGCATATTTTTCCAATCGTTGACACATTTCTCTAAAATCCCGAATAGTTTTGGGTCGAGTTTGTTTAATTCTTTTAATGATTTGTCGTAATTGAGATGTTTTTTCGGGTCTGCTTTTACAGCTATATATTTAGCAATATAATAATCGATAGCTTGACCATTATACTTTCCAAAAATTTTGAATTGAGATTTTATGTCTTGAATTTCAGCTTTTGTGCATTTATTTTCGTCATAATCTTCTATAAATTTCTTTTTGTCAAATCCCAGTTCCAAATAGATTGGCAACATTTTAATATGGTCCATACAATTCCCGAAATGTTCAATTAATCCATCTGAAAAGAACCTATTAAGATTAGGATTTCCACTTATTGCGTTTGTCAGACTTGAGCCAAAATAAATTCCTTTTTGTCTGATTAAAATATGAAGTAATTCGTGAGTAAAAGAGTTTGCATCAATATTATTTTCGCTCACAAATACAGTTGAACTATCGTTTTCAGAATAGCAAGAATAATTTGGAATATCGATATACTCAACAGATATTGAATGAGTTTTATTTAATTCATTCCATAATTTTTCATTTCTTTTATCGATAAGTTCGGTTTTGGTAATGTCCATTATTTGTATTTATGCTAACGTTTATGTATAAGAGTAGTTGGGGGTTTGTATGCGAGGAATTTCCGAAGGAAATTCAGACGTTACAAACACGCAACGACCTTTGATTAAGCACTAAACCGCAATTATTTTTATACGGTGTTTTAGATAGTTATTTTTTCGGAGCAGGTTTCGGCTTAGGAGGTGGTGGCGGTGGTGCTTGACGACCTCTAACTGGTGTGCTTCTAGTATTTCCTTTTGAATGACCTTCGTTAAGTGGTCTTGGTTTGTTCGGTGTTTTCTGTGCCATTTTCGATATTTTTATATGGTAATTCAATTATTAGGTTTTCCTTAGATTTTGAAAGATATATTTTGTCTAAAGCGTATAATTTTGTTGAAGTATCGTAGTCATATACAACTACATCCAATAATACAAGCTCTTTTATTTCATCCGTTTCAGAAAATGAATTTACAAATCCGTGATATGTTAATTTGTTTTCGATATCTCTGACATAAACTTCGTCTACTTCTTCAGCATTTAAGAAATAAGAATATAAATTTTCGTCTCCGTATTTGTTAGTCAATTTAATTAATTTTCCAAATCTATTTATCAATTTGTAGTGGTCAATTCCTGTTGAAGCAAGTCCTACAAATATTGAAATCAGAGAGGATTTTAATATTACATTATATGGGATATCTTTCGTTGGTAGATTGTCCCAAAAAGATTTAAAACTTTCATCTGTCCCACAAATATTATATAATACTCCAGCTATTAAATAACTAATTGATCCGAACAAAATTGCATTAGTAATAAATTTGAATGACGTCCATTGTTTATGAATAGTTAGTCTTTCATATATTATGCAAGCAAGACTACCCGGAATTAGAAGTAGTATTAATTTTAATGTTAATTCAGATATCTGCATATTTTAGTAATTATCTACAACGTTTATGTATAAGAAAAGTTGCGTGCTTGTGTGCGAGGATTTTCCGTAGGAAAATCAGATGCAAGCAAGCAAAGCAACGACCTTAATGCAAGCCTAAAATAGCAATTTTTTTTATACGGTGTTAGGCAACGTTTTTTATATATATATTAAAGTTGAAATTATTATTACTATTGAAAAAATAGAAATTAAGCCAATAGTAATCCCCATCGCAATCATCAATGTTTTTGGATTTTCATCTTCAGTAGACATTACAAAAATGAATATACTTGAAATAGCAGTTAGCATAAAAATTAATGAAAATACAGTTGTTAAAAGCCATTTATTATTAAAGAAAGAATGTGTTGAGAGAATAAAAGTTTTATAGCCTAACTCCAATTTATCAATTTTTGAAAATTCAGGGCCTATAATTACTCCATTTCTAATCTTCCCTTTAATAATTATTGAATAATTTGATGGGTCAATTAGATAAGCATCTATTATTACCACATCTCCTTTATTCATTAGACTTGGAAGATATGAAAAAGTACTATTTTTATTAAATGGTTCAAACTCTAAAATCGAATTTTGTTGTCCTGCATCATTGATTTTTAAAACCTTATAAATATTGATTACATCATTTTTAACTTTTGGTAAAAATGATATATTAAGTGAACCATCAATAAAATCATTTTTTTCAATATCTAAATCCCCAGAGTTGAATATTCTAAATTTCACTCTGGATATATTCTTTATTTCAGTACTATCATATTTGATAGAAACCTTATTTCCAAAATTCGAGGACTCTACAATCAATGGCTCGATTTCAAAATACTCAACCGTTATTTCTTTTTTATCATCACTATAAGCTGTGATTAATATAGATGCTATTATTGGTACTAAAACAGCAACTATTGCAATGATATTCTGAGGTTTTCTGAACCAAGGTTTCTCTTTAATTAAGCGACTTTTTTCTTTTCGTAAGTATAACTCTCTTTCTTCTAATTCGCGTAATCTTTCACCTCTTTCACGAGCTTTGTCAAAATATTTGTCATCATAAAACTCAAAATCTTCTTTTTTCTTACTCATTTTCTTTAATGTTGCCTAACTCGTTATATAACAACTAAAGCCTCTATTAATTTATAATAAGTCACCTCTAGTTATTCGTTTATTAAATCGCAAACTACCATTTAAACCCCTTATTTACAATACGTATATCTACGTATATTTAGTAAAGTAATTCACAATGCGTTCACCATTCGAAGATATACCAAGACATGAACCTTTCCTTACGGGAAACCGTATTGCTGTTCTTTTTTATATAAACAAAAAAAACACAAACCAAGGTTTGTGTTTTTAAAGTGGGAATGAATAAGTTAATGTTTGCAAGTCGTTGTTTTAAAATGCTTTAGTCTAAAACCACGTAGTATTTCTTTTTACTTTCTATATTTCTAGTAGCTTCTAGTTTATCATCGTCATTGACGCGATATAGCGGTAAACTATTTCTACTTAGATTAAGGATTCTATTATTTGCATCGGATAATAGATCAAAAGTTACTACGTATTGTTTGTCGGAAAACTTTTTATAAATATAGATTCCAGAAGGCGTATCGCCTTCGGTTTCTACTTGATATTCGTGAATTTTATCTAAGTTATTAGAAGCCGTAAAGATAATTTTATACGGTTTCGATTTCTTTTTCCATTTGTAGGATACATCCCAACCTTCTTCTTTTAATAATTTGATTTTTTCATTAATCTTTTCTTTTACCTTTGCTTTATCGACCTCTTTATCTGTAATTTCTATGGTGGATACTAATTCGATTTTACCAGATCTATACATGGTAATATCGTCTGCATGGTTAAAACAGGAATTTAAAATAAAAAATAAGGATACGAATAATAGCTTTTTTATATTTCTCATTTTCAAATATATAAAAAAAAATAAATTAGGAACTATTTTTTAAATCCGTGATATTCTTTTAAGTAGCACTGTTCGATTCTTTTAAATGGGATCGATTTTCTACCCAGTTTTTTATTTTGGTGTATGCCAATAAATATAAGGTTGCTGCGCCAAAGGAAATAAGTGTTCCTAAATAAATACCATACAACGGATATACCATAGATATGGTTAAGGAATAAATAATCAAAGAAAACATGCCTATTGGAACATTTTTGATAATGGTATGTACATGTGCTTTAGAATAGGTAAAATGAATGATTATCATCAATGGAAATAGGGTAGTAGGAAAGGCCGAAAAAAGCCCTGCCCAAGTAGGACCAACAAATTTTGGAACGGTGGTAATGAGTAAAATAATTAAAGCTGCAAAAAAGGCACGCACGAATAGAATTCTGAAATTAATTTTTGCTTTGGTTTGGATGCCAATATTCTTAATGTTTTTAAATAGATAAATGCATAGCAAGGAAAAGGAAATAGGTATTAATATGGCGATGTATTTTGGCAGTTCTACGCGATGTAATAATGCAACGACTATAAAATAGGCAAGGATGGCAGTAAAAGAAGAAAGGAGAATGGTATGCTTTTTAAAATAGATAGATGCTTTGTAATACGCATACACAAAGGTTAAAGCAGCAGTTAAACCAATCATATTAAATACGGCACTTTTTGCGGCGTATTCCGGACTTACTTCTAATCCGAAAAAAAACAAAGTGATGGCAGAACCTGTAGGATATCCAGATAGGATTCCGGCAACTTTGGGACTCACATTTTCAGCAAGATAAGACAAGCCAATAACAAAGGTAATGGCTACCACTAACTTTACTAAGAATAGTAATTCTATCATTTTTTTAAGCGCAAAAGTAGTATAAGCGTTTCAATTTTAAGGAAGGAATAATCTTAATATTTTACCAATTTAAAAGCAAAAAGCACAAACCGTGGTTTGTGCTTTTAAAGTGAGTTTTATAAGCTGTTTATGAAAGGCTACCTTTCTAAAAGGAAAGGAATATATTTCCGCGAAAGCGAGCAATTTAACTTTTTACTTCTTCTATTTCTATGGTTTCTTTGGCACCATCTATTGGCGCATTTTCCTTTTTAAGATAGGTATCTAAAAACTTAATAATTCTGCTATAGGATTCTATTTGATTTTCCTTTTTTACAAAACCATGTCCTTCATCTTCAAACAATACATATTCTACAGGAACGCCATTTTTTCGAACACCAGCAACAATTTCATCCGATTCTACTTGCAACACTCTAGGATCTTGCGCGCCTTGTAAAACCATTAAAGGCTTGGTAACTTTATCGGTATGGAATAATGGAGAAATACGCTTTAAACGAATAGAATCTGTGGTGTATGGATCGCCTAATTCTTTATACAGCGAAGTTCTAAACGATTCCCAATATGGAGGAATACTTTTTAAGGTACGTATCCAATTGGTTACTCCAAATAAATTAACACCAACATCGAATTCTTCGGGCGCGTAGGTGAGTGCCGCCATAGTCATATAACCACCATAAGAACCGCCCATGATTCCTATTTTTTCACCATCAATTTCTGGTTGTGTTGCTAGCCAATTTTTACCTTCTACACAATCTTGTAAATCTTTTTCGCCATGGTTTAAATCGTCCATTTTAAAAAAGCTCTTTCCGTAACCACTACTACCACGATTATTAACCGCTAATAGCGCATAACCATGATTCACCATATATTGAAATAGAGAGCTGAATCCTTGACGCGTTTGTCCGCCAGGCCCGCCATGAACCAATACCATTGCAGGTACTTTGTTTGTAGCAGATGCTTGATGTGGTACGTAATATATTGCAGGAATAATAGTACCATCAAAAGATTTAAAACGGACTACTTTTGCCGTTACTAAATCGTCGATATTAATTTCGTCATTAAGTACATGCGTAAGTTTGTGCTGTTCTTTGGTTTCTAAATTATAGGTGTATAAATCGGAAGGTGCATTAGAACCGCCAACATACATACGCATCCATTTTTCGTTATCACTAAAAGAAACGCTGGTAATACTGTTTGCTCCAAAATCTGGTAATCTAATCGGTTGCATCGTTTTGGCATCTAAAACGTCAATTACATTTTTACCATCTTCATTTGCATATACGGTCATGTAGGTGCCGTTGGAAGTGAAACCACTACCAGAAACATCCCAGGATTTCTCGATTACTTTTTTCTTTTCCTTTGTAGTGATATCGTAAGACATTAGGTATGCGAACTCCGAACCATCATCTGTAGTATAATAAAAGGTGTTATTATCTTTTGAAAAATCTTGGGAAGAATTACCACTTAGGTTGGTATTGATCTTTGTCATTTCTTTGGTCTTTGCATCATAAAGAAACAAATCTGTATCGTTGGTATTTACCGATTTGGATAAGGCAAAATAGTTTTCATTTTCAGAAATACCACTAAAATCCAGACCATCATTATTTTGATAAAGCATTTCTGAAACATAACCATCTACAGACATTTTGTACACATCAAAATAGCTTGGATCTCTTTTATTAGAGCCATAATATAAATAGTTGTCATCTTTAGACCAGCCGTAAAAATCGGATCTCGCACCTTTTTCTGGCGTGATATCTTTAATGGTTCCATCTAATTCTCTTACAAATAAGTGGTTGATTTCATCGCCATTGCCATCGGCACTTAATAACATTCGGTTATCCTTTGGGAAATAAGAGTTTGCCGAAATAGAAGTACTATCGGATTGGGTTATCGCGGTCATTTCTCCGCCTTTTACAGGAACCGTGTACACATTATAAATACCAGACTTATTACTGGAGACTAATAGATTGCTGTTGTCTGATGAAAAGCTTCCACCGCCAACAGATTCATTATCCATAAACTGTTCAATGGTGTATTGTTTGATTTCTTTTTGGGCAACAACCTTGGCTTCTTCTTTACAAGAAACCAATAGCGTTACTATGGCTAATCCTAAAAGTTTTGTTCTCATAATACTGGTTTTTTAAGTTTGAATGTTGATTAATTATTCCGTTTTATTCTTGTCTACGTATCGCATTACCAACGCAAATGCAATTCCTGAAATTAAGGCAAGAAGGATTCTTTTTCCCATATTATCGAAAGTGAAATCCCCTGCTAAGACATCCACTGCGCTGTTAGAAAGCAGTATAAAAATCGCGAATAGTAGTCCTTTATAATACCAATTTAATTTTGTGCCCATTATTTCTTTTTTATGAATTCGTTTAATACTTTATTTTGGGAATAACCTAGAAACTTCAAATTCGTATGCGAACGGTTCGAATCGTTGTTATTCCATGATCCAAGCTATCCAATCGGTTTTATCTATGATAGACCAACTATGCGGATGTCTTTCTCCGTTGGATCGATATCCTTTATTTGTTGTTGGTATATATTGTACCTGATTAAATCCTGCATTTTGAAGGCTTTCGGAAAGCTTTTGAATGTAATAGGCATTCATTTGGTCGTAATCTGCCTTTCTATTTTCTTGCCACCAAAGCGTATCTGGTTCGGTGTACAATCTAATTTTTGTGTTTTTTAAACCTTTCCAATTGGTGATGGTGTTTGTTTTGGAAGTATAAATCGCATGTTTTTCATATTGCGGTAGATTTGCTTCTGGCGTTCCGAAGTTTTCTTCCAAGGTTGCAATGATCCAATTGGATTCTTGTATTGCAGGTTCTGAAAAATTTCTTTCTATGTTTTTTTCGGAACTTCTATACAGTGCTATTAAGTCTATTGGTGAGTCTACTATAAAAAAACCTTTTGGTGTGATCTGAAAATTTTTATTTTGGGCTAGGAAAGCACTAATTAATACTGCCATATTTCCTCCACTTGAAAATCCGCCGAAATAAGTTTCCTTCGTCGGAAGCTTATTTATAGTAAAGATGTTTTGAAGTTGCTTGGCAAGTGTTTGCTTTTCGTTTTCTTCTAACCACAATTTTTGATTGTAGTTCATATAAAGAACGGCAATATTATTTGCTTTCGCTTGATTGCGGATTTGGAATTCCCGTTTAATGTCTTCTGGTGTTTCTGGATAGCCACCAAAAAGGACTACTACTTTTTTAATGTTTTCGGTAGGTGTATATAAAAGGTATTGGTCGTTTGTTATTTCGGTGTATGCTGCTGGTACAATGCTTTCCGTATTTTGTTTGTCCGCATTTTTACATGAAATGAAAGTGATTGCTACTGCTAGTATTCCTAAAAATCTATGCATTGCTTTTGTAGTGTGTAAGCTTTTTATATACAAGGAGTTACATTATTTGTTTCCTCTAATTTAGTAAATAAAATTAGAATAGAAAATAGCTGCGTTTTTTTAAGAAGTAGGCTAGGGAAGTACGCTTCAAAAAGTCTCTCTAGTGGAACCCGAATAGCCGCAGATTTATTAGTGAACATTAAATAATCCTATGAAACAGCAGTACAAAAAAACGCTGTAGCTACTAAGAAATATGCTATTACTAAACTCGTTTTATGCTACCGGAATCGATTCCGCGAAAGCGCTATTTATATATAACTAGAAACGGTCATAACGATTAAAGTAAAGGCTATTAGTATAAGGAATAAGGGCATCACGAATTTTAACCATTTGTTGAAACCAACTTTTACCACCGCTAAGGACGCTAGAATTAAACCTGTAGGATTTACGAAATAGAAAAGTCCCATTCCATATTGGTAGGCATTCACTACAATTTCTCGTCCAACACCAACGCTATCTGCTAATGGCGACATGATTGGCATGGTTAAAACTGCCATTCCAGAACTACTTGGAATGAAAAAGGAAAGTCCGGCATAGACTGCTGTCATTGCGCTTGCAAAAATTCCTTTGTTCATATCTTGGGTCATCGAACTTGCATAATGTAAAAGAGTATCGCTAATTAATCCGTCGGCCATAATAACGGTTACACCACGTGCAATCCCGATAATTAAGGCAACACCAAGTAAATCTCCTGCGCCTTTTACAAAGGTGTCGATAAAATCGGTTTCTTTAATTTTGGCAATAAAACCAATAAGAATGGATCCTACTAAAAAGGTTGCTGTCATTTCTATAAACCACCATTCTAGAGCTACAACGCCGTAAATCATGATAATAAAACAAAGTGCAAATACAATTAGTGATAAACGTAAACGTGTGGTAAATGCGATTATTTCTGTGTTTTGGTTTGAAAATAAAGCTGCTATTTTTTCTTGTTGGTCGTAAATAATAGATTTTGTAGGATCTTTTTGTACGCGTTTACCATAACGAATAATATAAATTAAAGCGATGGTTAAGCAGGAAGCTAACATAAATATTCTTCCTCCAAGTCCGGTAGTCCAAGCTATTCCAGCAGCATCACTAGCTATAATGGTACTAAACGGATTTATAGTAGAGCACATGGTACCAATAGAGCTTCCTAAAAAGATGCAGGCGATACCAACCATAGCATCGTATTTTGCAGCTAAAAATACGGGAATTAGAATAGGGAAGAAGGCAATGGTTTCTTCGGCAAAGCCAAAGGTGGTTCCTCCAGCGGCTACTAATGTGGTAACTAAAATAATAAGGATAAATTCGCGCCCTTTAAAAGCGTTGGCTAGCCAATTTATTCCAGCATCAAAAGCACCAGTACTATTGATGATTCCGATTAAACCTCCAATAATTAAAACGAGAAAAATGATGTCTGCAGCTTCTATAATTCCCTTTACTGGTGATTTTATAAAGGCTAAAATACCTTGTGGTTTAGATTCTAGTTTTTGGTAGGTATTTGGTATGTTTATGGGTTTGTAAATATCGCCATTGGTGAATTTCTCTAATGGGATTTTGATATTTAGTGTTTCTAAATGATCCTGTGTTGCAGGTATGGTTTCCGATGTATCGATACCAATTCTAGTGAATGTATTATCGTCTTTATTATAGCCTAAAGTTTCGTATTTCCCAGCAGGAACAATCCAAGTTAATAAAGTAACTAAACCAGCTATGATAAATAAAATGGTTTGTGCAGAAGGAAATTTTAATTTTTTCATATATAATTAAATGCTAAAAAGGGTATCAAGTTTAAAGATAGTATTATTTTAGACTTTCTTAAAATTTGGTAAAAAAAATGCAATATAATATAGATTCTAGTTGGAAAGCACATTTAAATGAAACGTTTCATGCGCCGTATTTTAAATCTTTAATGGCATTTGTGGAAGAGGAATATGAACAGCATGCATGTTACCCTAAAAAAGAAGCGATTTTTAAAGCCTTTAATTTATGTGCTTTTGAAGATTTAAAAGTGGTTATTATAGGACAAGATCCGTATCATGGTGTGGATCAAGCTAATGGTTTGTGTTTTAGTGTGAATGATGGTATTGCGATTCCGCCTTCCTTAAAAAATATTTATAAAGAATTGGAAAATGATATAGGAAGTGTGGTTTCTAATACTGGCAATTTGGAAGAATGGGGAAAACAAGGTGTGTTGTTACTAAATGCTACGTTAACAGTTAGAGCACATGAAGCGGGAAGTCATCAAAAAAAAGGTTGGGAAACGTTTACAGATACTGTAATCGAGTTAATTAGTGCAGAAAAAGAACATGTGGTGTTTTTACTTTGGGGCGGATTTGCTAAAAAGAAAGCGAAGCTGGTAGATGCTAAAAAGCATACTGTTTTAACTTCAGGACATCCATCTCCATTAAGTGCTAATCGAGGATATTGGTTTGGAAATAAACACTTTAGTAAGACTAACTTCCAGTTGGAGCAAGTTGGCTTGAAACCTCTGTTTTGGTAGGTCTAACGTTAACTACGCCTTTGTTTTTATCTATAGCTTTTAAATGTTTTTTCGTTTTATTACAGCTAAATGCGAGTAGCACAAAGTTGATTAAAACCAAAGAAATGATAAGAAATGTAATTGTTGATAGCATAAGAAACTAATTTAATATTTGTAGGTTTGGTTGGCAAATATACGATTTTAGTTAATTAAAGTTAACAAAAATTAACAATGTTAAATAATTAAGTAGTTAAACTGCAACATTTTAAGGTTGAAATGTTACTTTATTCTAAAGTTTTGTGGTTTATAGTTTTGTAACTAATTGTTTGTATTTCCATTTTTCAGGAATGATATCTAAATCAAATAATTTTTCTTGTACGTTGTCTATTGTTTTTTCATCGATCACTTCTTGCGACCATTCGGTTAAACTTAACCATTCTTGTACATCTTCTAATTTTTGATCGTAACGATTCGCGATTGTCTTATCGATAGAAGGAATATCTTTAAATTCACTAGTTGTGTTATTAATGATATCTAAAATGGTTTTTACGTCGTCTTTATTATTTTCTAAAAACTCATTTCTTACCGCAATAACAAAACAAGGCCAAGGCGAAGGACAATTAGCAATACGTCTAAACGTACCATCATCGACTAAAGGTTTCGTGGTAAATTTTTCCCACATAAAATAGTCTGCTTTCTCGTTGGTTAAACCTTCTACAGCGCCATCTAAGTTTTTAATCACCTCAAAATCGAGATCTTTATCTAATTCCCAGTTATTCTTTTGTGCGTTGATGTACGCCATTAAATGCGATCCAGAGCCATATCTACTAATGGCTGCTTTGGTTCCTTTTAAGTCTTCTACGGTTTTATAATTGGAATGCTCTGCAACGTGAATTCCCCATATTAATGGGGTTTCTACAAAGGTTTGTACAATAGTACTAGGGTTGCCGTCAATGATATCTTTTATAATTCCTTCGGTAAGTATTACTGCCAAATCGATTTCGCCATCTCGAAGGGCTTTACACATTTGTCCGGTACCACCAAAATAATCTTTCCAACGAAGATTAATCCCTTCGTCTTTATATTCGCCATTTTTAAGTGTAAGATACCAAGCTAAATTAAAATGTTCAGGTACGCCACCAATGTTTACTGTCTTCATATTTCTTCCGCAGTTCGATTTGGTTGTCTATACACGCAACCGATAATGCATTAATTTTTATTCTACTATTTTATCTAAAGTATATTGTATTAGCTGGTTAACAACAGCTTTTGGATCGGCACTAAATTCGCCAGTTGCACGATTAGCAATAATGGCATTCATGGATACTGCGTGATGTCCTAAAAGTTTAGACAAGCCATATATAACAGAGGTTTCCATTTCTAGATTGGTAACTCTAAAGTCTTTAAAGTTAAAACTATCCATTTTAGAGTTCAGGGTAGTATCTTCTAGTGGCAAGCGTAAAACGCGACCTTGTGGTCCATAAAATCCTCCCGCTGTAGCAGTCATCCCTTTATGTATTTTATCGCTATCTAATAAAGCTTCTAACTTTTTACTATTATTAATTACTATTGGTCTTGCTTTGTTTTTACTCCAATTAGTAAAGGCTATAAATGCATCTTCAATTTCCGGATTAGAAATCGCATGTATTTGATAGAAATGCAACATACCATTTAAGTCCAAACCATGTGTACTCATCACAAAGGAATCTACTGGGATATCTTTTTGTAGCGAACCAGAAGTCCCAATACGAACGATATTTAAACTCGTAAGATTTTCTTTTGGTTTTCTTGTTTGCAAGTCGATATTTACTAATGCATCTAATTCATTAAGTACAATATCTATGTTATCTGGACCAATTCCTGTAGAGATTACCGTTAGCCTTTTTCCTTTATATATTCCTGTTTGTGTTTTAAACTCTCTTTTTTGAATGGTAAATTCTACACTATCAAAATGCTTTGTTATTTTTTCCACACGATCCTGATCACCAACAAAAATGATATCGTTTGCAACATGTTCTGGTTTCAGGTTTAAATGATAAACGCTTCCATCGGGATTTAAAATTAGTTCAGATTCTTTAATCGCCATGCAGTATTGTTTTTATAAGTTTGTTTTCTTTTTTGTTAAACTGAAAATCTAAACGGTTGACATTACCATAAATCATATTGTCATTTACTTCGGAAGCAAAATTATGATGATTAAGCAGTACTTCGTGTCCTTTTCTATTTAACTTTATAGTATCCTTTTCTTCTATATAAAAAAGCGCAAGGTTTTCTATGATTCGCATTAATTGGATATCGCCAAAACCATAATAGCCTTGGTAATTTAAAGCGTAACCTAATAAATGATGCTTCGATTTAATATCGTACTTATCTATAAGGCTTAAAATATTTTGTTCTAAAGTACTCAATCCGTTTTTAGAATCTGGAAAACGCTCTAAATGCGCTTTTAAGCAAATCCCTAAATATTCAAAAGAGGACTTTTTAGTGATGTATTTTTTTAATAAGTTATGGTCGGTACCGCAATAGATTTGCCAAATACTAACTGCAATATCTTTATCCGATTCCTTTAACTTAATTCTGTTTTTGTAATGCTCGTCTAATTGTTCTGGTGTAAGTTCACCTAGCCCTTTTAGGGTATCTTCATTTGCAATTCTACCACTGCAAACTAAAGTTATTGGTGTTTTTATTTTCCTTTCGTTTAAAAGACTAAGCACAGCCAACATATTGATGTGACAAAATAAATCGTATTCAAACCACAATACAATTTCGGTATATTTATTGGTATCGTCTAACTTGTGTAGTTCCTTTTTATATTGATATTCATCTACTTCAATAGCGTAAGATTCTTTTAAAAAATCTTTTCTAACTTTTATAAATGCATCCGAATTAATAAGGCGATTTGCAGGACCTTCACATAACATTTCATGCCAAGTTAAAAAATCTCCTGGGTAACTTAAGTCTTTTAAATAGCTAGTTAGATTACCACCATTTGTAATATGTAAGATATTTTCTATCATTTATCCACCAACTCGTTTTACATTAAAACCTTTGTCTTTAAGCATTGCCATGATTTTATCTCTATAATCTCCTTGAATGATAATTTTGTCATCTTTAAAGCTTCCACCAACACTAAGTTTGGTTTTAAGCTCTTTTGCTAAGGCTTTAAAATCTTCGGTAGCTCCAGTATATCCCTCTAAAATAGTAATGGGTTTTCCTTTACGCTTTTCGTATTTACAAAGAATCGGGTCGTCTTGAAGCCAGATATCATTTGTATTAGAATCGCCTTCTTTAGGAGTTTCATCTACATGATCAGGAAACAGGTTTTTAAGTTGGTCTTGTAAATCCATTTTTTGAGTGTTCCGTATTCCGTATTTAGTGTCCAGTCCTTCAACTGTAAACTAAAAAACTGCGACTACTTATTTATTTTTTGATTAATCCTAAATCTACAAGACGTTCATGTAAAAATTCACCTGCAGTAATATCTTCATATTGCTTTGGGTTATTTTCATCAATACAGCTTTCTAATACATCTAATTTCATATCACTTATTGGGTGCATGAAAAAAGGCATCGAATAACGAGAAGTTCCCCAAAGTTCTCTTGGCGGATTTATTACTCTGTGTATTGTAGATTTTAGTTTATTGTTGGTGTGACGAGAAAGCATGTCTCCAACATTGATCATTAATTCATCTGGTTCTGCAATAGCATCAATCCATTCTCCATCATGCTTTTGTACTTGTAAACCTCTTCCTTGTGCGCCCATTAAAAGGGTAATCAAATTAATATCACCATGCGCTGCAGCACGAACTGCATTTTTAGGTTCATTAATAATAGGAGGATAGTGTATAGGTCTTAAAATAGAATTACCATTATGTATGTATTGGTCAAAATAGGTTTCTTCTAAATTTAAATATAAAGCTAAAGCACGTAATACATACTTTGCCGTTTTTTCTAGCATTCTATAGGTTTCTTTACCCGTTTCATTAAATCCTGGTAATTCTTTTACGGAAACGTTTGCTGGATATTCTGCTTCTAATTTTGGATCATTTTCTACAAACTGACCAAAATGCCAAAACTCCTTTAAATCGCCTTCTTTTTTACCTTTAGCACTTTCTTTTCCAAAAGAAATATAGCCACGTTGTCCACCAATTCCTGGTACTTCATAACCGCGTTTGGTTTCTACAGGAAGATCAAAGAAGTTTTTTACTTCTCCGTATAAATTATCTACTAAAGTATCGTCTAAAAAATGCCCTTTAAGCGCAACAAAACCTATATCTTCATAAGCCTTACCAATTTCTTCTACGAATTTTTGCTTTTTTGCTGCATCACCAGAAACAAAGTCCTTCAGGTTCACACTAGGTATTCTATCCATAATCGTTTTTTTATAAGTCGAATTACAAATGTAACGAAAATCTTGAGTAAAATTAAACTAAAAAGTGGCATAACATTAAAAATTACTTACATTTGATATATAAAAATAAAGGTATTGGAAACGTTTTCTAAAGCTATGATTAGCTACAATAAAGAAGGTTTAAAAAAGGAAACCTTAATCGATTTATATAAGAGCATGCTTAAGCCTAGGCTTATAGAAGAAAAAATGCTCATTCTACTAAGACAAGGAAAAATCTCTAAATGGTTTTCTGGTATTGGTCAAGAAGCTATTTCTGTAGGGGTTACAAAAGCCATGTTAGCAGAAGAGTATATTTTGCCAATGCATAGAAATCTTGCTGTTTTTACCTCTCGAGAAATCCCGTTATACAGACTTTTTGCACAATGGCAAGGTAAGGCTAGCGGATTTACAAAAGGTAGAGACCGAAGTTTTCACTTTGGGACACAAGAATATAATATTGTGGGTATGATCTCACATCTTGGTCCGCAATTAGGGGTTGCAGATGGTATTGCTTTAGCAAGTAAATTGCAAAACAAAAATCAAGTTACCGCTGTTTTTACTGGAGAAGGAGGAACTAGTGAAGGTGATTTTCATGAGGCTTTAAATGTAGCTTCGGTTTGGCAATTACCTGTTTTATTTTGCATAGAGAATAACGGTTACGGATTATCCACACCAACTAGCGAGCAATATAATTGTAAAGATTTAGCAGATCGCGCTTTAGGTTATGGTATGGAAAGCCATATCATGGATGGAAACAATATTTTAGAAGTATATACTAAAGTGAGCGCTTTAGCGGAAGACATGCGTAAAAATCCTCGTCCTGTTTTACTAGAATTTAAGACGTTTAGAATGCGCGGTCATGAGGAAGCTAGCGGAACAAAATACGTACCTCAAGATTTATTAGATACTTGGGCAAAGAAAGATCCTCTAGAAAATTATAGAAGTTTTTTAATAGAGCAGGATATCCTTTCGGAAGCAATAGATGAAGCATTCAAAGCGGAAATCAAACAAGAAATAGATGAAGCTTTAGATCGAGCAGGAGCTGAAGAAGCTATTATTCCTTCTGAAAGTGAAGAGTTAAATGATGTGTATCAAAAGGATGTATATCAGAATTTTAGTCCGAATGATAAAACAGAAGAATTGCGTTTAATTGATGCTATTTCCGAAGGTTTAAAACAAAGCATGGAACGTCATGAGGATTTAGTAATCATGGGACAAGACATAGCAGAATATGGTGGTGCTTTTAAAATTACAGATGGTTTTGTAGAAGCTTTTGGTAAAGATAGAGTTCGTAACACGCCAATTTGTGAATCGGCAATTGTAGAAGCTGCAATGGGACTTTCTATCGCAGGAATTAAAAGTGTTGTAGAAATGCAGTTTGCAGATTTTGTTACTTCGGGATTTAATCCTGTGGTAAATTATTTAGCAAAATCACATTATAGATGGAATCAAAATGCAGATGTTGTGGTACGAATGCCTTGCGGAGCAGGAGTTGCTGCAGGACCTTTTCATAGCCAAACAAATGAAGCTTGGTTTACTAAAACACCAGGTTTAAAAGTAATTTATCCAGCGTTTCCTTATGATGCAAAAGGACTTTTAGCAGCTGCTATTAATGATCCAAATCCGGTGTTGTTCTTTGAACACAAGGCTTTATATAGAAGTATTCGTCAAGAAGTACCAACAGATTATTTCACATTACCACTTGGTAAAGCTTCCGTTTTAAGAGAAGGAAATGAGGTAACTATAATCGCCTACGGAGCAGCTGTACATTGGGTTTTAAACACTTTAGATAAACATAGTAAGATACAAGCAGATGTTATCGATTTACGTTCGCTACAACCTTTAGATACCGAAGCTATTTATGCTTCCGTAAAGAAAACAGGTAAAGCAATTATCTTACAAGAAGATTCTCTTTTTGGAGGAATCGCAAGTGATATTTCGGCATTAATCATGGAAAACTGTTTCGAACAGTTAGATGCTCCTGTAAAACGAGTTGCTAGTATGGAAACACCAATTCCGTTTATTAGTCAACTAGAAGATCAGTATTTATCTAGAGATAAATTTGAAGGGGAATTATTGCAATTATTGGCGTATTAAATATTACCAATGTAATATCGATTAAAAAAAAGAAAGCGAAACAAAAATAAAAAAGGTATCCTTTACTTGTGATGAGTAGTAGATGCCTTTTTTTTATTCCTAAATTTAGAGAAACGTTTTTATGTCCATCTGAACTAGAAAGATTTAAAGAACATGGTTTTATTAATAAAATTAAAGAAGTTATGTAATGAAAGCTGCTAGAGACACGTATTAACCCCTGAATTTTAGCGAAATACATTTTTATACAATTAATTCACTAAATTTATTTGAAATATTAATCAATCTTACATAATATGAAAACATCTATCTATTATCTATTTTCTTTTTTGTTCTTTTTTGTTGGCTGCAAAAACAAGGAGGAACTTATGGGGCAGAAAACTACAGATGCTCCTGTAGCTAAAATAATTCCGAAAGAAATAATCACGCACGGTGACTCTAGAACAGATAACTATTTTTGGATGCGCTTAAGTGATGCACAAAAAAATGCAGAAACACCAGATGCACAAACGCAAGATGTTTTAGATTATTTGCATCAAGAAAACGAATATACAGTTGAAAAAATGGAGCATACAGAAGCGTTTCAAGAAAAACTGTATGATGAAATGGTGAGCAGAATTAAGAAAGATGATGCTTCTGTTCCAGTAACAGATAATGGGTATTCCTATTATTCACGATATGAAGAAGGTGGAGATTATGCATTGTATTGCAGGAAGAGAAATGAAGAAAATGCGAAAGAAGAAATTATGCTTCACGGACCAGAAATGGCAAAAGGTTTCGCTTATTATGGTATTGGCCCGCAAGCTGTGAGTCCAAATAATGAACGAATAGCTTTTGCTATTGATACTATTTCAAGACGTCAATACACCATCTATTTTAAAGATTTAAAAACAGGAAAACTCTTAGCAGATAAACTAAGTAATACTAGTGGTGGCGCAACTTGGGCTAATGATAATAAAACCATATTTTATTCCACAAAAGACCCAGAAACATTACGCTCGAATAAAATTTATAAGCATGTTTTAGGTACAGACCAAGCGCAAGATGAATTGGTTTTTGAAGAAAAAGATGACACCTACAGATGTTTTGTATGGAAATCAAAATCTAAAGCTTTTTTATTTATTGGGAGTATGCAAACGCTTTCAACTGAAATACAATACCTAGATGCAAATACACCAAATGGAGATTGGAAAATAATTCAGCCTCGTGAAAAAGATTTAGAATATCAAGTAGATCATTTTGATGACCATTTTTATATTCGAACCAATTTAGATGCTAAAAATTTCAGATTGGTAAAAACGCCATTAAAAAAGACTACAAAAGAAAATTGGGTAGATGTTATTCCGCATAGAAGTGATGTTTATCTTCAGGGTTATGAACTTTTTAAAAATTACTTAGTTGTAGAAGAGCGTAAAGCTGGATTAATTAATATTCGCGTTAAAAAATGGAAAGGAGAGGAGCATTACATTCCTTTTAACGACCCTGCTTATTTAGCGTATACAACTTCTAATTTAGATTTTGACACCAATATATTACGATATAATTATTCTTCGTTAACCACTCCAGATACCGATTTTGAATATGATATGGATACCAAAACTTCGGTAGTTTTAAAACAACAAGAAGTTCTAGATCCTAATTTTTCAAGCGATAATTATGTTTCTGAGCGTAAATTTGCTACCGCTAAAGATGGTACGCAAATTCCAATTTCTATAGTCTATAAAAAAGGCTTAGATAAAAACGGAAAGAGTCCGTTATTGCTTTATGCATATGGTTCTTACGGCGCTAGTATGGATGCTAATTTTAATTCTTCGCGTTTAAGCTTGTTAGATCGTGGATTTGTGTACGCGATTGCGCATATTCGTGGTGGACAAGAAATGGGAAGGGATTGGTATGAAAACGGGAAACTATTAAAAAAGAAAAATACGTTTACCGATTTTATAGATTGTGGAGCGTTTTTAATAGCCGAAGGATATACCAATAGCGATCATCTATATGCTATGGGTGGAAGTGCTGGAGGATTATTAATGGGAGCAATTTTGAATATGAAACCAGAATTATGGAATGGCGTAGTAGCTGCAGTTCCTTTTGTAGATATTGTTTCTACGATGTTAGATGAATCTATTCCGTTAACGACTTTTGAATTTGACGAATGGGGAAATCCGAAAATAAAAGAATACTACGATTATATGAAATCCTATTCACCATATGATAATGTAGAAGCAAAAGCATATCCAAATATCTTAATAACAACAGGGTATTGGGATAGTCAAGTACAATATTGGGAACCTGCAAAATGGATTGCCAAATTACGAGCATTAAAAACAGATGATAATCTATTGCTTATGGATTGTAACATGGAGAATGGTCATGGAGGTGCTTCTGGCAGGTTTGAGCGTTATAAACGTACTGCTTTGATGTATAGTTTTTTCTTTGATTTAGAAGGAATCACGGAATAATATAATTTAAAAATAAATCATAGATAGTGTCATGCTGAACTTGTTTCAGCATCTAATTTAATATTTAAAAGGAAACCTATCCAGAAAATTATTTGGATAGGTTTCTTTTTATCAACTATTTTGTTTCTGCTTCACTAATTATAAAAGGATAGGCCTCCCGAATCTCTTTGATTTCTCTTGGTGTTAATTCGTTTTCCGTTTTATGAAACTTATTTTTACTGTATGTGCTTCGTAATTCATAATATGCTTTCGTAATTTCATCTTGTACTTTTACAAAAAGCGCATAACTAGTGGTTCTATCGTTTTGAAGGGAAATAACGGCTTCTGTAGGTGTATCTGAAGAATGTATTAATTGCTTTCCGTTACAATACAAGCAAGTAGTTTCGCCATTATTATCAATAAAATCTTTAGTGATATTTTTTATTTCCGGAAGGGTAACCAATGCATTATGGATTAGTATTTCATCTTTTCCATTTAATACAATTCGCAATACATTGCGTTCATTTAAATCTGTGGAGCAATCTATATTTGGCGGACATTCCCTGGGTAATTTCCTGTTTATGCCTTCGTCGGAAGCAATAGTAGTCGTAACTAAAAAGAAGATTAATAATAAAAATGCAATGTCTGCCATAGAACCTGCATTTACTGTTGGTGAAGATTTTGAGTATCTCATGCTAGTAAATATTTAAGATGAATAGAATGTACTATTCTCAAAAACAATACCGTTATTGTTAACTTCTCTTTCTACCAATTTCCTTTTGGGAAATTAAAATTCATTCTCCTCTTTATAATAAAGAGGAGGAGCTACTTATTTAGTAAAATGATATGCAAACAAAAAAAGCCAGTTAACATCATTTGCTAACTGGCTTTTTAAAGAGTGACTAATTCTTTTAATGTGCGAACCTGTTGGTTCCTTTCCAAAGTGTTGTGTTCGAGTTACAAAAACGAATAACATGTCTATTTACAAGGTTTTGCTCTTCTACAATACCACTTACTCTTTTAGATAATTTTGCTAATGTTCTCATAACTCTGGTTTTTTATTAATGATTGATGATTGATGATTTTTTTGATGGATGATGGTTTTGGTTGCGGTTATCTAAAACGTCTTTTACTATTCCAAGCGTGACTTTTTGTGCTATTTAATGTTCCTGATAATTGATTGTTGTTTAAAGTTCTCATAATAGTAGTTTTTTTGATTGATTGATTGATTGATTGATTGATTGATTGATTGATGGTTTTAAGGAATATTTATCTAAAACGTCTTTTACTATTCCAAGCGTGACTTTTTGTGTTATTTAATGTTCCTGATAATTGATTGTTGTTTAAAGTTCTCATGATATATGTTTTTTTTGATGGTTATACTTAATAGACGACACATAAATTAAATTGTTACAGTACTATGTAATACATAATAGTAATTTAACACTTTTTAACATAAAAGAAGTCATTTAAGGCTTTAAAAGAGAGCAGAAGCATAGGGAAAAACTACAGGAAGTAGTTAAATAAATCAAAAAGAGTATATTTAAATAGGAAATTTGAAACTTAGGAACGATTTTTGAAAACAGAGAATAGAATTATTCCAATATATTATGCGATTACTCTTTTTATTTATTTTATGTTTATTCAGCTTTACGCTTCAAGCGCAAATAGATAGTGAGCAAAAATCTCTCACTATTCCTGTTATTGAAAGCGAAGAAGGAGATATTCAGGAAGAAGTTAAAGAAGAAGGAAAACCTATAAAGAACCAAGGATTTATTATTCCTAAAGAAGATAATGTAAATGGTTTAACCGTTCCGAAACAAAAGCAACCTACAGATTTACCAAAAGAAGAGTTCTCTATGTTTAACAAAGAAGAATTTGGTAATCCTGGTGAATTGTATGAAGATCGCATTAAGAAACATGCCAGTTACACCGAATTAAGAAAAGAACAGCAATACAGAGGGAATACAACAACACAGTTTTTTGGAGACCACAGAACAAAGTCCAAAAACATAAATATAGTGTATAGAGATTATGGTGCTTTTGATGGCGATCATATTCGTGTATTTATAAATGGAGATGTGGTTAAAACATCTGTATTGTTAACTCCCGACTACAGCGGTTTTAAATTTAAGTTAGTAGACGGAATTAATAAAATAGACTTTTTTGCTTTAGACACAGGTCAGGTTTCTCCAAACACTGCAGAGTTTCAAATATTAGATGATTTTGGCGATGTTATTTCTGGAAATCAATGGAATTTAGCCAAAGGCGTAAAAGCCACTATCATCATTATAAAGGAATAATTAACATTTATTTTTTAATTTTCTTTCCAAATACCCTTTAAAAGCAGCAAAAAGATGTTATTTTTGCACATCTTAAAAAATTATGGGGAACGTTATTACTACAACAGAACAAGAAGAAAATAAAGCTGGAAAAGATCTTTACAGCTACCAAAGAGGTGCAATTAACAAAATTTTTAAAGCATTCGAGGATGCTCCAGAAGATTATCATTTGTTATACCAATTGCCTACTGGTGGAGGAAAGACCGTTATATTTTCAGAAATTGTTAGACAATATTTAAAACATCACAAGAAGAAAGTGTTAGTGATGACACACAGAATCGAGTTATGTAAGCAAACTTCAAGCATGCTTACTGGTTTTGGTGTGGAAAATAAAATTGTAAGTAGTAAAGCGAATCTTGACGATCAAGAACAATACGGTTGCTTTGTTGCAATGGTAGAAACGTTAAATAATAGATTACAAGAAGGGAAACTGGATATTTCAGATATCGGATTGGTAATTATTGATGAAGCGCATTACAACTCTTTTACGAAACTTTTTAAGTTTTTTGAAAAGTCCTTTATCCTAGGAGTTACTGCAACGCCTTTAAGTTCGAACATTAAGCTTCCAATGAACGATAACTATAATGAGCTTATCGTTGGAGAAACTATTGAACACCTTATTCAAAATGAATTTTTAGCACAAGCGGAAGTATATTCATATAATGTAGGACTAACATCTTTAATTGTTGGAGCAAATGGAGATTATACCGTAAAGTCTTCCGAAGATTTATATACCAATACAGATATGCTTTCTAAGCTTATTCAAGCTTATGAAGAAAGATGTAAAGGAAAGAAAACACTAATCTTTAATAATGGTATTAATACATCGTTACACGTGTATGACACCTTTAAAAGAGCAGGTTACCCAGTTGCGCACTTAGATAATACCAATACTAAAAAAGAGCGTAAAGCCATTTTAAAATGGTTTCATGAAACGCCAGATGCAGTATTAACGTCTGTAAGTATCTTAACTACTGGTTTTGATGAACCAACGGTAGAAGCTATTATCTTAAACAGAGCAACAAAATCTTTAACACTATACTACCAAATGATTGGTAGGGGATCTCGTATTTTAAAGAATAAATCTACTTTTCAAGTCATTGATTTAGGGAATAATTTACACCGTTTCGGACCTTGGGGAGCAGATTTAGATTGGCAACGCATATTTAGAACGCCTAATTTCTATTTAGATGGTCTTGTAAATGATGAAGAACTAGAAGAGGCTTTTAGATATGAAATGCCAGAAGAACTTCGTGCAGAATTTTCTAATTCTAAAGATGTGTATTTTGACATCAAGAAAACATATATTGCTTCGGTAACCAATGGAGAATCTTCTAAAGTAGTACTAGAAAGATCTATTATTCATCATGCAAAAATTTGTATTGAAAACTCCGAAGATGTATATGATGCATTAGGTCTTGCAAAAATGCTAGGTGATGATATCGATTACCGAATTGGTAGATATACCAAGTGTATTAGTAAGAGTACCTACAACTTTGTAGATTGGTTAAAGAACGATTACAGATTAAAGCTTCGTGCGTATTTACGTGATAATTTTGATACTGTATTTGAAGAAATTCACGGTAGAAAACCAGAATAAATATAAAATACAATGTTTCATTTAATTGTTTAAATTCAATATTGTAAGACATTAAAAGTCAGCTGTATGGTTGACTTTTTTTTTGTTTAAATTTCAATATAAAGAAGATTGTTTCTTTTGAAGAATATAAGATGCTTCGACTGCGCTCAGCATGACAGGTAGAACTCCTTAGTTAGCTTTTCATTTCCTAATTTCGAATCTTATACTATAATTAGATTGTTTATTTTGAAGGATAAAAGATGCTTCGACTGCGCTCAGCATGACAGGAAGCTTGATTATGTAGGATGTAAGATGCTTCAACGAAGCCTGTTTGGAGCGCAGTCGAAAGGGGTTGCATAATAAATAATCTCTAGTTACTGCTTAGTATTTTAAAAACTAGTTCTTTGGTGAGTGTTTCATCGCCTGCTTTTTTTCGCAAGTCATCAAAAGTAAAAACAAAATCACAACCGGTTTTGTATGCAGAGCAGCCATAGGCAGATTTTCCTTTTATTACGGTTCCTTGTTTACATTTCGGACAAGTAAGTGTGTCCGGAATTACAGCTTTAGCAGCTTTTTTTGGTTCTAAAACCAATTGGAAACTTTCATTAAAACGGACTAAACCTTCTGCAGTTCCGTTTGCCGTTTTAAAACCTTTTAAGTTTACTGTCGATCCTTTTTGAAATAAGCGAACATATTGTTTTTCGGAAATGGTTTTACCTTCAAATTTAAACGGAATTACAAAGTCACAAGTCTTTTTAAATTCCGAACAGCCATAGGCCGATTTCCCTTTAATAATGCTCCCGTTTTTGCATTTTGGGCATTTTTCAGAAGTTAATCCAGCTGCCTTTTTTGCCGTTTTTTTCTTCGCTACAGCGCCTGCAGGTTTATTATTCACGGAAGATATATTGGCTTTCTTCGTTTCACTTCGAACTTCGTACACCAAACGATCTACCATTTGTTTCATCTGTTTGATAAAACTTCCAGCACTAAACGTTCCTTTTTCAATATCTTTTAACTGCTTCTCCCATTTCCCAGTAAGTTCGGCAGATTTTAGCATTTCATTTTGAATGGTATCAATCAGCTGAATTCCTGTTATTGTAGGAATCACTTGTTTTTTATTTCGCTTTATATATTTTCTTCTAAATAGCGTTTCAATAATATTTGCACGTGTAGAAGGACGACCAATACCGTTCTCTTTCATAATCTCACGTAACTCATCGTCATCCACTTGTTTTCCTGCAGTTTCCATAGCACGTAGGAGCGAAGCTTCTGTATATTGGTTTGGTGGTTTGGTTTGTTTTTCTAAAAAAGAAGGTTCATGCGGCCCTTTTTCACCTTTTACAAAAGTAGGTAGCATTCCCGATTCTTTAGAAGAAGCATTTGGTGTTTCAAAAACAATTCGCCATCCTTTTTCTAGAATTTCTTTTCCTGTGGTTTTAAATTTTACTTTTTCAGCTTTACCAACAACAATGGTATTAGATACTTTACAATCTGGATAGAACACGGCGATAAAACGACGGACAATAATATCATACACCTGTTGCTGATTGTATTGCAAGTTCATTTGTTGTCCGGTAGGAATAATAGCATGGTGATCGGTAACTTTACTATCGTCAAAAACCTTTTTCGTTTTCTTTAGCTTCTTGCCATGAAGTGGCTCCGTTAACGCTGCATATTTTGTTAGATGCTTTAATATTCCTGGTACTTTGGGATATACATCATTTGGTAAAAAGGTAGTATCTACTCTTGGGTAAGTCACTACTTTTTGCTCGTATAGTTTCTGAACAATCTTTAAGGTTTCGTCTGCAGAAAATCCGAATTTCGTATTACAATATACTTGTAATCCCGTTAGATCGAATAGTTTTGGCGCATATTCATTCCCTGCTTTTTTCGTAGTGGAAACAATTTCAAAATCGTGTTCCTTAACAATCGACGCTAATTTTTCTCCATCTTCCATTTTTAGGAAACGTCCTTCTTCATAGCTAAATAAAGTATCGCGATACATGGTTTGCAATTCCCAGTATGGTTGTGGTTTAAAGTTCTCAATTTCTTTAAAACGATTCACTAACATCGCAAGTGTAGGCGTTTGTACTCTTCCAACCGATAATACTTGTTTGTAACCACCATGTTTTACGGTGTACAAACGGGTTGCATTCATTCCTAAAAGCCAATCCCCAATAGCACGTGAAAATCCGGCGTAGTATAAATTATCGTAATTCTCTGCTGGTTTCAGGTTGTTAAAACCTTCTTTTATAGCCTCGGTGGTTAAAGACGAAATCCATAGTCTCTCTACTTTACCTTTATAACCCGCTTGGTTTAAAACCCAACGTTGTATGAGTTCTCCTTCTTGCCCAGCATCCCCACAGTTTATAACAACATCTGCTTTATCAAATAAGCTCTTTACAATTTTAAACTGCTTTTTTATACCAGCATCTTTAGAAACCTTCGTTTCAAAACGCTCTGGAAGCATTGGTAGATTGTTTAAATCCCAACTTTTCCAATAGGGTTTGTAATCCTTTGGCTCTTTTAAGGTACAAAGGTGTCCAAATGTATAAGTTACCGCATAGCCATTACCTTCATAGTAACCATCACGTTTTGTGTTGGCTCCTAAAACAGAAGCAATTTCTCTAGCAACACTAGGTTTTTCGGCAATACAGACTTTCATTTGGTTTTATTATTATTTTTTTAATGACACATGTTGCATTCATATAAAGTATGAATGGTTCATGTGGTGTTATTTACAGCTTTTAGATGGACACAAGTTATATACCTAACAGTTTGTTAAACTATAATAATCTGGTATGAATGGTTTTCTTAAAAAGATTTTAGAGGGTGCAAAATACATAAATTAAAATAGTATTTAAAAAGAAAGTACGTATCAGTTTTATGGAGTTATAAACAAAATATTACAACGGATAAAATAAAATACATGGCATATTAGCGCAATAATAATTTCATGGAATACGTATTTGTAGTTATATTTCGTAGCTATTGAATTATGTAGTATTAATATCCTTTTTATGAAACACAAAGAATCTATTTTAGCGAGTCACCAACGTATTTCACCTTATATACATGAAACACCTGTGTTAACATCACAAGGAATTAATGCTATTTCTGGTGCCGATTTATTTTTTAAATGTGAAAACTTTCAAAAAATGGGCGCTTTTAAAATGCGTGGTGCAACCAATGCTATTTTGCAGTTAACCGAAGCACAAAGAAGTAGAGGAGTAGTAACCCATTCTTCCGGGAACTTTGCACAAGCATTGTCTTTAGCTGCAAAAAGCTTAAATGTTCTTGCATATATTGTGATGCCCGAAAATGCACCACAAGTAAAGAAAGATGCCGTTTTAAGCTATAAAGGGCAAATTACAATTTGTGAATCTACTATAGCGGCAAGAGAAAGTACTTCTGATAAAATAGCGAAAGAAACAGGAGCTACTTTTATACATCCTTCTAATGATATGGATGTAATTCATGGTAATGCAACGGCATGTTTAGAATTATTAAAAGCACAACCGCATTTAGAAATCGTTATTGCTCCAGTTGGTGGTGGCGGTCTACTTGCAGGAACCGCTTTGGCAACGCATTATTTTGGTGAAAATTGTTTGGCTATTGGAGGAGAACCAACAGAAGTGAATGATGCTTTTAGATCGCTTGAAAGCGGAAAAATAGAAGTAAATGAAACTACGAATACGATTGCAGATGGTTTAAGGACCCATTTGGGAAGTATAAATTTTCCGATTTTACAAAAACATGTACATAAAATTATTTGTGTAGAAGAACAAGCTATTTTGGAAGCTATGCAGCTCATTTATCAGCGACTTAAAATAGTAGTAGAACCATCTAGTGCTGTGGCCTTAGCAGTAGTTTTGCAGAATAAGAATACCTTTAGAAATAAATCCATAGGAATAGTGCTTTCTGGAGGAAATGTAGATTTGCAAAAACTACCTTTTTAAAAATATTTGCAGGGATATACGCAAAAGTAAGCAGGATTTTTTGCTTAGGAGTAAGGAAATCAATATCTTTGGGACTTATTAACTAGTAAAAAAAATATTTTAGGTAAATTAATGGCAAAATCACAACAAACATTTAACAAAAGCGAGAAGGAAAAGAAGCGTTTAAAGAAACGTGAAGATAAGCGTAAGAAGATGGAAGCTCGTAAGGCGGAAAGAGAAGAAAATGGAACTGATGGAATTCAGTTTGCGTACGTAGATCATAACGGAAATTTAACAGATACACCTCCAGATCCTGCTTTAAAAGTTAAAGTAAAAGCTGCCAATATTGAAGTAAGTATTCCTAAAACTTTAGAAGGAGATAAAGAAGCATTTGATCCAGTTAGATCTGGTAACGTTTCCTTTTTTGATACCTCGAAAGGTTTCGGATTTATTATTGATTCGGAAAACAACGAAAAATACTTTTGCCATGTTAGTGGTTTAATAGACCAAATTACAGAAGGTAATAGAGTTTCTTTTGAACTTGAAAAAGGACAACGTGGTATGAATGCAGTAAAAGTTAAAATACTTAAATAATCATATTGCGACAATATTTAAAAAGCCTCTTATAATAAGAGGCTTTTTTAGCTGGTATACTTTGTAAATAGAGCAGCCGTTTGTTTTTATGGATAATGAAACGTTGCAATACTTGACTTTAGTTTTTAATTATTTTTTTTGTTAGAACCGTAGCATTATTTTTATTCAAAATTTTAGCAAAATATAATCCGGATGCTAAAGTAGAGGTTTCAATAGTTGTATTATTAGTATGTAATACGCTTTCTAAAACCAGCTCACCTTTCAAGGTAAAAAGCTGTAGATTACATTCTTCATCACTTTTTGTTTCCACAGTAAACTCCGTATTAAAAGGAATAGGATAGATAAGCGGTTGGTTCTTTAATGAAGCGAATTCATTATTAGAAAGTGTTCCACTAAAATAGAGTGAAGCCAAGTTATACGATTCAATACCAATTTTAGCACCAATTTGTCTTCCTCGTATATCATCTATTGGCGGATGGATTCCTCCCCAAATTCTAGATAAACTTGTTTGGTCAGATGCATCTCGATAGGTAGCCCATTGTAAGGTGAAACTTTGTGTAGGACCTTCTTCAAATACCAGAAAATCATTTTGCACTACATCAAAAGTTCCCATACCTCCAGGGAAAAAAGCATCATCGGTAAGTAATGTTAATACTTCGGCAGCGGCTCTTGAAAAAGCAGAATGCCCAGATAAATACCCAGCAAATGGAGGCGTTACAAAGGTACCTCTTTGATATGGCCACCAATGTGTGCCTAAAATCCAATCCACACCAGCTACATCTGTATCTTGGTCTGCAATAAAATCAGGGCCTTTCCACGCTTTAATCTTTATTTCTCCTATATTATTAACATTTTCTATAGCTAAAGGATCATTCACATCTGTAATGATTTCTATAAAATTGGGAATTAATGGAATACCATGCGGATCGTAGCTAGCAATACCTTGCGGTGTTGTGTTGTCTGTACTTTGTCCTTTACTTACCATATATCGTATGGCAGAAATAGGTCTGATATAATCATAATACCCTTTTATACCCCAAATATTTACTGCAGTATCATGCATAGCACCACCTAGCGTTAGGTAGCATTTAACGTCCCATTCTAAATCGGAAAGCACCGCTCCTTGTCCGCCAATCTGCTTCACTATACTTGGATGGTCACTCACGTAATTCAACAAGGAAAACCAATGTCCTGGAGGTGTTTCAGAATCTGGACCATCTGCCCAAAATTCGGCAAGTACACGTGCGTAATCGGAGCGTTTTACCATTTGTGGTGCATAGGGAGCATTTGTACTCGGGTTCAAGGAACGACCAGTACCAATATCGCCACCATTAGTAAAATCATAAAAGGCTTTATATTCCTCTAAAGTTTCCGGGTAACTAGACATATCTACATTTCCTAGAGCACCAGGAGAGATATCTACCATGGTATTGTCATTAGGATCTAATTGGGCGGACCAAGATGCGACTAGACTAAAATTCCATTTGTATGCGTCATTAATGCCATCTTCATTATTTGAATTTTGAATATAAGCAGGTTCCCTTGGATCATTATACACATACGCATCGAAACCGTTATTTACGATCTGTAAATCTTCTGGTACTAAACAAAATGGCTTTACAGCTCCCCATTCCGGACCTAAAAACTCTGGTGTTGCTTGCGGAAATGTATTTCCAGATTGGTCTATATAAAAATCGAAAGCTAATGGTTGCCAACGATTTGGATTAATAGCACCATTGTCTTCATATAAATCTAAAATAATAGGGTCATTAACTGGGGAATAATACTGACTACTATACCCATTTTGCTCATTGGAACCATCTTGATTACCAAAAGCAATAATCTCGCTTGCCAAATAATTTCCTAAAGCAGCATACGAGCCATTACTATAATCGGTAGAAGTGAAGGTATAATCATAGCCATAAGAAGTTAATAAAGCTTGAAAAGCAGGGATAGAGTTTGTAGCACCAGGAGAATTAGCAAAACGATGATTTAATAAGGTAAACATTGCATAACTTATCATTTCATGTCTGGCGGCATCTACATTTGTAGGATTTGCAATGCCGTTAAATACAGAAGTATAGCCTTGAAAATTTTTTCCTAAGAAAACAGTTTCTGCTTGCGTATCAAATACAGCCCAAGCATCATACATCGCCATGGAAGTATGAAACAAATTTCTAGCATGTACTGTTGGACGGGCAAAATCGATGCGAATAGCGTTTAACAATTCTTCATTCCAATCTCTAGCTACAGAATGCTGGGCATACGTAGTTGAAAAAGAAATACCTATAAAGGCTAATAAAAGTATGCTTTTTTTCATTTTATAAAAAATTAGTTAGAACACTAAACGTTAGTGCAATGTAAATTAATTATAAAGTTTCAAGAAGAAATATTCTGTTTTTTTAAATAGGGTATAGGTTTAAATAAAAAATAAATAGGAGTGTGGTTACTAAAAAATACTCCTTATTATTAAGTAGTTGAATATGGATATATTTCTAATCCGCTACAAATCCGTTGGTTAACTCAAACACTTCTAAGTCAAAATACGGAACAGCCGCTAAGCTATGGTCAAAGATATCGGAAATAATATATTCATAATTAGACCAGCGTTTGTCACTACTAAAAGCATATATTTCTAGAGGTAAACCCTGTGCTGTTGGTGCTAATTGACGCGTCATAATGGTCATGTCTTTGTTAATAGCAGAATGATTTTCAATATACGATTGAATATACTTTCTAAAAACTCCTAAGTTGGTGAGGTTACGACCATTAATTAATACCGATTTATCGATATTATGATTTGTATTATAGGTATCAATATCCGTTTTTCTATCCTTCAGGTAATCTGAAATAAGATTTATTTTTTTCAATTTTTCAACATCATCGTCCGTTAAATAGTGCACACTAGTTGCTTTCAATAGAATAGATCTTTTAATTCGTCTACCTCCAGAATCACTCATTCCTCTCCAGTTTTTAAAAGAATCGGAAATAAGCGCATAGGTAGGAATGGTAGTAATGGTCATATCAAAATTTTGCACCTTTACTGTAGAGAGATTTATTTCGGTGACATCACCATCGGCGCCATATTTTTCAAAGGTAATCCAATCTCCAATGCGAACCATATCGTTCACAGTCACTTGAATACTTGCTACAAAACCAAGGATAGTATCTTTAAAAACTAAAATAATAATAGCAGAAGCAGCACCAATAGTGGTTACAAATTTCCAAAAAGAAATACCAGAAATAATGGCAAAAATGGAGAAAAGACCAACCATCCAGGCAAAAATCATAATTACTTGAATATAACTATCAATAGGTTTGTCTTTAAATCGTGGAAGTGTTTTAAGATAATCTTTAATTGAATTTAAAAGACTTCGGACAATCCAAAGCGTTAGAATAATACCGAAAATTTGTAGTCCTTTTTCAATAATATTCTCTAAGTATGGGAAATCGTCAAATACCACCGGAATAAATTCCAAAGCAATAATAAGTGGGATAATATGTGCAATATTACGAGGTACTTTGTTGTTAACTAGGATGTTATCAAACTTGGATCTAGACTTTATAGCGAAAACATTAAAGGCATTAATTAGTATTTTTCTAATAAGGAAATCTACCACAAAAACGATTAAGATTAATGCGATTAATAATCCCATCATATTAAGGTATTTGGCAGTGCTTTCCGATAAACCTAAATTAATGAGGTAATCGTATAATATATGTTTGAATGATAAAAGATTTTTATAAGAATTCATAACCTGAAATTAGACTGCAAAAATACTTTATGTTTAACGACTATACGATAGATTAATTTTTTATTAACGTTTAAAATTATAGTAGATAAAGTACTGACTTTAAAAATCTATGGAAGGAAAGAATTATAGGTTATAAAAGGCGAGGAGTAGCTATTTACAGTAAATTAAAAACAACGATTCCATAGGCAAAAATACGTACGATTCTTAGCGAACCATAAAGGATTACTTTTTTGAAAGGGAAATTTATAATTCCGGCAGTCATACAAGATACAGCAAAAGGTACTGGTAATAATGCACCTATAATAATTAGAAATCCGCCCCATTTTTTAGAGTTGGCAAGCTGTTTTTCCATTTTGATTTCTAAATACTTATGAAAAGCTTTGTTTTTAGTACATAATTGTCCCAACCAATAGGATAATAATCCGCCTAAATACGATAGAATGGATAAGATAAAAAGGAATAGCCAAGGCGTTCCCATTTTTCCTGCCCAAGCAATAAACATTTCTGGAGGTAGAATACCAAGTATCGTTTCCGACATAAAAAAGAAACCTAGTACGCCATAAACAGGTAATACTTGCGTAAGATGTACTAAGGAAGCATTGATATCTATAAAATGATTCAGGATTATAATTAAACCAATTAGCAGGAGTAAGATTGGTAGTGCTTTTTTTAGTGTTTTTAATATAAAACTATACAAGCCGGAATATATGTAGTATTCATGTAATGTTTGTAGACGTGTTTTGTCTACTTCAGAAGGGTTTCTTGTAGGTTTCATTAGGTTAAGGTTTAGGTACTATTGGGGATTGCAAGATACAAATAAATTATATAAATCGGATTAAAAGCAAAATAAAACGATTAAAAACATACTTTTTTAACGTATGCATTGTTGTTTTAGCGGAATTTCTTACGGTTTATTCGTTATTTGGTAGATGGATTTTATTATGGGTTAAATCAGATTGATGTTTGAAATACTTTTGGATTCTGTTTACTGATTTATTTGGAAGGGAATTAGAACTAATATTAGAAGTGGATATTTGTAATGCTATTGAAAATATAACATGGATTATTTTTAAATACCATTTGGAATTAGAGTACAGTATTAAAAAGTCTATTTTACATACTATTAAAAATATAGATTGTGGATCTATGTTTTTAATACAATTTGGAACTAGAGTATGGATTAATAGATTCTATTTTACATAATATTAATTATAGTACAAATTATATGTAATACAATTAGATAGCTATAATTCAATATTATGTAAAATATCCCAGTATGTGTTGTTTTCATAACAAACGTTTGTACTTGGGTAATTAAACATTAGTGTTTTACTTCTCGTTTAAATTAAATATTCTGTACAACGGTTCAAGTTTTTTTAAATACGCGATTTATCAAGAAACTTCAGAACTAGAAATTTGATACTATAATTAGTCGTTATGTAAAATTGCCGCTGCCTTTGCGCTCGATTGCTTTTTTTAAATAATTTATGCTATAGCATTAAATTTTTTAAAACACAATTTCCAACCGCAAAGCCAACGCCAAAAAAAAGCTAGATTTTTGATGTTATCATAATTTTCGTAGAATCATGTTTATTGGTAATATTTTTTTCTATGTGATTCTCCTAGATTACCACAAGAGTATAAAATTTAAGAAAAATAAATTTCTATACACTTGTTCTATTTAAAATTTCAATTTAACTTTTCTGAATTTCTATTTTACATAATGTTTATAGATATGATTTAAAGTTTATCAACCATATTCTCTAAAGCATATTTACTTAATTCTGAAATTGCATTTGTAAATACACTTATTTCCCAATTCGATAAATGTGCTAACATCACGTCATTACTAATAAATATTGAGTTTGGATTTAAAAACACTGTAGATGGAATTAGATATAAAACTTTCGCTTCACTCTCAATTAAAAGAATTAAGCCAATTAAAAGATTTTCTTTTAGTTCGCCTAAATCTTGTTTTAGAATTTTAATGCTTCTTTCTGTTCCATAGTCAATAGATTTGAAGACTAATTGATACTGTTTACCACTTTTGGACTTAATAACAAAGTCTACTACTTCTCTCCCACTTTCCTTTTCTAAAACTTTAATTTGAGCTTTTAAAAGCTCTGATTTCATAAATTTTAATGCATTTTCACTGACAATATTCATAGATTACAAGGTGCTTTTTTATACTTTCTTTTCTTCTTAATAAAAAAAGAAACAAAAAAATCAAGACTGCATAAACTTTTGGAAACAATTACGGCTCGTTACGCTATATTTTAGGAAACATTGTAACTTATTAAAATTGCTTCGAAGTTATTGTATATTTATAACTGTTAAGATGCTTTATTACTAAACCCCTAAAATATGAACGCTCCACTCACCTATTGTTTTACCAAAATTTTATGAGGTCGAATTGCCAACGCTTCGTCTGGGTAAAAACTCGCTGTACGATAGAGCTAAATATTTAATTTACCTATCTGCTCCCCAAATATGTTTGCCACCTGTATGTCTAACTTTTCCATGAATAAAGTCAGAAATTAACTGCATCTCTCCAGGATTTTCGGTATGGTGCCATGTGTATCCAAAAAAACGACCTTGCTGTCCTGATGTAGTATTTAAAATATCATTTACTTGCTTGTTTAACATAGCTTTAGAATCCATCACAACTCCTTTAAAAACATTTAAATCATTATCGATTAGTAAATAATGTTCGCTTATAAGCTTCTTTTCAAAAGCAATTCGATTAGATAGGAAATATTTAGCTAATTCTTTCAGACAAAAAACGAATTGATCCTTATCAGACTTGTCCCAATATGTTTTTGGTATAATCACTTTAAACAAAGAATATGGACTGAAATCAGCAAAAACTCCTTCTATGTTTTCACCTGCTGGATTTGTTACTTGTTTCCTAAGGAACTTTACTTTTGTTTTAGGGAAAAAACTATTTTCATAGCTAGAGTTAATCGTTTTTAATAGGATGGTCATTATTTAATAAATATTTTAAAATATTGTTTGATAATCGATTACTCATTTATCAATTCTATAAAATCTATGTACTCACTATTCAATTCACTTATTTTATTTAGAAATTCTGAGTTCTTCTTTTCTTTATTAACTATGTCCATTTGTTGCTTTTGAAAATCATTTAATTTATTGTCTATATTTTCTTTAACGAACTCTTTGAATTTTAACTCAACTTCTTTAGCAACATCATTTGCTATATCGCTATATTGACTGTTCATTTTAGTTTTTGCTACTGAAATTTCTTTAGCCTTTTTTTCATCTTTATATGCACCATAAATATCAATTCCTAATGAAAAAACAGCAAGGGCAGGACCAGCAAATTTTGCTGCATTACCAATTTTTCCAGATAACTTAACTGCTTCCCAAGGTTTAAATTTTTTACCAAAAAACTTACCTGTTTCATAAACCAATTTATGTCCTTTCGAACCAGCAACTTCACCAGCTTTTGCAATAAAACTTGCAGAACCACTTGTTCCTGCATAATTAGATAGTGATCCTGCTTGTGCTTTTAATTTATCTATTAAAACTTTTTTCGAATTAATAGATGAATCATTAAAATCAGCAGTATGTTTGATTTTATCAATAGTAACATCTAAATTTTCGGTATAAACAACTACATCGTCATCATTAAAAACTTCAGTCAATTCCCTATTTAATTCTATTTGTTTCTCTGCTATAAGTGATTCAATAACACTCATGGCAGTAGTAGACTCTGCCTCTATATATTCTTGATATTCCTTTTGTAGCTGATCAAATTCCTCTTGGGTGAATTCATTCATAGAAGTAATGGCATATCCTTTACTAATTATTTTATCCTTTAGCTCATTATTAATAGTTTTTACTTCTTGAACCAATTCTTTTTTATGTTTTGTTAATCGATTTTCATACTTTCTCAGAACAAGTGCAAAACTAGGGTCGCTTTCATCTAAAGCAGCCATACTAATTTCCTCTTGAATTATACGAATTGGTGTGTCAAATGATTTCTGAATAAGTCCTTTTTCTTTAATAAAAACATCTAACTTTTCTGTAAATTTTTCAAAATGACTTAATTCTATTAATTCAGGTTCATCCTCATCTACTCCTTCTAAGTAATCAAAAGCATCTATGAAAACAATATCGAAATTGAAATCGAATTGTTTTTCTCTAAAAACTGTTTTAAGAGAATCTATGTAGTTTTTCTTTAAAGTATTAAAATCGCCGCTTTCCATTGACATTTTGTTAATTGCAATCAACATCTTGTTTTTGAAATTCTGTTTATAAGCCAAATCGATAAAATTATCAAAAATAACGTCATCAAAGAGCTGACTTGTCAAGGTATAAACAATTAAATCGGCTTCAGACAATGCAGCTTTAGTTACTTCATCATGGCTTTCCACTTTACCGGCAAGAATTCCTGGTGTATCTATAATTTTTATATTTTTCCAATTATATTCTTGACTAACATTCGTTGCAACATTAGAGTCTATCAAAATATCTTTATTACCTGTTAAAGCAGAAATAATTGTGGATTTACCAGCATTGTATTGTCCAACAAACGCAACCTTTATACTATTACGTTTTTTATCTTCTTCTAAACGACTAAGTATAGATTGTATACTATCTGTTTTTCCATACTTTTTTAATGATTCAATTGTATTATTTTTTATGTTTTCTAATTGATCGTAAAGGTTGTTATATTTTGTATTATTATTATTATTCATAATTATATATTTTTATTGAAAGTTATCTCTGATTGTAAAAGTTGAGACAAAAGTAATTGTTCTTTATTTTTAAGATTATGGGTTGAAAAAATCTCAATTTGATTGGTGTCGAAATTTCGTTTTATATCTTTTATAGTCATATCTGTTTCAAGACAAGCATCAATGTTTTGTTGAAATTTAATATTGCCATTTTGTTGAAACATTCTTATAACCATAGCTTTGTTTAAAAAATCAATTTGTTTTTTACCAATTTTTAATTCATTTGATAGCATCGTTGAAATCTCATTAGCATTACTTATAATTTCATTCATGTTTTTATTAACAGTTGTTTTGTAAGTTAATAGCAATTTGTCAAGTTCTTTCTTAGCTTGTTGTTTGTATTGTTTTTCTATTTCATTAATAGACTTTAATAGACTTTCTTCTATCTTAGCTTGAGCCTTTTGTCGTTTTGTTTCTTTAGAATCTGCAAAGTAGGAAAGGAGACCTACAACTATTCCCGCACCAGCAACTATCCAGCCAATAGGGTTACTAGCTAGAATCATTATGGAACCAACTATACCAATAACAGAACCTGAAATTGTAATTAAACTTTTTGTATTAAATGTTGAAACGGATTTAATTTCAAACGATATGTTATTGAAAAATAACTGAATACTATCCAACCGTTCCTGTAGTTGAGTTTTCAATTCTTCTTGTATACTATTAAATTGATACTCTAGATCTTTATTCAGTATTTTTGAATAACCTCTATTTTTAAGTTGCTTTTCCCATTCAACGGAAGCTTTCTTTTCACTCAGATCATAATGATTTATGGCAAATTCTTTTGATAATTTTCTCATTAAACCAATATTTTTTGAAATTATTGATTCACAATATTGATGATATTTACTTTTATTTTTATCTATAAAACCTGAAAAAATCGTTTGCTCTTTTTTAAGTTTATTAATAATTCCATCTAACGTGTTTTTCTGCTCTGAAAGCATTTTATAGATGGAACTCAACCTTACATTACTTCCGTCAATGATATTTTGTGATTTACGTAAAAAACCATTTTCAAAAACAGATTCTTTAATACTTTGTAAAAACTCATCTATATTCGAAGCTTTGTACAATTGTTTTTTAACTGCCTCGTCAGTTTCTGTTTCCGATAACTTTGCAGCTAACATCATAACTGGTATTACTTTGTAGAAATTGTTATGATAATATTTCTTTACGTATTCATTAATTCTTTCCACATGACCTTGTATGGATTTATTATCCTTCCTATTTCTCCATTTTAAAGGATCTTTTAAAAATATTTTTCTCCGACTTTTATTATTTATATTTTCTTTGACATTAAGCAGTATAATTACGGGTTTGTTTTTTTTCTTAATTTCTGAAAGAAATTTAAATTCCGTTTCTTGTATAGCATCATTTGTTACTAAGTAACAAATTAAATCTGATTCGTCCACAATACTTTCTGCTATTTGCACATCAGATTGTCCATTCGGTGCTCCAATTCCTGGTGTATCAATAATTCTAAGGTTTTCCCAATTGTAAACTCGATTATAACGCGTAGTTCGAACTTTACCTACACCAATTGCTTCATCACCTTCTTTCGTTATTATTGAATGTAGTGTGCTTTTACCTGCTTTTGTACGTCCTAAAAATGAAATAGTAAAATAATTAACTGACTTACGTTTCTTATTTAGTACCTCTAAGTTTTCTGAAAGTTCCTTTACAAGAGTACCATTTACCAATTCAAATAAATCCTTTGTAAAAGTGTCTAAGTCCTCATCCTTTCTCTTTGCTTGTCTTAGATTTTTTGAAAATTTAGAAAGGTTGTCTATAAATTCGTTTACTCTGTTAGATGAATCATTTATATGCTTTTCAGCGAGTTTTAAATCTGATACTGAATAATCAGCTATTTCTTTAATACGCTTTACAAATTCAGGTCCATTCAATAATATTTCATTCTTTTTTTTCTTAATCGATTCTAACTGATTAAAAGTTAAATTATCAATTAGGTTATAGAAGCCTAATGATACTTTTTCTTCCCAATTCTCCTTTTTTTCACTGTATAATTTAATATCAGTACTAACTCGGCTTTCAATACTTATCAAATCTGATTTATCTATATGTACTTTTTCGCATATAGAAGTAATAATATCTTTCTCTTTTGAATCGTAAAAACCATCTGAATAAATTACCTCAAAAAACAACTGGAAAGCTTCAAATTTAACTTCATCAGAAGAATTGTTTAATTGAACCAGTAAACTATCTAGTTGAATTTTATCTGGTTGGTCTGAAAATATATCAGAAATATCTTTTTTTAATTCTTCCCATTTGTCGTTGTAGTTATAAATAATTTGTAATTCTCTATCATCTACAATTTCATCCATCACCGCTATATATACAGCAATTAGGGTTATAGTATCTTTAAATTTATTCATTAATTGGGTGGTAGTTATTTTAATTTTAACAGATGGAACAAAGCAGATTTGAAATATAGTAAATTTTGAAGAAGTAAATTTAATATAAACCGTTTATAAGTTAATTTATAAACGGTTTATTATTTTAATCCTGTTTAGACGCTAAAGCAATCGCATAACCAAGACAAGCTAAACCACTTCCTATAGCTATAGGTATTGCTAAACCAATTCCAGCAGCTGTTGCAATTGTTAGTCCAACTGCTCCTCCAGCAGAAACTATTCCTGTAATTTTACTTAATTCATTTTTTTCTTCGTTTTCCATTTTGTTGTTCTTAGTTAATATATTAGTCATTAATAGCTTTAATAAGTTTGTTAAGTGCTACAAAAGCAAACCAAACGGCTATTGGCTGAAATAAAACAGCAAAAACAGCAATTAATAAAGAGGTGTTTTTATAAGTAATTATAAAATTCCATATAGAAACAAACCCAAGAATACTTAAACCAATCGTTGGGTCATATATGCAAACTAAAGCAGCAATGACTAACCTAATTATCACACCTATTCCATAAATGTTATATCCATATTTGTCCATTGCATTGTTCCATAAAAAATAGCCAAAAATTATTGATAGTATTGGTAGTCCGACAAGTAATAGTAAAGCAAAATCATTCATATTTTTTTATTAAATTGTTTTTAATATTGTTTTATTTGTTTGAGGTTGTTTTGAGTTAATTACTCTTCTAAATAGTTCACTAATCCAGCAACCAATAAAGACGCTCCAACACCAATAAGCATTGCATTAGCTTTGTTCATATTAGTATGTTTTGCAATGGTTAAAGATGCCACAGCACTTGCTGTAGAAATTTGATTGATAGCTTCAAAGATTTGTTGCTCGTTTAATTCTGTACTTCTTGTTTTTAGTTTCATATGTTATTTGTTTTTGTTTAACACAAAGATATTTTATGATATTCCCATATTTTGGGAAAATAAATTTTTATGTTTGTATTATGAGCGCAACAAAACGACAACTTCTATTATTAGAATTATTAGAAAACGAAGAATACATATCAGTTAAGGCTATTGAAATGTCTTATAAAATAGAAGGTTTAAAGTATTCTAAAAGTCAGTTTTATAGAGATATTGATTTTTTAAAAACAATAGGATATTGTATTGAAAACGATAATAGCGGTAATTTTAACTTAAATATTCTTCTATCTGATAATTACGACTTCTTATCTCACTATTATAAGCATTTAGCGATGTCTAATTTATGTGAATCTGCAACAAAGCTTAATAAAGATTTTTTGAAGCTTATTGTATTTGAAAAAAACTCAACATTTCATAATTTTACGCTTTTCAATACAGTGTTTAAAGCTATTTGTAATAAAAACAGTATTGAGTTTAAGCATACAAGCTATTATTTTCCTGATAAAATAGAAACCTATAAACTAAGTCCATTTTTACTTAAAGAATATAAAAACAGGTGGTATGTTGTTGGAGAAACAAGTAAAGGTTTTAGAACATTTGGATTGGATAGGATTAATAATTTAACGGTTCTTGATGAAACTATTTCTTCTAAATTTGAAAAAGTTATTACAATGTTTGACCACACTGTTGGTTTAAATTTTAGTGATTACGAACCAATTATTATTAAACTTTCATTTTGTAAAAGCCAGGAACCATACTTAAAATCTTTACCTATTCATTATTCACAAAAAATATTTCCTGTTGTTGGAGATCGCTTTGAATTAACTCTTTTTTTAAGTTATAATTTTGAGCTTAAACAAGAATTATTAAAATATGGTCATTTTGTAAAAGTGATAAGCCCTCAATGGATAAAAGATGATTTTAAATTAGAGCTTGAAAACGCATTGAAATTATATGATTAATCTATTTATTAAATTTTTAGTTTAAACTCATTCCATACACATTCCCACTTCGCTCCTATCGTCGCTTCGGGCAAAGCGTATTCCATTAAATTTTAAAGAAACTTTTTAGAAGAAAAAAATAAGAAAAAATAGTAGTTCAACTTCGCTTTTACCAAAGCAAAGTTACATAACGCAGAACATTATAGTACAAATATACAGTAATTTCTGTATAGCCGTATTTCAGGCTATTTATACATAATTGTAGATATGACTTCTTTAGAATCATATCGTCAACAATTATGTTAAAAGAAATTACGGCTCATTAACTTGTAGATTTATTTGATAGCTATAATTCTATATTATGTAAAATATCCCAGAAAGTCTTGAACATACAATAAACATTGTTATTGGGGTGTTTTAAAATCCGTCAACAAGCCTCAATTATAATTCCGTAGAATCTCGTATTTGGCAATATTCAATAACATTTTCTAAATACGTTATTCTAACAAACATTCGAACTATAATAATTTGTAGCTATAATTCGACATTATGTTAAATTGCCTCTTGCCAAAAACGCTCGATTGCTTTTTAAAAATAATTATGCTACGCAGTAATTTTTTTAAACACAATTTTCCAATGCTTGCAGCCGCACAAAAGCTAACATTTAGAAATCTTCGAAATTCGTTTATTCAACAATAATCTTGCAATATTTTTTTCTATGACATTCTCGTCAATTTGCTACAAGAGTATAAAATTTAAGAAAAATAAATTTCTATACACTTGTTCTATTAGAACTATTATTAAACCTCTTTTGTTTAGTACTTTTAATATTATGTAAAATAGAAATTCTAGATTAGAACTTTTAAATCTTTTATTATTTTCTTTTTTCCTTGATAAAAAAAATTAGATAAACTAACAATATGTATTGCTAACCCCCTAAAATATTATGTTCCACTTACCTATTGTTTTCCCAAAATTTTATGAGGCCAAGTTAAAATCGAGATTCTATTTTAGATAATATTTGTAGATCTAATTTGTCTTTTGATAAAAATATTTTACAATGTAATTAAATTATCCACTAAATTCTCATCAGATCGTGTTCCGTATGGATCTATAGCAATGTAGCTTGGCTTTTCTTTTACGATTATTTTTATTTCAGTCATTTCTTTATTGATTTGACTAGATTCATAATACAAAACCGAACTATCATCCTTCACATTAGATGGATGTGCTGTAAAAACGCCAATTTTAATAGGTTCATTAATAGAAATTTGTTTTAGTTCTCCAGAATCTAAAGTTTCAAGGCGTTTCGATTTTACGCTTACAGTAACTTCAAAAGTTCCGTTTGGTAATTCTTTAGTTGTAGCGTTTTCTATTGCTAAATCATATGTAATTACTTTTTTAAACCAATCGTCTATTAAATGGTGTTGATGTGTTGGTGTAACGTTATAAACTTCATTTAAAAAATCTAACGTAGTTGCTTCTAATTTGGTGCTATTTCTATGGTTATCTGTTAACGTTTTCAATACTTTATTCACTTGCTCCTCTCCTACTAAATCTCTTAAAGCCAATAGTACGTTTAATGCTTTTCCGTAAGAGATAAAACTTTGTCCTTCCACTTTATAAACTGGTGGCTCTATTTCAGAAGCAAAAGATCTTCCCGAAAAATACCTGATTCTTGTGTCTTCCGCTAATGTGTACAAAGCACTTTTCCCATACATTTTTTCCATTACCACTGCTTCTGTATATTTAGCAAATCCTTCAACTAATAAAGAACCTCCTGCAACTGGTTTAGCCGATAATGTATGTCCCCACCATTGATGGGCAACTTCGTGAATCGTTCTTTTTGCAACAACATTAAAAGTCTCTTCATCACTTACATCCAACAAATACAATCTATCTTCAACCATACTGATAACGCCTGGATGTGCAAAACCTCCAAAAGGCCAATGTGAAGGAACTTCAGCCATTCTAACGTGATCAAATTGATATGCTCCAAAATTTTCTTGACAATAATCTAGTGTTTGTTTTATGCTTTCTTCAATATCATCAATATTAAAATCATGATTTTTATCATAAAACTGCTCAATAGCAACACCTTTATAGTTTATCTTCTTCGTTTTATACTTTGCTGAAAAATAACCTACTTCTGGTGTGATTTTTCTGATAGATTTATAATGAAAATAGTTTCTATTATTTTTTGTCCATTCTTTTAGTAATTTCCCAGAACTAATGGCTGTTTGGTCACTTGATGTAGAAATAATAGTTTCAAAGTTTACTTTTTCATATTTAACATCTTCCATTACAATATGTGCATCCGAACTTTCATCTTCTTCTATTCGTTCTGGTAGGTTTCTTTTTTTACGTTCTCTTGGATTTGAAATTTCTAAACTAGTTGTATACCCTAAAATTGGATCAAACTTGCTAAAACGATTTATATAAGTTCCATTATTTATAATTGATTTATCTTCTTCATAACCTGCAACTTTATTTGTTAATTGAAATTTAAACACAACGGAATCTAGTGGTTGCAATGCTTTTTTAAATTTGAAAAGGTAGATTCCAAATTCTGCATCGTGTTTTATTAAATCTGCATTTTCAATATAAGCTGTATCTAATGTTTTTCTTTCTGTTATAAATACTTGTGATATTGGCTTTTCACTTCGGTTTATTAATACATAATTAGCACTTACAGTATAACTTCTGTCTTTTGGATAAATAGCAACTTCTGTCTTTATTGACGTTGGATATAATCGTTCTACTTCTTCATATTTCTTGAATTTTCGTTCATAGTTTTCACTAAAATCTAATCGATCGTTAGAACTCTTATACTCAGAAACAATATTTACATTGTAAAAAATCAAACTTCCGAAGCCAATAAAGAGTATCATTAAAAATGAGATGCTCAACTTCTGAAATTTTGTCCAATTTGTAAAAAGTTGTTTCATTTTTACAGAAAAACTCGCACCAATTCCTCTATTCCAAATTTTAAATGAAAGTATCGTTAATAGTAACCCGAAAGCTATCCAATAGATTGCTAAATGATTAAACAAGTTTGAAACTCCATTGAAACCATCCATATTATTAGATGTTATTCTTGGTAAAAAGCCAAGACTTGTTAAAGGATGTTTTAAGCCTAACATTCCAGACTTCAGGATTAATAGAGTAATCAATCCGAAGATTCCCATTCCCATATATTTAGTTTTCGCTAAACTATTTACAAATAAAGCAATCATACAAAAAACTACTAATTGCACTCCGTAATGATAAAATAACGATGCATACAAACCGAATTCAAAATTTGAATACCCTAAGGCCATTTGAAACGAAATACACATAATTACTCCAACTGTAGTTAAGATTACAGGAAGTAAAATTAATGCACTAAATTTTGACAAAAAGAACACACTGTTTTTAACAGGAGTAGCATCAATAATTAAATTAAAATTTAAACTACGCTCTTTCCAAACAATTTCTGAACTGTAAAAAACAATTAAGATTAAACTAAAAATTGTTAACGGATTTACAATTAGTTTTATCAATTGGTTTGTAAACGGATATACGCTTACACCATATTCTCCACCACTTACTAATGTTGAATATAATTCTGAAAATACGATGAATACCCACATTAAAAGCACAGCAATAAAAGGTAAACTCTTAAAAACACTTTTTAATTCCAGTTTTAATAATGAGAAGAATGCCAGTTCTTTAGCTTTAAAATTTGAAGCTGATTTCAATGGTTTATATGCTAACAATGGTAGTTTAGAAGCTGCTACTTTTTTCCCTTGTGCTGAACTTGTTTCAGTAGCTTTCTTAACTTTCTTTGCTATTTCCCTAAAAGTAAACAGTTTATAGGTTCCTAATAAAATTCCAAAAGCAATACCTAACCAAATCAATCTGTTCCATAAAAATATTCCTGAAAAAGATAATAGTTGAGTGTTTTTTTGATACGGTGTCCAAAACTGTGTTTGCTCAAAAAATGCGGCAATACCAAAAGGATCTGCAAGAGCAGCTATTGTCATACTTTCTGGTGAAGCTGGTGTTGCTTGCGCTAACAAAGGTGAGTTTAAAAAGATAGAACTTATAAAATATAACATATACACAAATACAGCGCTCACATAGGTTACTGTACTGTTTTTTGTAAGGGTCGCTACTGAAAATATAATAGTTGTACTCACAAAGACATTAGGAACTACAATATATAACCATGGCTGTAAATACGTCATTAATTGAAAATCGGCAACACGTTCTGTATCTAAATCGGTAGAATAATTACCAAAAATATATCCAATTAAAAAGGGTGAAAATGCCAATAAACTAAATAAAAATGTTCCTAAAAAACGACTCCAAAAATAGTGTCCTTTTTTAATTGATGAACTATAAATTAAACCTTCCATTTTGTGCTGCTTATCTCTAAGCATGGCACTTATTGCAAAAAACATAATCACAAATAAACTTCCTAAAGTAAATAAACTGGTATGAAAATATACTTGAAAAGGCGCATTAAAGTTTACACCTTGTGGCGCAAAACCTTGTCTACCAACAAAAACACCCAACGCTAAAAATAATAGTGCTAATAAAGGGAATGCACGTTGTTTAAACTGATAAAAAACTTCGAATTCTAATAATTTTTTAAACATAACTTATGCTGTTTCTGTTTCTTGTTGAAATAGTGTTGTGAAGTAAAAATCTTCTAAATTTGGAATAATCATATCAAAACCACTTTCTGGCTTGTTATCTGATAAAACTCTAATTTGAGTTTCACCAGCAACCAATTTTGTAGAGATTACATTGAATGCTTTTTTGTAAATTGCAATGTCTTTTTTAGGAATGATTTTAGTCCAAATTTTCCCTTCAATACTTGCTACTAACTCTTTTGGACTTCCTTTAGAAATAATTTCTCCATTAGATAAAATTGCCATTTTAGAGCATAAATTCCTTACATCTTCAACAATATGAGTAGAAAGTATTACAATAACATTTTCTCCAATTTCACTTAATAAATTTAAGAAACGGTTACTTTCCTCTGGATCTAATCCTGCAGTTGGTTCATCTACAATTATAATTTGTGGATTTCCTAATAATGCTTGTGCAATACCAAAACGTTGACGCATTCCTCCAGAAAAAGTGTAAACAGATTTTTTTCGATGTTGATATAAATTTACTTGTTGCAATAATGATGTAACTTGTTCTTTACGTTCCTTTTTATTTAATATTCCTTTTAATACTGCTAAATGATTCAATAGTTTTTCGGCAGATATTTTGGGATACACGCCAAACTCTTGTGGTAAATATCCTAACTGATTTCTAATCTCTTGAGGCTGCTTTACAATATCTGTATCATTAAAAGAGATGCTTCCAGAAGTTGGTTCTTGTAAAGACGCAATGGTTCGCATTAGTGATGATTTTCCTGCGCCATTTGCTCCTAACAATCCAAACATGCCGTTGGTAATTTCGAGATTAATTCCGTTTAAGGCTTTTACACCATTTGGATATGTTTTTGTTAGATTATTGATTAGTAATGTGTTCATGTCTGTTTGTTTTTAAATTGATGTACTTCAAAAAAGGGATTTTATCTAAAACGTCTTTTAGAGTTCCAGATATAACTATTAGTTCTGCTTGATTTGCTAGTGATTTGATTGTTGTTTAAAGTTCTCATAATTTATATGTTTTGATTAATTTGATACAAACATAAAATGAATAGAAAGCGCTTTCTAATTAATATGATATATGCTGTTTTTATAAAGTTATACATAGTAAAAAACTGTCTCAATCACGTTCATCCAGAAAATAGTTGTGTTGATATTAATTATTGTAGTGTGCATCAACTTTCTTGTGAAGGCAGTTTAACAATGTTACTTTTGACCTATGATTAAGTTTTTAAAAAAATACAAAGCATTTATATTTGGGTTTTCAATAATTGTCCCAATATTCTATCTGTTAGATTATTTAGGTTTAATTCTTCTTCCTGAAGAAAAAACGTATGATATATATATATACGCATTTATTTGGGGAATACTAATTGCATTACCTATTCATAATTTTAATTACTTAAAAAGAAAAAAGGATGCAGTAATTAAGGTTGTTAGCTTGTTTGTTTTGTTTTTTGTAGCCATTACTATAGATGGTTATATGAACTTACCAGACAACCCTATTACTTTTATTTTACTATTGGGGTTTTGGCTTGGATTAGCGTACCTGTTAGTGCCTTCTTTTTTCAAAAAATACTGGAAATTAATAGCGTTTATTTATACACCCTTATTTCTATATTTTATTTATTTAAGATTATTTTCGGGAGATTTGGAAGCCTATTTAAAAATTAAAGAAGAGTTTCCGGTTTTTATATTCTTTATTCCCATTCCAATTTTATTTTCGCTTTGGATTTTTGAGCAATGGAAATGGTTACAAAACTTAAAAGTAGAGAAATCGAAAACAGAATTATCACTATTAAAAGCACAAATAAACCCACACTTTTTCTTTAATACCTTAAATAACTTATATGCATTAACGATTAAAAATTCAGAAAAAGCTCCAGAAGTTATTTTAAAATTATCAGACATGATGCGTTATACCATCTATGAAGGAGAAAAAGAATCTGTAAATCTACAAGATGAAATAGAATATTTAAAAAACTATATTGAATTACATAAAATTCGATATAAAAAAACGGTTGAAATTACTTTTAATCACGATGTTGATACAAGTTTAACTATTGCGCCTTTATTATTCATTATTCTCTTAGAAAACGCCTTTAAACACGGAATAGATTCACTTTCTGAAAATGCTTTTGTTACAATAGATTTATATGAAGAAGATAAATTTATCTATTTTATAATTGAAAACAACTTTGATCCAAAAGAAAAAAGCGAAGCTGGTGGCATTGGATTAAAAAACCTAAAAAGAAGATTATCTTTATTGTATAAAGATAATCATGAATTGAAGGTTGACATCACAAATAACAGCTATAAAACAACTTTAAAAATAGCAAAACATGCTTAAATATATAATCATAGACGATGAGCCTTTAGCGCACGAAATTATAGAAGAGTTTTGTAGTATGTTACCACATGTGCAATTAGAAAAGAATTGTTACAATGCTATGGAAGCCATGCAGTATTTAAATGAGAATACGGTTGATTTTATGTTTTTAGACATCAATATGCCAAAATTAAGAGGCTTAGATTTTTTAAAAACATTAACAAATCCGCCTAAAACTATTATTACTACCGCATATAAAGAACACGCACTAGAAGGTTTTGAATTAAACGTGGTTGATTATATCTTAAAGCCATTTAGTTTTGATCGTTTAGTAAAAGCGGTGAATAAAGTTTCTGATAGTCAACCAACAAAAACTATTATTAAAGAGGTTTCTAATGCAACCGATAGCGCACCTCGTTTTTTTGTAAAAGGTGACAAAAAGCATCATCAAATAGATTTAAACAACTTGCTATATATAGAAGCGTACGGAAACTACACTAAACTGTTTTTGAAGAATGAAATGATTGTGAGTCATGAAAAAATATCGCACTATGAAGGTTTATTAAATGCTTCTAACTTTTTAAGAGTTCATAAATCATTTATTGTTGCGATTAACAAAATAAAATTTATAGAGGGTAATCGTATTTTAATTAATGACAATAAAATTCCAATTGGTCAAACATACAAAAGCAGTATTAATAAACTATATGGTAGTTAATTCCCATTCCATACACATTCCCACTTCGCTCCTATCGTCGCTTCGGGCAAAGCGTATTCCATTACATTTTTAAAGAAACTTTTAGAAAGAAAAAAATAATGAAGATTTGTCTTTGGTAAAAGCTTTTAACCAAAGCAAAGTTACATAACGCAGAACATTATAGTACACTTTTAATATTGGATAATCCTGTGGATGATTCCATATTAAAACAAATTGAAGTTATTAGTTAGTCTATAATAATGGTATCCAAATAAAACCATCCATCGGATGCTTTCATTTGAATAGTGTAAAATATCCCAGTATGTGGCGTTTTCATAACAAACATTTGTACTTGGCCAATTAAACATTAGTATTTTACTTCTCGTTTAAATAGAATACTTGCCTGCCGGCAAGTTCTGTACAATGATATAATAAGAATCCATTAGAAAGTTATTTCTTTATAAGCGGAATATTAAGTTGTCTCCCATCTTTCAATACCACTTTTACTATATAATATCCTGATGATTTAATTGAATTTTCAATAGTTAAACTGCTCTCTGCATTTATATATTCTTTTTGATATACTTTTTCGCCTAATATGGTAAATATATGTATACTAATATCTTCACCATTAAAAGCATCACTAGTGATTGTGAAAGTGTCATTTATTGGATTTGGATAAGTAATAACTTTATTTTCTAGGGTAAGATCATTACTACTTAAATTGCAGTCACTATTTACACCAGTTGCTATTAAATTTGAAGGTTGCCATAATGGTTTTCTTGTAGGATGGTTTAATGCCGCTATAACTCTATTCATTTGACCTTGTGTAAACATTTTATAGCAACCACCATAATAAGCCTTATAGCCCATATAATTTTCATAATTAATATGAGTATTGCACTGAACGATCTGAGAGCAATTACTTTCACCTTCTATATCCGAATATAATATTTCCGGAGGAGTATCCATCACTAAATCTAAATCTCTACAGTTTCCTTCATGAGTATGGATTAAATTAAAAAAATGACCAAACTCATGTGTCAATGTGGAAGCAGATTCACGATCTGTATTCCCTGTTAAATAAATTCCGTTATATACAATTCTTGCTAAATTTTCATCTGACATTTCTGTACTTGGATACCACGCTACGCCAGTGTAAGTGAGAAATCCTACTCCATAAAGATCATTAGTTATATAAACATTCATATATTTATAATTGTCCCAAGCATCATTTGCAACAATAGGACTATTAATATTTCCTTGCCCTGCCGATTCGGGATGAAAAATCACTCCATCTGTACAATTTCCATCTGGATCAAGTTTTGCTAGTTTAAATTCAATATCTAAAGAACCCCTAATTCCCATAAATTCAGAATCAACGGTATTGTAATCCGCATTTAAACCTTGAAATTCTTCATTTACTTGTGCTATAGAATTTACTATTGTTTGATAATCTACTGCAAGCCCACCTTGTACTTCTCCATAAACATGTACAACAACAGGGATTACATACGAAGTTGAGCTTGATGATTTATTCTGTTTTAGGTTATTAACAAAATCTTTTGAGTACGCATTAAACTGTTTGTATTCATTTAAAGCTTCTGGGTGTTGTTGAAAATATATAGCATTAACTTCTGAAGTTTTACAATCAAAACTTGAATTTTGTGCGGTAACATTTAATGATACTATAAGTGTTATTAGAACGAAGAATATTGTGGTTGATTTCATTTTTCTTGTTAAGTTAAGGTAAGTGCAGTAAATTAGTGATTTTTCGTGGGTTTTATAAAAGAATATCTATATAAAATTAATTTTAATCGATTACGGTATTAAGTACTAAATAGAGAACATTACATTTTTTGTACTTTTATTTGAATGTCCGATTTTTAATACCATTCCACTATGCTCCTATTTGCCAATCCGCCACCTCGCCCATTCACTAAAATAGTCCACAGGACTATTTCTTAACACTCTGTCCTGCTTTTAACCAAATCAACAAAGGAGATTCGCGAACACCTTTAAAATAGTATTAAATAGGTGAGCAAGGCTCAGGTAACCCTTCGACTGCTATCAGGACAAGCGCCACGCAGAACATTATAATTCAGAAAAAGAATTATAATCAGACGTTATATAAAATAGCGATAAGTTATAAGTAATTCCTGTTTAATCCAATAAAATCAAATTTCTATGATTTTAAGAAATCGACATTTTAGGAGATTCACGAAAACCTTTGAAGTTTCAGCAAATAATTAAATAAGGGAGTAAAAATAAAATTCTAAGTACTTGTTATTTCGTTTAATAATACAATCTAAAATCCAATAGTGTACATATTTTATAATGTCTTAGGTGTAACTCTTCTACAACATCTAGCATATTAGCATCTTCTTTAAATAAGTTAAAGAATGCGATATCCAGAATGGAACTAGTTATTTCATTAGATGCATTACCATACCCAGAAATACCTTTTGCACCAGTGATATCTAAAAAATATTGCGCTTCTTCTGCGTCTAAATCTAGAACTTTTGCATTGGAAAAATGTAAAATCTTTCCTTCTAATCGTCCTTCAAAAATTTCAGCAACTTCTTGTAGACTATAGCAATAGTCGTTTAAACAAATATTATTTGCTTCCCCTTTTATAACCAAGTAAATTATTTCGTAGTCTTTAAAATGATGATCATCCAAGACCAAGGCATCTAAGCTAGCTTCTAACCCTTCAATGGTGTCGCAGGTATTATAAATACTGGCTACCCCATATTGTGTGGTCAATTGTTCTAATTTTTTTTGTGCTTCGGTAACGGCATCTATTTCTATGTCTTCTACTGCTTCTAAACAGTAAATGAAATAATCGGTATCTATTAATTGTTTTTGGGGTAATTGCTGTGTTTTCTCTAACAAATCTCAGTATTTATGTAAACTATCTAAAACACAAAATTAATGTAAATCTTTTATTTTTTTCAGTCATTTCATATAAAACACATGGGAATTACAAAACATTTGGAACGTTTAAATAACTACACAGTCTTTGATTTAAAAAAAAGATTATTTAACTAGAATAAAATTATCCATTCCACACACATTACACTTCCCTCCTACGTCGTCGCATAAAAAGTGATTACTCGCTCTCTTATATTTTAGAAATAAGAGCTCGTGTATCTCATACCTCGATTTATTCGCAAGATTAATTTTTTTTTAGAGGAGTTCATGCATCTCGTAAACGCGATGCCATTAACATTGTAAAAGAAACATTTAGAATAAAAAAAACAAGAAAAAGTAGTACTTTCCAATGCGCCAACTTTAACCAAAACTCAAGTTACATAACCCAGGAGTACAATATTTAATTAATTATTTATCCAATACGAAATTCTCAGAAACATTCTAATTTTGCCAACGCGCCATCTGCGTTACAAATAATAGCCGTTACCAATGCCGCTCGATTGTTTTATAAAAAATTAAATGCATTATATGTCATAATTTAGAGCATTTAAAAAAGTTAAAATCAAATAATACAGACTGTATTATTAAAAATAATGACTACTTTGGTCGCTTAAACTTTAGGAGTAGCTATATTAATATATAGTTTGAGATATATCCTTAGAACCTGATTAGATTAATATCTACGTAGGAAAAAGTTAACAGCTTTAGTGGCTGTCCCTTTTCTATTCTCAATCCTTTTATTGTTTATACTATTACCATTTGTGTACTTAAACACATTTGAAATGTAATTTTATATATAATGATAACCGTAAAAGTCAATAACACAACACACCAAATTCCTTGTAATCATTCGTTAGAAATTCTATTAAAACGGTTAGCAATTTCCGTTGATGGAATTGCTGTTGCTATAAATGAAAATATTATTTCAAAAACAGATTGGATCAACACCACACTTCTAGATGGTGATAACATCTTAATTATTAAAGCAACCCAAGGTGGTTAACACTTGCAGACTACACACAAAAATTATCTCTTAATCCATAAGAAAAGCATACGACCATGAAAAAAAAAGACACAGCACCTAAAAAAGACCAAATTACAAGACACCCTTTTCCAAACTCGACAAAAATTTATGTCCAAGGAAAAATATACCCACAGATTAATGTGGCTATGCGTAATATAACTTTAAGTGAAACTAAAGATTCGGTAACAGGAAAATTAACTCCTAACGAGCCTATTACCGTATATGATACTTCGGGGCCTTATACAGATCCTAATAAACCAATTAACATCCATGAAGGAATCGAACGCATTAGAGAACAGTGGATTTTAGATCGTAATGATGTGGAGCAACTAGAGGGTTTCTCTTCAAAATACTGCAACGAGCGCCTTCATGATTCTAGTTTAGATCATATGCGTTTTTCGCTTCTTAAAAAACCATTACGTGCAAAAAAAGGTAAAAATGTAACTCAACTACATTATGCTAAAAAAGGCATTATTACGCCAGAGATGGAATATATCGCCATTCGTGAAAACCAACGAATTGACGAGATGACCGAAATAAGAAAACAACATACAGGAGAGCATTTTGGGGCCTCAATCCCTGCCAAAATCACTCCTGAATTTGTGCGTGACGAAGTTGCAAGAGGCCGTGCTGTAATCCCCTCAAATATTAATCATCCAGAAGCTGAACCTATGATTTTAGGGCGTAACTTTTTGGTTAAAATTAATGCTAATATTGGGAACTCTGCTACCACTTCTTCTATTGAAGAAGAAGTAGAAAAAGCAGTATGGGCTTGTCGTTGGGGAGCGGATAACATCATGGATTTATCTACAGGAGAAAATATTCATGAAACTCGGGAATGGATTGTACGTAATTCACCAGTACCAGTTGGTACAGTACCTATTTACCAAGCCTTAGAAAAAGTTAATGGTGTTGCAGAAGACTTAACTTGGGAAATTTTTAGAGACACCTTAATTGAGCAAGCCGAACAAGGAGTAGATTATTTTACCATTCATGCTGGAGTATTATTGCGTTATGTTCCAATGACTGCGAAGCGTGTTACGGGTATTGTCTCAAGAGGTGGTTCCATTATGGCTAAATGGTGTTTATCACATCATAAAGAGAGTTTTTTATACACGCATTTTGAAGAGATTTGTGAAATTTTAAAGACTTATGATGTTGCTTTTTCTTTAGGTGATGGTTTACGTCCTGGCTCTATTGCCGATGCTAATGATGAAGCGCAATTTGCGGAATTAGAAACTTTAGGGGAATTAACCCAAATAGCCCGTAAACACGAAGTACAATGTTTTATTGAAGGACCAGGTCATGTGCCCATGCATATGATTAAAGAAAATATGGAAAAACAAATGGAAGTTTGTGACGAAGCGCCGTTTTATACATTAGGGCCTTTAACAACAGATATTGCTCCTGGATACGACCACATTACTTCTGGTATTGGTGCGGCTATGATTGGATGGTATGGTTGTGCTATGTTATGCTATGTAACCCCAAAAGAGCATTTAGGTTTACCTAATAAAGAAGATGTACGTGTTGGTGTTGTAACGTATAAATTAGCAGCGCATGCTGCCGATTTAGCCAAAGGACATCCAGGATCTCAACACAGAGATAATGCCCTAAGTCTGGCACGTTTTGAATTCCGCTGGGAAGATCAATTTAATTTAGGATTAGATCCAGAACGCGCACGCGAGTATCATGATGAAACATTACCTGCTGCTGGTGCCAAAATCGCTCATTTCTGTTCAATGTGTGGACCTAAATTCTGTTCGATGAAAATATCTCAAGAAGTTCGAGATTTTGCAGCAGAAAATGTCATTGTTGATAATGAAGTTATTCAAAAAGGAATGGATGAAAAATCTAAAGAGTTTAAAGAGAAAGGTTCTCGAGTACATTTATAGACTTTAAAAATACCCGCAGATAATACTGCGGGTAAATAAGCCTCTAGTCTTTTGAAGTAATTTACTCCACATAAATACATGGTAATTGTAATCTCACCAGAACAGGATGTTCCTAACGAAATGGAATTAGACACATTAGGCTATGCTGGTGCAGGTGTTTTAGGAGCTATTTGGACAAATGACCAACCTGTTACCGTTTTTAAATCCATAAAAAAGCATTTTGAAAAAGAATAACTACATATTGAGCATTGCAGGATTTGACCCTAGTTCGGGAGCAGGTATTACTTCAGATATTAAAACTTTTGAAGCCCATAACCTTTACGGATTATCCGTTTGTTCTGCTGTCACTGTTCAAAATGATATCCATTTTAAGGCTTGCCAATGGATCGATGATGCAGTGATCCTTTCGCAAATAGAGATCCTTTTTGAACGCTTTGACATTGCAGTAGTTAAAATAGGAATTATTAAATCTTGGGACACTTTAGTATTGGTCTTAGAGCGATTACACGAGTTAAACCCAAACATTAAAATAATTTTAGATCCCATTATGAAAGCTAGCGCTGGATTTGATTTTCATAGTACCGAAAACCAAAACGTATTGATTAAAATTTGGACATTATGCTATATAATTACTCCTAATTATGATGAAATACAATCCCTTTACCCCAATTTAACAATTGAAGCTACTTTATATAAAATAAGTCGCTTTACTAATATTCATTTAAAAGGTGGACATCGTTTTGATAAAAAAGGATGGGATGTATTATTTTATGATAACAAAAGTATAGAACTCCCGCCTTTAACAATTAATACAACAGATAAGCACGGTAGCGGTTGTGTATTATCGGCTGCTTTGGCTAGTTATATTTTATTAGAAGAAGATGTAGAAAACGCTTCTAAAAAGGCAAAACACTATACCGAAAGGTTTCTAAATTCAAACAAAAGTTTACTTGGTAAACACTACAAAATTAATAACAACAACTAAGCTATGAGGATACCAAAGTTACATTATATCTCGCAAGGAGCCGTTCCTAAAGAGCATGTAGAGAATATTTATAAAGCGTGTTCGTCTGGAGCGAAACTGGTGCAATTACGCCTAAAAAATTGCGAGGAATCGGAACTATTAAAAATTGCCCAAGAGGCTAGAACAATTACAACTCATTTTCAAACTAAATTAATTATTAATGACCATTATAAAATAGCTAAAACCATGCAAGCAGATGGTGTCCATTTAGGAAAAACAGACATCTGCCCTACTGTTGCTAGACAATATTTGGATAGCTGGCAAAGGATAGGCGGTACGGCTAATACGCTACAGGATTGTGAAAATTTAATTAGTAAAAACGTAGATTATATAGGCTTAGGGCCGTTTAGACATACAACTACAAAAGCTAATTTAAGTCCTATTTTGGGATTAAAAGGTTATACCACAATTATAGATAGCTTACACACTAAAACGCCCATTATAGGTATTGGAGGTGTGACACTTAAAGACGTTAAAGACCTATTAAGTACAGGTATTTCTGGCATCGCTGTATCTGGTGCAATAACAAGTGATTTTAGTAGTATAACCACATTCCATCAATTATTAATAGCCTCTGTAACTCAAGAGAAACGCAAAATATTTTAATAAAACATGAACGATATTTTAAAAATAGCAGACAAACAGTTTCAATCCAGATTATTTACTGGAACTGGAAAATTTAGCTCTAATGCTTTAATGGCTGAAGCTTTAATTGCCTCAGCAAGTGAATTAATTACTGTGGCATTAAAACGTGTTAATGTTGCTAATAAAAACGATGACATGCTAAACAGTATTTTACGTCCAAATGTAAATCTATTGCCCAATACATCTGGTGTAAGAAATGCTAAAGAAGCAATATTTGCAGCACAGTTAGCCCGTGAAGCTTTAGAAACAAATTGGATTAAATTAGAAATCCATCCCGATCCTAAATATTTATTACCAGATCCCATTGAAACACTAAAAGCGGCCGAATCTTTAGTTAAACTAGGCTTTGTTGTAATGCCGTACATCCATGCAGATCCTGTTTTATGTAAACGACTTGAAGATGTAGGTGTGCAATGTGTAATGCCATTAGGTGCGCCTATAGGAACTAATAAAGGAATTAAAACCGTGGATTTTTTAGAGATTATTATTGAGCAAAGTAACGTCCCCGTAATTGTAGATGCCGGTATTGGTAGTCCTTCGCATGCTGCATATGCAATGGAGTTGGGCGCCGATGCTGTTTTAGTAAATACAGCCATTGCCGTATCACAAAATCCTACAGCAATGGCAATAGCTTTTAAGCTTGCCGTGGCTGCTGGTAGAATGGCTTTTAATGCAAAATTAGCAAGTGTAAAAACACATGCAGAAGCTAGTAGTCCGCTGACTTCTTTTCTAAATTAAAACGAACAAAAAACATAAAATATGTCTTTTAAAAATACTTTTGAAACCTACGATTGGGATACTTTAGAAAAAGAAATATATGGCTATAGCGCTTTGAACGTGAGGCAGGTTCTGGATAAAGAGAAAATTAGCTTAGACGATTTTAAAGCTTTAATATCCCCAGCTGCAAAACCTTTTCTGGAAGAAATAGCGCAACGTAGCCATGCATTAACTAAAAAAAGGTTTGGAAATACAATACAAATGTATGTGCCCATGTACTTGTCTAACGAATGTCAAAATATTTGTACCTATTGTGGTTTTAGTATGACTAATAAAATCCCGCGTAAGACTTTAAAAGACGATGAAATTTTAAAAGAAGTTGCCTACTTAAAAACCAAAGGGTACGACCATATTTTATTGGTCACAGGTGAGGCTAACAAAACCGTTGGCGTGTCATATATAAAACATGCAATCGAAATAATTAGAACCCATTTTAGCACTATTACTATCGAAGTACAACCTTTGGATCAAGAAGAATACAAACAGCTTGTAGATGCCGGTTTATATGCTGTTTTAGTTTACCAAGAAACGTATCATAAAGCCACCTATAAAATACATCATCCGAAAGGCAAAAAATCTAATTTTGATTACCGGTTAGAAACAGCAGATCGGCTTGGTAAAGCAGGAATTCATAAAATAGGAATAGGTGCGCTTTTTGGCTTAGAAGATTGGCGCGTGGATAGTTTTTATACCGCATTGCATTTAAAATATCTACAAAAAACGTATTGGAAAACAAAATACTCCATCTCATTTCCTAGACTTAGACCACATCAAGGGGACGTGCAACCTAAACTAGAAATGATGGATGCTGATTTGGTACAAGTTATTTGCGCCTTCCGCTTGTTAGATGAAGATGTAGAATTATCTATGTCTACTCGTGAAAGTGAACATTTCAGAAATAACATTATTAATTTAGGAATTACCTCTATTAGTGCCCAATCTAAAACGAATCCGGGTGGTTATGTGGTCGACCCTCAATCTTTAGAACAGTTTGAAATTTCGGATGAAAGAAGTACCGACGAAGTAAAACAAATGATTGAAGCACAAGGATATCAAGTAGTATGGAAAGATTGGGATAAAAGTTATACAGAATTTGTTTAAAATGGTTTTAACTTCAGCAGAACAACAACAATACAGCAGGCACTTAGTATTGGATGAAATTGGTGTAAACGGACAATTAAAAATAAAACAAGCTAAAGTATTAGTTATTGGTGCCGGAGGATTGGGATGCCCTGTTTTACAATATTTAACTGCCGCCGGAATTGGTAGCATTGGTATTGTGGATGATGATATTGTGGAGCAATCTAATTTACAACGGCAAATATTATATACGCATCAAGATATTAATAAAAGTAAGGCTGTAACAGCAGCAAAGCGTTTACAGTTACTTAATCCTTTGATCAAGTTGGATCCTTATAATACAAGACTTACCAAAACCAACGCTCTAGATTTATTGGATAAATACGATATCCTAATAGATGGAACAGATAACTTCGCAACGCGATATTTAATTAACGATGCGGCTGTGTTATTAAATAAACCAGTAGTTTTTGGATCTATTCATAAGTTTGAAGGACAGGTCTCTGTTTTTAACTATAATAACGGACCGACTTACAGATGTTTGTTTCCTGATTTTCCAAAAGAGAACCAAGCACCTAATTGTTCGGAAGCTGGCGTATTAGGAGTATTACCAGGTGTTATAGGTGCTTTACAAGCTAATGAAGTGTTAAAAATGGTTTGTGGTATTGGGGAGGTTTTATCGGGAAAACTATTGACATATAACCTGTTAAATATGACGCAAATGGTGTTCCGTTTTAAAAAGAATACCAGCATAAAAATGAAGCATCTAGCTGCAGATTATAATCTAAACTGTAGCCTTCCTAAGGTAAGTCTTGGCATTACATTAAGTGAAATTAAAAAACAATCCGGAAAGTACAATTTATTAGACGTCCGTGAGGATCAGGAAAGAGCATCACATCATATAGGAGGACAACATATTAAGCTTTCTGAATTACGAGATAGAGTAACAGATGTTTTACTAGATAAAGACTTAGTAGTGTATTGTGCATCTGGTGTACGGAGTAAAAAGGCTATTGAAATATTAAAAGAACAAGGAGTGAATATCACGCTTTTATATTTAAAAGGTATGCTCTTTTAACCCTATTTTATGAAGATATACGTATAAAGTGTTGTATCCAAATACAAGCATCCACAGGATTATTTTATTCCTATAGCCTAAAGTATGGACGCTCCATGCTGCAACTAAAACGGATTCTTTTTCTAAACCATGACCATCAAAAAAGCCCTTAGTAGCAGAACCATCAAAAGCTTTACAGACGTCTAAAATAGATTTAGAATTTTTGCGTTCAGAAATGTATTTCATGAAATTTATAATGCGTACAACCTTCAGGTAAAACGTTTTATTAAAGAGTAATTTTTTATAGAAATAGGAATAAAAATTATACTTCCCTCCTAGATACTTGCATAAAAAGTGTTTATGCGTTCGCCTATATTTGAGAAATAAGAGTCATGAACCGCCTTTGTTGGTTGCATTAATATTAAGGCTAACGTCAAAACACTATCAGGAATAACAACACTGACTAGTTGATTCTGAGCAAAAGCAGCAGTGCCTATATTAATGACGCTACTAGGTATAGTAACACTAGTTAATTGGTTGGCAACAAAAGCAGAAATACCAATATCCGTAACACTAAAATCCGTGCAACCACTACTAACAGTTGCTGGTATATTAACAACAGTTCCTCCTGCTGTGTTATAATCGGTAACAGTTACTTCATTATTTGGACTAGCATTAATTTGATAGGTTATATTATCTACTACAAAAGTACCTGCAAGTCCTTCTGAAACACTATGGAAGCCTGTCCATTGTGCAGTTGCGTATGCACTTGCTGTGCCAGATGGTATCGATAAATCGATATTGCTACGAAGATTAAAAAAAGTATCCGAACCACCTGTAGTTATTGTTGGTGGTGTTGTTGCTTCGGAAACAACACAGGCTAAGAGTGGATTATTTATAAAAGTGAAATCACCTATACTCGTTACATTACTAGGTATAGTAACACTTGTTAACTGATTGGATTGAAAAGCAGAATTACCAATACTTAAAACACCACTACCAAGAATAACACTTATTAATTGATTATTAATAAAAGCATTACCACTAATACTTGTTACACTATCGGGAATAATAACACTTGCTAATTGATTATTTTGAAAAGCACCAGTACCAATGCTCATAACACTATTACCAATTACAGCTGTTATTAAAGCATTATCACTAAAAGCACCAGTACCAATACTTATAACACTATTAGGTATAATAACACTTGTTAACCCATTATTTTGAAAAGCAAGATATTTAATACTTGTAACACTATAAGTTGTTGTGGCATTATCAACTGTTGCAGGAATAGCAACATCTGAACCGCCATTAGCGAAATCATAATCTGTAACTTCAACAGTATTTGTACCAGGAATAACGGTATACTCTATAAAATTAGCATCTGTAAACGTTTGCGAATACCCTATTGCTACCGTGAATAGAGCCATTAAAATAAGTACTGATTTTTTCATAAGAAATAGCGTTTTATAAGTTTATATAAAGCCAAAGTAGTTGTATGAAACACAGTAAAAAATAGGAAATCTTTTTTTGTTAGGTTTTAAACCATAAGCGTTGGGATGTACTTAATATGCGTAATTTTCTTATGGGAAACTACAAACATCTACTTGACTATTGTATTTCATTCGAGTCATTTACTGGATAATTCTCTTGAAATAGCCTATTGTTTTAGCTAAAATTTTATGAGGTCAAGTTTAACATCGAAATTCTATTTTACCCAATATTTGGCAACAACATTAAATTTTTAATTCTTTTTTCAAAAAGGATTTTAAAGAATTCAAATTCTCACTAGCTAAATCCCAATATATAGATTTATAATCTCTATCTTTTTCACTGGATAGTTTCATCCCTGTGTATACCTGACAATATCCATAAACTTGATTTTTATTCTCTAATAATTCATCTGCATGCTTTTGAATAGAAAAAGTACAAATCTCTTTTGTATATGAACTATAACTAGACAAAAATGGAGCGAATTTTTCTTCATTAACAATAGACAACAATATTGTTTCTAGGTCTCCATCATTATTATGATCTGGAAATAGAAATGTATTAAAATTAAGATTATGTTGTTTTTTTATTTCGTCTAGATAACTCATTCTCTTTTTAAAGCCTCCATTAACCTTATCTTTTACATCATCATCAGCATCTTGAATCATTAGAATATTATACCCTTGATCTTGATGTTCTAATATTTGAGTCTTAACTAATTCTATTGTGGTACAGCCGCCAGCAATCAATATTTTAATTAATGGATTTTCAGATATTTTATAAATTCCTTTGACTTTAATATTCTTTAATTTAATAAATTTTTCCTGTATAGATGAATTCATAATATGAATAAGGTCATTTATAAAGACTGCATCAGCTAGACCTTCAACTATGATAAGATGTTTATTCATAAAGGTCCCCTCCTCTAACTTCAATATTATTTTCTAATTCATAATTAAATTCTTTATGTACTCTCGTATAGGATTTTATATTTCCATTCGGTAATTCTCTTAATGTGATTACCCTAGAATCTTCTTTATAGAGTTCAAAACCTTCTTCATTTAAAAGGTTATCAAAAGATCTTATGCATTCCAAATTATGTGTAGTTGCAAATATTTGAGTCATATTAACTTTTGCAAATTCAAGTATAGTTCTCCAAAAATCTTTAAATCTAGAATGATGTATTCCTGCATCAATTTCGTCAATCATTAGCCTACCTCCTTTGTGAAGAGTAAGTTGAACCAATATTCTGAATAATTTATTTGCTCCTTCACCAAAATCATGAATCTCAACTGCCAATTCTTTTCCTTCCTCTTCAATACTAATTCCGCCTGTTTCCGTATCTACAATTATTCGTTCTATTTTAGGTATAAACACTTTCATGTTTTTAGTGAATTCATTTCTTATAGATTTTACCTTATCAATATTTTTAGAATAAACATGTGCCAAGTCTTTATTATATCCTTTTCCAAAAGGGACTAATGGATGCATTAAGCTTTCAGAAGGAACCAAATTTTTTAAAAGAAGTGATAATTCAATATAATCTTGAACACTACCAGATTTATAACCGAAATACTCCTTTTCATCAATTCCAGTGTTTATGGATAGTAATGATTTTAGTTTATTTTTACCTAATGGCGCAATCTCATATTCCCATTCAGTTCTATTTTCGGAAATTAAGTATTTAATATTCTTAACTTCATTATCTTTTCTAATAAAGGAGTTAGGATAATTTATTGGAATTATATATTTCTCATTATTATTATGATCTAAAATTCTAGCTAAATTCATCCTTTCTTGATAAGCAAAAGCAAGTCTGTTGAAAAAAATGTCTTTATTTGAATCAAATAATAAAGCTTCGAGTAGAGTAGTTTTACCTACATTATTATCTCCTACAACCAAATTAAATAGACCCAAATTCTCTAATGAAAGGTTCGAAAATCTTTTAAAATTTGAGATACTAATGTTTTGAAGGTGTTTATTTGGATTAAGAGTTAATTTATCTGGCACTTTATTAATAGCTTTTAATTCAGCTAAATTAAATTGTTTGGATGATAGGTTATTAATTTTTGCTATCTTTTGATAATCGTTATTAATTTCACTTATCCAATCTTCTTTTGTGTCAGGAATATATCTGTAATTATAATTTATTTTAGCCCATCTACTTACTAGGTAATCTTTTATTTTAGGACTAATTCTAGTATCATTTATTAGTTTTTCGTATGATGTAATTAATTCAGGTAAATTATTAGAAAATAAATGCTCTACCTGCTCTCCTAGTAAATGTATATTTTTTTCAGGTTGCAGATATATTGCAGATGAATAAACAGAAAATAGAAAGTAAGGGCTAATATCTGATAATTGCTCTTTTGCACGTTCATATTTATTAAGGATCTCTTCATCAATAATGTCCTTTTCTTCGTCAGTTTTTTTATAATATTTTAAGTTATTGAGCCATGTTAATTCAGTTTGTATGTCTTTATTCGATCTTGATAATTTAATCTTTGAGTTAACGTATTCATAAGTATTTGCTAAATCTAATCTGTCCCATGCTTCAATGGATTCTTTATAATTATTTAATTTATAGTTCAATGCTCCAATTATTGCCCATAACTTTAAATCTGATTCATTAATGACTGCTTTATAAACTTCTGCCAACTCATTAAGAGTTTCTATTTCCCGATCAACTGAGTAATTTTTAATTAATTTTTCAATAAATTCTTCCCTCCAATCAATAGATTTGACAGTATCCCTTAAGGTTTGTCTGTTGTTGTTTAATGCATATATATCTTTATCTCTTAATTCAGATGTACCCATAAATGAAGAAATTATTATTCTTACATCTTGATTATTACTTTTTAATTTAGAACCTATATAATTTGTTAATTTATCAAAATTCTTTCCTTTAAAATAGCACCGCGCAGCATCTTCATATGAGTCAGGAAGCAGTTCTTTTTTCATATATAAATTTCCTGCTTCTTCCCAATCCTCTTTTAACTCTTCAGATAAAGCTAAACATGAGAAGTATTCATGTTTATTTCCTAGTTTATAAAATTGATTTGCTGCTACTTTTAATCTTGCAGAATTATCATCATATACTCCTTGAGTTTTGTCTTGAAAAGCATTCTCTAAAGCATTATCTTCATCACTTTGTATTACGTTATTTACAGTACTTGGATTATATTCAATTGTAGATGACTTTAATCCATTTAAGGATTCCCAATTGCCAGAGATATCTTTTGTTTCATTTACTAATTTTCTCCAAAACTTGTTTTGACTTTCTTTACTATCAATAATTACGAGCTCAGATTGTGCTCTTGTTATTCCAACATATAACTTATTAAAGAAATATGCTTGTCGAAATATTTCATCTTCATCTACTTTGGTGTTATGATCTAACTCACCAAATTCCTTAATATAATAATCTCCAAACCCATAAAGAACTACTTGATTATATTCAGCACCTTTAGTTTCCACTGCTGTTTTAATCTCTGCTCCTTCAACGTCTTCTAATATTTGATCTCCCTTTATATAAGTCTCTTTTTGAGTTAAATCAATAGGTACAACAAAGATTTTATATTTAATTTTATTTATTAAATTATTCTTTAATTCTGGATCATTTATAATACTATCATAGTCAAGAAAGGTATTTGCAATTAAACTATGTCCTGAATCTGGTCTTTTAGGTATTTGAGGATAAGTTAATCTTATATCGAAGTTTTTCTTTCTATAATATTGCACAAAGTTTGCTAATGATACAACCTGTAGAGGTGAGCGATAGTTATATAATGGATTATACACACTGTCACCATTATTATAATCAAAAGATGCTAATTGTTGTAGTTCAGTATGTAACATTTCAGTCATTTCTCTCTCCCTAAATCCAGTCGGATTAACGGTTTGATTAGGGTCACCTGCAAACACTATGGGTATTTCATCAATACTGCTTAAATCATAGTCTAAATATTCAGAAAGCTTTAAAATAAATCTTAACTCTACTCTACAAAAATCTTGTGCTTCATCACATATTATTAAACTATATTTTGGAATTGGTGTATTATTAATTTCCAAATGACGTATAACTTTTAATTTATCCCAATATCCTTCTTCATTGATTAGTTTCTCATAGAATGGTAGTACTTCAGATTCAATACCTTTAAATTTTTCATATGGTATTTTTCTAGATTTAGTTGGTATTCGCGTTAGGTAATCTGAGCTAGTAATTTTACTGTTGGAATCATAGCCGTATATGTATGTTATTATAGTAAACCAAGATTCCTCAGCACTATATTTTGTTTTAATACTATCTTTTAAATAAGAGTTCTCATATAACGTCGTAAATCGAGAATAACTGAGATAAAGATTATTTTTAAATTGACTCTGATCTTCTTCAGGTATTAATTTCAATAGAAATTCTTTAAATGCATGAAATTGATTATCCATTTCATGCATTTTATCAGTTGTTATACCATCAAATTCTGGGTTGTTATTAATTAAATCAAAAACAGATTTTTGAGTATGTTCTAATAACGCCTTATTTTCTGTTATAAATAATAAATCGCCAGATATGTGATCTAAACTTTTAAAGAAGAATGCATTTGCAAATAAATAATATAGCATTGTTGATTTCCCACTACCTGCTTGACCATTTATATAGTATGGAAATTTAAATTTTTTAAAAAACATTAATTGATCTTGTGTGAGCGATAAGTTACTATATTCATCGTTTTTTTGAATTGCAAACCATATTTCGTCATCAGTAATTGTCCATTCTGGATATGCTCGATAAGAATTTCTTGTTAAGTCATCTATATCATCGTTGATGACAAAATCATTTTCTTTTATTTTCTTTAATGATTTTTCCCAATAACCTAATTGAGTCTTTAAATGAGCTGCGTTATGCAGCATTAATTTATCTTTAGAATCAATTTGATGCTTGCTGTAAATTATTCCAAAATTTCCATCAATAGCTGTGAATAAATTAGAATTAATGGTTTCCTTATTGAATTCAGAAGAATTATTTAGAATTTTTTGAATGAGAATTCCAAACATTTTCACATTCTCATCTTTCATTCCTTCATCAACTGAATTGTTTAAAGCATAAGAAACCCAATCTTTTGTTTCAAAAATTCCATAATTTATCTCTAACTGATATTCCTGTAACCAGTTTGTTAATTCAATTGGAGGATGACTCGCTTTCTGTTTTATTAATAAATCTTTATTTTTCTTTATGTCATCTTTGTAGTCTTGTATATCATTAACATGGATTGGATTAGATTTAACCCATTCTCCAGATTTTAGTTGTGGATGTATCTGTTGTCCAAATATAAAATTAGCATCTTTAATAGTTATAAAATCTCTTACAAAATATACACTTGTACCACTTACATCTACTTTATGTATGATCATTTTAGCCAACGGATTCTTTGTTTCTAAAACATAAGTTCCGTTTTTGTAATCATATAATTTCCCAGATTGTAAAAGGTGATTCCTAGCACTTAAATCCTTAAATTTTAGTTTAATATTTTTTTCAAAAGATTGTCCTTTAACCTTTTTATTGAAAGCTTTACAGAAGTGAAAATAAATCATTTATATATATAAAATGTTTCTGATTATTAAAATTCTAATTTACGAATTTAAAGTATTTTATAAAGGAATTACTCTAATTTAATTCAATATAGATATTATAAAAATAAGTCAAATTTAACTACTGATAATTTAGGCTGCTTTTAATCTTAAATTAGAATTTTATAATTAATCCATTCCACTCACATTATGCTTCTCTCCTACGTCGTCGCATAAAAAGTGCTCCATTAACATAGTAGAACAAACTTTTGAGAATATTTTTTTTCAAGAACCTTAAGAAGAATCTTTCGCTTTTAACCAAAGCTCAAGTTACCTAACACAGAACATTATAGTACACTTTTAATATAAAATCATCCTGTGGATGATTCCATATTAAAACAACATTTAGTACTAAGCCTGAAGTTTATTACTGTGTAAGCTATAATTCAATATTATGTAAAATATCTCAGGAAGTCTTGTACACAATAAACTGTAGATTTATTAGCTTATTTTTTAATAAAAACCAATTATTCCTTGTTAGTAGATGTACTTGGTTTTAACGAAGGTTTGTTTCCTGGTGTATTCTTGTTGTCTCTTCTTCTTTTATCAAGGCTACCATCTTTCTTTTTAGGCTTAGGTCCAGGCTTAATTGCTTCAATTTTCATATTGTATGGAATTTTAAGGATTTATAATGTATTCAAAAATAAGGAACATTACAGAAAACATTTTACGGGAATCCGTAATCCTCTAAAAATTAGAATAGTCCATAATAAAAAAAACATAAACATAAAAAACACCATAAAGCTAAAAGCAACCCTAAATAAATATTTAAGATTGCTTTTCTCACACAAAGGTTCTTCCTACAAACCTTATGCTTTTAAAACGAAATGTAGCTTTTATCCAATACTTGCTATTTTCATCGCATTATCACTTGCTAATTCATAAAACAAGGTATTTATCTCTTGGTAAAAAATAATACCAATGGCATTAATAACAGCAACAGTAGCTGGTAATGCAGCAGTAAAACCTAAATCTACAGTTAAAGTAGTATCTGCGCCTACCATCCCTTCTATTGGTATTTCTGTACTAAAAGCAATACCATTAGTTTCATTGTCATCGCTATTCGTGGCTTCATACTTTTTTGAAGTAGTATTAAAAGTATAATCACTTAATACCGTGCTGGCTAATACCAATTTAAAATGCGTTGCGCCTTCTGGTGCCTGTATATAAGTACTAGTATTAAAATCAGGCACTTCCCAAGTAGCAATACTTCTATTGGCATCTAAAGCAGGTGCCACATTTGGTGCATAAAAAATAGCATCCAATGGTGCAGCTTTGTTAAATTCAAAACCTTCTAATACTGCCTTATTTGTTAGTATTTCAAAAATACGCTGGCCACGTTTTCCTGCTCCTAAAGAGTTTATACGTTTCATAATACCAGTAAGTCGTCCAGTTACACTACTATCACTCATGCTTTTAATAATACTAGCATAACCTTGTCGTAGTGCTTTGCCAACACTTGCAGCACCTCCAAACTCACTCATGTTTTCACGAGTACGCTTAAATGCAGGGTCTTTTTCAATCCTACTTTTGTCAATGCCACCTGTAGTTCTAATTAAATCTTTTCCATTGTTCTTGTAAAAAGTAAGTCCTCCCAAGCTACCTTTTAACTTAATAAATCCTTTTTGTTTTGCCATGATTTCTAAATTTTGTGAACTTCATAAAATATAAAGTTCTAGTTAAACAATTTTTAAATCCCGAGTTACCGGGAACCTTAGTTTCGAGAATTTCTAATTAGGAAATCTCTAATAATCAAAATGGCCTTTTTGAAAAACGTAAAGAATTTTGTAGGAAAATATATTGTGTCTAACTAGCAGATTACAAACTACATACCAAAAAGCATCTAGCAAATGTTAAAGTTTTCATAAAATAAGAATTGGCACGGAACGGCTACTGCATAGTTACTCCATAAATACTTCATAGATACTTCATAGATACTTCATAGTAAAGCCATATATAGTGCATGCTAGTCCATAGTAACCAACCTTTGTAATAATTAGGCATGCCACACACAGGATACTGCGTTCTTATAAAAAGTTTTACATCTCCTACGGCTAACAAATGACCGAAGGAGTTGCGCAAACACCTCTAAAACAAGAATATAGAAGGGCGCAAAACGGAAGTTTCCCAACGCAATACAGTACAATACCGCGGAATCCGTATCTCAATCCCACAGGATATAAATTGACTTAGAAACCTGAAATGGGATAATCTATTGTAAAAGCTTACCAAATTTTAGCTCTCCCTACGTAAAACTTCTAAAGGCGAACTGCGTAATACCGTTTGAATATTGCTTAATCCTATCCCCAAAACCAGTAGTGTAATACCAGGTAAGAAAATTAGGAATGGAATTGGTGATGGTACAAAAGGTTCTTTAAAAACAAATAGCGCCAAACACAGGCTACTAACCAATGCTAATAGTAAGCCAACCAAACTTCCAAGTAGTCCTAAAAAGAGATATTCAAAGGCTGAAATTTGTAAGATTTGTTTGTTTTTTGCACCTAATGTTCGCAACAAAACACTCTCTTTAATACGTTGGTATTTACTGGTTCGTACTGAACCAATCAACACAATAATACCAGTGAAAATACTAAAAAATGCCATAAAATTAATAACCCAGGATACCTTATCTAATATATTATCTACAACAGTAAATATTTGTCGTAAATCAATTATAGATACATTTGGAAACTTGGCTACTAAATCTTGCTGTAATGCGGCAGAACTTGCATCATCTGGTACAAAAGTAGTAAGCACGTTAAACTGTGGCGCTTGTTCTAAAACACCTGCGGGAAATACAATGGAGAAATTAAGCTGTATTTGCGACCAATCTACTTTTCGAATACTTCCAACCGTTGTTTCCATCAAAACACCTTGCACGTTAAAAACCACAGGATCACCAACGGCTAAATGGGCATCAAACGCTAAATTATCGGAAATAGAAATCACAACCGGTTCGTCTGGTTTCAAGTTGGAACGCCACGCACCTTCTAGCAATTCTTCAGATGCTATCAGCGAATCCCGATAGGTAGTTCTAAACTCATGATTTAAAATCCATCCTTTTATTTGTCGCGTGCTATCTTGACGTAGCGTATTCACTAATTGCCCTTTAATGCTTTGCATACGCATGGTAACCAAAGGAATGTTACTAAGTACATTTAAGTTTTTAGCGGTAATACTTTCCGCAACGGCATCGCGCTGTTCAGGTTGCACGTCTAAGATAATAATATTGGCATTTTGATCTGTCTGCCCTACTTCTGTTTTCGCTAATAGAATGTCTTTGGTAAAATATAAAGTACTGATTAAAAAGGTTCCCAAACCAATAGCAACGACTAAAACAACCGTTTGGTTATTTGGCCGGAAAAGGTTGAGTAAACTTTGACGCATGGTAAAACTCCACTGTTTTGGAAAAAACCGTTTTATGGTTTTTATAAAACCTAAAGCCACTGCTGCCAACATAGTAAAAGTGAATACCGTAGCTATAATAAAAACGAATGCATACAGCGCATCTTTAATTAACCAAAAGGAAAATAAAAACAGAAATATTAAAAGGATTCCGTATACTAGAAATCGTATCTTTTTTGGTTCTTGAGATCCATTTTCATCCACACGTAACACGTCTAGTGGTGAAACATACCAAGTACGAAGTAATGGCAAGAGTGCAAATAAAGCGGACATAAACAATCCTAAAAGGACACCTATAAAAACGGGTTGTGCAGTGATTTTAATTTCCAATGCAAAAGGTAAAAAGTCTTTTAATAGATATGGAAATACAGCTTGTAATCCAATACCTAATAACGATCCTATAATACCACCAAGGATTCCGATACCCGCAATTTGAATCAGGAAAATGAGGAAGCTTTGCAGTCTCGATGCACCCATACATTTTAAAATGGCTATGGGTTTTAATTTCTCTTTAATATAAATATGTACGGAACTAGCAATACCAATACAACCAAGTAATAATGCAATAAATGCTGCTAAATTCAAGAATTTACCCACATTATCGTAACGTTTACCTAAACGACGGGTGGTACTTGTATGGGTATCTAAATCGGCACTTTCTACATCGAGTATTGGTCCTATTTTATCTTCTAAACGTTTTAAGTTAACCGTATCGGAAACTTTATAAAAATATTGATATTCTTTTCTACTTCCAAACTGCAGCAATTCGGTAGCTGCAATAAAACGATAAGGAATAACTACTGGAGGTGCTACAGAGCTCGAAACAGCAGAATTGCCAGGCATGGATTTTAGTGCGCCTGCAATGGGTAGCGTAATTTGCCCTATTTTAATAGAATCTCCTGGTTTTATGTTGTATTGCAACAATAACGTAGCATCCACTAATGCGCCACCAGAAGCTTGATAACTACTTGCAGCATCCGCCGGTTCTGTATTTATATTTCCGTAAAAAGGGAAATCGCCTTCCATCCCTTGTACTTTGACTAATTTGGTACCGCCATTCTTTGGAAATGCAACCATAGAAACAAAGTTCACTTCTGAAGCGTCCGGTTGTAAGGAATCAATGATGGCTTGCGCTCTTTCGGTTGGTATTTGTCTGGCATCAATAATATAATCGGCACCCATTAACGTTTTGGATTGCCTTTGGATATTATCCTTTAAATTGGTGCTAAATAACTGTATAGAAACCACAGCAGCTATTCCCAAAATAATAGATGCCATAAATAACAGGAGGCGTACTTTGCTAGCCTTAGCGTCCCGCCATGCCATTTTAAACAACCAGCGTACTTGTACGTTTTTAATGTTCATATAGATTACAGTGCTGTTATAGGTTGGTTGGTGACTATTTTTCCACCTTTCAGTTTTAATATCTGCTGTGTGCGGTTTGCTAATTCCAAATCATGTGTAATAATCACTAAGGTCGTTCCATTTTCTTTATTCAATTCGAAAAGTAATTGCACCACTTTTTCCCCTGTTTCATCATCTAAATTCCCAGTTGGTTCATCTGCAAACAGAATGGATGGTGCATTTGCAAACGCCCTAGCTAATGCTACGCGTTGTTGTTCGCCTCCAGAGAGTTGCGAAGGATAATGGTGTACTCTATCTGTTAATCCCACTTTTTCCAATAAAGCCATGCTTTTTGAAGTAGCGTTTTTTGCGCCTTGTAATTCTAGAGGCACACTAACATTTTCAAGAGCCGTTAATGTAGGTAGCAATTGAAAATTCTGAAAAATAAAACCGACTTCCTTATTTCTCAATTGTGCTCGTTGGTCTTCATTTAACGTATTTAAATCTTGTCCGCATAATTCTACAGTACCTGCATTCGGATAGTCGAGACCAGCACAAAGGCCTAGTAAGGTGGTCTTTCCACTTCCTGACGGACCAACAATAGAGAAGGTTTGTCCTTGCTCTACAGCAAATGAAATATCATGTAAAACCGTTAATTCTTTATTACCACTGGTATATGTCTTTTCCAACCCAGTAATCTTTAATATCTTTGGCATATAAATTTAAATTAAATATAGACGAATGTCCGAGGCTCAAATTAATCAATTACACGCATATCTACCAATCTTAAGCGGATATAAACTCTTAAAATTTTGTTATTTTATTTTAGTGGTTTCCCTCTTTTCTTGTGGAGATACTAAAACAGACAAAACAACAAAAGCGCAATCCACGGAAACTCCGATAGAAACGGTAGAAACGCTTCCTGTAAAAAGCAAAACCATTTTGTGTTTTGGAGATAGTATTACAGCAGGGTATGGTCTAGACGATACCAATGATGCCTATCCTGCAGTGTTGCAGCGCACTATAGATTCGTTACAATTAGACTTTACAGTTATTAACTCTGGTGTTAGTGGTGAAACGAGTGCTGGTGGTAAAAGCCGTATTGATTGGGTAATTAAACAAGCGCCTACCGTATTTTTATTGGAATTGGGAGCCAATGATGGTTTACGTGGTGTACCCTTAACAGAAACGCAAGCAAACTTACAAGCTATTATTGATGTGGTAAAAAAGAAAAGCCCGGAAAGTATTATTGTTCTCGCTGGGATGGAATTACCTCCAAATATGGGACAGGATTATACTACGGAGTTTAGACAGTTGTTTGCCGATTTAGCAGTAAAAAATAACATTCCTTTTATTCCCTTTATTTTGAAAGCGGTTGGAGGCATTGCTTCTCTAAACCAACGAGATGGTATTCACCCAAATATTGCTGGACATAAATTAGTTGCAGACACCGTTTGGGAAGTACTACAACCTTTGTTGTAATGATAATTTAGCTATTCAAATTACAGGTATTCTAATCTTAAATAAAACCTATTCAAAACAATCATTTGGATAGGTTTTATTTTTAGATAGAAATTCAGGAACTTCGTTTCTAGTTAGGTATTATTCATATTTTGGTTTTTGAAACCATATATCGGATAAAGAAATATTGATGTTTAGCGTATTAATATATTCTTGTATAAGTAAACTCTGTGTAGTTCCTTTTTTAGCCAGAGAATAGGAAATATTTAGAAGCGATCTTCTTCCAATAGGTAAGCCAATTCCTATAGAAGCTGCATAGGCATCAATTTTGGTATCGTCGACTTTTAGATATCCCGAATTATAATTTAAGCCCATTCTATAGTCTACACGATCCCAGTATTTTTGACCATTTGGGTTTTTAGTATATCCAGCACCAAAACCAAAAGTATTTTGATCGGTGTACTCTCCAATGGCATCTGACTGATTGGTAGAGGACCAAAAGCTTTTGCTGTAATCTGCGGTGATCAGAAAGTTTTTAAACCTTGTGCTATAACCAAAACCTAGTTTGAATGGCAAGTAAAAATCATCTATACTTTCTCCTTCGGTATCTTCTAATAAGGTGTACGCAGAGTTTATATATTTACTGACTCTCACATCTTTAGTCCCTTTTAAAATAGTTGGAAAATCTAATGTCACTCCAAAATTATGCTTCTCTAGATATTTGTATTGTAATCCTAGTCCGAACTGAGCACCATTGTAATAATTTTCTTCGGTAATATCTAAATAACTATCCGTAGTAATGGTCGTTTCCGTTTCCTCTATTTTTCCAAATAAATAGGAAACTTTAGCACCAACGTCTAAGTTTTTGCTTATCGTTCTAGCATAATCTAGGCGTAATTCATTTAGTCCTCCAGATCCTTCAATATTGGTTGTAAATGTTTCATTACTTCCTTCAATATTACTTTGTAGTCCTATTACAGAATATCCAACAGTAGTGGCTGGTTTTAACGTTAATCCCATACCATACTTGCCATCTATATTAAATCCTAAAGAAATATTAGTAAAAGTACTGGTTACATTTTGCTCTTCAGAGCCATCGGCAGAGAGATTAATTAATTCTGCAGAACCTCCAAAATCGAATACAAACTCATTTGGTGTTAAGGATGCAAACGAAGCCGAATTAGAAAGATTTACGCCATAACTGGCATCTAAGGCAACTCCTGTTTTACCAAGACCACTATTTCTACCTGTGTTCGCATTGTTTTCTACTCCTAAACCAAAAAGGGAATATGGGGAACTTGTAAGGTTATTAGATTGTGAATATCCATATTGCCCAAGCATCATGGCAAAAATAATTATGTACTTCAATTTATTCATATACGGCATAGGTTATAATTAATTTTGTATTAAAGTTAGATTTCTGACTGTCGTTAAATATTATTTTATTTATAGTGGAAGTATAATCGTCAGGGATTAGAATAAGCGCATCTTCGGTTTCTGGACTTTCATTTAATTTTTTATCTAAAAATTCTGTAACAGGAACGGTATATGCAATTTTATTAAATTCCGAACCATCTGTGCTAAGCGTCGCAGTAACCACATCTACACTATTCGAAATTTGATCGGCTAAATCATTATTTTGATCTATGGTATACAGTAATAATTGATCGCTCAATGGCAGAAAAATAGAATACGAATCGGCATTAGGTTCTATATAAAGTGTTGCTTCAAGAATGGTTCCCGAACTACCAATATTATAAATATCTTTTATGGTAGGAAACTCTATTTTAGTGACATAACCGGTACCTGCTTGATTATAACTAATGTTGTTACTTTCGAGAGAAGAAAGATTATCTTCCTGATCGGTTAAAATTTCTAGAGGTAAACCACTAACATCACTTTCTATATGATTAAAATAGGCATCTATGCTCATATCATAAGTCAGTTCTTCACTTTCTAATTCTCCAGGAATACTGTAGTAAAAACGCATATAGGTTTCTGCGCTAGTTGTTGAAAAACCTATTATAGCAGCGTTTTCGTTAGCATCTGGACGTATAGTAAGACCTTTTAGTTGTTGATAAAGGGATTCTTCGTCTGTAATGGTATTGTCTCGAATACCGTTAAATATGTTTTCACCAAAATTATAAGGTAATGTTACAAGAAGCGAATCTTTATTAGGCGTTGGTTGGTATGTTTTACGAACTAAAGGAGTTTCGTCATATTCAAATTCCGAAGTGTTATAGAAATAAGAATCATCTGAACTTAATTTATCTGTCAGCTTATATACATTTAAGGAAGCAACTAGTGTGGTATCATTATACGAATAGGTATCATAACCAAGAACTAATCCAACACTATCTAAAACCGCTTGGTTATCTATAGAATACGTATAGGTGCTTAGCTGAAAGTACGTAGAACTATGTATCGTTCCCATATCGGTATCGGTATATTGACCAATCAATAGTCTGTCGTTAGTCGACGTTATGATAGAATCAAATTTCATAGTAGATAAGGTAACCGAAAAAGTATCAATAGAATAAACTCTTATATCGGTATCGGTAAATTCTTCACCAGCTAAAAGACTAGAGTCTTCGGTATCTGAAGAGCACGAGATTATAGAAGTTATAACCGTTATAAAGGTTATTAAAGGTATTAAGTGTGGTTTTGATTTAAACATAGGTCTTTAAGTATTTGCACAAATCAACTACCCTTTACACCTAATAAAAAGTATAATATACGTACAGCTACAATGTATCTACAAACCCCATTATTTATACTATTAAAAGCCATAGCTGTGTTTGTAGATTAAAAAGCTGTGTTTGTCTACAAAAAAAGTGGATAGGTATATTTTATAATTATCCTAAGACATGGAGGTAGTATGTTAGCACTCGATGAGTAAAAAACCTTTACAATAGATGAGTAGAAAAACGTTATATTATTTAAGCTTTAGCTTGATTTCCTTAGCATCTTATGGGCAAGAAATTTTCACAACAACAGATGTGGAAGATTTGGCAGCTTTTAAATATGAAATATATCCTAGTTTGAATGATGTTCAAATAGAAGAAAAAACAATTGCTTTTAATTTCTCCTCCTTATTAGATAAACCTAAAATAAATTTTGGCCTAAGCTATACGAATAATAGTATCGATTTTAAAGATCATGATATGTACAATGACTTTGGTTCTTTTGAAGAAGTACATAGCATCCAGGTGTATGCACAATATAAAAAAGACTTAATAAAGAATTGGCGTTTAGACTTAACGATAGCTCCTTATATATCTTCTACGCTAAATGAAAAAATTTCTACAGATGATTTTGTTTTTAGCTACAAAGCCAATTTTGTAAAAAGCTGGGATAACAGTGGACTTCCATCCTATTTAAAGATCGGAGCTGGTTACGGGACCTTATTTGGTAAACCTAACTTTTATCCATTGATTTCTTATGAGAAGTATGTCAATGAAAAATTTAAATATGAAATAGGTATTCCAGTTACCGGAGCTTATTATAAACTAAATGAGAAGAGTAGTTTTGATTTTACGGCACAACCAGAATCTATATATGCGAATAATGCTTCGGGCTTTATTGTAAATAATAACGACGTTTTGCATAATTCAAAATTAGAATTCAAAGCGGTGAAATTAGCCCTTGGATATAAATTTCATCTAGACGAAAATTGGACAACAAACTTTAATGTGGGCTATTTAACCAATAGTGAACTTTCCATAGATAATAACGACAATAAAATATATGATTTTGATGCGAACGAATCTTTATCATTAAACGTAGGAATTAGTTTTAATTTAAATAAAAAAGTGAAATGAAAAAAATGATTAACAAAACGAACTTAAAATTTGTGTACTTAAGCGCTATACTTGCGCTATTTAGTAGTTGTAGTAATGATGACGACAGTGATGACAGTGTTGGTAACTGGGTGAAAAAATCTACTTTTAACGAAGAAGCTAGAAGTAGCGCCGCAGCCTTTACTATAGGAAACATGGGGTACATGGGAACTGGTTATGATGGGGACGATTATTATAAAGATTTTTGGAGTTATAATATGGATACCAATTCGTGGCAACAACTATCCGATTTTCCTGGTATAGAACGTAGTTCTGCAACGGCATTTGTACTTAATAATCAAGGGTATATTGGAACGGGTTATAATGGCGATTCTAACGAAGAATTATCCGATTTCTATACCTATAACGAGAGTACGAACGTATGGACACAAATTGCAGATTTTGGTGGTTCGGCACGTTATGGTGCAGTAGGATTTGGTTCTGATAGTTATGGATATGTAGGTACTGGTTATGACGGAAGTGATAAAAAAGATTTCTGGAAATACGATCCAACAGCCGATAGTTGGACAGAAAGTTTTGGTTTTGGAGGAGATAAAAGAAGAGATGCTGTTACCTTTATAATTGGTAATGATGCGTATATGGCTACCGGAATTAGTAATGGTGTATACGAAGAAGATTTTTGGGTTTTTAATTTAGATACAGAAACGTGGACCGAGTTAGAAGATTTAGATGATGATGACGACGATGATGATGACTTTGATATCACAAGATCTAGTGCTGTAGCATTTACTATTGGTGGTAAAGGATATATAGCTTGTGGAGAATACGGAACTAGTATAAGCACCGTTTTTGAATTTAATCCTGCTAACCAAGATTGGGAAGAAAAAACGGATTTTGAATTATATTCCAGAAGAGATGCCATTTCCTTCTCTAATGGCGAACGTGCTTTTGTAGCGCTTGGTAGAAATGGGACTTTATATCTAGATGATAATATGGAGTTTTTCCCGAATCAAGAACAAGATGATGACGATAATTAGTAAATAGATAGTCCCTAAAATAATGAATGAATAGCAAATTTAGAGTCAGGGTAATACTAGAATCCTGTGTTGCTTCTGGCTCTTTTTTAAATGCAAATATTATGAAGAATATATACAAATACCTGATAGTCTTTTTTACAATTTCCATGTTTACCATGCTGTTTTTTTATTTTCAATCGGAAACCAAAGAAACGCCGTATTCCTTGAAGGTAGTGAACAAAGAGAACTATTGGATTTACGAGGTATATAAAGAGGACAACTTGTTTATCCGTCAAGAATATATACCTGCAGCAAATGGGAAACAGAATTTTAAAACGAAAGAAGATGCCGAAAAAATAGGAAAGGTGGTTATGACTAAACTTTCTAAAAACATGCTTCCGGGAATAAGTATGGTAGAATTAACAAATAATAATATTAATTTTAACAAAATTTAATTCATCTATTAATAACCGTAACTTGAAGACAAAAATATCTTATAAAGAATTCATAGTACACCTCTTAGTATGGTTATGCATTAGCATATTTCCGTTGTTTACCGCCTATATGGATTTAGGTAAAATTCCTTCCGGAATGTATTTTAGAGCAGCCATGCATCCCATAGTATTCTATGCAAATTATTTAGTTTTTGTTCCTTATTTATTACTTAAACGGAAACTACTGTTGTACATTTTAGTTTCTATTGTCTTTTTAGTATTCTTTAATTATATCACAGAAGATTTGATTTTTAATACCTTGGTGAATGTTAATGAATTTAGAGATATGCCAAGACCCGGAAATAAACCAAGAGGTTTATTTGGTATGCGACACGTGGTACCTATTGTATTCTCTTTGTCTATTTTTCTATTAGGAGGTATTTTTAGCTTAGTTGTAGATTTCTACAAAAGAGATCGTTTATCCAAAGAGCTAGAGAACACACAGAAAGATATCAAATTGCAGTTTTTAAGAAATCAATTAAATCCGCATTTTTTATTTAATTCTTTAAATAGTATTTATTCTTTAGTCCGAAGTAAATCCGATGACGCACCAGAAGCTGTAATTACTTTATCCGAATTAATGCGTTACATGTTGTACGAAGTAAAAGATGAACAAGTACCATTAGAAAAGGAAATAAATTATATCCAAAATTATATTGCCCTTCAAAGATTACGACTAAAAAATAGTGAAGCTGTTAAAGTTAACATAAACGGGAATACAAAAAACTTAAAAATCTTTCCTTTGTTGTTAATTCCTTTTATCGAAAACGCCTTCAAGTACGGAACAGATTATGAAGGTAATACACATATCAATATTAAAATTGTAGTAGACAATAATACATTGCGCTTTACGGTAGAAAATATCGTGGGATTATATAAACGAGATAAAAAGAATTCCGGTGTTGGATTACCCAATATAGAAAATCAACTCCAGTATTTATATAAGAATAATCACGAATTAAAGATAGAACAAGATAAAACCCATTACAGAGCTTTTTTAACCTTAAATTTAAATAATAATGAAATGCATAATAATTGATGACGAGCCTTTGGCTATTGATATTATTGAATCATACTGTCAAGCGATAGGTGGTATTGAGGTGATTTGCACATTTACAAATGCAATTAAAGCTTTAGATTTTATAAACAATAATACTATTGATTTGGTTTTTTCAGATATTGAAATGCCAAATATTTCTGGAATAGAGCTGATAAAATCGTTAGAAGGAAAAGTGCCCTACTTTATTTTTACAACGGCGTACCCCGAATATGCTTTAGAAGGTTTTGATTTAAATGCTGTCGATTATCTAGTAAAACCCATTCCATTTCCTCGTTTCATAAAAGCAGTGAATAGAGTAAAAGAAATGATTCGTTTAAATGATAGTAGCACTTCGTTTAATTTTTCATCTGCAGGTGGCGAAATTGCATCCCATGAAGACAACTTTATTTTTGTGAAATCTGAATATGAAAATTTAAAAATCGACATTCATGCAATAAAGCACATTCAAGGTTTAAAGGATTATTTAAAAATTCATTCCGAAAATGCTAAACCAATATTAACCCTAATGAGCTTTAGAGAAATCCAATCCAAACTCCCAGAAAGCACTTTTATAAGAGTACATCGATCGTATATTGTTAATGTCAATAAAATCACATCGATTCAAAAGAATAGAATTATCATTAAAGACGAAAGAATTCCTATCGGTGAGAGTTATAAGTCCATGGTGTATAGTCGATTAAATATTTAATTCAAAGCTTGAAAAAGGAATAAGCTAAAAGATAAACACACTTCACTCCTAGTCTTTTAGCGCCATTACCAGCTGAATTTTCTTCGTTTAAAATTATAGTTATGATCTCTATTTCACGACTTTTTTAGAAGGAAACATTTTGAATTCTAGTACACTTCACTCCTATTTCATTATTCTTTGGTTATATTTTTATTAAAAACGTATCTTACCAATTGGTATTCGTTCCAAGTAAAAATTAAAAAGAAATGACCAAGTATACACATATTTTCGAACCTTTAGATTTAGGATTTACAACGCTTAAAAATCGAATTCTAATGGGATCCATGCATACCGGATTGGAAGAGAAAAAAAACGGTTTAGAAAAAATAGCAGCCTATTATGCCGAACGTGCAAAAGGTGGCGTAGGACTAATTGTTTCTGGTGGAATTGCCCCTAATGTGCAAGGTTGGACAGGTCCATTTTCTGCACGAATGAGTACAAAAAAACATGCCAAACATCACAAAGTAATTACAGATGCGGTACATAAAGCAGATGGTAAAATATGTATGCAAATTTTGCATGCTGGACGTTATGGGTATCATCCTTTTGCCGTTGCGCCTTCCGCTTTAAAATCACCGATATCTCCTTTTAAACCTTTTAAATTGAAAGCATCTGGTATCCATCGTACCATTCGGGATTTTGTAAATTCCGCAAAACTAGCAAAACTAGCTGGTTATGATGGTGTAGAAATTATGGGATCTGAAGGTTATTTAATCAACCAATTTATTGCAGAAAGAACCAATAAGCGTACCGATAATTATGGGGGAAGCTATGAAAATAGAATGCGCTTGCCCATAGCGTTAGTAAAACAAACTCGGGAAGCAGTTGGTAAAGAGTTTATCATCATCTATCGTTTATCGATGTTAGATTTAGTAGAAAAAGGAAGTACTTGGCAAGAAGTCGTTGCACTAGGTAAAGAAATTGAAAAAGCTGGAGCAACCATTATAAATACTGGAATTGGTTGGCACGAAGCACGTATACCAACCATTGCTACTTCGGTACCAAGAGCTGCATTTACTTGGGTAACCAAAAGAATGAAAGAAGAACTTTCTATTCCGTTAATTACTTCCAATAGAATCAATATGCCAGAAACTGCTGAAAAAATATTGGCTGAAGGGCATGCAGATATGATCTCGATGGCAAGACCCTTTTTAGCAGATCCAGAATGGGTTAATAAAGCAAAAGAAAATAAATCGGATGAAATAAATACCTGTATTGGTTGTAATCAAGCTTGTTTAGATCACATTTTTGAGCAAAAAGTAGCCAGTTGCTTGGTAAATCCTAGAGCATGTCATGAAACAGAACTAAATTATCTTCCAACAGATATAAAGAAGAAAATAGCAGTGGTTGGTGCAGGTCCTGCCGGATTAGCAGCTTCTACTATTGCGGCGCAACGCGGACATGACGTTACGTTATTTGATGCCGATAAAGAGATTGGTGGGCAATTCAATCTAGCGAAGCAAATCCCAGGAAAAGAAGAGTTTTATGAAACTATTCGCTATTTTAAAAAGCAAATAGAATTACATAAAGTAACCGTGAAATTAAATACACGAGTAACCGCCGATGATTTAAAAAAGGGGAATTTTGATGAGGTTATACTCGCTACCGGAATTACACCTAGAAACCCGAAAATTGAAGGTATTGCGCATCCCAAAGTATTAAATTATTTAGATGTTTTAAAGTGGAAAAAACCGGTTGGTAAACGTGTCGCTGTGATTGGTGCCGGAGGTATTGGTTTTGATGTTTCCGAATATTTAGCACACGAAGGAGAAAGTACTTCTTTAGATATTGATGCTTGGTTAAAAGAATGGGGAATTGATAAAACCATGGAGGCTCGAAGTGGTATTCAAGGCATAACTGCACAAATACATCCTTCGCCAAGGGAAATTTTTATGTTCAAACGCAGCAAAGGGAAATTTGGTGGCAATCTAGGTAAAACAACTGGTTGGATTCATCGGGCTACATTAAAAAAGAAGAAAGTACAATTTATCAATGAAGTACAGTATACTAAAATTGATGATGCAGGTTTGCACTATGTTCAAAACCAAGAACAAAAAGTACTGGCAGTAGATTCCATTATCATTTGCGCAGGACAATTACCTTTTAAAGTTTTATTGGAGCCTTTAGAAAGTTTAGGAGTAAAAGTGCATGTGGTTGGAGGTGCAGATGTTGCGGCAGAATTGGATGCCAAACGTGCCATAAACCAAGCATGTAGATTAGCAGCTATAATTTAAGTAGTAATTTGTAGATAATACAAATGAATTACAACTCCTAGTGGGATACTATTTCTTTAGTATACCAATGATGTATCGCTTTATTTTTTTTATACAATTATTTTGTTTTATTTTTTGGTTTAGACAGAACAAAATTGGGTTATTCATCTCAGGAATGGAAAATCCAATCCCTCATTCTTCCTCTGCATTATTGCTCGGTATTCCGTGATTTTCGTATTTAAACCGAAAAAAATGACGGTATAACGATATTTTTAATTTAAGGAATCCTAAGGGGCAACCCTTCTATAACGCTTTTAATCAGTTGATTAAATATTTATTTCCATTCATTGGTTTCTTTTGGCACCTAAATTGCTCTTAGTTTTTCAAATTAATTAGAATAACAAAACGAAATACTAATCCATACTTTTAAATACTATAACAAAAAGGTATTGGTGTAGAACATTTTTATTTAAGTTCTTTTAATGCATATACATTAGCTACCTGGGAGTTAAATGGTGGTGCCGTTAAAGTGGAATCCGATTATGCTGCAGAGATTTACGATATCAGATATGTAATAACAAGAACGCATAAAGCAAGATAATCTCAAATCGCTTTATTTGAAAAAACGAAACACATTGAAAATAAGCTACCTTAATATAAATAGCTTAGACAAAATTTTCATGAAAAAATTTAGTTTGGATTGATTAATAGCAAAGTTTAAGTAAAATCAAACTATTTTAAAAGCATCTCTTTTCGCAATGAAAAGGGGTGTTTTTTTTATTTCAAAATGCCAGTAAAAAAAGCAATAGGAATAATTTAAAGAAAATAAAAGCTAATAAAATTCTGTTAAACAAAATTCAGGATAGTTTAAATATTGTAACTTTGTAATTCATATGAAGCAAATATTCCGTAAAATAATGTCTTTTGCAATGGCTTTTGTAGTGTTATTCTCTACCATGTCCTTCAGCTTAAACATGCATTATTGTGGAGATACTTTGGTAGAAACTGCTATTTTCAATAAAGCAAAAGGTTGCGGAATGGAAATGGAGAAACCTGCTAAAGAAGGTTGTACTATTTCTAAAAAGAATTGCTGTAATGACAAACAAGTTCTTGTAGATGGTCAAAATGAATTACAAATTCAATTCGATACTATTTCTTTAGAACAACAAGTATTTATAGCTTCATTTGTATATTCATATATGAACCTTTTTCAAGGTTTAGACAGTAATATATCTTCGTACGAAGCATACGAACCACCGCTCGTTAGCAAGGAAATCTTCAAGCTAGACGAGACCTATTTAATTTGATTTTTAAACAATAGACGGTATTATCCCAATGATTTATTTCATGAGGATAATTTTTGCCTGCCCTTTTGCAGACAAGTATTCGGTGTTTTCCTATTTGGAACAACATCTCTTTCTAACTGTTTAATAATCTAATTACATGCTAAATAAAAGCATTAAATTCTTAATAGAAAATAAACTCGTAGCCGTTTTATTATTGGTCCTATTTGTAGGCTGGGGAACTATAAACGCACCTTTTAATTGGGATACAGGCTTTTTGCCTAGTGATCCCGTAGCAGTAGATGCGATTCCAGATATAGGGGAAAACCAACAAATTGTATTTACAAAATGGGATGGTCGTTCACCACAAGATATTGAAGACCAAATTACCTATCCGTTAACCACTTCCCTACTCGGTATTCCCGGTGTAAAAACCATTCGTAGTTCGTCTATGTTTGGCTTCTCTAGTATCTATATTATTTTTGAGGAAGACATCGAGTTTTATTGGAGCCGAAGTCGGATTTTAGAAAAATTAAATTCCCTTCCAAGTAACTTATTACCAGATGGTATAAATCCCGCTTTGGGTCCAGATGCTACCGGTTTAGGTCAGGTCTATTGGTATACTTTAGAAGGTCGTGATGCAAACGGAAAAGTAACTGGTGGCTGGGATTTACAAGAATTACGAAGCATTCAAGACTACTACGTAAAGTATGCGCTATCTGCTGCTAGCGGTGTTTCTGAAGTGGCTTCTATTGGTGGTTATGTACAGGAATATCAAGTCGATGTGAACCCCGAATTAATGCGTCAATACAATATTGGTTTAAACCAAGTGGTGCAAGCGGTTAAAAGTAGTAATCAAGATATTGGTGCGCAAACTTTAGAAATCAATCAAGCCGAATATATCGTGCGTGGTTTAGGCTATGTGAAATCGGTTGCAGATATTGAAAATGCCGTAGTAACTTCAGAGGCATATACCGCTATTAAAATTAAGGACATTGCGAAAGTCTCTTTGGGGCCAGCAGCACGTCGCGGTCTATTAGATAAAGAAGGTGCCGAAGTTGTAGGTGGTGTTGTAGTAGCCAGATACGGCGCAAATCCAATGGAAGTAATTACCAATGTAAAAGCGAAAATTGAGGAACTAAAAGGTGGCTTGCCAAGCAAAGTATTAGCAGATGGAAGCACCTCGCAATTAACAGTAGTTCCTTTTTATGATCGTTCTGAACTGATTGTAGAAACATTAGATACGCTTAATGAAGCATTAACACTAGAAATTCTAATTACCATTTTGGTAATCATTATTATGGTGTTTAATTTAAGAGCTTCCATTTTAATTTCCGGATTATTACCTGTTGCGATTTTGATGGTTTTTGTAACGATGAAGCTATTTCATGTCGACGCAAATATCGTGGCGCTTTCTGGGATTGCAATCGCCATTGGAACCATGGTAGATGTTGGTGTTATACTTGCCGAAAATATGATTCGCCATCTCGACGATCAAAAATTAAGACTTCGTGAAGATGGCACAGCATATACTATAAATGAAGTCGTTTATAACGCTACTGCGGAAGTTTCTGGTGCTATCTTAACCGCAGTTTTAACTACCATAATTAGTTTTGTTCCCGTTTTTACAATGATTGGTGCCGAAGGAAAACTATTTCGACCTTTAGCATTTACAAAAACCATGGCACTATCCGCATCCTTGGTAATTGCACTGTTTATAATTCCGCCATTAGCAGCTTTCCTATTCCGAAAAACAGTACTTAAAAACACCTTTAGATATTTCTTAAATGCTGCAATAATAGTTGCAGGAATTGTAGTTATTATATATGGTTATTGGTTAGGAAGCATTTTAATTGCTTTCGGAATTACAGGTTTATTTATTGTTTTAGGAAAAATAGATGCTAAAAGAGGAAACCTCATAAACATCATTATTTCATCTGCAGCCATCGTATTTCTACTTGCCGAATATTGGAGACCATTAGGTTTTGATCGTAGTATCCTAATCAATTTAGTTTTTGTAGCTATTATTTGCTTCGGGATTTTAGGAATCTTTTCTCTTTTAAGAATCTATTACGGAAGACTTTTAAAATGGGCTTTAGCAAATAAATTACTATTTCTAATCCTCCCAACTACCGTACTTATTTCTGGTGTTTGGATTATGAATAACACAGGAAAAGAATTCATGCCTTCATTAAATGAAGGATCTTTTCTATTGATGCCAACTTCTTTACCGCATGCTGGTGTAGAAGAGAATAAACGCGTGTTACAGCAGTTAGACATGGCAGTTGCTACCATTCCTGAGATTAAAATGGTTGTAGGAAAAGCAGGAAGAACAGAATCTGCTTTAGATCCTGCACCAGTATCGATGTACGAAAATATGATTCAGTATAAGTCTGAATATATGCGTAATGCCGAAGGAAAAAGACAACGTTATAAAGTAAATGCTGCTGGTTTATTTGAACTGAAAGATGGACGTTTAGCTACCGATGGAAGTGAACGACTAAATAGCACGTCAGGTCGAGTATCACGAGGTACGAGTGATGTATCGAGACCCAATACTTCTCGATACAATTCTGATGAAATATCAGAATCACTCGAAGTGACAACTTCAGTTTTAGAAACGCAATTAATCGAAGACAACAATGGCGAATTCTACCGCAACTGGCGACCAGAAATTAAGAATCCAGATGATATATGGAAAGAAATAATAAAAGTTACTAAGTTACCCGGAGTTACTTCTGCACCAAAATTACAGCCAATAGAAACCCGACTGGTGATGTTGCAAACCGGTATGCGAGCGCCAATGGGTATCAAAGTAAAAGGACAAGATTTAAAACAAATGGAAGCTTTCGGACTAGAATTGGAAGCTCTTTTAAAACAAGCCGAAGGTGTTAAAGTCGAAGCTGTTTTTGCCGATAGGATTGTTGGTAAGCCGTATTTACTCATTGATATCGATAGAGAAAAAATTGCGCGTTACGGCATTTCTATTACAGATGTACAAAGCGTTCTAAAGGTAGCGATTGGTGGTATGGAATTAACCCAAACCGTGGAAGGCCGAGAGCGTTATGCGGTTCGTGTTCGATACCCAAGAGAATTGCGTGGCAATCCGGAAGATATAAAAGATATCTATATTCCTGTAGAAAAAGGAAGTCCGGTGCCGCTAAGCGAATTGGCAACGATTCGGTATGAGCAAGGCCCGCAAGTGATCAAAAGTGAAGATACCTTTTTAGTGGGTTATGTTTTGTTTGATAAATTAGATGGTTTTGCAGAAGTCGATGTCGTTGAAAATGCACAAGCCTTGTTTCAAGAGAAAATAGATTCGGGAGCATTAATCGTTCCTAAAGGTGTCAGTTATAAATTCACAGGAACTTACGAGAATCAGTTACGTGCAGAAAAAACACTTGCTGTTGTAGTGCCTTTGGCATTAGCGATCATCTTTTTAATTCTTTACTTTCAGTTTAAATCGGTGTCCACATCATTTATGGTGTTTACAGGAATTACGGTTGCATTTGCAGGTGGATTTATTATGATTTGGCTATATGGTCAAGATTGGTTTTTCAATTTCAACCTTTTTGGTGAAAATATGCGCGATCTTTTTAATATGAAAACCATCCATTTAAGTGTGGCGGTTTGGGTTGGTTTTATTGCACTATTCGGAATAGCAACCGATGATGGTGTAGTCATGGCAACGTATCTAACGCAAACTTTTGATCGTGAAAAACCTTCCAATAAGAAAAGCATCCGTGCTTCTGCTTTACAAGCTGCAGAAAAACGTATTCGTCCGTGTTTAATGACTACAGTTACAACCATTCTTGCATTGTTACCGGTATTAACTTCTACAGGAAAAGGAAGTGATATTATGATTCCAATGGCCATTCCAATATTTGGAGGAATGGTAATTGACGTTACCTCCTACTTTATCGTTCCCGTTTTATATAGCTGGAGAGAGGAAATGAAGTTAAAGAGAATAGAGAAAAAAGCGCTTAGAAAAATAGACTAAAATAACATTATGAAAACCTTTAATATACATATCGTACACAAAGCAGTCTTGCTTCTTGGTTCTTTATTCTTTTTTCTTAACGGACAAAGTCAAGAATTAGAAAGCTATATCAACGAGGGTTTTGAGAATAATCCTGAAATTCAAGCATTCGAATTGCAGTATAATATTGCTTCCGAAAAAGTAAATGAAGTGAACACCTTACCAAACACCGAATTTAGTGCTGGATATTTTGTTTTAGAACCAGAAACACGAACAGGTACACAACGTTTTAAAGTATCGGCAAAACAAATGCTGCCTTGGTTTGGCACTATTACTTCGCGAGAAAATTATGCGAGTTCTTTGGCCGATGCTAAATACGAGGACATTGTAATTGCTAAACGAAAATTAATAGTTTCCATAGCGCAATCGTATTATAGGTTATACGATAACAAAGCAAAACAAGCGGTTTTAGTCGAAAACAGAGAACTTCTTAAAACCTATGAAACGCTGGCATTAACATCGATTGAAGTTGGTAAAGCTTCCGCAGTAGATGTTTTTAAATTACAAATGCAACAGAATGAATTGGAGCAATTAGAACAGGTTTTAGAACAACAGTATCTAGCAGAACAAACTAATTTTAACAAGTTATTAAATAGAAAAAAGGATATAGAAATTGAAGTTGTAGACGAATTGATAATGCCTTCCGAAGATTTTGAAATCCCTTCTGAAAATTTAGCATTACATCCCGAGTTAATTAAATACGACAAGCTTTTTCAATCGGTAGAACAATCCGAAGTATTGAATCAAAAAGAAAGTAATCCTTCTTTTGGCTTCGGATTGGATTATATCAATATTCAAGCAGATTCAGACATCACTTTTAGTGAAAAAGGGAAAGATATTTTCATGCCAATGGTTTCGTTATCCATTCCTATTTTTAATAATAAGTACAAATCGCAAACCAGACAAAATGAATTACAACAACAAGAGATTAAAGCGCAAAAACAAGAGCGTCTAAATAGCTTAGAAACACGTTTAGATAAAGCGATAAACGATAGGTTTTCGGCAAGAATTAGTTATAATACGCAGGTTAAAAACCTTCAACAAGCCAAAGATGCAGAAGATATTTTAATCCGAAGTTACGAAACAGGAACCATCGATTTTAATGATGTTTTAGACATTCAAGAATTACAATTAAAGTTTCAAATGGATCAAACAGAATCGATTAAAGCATATTATATGCAATCCACAATTATTAATTATTTAATAGCAAATTAAAATGAAACATACCTATCATATACACGGAATGACTTGCAACGGTTGTCGCGGTCATGTGGAAGCAACCCTTTCTAAAGTAGCAGGTGTTTTAAGCGTTTCGGTAGATTTAGAAAAAGCAGAAGCAACCATTGAAATGGAATCTCATATTCCATTGGAGAAATTTCAAGAAGCACTTAAAAACGATGGCGCACGCTATAGCATTCATAAATTAGGTGACCATCCACATGTAGAAGTTACAAAAGAAAAAAAATCCGCAAAAAACGGCACCGGAACTTTCTATTGTCCAATGCATTGTGAAGGTGATAAAACCTACGACAAGCCTGGAGATTGTCCCGTTTGTGGAATGGATTTAGTAGAAGAACAAAATCTATCTATTACGAATACCGAACAATGGACCTGCCCAATGCATCCCGAAGTTAAAAAAGATGAACCAGGCTCCTGCCCTATTTGTGGCATGGATTTAGTGCCCATGAAACCAGATATTTCGGCAGAAGAGAAAACCTATAAAAAGCTATTAAAAAAGTTTTGGATTGCAGTGGTATTCACCGTACCCATATTTTTAATTGCGATGAGTGAGATGATTCCTAATAATCCGTTGTACACTATTCTGGAACAGAAACAATGGAATTGGGTACAGTTCGCACTTTCCATTCCCGTGGTATTCTATGCAACATGGATGTTTTTTGAACGTGCATACCGAAGTATCAAAACATGGAATCTAAATATGTTTACCCTTATCGGAATTGGTGCTGGTGTATCTTGGCTATTTTCGGTATTTGGAATGTTTTTTCCAGATCTTTTTCCAAGTCAGTTTAAAACAGTATCCGGAGCAGTTCATGTTTATTTTGAAGCTGCAACCGTGATTCTTACATTGGTACTTTTAGGACAACTTTTAGAAGCACGTGCGCATAGTAAAACGAATTCCGCAGTAAAAGAATTACTAAAATTAGCTCCCAATAAAGCAACCAAAATAATAGATGGTGAAGATGTAGAAGTGCCCATCGATAAGATTGCTTTGCATGATATTCTAAAAGTAAAACCTGGCGATAAAATCCCCGTAGATGGTATTATAACTCAAGGAAACACGACTGTTGACGAGTCTATGATTTCTGGAGAACCGCTTCCTGTAGATCGATTTGAAGGCGATAAAGTTAGTGGTGGTACCATTAATGGAAACCAATCCTTTTTAATGAAAGCAGAAAAAATTGGTAGCGATACACTACTCTCTCAAATTATTCAAATGGTGAATGATGCGAGTAGAAGTCGTGCGCCAATTCAGAATTTAGCGGATAAAGTTTCGGGTTATTTTGTGCCTGTTGTAGTTATCATTTCATTAATCACTTTTACTGTTTGGGCCATTTGGGGACCAGAACCGGTTTACGTATATGCCTTTGTAAATGCCATTGCAGTTTTAATTATTGCTTGTCCTTGTGCATTAGGATTAGCAACACCAATGTCCATAATGGTTGGTGTTGGTAAAGGTGCGCAAAATGGTGTATTGGTGAAAAATGCAGAAGCATTAGAACGAATGGCAAAAGTAGATACTTTAATTATCGATAAAACAGGAACCATTACCGAAGGGAAACCAACCGTAGAAAAAGCGGCTGCATTTCATGCCGTTTTAACGGATAAAGAAGTCCTACAATACATTGTTTCTTTAAATATAAATAGTGAACATCCTTTAGCCGAAGCAACAGTTAAATACGGAAAAGCTCAAAATACAGAAATTCTAAAATCGGAAGAATTTAGTGCCGTTACCGGAAAAGGTGTCGAAGCGACCATAAACAATAAAAAAGTAGCCTTAGGGAATCCTAAAATGATGGACTATGCTCATGCAGAGATTACTTCCGAAATGGCCGAAGAAGCGAAAACGTACCAGAAACAAGGAAAAACAGTTTCCTATGTATCAATAGACAAAACAGTAGTTGGTTATGTGGTTATTGGAGACAAAATCAAAGCAACTAGCGCCAAAGCGATTCAAGCACTTCAAGATAAAGGAATTGCTGTTGTTATGCTTACCGGAGATAATTACGATACCGCACAAGCTGTGGCTTCGGAGTTGCATCTTGCCGATTTTAAAGCAAGTATGTTACCGGAAAATAAACTGCAAGAAGTAGCGAAATTACAAAAGGAAGGAAAAGTGCTTGCTATGGCTGGTGACGGAATTAATGATGCACCAGCATTGGCGAAAAGTGATGTTGGTATTGCGATGGGAACAGGAACCGATGTCGCTATTGAAAGTGCGATGATTACTTTAGTAAAAGGCGATTTACACGGCATTGTGAAAGCACAACATTTAAGCGTTGCTGTAATGAAAAACATTAAGCAAAATCTGTTTTTTGCATTGATCTATAACACGGTAGGAATACCAATTGCGGCAGGTGTTTTATTTCCGGTTTTCGGAATTTTATTATCCCCAATGATTGCGGCATTAGCGATGAGTTTTAGCTCCGTTTCGGTGATTGCAAATGCATTACGATTACGAAGAATTAAAATATAAAATAATGAAAAAATATATCCTTTATATTGCAGTATTAGCTGTCGGTTTACTTTTAGGAGCATTCCTTTTTGGAGATTCTTCCAATAAAGAAGTAGATCATAAACAAGAAAAAATTGCAGTGAACAGTACAATGTGGACCTGCTCCATGCATCCACAAATCATGCAATCCGAACCAGGAGATTGTCCTATTTGTGGCATGGATTTAATTCCTGTAGAAAGTAATTCGGACGGCTTATTAGCAGATCAATTTAAGCTTTCTGAAAATGCAATGGCATTGGCAAACATTCAAACCTCTATGGTTGGTACAAGTAGTACCGACGCAGATTCCGGTTTTGTTTTATCTGGGAAAATTACGGAGAATGAAAACGAAACAGCAACAATGCCTGCCCATTTTGACGGAAGAATAGAAAAACTGTATGTGAATTCGTTAGGAGAACAAGTGAGAAAAGGACAAGCAGTTGCTAGAATCTATTCCCCAGATCTTGTTGCTGCACAGCAGGAATTAATCACCGCATACAAACTAAAAGCTTCCCAACCACAATTATATAATGCGGTGAAGAATAAATTCAAAAACTGGAAAATTCACGGTTCGCAATTGGAGGAAGTAGAACAAAGCGGACAAGTAAAAACAAGTTTTACTATTTACTCGCATGTTTCTGGTGTGGTTACCGAAATCGCAATCAACGAAGGTTCCCATATTATGGATGGGAAACCTATTTTTAAAGTGTCAAATTTAAACACCGTTTGGGCAAACTTTGATGTGTATGAAAATCAAATCCGCCAATTCAAAAAAGGACAAGCTGTTGTGGTAACAACCAACGCGTATCCGGATAAAACATTTAAAGGGAAAGTGGATTTTATAGATCCTATTTTAGATACCAAAACAAGAACCGTAAAATTAAGGGTGGTACTGAATAATAAAGAAGATGTATTTAAACCAGGAATGTTTGTCGAAGGTAAATTAAACGGAATTGCCAATACTTTCAGCGAAGAAGACGTATTATCCATTCCTGCTTCTGCTGTTTTATGGACAGGAAAACGTTCGGTGGTATATGTGAAAACCAATCCTACAGATCCCGTTTTTGAAATGCGAGAAATTACCATAGGAAATCAAATAGGAAGTAATTATCCTGTTTTAGAAGGTTTGCAAAAGGAAGATGAAATTGTAACCAACGGGACTTTTACAGTAGATGCCGCCGCACAATTACAAGGCAAGAAATCGATGATGAATAAATCGGAGAGAGAAGAAACGATGACGGTTATACAACCGATGAAAATGAAATTCCCTAGCCTTTTTCAAAAAGAATTTAAAGAAATACTTCCTATGTACTTGAATATGAAAGATGCCTTTATTGTAAGCGATGGGAAAACTGTTTCCGATATTGCAAGCACTATGTATCAGAAAACACAAAATTTCGATTCCATGACTTTAGGAAAAATGGAATTAGCACATTTGGATAAAACACGATCTATGTTGAAAGCAATTTCCGAAAATAATGAAATCGGAAAACAACGGGATCATTTTGTGATACTCAATGAAAATATAGTAGTCTTAGCCATGAATATGGGCACTTTAAAGAACACATTATATGTTCAGAAATGTCCAATGGCAAACAATAATAATGGCGCTATGTGGCTAAGTAATGACAAAGTTATTCGAAATCCGTATTATGGAGATGCCATGATAACTTGTGGTAGTATCATTGAAGAAATCAAATAAATAAATAAATAAATAACTAAATTTTTAAACCATGAAGAAAATAATTTTAAGTTTAGCTGTACTAGCTACAATGGGTTTGACAAGTTGTAAAAACGAAAACAAACCGGAAACAGAAACAACAACTACCGAAGTATCGGAAGAAATGGCTATGACCGATATTTCTTTTGGTGTGCGTGGAAACTGTGGTATGTGTAAAACTACCATAGAAAAAGCAGCGAATGCTGTTGCAGGTGTATCTCAAACAAATTGGGATGTAGATAAAAAGAAAATGGAGGTTTCTTTTGATGATACGAAGACTGATGTAATGGCAATTCATAATGCCATTGCGGCTTCCGGTTATGATACCGATAAAGTTCTAGGAAGTGAAACAGCTTATGAGAATTTACCAGGTTGTTGTAAATATGATCATGAAATGAAGATGAATTCATCTGGAGAGTCGAAAGAATAAAACCTTTCCATTCTCCATAAGGAAGCCTATAAATCCTATTAAAAATATTTTCTTTCAATAGGATTTATTGTTTTACTTTGCGTATCTACTAACAGTTATTTACCAATTATCATTGCTCATAGTTTTGACTTTTCTATTTAGAGCAGTTACCATTCGTCAAAATCAATTTAATAATAACCAAGAGTAAAAAAAACCTATCTATTATTTCGTTAAAAAAACATCCCCACAAATCGCAAAGTAAAAAAATGAAAAAGGTAAAATGTCTGTGTTTTCTCATTGCTATAAGTATTACAAATTATAGTTTTTCGCAATTGGGCGATTTAGCTAAAATAGACTATACGATACTTCCGGCAGGAAACTCGAAGGTAGAATATACCAGAGCTAGAGCCTTATTTAACGTGCCTATTAAACTGAAAAACGAAAAAGAGTATTTGTTTTTAGGATTAGATTACAGCAATTTTAATTTGCGAATAGAAGACGATGAGCGTCCGTTTGATAAAGACCAACTTAGCGATTTTCAGTCGTTGGATATTAATATAGGATACACCAAACCTTTAAAGAACGATTGGCGTTTAGGCGCACGATTATCTCCTGGATTTAGTACCAATTTATCGGGAACGAGTTTGTCTTTTGAAGATGTGATACTTTCCGGAGTTGTGGTATTTATAAAAAATAAAAAAGAAAGCGAAGATGTTAAGAAGCCTTGGCGACTTATTATTGGCGCGTCCTATTCTGGAAATCGTGGTTTTCCGTATCCACTACCTTTTATTAGTTATTATAGAAAGTTTCATCCCAAATGGTCCTATAATGTTGGGATTCCGAAAACCAATCTACAATATCATATTTCTGCAAAACACCGCCTAAAAGCCTATGCAGATTTAGACGGATTTACAGCCAACCTACAACGTGGTGTACGTGTAAATGAAAACGAAGTAGCCGAAAGCGTAAACATGTCTTTAATACTAAGCGGATTGCAATACGAATATCATTTCACCAAACATATCCAGTTTTATGCACGGACTTCCTATATTTTAAGTAATTCGGTGCATTTAAGAGATAAAAATAGAGATGATATTATTGATTTAGATAATTCGAATTCGCTGTATTTACGGACTGGGGTAAGGTTTAAGCTTTAAGGGAAAGAGTACGATAATAGGGAAACAAATACGGAAGCATTGCATTTGGATAGGATAAAATAAAGAATCTGCTACTCGCTCGTTTTTTTTGTGAGGAATTTATGATATTTAAACTTCTTTTTAACTTATATTAAATTCTCTAAAAATAGTTTAGAATTAAAACCCTAAATTTGATATGAATATTGATATCTTTCTTTTAATTTTGTAATATATTTAAATAGTTAAGTGGGACAAATTGATTACATAAAAAAAATTGCACGATATGGTTTAGAAAACGATCGTGAAAGCTTGCTTAAATCTTTGAATGAATTCATTGAATTCTACAAAGAAAGTAAGAAAGTAAATCTTGCTCTTCAGTTACAGTCGTTGCTAAAGGAATCAAATCGAAATAGTGCTAATCTAACTAAAGTAGGTTCTGACCATTATTTTAATCAACAAAATGAAAGAGAAACCAATGATCTCTTTATTGATAAACTAAAGTCTGATTATAAATTAGGAAATTTAGTTATTGATCCTGATGTGAAAAATGAATTAATTTACTTTATTAAAGAAAATAATTCTATTGATCTTTTAAAGAAGTTTGAATTACCTGTTTCTAATAAACTTTTATTACATGGTCCTTCAGGTTGTGGTAAAACATTAGCGTCATATGTTATTGCTGGTGAACTAGATAAGCCAATGTATGTTGTGAATTTAGGAGCTATAGTTTCTTCTAAACTTGGAGAAACTAGTAAGAATCTTACAAAAGTTTTTAAGAAAGCAGCTCTTGAGGATAGTATTATCTTTATTGATGAATTTGATTCTTTAGGTAAAATAAGAGATTACAACCAAGATCATGGTGAGATGAAACGTGTTGTAAATACAATTCTGCAGCTTTTTGATTACCTTCCTCAATCCTCTATAGTTATTGCTGCTACTAATCAAGAAAACATGATTGACGAAGCTTTGCTTAGAAGGTTTGATGTAAATTTAGAATTTTCATTACCCAATAAATCTCAAATTGAAGAATTAATACATTTAACACTAAAGAAAGGTGATTTCAAAACCCCTTCGAAAACTGTATTAAATAGGATAATCAAACAATGTGAAACATTAAGTTATTATAGTATTCAGAAAACTTTAATTAATGCAATTAAGCGTACACTTTTCAAGCAATTAGATAATAAAAAATTGGAACTTAAAATTGACGTTTCTGTTTGGTCAGAATTAATTGAGCTTGAAAAAAAAGCATTAAAAAAATAATCAATTTTATATATCTAAGTCTAAATCCGCATCTGTTTCTGCTTCACTTATTATAGTTAAATCATTGATTGCAAGCATTTCATTGTAGAGGTTATTTTTATTATCGTTTTTCATCTCTTCTGTAATGCGTATCACTAATGAAAAATTATGTTTGTTATTTTCTAGATAATCTTTCGAATTTTCATCAATATCATCTTTAGATAAGCAACGCACTGCTACAGCCATTTGACCATTTAAAGAAATAATATCCTTTGGTTGAAGTCGATATTCTTTACTTTGAGCATTTGAGAAAAGTATATTTTCTTTACCAAAATGATCTTCACTCCATGAAAACCCATTTTTAGCTACTGTTTCACTTGCCTTATTAGTTGCTATTTCTTTTATTGTGAGATTTTGCATCAAATTAAAAGACATGTGTAATGGTAAATATCCCAAATGGTTACCTTTATCAGGATATGTACTATAAGCAATTGATATTTCAAAGATTAATTTGTTTCCAGCAGTTTTAAGATATTCAGGTAAAAAAATCGGAATAGAAACAATCTCAAGCAGTTCAATTTCATCCTCAATAATCATCGTAATTGATTTATTATCAGAAAGTAATGCAAGGTTTCTATCTGGGACACCAAATCCTATTAGTTTTCTCAATAACTCTTCTTTATTTTTAAAATGAGGTAATTCCTTATGTTTATAATAATTAGCACTATTAATTAACAAGGCTTTTATTGATTGAACATTTAATTCAGGATATGCACCTTCTATTTCTGCCGCAATTGAAGTAATTAAAGGAGCGGAAAGACTCGTTCCTGCTGCTCTTCTAAAATAATTATCCGCAAGACTTCCTAGAACTTCAATACCAGATTCCTCATTTAAGAGATCTCCTCCATCAAAGACTAAATCAGGCTTGTTTAAATGTTTATTCTTTTGATTTTTATTAAAATCTGTTGTATTTATCTTTTGCTCATAATCAAAATGAAACTTACGTGTATAATATGCCGGATAAATATTTGTAGGTGTTATGTCTGAATTGTCGTCGGCTTCAATATTACCTGCAAGTGCACCAATGGATAAGTTATTTAGTGATTCTGAAGGAATGCTAATATTTGTGTTCTCACAACTATGAATAGGAGAAGTAGAATCTAAATTATAATAGAATTCTGGATAAGAATGGTCTTTATGAAAATCTGTTGTCAATAGATCTCTTAATGAAATGGAATCAAAATTACCGACCGAAATAAAAATCAAAATACCTAGTTCATGTGAAAGGTGATCAAGTTCATATGCAAACTCTGAAAAAGCCTCATTATATTTTTTAGGATAAAAAACCAATGACATATTAAAAAGACGCACACCTTTATCTTGATTTGCAGTTCTTATTGCTTGTAGTAACATAGGGAAATTAATTCCACCATTATTTTTATGAAGCACTTTAATAGGTAAAACTTTACACTTAGCTTCATAAGAATCCTGCACTGAAGAAGGTAATTCTTGTCCAAAGATAGCTAAACCGGCAACTAATGTACCATGTCCAGAATGATCTGCGTCTGTTTCTCCTGTTATATTGATTCCACCTTCAACAATTAAATTATTAAAAGGAGCTATTGTATTTATACCTGTATCAATAATTCCCACAGTAGCAAGGTTTTCTGGTACTGTTACTTCAAAACCATATTCCATTCGAAGTGTTCCTAGCATTCCAGGTCTAACATTGAGTGCTCTCGAGCTAGTAATACTCTGTATTATATCAAAATTTTGTTCAATTATATTTACAATTTCATTGCTTGCATGATTTAGATAAAAGAGGTCTTCATTATTGTTAGTTGTAAATGACAAATCTGCATCTCTAAGAAACTGCTTTAATCTTTCTTTTTGAAGACTAGCAATTTCAATTGATACTGATTGAATAATAGAAAGAATAATATTTTCTTCTTTATTTGTTTTAGTTCTCTTATTAATAAAACGTAACTTGTAGATGGTAGCGATAATATTAAAATCTTCACCTGAATAAGGAACATCTTCATCTAGACTGATTATAAATTCAAGATCAGTTTTAAAAGCTTCAAATAAATTATTGTCAACAACTTCGAAAACAACTGTTCGATTAAAATCACTATAAGAAACTGGTAATAACCCGTATTTCTGAAAGAATTTATTTTTTAAACTTTTATTAAAAATTGGAAAGAATCGAATCTCAATTAAATCAATATAAGCAGGAAATACAATAGTTCTATTATTGTATCTACTCTCATATGATTGAGTAAAGGCGATATAATAACTTCGTAGATTAGCTACTTGAAATTCTTTTATTGTTGGTTCTTCAGGATTTTCTTCAGTAGTTTTTGGAGTAAATCCTCGTTTACGGTTAAAACCATTCTGTTGATTTTTTTTATTATTGAGATATACATGTTTGTTATTCATTTACTTCAAAATTATTGAATAAATAAACCTAGTAATTTAAAACTAGGGCGATTTTCTAAATGTTATTATGTCAAAATAATTATTAATTATAGGGAGAGCTTAAATATAGTAAAATTTGTAAGACTACATTTACGGAAATCCGTAAACACCATAACTTTAACAAATTAAAAATTATTACACACGCATATCACTTAAGCTTAACTACCAAATTCCTCCTAATCTATTTTATACATTAAAACAAGTTTCAATAAGTTCTAGTTATATCAAAGAAAGCACCAAAATAAAATTGGAAGAAACGGTTTCAACATAAAAAACCCTCTCCATTCCAGAAAGGGTTTTCAAACCTACGCTTCCACATAAACTAGCGCATGTATTAATTTTCGTTAACCTATCAATGTTTATAGCGCACATAATACGGAGTTATGGTACCATTGCTTTCATACGTAAAACCTGCAGATACCCATTCTTCGGGATTAGAACTAGAGCGTCTGGTGGTATGATAATGCCCATAATTAGTATAACTCCGCGAACTCAATCTCGGGTAATAAATAACAAAATCGCCCCAAACACCAACGCCACTACTCGCATTAAAACTACCACCACCAAAAGCGGTAATAATTCCTATTTGTCCTTTTCTATTGGTTTCAAAATAAGGATATGCAAAGGCAAAATTAGGGTTCCAGATTTGCGTCTGGTTTACTAAGTTCCAAGTCGAAGTATTAATCTCGGCAATTTGCACATGGGTTTGTGGGAAGTTGGCGTTATTAGAAGCATTCCAAGCAAAAATCACATTATCCTCACGCATGGTTGCTGCTCTTACATAGGTTTTCCAGGAAGCATCCGTCAACCAATTATTACCATCTGCTGCCGTAGAAGACATGGTATTATTAGGCCAAGAATTGATATTCACATCTCGCCAACTATAGGTATTTTCATTATCTCGCATACTATAGACCTTCATGGTACTATTATCTGCATGACCAGCCCAAAACACAGCATTGGTTCCGTTTTGTGACACATGAGACCAAAAGGCATTGGTGCTTCCTGTAAATTGGTAATTTACGGTTACACCAGCAGCAAGTTCTTGTAATGGCACTCGAATTACATACCTATTAGATCCACCACCAATACTACTGGTCCAATACAAGAATTGGTTTCCAAAACTCATATCATTATAATCTAAGGTTCCAGAAGATGCAAGGGCATCATTTGTAAAATCCCAATAAGTCCAAGAAGTACCATTAGAGTTTCTAACTTCTTGGGTATTTTGTGCCGCAATCCGAATGGCATTTTGTCCTGCAGTCGTTCTATATTGTAATAACCAAACAAAAATATCGAATTCGGGAACGTATTGCAGTACTTGATCACAGCATAGTCCGCCATAATCATTTGGAAAAATGGTAGTCGGATTCACACTAGTAAAGTTTTGTCCGCCATCTAAAGATAAAGACATCCAGGTATTTCCGGTGGTCATTACGGTATCGCCATTTTCTGCAACGCTAGGTTCTGGTAGCATAGCACTTACATTCACCGCATCCCCAATCTCATCATAGGTTTCAAAAGAAACGGCTTGGCTGGCACTTTCATCGTATTTATCGACATCGAATTTTTGATTTAACGGGGCAAGATCCCCACGAATGGGGCCATTAGGAACATAGTATGGTTTTGTTTCTTCGTTTAAGTTTTCAAAACTAGTTTCAAAGGCTGGGAAATCTCCTCCTTTTACCCTTTTCGGTGCTACTTTTCCGTTGCTAAGAGGTTCTTCCGTTTCGCATGGTTTCACAGGATTGTCTTCCTTTTTGGCACATTGAATGCATAGTAAAGCGAGTACTAAAAATCCCAATGCGTACTTGAATAGATTTTTCATAGTATTAAAATTTAAAGGTTAATAATGAATAGCGTGATTGCATACTTTGCACAAGACCATCTATTAAATGGTTTCCAGTTGCCACTAAAAATGTTTCCATTAGTATGGGAACCATTGGTTTCTCGCACATGCTTATAATTTACTTGAAATCAAAGCATAGCCCACAGTGGTACATCAAAAAAATGCTGCTGTTAATTATTATTAGGAAGAATTTTAACCACTAACAATCAAGTGGTTACGTGTAAATATACAAAAAATATTTCATATAAATCCTTTGTGCATCGCACTTTATTATCGCAGTAAAATAGTCCTGAAAAACTTAAAAAAACCTTACTTTTTCATACCTGCATACTACCACACAAAAAGTCCTAAAACATAAAAACCCTCTCCATTACAGAAAGGGTTTTCACAATTACGCATATATAAAATAGCGCAAATAATAAGTTTCGTTAAGCTCTGCTTATACCAAGCAAGTTCCGAAATGAAATAAGAGAATCGATAATACTCTCGGAAATAGGAATAATTCTTTAAGAGCTTCCTTTTACCCTTCCAAAGTTTCCACAAAGGCTTCCATGTTTTTATCTGGCATCAACCAAATAAAAGCTACAATCGCGTAACATGCAATGGCAAACCAAGTATTTACATAAGCCAGTGGAATAGAAATAATATAAAGTGCCAAAGTCACATAATCTTTAACGCCACTAGAACACAATTTTGCTAGCGCTTCATTATGCTTGTGATGTTTCACTAATACGCGTTCTAAAATAAAATAGGCAATGGCACACATTAGTAAAACCACGCCATAAACGGCTACAGGCAATGCTTCGGTATAATTTTCATGCTGGCCCAACCAACTTGTGGTAAACGGAATAAGCGACAACCAAAACAATAAATGCAAATTTGCCCAAAGAATTTTCCCATTTACCTTTTGCGTCACTTGCATTAAATGGTGGTGGTTATTCCAATAAATACCAATATAAATAAAACTCAATAAGTAGCTTATAAAGGTTGGTGCCACAGACAGCAATCCTTGTAGTGTAGTATCTTCTGGGGCTTTCATTTCTAATACCATAATGGTAATTGCTATGGCTAATACGCCATCACTAAATGCTTCTAAACGACCTGTTTTCATACGGTTTTATTTTAGTTTTTCTGAAATAGATTAGCCTCCAAAACGTCTTGGTGGCGGTAACGGAATACGCACCGTTTCCTTAGGAACATCTGGAAATTTACCAGCTTCCCAGTCTTTTTTGGCTTGTTCGATGAGCGCTTTATTAGAGGCCACAAAATTCCATTCTATAAAACGTTCTTCGGGAAATGCATCGCCTCCAAAAATGTAAACGGTCGTGTTGGCTGCTATTTCAAACGCACACAAAGTACTGTCTTTTGCTACCAATAATTGCTTTGGTCCGTAGGTATGGCCGTCACTCGTGATGCTTCCTTCTAAAATATATAAGGCGCTTTCTCCAAATAAATGTTCGCCTATGTTTACGGTTTTCGCTTTCGCGGAATGGATTTCCAAAAAGTACAACTTACTGTAGACAGGAACAGCAGATTGCTTGCCAAAAGCTTCTCCTGCTATTAACTTAAAATGCACCCCATTTGCTTCCCATCTAGGTATTTCTTCGGCGGAAACATGGGTAAAAGAGGCTTCGCATTGCTCTTCTTCTTTCGGCAAAGCGACCCAAATTTGTAAACCATGTAACATTTTATTCGAAGTCCGTAAATGTTCCGGAGTGCGCTCGGTATGCACAACGCCTTTTCCTGCCGTCATCCAGTTTACGGCTCCTGCGGTGATTTCTACTTCGGTTCCCAAACTATCCCGATGCATAATAGCACCTTCAAATAAAAAGGTTAAGGTAGATAAACCAATATGCGGATGCATGGCAATGTCCATATTTTCGGTTTCCTTCATGCAAGCCGGTCCCATGTGATCGATAAATATAAATGGACCAACCATACGCTTCTGCCGGAAAGGCAATAATCTACCCACCATAAAATTGCCAATATTAGCAGCGCGTTCTTCTATAATTAGTTTGGTATTGGACATGGTTTTATCGTTTTTTATCTTCCTTAAAACTAGCATCTACAAGAGGCTTGCATTCTGGATGTTTTTGAATAAAGGCAAATACATACGGACAATATGGTGCCACTTTTTTGTTATGATCTTCTATATATTGCAAGGTTTTTTCTACCAATGCACCTGCAATACCACGACCGCTTAAAGCCGGCGCAACTTCGGTATGCAACAATGCAATTTGGTTGCCTACTTCTTTGTAGGTAACAAAAGCAATACTACCGTCTACTTCTATTTCAAATCGCTTTTTATCTTCGTTTTTAAAAAGCGCAATATTTTTAAAATCTTCTCTCATCTTTTAAATATATAAAAAAAAAACAGCTCTAAAAAAGAACTGTTTTCATGTTGTATTAATCTTCTAAATAACCGAATTTCCCAGTATTGAAATCTTGAAAAGCGGTCATTAATTCTGCTTCGGTATTCATTACAAATGGTCCGTGTGCAGCAATCGGCTCGTTAATTGGTTCGCCGCTTAATACGAGTATTACTGCGTCTTCTAAAGCTTCGACCATAAAGGTTTCGCCATCATTTTTAAACATTACAAAATGATCTTGTGGCGCAGTAGTAGCGTCATTTACTTTTGCTTCTCCTTCTACCATTAAAATACTGGTAGTATAGTTTTCTGGAAAAGACAATTGGGTCTTCCCTCCTTTTTTCAATTTCACATTAAACATATTAATTGGTGAAAAGGTAGATGCTGCTCCTTTGTTTCCTTGAAATTCTCCAGCAATGACTTCCACTTCTCCAGCGTCATCTGGCAAAGCTACTTTCACGATTTCTGCATTGGTAATCGCTTGGTATTTTGGTGCGCTCATTTTATCTTTTGCAGGAAGATTTACCCACAATTGTACCATTTGAAATTCACCTCCTGTTTTGCTCCATTCGGTTTCATGAAACTCTTTGTGTAAAACACCAGAAGCTGCAGTCATCCATTGTACATCCCCTTCGCCAATAATACCGCCGCCACCAGAACTATCATCATGTTGTACACGACCTTTGTATGCAATGGTTACGGTTTCAAAACCGCGATGCGGATGTACACCAACACCTTTTGGTTTGTCGGTTGCTGGGAAGTTGAATTTGGAATTATAATCCAACATAATAAATGGATCCATACGTTGCATGGTCGATGTGCCAGGTATAAAATTGTGTACTCTAAATCCGTCACCAACATAATGTGGTGTTCCTGGTCTTGTTACTTTTTCTATATTTTTAGTTTTCATAATAAGTACTTTTATTTGATTACTGTAAAATTACAGCAAGTCTAAAAGTTGTGCATTGACCTATGATAAGAAGTGAAATACACGTATGTAAAAGAAGACGACTTAGCGTTTAAAGTTTTCTGCGGCTAATGCTTTACGCACGCGACTTAGGCTTTCTGGAGTAATCCCTAAATAGGAAGCAATCATCCATTGTGGTACCCGAAGTAGCATATCTGGATACATCGCAACAAATTCTAAATAGCGTGTTTTTGCAGATGCTCCCAATAATAAACTGATGCGTTTGTACAAATGCCGAATATGGTTTTGGAGTAAGTTTTCGTTTTGTTTTCTAAAATCCGGATTTATTTTTGCTACGCGATTCACAAAATCTTCGTCTAACATAACCGTTAGCGTATCTTCAATGGCATCGATATAATAGGTAGAAGGTTCTTGAAAGAAGACGCTTCCGCGATCGCTAACAATCCAATTTTCGGATGCAAATTGTAGGATGCTTTCTTTGCCTTCTTCATTTAAAGCATAAAAACGTAACACGCCTTGTTCTACAAAAAAGGAATGCGAACAGATTTCGCCTTGCTGTAAAAGGAAGTCGTTTTTAGCAACTTTCTTGGTTTTAATAAAAGGTGCTATCTGCGTGAATTCGGTTTCCGATAATCCGCATTTTTCGATAATATGTTTTTTGAAATTGGGTAGCTCCTTCATAGATATAAAGGTAAAAAAATAGTGGCTAAAATTTCATTTATTATGCATTAATAGATAACGCTGTTGTTCTTTTTTTCCAAAAGGCACTTTCTTTCCAACGGCTTTCCGATGCATATTGCGTTTCTAGTTTTTCCATATAGCCTTGAAAAGCATTTTCAACCACATAACTATAGGCTAGCATGGCATCTTCTTGATTAGCCAAAACACTTGCAAGCGCATGACCGGCATAATAACCAGATGCTAATGCAGAGGTGATGCCGTAAGAGGAAATAGGATCAAATGTATATGCAGCATCTCCCACTGCCATCCAACAATCGCCATAAGCTTTGTCTAATTTACTGGTTCCTGCAGGCATTATTTTTAGGTTTTCAAAATCCAGTAAAGCAAAGGCTAATAATTTAGAAATATGTACCGTTTGTGCGAGTTCCTTTTCTATAAAAGCAGCGGCGTTTTTCTTTTCTGGTACGAAGTCACGATGGGTAAAAAACAGAAGTGTAATTTCTTTGTCTTTTTGTGGCGCAACATACCACCAACCATTTGCTGTAGCTTCTACTAGAATTTGATGCGGCATTGGCGTTTCCAAAGTTGCTGTACAAACCATAGCAAACTGCTGGTCTAATTGCTGTTTTTTTATTCCTAATTGGCTACAAACGCTTGCTTTTCTGCCAGTGGCATCCACAACGTATTTTGCAGAAAGGATTTGTGTTTCGTTATCTTTTTGAATGCTTACGTCTACACCTTTGTTTGTACGTACTACTTTCCGAAATTTATAACCAACCATAAATATGCTTCCTTGATTTCGGACGTGCATTCTAAGTTGTTCTTCAAAGTGCAAACGATCTAATAAATAGCCATGCCCGTAAATCCCGGTGATAAATTCCTTTAATTCTAATGCGTCATTTCCCCAGCAACTTTTATTACCATAATAGGCATGATGCTCCTTTGCTTCTACCAAATGGAAAATGCCTAATTTTTGTAGAAGTGGTTTTGCGTTTGGTGGAATTGCTTCCCCTAGCTTTCGTGTTGGTGCTACACTAGCTTCGACAATAACATGCGAAATGCCTCTTGCACCAAGCGTTAATGCGGTTGCAATTCCGGCAGGTCCACCACCAACAATAATAACATCGTATGTGTTTTTAACGTTCGCCACGATCTAAAGTTCTTCTTTTTCTATTCGTTTTAGGTGCGTCTTTACGAAGCTCTGCTACTTTTTTCTGCGCGTGTTCTAAATTGTTCACCATTAGCGTTACACCGACATCTGCTTTTAAATGTGCATCTACTACGCTGTCTTTATCTCCTTCGGCATATAACACTTGCGCAAAAGTTTGATCTGGATCTTCGGCTGTAAAATTACGTCCCATTTCTACCCAAGAAACTTCCGGAAGAAAACCTTCGCTGTTATTTGGGATTGGTTTTTCTTGTTTGGTAATGATTCCTAGTTCATGCCATTCGTCTACCATATTAGTCAGTCGTTTTAAATGATCGGCTTCAATATCACGTAGCCAATCTTGACGATAATCTAAATGCTTTAAACGCTGTGCAACACCCACATTTCCTGCTTGCATACGCAAATAGCCATCTTCTGCTAAAACCTGATTAGGCACGCGTGCCGCCCAAAAAGAAGGCAATGGTAAATAGGTAGAAACGGTATATCCCGAAAGACAACTTGCTTCATCGGTTTGCCAGGGCACGCCCATCCATCGAGTTAAAGATCCTGGTCCATTTACAGAAAAAGGACCGTTTGCTGCCGTTGCAACTTCTGGAGTTAATGTTGGTCCGAAATCTAATGGAATAGCTTCTCCTTCCGGAAGCACATGCAAACGATATGGTTCTTTCCACATGTGAATAATTCGCATGGTCCAGGTAAGTTCTATGCCTGGATGAAATGGCCCACCCAAGCAATCTTCTAAAGGCGCTTGGTTTAATGCGTTTATTTGTTCTGCAACGGATAATTCCTCCAAAGGAACAAATGCTTTTAGCGCTCCTGTTGTAAAATTGCCTTGCATCCATTGTTGCAATCGTTGGTATTGGGTAACCGTAATTGGTAAGTCGTCTAAGGCAATTTTTTCATAATCTCCAAAACCATCGCCGTAAAACGGTGGTACTTTTGCGGGTGCCCACGTTTTAGAATTCGGATCTCTAAACCATTCAAATACACGTTCTCGTGCAGATTTAGATGCTTCATTCGGATTTGCTAATACTTTAAGGAGTTCTGGGTTTGAAAAATCGGAGGGTGAATTATGTCCGAATAACATATTAAAACCTTGATTTACCCATTGCGTTTGGCTCATACGTGCTAACATCGGATAGATATCTCTATAAAATTCTACTCCTTTTTCCGACGGATTTGGATAGCCCATTTGGGTAATAAATAAATTCTGCACCACATCATTCATGGTTACCACGCCATATAATCCTTGTCCGAAATTTGGTGGTGTCACCGCAATCATTGCAGGTGTCGCTTCATAGTCTACGCCATTAACGGTAACCGTTGCGCGAATGACGCCATCACAGGTATCATCATGCCAACCATCGTTATTTGCAAACGTGGTAATAGGTAAATTATCATGAGATTGTGCATCTCCGTTTCCTGCGAAGAATAACAAACGGCCAGCAGCATCGGTTTGTAAATGTCCTAATTTTACTGGTGTTCCGTAAAATAAGCCATCATCAAAATTGTGCTTATCATCTTGTATGTTTTTTCCAGAAATGGATTTGGAACTCGGTTTTATTGCTAGTTTTTCTCTATCTGCTCCTTGTACATCGTTATTTCTAGGTTTTGCGGATTTAGAATATTCTCCAAGATCCATAGCATTCATAAAATCATACCAAGCAGGTTTTACATTCGCTACTTCTGCACGCCAGTTAATGGTGGCTTCATTTGCTGTTAGCTCTTGTAACGGATTCCCATTGGCATCAAAAGCATACACCCGAAAACGCGCTACTTCTTTTTTAACACGACCTAAGGAATCTTTGAAACCTCCTTTTGGAACCGTGGATATTCCTGGTTGTTCTGCTGCTAAAAAATGTTCTGGGGAGTTTCCTATTCTGGAAATTCCGATAGGCGGATAAATACTAACGTAACTTATTTGATTTGCTTTCATGATACATGTATGGATTCTATGTAAAGTTCAACAAATAAAACGAGGTTTACAATCCGTATTTATACCTGAATTATGCAGTGATATTTAGGTTTTATCTCTCTAAAAGAAAGATATTCAATTAAGTAGTATACAAAAATGGTTCAACATCTTGCAATGCGAACCAATTTTGTATCCTCTAAAAACCGTAAGGCTATTTTGTTTTATAAGAAGAAATAGCCAACAGATACTTGTGCTACACCATTTCGAAATTTATTGGAAGAACCATCGACATCATTAATATTAGAGACTCCTAAATTGTAACGTGCTCCAAAGTTTAAACCGTTTTCTAGCTTGTAACCCAATCCGAAGTTCACTCCAAGATCTAATCCTTTGAAACTACTTTTTACATCATCGCCATCGTTTTTTGCAGCAAGTAAAAATCCTATTTGCGGACCAGCTTCCACGCTAAAACCTTTGGTGATATAGTATTTCCCCATTAATGGTACATTCAAATAATTTAATTTCACAAGATCATCATCGCCATTTCCTGTACTATATCCTTGCATAGAATACAGGATTTCTGGTTGGAAAGAGAATTTTTCATTGATGTGTATTTCAGACATCACACCAAAATTAATAAGACTGGTTACGCCGCTGTCGTCTCCATCATAATCTCCGTAAAGATTGGCATAATTAATGGCAAGTTTTGCTCCGAATTCAACGTCTTGAGCTTGTGCATTTGTAAATCCGATAACGGAAATCACAGTAATAAGTAATAATTTTTTCATGGTTTTAGTTTTTAATTGTTTCCTACAAATGAAAAAAAAATTACTGCTTCTATTTTTCTTTTTATCATGGATTTAACGTTTTTAACCAACTTTAACAGCGTGTTAAAAAGTGTTGATTTTGAGTTATTTAATTACGATAAAGTGTTGTAATTTATAAGGAAATACAGTATTTGTTTTCTTAAAATGTTTTCCTTTTTTATGGAATATAGATATGTGATATTTCAATGCATTTGACAAAATTTTAAAAATATAAAACCTTAAAGTATGGTTAAAGGAAAGTATCTTTGTGAAATAAGTTATTGAAAAAAAGAGATAAACTATGATTGTTGTAATTGCATCAGAAAAAGATGTACCTAATGAAATTGAAATTCTGAATCAGTTATTTGAGGAAGGTTTAGCCTGCTATCATTTTAGAAAACCAGATAAAGATTACAAGGAACATTCTGACTATTTAAATTTGATAGATGCCAAGTATCACAACAGAATTGTGGTGCATTATCACCATGGATTAATTAACGACTATAATTTAAAAGGAATTCATTTTCAAGAACAGGAAAGAATTGCGCATATCGATAATCCTGGTCAGTATTTTAAAGGCCTTAATATGTTTGGGAAAACCATAAGCTCTTCGTTCCATGAGCCACAAGAATTAGCCGATTGCTATTTTGAATTCGACTACCATTTACTAAGTCCGGTGTTTGCTTCTATTTCTAAAGCAGATTATGCTGGTCGTGGTTTTGATGTGAATGCCATCGATAAAACCATCATAGGCATGGGAGGCGTTACCGCAGATAATTTAGATGCTTTTAAAACTTTAGGCTTTAAAGGCGTTGGTGTTTTAGGTGGTATTTGGAATAGTGATACACCCATTGCTGTTTTCAAAAAAATGAAAGCACATTTTCAATAATAGGAATAAAAAAAGCAATTTTATTCTAAGAAATTATCACTTCGTAATAATTCGTATCGTATAAAATTGATCGTTATGTATTTAATTTCTCTGATTTCTAAAAGGCCTCTTCCGTAAAAAACATTTCTAGAAAAACTACAAATAGTAACTACTATTAAGCCTCTCCTCTAGCAGGATATCCTTGTTTTAATATATAATCAATTCCGTTTAAAACATCTTTAAATTGTGGTCTTCCAAATGGCATAGATTGTATAGATTCCCAATATACGGTGCCATCTTTATGGATTAAAAACAATCCTGGTTCGCTAAAATGTTCTGGTTCTGTGTCTTTGATTCCTTTAGATATAAATAATCCCCATTTTCTAGCTTCATCTATGGCAAAATCGTAACCTAAAGGTATGTATGCAATTTTCCATTCTTTGTGGGTTGCTTTTGCAAGATCTTCTGTGTTTGTACTTATGGCAATTACGTTAACACCTCGTTCTGTAAAATCATTAATTTTAGATTGTAATTCTTCCAATTGCATTTTACAAACCGGACAGTGTTTTCCTCTAAAGAAAACGATTAATGTAAAATTTTCTGGAGTTTGTTCTTGTAAATTCCATGTGGTATCGTTCACTAATTTAACCTTTAATGCTGGTGCTTTTTCTGTTGGTTTTATCATGGTCTATTATTTTATAATTCGATTTTGTTTATTGTGATGCTTAACGTTTTTTGTTCTTTAGAAGAACGTATGTCGTACTAAAAGCTCGTCATTTTTCCTTTTTTCTTGGCTAATTGCGTGTCTAGATTTTGTATTGCTTCAGAAATGGAATTCATAAAGTTATCGTGACTTGCTTCGGCAAATAATCTAGGGCCAGGAACACTTAAGCGAATGTTGCAAATCTTGCCTGTTTCGTCTGAAGTGGTGTTTTCCAATTTAAAAAAAACATCTGCTCTAATAATCATAGAAAACTTGTTAAATAAGCCTTCTAATTTTTCAGTTGCAAATACTTCTAGTCTTTTGCTTGCTTGTACTTCATCATATTCAAAATGTATAGTCATAGTCTTTTTCATTTTTAATTAATTATCCTTCTACGGTCAAACTAATTATAAATAGGCACTAACATTGGCGTAAACGCTATGAATATGAACGCATATGCTATTGGGTGTCCAATTCAACAGGTTTTCTTTATTGCAATTCCTTCATGATTTCAGCAAACAATTTATAAGAACGTATTCTGTCTTTAATAGCATAAATATTAGTAACCGCTATCAATTCGTCGGCATCGGTTTGCTCCATAAATTCTTTTACTTGTGCTTTTACAGTGGCTTTACTTCCAATAAAAGAATACTTTAGCATTTGGTGTATTTGCGGATTTTGCAATACCTGTTCTAATTCGGCCGTCATTGCTGTTGGTGGTTGCACATAATCGCGTTTACCAGTAAATATCCCTACAATCATTCGTATCAAAGAAGTAGATAAACGATGAGCTTCTTCGTCGGTTTCTGCAATAATGATATTCACACCAACGATTACGTATGGTTTTTGTAACGCTTCGGAAGGCTGAAATTCATCGCGATAAATCTTCAGAGCATCCCATAAATGTGCGGTAGCAAAATGACTAGCAAAAGCATAAGGCAATCCTTTTTTAGCTGCCAAATGGGCGCTATCGGTACTAGAACCTAAAATATAAACAGGAACATCTACACCTTCAGCAACGGTAGCTCGGACTTTAGAAGTCGCATTTTCTGCGGAAAAATAGGTTTGTATTTTTTCTAATTCGTTAGGAAAAGAATGTGCTGCTTGCATAAAATCAGAGCGAATAGCTTCTGCTGTTTCTCTGTCTGTTCCTGGTGCTCTTCCCAAACCTAAATCAATTCGGTTAGGATATATAGCTCCTAAGGTACCAAACTGTTCTGCGATAATTAATGGCGAATGATTAGGTAGCATCACACCTCCAGAACCAACACGAATGGTGCTTGTTCCTTGTGCGACATAGCCAATCAATATAGAAGTTGCACTACTTGCAATATTTGACGAATTATGATGTTCTGCCAACCAATAGCGAGTGTATCCAAAGGTTTCGGCGTGTTGTGCCAATTCCAAAACATTGGCATAGGTATCTTTTAATGTATGTCCTTTAGAAACTAAGGCAAGATCTAATATAGAATAGGTTGTTGAATTCTTTTTCATAATTGGATAAAATCAATGGTAATATTAAGTATACTATAGTCGTTATTTCTTCCACAAAATTACATAATGTAGTCTGTTTCTTAAACGATTCTATGCTTTAATAAAATAGCCTTTTTTTTAATTTTTATTTTGGAAACAAATTGCTTCCATTTCCATTCGCTATTCTATACTAAGGTTCTTATAATAGTCGTATTTTTGCAGCATATTCTATTTAAAAACACGGAAAAACACAACAAACGAAAATATGATTATACCTAAATTACACTATATAGCAGCAGGAGATTCCCAAAAAGAAATTTTAGAAAACATACAAAAAGCATGTACTTCAGGTGTAGAATTAGTGCAACTTGGTATGGCGAATGCTTCCGAAAAAAAGCTTTTAAAAATTGCCAAAGAAGCGATTAAAATTACTTCAGTTTTTCAAACTAGGTTAGTAATAAGCGGATATTATAAAGTAGCAAAAGAAATTAAAGCAGATGGTGTTTATTTAGAAAAAACGGATGCCTCGCCTACTATCGTTAGAAAACATTTATATCCTTGGCAAAGTATTGGCGGTGCTGCAAATACCTTAGCCGATTGTGAAAAATTGTTAGATGCATCTATCGACTATATTGTGTTAGGTCCTTTTAGAGAAACAAAAACCAACGCTAATTTAGGTCCGGTTTTAGGAATAAAAGGATATACAGCAATTACAGATGTCTTAAAAACACCAATTCCAATTATTGGTTTTGGAGGTATTACCACTGCAGATGTTGTAGAGATATTAAAAACGGAAATTTCAGGTATTGCTGTTTCCGAAGCGATTACCCAAAATTTTGATGGAATTAAGACCTTTAACCAATTGCTAAATGCATCTTCTACCCAAGAACAACGTCATACCTTTGAATAAATGAGTAATTCAATACAATCGATAGCAGTAAAAGATTTGGATGGTGTACCAGTAGATTTAATGGAAATCTATAAAGACAAAGTGTTGTTATTAATCATCTATAACAACGATTGTTTGGGATGTACAGGTCGTGCTATTCCTTTGGCGTACGACTTTCAGGAGAAATATCCAGCCATTCAAGTTGCCGGTATTCATGCCGATTTTGTAAATAGAGAAGGCACAAAAGAAAATATTAAAAGTGTGTTTACTAGTGGTGAAAATCCCTTTCCTATTTATATCGATGAAGGACACAAAGTGTATGATCAATTTGAATCGGAAGGCACGCCACAATGGTTACTTATAACAGAAAAAGGAGTATTGTTTCGTTCTATTTTTGGTTCTCAAGATAATGCGAAGAATAGATTGTATTACGCAATAGAAAGTATGCTATAAAAAAAAGCAATGTTAGATAACATTGCTTTTTTAAATTCATGTAATTATGAATTACATTTTATTTTTAAGATCCAACACATTAGGCGTTTCTGCCGATTGTTGTGCATAACCTTGAGAAGGTACTTTTCTCTTGCCTCTGATCTCTATGGCGCTCATAGAAGTTGAAAAAGCAAAAATCATTAATAGTACGAAAATTCTGTATTTCATAGTAAGAAAAGTTTTAGTTATTTATTAAATATATAAAAATATTACAGTTAAGACTTTCTTTAGATGTATTATTAATAATGTTAAAAACCAGATTTATACTTAGTCAAATGATAATCAGAATATTATCTCCAATAATTTATAGTTTTATTAGAGAGAAGTGCTTTTCAATAAAGTGGTACATATTTTCTACTTTTTAAAATTCCTTCAAAAAAAAGTATCTTACTAGCTCATTCACAAATCAATACAAAATGAACCCGTGTTCCAACAAGTATTCCAGAAGAGAATTTGCTAAACTTTCCGCAATGGGTCTTGCATCTATTCCACTCCTATCTTTTCAAGATCCATTATATAAATTACAGGAAGAACAGAGCGCAGATCTAAAGGTACATTTGTTTTCTAAACAATTACAATTTTTAGATTATAATGAGATGTCTGCGGCGGCTGTAGCAATGGGTTTTGATGGACTCGATTTAACAGTACGACGAAAAGGACATGTATTACCAGAAAACGTAGTAGACGATTTACCGAAAGCGGTAGTTGCAATGAAAAAACACGGACTTCTCCCAAAGTTCATGAGTACGAATGTGTGGGATGCTAATAACACGGTAAATAAAACCGTATTAGAAACGGCAAGTGGCCTTGGATTTACGCATTATAGAACCGATTGGTTAAAATACCCAGAAGATAAGTCCATTGTAGAAAGTCAAACTCTTTATGGAAAACAAGCCAAAGCATTAGAAGTTTTAAATGAAAAATTAGGACTAATTGGTGGTTATCAAAACCATTCTGGGAAACATGTTGGTGCACCTATTTGGGATTTACTTCCCATTTTGGAAGCTACAGAAGGTGAATTCATAGGGTCACAATATGATATTAGACATGCTGTTGTAGAAGGTGGTCAGAGCTGGGAACTAGGGCTGCGTCGTATAAAACCGTTCATTAATTCTATAGTAATAAAAGATTTTAAATGGGGAATAAAGAATGGCACATGGCAACCAATGCACGTGCCACTTGGTGAAGGCATGATTGATTTCAATCATTATTTTTCTCTGCTTAAAAAATATAAAATCAACGTTCCTGTTTCGCTACATGTCGAACATGATTTAGGTGGTGCGGAAGAAGGACATTCTAAAATAACCATTCCTAAAAAGGAAGTATTAACTAGAATTAAAAAGGATCTTGTGTATTTACAAGAAGCTTGGAAAAGTGCGGAATAGTTTTAAATTCTACATTTATACTATGTAAAACCACAGACTTTACTGGGATTATCAGTTGTTTAAACATAAAAAAGCCCATCCAAATAAATGGATGGGCTTTTGTAAAACTTTAAATATATATGTCTTAGATAACTTTTACGTTAACTGCATTTAATCCTTTGTTTCCTTCTTGTAAATCAAACTCTACGTGATCCCCTTCTCTAATTTCATCGATTAATCCTGAAATGTGTACAAAGTGATCTTTGTCTACTCCTTCTTCTGTGATAAATCCGAATCCTTTTGTGTCGTTGAAAAACTTTACTGTTCCTGTACTCATAATAATTGTAATATATTTATTTAATAATTACTAAATAGAATGCAAAGATGGTGCCAGAAAAATAATTGGTCCTTAAATTTAGCAAATACGCTTAGCCCTGATTGCAACGGCATCCTTTTTTCTTTTTCAGAAAAAAGATATAGTGCAAAGCAGGAAATGGCTTCAAAAACAAATTATTCTATACGTTCGAAACGACAAAATGATGCTACCAATCGATAGGAAAATAATCTTTTAAGAATTTACCAGACCAATGTTTTCCGGTATTTATACCATCTATTAGTGGATCCATAACACGTGCTGCGCCATCTACAATATCTAATGGTGGTTGAAAATCGTGTACTTCCACTTTCTTTTTAGACAATGCTGCAGGATCTTCATCGGTAACCCAACCAGTATCTACGGCATTCATATAAATACCCGATTTAGCAAAGGTAGATGCAGAAGTATGTGTTAACATATTTAAAGCTGCTTTCGCCATATTGGTATGTGGATGTCTGTCTACTTTTTTAAATCTATGAAACTTTCCTTCCATTGCTGAAACATTGATAATGTGTTTCTTACCAGTATTCTCTTTCATCATTACATTAGATAATCGATTGCATAAAACAAAAGGAGCAACAGCATTTACTAACTGTACTTCTACCATTTCTGTGGTTTCAATTTCACCTAATTTAAGACGCCAGCTGTTGGTTTTTCTTAAATCCACTTGTTGCAAATCGACATCTAATTTACCTTCTGGAAAAACTTCAGCGGTTTGTAAAGAGTTATCAAAACTGTAAGGAATTTGAGATAATTCTGCCGAGTTTCGTAAACCAATTCCTGGTTCTGGTCCGTGCCAAGTTATCGGCAACACATTGTTTTTATTGGTTTTTGAAGGACCAACACTTAAGCTTGTTAATTCTTCTAAACAACTTTCATGATCTTTTAAAAGCGTCTGCGCCAATTCTGGAAGTTTATGAATAGGAAGCTTTTCATTTTCCATTAAATGGAAATAAAAACCAGAAGGTCTTCTTACGGTTTGTGCGGCATTATTGATTAAGATATCTAAGCGATTGTATTTTTGCTCTATATAATTACAGAAGATCTCTACACTTGGAATATGCCTTAAATCGAGTCCGTGAATATGCAAGCGATCGCTCCAATCTTTATAATCTTCTTCTTTTGAAAAACGGATGGCAGAATCCGCTGGAAAACGCGTGGTAGCGACTACAGTTGCTCCCGAACGCAATAACATTAAAGTAATGTGATATCCAATTTTTAATCTAGAACCTGTAATTACAGCAACTTGATCTTTTAGATCTGTGGTTTGAAAACGTTTTGCGTAGTTTAAATCCCCACAATCGGTACACATGGTATCATAAAAATGATGCAATTGTGTAAAAACGGTTTTACAAACGTAGCAATTTCTAGGGGATTCTAACTCTAAAGGCTTCTCTGGGATTGCAGTTGCTGCTAATAGTTTTGGAGCTACAAATAAGGATGCTTCTCTTGCTGAGCGTATTCCTGTTGTTTTTCTAGCATGCTTATCCTTAGCAATCATTTTACGCTTTGCCGCTTTTTTAGCGTCTTTACGTCGGCGTTGAAACTCATCTCGATTTGGTCTAGACAATTCGCCAGCGACTTTATATAACGCAACGCGTTGTTCTTCGGGTAATTCGAAAAGCAAATTGGTATTTTCTAATAGCGTCTCTAGTGTGGTAATACAAGATGCTACGTCTACATTAGATTTATTTTCACTCATACCAATTCCTTCTATTTTTTGTCAAAGATAATGACACTTTTGGAAACCTAAACTATGGTATACTAAAAAAGCCTATCCAAATAAATGGATAGGCCTTTGTAAAACTTTAAGTATATATGTCTTAGATAACTTTTACGTTAACTGCATTTAATCCTTTGTTTCCTTCTTGTAAGTCAAACTCTACTTGGTCACCTTCTCTAATCTCATCGATTAATCCAGAAATGTGTACGAAGTGGTCTTTATCAACTCCTTCTTCAGTGATGAATCCAAAACCTTTAGTGTCGTTGAAAAATTTTACTGTTCCTTTGTTCATTGTAATGTAATTTATTATTATTATTTTAATACTTGGCAAAGATGGTGCCAATAATTGTAAGAAGCAACTATTAATTCACTAATTTTCAATTTATTGTAATTTAGTTGGACTTTACTACCTTTCTCTGCCTGTTTTTAATCTTCTGTATCATAGGGTTTTACTCCATTACGCATAATATATTAGTCCTTTATCGACTTCATATCGATAACAAATCTGTATTTCACATCGCTTTTTAACATGCGTTGGTATGCGGTATTAATATCTTGTATGTTTATTCGTTCTATATCGGATGTAATGTTGTGTTTCCCACAAAAATCTAATAGTTCTTGGGTTTCTTTGATTCCTCCTATTAAAGAACCTGCGACCGCTTTTCTTCCCATAATTAGCGGGACAGTCACCAATGAAGGATCTAATGGGCCTAGATAACCAATAACGACTAAAGTACCGTTGGTGTTTAATGTATTTATATACGGATTTAGGTCGTGTGCATAAGGAACCGTATCAATAATTACATCAAAATGTCCTGCTACACTTTCCATTTGGGCAGTATCCTTAGAAATAACAACCTGATTCGCTCCTAAACGTTTGGCATCTTCTATTTTGTTTTCAGATCTAGAAAACAAGGTAACCTGTGCGCCAAGTGCATTTGCTAATTTTATTGCCATGTGTCCCAAACCACCTAAACCTACAACGGCCACTTTACTATATTTACCTATATTATAATGACGTAAGGGAGACCAAGTGGTTATTCCTGCACATAATACCGGAGCGATTCCTGCTAAATCCAGATTTTCGGGAATACTTAAAACATAAGATTGGCTAACAACTATACTTTCGGAGTACCCGCCATGTGTGGTTGTATCTAAATATGTATCATAGCCACCATAGGTACCAACCCATTCTGAACAATACTGTTCTAAATCATTTTTACAATTTGTACAGGTCCTACAAGAATCCACCAAACAGCCAACAGCAACTATATCTCCCTTTTTAAATTTAGTAACGGCTGCTCCCGTTTTTATTACTTTGCCAACAATTTCATGGCCTGGAACGACTGGATATTGCGTCATTCCCCAATCGTTTCGAGCAAAATGTAAATCGGAATGACATACCCCACAAAACAAAATATCTATTTCGACATCTTCTGGAGTTACTTCCCTTCTATTTATAACTAAGGATTTTAAATCTGCTTCTGGAGATGTTGTTCCATACGCTTTAACACTAGCTGTTTTCATAATATATTGATTTGTAGAATATTGCAGGCTAAATATAGTTATAAATAACGAATTAACGATTACTAATGAATCGAAATTAGAGCGCTTACTATTATCTGAATTATTAAAATTTATTGAAAATCACAATATATTATAATTCCAAAATCCATTAAAAAACTATATTCGCGCCATGTGGATGTATTTAGGTTTATTGGCGGCACTTTTTTTAGGTTTACACAATCTGTGTAAAAAACATGCTGTACAAGGTAATGAAGTGTTTCCAGTACTTTTAGGCACTATAGGTTCTGGTTTTTTACTATTGCTTCCGTTATTTATTGGGTCTATTTATTTTCCGGAATATACCAAAGAAATAGGATTACATATTACTAGTATTCCTTGGAAAACACATGGTTTTATTTTTATAAAATCGATGATTATGGCTTCCTCTTGGATTTTAGCCTATCAAGCTTTAAAGCATTTGCCAATTACTATTGTAACACCAATACGTTCTGCTGGTCCGTTTTTTACCTTTATAGGTGCTATTTTGATTTATAAGGAAACGCCTAATTTTTTACAATGGATTGGATTTTTTCTTATTATTTTTTCCGTGATACTATACTCTAAAATAGGAAAAAAAGAAGGTATCAACTTTAAGAGAAACAAATGGATATTTGCCATTATAGCTGCAACTTTTTTAGGAGCTTCTAGTGGTTTATATGATAAGTTTTTAATTCAGAATTTAGCCTTAAATCCGCAAACCTTACAGTTCTGGTTTTGTTGGTATACCGTTCTAATTTTACTGGTCATTTTATCGGCAACCTGGTTTCCATTTGCTAGCAAACGAAAAGCGTTTACATTTCGTTGGACTATCATCGCTGTTGGTGTTTTATTGGTAGCTGCAGATTATTTTTACTTTAAAGCTTTACAGGATCCCGATGCCTTAATCATGCTATTGTCTGCCATAAAACGAAGTCAGTTAATAATCGCTGTAGTTATTGGTGGTTTGGTGTTTAAAGAGAAAAACAAGCGCAAAAAAATGATTCCGTTATTTGGCATTCTAATTGGTGTATTTTTAATTTTGTATTCGAATTAAGACACACAGAATGATATACTTAATTTCATTCGATTATTATATCTAAATTAAAACCGCTAATACTACTTATTTCAATTCTTCTACCAACCATAAAGGTTGTTTATTAAATGCTTTCCAATCGGTTTGTAAATCGTTGTATAATTTATCTATTTCGGTAAAGTCGGTTATGGTACTCTCGGTATCTGCTTTTAGTTTTAAAATGTAATCCATAAGTTCATAGCATACGGTGAATTGTCCGCAGGCAACTAAGGTTTCCATTCTATTTTTAGCGATATCGGTTTTGTCCCACCATAATGTTGTAGGTGTTTCCGAAGCCGTTAAACCAACACTTTCTAAGCTTTTACTTGGGCTAGGTTTTATATCCTTATTATAACTAGAACCATTACTATATGGTGATTTTTGTCCGTTTAATTTATAAACCGTAGCTGTAATACGTTTGTTTTTTAGTTCGTTTTTGGAGTAAAACAAATCGTAATTAATACGTCTCATTTGTTTTAAAAACACATCATTTATCATGGTCATTGCAGAGGTTAGTCTATCGGTTAACATGACTTGAATTAAACTAATGTCTAATTTTTTAAACGAGACAATATCCTCAAGTAAGGGCTCTGGAACATTTTTTTTAAATAGGGTTTTTAGTCTTGATTTTACCGAGGATTTAATAACGGAAGCGACTAAACCAAATGCCGTTAATACTAAGCCAACACCAAAAATAGCACCGCCCAAAATGTACAAACCGATATAGTCGTGATTACCAAAAACACCCATATTATTTAAAACCAAAATGAGTAAACCCACTATAAAGGTTATCCAATACAGCGGTTTTATAGTAAAATATTGCAGTATTTTATTGATGACACGTTTTACTGTTGAACTTTTTTCAATCTTTGCTGTATCTTGTTTCCAAGGCTTCATTTTATAACTTCCTACGTCGTTAACAATAATAAGGTCTAAGCCTTTTCTTGTTCTTTCCATTCTTTCGTTAATAAGCATCATACTTCCAATCCCTTGGTTGTCTGCAATACCGCCATCCATAATGCCAACACCATCAATAAAATGATCTAATCCTTTTAAGTTTTTATATGCAGGACTGTTATGATTATCAAAATAATCATCAGGAAATACTAAGGGTTCAAATCCCACGGGAAAGCAAGAAGAAGAAGCAATCACATCTCCTAGCATGACTTCATTACGCAACGCATTTATTTCTTTTTGATTATTTTTATATAGCGGATTATTACCAAAATATCCTTTGTTTTGAAAACGATAAGTTAATCCGAAAGAAAAATCGGTTGCATTAAAACAGACTTGCTCTACTTGTTTGATTGTATCGTCTTTAAAGTGTTGAAAAGAACCTTCGAAGATTGGCATTTCTTGATATGTTAAAGCAAATGCATTAATCAGGGATCTATTTTTATAGGGATTCGCTTTCCAAACGCTATCGTTTTCTAGTTTACTAATTGCTGTTTTTAAAAGCACATCATTTTCTGGAGTAAATGTAGCATAGAAGTTCTTAAAAAAATCTTTGAAATTATAATTGGGATCTTGAACAGCTTTAGCAAAACCAATTCCTGTTAGCGTACCACCACTTACGGTACTTAATGCTTTTACAGATTGTAATAACGATTTGTTTTTATAGCTTACGTGATTTAAATAAGATAATATTCCTAATGCAAAAAAAGTAGCACGATATCCCCCGCCACTAAAGCAAAGACCAATATTTTCAAAAGGTATAAATTCGGGGTTTATTTTTGTTTCTTGAGGCATAATAATGGTAACAATTAGTTGTGCTTAAAGATAGTTATAAATTGGCCCATTTATATAAGTAGAAGTACCTGTTTTTAAGGATTATTAGCACTACGTTTCTTTATCCTTCTGCACTATAAAAACTGTTTTTATATGTAAAAACGCAAAAATATTTTTGCGTATTATAGATTGATTCTAAATTCTTTATACCCTTTTTATAAAACTAATTAATTATATTTGATTGTATTAAAAAAATTGAATATTCACGGTGTAAATGGTTAAAAAAAAATTGAATCGCTTTCGTTTATTAAATAAAAATGCTGTTCTTAATATTTTGTTTTTAGTGTCTTTTTTAACATCTATAGTAGTAAGTATAACTATGGAAAAAAAAGACTTGATATATATATGCCCAATAGTTATTATAACCATATTCTTAAAATATATTAGTCTTACTAAAAGGAAAGCAGACCCTTTGTTTATAATAGTAATACTTGCTTTTATAGGTATAAATATTTTGACTTTTTATTCTTTTAAGGATTTTTTTGTTAGTATATCTCTTTTAACCGCTGGCTATTTGTTGCTATATACTTTGATTCTTAGAAAGTATTTGAATAAAAGTAAATTAAAATCTATTTTGTCTTTATCTGTTTTAATAGGCATATTATTAGTAGGCTATATTATTTACGCTGTAGTTGACTTATTGATTGGTCATGTTCCAGATCATAAACTGTTTTTTGTTTTTTTAGTTGCTACATGTTTATTTGTATATGCCATTACATTTGCTGTGATATATATTAATGATAATTATGCAAATGGTACCATTTTATTAACTTCTGGCGTGTGCACCATATTTAATTTAGCACTAGCGCCTATAAATGAATATTTTTTCTACAATAAAACATTTACCGTTTTACTTATTATTTGTCATTTATTGTCCCTTTATCTTTTTATGATATTTATATCTAAAACGAAAGTGTCCGATGCAAAAGAAGAGAAAATCGATTATTTTGAATAAAAAAAAAGGAAGATAATTATAAAATTATCTTCCTTTTTCGCTACTAATCAATCAATCAAAAAAACTAATCCATTTCTATTATACCAACTATTTCATAAGCTCTAGTGCCATCTACTTGTACTTTTTCGTATAGAATATTAGCATATTCATAATACGTTTCACCATTTAAAATCACTTTTTCATAATCCTGTGGTAACTCATATACTACAGTTCCTATTTCTGGATCTACTACTTCATATTCATTATTAACTTGGGTATAGAATATACCATTTGCGTTATAATAGTTATAGTTATTAAATCGTACTCTTTTGTAGTTGGTTGGTAATACTTTTATTCTAAACCCGATCTTAGGTGCAATTACAATATAGCTACCTCTAGACTGCGTATAGTATTTATTATTTGCATAATAGTAATTTTGACCTTTAAAACTAATTGGAATTCGGTTTGGTATATTTCTAACCGCAACCACTTTCTTTTTAGGTGTTTTGTAGGTTATTTGCTTACTAGATACTCTTCTACTTGTATTCGAATTACTTTTTGCAGTGGCAGTTCTTGTTGTCTTTTCCGTTTTATTGGTGGTTGTAGTAGTACGACGAGTTTGTGCCGATACTTGGGTACTTACCGCAACCATAAACAAGGTTAGTAAAACGAGTGTTTTTATAAATGTTTTCATATTCTTTATTTTTAAGGTTTAACTTTATTTTCTCAACATTAAGACGTTTTATAATGTGGATAGTTTAAAGGTACAGGTAATAAAACTTCAAAAAAACAGAAATAGACTAACTCATAGATTGCATCTATAAACTAGATTTTTTTATCGATAGTTCCAACCGCTGCTATACACCAAAATCTGTAGTGTTTGATACAAAAAAAAGATACACCTTTTACGTAAATGTACCTTCTCCTTAGACTAATTCAAAAAAAGTATTATTACAACAAATCCAATAAACCTGTTAATTCGGTTAGATTTAAATTGGAATTATTCTCGGTATCCAAAACATTAAAATTTTCTGCTACAGAACCAATAGCTTCCGTAGAACTAATAGCTTCATCTTTGTTGGCGTCTAATAAACTAAAAAGACTTGAAATTTGTTGTACTGTGGCGTTAGAACTTAAGAAACTTAATAGTGTTGTTGCATCCGAAATACTTGAAGTATTTGCGTTTTTAACGCTATCACAACTAGACAATGTAATAACGACGATTAATGATAATGTAATTTTTTTCATAATTGGAATCTGGTTTTTATGTTGCCACAAAAGTAGTTTTACATATTCCAATTAAAAAAGCAAATAGACAAACACGAGAAATGTGTCTTCAAATGAGGCGAATGTATAGACCGAAAGAAAAAGGTTTCGTTTATAGTGAATTATTGTTAATAAAAGCTAAAAACTTTGGTTTGTATTGTTCCGAAACGGTAATACGTTGTTCGTTGATAATGATCTGACTACGCTCAATAACTTCGATGTTTTTTAACGACACAATAAACGAACGATGCACACGCATAAAATGGGTTTCAGGAAGCTCTTCTTCCAGAGATTTTAAACTCATAAGCGTTAAAATAGGTTTCGGGTTATCTTTCAACCATATCTTGATATAATCTTTCAATCCTTCAAAATACAGAACATCTGCTAGTTTAATACGTAGTTGTTTGTATTCCGATTTTACAAAAAGGAATTCTTTTTCTTCCGAAAGGATATTTTTATGCTTTCCTTTTACCAATGCAAACCAGGTATTTGCTTTGTTAGCAGCGCCTAGAAATTCGGCATAATCAAAGGGTTTCAATAAATAATCTAAAGCTTCTACTTTAAAACCTTCCAAAGCATATTGATCAAAAGCCGTTGTAAAAATAACGCGGGTTTCTTTTGGTAACATTTTGGAGAATTCCAAGCCCGTTAAATCTGGCATTTGGATGTCTAAAAACAGTAAATCTACAGGCTCGTTTTTAATAAATTCCATAGCTTCCATAGCACTGCTGCATTTTTGTTTTAGTTCTAAAAAAGGTGTTTTCTCGACATAACTTTCCACTAAGTTAAGCGCCATAGGCTCATCGTCTACAATAATACAGGTGATTTTTATAGTGCTCATAATTTAATTGGTTTCCATTTTTAAAGTGACTAAAAAGCGGTCGTCTTTTAATATTGTTTTAAAGCTGAATTTATCTGGATATAATAATTGTAATCGTTTTTCTAAATTTTGAAGTCCGATACCAGAGCCACTTTTATCATCGGTTTTCTTCGGAAAATTATTGTTTTCCACCGAAAATAAAACGGTATTATCATCACAAGTCATGTTAATAGCAATACTACTTGGTTTGGTGGCAGAAACACCGTGTTTAAAAGCATTTTCAATTAATGAAATAAATAATAAAGGTGCTATTTGAATGCCAGTTTCTTTAATAGGAAAGCTATAGCTAACGCTTGTTTTATCGGACACTCTTAACTTCATTAAATCGATATACTTTTTAAGAAAATCAATTTCTTTAGTCAGAGGAACCACTTCTAAATTGGTTTCATACAACATATAACGCATCAGCTTACTTAAACTGTGTATGGAAGACTTTGCTTGATCTGGGGAAATATCGACTAAAGAATAAATATTGTTTAATGAGTTAAAAAAGAAATGCGGTTGCAATTGGTAATGCAAATGCTGTAACTCTGACTTCAATTTAAAATTAGCTGCTTCCTTGCCTTCCGCTTCTGTTTTAACCCAACGTTTTGTTGATTTTAATGCCACTGAAAAAAACAAAGGTGCCAAATATGATAGTAATTGTATATAAATAGCCATTTTAAATGGTGGGCCTGTTCTCTCTGTATTTTCAAGTCGTTTTTTTATAAGATCTTGGAAAAAATTATCTTCGATATATTCTTTTAAAAACAAGAAAAAGATGATTAGTGTTCCATTTATTAAAATAAATGGCATCGTTTTTTTTGGAAACAAAAAGCGGTCTACTAATACAAAATAATTAAAGTAAAAGATGATAGCCGAAAAGAATAAAGGAATCCAAAAATGAGCAATTACCCTATTAATTTCTTGATCTTGTCCGTACGATAGTAAGTAAGGCAAACACACTAATGTTAACCAAACTAGCACATGCGATACTACTGTTATTGTTTTGTTTTTGTACATAATTTATTATTCGTAACGTAAAGCGGTTATTGGATCTAAAGCCGATGCTTTTCTTGCTGGATACCATCCGAAAAAGATACCTGTTACCGCACAAACGGCAAATGAAATTACAATAGAATATAAAGCCACACTTGTAGGCCAATTTAAGAATTTTTCTATAAAAACCGTGGATCCTAATCCTAATAATACCCCTAAAACACCTCCGGTAATACTTATTAAAATGGCTTCAATTAAAAATTGCATTAAAATATCTGCTCCTTTAGCACCAACAGCCATACGCAAACCAATCTCTTTAGTACGTTCTTTAACAGAAACATACATGATATTCATAATCCCAATCCCACCAATTAATAAGGAAATACTTGCAACAGCAACCAAAAGTATGGTAAGCATTTCGCTAGTAGAACTAAAGGTGGAAATTAACTCTTCCATAGAACGTACCGTAAAATCGTCAGTATCACTATCGGTTAATTGGTGTTGTTCACGTAAAATTTTAGAGACTTCTATAACCGCATTTGGTGCTTCTTCCTCATTAACTGCAGAAGCCATTATCTGATTTAAATGATCGATAGCCAAAATACGCTTTTGTACTGTTGTATACGGCGCAATAACCACATCATCCTGATCTTGACCAAAGGTATTCTCTCCTTTTTCTTCTAAAACGCCAATCACTTTAAACGGAATATTATTAAAACGAATCATTTGCCCCACAGGTTCTTGTCCGTCAGGAAACACATTATCCACAACAGTCTGACCTATTACAGCGACTTTTGAAGCGGTTTGAACTTCTGCATCTGTAAACATGCTTCCGCTCTGTAAACCGACGACTTTAATGTTTAAATATTCTGGATTTACACCATAAATGGATGATGGCCAGTTATTAGATCCATTTATAACCTGACCTCTGCCTTCTACCACTGGAGAACTATAACTTATTAAAGTCGATTGTGATTTAATCGCTTCATAATCACTTAAAGTAAGCGATTCCATGACGCTAGCTTCTTGTCTTACACCACCTCTGGTATCCGCTCCAGCTTTTATAGTTATCATATTAGAACCCATTGCAGAAATGGAAGTACGAATACTTTCCTTTGAGCCTTCTCCAATGGCTAACATAGCGATTACAGAAGCTACACCTATAATAATTCCAAGCATGGTTAGCAAGGTTCTTGTTTTATTAAGAACGATCGCTTTTGTTGCGATTTTAAATACATTTAATAGTCTCATAATTAATCGTCTTGTTTAGGTAATTTGGCTAATTCGTTTGCAGCAGATTGTATATTATCATTTTTATAATCTTGCATAATATCACCATCTTTTAAAACAATGGTTCTACTGCTAAAGGTTGCTATATCTGGCTCATGCGTAACGAATGTGATGGTAATTCCTTGTTTATTTAATTCTTGAAATAAGGACATAATCTCATACGATGTTCGTGTATCCAAGTTTCCTGTAGCTTCATCTGCTAATATCATCACTGGATTATTCACTAAGGATCTTGCAATAGCAACGCGTTGTTGTTGTCCTCCTGAAAGTTGAGAAGGTGTGTGATGTAAACGTTCTCCTAGTCCTACTTTTTCTAAAGCTTCAATAGCACGTTTTCTTCGTTCTTCGGAAGAAACCTTACTATTATACAACAATGGTAATTCTACGTTTTCAATAGCCGATGTTCTAGCTAATAAATTATAAGATTGAAAAATAAAACCAATCTTCTCGTTTCTAATGGTTGCTAATTCATTTCGGGATAAGTCTTTTACAGATACGCCATCAATTTCATAAATTCCTGATGTTGGCTGATCTAAACATCCTAAAATATTTAGCATCGTACTTTTTCCAGAACCACTTGATCCCATTATAGTCACAAATTCACCTTCTTTAATATCAAACGAAATACCTCTTAGCGCATGAACCGTTTCGGTTCCCATGGTAAACTGTCGCTTTAAATCTTCTATTTTAATTATCTCTTTAGTCATAGCTATTGTTATTTTTTTCCTCCTGGACGTTGTGGCATAAACGGACTTTCACTTTTCGCAGATCCACTAGCCTCCGATTTTGCAACTCCTTTTAGACTATACACTAGTTTATCTCCTTGGCTAACACCGCTTAATACTTGTACATTCACACCATCACTTGCTCCAAGTGTTACTACTTTAGGTGTGATTGCTCCGTTAGTTCCCAATACCCAAAGTGTGGTTCCTTCGCGAGATATTTCGCTGTTATTTTCAGATAATTGATGTTGCACATTGTACGTAGTTAAAGTTTCTGTTTCCGGTTTAAAGTTGATGGCTTTCGCTTCCGCAGTTAACACATCATTCAATTCTAAAGTATAAATAGAAATGGTTGCTGTTAATCCTGGTTTTAGTTTTAAATCTGGGTTATCTGCTTTAATTACAACCGTATACGTTACTACATTTGAGGTCACTGTTGGGTCTAAACGAACTTGCATTACTTCACCTTCAAAGGTTTCACCTATATAAGCATCGACTGTAAATTCTACACGTTGACCTTCTTTTACTTGTCCGATATCTGCTTCATCCACATCGGCTTCTACTTGCATTTCTTTTAAATCTTGTGCAATAGTAAATAAGGTTGGTGTGCTTAAACTTGCTGCTACCGTTTGGCCTTCGTCAATCGCTCTAGACAATACCACCCCGTCAATTGGCGAATAAATATTGGCATAACCTAAATTAGTTCTGGCTTGTTGTAAATCGGAATAACGCTGTGTCACCGTTCCTTTTGCAGTTTCGTAGTTGAATGCTGCATCGTCAAAATCAGACTTACTAATCACTTGATTGTCGAACAATGTTTTTTGTCGGTCGTAAATCGTTTTGGTATAATTTCGCTGACTAACCGCATTATCATACACTGCTTGCGCTTGTGTTTTGGCTGCGTTTAGATTGGTTTTATCCAATTCGGCAATCAGCTGGCCTTCGGTAACCACGCTATTATAGTCTACATATATTTTTTCTACAACACCAGATACTTGTGTCCCTACTTCTACTTGGGTAATAGGTTCCATCGTTCCGGTTGCGGTAACCATTGTAGTGACGTTTGCTTTTTTAGCTACTATGGTTTTTGCTTCTACTATTATAGCATCGTCTCCTTTTATAAAACTATAGCCTATAACTGCAAATAGGACTATTAACACGCTTGTTATGATGATTTTCTTTTTAGTTTTCATAATTTTTTGAATTAAAGTTGGATATCGTTTCCTTGATAGAATTGTAATAATTGGTGGTATAAAATGTTTAAGTATTTCGATTGTAAATAGTTTTGTTGTGCATTGGTATATGTGTTTTGACTAATCACTAAATCGGTAGTACTTAAAGCTCCTAATTCGTATTTCTTTTGTGCAAGTTTATACGATTGCTCTGCTGCTATTTTTGAAGCTTCCGAAGCAACTACTTGCTCTTGCGCAGACACTGCATTTTGATACGCCGTTTCTACTTTTTTATAGATTTCTTTTTCTGTACTTTGTTTTTGAATTTCGGCTTTTTCAATATTGATGTTTGCCGTTTTAACCGCTGCTTTGGTTTGGTTTCTATTGAATATTGGAATACTTAAAGACAGTCCGATTTTCTGATTGAAATTAATATCAAACTGATCGGAAAACGTATTATCATTAATACTTGTGAAACCAGAGCCAATACTACCAGATAAGGATAAGGTTGGTAAATAAGCACCTTTAGCAATATCTAATTCTTTCTTATTGGCTTCAATATTTAAAATACTAGATTGTATTTCTGGAAGAAAACCAAGCGCATTGCTATAGACTTTCATTTTATCCAACTCTAGGTTTACTAAATCCATGTTTTCATCCATAGTTTGAATCTCTAAATCTTCTAAAGGAGATAATTCTAATAATTGTTTCAGCTGAATGATATATTGCTGGTAATCGTTTTTAGCAGCAATCACATTGTACTTGTTTGTCGCTGCTTGGCTTTGCGCTTCGGTATAATCCCCTAATGCAATAGTTCCCGCATCTAAACGTGCTTTTGCTCTTTCTACTTCTTTTTGTGAGGCAGTTACATTGTTTTCCGCAATAGCGATATTTTCTTTACTATACAGCGTTTGTAAATACACCTCTAAAATATTTAAAGCAATGTTATTTTTTTCTACTTCTTCTTGAAAAACACTTTGCGCTAAGAACAGTTTATTTTGTTTAATCTGATTGTTCAATTGGTTCCCTTGAAATAAAGTAACAGAACTATTAATACCAACATTTGTGCTGTTTATTTGATCGGTTACATAACTACTTGTAATAGGATCGATGGTATTTCCACTAGAAAAATTTTGGGAAGCACTACCAAATAAATTAGGCAGTCTAGACGATTTTGCTTTGCTATAATCTATTTCGGCAATGTCCTTATTTAAGGCTGCATCTTTAACCGTGATGTTGTTTTCTAGAGCATAGCTGATGCAATCTTCTAAGGACCATACTTTAGGTGTTGTTGCTGTAGTAGCATCTTGTGCAAAAGTGAACTGCACAAAGAATAGACTTACAAGGATTAGATATAATTTCATTTTTTTGAGTGTTTGGTTTTAACACTTCAAAGGTGAAACTATATACTATCTTAATATAAAGGAATAGACGTTTGGGGGAATTGACTATACGAAAACCGAAACTCTATCGATACGTTTTTTTCGATTTGCTCGGAAGACTCTAAAAACAAAAACAGCATCTAAAATATGTAGATGCTGCTTTTTATAAAAAATATAGAATAAAGGATTCTTTAAATACCCTCAGTCCTTACTTGTTGTACAATTACTTGGCGCTTTTCAAAGTAATTTTCAATTCAATTTCGGTGTTTAATAGTTTAGAAATCGGACAAACTTCTTTTGCTTTGTGTGCTATTTGCTGAAACTGTTCTGCATCTATTTCTGGAACATCACCTACTAAATTCAACGTGATTTTTGTAATGGCTCCATCTTCAAAAGTAACGGTAGCATCGACATCTAAGGTCGTTGCTGTAAAGTTATTTTCGTTTAGCAAAAAGCTTAATTGCATCGCAAAACAACCAGCATGTGCTGCTCCTATTAATTCTTCTGGGTTGGTTCCTTTTTCGCCATCTTCAAATCGGGTATGAAAAGAATAGGCTGTTTTATCTAGAACTTTACTTGCTGTGGTTAGATTTCCTTGTCCCTCTTTACCACTTCCTTGCCATACTGCATTTGCTTTTCTTGTAAATTTCATAATATCTGTTTTAAGTGAAACTAAATTATTTATTTGGAAGCATTCGGATAATCGGTGTATCCCTTTGCTCCCGTTGTATAAAAGGTGTCTGCATCCCATTCGGCTAGTTCCAAATCATTCTCAAAACGTGCGACTAAATCGGGATTCGAGATAAATGGTTTTCCGTAAGCTACTAAATCGGCATCACCACTTTCAAGGACTTTATTTCCTTTCTCTTGATCAAACGCCGTGTTAACCATTAATGTCCCGTTGTATAAAGGTCGGAAATGTTTTGCAATTTCGGTTACTGCAAAAGGTACTTCCGAAACATCAGAAAAAGGTTCCGATAGATGTACATACGCTAAATGGTAATCGTTTAATTTTTTGATGATGTATTCAAAGGTAGGAATCGTGTCTTTATCTAAAGAAATTCCGAATAAACCATCTAAAGACGGATTAAAACGAACCCCTATTTTTTCCTGCGGAATCACTTCTTTCATCGCATCTAAAACTTCAAAAAAGAAACGTGCTCTATTTTCAAAACTTCCGCCATACTCGTCTGTTCGTGTATTAGAACATCCGTTGAAGAATTGCTGAAACAAATAACCATTAGAAGAATGAATTTCGACACCATCAAAGCCTGCTTTTATTGCATTTGCTGCTGCGTTTTGAAAATCTTTAACCGTAGTTTTAATATCTTCCAGACTCATTTCTTTTGGCGTCACGGTATCTTTAAAGCCGTTTGGCGTAAATGATTTGGCATTCGGATTTATAGCAGAAGCCGACATTGGTAATGCGCCGTTATGAAAATCTGGATGTGACATTCTTCCGACATGCCATAACTGAATAAAGATTTTTCCTCCTTTATCATGAACACGTTTGGTTACTTTTTTCCAACCTGCTACTTGTGCATCGTTATAAATTCCTGGGGTATTTATATAACCAACCGCTTGCTCAGAAACTGGAGAACCTTCTGTAATTATTAATCCTGCAGAAGCACGTTGCTCGTAATATAAACCGTGTAATTCGTCGGTTGCAACTTTACTTTCGTTATTAGCACGACTACGCGTCATAGGTGCCATAACGACTCTATTTTTAAGATGAAGGTTTTTGTTATATGGGGTTAATAAAGGTTGTGTGCTCATGGGATGTTTTATAAAATGTTAGTACAACAAATTTACGATACATCTATAGCAATGTCATTGACCTTTATCAATTAAGATAAATTTAACTTTTTATCTGTCGTCTGACTCTACTTAAATTTTCTGGAGAAACTCCTAAATAATTAGCAATATCATAATTAGCCACTTTATCTTCAATTTGCGGATAGGATGTACAAAATTCTAAATAGCGTTGTTGCGTATTCTTTTCTTGTGTGGACAAAATCCGTTTACTTTGAGCAAGAAATGCTTTGGTGATCAATATGCGGAAGTAACGTTCAAAAATAGGGACTTCGTTATAGATTTTTTGAAGACCATCATAATTAATGGATAATAATTGGGCGTCTTCAATAGCTTCGATATATAATTTAGCAGGCGCTTGATTATAGAAAGCTTCAAAATCACCAATCCACCAATTTTCTATGGCAAATTGAATAATATGCTTGGTACCTTTATCATCTAAATAATATGCTTTTAAACAGCCTTTAATTACAAAATACTGGTGTTTTACATTGGTTCCAGGCTTTAGTAAAAACTGCCCTTTAGAAACAGAGATTTCATTTAAAACAGTTTGGAATACCTCCATTTCAGCTGCTGTTGGCTGAATATGCGTATGTATATGTTCTGTAATGGACGGATAAATCATAGTACAAAGATGAGGAATTGATTATATTCTAAAAATAATTCGTCTCCTTTTATTCTTTAAAAACAAGCCTAAATACTTTTGAAATATAAATCTTTGTTAAAAAAGAATGAACATTCATTTTTTGTCATACCTTTGTACACAGAAAACAAAAAGATGAAACATATCTGGAACATTTTAAGAATATTACTAGCATTATTTATGATATATGCCGGTAGTCAACATTTTATTAAACCTACATTTTTTAACGCATTTGTTCCTGATTTTTTAATTTATAAAAGCCTTATTATTTATGCTTCCGGAGTATTGGAAATTGCACTAGGAATCCTTTTACTTATACCAAAGTACGCTAGTAAAGCGGCAACGGGAATTTTTATTTTAATGATCCTATTTCTTCCTATTCATATTTGGGATGTGTTTTCAGAAACGCCTGCCATTGGAAGTCATCCAGCAGCTGTTATTCGATTACCAATACAATTTGTATTGATTGCGTTGGCATATAAACTAGAAAAAAATAAAGCATAATGGCGAAACTTCAAAAAAGCATTGATAAACGTAACGCATTGGTTAAAGCAACGATCGAGTTAGTAAATAACAACGGTTTTCACGCTACACCAATGAGTAAAATAGCTAAAATGGCTAATGTTTCTCCCGCTACTATTTATTTGTATTTTGAAAACAAACAGGATTTAGTAAATCAGACCTATATAGAAGTGAAAGCAGAATATACCAAATATGCTTTTGAGACTTATGATGAAAGTATGTCGGTAGAAGCTGGATTTGAACTCATCTGGAAACGCATTGCAGACTTCAAACTAAAGGAGTGTGAAAACGCTATGTTTTTAGCACAATGTGATAACACACCAATGATTGATGAGCTTAGTAGACAACAAGGTATTAAACACCTGCAACCACTACTCGACCTTTGGACTCGAGGTAAAGAAGAAGGCATTATTAAACCTTTATCCGAATACCTATTATATGCATATGCGATAAATCCTTTATCGTTTTTAATGATTACTCAAAAGCGTGGTGCTTTTCAACTGGACAAAACACATCTAGAAGAAGCGTATCAATCTGCTTGGAGTAGTATAAAAGTTTGTAAATAGAATGAAAAAAACAGCAATAATATTAGGAGCATCTGGTTTGACTGGAGGTATTTTACTTCAAAAATTAGTGGCAGAAGAAAGCTATGAAAGCATCAAATTGTTTTCCCGTTCTAAAATAGAAGGTTTACCAAAAAAAGTAACACAGTTTATAGGTAATCTATTAAAATTGGAAGACTTTAAAGCAGATTTTACAGCAGATCAAGTGTTTTGTTGTATTGGTACAACGGCTAAAAAGACACCAAATAAAGACTTGTACAAACAAATCGATTATGGTATTCCTGTGGCAGCCGCACAACTTTCTAAAGAAAATAAGATATCCACTTTTTTAGTAATCTCAGCAATGGGAGCATCTGCAAAAAGTAATGTGTTTTACAATAAAACGAAAGGAGAAATGGAGCGCGATGTATTAGAACAAAACATAAAAAACACTTTTGTTTTGAGACCATCCATTATTGGTGGAGAACGTAACGAAACGCGTCCGTTAGAAAAAATAGGATTAGCGGTATTTAAGGTGATTCAGCCTTTATTTATTGGAAAATTAAAAGAGTATAAAATTACAGATCCAGAAGATATAGCACAAACGATGATTACACTGGCAAATAGTACCAGTCATGCGGAAGTTATAATTACTTCCAACGACATTAAAAGAATAGCAAAAAATTACTAAAAATAAAAAAGAAGAATATGGAATTATTAGATAAATTAAAGTGGAGATACGCTGCAAAAGCAATGAATGGTGAAAAAGTTTCTGAAGATAAAATGGAACGTATTTTAGAAGCAGCACGTCTTGCTCCAACATCGAGTGGACTACAACCTTTTGAAATATTTGTAATTAAAAACCAAGCGATTAAAGAACAAATTAGACCCGTTGCATGGAATCAATCTGTAATAACAGACTGCTCTCACCTACTCGTTTTTGCTGCTTGGGACACTTATACAGCAGATCGTATTAACCACATGTTTGATTTAACCAATGAAATCCGCGGATTTGAAAACGAAGGATGGGAAAACTACCGTCAGATGTTATTAGGTATGTATCCTCAAAAAGATGCCGAAGAAAACTTTAACCATGCAGCGAAACAAGCATACATTGCTTTTACAGAAGCATTAACTGCTGCAGCTTTTGAAGGTGTAGATGCTACGCCATTAGAAGGTTTTGAACCAGATGCTGTAGACAAAATTTTAGGGCTTCGTGAAAAAGGATTACGTAGTGCGGTAATGCTACCAATTGGTTATAGAAAAGACGATGCAGATTGGTTGGTAAATTTGGTAAAGGTTAGAAAACCTATGGAAGAATTAGTGACTGTAATAGAATAAAAAAAAATATTATGAAGACTATATTATTAAACAACAGACCAGAAGGAAAACCTACTGTTTCCAATTTTGAATTTGTTACCGAAGATAAATCCTTAAGCATAAACACAGGCGAAGTCCTTTTGGAAGCTGCTTATGTATCTGTAGATCCGTATTTAAGAGGAAGAATGAGCGACGCTAAATCGTACATTCCATCTTTTGAATTAAATAAACCTGTACATTCTGGAGTGATTGCTAAAGTAATTGCTTCTAAAAACGAAAACTTTAAAGAAGGTGATTATGTTTCTGGTATGTTAAACTGGCAAACACAGCAAGTTTCTACTGGGGAAGGACTTTTAAAAGTCGATGGAGATAAAGCACCATTAAGCACCTATTTAGGTGTTTTAGGAATGACTGGATTAACCGCATATTTAGGTTTAACCCAAATAGGTAAACCGGTTGCTGGTGAGACGATTGTAGTTTCGGGAGCTGCTGGCGCTGTTGGTAGTGTGGTTGGACAAATCGCAAAAATTCTTGGTCTTCATGTTATCGGAATTGCTGGTACCGACGAAAAAATAGACATGTTAAAAGACAAGTTTGGTTTTGATGCTGGTATCAATTACAACACAAGTACAGATATTAATGCAGACCTTAAAAGATTAGCGCCAAATGGTGTAGATATCTATTTTGATAATGTTGGCGGACCGATTTCGGATGCGGTATTTTTCAACATTAACAGATTTGCAAGAATTATTATTTGTGGTGCTATTTCGGTGTATAACGAAACCGAATTGCCTACAAGTTTAAGTGTACAGCCATTCTTAGTTAAAAATAGTGCTTTAATGCAAGGTTTTATTGTTTCTAATTATGCGGAAAAATTCCCAGAAGCAATGCAACATTTATCTACTTGGTTAGCCGAAGGAAAATTAAAATATACCGAAACGATCGTGGATGGTTTTGATAATATCCCAAATGCTTTTATCGATTTATTTGAAGGTAAAAACAAAGGGAAAATGATAGTGAAAATTTAAAAAAATAAAGAAAAAGAAAATGAATAATTTCGAACTTAAAAACCCAACCAAAATCATTTTTGGAAAGGATACGATAAAACAATTAGAAACAGAAATCCCTCAAGACGCTAAAGTATTATTGCTTTATGGTGGAGGAAGTATTAAGAAAAATGGTATTTACGATCAAGTAAAAACCGCTTTAGCAAAAGTAGATGTTGTTGAATTTGGAGGTATTCCTGCAAATCCGGAGTATGCTACGCTAATGGAAGCTTTACAAGTTATTAAAGACGAAAAAATCACCTATTTATTAGCTGTTGGTGGTGGTTCTGTAATTGACGGAACGAAGTTTTTATCTGCAGCAGCAGTATATGAAGGAGAAACGCCTTGGGAAATTTTAACTAAAAATGTGAGAACAGAAGTTGGAATGCCTTTCGGAACAGTTTTAACCTTACCAGCTACAGGATCAGAAATGAATTCTGGAGCCGTGATTACCAGAGCGGAAACCAAAGAAAAACTAGCGATGGGCGGACCAGGTTTATTCCCTGTGTTTTCCATCTTAGATCCACAAGTAATTCGTTCTATTCCAGAACGTCAATTAGCTAACGGGTTAATGGATTCTTTTACACACGTTTTAGAACAATATATGACGTACCCAATTGGTGCATTATTACAAGACCGTTTTGCAGAAAGTATTTTGCAAACCATTATTGAGGTTGCTCCAAAAGTGATTAAAGATCCTACCGATTATCAAGCGGCTTCCAACTTTATGTGGAGTTGTACGATGGCTTTAAATGGATTAATCCAAAAAGGAGTTCCTTCCGATTGGGCTGTTCACGCTATGGGTCATGAGTTAACGGCTTTATTTGGAATCGATCATGCACGTACTTTAGCTATTATTACGCCAAGCCATTACAAATTTAATTTTGAAGCTAAAAAAGAAAAATTAGCACAATATGGAGAACGCGTTTGGAATATTACCGAAGGTAGCACAGACGATAAAGCTTACGCAGCAATAGAAAGAACAACTGCTTTTTTCCATGAATTAGGAATCGATACGAAGCTATCCGATTATACCAAAGATTATGACGGTACTGCGGAAAAAATCGCAAAACGATTTACAGATCGTGGTTGGTTAGGTTTGGGAGAACACCAAGACTTATCGCCAGATAAAGTAGAGAAAATTGTAAAAATGGCCTATTAATTTATAGCATGAATTTAATAAAAACATTAGCCTTAACACTTACTATTATTACAGCTTCTAGTTGTAAAGAAGTTAAAGAGGAAAGTACTTCTGAAAAAGTTTCAGAAGAAAAAACAACATTAGAAAAAGATAAAACTATGAAAGTATTATTTGTATTAACATCACACGATCAATTAGGAGATACCGGAAAAAAAACAGGATTTTGGGTAGAAGAATTTGCTAGTCCGTATTACACCTTATTAGACAAAGGCGTAGCAATTACCATCGCAACACCAAAAGGAGGCGCTGCACCAATAGATCCAAGTAGTGATTCACCAGATGCTGCAACAGCAGCAACAGATCGTTTTAATAAAGATGCAGATGCGAAATCAAAAATCGCAAACACGAACAAATTATCCGATATGAATGCAGACGATTTTGATGCTGTATTTTATCCAGGTGGTCATGGTCCGTTATGGGATTTAACCAATGATAAAACTTCGATTTCTTTAATTGAAAAATTCAATAATCAAAAGAAACCTATCGCATTTGTATGTCATGCTCCAGCAGTATTGAGAGATGTAAAAAATGAAGATGGAACACGATTAGTAAAAGGTAAAAAAGTTACCGGATTCTCAAATTCTGAAGAATCTGCTGTAGGCTTAACCGAAGTAGTACCATTATTATTAGAAGATATGCTAATAGAAAATGGTGCTCATTATTCTAATGGTGATGATTGGGCTGTTTATGCAGTGCAAGATGGTAATTTAATTACTGGTCAAAATCCAGCATCTTCTGAATTAGTAGCAGAAAAATTATTAGAAAGTTTAAAGTAAGAGACACTTTTTGCTATCTTAAGTAGTAGCTATACGCTATTATAAGAATAAAACCGGGAACAATTACTTGTTCCCGGTTTTCTGTTTACAAAGGTTTGTAAACTAAAAAAGCCCATCTATTTAGATGGGCTTTTGTAAAAACTTGAAGTATATATCTTAGATAACTTTTACGTTAACTGCGTTTAATCCTTTGTTTCCTTCTTGTAAATCGAATTCAACTTCGTCACCTTCTCTAATCTCGTCGATTAATCCAGAAATGTGTACAAAATGATCTTTGTCTACTCCTTCTTCAGTTATAAAACCAAATCCTTTTGTGTCGTTGAAAAATTTTACTGTTCCTTTACTCATTGTAATGTAATTTATTTATTAATACTTTATAATAAACAAACATAGTGCCAATAATTTAGATTTTTACTGTTTTTCTTGTTTTTATTTCATTTTAACACAAAAAAAATGAATTATCTCTAAAACTAATCTTCATCTTCCTCGTCATATCCTGGTAATTCTAAGGCTTTCACCGATTGTATCGCGTTACCAGCAATACCTTTTATAGAACCATACATATCAATAGTATTGGTTACCACTTTTTCAATTTGCTTTTCTCTTTGTTTCCAGATTCGTTGCATAGAACGTTTTTCACTTTCTAAATCCGATTTCATTTGTGTGAATCCCTCGACAATCGCTTCAATTTGCATTCTAAACGTGTTACTCGTTAGGTAATCGTAAAGCAGGTCCATTTTGTCTCCTTTATTTTCCTGTGTAATTATAGCGTTGTTTACTTGTAGAATCCCTTCCCTTAAAACCGCACAAAGACCTTTGAATTCTTCGTAGTTACAAATCCAAATGCCATCTTTCAATCCCATTCGATCCATATCCGAAGGCATTACTTCGGTTACTAAAACGCCGATATTTGCACCTTTATCTCTAATATCTGCTTTAAACTTTTCAATCCAAGTAGGCTGAAAATCTTTAGTTCTTTTACTTTCATAATAGATAGTACCACAATTTTGCTCGGTTCTAGAATGCACAATCTGAATACAATCGCCACCACGAGCACCTTTTTTAATTTCTTGAATGGTATCTAATGGAAACTGCGCCGCCAACCACTCTTCTATTGCTAGCTCTTGCACTTCTCCTTGCAATTGCATCGAACCTTGCTCCTGCTTACGCTTCATTTCTTCGGTAAGCTTTTTCTGGTCCTCTAATTGCTTTTGCATTTCTTTAAAACGCAATTCATTTTTATCTTCTTCCGATTTTTTAATCTTTTCTTTTTCGGTCGTTAAAATTTCATTCAGCTTTTTCTGTGCTTCTGCTTCTGCAGCTTCTTTTAATTCGCCTTTTTCTCTTTTTAGCTTTTCAATTTCTGCTTTCGAACGATTTAATTCTTTTACTTGTTCTGACTTTTCGTTTAGTTCTTTCTGAAGCGCATCGAACTGTTCCGACTGCTCTTCTTTTAATTTTAGTTTAAGCTTTGCTTCTATTTCTTTTTTATCTGCTTTTAGCTGATTTTCTAAACGCTCTTGAAACAATTCGTTTTCTTTCTTCTTCTTTTGTTCGAAATCGTGCTTCTCTTGTTTCAGTTTCTCTTGCTGCTGCTCATACTTCTTCTTCTCTGCAGCAATTTGAGACTGATACTTTTGTTTTATTTCTTCTTCTAATTGATGCGATAAAATATCTTGAACATCTATGGATGTGCCACAGTTAGGGCATTTTATTTGTGTTTCGTTTTTCATTATTTACTCTCAGATATTTAAAAAAAAATTGAACTAATATAAATCTCTTTTTAGATGATTAAAACAATTAAATTATACAATTAACAAATGTCTTCTTTTATTTATTCTTAATATTATATTTGGTACCAACTAATTTCTTTTGACATTAAACTATTTACATTTACTTATTGTCTCATTACATTTTATTCAGTATTCTTTTAGCATGAATATGGTTTGGATTTTTATTCAAAATGAACTCAACAATCTTTTTAGCTTCTCTTGTTCTATCCAATTGTAAATTTAACCATGCCAATTTAGTTCTGTCATCTAAATTAGTATGATTGTTTTCTAATCGTTTATTAAGAATTTTAATCATTCTTTTTATTATAGCTGTTTTTTCATCTTCATTAGAATCTAATTTACCATTGCTAATCAAAAAATTAATTCTAGTTACATTACTACTAATGGTAGAATCTAAAGTACTGTCGATTTCACACATTTCAACTAAAGAATGAGTTTCCCCATTAAAATCACCCTCTTTTTTATATAAACCTGATAACCTTTTCCAAACTGAAATTTTCTTATTAACATCTCTCTCATTTTGTATAAATTGTTGACAAGATTCAATAGCACTTTTATTATTACCAAATTCTTCCATTAGAGAAGCATAAGTTAACCATGAAGAATGATGTTTTCTACATAAATATTCAAGAATTGGTTTATAAAAAGATAGCTTTTCGTGTTTTTCAGAACCAATTCTTCTAGCAATATTTCTAAAAAATTTCTCAATTCTGATATCAATTCCTTTATCTACTTCAATAACTTTTCCAGCTCCAAACATCATTAGAATCTCTCTATCCTCAATTACTTGTTGTTTAAATGTACTTACTTCTAGTTTATTTTGGCCAAATAAAAATGCAGAAAGTGGTAATGAAATAAATTTTGAGGAGTCTTTATGCGATGAATAAATATCAATAAAAGAGAACCTATATAATTCTTCTATAGCAGCTTCAACGTTAATATTGGTCAAAGCCGTTTTAGTCAATACAGCTTCGATTCCAATTTTAGGAATAGTAGACCGCCAGCTAGATAAAGTTAAAAACACCTTTTTTGATGCTTTTGACAACATAGCATAAGTTCTTTCAAAAAGAGCAGTCAATAATTCGTCTTGACTAGCAACAATCCTTGAAATACTGCCAGCTCTCCCATCGTTAGCGACTACTCCTAATAAAATTTTAGCTACATAAGGGTGTCCCGCTGATTCTTCAAATAAACTTTCAATGTATTTCTCATTAATTAATTTAGATATATTCAATTCCTTGCTTACAATTTTTACTAGTTTTTTAAATTGAGAATATGACATTCCAGATACCGTTATTGGATAATCAGCTTTAAATTCACTTATTCTTGAAGTAATAAGTATTTTATTTGGAGTCCTAATATAAGTATCCAACCAAGTAAACATTTCTGAAGGATTCTTTACTGTTTCAAAATTATCAAAAACAGCTAAAATTGGTGACACGGCATTTACTTGATCCTGTAAATGTTGTTCTACAAACTTGCGACTATTAAATTTTTTATCTTCAAGTTCTTCTGGACAGATTAATTTCACAAATTCTTTAGCTATGTCATCTATATCCAAAATTTGAGGTTGAACAGATTTAGCTCCATTCTCTAATAAATCAATATCTCTTGCACTAAACCATAATATTGTTTGAAAGCGATCTGTTTGACACAATCTTGTTAAGACTTTTAAAGCTAAAGAAGTTTTACCGATACCACCTCTTCCCAACAAAGTAACCATTGGGTGTCTTTGATTCATTAAAATTTCACTTAATTCCTCTTCTAACTCGTCTCTTTCTATATAAATAGTATCTACATTGGGTAAATTAGTAAAACAATTACCAATAACCTCCAATGTTTTTCTTCCTTCTGTCTCACTTATTGGTAAATCTCCAGGAGGCAATAAATATTTAGAATTAGCTATTAACTCTTTATTACCTGTAACATAAGATAACACTTCATGCTTTTTACTGTTAAAACCTCCGTTTGGAAAATAAAAATCAGTAATGTCTGAATCCGATTTTATTAATTCTATAAGGATTGGTCTATTATAATAAATGTAAACGCCTTCATCATAATTTTTGTTTTTACCATCATTCGATTTTAGATGATTAAAACTAGAGCTATTACTGGAAATACTATTAACCTTATATTTTCCCGATAGATTTTGAGATAAATAAGCCCACTCATAATTAAAAAGAGAAAAATTATTACAAATAAGTAAAAGTGAATTTTCCAATTGAGGGCATATAGCTGAGCATTTATTATTTAGCATTGCTCCATGACCTCTCGTTTTATTTCTCAATCTTGCAAATAAGCCGAACCAATTTTTGACAGAAGCTTTCACTGGTATTCTATCGACATCTTCTCCTATTATTTCCAAACATTTATTAAGGCTTGTTAGAGCATCGTGATGCCATGAACCTTCTTTTTTCTTAGAAGTTAGCTCTCTCTGTTCATTACTAAGTTGAATTGACAATAAATGCGATGTTGGTCCCGTTAGAATTTCATCAATAGAATCACTCCATTTTCCAATTCCATCTGCTCTAACTAAATTGTATATTTGTGTATATCTATATTTCTTAGAATCATCTTCAATACCCGCTAATAAACCACAACAAATAAGTTTAGTCAAAAGTTCGCCTGTATACATTAATGACATAAAAAAAGCTGAATCAGAATCCTCCTTATCTTTATAATTTCTTTCCCAAATCTGATTTAGTATTTTATTTTTCTTATCGTACATGTAAATTAATTAAGTCCTAAATGTAGAATTAAAATTTCTTTTAAAAGGTCGATTTATTAAGTGTTTTTAACATTTGTATTAACATTGATGAATACAATAAAATTATTTTTTAAAAAAAATTAACATTGAATAGCAATATATGTTTAAATAAAACACAAACCTTACGGGAATCCTCATCCACCCAAAATTTCACCCCAAACCAAAAAAAAGACCAAGCTTTACAACTTGGTCTTTTATATATAAAATACAATTCCTATAGCATCTAAATAATATAGGTACGCACTTTTCTCTTTTTAAGTCTTGCATTATTTGTTTTGGCAATAATACTTTCGGCTTTTGCTTTCGGGATTGCTACAAAGGCACAATCTTGTTTTAATTCGATAACGCCAATTTCGCTTTTATCTAAATCGCATTGTTTAAAAAGTAAACCTGCAATATCTCCTTTCGAAATCTTATCTTTTCTTCCGCCAGAAATAAATAAAGTACTCCACAGCGTTTCCATTTTAGTGGTTTTTCCGTTTGGTGTTACTATATCTTCCGTATCAATAAAGTCTGGTGTTTTTTCTTTTTCCCATTGCAATACATAAGCGGTACCTTCTGCATTCATACGCGCTGTTCTACCATTTCTATGGGTAAACTCTTCGGCTTTTAAGGGCAATTGATAATGAATGATATAATTCAGTTCTGGAATATCTAATCCACGAGCAGCCAAATCGGTAGCGATAATAATTTGATGGCTTCCGTTTCTAAATTTTATTAAAGCACGTTCTCTGTCAATTTGCTCCATACCACCTTGAAAACAGCCATGTGCAATATTGTTTTCGTTTAAAAAATCACTCACATACTGAATGGTATTCTTAAAATTACAGAAAATAATTCCTGGTTTATTTCCAATATCTTGTAATAAATCGACTAAAGTCTGTAGCTTGTTTTTATCTGGAGAAAGTACTTTTTTAATGACTAAGTTCGATATTTTAGTATCTAAATAGTCAATAACCAGTTCGTTTTTTAACCCTACAAAACGAGGAATTTCCATGTCTTGCGTAGCAGAAGTTAAAATACGTTTTTTAATATTTGGAAGACTGCTAAGAATATCTTTCATTTCTTTTTCAAATCCGACTTCTAAAGACTTATCAAACTCATCTAATACCAAAGTATTAATATCATCTACCGAAAAAGTTTCGCGACGTAAATGATCTGCAACACGACCTGGCGTACCCACAATAATTGCTGGTGCGTGTGCCAAATCTATTTTGTCTTTAGTAAATGGTCTTCCTCCGTACACGGCATTGGCTTTAAAACCAGTTCCCATGGTACGAATTACTTGCTCTATTTGAATAGCCAACTCACGCGAAGGCACTAAAATTAGTAGCTGTACGTTAGGGTTGTTTTTATCTAAATCGGCAAGCGTTGGTAATAAAAAGGCAACGGTTTTCCCGGTTCCTGTTGGCGATAATAAAACGGTGTTTTCGGTACTAGTAATAGATAATAAGGCTTCTTCCTGCATTGGATTTAGCGCTTCGATTTTCAGCTTATCTAAAATATCTTGCTGTGCTTTTAAATAATTTCCCATCTCTATTTTTTCTTTTTCTTCTTTACTACTTCTTGTTTTTCAACAATGGTTTTATTTTCAGCAATGTAATTCGACAAGATTTTATCTACTAATTCTTCTTTGGTTAAATGATGAAATATGGTTTTTACTTTCGCTTTAAAATCCTCTGGAATCTCGCGATTTGGTTTTGTTTTAAATATTTTTCTAGCCCAAATTAATCCGTTATTCTCTTCAATACTTTGTGCATCTGCTTTTTCATATTGCGTGAAGATGATTCCTAATTCGGTTTCAAATTCTGGAATATCGCTAACTTCATCTTCTTGTATCACACTTAAAGATAAACCGGTTGCTCCTGCTCTAGCCGTACGTCCACTTCTATGCACGTATGCATCATAAGTATCTGGTAAATGATAGTTTACTACAAAGGCCAAATCTTTAACATCAATACCACGAGCAGCCAAATCTGTAGCCACTAGAATATTAATATGCCCTTCTCTAAATTGTCCCATAATACGATCTCGAATACCTTGCGATAAACTACCATGAATGGCTCCGGAAGAGAATTTATTTATCGCCAGATTTTTAGCTAGTTTATTTACTGCTGCTTTGGTTTTACAAAAGATAATTCCGCGTTTACCATCATTGGCATTTAAAAAATGCATAAGTACATTTAGCTTTTCAATAGGCTCGACAACTACATATTGGTGATCGATTCCTTGGTGACCAATCGTTTGCATATCTGCCTCGATAGTGACCACGTTTTTAGATAAGCTATTTTGCACCAATTGCTTAATCGTTCCTGGCATGGTTGCCGTAAACAATAATGTTCTTCGAGTTTTTGGTAATACTTTAATAATAGCCTCGATTCCTTCTTTATGCGCGCTTACCATTTCGTCTGCTTCATCTAAAACGAAATACGTAATGTCTTTGATGTTAATGGCATTTCTTTCTATTAAATCTGCTAAACGCCCTGGAGTAGCCACGACAATATGTGTGGTTTCTTTTAGTGTTTCTATTTGTGGTTTTATAGGAATTCCTCCAAATACACCTGCAATAGAAACCTTTAAACTATCGGCATTAAAAGATTCTAAATTGTTATAAATCTGCTGCCCTAATTCTCTTGTAGGTGCAAGAATTACCGCTTGAATATTGGTTTTACTATTGTCTATTAATTGCAGTAATGGCAATCCGAAAGCCGCAGTTTTACCTGTTCCTGTTTTTGCTATTGCAACAACATCGTCTTTTTGATTTAGTATTACCGGAATTACTTTTTCTTGAATATCTGTTGGTACCGTTATGTTTAGGGTTGCTAAACTACTTTGCAAATCTGCGTGAATACCTAAACTAGAAAATGATTGTGACATAAATTTTATTTTGTGCAAAGATAGTAGAGTTTTGTTGGTTTTAACACTTTAAAACGGAAGTATTACGCCATAAAAAAACAGACGTTTCCATCTGTTTATAATTCTACTCCTTTTGGTCTTTAAAATTTAATCTTTAAAGCATCGAATACATGGCTCATGGTCCAAGCTGGACCTATCATTAAGAACTGTAAATCCTTTAGAAAGGATGGTTTTTTCCCTTCATGATTATGGCCAATAAATTGTCCGATCCAAGCCACTACAAAAAGGATTAACATAATGATCCAAAGTGGCGCTATGTTTAATTGTGCTATTTGATAAATACCAAAAAGAACTAATGCAGAAAATAATAGCATTCCGATAAAAAGCACGAAAGACAATCGCAAATAATAAAGGAGTCCGAAAAAGATAACAACCGTTCCTAAATGTGCATACGGAACTACTGCGTTTGGTAATGCATTGGTTAGTGTTTCTGGCATTGGAATACTAGCCAATAAACCCATTAAGCTAAAAAAAATAAGCGGCACACAAATGTAATGTATGGCGATGTTTAGTTTGGTTTGGTGGCTTTCGCCGTATTCGGTTAAAAGGGAATCGATAACTCTCATATTTCTTAGGTATTAATGGTTTGGTAATTTTACAAATTGTCTTAATTGTTGGTATTCTTCTACTCCTTTTACCGTTAAATGCGGTAAAAGGAAACTCCACAGCATCTCTATAGATTGGCAGGTATTGATTGTATATGCTTCGTTATTAATGGCTAATTTTTGGGCTTGCCAAAAAGTACTGGTCATCCAAATGGTATGGATGGTTTTGTTATAATCTATTGTGTCACTTTCGGCTTGCATTCTTCCTGTTTCGATATAATAATCGATAAGTTTTCTAGCGTCTTTAAAACGAATGAGATTGGAAGCTTCATATTGTTTTGCTATTTTGGGATAGGTTTTTATAACATGTACAATATCATTGAAGAAAAAGGAATAGCGTTGTTGTAAATCGTCAAACTTAAGCATCATTTCTTCAAAATGAAACAAGGTAATGTAGGTGTTTTCCGGAAGGATATAATCTAAAGTTTCAGCATACATATCGTTATAAATAGTAGCCAAAAGATTTTCTTTTACTTTATAATGATAACTTAAATTACCAGGGCTAATGGCTAATGTATCGGCAATTTGTTTCATCGATACGTTAGATATTCCGTGGGAATTAAATAAAGAAATAGCGGTTATCTTGATTTTGTTTTTCACAATGTGTTGTATTAAAGTTTCAATTTAGTATTAATTTTCTAATTATCTAAATTAATTAGTCAGTACTTACTAATTATAACATTCTAGAGCACAAAAAAAGCCTTATGTAAAACATAAAGCCTTTTAAGCGCTATTAATCAACAATAAAAAATGAACTAGGGATAGTATATAAAATTAGTTATGTCTTCTGCTTTTATTTTAGGGTTTGCTCCTTCACTACCGGCCACTAAAGCGCCAATAGCACAAGCAAAATCAATTGCTTCTTGCGGATTATCTCCATTAATTAATTTACTAATTAATGTAGCCAAAAAAGAATCTCCGGCACCTACAGTATCTATTACCTTTACTTGGTACCCGCTATTATAGTAGTAGGTATCGTTATAGTACAAAATAGCACCATGACGACCTTTGGTCACACAAATGGTTTTCGTTTTGGTATGTTCGGCTATGAACTTAATGTTTTGTTCTAAGGAGTGTGTTCTGGAGTTTAGCTTCTCGCCGATTTCAAAAATCTCATCATCATTAAATTTAATAAAATCTGCTTCCTGCATTAAATGATGTAAGACTTCTGTCGTATAATAGGGCTCTCTTAAGTTTACATCGAAAATTTTATATTTAGCAAGTTTTAAAAGCGCATATAATGTGTTTTTTGAGGTTTCATCCCTTGCAACTAAACTTCCATAAATAAAAGCATCTGCATTTTCTGTTATGCTTTTATTGTTTTCGTTGAGTTTTATATTATCCCAAGCACGAGGAAATTTAATATCATACGAAGCAGATCCTTTTGCATTCAGCATCACTTGTACTTTTCCCGTTTTTAATGTATCATCTACCTGAAGATTATCTGTATTCACACCTTGATCGATAATATAGGATTCTATTTTCCTTCCTTTTTTATCGTCCCCTATGCTCGTAATAATTGCCACATTATTGTCTAACGATTGTAATCGTAAAGCGACATTTAAAGGTGCTCCTCCTATTTTTTTATGTGTTGGAAAAACATCCCATAACACTTCGCCAAAGCAAACTATATTTTTCATTTAAATTTCGTTTAAAACATTACTATTAATATCCTTTACCGATTTCTCAATCCCATTCTGCACAATGTTTTGGTATGCACTTAGGTATGCATGTACAAAAGTGGTATCGTTTTTAAGTTTCCCAAAAATGGATTCTATTTCTAAAAAAGCTTCCGGATTCTTTCTAGATGCAATGGCTTTTTCATTTAAAACCGTTTCCATAACATCTTTAATAATGAGCTGTGTACCAAATTCATTGACACCAACGCTATATACTGCAAAAGCAGCGATGATAAAAGCAGCATGATCTATGGCTCCTTTTCTTTCTAACTGACTATAAATAGTAGGTAAAACAAATATTGGAAGTTTAGCAGAACTCTGCGAACAGATTCTATCTATTTGATCTTTTATATAGGTATTTCCAAACCTTTGAATTAATGAAAACTTATAGTTTTTTAAGTTCACACCTTCTAAATCTCCTAAAGTTGGTGTTACTTCATTCCCCATATAAATTCTTAAAAAGGAACTAATATCTGCATTGCTAGCAGCTTCATCTATGGTAGAATAGCCATATAATGCGCCAAGAAATCCTAAAACGGAATGCCCTGCATTTAATAGGCTTAATTTCATTTTTTCATACGGAACCACATCCTCTACAAATTGGGCTCCAACGGTTTCCCAAGCTGGTCTTCCTGCTATAAAATCGTCTTCAATAACCCATTGTTTAAAAGGCTCACAAACTACTGGCCAAGCATCATCGATACCAGAGGTTTCTTTTAATATTTCGATATCTAATGGTGATGTCGCGGGTGTAATTCGATCTACCATGGCATTTGGGAAAGACACGTTTTCTTCTATCCAGGAAACCAATTCTGGTTCGGCAACTTGCACATAACTTAAAAGCATTTTTTTAGCAAAATGACCATTACCTTGAATATTATCACAAGATTGAATCGTACAACCTTGTAAACCGCGTTCTTTTCTAAGTTTTAAAGCTTGTGCCAAATAGCCAAAAATAGTTTTTGGTGCTTGTGGATTTTCTAAATCCTGCTGAATTAAAGGATTCTTAAAATTAAAAGCACCAGTAGCTTCATCATAATTATAACCACCTTCTGTAATGGTTAGAGATATGATTTTGACTTCGGGGTTTGCCATTTTTTCTATCACCTTTAACGGATTTTCCGGCGCATACAAACACTCCACAATAGAACCAATAACTCGTTCTGTTAGCGTACCATCTAATTCTTTAACAATTAAAGTATATAAACCATCTTGCTCCTTTAACGTGTTATATATTTTAGTATCGAAATCCAATAACGCGATACCACAAATTCCCCATTCTGTAACTGTTGGGTCATGCAATAATTCGTCGGTATAAAAAGCTTCATGCGCTCTATGAAATCCGCCAATACCAATATGTACAATACCAGTTTTCACTTTAGATCTATCGTATTGTGGCGTAGAAACTCTTTCTGAAATAGCAGAAAGATTTGTATTGTTTAATTTATAATTTTTCATCTCCTTAATTTATTTACTTTCAAACCTTTGCAGCAATACTGCAAATATGATAATCGCTCCTTTTACTACTTGTTGTGGATAGGATGGTACATTTAGCAGGTTTAGAATATTTCCTATTAACCCTAAAATAAGTACTCCCATTAAGGTATTTATTGCTGTTCCTCTACCTCCATTTAAACTTGCTCCACCGATTACTACAGCAGCAATAGCATCCAATTCCCAAGCCATTCCCATATTTGGAGAACCTAAGTTTGTTCTAGATGCTACAATAATTGCAGCAGTTGCCGCTAAAGCTCCAGAAATAGCGTAGACTAAAAACTTGTATTTATTGACTTTAATTCCGGATAAACGCGAAGCTTCTTCATTACTACCAATGGCGATTATTAATCTACCAAACACGTTATAACGAAGCATAACCATTGCCATAATTACAATAATGAAGAACACGATAGCAATATTTGGCACTCCTAAAGTGGCGTTGTTTGCAAAATTAGACATGAACTCTCCGCCTGGTGTTTTAAATGTAATTGGTGATCCTTTAGAATAGATAAAACCTAAGCCTCTAGCAATAGTCATTAAAGCTAAAGTTGCAACAAATGGCGCCATTTTTTGATAAGCAACGAGATATCCTGAAATGCTTCCTAAGCCAAAACCCATGATAATGGTTAATATAATGGCAACCGGTAAAATGAACACATTCACCAAAATGGCGAAGGTTACTGCAAGTAGCGCAACCATGGAACCAACAGATAAATCGATTCCTCCAGTAAGAATTACGATTAACATACCAATACTAATAATTCCTATTCCTGAGACTTGTTTTAGTAAGTTGGAAAGGTTTACAGAAGTGAAAAACACATCCGAAATTAATGCCGAAAAGATAAGCAGCAAAACAAAAATAAATATAGTATTATACTTTACTAAAAACTTAAGTATTCCACCAGGACTGCTTAGTTGTTGTTTTATTGTTGAAGTCATAACGTGAGTTTTTAAAATTAGTTTAGTTGTTTTAATGGTTCTCCAATGGAGTAACGCAATATGTTTTCTTCGGAAAATTGCTCCTTTTGTAATTCGCCATAAAAGGTCCCTTTATGCATCACAAGAATACGATCTGCGATTCCCATTATTTCAGGCATGTCTGAAGATATCACGACCACACCAACACCTTTGGCTGCAACTTCATTAATCAAATTGTAAATTTCAATTTTTGCTCCTACATCCACGCCTCGTGTTGGTTCATCAATAAAAATCACTTTACTATCAATGCTTAACCATTTTGCTAAAGCCACTTTTTGCTGATTTCCACCACTTAGATTATTTACATTTACTTCGGAGCTTGGTGCTTTAATACTTAGTTTATCGATTAAGTCTAAAACATTTACATACTCTTTATCCACGTTTAAAAAACCAAGTCTACTCGAAATGGGTTTAAAACTAGTAACACTTATATTTCTTCTGATGGATAAAGGTAAAAACACACCTTCTTCTTTTCGGTCTTCCGAAACAAATCCTATTTGATGTCCGACTGCACATACCGGTGTTTTTGTTTTAATTTCTTTTCCGTTTAGTATTAAAGTTCCAGATTTCTTTTTGTCTGCTCCAAAAATAAGCTTCGCAGTTTCTGTTCTTCCACTTCCTCCTAAACCTGCAATTCCTAGCACTTCTCCTGGTTTTACTGAAAAGGAAACATCATGTACTAGTGTATCTTTTGCTGTTAAATTTCTCACTTCAAATACCGGAACATCTCCAATTTTGATATCTCTTACTGGATATAAATCTTTTAATTCACGACCAATCATTAAACGAATTACGCCATCTTTATCGGTGTCTTTAACAGCCATAGTACCTGTATCTACACCATCTCGAAGTACGGTAATGGAATCGGCTATTTTAAAAATTTCGTCTAAATGATGCGAGATATAAATAATAGAAACTCCTTTTTCTTTTAGTTTGAAAAGATTGTTGAACAGTTTTTTAATATCGTTAGGATCGAAAACTGTTGTTGGTTCATCTAAAACTAAAACTTTGGTGTCTTCAGATAATGCCTTTGCTATTTCTACTACTTGTTTTTGAACAATACTTAAATCTCTTACTCTAGCTGAAGCATCAATTTTAAAACCTAAAGAATCTATTAATTCTTGCGCGTCTTTGGTTATTCCTTTCCAATTCATCCAGAATTTACTAGCACCTAATTTATGCAGGTAAATATTTTCGGCAACAGATAAATCATTTACTAAGGATAATTCTTGATATACAACACTAATCCCTAAAACTTGTCCGTCATGTGTGTTCTTCGGATTTATCTCTTCTCCGTTTAAAATTACTTTACCAGAATCTTTTTGATGCACACCACTTAGTATTTTAATCAAAGTAGATTTTCCGGCACCATTTTCACCTAACAAAGCATGAATTTCTCCTGGCTTCACTTTTAAATTCACATCTTTAAGCACCGAAACAACACCAAAACTTTTTGATATTCCGGTCATTTCAAGACGATATTCATTTTCTGAATTTTTCATATCCGTTGGTATTAGGGATTAAAACAATGCATTAGGATTGTAGTACTTTGCGGCATTTTCTTTAGTAATTAATAAAGGTGCGGTAAACGAAGTTTTCTTAAAATCTCTTTTACCATTCATATATTGAATAGCATATTTTACAGCATTTTTACCAATTTGCACTGGACTATTCATCGCGGTACAACCGTAAAAGTCGGTATCCATGATGTATTTAATAGCTTCTTTTTGTCCGTCTGCTCCAGCTACAATTAAGATATCGTCTGTTTTTCCAGCTTGTGCAATAGCTTTGATAGCGCCTAATACACAAACATCAGATTCTGTAATTACTACGTTAATATCTGGATGTGCAACTAAAATATCTTCCATCGCTTTTAAACCACCAGCATAAGACCATTCTGTGTATGCTTGCGTTTTTATGTTTAAATCAATCTTTCCTTGCGTTCTTAATTGTTCTTCTGCAATTCCTTGTAACAAACCTTGTTTTCTAGTTTTACCAACAGGGTTTCCAGCATTACCACTTAATAAGGCAATATTCATTACTTTATTACCCATTTTTTGGACCAACCATTCTCCTGCTAATTCGCCATTTGCCAGATTATTAGATTGAATAGTAGTCACATATTCTGCTGAAGGATCAATAGAGCTATCAATAATAAAAACAGGAATACCGGCAGCTTTCGCCATTTTAGTAACACCAACTAAGGCATCGGGATCTTTAGGGTTTAATAGTAAAGCGTCAATTCCTTTAGTGATTAAATCCTCTACAGCGGCTATTTGTTTATTGATATCATCTTGTCCGTCTGCAGCATAGAATATCATACCATTTTTTTCTGTAGTAGATTGTATACTTTGTAATAATGCCTGATAATATGGTGCGTTTAGGGAAGGCGAACAATACCCGATTTTTTTACCAGTAAGATCTAAATCACTTTGGATAATTTCTCCAGTATCTTCTTCACTATTCACGGATGTTTTTGTGGCACCTGTTTGTTCTACACAACTAGACAGATTAAAAAGCAATGTAACTACCAATATTGGCAAATACATCTTCTTTAAAACGATTTGTAAGTTTTGAGTTTTCATAATGGTTTGTATTAATTAAATTAATGATGTCTTGTTGTTAAAATAAAGTAATATCTAGTTGTAAGACTGTTTTTTCCTTTTCTGGATTCCACATAACAGTCACATCTACAGGTAAGTTATAATTTTTAATTGATATTTGCTTATTAAAGGTTGCTCCTACATTTATAATATTTCCTGCCTCTTCGGTATAAAATGTTTTATCGGTAATAAAAGACCAAGCACCACCAGCAAAAAGAGATAAACTAGAATTTTTATTTTTCCAAACCTTACTACTCACTTCAAAATAATGTGTCCAAGAATCGGTTAATGATCCATCAGGTTCTACTTCATAATCACCAGAACCACCACCAACAATAGTAGCTAAATATAATAGTGTATTTGGTGTTATATTATAACCGAAATTAACATCCACGAAATTATAACCTTGTGTTTTGTCATATCTCCAATAATGTAATTTATCCCCTCTTTCTTCTACTCCAGTATAGTTGTTATGGGAAACGGCTTCTATAAAGAACTTATCGGAAACACGGTATTTGGTATAAATAGAAAACTCTTTATATAGTGCACTTACATTTTCACCTGTATTACTAACAATATCGGCACCAGCAAAACTTGCGCCTCCCCAAAATCCAAAAGTAAACTTCTCATTTCTTGAGTTGTATTCTATATTCGTAGCAATTACAACACCTTGATGTACTACAAATCCGTGCCAAGTATGCATGTTTTTTAAATGTGCACCAATACTAAATGGTTTATAAGCATCTTCGATTTCTTCCTCTTGTGCAGATCCTAAATTAAATGTCAATACCATTAAAAAACTTAGTAGTACTAAAAGGGTTTTAGACTGTTTTTTGTTTTCAGCCTTTAAAGAATCCTGCAAGAATAATTTTGTTTGTCTTTTCATGGTTTTGGTTTTAATTGGTCTTTTTTTTACAAACGTCATATTTACGTTTGTTTTTCAAATGTATTATAAATAATTCAGAAAAACCTAATTTTGCCTATAAAAAATATTCTATATTATCATTTTTGTGTGCTATATTGACATATTAATCAAGTATTTACTAATTATCTTACATCGGAAAAGTAATGTATAATTGACGTTTAATTAAATTTTTATATATTAGTGCCAATCAAAACAAACATCTGTTTTTATAATAAATTATTTTATGGAACCTGAAAAAATATTAAATATATCTGTGGATTGTGTCGTATTTGGATTTGACATAAACACCAAATCTTTAAACGTTTTATTAATAAAACGTTTCTTAGCAACGCAAGACAAAGAAGAAATTTTAGTGGATGATTATGTCTTAACAGGATACCACGTATATAAGGAAGAAACTTTAGACGAAACTGCCACTAGGGTTCTAAAAGAATTGACTGGTTTAACCAATCAATATAAAAAGCAGTTTAAGGCTTTTGGTGATCCCGATAGATTAATGAATCCGAAAGATATCATTTGGATAAAAAACGAAGCGTTTCATTTAAGAACGACAACTATCGCCTATTACTTTTTATTGAAAACGGAAGATGTGGATGTAAATAACAGCAAGAAGCAAGCAAAATGGTTTCCTGTTAGTAATTTACCAGAACTAGGTTTCGATCATAAAAAAATCATCTTAGAAGCCTACGAAGATTTAAAAATAAAGTGTTTATCGGAACCAATCATTTTCAAATTACTTCCGGATAAGTTCACTATAAACGAGGTACAAGATGTATATCAATCTATTCTAGGAATAGAAATAGACAATAGAAATTTCAGAAGAAAACTAATAAACAAAAAATATATCATTGCACTAGATGAAAAACAAGTTGGTGTTTCTAAAAAACCAGCACAACTATATATGTTTAGCAAGGATATTTATGATAAAATGTTTAGTAAAAACTACTTGATAAGCATTTGATTGATTTAGGTTGTCCTGTTTAATTTTAGTTTGGCTATTTCTTTTTCGAAAGCATCTGCTTTGTCTTTAAACTTTTGCATTGCTTTTTTTAGTTGCCCTATTTTTTTAAAGGCATCTTCATCTTGAACGGCTGTAAAGGTTTCTAGCCCTTCTTTTATTTTGAACTTTACTTTGGCCCCACAAGTTGGGCATACTTTTACGTCTGACATCTGTTTATATTTTTAATAAATTTAAAAGGTTACCAATTGGTAACCTTTTCTGCTATTCATCAACACTTACCAATTAATCCACTACATAGCGTTTCATTTTCATGGTGGTTCCTTCAATCATATTTACATAATCTGCAACAGAATTATTTGTCATAAATTTTTGCATCGATGCATCCGCATCTTTTTTAGTATTCCATTTTGCAACGACTAAAACTTCATTGGTTTCGGTATCAAAACCACTTTCTCGGCTAATATAACCTGGTTGTTTACTCGTATAATTGGCATCTATTTCAGCATCTTCTTTCCAGAAATATTCCGAATTTACTGTAGATTTTATTTTAAAGGTGGTAATTTCTATGATATAAGAATTGTTTTCTTTTTCCTTTTTTCCGAAGCTTAACATCGTTAAACTAGTAAGAATTATAAGAATATATTTCATTAGAATTTATTTTGGAAAATTAAACTTTCCGTTAGTATTTTTTCTATCTGCCTCTGGTGCAATAGTTTCCATAACATCCCAATGTTCTGCTATTTTACCAGCTTCTACTCTAAATAAATCATAATAAGAAGTTGGTTGTCCTGCAAATGTACCTTCGCTTATTGTTAGCACAAAATTACCTTGACCTAATACTTTGTGCACGGTTTCCAATTCCATGCTAACACCTTGTTTTGCCATAGCCTCTAAAGCTTGACCTAAGCCAGATAAACCATCTGCAATATTTGGGTTGTGTTGTATGTAATTGTCCCCATTAAAGTAATTTGAAATTTTATCCATTTTACCATGTACTAAAATGTCGTTTACAAAATTAGAAACTAGTGTTTTATTTGCTTCCGTTTTGTCTAAATCCGTAACGGTTGTTGCGCCATCTGTTTGCGTGTGACCACTTGGATTAGGAGTAGATTTTTCGATTAAATTATCCCAATGTTCTACCACTTGTCCGTTTTCAAAACGGAATACATCAAAACCAATTTTTGGTCCGAAAAAATCGTATTCCGTTTGTGTAAATCCGTAATCTCCATCTTCAAATGCACGTACTGTATGTGCTTTAAAACCATCTTCTGGCGCCAATGCCAACAAAGCTCCAAAACCATCTAAACCATCTGCTACAGCAAGATTATGTTGTTTGTAATTTGTTGCATTAATATAACTGATTCCTTGGGGATCGCCCGTTTCAATACTTTTTAAAACGGCCAAGGTTTTTTCTTTAATAGATACTTCCATTTTAGTTTCTTTTGTTATTTGTGATTCCTTTTCTAATCCTTTTTCCGATTTGCAAGCTGCTAATGTTACAACTAGTGTTGCTGCTAAAAGTGTTTGTTTCATGTATTGTTTTTAGTTTTTTTTTGTTCGTTATATTCTAAGGTCAAAATTACTATAGCAATACGCTTTACTAAAGGTGAAAATGGTTGCAATAATGGTAAATATCGAACCATTTTCAAATATCACAAGAAACGTTTTAAGACTACTCTTGTTCGTTTTTAAAAACGTTCATCATTTCAATGGGCGATTTATGCGGTCTACCTGTTGCGGTTTCAAAATCGGAATCCACATTATTAGCTCCGTTTTTAATACCCTCATAAATTCCAGCAATTATAGTTCCCATAAAATCCCCTAAAGCAGCTGTTCTTTCTTTAGCATAAGCAGCCACAGACACCGATGTATACTCTAAATTCGTGTGATACACTTGATTGATATAATCTGCTAATTGACTTTGTGTAATTGCCTCCCCAACAAGGTTGTAAATCTTCCTATTGTGTTTGTCTTCTGTTAGCATTTTTGCATACGCAAAAGCCAATTCTTCACGGCTTGTGTATGTACATTTTCCATCTCCCGCACAATTTCTTATTTCCCCTTCTTTTACATAAGTGTCTATGTACTCTAAATCTGGTTCAATATAAATCCCGTTTCTTCCAATACTCCAATCTAGTCCTGAGTTTTGAATATCTTTTTCTGTTTGTCTATTGGTTTGTACAATAGGACTAAATGCATTGTCTTTTTCTGCACCAACAATACTGGTATACACTATTTTTTGAACACCATTTTGTTTTGCAGCTTCAATAACATTTTTATGTTGCACAATTCTTTTATCTGGCGCATCCATTCCAGAGACTAATAAAACAGCATCCACTCCATGTAATGCAGTATTCAACTGTTCTCTACTATTATAATCTCCTTTTCTAATTTCCACTCCTAAATGCGCTGCTTTTTCTGGTGTACGAGCAATTCCTATCACATTTTCTTTACCTATTAAATTAATCAGGTGTTTCACTATAGAAGCTCCTAATTTACCACTTGCTGATGTTACTGCTATTTTCATATCATATTATTTTTATAATGAATACTGGGTTTTATTTATATCTTAAAAGCCTACTATTTATCCAATTTAACTATGACTAATAGCTTTACGAAAATGGTAAATATTAGCCGACATTTCATTATTACTTATTCTAATCCTTTTTTGTCCGGATTCCAAAATGGTTTGGTTTTAATTTGTTTAGTATTCCAGTTTAACTCCATCCGGAAATAATGATTTAAAGCGACACAAACACGACTATCACCCGCGATATAAACGATTGTATTCCCTTTAAGTTTCGCTATTTTTTCAGGTAATAAATGGAAGATTTCTGCAATAGCATTTTCTTTTACACTATAAAAGTCAAAAGGTTTCGAATTATCTATATCTTTAAATAAATCGCTTAAATCTGAGCTATATACAATACTTTCTACTTGTTTGCTACTTGACAAATTTCGGTTTAAAATATATAAATGCGATAAGGCGCATAAATCCCCAATCATTAAATAACTATCTGCCGTATCGTCTAATAGGAAATTCCCTTTTTTCCATTTAAAATAAACCGTTTCCCCTACTTCACAATTTTTAACCCATTGCGAACCAATACCATTACTATCTGTAGCTATAGCTAAATCTAAATAGCCTTTATTTTGATTAATATCCCAAATACTATAACTTCTAACTTTGTCTTTAAACGAGACATCATCGTTACCAATAACAATGCCTAAGCGTAAAAAGTATCCAGGTTGAAAGCTAGCTGTTTTAATGCTTTCGCTTTGAAGTGTGATTTTATAAACCGAAGCTGTTAGTTGTTCTTTTCTAGTAATAATAGCGTCTTGCAATACTACTTTTTTTAATATATTTTCTATTAAACTCATAACACAAAGTTCGAATTACTTTAGAACTTATTAAAGGTGAATACAGTCGCAAAAACGGTAAATATCGAACCTAAAGAACTAGAGATAATCTTTTTTGAATGAGTTTGGCGTAAATCCTGTATGCTTTTTGAAGTATTTCACAAAATTAGTTGGTTCTTCAAAACCTAAAGAATAGGCTAATTCTGTACTTTTTATTTCCGAATTGATTAGCAAGCGTTTTGCTTCAAGCACGACAAAGGCATCAATAAATTGTTTGGCAGTAATAGCAAGGGTCTCCTTACAAATGGTGTTTAGATGTTTATACGTGATGTTTAATTTCTCTGCATAAAAATCTGCATTCCTGCTTTGGGTATAGTAGTTTTCCAAAAGCGATTTAAATGCTAAAAATGTATTTATTTTATCGGAAGTTTTTAGATGAAATGTTTGGTACTGCTTTAAGCGTTCTAATTTTGAAAAGATAATAGAATACAAGGAATTATAGGTGTTTTCTGGATTGTAATCTTCCTCGATATTAGCATATTCTTCATGAAATAATTGCAGATATTTGGATACATTAGAATCTTTAGGAACCTGAATTATTGGTGAAAATAAGTGTGCATTAAACAATCGGATTAGCTCGTTTTTAGGTAACGAATTAATCTGTTTTTTTAAATAATCATCGGTAAACAAAAGGATATACCCTTTTAAATCTTCATGAAACTGAAAGGCATTAATTTGTCCTTTAGATAAGTGAATAATAGTATTGGGTTTTACTTCATGCCATACAAAATCTACTAACTGCTTACTTTTTCCTTCGGTATAAAACACAATCATATTAAAAGCCAATTGATGTGCTTTTTCTGGATTATGCGCTATTTTATTTTTTCGAACAGAAAGACTTTCAATTGTTAATATTTCAATGCCATTATTATCTGGTTTTTTGGAATCAAATACAATATGTGGAATGTCTTTTTGCATCAATACTTTATTGGTCTGTTGTGTTATCTAAGGCTTTTCTAATATGTTCGCTATCCCAATGGCTATCGTATTCTACAATACCTCTCTTAAAATCTTCATTTAAAAATTTCTCCTGTTGTTCTAGCTCTTTTCTTGCTTTAAAAATGTAGTCATCTTCCCGTTTTGGCTCGGATGCTAAACGTCTTAAACTGTTTTCATCATATTTGATAAAATTCTGTACTTGCCTATTCAAGGTATACTTTCTGAAACCCATTTTACTCAGCACGTCTTTCGCTAAAGTCAAGGAAGTTTCCAAAGATTCTCGATAGATATTTTCATTTCCTAGATTAAGTAATTCATAGGCATCATAACGATTTTTAGTCCGAATCATTAATTCTACATGCGGATACTTTTCTTTTATAATTTTACTAATTGCTTTAGAAACTTCAATCTTATTTGTAGCGCAAATAACTATTTTAGCTTCTGCAATTCCTGCAGATTCTAATAAATCGAGACGTGTAGCATCTCCATAATATACTTCGAATCCCATTTTACGTAGAAAATCGACACGATTGGAATCGTGATCTAAAATGGTAGCTTCTACTCCGTGCGAACGCAAAAACCTTCCGATAGTACTTCCAAAGTGCCCAAAACCTACCAATATTATTTTTTGCGATTTTGCAATATGATCCATTGGACGTTTCACAGATTGTTTTGTACCAATTCTTGGAAGAATAAACCGCTCATTAATAACACCTATAATTGGTGTTAGCGACATACTTAATGCTGTTATTACTAATAGCATATCCATTTGATCTTGCTCTAAAATATTAAGTCCGAAAGCAAAAGATAACAATACAAATGCAAATTCTCCAATTTGGGCTAAACTAAAGGTTAGCATTAATTTTTGATCGAGTTTTAGTTTAAAGATATAACCTGTTATAAATAAAACAACAGCTTTTAAAGCGATAATTGCAATTAAGATTCCTCCAATAGTCAGCGGACTTTTAGCAATAACAATAAAGTTAATAGACGCACCAACAGCCATAAAAAACAAACCTAAAAGTAAGTTTTTAAAAGGCTCTAGCGTACTTTCAAGTTCATGTTTAAACTCACTATTAGAAAGTACTACACCACCTAAAAAGGCTCCTAAAGCGGGACTTATACCAACGTATTCCATGATAAATGAAATCCCGAAAACAATTAAAAAAGCCGCTGCAATTAAAAGTTCTCGAACACCTGTTTTGGCTACTTTTCGTAGCATGGGTACAATTAAATAACGACCAGCAATAATGATTAAAACTACCGATAAAAGAATGGCTAATGTTTGAAAACCGATAGGTAAATTCTCTAATAAATTAGCATGCTCGCTATGTTTTTCCGCGGAAGCGTTATCCTCTGTATGCGATAACAGCGGAATAAAACCCAACATGAAAATCACAATAATATCCTGAAACAATAAAATGGAAAAAGCAGACGTACCAAAGGTAGTATCCATTAATCTCTTTTCCTTTATGGTTTGCATAGCAATTGCGGTGGATGATAATGCTACAGCCATAGAAATAACCAAAGAAACTTTCCATTCAAAACCCAAAAGGGTGAATAGTATATACGATAGCAGCATGGTTCCTCCTACTTGTATTCCGCCCATACCAAGTATGGTTTTTCGCATGTTCCAGAAATTTTTTGGCTCAATCTCTAGTCCGATTAAAAACAGCATCATTACCACTCCAAATTCTGCAAAATGCAAAATATCTTCGCCTTCATTTCCAATAAAACCTAATACATAAGGACCAATTAATACACCCGCTAATAAATAGCCTATTACAGAACTTAAGCCTAATCGTTTGGCAATAGATACGCAAATAATGGCGCCAGCAAGAAAAACTATGGCTTCAAAAAGGATACTTCCAGTCATAATTTATTGTTTTTTCAGTTTAGGAATATCATTTAAAAAAGAGAATCCTTTGCAGTCTTTTTTGGTCAGATTATCTTTAAGTAGTGTAATTAGATTTCCGTATTGGATTGCGTAATTACTTAAATCAACCTCACTTAATTTATGTGTTTCCATTACTGTAAATGGCAATAAATACTCCATACCACACAAGTTTGCGGTTTGCTCAAAAGGTCTTAAAAACTGACTCACTGTAAAGCTATTACTACCTTCAGAACAGTAGACTTCTCTAGAACCACCTGTAGTAATAACATTTAAGCAGGTTTTGTTTTGAAGGGCTTTTCCATTTGGACCATACGCCCAATCAAACTCTAAAACCATATCTATCCATTGTTTCATTAATGGCGGACAACTATACCAATAAAAAGGATGATGCCAAATAATGACATCATGGGCATTTAGTAGTTCTTTTTCGGCAGGAACATCAATATGAAAATCTGGATAGCGTTCGTATAAATCATGAAAAGTAACACCTTCCATGTCTTTTATATGATTAACAAGTGCGGTATTTGCTCTAGATTTTTCATATTTAGGATGGGAAAATAGTACTAGTATTTTTTTCATATTTCGTTCTAAAGATTACCCCTATATTTATATAGATATTAAATTAAAAGAAATTTTAATTCCTTGAATAATCATACCTGTTCCTATAATTGCTATAATCAATCCCATTATTTTTCCTATAACAGAAATCACGTTATGACCGACTATTTTCACAATAAGATCACTTAATCTAAATGTGAAATAAGTTAATAAACTCATGGAACCAAAGATAAGAATCACTAAAATAATATGAATCGTTTCTACATTAGACACAAAATTCATTGCGGTAACAATAGTTCCTGGTCCTGCTAAAATTGGTATTGCTAAAGGAGAAACAGCAATGTTTTCATCCACATGAACGTTATCTAGCGTTTTTACATTAGACTGCTTAGATTGCAGCATATCAAACCCAATAAAGAAGATCAAAATACCACCTGTAATTTTAAAGGCTGGAATACTGATATTAAATAATTCGAAAATATACTTTCCTAGAAGCACAAAAACAGCGACAATAATAAAAGCTATAATATTGGATCTTTTATTAATATCATGCTTTGTTTTCTTATCTGCACCTTGTGTTAAAGATACAAAGACAGTCATGTTAGATATCGGATTTGTTATAGCAAAAAAGGCTGTAAAAACAGTAATTGAAAATGTAATTAAGTTATCCATTAATGGTTAAATTTTAGTCTGCAAAAAAATTAAATTACTTCTATATTACCTAAGCAATTATGTCTTTTTTTTGAATCGTTTTAATACTATAAATTTGAATCGATTTCTATTCGTTTTATAATATAAGAAATGCTCCAATTAATCACTAAATTAATTGGAGCATTTTACTAAATATATTGTTATAAAATCAGAAAGAATAGACATTTAAAAGCTTTAATCTTTTAACAATCTATTAGTTATACTTAATAACATCTCTATTTTACTATCCGCATAAGCATCTGGATGCGCTGGTGCAAAATAACCTTTCGGATCTCCTTTATCGTTATCAAAATACTTACCGGAATCGTTTTTATATGCTTCAGATAGTGCTAAATCCATTAAAATATCCACTCCTTTTTCTGCAGGTGACCAATGTTGACCATACGCTTCATTAGCCATTTTGGTATTTAATAATGAACCGGGATTTACAGCAATTACATTAATACTTGGTTCTTGTTTTGCTAGATTAAAACTCCACATGGTTAGTGCTAACTTACTTTGTGCGTATGTACTATTTTCTGAATCTTGCTCCTTTCCTATCAAAACAGCTTCAGAAACTGGTGCTTGTGCAGCAGAACTTAAATTGATAATTCTTGGTGCTTCGGATTGCTTTATATTTTCTAGTATGGCATTTGTCAACACATAAGGTGCTAAATAATTAACAACCATACGGATGTCTAATCCGTTTTTATTCTGAACTTCTTTCGTTTTGAAAATTCCCGCATTATTTATAAGTATATCTATTTTAGGAATGTCTTTCTTAATCTGTTCTGCTAATTTGGAAACAGCTTCCAAATCGGAAAAATCTGCAACCAAACCATGTATGTTCTGATTGTTTGTTGTTGCTTTTATTTCTGAAACAACCGTGTCCACTTTTGCATCATTTCTTCCATGTACATAAACCGTATGTCCTTTTTCAGCGAAGCTTAAAGCGGTTAACTTTCCAATACCGTCTGTACTTCCTGTTACTATTATTGTTTTACTCATGATTTTTTATTTTTTTATTGAAGTGTCACCTTGAGCGTAGATGTGAACTAAAAAGACCTTTCGACTGCGCTCAAGGTGACATTTTCATGTTTTTTTGAACCTTGTTATAAAATTCTGATACTAGTTTTTCCTCTATTTCTACATATAACGATTGTATAAAGCAAGATAAACGATTTCTAGTCTTTTTTAAAAAGGTGCAGAGGTGTCTTTAGGACTTTTTGGTATACTCCAACGCTCGCGAGCACTAATGTTTTCTGATGTAACCACTTTAGATGCTGAGTTATCCACACTACCGTAGCTACTTGCTCCACTTCTTGGGATTTGCATACGGTCTCCGTATAACCACACAACCAAATTACTACGCTGCCCGCTGCTAATTGGGTGCGTTGCATGTGCTACATCACCTCTGTGAATTATTGCTTTCCCTGATTCAAAAGTAGTTTGCACCGTTTTTCCTGTGGTTTTATCATAGAAATCAACTTGCGAACCTGTAAATGCTTCATCAGGTAAGTTCATATTGATATTCAAGGTAACAGCCGAAGCATCAGTATGCGCATGTAAATCCTTGTCTTTATCTGGATTGTACTGAATAGAAAAACCAAATGTTTGGTTGTCATAACCATAAGTACCTAATAACAAACGTGCAATCGGACGCATATAACGGTCCATAATATCGTTATAAAATGCCTGAAAATTAGGGGCTGCAAGATAGCCTTCTGAGCGTGGATCAAGCATAACGCCATAACGATTCAATTGTATTCCGTAGGGTGCTCGTTTAGGAATTTGTGAATTTACTACAGCTTCTAAATATTTACGAAAATCCGCTAAGCGTTCAGGGTTAAAAAACTGTGCAGAATAAACACCAGGAATAATTTCTTCCCATAAATCGGCAACAGCATTTTCTTTTTCTGGGTTTTCCCAAGCCTCTTTAATTGCCTTTCGTAAACGGGCATCAAGCAGTGATTCATTAGGAATTAGTAAATCGTTCTTGTTTTCAATTTCCCATTCTGCCCAAGCATGTTCCAATATTTTCTGGTTATTGTTCCAAAATTGAGATACAGATGGATCGCGTCTCAATGATAATTCTCGTGATGGTACTTCTAGAGCACGAGCTTCTGCAAGTGCATTTATATGTTCTATTGTTTTCATAATTATATGTTTTAAGTATATCTTACTGCTATTGTATTTTTTATCTATAACAAAATTAAGCACAAACGGCTGTTGAGCTTTGGTAGTAAAAATGGTGGTTTTAGTAAAAAACAAGGTTTTCTATTTTTTAAATGAAAAACACCTCTAAAAAGAGGCATTTAACACTATTAATCAACCATAAGGATACACTTCAAATCCTTATTTGTTTTTAGTTCTCAACTACTATTTTACCAATAGCTTTGCCACTTTGTAAATGTGCGTAAGCGTCACCCACTTGTTCTAGTGAAAACTTGTTTTCATCTATTATTGGAGTTAAATGTCCTTCATTAGAAATTTCAGCTAAACGCTCTAAAATTTTTCCGTGTGCATCTCTTTTAAAATTGTGTAACATTGGTATTAACATAAATATCACGTGTAATGATGCACCTTTAAAGTGTAACGGCGTTAAATCTAACTCACATAACGAAACCGTAGTTGAAATGTGTCCGTTTAAGGCAACAGCTTCAATAGAATTGTTCAGGTTTGCTCCACCAACAGTATCAAAAACCACATCAAAACCACCATCGGTATATTTTGCAGTATAATCGGCTACCTTTTCAATTTTAAAATCGATGAACGTGGCACCAAATTTTTCAACAATAGCTTTCTGATTGTCACCTGTACCTGTAGCAAAAACTTCTGCTCCAAAATATTTAGCCAGTTGTACCGCTAAGTGACCAACACCACCAGAACCACCATGTACCAATACTTTTTGTCCCTCTTTTACTCCTGCTCTTGTTAAACCTTCGAAGGCTGTAATAGCTACTAATGGTAATGCTGCAGTTTCGCGCATTGTTAAGCCTTTTGGTTTGTGCGCTACAAGGCTGCTATCGGCTACAATATATTCTGTTAAAGTTCCTGGTAAATCGGCTAAACCGCCAGCGCAACCGTACACTTCATCGCCTACTTTAAAACCTGCTACACCATCGCCAACCGACTCTACAGTTCCCGAGAAATCCATTCCCAATAAGGCCGGTGCAGCTGGTGATAATGGTAAATCGGTTCCCATATTTTTAATCATAGTATCTATTGTATTTACACTAGATGCCGCTATTTTCACCAATACGTGATTTCCTTTTACTGCTGGTTTTTCAATTTCAGTTGCCGTAAATGTTGCATTTTCTCCATAACTGTTCAATAACATTGCTTTCATATTTAATCTTCTTGTTTTATTTAATTATAATTCTTGTTTTATTAATTTATATCTTGAATATCCATCACCATTTGTTCCCAATTCTTTTGGTTGTTATGGTCAAACTGAGCACCATTTTCATCTGCATAGGTGAATCTTTTTATTGCTGGCGTTCTACTTGTTGCCTGAAACAATTGGTAAGCTTCTTCTTTTAATGCTTCTTTAATTGGTAAGTCAATAGACGCATAAACCGCACGCTTACTGGCCGCAATAGAATCTGCGGGGAATTTAGAGATCCGTTCTGCCAAAGCATCAACATAAGCTCCTATTTCATCTGCATCTAAAGCTTTATTTATGGTTCCGAATTTTTCAGCCTCGTCCGCATCCCAATCTTTGGCACCTAAAATAATTTCCAGTGCTTTTCCTAAACCTGTTTGCCTTGCCATACGTGAAGCTCCGCCACCACAAGGTAAAATGCCCATACCTACTTCCATTTGCATAAATTTGGCTTTTCCTTTTGCCGCAAAACGCATATCTAATGCCAATGCCATTTCGTGTCCGCCACCACGTGCAAAACCTTCAATTTTTGCTATGGTTGCTTGTGGTACATTGCTTAATCTTTCTAGCACCAATTGTAAGTCTAATAATTGTACTTCGTTTCTTGTCACCGCTTCCATAGACATATCTCTAAGTAAGTTGGTATCATAATGACATACCCAATATCCTGGATTTGAAGATTCAAAAACAACTACTTTTACGCTTCTATCACGCTCTAATCGTAAACAAAGACTGCTTAAATCTGCAAGCATTTCTTGTCCCTGAACGTTTACTGATCCGAAGTTAATATCTACGGTTAAAATTCCTCCCTCTTGTTTTGCTGTAAATGTTTGAAAATTCTTGTAGTCCATGGTATCTTATTTTAAGTTGTTAGTGTGTATTAATTACACTGCAAATTTAAAATAGGAACCAATCCTTATTTTGGTAGAAAACAAAGTGGTATTAGTAAAAAAAAAGGTTTCTGTATATAATTAAGCTAAACTTGCTCTAAAAGCACTTAAACTCGTGCTTTTATAACTTTGAAATGTTTTGCTTAAATGACTCGAATCTGTAAAACCAAGTTCGGCAGCAATTTCGGAATATTGTAAATCGGTATATTTTAAACGCGTTTCAACAAGTTTTAATTTATAGTTGATGATGTACTTTTTTAAAGAAACATCGGTATGTTTTTTAAAATATTCACTGATATAATTATCTGCCATATGAAACTCTTCTGCTAAACTTTTAGTAGATAACAATTCAGAATTATAAATATTAGAATGGATATAATTAATGATTTGCTGAATTTTAGACGATTTCACTTCTTTTACAGAATCTGAAGTGTTTATAAATTGAATGTTTCGAGCAATGAGATGCAAAATAACAGACAATGAATTTTGAATGATGAAGATATCGAAGGATTGCTTATTTAAGTATTCAGTAGCAACCATATTTACTAAAGCAACTAAATGCGTACGATCTGCATCAGTCTCGAACTGCATTTCACGAAGTTCGTGACTTTCGCTATTTAAAATTTCTTCAATTTTACGAAACCAATCATTCACGGGAAGTGTTTCATTTTGAGAAGCCGTATTTCTGAAAAAACTCTTTAAAAACTTAATAGCTACAATTGTTGTTTCTGTTTCTGGATTTACAATATAAATGTCATCTGGAATAAACACAAAAATGCTGTTAGCAGAATATTTTACTGTTTTACCATTTATTTTTATGGCACCTGAGCCTTCTTCGAAATAGACGATTTCAAAAAAACGAATGGTTGTGTATTTACAAAATTCAAAAAATGTTTGTTTTTTGTATTGCGCAATCACAATGTTTTCAATAATCGTTCTAGCCATATTTTTTTTTATAAAGTTACAAAATATATAAAATAGAAAAAGCCACAAAACTGTGACTTCTTCCTGCTATTAATCAATAATTAGGGATTCAACTATCAATCAACTTATTTTTTATCTAAATGAAACACCTTCTACAAGTGGTTTAAATCTAAAAATATAGAAAGGTTTTGTAGACTGATCTTTTCCGTCATTAAAAACAGCACCTTTATTAACTTGTGCTGCAGAAACGTACATGTAACCATCTGCATGATTGTAACTAACACCATCTGGCCAAACCATATTTTCATCAAAAGTCATGGTTTTTACACTTCTATCTTTTGCTAAAACTACAGCAACACTATTGGTTTCTAAAGCGGTTAAATAAATATTTCCTGCTGTATCCATACTCATTCCGCCATTGTTTGGTTTTTCGGAATAGGTTTCTATTTTGCCATCTAATTCTGCTTCTGTAAAACCTTCATTTACTAAATCTAAAGTTTTAATTCTGTAGATTTTAGTTCCGTTTAACGGACCATAATAAATGTATTCAAAATCTTTATTTGCAGTAATTCCGTCGTTACCAACCAATAGATCCTTTCCATTAACTGCCAAATGTTTGCCTTTAATAATGGTTGGTGTGTTTTCTGGTTTTGTTGTTCGTGTTCCTTCTAAAATACGACGTGTTTTACCGGTTTTCATATCCACAATAATGAAAGCTGCTTTACTTCCGTCTCCTCCATTACCAATACCTTCATCCGCAATTATAAAATAACCGTTTTTAGTATCAACAACCATATCATTTGGTTGCGCGTACTTTGGCATGGAAGATTTAGGCAAATAATAAATACGTTCTAACTGATTAGTTTTTGTGTTCCAACCCATTATTTTAGGTGTTACATTATCGCGTTGCGCCATATCTAACATCCAAACAATGCCATTTTCATCGTTTCTAATACCTAGAACATTACTTAGATAATTATCGTCTGTAGTTCGTGGTGTATTCCACGCTTTATTAGGAAATGCTTTGCTTTCTTTGGTTTTTACATCCATAATCATCACTCTATTTTCTGGAGAAAAAAATGGATGATGACTGTACACCAAATCGCCAGTATCCGTAAAGGTAATATTACCAACTGCTTGCGCTGTAGTTGCAAAAGTTTCCGCTTCAGTCAATGTGTTTTGTGAATTTACAGCCATTACTGAAGCGAATACTAGTATTATGAAACTTAAGTTTTTCATGATTATTTTACCTCAAATTCTCCGTTACTTCTAATATAAAGAACAGTTTCTTTTTCTGCTGAAATGATTGAAGTTGCGTTTTCCTCAGCTCCAAAATAAGATGGTGCATTTAATTCCTTTTTATCTTCTTTTTTAGAAAACTGGTGTGAAATCCCTCCAGAAATAACTACTGCTCTTAAATTTGGACTTAAATTTTTGATTTTTCCTTTAAAACCAGCTGGCAACTTTAAAAGTGTTGCACGTAGCTGATTTTTTTGGTGACTTCCCCATAAAAATGCAGTTTCTACATTGCTCTTTTCAGAAACCCATTCGATGTCGTTAGCATTTAACCAAACCAAGTTTGTTTTGTCAACATTTACAGGTCTTTCGGCATTATCAAAAGCTTCTGACGTAGGTTTTACCAAATACGGACCTTCTTGAATATCTAAAAACGCCATATTATTTTCCCCATCCGCCGCTGTAATGTGTGCTTCTCCAGCAGGTTGTTGCCAGTATGACCCAGCTGGCAACCATTGTTTTTCAGCATTTTCATCATCATTATGTAGTAAACCTTTTATCACCACACCACGATAGGTAATATTGTGTATATGTGGTGGCGAAGAGAATCCTTTTTTAAATTTCACTAAAAACCCTGCTGGTTCGTTTTTGGTACGGTCTCCCCAAAGTTTTCCTGCTGCTGGACTTTTATCGCCTCGTAAAGGATTTAACCAACCCCATTCTATATTATCTGCGGTTACTACTTCGTTTACAGACTTAATATCGTCTGTTGCCGGTGTTTGTGCGTTTACAAACACACCAAAAACTAATGTTAATACAATTAAAATATTTTTTTTCATATCGGTAATTTTATGTTTTAGCAATTTATTGTTTTGTTTTCTTTAAGTAACTTGGTAACTCTTTAGATAACCAATCTTCACGCACAGGAACATGTACATCTAAATCTACTGTTTCTTCTAAAGCCCAAAACTCATGTGGTACATTTTCTGGAAAAACAATAACTTCTCCTGCCGCAACTTCTACAAAAGTTTCTTTACCATCAATAATAGTTTTGATTTTTACTTTACCAGACATGATATAAGTAATCTGCTCGTTTGGATGCTGGTGCCAAGGAATATGAGCTCCTTTTTCTAAATTGAAAATGGTCATTTGTCCTTTTTCACCATGAAACCATTTACGTTTTATTCCTTCTCCAATAGTTTCAGATTCCATATCTTCAAAATTGAAATGTTGCACTTTTGAAGTTGCTATAGAATCTTTAGTTGTCACTTGTGCATTTACCGTATTACTTACAAACATTGCTATTACTGCTAATGTTGCTATAATGGATTTGAAATTCATTTTTTTAGTGTTTATTTTTTGTCCGTTCGAGTGAAATTCTCTTTTAGAATTTTGTATCGAGAACCATTAGAGTTAATAAGCTTCTCGATACATTTTCATTGCATTTCAATAAAAACACTCGAAGTGACATATTATTAAAAATTCAACTTTATCTAAACTTCTCGATACTAATTTCTCGTGCCTCAAAATTCACTCGAAGTGACTATGTAATTAAAATTTCAGTTCGCTAACAAACTAAAATCCTTCTAAAACTATTTTACCTTTTGCTTTTCCTGTTTCTAAGAAAGCATGTGCTTTACGAAGGTTTTCTGCATTGATAATTCCGAAGTTTTCACCTAAAGTGGTTTTAATCGTTCCGTTGTCAATTAAACTAGAAACTTCATTTAAAATATTATGCTGCTCTATCATATCTTCCGTTTGAAACATAGAACGTGTAAACATAAACTCAATATGCGTAGACACTGCTTTTGCTTTAAAAGGCATCACATTAAACGTTTTGGGATCGTCAATAAAACCAAATCTTCCTTGTGGCTTTATTACTTTAACAATCTCATCTGCATGTTGTTCAGTCGCATTTAAACTCACTACATAATCTGGTGCAGGAAGGTTGTACTTCTCAAACTCTTCACTTAATTTATTTCTGTGATTTATTACAGAATCTGCACCTAAATCTTTTAACCAACCTGTAGTTTCTTCGCGAGAAGCAGTTCCAATAATATTCAGTTTTGTTAGCTTTTTAGCCAATTGTACTAATATGGAACCAACACCTCCAGCAGCACCAATAACTAAAATGGATTTGCTAGCATCCTCTTTTGCAACTTGTAATCTATCAAATAACATTTCGTAAGCTGTAAGTGTTGTTAACGGTAAAGCTGCAGCTTCCGCATACGACAAACTAGCTGGTTTTTTACCAACAATACGTTCGTCTACAACTTGGTATTGCGCATAACTCCCTTGACGTGTAAAATCACCTGCATACCAAACTTCGTCTCCAACTTTAAATAAAGAGACATCCTCTCCAACTTCTTTTACAATTCCGGTAGCATCCCAACCAATAATTTTCCAATCATCACCATCTACTGGCATTCCTGCACGTACTTTATAATCTGCTGGATTTACAGAAATGGCTTTAATTTCTACTAAAATATCTTTTCCAGTAGCTTTTGATGTGTTTAATTCTATGTCTTGTAATGCGTTTTTATCTTCAATTGGAAGATTCTCTTTATATCCTATTGCTTTCATTTTTTTGTATTTTTTAGATGGAATTGCTTACTTGAATGTTACGATATCTTCAAAATTACGTCTTGATTTTCCGAATTCTGGATCGGCTTTTCTATACCCAAAAGCAGTCATAAAGGATAAACCATATTTATCGGTATCTACTCCAAACTTCTCTTTTAATAATGCTTCTGCTTTTTCTTGATGAAAACCTTCTATCGGACAAGAATCAATTCCTGTTAAAGCAGCAGCTGTCATCATATTACCTAAAGCAATGTAGGTTTGTTTAGATGACCAATCGAATAACTTTTTATCTGTATCTAAATCAAAATCATTTTCTTGAAATTCTCTATAGAATTTAGAATACATTTCAATAACATCTGCAGGTAATTGTTTTACATCTTTCATCATGTGCATAATGTAATCTGCATCATGTTTTACCATTGGTGCTTTCATGCTTAAACCCAATACAAAATGACTTGCAGTATCTAGTTTTAAAGGTGCTCCCCAAGCTACAGGTTTTAATAACTCACGTAATTCTTTGTCTTGAACAACAATAAAATGCCAAGGTTCGAAACCAAATGAACTAGGTGATAAATGTGCTGTTTCTAGGATAAATTTCATGTCTTCATCGGAAACTTTTTTAGTAGCGTCAAATTCTTTGGTAGCATGTCTAAAGTTAAATGCGTTTAATATATCTTCTTTTGCAATGTTTGGTGTATTCATTTTTATGATATTTAGGATTTTACTTAATGTACTATATTTTTTATAGTGACAAAAGTAAGTATAGTTATTAAAACTCACAATAACGGTCAAAAAGGATAGTATATAAATTTTATTACAACCTGCTGAAATACAACGTGTTATAACTATGTATTTTTACTATAAAAAGTATAGTTGTGTAATTAAATATAGTATTATATCTTTGTAGCGTTAGTAAATATCCATATTAAAATTTATCCCATATATTATGTATCAATTTAAAGGAAAAGAATACCCATGTTGCGCAAGTTTAACCATGGGAATAATTGGCGGTAAATGGAAGACTGTCATTTTATTTCATTTAATAGATGAAACCCTTCGATACAGCGAATTAAGAAAACAAATGCCTACGGTTACCGAGCGCACGTTAAGCTTACAGTTAAAGACTTTGGAAGAAGATGACATAGTAAAAAGAAAGGTATACACTTCTAAACCACCTTTAAAAGTAGAGTATTCGTTAACCGATTTTGGTAAAACTTTAATACCGCTAATCCAAGCTATTGCTGATTGGGGTGTTTCTGTAGTTACGGAAAAAGGAGAAATGGCGATATAAAAAATTGGGATTAAAACCCAAAGCCTAATTTAAAAGCGAAACGCATCCCATCGTCACTATTAAAAGCAGATACATTTGCAGTAAACATTTCTACCATAGTAACAAAAACACCACCCCCAAAGGAAGTGTTCCAACTGTCGCTATTATAAGAACTATTTGCTACCAAATCATTATCTACCCAAATACGACCATAATCGGCACCACCATAAACACCAAGGCTTATTGGCAATAAGTTGGTTTTAAGACTTAAAAAATTAAGACGTAAATCGGTACTCTGCACAAATGCACTTTTACCGGTAAAACGTTCGTTTCTATACCCACGTAACCCAGTATTTGCCCCTAAAGTTGCTGCTTGATAAAACTCAAAATTATCTCCTAAATTAAAATGACCGCTAAAATTGGTTGCCAAAACTAATTTACCACTCGGGATTAATTTATAATCAAAACCTAATTCTGGAATGATATACCCAAATCCTTTATTAGAATCTATATTGTTTTTAAAACCAACTTGTAAACCAAATTGCATCCCTAAAGTTGGGAATGCTTCATTGTCTTTATTTTCAAAAGAATATGCAGCATCTGCACCATAAAAAGTGTTACTTACTTCGTTTCCATCTCCTATAAATGAGTTAATAAATCGTCCGTTAGTTCTTTCTACTTCATTGTTTTCAAATAAAACACCAACTTTAAAATAACCTCCTAATTGTCCGCGCCATACTAAAGAAGGCATCGCAAAAAATGTTCTTATTTTAACTCGGTTATAATCTAAATCGACATCGAAAGCCTCGTTATCATCTGCTTCAAAATTTGGAGTAGAGTTCCCATAATCAAAGAAGTTTATTGAATAGTTCGGACTGTTAAAATGAAGATCTAATCCGAAATTCAATCCTTTAAATACATTAGCAAATTCTCCTTTATAATCCAATTCGAAACCATTAGTTGCAAAATAATAAGCAGCAGAAAGTGTATGTTGTGATGTAAAAGGATTGCGTTCAAAACCATAAACCGTATAGGTATTAGAAACCCCTATTTTCAAGCCATCATCTGGATTCGAACCAATGGTTGGAATAATCTGATTTATATTATTTTTTAATTTCTTGTAATCGTACACATTCGTTTCGTAATCGTCTGAAAATTTTTGATGCCCTTTATTAGTAATAATGGTATTTTCTTTAGACTTATAATCGTAATACGTAATACGTTTTCCTTCTTCAATATTATATACATCATTATTCTGTCCGCCAATTAAACGCACACGCATTTGGTTTTTGGTATCCTTTCCAAAGACATGAAAAGTATCATCGTCATCTAAACCATAAATCCATACTTCTTTAGTTTTCTCATTATCATAAATACATTCATGAAATATATCTGCTTTTTCTCCACCTTTAATTCGATATGCTGTAACCTTTGTTTTTCCGTTAGACAAACGCTCCACATCAAACCAATCGTCTTTATTTGTACCTTTTATAACTGCGAATTTATTTACCAAGTCGTAATATCTATCCGATATTTTTTGAAGATTAGCGCGACGTGCTTTTAAAGTTGCTTTAATTTTATCGGTTACTTCTCCCCTAACTTCTTCTGGGAAATTTAAAAAAGCGGTATCAATAACGGCATCGGTAACCCCTTCTTGAATGACTTTTACTTGGGCATCCCAAACACCTTTATCCGATTGCATAATAAATTCCATATCTAAAGGATACGGTTCTACATTTACACCTTGAACATCTACTAAATCATCATCATATCTTCGTAACAATCTAGCGGTAGGAATAAGAGCTACGGCCGAGGTTAGCATTGCACCATCCGACATGATAGAAAACACTTGATCTCTATCTCTTGGTAAAGGTCGGTATACTTTTTTACCATTTTCTTTAAACTCTAACCAACGCCATTGATCTTGATGTCTATCCCAATCGCCAATTAACATATCGAATAAACGCGCACGAATATAAGCTGCTTCATCCATGACCATATCTTCATCTTGATGAAGCTCTTTCATCACATCTGTAGTGCTTAAAACGGTATTCGAAAATCCGAAACTTGCTTGATCTCCATGCCCATCAGAAGCATGTTCTTCAATCATATATAAAGCATCCCCAAATTGTTCGTTATAATCTCCTAGTGCATTTTGCTTCGGAACATAATATAGTTTTGGATTTAAATGATAAATGCCTGCAGCATCCGATAAATCACCAACCGTAAAAAGTGCATACGGATGCGAACCCGTAAATACATCTAAAATTAAATCTTCTGCTGCGGTATCGTCGAACTTACCATCCAGATATTGATCTTTAAAAAATGCAGCTTGTAAATACTGTGTACCAAGTTTTCGCATGGCACGCATTACATATTGTTTTTTCCCATCTTTAGTAATAAGACGTAAGGATTTAGATTGTGTTCCACCGCCACGACGACCAAGAGTTACACCTCCAAAAAGCGTGTCTAAATCTACTGTTGGCACGGTAACCTTTGTGCTGTAGGTACTTCTATATCTTTCTCCCCAAAGAAATTTTGTTAAACCAGATTTATCGGTTTCTTCTTCGGAATAAATAGAAGCAGTCATTTCTTTCGGAAATGTTTTCGGATACATGGTATCTGTTTTATCTGTATCTGGCTTTAGTACTTCGGTTTCAAATACAATTTTATCGTCTTCTACCGAATAAAAACGTACATATGAAGAACCATCTTTAAACACATCTAATCTGGTATATCCTGGCGTTCCGTAAGAAAACTGACCACCACCAACATTTCTAGTAGCAGTAACTTTAGAACCAGAACCACTTACAATTTGACGTAAATTATCTTCTACTAAATACTGTAAATTATGCTCATGCCCAGAAACAAAAACGATTTTACTGTTTTCTTGCGAAATAGTTATCAGTCGTTTTCTTAATTCATTATATCGTTTGTTTTGTATATCTGCATTCGCAACTCCAGTAGTGATTCGCAGTAGATTTTTAAGAGACCCCAAAACAGGAACAGGTGACATATGACTTTTAAAATCATATTGACCGCCATGAATACCGTTGGTATACATAGGATGATGCAGAGCTACGATGGTTGTTTTACCTCTAGCTTTTTTTATTAAACTACTGTATTCGTCAAAAAACAATGCTCTAGTCTTAATCTCACAATCGTCATTAATGGTTGGATGATTATCCCAATTGGTAACAAACCATTGTGTATCAATAAGTATTAATTCGACATCATCGGAAACATGTATTTTTTCTATAGGACAGCCATTTTCTGGTAAAAAAGTGTCTTTACCTAAAATATTCTCGATATACTTCTCTTGGCGTTTTAATCCTTTAAGTCCGTTGCTATACCAATCGTGATTTCCAGGAATAAAAATAGCCTTTCCTTTAAAATCTGCTGTGGTTTGCGTTTGAATATTTAACTGATGTTCTGCAAGTGCTCTACCTTCCGCTTCTTCTTTAGGTAATCCTTTCGGATAAATATTATCTCCTAGAAAAAGTGCTGTACTATTTTTGGTAGCTTTTGCCAATTCCGCTTTAAAAGCTTGTAGTGTTTTGGAAGATTCTCCCATAGGCGAATTACCTCCATCCCCAATTAAATAGAACGAATGCTCGATTTCTTTATCCGGAAAACTAGTATTTGAAGTGTTGGTATTGTACTGTGCTTTATAGGTCGCACAAGAACAAAGAAATAAAAAAATAGAAAGTTTACAGAATAATTTTTTCGACATTATTGGATACATTTAATTGCTCTAAGATAAAAATAACTAAGCTTTTAAAAGTAATCCGTTTCATTTATTCTATTATCGGTTGTTTTATTCCGTTTTAAGTGCTTTTATATCGGTAATTAACTGTGCTACGGAAGCTCTATTTAAGCCATTATAAATGCCTCTAATGTGCTTGTTTTTATCTATTAGCAGAAAGTTTTCGGTATGTAAAAAATCGTTTATATTTTTTGGTTCTCCCAAATCATTTTCCACAAAATACTGCTCTCTTCCTAAGGTATAAATATCCTTTTTATCTCCAGTAACCAAATGCCATTTATTCTCTATAACTCCATAGGTTTTAGCATAGGTATTTAAAACAGATACAGAATCTGTAGTTGGCATTACAGAATGCGATAATAATAAAACCTCGTTATCGTCCTTGAATGCTTCCTGAATTAGTGCCATATTACCTGTCATTTTCGGACAAATACCTGGGCAGCTAGTAAAAAAGAAATCGGTTACATATATCTTATTTTCAAATGTATTTTGACTTACCGTTTCTCCTAATTGATTGGTTAATGAAAAATCTGGGATTTTATGAAATGTTTTTTCTTCTTCCGTATTTGGAGTTATCCATTTGGGCGTAAACGATTCGTCATCATAAAAAGGTAAATAAGCTACTCTGCTATTTTCAACAACTTTAATATTTTCTTTTTTTACTTCCGTATTACAACTTGTAAAAAGGATTAGCGTAATAATAAATAGATTTTTCATAAGCTTATTTTTTTCTAATAACCACTTCGTCTTTTAATTGGTAACAAGAGTTCGCACGACGCATTCCAAAAATACGTCCGTTTTTAGCTTCATAGTTTACATATAGCTTTCCGTTTTCTAGCCAAGCTTGCTGTAAACCATCTTCTTTACCTTCTAATAAATTGCTTTTTTTGGATAATTCCCCATTAGAAAACCATTTTTGTTCTACCCCTTGTTTTTTCCCTTTTACATAGTTAGTTTCCGATGCTAAAACACCGTTATTCCACCATGTTTTGTATATGCCTTCCAATACATTGTGACTATAATTAGATTCTAATTTCAAAACGCCGTTTTCAAACCAAACGTTATAGACTCCTTGTTTTTTACCATTTAAAAAACCTGTTCTTTCTTTTAAAGAATCATTGGCATAGAATCGAACCGCATAGCCTGTAAACGGTTGATCTTTATAAGACCAAACTCCTTTATTTCCATTTAAAATTAAACTATCTTTATTAACCACGGCAGCAGTATCTATTTGCGTTTTAGCTATAGCGCCAGCAGTGATATCTTTCTTGTTGGTTGTACTGTCACAAGCAATAAGAAAAATAGAAATAAGTAATAAATATAGTTTAAAAGCTTTCATTTAGTATCCTTGGTAAGGTCCTGCAAATGCGATATATGAACCTGTATTTGAATATAATTCGTTAATAATATGGTAATGGTATTCTTCTTGACCATCTGTATATTGCGTAGCAGTTGTATGACCACCTGATGCATCTAAATCTGAAGGATAAGATCCTGCTGCATTACACTTTCTTCCGTAAAGAAAAACGCCATCTAATAATACACCAACTAGATTTTCATCGTCATCTGAAAATGCTTTAGGCTCTAAATGGTAGTGGTAAACTCCAGGGCCAATGTGTGCTCCCGTCCAATCTAAACTAGCCGCTGCTGCATCTAAAGCACCGCCACCTTCTTGATCATTAAAAATAGATGCTCCACTAACGGCAATACCTATCGTATCAAAATTGGTACTTACTGTGCTACCTGTTAAATCTGGCACAGCATCTACAGTAATACTTACTGCATTGTTATTACTAGACATAATAGATGGTGTTAAATCCACATCTGGTTCTGCTCTGTAAAGTGCATTACCTTCTCCCCAATACACGGTTTCGTGATTTGGTAAACCAGTGGTTTCTATCGTTACAGATGCGCCATCATTAGATAAATAAATATCTACAGCTTCGGTATTAAATGCTGCGTATGCTGCATGTAATTCTGTTACCACTTCTTCTTCTCCTCCTTCTTCCTCTTCTCCATCGACTAAAGAATTACTGTCATCGCTCGAGCAAGCAATGAATCCTGTTATTAAAAACAGTGCTAGAAATGTTAATTTAAATAAGTTTTTCATAGTATAAATTTTTAGTATTTGATATTTAGATGTCTTTAGTGAAATTAACTTGCGTTATTTTTTAAAATAATTTTTGAGACTTTTTGCTTTTCCTCTTTTTTTGCGCCTAAAAGCCTTTTCTAGCGTTTACTTTGTCCTTTTTCCAATTCGGCTTTAGTAAGAAACGTATCTTTATTCAAATCTATTTTTGAAAAATCCTCGGCTAGCGGTCCTTTCACTTCCTCCTTGGATAGTTTTCCATCTTTGTTCGTATCCATTTCACTAATTAATTCTGAAATATTTGGACGTCCTCCATTTCCTCCATTTGCTCTTCTTCCTTCAGCACCTTGAGGCCTAGCTTCTTCATAATCGCCCATTAAACATCTGCTGATGTATGGAAATTCGGTAGTCACTAAATACATATAATTTCCATCTATAGTAATTCCGTTACAAGCATCTAAATCACCTGAATCTTCTACATATTCAAAATCGGAACCATAGGTTCCATCATGATGTCCACCTACAGAAATGTCAATAGTTTTATGCGTACTGTATGTACAATCTTCGCCTTCTCGGTCTCCGTCTAAAAGTTTGTAGCTTGGTTTATATTTACCACTTTTGGAGTAATACATAGGAAAACCATCATGCGCAAATCCAACATGCACTAAATCTTGTCCGCTATCAAAATCTGCAATAACAGAAGTTGGTGTACCATGATAATGGTATGCACCAGTTGGTTGTACATGTGCATGATTAAAATCTAATCCCAGATCAATAACATCTTGAAGCGCTTCCACACGATAGTTTTCGCCGGTATCACAAACTACAACTTCGGCAGTTCCTGGTTCGAATTTTATTCCATTTAAAGCCACACCAGGCTCTCTTACCCATTTTGCATTTCCTTTATATTTTGGATTTACAGGAAAACTATAGGTTTTATTTTGTACCGAAATGGTATTAGGGTTTCCTGAATTTGGAAACTCCCCAGTTTTATGATTTGGTAATGCATTTGTTACCATTACACGTTGATCGCCTTTAATAGTTACTTTTGTTTTTGTACCATAACTTGCATCTTCTAGATCGTACTCCCCAAAATAATCTGTATTATTTATAGATTTAGAATCCGTAGCATGTGTATGCGCTTCGGAACCATCATGACTATGTGAATTGCTTTTGCAACCAACAAATATACCCATTAACACTATGGTTACTGCTTTATATACATTTCTCATTTTACCCATTTTGAATAATTAATCTCTTTTTTTACGCTTTGATTTTTTATCGTCATCCGCATCTTTTTTGAAAAACACTTTTAGTTCTTCTAGATCCAGTTCTCCATCTTCATTCGTATCTATTTCTCTAAAATTCTCAAAAAGTGCTTTCTTTCCTTTTGCTGCAACCTCTAATTCGTTTAAGGTTTCATCTCCATTATCATCTACTTCCTCTATTATTTTTTTAGCGGAAATTTTCTTCGGTTTCTTTCTGTCGTTTAAAGAATCTTTCAGTTCTTCTAAATCAATAAACCCATCATCATTGGTATCTATTTCATAAAAATCTTCTGCAATTTTTCCACGTTTATCTGCAGCAGCTTCGTCTTTATCAATAAGGTTATCTCTATTGGTATCTAGTTTGTCTAGAATTTCGGATGCATCTGGTTTTTCTCTTTGCTGTCCTTTTCCACCGCCTCTACCACCTTGTCCGCCTCCTGGAGGTCCTTGCGCAAAAAGGCTAAAACATAGTAACATGCTAAATATGGTTATGGTTGTTTTTAAGTTGTTGTTATTCATATTGGAATGATATTATTGATTTAATCTTTAGATGTGTTATTATCAAAAAACTTGTGCTTTCTAGTACTTATTTTTAATTACCTAATTCTTTATTCAGCTTATAAGCTATTATTTGTGTTTTGTCTCTTAAGTTATTACCAATTATCAATTGATTTTCTGTTTGTATTAGCCTGTCTACCAATACATTTTGGTATGCTCTATTGTTTAATAGTTTTACATAATCGGATGTTCCCGAAAAAGAAGTATTTTTATTATATTTTGATTCCCGATTTAATAAAATATCAATTAATGAAACATGAGATTCTATTACTGGCTGCAAACGGTTTATAATAATATTTCCGATTTTAGCATCTTGGTTTTCAAAATTATTTAACTCATTTGGGTACGAAGCAATTAAATCTCTTAGTAAGTCACTTTTAATAAATTCAAATTTGTTGGTACTACTTACCGAGTTTATAGATGCACTTTGCAGTTTTGTGGACTGAAACTTAACATTAATAATTCCTTCTTTTAGTTCTTCTGTAATTTCCTGCGGTTGCGAACGAATACTTTTTATTGTGTTTTGAATGGTTTGTACATTTCTTGCATAGCGAACAATAGAAGAATCTAATAGTATTAAATTAGTATTTAACTCTTCATTTAAACTTTGGTATATTTTTACTTCTACAATTCTATTTTTTCGGATTTCATTTATACTATTAATCTTCCAAGCAATTAATATCCCAATAACAATTAATAGAATCTCTCCAAAAGCATAGATGATATAACTTTTAGTTTTACCCGAAGCAATTAAAGTTCTTCTTATTTTTCTGAATATCTTCATTGTTTATTTGTTTGAAAAGCTATAGAAATTATGTTAAACGGTATCATCCACTTCTTCCACCAGAGTATATAAACCAAAATACTCAGTTCCATCTCCATGATTTATATACACTTTATAAAAAGCTGTATAAGATGGTACCATTCCTGAATCTTTATCGACATCACTAATTGCATTTTCCCGCAACATGGATTTGTTATCAAAATTATTGTTAAGATTTAATTTTTTAAAACCATAAAAGCGTTGGTTTTCTATTTGTGGGTAATCCTTATCGAACAAGTCGAAATCTAATTTGAAGGATAGTTTTAAAATCCCATTTTGCCAACTACTTTGTAAACTAGAATCCCCTTTAAAAGACACACCAACTCGGTACCATTCTAGTCCTTTATAGAATACTCCAGCAGGAACAAAAATCGAACCTTCTTTGGTATTCATTGTTCTGGTAGCTGCGCCTGCTCCAAATGCTCCATAGGTTTCTGTCATATCCTCTAGCATACTTTGCCAACGCGCTTCTGTAATAACAATTTCTAGTTTTTTTACGGTGTTGTCATCAAAAACCTCTTCCATATTGGGGTCTACATCACTACTATGTGTTATTGTAGTCCAATCTGTTGGTTCAAAATCGGTGTCGTCTACTTCTTCTACTGTTGTTGTAATAACGTCATCGCTAGTACAAGCATGGAAAGTTAGTAAGGAAGTGCTACATGTTAAAGACACAAAAAGAAAATGGATACCTCTTTTTATTTGTTTCATTATTGTTTTCTTTAATTCTATTATTTATTACATTTTGTAGTTTTAAAAAAGCTTCGTAATTACTTACGAAGCCTTAATAACAATTTACTAATCACTCAAAAAAACTATCTTCTACTTTTTTTAGCTCTTTCCTCTACCTTTTGGTTTTGGTGCTTTGTCAAATTCTTCTTCTGTAATAAACCCATCTTCATCGGTATCTATTTTATCGAAATTATCTTTTAAAGGTCCTTTAAGTTCATCTTCTGAAAGTTTCCCATCCTCATTGGCATCCATTTCTTTTACTAACTCACTAAAGGTTGGAGGTGTCTTTTGTTGTCTGTCTTGCGATTGTGCAAAACTAGAATTTGACATACATACTGTTAGTCCGAAAACCAATACTATTGTTTTAAATGTGCTACTTTTCATAATTGTAATATTTTATTTGTTATGTACTTTTAGATGGTATTAATTGAAATTACTTGTGCGGGTTATTGTTAAATAAAAGCCAAAAAAAAGACCCTTCCTATGGAAGAGTCTTTTACTTATTATTTAGGTATTAAAAATCGTTTGGTGGAGGCGGTCTATGCCCATTTCCTTCTCGACCTTTTTGACCTTTTTGACCTTCTGGATGCGGAGGTCTATTTCCATCACCTCTACGAATAGCATCTTTTAATATCTTCTTGAATTTTTCTTTTTGTTTTGCATCACAAAGTTCTTGAATACTTTTAAAGTGATCATAAATTTCCATTTCTTTTACCTTTTGCTTTTCACCAATTAAGGTTACAATAGAGTCGACACTTTCTTCATCTAAAGAATTTTCAGAAATATTATTAAACAACGCGTCTTTTAAGCCTCTTAAATCATCATTAAAACCCCTCATTTTTTGATGATGTTCTTTGTTTATAATTTCAAAAGTTTCTATTTGCGATGCACTCAAATTTAATTGCTGCCTTACAAAGCGCATTGGGTCTTTCGTTTCGTTCCCTTTATCGGAACTTATTTCTCCTAAAAAGTTAAAAAGAAAAAAACCATTAAAAAGGACTAAAAAGACAAGTAAAATATATAAAACGGTATTTTTTTTCATATTCATTAATTTAATAAAGAGTTAGAGTCGCTAGTCTTTAAACCGTACGATTCTGCAAATTGATTAATATTCTCATCATAACTTGTTTTATTTACTTGCGTAAATGCTATTACATTTATGACAATCACACAAGCCAAAGTAGCAAGCTGTAATTTTGGTGAGAACCAAGACCAAGCAACTTTTTCTTCTTCTTTTACAGAGAACATTCGTTGCATGGTTTTATCTTTAAAAAAAGGAGATACAGATACTGGCTCTATAGCTTCGGCAGCTTTAAACGCGTTATCTATTTTTTCTTGTATGTTTTTATTTGATTCCATATATATTAAGATGCATAAATTTGTAAAAACTTGCGCTTACTTTTCATTTTTATAAAAATGTTCTAATGAGATTTGTAAATTCTTCTTTGCTCTAAACAATAAAGACTCAATAGAACTGATACTTTTATCCGTAATTTCGCTAATTTCCTTATAGCTTTTATCGTCTATTTTATTTAATGTAAATACTATTCGTTGTGCTTCTGGTAGTTTATTAATTGCAAGAAATAAGGTGTCACTAGTTTCTTTCTGTTCTAAGACAATTCCTGGATGATTTATCTCTGTAAAGTAATTTGTTTTATCTAATGCAATATCATTTCCGGTTAACGATTGTAAAAACGCAAAACGCTTTTTCGTATTCTTTTTCCGAATAAATTCCAGACACTTATTGGTAGTGATTCTATAAATCCAAGTAGATAATTTAGAGTTTCCTTTAAACTTATGTATCGAATTAAAAACTTCTACAAAAACGTCTTGTGCAATATCTTCGGCATCCTCTTTATTTGGAACAAAGGAGATGCAAGTAGCGAATACTTTTTGCTGAAATAAATCCAATAGCTTTCCATAGGCAAATTGCTTTCCTGCTCTTAAATCATCTATAAAATCTTGTTCTTCCAAATACGTACTTTAAATACTTCTAATGACTAGAAATTATTTACACTGTTTTTTGTTTCATTTTAATACCTAGTGCTTTTTCAATTTCATGTACTCTTGAAACTTCGTTAGATAACACCAAAGCAATAGATTCTCCTGTTTTTCCAGCTCTTGCTGTTCTACCAGATCTGTGTGTATAATATTCTAGATGTTCTGGTAATTGATAATGAATAATATAACCTAGATTATTTACATCTATTCCTCTTGCAGATACATCTGTAGAGATTAGTATTTGAACACTTGTGTTTTTAAAAGCACGCATTACTTTTTCACGTTCTCTTTGTTGCATATCACCTTCTAAAGCACCAACACTAAAACCTTCTTGTTGTAATTGATGTGTTAAAGCTTGTGTACCAGCTTTTGTTTTGCAGAAAATGATACCTCTTTCTTCATCGCGCTCTTCTAATAGCGTTACTAACACGTTTATTTTATTTTGTATGGTTGTTTCTACAAAAAAGTGAGAAATATTAGCGTTAACCAAACTGTTTCTGTCTATTTCCAGTCGAACAGCATCTGGTTTAATATAACGTTTTACAATATCTTTTAAAGATTCTGGCATTGTTGCAGAAAATAACCAGGTGTTTTTAGAGCTTTTAGTCGTTTTTAAAATGGTTGTTAAATCCTCTTTAAAACCCATGCTTAGCATTTCATCTGCTTCGTCTAAAACTAAAGTTTCTACATTTTTTAAATCTAGAATTTCGCGATTTATTAAATCTACCAAACGTCCCGGAGTGGCAACAATAATATGCGTTGTACGTTTTAAATTTTTAATTTGGATATCTATTTTCTCTCCTCCATAAACACCTTCGCAAAATATTTTAGCATCATTATACTTGGTAAATTTAAAGAGTTGTTTCTTAATTTGTTGTACAAGTTCTCTTGTAGGTGCTAAAATTAAGGCTTGAATTTCTGGTTTTTTAGGATTAATTCGATGTAAAACAGGCAAACCATAGGCAGCAGTTTTCCCTGTACCTGTTTGGGCTAATCCTACTAAATCTGTTTTAGATTGTATTAAAATAGGAATTGCTTGTTCCTGAATTTCCGTAGGTGCTTTAATCCCTAATTCTTTTAAGGATTTCACGTAGTTTTTATGAATACCTAATTCTGAAAATGATGCCATAATGGGTTCTAATCTATTTTACTATTAATTGTACACAAATAAAACGAATATTATCTGAATATTCTTTCTACTGCCTGTTTTAATATTATTTAGATAAAAAACAAAATTTAACTTTTTAGGATATTTAGCTCCAGAAAAAGGATACTAAAGCAAAAAACATCTTGTGTTTGTTTCAAGATGTTTTATATAATAAGGTTTTAAAGTCCTATTTTTATTTGCAGTCTAGAAGATCTTTACCAAGAATAATATCTTTATTTGCAACAAACATATTTTCTTTTTTTTCTAATTTCAAAATACTTTTATCTAGCCCTTTTTTAGTTAATCGTTTAATACGATATTTAGTTAGCAAAGGATCATTATCAAAATAAAAAGCGTTTAGCTCATATGCTTCCTTCCCTTCTTCTTTTATAACAGGACGAATGGACTTTACATGGCCACTTCTATGTACCGTTCCAGGGATAAAAGTGTAAAAAGTATACGTACCATCCACATCCGTTGTTATAGAAGCGCTATGATATATATGACGTTTGTCCTTCTCTTTTTGAATACTATAATAACCATCTTCATCTGGTTGCGATATAGAAAGTGTTATATTATTGGCAGGCGTTATTCCATCGGCTTGAAAAATGGTTCCAACAATCTTAATTTTTTGTTCTTTTAACCTAAAATCGGGAACACTATCTGTATTTTTACTAAATTCCTTTATTTCGGAATTCGTATCCGTGAAATCTTTTTGAATGTTAATTGTAAGTGCTATAGAATTATCTGCAGAATCTTGTGCATGTAACGTTTGACATGCTCCGAAAAAAAGGGTACAACAAAAAATAGTAACTAAGCTTTTCATAATATTTGATAGTTTCAAGAGGTTAAAACTATAATATTCAGCACAATAGCGCACAAAAAATCTTATGAACTATAAAAATACACGATGAACAGGAATTTTATTCAAAAAAACACGATGAAAGGAACACCAAATTCCGAGTATTCGGTTTAAACTAGGCCATTACACTCCGTTTCTTGTATCCAATTTTAGACTATAAAGCAAACAAAAAGAAAAAAGCATGAATTTATATTTGTGTAGATTTTTCGTTATTTCTGCCCATTTATTTTTTTTATTCCAGTAAAATAGACTCTATTTCTAGTTGAAAAGATTCTTTTGTTTTATTAGCAATTAGAAATGCAATTTCTTCTATGTACTTTCCTGAAAAATTTGGAATGTCTAATGTGTTTCCTCTAAAACTGGGATAAAATTTGGAAAACGAAATTTTAATGATTTCCCACTTTCCTAAAGTAGAAAAAGGAGTAATATAAGAATGACGTTGCTGTTGTTCTTCTTTAATTCGGAATTGATAGTCTTTACCATCTCCTTTAATTCGCAGTACTATATGGGTAAACTTGGAAACCTCTTTTTTAGAAAAAGCATATCGAACGGAAGCAAAACCACCATTATTTTCTGTAGTTACAGAACCTTTAAATAGTGCTTTTCCATCCGCCATAATTTCTAAGGAATTTGAAGAAAGTCCTCCCATGACACCATCATTAATAACATACCAATTATTGGTATCTTCTTTGGATTTAAAATCAAAAATATTGGATATACTATCTGGATCTGCCATATACAAAACTTATAATAATTAAATACTTTTCATTTTCGTAACAAAGTTATTTTTCTAATCTATAATAACCACATTTTAAATAGGCACCTTCTGGAAATCCGATTGGATGGTCTGTATCGTGCTCTGTTTTTAAAATCACTTTATAATTTCTGTTCGAATCTCTTAAAACTTGTGCATTGATATCGAAAAAAGTCTGTGCTAGAATTCTACTAGAACAAGAAGCCAAAACCAACAAGCCATTTTCTGCAGTTAACTGTAAGCCTAAACTAGCTAGTTGTGCGTATTTTTTCTTGGCTAAATCTATTTCGCTTTGTTGTTTTGCAAAACTTGGTGGATCTATAACTACCACATCAAAAGTGGTGTTCTCTTTTATTAATTGTTTCATTGCAACAAAAGCATCTCCTGCAATGGTTTTATGTGTTCCAGAATAAGTGTTTAATTTTCCATTAGCAACTGCCATTTCTAGCGCTTGTTTACTAATATCTAAACTGGTAACCTCTTTTGCTTGATTCGCTAAAGCATGTACCGAAAATCCGCCAGCATAACTAAAGACATCTAAAACCGTTTTACCACGACTCCATGCTCCTACTTGCTTTCGGTTTAATCTATGATCTAAAAAATATCCCGTTTTATGTCCGTGAATAACATTGGCAGAAAATTGCACACCATGTTCTACAAACTGTACTACTTCATTTTCTAAAACGCCATAAACAACTTCTCCATCTTTTAAATCATGTGCTTTACTTTGCTCTAGGCTTCTGCTTAGTCGTAAAACAACTGTTTTACAATTACTCATTTTTATAAGTGCTTCTAAAATACTTTGTAAATCATTTAGCCAAATTTCTGAATATACTTTTACCACCAAAACAGTATCATATACATCGGCAATCAAACCTGGGAAACCATCATTTTCGCCAAAAAGCAGTCTATAACTATTGGTGTTTGTTTTTAATAATGAAGACCTTTTACTAAAAGCTTCCGCTATTTTATGGTTAAAAAAAGTAGCATCAATAGCAATTGGATCGCCATGATGAATCATTTTAATTCGAATAGGTGACGCTAAATCAAATAAACCAAAGCCAATAATTTTGTTTTTATTCTTCCCAAAAATAATGGCTAAATCTCCTGTTTGTGGATCTTTATTCGTTTTTATAATACTATCTGAAAAAACCCAAGGATGTGCTTGCATTACAGATCTCTCTCCATTAGCATTTAATTTAACGGCAATACGCTGACTGGTATTTGTGGTAGAAAAAGATCTTGTAAACTGCATAAAAATATTTTTGCAAAAGTATGAAATATGCAGCTATCGTTTAGCAGTAATCACCAATAGATTTTAAATTGTTAATTGTGTTAAATGGTATGGCCTGCAAGTCTAAAGATTCTACAAAAACGTATATACCATATAACTTTAAATACACACCTATGAAAACGTTTTGGATTATCTTATTTACACTTGTGTCTTTTTCTAGTATGCAAGAAAAAACAACAGTTACCGCTATATTTGATGGTATAGAAAATGAAGTATATTACTTTAGTGATGATGCAGATGAAACGCATATTTTTGATGCTATGACTGAAGAAGCTATTAAGAAATTTGATCTTTCTAATGAAAAATATAATGGTCAGACCTTTAAAATCACGTACACCTCAGAAACGATTATGGATGAAATGGAAAACAATATGGAAGTCTTAACCATTGTAGATCTAGAGATTTTATCGGAATAAATCATTCTCATAAATAACTGAAACGCAATCTTTTATTAGGTAGCTTTTTTTTATGGAAATAAAAAAGTGCTATACCGATAATCTATTATTAGATTCTATGCGTACATAAAGAAAACAAAAACTATAAATTTATTATGAAAAAATTTTCAATATTATTACTTGTTGCTGTTGTTTTAACGTCTTGTGTATCTAAAAAGAAATTTCTTGCTTTAGAACATGAAAACGGAGAAATAAAAAGTGAACTAACTAAAACGAAAGTAGCAAAAGAAGATCTTGAAGGTAAGTTTGCCGCTATCCAAGAGCGTGTAGATGAATACAATACTAAAATTAATACTTTAGCTTCTTTAAACAATTCTTTAAGTGAAGAGAACAACACTAAAATGGAAACGGTTGCTAATGTTGCAGTAATGTCCAATAATACGAAAGTAAAGATGCGTGAAACTTTAACTAAAGTGGATCCTAATTTAGTAAGTCAGGCAAAAACGTTAAAAGATTCTATGGACTTGGCGATTTCTTATAATTTAAAGAAAAGAATAAACAATTCTGATTTTGATGAAAGTGATGATATCGCAATTAGCATCGATGAAACTGTGGTTATGATTTCTATTTCTGATAAAATGTTATTTAATTCTGGAAGCTATAGAATTAGTAATAAAGCAAATGATATTTTACAAAAAATAGCAGATGTGGTAAACTCTGAATCTAGTATTGATGTGATGGTAGAAGGCCATACCGATGCTAGAAGTATTAATACAGATAAATTACAAGACAATTGGGACTTGAGTGTTTTAAGAGCAACTTCTGTTGTTAGAAAATTACAACAACAATACAAGGTAGCTCCTGAAAAATTAATTGCTTCTGGACGTAGTAGTTACCAGCCATTAGTTAGTAATGATACAAGAGAAGACAGAGCTAGAAACCGAAGAACTAGAATTATTATTTTACCAAATATTGATAAGTTTTTTGCTTTAATGGCTTCGGATAATTAATACCTTTTATTTTTAAATATAAAAAAAACGCAACCTAATGATTTAGGTTGCGTTTTTTTTATATTTTTGTTTATTGCTTATAGATCTTACTCTATAACGTTTCCGTATCTGTCAAATGCTATTGGATTACCATAAATATCTAATTCTATAATTGGTTTTCCAAGTTTTTCGATTTCTAATAATTGTGTTTTTCTATCTCCCACAATCACGTAAATCATTTCTTCTTCGTTTAAATAGTTTTTAATAGTGGTTTTATAATCTTCTAAAGTCATGTTTACCAATTCCTCTTGTTCCTCTACAATATAGGTTTCTAGTTTATTGTATTTACTTATATTTTTTAAAACAGATAATTGCGCTCTTAAACTTTCGAAAGCTCGCGTATTTCCTTTTAGGATTTTATTTTTAGTTAAGGCTACTTCGGTGTCTGTAAAACTTGCTTGGTAATTGCTTAGCATCTCTTTAATGATTTCTAAAGACTTTAGAGTTGCATTCGCTCTAACACTAGATCTTACCGTGAAAGGTGCAACTTCATTACTTTTTGAAAAACCAGAATAAGCGCCGTAGGTATATCCTTTTTCTATTCGTAAGGTTTGAAATAATCTACCACTAGAACCACCACCTAAAATTTCATTAGCAAATTCAAGTTTATTCGCATGCTTATCGTTTGCAGCAACTGCCAATTTCCCAATTTGTATCACAGATTGTTTTGCGTCTGGAACATCAATAAAATAGACCTTCCCTTGGTTATTACTAATAGGTAAATTGTAATGTGGGACTGCTATTTTGTATCCATTCCAAGTATTTAAAACACCAACTACATTTTCGGTTTGGTCTTTAGTAATTGCACCTGCAATATGAAACTTAGCTTCTTTTGGAGAAAGGTTATTGTAATACGATTTTAAATCCTTTAAAGTAATCCCATTCGTGCTTTGTAATGTTCCGGAACCTGAAATACCAAAACGATGATTATCTCCATAAATCAATTTATTAAAAACATTGGAAGCAATCACATTCGGATTGGCTTCTCGTCCTTTTAAATTCGTTTCTAAAGCTAATTTTAAGCGCTCAAATTCTTTTTCATCCCAACGCGGTTCTAATATAATTTCATTCACTAAAGCCATGGTTCCTTCAAAATTCTTCACTAAGCAAGAACCTGTTATATGAAAATCTTCTTTTGAACTATACATACTTATCGAGGCACCTAACATACCAATTGCTTCTTCTAATTGCGCAGGAGTTTTGGTTGCTGTTCCTTCCATCATCAAATTACTTAATAAACTTGCGACTCCTTCTTTACCAATTGGATCTAATAATTCTCCGCCCGGAATGGTAATATCAAACTCTACTAAAGGCACTTCGTAATTTTCTATACCATACAAACTTAATCCGCTTTCTAGGACACCTGTCCAAATGGTTGGTGCTTTAAATAAAGGAAGTTCGCTAAACGCAGGTTCACTTCTATCGTGTTTGGTTTCTGTTTTATCATAAACCGCTTCGGCGCCTTGACCAACTTCTTCATTCGCGACATTGTATCGTACTCTTTCTAACCAAACCGTTGCTGGTTTTGCATCTGAAACAGCTAAATCTATTTGCCCTTTAGGTACAACACTGGTCATTACATAATTTTTATCTTTAATGTACTGGTTGTACACACGCATTACATCTTCTGCGGTTACCGCTTCGGTTAGCTTCGCACTTTCTACAACAAAACCAGGATCTCCTTTAAACTCGTTGTCTTGTACTAATTGGAAAGCTTTGTTTAAAACGGTACTAATACCTTGATATAAATTGGTTTCTAATTCTGCTTTAATTCGTTTTAAATCGCTTGTATTAACGCCATCCGTTTCAAATTTGGTTAAACCTTCTTCTATTGCATTTTTAACGTCATCTAAATCAATATTCGCATTTGCTCTTATTATAAAAATAAACTCTCCTGCTATTTCATTACTAGATTGGTATGTACCAACATTAGGGGCCAGTTTTTGTTCTTCGACTATCACATTATACAACGGAGCACTTTTACTTCCGCTTAAAAGTTGTCCAAGAATTTGTAAAGCATATACATCTTCGTGGTATTCTTCTACTGTTGGAATGACCATTCTTAGTTCTGGAAGTTTCGCAAAATTATCTTCAAAAAATAAAGACTTTGTTTCCTCTAATAGAACGGGATCTGGCTGAAGTTGCTCTACTTCTGGTCCGCTAGGTATTTCTCCAAACCATTTTTCTACAAGCGCTTTGGTTTCTTCTATATCGATATCTCCTGCAATCACTAAAGACGCATTGCTTGCTCCATAATATTGATTATAAAATTCCTTCACATCATCAATAGTTGCTGCTTGTAAATCTGGCAAAGCACCAATAACCGTCCAACTATAAGGATGTCCTTCTGGATATAGGTTTTTTCTAATAATTTCATCGGTATAACCATACGCCGCATTATCTACACGTTGTCGTTTTTCATTTTTAACCACTTGCTTTTCGCGTTCTAAAGCTTCTTTTGTTACGGTATTAATCATGTAACCAAAACGATCGGAGTCAATCCACAGAATTTTTTCGAAGGCATCTTTAGGTACCACTTCGTAGTATACTGTACCATCGCTCCAAGTTCCACCATTTCGACTTCCTCCCCATTCCGGAATCATTTTTCGGTTTGCACCAACTGGAACATTTTCAGAATCATTAAAACTCATATGCTCAAAAAAATGAGCAAACCCTGTTTTTCCTGGTTTTTCACGATTAGATCCCACATGCATCATCGTTGCAACAGCAACAATGGGATCGCTATGATCTTCGTGTAATATCACTTCTAATCCATTATCTAAAACAAATTTTTCATAATCGATCTTAAATACGGTTTCTTCTTGAGAGATTGGTTCTGGTTCTTTTTTGCATGAAATACAGGTAAGTACGAGTAGCACTACCGCTAGTGAAGTTAGTTTCATTTTTAATTGGTTTGATTAATAGCTTTTAAATTTAATAACTTGATTTTTAAAGATACGTTAAAAAACTATTAATATCTTTGCCTCTTAAATTTAAAATGTATGTTTTCGTTAAAAAATATTTTTCGTTTAGTGGCTATATTAGAAGGTGTTTCTTACTTATTGCTAATGGTTGCGGCTATTTATAAACGCATGCCTAATGGGGATGATTACTTTGTAAAGCTATTAGGAATGCCTCATGGATTACTTTTTGTTGCTTATGTTGTTTTAGCAATTCTATTTGGTATGGAGCATAAATGGAATAAAAAAACAATGTTTATTGTACTCCTAGCTTCTATTCTACCGTTTGCTACTTTTTATATAGAAAAGAAATATCTAAAAAATATTTAGTAATATAGCATATTAAATATACTTTGAAATGCTAAAAAAACTCCCTCATTTTCTAGTACTTTCTCTTTTACTATTGGCTTTATCAAGCTGTGAAAAAGAGAAGTCTATAACAGTAAATGAAAACAATAAAGCTCCGGAAGCTTTATTAGCAAACGAATTTGTTGTTAGAGGAACCACTTTTAACAACCATTTAAACACGGCTTATATTTATAAAGTAGAAAGCGATACACTTACTTTAATGGATACTATTTCTATTAAGGAAAAGGCTTTTACTTATAAAGGTATATCTAATCAACCGGAGTTTTATGCGATTAAAGTGGATGAAAGTGATGTGATGTACAAATTTTTAGTAGATGCATCTGAAATAAATATGTTTTTAAATACCAATTTATTTCTTTCCTCTACTTCTTCCAATTCGGATACTCAAAAAGTGTATTTTGATTATAAATCTAAAATGGATGATTTTGATTATAAGGAACGTGCATTATTCTTAAAATACAAATCTCCGCAAACGGCAAACAAAAGAACTTCCATTCTAAATACCGATTTAGAAAACTTACAAATTGAAAAAATAACATTTGTTATGGAATTTATTGCTGCGAATAATAATTCGCACTTTACTCCTTTTGTTTTAAAAGAAAATTATCATAGTTTTTCTACAGAAAACTTAAGAAAGCTTCACGATACATTAACTGATGAGATTAAAAATGTGGCTGCTATTAAGTTAATCCATAAAGATATTATTAGTCTAGAAGAAAAAGAACTGCAACGAAGTAAAACGGAAACCTACAGACCTATGGCTTACACCTTAAGTGGGCCAAATACTAACGGGCAAACCATGTCTTTGGCTTCTTTAAAAGGAAAAGTAGTTCTTGTCGATTTTTGGGCGAGTTGGTGTGCTCCTTGCCGAGCTACGAATCCAAATCTTGTGCAATTATATAATAAATATAAAGACAGAGGACTTGTTATTTTAAGCGTTAGTGAAGATAAAGGATCACCAGAATGGTTGCGTGCTATTGAAACAGACAAACTAACTTGGAATACGCATATTCTAGATAAAAATAAAACCATTGCTTTTAGATATGGCGTAGAGTCTATACCCTATAAAATGCTAGTAGATAAACAAGGTCGAATTGCTAGCGGAAAAATTTCTGGTAGCACATTAGAAAACAGAATTAAAGAGTTACTAAACGAATAAACTTATTGTATTACTAGCTTTTTAGTACTTGTAGAATCTGCTGTAATAATAGTTGCTATATATAAACCACCACTTAAGCTAGATACATCTAACGTATTATTCCCTTGTTGTATTTGTTTTTCCAAAAGAAACTGACCGCTTACGGTGTACAACGCTAATTGTGCAGCAGGAACATTTAAATGAATGTTTACTTGCGTTGTTACCGGATTAGGGTACATTTTAAAATTGATATCTGCTATTTCTTGTGTAGACAAGGTTTGACATTCTCCTTCATCTGCAACAAAATTACAAGTAGCATCTACTTCCCAATCATTTAAATAACTAGCAGAAGTATTATCTACAAAAACACAAGTTAAACTCTGGTTTTGCGTTACGACAAACTGGTTTATACGATGGTTATTTCCATTTCTAATATCTATATCCGTTAACAAGTTATTCTCGGCATTTATATATTTCACATCTGGATTATTAGAAATATCTAAACTTTGAATTTGATTGTTTTGTGTATATAGTAAAAACAAATCGGAAGTATTACTTATATCAAGACTGGTAAGGTTGTTATTATTACAAAGTAATCTTTTTAAGTCGGTATTACCACTGATGTCTAAATTACTTAAATTGTTATTTGTGCAACTTAAATAGCTTAAAGAAGCATTACTAGAAACATTTATAGTACTTAAGTTATTGTTATCGCATGTTAACGTTTCCAAAGCAGTATTTGCAGAAACATCCAATGTACTTAAGTTATTTTCAGAAATAAATAAATGCTCTAAATTTAAGTTACTTGCAAAGTTTAGGTTAGAAAGGTTATTATAGTAACATCTTAGATCTTTTAAATTCGGATTTGAAGACACGTCTAAAATACTAATGCTATTTAGATTGCAATATAAGTATTGTAATTGCGAATTATTACTAACATCTAAACTACTCAAATTATTATTACTAATAAAAATACTTCTTAAGGCACTATTGGAAGCCACATTTAATAAAGATAAATCATTATTATCTGCATCTAATATTTCTAAATATGGATTAAAACTTAAATCTAATGTTGTTAAATGATTATTATAAGCAAACAAATATTTTAAGTTTTTAAAAGCTTCTATTCCAGAAAGGTCGGTTACACCAATATTACCAATAAACAACGAAGTCACAGAAGATGCATCACTATTTAATATATTACCATTTAAACCGTTGGTATCTATATTTAATGAAATAAGCGCTTGCTCAAAAGTTGAGTCGGGAATGGAGGTAGTTTGGGAATGTAGGTTTATACTATTAAATAAAACAAGCAAAAAAAACAAATGGAGCTTAAAATTATAAAAATAGTTAAACACTACATTTCGAAAAGTGATTAATAGCATATCTTTCTTTCTTAACGTATTGATAGTGTTGTACTAACAATTAATATGCTGCAATATGCTAACTAAAACTGTAACTTCCTCTTATTATCGTTATTCTGTTTTTTTACTCGTTTAATTACTAATTGTTTAACCTATCTCCCACAAATTCTACCTTAGTTTTGTTGTGTGGGTTAGCTTTTCCGTCTTTATCTAAGTTGACCATTACTATTTTCTCAATAGTAATAATAGTTTCTCTTGTCATCATATTTCTTACTTCACAACGCATGGTTAAAGAAGACCTTCCAAACTTTGTAGCTTCAATACCTATTTCTATAATATCCCCTTGTCTTGCCGAACTTTTAAAGTCTATTTCCGTTATCAGTTTAGTAACAATGAATCTATTCTCTAATTGCACAATAGTATACAATGCAGCTTCTTCATCTATCCATTCTAAAAGTCGACCACCAAATAAGGTTCCGTTTGGGTTTAAATCTTCTGGTTTTATCCATTTTCTTGTATGAAATCTCATATATTATAATAGTTTTTGTTGCAAATCTTGATTTGGTATTTTAAGATTGCAGTTTAATTCTTTGTTTAATTTTTCAATAAAATAAGCAGAAAGTAAAGGAGATTCTTTTTCAATATTTTGATGAATAAAAAAATCAATTTCCTTTACACCTTGTTCGTTCCATATTTTTAACCTTTCAATCCAATCGTCTAATCTTGCATAATCACTTTCATGGTTTGCACCAACATATCGTACAAAAGCAGTGCTATTGGTTAGTCGCATATGCATTAAATCTCTTCTACCAGCAGTATCTACAATAACATTAGAGATATTGTTTTCTTCCAAAAGCGAATACAAGTCTTCTGCAACAGCAGCATCATTATACCAATTGGTATGTCTAAACTCTATTGCTAAAGGAATTTCTTTTGGCCAGGATTCGACAAAGGCCACAACTTTATTAAAATCCTTTGGAGCAAAATTACTATGCATTTGTAAAAAGATCGTTCCTAATTTTTCTTTCAGATTAACGGCATTATTGAGATAATTATTAACAACCTCTCCTACTTCATTTAAACGTTTCCAATGGCTAATTTCTTGGTTTAGCTTCGGAAAGAATTTAAATCCCTTTGGCGTTTTTTCATACCAAGTTGCAAATTGTTCCGCAGAAAAAATTCTGTAAAACGTAGCATTCAATTCGATGGCATTAAACTGACTAGAATAATAACCCAATTCATCTTTAGTACCTCTTGGATAAAAGCCTTTTAAATCTGCTCTATTCCATTTTGCACAACCAACAAAAATCTCTGGATCCTGTTTTACTTTTACATTATTTAAAACGCTAAGCGTATCTTTATGATCTTGAGGTAATGTAAAATCTATTAATTCTGGGTGTTCTACGCTTCCAAACTTCATGTTTTATTTGTATTGAAAAACTTTAGGTAAAGATACCAAAATATAGCTTGTTAATAAACTGGTTAACAAGTAAAAATGGGATGTTATTTTCAGGGTTATAAAATATCTAATTTTAATAAAAACTTACAGCCATGAATACTAGAGACTTAAATTTAAAACAAGCTCGTCCAGAAATTGCTTCTATAATTATTAGTGAAGATATGAGCAGTGACGAACGTTTTCAAAATCTTGTACTTAGACCAATAGCAAAACTACAAGTACCTTTATTTATTGAAGTTTTTAAAAATTATACCAAAAAGCATAAAAACGTTTTTTACGAGTTATCTATTGAAAAACGCATCCTTTATATTGAAAATGCGTTACAAAAAGATATGAAGCTTAGAAACGCCTTAAAAGGAATGATGATTGGCTTATTTACCTCAGAAGAATATCTTATTTACATTAAAAATTCTTCCGCTTTAAACAAACGGATGATGTCTATAGTTAAAGACCAATTAATTGGTAACATACAACTTTTGGATAAAGCAGAATTGCTAGCTGCTGTTTAAATATAAAGCCTATAATTATCTATCCTTTAAAATTCCATTATACTTAATAATTGTACTAATTTTGTGCTGTTCATTCCTTTTAAAATAAATGAACAGCGCATATTATTTTTGTGCACCAAACTCGATGTCGGTAAACTTAAATAAAATGCTTAAAAAAATTGTAAAGCGCATGTTGATAGCTATCCTTAGTATTATTGGTCTTTTAGTAATAATCTATTTCTTGTTTACTACTTATTATCCGAGTTTTGGTGGAGATACTTCTAAAGAACAACAACTAATTTATAAGGAATCGGAGCAGTTTAATAACGGAAAATTCACCAATACGAAAGCGGTACCTAAAGACTTAAGCTTTTCGGAAACGATACAACTAGCCTACACTTTTTTTACCACCAAAGTACCAAACGGAAGACCTAATGAAAATTTAAAAGCAAATAAAATAGATTCGACAAATGTTGCCGATTATAAAGGCGAAGCTAGAATGATTTGGTTCGGACATTCTTCTTTTTTATTACAAATAGACGGCAAAAACATTTTATTAGATCCCATGTTTGGAAAAGTTGCTGCTCCGCATACGTTACTTGGTGGCAATCGATTTAATGAAGAATTTCCTTTAGATATTGAAAAACTACCGCAAATAGATGCAGTGCTATTTTCGCATGACCATTATGATCATTTAGATTATGAAACCATATTAAAAATAAAAGACAAAACACAACGTTTTTATGTGCCGTTAGGTGTTGGTGCACATTTAAAAGCATGGCATGTTTCCCCAGATATTATAACCGAATTAGATTGGTGGGAAGAAACAAAATTAGAAGCATTAACTTTTGTCTGTACTCCGGCACAGCATTTTTCTGGAAGAAAATTTAATAATTCACAAAGTACTTTATGGAGTTCTTGGGTGATACAATCTAAAACAGAAAACATTTACTTTAGTGGTGATAGTGGTTACGCACCACACTTTTCCCAAATTGGTGAAAAATATGGTCCTTTTGATCTTGCTTTAATGGAATGCGGACAATACAATGAAATGTGGCCGGACATACACATGATGCCAGAAGAAACTGCGCAAGCAGGAATAGATGTCAAGGCTAAAAAAATAATGGCCATTCATTGGGCTGGTTTTAAACTAGCTTTGCACGATTGGACAGATCCAATAGAACGTGTAAAAACCAAAGCTGCAACATTAAACCTAGAAGTTATTACTCCTGAAATTGGTGAAATCATTAACGTGAAAGACACTATTAACACCTACACCAATTGGTGGAAAAACTATTAGAGAAAACGTTTAAACGCAGTAATTAAATTAACGATACGCCATTTAAATCTGTAGTTAGCACATCACTCATATAATTAAAATAAGGTCTGATAGCTATAAACGCCTTTTCTACATCCTTTAAAAAGCCTGGAGAAATCACTTCTTTATCCGTATATTTTTTGGTAAAAATAAATTGTTTTTTCTTGATTAAATCGATGGCTTTGTGTTCTTTATCAAAGTTACGAGGTGCTGTTTTTACTTCGTCTCCAACAAGTTCACCCCAAACCGATTTAAACTTTTTGTTGTTAATTATTTCTCTAATTTCGGAATCGTCTTGTTCAAACTCTTTTCTAATTCGCAATAAATCTTCTTTGTTTGGTTCCCAAAATCCGGTAGCAATAAAACTTTCATTATTTGGCTGAATGTGTAGATAATAACCACCTCTTAAATTAGGTTTTACTCTGCTAAACGAACCTCCAAAATGGGTTTTATATGGTAGTTTGTTTTTAGAAAAACGCACATCGCGATAAATACGAAACATCTTCATTTTATCTATTTCATCCTGCGCAGTAAGCATGTTAAACAACTGATTATAAACTTGCTTTACCTCTGCCTCTATTTCTTTAAATTCTTTCTTGTTTTCGTTAAACCATTCTCGATTATTATTTTTTTCTAATCGTTTAAAAAAGTCGAAGGTTTCTCTTGGTATCGTTTCGTTCATAATACAAATATTAAATAGGCTTAAAAATACAAAAAGCCTCGAAAAAATCGAGGCTTTTCTGCTATTAATCGATAGCGGGTTTAATTAAAAACTGCCATCCACTAACATAAAATTTACTTAGTAACTTTAAACTCCTTGGTTATCAATCCATCACTTTCACCATCATAATATTCTATTACAAAAGTTTTATCTTTATCAAAGTATCCAACTCCTGTGTATTCCTCTGTGGTAACAATATAACTCATGTTTCTAGCGGAGTATCTGGCTTTACCAAAAGGGATTTTTTTCTCCCCTTTTTTTACCGAAACGATGAACCCTTTTTCATCCGGAACAAAAGCATAATCTACCTCGTTAAACTTGTAGTAGGTCACTTTTGTTTTGGTATCATATTGTGGATCTCTATCATTATCCACCATTACCGTTTTGGTTACTTTTACTGGTGTGTCCATTCGATATCCGTTAAGCTTATATCTATCTTTTGGATCGATTTTTACTTCTTGCTTTTGTACGGTGTTTACTTTTACTTTCTTTTCTATAATTTCCCCGTCTTCTTTTACTTGTACTGTTTTCACAATAGTTTCATCTGTAACATCTACAGGATTATTATTTTGTGCGTAAATACCTGCACTCATTAATAAACTAAATATAAATACTAAATTTTTCATTTTTTGGTTTTAAATTTTAATGGTTAAACTTTTGATTGTAAAGACTAAGTAGCTGTTATTCTACTTCATCTTCTATTTCTTCTTTAACATCTTCCATTTCGTCTTTAACATCATCTGCCGCATCTTCAATGGCATCTCTTGTATCTTCTGCTGCTGCTTCTATTTTTTCTTTTGGTGTTTTCTTTTCTTCTCTACAACTTGTAAATACGGTTGCGATTGAAAACATTAGTACTACTGCAAATATTAATTTTTTCATGATTATCTTTTTTGTGATTATTAATTGTTTTGTTTTTAGGATTTTCTTATAACATCTCTAATTAGAGATAGAATAAATAATACTATAAATACGAAGAATAGTATTTTGGCAATTCCTGCCGATGCTCCTGCAATTCCGCTAAATCCTAAAATTCCTGCGATAAATGCAATTATTATAAACGTGATTGTCCATCGTAACATATCTTTAAGGTTTTAAAATTGTAATGTAATAGACTATACTTTGTGAATTCTTAGTATACTCTCACTCTAATTCTTAGAGAATTCTTCCTGAGGTGATCCCGATTTTTGCAAGGATAGTTCGTTATCAAATTGCAATGTTCTAATAGGAAAAGGAATATTGATATTTTCTTTATCGTATGCCTTCTTAATTTCAATAATGGCAGTACTTTTTGCTCTTAGTTTTTCTAATGCACTATCTGCATCAATCCAAAATCTACATAAGTAATTTATTGAACTTCCCCCAAATTCGGTATAATAGAATTCTACTTCGTTAGCTTCTTTTACTTGACTAAAAACATTTGCTATGGTTTGTTTGGTAAGTTGCTCTACATGTTCTAAATCAGACTCATAACCAACACCACACTCTAGCATGACACGCATTTTTGTAGTAAGTGAATAGTTTTTCATTGGATTTTCTAATATGGTTTTATTGGGTATGATTACCATATTATTATCTGCTTCTTTTATGGTGAAATCCTTTAGATTAATATCCATAACCTCTCCTGAAAATCCATTGGTTTCTACCCAATTTCCTATTTCAATTTTTTGCTTAAAGGATAATACTAATCCAGCAAAAGTATTAGATAATGTTCCTTGTAATGCTAAACCAATAGCTAAACCTACAACACCAGCACCTGCTAATAATGAGGATAATGTTTTACTAAGGTCTAAGATTCCTAAAGCTAGAAGTAATCCGGCTACTACCACTGCTATTGCAGATACTTTTCCAATAATATTACTAATGGAATCTTGTTCTATTTTCTTAGATACTAGTTTTGTAACAATTTTTTTAACAAACTTTGCCGTAAAATAAGCGGTTACTAATACTAAAATAGCAATTAGTAAATTTGGCAACATTTGCACAATAGCTGTAAACCAGTTTTCTAATTTCTCAATAAGGCCATCTAATGCGGTTTGAAATTGTAATTTCATGTATAATAAGTTTTAAAGGTGAAGTGATTTTTTTTGTTTTTAATACCTACTAAAAACTTAATTCACTTCTACACTCTGTAACTTATCGGAAGTCTTTTTTGTCCAAGCATCTAACATCCAGCTTGCTTTTTCTAAATCGCGTATATAAGCACCAATAAGATCTATGGTACCTTCATCTGAAGCTTCTTCTGCTTTCTCAATAACACGAGACATTTGTGCTAATATTATTTTGTGATCTTTAATAATTTCGGAAACCATATACGTATCCGATTTTAAAGACTTCGCTTCTTCTACAGCCGAAATTTTTAAATAATTGCTGTATTTACTCATCGGATGAAATCTTAAAGTTAGAATGCGTTCTGCAATTTCATCAATCTTAAGTTGTGCATCTTTGTAAAGTTCTTCAAACTTATTGTGAAGGTCAAAGAAGTTTTCTCCTAAAATGTTCCAGTGAAAATTTCTTAGTTTTTGGTAATAAATGTGGTAATCTGCTAGTAGTGTATTTAGTTCTACAACTACAGGTAATAATTTCTCATCTTGCATATTCAAATAACTCATAATTATATATTGTTTTAAAGTGTTTGTTTTGTTCGAACACTATATAAACTATGAGAAATCTCACTTTTGTCAAGTCCTTTAACAGGTTTTAACTGTTTTAAGATTTTTTTAACATAAATTAAGTTAAAACCACTTCTTTTTTCTGAAATAAATTAACATAATTATGAGTATAATAATCATCACTGCCCAAACAATATAATAGCCATACGGACTAGAAAGTTCTGGCATATTGGTGAAATTCATACCGTAAATACCTGCAATAAAAGTTAACGGAATAAAGATAGTTGCTATAATAGTTAGCACCTTCATCACCTCGTTCATTTTATTACTAATATTGGTCATGTATAAATCCATAAGTCCCCAAATCATTTCACGATACAAGTCTATACTTTCGTTTACTTGTATCATGTGGTCGTATAAATTACGAAGGTAGTTTTTGGTTTTATCTTCTATAAAATCGATTTCCGATTTTTCCAATTTGTTAACCACTTCACGAAAAGGAAAAACGGTTCTTCGTATTTTTAGTATTTCGCGTTTTTGGTTTTGAATACTTGTAGTTGTTGTATTTGAGTTAGATTCTTCAATAAAAAGAGTTTCTTCTAAATCTTCTATTTTATCACCTTCCGCTTCAATAACCGTAAAATAATTATCTACAACAGCATCTAAAATGGTGTACATAAGATAATCTGCTTTCGCATTTCGCACTCTTCCTTTGGCATTTTTAATCCGATCTCTTAAATCATCAAAAACATCGCCATCGGCTTCTTGAAAAGTAAGTACATAGTTTTCTCCTACAACCATACTCATGTGTTCGTAAACTATTTCATCTTCACTTTTAAAGTGTAACATTTTAAATACGATAAACAAATAATCCTCGTATTCTTCCAATTTTGCTCTCTGGTTGGTGGTTACAATATCTTCTAATACTAAAGGATGCAAATTGTAATGTTTACCTAGTTTTTCTATTTCTGCGGTATTATTTAAACCGTTAATATTAATCCAAGTAACATGTTCTTGTCCCTTAAAATGAAAAGCATCTTCTACATTATTAGAAATTCTAAAATCGCAAGCATCTTTATTGTAGTTTACAATATCTATTTTGGTTTCTAGAGATTGTTTATTACCAATATAAGCAACGGTTCCAGGAACAGAGTTTACCGTTTTATATGTTTTTTTACGTTTGGTACTTTTACGATTCTTTTGCGCCATATCTTTTATAATTAATATAAAAATACTAAAGTTTATTCGAATTCTATGTTATTTAAGACTAAACCAGAAGCTGGAGCAATATAGTCCATCACTTCTGTACTTTCTGGTAGTAATGTAGTTCTAATATACTCTAAAGTGATCTCTGCTCTTCCTAATTTTATAAGTGCTCCCATCATTAATCTAATTTGATTTCTACCAAAACCTTTTCCTTTTACACGAAGCATATATGTTTTTTCTGGGAAAAAATTCGCACTAAATACTGTATTCTCGACTAACTCACAAGTACTAACTTCTCTAGTATATAAACCTTCATTAGTCGCTTTATAACAATAGGTTTTAAAGTTATGTGTACCCTGAAATAGTTTTGCTCCTTCTTGCATTGCTGCAATATCTAAATCCTCTAAAATAGTAGTTAGAATTGGCGCACAAAACGGATGGCATTTCTCTCCGTATGTAAAGAGGTATAAATACTCTTTTGTTTTAGAATGCTGAATAATATTGAATTTCGCATCTACTTCTTCAATAGATAATGCGCGAATATCCTGTGGTAGATTGTGATTAAAAAGTGCTAAAAAAGCTTCTTGATCTTCAATAGGCTCATATAAAAAAAGCTCAAAAGCCGAAGCATTTGCAGAAACCATGGCATCTGTTCTACCAGAAGCTAGGGTTTTAAAACGTTTGCCTTCTAAAATGTAATTAAAAGTTCTATCAATCATTAAATGCACTGTTTTCAATTTTGGCTGTTTTTGCCAACCGTGAAAACGGTAACCTAAATATTGTATTTTGACTAGATAGTAGTAACGTTTATCAAACATATTTTAAGAATCTCTTTAATCCGGCAAGTAACCTATTTTATTACATCTAACAAAATTTTCATAACGGATATGCTAGTAACAAAAGCGTATCTAATTAAAAAACAGAAGGCTTTTTAATTGCTATTATTTTTCTCTAGTTTTTAAAACCGAAACTACATCTTCTAACTTATAGCCTTTCGCTTGAAGTAGCATTAAATAATGAAATAGTAAATCGGCACTTTCGCTAAGAAATAAATCGTCATTATTATCCATAGCTTCAATAACCACTTCCACAGCTTCCTCTCCTACTTTTTGAGCTACTTTATTAATACCTGAAGCAAATAAGGAAGCAACATACGATTTTTCAGAATCTCCTGCCTGCACTCTACTTTCGATAGTATTTTCTAATTTAGAAATAAAACCGAAACTTTCTTTATTTTCTGCATTCCAGCAGGTGTCTGATCCTTTATGACAAGTTGCTCCTACTGGGTTTACCTGAATTAGTAAGGTGTCATTATCGCAATCTAATTTGTAATCTACAAGGTTTAAAAAGTTACCACTTTCTTCTCCTTTTGTCCAAAGGCGTTTTTTGGTTCTGCTGAAAAAAGTAACCTGTTTTGTTTCTTTTGTTTTGCTGAAGGCTTCTGCATTCATATAGCCCAACATTAATACTTTATTGGTTGTTGCATCTTGAATGATGGCAGGCACTAATCCGTCGTTATTTTTATTGAAATCTATATTCATTATAATCGCACTTCTATATTATTATTCTTTAATTCCTTTTTTAAATCTTTTATTTCAATTTCACCAAAATGAAAAACACTTGCCGCCAATGCTGCATCTGCTTTCCCTACATGAAAAGCATCCACAAAATGTGACATGTTTCCTGCGCCACCAGAAGCTATTATAGGAATATTTAATTCTGTAGACAGCCTAGATAATGCTTCGTTAGCAAAACCATTTTTAGTACCGTCATTATTCATAGATGTAAAAAGTATTTCTCCAGCACCACGTTCTTCTGCTTCTTTCGCCCACGAAAATAAATCTAATTCGGTAGGAATACTTCCTCCAGCCACGTGCACAATCCAATTTCCATCTATTTGTTTTGCATCAATAGCAACGGTAATACATTGGTTTCCAAATTTATTAGCCAATTCATTTATTAATTCTGGACGTTTAATTGCCGAAGAATTTATAGAAACTTTATCTGCTCCAGATTTTAAAAGGGCATCGACATCTTCAATAGAAGAAATTCCTCCACCAACGGTAAACGGAATATTTACTTGTTCGGCTACTTTTAGAACCATATCTAACATGGTTTTTCTACCTTCTAATGTTGCAGAAATATCCAGTAAAACCAACTCATCTGCACCAAGGATTGCATATTTTTTGGCTAGTGAAACAGGATCTCCTGCATCTCGCAAACCAACAAAATTCACGCCTTTTACAGTCCGACCATCTTTAATATCCAAGCATGGAATAATTCTTTTTGCTAGCATTTTAATAAATGGTTTCTAAATCGGTTAAACGTATATTTCCTTCATATAAAGCTTTACCTATAATGACTCCTTCACAACCAATTTTTTCTAATAAATTGATGTCATCAATAGTGGTAACGCCACCTGAAGCTATTAGTTTGATCGTTTGATTATTAGCAGAACAGCTTTCTATCATCTTTTTGTATAGTTCTATCGACGGACCTTCTAACATACCATCTTTGGCAATATCGGTACAAATAACATATTGAATGTTCTTTTTCTGGTAGCCTTGCACAAAAGGAATTACTTCTAAATTGCTTTCTTCCATCCAACCGCTAATAGCAACTTTTTCATTTCTACAATCGGCACCAAGTATAATTTTTTGTGCGCCATATTTAGAAATCCAGCTATCAAAAGTATTGGTGTCTTGCACCGCAATACTACCTCCTGTAATTTGTCTTGCTCCAGAATTAAAAGCGATATGCAAATCTTCATCTGTTTTTAAACCACCACCAAAATCAATCTTTAAATTGGTTTTAGATGCAATTTGCTCTAGTACTTTATAGTTTACAATATGATTTGCTTTTGCCCCATCTAAATCTACTAAATGTAAATATTGAATTCCGGAAGCTTCAAATTGTTTTGCTACTTCTAAAGGATTTTCATTGTATATCTTTTTCGTATTGTAATCGCCTTTAGTAAGTCGAACACATTTTCCGTCTATAATATCTATTGCTGGTATTATTCTCATATTCCTTTTCCACAAAAGTGGAAATCTCTCTTTTAATTAAACTTCTTTTTTATACCTACAAGCTTTTTAAAACCTCGCAGGGCATTATAACGCTATAAAATTCTTTAATAATTGTTCTCCTGCATCACTACTTTTTTCTGGGTGAAATTGCACGCCATAAAAGTTGTTTTTTTGCAATGCGGAAGCATATACTACCTCATAGTCTGTTGTTGCTATAGCTTCATTACAATTCTCTGCGTAATAACTATGCACAAGATACATATAGCTTTTGTCATTTATGTTTTTAAACAAATCTGATTTTAAATTACTTACCGTATTCCAACCCATTTGCGGCACTTTTACACAAGCATTAAATCGCTTCACGTGGACATCAAAAATACCTAATCCTTCGGCATTTCCTTCTTCTGTAGTTTTACATAATAATTGCATACCTAAACAGATCCCTAAAACAGGCTGTGTTAGAGTCGGGATTAATATATCTAACTTACTTTTTCTAAGCATTTTCATTGCGCTACTCGCTTCTCCTACTCCTGGAAATATAATCTTATCTGCTGCTTTTATTTCTTCTGGATCCTTCGACAGAAGCGCTTCCAGTCCTAGTCGTTTAAAAGCAAACTGAATGCTTTTAATATTTCCTGCCCCGTAATCTATAATTACTATTTTCATTCTTCTCGATACTATTTTTCGTTCCCCAAAATCACTCGAAGTGATATTATAACATTCCTTTAGTACTTGGTAAAAACATTTTATTAGAATCGCGTTTTACCGCCATTTTCATCGCTTTAGCAAATGCCTTAAAAATACCTTCAATTTTATGATGTTCGTTGGTTCCTTCCGCTTTAATATTTAGGTTACATTTTGCGCCGTCTGTGAACGATTTAAACAAATGGAAAAACATTTCGGTTGGCATGTCTCCTATTTTCTCACGTTTAAAATCAGCTTCCCATTCTAACCAGTTTCTACCTCCAAAGTCAACAGCTACTTGTGCTAAACAGTCGTCCATTGGCAAACAAAAACCGTAACGTTCTATTCCTAATTTATTCCCTAAGGCTTTATTAAATAATTCCCCCAAAGCAATCATGGTATCTTCGATGGTATGGTGTTCATCTACATTTAAATCTCCATCCACTTTAATCGTTAAATCCATTGCACCATGACGACCAATTTGGTCTAACATATGATCGAAAAAGGATAAACCAGTATCGATGTCATTTTTACCAGAACCATCTAAATTTAACTTAATGTAAATGTTGGTTTCGTTTGTATTTCTAGTAATCTCTTGAACACGATCTTCGAGTTTTAAAAATTCATATATTGCTTTCCAGTCGGTACTTGTTAAAGCAATAGCATCTAAAATAGCTTGTTTGGAAGTTTCAATTTCGTCTGCTCCTAATTCTGGATTTTCAGATAAAAAGATTCCTTTGGCACCTAGGTTTTTAGCCAATTCCATATCTGTGATTCGGTCTCCTAAAACGAAAGAATTTTCTAAATCATAGTTTTCTTTATCCAAATACTTGGTTAGTAAACCAGTTCTTGGCTTACGAGTTTCTGCATTTTCATGTGGAAAAGTTCTATCGATACACACTTCAGAAAAAACAACACCTTCCTTTTCAAAAGCAGTTATTACTTTGTTTTGCGCAGGCCAAAAGGTATCCTCTGGAAAAGAATCTGTCCCTAATCCGTCTTGATTCGTTACCATAACCAATTCATAATCCAATTCTGAAGCTATTTTAGCCATATATTGAAATACTTTTGGGTAGAATTCTAACTTATCTAAGCTATCTAATTGATAATCTACTGGTGGTTCTAATACCAATGTTCCGTCTCTATCTATAAATAATACTTTTTTCATCTTTAGTTTCCGCGAAAGCGGTAATCTTTTAATTAATATTCTTTAATTCGCTAATTAACTTCTCATTCTCTTCTTTAGTACCAACAGTAATACGAATACAATTTTCGACTTGTGTATTTCTATTACGAATAATTACTTTTTTTTCAATTAAATATTGATACGTTTTATTAGCATCATCCACTTCAACCAACAAAAAATTGGCATCTGTAGGATATACTTTTTTCACCACAGAAAGGGTACTTAAAGCGTCTTTTAACTTTGTTCTTTCTAAAAGAATGGTATCGATATTCTGAGTAACTTCTTCTACATTATTTAAGCTTTTTAAAACCGCTTCTTGGTTTAAAGTACTCACATTATAAGGTGGTTTTACACGATTATAAAGTTTAATAATAGCTTCATTGGCATAGGCAACTCCTACTCTAACACCTGCTAAACCCCAAGCTTTACTAAAGGTCTGACTAACAATTAGATTATTGTATTTGTCTATTTTTTTAATGAAGGATGCTTGCGAACTAAAATCGATATAGGCTTCATCTACAATCACAATACCATTGAAATTTTCTAAAATATATTCTATATCCTCGGGATTAATACTATTTCCTGTTGGGTTATTTGGAGAACATATAAAAATAATTTTTAGCTCTTCGAAATCTAAATACGGTTGTAATTGATTAAGACTAATTTGAAAATCGTTAATTAGCGGCTGCTCTATAACCTCGATATTATTAATATTTGCAGACACATCGTACATTCCGTACGTTGGCGAAAAGGTTAATACCTTATCTTTTCCTGGTTCACAAAAAATACGAAATGCTAAATCGATAACTTCGTCACTACCATTGCCAACAAAAATCTGATTTGTTTCTACTTTTTTTATGGCAGATAACTTTTCTTTAATTTCTCTTTGTTGTGGATCTGGATACCTATTTAAGTCTCCAAACGGATTCTCATTTGCATCTAAAAACACATCTGCAGTGCCTTTAAATTCATCTCTTGCGGAAGAATAGGCTTTTAATGCTTTTATGTTAGCTCTTACGAGATTGTTTATGTTGAAATTATTTTTCATATTTAATTCTAATTGGATTCCGCATCCAATGCGGAATGACAGCGTATTAACTTAAATCTTTTAAACGGATGGAAACTGCATTTTTATGCGCTTGTAAGCCTTCGGCTTCTGCCATTAACTCTATCGTGTTTCCAATATTTAGCAATCCTTTTTTACTTATTTTTTGAAAGGTAATACTCTTTAAAAAACTATCTAAATTTACTCCAGAGTATGCTTTACTATAGCCATTAGTTGGTAATGTATGGTTGGTCCCAGAAGCATAATCTCCAGCACTTTCTGGTGTGTAATTACCAATAAAAACAGAACCTGCATTGGTAATATTATCCATAAAAAAGTCGTTGTTTTTGGTCGCTATAATAAGGTGTTCTGCGGCATATTCATTAACAAAATCTAATGCATCGGTTGCCGTTTCCAATAAAATGGCACGTGCATTTTGCAATGCTAATGTTGCAATTTCTTTTCTTGGTAATTCTAAGAGTTGTTTTTCTATCTCATTGGAAACTTCAGAAATAAAATCTTTCGTATCGGAAACCAAAATCACTTGGCTATCTGCGCCATGTTCTGCCTGACTTAACAAATCGGAAGCCACATAAGCAGGATTTGCAGAATTATCAGCCATTACTAACAACTCACTTGGTCCGGCAGGCATATCGATTGCTGTACCATATTTTGTTGCTAATTGTTTTGCAACCGTCACGTACTGATTTCCTGGTCCGAAAATCTTAGACACTTTTGAAATGGTTTCTGTTCCAAAAGTTAAACCAGCAATTGCCTGAATACCACCAACCTTAAAAATTTTTGAAACCCCACAAATTTTAGCTGCGTATAATATTTCATTTGCAATTTCCCCTTCTTTATTAGGAGGTGTACATAAAACGATTTCTTTGCATCCTGCAATTTGTGCTGGAACGGCAAGCATTAAGACGGTAGAAAATAAAGGCGCTGTTCCACCAGGAATATACAAACCAATTTTTTGAATGGCGCGTTTTTCTTGCCAACAACGTACACCTTCGGTCGTTTCGACTTCTACTTTCGGCGTTTTTTGTGCGCTATGAAATTTTTCAATATTTGCTTTCGCTTTTAGAATTGCTTCCTTTAAATTAGAAGGTACATTATTAGAAGCTTCCTCTATTTCTAAAGTTGTAACCAACATATTATCTAAAACTACACCATCAAATTTCTCGGTATATTTTGCAATAGCTACATCCCCATTTTGAGATATATCACTAAATATTTTGGTAACTGTAGACTCTATATCGCTCACAGATAGCGTTGGTCTCTTTATAATAGTTTGCCAATCTTGCTTACTAGGATTTTCAATTGTCTTCATTTCTAATTGTCTTAAGATATTTGTATTCAATAGTTCTAAACTACCATGTTTTCAATTGGGCAAACTAAGATACCTTCTGCTCCATTTTCTTTTAGTTCATCAATTACTTCCCAAAACTCATTTTTGTTTATCACCGAGTGTATAGAACTCCAACCTGTTCTTGCAAGTGGTAATACGGAAGGACTATTCATTCCTGGAAGGATATTAATAATGTCCTCTATCTTTTCATTGGGCGCATTAAGCAATACATATTTGCTTTGTCTTCCTTTTAAAACCGATTGTAATCGAAATTGAATCTTATTTAAAATGCTTTTATTTTCTTCTGAAATTAATGGAGAAACAGCAAGAACTGCTTCCGATTTAAGAAGTACTTCTACTTCTTTCAATCCGTTTTTAAATAAAGTACTTCCGCTGGAAACAATATCTACAATAGCATCTGCCAAACCAATATTTGGCGCAATTTCGACAGAACCATTAATAATGTGCAATTGGGCTTCGACATTATTTTCTTTTAAAAATTGATTTACGGTATTTGGATAGGACGTTGCAATACGTTTTCCTTGTAAATCTTGAATGGATTTGTAGGATGCCGATTTAGGTATAGCGATGGATACTTTACAAGTAGAAAAACCTAATTTTTCTACTACCGGAATAGTTCCTCCTTTTTCGATAAGTACATTTTCTCCAATAATAGCAGCGTCTACGATACCATCTTTTAGGTATTGTGGAATATCGCCATTTCTTAAATAAAATACTTCTAAAGGAAAATTTCTAGCAGAAGCTTTCAACTGGTCTTTACCATTATCTATAGAAACACCAATGTCTTTAAGGAGTTTTAGAGAATCTTCGTTTAGTCTACCTGATTTTTGAATTGCAATTTTTAATTTACTCATTTTTTTCTTTTAATGTGTTTGAGTAAATCTTAAGGAAGAATTTCCAATTTTATGGAAATAAAAAACCGCTTGATTTAGTCAAACGGTTTTTAAAATATTTTGTTTTTATTCAATACATTTTTAGCTCGCTTGAGTGCCAGTATGAAAATGATGATGATGTAGTTGAATAAAATTCATGTTCTTTTATGTTGTCTACAAATATTTGTAAAATATAATTACAATTCCAAACATTTTTTAATGTTTTTATTGATTTCCTAATATAATAGGCATTCCAGAATCACCAGAACCAATAATAATCACTTTACTGTTAGGAGATTCAGACAACTTAACGGTTGCTTCAATACCTTTATCTTGTAAAATTTTATCGGTTAATGATGCACTTAAAATACGATTCGACTCTGCTTTACCTTTTGCATCAATAATTACTTTCTCTGCTTCTTTTGAAGCTGTAACTAGTCTAAACTCGTATTCTAATGATTCTTGTTCTTGCTTTAATTTACGTTCAATAGCATCTTTAATAGTAGCTGGTAGTTTTACATCTTCTACTAAAACTCTTTTCACTGTTAAAAACTGTCCGTCTAAAAGCGTAGTTACTTCCTCTAAAATTTCTTGTTCAATAACATCTCTTTTACTAGAATATAATTGTTCTGGTGTATATCTACCAACCACACTTCTTGCTGCAGCATTAATTGCAGGATCTAATAATTCTCTTTCGTAATCTGCTCCTTTGGTTTTAATTAATTTTCCAAGGTTAGAAAACTCTGGCTCATACCATATAGTACCGAATACTTTTACTTCTAGTCCATTAACTGAAAGCACATTCATTTCATCGGAAACCGATTGCTGACGTACCGTTTGCACCAACATGTCATTCCATGGAGCAACAATATGAAAACCTTCACCATAGGTATGTTCTGTATTAATACCATCTCCAAAACGTTCAAATAAAACACCACCTTCTCCTGGACCAATGGTCACTGCGGATTTAGATATTAAAATGATTAGGAACACAAGTCCGACTATAAAAGGTACTGCAATCTTAGGTAATTTATCCATATTTCTTTTTTAGATTAATCCATTATATTTTCTTAAAAACCATTCTAAAGCCAAACTCAAAATAAGCAAAGCTAATAGGTGTTCAAAATCAATCAAAGGTACAACATTTTTACTGCTTTTCTGCATGATAGCGAAGCGTTCGTCCTTTAATAAGTCATTTATCAAAGTATTTGTGTTTGCAACAAAATAACTGCTTGCATTTGTGTTTTTAGCAACTTGCTGAAGCTTCGTAACATTCGCATTTAAAAATTGTTGTTCTATGTTATATTCTAAGATTTGAAATTCACCAGATTTCGAAATGTTTTCGTTTGTTGCCTCTACGGTGAAACTATAATCTCCTGCTGGCAAATGACTCAAGTCTACTTGGTAATTATTTCCTTTTAAAATTAAAGGAAAAGTGCTAGTTTCTTTCGTGTCCTTATTTTTAACCGAAATATTTAAAATTTCCTTTACATCAAACTCATAGTTCTTATTGAAAAACTGTGCTTTAACAAGGACATTAGAATTTCCTTGGTAAAAGTATTCATAATCTACATTTAAGCGATTTTTCCTTTTATTGGAAGCCAAGTACTGTACCATTTTACCAATAAAGTTATCGAAAGTATTAAAGCTCTTGCTGTTTAAATAGCTCTGCGCTCTCCATTTCCAGATATTTTCACCAAAAAGTACCGCTTCTCTCCTACTTTTACTTTCAAAAGTAACTAGCAAAGGATCTTGCGTTTCTAAGCTTCCAATTTTTTTATTCAAAATAGTTTCCGCAGGAATAGAAAAAGTAGCGCTCCCGAAAGAAGATTGTAACGGAGGAAAAGATTCAAAATCTAAATCGTCTATAATAAAAGTATTATAGTTTGCATTTAAACTTGCTTGATATTCTTCGGTTTGTTTTGTAATATCCTGTTTAAAATCGGAAGTGATTGTATTCACAAAAGCATAGTCCGTTTTCGCTCCTAAAACAACAAATTTATTAGTGTTATCTTTTTTTAAATCCTCAAAAACAAGCTTAAACTTATTATTTGGCTGATACAATATAACTAATTGAAATTCATTTTTTTGCAATAAATACTCCCTCGGAGTAACGATAGAAACTTCGCGTTGCTCATTGCTTTCAATACTCTTTTTGAAAGCACCTATATCTGGATGCATAAAATCGCTAATTATGGCAACATTTGTTTTCTGATCGATAACTTCTACAGCAAAATTCTTGTAATTATTAATCGTGTTTTTCTCACTTTCTATAGGAAGAATTTGTGTTTTATACGCTTGTACTCCTACCCGATTTGCTGGTAAAGTAAAGTTTAAAACTTTAGAATTATTTGTGTTATTTAGAGTTATATTTTGAGAATACACCGTCGCTTTACCTGAAGTAACTACAAATTTAGAATTCACAATAGCATTTCCATTATAGGTTACAATAGCCTCTACAGGAAACTTATTCTTTAAAAAAGCATATTTATTGACATTAAGCTGTTGTAATTTTAAATCTGTGTACGTAATAGTATCTCCAAGAATAATGGGGAATATGGGTTGTTTTACTTTTTCTGCTGAAAACACATAATCGTTACCAAAGGTTTGGTTTCCGTCTGTTAGTAAAAGTATTGGGGAAGTTGTGTTTTTATAAATCTGTGAAAAGTCACTAAAAGCCTTATCAATATTGGTTTGCTTATCTAGAAAAGTTAAAGAATCGGATGTTTCTATAGTATTTCCGAAGGTAAAAAAGTCTAGATTAAATTTTTCGGAAAGCGCCGCATTATTCTGAATGGAAGCTACTAATTGAAGTACGTTTTCTTTCTGATTTAAATGTATTATCGAACTTGAATTATCTACAGCAACCACTAAATTAGGTTTTTCGGTATAGTAGCTTATTTTTTCAAATTTAGGATTGATAAGCAATAATAAAAGTGAAAAAATAGATATAAACCTTAAAAAGGTAAACAGAACACTTTTAGATGTTCTGTTCTTCTTTTTTAAACTATACTGAAATAGCGCTAGTGATAGTGCTATGATTCCAGCAAGTATGATGTAAAAAATGGTTTGTGTCGTCAATTATTCTTTTACTTTTAAAATATCAAAAGAGTTTAGAAAGCGATTAATATTATCATTATCATCCTTATCTGTTAAGCAAAGAACTTGTGCTATAAACATTTTATTTTCCACTAAAAACGTCTTCATATAAATAAAACCTCCATCAATTTCGATTTTAAAATTTCGTCCTGGAAAACCATTAAACGTAATTTTATCATCAAAAACTAATTTTCCTTGCACATTAGTTACGGCACCTTCTACAGCACCATCTAATACATCATTATTAGACGCTTCATCAGCATCTTCAAAATAAGATTTAGGGTAATCGCTTCTAATTACGCTATACACTTGATTCTCATCATTGCTATCTACAGGAGGAGTATACATGGCCATATGTATCTTAAGAGTTCCTATCGCCGATTCTACATCTTGTGCCGATCTTTCTGGTTCGTTTGGAAATTTAGCAATAAAAGCTAAATCTTCCGATTTATAATCTATCCAATCTTGTGCATTGACATTTACGGTTGCGACTAAAAATAGCGTGATTACAAATAATACTTTTTTCATGGATAGTTTCGTTTTATAGGTTGATTGACAATATTAAGTTAGCATTCCTCCATCTACGTTAATGGTTTGCCCTGTAACATAAGCAGACATATCACTTGCAAGAAAAACACAAACATTTGCAATATCTTCTGGCGTACCACCACGTTTTAATGGTATAGCATTTCTCCAACCTTTCACGGTTTCTTCGTCTAGTTTTGCTGTCATTTCTGTTTCAATAAAACCAGGAGCAATCACGTTGCTTCTAATATTTCTAGAACCTAACTCTAAGGCTACTGATTTAGAAAAACCTATAATTCCTGCTTTAGAAGCAGCATAATTGGTTTGTCCGGCGTTTCCTTTTACACCAACAACCGAACTCATATTAATGATAGAACCTTTACGTTGCTTAAGCATAGTACGTTGTACCGCTTTGGTCATGTTGAAAACCGACTTTAAGTTTACTTCAATAACCGTATCAAAATCTTCTTCACTAATACGCATTAAAAGATTGTCTTTCGTTATTCCTGCGTTATTAATAAGAATGTCTATGCTTCCAAATTCTGCAACTACATCTTCGGCTAATTTTTGCGATTGCTTAAAATCTGCCGCATTACTTTGGTATCCTTTTGCCTTAACACCTAAAGCTGTTAATTCTTTTTCTAGTTCGTTAGCAGCTTCCACAGAAGCGCTATATGTAAATGCTACATTAGCACCTTGTTGCGCAAATACTTGAGCGATTCCTTTTCCTATTCCTCTACTCGCTCCAGTAATAATGGCTGTTTTCCCTTCTAATAATTTCATATGTAGTAACTTCAATTAAGTTAGATTCCTGATTTTACAGGAATGATAATTTTAATTTAAACTTTAAAGCTTTTATTAAAGCCTCTTTATTCTATTCAAATATAATAAATACAAATTGCATCAAATAAAAAAACCTCACAAAATAATGTGAGGTTTTTAACATATATATGTGATTGTGCTTAGCCTAAAACTTCAGCAACTTTTTTACCAATCTCAGCTGGTGAATCCACAACGTGAATACCACATTCTCTCATGATTTTCTTTTTTGCTTGTGCAGTATCATCACTACCACCAACAATTGCTCCAGCGTGACCCATTGTACGTCCTGCAGGTGCAGTTTCTCCTGCGATAAAACCAATTACTGGTTTCTTGCTTCCACTAGCTTTATACCAATTAGCAGCATCTGCTTCTAATTGTCCACCAATTTCACCAATCATTACTACCGCTTCTGTTTCTGGATCGTTAATTAATAACTCTACAGCTTCTTTGGTTGTAGTTCCAATAATAGGATCTCCACCAATACCAATTGCTGTTGTGATACCTAAACCTTGTTTTACCACTTGGTCTGCAGCTTCATACGTTAATGTACCTGATTTAGATACAATACCAACTTTTCCTTTTTTGAAAACGAAACCTGGCATAATACCAACTTTAGCTTCTCCTGGAGTAATAACTCCTGGACAGTTAGGTCCAATTAATCTACAATCTTTATCTTTAATATAAGCAGCAGTTTTAATCATATCTGCTACTGGAATTCCTTCTGTAATAGTAATAATTACTTTAATTCCTGCATCTGCAGCTTCCATAATAGCATCTGCAGCAAAAGCTGGTGGTACAAAAATAATGGTTGTGTCTGCTCCTACTTTTTCTACAGCTTCTGAAACTGTATTAAAAACTGGTTTATCTAAATGTGTTTGACCACCTTTTCCTGGAGTAACTCCACCAACAACATTTGTTCCGTATTCAATCATTTGTCCAGCGTGAAAAGTACCTTCACTACCTGTAAATCCTTGAACTATTATTTTTGAATCTTTATTTACTAAAACGCTCATTTATGTTTAGATTAAAATTGTTTAATATTTGTTTAAGAATTCCTTTACTAAAAATTAAAACTCTTACTGCAAAAGTAAGATTTTGAAAAGAATTTTTAAAGTGATTTGTATTTTTATTTCTTAAAAAGAATTTAGGCTTTCTGAGCAACTATCTGCTAGTTGACTCATTTGAAATCCTTTGATGATTTTATCGTCTTTCACTTCCCAAATAGTAGTGAAATGCGCTAATGGCATTTCCTCGTTAGGGTTTTCGACGGTTGTAAAATAAGAAGTGTAACGTATGGTCACCATGTTTCCCTCTACTAATAAATGGCTCGTTTCAAAACGTAGTGTTTCGTACATTTTTCTAACTTCTTCAAAAACCAATTTTAAAGCATTAAAATCTAACACATTAAAACCTTTACTACTATGCCAACTTAAGGTGCAATCTTTATGAAAACAAAGCTCTACAGCTTCTGTATTGTTTGCTAAATCGGAACTATAAAATTGCTGAACAACTTCTTTAGGTGTCATCTATTTCTTTTTTAATTGTTCTACAATTTCAGGAATTTTCTTGATATAAGCTAATTCTTTTAATTTGACTCTTGCTTCTTCAATAGGAGTTCCAAAATACGTTTTACCGCCTGCGATAGATTTAGTGACTCCAGTTTGCCCAAGTACAATCGCTTTTTCTCCAATTGTAATTCCACTTGTGGTACCAACTTGTCCCCAAATGGTAACTTCATCTTCAATAATACAACAACCAGCAATTCCTGTTTGGGATGCTATTAGACATTTTTTACCAATTACAGTATCATGACCAACCTGAATTTGATTATCTAATTTAGAGCCTTCACCAATAATTGTATCTCCAGTAACTCCTTTATCTATGGTACAAAGCGCACCAATATCTACATTGTCTTTTATAACTACTCTTCCTCCGGATAGTAAAGGATCAAATCCTTCTGGACGTTTTTTATAATAAAAAGCAGAAGCACCTAAAATGGTTCCTGAATGAATAGTAACATTATTGCCAATTACGGCATCATCATAAATGGTTACGTTGGGATGAATAATGCAATTATCACCAATGGTCACATTATTACCTATAAAACAATTGGGTTGAATAATGGTGTTTTCACCAATTTTTGCGGAAGCTGCAATTGCTACATTAGAAGCCTGAAAAGGTTTAAAATGTTGTGTGATTTTATTAAAATCTCTAAAAGGATCATCACTTATAAGTAATGCTTTTCCTTCTGGACAATCTACTTCTTTGTTGATAAGCACAATAGTTGCAGCAGATTGTAAAGCTTTATCGTAGTACTTAGGATGATCTACAAATACTACATCTCCACTTTCAACTACATGAATTTCATTAATACCTAAAACTTGAAAATTAGCATCTCCAACGTGTCTACAATCAATTAAGTCTGCAATTTGTTTAAGTGTATGAGGTTTTGGGAATTTCATATATTTAGTATATCCGTAGATAATATTAGAATTTGCATGGTGACTTTAACCATTCCGTCTTTCCATTCAAACAAATGGAAATCCACCTTCCCTTAAAAAAGGGAAGGAATTAATAAGGTTTATTCTTTTACACGTTCTTTATACGTACCTTTTTCTGTTTCTACTTTTATCTTGTCCCCTTCGTTTATAAATAAAGGCACATTCACAGATGCTCCAGTTTCCATCGTTGCAGGTTTTGTAGCATTGGTTGCTGTATTCCCTTTAACTCCAGGTTCTGTAGCTGTAACTTCAAGTATAACACTTGCAGGTAGATCTACAGAAAGCGGCATATTATCTTCTGTATTAATTAAAACAGTTACAATTTCTCCTTCTTTCATTAATTCCGGCTTATCTAAAGCAGCTTCTAATAAACGAATTTGCGTATAATCTGCTTCATTCATAAAGTGATAAAACTCACCATCATTATATAAGTATTGAAACTTGTGCGTTTCTACTCGTACATCTTCTAATTTGTGACCTGCAGAAAAGGTATTATCTAATACTTTTCCACTAGTTACACTTTTCATTTTTGTTCTAACAAAAGCAGGACCTTTACCAGGTTTTACGTGTAAAAATTCAATGATTTTATAAATATCATTGTTATATTTTAAACAAAGTCCGTTTCTAATATCTGAAGTTGTTGCCATCTAAATTTTTATCTTTTAATTTTAATTTGATTTGAAGTACCCTTTCATAATACCACGATGCGAATTCTTAATAAACTGAAGAATTTCATCACGTTCATGGGTTGCCTCCATTTCTGCTTCAATTAAATCTGAAGCTTGTGTATTATTATAGTTTTTCTGATATAACATTCTGTATATATCTTGTATTTCTCTGATTTTTTCGGTGGTAAAACCTCTTCTTCTCAATCCTACAGAATTAATTCCGACATAAGATAAAGGTTCACGACCCGCTTTTACAAAAGGAGGAACATCTTTTCTTACTAAAGATCCACCAGTTACAAAGGCATGATTACCAATAGAACAAAACTGGTGTACTGCTGTCATTCCAGCTAATACTACATAATCACCAACGGTGATATGTCCTGCCAATGTACTATTATTAGAAAAAATACAATTGTTACCAACCACACAATCATGTGCAATATGACAATAAGCCATTATTAAGCAATTGTCACCAATTACCGTTTTCATTTTATCTGTAGTACCACGATTAATAGTTACGCACTCTCTAATAGTAACGTTATCACCAATCACGGTTAATGTGTCTTCATCTTTAAATTTTAAATCTTGAGGTACACCAGAAATTACTGCGCCAGGAAAAATATTACAATTTTTACCTATTCGAGCTCCTTCCATGATAGTAACATTACTACCAATCCATGTTCCTTCTCCAATCACTACATTATTATGTATTGTGGTAAAAGGATCTATAACGACATTTTTAGCAATTTTTGCTCCAGGATGTACGTAAGCTAAAGGTTGGTTCATTTTTTTGATATTTATATTTATAAAGCGGGAAAAATATACTCGCTTATTAAACCTATACACTTCATTTTAAATTTTGAAGTCCGTTTGGTTCCTTTTTTTGATATTTATTTTATAGAGCGGAAAAATGTGTTCGTTCATTAAACCTTAAAACGTTTCTTTAAATTTTAAAGTCCGCTAGGTTCAATATTACTTTATTTTAGATATTTGCGCCATTAGCTCCGCTTCTGCACATAGTTTCCCATTAGCATAAGCATTTCCTTGCATATGACAAATACCTCTACGAATTGGTGTTATTAAATCACATTTAAAAATTAGTGTATCACCAGGAACTACTTTCTGCTTGAACTTTACTTTATCTATTTTCATAAAGAAGGTTAGATAATTTTCTGGATCAGGAACTGTACTTAAAACGAGTATTCCTCCTGTTTGCGCCATTGCTTCAACAATTAGCACACCAGGCATTACTGGAGATCCAGGAAAGTGTCCTTTAAAAAACTCCTCGTTCATGGTAACGTTTTTCATACCAACAACGTGAGAATCACTTAGCTCAAAAATTTTGTCAATTAATAAGAATGGTTGTCTGTGTGGCAACATATCCATTATTTGATTCACATCCATTAATGGTTTTTGATGTAAATCTACAACAGGAACGTAATTACGTTTTTCGTTTTTTATAATTTTAGCCAGTTTTTTGGCAAACTGTGTATTTACAAAATGTCCAGGTTTAGTAGCAATAACCTTACCTCTAATTCTTGTTCTAACTAATGCTAAATCACCAATAACATCTAATAATTTGTGTCTTGCGGCCTCATTAGGGTGATGCAAGGTTAGGTTGTCTAATATTCCGTTAGATTTTACTGCGATTGTTTCTTTATTAAAAGCGACTTTAAGTTTTTCCATCGTTTCTGGAGACAGTTCTTTATCTACATATACGATGGCATTATTTAAATCTCCTCCTTTAATTAATCCATGTTCTAGAAGTGTTTCAATTTCATGCAGAAAACTAAACGTTCTTGCATCTGAAATTTCCTCTTTAAATTCTGAAATATGGTTTAATGTAGCATTCTGTGTTCCTAGAACTTTAGTACCAAAATCTACCATAGTAGTTATTTGATATTCACTAGAAGGCATGATAAGAATTTCACTTCCAGATTCTTCATCTTTATATGAAATTATATCCGTAACCACATATTCTACTCTTGTAGCTTCTTGTTCTATAATTTCTGCTTTTTCTAAAGACTCGATAAAGAATTTAGAAGAACCATCCATAATTGGTGGTTCTGAAGCATCTAATTCTATAATAATATTATCTATATCTAGACCAACTAATGCAGCAAGTACGTGTTCGCAAGTCTGAATAGTTACACCATTCTTCTCCATGCAAGTACCACGTTGTGTATTTGTTACATAGTTTGCATCTGCTTCAATGATTGGTTCTCCTTCTAAATCGATACGTTTAAAACCGAATCCGAAATTTTCTGAAGCTGGTTTAAAGGTTAATTTTACATTTTTCCCTGTATGTAAACCAACACCACTTAAAGACATTTCATTTTTGATTGTCTTTTGCTTAATATTAGTATTAACTATTGCCATTTACTTTTTTTTCTAGTTCGTTTATAGTTTTCACAATTCCTGGTAAGTTTTTAAAATGCACGTATGATTTTACATAATTACCATAATCTATAGCTGGCGAACCATATAATTTTTCGCCATCTTTTACTCTATGTCCTATTCCTGTTTGTGCTTGCACTCTTACTTTATCACCTATAGTTAGGTGACCAGCAATACCTACTTGACCACCAATCATACAATACTGTCCAATTTTTGTAGAACCCGCAATACCGGTTTGTGCGGCAATTACTGTGTTTTCACCAATTTCTACATTATGAGCAATTTGTATTTGATTGTCTAGCTTTACACCTTTTCTAATAATGGTAGAACCTAAAGTAGCTCTATCTATAGTTGTTGCAGACCCAATGTCTACATAATCTTCAATAATAACATTACCAGTCTGTGGTATTTTTTGAAATGCTCCGTTTTCATCTGGGGCAAAACCAAAACCATCGGCACCAATAATTGCTCCACTATTTATAATACAATGGTTTCCTACTTTTGTTTCAGAATAAATTTTAGCTCCCGCAAAAATGGTTGTATTATCTCCTATCGTAACATTGTCTCCAATATACGCTTGCGGATAGATTTTAACATTATTACCTAGTTTTACGTTTTCTCCTAAATAGGAAAAAGCGCCCAAATAGACATCTTCTCCATAAGTGGCCGTTTCTGAAGCAAAGCTAGGCTGCTCTATTCCAACCTTATTATTCTTTACTTGATTATAATATTCTAATAATTTTGAAAAAGATTTATAGGCATCTTCTACTCTAATTAAAGTAGTTTCAATATCATTTTCTGGTTCGAAAGTTTTATTGACAATAGTTATAGATGCTTTTGTAGAATATATATATGGTGTGTATTTAGGGTTAGCAAGAAACGTTAACGATCCTTCTGTTCCCTCTTCTATTTTTGAAAGTTTAGAAACTTCAACATCGGGATTACCAACAACGTCTCCTTCTAAAATTCCTGCAATTTGTTCTGCTGTGAATCTCACACTTTTTTGTTTAGTTTTTTTGTAATTCTAGCAAAAATAAGAAAAATGTGCTAAACTAGCGTTATAGTTTTTGTTTTGGATAGCATATATAATATTTGGTGACTGGTTTTGAAAGCGCTTTTAGGTTTAATTGGTCGGAAGCTTTTACTATATCCTCTATCTTTCCGTTTTTATGTAAAATATTAATTTTCTGTTTTTTTTGCTGGTATGCTTGGTTAGAAATCTCTCCTGTAAACACAAAATAGTCCGCTTCTGCTTCTGTAATATTATGGGTTTCTATGAGCATTTGTCTGTGTTGCTCTAATATTTCAGGTTTAATCGGTTTCTTCTTCAATTTTACTTTTAGAAGATCTCTATTAATTATCATTTCGCATAAATTACGCAATACAAAATCTTCATGAAACTGCCATGTTTTCATTGCCGAAACAATATCATAATCATCCAACATAGAAAATGTATCTAATGTTTCTACATTAAAATTACTTAATGAAATTTCGTTTTCTAAAAAGTACTGCAAAGGTTTGCTTGCCTCTAGCTTTTCCCCTTTTGAAGTTAATTCTTTAGCTCTTTTTAAAACTCTAATTAGTAATTGTTCTGCTGCTAAACTCGTTTTATGCAAATAAACTTGCCAATACATTAAACGTCTTGCTACTAAAAACTTTTCTATACTATAAATACCTTTATCTTCTACAACAAGCGCATCATTAACCACGTTAAGCATGGTAATTAAACGTTCACTATTTATGTTACCTTCTGCTACTCCAGTATAAAAACTATCGCGTTTTAAATAATCGGCTCTATCCATATCTATTTGACTAGATATTAGCTGACACATAAATTTTCTAGAATATTCCCCTTTAAAGATTTTAATGGCTAACGTTAAACTTCCGTTAAACTCTTTATTTAAAGTTTCCATAAAAAGCAGTGAAATTTCTTCATGAGAAACATTATTTACAATACTATGTTCCATCGCATGTGAGAATGGTCCATGACCTATATCATGCAATAAAATAGCAACAAATAATGCGTTTTCTTCTTCCGAAGATATCTCAACACCCTTAAAACGCAGTACTTGAACAGCTTTTTGCATTAAATGCATACAGCCAATTGCATGTTGAAAACGCGTGTGGTGTGCTCCTGGATATACCAAATAAGACATTCCCATTTGGGTAATCCTACGTAGTCTTTGAAAATATTTATGCTCTATTAAATCGAATATTAACGAATTCGGTATAGTAATAAATCCGTAAATTGGGTCGTTTAATATCTTAAGTTTGTTTTTAGTATGCAAGCTTTATTTTTTTACAAATTTCTAAACAAATATACATGAACAATATAAATATTCTTTGGGTTGACGATGAAATAGATTTATTAAAACCTCATATTATCTTTCTAGAACAAAAAAATTACAAGGTTACCACATGCAAAAGTGGTACAGAAGCACTTGAAATTTTAGACGACACCAATTTTGACATTGTTTTTTTAGACGAAAACATGCCAGGGCTTACCGGATTGGAAACGTTAAACGAGATTAAAGAAAGACGAGATACGCTTCCTGTGGTTATGATTACTAAGAGTGAAGAGGAATATATCATGGAAGAAGCTATTGGAAATAAAATAGCAGACTACTTGATTAAACCTGTAAACCCTAACCAAATATTACTAAGTTTAAAAAAGAATTTAGACCATTCCAGATTGGTCTCTGAAAAAACAACTTCTAACTATCAGCAGGAGTTTAGAAAAATTGCAATGGATTTATCTATGGTGAATTCTTACGAAGAATGGGCTGCTTTATACCAGAAGCTTGTTTATTGGGAACTTCAACTAGAAAACATTGAAGATATTGGAATGTTCGAAATTTTAGAATCTCAAAAAAGCGAAGCCAATACGCAGTTTGGAAAATTTATAGATAAGAACTATCCGACCTGGTTTGATGCGCATACAGAAGCACCAATCATGTCTCATACTTTATTTAAAGAAAAGATTGCTCCAGAAATAAGTAAAGAGCAACCAACTCTTTTAGTGGTCATAGATAATTTGCGTTATGACCAATGGAAAGCTTTCGAGCCAATTGTAAACAACTATTATAAAAAAGATAAAGAATTCCCGTTTTACAGTATTCTTCCAACAGCAACGCAATATGCTCGAAATGCGATATTTTCTGGCTTAATGCCAAGTGATATGGAAAAACTGCATCCAGAATACTGGAAAAACGACACCGATGAAGGTGGTAAAAATCTGCACGAAGCAGACTTTTTAAGAGAACAATTAAAACGTTTAGGTTTATCAGATTTAAAGCACGAATACTACAAGATTACCAATTTAAAGAACGGAAAAAAGCTTGTAGACAACTTTAAAGGCCTTAAAGATAATGACCTTACTGTTGTTGTCTACAATTTTGTAGATATGCTTTCGCACTCTAAAACAGAAATGGATGTGGTTAAAGAATTAGCATCCAATGATAAAGCATACAGGTCCTTAACCCAAAGCTGGTTTAAGAATTCGCCATTATTAGAAATGATACAACAAGCACAACAAATGGGCTTTAAATTAATATTGACCACAGATCATGGTACTATTAATGTAAAAAACCCATCGCGAGTTGTTGGAGATAGAGATACAAGCTTAAATTTAAGATACAAAACAGGTCGAAGCTTAACATACGAAGACAAAGATGTATTAGTAGCCAAAGACCCAAAAAGTATTCATTTACCATCGCTTTCTATGAGTAGTTCTTTTATATTCGCCAAAAGTGATTTGTTTTTCGCATATCCTAATAATTATAACCATTATGTAAGTTATTTTAGAAACACATATCAGCATGGAGGCGTTTCGTTGGAAGAAATGATTATTCCATTTGTGGTGCTAAATCCAAAATAGAGATAGACGTAATACATTAAATGACGACGAAATGCATTAATATTAGTTTATTCAGAGAAATATATGTATAATTGTATCTTTAATTAGAAAAGGTTTGGACTTAAAATACACCATTAATGATCTAGATAAGGTTGTTGAAACCCTATTAAATAATAGTGATAATAAAATTATTTTATTTCATGGCGCCATGGGAGTTGGTAAAACAACTCTTATTAAGGCTTTAGTAAAAGCTATTGGTAGCACTGATGAAGTTCAAAGTCCGACCTACTCTTTGGTAAATGAGTACCAATTGCCCGATACCAGTATATTTCATTTTGATTTATACCGAGTGAACACAATAGACGAACTGTATAATTTTGGTTTTGAAGAGTATTTGTTGGAGGACCATTGGGTTTTCATAGAATGGCCAGAATTAGCAATGGAGTTTATGCCTGAAAACATAACAAATGTATTTTTAGAATTAACTCCAGATGAAAGTAGAACGATTACAATAAAATAACAACATTTTTAAAAAAGCATATGAGTAAGTAATAAAATTCCTACGCTTTTTAGTCCAAAAAGACATTATTTGTGGTAAACCCGTAAGCGAAAAAACCAAAAACGTTAATTTTAACATAATATTAACATTTGGAGCTAAATTTACCTGTAGTGTTTATATAATTTCGAGGTATTAATTAACTAATCCCTTATAATTATGAAAACTAAAAAGTATTTAATGGCAATCGCTATTTTTGGAGGAGTATTGTTTACAGCTCAGGCAACAAATCTTTTAAATATCGATGGAACAACCACAACAAAAATTGAAAAGAAAAGATTCAGAGTTCCTACAGGAGGATAACAAAAGCAACAAATCATTAATATTTGGTAGTATAATTGCTACTTTTATAGCATTATCACCTTATCTATTTTATTTGTACGAAAGTGTTCCACAAGATCAAGTGTGGAACACTTTTTTATTTACTTATGACAGTAAATCATGGGGAGACGCAAACCTATCCATGTGGATTTTAACAGGAAAAACCATACCTCTACTTTTTCTACTCATTTGGTTTTTCACTTGTAGGCATTGGTGGTACCACGCCCTATTAGTACCAATTATAATGTATGTTTATCAAATCATAATATTATTAAATGATGATTTAATTTATTTTGATGAGTTTCAATTGATCTATTTAGTTCCTGTTATGGCTATAATAATCCCTTCTATTTATTTGATAAGAGCAAAAATGTTCGACAAATTAACTACTGCAAATAAAACCTTAGAAGAATTAGAAGAAGAATTTGCAGTACGACCTAAAACCATTTGGGGTAAAGTAAAACAGTATTTTTAGAAATAATACTCTTTTTGCGGATATACTCCATGCACAAATTTTATCATTTTTGTTTCTATTTAGAGCAATAGATTTACCTATGTTATTCCCATTAAAAAAATTATCTATTTTTTAACATTACGGTTTTCCCGTAATTACATCTTTATTTGTATATTTATAGAAAATTTTCGTCATAGTAGAATCTTAAATAAGATACATGAGTAAAACAATTAATAGAATAATGCTAGTTATTAAGCATTTAGGTATTAGTGCAAGACAGTTTGATATCTCTATTGGTACCGCAAATGGGTATATTTTACGTATGCAAAAAAACAACGCTTCTGTTGGGAGTGATGTTATTGAACGTATTATACAACTATACCCACAAATAAATTTAGTTTGGCTAATTACGGGGCAAGGAGATATGTTGCTAGAAAATTCCAAAAAAGAAACTCATAAAACGAACCATAAGATCGAGCAATATATAAACGAAAGGTTGAGTGAAAAATGGAGTGCTGAAAAAAAGTTGCTTTTAGATGAAGTTTTAAAAGAACTTAAATCTATTGAAAGCAAATAGTATTTATTTCACGAGTATAAGGCAAAATCTTCCCGTAACTTAATTAATTGTATTAGATATTCCTTTTTATCCAATTTTATTTTTTCCTTTCTTAAAAGAGTTAGCTTCTTTTTATACGCTTTATAATCCTCTGTTTTATAATTGGAAACATGCTTCATTAATACATTTATTTCATCATCTATTTGTTTATTAATACTTTTAGATAAAGAGTAATAGTTAAGTTTTTTAGATAAAAAAAAGAGAAAAATGATTATTGGTATACTTAAAAGTAAGCTATAATAAAATTTATAGTCAAGTATATCATAACTCAAGTCATAATAAATCAAGTTGACTTTGTCCAACTCAATAATTATTGGTATCAATATTACGAATCTCCACCAATGTTTGCAGCTAACAAACCATAAGATTAAGTTTATAGTAATCAAAAAATAAGTACTAATACACCAAAGAAACTCATCTACCTCATATCCTGTATTATTTATATTAATATGAAAAAGCCAAGTTTCCCATTCAACTGTTTTTTCTGGAGATAACATATATAGAAAGAATAAAAAAGGAGAAATAAGTATAACAAAAACGACACTAAAATCCTTTAAAAAATTGACTCTATTAAATGCAAATATCCTAGACATATTTATAATTTTGTTAAATGCTTTCTTAATTGTAACAGCTTGTTTTTATAATCCTCCATACTTAAACTTGATTTATTTTCTTTAAGCTGTCTAAACTCTTCAATTATCCCATTTTTATCATTATTAATTTCCAATTCATTTAATAAGCTTTCTATTTCCGCATTCATCTCATTGTTTAGATCTAAATATTTAGAATAATAATTTATTTTTTTTGAAATAAAAAGAACAAATGCAATTATAGGTATAGTAAATGGTAAACTATATATATACTCTATTTCATCTATAACTGAAACATTATTATTAAAGACTGAAATAAATTTAAACAATTCAATAATTAATGGCACCAAAATGACATAACGCCACCAATGTTTACAGGTAATAAACCAAATAGAGAGAATAAAAACCAATAATAATCTAGTCAAAGTTAACCATAAATAAAGGTATACATTTCCCCATCCTCCTGAATTAAATGTAAACAACTCCGTTTCCCACACCGCAGTATTTGGAGCAAGTTTATACAAGTAAAACAAAAAAGGCAATACAAGTATGAGTAAAGCAATTATTACATCTTTTGTTTTTAATTCTTTTATATTTTTAAAAAGGTTTTTCATATCTACATATAATATTACAAAAAATAGAGCATATTTTCTATATAAATCTTTTAATTTTTAATTTTTATATAAATTAAATTTATTCGTAATTTGACTATCCAACAAATTGGTCTATATATGTCTAAACCTTTATCTCCTTTTACTAAGCAACAATTACTTCCACAAGAGGAAACACTTGAGATTTTTAAACAAAAAGGCAACCTCTTTATAGGTATCCCGAAAGAAACTGCTTTTCAAGAAAAGCGAGTTTGTTTAACTCCAGATGCCGTTTCTGCACTTGTAAGTAATGGCCACCGCGTTTTAATGGAAACTGGAGCTGGTGAAGGTGCAAAATTTAGCGATAAAAATTATAGCGAAGCTGGAGCCGAAATCACTAACGATACCGCAAAAGTATATGGTTGCCCAATAGTTTTAAAAGTAGAACCACCTACTCTAGATCAAATACAATTAATAAATCCGCAAAGTATATTAATTTCGGCGTTGCAATTAAAAACGCAAAACAAGAAATATTTTGAAACCTTAGCTAATAAACGTATTACTGCACTTGCTTTCGAGTTCATTAGAGACGAAGATGGTTCTTATCCTGCGGTACGTTCTTTAAGCGAAATTGCAGGAACTTCAGCTGTGCTTATAGCTTCCGAGTTATTAAGTAACGTAAATGAAGGTAACGGATTAATGTTTGGTAATATTAGTGGCGTTCCTCCTATTGAAGTTGTTATTATTGGAGCAGGAACCGTTGGTGAATTTGCTGCTAGAAGTGCTATCGGACTTGGTGCAAATGTGAAAGTATTTGATAATTCGATTACCAAATTACGAAGAATGCAAACCAATTTAGGTATGACCATCTACACTTCTACACTGCAGCCTAAAAATTTAGCCAAAGCTTTAAAAAGATGCGATGTTGCTATTGGTGCGGTTAGAGGAAAAAACAGAGCTCCAATTATTGTTACAGAAACCATGGTTGGTAATATGAAATCTGGTGCTGTTATTATAGATGTTAGTATCGATATGGGAGGATGTATTGAAACTAGCGAAGTTACATCACATAAACACCCTACTTTTATTAAACATGGCGTGATACATTATTGTGTACCAAATATCCCTGCCCGATTTGCTAGAACTGCCTCTATTTCAATTAGTAATATGTTTACTCCGTATCTTTTGAAAATTGCTGAAGATGGTGGATTAGAAAATTCTTTAAGATTTGATAAAGGTTTAAAAAATGGGTTGTACTTTTACCACGGAATTTTAACCAACAAATCTGTTGGTGAATGGTTCGATTTGAAACACAGCGATATTAACTTACTTATCTTTTAAATTTTGAATTTAATAAAACGTATTGGATTTTACCTTGGAGGTTTCTCTATAGGATTGGTTCTTCTAGCTTTTTTTTTAAGCGGAAAAAAAACTTCTTGTGCTTATGGTCCCGAAGCTAGAGTGATAAAAAACATAAACACAAAAACACTTCATTTTAGTGACACGATACACCTACTTATTTCTGAAAGAAAAGTAGATAGTGCGACTATTAAAAATGCTATTTTAAAAGGAGATGTAGATTTTAGTAAGAGTAATACCAGACAGAAACCTTGTGGTATATACGCTATTGAAAGTTATATAGATGATAAAGAAGTAATACTTACCGTAGAAAACTGCGACAGTATTGCTACACTGCAAAATATTAAATGGTAAAAAAAAAGCTTCCTAAGTATTTAGGAAGCTTTTTTTTTGCAATCGAAAGACTAATTTCTAATAATTTTCTTTGTTTGTTTCTTTCCATTAATGTTTACAGATAAAAGATAAACACCTTTTGGATAAGAAGATAAATCTAGGCTTAATGTATTCTCATTATTCACTACATTATTTACTAAAGATCTTCCCAATATATCATGTAACTGAATTGCAGTAATAGAATTATTCTGACCAGTAACTTTAATATTTACAGTGTTCTCTGTAGGATTGGGATATACTGTTAGTGTATTATCCTCTATTTGATTTTCTTCCACGCCTAATTGTGTTTGCGGAAATTCTAAAATCCAAGCAGGAGGATTAGGATCTGCCATTATACTGCTTTCATCCCAATTACTTGCGAAAAGTATTTTTGTACCATTTCTATTTGGTACTGCCATTGCAGAATGCCCATTTCCCGGTGCAACATCATTATGATGTTTTGCATAACGCTCGATAATTCCAGAATTATCTAATTTTATTGCAAAAATCTCTCTAGACGCTACATCATGACTAGTACAACATTGCTCGCTAACATAAGCCCAGCCTGGTCTATCTGTATTTCTACAACTAATATGTCCTCCCCAGATTCCTCCAGGATACTGAAATAAAGCAGTCTTTCCTTGTCCGTCTAATCTTGCAGAAAACACATAAGAATCATTGTCCCAGCCACTAGGACCTTCATAGGCAACCATCACATCATTTCCGTCTGCATCAATCCCTAAGTCTCCATGTGTAGTTACGTCGTTAATATGTCTTTCGTTATCAAAATTTAACGAATACGATTTCAAACCTGCTGTTGGTCCAGAACCATCGGTTCTCCAAGAAACAACTGCAAAATTCCCTAATTGCGAAACAGAAAACCAATCTAAATCACCACTAGAACCAATATATTTTGTTCCAACTACTTGATTCGTTTCTATATCATAAACAATTAAAGTTCTCTCACTTCCGTTTTTTCCAATTAAACCAACATATTTATCGTCATTAGATTGATTTCCTTCACCAAAACCAAAATCAATACTAGAGTAATTACTAAAAGTCTTAAGTGTTACTTTTGTATTATTAAGAACATTAAATTTAACAAATTGATTTCCAGGTGTTCCATACATGTAATTAGGCTCTGTATTTGCCCATCTACCATAAGAAGGAATATCTCTCCAATATAAAAAATCAAAAGTCTCACCATCTAAAATTGCGGCAGGGTAACCAGCTAATTTTATTAGAGATCCATCAGAATTCCATGTTTGATCTTTAGCGTAATTGTGTCTCACTCGTATAGAACTCGTACCAAAAACGTTTTTATCACTTATTCTTGTAATTGTACTTCCAGATAAATCTTCTGTAAAAGATTCTAAATATTCAGGAAACTGTCCTGTAGGTGCTTCGTAAGATTCGTAATTTACTGTCGAGAGTAAAACTCGCTCTGGGTAATTCTGGGCATTTACATTTGCATTAAATGCTAAAAATGTAAACAATGATGCCTTCGCTAAATTTCTGTTTAACAGAAACTTATTTAATAAAATTTTCTTCATTCTAGGGGTTTGCTATTAATCTGATGCTAATTTATAATTTCATTTGCTTTATCAGGTAAACTTCCAATTTATTCGACGAAACGCATTGTTTTTGTAAGTATTAAATTACAAATACTGCGATTTGTAGGCTTTTATTCACCCTTAATCGAAACTAAATCAATTGGTTACATACCTTTGAGAAACGCAAATTGTTTTATATACGCATCAAACAGCTGTTTGGATTTTTTCAAACGCAAAATAAGCAAAAAACTTAATTATCTGATTATCTGCTTGTAAGAAATTTAACCATACACTTTAAATACAAAAGAGGTATTTCATCTAATATGTATAAACTAATAGCACTACAATCTAAAAAAGTATTATTTTTATTGAGCTATTAATCAAGATTACGTATTTCCCTTTGTACCTAATCCTACAATCAAGAATTTCTTGAAAAGAAAAAGACTTGCTTTTATAATACCTAGCCTTAAAGCTGGAGGTGCAGAACGCGTGGTGACTACACTAACAAATCAATTCATTAATGATTTTGATATTGTTATTGTGGTTTTATATAAGTGCACACCATTTTACAATTTAAACACAAACATCAAAGTCGTATTTTGTAAAGACGTATATAATAGTACTCCTTCTTTTATACAATCGATTACAAATCATTTTCAATTAATAAATACATGCCGAAAATTAATAGCTAAAGAAAAATCGGATGTTATTATAGGTTTTACCACAATAGCGAATATATATAGCGTTTTGGTGGGGAAACAACTTAAAAAACCATCTATAATTAGCGAACGTATTCATCCGCAATTTGGTAGTATTAGCAGCTTTTGGGTAAAAGTTAGAAAACTCGTTTATCCTAAAACGGATGCTTTAGTAATACAAACCAAAGACATTAAAAACTACTTTACAAAACTTATTAAAGCCGAAAAAGTACACATTATAAATAATCCGTTAGCGGAAGAATTAGCAGAACAGCGCAACTTAAATGCTACCAAAAACAACCATATTATATGTGTTGGCAGATTAGAACCACAAAAAAATCAAGAATTATTAATTAGAGCTTTCGCTAACATAGAAAGAAGTAATTATAAACTTCTATTAATAGGGGATGGAAACAAAAAGGAAGCCTATAAAAGCCTTGTCCAAGAATTAAACCTAAAGGAAAGCATAGACTTTATTGGTAATGTAAAAGATATTTCGAAGTACTACAATACGGCAAAAATATTTGTATTACCTTCTAATTATGAAGGTTTTCCTAACGCTTTAATTGAAGCTATGTATTACGGATTGCCTTGTATTGCGACGAATTGTCCTTCTGGTCCTTCCGAAATTATTAACGATGGTGAAAATGGTTTTTTAATTCCGGTAAACGATCAATTACATTTAGAAAAGAAACTCTCCTTATTAATACATAATACCGATTTACAAATTCAATTTAAAGAAAAAGCAATAGAAAGTACCACCATATTTGAAGCCGAATTTATAGCAAATAAATGGAAAGAATTAATTTATAAAGTTTTATAATAAAATGCAGCTAGTTAATTTATTACCAACTTATAAGGAGCAAGAAACGCCAAACTTTGAATATACCTTCACCGTATTTACTCCTATATATAATAGAGCAGATACGCTAGAGCGTGTTTTTAAATCTTTAAATACACAAACGTTTAAAGATTTTGAATTGGTTATGATTAATGACGGCTCTAAAGATAATTCGCATGAAGTTGCTCTAGAACTAATAAAGACGGCGACATTTCCTGTACATTATATAAACAACAAAGTAAATAAACACAAAATGGCTTGTTTTATGCAAGCGATACAAGTTGCAAAAGGAAAATTCATCTTGCCATTTGATTCAGATGATGCATGCACTCCCGATGCTTTACAAGTATTTAAAGAGGAGTACGAGGCAATTCCTATAGAAAAACAGAAAAACATAAGCGGTGTCACCTGTTTATGTAACGACCAATTTGGTAATTTGGTTGGTGAGCCTTTTAAAACATCTCCTTATTATAGTAATACTTTTAAACAACAAATGGAGCAGCCAAATGCTTCTGAAAAATGGGGTTTCACTAAAACTGAAATTCTAAAAAACATTCAAGTAAACAGTAATATCTTTTCTCGTGGTTATATCCCCGAAGGTGTTATTTGGGAGCTTATTGCGAAACAAGGCTTTGATACTAAATATATCAACACCACTTTACGTACCTATTATCTAGATACCGAAAATGCGATCTCTATTCAGAATCATAAAAATGATGCTTTCGGAATGGCTATTTATTCCTTGTCTGTTCTTAATTGGTATTACCAAGATTATTTATTTAAAAAACCGATGCTCTTTTTAAAACGATTGTACACTTTATTGCGTGCTTCTCAATATTTAGAATTTAATTTAAAAGAATACCAACAAGCGATTCAAAGTAAAATATTAAAAGTTTGCTTTACTATTGCATGGCCATTAAAAAAACTATTATAAAGTAATTGAAACTTAGCAACTACATACAAGCTCTTAAAAAAGCAATAAAAAATCCTACCGTAATTAATGTGATTACGGTGGCTATTATTAGCATTTTAGTAAAAGGCTTAGGGTTTTATAAAGAAATTATTGTCGCTGGCTCTTTTGGTTTATCCGAGCTATTAGATACTTTTTTTATTGCCGCAATGCTTCCTGGTTTTATTAGTGAAGTATTTTTAAATGCTTTTAAGTCCGTTTTTATTCCTAATTATATAGCCGAAAAAAAATCAACAAATAAGCTTGGCGCATTTCAATCCTCCAGCTTTCTTATCACCTTAAGTATTGCGCTACTATTTATTATTATCTCCTATTTATTTACCGATGTTTTTTTAGAAACATTTTTTGCAGGACATACTCCAGACTATTACGATTTAATAAAAACACAACTATATTACTTATTGCCATGCATACTATTTTGGGGATTTGCCTCTTTATTAAGCGGCTTACTCAATATATATGATGAGTTTAGATATGCATCTATCTACCCCATTTTCACATCTATCGCGATGATAGTTTGTCTTATGTTTTTTAAAGAACAACTACAAGAAAAGGTACTTGCAGTAGGAATGCTGATTGGTAGTATTACCCAATTTGCATTTTTACTAATTGTTGCTATTCATAAAAAAATAATAAAAATTGCGAAACCAGATTTTTTAGGAATCCACACGCAAACCATGTTTAAACAGGTTCCTGCGAAAGTGTCTTCCGGTTTTTTAACCGGACTAATCTCTGTTACCGATCAGTTTTTTGCAGCTCAATTAATTATTGGATCTATTGCTGCATTAAATTACGGGCTGCGTATTCCTGCATTTTTTACTGCAATTATAGTAATGGCTTTAGGTAATGTGCTTCTGCCCTATTTTTCAAAATTAACTTTAACCAATAAAGACGAAGCTTTTAAAACCTTATACTATATTTTAAAACGATTGTTTATTGGTTTAATAGTGGTGAGCGTTGTGCTTATATTATTATCGGATTTTATTGTGGAACTTTGTTTTGAACGTAACGAATTTTCTTCCGAAGACACCAAAACAGTAGCCAACATTCAACGTATGTTTTTAATTGGTTTACCTTTTACAATTTGCGGAAACATCATTGTCCGATTTTTAACGAGTATTAATAAAAATGCTTTTATGGCATATATCTCCTTTGCAACCGTTATCTTAAATATTATTTTAGATGTTGTTCTAATGAAGTATTATGGTGTATTTGGTATTGCTTTATGCACTGCATTACTACAAATGTTTAGAAGTTTAGTATATTTAAAGTACACCACAAACCAGCAAAAAGTTTTAGCTACATGAAAGAAATTCTAAAACATACCATACTTGCATTAACCATATTAAACCTACCAACATTTGGTTTAATATCGTTTAATCCTGCGCTCGGTTCTTTGGCTGCCGCACTATCGTTAGTGTCCTTAGCATTGTATTACTTTTTTATTAAGAAAAGTAAACCATTAATGGCTTTATTATTAATAGGAATACTCTACTACTCCATTTCTGGATTCAGTTTTTCTGGAGAGTTAAGTATGTTCATCAAAGATATTTTTAGGTACTTTTTATTTATTCTCTCTGTTACCGAAGTTGCAAAAAACACAACCAACGGAGAAGCCTGCTTTTATCTCGTCATTGGCGCAATAAGTGTGATATTAAATGCATTGGTTTTCTCGGATGAATATGGTAGATATGCTGGGTTTTATATCAATCCTAATCGTGCAGGATTGGTTTGTATTCTAGGTTTTGCTTTCACCTATAGATTAGCAAATAAAAAATATAAAGTAATCGCTCAATTAATATGCACACTAGCAGGAATTGCAACACTTTCGCGTTATTTCCTCATACTTCTATTACTCGTAAATATCACATCTCTTTTTGCTAACAAAAAGAATATTATCGGATTAATGGTTGGTGCCATTGGTATTGTTATTATCATTAATACACCTGCTTTTAATCTAAATAAAGACAGGTTTGATGCCCTTAATAGCTTCTTTAGCGAAGGTGAAGTAAAAACCACAACAATCACTAGAGAATCTAGGCAAGAAACTTGGGCGCTTTATACAGATGCCATTGTAAACAACGCTATTATTGGAAATGGTTACGGATCTATGCAGGGACATCAAGGAGATACTGTTGGTATTAAAGTTGGAGTACATAACACCTATTTAATGGTTTTAGGGGAAGCAGGAATCATTCCCTTTCTACTCTTGGTAATCTTTTATGCAAGTATGATTTTTAAAAGTTTAAGGTACTTTACTACAAACCCAGAATACCTCTATTTATCTTTAATTATGGCGTCTTATTTAATGGTTTCGCATAATTATTTTTATAACTACATCATTCTATTTTTTACTATTTGGCTATACACAAGGTTTGGCAGGAATATGGAAAATGAAGAAATTTTAAAAGCAGAATAACTATGTGTGGCATATACGGATCGACAATAAAATACACGCCTACGCAAGTTAAAGACAAACTTGCAAGAACCTCTTTTAGAGGACCAGATGCAACACATTATACCTTTAATGGTAAAAATGAAAACATCATTCTTGGTCACAATAGATTATCTATTATTGATCTAGATCCTAGATCGAACCAACCACTTACGTATAAGCACATTCATATTGTCTTTAACGGAGAAATTTATAATTTCTTAGAGATTAAAAAACAACTGCAAGCAAAAGGTTACGCATTTAATACCACTAGTGACACCGAAGCACTTTGCGCCGCCTATTTAGAATATGGCGAAGCATTTATTAATAAGCTAAATGGGATGTTCGCTTTTGTTATTTATGACGAAAAAGAGCAGCGTTTATTTGGTGCTAGAGACCGAATGGGACAAAAACCATTCTATTATTACTTAGGCGAAAATGGCTTTGAATTTGCTAGTCAGATTTCATCCATACAATTACATAACACCAACTTATCCATTTCTAGCAAAGCGATTTCGCAGTATTTAACTTGGGGTAATATTCCAGATCCGCTTTCTATTTTTAACGAAATTAACAAATTAGAAGCTGGCTATTCCTTTACTCTAGACTTAACCAATAACAGCTTTAAAAAATCGCAATATTGGGATATTAGTAAAAACAATAATTCCTTGTTTACAGGTTCTTACGAAGATGCAAAACAAGAACTTTCCTATTTAATTAAAGACGCTTCCACTATTCGCTTATTTGCAGATGTTCCGGTTGGTGTATTTCTTTCTGGCGGAATTGATTCTTCTGCAATTGCAGCATTAGCTTCCAAAAGCACAAATAGTAAGATAAAAACGTTTTCTGTAAAGTTTAATGAAAAAGGCTTTGACGAAAGTAAATATGCAGCACAAGTAGCCAATCATTTAGATACCGAACATCATGTTATTGATTGTAATTATTCGGAAGGTTTAGATTTAATAGAAAACTTTAGCGAATTTTATGACGAGCCTTTTGCCGATGCTTCTGCAATCCCTTCCATGTTATTAGCAAAACATACTAGAAAACATGTAACAGTTGCACTTTCTGGTGATGGTGGTGACGAGAGTTTTATTGGCTACACACGTTACAAATGGATGAAACAAGTAGCTCCGCTTTATGCGATTCCTTCCGGATTAAGAAAATTTTCATCTAGCATTATAGGAAGTCTTCCGTATTATAAATTAAAGATGATTGCGCAAGGATTACAGCATGATTCCTTAAACGATTTATACTTAGCAATTAGTAGCGGAATTGATAATTCCTGGCTACAAAACACCAACGATTACACCAATGTTTCCGAAGTTAAATACTTGAAAGAATCTAATAAAAATCTATTGGAACGCATTTCAGATTTCGACTTAAAAACTTACTTAAACTGGGACATAAACACCAAAGTTGACCGAGCAACAATGGCGTATTCCCTAGAAGCACGCGCGCCGCTTTTAGATTATAGAATCGTAGAATTTGCACGCTCGTTACCAACCCATTTTAAATATCAAAAAAATAACCAAAAACGCATTTTAAAAGATGTGCTGTACGATCATGTGCCAAAAGAAATGTTTAATAGACCAAAAGCTGGTTTCACAATGCCTTTTGCCAATTGGTTTAAAACAGACCTTAAAGATTTTGTGTTAGATACGTTAACCGAAGATACCCTAAAACAAATACCAAACATAAATGTAAAAGAAGTACAATTACGCATAAACCAACATATGGATGGTTCTTGGAATAGATATCCGCTAATTTGGAAATTGCTCGTACTTAAACAATGGTTAGATAAAAACGGAAACTCCTTTTCTATAAAATAATGAACAAACAAAAGATTAAAATAACCTTTGTAATTCCTTCACTAGCTGCTGGTGGTGCGGAGCGTATCTTGTCTTTTGTGGCGCAAAACATAAACAAAGACATTTTTCAACCCACGCTATTAGTCGTTGGTTTTGAAAAAGATACGGTATATGACGTAAGTAATCTAGATGTTATTTATTTAAATAAAACAAGAGTATTAAAAGCAGTTTTTGCTATTGCAAAACACTTTAGAAGGCAGAAACCACAAATTGTAGTTAGTTCTATTTTTCATTTAAATACCATTATCGCGTATTTATCTATTTGCTTTCCTAAAATAAAATTTGCCGCAAGAGAAGCGAATGTTTTAAGTGTATTAGCCCAACATGATAGAGGAAATAGATTAAGTTTTTCTAAAAAAATCATTGTAAAAGCATACAAGTTAGTCGATTGTTTAATTTGCCAGTCGAAAGACATGCAAGAAGATATGATGGCTAATTATGGTGTTGCAAAGACAAAAACAGCATTAATTAATAACCCAATTACCTTTAATGCTAGTCCGAAAACAGAAACCAGAGATACCACCAAACCGTTACAGATTATTACTGTTGGGAGATTAAGCAAAGAAAAAGGCCATGAAAGAATTATTGAGGTTTTATCTAAATTAGATTTTCCATTTCATTATTTTATGATTGGCGATGGCAATGAAAAAGAAAATATTGTAAATTTAATTCGTGACAAAGGAATTGAAAACCAAGTAACTCAGATAGATTACACCAAGAATGTAGAAGATTATTTGCGAAAAAGTGATATCTTTTTACTTGGCTCCTATTCGGAAGGCTTTCCAAACGTATTAATAGAAAGTTGTGTTGTTGGCACACCAATTATAGCATTTAACGCGCCGGGAGGAATTAATGAAATTATTGAACCTGGTAAAAACGGATTTATTATAAACACAGTAGAAGAATGTGTTAAGGAACTAACCAACCTGAATACGCATTTTTCATTTTCCCCTAAAACTGTAAACCAAATAGTTGTAAACAACTTTAATAGCAAGAAAATTATTAATCAATATGAAGAACTTTTTATTAAACTAACCACGACCTATGCTATTTAACTCCATAGAATATCTAATCTTTTTACCTACAGTTTTTATACTGTATTGGCTACTTAATAAAGATTTAAAAAAGCAAAATATATTATTATTAGTTGCTAGTTATTTCTTTTACGCCTATTGGGATTGGACCTTCCTTTCCTTAATTATTTACAGTTCTTTTATAGATTATTATATAGGAATAAAAATCTATGAAACCAATTCTCCAAAAGCGAAAAAGAACTGGCTCCGACTGAGTTTAGTTTCCAATTTAGGGCTTTTAGCCGCCTTTAAATACTTCAACTTCTTTACAGATAGTTTTGCCGAAATGATGCTTCTTTTCGGTTGGCAAGTAGATCATGTTACCTTAAATATTATACTTCCTGTAGGAATTAGTTTTTACACGTTTCAAACCCTAAGTTATACTATAGACGTGTATAGAGACAAACTAAAACCGACAAAAAATATAGTCGCATTTTTCACCTTTGTTAGTTTGTTTCCTCAACTGGTTGCAGGACCAATTGAAAGAGCCTCTAACCTATTACCGCAAATAGAAAACGTACGTAAGTTTAAACAAAAATGGTTTCATGATGGTATCTTTCAGATTGCTGTAGGTTTATTTCGAAAAGTGGTAATCGCCGATAATTTAGGTGTTTATGTAGATTCTATTTACGCAAGTCCAGATGTACATAACTCGAGTACATTACTACTTGCGACCATATTTTATTCCTATCAAATATATTTTGACTTTGCAGGATATTCCGATATTGCTATTGGTAGTGCAAAACTATTAGGATTTAAATTTAACCAAAACTTTAATCTGCCTTATTTTTCAAACTCTATAGCAGATATTTGGCAACGTTGGCACATATCACTATCCTCATGGCTACGAGATTATTTATATTACTCTTTAGGCGGAAGTCGTGGTTCAGGTCTTTTTACCTTTAGAAACTTAATGCTAACCATGATTCTGGGAGGATTATGGCACGGGAATAGTTGGAATTTCGCAATTTGGGGAGCTATTCATGGCTTACTATTAGTGAGTGAGAAAATCATATTTACCGTACTAAAAATTAAAAACGCAGGTTGGATTGGCTATATCTATCCGTTTTGTTTGGTGCTTGTTTCCTGGGTTTTCTTTAGAGCAAAAGACTTTGAAGCAGCTGGAGTAATCGTTAAAAAACTAATTTTCTTCGATTTTAAAGTGCCGTTTATTGGAGATACTAATGCTATTGCTACCGGCTTATCCATGCTTCTAATTGGTATGTCTTTAGATCTTTACTTATTTAAATCTAAACAAGACTTAGAAACTTTAGGTAGAAAACTTAGCCCTGTTAAGCTTGGTGCTGCGGTTTCTTTTATCATACTTCTTATTAGCTTGTTTTACTCCACGTCTAATAACTTTATTTATTTTCAATTTTAAATGTTATGAATAAAAAACAAATCATACAATCCACAAAGCTTATTGCTTTCATCATCATTTTATCTTTCGTAGTAGATAAAATGGCATATTTTACGATTACTAAAATTAGTGATACCGTATATTCCGGTCAGGCTATTGGTAAACTAAACCATTATTTATCGATAAAAGACACAACAAAACTTATTGTTTTTGGTAGCTCTAGAGCAAATCATCATATCGATGTTAAAAAATTAAAAGCGTCTAGTTTTAACATGGGAGTCGATGGTAAATTTATAGCATATAGCGCAACTTTAATAAAACTGCTTCCCAAAGATGTCAAACAAACTATAATTCTCCATGTAGATCCTAACGTTGCTTATCGAGCCCATTATAATAGAGAAGAAACAAAAACCTTAATGGTGAAATATCATACTAACGATATTATAAAGGAAGAACTTGTTCGTGCCGATTTAACCAATCCTTTACAAGAATTTTATTGGTGTGTAGATTATAACGGGTTGGCTTTAGGTATTCTTAAAAATGCGATTTTCCCAAAGTATGATTTAGAGCACTATTATGGTTACGACCCCATGGAAATAGATGGAACACAAAAAGAAATCTTTCAGAAAATATTAGAACGTAATGACAGTATTGTATGTCAAACAGATTTAAAACTCAATCCGCTTTTTGAAAGTTACTTAAAAGAAATCGATTCCTTTTGCACCAATAATAACAAAAGGCTAATCACCATCACTACCCCATTATATATTGATAAATGTCCAGAAGATAATGAAGCTTTAAGAAAAGTTTTAGAAGATTTAAATATCGAATACCACGATTACAGTCATTTCTTCGACAATAGAAACAAGCCAGAATATTGGGCCGATATTGCACACATGTCAAATATTGCAGCTGAGATGTTCTCGGAAGCATTAAGTAAAGATCTGTCTATAGATGACTAACAAAAAAAACATAGCCTTATTTGTAGCTTCTATTAGTTATGGCGGTACCGAACGCGTTGTTAGTAGGCTTTGTAATGAGTTAGTAAAATATTACAATGTTACTTTGGTGCTTATATACAAGAATATAGACCTACCTATCCACGAAGATGTTACTATTGTTTGTCTTTCTAAAAAAGAAGAACATTATGATAATTCTTCTCTTTTCAAATTAAGTAGTTTTCTATTAAGCGCTTACAAATACCCGAAAATAGTAAAGCAAAACAATATCGATATTAGCGTTTCCTTTTTAATTAAACAGAATATAATTAATGGGATCACTAGAATGAGAAACCCCAAATTGGAAACGATTATTAGCGAACGCTGTTTTCCGTCTAAAACCTACGGTGCATTTGGAAAACAATTGGTAAAATATTTTTACAATAAAAATAGTAGTCTTTTTTCTAATTCGGTGCATATCAATCAGGACTTACAAAATAATTTCAGCGTAAAAACGCCAGCACACGTTATTTATAATCCCATTTATACACGTACTGAAAAGCCAACTTTTCTAAATTATCCGGAAACGAACAAAGCCTTCCAAATCGTTGCTGTAGGACGATTAAATCCGGTAAAAAATCAAATCAGCCTAATTGAAAGCATAGCACTTGTAAAAGAAAAAGTTGCTTTAAATATCTACGGAATTGGTCCGCTAGAAGAAGAATTAAAAGCACGTACCAGCGAATTACACCTTAATGATTGCATTACTTTTAAAGGAAATAGCGACACGATAGATCAAGAAATAGTAAAACATCATTGTTTGGTATTAACATCTCTTTCTGAAGGATTTCCTAATGTTATTCTCGAAGCGATGTCCCTTGGTGTTCCTGTCATTGCAACCAATTGTAAGTCCGGTCCATTAGAATTATTAAACGACAATCAAGAAGTAACCATTGAAGCTGGTGATTTCTATAAAGCAAAATATGGCTTACTCGTAAATGTCGATGACAATGAAGGTTTAGCAAAAGCAATTAGTTACTATAGAAACAATCAAGACCTAAGAGCAAATTATAGCGATTTAAGCTTTGTAAAAGCGAAACAATACGATATTTCTGTAATAGGAAAACAACTAAAACAATTAATAGACTCGCATGTATGTGTGGAATAAACGGCATAATAAGTACAAATAGTAATCGGGAAGCGGTTAGTAATTCATTACATAAAATGAATCAGCTAATCTATCATCGCGGTCCAGATGAAGACGGATTTTGTATAGAAAATCATATGCAAACCACTATTGCCATGGCGATGCGAAGACTTTCTATTATTGACTTAAGCACCGGGAAGCAACCCATTTACAATGACGATAAAAACATCGTTATTGTATTTAATGGCGAAATTTACAACTACCAAAAATTAAAGCAACAATTAGAAAGTCAAGGTGTTACTTTTAAAACCAAAAGTGATACCGAGGTCATCTTAAAACTCTATGAAGTTCATGGAGAAAGTAGTTTTGCCGATTTAGACGGTATGTTTGCCTTTAGTATATATGACAAAAACCGAAACAAAGTCTTTATCACTCGTGACTTTTTTGGCGAAAAACCATTGTATTATTATAAAGACAAGCAGAATTTCTTTTGGGCTTCCGAATTAAAATCGATTACCAATAATCTAGATACAAAACCCGAAATATCTAAAGAAGGTTTAAACCTATATTTTAGATTAACCTACACTCCCGCTCCTTTTACTATTTATGAGAATATCTTTAAACTGGAAGCGAATCATTATATAGATTATGATTTAGAAGCGGACAATTTCAAAATACACCAAATAAATACTGTAAAAAACGAAAAGCAAGATATCGCTTTCGCGGAAGCAAAAAAGGAATTAAAAAACCGGATGCTTCAAAGTATCGAAAGTCGCTCTATTAGTGATGTTCCGTTGGGTACATTTCTTTCCGGAGGCGTAGATTCTTCGATTGTTAGTTTAGGATTATCACAAATGAATCATCAAAAAATAGATACGTTTTCTATCGGATTTGATAAAGCTTCCTTTGATGAAACCGACAAATCCAAACTAGTAGCCAAGATGATTAACAGTAATCATCATGAGTTTATTATTTCTGAAAAAGACATCGAAAAAAACATTCATGAAATTCTTTTAAACTTTGACGAACCTTTTGCAGATTCTTCCGCCTTACCAACCTATTTAGTGGCTAATAAAACAAGAGATTTTGTAAAAGTAGCATTAACTGGAGATGGTGGAGATGAAGTTTTTGGTGGTTATAACAAATACTATATTGGCAAACTAAACAGCAAGTATACAAGCGTAGTTCCTGCCTTTATACATAAGGCTTCAAAAAGTGTTTTAAATAAACTGCTAACTACAAAAGATGACAATAGAGGGAAACGTTTTAAGCTTAAAAAAGCTATAAATGCGATAAACTACAATAATGAACATTACTGGAATATCATTTCTTTAGGATTTTCTAACGACACCGAAAAACTTTTAAAATCGGATAGCATACAGCAAAACGTCTTTAATTATTACAAAGAGAAATCCGGAATTGCAAAACCGAAAACAGTTCATGAGTATCGTGAAATAGATAGACATATCAGCTTAGAAGGTGATATGTTAGTAAAAGTCGATAGAACAAGCATGCTCAACTCTTTAGAATGCAGAGCACCTTTTTTAAACAAATCGCTTTGGGAATTTGCCAATAGTTTACCAGAAGACTATTTACTAAAAGGATACAGTAAAAAACACATTTTAAAAGAAGCTTTTAAGGATGAATTCCCGGAAGGTTTCTTAGAGAAATCTAAAAAAGGATTTGTAGTTCCTGTTGGTGATTGGTTGCGTTCTGGATTAAAAAAAGAACTAGAAAGCTATATAGAAACTCCCTTTTTAGAAAAACAAAACCTCTTTAATATAGACTACATCAAGCAATTAGTAAATAATCATTTAACAGGTAAAGAAGACAATAGCTATAAGGTTTGGACGTATTATACGTTTCAAAAATGGTATGTTAATTTGTATGTTTAAGATACCTGAGTCTTATGCAACTTCAACATTTTCCCAAAGTCGGCATCATAATGTTCTGGAGTAAAAGCACCACAGCCAGATTCTGCATGAAAGGTTAATTCCCCAAAATAGATTTTATCATTTACATGGTAAAAATCTACACGTAGGTAACAAAAGTCTTTAGCAAAAGTTTCGCCTAAAGTGATCATTTTATCATATAGCTTTGGCTTTTTCACTTCGCTTCCCGCTTTGTAAACCCATTGCACATCCATTAAATTCCAATCTACATCATACAAATTACGTCGGTGGTTTTTCTCTCTATCAATATCTACCTGCGTAAAAACGAGCTTTCCGTTAAAATAATGCATTTTATAATCGAAAGGGATTTCGCCACTATCGTCCATTAACAATTCCTCAACTACTACTCTACGCTCAATATTTTTGTATTGCCATTCTTTATATCGGTAATAGTAATTAATATTTAGAAACTTAGATAAGGTGTTTTGTACGTTAATCCAATGGTGCTGGCTTTTGTCTCTAACAATAATACCACCAGAACTATCGTGATTTGTTTTTATTATAAAAGGAAAATCTGGTAAGTTTTCAGGAACAATATCTCTAACGTTTTTTGTTTCAAGCACTAAAGGAATCAGATATTCTTCCCCTATTTTTTCTTTTACATATTCTCGAACCTTATACTTATCAGCACTAATGGTATGTAAAGGTGTTCTATCGTTTAATTTTAACCATTGTAGTTTTTCATTAAAAGTCTTCGGGTTTTCTAAATCTGGAGCATAACCCAAATTCTTTATAAACTCTCTTTTTATAACGGTTTCATCCGAAACTAAAGCATACCGAAAATATTCGTACACGTTTTTAAATGGTTGAATAACCGCAAAACCCAATCTTGTATTATGGTATATGTTAGATATAAATTGCTTCATTTTATACTTCTTTTTTAATTTTAGTTATATCTAATAATTCACCTAAAGCTAGATCGTATTTTTCGGGATAAATAGTTTCTAATCCGCTACCATGATGAAAAGTAACCTCTCCAAAGTAAACCGTACCTTCAAAATCATATACATCTATTCTAACATAGCAAAAAGGTTGTGATAATTTTTTTGCAACGTTTAGCATTTCGTTTAAATTCTTTGGTTTTTCTAAATCTCTTCCGTTATCCCAAAGCGGTTTTCCATCGTTCCATAAAGACCAAGTGTACGGCAATAAATTCCAATCGGCGTCGTATAAATTTCGCTTATGGTTCGTGTATCTATCGATATCTACTTGAATCACTTCCACTTTACCATGAAAACAATGTATTTTATAATCAAAAGGAATTTCTCCAGCTTCATTTACCAAGAGTTTCTCGCCAATAACACAAGGTTTTATATTTTTATATTGCCATTCTTTACCAGAATAATAGTAGTTTTTACGAAGCAATTTTTTAAAGTGTTTTTGCATTTTTTTCCAGTCCACTTCCGCTTTATCCCTCACAATAGTTCCTCCAGAACTATCATGATTTGCTTTCAAAATAAATGGATATTCAGGAAAATTGGAGGAAATCACATCCTCTGGATTATAACTTTGAAACACTAACGGAATCAAGTATTTAGCACCAATAGTTTCTTCTACATACTTTCTAACCTCAAACTTATCTGCACAGGTAGTATGCAAAGCGGTTCTATCATGCAGCTTTAGCCAATTAATTTTTTCATTTAAGGTTTTAGGATGGTTTAAATCTAACGATCTACCAAAGCGTTTTTTAAAATTTTGCTTTAAAAAAGTAGCATCGTCTATATAATGTGACCTGTAATAATGACGCACATCGAATACAGAATCTATTATTTTTTTTCCAATCCAAGTATTATGGTATAAATACTTAGCAATCTTTAACATAAATAGCGTTTTGTCCATTCTAATGTAAAACAAATTTTAGTAAACAAAAAACTTATCTTATTTTAGTTGTAAATTTATTACATGATAAAAAAAATCTGTCTTGTTGGTGGCGAAGATGTCCATAAACGCATATCCTTATCTAGCTATCTTAAAGATGCAGGTTTTCAGGTTACCATTCTAGGAACAAGCACCCAAAAGTTTCCAGATTATATTCATTATGTACCATATAATTTGGTGCGAAGCTTCTCGCCTACTGCAGACCGAAAAACCTTAAAATGGTATAAGAAATTCTTTGCAGAAAACGAATTTGATGTCATTCACACCTTCGATACGAAGCCCGCTTTTTTATTACCAATTGCTTTAAAAAAGACAAAAACACCTATCACAAGAACCATCACCGGACTAGGAACAATATTCATGTCTAACAGTCTGTTTAGCTTCTTCTTAAGAAAGGTTTACTATACGCTTCATCGAAGTGTAAAACATCGTGTTTTTAGTACTGTTTTTCAAAATTACGACGATAAAGACTTATATAATTCTCACCAGTTAATAACCGATAAAAACTTCCAACTTATTTTTAGTAGCGGCATTGAATTAAAAAATATCAATACCATTGCAAAACGAAATAACACACCTTTTACCTTTATCTGTGTTGCCCGATTGGTTTACGAAAAAGGAATCATTAATCTTTTGGAAGCTGCTCGAATTTGCAAAGAGGAAGGCCATGATTTTAAAATACTACTCGTTGGTCCTTTAGAAGAAAATAGCAAACGATTAAACCAAGATATACTAAATCAATATAAAGAGATTGTGGATATGTTAGGAAGTAGAAATGATGTTTTTGACCTTCTTTTAGCTTCGGATGCTTTAGTACTACCAACCTTTAGAGAAGGTTTTGCAAGAGTATTATTGGAAGCTGCAGCTGTTGGACTACCTATGGTTGCTACCGATGTTACAGGAGTTAGAGAATTCGCAAGACATGAAAAAGAAGCGTTATTAGTAGAAGTGAAAAACTCGAAAGCACTTGCAAATGCGATGATACGATTAGCTACCGACAAAAAACTAGCTAATGAATTAGCCGAAAATGCATTAAAACACGTTGAAAAGTTTAGTTTAGAAAATGTTTCTAAACAATATATTAATATCTTTAACGAAGCTATTAATCACAAAATATAACGAAAATGAAAATCCCATTTTCTCCTCCTTACATTAATGACAATGTAATAAAAGAAATTACGGAAGCCTTAGAATCTGGATGGATTACTACAGGTCCAAAAGTGAAAAAACTAGAAGAACTTGTTAGCTACTATACAAAAGCACCTAATGTACTTGGTGTAAATTCGGCAACTTCGGGACTAATGTTAGCCTTAAAATGGTTTGGTATTGGCGAAGGTGACGAAGTTATAATTCCGGCATATACATACGCAGCAACCGCTTTAGCCGTTATTCATATTGGCGCAACACCAATTATGGTAGATATTGAAGACGATTTTAATATCTCCTTAAAAGGAATTAAAGACGCCATAACCGAAGACACTAAAGCTATTATCCCTGTAGATATCGCTGGTTGGCCATGTGACTATGATGCTATAAACAAATTAGTAGATACTACTAGAGACTTATTTCATGCAGCGCACGAAAACCAAGAAAAACTAGGAAGAATTGTAGTTATTGCCGATGCTGCACATGCGATTGGCGCAGAATATAAAAACAAATTTGTTGGGGCAACTACCGATATTACGGTGTTTTCATTTCACGCCGTTAAAAATGTTACGACTGCCGAAGGCGGCGCTATTTGCCTAAATCTACCTAAACCTTTTATTAATCAAGAAGAATATAACTACTTACGCTGCCTCTCTTTAAACGGACAAACCAAAGACGCATTCACAAAATCTAAAGCTGGTGGCTGGCGATACGATATCATCTATCCTGGCTTAAAAATGAATCTTCCCGATTTACTTGCTGCGGTTGGCGTAGCACAATTACCAGAATATTTTGACTCTATTCTAGGGAAGCGAAAAGAAATCTTTACATACTACCAAGAATATTTTGCCACCAAAGATTGGGCAATCTTACCTCCTTTTCAAAATGAGGAAAAAATATCTTCTTGCCACTTATACGCATTACGCATTAAAGACGCTACCGAAGCGCAACGCGATGCTATTATAGATAAGATATCACAAGCAGGAGTTGCTGTTAACGTGCACTTTCAACCTTTACCATTATTGAGTCTATTTAAATCTTATGGCTATAAAATAGAAGATTACCCCAATGCTTTTAATAATTATCAAGCAGAAATATCTTTACCTATTTATCCGCAATTAACACAAGAACAATTACAATACATTGTGAGTACAATCACAAATGCCGTAGAAACGACACTATGATAAAACGATTGTTCGATATATTTTTCTCGCTGCTAGGCTTAAGCGTACTACTGCCAATATTATTGGTCATTGCTATATGCATTAAATTAGAATCTAAAGGTTCTATTTTTTACAGACAAACACGAGTGGGCAAAAATAGCCAAGATTTTAAGATTTTTAAATTTAGAACGATGTTTGTTGGCTCGGACAAAAAAGGCCTATTAACGCTTGGTGACAACGACTCTAGAGTCACAAAAGTTGGTTATTTTTTACGAAAATACAAGCTAGACGAAATGCCACAACTAATAAACGTACTGCAAGGCAGCATGAGTTTTGTTGGCCCAAGACCAGAAGTACGTAAGTATGTAAATCATTATTCTCAAGACGACTTAGAAATACTACAAGTAAAACCAGGAATTACCGACTATGCTTCTATTGCGTTTAGAGATGAAGCAGAACTTTTAAAAGACACCGATACTCCGGAAAAGCTTTATATTGAAGATATTATGCCGAAGAAAATCGCCTTAAACAAGAAGTACATTGCGAACCCTTCCGTATTTACTGATATTAAAATCATTCTAAAAACATTTTTAAGCATTTTAAAATGAAACTAGAGCAAGGACATTTGGTAATATCTTTAGACTTCGAATTATTTTGGGGTGTTTTTGATGTTCGTACTCTAGAAAGCTACCAATCACAATTAGAAAAAGTTTCCGAAATTGTTCCTAGACTATTAGCTTTAAGCGACACGTACAATATTCATTTAACCTTTGCTACCGTTGGTTTTTTATTCGCTAAAAACAAAGAAGAAATAATCCAATATAGTCCAAAAACAAAACCAAGTTATAGCAACTCTAATTTTAATCCGTATCGACTATTAAACACTATTGGAAAAAATGAAACCGAAGATGTCTATCACTATGCAACTTCATTAGTAGAAAAAATACAACAAAATGGTAACCACGAAATAGGTAGCCATACGTTTTGCCACTATTACTGCAACGAAACAGGACAAACAGCAGCACAGTTTGAAGCCGATCTATTAGCAAGCATACAAATTGCAAAACAACAAGATATTAGTATTAAAAGCATAGTATTCCCTAGGAATCAGATAAACGAAACATATATAAAAATCTGTGCAAAACATGGAATTTTAAGCTATCGAGGCACCGAAAACCATTGGATGTACAACACACACAACACTGTACATCTAGCTAACACAAAGAATAGAATTTTCAGATTATTAGACACTTATCTTAATATTTCTGGACACAACACACATGATTTAGAATTACAAGATGGCGTAGTAAATATTCCATCAAGTCGCTTTTTAAGAACCTATAACAAAAATCTAAGCTTCTTAGAAAACCAGAAAATCAAAAGAATTAAAAGAGGAATGACGCATGCCGCAAAACACAAACAAGTATATCACTTGTGGTTTCACCCTCATAATTTCGGAGAAAATACAGAACAGAATTTTAGTGCTTTAGAAGAACTATTCCTTCATTATAAGACACTTGAAAGTAGCTATGACTTCCAAAGTAAAACAATGACTAGCTTGGCTAATTTAGCGAAGAGCTAATCTAATATTATTTTGTAATTAACTTCCTTTCCTACTACATAGTAAGATAAATTATCTAAACTTTTAGTTTCATATATTTGTACTCCTGAAATCGCTTCCGGTTTCTTATATAACTCGTCATAAACTATAGATTTTAAAAAGGCAAAATCCACACGCTTCAAATCTATTAATTCCATAGCGCTCGTATCCTCTTTTGCTTCCAAATATGCAATAGTATATTTCCTTCTTGTAACCGTTTGCGACTTATTTCCTTTTAATAAAAATTTAAGCTTTACATATTTTTCATTTACATTTTTATCTCTTAAATATTGCTTCAGCGCATATTTCGATTTTATAAATTTTGCTGTAACAGAAGCTATTATACTTTTAGAATCGTATAAAATGTGATTCTCATAGGTGTACTCCTTATTTGTCCATCTATTTTTATATTCGTATTCCCCTTTCGAAAAGTCATAAATAGTGTATCCGTTATCAAAACACCAATTAAACAACTTGATTATTGTAGTATGCCCCAAATTGAATCGATAATAATCGATATCAAAAGAAGTAATTGCGTAAAACATGGTGGTATCCGACAGAAAACTAAGCGAAACCCCAATTGGCTTATCATCATTACTAATTACAATTAACAAAGCGCGCTTTTCCTGAAGCATTTTAAAGATTAAATCGTAATAATAATCCCAAGTACCTAAAATATCATTGTCTTTTTCCAGCTCATTGAATCGCTTGGTAAGCAATCCTTTAAAACCATCCATTATAACCTGATACGCTTCTTTTTCTATTGGTTCATTATAAATAGAATAACTAATATTAAAACATGCCTCCAACCGTTCTTGGTTTCGTCTAAATTTATATCGTGTATTCGATTTAAACTGGCTTTTAGCAAATGCATCATAACTATCGAAAGCATCTAATTCTGCCAAAAAACCTTTGTATTGCGACACTTTAAAGCTTTTTAAAGCGGAAGCACTAGGCGTTTCTAAATTAAAATAGGAAGGCACATCATGCATTAAAAAGGCTTTTCCTTTGAAGTCTTTCTCTTCCGGATGGACATCGTAGGACATACCATTGGTAATATTTTTACCAACATTATAATACAGCGGAAGAATACCACTCTTCACAAAGGCTACATCTTTAAGAAACTTAAAGTTTACACCTGGTTTTGAGGCATTAAAATGGGTAGTCCAAATTGTAGTAAAGGTCTCGGAAACAAATGGGTTGTTTTTCATAAAATGATTAATAGCTTTCACGAAATTATTACTTATAAAGAATATAACCTAACTAGTCGCCTTATTAAAAACGAAAACAAGAAGCTATATTCCTATATTTTCGTATATTTAACTCCATCTATAACAGGCACTTATAGACACCTCCCTCTAACGCATGATTCTAGCAAAAATCAATAAAAAAAAATAACCGTTGTTCTATAAATAAATTAACTCTAAAGCGTGTTTAAATATAGATAAAACTTAATATCTTTATTATTTAATCAAAGAACGTTTAAATGGGTTCTTTGTCGTTTTTTTTTGATTTATACTCTAAAAACCACAATATTTATATGGCTATTAATGAATCTACACTGAATTCTAAAATCTGGTTATCTCCACCTCACATGAGTGGACACGAACAAGAATTCATTACAGAAGCATTTAAATTAAATTGGATTGCTCCCTTAGGACCAAACGTAAACGGCTTTGAAAAAGATATTGAAACATATCTAAGCCAAGATAGTTACGCGACAGTTTTAAGTTCGGGTACTGCTGCGATTCACCTTGCATTAACCCTTTTAGGAGTTACGCAAGGTGACGAGGTGATATGCCAAACAAAAACGTTTGTAGCATCTGTAAACCCAGTGGTTTATTTAGGTGCAACACCTATTTTAGTAGATAGCGAAGAACAAACCTGGAACATGTGTCCAGTTTTATTAGAAGAGACTATAAAAGATAGAATTAAAAAAGGAAAAAAACCAAAAGCTATTATAGCTATTAATTTATACGGAATGCCCTATAATGTAAATAAAATACAAGCAATATCTAATCAATACAACATTCCTGTTGTAGAAGATAGCGCGGAAGCATTTGGCAGCCAAGTTAATGGTCAGAAATGCGGTACATTTGGCGATTTTTCTATTCTTTCCTTTAACGGAAATAAAATAATTACAACCTCTGGTGGCGGTGCGTTAATTTGTAAAACGGAAGCTTCAAAGAAAAGAGCAATCTTTTTAGCTACACAAGCCAAAGAAGACGGCATAGAATACGAACACAAAACCATTGGCTACAATTACAGAATGTCTAACATTATTGCAGGAGTTGGCAGAGGACAAATGAAAGTTCTTGACAATTATGTAGCGTTAAGAAAAAGAAATCACAACCATTATTACAAGCAATTACAGCACTTAAAAGCGATTACGTTTTTACAAGAACCTGAAGGATACAGCTCTAACAGATGGTTAACCTGTATTTTATTAGACACCAAACAAACAAGAGATAATTTATTAAAACTATTAAACGATAATAATATTGAAGCAAGACCTTCTTGGAAACCAATGCATTTACAACCTTTACATAAAGACGCTCCCGCCTATTTAAACGGAGTTTCTAATACTTTATATGAAAAAGGTTTATGCTTACCTAGTGGATCTTGCCTTACAGAAGTAGACTTAAACAGAATAACAAAACTAATTATATCGCATTTTGATTAATTACAATGACATATTAAGAAAGTTAACAGATAGATACGCATCCAAATGGCTTGTGCTACTGTTTGATTCTTGCATTGTACTCTTCACTTTTTTTATAGCCTATATAATTAGGTATAATTTTGTTATAGACTTTAATTTTTACACTTTCTTAAAGCAACTCCCTTTTGTATTCGCGGCAACCGTAATTAGCTTCTTAATAGTTAGTTCTCATAAAGGTGTTGTTCGATTTACAGGAGTTAAAGATGTAGTCAATGTGGTTATTGGCTTAAATATTTTAGCTACTATTTTAATCATTACCACCTATATAAGTAGGGAATATAATTTTGATAGTGTTTTTGATATTCCTGGCTCCATAATATACATTCACTTATTACTTAATATCTTCTTTATAATTGGTGCTAAATTTTTCATCAAACACATGTACAGAAGTCTGTTTCATGACTATGAAAGCCTAAAAACAGTGCTTATTTATGGCGCAGGAAACTCCGGAATGATAACCTATGACGCCATTACCAACGATGCAAAAAGCAATATTAAGGTTTTCGGTTTTTTAGACGATAAAGATGGTAAAATCGGAAAAAAAATAAACATGCTTAATGTTTATAATCCGAAAAAAATAAATAAAGAATTTGTAGAAAAAAATAATATTGACGAAGTAATTATATCTATTCAAAGCATAAATTCGAATAGACTTTTAGAGATCTCCGGATCTTTCTTCGCTTTAAACTTAAAAGTAAAAATTGTTCCAGATGTACAACATTGGATTGATGGAGACTTAAGTATTGGACAAATAAAAGATATTAAAATTGAGGATCTCTTAGGAAGAGAGCCAATTCGAATAGACAACCCTTTACTTATTGACGAATACAACAACAAAGTTCTTTTAGTAACGGGAGCTGCAGGTTCTATTGGTAGTGAATTGGTTAGAAAACTAAGTGGCTTCCAATATAAAAAATTAGTAATTATAGATAATTCGGAATCTGCATTATATGATTTACAGCAAGAACTAAAAAGAAACAACATCATAAACGTTGAAACTATTATTGCAGATGTAAGAAATAAACAGCGTTTAGATCAAATTTTCAACAGCTACAAACCTGAAATTATATTTCACGCAGCCGCCTATAAACACGTACCTTTAATGGAGAATAATCCATTTGAAGCGGTTAGCGTAAATATATTTGGCACGTACAACACAGCAGAACTCGCTATGAAGCATGGCGCAGAAAAATTTATCCTAATATCTACAGACAAAGCGGTAAACCCCACCAATGTCATGGGAGCAACGAAGCGAATTGCCGAGATATGCATCTTCTGCCAGAAAAATATAGTAAAAGGAAAAACAAAATTTATCATTACCAGATTTGGTAATGTTCTAGGATCTAATGGTTCTGTAATTCCATTATTTAAAAAGCAAATTGAATCTGGCGGACCACTAACAGTAACACATAAAGATATTATTCGTTATTTCATGACGATCCCAGAAGCGAGTCAATTAGTATTAGAAGCTGCCGCAATGGGATTAGGAGAAGAAATATTTGTTTTTGATATGGGTAAACCAATTAAAATAGTAGATCTAGCTAAAAATATGATTGCACTTTCTGGGCTAAATTACCCAAATGATATTGACATAAAAATAATTGGATTACGTCCTGGTGAGAAAATTTTTGAAGAACTATTAATAGACGGAGAAAATACCAAACCAACGTATAACGAAAAAATAATGATTGCTAAATGTAGAGATGTAAATGAAAATCAATTAGAAAAAATAAAAAAATTACTACTGCTAGACTCTACTTCTTCTAATATTGAAATAGTCTCTATAATAAAAGACATAGTGCCAGAATACAACCCTAACAACACCAAATACGATGTTTTAAACATAAAATAAATTAAAAAAAATGCTATTAATCATGAAACCAATTTTCAACCAACCAAAGACTAGTATTGTTGTTACTCTATTAGCCATTTTGTTATTTTCATCCTGCGGAACCACGCAAGAAGTAACCTATTTTCAAGACGAATCCCTTGCAGGCTATGAGCCATTAGATTTCAATACCGATGTAGTTTACAAAACCAATGATAAAATTTCAATCATTGTTTCTTCATTAGACCCAGAAGCTGCAAGACCATTTAACTTACCTACCATATCGGAAGGTCAATCGGCAATCGTTACGCAAGGTAGTACCAAAATGCAAACCTATTTAGTCGATAAATTTGGTAATATTGAATTCCCTGTACTCGGACAAATTAAAATAGGCGGTTTAGGAAGAACAGAGGCAACCGAATTATTAAAAGAGAGATTAAAAGAATACCTAAAAAATCCAATCATCAATATTAGGCTAATTAATTTTACGGTAACCGTTTTAGGAGAAGTACGTAATCCAGGAACATTTGTTCTAGAGGACGAAAAAATATCTTTATCAGAAGCATTAGGTTACGCCGGAGATTTAACCATTTACGGTAGAAGAGACAACGTTTTACTTATTAGAGATAATAATGGTAAAAAGCAGTACGCCAAATTTGACTTAACTTCTATTTCTGTGCTAAACAACCAGAGTTACTACCTAGCGCAAGATGATGTTATTTACATATCACCAAACAAAGCAAAAGCCCGTTCTGCATCTTACAATCAAAATACAGCCGTTGTAATTTCCGCACTTGCCGTATTAGTATCATTAACCGCCATTATCATAAATTAAAAAGCCTACCAATGAATAATAACGCTGCAAATCAAAAAGAGCATTTTAGAGATTTAGTAGATCCATATTTAAGCAAGTGGAAACTAGTAATTCTATGTGTAATTGCTTCAATAGCATTAGCTCATATATATTTAAGGTATGCTACCTACCAATACAAAGCAAGTGCTACAATACAAATTAAAGACGAAAGACAAAGTACTAAACTACCAGAAATATCTTCTTTACAGAATTATGGTTTATTCAAAAAAGACCTTAACAATGTTTTGGATGAAGCTGAAATTATTGGATCTAGAGAGTTAATAGAACAAGTGGTTAAAGATTTAAAATTCAACATTCAATACTATGTGGAAGGTAGAATTCAAAATCACGAAGTATATGCTAATCCGCCATTAAATTTAAACTTTAGCGCAACAGATTCTATTCTTTTTCAAGCAGATACCATCATGAATGTAAAAATACATTCAAAAACACAATTCTTACTTAAAGGTGCTACAGACGGAGAAAAAATATGGAAGTCTAAAGACCAAAACATGGAAGACCAAGGAACATTACACAGTTTTGGTCAACCTATAAAAACGGGATTTGGAGAAATCATCATAACTCCCAACCTTGGACAGTACGCTGCAAAAATTGGTTCTAATATCACTATTGAAATCTCTCCCGTTAGTAAAATAACTGGAAACTTCAAAAAGGATTTACGTATTGAAACCAAAGAATACTCTAGTATCATCAAACTATCTATTTCTAATAACAATAAAGAAAAAGCATCTCTTTTCTTAAGCCAATTAATAGAAGTCTACAATAAAGATGTAGTAAAAGACAAACAAAAGGTAGTAGAAGTTACTTCCGACTTTATCAATAGCAGACTTGAAATTGTTTCTAGAGAACTAGGAGAAGTAGATTTAACTGCGGAGACTATTCAGAAAAGAAATAGACTAACAGATTTAGCAACACAATCGAATATCTTTTTACAAAACGAAAGAGATAATGAAACGCAAATAATCAATACCACCAATCAAATTCAGTTAATAGAATACATGAAAGATTTCGTGGATGATAATAGCGGATCTTCCGATTTATTACCAGCAAATATTGGTATTGCAGAAAATTCTATTGGAGAAATAACCAGAAGACATAATGATCTTGTTATAGAAAGAAACAGATTATTAAAGCATTCTAGTGAAAAAAACCCTACGGTTGTAAATTTAACCAATCAAATTAGTGAGTTAAAAGGGAATTTAAACCAAAATCTTAACAATATTAAGTCTTCTAACCAAATCACATTAAGCTCTTTAAGTGAAAAGGCAAATAAAATTAGCGGACAAATTTATACAACACCAAAAAAGGAAAGACAATTTAGAGACACGCAAAGACAACAAAACATTAAAGAATCTCTTTACTTGTATTTACTTCAAAAAAGAGAAGAAGCAGCTATTTCACATGGTGTCTCCTCTCCTAACGCTAAAGTTGTAGATAATGGGTACTCTAGTAAAAAACCGGTATCCCCAATAAAACCAATAGTATATTTATCTGCTCTTATTCTGGGCGCAAGTTTACCAATAGGTTTGATTTACTTATTCCAATTATTAGATTCTAAAGTACACACTATTAAAGATATTAAGAAGAATATAGATGTACCGTACTTAGGCGATATACCAAAATCTAACAACCGTAAAAAGCTTATTGAGAAGGTAGACTATTCTGCAAAAGCGGAAGCTTTTAGAATGGTAAGAACCAATATCGATTTTATGCTTCAAGGCATTACAGACAGAGCGAAAATCATATTTGTAACGTCGACTACCAGTCAAGAAGGAAAATCACATACCTCCATTAATCTTGCTTCTTCCCTATCTTTTTCGGAGAAGAAAGTACTTTTAATTGAAACAGATATTAGAGTACCAAAAGCTACGAATTACTTGAAAATTAAAAATGAAATAGGAATCACCAATTTCATTGGGAACAAAAACCTTACTGCAAGTGAAGTAACCACTAAATTAGAAAACAATCCTTTTTTAGATGTAATTCCCGCAGGAGTTATTCCTCCTAATCCTTCCGAGTTATTAATGAGTGATCGCGTTGGAGAATTATTTGAAGCCGTTAAAAACGAGTATGATTATGTCATTGTTGACACTGCAGCTGTTGGTTTAGTTACAGATACTTTACTGATTAGTAAATATGCAGACATGTTTGTTTATGTAGTACGAGCGAACTACATAGATAAACGTCAATTGCACATACCACAAACAATGTATACCGAAAAACGTCTACCAAATATGGCTATTTTACTAAATGCTGTAGACCATAAAAAAGCAGGAAGCTATACTTATGGTTATGGTAAAAACCCAATAAAGAAAAAATGGTGGAAGCGATCTAGTTAACATCAAATAGAAAGCATAAAAAATCCCGAAAATATTAGGGATTTTTTTATGCTTTAAACTATATTTTATTTTTATATATCTGAAGTGTTTTCGTAACGCTTCATTGCTTAGTCTTTATCTTTCAGCAACATACAAAAGCTAACAAATCTTAAAGAACACTCCTTTTAAACGAACACTATAAAGAGGAAAACAATCCAGAAGAACTAGATCTACACATTTTTTAGTCCGCTAATACTTCGGCTTCTTCTAGCGTTTCACCTTCCTTCTTTTTACGAAGTTTCCAAAACCAATATAATCCACCAAGTGGAATCCCGAAGGTCCAAAGAGAACTCAAATATCCTGAATAACTAAAACTAATTCCGAATAAAATCTGAAAGCTTAACAAATCTAAAGAAAGTCCATAAATAGGACTATATGTTATCGCGGGAACGTTTAAGTTTTCCATTGGTAACTATTAAAATATAAAGGCATCTTATTTATTCTTTTCTTTTCCGAAGAACTTAAAACCTAATTAGCTAAAGCGTAAAAACAGGTTTACTTCCCTTTTCTACGTAGCTTTTCTTTCTTTAATAAAGTAAGCTCTCTTCCCGTTTGTCCTGCAACAGAAGTATTCTCTTCTGCTCTACGTATTAAATAAGGCATCACGTCTTTTACTGGTCCAAAAGGGATATATTTTGCTACATTATAACCATAATGCGCTAAATTGTAGCTTATATGATCACTCATTCCATAAAGTTGTCCGAACCAAACTCTAGAATCTTTATTGGTTATGTTTTTAGATTTCATTAAATCCATAACCAAATAACTACTCTCTTCATTATGCGTACCTACAAACACAGACATATCCTCTAAACGATCTAGCATATAAGAAACAGAAGCGTTAAAGTTTTCGTCTGTTGCTTGCTTACTAATACAAATTGGAGAAGTATATCCTTTCTTTTCTGCTCTTTCATTCTCTTTTTCCATATAAGCACCACGAACTAATTTATACCCTAGAAAGTAATTATTCGATTTTGCTAAAGCAGCTTCTTTTTTTAAGAAAGCCATTCTATCATGTCTATACATTTGCAAGGTATTATAAACAATAGGCTTTTCTGTATTATACAGTTGCATCATGTCTCTAACCAAATCATCTGCTGCATCTTGCATCCAGCTTTCTTCACCATCAATTAAAACAACGACATCCTTTTCTTTTGCTGCTTTACAAACAGTATTAAATCGAGCTACTACTCTATCCCATTCTGCTTGCTCTTCTGCAGTAAGTGTTTTTCCTTCGCCTAATTTTTGGTATAAATAAAATCTACCAAAACCAGTAGGTTTAAAAACCACGATAGGCATACTTTCTTTTTCATCTGCAAAATTTACAATCTTTAGTATTTTTTGCATGGCTGCATCAAATTCCGTCTCACTTTCCTTTCCTTCTACCGAATAATCTAAAACAGAACTCACACCTTTTGTGTACATATTTTCTATAACAGACAAACAGTCCTCTTCGTTTACGCCACCACAAAAATGATCAAAAACAGTAGAACGAATTAAACCTTCAATAGGCAAGTTTGCTTTTAATGCAAAGTTGGTAGCCGCAGTACCAATACGCACCAAAGGCTCATTAGAAATCATTTTAAATAAAAAGTAAGCACGCTCTAATTGCGAATCGTTTTTTAATGCAAAAGCAATTTCTGTATTTTCAAATATTTTATCGGTATGCATGAGATTATTAAATTTTATAGAACAAATATAATTGAAGTCTACTACATTTGATTAATTTCTCCTTATTTTTACCTCAAAATAATTCTATAGTTAATGACACCTATTACCACTCAAGATTACAGTATCTATTTCAATGAAAACGCTTATACTTCTTTAAATGAACACCTAAAAGCATCTAACTATTCTAAAATTTTCTTTTTAGTAGATGAAAATACGAATGTAGATTGTATGCCTTTTGTTCTAGCAAATATAGATGCTGAAATAAGCTATGACATTCTAGAAATGGAATCTGGTGAAGAAAACAAGAACTTAGATATATGCTTAGGTCTTTGGGAAGCGCTATCGGAATACGGCGCAGATAGAAAAAGCTTAATGATAAATGTTGGTGGTGGTGTAATTACAGATCTAGGTGGTTTTGTAGCTTCTACATTTAAAAGAGGTATTAGTTTTATAAACATACCAACTTCATTACTAGCAATGGTAGACGCTTCTATTGGAGGGAAAACAGGAATTGACCTAGGGCATTTAAAGAATCAAATCGGAGTTATAAACACTGCAGAAATGGTTTTAATAGACACCGCTTTTCTAGCTACATTGCCAGAAAACCAAATGCGTTCTGGCTTAGCCGAAATGCTAAAACATGGATTAATATCGAATCTAGAATATTGGAATAAATTTTTAGACCTTTCTAAACAAACGACTAAAGATTTGGATACACTTATTTACGAATCTATCCTTATAAAGAAAGACATTGTAGCACAAGATCCTCATGAAGAAAACGTTAGAAAGACACTAAATTACGGACATACTTTAGGACACGCTATAGAGTCTTACTTTTTAAGCAACGCAGATAAAGAACCTTTACTTCACGGGGAAGCAATAGCCGTAGGAATGATTTTAGCTAGCTACATATCCACAAAACTTGTTGGCTTAGACGAAACGACAAACCAAGAAATAAAAGCAACGATAACAGACATTTTTGGAAAAGTAATCTTTAACGAAAAAGACTACACTCCTATTATCGAGCTCCTTATATACGATAAAAAAAACGAGCATGGTAATATCAATTTCGTACTTCTTGAAGCTATTGGAAAGCCAAAAATAAATTGTAAAGTTTCTAACGAATTAATATTAGAAGCATTTAATTTTTATGCTTCGTAACTTTTTGAGTTAAAAATTTTGTAACTTTAAATCGCTTGTAAAAGAAAACACTATGGTTTTATTAACTTAAACACTCTAGTTATGCGAAGATTAATTGTAGATTACAAAAAACTAACTCCAGAACTTTTAGATTTATTAACGCAAAAGTTCCCAGATGGTTATGGAGATAATGATATCATTATTTTTGATAACCACAAAAACGAAACCATCGAAGCTGTTGAAGTAAAAACAGAAGACGCCATCTATTTAGTAAAGGTTAGCAGCAAGCTACATTACACCATGACTAATTTTGATAGTAATGACGACCTACTTCTAGACGACGCTGGTCATATTGTTATAAATGAAGAGGAATAATTATAAATAGCGCTCTCTAATCACTTGGCAATGATGATTTTCATGACCAATAACAATAAAACCAATTGCTCTAACAGACATATTTCCGCCACTTGCCTTACCGCTTTGTAAAAGCATTTCGTTAGTAAAACTCTTAAATAAACTTATTGTAGACTCCCTAACATGACTATACTCTTCTATAAGTGAAGTTTTTGTCCTTCTATTTGCTTCACTAGACGGCGTATACGCATCCTGATCATATCCTGGTAATTCCGTTTTATCATTTCTAGAAAACCGCAAAGCTCGATACGCAAATACGCGCTCGGTATCTATAATATGTTGCATCACTTCTTTTACGGTCCATTTTCCTTCCGCGTAAGCGTATTCCATCTTCCCTTCTGGTAGATTATTGAAAAATTCTAGAGTCCTATTAAAACTATCACCTAAGCCATCTAACAAACTTAAATCACCGGCTTTACCAACGTAAGTTTGATAATACGGATTGTATTCTGAAGCATTTAAATCTTTTATTTTCATATCTTTTTTAAAATAAAAAAGCCCTTAAAAAAGGGCTTCCTAAATAATATATTTGATTTCTATAATTCGCTAAATATAGAATGCATTAATCGTTTTTTGTCGTTTATACTCTCTTCTAAAGAAATCATCGACTCGGTACGGTAAATACCATCAATATCATCTAATTTAAAAATAATATCTTTTGCGTTTTCTGTGTTTTTCGCTCTAATTTTACAGAAAATATTAAACTTACCTGTGGTTATATGCGCTACGGTTACATTTGGTATTTCGTTTATACGTTCTAAAACAAATTTTGTTTGCGAAGTGTTCTGTAAAAACACGCCAACGTAAGCAATAAAGGAGTAACCAAGCTTTTTATAATCTAAAGTTAATGAAGAACCTTTTATAATTCCAGCATCTTCCATTTTTTTAACTCTCACATGCACAGTTCCAGCAGAAATAAGCAACTTTTTTGCTATATCTGTAAAAGGAACTCTCGTATTTTGAATCAACATATCTAAAATCTGATGATCTATTTCGTCTAATTTAAACTTAGCCATTTTTATCGTATTATTAAATTTTATTCAAAAATAATACATTTTTATTGATTTATATATACTAAATATCAAGATTTTGTTAATTTTAATGAAATTTCTTCATTTCTTAACTTTACTAAATCGTTTTCGTAACCTATAGTTAACACCTCATTTTTTAGCGTTTCGACTACACCTTCATACCCTTCTATTTCTCGGTGTGCAAAAAACTGATTTCGATTAGTAAATTTTTCGATTTTAGGTATAAAAGCAACAACATTCCCTATTAATCTTTCTTGATATTGGATTGCTATATCTAACACATCTCCATCTTGCACTACTCTAGCGTTTCTAATAATAAGGTCGTAAAAACACTTCTGGTTCTCAGGAATATTTAAATAAGAAAGATAAGCATCGCCGGAAACGGTATTTTTAGCTATATAATCTAAAGAAACCAACAAAGACTGAAATATATAAGCTCTAACCTCTTCTCTTTCGTAATCGTCCTTATAATGACCAGCTTCAAAAAGAATAGTAGGTATGTTTTGTGTCTGAAAAGTATCCCCAACACAGTTTATATTAAAAGAATCATCATAAACACCTACTTGATTTGGTATTTGCAACTGCAAATTAGCATTCATAACCGCAATTACCTCCATCGCCCGCTTCCTATTATTAGTAATCATAGAAGTTTCATCTTGTGCCGGAGCTAAAAACGATACCGTTGCCGAGTTATTCGTGTCTCCTGCGCCAAAAATAGTGCGTTGCCCATGTAGATTATAACAAAAATGAGGTTTAAACGCCTCAAAACACGCCTTAAGAATAAGACTTTCTGGCTGTGTAAGGTCTTGTGCATCTCTATTTAAGTCTACTTCATTCGCATTTACGCGCGTATACGCTTTAGCGCCATCGGGGTTTAAAATAGGAATAATCTGTATGGTACAAGTGTTTAAAATAGCATTAGAAACTTCCTCGTCGCTTAATAAGAGGTTTAATATATCGAAAATAGCCTTCGTTGTCGTGCTTTCGTTTCCATGCATTTGAGACCACATCAATATTTTTTTAGGTCCAGATCCAAGAGTAATAGTATGAATATTTTCACCTAGAACAGATTTTCCTATAACCGAAACTTGACATTTTAAGGCAAGCTTTTTTAGTAAAGGAGCAATGTCTTTTGCATGAATATATCTATTAAAAAGTTGTACTTCTTTGTGTTTATTAAACAACAATTTTAAGGTTTCTAATTCCATATGTAATTTGTATTGATTACAAAGGTAAACAATTGATAATTTACAATTGTAAACAAGAAAAGTGTACTCGTTTGGTTACATTGTTAAACAAAAACAATAGAGTTTACAAAACGAAACACTTCATGGCTAATAAAATTTTAACATTATTTAAAATTAACAACTAAACATCTTGTTTTCAGTCGGTTAAATATATTTATATAAAGTCAAATATCAACACTATTCAAATATACCTGGTAAATAGAACTATGCTATTAAAATAATGTTTACATTTGTAACGTTATAAAAACAAAACAACTTGTTTACAATGATAAACATCGAAGGATTTACAAAAAGACTACAGAAAGTGATCGATTTTTATGGAGAAAGTGCTTCCTCTTTTGCAGAAAAAGTAGGTGTGCAACGCTCCACTATTTCACACATTCTTTCTGGCAGAAATAAGCCAAGTTTAGATTTTGTTATGAAGGTACTCTCCCATTTTCCAGAGGTAGAATTATATTGGTTGATGAATGGAAAAGGAGTTTTTCCGAAGGACAATAAAAGCGAAGTGAAAATTCAGGAAATAGAAAAAGTGGAAAAAAAGATAGATCCACCAAAAACGGAAAATAAGGAAATTCCAACTTCACCTTCTTCTTCTATTTCGACTTCGATACAATCTTCGTTACATACTTCTTCCGAAAAAAAAATAGAACGCATTGTCATTTTTTACTCAGATGGTAGTTTTCAAAATTTTAATGAAAATATTAAATCATAAAAAAAAGAGACTATAAATTTATAATCTCTTTTATCTACACTTTTAAGATTTTATTATCCTTGCACAACAGAATAACTAAAATCTGCAATTAAGGTTGTACCATGACAATCTATCTGCGCTGTATATTTTGCCTCTGGTTTATATCTAAACCAAATTTCTGTTGGAGTATCTGGTCCGCCACCAATACCTACAGTCATCATAACCACATCTCCAGCTTTTAACGGGAAATCTGGCATAGAGAAATCACCAATAGCTTTGGTTTGGCTTTGACATACAGGAATTTTATCACCGCTCCAAATAGTACTTTTATTCCATGAGTTACTAAAAGGTGGCGTAAAATAGTACACCGTAAAATTTGCGATGTATCCAATACCACAAGCTAAATACATTTTAAATGTATTTATATCTATTAGCTCTGCTTCTTGCCCTCTAGCATTTGCTTGATTTGCGCCATCTAATGAAGGCAAAAATACTAAGCCTGCTTTTTTCTTTAAATCTGCTTCATGACTACCTATGTTAGGTAAATAACGAAGCGCACCTAATGCCCAAAAAGGGTGATCGCTATTTAAAATTGTTTTTATTAACTTTTCTCTCCCCACTTCATTATCTGCCGATTTTAAGATGTCTCCAATGGGACTATTCTTCGTTTCATCGTTAATAATAGCTAGTGTATTTGATGCGTTTAATTCTCGTGCCATTTTTGCAGCATCAAGACGTTGATTTTGAGTATTCATAATTTATTGTTTTAATTAATTAACAATTACTCTATTAAGGCTTTTCAGTATCCACCTTTCAGATAATTGTTTTTAGCTAAATACATTTAAAGTGGCTACTGATTTCCACTTTACTTTTTTAAAATTCTCACTATTCATATTTCCTTTTTAGGAACTTAATTACGCGTTATTCAAATATCTTACTATATAAGAGACTTTCTATAAGTGTAAACACGCGATTAACACAAACCGTAAAATACCTGATAATCAAATATTTATACGTAAGAATATTCTAAAAATCTTTTTTTATTATCTCCTTAAAAAAATCGTAATTATTTCCTTAAATAAATAGTACAATTCTTAGTAAAGCATCCAAAATCTCGAAAAGATTACTAATTTTGTATAAAATATTTTACATGAAGTATATACTGTTATTTGCAATTGTTTTAAGTTTTTCTAGTTGTTACGAAGTAGAGAGAAATTGTACCGATTATAAAATGGGTAGCTTTTATAGTGAGGTTGTAATAGACGATATTATTTATAAATCGGATTTTACAAGAACTAGTGATTTACAGATTGAAGTGTATCAAGGTAAAACAGATTCTACTCTAGTACGTTGGATTAATGATTGTGAAATGATATTCAAAACCATTAACCCTAAAAATATGGCGGAACGTAAAGATGTGCATTTAAAAATATTAACAACGACCGATTCGTCGTATACTTTTGAATATTCTTATGTTGGCGAAAAGTTGAAACAAAAAGGAGCTGCCTTTAAAAAATAAGTATTTTAGAAATCGTAGAGATTTTTAGATTAGCTCGAAATAAAGGAATAGATTTATATGTACCATAGATTAATTCTGAAAACTCGCCAAAGCTTTAGAAACGGAATTCCAAATAATAGAATACATTAATATAGAATAATATGTTAGATTTTTTATTTACAAGTGATGCTCTTTTTGCTTTATTAACCCTAACTTTTTTAGAAATCATTTTAGGTATTGATAATATTGTGTTTATATCTATTGCAGCTAATAAATTGCCTGAACATCAACGTAGCAAAGCAACAAACATTGGTTTACTGCTTGCCATGGTACAACGTATTATATTATTATTCTTTGTTTCGTTTTTAGTAGGTTTGAGTAAACCGTTTTATCATTTTGAAAGTTCTTGGCTACAAATTGCTGTGAGCTGGCAAAGTATTATATTATTTGCTGGAGGTTTATTTTTAATTTACAAAAGCACTTCAGAAATTAGAGAAAAAGTTGAAACACCACATCATGATGAAGATGCGGTAAAAGGAAAAAAGATTACTTCCCTATCTCAAGCAATCACGCAAATTGTAATTATTGATTTTATCTTCTCAGTAGATTCTATATTAACTGCTGTTGGTATGACCAACGGTTTACATGAAAACCATTATTATAATCTTGTTCTAATGATTATTGCTGTGGTAATTTCTATTGGTATCATGATTGGTTTTGCAAACCCAATTCGTAAGTTTATTGATGCACACCCAAGTATGCAAATCTTAGGTTTGTCTTTTTTAATCCTTATTGGTTTTATGCTAATTACCGAAGCTGCACATCTTTCACACACCAATTTGTTTGGCAAAACCGTTGGCGCAATACCTAAAGGTTATCTATACTTTGCTATTGCCTTTTCTTTAATGGTAGAATTCATTAATTATAGAATTACTAGAAAAAAACCAAAAGCATAGTTAAACTAGTCTAGATTTATGTTTTTTGATAATCTCGAAATTATAGTTACTTGTATTGCAAACTTAGGAAGTAAATAAAAAAATGTCATTCCGAAAGCAATCGAGGAATCTTGTTGTTAGATTTCTCGATGATACTCGAAATAACATTTGGATTTTTCTACCAATGTTGGTGTTTTCCACCAACATTATTAGATTTATTATAATGATATAGATTCTGAAACAAGTTCAGAAGGACAAAAAATTAAAACAAAGTTATTTGTCCGTCTCCATCTTCCGGAAGTTCTTTATCTTCCTTAGGTTTTTTAGTTTCTTTTTTAGCATCTTCTGGTTTTAGACTTTCTACTGATTTTTCCTCTTTAGGTTTTTCGTCAGTCTTTTTTTCAGCAACCGCTTCGTTTGTTACATTCTCCTCTTCTACTACTTCTATTTCTTCCGCTGGAATTTCCTCTGGCGCTTCATAAGGCAAAGGATCTAGTAAACTTATCTGATTCACTTTGTCTTTGGTAAGCTGGTTTCCTAAAGCAGAAATTCCTTTTACAGCAATAAATTCTTCTAAATTTATTTCTACATTGTCTTTTCTATCTTTTCCTCGCTCTTTTTTAAACTCAATATCTGCCATTGGTTTCCAATCGGTAGAAACAATTTCTAATTGCGATTTTGGGTGTTCCGAAATAAAGCTTTCTTCTTTTCCTTCTACCTCAATTAAAAAACGTTTTACGTAGTAGCGTTCTTTTTCGCCATCAAAATAAATTGCAGAAATCGGTTTTTTAGGAATCCATTTTTCCAACACAATCATGTCTTCTTCAAAATGCGCTGTAATTTCCGGAAGTATGGTTTTTACCATTCCAGATTGTGTGATAATTAACAATCTATCTTCTCCTCTAAATTCTCCAATCAATTCGCCTCGTGCATCTACATTTAATCGTTGCACCGTATCATCAAACCAGATTTTACGCGGCTTCAAAGTAGAAACTCCTTTTTCTTTTAGCTCAATTTTCTTAACCGCATGTTTAGTAACTACGTTTCCTTTAGATGCTCTTCCTTTTATTAAAACATCTGAGAAATCTAAATCCCATTTCAGTTTTTTAACACCACCTACTTGTCGTAATATAATGGAAACCACTTCGGCTTCTCCATTCGGGTTTGCTGAAAAATATAAGGCTACGGAACTAGAATTCCCATTGGTTAAATCATATTCTCGATCACGAGTTGTACTCGTAACAGCAAATCGTTTTACATAAGAAGGTCCGCCTTTACCATCGCGATAAATCATATTGTAAATGGTACGTTTGTCTTTCTTTTTAAAGATGGCAACATGAATAATATCTTTCCCAATAAACGTTTTACTATCGACTTTGGTAACCATCATTTTACCAGATTTGGTGAACACAATAATATCATCAATATCACTACAATCACCAACATACTCGTCCCTTTTTAAAGAGGTACCAATAAATCCTTCTTCTCTATTTACGTATAACTTGGTATTACGTATAATTACTTTTGTAGCATCTACGTCATCAAAAACTCTAATTTCTGTTTTACGCTCACGTCCTTCGCCATATTCCTTTTTTAATCTTGTAAAATAGGCTATTGCATAGTCGATAAGGTTTGCAAGATGATGTCTTACTTCTGCAATTTGCTCTTCTAGCGCATCAATTTTTTGCTGTGCTTTATCGATATCAAATTTAGAAATACGTTTAATTCGTATTTCGGTTAAACGCGTAATATCCTCTTCGGTAATAGGACGTTTTAAATGTTTTATATGTGGCTGAAGTCCTCTATCAATGGCTTGAATTACACCATCCCAAGTTTCTTCCTCTTCAATATCACGATAAATTCTTTTTTCAATAAAAATACGTTCTAAAGAAGCAAAATGCCATTGTTCTTGAAACTCGCCAAGTTTAATTTCTAATTCTTGTTTTAAAAGTTGTACCGTATTATCGGTACTACGACGAAGCATTTCTGAAACACCAACAAAATATGGTTTGTTGTCTTCAATAACACAACCTAAAGGCGAAATAGAAGATTCGCAATTAGTAAATGCATATAATGCATCAATGGTTTTATCTGGAGAAATCCCGGAAGGTAAATGCACCAAAATTTCTACATTGGCAGCGGTATTATCTTCAATTTTCTTAATTTTTATTTTTCCTTTTTCATTCGCTTTTAAAATAGAATCTATTAAAGACGACGTATTGGTTGCAAAAGGAATTTCAGTAATAACTAAAGTATTCTTATCGTACTGAGAAATTTTTGCTCGCACGCGAACCTTTCCTCCTCTTAAACCATCGTTATAACCAGTAATATCTGCAATACCTGCAGTTGGAAAATCTGGAAGAATGGTGAACCGTTTGCCTTGTAAATGTTTTACAGAAGCATCAATTAATTCGATAAAATTATGTGGTAATATTTTTGTAGATAAACCAACCGCAATTCCTTCTCCTCCTTGCGCTAAAAGCAACGGAAACATTACCGGAAGATTTACAGGCTCTTTTCGTCTACCATCATAAGAAGCTTGCCATTCGGTAATTTTCGGATTATAAACAACATCTAGTCCAAACTTTGAAATACGAGCTTCAATATAACGAGAAGCAGCCGCTCTATCTCCTGTTAATATATTTCCCCAGTTTCCTTGGGTATCAATTAGTAAATCTTTTTGTCCGATTTGCACCATAGCATCTGCAATACTAGCATCCCCATGTGGATGGTATTGCATGGTATGACCAACAATGTTTGCCACTTTATTGTAACGACCATCATCTAGATCTTTCATAGAATGCATGATTCTACGTTGTACTGGTTTAAAACCATCTTCAATTGCAGGAACGGCACGCTCTAAAATTACATAAGATGCATAATCTAAAAACCACTCTTTAAACATTCCAGTAACTCTGGTAATGGTTTCTTGTGGTTCTTGACTTTCGTTTTGCTCATTTACCAAATCATCATTATCTTCTATCATGAACTAGCTAATTTTCTATTGTTTTTAATCATTTTATTTAACGATTGTCTGATGTATTTTCGCTTCTTCTTACCAACCATAGTAACATTAAATCGTTCTTTTCTAGAGGTACCACTTCGATCTCTTATGAGTAATACCAAACTAGTGTACACGACATAATTATTAAACTTAAAACCTTTTAAGTCGGATTTAGTAAACTCTACCGTATGTTCTCTATAATTGAATCTTTCCGACATTAATAATCCTCTGTTAGTAACCACCACTTTCATACCATCACTATCATATTCAAAAAACTTAGCAACGGAATGGATCACAAAAAAAAGAAGACCAAAACTTAATCCAATAACTAAGAAAACAACCAAAGGATTACCGCTAATATTACTAAACATTTTGAACATCACCACCAAAATAATAGCACATACGATAAGTATAAAATATAATGAAATTATAAAATTCTTTGCTTTGTTATTGTTGGTTCTCATTTTGTGGATTTTACTTTTAGGAAATATAAATTACACACGCGCTTCTTCTATAATATCTAATTCCACCTTAAGATTATCAATAATAAATTCTTGTCTTGTTGGTGTGTTTTTCCCCATGTAGAAACTTAGTAATTCTTCAATAGACATTTCTTTATCTAGCATTACAGGATCTAACCTAATATCCTGTCCTATAAAATGCACAAACTCATCTGGTGAGATTTCACCAAGTCCTTTAAATCGAGTGATTTCAGGTTTTGGTTTTAGTTTTTCTACGGCATCTCTTCTTTCTTGTTCCGAATAGCAATACGCCGTTTCCTTTTTATTACGGACTCTAAACAAAGGTGTTTGTAAAATATATAAATGGCCTTCTTTTATAATTTCTGGGAAGAATTGCAAAAAGAAAGTAATTAATAACAAACGAATGTGCATACCATCGACATCGGCATCCGTTGCGATTACAATATTATTATAACGTAAATCTTCAATAGATTCTTCAATATTTAAAGCGGCTTGCAGTAAGTTGAATTCTTCGTTTTCATATACTATTTTTTTAGTAAGCCCGTAACAGTTTAACGGTTTCCCTTTTAAACTAAATACTGCTTGCGTATTTACGTCTCGAGATTTCGTAATACTACCCGATGCAGAATCTCCCTCGGTAATAAACAAGGTGCTTTCTAGGTTTCTTTCGTTTTTAATATCGCCAAAATGTACGCGACAATCTCTTAATTTTTTGTTGTGCAGACTTGCTTTCTTTGCTCTATCTTTTGCTAGCTTTCTAATTCCGGAAAGCTCTTTACGTTCGCGTTCTGCTTGTAATATTTTACGCTGAATACTTTCTGCTACATCGGTATTTTTATGTAGAAAGTTGTCTAAATATTTTTTTAGGAAATCGTTAATATAGGTTCTTACCGTTGGTAATTCGCCTCCCATATCTGTAGAACCAAGTTTGGTTTTGGTCTGACTCTCAAAAATAGGTTCCATTACTTTTATAGCAATAGCACATACTACCGATTTACGGATATCGGAAGCTTCGTAATTTTTACCAAAGTATTCTCTTATGGTTCGCACTAATGCTTCTCTAAATGCGGCAAGATGCGTTCCACCTTGTGTGGTATTTTGTCCGTTAACAAAAGAATGATATTGTTCGCTATACTGCGTTTTACTATGTGTAAGTGCTACTTCTATATCGTCACCACGTAAATGAATAATTGGATAAGATCTGTCTGTTTCGTTAATGTTTTCGGATAATAAATCTTTTAACCCGTTTTCACTATAGAATTTTTCGCCATTAAAAACAATGGTTAAACCCGGATTTAAGTATACATAGTATTTGAGCATTTTTTCAACATACTCACTTCTGTACTTATAGTTTTTGAAGATAATTTCATCAGGAACGAAAGACACTTTAGTACCTTTTCGTCTGGAGGTATCTTCTAATAAATCTTGATTGATAAGGTTACCTTGTTCAAATTCCGCGGAAGCGCTTTTATTATCCCTCGTAGATTCTACTCTAAAAAAGGAAGACAATGCATTTACAGCCTTGGTACCAACTCCGTTTAAACCTACCGATTTTTTGAAGGCTTTAGAGTCATACTTTCCTCCGGTATTCATTTTAGAAACCACATCTACTACTTTTCCTAAAGGAATACCACGACCGTAATCTCTTACAATCACTTTGGTTCCCTGAATAGAAATCTCAATGGTTTTACCAGCGCCCATTACATATTCATCGATGGAGTTATCTAGTACCTCTTTTAAAAGAATGTAAATACCATCATCTGCTGAAGAACCATCACCAAGTTTACCAATATACATCCCTGGACGCATACGAATATGTTCTTTCCAGTCTAGTGAGCGTATATTATCTTCGGTATATTTGGTTTCTTGAGACATAGTTGAATAAAAAAAATAGGATAAGTTGCTAAGATAGTATTTCGCGTGAAAAAATGAAATACAGAAGGCACAAAGTAATTAACAAGTTATTAGAAAATTAAATGGTAGTAGTAGTCGGTTTTTAATACGACTTGATTTCAGGAATTATTCAAATAGTATGTAATAAAAAAGCGAGATGAAAATTCATCTCGCTTTTAGTCTTTACTCTATATGTTCTACGTGTTTTTACACATTAAATAAGAAATGCATAACATCACCATCTTTAACGACGTAATTTTTTCCTTCTACTCGCATCTTACCAGCTTCTTTTACTTTCGCTTCACTACCAAAAGTAACAAAATCTTCATAAGCAATAACTTCTGCTCTAATAAAACCTTTTTCAAAATCGGTATGAATAACTCCTGCAGCTTGAGGTCCGGTTGCTCCTACATTAACTGTCCAAGCTCTTACTTCCTTCACTCCTGCTGTAAAATACGTTTGTTGTTTTAATAATTTATAAGCAGAACGAATTAATTTTGCAGCTCCAGCTTCTTCTAATCCTATATCTTGAAGAAACATTTGTCTTTCTTCGTAATCATCTAATTCATTAATATCTGCTTCTGTACCAACTGCTAATACTAAAACTTCTGCATTTTCATCTTTTACCGCTTCTCTAACTAATTCTACATATGCGTTACCAGAAACAGCAGATCCTTCGTCTACATTACAAACATACATTACTGGTTTGTCTGTGATAAACTGACTAGGTTTTACAAATTCTAAGTAATCTTCATCGCTAAATTCTAAAGCTCTTACCGAAACACCAGCTTCTAAGTTTTCTTTTATTTTTAATAAAACAGCTTCTTCTTTTTGCGCTTCTTTATTTCCTGTTTTTGCAGCTCTTTTTACTTTATCTAACTTTTTATCTACAGTTTCTAAATCTTTTAACTGCAGCTCCATATCGATAGTTTCCTTATCTCTAATCGGATTTATATTACCATCCACATGAATAATATTGTCATTATCAAAACAACGTAACACATGCAAAATAGCGTCGGTTTCTCTAATGTTTGCTAGGAATTGATTTCCTAAACCTTCCCCTTTACTTGCTCCTTTTACTAAACCTGCAATATCTACAATCTCTACAGTTGCCGGTTGTACACGAACTGGCTGTACTAGTTCTTCTAGTTTTTCTAATCTTGGATCTGGTACATTTACAATCCCAATATTAGGTTCAATAGTACAAAACGGAAAGTTTGCACTTTGTGCTTTAGCATTAGATAAACAATTAAATAAAGTTGACTTTCCAACATTTGGTAATCCTACAATTCCTGCTTTCATATGTGTTTTTCCGCTAAAGCGGAAATCTTTAAATTAAACTTCTTTTACCTGCTAAAGGTATACACCTTTTCAGGAAACTAATTTTTATTAGCGACTGCAAATATAAATGATACTTCTCAGTATTGATTAATTTTTAATAAATAAGTTAATAACTTAAAAACAAAATTGCACTTAAATATTTAATTTCCATATCTTTAATGTATAACTAATCAAAAACAATAACGATATGAAACACTTTTACCTAGTATTGCTTTTACTTTTTAGTGCCCAATTTGCCATTGGACAAACAATAACTGGAAATATTACAGATCCAGAAGGCTTACCGTTACCAAACGTAAATATTATTGAAAAAGGAACCACCAATGGTGTTACCACCGATTTTGATGGAAATTACAGTATTACTGCCAATGAAAATGCTACACTTATTTTTAGTTATGTTGGTTATGACACACAAGAATTAGACGTAAACGGACAGTCTTCTATTCATGTTATTATGGCAGAAGGTGTAGGTTTAGACGAGGTGGTACTTGTAGGATCTCGTAGCCCTAAAAGAACTGCTTTAGACACTGCTGTTCCTGTCGATGTTTTGGATGTTGCGGGAATTGCTTCTTTAACAGGTAAAGTAGAAGTCAATGAAATACTTCAATATGCAGCTCCTTCATTTAATGCAAGTAAACAATCGGGATCTGATGGTGCCGATCATGTTGTTCCTGCTTCTTTAAGAGGTTTAGGCCCAGATCAAACACTGGTTTTAATTAATGGAAAACGAAGACATCAATCTTCTTTAGTAAACATTTTTGGAACAAGAGGTCGTGGAAATTCTGGTACCGATTTAAATGCCATTCCTGCTTCTGCAATTAAGAGAATAGAAGTTTTAAGAGATGGTGCTTCTGCACAATATGGATCTGATGCCATTGCTGGTGTAATTAATATTGTACTTAAAAATAATACCGATGGCGTTTCTGGAGGCATTACTTATGGTGCTTATAGTACAGCCATTGGAGATGGTTGGGAAGAAAGATCTGGAGAAACCTTATACAATGTAGAAGGTGAAAACAGATTAGATGGTAAAGACAAAAATTTTGATGGCGAAACCGTTAAAATAGATTTAAACTATGGTGCAGCTCTAGGTAAAAATGGAGGTTTTATAAACTTTACCACAGAACTTTTATCTAAAAACAACACGCTTCGTCCTGGATTTTCTTGGAGAAAAGGATATGGTGGTGCTGGTGTAGACGGATTTAACTTTATGGTAAATGCGGCAATTCCTGTAGATGATAAAACAGAAATATATGCTTTTGGTGGTCGTAACTTTAGAGATACCAACGCATATGCTTTTTCTCGCGATAGTTTTGATGATGGCGATAATAGATCGGTTCCTAGCTTATATCCTAACGGATTTACACCTAGAATAACTTCTAATATTACAGATGTTTCTGTTTCTGCTGGTGTAAGACACGAAATGAGTAATGGATGGAATGTAGACTTTAATAATACCTTTGGTAAAAACGACTTTCATTATTATGTAAAAGATAGTAATAACGCTTCTATGGGAGATGCTTCGCCTACAGATTTTGATGCTGGTGGACATTACCTTTCTCAAAATACTACTGGTGTAGATTTTAATAAATATTTTGAAGATGTAGCTTCCGGGTTAAGCATAGCTTTTGGTATGGAATATAGAACCGAAAACTTTGGTATTTTTGCTGGAGAGGTTGCTTCTTATGCGCTTTATGATGAAAATGGAGTGCCAATTACAAATCCTGCAACGCAAATAGTAGCTACAGACTCTAATGGGGATGATTTACCAGGAGCTTCTCAAGGTTTTCCGGGCTATAGTCCTGCTAATGAAATAGACAGAAGCAGAACTAATTACGGTATTTATTTTGATACCGAACTTAACATTAACGATGACTTTCTAATTGGAGGCGCTTTACGTTTTGAAAATTATAGTGACTTCGGAAATACTTTTAATTTCAAAATAGCAAGTAGATATAAACTACTAGACGATGCACTTGCCATTAGAGGTTCTGTATCTACAGGGTTTAGAGCACCTTCATTAGCGCAATTGTATTACAACCTTATTTTCAATAATATCGTAGCTGGGGAATCTGTTCCATCTTTGTTATCGGCAAATAACAGTACCGTTACTAAAGCTTTTGGTATTGAAGAATTAAAAGAAGAAAAAGCATTTAACGGAAGTGTAGGTTTTACTTTTAAGAAAAGTGGATTCACTGCAACTATAGATGGTTATTTAATTAATGTAGACGACAGAATTATATTAACAGATAATTTTACAGATCAAGCAATTTTAGGCCCTTTAAATGTAGATGCAGCGCAATTTTTTGCAAATGGCGTGGATACTCAAACCACTGGATTGGATATTGTTTTAGGCTATGAAATGGCTTTTGGAAAGGACAGTAAAGTTAATGTAGGCGTTATTGGAAACATTAATAAGTTAAAAATTAAAAACATAAATACACCAGAATTTGAAGGAAGTAGCATGACAGATGAAGAAGCAGAACTAAGATTCTTTGGTCCTTTTTCTCAAGCATACTTAAAGGCTGCCGCTCCAGATTACAAATTTGGTTTAAACCTTGGTTATAGTGTTTCTAAATTCCATGCTTTAGTATCTATTACTCGTTTTAGCGAAGTACAACTACAAGATTTTCAATGGGTAGATTCTCCTCCTGTAACTTTTGCAGAAGCAGACGCTTTAGAACAAGTTGCAACAGATACTTATGATGCAAGAAATATTGTAGACTTAAGTTTAGGATACAAGTTTACAGAAAGCCTGAATTTAACTTTAGGAGCAAATAACTTATTTAATAAATACCCTACTTCTCAATTTGATGGTTGGACAGATCAAGGAGGATTAGCAGATTCTGTACAAATGGGTTCTGATGGTAGATATATTTTTGCAAGACTAGGATTTAATTTCTAAAATATTAAAACAGTAAAAACAAAAAAACCGAGCAATTGCTCGGTTTTTTTTATTTTCACTTTAAAGAATGTTTATCCTTCAGGATGCATAAATTTTTGCTTTCCTAAAAGTACATCTTCTGTTTCTACGTGATCATCATCTGGCACACAACAATCTACAGGACATACTGCAGCACATTGTGGCTCTTCATGAAAACCAACACATTCTGTACATTTATCTGGTACAATGTAGTAAATCTCATCACTTATTGGCTCTTGTGCTTCGTCTGCATCTACAGATTTTCCGTTTGGTAAAACTAATTTACCATCTAAACTCGTTCCATCTTTGTATCTCCAATCGTCTGCACCTTCGTAAATTGCTGTATTAGGACATTCTGGTTCACAAGCACCACAATTGATACATTCGTCTGTTATTATAATTGCCATAGCGTAATTTTCAATTAAATTTAATAGTCTTTAAAAACGATGAAAATTCTATAAAATTAAGAATTATTTGAAATTTAATTTAATCCTTTTAAAAAAATAGGTTTAAAAAAATTTCGTTCATTTCATTTTTCTAACTTTGCGCAAAAATAACGCCAAAAGTATTCATAACCAAATACAAGATGAATTTAGACCAAAGAATTAACGCTTTTGCGAAATTAGGAGACTTTTTAAGCCAATTTACTTCTGAAAATTTTCAGAAAAAAGAAAATATAGAACACAATGAACTATTTTTTGAAGGATTTAAACATCAAATAAAACTAGCACAAGAACACAATGGTTGGTTTACTAAAAAAAACCTAGTCTTTACTTTTACTAATTGGTCCAACGCTTTAACTACTACTAATTTAAAAAAATGGTTAGAAAAGTATGACCTTCAAGAAGTAAATACGCAAAAAGTTGCCATAATCATGGCGGGAAATATTCCGTTAGTAGGTTTTCATGATTTTCTATCTGTTTTAATTTCTGGACATGAAGTGCTAGTAAAACAATCTAGTAACGACAAACATCTACTTCCTTTTATAGCAAAATATTTAGAACATGTAGCACCTGCTTTTAAAGGAAAAATAACGTTAACAGAACAAAAGCTAGAAAATTTTGATGCGGTTATTGCTACAGGAAGTGATAATACTGCGCGTTATTTTGAATACTATTTTAAGAACAAACCTTCTATTATTCGAAAAAACAGAAACTCTGTTGCCATTTTAACAGGAAAAGAAACCGAAGAAGAGCTCACCGCTTTATCGGAAGATATTTTTAGATACTACGGTTTAGGATGCAGAAACGTATCGAAGCTATTTGTGCCAAAAGAATATGATTTTCAGCCCTTTTTTAAAGCCATGTACCCTTGGAATGCGATCATAAACGAGAATAAGTATGCTAATAATTACGATTATAATAAAGCGGTATATTTAATGAGCGAATTTGATATGTTGGAAAATGGTTTTTTAATGATCAAAGAAGACATCAGTTTCGCTTCGCCAATCGCTACCGTTTTTTACGAATATTATGATAGCACAGAAGCACTTAAAACCTATATAGATACTAACATAAACAATATTCAATGCATTGTATCTAATGGTTTTAACGAAAACGAAATAGTATTTGGTAAAACCCAACAACCAGAACTTTCCGATTATGCAGATGGGGAAGACACAATTGCATTTTTGTTAAAAATTTAGAGAATAATTATCATTTTAATAACATAATTCCCTTCAAAAATTAGCACCTTTGTAACTGTTTAAATATAAAAATTTCCGGTTTTCGGAAATGAAAAATAAATTTTTCAATGAAAAAACATAATTTTAGCGCAGGACCTAGTATTCTTCCTCAAGAAGTATTATTAAAAGCTTCAGAAGCTGTAATGGATTTCAACAATGATGGCTTATCCCTATTAGAAATATCACACAGAAGTAAATCTTTTGTAGATGTTATGGAAAAAGCAAGATCCTTGGCTTTAGAACTTCTTGGTTTAGAAGGCAAAGGCTACAAAGCTTTGTTTTTGCAAGGTGGAGCAAGTACACAGTTTTTAATGGTTGCACTAAATCTTTTAGAAAAAAGAGCAGCGTATTTAAATACAGGAACTTGGAGTGATAAAGCAGTAAAAGAAGCAAAAATATACGATGATATTTTAGAAGTAGCCTCTTCTAAAGATGCTGGTTATAATTATATTCCTAAAGGATATGATATTCCTAGTGATCATGATTACTTTCATATTACATCCAATAACACCATCTTTGGTACACAAATGAAATCCTTTCCAAATGCTCCTATTCCTCTTGTTTGTGATATGAGTAGTGATATATTTTCAAGAACTTTAGACTTTACTAAATTCGATTTAATATATGCAGGAGCTCAAAAAAATATGGGACCAGCTGGAACGACTTTAGTTATCGTGAAAGAAGATGTTTTAGGAAAAGTATCTCGTAAAATTCCTTCCATGATGGATTATAAAGTACATATCAGTAAAAGCAGCATGTTTAATACACCTCCTGTTTTTGCAGTTTATACATCTATGTTAACCCTAGAATGGTTAAAAAATCTTGGTGGTCTTAAAGCTATTGAAGAAATTAACGAAATGAAAGCTCGTGTTATGTATTCTGAAATAGACTTAAATCCTTTATTTAAGGGATATGCGAATAAAGAAGATCGTTCTAATATGAATGCAACCTTTACCCTTTCCAACGAAGATTTAAAAGAAACTTTTGAAACTATGCTTAAAGAAGCTGGTATTAGTGGTTTAAACGGACATAGAAGTGTTGGTGGCTATAGAGCATCTATGTATAACGCATTACCTTTAGATAGTGTTAAAGCACTAGTAGAAGTAATGAGTGAATTAGAAACAAAAGCATAAAATAAATTTTAATATAAAGTGGAAGTATAAATCGTTCAAACAACATTTAACTTTCAACTTTCAACATAATACATAAAAAATGAAAGTATTAGCAAATGACGGAATTTCTCAAAGTGGTATAAAAGCACTTGAAGAAGCAGGTTTTGAAGTTTTAACTACAACTGTAGCGCAAGAACAACTAATAAACTACATAAACACAAATACAATTAGCACCCTATTAGTTAGAAGTGCAACAACAGTACGCCAAGATTTAATTGATGCTTGTCCGAGCTTAAAAATCATTGGTCGTGGCGGTGTTGGTATGGATAATATCGATGTAGAATATGCAAAAAGCAAAGGATTACACGTAATTAATACGCCTGCTGCATCTTCACAATCTGTTGCCGAATTAGTATTCGCTCACCTTTATGGTGGAGTTCGTTTTTTACATGACTCGAACAGAAACATGCCATTAGATGGAGATTCTAAATTTAAAGCATTAAAGAAAAATTATGCAAAAGGAATTGAGTTACGTGGAAAAACAATAGGTATTATTGGTTTTGGTCGTATTGGTCGTGAAGTAGCTAAAATAGCTTTGGGTGTTGGTATGAAAGTTATTGCTGCAGATAAATTTATTGATGCTGCAGAGGTAAGTGTGGATTTCTTTGACGGACAATCGGTTAAATTCAACATTGCTACACAAGCTATGGAAGAAGTTTTAAAACAAGCAGATTTCATTTCTTTACACGTTCCAGCACAAGACGGATATGTTATAGGAAAAGAACAATTTAAACTAATGAAAGATGGTGTTGGTATTGTTAATGCTGCAAGAGGTGGCGTTATTGATGAAGTTGCTTTAGTGGATGCTTTAGAATCTGGAAAAGTTGCTTTTGCTGGATTAGATACTTTTGAAAATGAACCTACTCCTGCTATTCCTGTTTTAATGAACGGAAGAGTTTCTTTAACACCTCATATTGGTGCTGCAACAAATGAAGCACAAGATAGAATTGGTACAGAATTGGCAGAACAAATCAAAAACCTGCTTTTAGACAGTTAAAAACAACACATCGTCGATGTTTTTCGAAATATTTTAGAAAAAAAGTCTTAACAAAAACGTTAAGGCTTTTTTTATGTAATTTAGTAGTATATCTTTGGATATAGTGATGAAGTATTAATTAAAACAAAAAATAAAAATGTCAGGAATTCTAGACTTATTAAACAGTGACCTTGGTAAAACTATCATTAGTGGTGTATCAGGCTCTACAGGAACAGATCAAAACAAAACAAGTAGCGTATTAACAATGGCTTTACCTGTTTTAATGAAGGCAATGGAGCGAAATGCTTCTACACCTCAAGGTGCTGAAGGCTTAATGGGAGCTTTAAGCGGAAAACATAATGGAAGTATATTAGACAACCTTGGTGGTTTATTTGGTGGTGGAGTTAATGATGAAGTACTAAATGATGGAGATAAAATTCTAGGTCACGTTCTAGGAAACAAAAAACAAGGCGTTGAAAAAATTATTGGTGAAAAATCTGGTTTAGATGCTGGTTCTGTAGCGAACATATTAAAAGTAGCTGCTCCAATATTAATGGGTGTTTTAGGAAAACAAGCAAGTCAAAACAATGTAAGTTCGTCTAACGACTTAAGTGGATTACTTGGTGGTTTACTTGGTGGTAGTGATGCTAAAGAAGAGCAAAGCTTCCTTGAAAAAATATTAGATGCAGATGGTGATGGTAGCGTAATTGATGATGTAGCTGGAATGGTACTTGGTCAAGCAACAAAAGGAAAAGGTGGACTTGGTGGTTTACTTGGTGGACTTTTTGGAGGTAAATAATTAAACTTCTACATATTTTAACTTAAATGCCAAACGTTTGTTTGGCATTTTTTGTATTTTTAATAGCAAACACATTTTAAAATGAAATCCTTTCTTTACGCAATATTTATATGTGCATTATTAGTAGCTTGTAATTCAACGAAAAACAATAAAGTAGTTGAAGAAACAAAACCTAGTATAGAAAATGACACCATAACTATTAGTAACGAAGCGCTAGAATACGAAATAGTAATCATTGAAACCGGTTTTAGTTCTTGGTTTGCCACTAGAGCAAAACCAAAAGGCTTCTATTCTCAAGATTATTTAGAAAACAAAAACAATCTTTTTGTAAATGCATGGAATACTCGGGTTCTTAACCCTAGTCAATATGATCCTAACCTTTACGAAATGCAAATAAACTACGAATATGGTGTAGATTATGGCTACGATGTGAATTATAAACTTTATAACTATTTTATTTATTTTCAATTAAAATATAAACAAAAATTAGCAGGTTTTATTCCTAGAAATTAAACTGCGTTCTGTATTTTTGCATCGAAATTAGATGCATGGAAAAATTAAAACAACGTTGGGAAATTCAAAAAAATTGGCAATTACTATTTCCTATACTTGGTGTATTAGTTACCTTTTATTCTGCTTACAGGCTTTCTATTAGGCTTGCGAACGAGCTTCATTTTAGTATTCAAATAGTCTTAACTATCCTTATCGCTTATGCACTAATACGTTTTTTTCTGTTTCTTTTTACCAAAGTAGAGAAACGATGGAAAGTAACCTATCGCTGGGAAATGATTGCTATATTCATTGTATTTGCACTAACAGGTTCTTCTTCTTTATTTGTTGGAAGACCGCTCATGAAATGGATTGGAATTACTAAAGAAAACTTAAACATATTTGTTTATTGGATACTTTTTATTATCATTGGGTTAATATTCTATCAAATATTATTAGTATTTTTTGGTTGGCTATTTGGTCAACATAAATTCTTTTGGGAATTTGAAAAAAAGATGATTAGACGATTCGGCTTAGGTCGATTTTTATAAAAAATGAAAACCAAGCAAGAACATAGCGTCTTTAAATTTGTAACTATACTCCTTATAGTTACCATACTGACACCTAGTATTGTTAAGCTTGGTCATGTTTTTGAAAACCATAAACACGATATTTGTACTGATAATTTAAGTCAGACACACTTGCACACGTTAGATCTAGAATGTGAGTTTTACAAATTCAAAGTAAACAATCCTTTTGTTTTTCAAAAGCCAGCGCAACATTTAATTTCTGTAGAAAATAACCATAAAGTTTATACTTCACAATATCAATTTATTTCCGAATACCAACGCTTATCCTTTGCGTTACGTGGTCCGCCACAATTAGCTTAATGCCGTTACACCAAGTACTATTTTAAATAATCGATGAAATACCTTTCTATTTTCTGTATGTTTTTATAAAAACGCAGAGAAAATATAGGTGTACATACAATCCTTTTTTTTGATCTACATTGGTTTTAGAGCTGAAATTATTTCAGTAAAACTCACATTAAATTAATTAGTAAATGAAACAATTTATCAACGTATTGTTGCTTTTAATAGTAACAAATATATATGCACAAAACAGTATTAATGGTACCATTTTAAATAGTGAAACGAAGGAAGCAATTGCCTTTGCTAACATTTATTTTCCGCAATTAGAAAAAGGAACCACCACCAATGCCGATGGTGTTTTTAGTTTAAACAACTTACCAACCGGAAATTATAAAATTTTAGTTTCGTATGTTGGATTTGAAACCTTCTCACAAACCATTAAACTTCCGTTACAAGAAAATTTAGAGATTCGTTTGCAATCTTCCGCTATAGAAATGGAAGAAGTTATCGTCTCTACTCCTTTTCACAAATTACAAAGTGAAAACGTGATGAAAGTAGAACAACGTAAAATTTCCGATTTAAAGAAAAAAGGAGCCATTAATCTAGCGCAAGGAATTACTAATATTCCTGGTGTAGAAGGTATTTCTACAGGAATTGGCATTTCTAAACCCGTAATTCGTGGTTTAAGCTCTAATCGTGTTTTGGTGTATACACAAGGCATAAGACTAGAAAATCAGCAATTTGGTAGTGAACATGGTCTTGGTGTTAATGATGCAGGAATAGAAAGTGTAGAAGTTATAAAAGGCCCTGCTTCCCTACTATATGGTAGTGATGCACTTGGTGGTGTTTTATATTTAAATCCGGAACGTTTTGCACAAGAAAATGAAAGCGAAACCGATTTGAATTTACAATATTTTACAAATACCGAAGGATTAAGTACTAATCTTGGCTATAAAAGTTCTGGAGAACAGTTTAAGTTTTTAATTCGAGGAAGCTTTGCAGAACATGCAGATTATAAAACGGAAGATTACAGAGTTACCAATACACGTTTTAACGAAAAAGATTTAAAAGCAGCTTTAGGTTATCAAGGTGTACATTTTAAAACCGAATTACGTTATAATATGAATGCTTCGAAGCTTGGTATTCCGGAAGAAATAGGAGTTCAAAGCTTAAATAACTATCCGTTATTACCGTATCAAGACATTACAAATCATATTTTTAGTTCTAAATCTGTAGTGTTTTTTAAAGATTCTAGTTTAGATGTAAACCTGGGGTTTACATACAATGACAGAAAAGAGTTTGAAGAAGAACATGATCACGATGAAGAGGATCACGACGAACATGAAGAAGATCATGATGATCATGAAGAAGACCACGACGATCATGAGGATGAGGAACACGATGAAATATTACATCCTGCGTTACACATGAAGCTTAAAACCTTTAATTATGATGTAAAATATCATATGCCAAAAATGGGTAAGTTTGAAACTATAGTTGGTGTTCAAGGAATGAATCAAACCAATACGAATTATGGCGAAGAGCAGCTAATTCCGGATGCAACAACAAATGATTTTGGTGTTTTAGCAACCTCTCATATTCATTTTGAAAAAGTAGATGTACAATTAGGTGCCCGCTTTGATACTAGAAATATTGTTGTTGAAAACACTATAGACAAGAACTTTACTAGCTTTAATGGTGCTTTAGGATTTAAAACCAATCTTACAAAGAATGTAGTAGCAAGATTAAATGTAGCTTCCGGATTTAGAGCACCAAACCTTGCAGAACTTACTTCTTATGGATCTCATGAAGGTACTAACCGTTTTGAAATTGGAAACGAAAACCTGAATAACGAACAAAATTTTCAAACAGATTTAGCTTTAGAATATAAAACAGATCATTTAGAGGTTTTTGCTAACGGATTTTATAACGTAGTAAATGACTACATTTATTTATCTCCAAATGGAGAAAGTATTAATGAAGATCCTGTTTATTTATATCTTCAAGAAGATGCTGCTCTTTATGGTGGAGAATTCGGTTTACACATACACCCGCATCCTTTAGATTGGTTACATATAGAAAGTAGTTTTGAAACCGTTACGGGAAAACAAAATGGCGGTGCATATTTGCCATTAATTCCTGCAAATAAAATAAAAAACACCTTACGTGTGGAGTACGATTTAAAGCACTTAGAAAAAGGAAATGCTTTTATTACTTTAAGTACGGCTTTAGCGCAAAACAAAACGAGTGTATTTGAAACAGAAACAGGCGGTTATAGCCTATTAAGCGCGGGATTTGGTGGCGAAATTAACGTATTTAAAAACACGCTACAGTTTCAAATTACAGGAACGAATCTAACCAATAAAAAATATGTAAATCATCTATCTAGATTAAAACCAGATGGTATTTATGATATTGGAAGAAATTTTAGCTTTTCGGTAAGTTACACGCTTTAAATAGCATAGAATAATTTTCTTAAGATCCTGAAACAAGTTCAGCATGACAAAACAATTAACAGCTGTCATTCTGAACTAGTTTCAGAATCTATTTAAGAAATAATAAAGAAAATAAGAAGCGTTGATAAACCTATTCCGCGTCTACCTCTATAATAGTATCTTCTGGCTTTGTCTTTTTAATCACGTTGGTATAAAACCACATGATGGTAAATGTTGGAATAAAATCTAATCCAGGTATAGCTTCTTCAATAAAGGTAATAACACCTGCTATTTTCCCAATTTCTCCTTTATACAATCTTGTCATAATGTATCCCGAAAGTGGTGCCCAAACAAGATCGATAAATGGGATTAATCCTATTACATCTAACAAGATGCTTAGGGCTAATAATTTGTATTTCTTTTTAATTTGTAAATTCATAGTACTTATATAGTAAACAAAAAAAGTGCCAAGTTTAACCGACACTTAATTAGTATGACTTTTATACTATATGTTACATGTAACCTACGTTAGGAAAGCTTTGTGCTAATTAATTTTAAAAATTCGTTTCTGGTTTCAATTTTTTCAAATTGGCCTCTAAACCCAGAAGTTGTGGTTACCGAATTCTGTTTTTGTACACCACGCATCATCATACACATGTGAGAAGCTTCAATAACAACAGCAACTCCTTGTGGTTTTAAAGTATCGTTAATACAATCTAATATTTGATGTGTTAAACGCTCTTGTACTTGCAATCGTCTTGCAAAAACATCTACAATTCTTGGTAATTTACTTAATCCTACAATTTGTCCGTTAGGTATATATGCAATGTGTGCTTTTCCGAAGAAAGGAAGTAAATGATGTTCGCATAAAGAATACAACTCGATATCTTTTACAATTACCATATCCTTATAATCTTCTTTAAACATAGCGCTTTTAAGAATCTCCTCGGGATTTTGATCATAACCTTGCGTTAAAAACTGCATTGCTTTTGCTGCACGTTCTGGTGTTTTCACCTAACCATCACGGTTGGTGTCTTCCCCTAAATCTTCAAGGATATTTTTATATTGATTTTTAATACCTTCGGTAACTTCCATATTATATTCTTCAAATTGTCTGTATGGCATCTTCTATATATTAGTGGTATAAAAATAAGGAAAAAAAGTAAACGATAAAAACAAATAAAAGGACGTTAGTACTTCTGTTAGTCCCGTTTGTAAACTTTTTTTTATAGTCCTTATAATATAACGTATTTTAGATTTTTTAAGTTTACTGTAACATTTCTTTTTTTTATATGTCTTTAAAACATCAATCAAAAACTAAACACAAAACCAAATGAGACATCTAATCCTTCTCTTACTTGCATTTTTTACAGCTATTACTTTGCAGGCACAAGAAAAAAAGTCCTTAAACATTAAAAGAGCAAACCAAGCCCCAAAAATCGATGCTATTCTAGACGATGTTGCATGGCAAGGCGCAGAAGTTGCTGGTAATTTTATTCAATTCAGACCAGACGTAGGAGCTACAGAAAAGCCGCATCAAAAAACAGAAGTTAAGGTAACTTATAATGACAATGCTATTTTTTTTGCTGCATATTTACATGACGTTCCTGAAGATATAATTAAACAATTTTCACAACGTGATAATTTCGGAGTTTCCGATTTCTTCGGCATTGTATTAAATCCGAATAACGATGCACAAAATGATGTGGAGTTCTTTATTTTCCCTACAGGACATCAAGCCGATGCTATTGCAAATCCGACTATTGGCGAAGATTTTGGATGGAATGCCGTTTGGGAAAGTGCTACTCAAATTGTAGATGATGGTTGGATTGTTGAAGTCAAAATTCCATATTCTACTTTGCGTTTTTCTAATGAAAAAGTACAAACTTGGGGATTACAATTTCACAGAAGATTTAGAACAGATAACTCGCAATACACATGGAATCCAATAGATGTTACCAAAGGAAATATTGGTTTATATCATGGAGAAATTAATGGAATTGAAAATATCGAACCTCCTACTCGATTAAGTTTCTATCCTTTTGCTTCTACCACTTATAATTCTAGTGAAAGTCCAGATTATGGCGTTGGTATGGATGTTAAATACGGAATTAGTGAGAACTTCACCTTAGATGCCACACTAATTCCAGATTTTAGCCAAGCTGGTTTTGACGACGTGCAATTAAATTTAGGTCCGTTTGAACAGCAGTTTTCTGAACAAAGACAATTTTTTACCGAAGGTGTCGATTTATTTTCTAAAGGAAATTTATTCTACTCTAGAAGAATTGGAAGCGCTCCTGTTGGCGAAGTAACATTAAGTGATGATGAAGACTTTGTAGACTATCCTGAAAAAGTAAACATGCTTAATGCGATTAAAGTTTCTGGTCGAACAAAAAAAGGATTAGGTATTGGTGTTTTTAATGCCATTACCGAAAAAACAAAAGCACAAATAAAAGATAATGTAACTAATAACACACGTGAAGAAGTGGTAGAACCTTTAGCAAACTACAATATTCTTGTGGTAGATCAACAGTTTAATAAAAACTCATCGGTAAGTTTAATTAATACCAATGTTACTAGAAATGGGCATGCTAGAGATGCCAACGTAACTGGTTTACTTTTAGATCTTGTAAATAAAAGTAATACCTACGGTTTTATTGCACAAGCTAAAAGAAGTGACATCAACCTTCCCGATGCAAACAATCAAGTTGGTTATAGTAGCAGAATCGGTTTTGGAAAAAATAGTGGAAAATATCGTTTTTCTTTTGAACATGAAGCTGTAGACAAAAAATACGATATTAATGATATGGGAATATTATTTAGAAATAACTATAGTAATTTTTATGCTAACGGAAGTTATAGAATTTTTGAACCTACTAAAATATTAAACAATTTTTATCTATATGTAAATGCCAATGTTAGTTACCTTTTTAAACCACATACATATACCGGTAAAAACTTTAATGTAAACTTTAACGGAAACTTAAAAAAGAGTCTGATGGACTTTGGTGCTTATGTTGCCATACAACCAGGAAAACAATATGATTATTTTGGACCTAGAGCAGAAAACCGATACTTTATTTCAGAAGATTGGTTAAATATGAATGGTTGGATTTCATCAAACTACAACAAAACATTCGCCTTAGATGCTAGTTTAGGTTATGAAACTCTTTTTGAAAACGGAAGAGATTATACCAGCTATTTCTATAGTATAGAACCTCGTTTAAAACTTGGCGATAAATTTATCATGCAGTATTCTTTTAATTATGATATGGAAAAAAAAGAACGTGGTTATGTAGAAACGCTGGATAATGACGACATTATTTACGGGCAACGTGATCAAGAAACAATAATTAATAGTATTTCTGCAAGTTATAATTTTAACTCCTTTCACGCGCTAAATCTAACTTTTAGAAATTATTGGAGTACGGTAACCTATGAAGATGATTTATATGCTCTACAAGAAAACGGTCGCTTAAATCAAGACGACGGTTATACAAAAATAGATGTCGATGATCCCGATGTAAATTTTGATGCTTGGAATCTAGATTTATCTTACTCTTGGCAATTTGCACCTGGAAGTCAATTAACTGCATTATATAGAAATAGATTGTATAACGATACCAATGCTTCTAAAGATGATTATTTTACGAGTTTAAACGATTTGTTTAAAGAAGATATAAATCATGTTTTCTCACTAAGAGTTGTTTACTACATAGATTATAACAACGTAAAAAACATCTTTAAATCGAAAGCTAAAAACATTTAAAGTTGCTGGATTAAGCATAAAGTAGTACTTTCATAGCTTGATAAAAAAATAATGATTCAAGCCAAAAACATTCATAAATATTACGAAGATTTACACGTATTAAAAGGTGTAAATCTTCATATTAAAAAAGGAGAAATTGTATCTATTGTTGGTGCTTCCGGAGCAGGAAAAACAACACTTTTACAAATTCTAGGAACCTTGGATAAAGCTTCCAAAAAAGAAGAAACTACCTTTAAAATCAAGGGTACAGATATTACTTCGTTAAACGATAAAGCCTTGGCGAAATTTAGAAACCATAACATTGGTTTCATCTTTCAGTTTCATCAATTATTACCAGAATTTACAGCATTAGAAAACGTTTGTATTCCTGCTTTTATAAAAGGAACAAAGCCTACGGAAGCAGAAAAACGAGCGAAAGAACTTTTAGATTTTTTAGGCTTATCCCATCGATACAAACACAAACCAAACGAACTTTCTGGTGGCGAACAACAACGTGTTGCAGTTGCTAGAGCGTTAGTTAATAATCCGGATTTAATTTTTGCAGATGAACCTTCTGGAAACCTAGATAGCGCTTCTGCCGAAAACTTGCATAATCTCTTTTTTAAGCTACGTGATGAATTCGGACAAACCTTTGTAATTGTTACACATAACGAAGAATTAGCAGATATGGCAGACCGAAAACTGACTATGGTAGATGGGAAAATAGTTGGTAGTGATTAGTGTTCCGTGTTATAAATGAAACCTAATGTCATACGGAGCTTGTCGAAGTATCTCTTTATTTTGAAATTCAAAAGTCTAACACAGCGTTCTCAAAGAAAGTTAATTTTATAAAATCGAAACAAATTGTCATATTGAGCGCAGTCGAAATAAATTGTAATGTCATACGGAGCTTGTCGAAGTATCTTTTTCTTTTTGGAATTTAGTGTTTTTTTGGAATTTGAATTTATATAAATAGTATGCTACTAATCCTCCTTTCTTGGCTTTATATTCTTACAATAAGCAGCATTATTGGAGTAAGCATAAACCGTGTCTTACAATCCCAAAAACAGGATACTATAATAACTATCTTTTTTGGATTTTTCGGCGTTACATTACTTGCTAGTATTTGGGCTATTCCGTTTGCTATTAATGGTTACTTTCATACTTTTTTACTATTAATCACAAGTTCTTTAGCATTTCTAAACCGCAAAGAAATAGTTACTTTTTACTGCCAATTAAAAGCAAAATTACTCGAACTTTCTACCTTTTTTAAAATCGTTTTAGGACTTATAAGCGTTCTTATTTTAGCACAAAGCGCTTCTCCTCCATTTGTTATTGATAACGAATCATATTACATACAAACCATTAAATGGCTTAATGAGTTCGGTTTTGTAAATGGCTTGGTAAACTTGCATGTTTTCTTAGGACAAACTTCTGGTTGGCACATTGTACAAAGTGCTTTTAATTTTAGATTTATGTACAACAGATTTAATGATTTAAGCGCTTTAGCATTAGTCCTTGGTAATGTATATGCTATTTTTAGACTGCATGATTATATCTCAAAAAAAAATACTTCAAAAGAGAATCTCATCTTTGGTTTATTTCCCATAGCAAATGTATTTTTCTTTCAATTTATATCTGCTCCTTCTCCAGATATTGCTATTTATGTGTTAAGTTTTATCCTTTTACATCAGTTTATATTATGCTATTCTAGTTATACAAAACAGGCTTTTTTCACAGTCGTATTGCTTTCCTTTTTCATGGCTTTCATAAAACTAACCGCATTACCATTTTGCATTTTTGCTCTAGTATTATATAAACGTTATTTTATATTCACAAGAAGCACCACCTCTATTATTGTTTTATTTGGAAGTCTAACATTGCTCCTTTTTGCTATTAAAAATGTAATAGTTACAGGTAATTTAGTATTCCCTTTACAAGGAATAGAAAGTTTAAAAACGTCTTGGAGTTTACCGGAAAGTATAGAAACCTATTTTGCCAATTACACCAAACCGTATGCATATCATTTAACTGCGGAAGCTTTTGAAAACGCGTCCTATTTCACAAAACTAAAAAGTTGGTTGCTAGCGCCTAGTTTACATGGAGTATTCAATAAATTAATCATAGTACTTTTGGCTGTAATTCCATTTATTATTGGAAAATCAAAAAACAAAAAAGCTTTTTTTATTATTTACGTTGTTTCCGTAATCACAATGGTTTTTCTATTGCTAACGTCACCACAATACCGTTTCTTCTTTCCGTTTATATTGTGTTTTAGTTTATGGATAGCTTCCAAGTTATTAGTTCATAAAAAAAGTATTCAGGTTGTTATAGTTTTGTCTATTATACTTGCTGCCATACCTTTATTTTTTAAGATAAATAATCAGCAAATCACGAACAATAAACAGCTTGCCGTTTCTAGTACTTTTTCTTCGGAATACCTTATAACTCCGTATAAAAACTCTAAATATTCAGAAGATTACCAAACCATACAATTAGAAAACATAAGTATTCATACACCAAACAATGTCGACTTCTTTTGGGGAACAGGAGACATACCTTTACCTGCTTTAAACCAAGAACAATTCGACTTTTTTAAGACGCACTTTAAGGTAATTCCGCAACAGCGTAGTGAAGATTTAAAGGATGGTTTTTATGGAAAGGAATTAAAATAAAAACAAAATTCATTCCCGTTTACACGCAACCAAATCCTAAAATCTGCATCTATAAAAAAAACTACCATGATTAAGAAAACTATTCAATCTTTTGTCTTTTTTGCCCTTTTTCAAGCCGTACTATTTTCTTGTTGCTCTGAAGATTATAACAGCTATTTTGATTCCTTATCTTTTACTGCTGAAGATAAGGCAGATGGAGATGAAGATCCTACTACAGCTACTTCTCAGGATTTAGTTTTAATTTTAGAACCTATATTCGAAAACATAGTTGCTTCCAACTTTAAAGAATTAAAAAAGTTCTCTAATATGGCTTATGCTACTACTTGCGATGAAGATTATACTTTAAAAGAGCATGTTTCCGAAATCACAATTACTGCAAACGTAGATATACTAGGTATTCCTGCCGGAAATTCGCTAAACAGCAAACTATCCTATATAAACCCGGAAACGCTAGATTACGAAGCTGTAGAAAACGTTATTCAAGTTTTAAATAGAGAAAGTGACTATTATTATGGTAGAAATGAGATTGTTTTAAATGAGTTCATTGCAGAAGGTACTTCGCTTAGATTCAACGTTACAATTACCATAGAAGAAAACGGAAGAATGCTAGAAGCGACAACAAATACTATAACTATAGAATAAGTATCTTTGCTCTTGTGAAAAAACTAAACCAAAAAGAGCTCAAAGAATTTCTAGATGCTAAAGTTGTAGCATACAATAACGTGAAATTTATTGACAGCGATCCTATTCAAATTCCGCATACCTTTTCTAAAAAAGAAGACATAGAAATTTCAGGATTTTTAACGGCTACCATTGCCTGGGGAAATAGAAAAAGCATTATTAATAATGCCAAACGCATGATGCAAATGCTAGATCATGCACCGCATGATTTTATTCTAAACCATCAAGAAAGCGATTTAGAAGCTTTAGAAACTTTTGTCCATAGAACGTTTAACGGTTTAGATTTTATAACATTTATAAAGGCTTTACAGCATATTTATTTAGAGCATGCAGGTTTAGAAGCCGTATTTGCTAATCATTTAGAAAAGGGCTCGTTACAAAAGGCGATTCATCATTTTAAGCAAACTTTTTTTGAAATAGAACATGTACAAAGAACCCAAAAGCATGTAAGTGATCCGCTTAAAAATTCTGCGGCGAAGCGTATTAATATGTTTTTACGTTGGATGGTAAGAAACGATAATGCGGGAGTAGATTTTGGCATTTGGCAAAGCCTCGCTCCTAGTCAGTTATCTTGCCCTTTAGATGTGCATTCTGGAAACGTAGCTAGAAAACTAGGCATACTTACGCGCAAACAAAACGATGGAAAAGCTCTACTGGAGTTAGATACGGCTTTGCGTAAACTAGATGCTAAAGATCCTGTGAAATATGATTTTGCCCTATTCGGACTTGGTGTTTTTGAAGGGTTTTAAACTATTGATTACGTCTATGGAATTTTTTATATAAAACCACATTTAACTTTTCTTGGCTTTCATAAACTTTTCCGCTAAAACCAATACATTCCCCTTCTTTTAAATAGAATTTATCTTCATTTTTTAGTCTATATCCGCCATTGGGATATACCATAGTTCCGTTATTTAATTTTATTATTTTCTCTAACAGAACGATTTCTCCATTCTGATGTTTAAAAACTTTTCCGTTTACCGAAACACAAAAATTAGCATCTACAATTTCCTTTTTATCTTGAGAAAAAAGACTTCCTGTTGTAAAAAGAACAAGTATTAATAACAAAAAAATATTTTTCATAATGTTAGACAATGGATTAATAGCCTAATAAATATAGTATTTTTTCTATTCATTTTAAACATTTACTTAATCTATTCTTAAAAAAAGGATTAGAATAATAGAAATAAAAAAAAAAAAGATATTTTTACCATACTAGGTTTATATAAATCATAAAACTCCCTGTTTATTTTTTAAAACCAATAATTAAATGATTGAGCCCAAACTACCTGACAATGAAATCGAACGCATAAAATGTGTGAAAGAATCTAGATTACTAGATACTTTACCAGAAAGTGATTTCGATAATATTACCGAACTTGTAGCAGCTATATGTAATGTACCTATTTCCTTAATTACTTTATTAGATACCGATAGAAATTTTTTAAAATCACATCACGGCTTAAATATATCTGAATCACCAAGATCGATTTCTTTTTGCGGACATGCCATTTTACACGAAGAGGACATTTTTATTGTGGAAGACTCTAGAAAAGATGAACGTTTTAAGGGCAACCCATTAATAGAAGGTTTTAAAGCTATTTTTTATGCTGGAGTACCTTTAAGAAATCCAGACGGCTTAGCTTTAGGTACCTTATGTGTTTATGATCATGAACCAAGAGAATTAACGAAAGCCCAAATTAGCGCATTAGTCTCTTTAGGAAAACAAGTAATGCGTTTATTTGAATTAAGAAAAAAGAACGACCAATTACAAAGTCTGCAAGAGGAACTAGCTAATAGAAACAATCATTTAAAAAGTTTTGCAAGTCATGTTTCTCACGATTTAAAATCGCCTTTAGCAAATATTAGCTCTTTAACCGAATTATTAAAAGAAGAAAACATAGATACCTTATCCGAAGACTCTAAGCAATACATAGATTATATTGAAGAATCTGCCGAAACATTAAGAGACTATATTGATGGTATTTTAATGCATTACAAAGCAGACGAACTAGTAAATAAGGAGTTTGAAGATGTATCTGTTCCAAAACTTTTTGAAAAAATTAAAACTATTTTAATGCTTAAGGATACTAATTTTAAGTATTCTAAAGAGGGCTATATGCACCATCAAAATGTAGCTGCAATAACGCAAATACTTCTTAATTTGGTGGATAATGCATTTAAATATAATAACAAACCAGAACCTTTAATTTCGTTACATTTTTCTAACACAGAAAAAGAGTATATTTTTAGTGTAACAGATAATGGTAACGGCATTGAAACAGAAAAACAGAAAGATATCTTTAATCTTTTTAGTACCGCAGAAACCAAAGATATACGTGGAAAAAAAGGTACAGGAATTGGCTTATACACTGTTAAAACACTTGTAGAAAAACTTGGTGGATCTATTCAACTAGAATCTAAGCCTGAAAAAGGAAGCACATTCACTTTTACTATTGCAAAATAAAAAAAACGCCTGATAAACTATTTTATCAGGCGTTTTAATAACTTTTAATTACTAATTCTTATCCTTTTAACCAAGCACTACGTAACGCATTTTGTGCTGCTGTAGCATCTGCTTTTGGTTGTAATTTCTTTCCTGTTGTAAAAGACTCGGTAAGTGCCGTTTTAATAACCACTTCTTTACCATCTCTTTCTAAAACAACGTGAATTTCTTTTCCTGGTTGCCATGCATACATACCACCAATAATTTGTTGCGCAGAAGCCATAGTTAATGCAACGCCATCTACAGATTTCACAATATCACCAGCTTGTACACCATTGTCATTCCAGAAGCTATTATTTACAACTGCGGGTGAAAAAGCAATAGTTTGTGTTTCTCTGTTTGGTGCAAAAATAAATTCACCATCATTTTGAATGTAGTTTGTTTTCACTTTGCTTTCTTGAAACTCTAAACCAGCTTTAGCAAAAAAGGCATTGTAATCAATTGGCGTTGTACCTTCTACATGTGTTGTTAAAAATGCACCAACTGACGGATAGGTCATTGCTGTAATTTCTTCAATAATGGTATCATCATTAAAAGGTTTGTTCTTTCCGTATTTAGCAGAAAGTTCTTTCATTAAAGAAAGCATACTTCTGTTTCCGTTACTTTCTTCACGCATTAAAATATCAATACACATACCAATTAAAGCGCCTTTCATGTACACGTTGTAATATTGTGGTGCATAAGGTTCGTCTAATACGTTTTCACTCATTTTAGTAAAACTCATGGTATCGTTCATGTTAGCAGCAGTTTTAATTTTGCTTAACATGGTAGTATAAAATTCGTCTTCAGTCATTAAACCTTCATATACTTGAAAGTGTTGTGCAAAATATTCGGTTACACCTTCATACATCCATAAATGTTTAGAGAATGTTGGTTGGTCATAATCGAAGTAATGTACATCATCACTGTGCACACTTAAAGGGGTTACAATATGAAAAAACTCATGTGCAACAACATCTGTCATACTTTTTGCTAAACCTTCTGCAGGAGAACTTTCTGGCATTACTACAACCGTAGAAGTATGATGCTCTAAAGCTCCAAATCCTTTAGGAGAATCTTCTTTACCTTCACTTAAATAAAGAAAGATATCATAACGAGGCGTTGCATTTACATCTCCTAAATATGCTTTTTGCGCTTGCATCATTTTAAACATCGTTTCTTTAAGAGAAGCCGCTGTATGTACTTTGTTTGGAGAATATACACTTAATACTACTTTAATATCACCTACTTGAAATTCTTCAACATCTAGATTACCATAAAACATTGGGTTATCTGTAATATCAAAATAACGAGGTGCAAAATAACTTGTAGTTGTAGCGCTTCCATCTTTATTAGTTGCTGTTCCTACTTCTTGAATTGCAGAAGAACGTTTAAAGTTTGCTGGTGCAGTTACATCTAATTTATACTGTGCATTTTTTAAAGAATCAAAATAACCAACAAAACCGTGTAAGTTTAAAACGTAGTTTGTAGATTCAATATTAGTTCCTGCTGGTGAAAAAGGATTTTCTCCTCCAATTCCTCCTGAGCTTTCTGTATCAAAAGTATCATTAACATAATAGGTAATCTTGTCTAAGTTTGTTGCATTTGTAATAGTCCAAGAATTGTCATCTAATTTAGTAGTAGCAATTTCATTTCCTTTGTAATCAAAAGCTTTAAAATCGTCTACATATTTTCCAAAATCACTAACAGAGTACGTTCCTTGTACTACTCTAGGTAATCTATACGTTACTGTTTCTACTGTAAAACGACCTGGATTAATAGTTACAGGAACTTTATCATTAACAACTTTAGTTAAATCTAAAGCAGTTTCAATTGCTGTACTAGTTGCTAAATCATTGGATCCCGTTTTTGTAGAAGTTCCACAAGCAACTAATAAGGTACTTAAGCCAATAACGGCTAATACTTTTTTCATAAATTAATAGTTTAATGTTCTCTTTTAGGAGAAATTGGTTTGATTTTGATTAATTGACGCTCAAAAGTACAATGTGTTACAATTTAATTCCTTAACTTTTTGTTAAAATAAGATTTGTTACAAGTAGTTGAAGCTTCCAAAGTATTTAAAGATAACATCTAAAACCCAAAAATCAGCGACCTAACTATAAGCCCTTTTAAATAGAAGCAACGTATTACTTTAAATATTTTTCAACTTAAAACACTATTTTCGCTAGATGCAAGACCCACTTATAAGTATTATTACTCCTTTTAAAAACACTGAAGTTTTTTTATCGGATTGTTTACAATCTATTATCGAACAAAGCTATACGAATTGGGAACTTATTATTGTAGACGATGGTTCTACAGACGCCAGTTATACCCTAGTTTCCAATTTTGCAAAAACAGAGCCTAGAATAAAATTACTGAAAAATGATGGCGTAGGAATTATAGATGCCTTACAACTTGCTTTTCAAAATAGTACCGGAACCTATATTACTAGAATGGATAGTGATGATATTATGCATCCCGATAAATTGCAAATCCTACTTACTAGTTTGCTCGAAAACGGAAAACAGCACGTTGCCGTTGGTTTGGTACAATATTTTAGTGTCGAAGGCATTAGTAATGGGTATGCACGATATGAAACCTGGCTGAATGACTTAACTAAAACCGGAAGTAATTATTCTGAAATTTATAAGGAATGCGTAATCCCATCTCCTTGTTGGATGCTACATCGAGATGATTTTATTACGTCGGATGCTTTTAACCCCAACCGTTATCCCGAAGATTACGATTTAACGTTTCGTTTTTACAAACATAATTTTAAATGTATTCCTTGCAATCAAGTATTACATCAATGGCGAGATTATAGCACCAGAACTTCTAGAACACATGAACATTATGCGCAAAATTATTTTCTAGATATTAAATTGCATTATTTTTTGGAGTTGGATTATGATTCTAAAAGACCAATAACTATTTGGGGAGCAGGAACGAAAGGAAAGAATATTGCCAAAGCTTTAATCGAAAAAGAAATTCCGTTTTATTGGATTTGTGATAATAAGAAGAAAATTGGTAAACATATATATCATCAAGAATTACATAATTTTGATTATTTAAAACAGATTGAGAATCCGCAATGCATTGTAACCGTTGCAAACGCAGAAGCACAGCAAGAAATAACCAGCTATTTTAATACACATAAAATGAAACCAATGGTCGATTATTTTTTCTTTTGTTAGTTTTTTAGCTTTTAGCTTTTAGCTTTTAGCTTTTAGCTTTTAGCTTTTAGCTTTTAGCTTTTAGCTTTTAGCTGAAACAAAAAAACTATCACGAATCCACCAATAAATTTTATAACACTTTACAATAAACTTGCAAAAAAACATTCGTGTATTCGTGACGAAAAAAACTTTTAAATTCACAATCATTTTTTATCTTTGACCAATCTAAAATAATATGCAGTTTAAACACCCAGAAATTCTTTACGCATTATTTGCACTGCTTATTCCTATCATTGTTCATTTATTTCAGCTTCGTAAGTTTCAAATTGAAAAATTCACCAACGTTGCTTTTTTAAAACAAGTCAATTTACAAACCCGTAAAAGTGCGATTATAAAAAAATGGCTAACCTTACTTACAAGGTTACTTCTATTAGCTGCTGCAATTATTGCCTTTGCACAACCGTACACTTCTAAAACCAATAGCTTAACTACCAAAGCCGAGACCGTTATTTATTTAGATAACAGCTTTAGTTTACAAGCAAAAGGCGCGCAAGGAGAATTACTTAAAAGAGCAGTTCAAGATATTATTACCGAAGTTCCCGAAGATGAAAACATATCTATTATAACCAACAACCAAACGTTTAAAAACACGACTTTAAAAGCAATTAAAAACGATTTATTACAGTTGGAATATGCACCAAATCAATTAAGTTCTGATGCGGTTCTTTTAAAAAGTAAAACCTTATTTAATAAGAATTCCAATAGTTTAAAGAACTTGGTTTTTATTTCCGATTTTCAAGAAAAAGAGAAAAATTTCCAACCTAAAGCAGATTCGCTAATACAAATTCATGCCGTTGCTTTACAACCGGTAAACACAAATAATATTTCTGTAGATAGTGTCTACATTTCAAAAACCACTGCCACGAATATCGATATCAGCGTGCGATTAAAAAACACAGGAATTGCTTTAGAGAACCTTCCGGTTTCCTTGCTAAACGATGGAAAGCTTATTGCAAAAACAGCGGTTGCTTTACAAGGCGAAGCGATTACTAGTTTTACTATTCCTGCAAATGAAAGTATAAAAGGAGAAATTACTATCGAAGACACGCAACTTCAATTTGATAATAGTTTATATTTTAACATCAATAAAGCTTCAAAGATTAATGTATTAACCATTGATAATGGAAACGATGCTTTCTTAAAACGAATTTTTACAGAAAGCGAATTTAACTATACCAGCACAAAACAGAATCAGTTAAATTATAGTGTATTTGAAAAACAAAACCTTATTGTTCTAAACGAATTAAAGGAAATACCAAACGCGCTATCTACTGCGCTTACAGATTTTACAGATAATGGCGGATTCTTAATTGTAATCCCAAATGAAGAAAGTACGCTTTCCTCCTACAATAATTTATTAGTGCAATCGGGATTAGCTTTAAATACAAAAACGGCTTCCGAAAAGAAAATAACAACTATTAATTATTCGCATCCTTTATATACCAATGTTTTTGATAAGCGCGTGGCTAATTTTCAATATCCGAAAGTAAATAGCTATTATACCTTCCAAACGGAAAACGCTTCCAAAGTATTACAATTTGAAGATGCCAAATCCTTTTTAGCAAACCATAAAAATGTATTTGTATTTGCTTCCGCGTTAAACGCTAAAAATTCCAATTTTATAAACTCCCCTTTAATTGTTCCTACGTTGTATAATATTGCGAAACGTAGTTTACAAATTCCGAATTTATATTATACCATCGGAAAAGAAAATAAATATGATGTTGCTGTAACGCTGCAACAAGATGCTATTTTATCGTTGGTAAAAGAGCAAGTGAATACGATTCCGCAACAGCAATACTTCAATAATAAAGTTTCTATAATTACCAACGAAACACCAAACGAAGCTGGAATTTATTCCATAAATAACAAAACCGAAAGTATAGAAAACGTAAGCTATAACTTAGATAGAACCGAAAGTAATTTGGTATATCAAGATATTAGCAACCTAGAAAATATAACTACAAGTGCATCGATAACGCAATTATTTAATACTTTAAAAAGTGACTCCAAAATTAACGAGCTATGGAAATGGTTTGTTATTTTTGCACTATTATTTTTAGTTATTGAAATGCTTCTCTTAAAATATTTGAAATGAACGTACTCCTAAAATCTGCTACAATTATAGACTCTAAAAGCGAGTTTCATAATACGATTCAGGATATTTTAATAGAAAAAGGTGTGATTAGCAAAATCGCTGATAACATTAAAAACACCAGTAATTACAAAGAAATTAATCTAGAAAACCTACATATTTCACAAGGTTGGTTTGATAGTAGTGTTTGTTTTGGCGAACCAGGTTTTGAAGATAGAGAAACCATAAATAATGGTTTACAAGCAGCCGCACTTTCTGGTTTTACAGCCGTTGCTATGAATGCTAATACAGAACCTGTTTTAGACTCTAGTTCTAACATCGCTTTTGTAAATAGTAAAGCCCAAAATCACGCAGTAACTTTATTACCAATTGGCGCTTTAACCAAAGACAGTAAAGGAGAGCATCTTGCAGAAATGTTCGATATGAAAAACGCTGGCGCTTGTGCTTTTCAAGATTATAAAAAACCTATTGAAAATGCCAACATGCTTAAAATTGCATTGCAATATGCTAGTAATTTTAATGGTTTGGTATACTCCTATCCGCAAGACAATTCGATTAGCAGAAATGGTGTAGTAAATGAAAATATTACCAGTACCACTTTAGGCTTAAAAGGAAATCCTAATCTTGCCGAAGCATTGCAAGTTGCTAGAGATTTATTTTTACTAGAATACACGAACGGAAAATTACATATTCCAACCATTTCTACTGCAGAAGCTGTAGACCTTATTCGTGAAGCAAAAAAGAAAAAATTAGACGTAAGTTGTAGTGTTGCTATTCACAACTTATTTTTTACAGACGACGTATTAACTACTTTTGATACCAACTTTAAAGTGCAACCACCTTTACGAATTCAGAAAGATGTAGATGCTTTAATAGAAGGTGTAAAAGACGGAACAATAGATTTGGTTACTAGTGATCATAATCCGTTAAACATTGAGCTTAAAAATATTGAGTTCGATTATGCCGACTACGGAACTATTGGTTTAGAGAGTGCTTTCAGCGCATTAAACACACTATTCTCTGTAAAGAAAACGGTAAGTATTTTAACGAAAGGAAAAGAGAGATTCGGACAAGAAAGCACCACAATTTCGGAAGGAAATAAAATAAACGCAAGTTTGTTTAATCCCAATGGTAAATTTACTTTCGATACCTCCAACATACATTCAAAATCTAAAAACAGTATATTTTTAAATACCACCTTAAAAGGAAGTGTTTATGGTATTATTGCAAACAATAAAATGATTCTTAAGTAATGACAGAACAAACTATAGAAGAAGGAAAAAAATTAGCCATTGTAGCGTACATCACTATATTTGGACCTATAATAGCTTACTTTTTAAACAATGAGAAGAAAAACGATTTCTCTTCTTTTCACATTAGACAAGGTCTTGGTTTATGGATTATGTTTCTATTACTAGGAAGAGTAATTTCTTCTTTTGATAGCTGGTTAATCAGTTCTAGTTTCTATTTATGTTTTACGGTATTATTTATTTACGGCATTTCTTCTGCCATTTCAGGCAAAATGCAAATAGTACCTTTAGTTGGTGCTTTCTTTCAAAAATTATTCGCAAATATTGGTACATCTGATTCTAATTAATAATGACTACACAAAACCTTTCCCTGCATCATATCATTCGTGAATCTTCTTTAAAAGAAAACGCGCCTTTACTAATTCTACTTCATGGTTACGGAAGTGATGAAAACGACTTGTTTTCTTTTGCTGCCGAATTACCCGAAGAATTATTTATCATTTCTGTAAGAGCTCCGCAAGCCATGCAACCATACGGAAACGCTTGGTATACCATCAATTTTGATGCTACAGGTGCCAAATGGAGTGACGACGAAGAAGCAAAACAATCGAGAGATCTTATTGCCAAATTTATAGAGGAAGCAACTGCCACTTATCCTGTAAACAAAAATAATGTATCCCTTTTAGGATTTAGTCAAGGCACCATTTTAAGTTATGGTGTAGCACTAAGCTATCCTGAAAAAATAAAAAACATCATCGCATTAAGTGGGTATATAAATCCTGCTATTTTACCGGAAGATGTAGAAACAAAAGATTATAGTAATCTAAATTTTTATTGTTCGCATGGTAGTGTAGATCAAGTTATTCCTGTAGATTGGGCTAGAAAAGCGCCAGCGTTTTTAAAATCTTTAAACATAAAACATGCATACAGTGAATTTCCTGTTGGTCATGGCGTTGCACCACAAAATTTTTATGCGTTAAAAGAGTGGTTAACGGATAAAATATAAATAAAGAAATTAATAATTTGACTAATAAATATAAAAAAAGACCACTAAAATTAGTGATCTTTTTTTATATAAGCATTTTTATTTAATTCGTTGGATATAATAAAGAATCTACTACCTCAAAAGTAAGTGCACCATTTTCACCAATAGTATATTTTAAAAATAATTCGCCCCAATATTCACCGTCATTAAAGTTACAAATTAACCATTTGTGATTTAGAACGCGAATGGCATTTATAATCATTTTTCCTCCCGAAGACATTGCAGCATAAGGCACCAAAGGATTATCTCCTTCCTTTAAATTTAACTCGTAAAGCGATTCTTCAATAAGTGCTATTAGTTGGTCGCTTTCATAACCACGTTTTTCTATATAATTTAAAGCCTCGTCGGAGTATCCCAAACTAAATTCTGCATATTGAAAAGCTTTGTCTCCCATTACAGTAACAGAATCTTTATACTTTTCTATCTTATTTACATAGCCTTCTAGTTGCACTTTATCTGCTTCAAATACTTTTTTAGAATTCACATATTGAAACACAACAAGTAATGCTGTAAAAATAAACAAGTACATAAAAATTTTACTCTTCATAATAGTAATTAGTTATAGGTTAAGGGTTAATCCATCGTAAGCCAGGTAAACGTTTTCAGGAAGTTTTTGTTGTACTTCATCATGAAAACCTAACCAATGACTTATATGCGTTAAATAGGCTTTTTTAGGTTTTACTTTTTCAATAAATGCTAATGCTTCTTCTAAATTAAAATGCGAAATATGTTCTTTCTCACGTAATGCGTTCACTACCAAAACATCTAAACCTTTTAGCTTTTCAATCTCTTCGCCTGCAACGGTTTTCATATCTGTTAAATAAGCAAAATCTTTAAATCGGAATCCAAAAACTTGCAAATTATTATGCATCCCATTAATAGGAGTTACCTTTAATTCCGATATAAAAAAAGAAGCATTCGTAATTTCATTTTCTATAACACTTGGTGCGCCAGGATACTTATTTTCGGTTTCAAAAATATAATCAAATCGTTTATGAAGCGATTTAATTACTCTTTCATGTGCATAAATAGGTATATCGCCTTGTTTAAAAAAGAAAGGTCGTATATCATCTAATCCTGCCGTATGATCTGCATGCTCGTGTGTAAATAAAATAGCATCTAATCTAGTTGCATTTTGCTGTAGCATTTGTGCCCTAAAATCGGGTCCACAATCTACCACATAAACAGTATCATTATGCGTTATCATTACAGAAACGCGCAGCCTTTTGTCTTTTGCGTTATCGCTTAAACAAACGGGATGTGTGCTTCCAATAACTGGAATACCTTGAGAAGTTCCTGTGCCAAGAAAAGTTACTTTCAATTGTGTATAGATTTTAAAACAAAAATAAGTTTATTTTTTTGTTTGGTACACTAATTTAATATCTTTGTTATACCAGTTATACGTTCAATGTATAAAAGGTAATCTAATAGCATGTAAACCAAATTTAAAATGGAAATAACCATTAAAGGTGATAAACAATTTGATGAAATCCCTTCATTAAAAACAAAAGCACTTCGAATAAACCTAAATGAAAACATTTATGGAACTTTTGCCGAAATTGGCGCTGGTCAAGAAACCGTACGTCAGTTTTTTAGAGCTGGAGGAGCTTCTGGAACTATTGCAAAAGCAATGTCTGCTTACGACAAAGCTTTTAGTGATGCCATTTATGGTATTGAAGAAGATAAACGCTATGTAACAGAAGCGCGCTTACGTAAGATGCTAAATCATGAAGTTAGATTAATGGAAGAGCGATTAACGCGCGACGACCATCCTAATAAATTATTTTTCTCGTACGCAAATACCGTAGCAACTATAGATTTTGCTAAAAAATTCAAAGGTCATGGCTGGGTAGGAATTAAATACCAAATAGATCCAGATCAAGATTATAATGAAATTATACTGCATGTTCGTTTTAAAGAAAACGATGCTAGATTACAACAAGAAACTTTAGGTATTTTAGGAACAAACCTTATTTATGGTGCTTTCTATAAATACAACGAGCCTAAAAAATTATTAAAATATTTATACGATCACTTAGATAAAGACCAATTAGAAATTGATACTATTAATTTCTCCGGACCTGCTTTTGAAGATGTAGATAATAGATTAATGAGTTTACAACTGGTTAAAAATGGGATGACTGATGCTGTCATGTTCGCTCCAGATGGAAACAACGTTTTACCAGCAAGAGTACTTTATAAAAAGAATATTTTAGCACTTCGTGGTAGTTTTAGGCCGGTTACTAAGGTAAATATGGATATGTTCCATAAGTCTTATGACATGTTTATTAAAGAGAATAAAGTAGATGAAGAAAAAACACAAGTGGTTTTTGAAATTACTTTATCGAATCTTCGTGCGGAAGGTGAAATTGACGAGCAAGACTTTATGGATAGAGCAAAATTACTTTGTTCTCTGGGTCAAACCGTATTAATTTCTAACTTTCAAGAATATTATAAATTGGTGGAATACTTCTCGCAATACTCTAAAAACAGAATGGGGCTTGCCATGGGTGTAAATAACTTAGTAGATATTTTTGACGAAAAATACTATCGCCATTTAAGTGGAGGTATTTTAGAAGCATTTGGTAAATTATTCTTTAAAGATTTACGTGTGTACTTATATCCTATGGAAAATGAAGATGGTACATTAACTACGAGTGAAGATTTAAAAGTACATCCAAGAATGAAAGAATTATATAAATTCTTTAAATACAACGGAAAAGTAGTGGATATAGCAGATTATGATCCTAAAATACTTTCTGTATTTTCTCGTACTGTTTTAAAAATGATATCTAGCGGAGAATCTGGTTGGGAAAGTATGCTTCCTGAAGGTGTATCTAAAATTATAAAACAAAAAAGTTTATTTAGTTGTGAAACCGAAGAACTTTATAGCGAAGAGCAATAAATTAGAATTTTAAATAAAATAAAAAGACCTTACTAAGTTTGAAAACGAAGTAAGGTCTTTTTTTATCTATATATCTGCTCCTTTTTATTCTAAAATCTGCGCAGCGTGATCTTTTGTCTTTACTTTATCAATAACTCGAGCTACTACTCCATTTTCATCTACTAGAAACGTTTTTCTATGAATACCATCATAGGTTTTTCCCATAAATTTCTTTTCTCCCCAAACACCAAAAGCATTAATAACTACTTTATCTTCATCTGCTAATAGCGGAAAAGGAAATTCATATTTATTTCTAAAGTTCGTTTGTCTCTTTTCAGAATCGGCACTTACACCAAGTAATTCATAACCTTGATCTTGCAATACTTTGTAATTATCACGCAAGTTACAAGCCTCTGTTGTACAACCTGGAGTACTCGCTTTTGGGTAAAAGAAAACAATAAGTTTCTTCCCTTTATAGTCACTTAATGATATTGCTTCACCATCTTGATTATTCACTGTAAAATTTGGAACGGTATCTCCTACTTGTAATGTCGTCATAATTGTTATTTTTGCTATCAAAGATACAATAATGACTAAACAAGAAAAAGTAGATTTTGTTATAACAACGTTAAATGCACTTTATCCCGAAATACCAATTCCGTTAGATCATAAAGATCCTTATACTTTATTAGTCGCAGTTTTACTATCTGCGCAATGTACCGATGTACGCGTTAATAAAATCACACCACTACTTTTTGCTAAAGCAGACAACCCATACGATATGATAAAATTATCTGTGGAAAAAATTAAAGAAATCATTAGACCTTGTGGTTTATCACCAATGAAAAGTAAAGGTATTTATGGTTTATCCCAAATGCTAATTGAAGAACACAACGGAATAGTACCACAAAGTTTTGAAGCTTTAGAAGCATTTCCTGCTGTAGGACACAAAACAGCAAGTGTGGTTATGAGTCAAGCATTCGGAGTTCCTGCTTTTCCAGTAGACACCCATATTCATCGACTAATGTATCGATGGAATTTAACCAACGGAAAAAACGTAACACAAACCGAAAAAGATGCAAAACGCATTTTTCCCAAAGAACATTGGAATGATTTACACTTACAAATGATTTGGTATGGTAGAGAGTATTCTCCTGCTAGAGGTTGGGATTTAGAAAAGGATATTATTACTAAAACGATTGGTAGAAGCACCGTTTTAAAAGAATATTATAACCCGAAGAAAAAATAAACATTTAACCTATTTAACACCTAATTAATTTGAGAAAAGCTACACATATAGATAAAAAAATAGTTTCCGAAATATTAGTTTCTGCATTTGCACCATTAAAAGAAAGCAATTCTATAAATCTTGTGGTAAAACAAGACGAAAAAAGGATAGAACGCATGCATATTTTGATGGAATATCTCTTTGAAAGAGCCATGTTATTTGGTGAGATTTATATCTCTAATAATAACAAAGCATGTCTATTATTGAAATTTCCGTATATGGAGAAAACCACTTACAAAACCATAAGCTTAGATATTAAATTAGCCCGTAAATGCATAGGTATTACACACGTTTTCGGAGTTTTAAAAAGGCAAATAATAGCAAATAAAAACTACCCGAAAGAAAAGCATATTCGACCTATGATTATGGGCGTAAAAGAAGAATTCAAAGAAAACGGAACTGCTGCTCGTTTAATGATAGAAGTGAAAAATAAATTTATAAATACAGAACTACCCGTAATCATTGATGCCGCATCCGAAAAGAATGTAAAAATGTATCAAAAATTCGGATTTAAAATTATTAAAAAAGAAGAATCCTTAGGGTTTCCAATGTACTTTTTAAGATTTAACTAATACCTGACAGATACTTTATTGGCATAAAAAAAGTCCTGAAATAATTATCAGGACTTTTATAAGTTTAGTTAAGAAGTGTTTCCATCTTCATGTTGTTAAATTGTAAAACACTTAGTGCTTTAGAATAACGAAGAAGAAAATCTACTGTTTCATTCTTAGGATTCATTTTTAATTGTTCCTGTTTAGGATTTTTAGAGTAAAGTTTTGCCATTTAAAATGTGTTTGTTATACCCTAAAAACGAAACAAACTTTATATTATTGTTAATTTGTCAAAATAATATTATGCTTATCAATAATTTTTCGCATGTTAATTAAAGCATAACGCATTCTCCCCAAAGCGGTATTTATGCTAACACCCGTTTTTTCAGAAATTTCTTTAAAACTCATGTCATTATACATACGCATTACCAAAACCTCTTTTTGATCTTCTGGTAACTCATTCATAACACGTCTAACATCATGTTCTACCTGTTCTTTAATTAGTGTTTTTTCAGCATCTAAAGCGCTATCACTAAGTACAGAGAAAATACTAAACTCACCAGTATTACTAAATTTAGGCATTCTATTACTCTTTCTAAAATGATCGATAACCAAGTTGTGCGATATGCGCATAACCCAAGGTAAAAATTTACCTTCTTCGTTATAAGAACCTTTTTTTAATGTTCGTATTACCTTAATAAAAGTATCCTGAAAAATATCTTCAGCAATATCTTTATCATATACTTTAGAGTATATAAAACTGTAAATTCGCTGTTTGTGTCTAGTAATTAAAATTCCTAGCGCGCCTTCATCTCCTTTAATGTAGTTACTAACAAGAGTAGCGTCGGTTATAAGTTCTTTTTGCATAATGATTACTTTTTTGCACAGAAGGAAGCCTTCTAATACTTGGGGTTAAAATTTAAAAAGTAATGTTATGCTATAAGCTAGATTTTTTTTATTTATGTTAGTATGAGTCAAATATAACAAGAATCATTCCTAAAAAACAAAAAATAAATACTTTTTTTAACATTTTATTACACAATAATCTATTTTTTAAGCTGAACTAGTTATAGTATCTTTGCAGAATTATTCCTTTTAAAAGCTTATGAACACTAATATTTCTGAAGTAAATCCGAAACAAAATATCATTATAAAAGGTGCAAAATTGCATAACCTTAAAAATATTGATGTCGTTATACCAAGAAACAAATTAGTCGTAATTACCGGTTTATCTGGTTCTGGAAAATCTAGTTTAGCCTTTGATACCTTATATGCAGAAGGACAAAGACGTTATGTAGAAAGCTTATCTAGTTATGCAAGACAGTTTTTAGGAAGATTAAACAAACCCAAAGTAGATTATATAAAAGGTATTGCTCCTGCCATTGCTATCGAGCAAAAAGTAAATTCTACAAACCCGCGTTCTACCGTTGGTACCAGTACCGAAATTTACGATTACCTAAAACTTTTATTTGCTAGAATTGGGAAAACATACTCTCCAGAATCTGGAAGAGAAGTAAAAAAAGATACCGTAGCAGATGTCATTACCTATGTGAAATCTTTTGATGAAGGTGAAAAACTCCTGCTCCTCGCTCCTATTCATTTAGAAGAAGGAAGAGAATTACAAGACAAACTGAAAGTTTTAAACCAACAAGGATATGCAAGAATTAAAGTTAAGGATCAAATTATTCGTTTAGACGAAACCCAAGATATTAAAGCGAATGTAAAAGACATCTTCTTAGTAGTAGATAGAATTATTACCAAAGACGATGAAGACTTTTATAACAGACTAGCAGACGCAACACAAACTGCTTTTTTTGAAGGAAAAGGCGAATGTTTTTTAGAAACGCTAAAGGATAATAAACAACAGCACTTTAGTAATAAATTTGAACTAGATGGTATTTTATTTTTAGAACCAAATGTACATTTATTCAGTTTTAATAATCCGTATGGTGCTTGTCCTAAATGCGAAGGTTATGGCGACGTTATTGGTATAGATGATGATTTAGTGATACCCAATACCGCACTTTCGGTGTATGAAAACGCTATTTTTCCTTGGCGTGGAGAAAGCATGAGTTGGTATAAAGATCAATTGGTGAATAATTCGCATCATTTTAATTTTCCTATTCACAAACCGTATTTTGAGTTAAGCGCCGAACAAAAACAATTAATTTGGGAAGGAAATGAATATTTTGAAGGTCTGAATAGTTTATTTGCCGAACTAGAAAGCAAAGCATATAAAATACAAAACCGAGTAATGTTATCGCGTTACCGCGGAAAAACAAAATGTAAAGTTTGTAACGGAAAACGTTTACGTAACGAAGCTAATTATATTAAAATTGGTGGAGCAACGATTACAGATTTGGTAGAAATGCCGTTAAATAAATTGGCTATTTTCTTCCAACAATTAGAACTGAATGATAATGACATAACCATTGCAAAGCGACTTTTAAAAGAAATACATAATCGCCTTTCGTTTTTATCTAACGTAGGTTTAGACTATTTAACTTTAAACCGAAAATCGAATTCCCTTTCTGGTGGAGAAAGTCAAAGAATAAATCTTGCAACTTCTTTAGGTAGTAGCTTGGTAGGTTCGATGTATATTTTAGATGAACCAAGTATTGGTTTGCACCCTAAAGATACAGAGCGTTTAATTGTAGTTCTAAAAGCACTTCGTGATTTGGGAAATACTGTGATTGTGGTAGAGCATGATGAAGATATCATGAAAGAAGCCGACGAAATTATTGATATTGGTCCAGAAGCAGGAACTTTAGGAGGTCACGTGGTTGCCACGGGAACTTTCAAAGACATTTTAGCTTCCAATTCACTAACTGCTCAATATTTAAATGAAACGCTGAAAATTGAAGTTCCAAAAAAACGAAGAACCTCAAAATATGCTATAGAAGTTGTTGGAGCAAGAGAAAATAACCTAAAAAATATAGATGTTACTTTTCCATTAGGAATGTTAACGGTAGTTACAGGAGTTTCTGGAAGTGGAAAAAGTACACTAGTAAAAAAGATTCTCTTTCCTGCCATACAAAAGCATCTTACCGGTTTTGGAGATAAGCCAGGACAGTTTACCGAGTTAAAAGGAAACTACAGCAATGTAAAACATATTGAGTTTATAGATCAGAATCCTATTGGTCGTTCTTCACGATCTAATCCGGTAACCTATGTAAAGGCTTATGATGATATTCGTGCTTTGTATGCGAGTCAGAAATTAAGTAAAATTCGTAATTATGCAGCCAAGCATTTTAGTTTTAATGTAGATGGCGGACGCTGTGAAACCTGTAAAGGAGAAGGTCAAGTGACCATCGAAATGCAGTTTATGGCAGATGTTCATTTAGAATGTGAAACTTGTAAAGGGAAGCGTTTTAAAAAGGAAGTTTTAGAAGTAACTTTCGCGAACAAAAATATAGACGATATTTTAAACCTTACTATTGACGATGCTATTGCATTTTTTGCAGCACATGAAGAAACTAAGATCAAAGGAAAACTACAACCTTTACAAGACGTAGGTTTGGGTTACGTCACCTTAGGACAAAGTTCTTCTACGCTATCTGGTGGAGAAGCGCAACGTATTAAGCTTGCTACATTTTTAGGTAAAGGCTCTAGACAAGAAAAAGCACTCTTTATTTTTGATGAACCAACCACTGGGTTGCATTTTCATGATATTCAAAAATTATTAAAATCCTTTTATGCTTTAATTGAAAAAGGACATTCTATTATTGTAGTAGAACATAATATAGAACTGATTAAATGTGCAGATCATATTATCGATTTAGGTCCGGAAGGTGGAGAAACTGGCGGAAAACTAGTCGCTACAGGAACTCCTGAAGAAATTATAAAAGTGAAAGCTTCCATTACTGGGAAGTATTTAAAGGACAAATTATAATTCTAAACCTGTTTCAGAATCTATTCCTATTATATACAAAATGTCGAACTACATGTATTAGGAATAGATTCTAGTACGACATAACCGCAAACCCAAATACAATAATTCCTGCAATAAATGCTATAGGAAAAAACAGTAAGGTTACTAAATTTGCTTTCAAAAAGCTTTTAAACCAGCCTTGTCTGTAAAATCTTTTTATGGCTAAAAACAGATATATAAAGGTAGAAAATACGATTAACGTATCTATCGAATCTGGAATTTCTACAATAAAATTAATCCCGAGAATTAAGCTAAATACAGTAAACAGAAATGTGAAATAGTAAAAACTAAATACTAAATGATGCGCATAACGTCCCGTTTTTCTAAAAAACAATTTTAATATTAACGCAAATATTGGTAATATAAAAAACATGGCAATGGGTATCGTATCAAAAAAAGTTTGAAATAAACCTCCAGCTTTTCGTGACTTATACATTTTTAAACCTTGCGAATAAATTCGTTTTTGAAAAGCTCCTGCATTGTCTTCTAAACCAAATTCTTTATAAATAGTTTTATCTTTAGCGCCTTCTCGAATTAAGGAATCTAATTTATCTTCACTAGAATCGAAAGAAAAATTTATAGGATTCGGATTTACATTAGTAACAATAGAATCTATTACCTTTTCATCCATACCAGTTAAAAACTGGTTTGTTTCTAATGCTTCTCTAATTTCTGCTCTAGCAATAGAATCTTCTTGTATTTTTTTTGAAAGTTTAACGACGTTAAGAGAATCTTTAAAACGATCTCCCGTAATGGTATCGATTAATTTTTCCCTATTAAATGCTTTTCCTAATTCGGTATCTAATTTATTACTCCAATTACTTACTCTAAAAGAATTTAAAAAGAAAAACACAATGGCAATAAACAAATACATTTGTGCAGGATGCAAATACAGTAAACGTTTACCCTCAATAAATTTTTCAGCTAAATAACCAGGTTTAAATAGCAACGGAAAAAAACTCTTAAAAAAGCGAGCATCAAAAGAAAAATAATTACTAATGGTATTATAAAATAAGACGCCAATGGTAAGTTCATCCTTATCTTTTTGTCCGCAATGTGGACAAAATTCATAGGCTTCATCAAAAGGTTTTTCGCAATTCTTACAATCTTTTAACTGTACAGACATGGTATTTGGTTGGTTGGTATAAAAATAGAAAAAAGAAATCAATAAAATACCAATGCTAAATGATTGACAAATAGATAAATACATTTTTGGCACGACAATTGAAACTTACAAAACAAATAGCGTACGCCGAAAAGCTAAATGAGTAGGCATAATCTAATACCTAAATACTATGAAAAAATTAGTACTATTATTTACAGGAATGTTAATCACATTAGCAACTGTAACAGCAGCAGAAAAAAATACTGCAACACAAAACCAAGGTGAAGATTTAAAAATTTCACGCTACAGTTTTGCACAACCAATTCAATTTGTAGAACGTGGCGTGGAGTTCTTAATCTTTCCAGATGGAAGTTTTGATTTCAACACCAATCTAGACTATACACAAGGTGATTCGTATTACAGAACAACAAACACACGTACTAACACAAATACGAGAACCAGTACGAGAACAAGAAGTGTAAATAGTACTTTTGGAGCACCTGGAACTAGAGTTAGCTATACTACTTCAAACATACCAAGAGGTCGCGTAATTGTAACACACGACAGCAATGGAAAAGTGAGAAGAATTGGAAATGTATTTGTTAACTATAACAGAGAAGGCCAAGTAAAACGATTAGGTTCTGTATATATTAACTATAATCGATACGGCATGTTAGATCAAGTTGGTGGTTTGCACATACGATATGACAGAAATGGTTACGTAATAGCAATGACTGGTCATGTAAACTATAGCAACCAAGGTTGTGGTGTTTGCGGAATGAGCGCTTGTTCTATTAATCATTTTGATAGCCATAACGATTGGGATAATGACCACAACGATTATAATAACGATGACTTTTACTATTATAAAAAAGAAGGTAAAACGGTTAAGCAGAAAAAGCTAAAAAAAGCAAAGCGTTAGAAATACTCTATATAATATAACAAGAACCTCACGAGACAGTTACCCAAAGCGACTTCGTGAGGTTTTTTAGTTACAACAAAATAAATAAACGTACCTTTGCAGCTTATAAAAAAATGGCATATATAATTTGTCATTTAACAATTACTATATGTCATTTAAATCTTTAGGCTTATCAGAAGCCTTATTGAAAGCAATCCAGAAAAAAGGATATACTACTCCAAGTCCAATTCAGCAAAAAGCAATACCTCCTGTTTTATTAGGAGCAGATGTTTTAGCTTCGGCACAAACAGGAACAGGAAAAACCGCAGGTTTCACCTTACCGCTATTACATTTACTTTCCGAAAATCCGAAAGAAAAATACAGACCAATACGTGCTTTAATATTAACGCCAACTCGTGAATTAGCTGCCCAAGTGTATGCTAACGTTAGAGAATACAGTGAGTTTTTAGATATACGAAGCGCTGTTATTTTTGGCGGTGTAAACCAAAAACCACAAGCAGCAACTATACGTCAAGGTGTCGATGTTTTAGTAGCAACTCCTGGTCGTTTATTAGATTTAGAAAGCCAAGGCTTACTCTCATTAAAACGTGTTGAAATATTTGTTTTAGATGAAGCAGATAGAATGCTGGATATGGGATTTTTAAGAGATATCGAGCGCGTTATGAAGTTAATGCCTGCTAAAAGGCAGAACTTAATGTTCTCGGCAACGTTTTCTAAAGACATTAAAAAACTTGCAAATGGTATTTTACGAGACCCTATTCAAGTAGAAGCTACTCCTGAAAACACAACAGTAGATGCTATTAACCAAAAGGTGTATCGCGTAGCAAAAGCTAAAAAAACAGCTTTACTTTTAAAGCTTATTATTGACGGACAGTGGAACCAAGTTTTAGTTTTTACGCGTACCAAACATGGCGCAAATAATTTGACTAAAAAATTAGTAGGAGCAAATATTCCTGCAGCTGCAATTCATGGAAATAAAAGTCAAGGAGCAAGAACCAAAGCCTTAGCTGGTTTTAAAAGCGGAAAAGTAAATGTACTAGTCGCTACAGATATTGCTGCAAGAGGATTAGATATTCCGTTACTTCCACATGTTGTAAACTTTGAGTTACCAAATATCTCCGAAGATTACGTACACAGAATTGGTAGAACAGGTCGTGCTGGAGCAAAAGGGGAAGCTTTATCTTTAGTATGTACGGAAGAACTTGGCTATTTAAGAGATATTCAAAAATTAGTAGGAATGAAAATTCCTTCGGAAACATTAGAAGATTTTGAACCAGATCCTAACGAACCAACAGAACCTGCTAAACAAGGTCAAGGTAGAGGAAGAAACTCTGGAGGAGGAAATTCTAATACTAGAGGGAAAGGAAAAGCTTCTTCTAACAAATCTAGCAATAATTCTAACAGAAATAAAAGCGGAAACTCTAGACGTAGCCGTTAAACAAAAGCGTATCAAGTGACTGAAGCTTTAAAAGAAAAAATAATTAAAGTCTGTAACCAAAAAATACAGCAAAAAGGAGATAATGTAGGATTGTCTTTTTATGCATTCTTTGCAAATAAAAATGACAATCCAGAATTATTAATGGAAGCAGCTACTTGGTGGATTATGACGCATAAGTTAGACCATTTTGAAAAAGCAGTTAAGATATTGAAGCTTATCAAAGAGTAAGTCAACTAAAATTAAAGAGATTACTGCCTTCGCAGGAAATAAATATGAGTACACAACCCAACAATCCTTTACATGGCGTCAAACTAGAGCAAATCATAAATGAATTGGTTGCGCATTATGGTTGGGAATATTTAGGGTATACCATAAAAATTAGATGTTTTACAGATGATCCTTCGGTAAAATCTAGTTTAAAGTTTTTAAGACGTACGCCTTGGGCTAGAACCAAAGTGGAGAATTTGTACTTGAAAATGTTGTCTAAAAGGAGAAAGTAGTAATTATGAAATTAGATCCTGAAACAAGTTCAGGACGACAAACTAGTTGTTCCTAGATAAAAACAACATACAATAGAAATATAAAAATCTAGAATTGTCATGCTGAACTCGTTTCAACATCTATTACAATAACAAATAGATCCTGAAACAAGTTCAGGATGACAAATATTGAGGATTCAGGATGACAAATATTGAGAGTTCAGGATGTCAACTACTTATAATACATGAAAAATAACATGGAATTGTCGTGCTGAATTTATTTCAGCTTCTATTCTTTTAAATTTATTTACCTTTAATTTATGAAAAGAGCATATCATAATTATTGGGTATACATTCTAACCAACAAACCAAATGGTGTTCTTTATATTGGGGTTACAGGAGGAATTGATGATAGAATGGAAAGACATGTAAAAGGTGAAGGAAGTTCTTTTACTTCAAAATACAAATTAACTAAATTGATATATTTTGAACAGTTTCAATATATAGATGATGCTATCTCAAGAGAAAAACAATTAAAAAATTGGCATAGAGCCTGGAAAATCAATTTAATAGAAAAAGAAAATCCTAATTGGAGAAATCTATGGAAACCCTTAGATCCTGAAACAAGTTCAGGATGACAAATATTGAGGATTCAGGGTGACAACTACTTTTAAGAAATAAAAAATAACATGGAATTGTCGTGCTGAATTTATTTCAGCATCTATTACGATAACAAATAGATCCTGAAACAAGTTCAGAGTGACAAATATTGAGGATTCAGGATGTCAACTACTTTTAAGACATGCAAAATAACATGGAATTGTCTTGCTGAATTTATTTCAGCATCTAATACAATCACTTATCTGCATCTGCAAATACATCATTTTTAGCTAAACGCAATTTCTTAACTTCCATTTTTTTAAGCATCCACTCCGGATAATTAGAAGCATCTTCCGCTTCAAAAATTCGTAGTTCTTGCGTAGTATCTTCTTTTAATAAATCGTCCTGCATACAACCTAAAATAGTCGCTGCTGTTTGTACTCCAGAATACCCAGCTCCGGTTACGCCATGTGCTGCAACAGATGCGCCACACATATATAAGTTTTCAATTTCTGTTTTTGGCTTATAGGAGAAAGGTCCGATATGACGCAAACTTTTTTCAGTTCCATAAACACTTCCTTCGGTAGCATTTATATAAAACTCATTGGTCATTGGTGTTCCTAAATCTTTATGTACAATTTTGGCTGAAATACCAGGAATAACTTTTTCTAAAGTCACTAAAAACTTTTCTGTAATTTGTTCCTTAAAGGCTAAATATTCTGAAGAACGTTCTACATCTTCTTCTTTAAATTTTTCGAAAGCATCATAATGAATATACGTTATCGCCTCTAAGGTATGGTAACGTCCATCAAAACTTATAGGATCTTTTAACGAAGTACAGCTAATAAACATTCCGGAAAATTCTTCCCCTTCAAGAATATTTTTTTTCTGCATATCGGCATAAGAATCGTCCATATTTTGGTTTGGTATTCTCCAAATATTTCCAGAATCTAAACCTGCTTTCTTCACATCCATATCGACTGTTAAAAACAGCATTAACGAAGTACACGAATAAGTAGTTTTGTTTAATTTATTTAAAATCTTTTTGCTTAAATGTTCTTTTCCAATAAGGTTAAAATAGGTAATTGCAGGATCAGCATTCGATATAATACGATTTGCAAAAATCTTTTCACCTGAAACTAACTCTACTCCTACAGCCTTTTTATTGGTTTCACCTTCTACTAAAATACGTTTTACAGACGTGCTTGTTTGTATTTTTCCGTCATAGGATTTTATTTTATTGGTCATTGCTTTTACCAAAGCGCCTCCTCCACCCATTGGGTAAAATCCGCCTTCGGCATAATGACACATAATGGCCGCATGCATAATAAAACTCGCTTTTCCAGGAGGTAATCCGTGGTTACCAAACTGAATATTTAAAATATTTTGCAGTAAAGGATCTTTCACATGCCAATTGATGACACGTTTTAATGTAAAAGGAGAATATTTCCCCATATGTTTGGTACGAAATGGAATGGTTAACTGTTGCCACAAGCCTTTTACTTTAGGAATAAGCTGTAGTTGTCTACCAACATTTCGGACTAACTTTAAGTATTTTGTAATTCCTTTTTTTTCGTATGGAAAACGGGCAATTAAATCTTGTTCAAATTCATCCCAATTTGCAGAATAGTTAAATCGCTCTTCGCCAATCCAACAATGATCAAATCCTTTCGGATTCATTCTATAAAAACCGATATCGTTAGCAATACCTAAACCAGAATATAATTGATTGGAGGATTCTCCCGGACTCATTAAACCTACGTAGTGCACACCTGGCGTAAATCTGTAGCCATTTAAGTAGAAACTGTGACACCAACCACCAGGAACATCATGTTGTTCTAGTACTAAAACTTTTTGTCCGGCTCGCGCTAAACATATAGCAGATGTTAAGCCTCCTACTCCGGAGCCTATAATAATAGTATCGTAATTATTTATATTTACTTTTTCTGAGGAAGCGTCATTTTTCATGCGTTACAAGATAATTCTAATTTTTAGAATTCTTATAACATAATTCCTTTTATTAATAATTCTGCCGTAGCAGGATTGGTAGCTAAGGGAACGTCATGTACATCACATAAACGCATTAGCATAAGTACATCTGGTTCATGTGGATGTTTTTCTAGCGGATCTCTAAAGAACAAAACCATATCACATTTTCCTTCTGCGACTCTAGCAGCAATTTGTGCATCTCCACCAAGAGGTCCTGAAAGTAATCTAGTAACCTCAAAACCAGCCTTTTTTACTTTTTTACCAGTAGTACCTGTAGAAATTAAAGAAATTTGATTTTGTAGCAAAACAGCTTTGTGTTCATTTAGAAACTGAACCATTTCTGCTTTTTTTCCGTCGTGCGCTATAATAGCAATCTCCATTAACTTAAATGATTTACATGATATTTAAGTAAACCTTCTATAGGTCTTCTTTCAAAATTACCAACCGTAAAACCAAGCTCTTTGGCAACCTCTTTTATTTCTTCTTGAGAGAAAAAAGCTATGGATCCTGCAAAATGAACAGGAACATTAGCCAATACATCATCGAACTGAAATATCATATTTTTAGCAAATACGCGAATTCCGGATTTTATTAAATCGGTAATATATGTGGATTCTTTATTCAAAAACATAAATTCTGCAAAAGCAGCTAAATATGCATTTGGATTTGGTTGCTTATATAAATTGTATTTTATGTAATCGGATTCTACATTATACTTACTAGCAAAAGCCACTCTTAAATCTTCTGGCATATGTTTAAAATAGTAATCGCGCAATAATTGCTTACCATAATAGTTTCCAGAAGCATCATCCATAAGTGTATACCCTAAAGAATTTACACGTTGGTGTAATTTGTCTCCATCAAAATAACTACAATTTGAACCGGTTCCTAAAATACAAACTACAGCAGCTTCGTCTTTACTATTTAACGTCGCTCTTACCGCAGCCATAGTATCTTCTTGTACTTCTACCATTGCATTTTTAAAAACAGACTCCAAAATACCTTTTAAAAGCATTTTTGGTTTTTCGGTACCACAACCTGCTCCATAAAAAAAGATGTGCATCACTTCCTTCTTATGTTGCATAAGAATTTCGCTGCTTTTTATGGTCTTTTTTAGCTTTTTCTCGGCAAGAATTGCGGGGTTTAAACCCTTCGTTCTTACTTTTTCAAAACATTGGTTTCCTTCTTTGTCTACTGCAATCCAATCGCATTTTGTAGAACCACTATCTACTATTAAAATCATAAGCTAAAAGTAAAAAAAAAGCTGTTCATAATCTATGAACAGCTTTTTTTTTTTAAAAATTATAGAGAATTAACGTGTAACGCTAAGTCTACTAATTTATTAGAATAACCAAACTCATTATCATACCAAGAAATTAATTTGAAAAATCCTGGGTTTAATTCGATAGAAGCTTCCGAATCAAAAATACTAGTTCTGTCATCGCTTACAAAATCTTGAGATACTACCATTTCATCGGTATATCCTAAAACACCATTCATTTCACCTTCCGAAGCTTTTTTCATAGCTGCTTTAATTTCGGCTAAAGAAGTATTCTTTTTTGTTTTCACTGTTAAATCTACAACAGATACATCTACAGTTGGTACTCTAAAAGCCATTCCTGTAATTTTTCCATCTAATTCTGGAATTACTTTTCCTACTGCTTTTGCTGCTCCTGTAGAGGTTGGAATAATATTGTTCATTGCAGAACGACCTAATCTATAGTTTTTTCTAGATGGAGAATCTACTGTATGTTGTGTTGAAGTAGCTGCGTGAATGGTTGTCATTAAAGCTTCTTCGATACCAAAGTTATCTTCAATAACTTTAGCGATTGGTGCTAAACAGTTAGTAGTACAAGATGCGTTAGATACAATTTTATCTGAAGCTGTTACATTTTTATGATTTACTCCCATAACAAACATTGGAGCATCTTTACTTGGTGCTGAAATAACTACTTTTTTAGCACCTGCTTGAATATGGTAATCTGCAGTTTCTAAAGTTGTAAAAATACCTGTACACTCTGCAACTACATCTACTCCTGCTGCATCCCACTTTAAGTTTTTAGGATCTCTTTCTGCAGTAATACGAATTGTTTTTCCGTCTACAACAAGGTTTCCGTCTTTGACTTCAATAGTACCATCAAATTTACCATGAACGGAATCATACTCTAATAAGTACGCTAAATGATCTACGTCTAATAAATCGTTTATTGCTACTACTTCTACATTTGCTCTTTTAACTGTTGCACGAAAAACGATTCTTCCTATTCTTCCAAATCCGTTAATTCCTAATTTTAATGTTGACATAATTTATTTAATGATATTATGTGGTCTTTTTATAGACACACGTTTAATTGATATTCAATTTTATATGGACATGATGTCTGAAACTCTAAGAAGTTCCATGTTTATTTTTGACTTTCCTTTTACTGCTTGATCAAATGGTGTTAAATCTATAACATCATTTTGAAGACCAACCATATAATTACTTTGTCCTTCTAATAAGCTTTCTACGGCTTTTACTCCCATTCTACTCGCTAACACGCGATCAAAACAAGAAGGCGCTCCACCACGTTGCATATGCCCTAGAACCGATACGCGAACTTCGTATTCTGACATGTTTTCTTCAACATAATCTTTAAGTTCGAAAACGCTTTTACCTATTTTATCTCCTTCCGCAACAACCACAATACTGGAAGATTTTCCAGATGCTTTACTTCGTCTTAAAGAATCTAGAAGTCTATCTAAACCTAAGTCTTCTTCTGGTATTAGAATTTCTTCCGCTCCAGCACCAATACCTACATTTAAAGCAATATGACCAACATCGCGGCCCATTACTTCTACAAAGAATAAACGGTTGTGCGAACTTGCAGTATCTCTAATTTTATCGATTACTTCTACTACGGTATTTAATGCCGTATCGTATCCTAAAGTATGTGTGGTACCAAAAATATCATTATCGATAGTTCCTGGAATTCCCATTACTGGGAAGTTAAATTCTTGATTAAAGATCATTGCTCCTGTAAAACTACCATCTCCACCAATGACAACAAAAGCATCGATACCAGCTTTCACTAATTGCTCGTGTGCTTTTACTCTTCCTTCTTTGGTTCTAAATTCTTTAGATCGTGCAGATTTTAAAATAGTTCCTCCTTTATTGATAATGCCTTTTACACTACGTGCATTCATATTAATAAAATCGCCTTCTATCATGCCCTCATACCCTCTATAAATACCGAAGCATTCTATATCATGATATGCACACGCTCTTACTACAGAACGTATTGCAGCATTCATCCCTGGAGAATCTCCTCCAGAGGTCATAACACCAATTTTTTTTATGGTTTTTGCCATTATTTTCATCTATTATTTAGTAAAGCTAATAAAGAAATTTAACAAAAAGCGAAGCATTCGTCATAATTTAACACAATGTTGAAACTATAACGTTTTAGTTGATAAATTAAATGTGAAGTATTGTCTTTTTAGACCAAAAATCTTCCTAAAAAGTTAATTTAGAGTGTCTTTTTTCTTTTTGAAGCCAACATAATTTGGCAAAGCATTCGCTTCTTTTTGTTTGGCTTCTTCTTGTTCTAATTCTTCAGCAATTTTCTGCTTTCCTTTGAAAATAATTTGAATCAGTTCTGAAAAAGTATCAAAATCGACATTATATGCAATACCAAGTCCTTGGGTATAACCAATTTCTTCCCCAAAGTTTCTAATACTATTTTCTCTATTAAAAACATTTGCTGTAAATGTACCTTCTTCATTTAAAAGAAAATCTATTTGCACATCTCCTGCTACTGCTGTTTGGCTAATACCACCAATTGGCACACCAACTTTACCGTTTATACGAATACGATCGCTAATATTAGTTTGTAGCGTTACTCCTAACCTATCATCTGACTGGTAGTCCGGCGTATTTTCACCAAGTTCTACATTTAATCCTACTTGTAGTTTATTATCGCCATCGGAAAGTAAGCCGTTGATAATACCGTTTATTCTTTCTTCAATAGTACCATTTACATTAAGCTCACTCAAACTACTAGAAAAAGAGCCTGTTGCTAGCAAATAAATAGCCTGGTTACTTCTATCGTCTTTAGATTCTAATCTATAATCTAACTCCGATCTTACTGTAGAACTTAGATTAGGGAATTCGAAATTATAATCTGGTTCTGGTTTTTCTAATTCACCAGTTAATGCAATCTTTAGGTTTACAGGAATACGTCTGTTTATTGGAGAATCTAATAAAGGAGATGGATTTGCTTGTGTTTTATAAATAGCTTCTATATCGATTCGGGCTTTTAATGGCGATCCATCCCAAGCAAGCGTACCACCAGGAACTACGGTAAAATCTTTTTGTATAATTCCGCCATATCGAAATTTATAAGTTCCGTCGAAGACAGAAAAATCCCCATACATATTAAACTTACCGTTGGTATTAATTTCGACTAGTAAACCACCTTCTCCGCGACCTCTAATGGTACTTCCACTTACTTTGTCCATTACAATTTCAATTTCCGCATCTTGTGTTACATCTAAATCGAAATCTAATTCCAATCCTGAAATATCATCTGTTGTTATATCTTTACCTTCTAATTTCGCTTGTTTTTCTTCAGGAGAAAGGAAATGTATATAAGAGTTATCTCCAAAGGACTCATTATCTGTTAAAGGAATTTTAAAGACGGTACCTTTCTTGGTTGCTCCAATTACGTTTATTCTTAATTGGTTTGCTGGACCAGAAATATTTGCAGTACCACCAATAAATCCTGTTCCGTAATACAATCGGTCTTCATCTTCTGTAGTATTTAAAACCAGCAGCCTATCGGTATCCAGATTTAAATTCATGCTCCAATCTCCAAAGTTTACATGACTTAAGCTTCCGTCTAAAACAGCTTTAGTATTGTACACCGTATCGGTTATATCTATAGTATTAAATCGAAATGTTTGGTTGTTTAAAGTAACCGAAGATTTATCCGCAAAACGATAATCTACATTTAATTCTGGAATACCTAAACCTCCTTGATCTAATGCTAACTCCCCATCCATACTAGGTTTTTTTAGACTTCCTGATACTTGAACTCTTCCTGTTGCTAAACCTCTAATATCTCTTAAAACGTCTTCTAAAAAAGGATTTAATGGTTGTAAATTAAATTCATTTAAAAGCAATGCCACATCAATATTAGATGCTTCTGAAGATACATCTATATCACCAATAGCGCTGAAAGATTTTTTTACATCGTCTTTAATACTTGCATTTATGGTATAGTTGGTTAAGGATTGGTTTCCTTTTATGTTTGCATCAAAAGATCCTAAAACTAAGTCGTTCACTTCTAAATCATCAATAGTTATTGTTGATTCTGGAAGATAGCTTCCGTTTTTCTGCAATAAATCTAGCTTTCCGTTTACTAATCCTTTTAAACTTAAATCATTAATATCTGGCGTTATTTTATCTAAAAACACATTCTTAAAATGCAGCTTTAAATCTTTATTGTTTTGGCCATTTATGATTCCGGAAAGTCGAATTTCTTCTTCATTATGGTTCAATACAAATTGATCTAGATTAAAGTTTTCAAAACTAGGATCAAAAGTTACTTTATTGAAGCTATCTTTATTTTCATTGATGTACCATTTGTTCCCTTTAAAGGTTACATCTGATTTTTTAAAACCTACAATAGACTGGTTTGCTTCGTTTTTAGTATGGTAGAAACTTAGGTCGTATAAATCGCTATTTGTTTTTCCACCTTTAAATTCGGAACGCATAAAAAGCGTATCATTAATAGTTACATTAATAAGATTAAACTTTGAAATATTATAGATATCCGTATGCAAACTATCTACTTCTACATAGGTATTAAATAGCGGGTTTTTATTATCTACTTGCAGTTCGATGGCATTTGCAAAGTAATCTAGCCATTCTATTTTAGGTGATTTAAAAGTAAGTTTAAACTCTTTTTCGTCGCTTTCTACTCTTCCTTTTACAAAAGTGTTTTTACCAAGTTTCAATTCTGGTAAGAAGACCTCAATAATCTTGTTATAAATCTTAAAATTAAAATCTATATACTGATTTGTAGATACTTCATAAGGACTATATTTAGTATATAAACTACCTATTGCATTGATAAAAAGTTCGTCGATATCATCTATTAGAAAAACACCACTCATTTGCCCTTCAATAATATCTGGGGAATTTACATTTATATATCTTACCTTATCCATAAAGAAAGATTCTACGGCAAAATCATCAAAGAAATACTCATCGTTCTCGTTTTGATAATAGGTTTTATTGAATTGGATACTTCCAACGGCATTGTCTAAAGTAGTACCTTCCATTTTCATCTCTACGATTCCCTTAAACACAGACATACTGTCTTTTTTAATAAAATTAAGCGCTTTAAGATTGGCGTAATCTACATTGGCAACAAAATCAAACTTGTTTATTTCTTGTGAAAAATCTGCTAAACCATTAAATTTAAGTTTAAAATTTTTGTCTTCCGAATCTACTTTCCCGTTAAAGACCTTGTCTTTTAAATTACCCGAAACAAGAATATTCTGATAGATATATTCGTTATAATTTATAGAATAAATATCTCCTTCTACTTTTGTATTTAAGTTTTCTTGGGTGAAACCTTTTCCGTCCACATCTAAATTTAAAGAAGCCTTTTTTAAATTAGGATCATTTAAAAAAGTACCAATATCAAAATCATCGAAAATGACATTTCCTTTATAGGTTGCATTATCTATATCATTGATTTTTTTCATTTCTAAATTAGAAACGACATATCCTAAGTCGGTATCGATTTTAAGATCTGCCTTAATGGTAGAAGTGGTAATATAAGTTATCCCTTTAATATTAAAATTTCCGAGTTTATCGAAAACCGAAGGAATAGCTTCACCAAGTACATTTGGCAATAATGCCTTTAAGGATTTATAGTTAGAAGAAAGATTTGAAAATTTTCCGTTCATCGAAAAATTATCATCTGCAGCATTAAATAAATTTTTAAAATTTAAATCGCCATAAATTTTTGTTCTGGAGTTAGTCGTCAAATTTAAATTATCGACATTCAAATCATTTAATGTTCCATGAATTTTCGCATTAAAATCTGCTCGTTGACCAATTCCAAATTCATTGTAAAACGCATTTAACTCATCTAAAGCGACACTAGCTTCTGTAAAATTAGCGTCTACATTTACTTTGTTTGTAAAATCTGAAAAATCTTCTCGGTCATAAAAAAATTTCAAATCTCCTTGTAAAGAAGAGTTTGTGGTTTTTAGTTTTAAATTGGCAAATGTAATATCATTAAGCGTATACGTAAAATCGGAAGACAAATTTTTCATTACCAAACCACGACTATCCTTAAATACCAATGTATTTATTCTAGTACTTACGTTTGGACCATTAATTAAAAAATTAGTTGCGTTTATATCTATAGCAGAAAATTCTAAGATTTTTGGAGTTTCTTTATTTTCATCAATAAGCCGAAACGTACCATCATAAATAGAAATATCACTCGATGACATTAAAAAGGTGTTTTCCTTTTCTCTTGGGTTATCTTCATCAAAACGAGCAACAAAAACATCGAGATTGGTATCTTCTTCCCCTTTATAGGTTTTAATATTAAAAATTAATCCTTCTAAATCTATATCTCCAAAAGCAAGTTTACTATTGATAAGATTATTAAAATTCAAAATAGAAGTATTCAATTCTACTGCACTAATAAGCGTATCTTTTTTATAATCCCGTATCAGAATTTCTTTAAGCTCCACATCGCCATTAAATTGGAGTCCGACTCTATTAATGTTAATATTTGTGCCGTATTCTGTATTTAACCAATTGGTAGCAATTTTACCGAGTCTAGTTTGAACAGCAGGAATAGAAAGTACCAACACCAATATGATGAAAAGGAGTAGCAAGACTGCTACAATTTTGGATGCTATTTTTAAAAATTTTTTGATACGTTTTAAAGTTATAACTTTGAAGTCAAAATTAACAATTATTGTGCCTAATATTTACTAATGTCCTCACAAAATATTTACATACTTGCAATTGAGTCTTCTTGCGATGATACCGCCGCCTCTATCTTGCTAAACGGCAAGGTTTTAAGTAATATTGTTGCAAGCCAAAAAATACACGAAGAATATGGTGGTGTCGTCCCAGAATTAGCTTCTAGAGCGCACCAGCAAAATATTGTACCTGTTGTACATCAAGCTATTGAAAAAGCTGGAATAACAAAAGAAATGCTTCATGCTATTGCCTTTACAAGAGGTCCCGGATTAATGGGGTCCTTACTTGTTGGTACTTCTTTTGCAAAATCATTGGCTTTTGGTTTAGATATTCCACTTATAGAAGTCAACCATATGCAAGCGCATATTTTGGCACATTTTATAGATGAAGCAGGTTTTAGCAAACCTCCTTTTCCGTTTTTGGGAATGACTATTTCTGGCGGGCATACACAAATTGTAAAGGTTTCCAATTATTTTGAAATGGAAGTTATTGGCGAAACAATAGATGATGCTGTTGGTGAAGCTTTCGATAAAAGTGGAAAAATTCTAGGTCTTGGCTATCCTGCTGGTCCAGAAATTGACCGAAGAGCAAAACTAGGAAATCCGAAAGCTTTTCCATTTACAAAGCCTAAAGTCGCTGGTTTAAACTTTAGTTTTTCTGGATTAAAAACTGCGATTCTATACTTTATACAAAAGCAAGTAAAAATAAATCCTAATTTTATTGAAGAAAACCTAAATGATATTTGTGCTTCTATTCAATATACCATTATCGGAATTTTAATAGACAAGTTGAAACTTGCAACCAAGGAAACAGGAATTAATCATATTGCTATTGGTGGCGGAGTTTCTGCAAATTCGGGAATACGAGAAGCGTTGAAAAATGGCGAACAAAAATTTGGTTGGACTACCTATGTTCCAAAATTTGAATTCACTACAGATAATGCGGCAATGATTGGTATTGTAGGTTATTTAAAATATTTAGATGGCGATTTTACAGCGCAAGATGTTACTGCTTCTTCTAGATTGAAGATATAATACAAAAGGAAATCTATGGCTTTTAACGACCAACTAGCAAACAGAATAAGAGAACAACTTCGTTATTATTCGGAAGTGTTTACAGAAAAAAAAATGTTTGGTGGAATTTCGTTTTTATATCAAGGAAAAATGACTGTTGGTGTTATGAAACAGGATTTGATGGTTCGAATTATTTCCGATAAAATGGAAACGGAACTAGAGAAAGACTTTGTAAGACCAATGGATTTTACAAAAAAACCAATCAAAGAGTTTGTTTATGTTTCTTTGGAAGGCATTAAAACGGAAACACAACTCTTACACTATCTCGAATTGGGATTAGAACACGCAAAAAGCAAATTATAATGTGTATTTAAGTCCGATGTTGAAATTTCTGTTAATAACCTTATAGAAAACCCTTCATATAATCTATAAATTTTGTTTTTTTGCTAGATAAGCTTAAATCCCAAGTACAAATGAATAAATTATTACTAGTAGCCTTATTATTTTCGATTACTATTTCTGCTCAAGATGCACAAGTCAAAGATTTTGACTCTATTGTAAATATGAAGGAAGCAAAAGAATACATGAAAGAAAATAAATCTGAAAAGAATAAAATAGTTACGTTTAATGAAGCGAAGCATCAAACAGGATTGGCTTTAGAACTGTATAAAAGCGGACGAGCTATTGTAAAAAGTGATACTGAAAAAACAAAATATAAAGTCATAGAAAAAGTGACAACTACTAATTATAGAGTGAGTTATATTTTCTTTGACGGATTAAAAATGTCCATCTCACAAATTAATGCTACCAGAGATAAAATACTTACAAAATATAAAGAAGGAACTCCTTTTAGCCAATTAGCAAAGCAATATTCTATGGATGATAATGCAAATCATGGAGGAGATTTAGGATGGTTTGAAAAAGGCGTTACACATCCAACGTTTGAAGCAGAAATTGCAGATAGCATTTATAAAATCGGAGATGTTTTTACCATAGATATTGTACAAAACCAATGGTATTATGTCGTTTTAAAAACCTTTGACCCAAAAGAGGTGCAAGAAGTAAAAGTTTTAAAAATTGTAGAGCCTTTAAAATAATGCAATTATTTTATAATCCAGACATAACAGAAAACACCACAGAATTCTCTTTTAATAAAGAGGAAAGCAAGCACATTGTAAAAGTGCTTCGTAAATCGGTAGACCAAACTTTGCAAATTACTAACGGGAATGGTTGGTTATTTACGGCACAAATTACGGCTGCAGATATCAAAAAGTGTGTGGTGCAAATTATGGATAAAAAATTACAAGCTAAAAAAAATTATAGCCTTCATCTTGCTGTTGCTCCTACAAAAATGAATGATCGTTACGAGTGGTTTTTAGAGAAAGCTACAGAAATCGGTATCGATAGCATCACTCCTATTATTTGCGATCATAGCGAACGAAAAATTATTAAGCCAGAACGTTTTGAAAAAATAATCCAGTCGGCAACCAAGCAATCGCTTAGTTATTACCTACCAAAATTAAATCCTGCAATCGCTTTTAAAGACTTTATAAAACAAGACTTTTCTGGTAAGTTATTTATTGCGCATTGCGAAGAAACGGATAGAAAATCGTTAAAAAACGAATTAAAGCCAAAACAAGATATTACTATTTTGATTGGCCCGGAAGGTGATTTTTCTGTTAAAGAAATCGAGCAAGCCCTTCAGTCTCATTTTATTCCTGTAACTTTGGGAGAAACCCGATTACGGACAGAAACTGCTGCTATTGTTGCCTGTCATTCTGTAGCATACACAAATGAATAATTATGAAGATCTACTTGTCTTTTCTCTTTACTCTTTTTTCTTTTTTTTTATTCTCCCAAGAAATAGCCATTTTAAAATATAAAGGTGGTGGTGATTGGTATAGTAATCCTACAGCATTACCAAACTTAATTACGTTTTGCAACAATAATATCAATACGAAAATTACTGCAAAACCAGAAACTGTAGAAACTGGCAGTAGTGATATTTTTCAGTTTCCTTTTTTACATATGACGGGGCACGGAAATGTTTTTTTTAGCGAAGCAGAAGCCGAAAATCTACACAATTATTTAACTTCCGGAGGTTTTTTGCATATTGATGACAACTACGGCATGCAACAATATGTTACCAAAGAATTAAAAAAAGTATTCCCAAATCAAGAATTAGTAGAGCTTCCTGCAAACCATGAAATATTTAATACGGCCTATTCTTTTCCTAAAGGATTACCAAAAATTCATGAGCATGATGGCAAAAGACCACAAGCTTTTGGTTTATTTCACGAAAACCGATTAGTATTACTTTTTACTGTAGAAAGTGATTTAGGTGATGGTTGGGAAGATGCAGCGGTACATAATGACCCAGCAGAGATAAGAGAAAAAGCACTACAAATGGGAGCAAATATTATTAAGTATGCTTTTAGTAATTAGTTTGCAATAAAACCCAATTAAAATTATGTACATAAGAAATTTATTAGTTTTTATTTTTATTTCATCATCTGTTTACTCTCAAAATGATTTTAAGATTGAGGAAGCGATAAGATTTAAAAATAAAATAAGCGAAAAATTAACTTACGTATTTAATACGAATTCTAATGACAGTATTTTGACTAACAAAGATATTTATAATGCATTAGGAAAACACATCCAAGATTTAAGATATGATGAAAAAGGAGAAGTAAGGTATAGCTATACCGTAGAATATAACAGTAATGGAATGATGAATAAGCAGACTGGTTATAGTTATGGAGAGATTTCAACCATATTAACATACAAATATGATAACAACAATAACAGAACAGAAAACTTTCAACATAAACCAGATGGAACCTTACTAAATCATCAAAAAAGAATCTATGATAATAATAACTTGAATACAGAACTCTTTAACAAAAGCAAAGAGAGTAATACTTTTTACTTAAGTTCTAAATATTTTTATGGGAATAACGATTTATATAGTTCAACAGAAAGATATCTCGAAAATGGAGAAAAAGCTTCTACAACCTTCTATGAATATAACAAAAACACAGTCTCTATCTATGAAAACAAAAAGAAGAAAAAAAATCTTTCCACTATCAAAAAGTACAATAAGACTAATCAATTAATTGAGAAAAGATTTTTATCATCTAACAAGCGAATCGAATATAAATATGATGAAAATCAAAATTTGATAGAAGAAATAGTGTTCATCAAAAACAAATTAGATTCTAGAAAAAAATATTATTACTACAAATTCAGCATATAAAACTATTCCTATGCTTATTTCTCTTTTTTTAGTTTTCCGTTTTTAATTGTAAAAGTAGTTTATCAATTCTGTTCATAAATTTCAAGAAAGGAAATACATGAAACCATCCAAATTAATACTTCCAATTATTGTAATCTCGCAGTTTTGCTGTACTTCCCTTTGGTTCGCAGGAAATAGTGTTATCAATGATTTGATAGATAATTTTAGTCTGAAAGCAGATGCTTTGGGGCATTTAACCTCTGCAGTACAATTCGGTTTTATTATTGGTACACTTGTTTTTGCTATTCTTACTATTGCCGACCGTTTTCCACCTTCCAAAGTATTTTTAATTAGTGCTGTACTTGGTGCCCTGTTTAACTTAGGTGTTATCTATCCTGCAAACAACATAACTAGTTTACTAATTTTTCGTTTTTTTACCGGTTTTTTTCTTGCAGGAATCTATCCTGTTGGAATGAAAATAGCTGCCGATTATTATCAAAAAGGACTCGGTAAATCACTAGGTTTTTTGGTTGGTGCATTGGTATTAGGAACTGCTTTTCCGCACGTATTAAATCAAATGACAGATTCTTTTTCGTGGAAATCTGTAATACTTGCAACTTCCTCTCTTGCGCTATTAGGAGGATTACTAATGGTATTTCTTGTTCCGGATGGACCATTCAGAAAACCAAGTCAGAAAACAGATCTTTCCATTTTTTTAGGAGTCTTTAAAAATAGGGAATTCCGATCTGTATCTTTTGGTTATTTTGGTCACATGTGGGAATTATATGCCTTTTGGACTTTTGTACCAATCATGCTTCAAAAATATAGTGCAGAACACGATCTCGTACAATTCAACATACCATTACTGTCTTTTATAATAATAGGAATTGGTGGTTTCGCATGTATTCTTAGCGGCTATATTGCGCAAACAAAAGGAACAAAAAAAACAGCATTTATAGCACTACTTTTATCGGGTATTTGTTGTCTTATTTCTCCGTTATTCTTTTCTAGCAATTCTGAAAATTTATTTATTGCTTTTCTTATTTTTTGGGGAATGGTAGTTATTGCAGACTCGCCACTTTTATCTACACTAGTCGCTCAAAATGCGGCATCCGAAATAAAAGGCACAGCGCTTACCATTGTTAATTGCATAGGATTTTCTATAACCATAATCAGCATTCAGCTTATCACTAAAATGTTGGAATTAACAGACTCTAATAGCATTTATACTATCTTGGCTATAGGACCTATTTTTGGTTTGATTATGTTACGAAAGAAAAATGCCCTAAAATTATAATATATTCGCTTAAATTCTATTTGAAACCAATGCAACTCAATCACTACAATACCAACTTTAACAAACGTACGTTCCCTATAACCATTATTTGCGAAAACGTTACCAATGCTCCAAATATTGGAAGCCTTTTTAGAACAGCAGATGCTTTTGGGATTGAAAAAATAGTGTTTTGTGGGGAACAGATTCCGTTAGGAAGAAAAATGACCAAAACGTCACGTGCTACAGAAAAAGTAGTCCCTTTTGAAGGGAAAGAAAACGCTTCAGAAGTGGTTTCTTCATACAAAAAAGAAGGGTATTATATTGTTGCTTTAGAAATTACTAGCGATAGCACATCCATTCATTCTAGCCTTTTTCCTAAAGAAAAACCAATAGCTATTGTAATTGGAGATGAGAATTTTGGTGTTTCCCAAGACATTTTAAAACAATGTGACGCTGTACTTCATATCGATATGTTTGGTCAAAATAGTAGTATGAATGTAGTACAAGCTACCACTATTGCTTTGTATGAAATAACGAAACAGCTTTCTTAATAAGTTATAAAATTAGATTCCTGTCTTCACAGGAATTAATTATATTTACAACATGACTTCAAACCAAATATCTAATGGTATTTTAAAAGCGCTAGGAATAATTCTTGGTGTCGTTTTAATCCTTTTGTTTCTATTTAAAATTCAATCGGTAATTGTGTATATCGCAATAGCTGCAGTAATTTCATTAATTGGAAGACCTATTATTTTATTCTTAAGAAGAAAGCTAAAATTTAAAAATACGCTCGCAGTAATAGTAACCATGCTTATTTTACTTGGACTACTCTTTGGGTTGGTACGTTTATTTATTCCTTTAATTGTAGAACAAGGACATAATTTAGCCCTTTTAGATATTGATAAACTTCAAGGTAATGTAGAAGATTTATATGGCGAAGCAATTGCTTATTTTCAAATAAATAATATAGATGTAGAGCAATCTATAAAAAACTCTAACCTACTATCTAAAATAGATTATTCGTTAATTCCTGATTTTTTCAATTCTTTAATTAGTGGCTTAGGAAGCTTTAGTATTGGTTTATTTTCGGTGCTATTCATCTCTTTTTTCTTTTTAAAAGACAGTAAACTTTTCGAAAACGGTATCCTAACTTTTATTCCGTCTGGTAACGAATCTCGCTGGGCGAACTCTTCGGTAAAAATTAAAGATTTGCTATCTAGATACTTTATTGGTTTAATATTTCAGATACTAATTCTCTTTATTATCTACACTATTGGTTTAATGATTATTGGTGTAGAAAACGCCATTGTCATTGCTTTTATGTGTGCGCTACTAAATTTAATACCTTATGTTGGTCCGTTAATTGGAGCTTTTTTAATGCTCACATTAACCATGACTAGCAGCCTTGGTGAAAGCTTTCAAGATGTTGTTTTACCAAAAACATTTTGGGTATTTGTGGTATTTCTAATTGGTCAACTTATAGATAATTTTGCAAGTCAGCCAATCATTTTTTCTAAAAGTGTAAAATCACATCCGCTTGAAATATTTTTAGTAATACTTATTGCAGGTATTTTATTCGGAATTGTTGGTCTTATCGTTGCTGTTCCTGCATACACCGCAATTAAAGTAATTTTAAAAGAATTTTTATCCGAAAATAAGATCGTAAAAAAGCTTACTAAAAATTTATAATTATTTTGAACGAAAACCTATTACAGACAGAAATTCAAGATTTTATAAATAATAATTTAGATGCTAATATAGCTTCGTTATTGTTAAAAGGAATCGATTTTCCGTTAGTAGAAGCTAAAGAAGTTATAGAACAATTAGAAGCTAAAAAACGTTGTAAAACGAAGCTTTCGACCTGGTTTTCTTCGGAAAACATTTACTATCCGAACAAATTAAATATCGAACAAACTTCTTCTGAAACTACAGCAAAACATAAAGCTAGTTTATTAAAAGGAAAAACTATTATAGATCTTACTGGAGGTTTTGGTGTAGATTGTTATTATTTTTCTAAGCATTTTAAACAGGTTATTCATTGTGAAATTAACGAGGTACTTTCGCAAATTGTTACACATAATTACCAACAGTTAGCAGTAGAAAACATACAAACTATAGCACAAGATGGTTTAGCGTATTTACAGAATACGGAAATCTCTTTAGATTGGATTTATATAGATCCTTCTAGAAGACATGACAGCAAAGGCAAGGTTTTCTTTTTAAAAGATTGTTTACCAAACGTACCAGAACATTTAGATACGCTATTTAGTAAGGCGAGTAACGTTTTAATTAAAACATCGCCGCTATTAGATCTTACTATTGGTTTAAACGAATTAAAGCACGTTAAAACTATTTATATCGTTGCTATTAATAACGAAGTAAAAGAATTGCTTTGGGTTTTAGAAAAAGACTATAAAGCCGCTGTAACGATAGAAACGTGTAATATTAAAAAAGAGACCACCGAAACGTTTAGCTTTCCGTTAGAAGAAGAGATTTCTACAAATAGCCAATATAGTTTGCCCTTAGCATATTTATACGAACCTAATGCAGCAATAATGAAATCTGGCGCGTTTCATACGATTTCTAATACATTAGCCGTTTTAAAACTGCATCCGCACTCGCATTTGTATACAAAAGATGCTTTAATAGATTTCCCTGGAAGGGTTTTTAAAATTGAAAAAGTCATTCCGTATAATAATAAGGGTTTAAAAAAGGAAGGCTTTGTTAAGGCTAATATTGCTACACGCAACTTTCCGGAACGTGTAGAAGAAATCCGAAAAAAACACAAAATAAAAGATGGAGGAAATGTATATCTCTTTTTCACCACAGATTTAGACAATAATAAAATCGTTATACAAACAAAAAAGGTTGCATAAATATGCAACCTTTTTAATATATATAATAGGGTAAAACTATTCTCCCATTGCTTTAATTAAAGCAGCAGACATACGTTTGTATGTTCCGTTTACCAATCTTTCTCTAATTGCATCAAAAGCATCTAATGTTTCTGTAACATCTTGTAATGTATGTGTTGCTGTAGGAATCATTCGTAATAAAATTAATCCTTTTGGTATTACTGGATACACAACAATAGAACAGAAAATACCGTAGTTTTCTCTTAAATCTCTAACTAGTGCCATTGCTTCAGGAATACTTCCGTTAAGATATACAGGAGTTACACAACTTTGTGTAGTACCAATATCGAAACCACGTTCTTTTAATCCAAATTGTAAAGCATTAACGATTTTCCAAAGGTTTTGCTTTAATTCTGGCATGGTACGCAACATGTCTAAACGCTTTAAAGCACCTACAACTAATTGCATTTGTAACGATTTAGCAAACATTTGAGAACGTAAATTATATTTTAAATAATCTATTATCTCTTTATCTGCAGCAATAAATGCTCCAGTACTCGCCATAGATTTTGCAAAAGTTGCAAAATACACATCGATATCATCTTGTACGCCTTGTTCTTCACCTGCTCCAGCTCCTGTTTTACCAAGGGTACCAAAACCATGTGCATCATCTACGAACAAACGGAAATTATATTTTTCTTTAAGTGCAACAATTTCTTTTAATCGACCTTGCTCTCCACGCATTCCAAAAACACCTTCTGAAATAACAAGAATTCCTCCTCCTGTTGTTTCGGCCATTTTAGTAGCTCTTTCTAAGTTTTTCTCTAAACTTACTACATCGTTATGTTTGTAAGTAAAACGTTTTCCCATATGTAAACGTACACCATCTATAATACATGCATGCGCATCTACATCATAAACAATAATATCATCTTTAGAAACTAAAGCGTCAATGGTAGAAACCATACCTTGGTAACCAAAGTTAAGTAAGTAGGCAGATTCTTTACTTACAAATGCTGCTAGCTCATTTTGTAGTTGTTCGTGTAACTCTGTGTGACCAGACATCATACGTGCTCCCATTGGATACGCCGAACCATAGTCTGCAGCTGCTTGCGCATCTACTTTACGAACTTCTGGGTGATTTGCTAAACCTAGATAATCATTTATACTCCAAGTAATAACATCTTTGCCTTGGAATTTCATTCGGTTAGAAATTACTCCTTCCAATTTTGGAAAAACAAAATAACCTTCTGCTTGTGCTGCCCATTTCCCTAACGGACCTTTATCTTTGTAAATTTTTTCAAATAAATCTTTCATCTGCTATCAATCTTAGTTTAGTTCCACAAAACTAAATATTTCTGTGCACTAAACACAATGTTTTTATATTCTATTATGAACAACAAAAAGATAGAAGGTATCTGGAAAGAAACTTTCTATCTTTAATTATGTTATATTCTATTACTTTATATACTGAATGGTTTCTGCTGCTTCTTTGTTTTTGCTATCGAAAAAGCCTTGATCTGTCATCCATTTATCGCTATAAATCTTACTCATATAACGGGATCCATGATCTGGAAATAATACTACCACTTTAGAATTTTTATCAAATTCACCAGCTTCTTCCAATTGTTTTATTGCTTGCATTGCTGCTCCAGAAGTATAACCAACAAATAAACCTTCGGTTCTTGCTATTTCTCTTGCGGTATGTGCGCTTTCTTCATCGGTTACTTTTACAAAAGAATCAATGACATCGAAATCTGTAGCTGTTGGAATTAAATTTTTTCCTAATCCTTCAATTCGATATGGATAAATTTCTTTTTCATCAAACTCTCTCGTTTCATGATATTTTTTAATTACCGAACCAAAAGCATCTACTCCTATTACTTTTACATTAGGGTTTTGCTCTTTTAAGTATTTTGCAGTACCAGAAATTGTTCCTCCGGTTCCGCTACAAGCCACTAAATGCGTTATTTCTCCTTCTGTCTGCTCCCAAATTTCTGGACCAGTAGAATTATAATGTGCATCTATATTTAACTGATTGAAATATTGGTTGATATATACAGAACCTTTTGTTTCCTCGTGTAATCGCTTTGCCACCTCATAGTACGATCTAGGATCGTCTGCACTTACATGCGCTGGGCAAACATACACCTTTGCTCCCATGGTTTTAAGCATATCAATCTTATCTGGTGAAGATTTTGAGCTTACTGCTAGAATACATTCGTATCCTTTAATAATGCTAACCATAGCAATACTAAATCCGGTGTTACCAGAAGTAGTTTCTATGATCGTATCGCCAGGTTTTAAAATTCCTTGCTTTTCAGCTTGTTCTATTATATATAATGCAACTCTGTCTTTTGATGAGTGTCCTGGATTAAAAGCTTCTACTTTTGCGTAGAATTCACCTTTAAAAGGAGCTGTAATAGTATTTAGTTTAATTAATGGTGTATTACCTACTAAATCTAAAACGTTATCAAATACTTGATTTTTTTGTGCCATAAATACGTTTTATTCTGCTACAAGAAGTAACATAAACTGGGCAAAAATACGTAAAAATTTTTATTATTCATTAATTCCTTCTAAATCTAATAAAAATGCGTATTCCAAAGCGACTTCTTTTAAGCTTTCAAACCTTCCGGATGCGCCACCATGACCAGACTCCATGTCTGTATGCAATAACAGTTTATTATTATCTGTTTTTAATTCTCTAAGCTTTGCAACCCATTTTGCTGGCTCCCAATATTGTACTTGAGAGTCATGCAAACCTGTTGTTACCAACATATTTGGGTATTCTTGTTCTTTTATATTATCGTAAGGAGAATACGACAACATGTACTTATAATATTCTTTATCGTTAGGATTTCCCCATTCATCATATTCTCCTGTAGTTAACGGAATAGTATCATCTAACATAGTCGTTACCACATCTACAAAAGGAACTGCTGCTAAAATACCATTGTATAACTCCGGATTTAAATTGGCAATTACTCCCATTAATAAACCACCTGCAGATCCGCCATTAGCGTATAAATGGGTATTGGAAGTATATTTTTCTTCAATTAAAAATTTAGAACAGTCTATAAAATCGTGAAAAGTATTCTTCTTTTGTTTTAATTTTCCTGTTTCGTACCAATCTCTTCCTAAATACTCACCGCCACGTATGTGGGATATGGCAAAAATAAAACCTCTATCTAATAAACTTAATCTAATGGTTGAAAAATAGGGATCTATAGTAGAGCCATAAGAACCATATGCATATTGCAATAATGGATTGGTCCCATCTAATTGCAATCCTTTTTTATACACTAAAGAAATTGGAATTTTAACGCCATCTCTAGCAGTTGCCCAAACACGTTTAGAAGTATAATTCTCTTTATTAAAAGTACCACCTAAAACTTCTTGTTCTTTTTGTACTTCTTTTGTTTTTGTTTTAAAATTATAATCAATTACAGAGCTTGGTGTGGTAAGCGCATTATAACTATATCTTAAAACATCACTATCAAAATCTGGGTTATTCCCTGTGTTTGCAGTATATGTTTCATTATCAAACGGTAAGTAATAATCTTCTTTACCATTCCAACTTATGATTCTAATTTTATTTAAGCCATTTTCTCTTTCGCTTACTACCAAATAATCTTTAAAGATTTCGATATCTTCTAGTAAAACATCTTTTCTATGTGGTAAAACATCCTGCCAATACTCCTTTTCAGTTTGGTTTTCGTTTGTTTTTTGAAGCTTAAAATTTATCGCTTTATCCTTATTAGAAATAATGAAAAAACTGTCTTTATAGTGGGCTATAGCGTAATCTAGTTCTCTTTCTCTCTTTTGAAAAACCTTAAATGCACCATCAGGATCGTCCGCATTTAAAATTTGATATTCGGCAGTTAAAGTACTGGAAGAGCCAATCACTAAATACTTTTTAGATTTCGTTTTATATACAAAAGTGTTGAACGTTTCATCTTCTTCATGAAAGACTTCTGTATCGGCTTCTACTTTTGTGTGTAGTTTATGTTTATATACTTTAGAAGAACGCAAAGTAACTTCGTCTTTTCTAGTATAAAACAAGGTTATATTGTCATTTGCCCAAGTAATTCCGCCGGTGGTATTGATTATTTCTTCGGAATAAATTTCACCAGTAATTAAATTTTTTATTTTTATATTATACTGTCTTCTACTCACAGTATCTGTTGAAAAAGCAGCCATGGTATTATCCGGACTAATAGAAACACCACCTAATTTAAAGTAGTTAAAATCTTTTGCCATTTCATTACAATCAAACAGCAATTCTTCTGTAGCTTCTAATGTTTCCTTTTTACGCGTATATATAGGATAATCTTTACCTTTTTCATATTTAGTAATGTACCAATATCCATTTAATTTATAAGGTACAGAAGAATCATCCTCTTTAATTCTAGCTTTCATTTCTTTGAAAAGATCTGCTTGAAAAGGTTCTGTATGCGCTAAAACTTCTTTAGTATGTTTATTTTCAGCATTTAAATAGTCTATAACTTCTTGGTCTTCTTTGTTTTTAAGCCAAAAATAATTATCTATTCGTTCGTGTTTATGCGCTACAAGTTTTTCTTGAATTTGCTTCGCTTTTGGAGGAGTATGTGCTTTTTTCAAATGAAATAATTAATTCTAAAATTATATTCTTCAAAAATAGAAAAATTAAATAGTTTTGTATGAAATTATAAATTATAAAATTATGTTTGGAGACCTTGCAGGTATGATGGGTAAACTTAAAGAAGCCCAAAAAAAAGTAGAAGAGACTAAAAAGCGTTTAGATACTGTTTTAGTCGATGAGCAAAGTAATGATGGAATGTTAAAGGTAACTTTAACGGCCAATAGAGTTCTTAAATCTATAACTATAGACGATGCGCTATTAGAGGATAAAGAACAATTAGAAGATTATTTAATTCTTACCTTAAATAAAGCAATAGCAAGAGCTACGCAAGTAAATGAAGCGGAGATTGGTGCTGTAGCAAAAGATGGTATGCCGAATATTCCTGGTATGGATATGTTTAAATAACGAAAGTTTAAAGCAAAAAAAAAGGAAGCTAATTAGCTTCCTTTTTTTATATATCCATAGTAATAAATACTAATGATTATTGTTGACTAAGTACTCTAAATTGAGTTCTTCTGTTAGATAAGTGCTCTCTTTCTGTACAAGAAACACCATCTGCACATCTGTTAACTAATCTAGTTTCACCATATCCATTAGATACAATTCTTGAAGAATTGATTCCTTTAGAAATTAAGTAGTTTGTTACCGCTTGTGCTCTTCTTTCAGATAAAGATCTGTTAGATGCAGCAGAACCTCTAGAATCTGTATGAGAAGCAATTTCTACAGAAACGCCTCCAGCAATAGCAGGTATTAATTTAGCATCAATTTCTCTTTTAGCAGAAGTAGTTAAAGTAGAAGAACCTAAATCCCAGTTAATGTTAAGGTCATTATAAGCTAATAACTTACAGTCTACTGGTTTCCATGTTGTTAAACCACCTTTTGTTTGTAAAACTTCTTTAGATACTGTTTTAGTAATAGCAGGAACAGTACTTTCTACTACTTTAGAATCTTCAGCTAAAACTGTTTTCTTTAAAGTTGCAGTTTGTTGAGGAATATCAATAGCTCTTGTAGTTGGAGGTGTTACCATTACAGTACGCTTCATTGTTTTAGTTACAGCAGGAATAGAAACAACTCTTGTAGTCTCAGGAATAATAACAGTTCTAGTTACTGTTTTAGTTTCTTGAGGAATTTCAATTACTCTAGTTGTAGGAGGTGTTACCATTACAACTCTTTTCATTGTTTTTGTTTGTTGAGGAATTTCAATTACTCTTGTTGTTGGAGGTGTTACCATTACAGTTTTGTTAACATCTGTAGTTACAGCAGGAATTTCAATTACTCTAGTACTAGCTGGTTTTACAACCGTTTTAACTGTATACGTAGCCATACCACAATCATCATTAGATGAAGAAGTATCACAATCAGGAGTTCTTACAAAAGAAGCATCTGCAGATAATTCCGTAGTATTTACTGTAATGTTTTGAGCAGGAACTGCTTTGTAACACCAGTATCTACAATCGTTAGGATCAGCAGATTGACATTCAGCAGCAGGAGTATCACTCATTTGCCATTTAGCAGTAGCTGGTTTTGTTTCAATAACTTGGTAGTTAGAAGAGAAACTTGCAGGTACAATTCTTAAAGAAGTACCGTATTCTCTCTTTTTGTATGTTCTAGTTTCTGTTCCGTATTCCGCAGGAATAACCTCTAAACGTTGACCAGCTTCGCTAGTAACAACAGTAAAGCTTTGGTTTTCGTAAACCGCAGGAACAACTTCTAAACGTTGGCTAGCTGGTTGTGTTACTACAGTGAAGTTTTGCGTTTCATAAACGGCAGGAACAAGCTCTAAACGTTGTGAAGCTTCTTTAGTTACCACTGTTTCTGTTTGCGTTTCTGTTCTTGAAGCAATTTTCTCTAAACGTTGAGCAGCTTCTTGTACAGTTACTTCAAAAGTTTGCGTTTCATATACAGCAGGAACAACTTCTAAACGTTGACTTGCATTAGCAACCACTACGTCTTCAGTAACCGTAGTATAAGTTGAAGGTACCGTGCTTAACTTTTTGTACGCTGGAGACACTTGAATAGTTACATCTTGATTTACCCAAACGTCTGGTGTTACACATCGAACATAACATTTTCCTGGTTCTGGATTCGTTGGTAAATCTTGAGCAATTGCAGAAATGCAAACGACAAAAGATAAAATTGTTAGTAAGGTTTTTTTCATTTTTAAATAATTTAATGGTTAAATATTAATATTGTTCTAATTTTCAGATACTTTAAGAGAAGTAACAACTCTAATTTCGAACAAAATTAAAACTTATCAAACTATTAATTGATTAAACATTAAGAACTCTTTAACATTTCGATAAAATACATTTATACACGACGAAACACTTAATTATTTTTTAATCGCCTGATTATTAGATAGAAAAAATCAAAAATCGCTCAGCAAGTCTAAAACATAGGTGTGCATCTTATTAGTATAGTCTAAATGTGTAACTAATCGAAGCTTATTTTCTCCCATTCCTACCAGTTTTACTCCTTTACTATCCAACTTAGAAATAAAAGCCTCTGAATCCACATCTTTTTGTAATTCAAAGATTACAATATTCGTTTCTACAGGTTCCACTTTTTTAACAAAAGTAGCATCGTTTAAAACCTTTGCTAATTCCTTTGCTTTATGATGATCTTCTTCTAATCTTTCTACATGATGATCTAAAGCATATATTCCGGCAGCAGCCAAATAACCAACTTGACGCATCCCGCCTCCAAATATTTTTCGTATTCGCATTGCTCCTTGCATTATATCTTCATCACCTACCAATACAGAACCAATAGGGCAACCCAATCCTTTACTTAAACAAACAGAAATAGTATCAAACACATTTCCGTATTGCTTTGTCGTTTCCTTTTTAGCCACCAAAGCATTCCAAATACGTGCACCATCTAAATGAAAACCAAGGCCATTAGCATCACAAACTTTTCTTATTTTCTCTAACTCACTAAAATCCCAACAAGCTCCTCCTCCTTTATTGGTTGTGTTTTCAATTTCAACCAAACGTGTTAATGCGCTGTGATAAAATTCTGGAGGATTTATATTATCTATTACTTCTTGCGCTGTAAACATACCGCGATGTCCATCTATTAACTTACAAGAAACGCCACTATTAAAACTCGCTCCGCCTCCTTCATAATTATATATATGTGCATATTTATCACAAATAACCTGTTCCCCAGGATTGGTATGTAAATTTATAGCTGCTTGATTAGCCATGGTTCCTGTAGGAAAGAATAATGCTTTCGGTTTACCAAACATTTCCGCTATACGTTCTTCTAAAGCATTGACGGTAGGATCTTCTTTATAAACATCATCTCCAACAGATGCCTTCAGCATAGCATTTAGCATTCCTTTAGTTGGTTTGGTTACGGTATCACTTCTTAAATCTATTATCATTTGGTTTATATTTATAACTACTGTAAAATTAAATCAAAATATATTTTCACACACAGTATTAAAGTATATTTTTGTTAAAAATATACTTCCTATGATTACTACAGATCAAATTAAAGATCTTAACACACGTCTTAGTGCGCTAAGGCAATATCTTTGACTTAGATGCTAAGTTGATTGAAATACAAAACGAAGAAGAACAAACTTTCGATCCTAATTTCTGGAATGATTCTAAAGTCGCAGAAGTGATTATGAAATCGCTTCGAGAGAAGAAAAAATGGGTTACTGATTATGATACCTCTAAAACACTAGTCGAAGATTTAGAAGTCATCTATGAATTTTTTAAAGAAGACGAGGCTACTTTGCAAGATGTAGAAATTCGTTTTGAAAAAGCAACAACCTCTATTGAAGATCTAGAATTTAGAAACATGCTTTCTGAAGAAGGAGATAGTTTAAGTGCTGTTTTACAAATTACTGCTGGAGCTGGAGGAACAGAAAGTTGCGATTGGGCAAGTATGCTCATGCGTATGTATCTAATGTATGCCGAAAAAAGTGGTTTTAAAGTAAAAGAACTTAATTATCAAGAAGGAGATGTTGCTGGAATTAAAACCGTTACGCTAGAAATTGAAGGAGATTTTGCTTTTGGATGGCTTAAAGGCGAAAACGGCGTACATCGATTAGTACGAATTTCTCCTTTTGATAGCAATGCCAAGCGACATACTAGTTTTGCTTCTGTTTATGTGTACCCATTAGTCGATGATACCATAGAAATTGAAATCAATCCAGCAGATATCGATATTGTTACTGCTCGTTCAAGTGGTGCTGGTGGACAAAACGTAAATAAAGTAGAAACCAAAGTACAACTAACACACAAACCAACTGGAATTCAAATATCCTGTTCAGAAACGCGTTCGCAACATGATAATAGAAATCGCGCTATGCAAATGCTAAAATCGCAATTATATGAAATTGAATTACAAAAGCAGTTGGCACAACGAGAGGATATAGAAGCTGGTAAAATGAAAATTGAATGGGGAAGTCAGATACGCAATTATGTAATGCATCCTTATAAATTAGTAAAAGATGTTCGATCTGCACATGAAACCGGTAATGTAGATGCCGTTATGGATGGCGATATTGGTGGTTTTTTAAAGGCATACCTTATGATGATGGGCCAACAAACTACCGAAACAAACAACTTATAACCTAAAGCGCTATATGATAACTATATACCACAATAACAGATGCAGTAAGTCTCGCTGCGGACTAGAAATAATAAAGAATTCTGGTAAAGAATATAAAATAATTAATTACCTTGAAAGCGTTCCGAATAAAGCAGAGTTAACCAACATAATTAACTTACTCAAAATCAACCCGATAGATTTAGTAAGGAAAAACGAAGCTATTTGGAAAGAAAATTACAAAGGCAAAACATTAACAAATGCCGAAGTAATAGATGCGATGATTACCTACCCAAAACTAATAGAAAGACCTATTGTTATAAAAGGGAACAAAGCGGTCATTGGTCGTCCACCAGAATTAATCCTAGATGTAATAACATAACCTATAATAGCCAAAAAAAAAAGCCCAAATCCCTACCTACATTATGATTTTGATTTATCACAACCCAGAATCAATAGACTCTATGGAGTGCCTCAATATATTAAAAAAAATAAAGCAAAGACACAAAGTAATTAGACATATTGATAACCCCTTAACAGAAAGAAAACTAAAAAGAATAATTAAGCTTCTAAACATTAAAGCGGTTCAGTTAATTAGAACAGAATCTACCATTTGGAAAGATCATTATCAAGAGTTAGTTTCTAATCCTGATGATTTTGACGATATCGAATACATAAAAATGATGACAGAGTTTCCTTGTCTCATAAAAATACCAATAGTTATTAATGGAGAGAAAGCTGCAATTTGTCAGCCTCCAGAAAAAATATTAGGCATACTAGCTAGCTAATTTAAAAAGCTTCAAAATCGAAATATTTTGAAGTTTTTTTTTTATTTAAATACATTCTCTTTTTTTAGATTTCATGAAAACTAGCCTTTTTTCACACAAAGAAAACGGTAAACCATTCTGTAACATCTGTGTATAGAATGAAAAATAAAAAGAAGTTTTAAAAAGTTAAAATTAGTTCTTTAACATACTTTTAACCAAGTCACTTTAAACCAAACTATATTTTTGCGGTCTTAAGCAAAAAACTAATCATGACTAAACAACTATTCGCATTCATTTGCATTTTATTTTTCACTTTAAATTCCTTTGCACAAAAGGAAGTAAGAATTACTGGAAGTATTATAGAACAAGAAACGCTTCAACCATTAGAATATGCCACTGTCGCTTTTTTTAGTAAAAAGGAAAACAGAATGGTTACTGGAGGAATTACAGACCAAAAAGGAAACTTTAGTATTCCTGTTGCTGCCGGTCTTTATGACGTTTCTGTAGAATTCATTGGATTTGGAACAAAGACAATTGCAAACCAAAAACTTTTGGCAGATACCGATCTAGGTAGAATATTTCTTAGTGAAGATGCAGAATCTTTAGATGTGGTAGAAATAATTGCAGAACGCACAACCGTTGAAATAAAGTTAGATAAAAAAATATACAACGTTGGTAAAGACCTTACTGTTCGTGGTGGTACTGTTAGTGATGTACTAGACAACGTACCTTCGGTTGCAGTAGATGTAGAAGGAAATGTATCTTTAAGAGGACAAGAAAATGTACGTATTTTAATTAACGGAAAACCTTCTGGTTTAGTTGGTTTAAACTCTACGGAGGCATTACGTCAATTACCAGCAGAATCTATTGAGAAAGTAGAAGTTATTACGTCACCTTCCGCAAGATATGATTCAGAAGGTACTGCAGGAATTATAAACATAATCTTAAGAAGAAGTAAATTACAAGGTTTAAATGGAGCAATAACGGCGAACGCTGGTTATAATCCTTCCGCAGGAATATCTGGAAACATAAACTACAGAACAGGAAATGTAAACATATTTAATACCACTGCTTACAATTACAGAGAATCCCCAGGAAGTTCTTTTACAAATACTACCTATAAAGATGCTGGAAATAGAATTAAAGAAACCAAAGATTACGACCGTATTAGAAAAGGCTTTAATACAAACTTAGGTCTAGAATGGTACATTACAGATTCTGCTTCCTTAACCACTTCTATTTTTTATAGCGATAACAATAATGAAAGCAACACAACAAATAGCTTACTTCAATATGATATCAACAATGCGTTAACTAGCTCAAGTTCTCGTTTTGATCCAGAATTAGAAGATGACAAAACCATTCAATACGCTGCAAATTTTACAAAAAACTTTGAAACTAGTGGACATAAGCTTACTTTCGATTTTCAATATGAAGACAGTACAGAAGACGAAAATTCTCTAGTAGAAGTAAACGATATCTTGACCGAAAAAGTAGGAACTCTTGAAGATCAACAACGTATTTTATTACAAGGAGATTATGTATTGCCTATTGGCGAAAAAGCACAATTTGAATTAGGTTATCGTGGAAACTTCAACAATCTATCTACAGATTATGAGGTAGCACTTTTAGATGACACCAATGCTTTCTATGTAGATAACGATCTATCTAATATATTAAACTACAGAGAATATATTAACGCTGTTTACACGCAATATGGTAGTAAACATGGTAAATTTTCTTACTTATTAGGTTTACGTCTTGAAAACACTAGAATTACTATTGACCAACCGTCTAGTGGTGATTTTAGCAAAAAGGACTACACTGGCTTATTTCCTACAGTAAATTTAAATTATGAATTATCCGATGCAGAAAATGTAACGCTTGGATATAGCAGACGTTTACGTAGACCTCGTTCTAGATATATAAATCCATTCCCTTCTCGTTCTAGTGTATCTAGTGTTTTTCAAGGAAATCCGGACTTAGACCCTAGTTACTCTGGCACTTTTGATCTTGGTTATTTAAACCGTTTTGGAAAAGTGACATTGAACACATCTGCGTATTACCAGCATGCAACAGACGTATTTAACTTTATCAGTTTTGATACAGGAGAAACGGTAAATGTAGACGGTGAAGATGTATCTATCATACAACGTACACCTATTAATTTATCTAGTGAAGATAGATATGGTTTTGAATTTACACTTATGTACAGAGCATCTCGTAAATTTAATACCAGTGCAAACTTTAATGTATTCAAATCTAAAACGGAAGGTGTAGATCCAAACGGAGCAGATTTAGGAAACGAAAATACAAGTTGGTACGCAAGATTAAATACGAAATATACTTTGCCTGCAGATATCGAATGGCAAACGAGCATGAATTATAGTGGTCCTAGTGAAGATGCACAAAACAAACGTGAAGGTGTTTTTTCAACCAATATAGCTTTTAGTAAAGATTTGTTTAAAGAAAAAGCATCCATCGCTTTTAATATTAGCGATTTGTTTAACTCTAGAAAACGTACTATGGAAACAAACACAGATACGTTCTTTAGCACTAGTGAGTTCCAATGGAGAGAACGTAGCTTTAACCTATCTTTCACCTACAGATTTAACCAACAAAAGAAACGTGAAAGAGGTTCTAGAGGAAATGGTGGAGATGAAGAGTTTGAAGGATAGTAAATAATAAAATTACAAGTAGAAATTGTAATTATAAAGCAATCTCATAAATTTAATAAAAGCTCCTACCCTTTTAAAGGGTGGGAGCTTTTTCTTTTAAACAAAAATTTTAAGCCTTATAGTTTGAAAGTATGCCAAACAAAAAAAGGGGAAACACAATGTGTTTCCCCTTTTTAATATATTAACTTCAAGCTTATGCGTTACGCGCAGCTTTTTTCTCGTCTCTTTTTTCTTTTAAAAACTCCATTAAAGAACCACCAATCCAGTAAGGTATAATAAAAGTCATTAAAAATATCATTAACCAGAACCCGATAGTTAAAATGGTTAAGAATGCTAAAAATCCTAAATATTGGTCAAATTCGAACATAATTTTTTGGTATCTTATTTATTGATATTGCAAATATAGAGCAAAGTGTTTTTTTATGCAATATAAAATGTAGAATTATTAACAGAATTATTAAAAATTCATTTTTAAAGTGATTTCTAAAATTTGACAAGATATATTTTAGCTATATCTACGGTATGTAAATGCACTTTGTATTTTAGAATAAAATCGAAAAGAACAACAATACCAATGATAATAGTAAACCACTAACCTAAGCGAATTATAATACTTAAAAAAAGGCCTTATAAAATGTGGTGTACTTAGATTGGTTGTATATTAGCGAGCTTAAAATAAAACAGTTATTATTTTCTATTAATTAGCATATATTTATGAAGTCTTTATTTTCGAACTTACTATTTAAAGTTTTTCTAGCTATAGTTTTAGGAATTGTTTTCGGACAATATTTACCTGAATCCATAAATCGAGTTTTTACCACTTTCAATGCGTTTTTCGGACAATTTCTAAATTTCGCAATTCCGTTAATTATTATGGGTTTAATAATGCCTGCTATTTCCGATTTAGGAAAAGGTGCTGGTAAATTATTATTACTTACCGCTGGTATTGCTTATGGTTCTACCTTGTTTTCTGGGTTTATGACGTATTTTACTGCATCTAATATATTCCCTTTACTTTTAGAATCTCATGTTAATGACGCTGCTCAGATTTCCGATTCTAGTCCGGAGTTATTACCTTATTTTAGTATCAATATCCCACCAGTATTAGATGTAATGTCTTCTTTAATCTTAGCATTTGTAATTGGTTTAGGACTGGCAGCGCAGGAAAAATCTACTTTAAAATCGGTAGTCAAAGATTTTCAGAAAATTATAATGCAATTAATCGAAAACGTAATTGTACCATTATTACCACTCTTTATTTTAGGAATATTTGCAAGTATGTCTTTTAGCGGAAAAGTATTCTCTATTCTTTCTGTATTTATCAGTATTATCGGAGTCATCTTTGCCCTGCACATTTTATTATTATTACTTCAATATACTATTGCAGGTATTCTTACAAAAAAGAACCCATTAAAATTATTAGTAACCATGATGCCAGCATATTTCACAGCATTAGGAACGCAATCTTCGGCAGCTACTATTCCGGTTACCTTAAAACAAGCTTTAAACAATGGTGTTTCAGAAAAAATTGCAGGATTTGTTATTCCTTTATGTGCCACCATTCACCTTTCTGGTAGTATTATGAAAATTACTGCTTGCGCTATGGCACTAATGATTTTACATGGTATGCCTTTTGATTTTACTCTCTTCGCAGGATTTATTTTTGTATTAGGAATCGCTATGATTGCAGCACCTGGAGTTCCTGGAGGAGCAATTATGGCTGCTATTGGGATCTTACAATCTATGCTAGGTTTCAACGAAGAAATGTTAGGATTAATGATCGCCTTATATATCGCAATGGATAGTTTTGGTACTGCTTGTAACGTTACTGGTGATGGTGCGATTTCTTTAGTTGTTAACGAAATAACCACAGAAAAAGTAACTGCATAATTTTAACGTTATAGACTAAAAATTATAGGTTTTCTTTTTTTTCTTTACGAAGTGCTCTGGAATATTTCTAGTAGCATTTGTATTGGTTAGATGTTTATGTTGTCGTTTGAAATGAAAGAATGGCTATCCCCTATTTTTCTATACGAAGGCGAATTCCCTTTTTTTATTCTGAATATTCCTCGAGTTCATTTTCCGAAAATCAAATAATATTCTAACAAATAAACACAAAAATATATCCTCCAATAAACCATAAATACGTAAATTTACGTCGTTAAAATTAGCATCAATATTATGGAATACAGAATAGAAAAAGACACAATGGGGAACGTTAACGTTCCTGCAGATAAACTTTGGGGAGCACAAACAGAACGTTCTCGTAACAACTTTAAAATAGGCGCAACTGCATCTATGCCTTTAGAAATTGTTTACGGTTTTGCTTACTTAAAAAAAGCGGCAGCATTTACTAACTGTGAGTTAGGTGCTTTAGCTATTGAAAAAAGAGATCTTATTGCACAAGTATGTGATGAAATTTTAACTGGAATGCATGATGATCAGTTTCCGTTAGTAATTTGGCAAACGGGTTCTGGTACACAAAGTAACATGAACGTAAATGAAGTTATTGCGAATAGAGCACAACAAATTGCAGGAAAAGTTATTGGTGAAGGTGAAAAAGTAATTCAGCCAAATGACGACGTAAACAAATCACAATCTTCAAATGATACCTTTCCAACAGGAATGCATATTGCTGCGTATAAGAAAATTGTAGAAAACACCATTCCTGGCGTAACAAAACTACGTGATACCTTAAAAAAGAAATCAGAAACCTTTAAAGAAGTTGTAAAAATTGGAAGAACGCATTTAATGGATGCAACGCCACTTACACTTGGTCAAGAATTTTCTGGTTATGTATCGCAATTAGATCACGGATTAAAAGCATTAGAAAACACCTTGGACCACTTGAGCGAACTTGCTCTTGGTGGAACAGCGGTTGGTACCGGATTAAATACACCAAAAGGATACGCAAAACGTGTTAGCGAATTTATTGCAGAATTTACAGGTTTACCTTTTATCACTGCTCCAAATAAATTTGAAGCTCTTGCTGCTCACGATGCATTAGTAGAAACACATGGCGCTTTAAAACAACTAGCTGTTTCTTTAAATAAAATAGCTAATGACATTCGTATGATGGCTTCTGGCCCTCGTTCTGGTATTGGCGAAATTACTATTCCTGCAAACGAACCAGGAAGTTCTATTATGCCAGGAAAAGTGAACCCTACACAATGCGAGGCCTTAACAATGGTATGCGCACAAGTAATGGGTAATGATGTAGCTGTAAGTGTTGGTGGTATGCAAGGACATTATGAACTTAATGTGTTTAAACCAATGATGGCTGCAAACGTTTTACAATCTGCCCAACTGATTGGGGATGCTTGTAAAAGTTTTGAAGAACATTGTGCTGCGGGAATTGAACCTAACCATGCCGTTATTAAAGAATTACTAAACAATTCTCTAATGCTAGTAACTGCTTTAAATACCAAAATAGGATATTATAAAGCTGCAGAAATAGCAAATACAGCACATAAAAACGGGACAACTCTTAAAGTAGAAGCTATAAACCTTGGCTACGTTACTGCAGAAGATTATGATGCTTGGGTAAAACCTGAAAACATGGTTGGAGGTTTAAAATAACGATGAAATGCTTTATTTTATCGATAAAAAGCATAAAATTCAATTATTTTAATATATTTGTAAACAATTATTTACAAAATATTTATTTAAAAATAAAACCTTTAAAAAATGAAAATAAAATTACTTACAATTTTTATAATTGTTTTTGCTAGCAATTTAATTTACTCGCAAGACTGGACATTAGAAAATATTGATCCAGATACAGGAGATGGTGCGTATGAAATTGCTTCAGGAGATCTTGATGGTGATGGTGATATGGATATTGTAATGGCTACTTATCATTATAATGGTGGTACACCAATTCAAGATTATATTAAATGGTATAAAAATGATGGTACTGGAAATTTTCCGACTATGGAAACTTTATCTTCATCTATTCTTTGGGTAGATGGTCTTATCATTGCAGATATTGATGGACAATATGGAGACGATATTGTTGCGACTTCTCTTAGTCAAGGCAAGCTTGTATATTTTTTAAGTGATGGTGCTGGAGGATTTGGTACAGAAACACCAGTAGATGATATGCTAGGGGAACCTGCTCAAGTTGTATCTGGAGACATAAATGGCGATACTTTTACAGATTTAGTTATAGTTGATTACTATAATTCAACATCTGCTCCTGCTGCTAGTAGAGTTAAATGGTATGCTGGAAACGGAATGGGTGGTTTTACCGCTCAAACAGACATCGAAGAAGATACTACTTCCCCTTTTACCCTTCCATATTATACAGATATGGCAGATTATGATGGAGATGGTGATCTAGACGTTTTAGTTGGTTATTTTAGTGCTGGTCAACCTATCGAAATTTTTTATAATCAATTTATACAAACTGGAAGTGTAACGTGGATTAAAGATACTGTTACCGTAAATACAGGAAGCTCTTACTTATTTGTTGTTAAGTTTGCAGATGTTAATAACGATGGCCAAATGGACGTTGTGAAAGTGGATAATACAACAGGAGATGTAATATGGTATGAAAAAATTAAAAATGGTGCTTCAACACCTCATACTATTTCTGATGCTAGTACCATTGCTAGACCAGGAGCAATTGCTATTACAGATATAGATGGTGATTCATACAATGATGTTGTTCTTACAGATAGTGGAACAGCTAATGACGCTATCATTTGGTTTAAAGGGGCTAGTAATGCAAACCCAAGTACAACATATCAATTAATTGTAAATAATAATTATCAAATGTTTGATCTTACAGTTGCAGATTTTGATGGTGATAATGATGCGGATATTGCTACTGTTGGACGTTCTAGTAGCACAGTAGATTGGATAGAAAATGATTTACCAGCTTTAAGCATTAACGAAAATACAATTAGCAACTTAACCATATACCCAAATCCTACAAATAACATACTTAACTTTAAACGTTCTAACTCAAAACCATTGGATGTTACAATCTATGATGTATTAGGAAAAGAGATATTATCACATACTATTAACAGTAACAATCATATTGATGTTTCTGCTTTAGCTAATGGATTATATACCATTAAAATTAATAATTCTAATGAGTCGTTTAAGTTTGTAAAACAATAAATTTTTACACTTTATAAAATTTAAAGCGTTGGCATATTGCCAACGCTTTTTTATTTCCCTAAATTTATACTTTAATATAAAATCTATGTCCGTACTAATTACCAATATTAAAGAACTACTTCAAGTTAGAGACACCAACGTTTTAAAGGTCTCTGGAAGCGATATGAAAATACTTCCTACCATTAAAAACGCATATATCTATATGGAACATGATACCATTGTAGCCTATGGTAGTATGCAAGATTTAACATCTATGGAAGCAGATAAAGTAATAGATGCCACAGGAAAAATCGTCCTACCAACTTGGTGTGATTCTCATACACACATCGTATATGCAGGACATAGAGAACAAGAATTTGTAGACCGAATTAATGGATTGAGCTATGAGGACATTGCTAATCGTGGTGGCGGCATCTTAAATTCCGCAGAAAAACTACAAAACACCAACGAAGAAGATTTATACCAACAATCTATACAACGAGTCCGCAAGGTTATGCAACTTGGTACAGGTGCATTAGAAATTAAATCTGGATACGGATTAACGGTAGAAGCAGAATTAAAAATGCTTCGCGTTATAAAACGTATTAAAAAAGAATTTCCAATAAAAGTAAAAGCTACATTCTTAGGTGCTCATGCTTTACCAAAAACATACAAAGAAGATAAAAAAGGCTATCTGGATTTAATAATAAATGAGATGCTTCCTCAAATTGAAAAAGAAGAGCTTGCCCATTTTATGGATGTCTTTTGCGAAAAAGGCTACTTTAGTTTAGAAGACACAGATCGCTTACTTACAGCAGGAAAAAAACATGGCTTAACTCCTAAAATTCATGTCAATCAATTTAACGCTTTTGGCGGCATTGCGCTTGGGGTAAAACATAATGCACTTTCTGTAGACCATTTAGAAGAATTAAAAGACGAAGACATACAAGCCTTAAAAGGAAGTAATACGATTGCAGTAGCACTACCTTCTTGCTCCTACTTTTTAAGCATACCATATACGCCTGCTAGAAAAATTATAGATGCGGGATTACCTCTAGCGCTGGCAACAGACTATAATCCTGGTTCGACACCTAGCGGAAACATGAATTTTGTGGTAAGTACAGCTTGTATAAAAATGAAAATGACACCAGAAGAAGCTATAAACGCAGCAACTATAAATGGCGCTTATGCCATGGGAATCTCTAACCAATACGGAAGTATTACCAGAGGAAAAAAAGCAAACCTTATAATCACGAAACCAGTACCAAGCTATAACTTTTTACCTTACGCTTTTGGAGAAAACCATATAGATACTGTAATTATAAATGGAAACATCCTATAACTTTAGCTTAAAAAATGTAAAACCATTATCTAAATTCTGTATTGCTTTAGGATTAACAGATTTTGTTTCGGTGTGTAGCTATGTGAAAAAATTACCATACGGAAGAAATACAAACAGAGCCAACTACGCTTCTATTCTAAAAGAAAATAAAGGGACTTGTTCTACAAAACACGCCTTTTTAAAAGAAATTGCTATAGAAAATGATGCAAAACATATTCGGTTCTGTTTATGTATTTATAAAATGAAGGAAATAAACACAAAAGGTGTAGGTGAAATTTTAGTAAACTATAACTTAGATTATATTCCAGAAGCACACACCTATTTAAAGTTTCAGAATAAAATATTAGATTTTACAAGAATAGAGGAAAGCCAAAACTCCCTAAAAGAGGTTATTTTGTTCGAAGAAGAAATCCTTCCGAAGCAAATAGGAAACTACAAGTTAGACTTTCATAAGAACTATATTAAAAACTGGATTACAGCTAAAAACATCCCTTATTCTTTTCCGAAAATATGGCGAATCAGAGAAGCTTGTATTTCAGAATTAAGCAAATAAAAAAGCCTGAAACTAAATAGCTTCAGACTTTTAAATGGATTAATTACTAAGTCTTATTTTAAAGAAAACTCTTCACTTGAAATTAATTCTTTTTCATTAAAAACATTAACTACATAACGTCCTTTTACAAAATCATCATCTCCTCTTGCGGTTACAAACTCACAAACATCTAAAGAATTATTCTCATAATTAAATTTACTAATAACGCTATAGTTTAAACTTTGATCTTCAAACTCTACTTGTGCATTTTCACCTAAAATATTATTTCCAGGACCTATTACTTGTACATAAAACTCTTGATCTCCTGCTTGTACTAATCGGTTTTTAGCAACCGTATAACAAACTCTAATCTTATCTACACGTCTTGCTCTTTCTGTAGGAATCAATTTTCCAGAGCTACGTTCTATAACCCCATATCCTTTTAAACCTACTGTATTTAAAACCGCTGCGGTTTCAACAACTTCCGCCAAAGCAGTATTTTGTACTAATAAAGAATCTGTAAACATGTTACGTTGTTCTAATCTAATTTTCGTACTATCTAAAGAGGTTGCTAATAACTGATTTTCTACTTTCAATCTATCATTTTCCACTAAAAGAACATCCATTTCTTTTTGTAAGGATAAATACTTTTGTTTGTATTTCCATAAGCTCCCAACATTAGCTTCCGATACTTGTAAAGAATCCATAAGCCCTTGAATACGCTCCTTAGCTTCCACTAATTTTTCATTAGAAATATCATTTTCACCAATAGCAATCTCATATTGTTTTGCCATATTGCTTAAATCATTCATTACTAATTGCTTTTCTTTAGTAAGCTGTACTTCATTTTCTTTTTTCTCTTGGTATAAAGTAGAAGTGTAAAATCCAGTTCCTAAAAATAAAGCTAATGCAATACCTAAAGCTACTTTTAATCCTATGCTATTTTTTCTATCAGTCATAATTACTTGTTTTAAGGTTAAAATTTAGAGCGTAATTTTTCTTCCAAATATATTTATTATTTAATATTATAATTCTTGTTTCGTGTAAAAAATATGTACTTTTATTTACTTAAAAAACAGATTTCATTTTATGGACAAATTGGTTTTATTTAACGACACAAAACTAAAAAGCTTGCTTAGTAAAAGACCAAAAGAATCTAAATTTGGCGAACACATTAAACTATTAACCTCTGTTTCCAATATATACGAGCAACTTATAAGTTTAGATGTTAGCTATGTTTTAATTGGCTTACCTGAAGATGTAGGGGTTTTCGCAAATTACGGAAAATCAGGCACTTCCACTACATTTAATGCAGTAATTAAAGTTTTGTTAAATACACAAAGCAACCAATTTACACACGCTAATAAAGTACTTGTTTTAGGGCATTTAGACTTTAATGAAGAGTTAGAAAAACTAAAAAACTTAGACCAAACTAAAAGTAAAGATATCGCCAAAGCCCGAAAAATAGTGCAAAAAATAGACAAGCACGTGTCTAACTTGGTACACACTATAGTGAAATCTGGTAAAATTCCAATTATTATTGGTGGCGGACATAACAACGCTTATGGTAATATTAAAGGAAGTTCTCTCGCGCTAAATACTTCTGTAAATGTGGTGAATTTCGATGCACACACCGATTTTAGAGAAGAAGAAGGCAGACATAGTGGTAATGGGTTTAGTTACGCTTTCGCGGAAGGATTTTTACATAATTACTTTATTTTTGGATTGCATGAAAACTATAATTCCGAAAATATTTTAAATCAGATTGCTAAACAAAAACGGATTGATTTTAATACATTTGAAGCCATTGCTGTTCGAAGAGAACTAAAGTTCAAAAAAGAAATGGAGCGCGCTTTAAAACACGTTTCAGGAAAACCTTTTGGTATAGAAATAGATTGTGATGCTGTTGAAAACATACCAAGTAGCGCCATGACACCAAGCGGGTTTTCGGTTACTAAAGCTAGAACTTTTATAGATTACTTTGCAAAACATAAAAACGCAACCTATATACATATTTGTGAAGCCGTCGCTACTCCAGAAAACGAAACACAAGTTGGTAAATTAATAAGCTATTTTATTACCGATTTCATTAGAGCTAATACCACAAAATAATGTCTAAAATTCAATTAGAGTTCCTGCGATTAGGGTTTGCCTTCGCCATTTTCATATTTATTATGACCCTATTATTCATGGAAATCAATCAAGTGCGTTCCAATTGGTTTCAGAATTTTTCAAAAACACTTTCTACTCCCGTTTTTATTGTCAGTTTTCTAATTCCTATTTGGATGCTTATCGATTTAATCCGCAAAAAAGTAGCCGATAAATCCATATTTAATCTTACCTTTTTTATATCTACAATCTCTTTACTACTCCTATTTTTTGCTATAATTTTTATTAAATAAGATTATTTACTAGGAAAAGTAAATACAAACTATTAATTTTACATAAGTACTTATATAACTATTTATACTATGGATGCATTTCAAGGTTTCGGAGAATTAGCAATCGGCTCCAGATTAAAACGAATAAGTGAGTTTATGATGAAAGAAACACAACTAGTCTACAATCACTTTAACATAGACTTTGATCCGTATTTATTTCCAACATTTAAGATTATTACCAATAAAAAAAGCGTTACCAATACCGATATAAAGGAATCCTTAAACATTTCACAACCTGCAGTTACACAAGCAATCCATAAATTATCTAAAAAAGGATTAATCACAGTAACAGCGTCTAAAGCAGATAAAAGAAAAAAAAATATTCAGCTATCTAAAAAAGGGGAAGCCTTTCATATTCAAATTATTCCCGTTTGGAATGGTATACATACTGTAATAAAAGAATTTACAATGGATTCTCCATCTTCTTTAATAGAGCATTTAAATAAATTAGAAAGTAAACTAAATGCTCAGAATTTAAGTCAATTAATAATAGATAAAATAAAAATGAATACACCAACAACACTAGAAATCATTGATTACAACGACATATATTCTCAAGATTTTTACAATCTAAATATAGAATGGTTAAAAAAATATTTTGTTATTGAGTCGTATGACGAGGAAGTACTTAGCAAGCCAGATACATATATTATTGCAAAAGGCGGTTATATCTTTTTCGCAAAATTAAATGACGAAATTGTTGGTACAGTAGCATTAATGCCTATTGAAGAAAAAGGAACTTTCGAACTAACAAAAATGGCAGTTTCCCCTACACATAGAGGTTTTAAAATCGGACAAAAACTCATGCAGCATTGTTTAGATTTTGCTAGAGAGCAAGAATTTAAAAGACTACTACTCTACTCGAGCCGAAAACTAGAAAATGCAATTTACATTTATAGAAAATACGGATTTATAGAACAGCCTTTAGAAAAAAATTCGCCATACCAACGAAGCGATATTAAAATGGAATATCCTTTATAAACAAGAAAAGATATCTGTTTGAGCGCTATCCAAAAATTAAGGAACTTACTTTAATACTATTTCGACTACGCTCCATATGACAAGGAAATAAAAAAGACGCTTCAAAAATTAGAAGCGTCTTTTAATCCATTAAACTTAAATATTAAATTTATTCCTCTTTTATGTTATAGTTTATGCTACAACACCCAGTTTCTCTTTTTTTGCATTGTTAGTTTCTTTCACTTCAAACTGATTAGAAGTATTATTTTCTCCTCCTGCTTTTAAAGCTCTATCGCCTGCAAAAAAGGCTTTATGATCATCTCCAAGATCAGAACCTGCCATTCTTTGGTGCTTTACACAAGAAACTCCTTTTCTAATTTCTTGTCTTTGTACACCTTTTACGTAAGCGAGCATTCCTTCTTCTCCAAAATAACCTTCGGTTAAATCATTCATATGTAATGCCGTTGTATGATAGGTTGGCAATGTAATTAAGTGGTGAAAAATACCAGCTTCTCTTGCGCCATCTTTTTGGAATGTTTTTATTTTTTCGTCTGCGCGGAAGCACAATTCGGTATGATCATATTCTGCATTCATTAAATTATTTCTGTCGTAAGCAGTCATGTTTTCTCCTTCTGCAAGCATTTCTTCAAATACTTGTTTACGGAAATTTAATGTCCAGTTAAAAGATGGGGAATTATTATAAACCAATTTTGCATTTGGTACTACTTCTTTTACTCTATTTACCATGTGTGCAATTTGCTTCACATTTGGTGTTGGTGTTTCAATCCATAATAAATCTGCACCATTTTGAAGACTGGTAATACAATCTAAAACCACACGATCGATGTTTGATCCATCTTTAAATTTATACAAACCGTTTGGTAAACGTACCGGACGCACTAATTTACCATCTCTTTTAAGCAATACATCATCTTCTCTAGCTTCATCGATTGCAATTTCTTCTGCTTCTACAAAAGCTAAATACTGCGACGCTAAATCTCCAGCTTCTTGACTTACAGGAAGTTTTTGTGTTAATCCTGCTCCTTCCGAATCTGTTCTTGCCACTATAATTCCTTCGTCTACGCCTAATTCTAAAAACGCATAACGAATAGCATTTAATTTCGCAATAAAATCTTCATGCGGTACGGTTACTTTTCCATCTTGATGTCCGCATTGTTTTGCATCCGACACCTGGTTTTCTATCTGAATCGCACATGCGCCAGCTTCAATCATTTTTTTAGTTAATAAATACGTCGCTTCTTCGTTTCCAAAACCAGCATCAATATCTGCTATAATTGGAACGATATGGGTTTCAAAATTATCGATTTGATCTTGTACATCTTCCCCTTTTTCTAATCGTTTAAATAAATCATTCAATTCGATGGCATCTGCCTGACGTAAAAAATCATAGATTTCTGCAATAAGACTTGGTACTGCTGTTTTTTCGTGCATAGACTGATCTGGTAATGGTCCGAATTCTGAACGTAATGCAGCAACCATCCAACCAGAAAGGTATAAGTATCTTTTGCTTGTTGTTTTATGATGTTTTTTAACGGCAATCATTTTTTGTTGGGCAACAAATCCGTGCCAGCAACCTAATGACTGTGTGTAATTCGAAGAATCTGCATCATAAGCAGCCATATCTTCACGCATAATTGCTGCGGTATATTTAGCGATGTCTAAACCTGTTTTAAAACGATTTTGTGTCACCATTCTAGCTGCGCTTTCTGGATTTATTGCATTCCAAGTATTTCCATACTTTGCTTTAAGGTTTCTTACTGTTTCTAAAGCTGAACTATAATTACTTTCTGCTAAATTTTTCATAATTTTGTATTTACGTATTAAGATTTTTTTCTAGATTTTGATATTGTTGTCTCGCAAACTATTGCAGTAGTTGCGAGACTTTTTTTAATCCATACTATAGGTTAAATGTATTGGTATGCTGGAAGCGTTAAAAACTCTTCAAATTTTTCTTGTGTTACTAATTTTTCAAACAACTGAATTGCTAATTCAAACTTGGTATTTTCGATCTTATCGGAACCAATTATGGTAATGATTTTTTCGACTTCACTATCAAAAATAGCATCAAATAAAGTTCTTGTAAACAATCTGCCATCCTCTAGTTGGACTTCGTTTTTAAGCCATTGCCAAACTTGTGTTCTGGATATTTCGGCAGTTGCGGCATCTTCCATTAAATTATATAATGCTACTGCCCCATGACCTCTTAACCAAGCTTCGGTATATAAAATACCTACATTAATATTTTTTCTAATTCCTGCTTCGGTTACGGTACCTTGAGGGATTTCGACTAAATCTTCAGCGGTAATATGTACATCTTCGCGAAGCACATCTAATTGGTTTGCTGTTGGCATGTATTTGTTAAACTCTTGCATCGCCACTGCTACTAAGTCTGGATGTGCAACCCAAGTTCCATCGTGACCGTTTTTAACTTCACGTTCTTTATCTTTTCTAACTTTTTCTAAAGCTGCAGCATTTGCTTTTTCATTATTTTTAATCGGAATTTGCGCTGCCATCCCACCAATAGCAAGAATTCCTCTTTTATGGCAACGTTGAATAACTAACTTCGAATAGGCATCCATAAACGGCGTAGTCATCGTTACTTGATCACGATTGGGAACTACAAAATTTGGATGGTTTCTGAATTTCTTGATATAGGAAAAAATATAATCCCAACGACCACAATTTAAACCTACAATATGCTCTTTCAACTCATAAATGATTTCGTCTAACTGGAAGCTTGCCGTAATCGTTTCTACTAATACCGTTGCTTTAAAAGTTCCTTGAGATACATTTAAATATTCTTCCGCGAAAGCGAATACCTCATTCCACCATCGCGCTTCTAAGTAATGTTCTAGTTTTGGAAGATAAAAATATGGAGCAGTACCATTTTCTAGCATCGTTTTGGCGTTATGAAAAACATACAATCCAAAATCGACTAAGCTTCCGGAAGCTTCTTCATTATTAACAAGTATATGCCTTTCGTTTAGATGTAAACCTCTTGGTCTTACCAATAAAACAGCTGTTTTACTATTTAATTGATACGACTTATCTTTTCTAGAATCATATAAAGAAATCGTCTTATTGTTGGCATCTATTAAGTTTTGCTGCCCTTCAATAGTATTTTTCCATGTTGGTGCATTACTATCTTCTAAATCGGCCATAAACGTTTTTGCTCCAGAGTTTAAGGCATTAATAATCATTTTTCTGTCCACAGGACCTGTAATTTCAACACGTCTGTCTTGCATGTCTAAAGGAATTCTTCCTGCAGTCCAATCGCCTTCTCTAATATTTTTAGTCTCTCTTGGAAACTCTGGAAACTTTCCCGTATCAAAAACAGCTTGTTCTTGTTCACGTCTACTTAATAACTCTACTCTTTTCGAATTAAACTTTTCATGTAAAGCAGTTATAAAAGCTAGCGCATTATCGGTTAAAATTTCGGGATAGTAATTTTTCACGGATTTCGCGAATTGGATCTTCGTTTGTTTTAAAAGTGTGTTTTCCATGTTGTTATGATTTTACTCTACAATATTAAAACAAACTTTTTAATAAAACAAGCGAACGTTCGCTAAATTTTACATTTCCGCTTTTTTTATAAAGTTCGCAATATTTTGTATCTTTGATTTTATAATTATGGAAGAAGAATATATAAAGCTCATATTTGGCTTGAAACTCAAGCAAATACGTACAGACAAGGATTTATCACTTTTTGGTTTATCGAAACTTTCTGGACTCTCAAAATCGTATTTAAACGAAATTGAAAAAGGAAAAAAATATCCGAAACCAGATAAAATTGCCACGCTTTCGGAGAAATTAGATATCCCTTATGACCAAATGGTGTCTTTAAAACTAGATAAGAACCTCGCTCCTATTGGTGAGATTCTTCAGTCGAAGATTTTAAAAGAAATTCCGTTAGAAGTCTTCGGAATCAAAGAAAGTACCTTAATAGAGATTGTAGCGAATGCTCCTGCAAAAGTGAATGCTTTTATTAGTACGATTATTGAAATTGCACAGCATTATAACTTTAGTAAGGAAAGTTTTTACTTAGCCTCGCTTCGTTCGTATCAAGAAGCAAACAATAATTATTTTAATGATTTAGAGGAAAGTGTTATTGCTTTCGCTAAAGCATATCAAGTCGATTTAACACAACCAATTACTTCTAAAGACCTAGAAGATATTTTAGTGGAAGAATACGGTTATACCATTCATAATAACGAATTAGATAAACATAAAAGCTTAGATAATTTGCGTTCTGTGTTTGTGCCGAAAAACAAAAACTTACTGTTAGCTAGTGAAATTGATGATGCACAACGCACTTTTATTTACGCGAAAGAATTAGCTTATAATTATTTAAAATTAGAAGATAGATTATATACGTTCTCTTGGATTAAATTTGAGAATTTTGATCAGGTGTTAAATAATTTTTATGCTTCGTATTTTGCTGGTGCATTAATTTTACCAAAAGCATTAATCACACAAAAATTAAAACTTCTTTTTGATAAAAAGACTTTTGATACTTCGCTTTTTGAGAAAACGATGCAAAGTTTTAATGCTTCGCCAGAATCTTTTTACCAACGTTTAACGAATATTCTACCTAAAGAATTTAATATTCAGAATTTATTCTTTTTACGATTCACGCATAAAGCAGGAACAGATAAATATCATCTTAAAAAAGAATTGCATTTATCGCATCAACATTCTCCTCGTGCCAATGAAACCAATGAAAGTTATTGCCGACGCTGGGTTTCTTTACATGTATTAAGAGAAATTAGCGTCAACAATAAAGAGCATGTATTTGATATGCAAATATCGAATTACCCAAGTGATACTATGAAATATTTAGTACTTTCCTCTGCCACTAAAGATCCGTTTAGAGAAAACCATTACCGAAGTATTAGTATTGGATTACTAATAAATAAACAACTTATTAAGAAGCTTCAGTTTGCGGAAAACAAAAAGATAATAACGCAAGATGTTGGTGTTACTTGCGAGCGATGTGCCATTCAAAATTGTGAAGTACGAAAAGCGCCAGCTATATTTTTAGATAGAAAAGAAAAGAACAAAAAGATTGAAGATGTGGTTGCGGAATTAAATGAGCGGTTTAGTTAGGAAATATCTTTGCAGAAGATGATTTATTCTTACCATTCTAAAACACATTCAAAGGCTATATTCACTTGTTTTTTAGACTAATACCGTTAATTAATTTAGCTTTTTTAAAGCATCTATAATTTCGTTTGGTTCTGAACGTGTTCTATAATCTACATTAACATAGCTCCACTTTACAACCCCATTGGTATCTAATACAAAAGTAGCTGGAATTGGTAATATATTTCTGTTTCCATTATTAATTGTTTCTAAATCAAGATTTCGATCTACTCGCATATGCTCCATTAAAAATTCTGGCACTTCCCAAGCAACACCAAATTGTTCGGCAACTTTTGCATCTTGGTCTGACAATACTATAAATTCCATTTCTGTAATTTCATTTTTTGTCAATGAACCGTCAGGTACTTGAGGACTAATAGCAATTAATGTAGCTCCAAGTGCATGAATATCGTCTAATCTAGCTTGCAACGCTCTAAGTTGTAAATTACAATATGGACACCAATCCCCTCGATAAAACGTAACAACCACAGGCCCTCTATCTAATAAGCTAGTTAGAGCTACTAAATTTCCTTCAGGATCTGGAAGTTCAAAACTTGGCGCTTTCCCCCCAATTTTAGCCGCATTTTCACCATCTTTAAAAGCTTTTGCTTTATCAATAATAGTATCAACACCTTTCATAAAGTCGGGCTTAGCTTTTCTTCCAGCTGCAATTTTAGCATCTGTTTGTTCTTTTAAGGTTCTCATTAATTATTGTAATTATTAAGTATTACTTTTTATTTTTAGAGCATTACTAAGGGATACATTTTCTTCTTTGAATAATTATTGAAACTATAATGCTTACTTTATGGTATAGCAATGCTTTCAAAAATTTAATCGTGTTTTTTATTAACGTGCTAAAATAGTCTATTATCCAGAAGACAACTACTACTCTTCTATTTTAACAGTTTCTTTTAAAGCCTTAATAGAATCAATCTGACGTTGTAACTTTTCAATTTGTAACGACTCTTTATCCAGAAACCCAACTCCTTTGAAGGAAAAGGTGGAGCCAGTTCTAACAACATGTGTCTAATTATTTAAGCTCTCCTCTTATTTTAAGAGGAGAATGAATTTTGATTTTCCGTAAAGAAAATCGGAAGAAAGAGGAGTTAAAAATTATTTACCAATACATCTAACTCTTTACAGAATGCATTATTGTTTGCACACAAAATATAGGTAGTATTAAATAATAAATCCATTGCTTCTTTATTTTTAGGACATAAATTGTGCGCTAGTTTGAATTCAGAATATGCTCCAATAACATTATTATCCTGTAAACGACTTTTCCCCGATTTCATTAAAAACAAAAAAGCTTCTTTATTAAAGACTTCTATTCTTTCGGCTTTTTGAACTTGTACTTTTCTTGCATGTTCTAAAAACGCAGGTTTTTTCACAAACACGACAACCAGGAAGAAACTTAAAAGCAATAAGGAAAAAATAATATAAAAATTACCAACCGGTTTGGAAGGCTGTAATTTAAAAGTCCTACTGTATTTTGGTAAGGCTGTAAATGTTTTTTTAGGTTCTACAGAAAATGGCTTACGAGGTTGCATTCCATAAATCCATTGCTGTAAACCCATTCCCATGTAACCCATAATATACTTTATATTATAAGTCATTCAGAATACTAAAATGTTACAAATTACTCTTCCTCAATTAGTTCCTTCAAACCTTTTATAAAATAAATAAGAGTTTTGAAATCAAGTAAAAAAAGCAATTAAAGACAAAATGGATTTAAGTCTTTTTCTAATTTGCTAATACTATTTTTTCTAATTCAGATATACGCTTCAAATTCTTCAAAATATATTTATCTTGGAATCTTGCTTTATAAAACAGTTTTATGTAGTAGAAAAAACCTGCAAAAACCTTTAATAAAATAATTAAAGAAGAGCCAAGTGTTCCGAAAAATAATAACCTGTTCTCAATATTGTTAAGAATCAAAAGTATTACCAAAATTATAAAACCAAAAATAGAGTCATTAATCAGTTCTTTTGCAACTTTTTTTAAGAAATCACCATCCTTATTTTCTATTTTTTTTATGTTTTCATTTTCTCTTTTATAATATTTAATTAAAAACAAAATATTACTATAGGATTTAGTATTAACAATTCTAGAGGTAACTTTAACCAGCCAAAAAAATATTCCTTTGATAAAATCATAGATTACGTTTAGTATTAACGCTACGATTAGTGTATTTAGGGTTATATTTTCTAAAAACCTATCTATCATTAATTTACACTTCTATTAAAATAACCTAAAACTACTTTCACTACCAAAACAAAAGAATTATCAATCTTCTTTCACAACTTCATCCATCTCTTCCTTAACCACTTCCTTCAACCCCCTTATAGAATCAATCTGACGTTGTAACTTTTCAATTTGCAACGACTCTTTATCTACAGCAGGAATTGCTTTTATAGAATCTAAAATCCTTTGTGCAGTTTCTACCGTTTTAGTTTCTTCTACAAAATAGTACCCAATACCTTCACTTGCTCTCCAAGCTTCGTTTAATTGGTCGTACACGGTTTTTTCCCATTGACTCGGGTGTTTTGCGTCAATCCAAACGACATCTCTGTATTCGCTATCAATTAAGGCCAAATCCGGAGTTGCAGAACCATCAAATTGTGCGCTCTCGTCTCTAATTGCAGATACAGTTCCTAAGAAAAACATACGTTTTCTACCAGCGATATCTTTAATATAAGGTCTAAATTCTACAGGTTTGTTTACTGACCAATCGTATTCTTTTCTAGACTCTATTACTTTTAAAGGCATGGCTGAAACTCCTGCGTATCCTTGTTTTTTAGCTGCATGATCATAATAAAACAAAGCATCTGTACCATCTGCAGGAACAAATACACTATAGGTTAAACTGGTACGTTCATCACCAACTGGCTCTAAACCGAACCAGTGATATAAACCACTATATGCACTTACTTTAGTATCTGAAAAATCGAAATCGGTCACAAATGGTTGTTGATTTTGATCATTTGGTAAATTCGGAATCTTCACCGCAGTTTTCATATTCCAAGGTAAAGGATCGCTAAACCCGCCAAGAAACTTTAAAGATTCTGCTTGTAAACGAGAAACTTTTTCCGATAAGGTATTTTGCTTCGTTAAATACGGATGGTTTTGCATTTCTTCCGGAGAAATAAAAGTTCCTTTACCAATAGTAACACGTTCTAGATAATCGTTAAAATCATGTTCTCCACTATCTACAACCATAACGCCACCAAAGGTTGGATATGGAAATAAGAAACCTTTCCACTTAATTAAACTTACCACTTCGACCCATTTCCCAGAATCGTTTTTCATATAAAAGGTATCACTTGGCTCATAATTAAATAGCATCCAAGGATTAAAACGTTGCACTACTGCATTATATGTGTTTCTACTAAACTTTAAAGATTCGCCAATAGAGAAAGTTACCGAAATTCTGTTTTCACTAGAAAAACGAGGAAAAGGTGTGGTACTAGATACCGAGAAAACTTCTTCGGTATTATCGCTCATTCCTTGCCAAACGTATTTTTCCGTCGGCTGAATGGCCATAGTCCATTTATTTAAACCATCTACTCGAACTAAATGTGGTAAAGAAACATCTTTGGTTTCACCAACGCTTTCGTTAGCCATAGAATAAATGTTTCGTAAAGGCTGAATACGTTCGTTTTGCGTTAAAGGCAATTCGTTGATTTCAATTTTATTCAGATTATTAAAAACGTTGTATGTTTTCATATAATCGTACATTTTAAAATGCCAACCTGCAATATAAAGAATCCCAAAGAACAGCATCATCATTACCAAAACACCAATTCTGCTTCCTCCGGATGCCGTATTTCTAAATCTTCGTAAACCAAAAAAGAGCACGATAGCACTTAAAAGAATTACAAAAATGTACTTCCTAACAAATAGTAAAGCTGGTTGATAATCGTCACGCAATAAAAATAGTGCGATGATTAAAACTAGTAACCCTATAATTACTATTCTTTTTTGCTTTCCTCCTTTTTTCCAGTAGTTTTTAATCATTTTTTATGGCTTTTTGCCACTAGCTATTAGCCTTTAGCTGCTATGGCAATTTGTTTATTTTTTGTTTTTTGTTTTGTCATTCTGCGCTACGACGCAGAATCTATTTTTTTTGCGGATTCCGCATTCAATGCGGAATGACAAGTAGTTACATCAATCCTTTATCCTTCAAACGATCTCTCGCGCTTTTGGTTTCCGGTTTAATATCTTCTTTTGCTTCGACTGCTTTATCTTCCGACTTCTCAAAAGTTCTTTCTCCCTTTTCCTTTAAATCCTCCATAAAATCTTTTCCTTTTTCAATAGTTTCATGAAAAACATCTTCAATAGATTCGCTTTGTTCGTCTATCACTTCTCCAGATTTAAACACAAAATTAGCGATGTATGTTCCAACCAAGGTTCCAACAATCATAGAAGCAAATAAAGAAATAGTTGCAATATCTATTGGAATTAAAAATCGTGCGATTACAATTCCTACTAAAAATAAAGAAGTAATAAATACGATGCGCAACAATAAGGATTGCTGATATACAAAGCCTTTTTTACTTTTGGCAGGCATTTGTAATTCTTTAGCGTTAAATAGTTTGTTAAAAAAACGATATACGCCATTTCCTTGTGATTCTCTCCAATATAAAAGGATTCCGAATAAAATGGATGCGATAAATATAATGAGTTCTAGTGTCATGTTTTGTTAGTTGTTTTGTCATTCTGCGCTACGACGCAGAATCCATTAATATTTCCAATCGGATGATAAATCCTCCCAATTCTTGTTTTCTTTTTCAATCCAATCAATTTTCCATTGTCGATTCCAATTCTTTAATTGCTTTTCTCTTTTAATTGCATCGTTTACATATTGAAATTGTTCAAAATAAACTAAAATATGCAAACTATATTTTTCAGTAAAACCTTCATACAGCTTATTTTTATGCTCAAACATCCTTCTTTCTAAATCATTCGTCATTCCAATATATAATGTTCCATTTTTCATATTAGAAAGTATATATGTGTAATACTGATGATAATTTCCTTTCATTTTATAATGGATTCCGCATCCAGTGCGGAATGACAAACCTATGTTTAAACTATAACTACTAAATTAGTCTAATTTCTTTATATATTGTTACTAATTGTTTCTATAACCCAATCTTTCATAGACTCGCTATAGGTTTGATAGGCCTTATAAAATGCTTCTTTATCGTACCAATATAAAAACAGCACATCTTTAGGCGACACATTAATTAGCAACTTCCATATTAAATCTTGGTGTTTTGCATTTAATGAAGAATGCGGTTGGTGTAATGCATCATAAAACTTTTGATCTACTAAATCATGAATCTTAAAAGCGTTGCTTCGTTCTATTTTTTCTAAATAAATTTCCACGCCATTTACGCGTTTTAAAGCTTCTGCATCTATGGTGTTTAAGTATCTTCTAAATAACACATTATCATTCAGAATATCTTTTATAGGATGTTTGGTTTCTTTTAATTCTTGATACAGCATCATTTTTTTCACACGACTGTATTGTGGCTTCTCTATAACTTTTTCTAAATCACATTCAATTAACATGTGATCTCGCAATTTCTCCATCAGTTCTGGTTGCTCGATATGATAAATTAACACGTCATGAATAGTATCTTTTATCGCTTCTCTATAGGTTTCCTTGTCTTCGAAAACCACAATTTCACTAATAAAATCGCGCAATACATAAACGCCTCCAAGTGCTCTGGTATAAAATGAGTTTGTTTTAAATTCTAATACGGGTAATTCTAAATCTCTCTGACGTAAATCGCCGTAGGTTTTCGCTGAATTTAATAATTGCTGCTGTAAATCTTCATCTATAAAATGATTACCTCTTTTAAACTTTTCTATCAGTTCAAATTGGTCTTTTTGTACATGATACAATTCATTAATCAAATGAAAATTTATAGAAACCGTATCGTATTTAAGCACATCTAACGGCTCATAAAAAGCATCAATATGCTGATTGAAATCTAAACAAATAGCGCAATCTCTGGTGATATCATTAATTTTAGCTTCGTAAGTACTAAAAACAAGTTTCATCATTTCCCGATCGAAAGTGTGATACGGAATGTACACTGGTTTTCCTTTTTGTAATGGTGTAATAATGATTCCGTGCGGATTTGCATCGCCATGATTTAGGTAATGCATGTCCGTTTTTTCTGCAGCTATTTCTGGACTCCAACCTATTCCGTCTATAGAAAAACGAGTGAGCGAAGTAGCATCAAAGCCTAATTTTACTAGGCATTTGTTGTAACGCTCTACTAATTTTCCGCTTATTGGAATTAGTTCGCTTTGGTATAAATTTGCGTTTTTTAGTTTTTGCATCTTAGTATTTCTTCAAAATCACTTGCTTCTCGATACTATTTTTTCGTCCCTCAAAAATCACTTGCTTCTCGATACTATTTTTTCGTCTCTCAAAAATCACTCGCTTCTCGATACTATTTTTTCGTTCCTCAAAAATCACTCGAAGTGACATTTTCCTTTATTTAATTAAATTATGTATTTGTGCATACTGCAATAACATAATAGTTTTGGCATCCAGAATGGTTTGATCGTTCATCATCTCAATAGCTTTCGTAAAAGGAACTTCCATCACTTCAATTTCTTCATTTTCGCTTTCTAATCCGCCACCTTCATTTACTTGCATGGCATCTGTATATGCTGCAACAAACAAATACATTTTTTCGGTAACTGCTCCTGGAGAAGTGTACGCTTCTAAAACCTTGGTTGCTTTTGGTATTTTATAACCAACTTCTTCTTCCACTTCTCTAATTATACAAACTTCGGGAGCTTCATTATTATCTATTGCTCCTGCGCAAACTTCGATGGACATGCCTTCATTTTTATTGTTTGCATAAGCTGGCATTCGGAATTGTTTCGTCAAAATAACAGTCCCTTTTTCTTTGTTGTATAATAAAATACATGTCCCGTTTCCTCTATCGTAACTTTCTCTAGATACGCGTTTCCAACTGCCATCGTTAAATTGATAATCGTAATCAATTTGATTTAAGGTTGCCCATTCGTTGGCTAGTATTTTGGTGGTTATGTTTTTTAGTTTACCCATGTTTTAACTTCAAATTTCAAATAATAAAAACTACTTCTCGATACTATTTTATTGCACCTCAAAAATCACTCGATTCTCGATACTATTTTTTCGTTCCTCAAAAATCACCCGCTTCTCGATACTATTTTTTCGTTCCTCAAAAATCATTTGCTTCTCGATACTATTTTTTCATTCCTCAAAAATCACCCGCTTCTCGATACTATTTTTTTCGTTCCTCAAAAATCACTCGAAGTGACATACGTATTCATTATTTAATTATTTATTTTCCAAAAGTCTCTCTAGCCTTTAAATCTATATTCATTTGATTCACTCTTGCATCTACTTTTCGTTTAAAGTCGGTATCTGCAATGGTTGCTACATTATCTAAATAGCGCACTACTTCTTGTCTTCTTATTTCTGAAAAATCTAAACCTTTCATATTGGCACGCATTAATTCTTGCAACATATTGAATTTGGTATCGTAATCTTTTTTGAAATAGATTTCCGGATTATCGAACCAATCTTCTTCTAAATCGAAATCGGTTAAACGTAACGAAACAGCACTTTGAATATTACGCACATCACGAGAAGAAAAGAATGGAAATATCTTTTGAATCTCCATATACAGATTCGCATAAAACAAATGATGGTTGGTTTTAAAATGTTTTTCTACTTTACCATAAGCATCTAAAACTCGCTGTTCTGTTGGTTTGTTAGAAACATTTAGAATTTCTCCCATACTTTTAGCTAAACCTTGATCTTGCAGATAACTATAGTTTTCTGGACCTTGCATGTTAACAAAATCTGGCATGGTAGTATCTAATTTTCGCCACCATAAATGATCTTGATCTAAAAAGTCATGTTCGGTTCTTGCTCCATCAATTTTAAATCGTCCTTGTACACGAGAAATCACCGCTTTATCCAACATCTCTGGAAGATTGGTAAATAAACCAACTGAACTATTTCCATAATTCACAGCATAAGCGCCTTCTGTATACCTTAAAAACACACCTATTACTTCTTTAACTCCTGCAGAAACGCCTTGTGCTGTACGTTCTTGCAGATTATTTTCGGCATCATCAATTGGTGCAAAAATTAATTTGGTAGGATCTTGTAAAGGCTTCATCCATTCTACCATTTTTTCGGCAGAACCACCTTGAAAGGTACTAATTAACGTATCTGGCATTGGATGAAATAAAAACGGAATATCTAAATTATCGCAATGCATTTTTAATCGTGTAGCAATAGCTGCAATAAGCATACTCTTTCCCGTTCCCGGAATTCCATAACCCATAAAAACAGGCATAAAACCACCAAGTTCTTGAAACGGATTCTTTTTTTCTTCAAAATCGTAACTCAGCATACGTTCTGTTAAACGTCTTGCAAAGTGTTTTGCATCTCTGTTTCCAACAATTTGTTCGAATTCTATTTTATTAAATTCGACACTTTTTGCGGTTCCTTGGAATACATTTTCCCAACCAGAAACAGCAAAATCACTTTTTTCTAGTTTATAGGTTCTATCTATAATGGTTTCGGTGTATTCTAAATTGCTTTTACGAAGTTGAATTTCATCGATTAAAGCCTCAAAATAAACCACTGTAAAATCGATGACATCTTTATCGGATTTTATAATATCTGGATGCGATAGGTATTTATCGTAATAAAACAACTGACAAGCAATTCCTTTTAAAGGAGAAAGCAAGGATACTTCTGGAATGCCTGCAAACTTTTGCTTCATAACCGATAGATCATCGGAAGCATGCGGTTTTAAATCGTATAAAATTTTATAAGCAGTAGCAAAAAGCATGTATGCCGTTGCGGTGTGCATTTTACTTTCGTATTCTCGTTTTCCGTCACTATCTAAAGCAGATCTATTATCTATTAAAGTAGATAAACCAGACGCATCGTAAAAACTATCTTTTATCCAAATACCTAGCGTAATTCCCTCTTGAACTGCGTAAAGCGTGTGATTTAAATGAATAGGAATTGCTACAGATTCTGGCAACAAACGCTTTTTTAAAGCTAAAATCGTTTTAGAAACAGACGTTAAACTCACATTGCTTCCGTTATTTGCTCGCGACAAATACAGTAATATGGATTCGTCTTTGGCGTCCTTATCTTTATTTTTTGCACGTTGGCTTTGCTCCCATTGTACCGATTTTATATAACTAGTTGCTTCATCACGAAGCATATCTAATTCGTTTTGTTTTATTGGGAATGTTGAGTTGTGTTCCATTTTTTTTTAGTATTCAGTTTGCAGTCTTCAGTAAACAATTTCTTTTGCTTCTGACTTATTTCGTTATCAATTTCATTCTCCCTTTGGAAGGAGGAGTAGATTTTACCCTTCCTTCTTTATTCTGTTATCTCAGAATAAATCGACCTATTTTATTATAATCGAAAATTATATAATTTCGCTGCTTCTTCAATTTCGGCATCTAAATTCCCATCGAATTTAAAGCTATGAATCATCCAAGTATCATTAGGTTTATAAAATTGAAATGTAAAGCGAATTGGTTGCCTATCATATTTCACCAAATAGCTCATTAAAATAAAACTATCTGCTAATTTCTTTTCTAGGATTAATTCATTTCCATAATATTTACCAACATAATCTTCATTTAATCCATCTAATTGACTTTTTAATTGAATAATTGCATCGGCTGACTTACTAATCCATTTATTAGGTTTATACAAATTATCTATTGCTATTCCTGATCCTTTTTCTTTGAACTCTTTAAAAAATAACTCGACAACTTCTTTTGGGTCGTTTTGTGCAGAAGCTGAAAAGGACACAAAAAGGATCATAATTAGTAATGCTTTTTTCATATAATAAAATGGTTTTATAGGTCTATACTTTATTTTAATTCTGAAATTTGAATCGGAGCTTTCGCCAACTTATTCATTATTTCTGGTGTTTTATTATATAGCAATTGTATGATTCTATGTGGCGCAAATACGTAACGTTGTCTAAAAATAGTATCCCATTTTTGAAAGGTTTGCTTACTAAAGAAACTACCTTCTTTAAATTCGCTTTCTGACTTTAGCTCGTCTATTTTAAAAGAAATGGCATAGGAATTTAACGGAATGGTTTTACTCGCAATACCTTCTAAAATAGCGTGTGTTACTTTATTTTCATCTTTTGCAAATACATTATGTATCGGTCCTAAATCCACACGTTTTATCAATTTAGGAAACACTTTTGGTAAGCGTTTATCAATACCATACGCCATGGTATCTAAGTTCATATCTCTATCTGCAACGGTTTTAAGCGTCGTGTAGATTTCGTCTCTTTCTTTTTGCACGTTGCTACCATCATAATCAAAATACATATAACAAATAAAAGGTCGGTTGTGCGACACATCATAAAAACTCCAACTTACTAAATGTTCTCCTGGCTCATTTTCTGGTGCTTCTAAAATTTTACCTTGTACGAAACGATTAAATATGAACTCTTTTTTTGCCGAAGCGTAATAGACTATGGAAGCTGCTTGAAATAACTTTCGTTTAGATATTGGTTCTTTTTTATGAAGTAAAGTATCTAAAAACTCTTCTTTTAAAGTATCTATGCTCGTCAGTTTCCCTAAGTATTCTTCGCGTAATTCTAAATCGTTAAATAGATAACGGAATTCTAAGTAATTTGGAAACCCCGAATCTGTTAAATCGACCTTCATGTTTTCCTCATCATCATACATGTATTTTACACGCATGGCTTCTATAGAATACAAGAGTAAATCACTGTATTGTTTAAACAGAAGTATTTCTTGTTGGTTTAAAAGTTGTTTTTGTTGTACCGCAACAATTAGTTCTTTAAGCGCAAAGTCTACCATGTTGTGATAGAAAACGTATTGTTCTTTGGAGTCTAATAAAGCGGAATCTAGAGGTGTTACGATCATTGTTTTGCTATTAGCTTATAGCTTTTGGCAGTTTGATTTAATATTGCGTACGTGCGTTAAGGATAGAACGGTTTGTTTGAGCTCCTCGCAGAGAGCGAGTAGTGAAAACCTGACCCTCTGAAGCTTTTCAGCGAAAGAGGGAAACGCCCAACTTCGCTTTAAAAGCTACGTTGGACATGCCTTCTTTAAATTATCCTAATAAATCGTCGTCGTTAGCTTCTGGTTTTGGAGCATCTGCTGGTTCATCTCCTCCACCGGAAGGTGCATTTGCATCTGCTTTATAGTAATCTTCAAAAATTTCTTTCATATCGATGCCGTAACGTTCTGCAAAGTTCTTTTGGATTGCTGAATCTTTAGCTCTGATTTCGCTTAAAGCCTCTGCATAACTACCATAAACCCCTTGCATTACTTTTTCATGCACCGGAATATTATCCATCATTTCTTGACGTGCTTTTGCACTTGCCGTATGCATAGACGCAAGAGTTGCTCCAATATGCTCATCTGTTTTAACACCTAAATGCTCTAAAATAGCGGCGAATTCTTGATCTGTTCTTGCTTTTAAAGCAACTACATAACCATCATAATATTTAAGGCGCTCGTCGGTATCACTCTTTAATTTTGCACGATGCGTTTGTAAATTGCTACGTAAAGAAGTTAGTACTTTAATGGTTAAATTATGCTTGTGTACAAAACTATCTTTAGAAGCCGCAAGTGTTGTATATGCATTTTTAAGACCTTCTAACTCTTCTACTTTTTGCTCTAAAGTCGTTACTGCCGATAATGCTTTGGAGTATTCTTCCGATTGCTTATCTGCTACTTCTTCTAGAGCTTGGCGAGCTTGTTTTAATAAGGCGTATTGCGCTTCTAGTTTATCTTCTACTTCTTTCTTTTTCTGAAGTGCTTTTGTATGATTATTGGAAGCTTCTACAATGGCTGTTTTAAGACTTTCTTCTACCTCTTTAATTTCTATCTCTCTGTCTTTCAAGCGTTTTACTGCTGCCTGACTTTTAAAAGAAAGTTCGTTTAGTAAAGTTTGTACATCTGCACTTTCAATACGTTGTTGAAATAATGCTTTTGCTTTATTGTCTGCTTCGTCACGTGTTTTTTGTGCTTGTTGCAGTTCTTGTTCTGCTTCTTTTATTTTTCCTTTTCTCCCCCAAAGGTTATTCCAAAAAGTATCTGGTTTAGCGTTTGCATCTTCTAGCTCTACTTTTGCACGCTCTAAACGTTTAATAGCGTCGTCTATAATTTTTTGTTCTGCTGGATTTAATGCTGAAAAACCTTCGAACATAATACCAACTTCGTCTTGATAGTCTGTTAAATCTTTAATCGCATCTAACAAAGTAGTTCTATCTTTTTCTGCCATGTCTACAACATTATCTAATGTTGCATTTAATATTTTCTGACGACTTTCTGGATCATCTTCCTGTGCCAATTTAGACTTCATTTGGTCTATGGCTTTTCCCCAGTTAACATCTACTTTCTCCGTTTTCTCGTTGGAGTTTGTTTCTAATAAATCAAAATCGTCAGACATATTGTATTGTGTGTTTTAAGTTGAACTATATTTGGATAAGCAATTTCGATAAAAATTATCAGTATCAAAAAGAAATCGTTAAAATATAAGTAGCGAATCATAATATTTTGTTACATATTTAATTAATTCCTTTTGGAATATTATCTTTAAATTAAATCTATACCTAATTATGAAAAATACTGTATCCTTTCTTATTATTGTGCTTCTATCTTTTATTAGTTGCAAGAACGAAAGCAAAGAAACCACAGAACTAACCGTTACACCAGAAGTAAAAAAAGCGGTAAAACCGGAAATAGAAAGTGACTTAAAAATTACTCCGATAAGTCATGCAACTATGGTTTTAGAGTATGAAGACACTGTGATTTACACCGATCCTGTTGGTGGTGCCGATGCTTTTAAAGATCAAAAGAAGCCAACTATTGTCTTACTTACAGATATTCATGGAGATCATTTAAGTGTAGAAACCTTAGAAAGTCTAGATTTAAGTAATGCTGTTGTTGTACTGCCAAAAGCGGTATCCGAAAAATTACCAGAACTAAATTCCTTAGAACGTATTGTTTTAGACAATGGAAAAACAACTACCGTAAATAAGCATACTATTGAAGCAATACCCATGTATAATTTAAGAGAGGAAGCTTTAAAATTTCACGCAAAAGGAAGAGGAAATGGTTATGTTATTACCCTTGGCAGAGAGCGTATTTATATTTCTGGTGATACCGAAGATATTCCGGAAATGCGCGCTTTAAAGAATATTGACAAAGCTTTTGTTTGTATGAATTTACCGTATACAATGCCAGTCGAAAGTGCTGCAAGTGCGGTTTTAGAATTTAAACCAAAGCAAGTATATCCTTATCATTTTAGAGGTACGGAAGGGTTTAGTGATGTTCGTTTATTTAAAACTATTGTTAATAACGGTAATAAAGAGATAGAAGTTATTCCATTAAATTGGTATTAATAATTTAATAATGAACACATTACTTAAAATGTTTTTTATATATTTGAAGCAGATTATCCCCAGAAACACAATCGATAGCTAATCATGGTTACTTCACATTTTATTGCTTTAATAAAACAAACTAGTGTTGTTACTCTTTTAAGTATTAGCGTTATTTTCTTTTCTATTGTATTAATTCTCGTTTTAAGAAAGTCCTATAAATTGAAATCAGAAAACGAAAAACTGATGAAAGCTACCGATCATTTATTGGATGATGAGGATAAAGAATATACCGATTTTACAGAAGGACACATGTATAGTAATAACACAAAAAAAGAATAAAGAATGGCAGTTATATGCACTACAATTTTTGTTGTTGCGTTCTTAGTTTTAGCTTTTTTCATAAAGAAAGACTTATATACTTACGAACACGAAGCAGATATATTACGCGAACTAGATACTTTTGACAAAAGTATTACCGAAATAAATGATCTTACAAATATTGCAGATTACAAATTGGGCTCCGGTCATTTGTACACAAAATAAAGAATAAAAAAAACCTGCTAAATGCAGGTTTTTTTGTTTTCCATAAAGTCGTTTGATATTATCTTACTAACTTTTTATACTTAATTCGTTTTGGCATTAAATCACCACCAAGACGTTTCTTTTTATTTTCTTCGTATTCACTAAATCCACCTTCAAAGAAATAGACTTGACTATCTCCTTCAAAAGCAAGAATGTGTGTACAAATTCTATCTAAAAACCATCTATCGTGACTAATTACTACAGCACAACCAGCAAAGTTTTCTAAACCTTCTTCTAATGCACGTAATGTATTTACATCTAAATCATTGGTTGGCTCATCTAAAAGTAATACGTTTCCTTCTTCTTTAAGCGTCATTGCAAGGTGTAAACGGTTACGTTCCCCACCTGAAAGTAGTTTTACTTTTTTGTTTTGCTCGCCACCAGAAAAGTTAAATCGGCTTAAGTATGCTCTAGAATTCACTTCTTTTCCTCCCATCATTACCAATTCTTGCTCGTCACTAAAATTTTGCCAAATTGTTTTTTCAGGATCTATATTAGAATGCTTTTGATCTACGTATGCAATCTTAGCTGTTTCTCCGACTTTAAATTCTCCTTTGTCTGGTGTTTCTTCTCCCATAATCATACGGAAGATCGTTGTTTTACCAGCTCCATTAGGACCAATAACACCAACAATACCAGCTTGCGGTAAGCTGAAGTTTAAATCTTCATAAAGTAGTTTATCATCGTACGCTTTACTAATACCAACAGAATCAATAACATTTGTTCCTAAACGAGGTCCATTTGGTATATAGATTTCTAATTTTTCGTCAAGTTGTTTTTGATCTTGACTCATTAATTTATCGTAATTCTTTAAACGCGCTTTCTGTTTGGTTTGACGACCTTTTGCTCCTTGACGCACCCATTCTAACTCACGTTCTAGTGTTTTTTGACGCTTAGAAGCTGTTTTGCTTTCTTTCGCCATACGTTTTGACTTTTGATCTAACCAAGAAGAGTAATTTCCTTTCCAAGGAATTCCTTCCCCTCTATCTAGTTCTAAAATCCAACCTGCTACATTATCTAAAAAGTATCTATCGTGCGTTACCGCAATTACAGTTCCTTTATATTGCGCTAAATGGTGCTCTAACCAATGTACCGATTCTGCATCCAAGTGATTGGTTGGCTCATCTAATAGTAATACATCTGGTTCTTGTAAAAGCAAACGACATAAAGCAACTCTACGACGCTCTCCACCAGAAAGTACACTTATCTTTTTGTCTCCATCTGGAGTACGCAAAGCATCCATTGCAATTTCTAGTTTGGTATCTAATTCCCAAGCATTAGCAGCATCAATTTGATCTTGAAGCACTGCTTGACGGTTCATTAGCTTTTCCATTTTATCGGCATCGCTATATACTTCCTCTAAACCAAACTGATCGTTAATACTGTTATATTCATCCAGAATTGCAACGGTTTCCGCCGCTCCTTCTCTAACGATTTCCATAACGGTTTTATCTTCGTCTAGTTGTGGTTCTTGCTCTAAGTAACCAACGGTGTAACCAGGAGAAAATACTACATCTCCCTGATAGTTTTTATCTACTCCTGCAATAATTTTAAGCAAAGTAGATTTACCAGAACCGTTAAGTCCTAATATTCCAATTTTTGCTCCATAAAAGAAGCTTAAATAAATATTTTTTAAAACTGGTGTTTGTGCACTTTGAAATGTCTTGGTTAAACCAGACATAGAAAAGATTACTTTTTTATCGTCACTCATAATATTTTACGTTATATAGTTTATTGATATTTTTTTTTATTCTTAAATTTAGTTAATAAGGCAGAATTACATTCTTCCTTTTAAAGCATTAAATACCCATGCAATTGCAAAAAATCCAATTCCTACTGCCGCGAATCCCCATCCTGCTACATCATCATATCTAAATGCGCCTAAGGCAATTAGTGCTAAACCTACAAAAATCATAATCCATGTAGCCCAAGCTAATACTGTATTTTTATTCATAGCCATTTTCTATTTCAATTTTTAGTTAGTAAATACAAATATCGCTATTTTGTATAAAAAAAGCATCCTAAATAGATGCTTAATTTAAATTACAGAAACTTCTAAGAAGCGTAAAACCGAATCTACTTTATGTTTCATTTTAAAACGTACTACTTTTCCAACATTCCTAGTACCGACTACACACACGTTTTTTTGATTTATTTGTCATTTTTCTATGCATATACATCGTATGAATGACATCCTATTTAGGATGAACAATCCATATCAAATTATCTAATTTTATCTAACAAATCACTCAATTGAGATGCTTCTGCTTCCGTTAAGTTTTCTAGTAAATCTTTTCGATTTGTTTTCGAAATAGCGTCTAGCAGACGTAATCCTTCTGCTGTAATTTTAATATGCACCACTCTTCTATCACCGGAACAAGCTATACGTTCGATGAGATCTTTAGCACAAAGCTTATCCATTAAACGCGTTGTGTTAGGAGATCTATCAATCATTCGCTCCTTAATGGTTTGTACCTTTACAGGTTCTTCTGCTCCTTTTAAAATTCGTAAAATATTATATTGCTGTGACGATATTTTAAAAGGTTTGAAAAATGAATTTTGATAACTATTAATCCAATTTGCTGTAAACATAATGTTAAGCATCGCTTTCACTTTATGATTTGGAAATGTGGAGTTAATATCTTTAGAAATGTTTCCCATGATTTTATGTTTAAGCTAATCGATATGAAGGATTACTTCATAATTATAATGCTTTAGAAAATAGCGCAACCTTATTAAGTAATTCTTCCTTTAGAATTTCATTTATAATCTTTTCTTCGGAAAAATTAGCGGTAAACAAGGGCAATGAGAAATCAGCAATAATATTCCCACCCATAAAAGGAAAACGTCCTTTAGCGATTTCTAAAACACTAGATCCGCCTCTACCTCCTGGAGATGTAGCCATAAGTAACATTGGTTTTTTACTCCATAATTTTCCGTCGATTCTAGACATCCAATCAAAGATATTTTTAAATACCGTTGCATAGGCACCATTATGTTCTGCTAAGGAAAGAACAATCCCATCTGAAGATTTTATTTTCTCTAAAAACACTTTAGCGTTCTCTGGAATACCATGCTCGGTTTCGTAATCGATTCCGTAAAGTGGTAATTCAAAATCATTAAGATCTAATACTTCTACTTGCGCATCTGTAACTAGGTTTGCCGCATACCTTGCTAACTGTTTGTTTATAGATTGCTTACTGTTACTCCCTGCAAATGCTATGATATTTTTCATGTGTTTCTATTTATGTTTTATTAATGTTTTATTAATGTTGTCATGTTTTCACCGCGAATCCTTTTTTGGATGGATATCATTATTAACATGCTTGTTTTGCACTAGTTTTGTGTTTTTTTATTAAAAATATAAGAGATAATTAACAGAATAAAAGCGACTAAAGCTGCTGTTTGTCCGCCATCACCTATCATGTAATGTGCGAAAAAGGCTAGAATAAATGCAAAAAAGAAACCTGCATACGCCCATTCTTTTATTACTTTAAAATTAGGATTCCAAATAGCAAACAACCCTAACAACTTAGCTACTGCATAAGGATATATTATATAACTTGGATATCCGAAATTAATAAACATTTGCGCTACATCGTCATGTTTAAAAAAATACATGTTCACCGAAAACAACATGATTAAGGTTAATAATCCCGTAGCTACGTAAAAAATAATTTTATCTCTTTTCATTTTTAGTTTGATTTAGTTCGTGCAAATATATAACAAAATAATTTTATTTACCTAGGTAAATATTTCCATGTAATATTATTTAACAAAACATTCACTTTTTATACAAGCTTTGGTTTTGTAAATTCGTAGCAAATAATTCTTATTCATGGATATCAATTTCAATAAAAACGAAGATCACAATAAACTTCTAGTTTCCGATTTAACCAAACGTTTTGCTAAAGTCAAACTTGGTGGCGGACAAAAACGAATAGACAAACAACATGCTAAAGGTAAAATGAGTGCTAGAGAGCGCGTAGATTACTTGCTAGATTCTAAAGCTAAATCTATTGAAATTGGAGCTTTTGCAGGAGAAGATATGTATGCAGAACATGGTGGATGTCCCTCTGGTGGAGTTATCGTTAAAATAGGATATGTAAAAGGAAAGCAATGTATTGTTGTTGCAAATGATGCTACGGTAAAAGCTGGAGCTTGGTTTCCTATTACAGGAAAGAAGAATTTACGCGCGCAAGAAATTTCTATTGAAAACCGATTACCAATAATATACTTGGTAGATTCTGCAGGTGTTTATTTACCAATGCAAGACGAAATTTTTCCAGATAAAGAACATTTCGGACGTATTTTTAGAAATAATGCCATAATGAGTAGCATGGGAATTACGCAAATTTCTGCTATTATGGGAAGCTGTGTTGCTGGAGGCGCATATTTACCAATTATGAGTGATGAAGCTTTAATTGTAGATAAAACAGGAAGTATTTTTCTTGCTGGAAGCTATTTAGTAAAAGCTGCAATTGGAGAAAGTATCGATAATGAAACGCTTGGTGGCGCAACTACACATTGTGAAATCTCTGGTGTTACCGATTATAAATCGAAGGATGATAAAGATGCTTTAGATACGATTAAACGTATCATGGATAAAATTGGCGATTATGATAAAGCTGGTTTTAACAGAGTAAAAGCAATAAAACCTATTGAAAACCAAGAAGATATTTACGGGATTTTACCAAAAAGTCGTGCCGATCAATATGATATGTACGAAATTATTAAACGTTTGGTAGATAATAGTGAGTTTGATGAATACAAAGCTGGCTACGGAAAAACAATTATTACAGCATATGCAAGAATTGATGGTTGGGCTGTTGGTATTGTTGCCAACCAGCGTAAACTAGTTAAAAATGCCAAAGGCGAAATGCAATTTGGTGGTGTAATCTATAACGATAGTGCCGATAAGTCTACGCGATTTATTGCGAATTGCAACCAGAAGAAAATTCCGTTAGTCTTTTTACAAGACGTTACTGGGTTTATGGTTGGAAGTAAATCGGAACACGGAGGAATCATTAAAGACGGTGCCAAAATGGTTAATGCTGTTAGTAATAGCGTGGTGCCCAAATTCACCATTATTCTTGGAAACTCGTATGGAGCAGGAAATTATGCCATGTGTGGAAAAGCATACGACCCAAGACTTATTGTCGCTTGGCCAAGTGCAGAACTTGCTGTTATGAGTGGAAATTCTGCTGCTAAAGTATTACTGCAAATTGAAAAAGCTTCCTTAGAAAAGAAAGGTGAAAAAATTACTCCGGAAAAAGAAGCGGAACTTTTTAATAAAATAAAAGACAGATACGATAATCAAGTATCTCCGTATTATGCGGCTGCTAGAATATGGACCGATGCCGTGATAAACCCTTTAGATACTAGAACATGGATTAGTATGGGAATTGAAGCTGCAGACCACTCGCCTATTGAAAAGAAATTTAATTTAGGTGTTTTGCAGGTATAATATTTTTCTTAAACAGAAAGAAAGAAAATAAAAAAAAGCGACCATACTTTATCAAATAAGTATGGTCGCTTTTATTTCACATTTATTTAAACTATAAGTTTAGCAACTATTTGATTATCTCTTCTTTTAGTTAATCTAATAACTTGAATTTCTTTCGTTTGATTTACTTTTCCAAAATTTCGAAACATAGTAACTTTCATGAAAGTTGGGTTTTCTAATTTTTGATATCTATCCCCAAAATAATTGATTTTTACATAATATGCTCCTTTTTTAGCATTGCGTAATGTAAACTCTTCTGGACCAAAACCTTGTGTCATATCTTGTGAAATCTCACCTCCAATAATTGTTTTAGGGTGACTGTAAAAGCATTCTTCTAAAAATGGATCAATAATATGCAAATCAATATCGGTGTCGTTATGATTCCAATCTATTACAATTCTAATATCAAATGCGGTTTCTCTTTCTTTTATTTTTTCCAGTTTTTCTTTTTCAATTTCTGTACTATTCTGAAGTAGTTGATTTATTTCATTTTCAACAATACGCTGCATTCCAGCAAACTTTCTTCTATTATTATTTTTATAAATACTATTATCTAATATGCTATTAAATAAATTAAAGGACTCCTGTTTAAAACCAACTTCATGATAAGCTAAAGCTAAATCTCTGTAAGATTGTGCATCTTCAGGTCTTAATTTTAATACTTGATTATAAATAAAACTAGCCAATCCATAGTTATTTGTTTCTTCTAATTTATAAGCGAAAACACGAAGTAATTCATAATTAGCAAAGTCCATTTCGGCAATATTGGTAAGGATTCTTAAACCAATGTCTTTATTATTCCATTTTTTAAAATAATCATATACGTCTATATAATAAGCAGGCAAATTACTATAGGTACTTCTTTGGTTTAGATACATTGCATATGCATCTTCTAAGGATGTAGCTTTTTCTAGTTCTTTAATATAAGTCTCATTATTCGCATGAAGTTTCACCTTTAATTTCCCCTTATATCCATTTCTTATTGGGGTAACAATTCTATTTTCATTATTATTATTATTATTATTATTACTAGTTCCTAAAAAATTATTCCCCGATCTTCTACCGGACTTTGTTGTAATTACAATAACGCCATTTGTTCCTCGCATTCCATATAAAGCTCCAGCTCTTGGTCCTTTAATTACATTTACAGATTCAATATCTTTCGGATTAAGTTCTGATAAACCATTTGGTAAATTTCTTATTCTATTATTGTCTAAACCTACAAAACTGCTGTTATCTAAAGGAACGCCATCCACTACATATAAAGGCTCATTACTTCCAGAAAGGCTAGAATTTCCTCTTAAAACAATTCTAGAAGAAGCACCAACACTACCTCTATTATTTGCTATTTGCAGACCAGCAACTTTTCCCGTTAAGGCATTAACAAAATTACTTTCGCCCGAATCATTGATTTCTTCACTACTCACTCTTTCTACAGCATAACCAATAGCTTTTGCTTCCTTCTTCATACCTAAAGCAGTTACCACAACTTCGTCTAAAGAATTATCCGGCTGTAAGGAAACGTTAATAATAGTCCCGGATCCAACGGTAACAGCACTGTTACCATAACCTACATAAGAAATGATTAACGTATCTTCTGGGCTCGCATTAATAGCATAGTTACCATCAAAATCGGTTGAAGTTCCTGTACTTGTACCTTCAATTATTATGGTTGCTGTTGGTAAAGGCAATCCGTTTTCATCCGCAATCGTTCCTGTAATATTTCCTGAAAGATTTGAAGTAGTACTAGAAACATCTCCATTTTCTGTTTCTATAGTCTGGTCTGTTTGCACAGAAACTACTCGCTTACTATTTCTATTAATAATTCGGTTGTATTCTTCTAATAACTCTTCAGGTGGCGTAATTCTATATTTCACATAATCCAAAACGCGCTCTAAAACAATTAAAGAAGTATGATTACTAACTAAACTATACTGTTTACTATGTATAATGATTTCGTCTTTATTTATATCACTATCTTCTTGTAATACATCTAATTTCTTCTGTGCCCATATTCTTTGTACCAAACGATTAAATATGGTATTATTAATGGTAATAGTTTCTCTTTCTGTTATGGAATTCCCATAGCCAAAAAGCAACGTTATAGCATCCTTATCTTTAAAGTTTTTCCCTGCAATTGAAAAATCAGAATCTACAGTAATTCCTTTTTTAGGATATATTTCCAAGTCACTATTTGAAGATTCAAACCCTAAAAACTTAAAAGACTGTTGTTGAATATCTGTTAAAGATTCTTTTGTACTTTTCTTTTTTAAATTAATATATTTTCCATTTGTACTTTCGCAAATACTATTTAACTCGCTATGGTTTGCTTTAATAATGCTATTGATTACATAAACAGGCTGTTCTGTATTTATTACCATATCACTCAAGTTCTTCATACCATCTGAAAACAATAAAATTTCATCCGATTTTTCTATAAAAAACAAAGATGAATACGAAGTTCCTCCATCATAAGTAGTCTGTAATAATTCCTTTTTAAGAACATCCCAATCTCCATTTTTAATATTGTAATCCTTATTTAAAGTAATCGTATTACTAAACTTAACTAACTTAATTTTTACATTAGATAAATGAGAAACGTAGGCATCTAAAAAGGCTAATTCTTTTTCCAAATCTCTATCTTTCATCGAGAGTGAAGTATCCCAATAGATTGTGATAACTTTAGATTTATCTCTTAACCTTTCCGTATTCTTTATGGTTTTATACACATAAAAATAATCACTACTTGTAATTACTTTATTGGCATTATAATCTTGTGGTATTTTTATAGTTAGGGATGCTTCTGGAGTAAAATTTTTCTTTTCAAACTTGGCATAATAATTTCCGTTCTTAGAATTAAAATTGAAATTTTCTAATGTTCCTTTAGTCAGTTTAGGTGCTATTGTTTGATCCAAAATTTGCATCTCTAAAGCGAAATGATCTAAATTCTTTTTAAAACCTAAAGGCAATTGAAAAGAATGCGCGTCCTCGCTTAAGATTAATTCTTGCTCATGTGCCAAAACTACACGTTTATAACCTTTTGCCGGAATAGGATAAATTCTTGCTTTATAGTTATTTCCAGTTCCTTTTTCTAGCAAAACGGGATCTACTCCTCGCCTTACAACGGCTTCAAAAGCAACTCTACCTAGTTCTTTCTCTACAACAACGGCTTCGCGTAATTTTCCGTTAACTTCTAATGCTAATCTAGAAACGTTTTGACCTTCACCTAAAGGAAAAGCTAACTCACCCTCTAATACGGTGTTTGTAGGATTATAAAACAGCATGTCGTACGTTGTAGTAGCTATATTACCAACAACTTCTACTTGGATATCTAATGAAGTGATACCAAGTTTATCTTCTCCTACTTTTATGGATGGAATTTCCTGCGCACATAATTGCATTGCATATAACAATACAAAAACAAATTGTAATACTTTTTTCATTTGGTTAGTTTTAAAGTTCAGGTAAACTTATACCTAAGCTATATTTTATAAAACCACAAATGCGTGAAGTATCCTTTTGAATGAGTTAACGCGTTATTTTATTTTTTTCACCGTTTCCTGACGAAGAATTTTGCCAGTACCACTTTCTATAAATTTTTCTACGGAATAGATTTTTTTCGGAATTTCAAATTTTTCTAATCCTTCAAAAACGGAAGCTTCTATAGTATTACTTTTGCTTTCTACTATTAAAATGATGCATTCGCCAAGCGTTTCATCTTCCTCTTTTGTTATAAAAAAGCGAGTACTCATTACAGACTCTAGCTTTGCTTCTATCTGTTCTGGAAATAATTTAACACCACCAGAATTTACAACATGATCATATCTACCAAGCCATTCAAAAGAAGTTTCAGAATGCAATTTCACCACATCATTGGTTACAATTTTGTCCTCAGAAAGTTTTGGTGCTTCAATGACTAAACAGTTTCTTTCGTCTTGAGAAATATGAATATCTGGAAGGGTTTTGAAATGACATGCTTCAACTTCACCTTCCAAGTTATTAATCTTCTTAACCGCAATATGTGTGATGGTTTCCGTCATTCCATAGGTTTCAAACACATTGGTTTTGATTCCTTGAATAGCAGCTTTTAAGTTACTAGAAACCGAAGCACCGCCAACAATAATCGTTTTAATATTATTGCAATACGTCATCGTTTTTTGAAGCTGTAAAGGTATCATTGCACAAAAATCATAGTGCTTTTCATAATCAAAAAGTGGTTGACTCGTCGGTTCTGCCAGATCCAGCTCTAAACCTAAAATCATCGCTCTTACTAACATCATTTTCCCTGCAATATAGTTGCTTGGCAAACAATGTAATGCTTTGTCTCCTGGTTCTAATTTAAAAAAATCACCTGTTGCAATAGCAGAATGTACCATTGCTTGCTTTTGTAATTTAATAGTTTTTGGTTTTCCAGTAGATCCAGAAGTTTGTACCAATACATACTCTTTATCGTCTAGCCAATCAATTAAAAAATCGCCAATATTCTTTTCATAAGGCAATCCTTCTTTTACATGACTGTAAGCAACTTCTTTAAGATCTTCATATAAAAAAGAGCTATCATTTAATTTAAAACGATTGTGTATTTTATTATACGCTGGTATCATTATTCTATTATTCTATTATTTTATAATCTTCTTTTACAGGCTCTACTACTTTTCCTAAAAGTTTTTCACTCCAATTGGTCCATTTATATTTTTTTGCTAGAATGAAAAGAATAATAGGAAAAACAACAAATACAGGCATAAATACATCTATAAATCCTGCCGAAGTTGGCTCCGAAATATCTTTAAAAAGAGAATCGGTTTGAAAAGCAGTCCAATCTGCTGTTACTAATAAAGCAGTAAATAAATTATTAGCAGCATGAAATCCTAATGCGAGTTCTAAACCATCATCCATTAGTGTCATAATTCCTAAAAAGAAACCAGTTCCTATATAATACACCATAATGACATAACCAAGTTGCTCTACTTCTGGATTTGCTAAATGCATTAATCCAAAGACAATGGAGGTAATAAATAAAGGTGTTGACCTTCGTTTTAAAACATCATATACTGCTAAATAAGAATCGGATACTAACATTTTTTCCACCAGCTTAATATTCAAAATCAAAAGCAGTAAAACAGATAAACCTGAAAAAATCAATAGGTTATCCATCATGCCAAAATCATAAATACCATAAAAATAAATATACCCAAAAATAGCAGCTAATATGTAGAAGAATAGTATTGGGAACTTTTTATGCAACGTTCCTATTCCTAGTCCTTGCATTAAATAACCTCTAAAAAAATATTCTTCCATACTGGTTTGTAATGGCACTAAGATTATAGCAATTACGGCAAGTGTTAAAAACGGAACTAATTTAAAATTCCACACATAACCTTCTGGTTCCATAAAATAATCTACAAATACAAAAGCAGAAGATACCGTTCCCCAAAGTATAAAAACGAACCAAAATCGGCTCCAATCTATTTTTTTTCTGGCAGTAGTTAATTCTGTAATAGACTGCTGATGGATCACTTTAGAATTAAAAAAGACACCAACCAAGCCAATAGCAAAGGATAAAAGCATTAAAAACAAAAACATATTGTTTCCTAAAATATCAGCCATTTCTGGAATATCTGTTGGGAAATCTCCATTTTGTATTCCTTCTAAACCTATAGTATATAAAATTCCAGCGATTAACGGAATAGATCCAATTAATTGCCATACTATAAAAATAATGATGAAACCTAATAAATATCTCCACCACTCATGTAATGATTTAAACGCTTGCTCTATATACATACTTATAATTTAAAATTCCAGTTATTATTATTTTGATATTGCAATGTACCGTTTTTTACTTGTAACGGACTTTCGAAATTATTGGTAAAAAGACTTCCGGTACCAAGTCCTTGCGGCAATTTACTTTGTAAGGTGTATGTAAATTGTGCTATTGCATTTAACCCCACATTACTTTCTAATGCACTAGTAATCCACCAACCAATATTTTGCTTTTCTGCCAAATCTATCCAGTTTTGACTGCCTGAAAATCCGCCAACCAAACTTGGTTTTAAAATAATGTATTGCGGATTGATAGTTAGTAGCAAATCTTCTTTCTTTGTTACATCAAAAACACCAATTAATTCTTCGTCTAGTGCAATTGGTAAAGGAGTGTTTTCACAAAGCCTTGCCATTTCTTGAATTTGACCTTGTTTAATGGGTTGTTCTATAGAGTGCAAATCAAAATGAGAAAGTACCTTTAATTTCTCTAAAGCTTCCGAAGGCTTAAAAGCGCCATTGGCATCTACTCGTAATTCGATGTCTTCCGCAGAAAATTCTTTTCTAATCGATTTTAATAGTTCTAGTTCTGTTTTAAAATCTATAGCTCCGATTTTCATTTTAATACAACTAAAACCTGCCTCAATTTTGTCTTTTATTTGTTCTTTCATAAAAGCTTCGGTTCCCATCCATATTAATCCATTAATAGGAATAGTATCGTTTCCTTGGGTAAATTCGGAAGGAAAAAGCAGAAAAGGATGTTCCCCTTGCAAAGAAACAAAAGCTTGTTCTAGGCCAAATTGTATACTAGGAAACATTATTAATTCGGCTAATAGAAGGTCTAGACCTAAATGAATATTAGCACAAACCCATTGTAATTTTTCTTCGTAGTTGGTGACGTCATCAGCACTTAAACCTCGAAAAAGCCCGCATTCGCCTACTCCTTTCTTACCTTGATGTTCTATAATTAGAAACCAAGTTTCTTTCGTTTTTAAAACACCGCGAGAAGTTCCGCTGGCTTGTTTAAAGTTTAAAATATATTGTTGGTAGGTTGCTATCATAGTTCACTTCAAAAATAGACAATAATTTTTGTATTTTGCAAAGTAAAAAGATGGATATAATTGTACTTCGACTGCGCTCCGTATGACAATATCCACTTAATCAAGAAAACAAAATGACAGAATTTCCAGATATCATACTTTATGCCATTCCTTTTTTTATAATTTCTATGTTGCTGGAACTTTATATTACAGTCAAAGAGAACATAAAAACCTACGAAAAAAAGGATGCCCTTTCTTCTATTGCAATGGGTTTAGGAAATGTGGTTTTGGGCTATTTTAGTAAAGCTTTGGTTTTAATATGCTTTTATTATGTGTATGAAAATTTCAGACTATTCACTATTCCTGTTGTTTGGTGGAGTTTTATTCTGATTTTCTTTGCCGACGATTTTGCCTATTACTGGTTTCATAGAATTAGCCATGAGTGTCGCTTATTTTGGGCTTCGCATGTGGTACATCATTCGTCACAACATTACAACTTAAGTACTGCGTTACGACAAACATGGTCTGGCGGATTTTACACTTTTATCTTTTGGTTATGGTTACCTCTTTTAGGATTCCATCCGGGAATGATTATCCTACAAATGTCCATTAGTTTACTATACCAATATTGGATTCATACCGAAGCAATTGAGAAAATGCCAACTTGGTTTGAAGCAGTAATGAATACGCCTTCGCATCATAGAGTACATCACGGAAGTAATCCTATTTACCTAGATAGAAATCATGCTGGAATTTTAATTATTTGGGATAAACTCTTCGGAACTTTTCAACCAGAACTTAAAGAAGAAAAAGTCGTTTACGGATTGGTTGCAAACATCAACACCTATAATCCTGTGAAAATTGCTTTTATAGAATGGATCAATATGTTTAAAGATGCCTTTTCCGGAAAGAAATCTTTAAAAAGCAGGTTTTTGTATTTAGTAAAACCGCCAGGTTGGAAACATGATGGAACTGGTAAATTAAGTGGGGATTTGAGAGCGGAATGGGAAAAATCAGTTAGCAGTAAACAGTAAGCAGTGTTCAGTGGTCAGTGGTCAGTGTTCGGTGGTCAGTGGTCAGTGGTCAGTGGTCAGTGGTCAGTGGTCAGTAAGTAAAATAATAATTAGTGTTGTCTTTAAACTAAAAACGGTATTCTAATATGATAAAAAAAATGTTGATTATTGGAATTTTCTTTCTCCTTTCAAGTTGTGCTTCTCTTCCTGATACTAGTTCACTAAATACACAACAACTTACTGAGAAAAATATTAAACAAATAAATGGTGTTTATAATAACTCAACAAAAAACACAACAAAACGCTGGTATCATACTATTTCAGGAAAACTAATAGGTAAACAGCTGAAAGACACAATTTCTCATGTAAAAATAGAAGTTTTAAAAAACGAAGAAATCTTGTTTTCATTTTTAAAAAATAAAACTAAAATAGATTCAAAAATTATAAAGTATAAAATAACTAAGGATGGGTTTCTACTTTTAAAAAACAAAAACTTTAGACTACATGGCATTCCTTATATTCTTGGAGATTATGAAATCAAAAAACATGAAATCGGACTAAGTAATTTAGGTCATTTAATAATAAATGGTGCAGAAAAAAGAGAAGGTGCTTTTTTGATTATTTTTTGGGGACCTCCAGGAGCAACCTCTAAGTTTACTAATATCTATGATACGATCTAAATTCAAAATAAGAATTCAATAAAAAACTTTCGTGCATTCGTAGCAAAAAAAAAAATAAAACACAAGATGACATTTAACAACAAAGTAGTTTGGATTACTGGAGCTTCCAGCGGCATTGGTAAAAGCCTAGCCATTGCGCTTTCAAAAGAAAACTGCAAACTGATACTTTCTTCTAGAAGAAAAGAAGCATTAGAAAAGGTAAAAGCCTTGTGTAACCGTCCTGAAAATATTTCGGTGTTACCTTTAGATTTAGCAGAAACAGATTCCTTAACTTCTATAGCAAACGATGCAATTTCTATATTCGGAAAAATAGATGTGCTTATCAATAATGGCGGCATTAGTCAACGTTCTGCGATCATTGAAACCACTATTGCAGTAGATAGAAAGTTAATAGAGGTCGATTACTTAGGAACTGTTGCTTTAAGCAAAGCGCTTCTACCTCATTTTGTTGCGAATCAATCTGGACATTACGTGGTCGTTTCTAGTCTTATGGGGAAATTTAGTTCTCCGCTACGTTCTGCGTATTGCGGTGCAAAACATGCCTTACATGGCTTTTTTGATGCCATGCGTTTAGAACACGGAAAAGATCAGGTAAAAGTAACGATGATTTGTCCTGGATTTGTGAATACCAATGTGGCTAGAAATGCATTTACCGCTGATGGAAGCAAACAAGGAGATCAAGATGAAATGACCGAAAAAGGATTGCATGTAGATGTATTTACAAAAAAAATGCTTCAAGCAATCCGTAAAGAAAAGTTTGAAGCATATATTGGTCAAAAGGAAAGATTTGCGATTTATTTAAAGCGAATCTCTCCTAGATTGTTACATAAATTGGTATTGCATAGTAAAGTGCGTTAGGCTAATCCAGTTTATTGATATCTACTTCTCCAATAGAAATACCATTTTCTAAAGTAGCACTGCCTTTATAGTTTATTGTTGGTTCTCCATAAGAAGTGATTTTAAGATTATCACTAACATTAAATTGATAGCTACCATCACCATAAGCTGTAATCTTTGTTTCCTTATTGTTTACTTGTAAAAAGTCAACAACAGATTCTCCGTAACCAGTGATTTTCTGATTTTCGATACTTCCGTTTTCAATTTTCAAATAGCTTTCGCCATAAATAGAAACTTTTAATTCCTTTAAAGTAACATCTTTCATTGTTATTTGTGATTCACCATAAATATTAAATATTATTTTATCGGAAATGATTGGATCTTCAAAAAGAAAACGCTCTTCGCCACGTAACGAAAAAGTTTTTACTTTTTTATAATACACAATCGCTTTAGCAACCGTTCCTTTATAAGCAGCAACCGTTCTGTGTTTGGTACTTTTTTCTTTATCCGCTTTTGTAGTCGTTTTTGCATCATCTAAATAGATCTGAAGTGTTTTTCCGCTAACTTCTACATTCATTTCGTCTAAGTCTTCGGTTAGCATTTCAATAACCACTTTCTCTACGTCTCCAGTTTTAAAAACTACTTCAATGTGCGGACTAACAATAACTTTATCGAAGGTTTTTACTTTAAAAGTTTTGGATTGTGCTTGTACTGCAAATGCTTGCAAGAAAAATATTGCTATAAAAAGGGCGCTAAGATTTGCTCTGAATTTTAAAAAGGTATGCATTGGTTTTGTTTTAAATGAATAAATATAAACTAAAGACCTCCTTTTTTTGAAACTGTTACAGTTTTACAAAAATTACTTGTACTCTACTATTAAGTAAACGGAAGTGCTATCGCCAACATTTAAAACTTCGTGCTGTGTTACGGCATCTTTACTCCAGCTAGTTCCTGCTTTTACGTTAATCGTTTTAGTACCATTTGCATCTGTTATTTTAAACGTTCCTCCTTTTAAAGTATAGCCAAAATGTGGTTGGTGTTCATGTTTTTCATGACCAACTCCTGGAGCAAACGTACATTTTAAAACACGTACTTCTTTGTCTTCATGTACAATTTCGCAAACGCTTTCTCCTTCCCAGCCTGCTTGTAAAGGGTCTGGAAGGGTTGTTTTTTCTTTACAGGAAAAAAGAGAAATACAAAAAAGGAATACGAAGAGGTTTTTCATGTGTTTATTTTTTTTATTACTTCATAAATCGTTACACTTCGACAAGCTCAGTGTGACATACAACTATAATTTGTCTGTGTTTTACTGTATTAATATTCATTGCTAACAAGAATACAATTATAAACTTTTTAGTCAGTCTGAGCTTGTCATAGACTATTCCTATTTAATACATTCATTAGTACACTTCGACAAGCTCAGTGTGACATCAAGTATCTAATTATCTTCTACATCAATTCATTATTCTAACCAGCAATTCTTTTAGCAAATCGCCTTGAGAAACAGAATTACTACCAACACCTTTACTCTTCACATCAAACTCACGTAAAGTCCCAATAACTTCACTCACTTTTCGCATGGGATAATTTCTAGCTGCAGCAATATATTCGTTTACAAAATACGGATTCACTTTTAAGGCCGAAGCAACATTTCTAGGGTTCTTATCACTTAAACCATGTAGATGCAATAGCTGTGAGAAAAAATTAAAAAGCAAGGAAACCGTTACTACCATAGGATTATCCTTTGGGTTATCGGCAAAATAATGTGCAATTTTATGTGCACTTAATATATTACGTTCCCCTACCGCCTTGCGCAACTCGAAGTTATTATAATCTTTACTAATACCAATATTCTCCTCAATATGTTCTGGCGTAATTTGTGTTCCCGCTGGTAAAACAATTTTAAGTTTATCTAACTCATTGCTAATTTTACTTAAATCGGTTCCTAAAAACTCCACAAGCATTTGCGATGCCTTTGGTGAAATCGTATAATTCTGTCCGGAAAGCACACGACGAATCCAATCTGCGACTTGATTTTCATATAGTTTTTTACTTTCAAAAACAACTCCTACTTTCTTTAATGCTTTGTATAAAGCTTTGCGTTTATCCAGTTTTTTGTACTTATAATTAAAGACTAAAACGGTGGTTGGTTGCGGATTGGCAGCATAAGCAGCCAATTTCTCAATAGATCGAGATAAATCCTGAGCTTCTTTAACAATTACTACTTGGCGCTCTGCCATCATTGGGTAGCGTTTTGCATTTCCAACAATATCATCTATCGTTACATCGCGACCATAAAGTACCATTTGATTAAAACCTTTCTCTTCTTCGGCCAAAACATTTGCTTCAATATAATCGGAAACACTATCTATATAATAGGCTTCTTCTCCCATTAAAAAATAAATGGGTTTCAGGTTTCCTTTTTTTATGTCTATTATTAGTTGCTTAACTTCGTCCAAAATAAATAAATTGTTTTAATGTTGTCACTTGGTGCACGATTGTAATGCCATTGTTCTTCTTATCCAATGGACATCGACTGCATTCCGCTTGACGGATAACTATAATTTTATTAAAAAATAACCAAAACTTCTCGATAATCTTTTCTACAAAAATCATTGGAAGTAACATTATAATTATAAATTTGTGTAGTGCAAAAACTAAATTTTCCTACATATTCGTTTCGATTCAAAAATAGCGAAAATAAAACGCTTATTTATGATGAAATACGCAAAAAATTTATGGTCTTACAACCCGAAGAATGGGTTAGGCAACATTGCGTAAAATATTTAATGGAGGAAAAAGGATTCCCAAAATCTTTAATTAATGTAGAAAAAGAATTAAAGGTAAACAACTTACGCAAACGTTACGACATTGTTATTTTTAATCCAGACGGAAGTATTCACTTAATTGTAGAGTGTAAATCGGCTAAAATAAATATTGACCAAACTACTTTTGACCAAATTGCACGTTATAATTTAGCTTTAAACGCTACTTATTTAATGGTTACTAACGGAATTAATCATTATTATTGCGAAATGGACTTTGAAGCAGAGCGCTATCAGTTTTTGAAAGATATCCCAGATTATGTAAAAAATGAATAGAACTACTACTTTTTGGTTTGCCATTCTAGGCGCTTTATTTTTTATTGTTCCATCCATTTTAGGAGGATTCTTAATTCCAAATTACAACCATATACAACAATTTATAAGCGAAATTTACGCTATTGATACGCAATACGGACTATATATTAGAGTTCTAGGATATATACCCAGTGGTATTTTTACTAGCATATTCGCTATTTCGGCAATGAAGTTTTTCCCAAAATCAAATTGGATAAAACTGGGACTATTAGGATTTGCTTTATGCTACGGAATTGCCACTATTATAGTAGGTATTTTCCCTTGTGATGCTGGTTGTAATAAAGAATTTATTAATCCGAGTATCTCTCAAATCATTCATAATATCATTGGTGCTTTGACCTATTTAATTACTCCACTCTGTTTGCTTATAATTGGACTTGGTTTAAAAAAGGCCAAACACGGAAAAAACATTACCTTACTTTCTATTATTTGTGGCATATCGGCTTTCCTATTTAGTTTTCTAATTTCGAGTAATCCTGCAGGTGATTTTATTGGTTTACAACAAAGACTTTTAGAAGCTTCTATTTTGTTTTGGTTGCTTAACTTTGCGCTGTATATTAAAAACCAAAATAACGTTTGAAAATAGCTGTCGTCATATTAAACTGGAACGGAAAAGAGCTTCTCGAAAAGTTCTTACCTTCTGTAGTTGCATACTCTAAAGAAGCAACTATATATGTTGCTGATAATGCGTCTACAGATAATTCTGTAGCTTTTGTAAAGACCAATTATCCAGAAATTAAAATCATACAGAATACCGAAAACGGAGGCTATGCAAAAGGTTATAACGATGCTTTGCAACATGTAGAAGAAGAAATATTCTGCCTTTTAAATAGCGATATTGAAGTAAGCAAAAACTGGCTTGCTCCTATTCTATCCGAATTTCAAACCAATGCAAAAACGGCTATTATTCAACCAAAAATATTAGACTACAAAAACAAGAGTCATTTTGAATATGCAGGAGCTGCTGGCGGGTTTATAGATAAATATGGTTATCCGTATTGCAGAGGACGAATTTTTGATACCATTGAAAAAGACGTAAACCAATACCAAGACACAACTATTTTCTGGGCCTCTGGTGCATGCTTTTTTATAAGAAAGGAGACCTTTAAAGCGCTACATGGATTTGACGAAAGTTTTTTTGCGCACATGGAAGAAATAGATTTATGTTGGAGAGCTTTTAACCTAAACTATACCACCAAATATATTGGGACTTCTACCGTATATCACGTAGGCGGAGCAACATTACAAAGTAGCAATCCTAAAAAAACCTATCTTAATTTTAGAAATAGTTTGTTCACGCTAACCAAAAATGCTTCCGGTGTTTTATTCTTTTTAATCTTCAACAGATTAGTTTTAGATGGTGTTGCGGCAATTAAGTTTTTGCTTCAATTTAAAATAACACATATCGGTGCAATATTTAAAGCGCATTTTAGTTATTACTCCGCATTACCAAGATTATTAAAAGAGCGAAAAATACTTCCGAAGAAAAAGGATTATTACCAGACTAAATCGATCGTTTTTTCTTATTTTATAAAAGGTAACAAGACTTTTTAATTGTTTATAAAAATGTTAAAGTTTTTGTTAATGATGGAATATTGTATCATTCTTTTGTATAATTTTGTCCTGTTAAATTAACATTATTTAATCCATTCATTTATTATGAAAAAAATTGTATTACTAAGTGCAACAGCACTTTTGCTTTTAAGCTCATGCGTTTCTAAAAAAGAATTTGCTGCTATGGAAGCCAAACAAAAAACAACACAAGATTTATTAAATACAGCAACGGTCAAACTGAACTCTTGTTTAGAAGACAAATCGGCTGTAAGTGCTCGTGCAATTGCATTACAAGAGCAATTAGCGAATTTGAAAGACACCAATAAAGATTTAATACAAACTACACAAGGTATGACTGTATTAACGACTAAAGGTGCTTCAAATCTTGAAAAATCTTTAGAAAGCTTAAAAGAAAAAGATCTTAAAATTTCTAGATTACAAGATGCTTTAACTAAAAAAGATAGTGTAACACTAGCTTTAGTTACGAGTTTAAAGAAAGAAGTTGGTTTAAATGACGAGGATATTCAAATTAACGTAGAGAAAAGCGTTGTTTTTATCTCTTTATCCGACAAGTTATTATTTAAAACAGGTAGCTACAATATTTCGGATAGAGCAAATGAAATCTTAGGAAAAGTTGCTACTGTAATTAATGGTAAACCTAATTTTGAAGCAATGGTAGAAGGTCATACAGACAATGTACCATATAACAGAGGTGGTGTTTTAGTGGACAACTGGGATTTAAGTGTAAAACGTAGTACTTCCATTGTTAGAGCATTACAAAGTTTAGGTGTTAAACCAGAACAATTAATTGCTGCAGGACGTGGAGATCATTTACCTTTAGTATCTAATGATACTGCAGAGAACAGAGCAATTAACAGAAGAACTAAAATTTACATTCTTCCAAAAATCGATCAATTTTATGAAATGATTGAAACGGAAATGAAAGCACTTTCTGAAGAAAACTAATTTTTAGAAAAGAATAATTTTAAAAGCTCAACCGAAAGGTTGGGCTTTTTTTATGGCGTTACCCTACTTCGCTATTCAGCCTTCATAACCATTTCGGCGAAGGTGTCAAGCTACGTAGCGTCAGGCTTTCTAGGCTCGCTATCAAAGATGAGCTCAAACAAACCTTTCCATCCTTAACGCAAATACATGAATATTTATCTTTCTAAACTAAATTTTGTCTTTCTAAACGGGGTTTTGTCATTCTGAACTGGATTTAGAATCTAATGTAGATTCCTGCTTTCACAGGAATAAGAATTAATCATAACACCAAACAGCAAGCTCATTACCAGAAGGATCTAAAAACTGAAATCGTTTTCCGCCAGGAAAAGAAAAAGTATCCACACTAATTTTAGCCTTTGCAGCAATTACTTGCTGTTTGATTTCTTCTAAGTTTTCATGATACAGCACTATCAGAACACCATTTGTAATTGCTGCTTCCGTTTTTTCAAAACCACCTGCTATTCCACTATCTTCAAAAGATGTATATGTTGGTCCGTAATCGGTGAACGTCCAACCAAACACCTTCGCATAAAACGCTTTCGTTGCTTCTAAGTCTTTCGTTTTAAATTCTATGTAATTGATGTGGTTGTTGGTGGGTTTCATGCATTTTGATTTATATTAATTTTTCTCAAAAATTTAGTATTAGGAACCAGATTTTGTCATTCTGAACTGGATTCAGAATCTATTTGAAAACATAAATATTAACTTCCATTTAAAAGATTGCCACGTCGCTCACTCCTCGCAATGACATTTAGTTTCTAATTAAAAAATATCTAAGCTTCCTTTTCCTTCTCTTACAATTATTGGATCTCCTTCCGAGAAATCGATAATAGTAGATGCTTCATTATCTCCGTAACCACCATCAATAACCAAATCGACGAGGCTACCCCATTTCTCTAAAATTAGTTCTGGATCTGTGGTATATTCTAAAATTGCATCGTCATCACGAATAGAAGTAGAAACAATTGGGTTACCCAATTCTTTTACAATTTCGAGCGCTATATTGTTATTTGGCACACGAATACCCACTGTTTTTTTCTTTTTAAAAACGACTGGTAAACTTTTTGCGCCAGGAAGAATAAAGGTATATGGTCCCGGAAGCGCACGTTTTAATATTTTAAAGGTCGAAGAATCAATTTGCTTTACGTAATCGCTTAAATTACTTAAATCATGACAAATAAAAGAGAAGTTTGCTTTTTCGAGCTTTACTCCTTTAATCCTTGCAATTCGTTCTAAAGCTTTGGTATTAGTGATATCACAGCCTAAACCATAAACGGTATCTGTAGGATAGATAATTAATCCTCCTTTTTTTAACACGTCCACTACCTTCCTAATCATCTTACTGTTAGGATTTTCTTCGTATATTTTTATAAACTGCGCCATAATAACTATCTTTAAAAAGCGTTTACAAAGTAGTTAATTAATTCATTATGCGAAATATCTTCAGGCATTTATTATTATTCCTTCTTCTAATTGGTGTGTTTTCGTGTGATGAAACAGATAATACTGAGGATATAACGAGTATGGATCCTTTAGAATTTCATGAAGAACTAAACATTTCTTATGGTAGCGATAGCGACCAAGTTTTCGATCTATATCTTCCTGCTAATCGAACAGAAGACACTAAAATCATGATACTAGTTCATGGCGGTGGTTGGACTTCTGGAGATAAAGCAGACATGAATGGTTTTAAAGATTATATGCTAGAAAACCTATCTAATATTGCTGTTGTAAATATGAATTATAGGTTGGCAGAAAATACTTCCGAAGCATACCCAATGCAAATCAATGATATCACGTCGGTTGTAAACCATCTAAGGAACAAGCAAAATGAATATGTTATTTCCGATGATTTAGGCTTTCTTGGAGTAAGTGCTGGTGCGCATTTATCGATGCTTTGGAGCTATGCTTTTGATATAAATGAGCAAACAAAAATGCTTTGTAGCATTGTTGGTCCGACAAATTTCACAGATCCTGCATACCTAAACAGTACAGATCCCGAATTACAAGCAATATTAAATGTCTTTGATGTACATGCAACTACTGCCCTTTTAGAAGAAGTTAGTCCGTACCATCAAGTAACCGCAAGTGCTCCGCCAACTATTTTATTTTATGGCGGAGAAGATCCATTAATACCAACTTCACAAGGAACAGCAATGCGTGATAAATTGGAAAATCTTGGTGTTATCCATGATTTTACTCTATATCAAAATGAAGGTCACGGCTGGGTTGGCTTAAACTTACTAGATACCACGATCAAACTACACACTTTTATTGAAGCGCATTTAGACACTGAAGACTAAAGACTAAAGACTAAAGACTAAGTAAACCTATCCAATAACCTGCAACTTAGCAAAACGAAGCAATAATTTCTTAACACCACCAGTTAGAAACTTAATTTCAGCTTTCATATCGCCACCAACACCTTCAATTTTTAAAACTTCTCCTTTACCAAAACGCATGTGTTTTACCACACTACCAACTCTTAATTCTCCGTCAAACAAGTTTGTATTTGTGTTTGCGCTTTCGGTTGCACTTTCTGTGGTTTTTGATACCCTTTTTAAATTCTTTGGTGTTGCTATTTTAAAGTTATCTGGTTCTTTTTTAGTTGTTCCCTTTTTCTTAAAAGTAAGTTCTTTTGGTTTTTTAAATCTAATTTTATTTGGAGGTGTATCACCAAAAATATCAGAATCTAACATTGGGTTAAAGCGTCTTTCTTCTTTAGGAGTGGTATTTTCTACAAAGGTCTCGTCTATTTCATCAATAAAACGACTAGGCTCTGAATCTACTAATTTCCCCCATCTATAACGAGACAAAGCATAGGTTAAATACGCTTGTTTTTCGGCTCTAGTAAGTGCCACGTAAAACAAACGACGTTCTTCTTCTAGTTCGCTACGTGTATTCATACTCATAGCACTAGGAAATAAATCCTCTTCTAAACCAACAATAAAGACATGATTAAACTCAAGTCCTTTTGCAAGGTGAATAGTCATTAATGCCACGTGATCTGCATCGCCTTTATCGGCATCCAAATCGGTAGCTAGAGCAACATCTTCTAAGAATTCTGCTAATGAATCTCCAGCATCTGCCAGCTCCATTTGTCCTTCCACAAAATCTTTGATACCATTTAAAAGTTCTTGCACGTTATCTAAACGCAAAATCCCTTCTGGTGTTCCGTCTTTATTAAATTCGCGTATTAATCCGCTACTTTTAGTAACGTGTTCGGCTAAATCAAATGCATTTGCCGTTTTATTCATTACTTGATAGCTTTCAATTAAAGTCACAAAATCACGCAACTTATTTTTTGTACCACCATTTATATTAATCTCGACTTTATGAATGTTTTGTAAAACCTCAAAAATTGTTTTCCCGTAACCATTAGCAGCTACCACTAACCTATCAATAGTGGTTTGCCCTATTCCTCTTCCTGGATAATTAATAACACGTTTTAGTGCTTCCTCATCCGAAGGATTAAGAATTAAACGTAAATATGCAGTTACATCTTTTATTTCTTTACGTTGGTAGAAAGATAATCCTCCATAAATACGATACGGAATATCTCTTTTACGCAAGGCATCTTCAATAGAACGAGATTGTGCATTGGTACGATATAGAACGGCAAAATCGCTATTATGCAATTGATTGTTCATTTTTTCATCCCAAATAGTTCCCGCTACAAAACGTCCTTCATCTCCATCGGTTAAAGAGCGATTCACTTTCACCTTTGCTCCTTCATCATTTGCGGTCCAAACTATCTTATCAATTTTGGTCTTATTATGCTCAATAACGGAATTGGCAGCTCCAACTATATTTTTTGTAGAACGATAGTTTTGCTCTAATCTAAAAAGTTTCACATCATCATAATCCTTCTGAAAATTCAAAATATTATTAATGTTTGCGCCACGGAACGCATAAATACTTTGTGCATCATCACCTACCACACATATATTTTGAAAACGATCGGCTAATGCACGAACAATAAGGTATTGACTATGGTTTGTATCTTGATACTCATCCACTAATATGTATCTAAATTTATCTTGATATTGTGCTAATACATTAGGAAACCGAGTTAATAGCTCATTGGTACGTAATAACAAATCATCAAAATCCATGCAACCCGCTTTAAAGCAACGATCTACGTATTCTTTGTAAATCTCTCCCATTTTTGGTCGTCGTGTCATGACATCGGCTTCCATTAATTCGGGATTCTTAAAGTATGCTTTTACGGTGATTAAGTTATTTTTATAAGAAGATATTCTACTAAAAACCTGTTTGGTTTTATAGATATCTTTTTCTAGGCCCATTTCTTTTATAATAGAACCCAAAAGACGCTGCGAATCTTGCGCGTCATAAATAGTAAAATTACTAGGGAATCCTAAATGGTGCCCTTCAAAACGAAGGATTTTAGCAAATACAGAGTGAAACGTTCCCATCCATAAATTCTTGGCTTCATTACCAACAATACTGGAAATACGTTCTTTCATTTCTTTAGCTGCCTTATTGGTAAAGGTTAGCGCTAATATGTTAAACGAGTCTACACCTTGACTCATTAAATATGCAATTCTATAGGTAAGCACACGCGTTTTCCCAGAACCTGCTCCTGCAATGACGATCATAGGACCATCTTTTTGAATAGTTGGTGCTAATTGTGCTTCGTTTAACTGACTTAAATACTTCTCCAAATCTCTTTCCTTTTATAAAGCGTGAAAATAACCAATCCCTGTGTTTTAATGCTTCAGAATTATTAATAATTATAAACAATTATAGTATTGCTTCCTTTTTTTTATTTTTGAATATCTTTACCCATGTACTTTCTTCAAAAAAAGTACAACAAATCCCCAAATTTGACCTGATGCATAAAAGTCTGTTGCTCTTTTTATTTTTATTCTCCATCCTTTCTTTTGGGCAATCGAATAAACTATTCAAAAAAACCTTTACAAAGCAAGACGGATTAGAATTACATCTTGTAACCACCATGTGTATAGATAATGATGGTTTTTTATGGCTAGGCGGCACCAATAATGATGTAAGAACTATTATCCTTAATAACCAACAGTTATTTTTACAACGCTTTAACGGTAAATCTTTTCATAATATAGCGTTACCCATTTTAGACGAGCCAATCAACAAAATAGGACAAATCTATAAGCGTAATGATGGCAAATTTTATATCAAAGCAGTAACTGCTATTGGACATATTTTATATTTATTTGATCCGATTACCACTGTATTTACAAGAATAAAAACCGGAAAATCGATAAAGGATCAAGTGCAACTTTCCAATGTATTTACATACCAAGAGAAAGATTATATTTTAACACAAACAGGAGCTAAAACTACGATTAACAGTATAGGAAACGACCTTGACTTACAACCTATATTTAGTTATAAATACCTAGATAACCAATATTTAATATCTGCTTCCACACGATTTATTCCCTTTAAAGACTATTGTATTATTGGAGATAATTGCTTTCCTATAATGGTATTTGATTGGAATGGAAAGCTATTACAAAAACAAGATCAAAATGCTTTTAACCATCCTAAAAAAGGACAAACTAAGTTTTGGATGGAAGACATATTCAAAATAGATTCTAGTTTTTATGCTTTTATTCGCAATAGGAAACAGTTATATACGATTCAGGAAAAAACGAAGGAAATCATACCTTCTGACATAAAAAACACAACACTTTCAAAAACCTATTTTAATGCTTATAATGACGCTTTAGGTAATCATATTATAATATCCTTGCTAAAAGATGAAATGCATTTTAACCTATTAGAATCAGATGGTTTTAAAACGATGTACACAGAAAAGGTTAGCTATTCTGATGTGGACTTTGGTTTTGAAATTGTTTCCAATAATTTAAAAGAAGGGTTCTGGACGGCTTATAATAATGAATTATATTATTATGAATTTCCTTCAGAAAAAATAAAAACCTTTTTAAAAACAAATAGTATACGGTCTATTCACGAAATAGATACTTCAAATTACCTAATATCTACAGAGCTTAAAGGATGGTATAATGTAAATACTACAACAAATGAAGTAAACCCTTTAAATCTTAAACTAAACAATAAATTACTAACCCCAAGATCTTCACGAAACCTCATTAAAGAAAATGATAGTATTGTTTGGAGTAGCAATGAAGGTTCCATTTTAAAAACGAATATAAAGACATTAAATACCGAGCGCTTTAACCATTATACCGTAATATGCATGGAACGTTCTACAGATAGTACGATTATTTATGGTACACAGAATTATAATTTAATGGAGTTTAACACAAGTACTAAAACGCATAAACCGCTAGTTGCAACAGACTCCTTATATATTTACGATCTTGAAATACAAAAAAACAGCAATTTAGTAGTCGCAGGAACAGATAAAGGACTGCTAACCTATAATCTAAAAACAAAAGAACATAAATTCTATAATGAGAAAACGCAACTGGAAGATCCTTATATTTTAATGTGTGATTATCATAAAGATTACGGCTACTTATTAGGAACAAGAGCAGGAAACATAATAGGCTTTAATCCGGAAAACGAAAGTTTCACAACACTCTATAAAGACGATTTAAAGGCCGGAATTGCGACTATTCTTTTTAACAAGGATCTTTGGTGGATTAATACTTTTAACGGTATTGTATCCTATAATCCAAAAGATAAAACCTCAACCCGTTTTTCTAAAAATGAAGGCTTAAGCAATAACGAAGCGAATAGATATAGTGCTTTAAAAACGCATGATAATGTATTTTTAGTAGGTACGATTCAAGGACTAAACTATTTTAGACCAGAAGATTTAGAAGTAAAAAAAGATGTTTCCGAATTAGTTTTACTTCAAGTAAATAAATATGATAATGACTTAAAGAAATACACGACCAACTTTAATCGTATCGATTTAGAAGCTAACAATCCCATTATACTTCCAACAGAAAACAGAGCGTTAGAGCTTCATTTTGCTTTAAAAAACGCAGTCAAAATTACGCAAGATTACAATTTTAGGTATCGTTTAAACAAAAAGGAATGGGTAGACTTAAAACACCAGAATGTAATTCAAATTCCGAATTTAGCAGCTGGAAATTACACCTTAGAAATTGAAGCCTTAGATTTTTCTAGAAAAAAAATAGCAGATTCCTTAAACATCACTATAAAGAGTCGAGAATTTATTTATAAAACCTGGTGGTTTATTGCGTTAATTAGCCTCATCATTATAGCCATTTTATTATGGATGTTAAAACAGGCGCAAATTAAAAAACTCCTTCAGGAAAACTTTTCACAAGGTTTAATACAGTCTCAAGAAGAAGAACGAAGCCGAATTGCCATAGAACTTCATGATAGTATTAGTCAGCAACTTACTTTAATTAAAAAGAAAGCACAAAACACCAATCAAGACGAAATAACCACCCTTACCCATAACACTTTAGAAGAAGTAAGAACTCTTTCTCGTGGTTTATATCCGCCATTATTAAAACAACTTGGACTAACCGAAAGTATTGAGCAATTAATTTTAGATATAGATAAAGAAACTAGCTTATTTGTTTCTGGAGAAGTGAATAAAATCGATGCTTTTTTTAATGAAGCACAAGCGTTAAACTGCTATCGTTTTATTCAGGAATGCACCAATAATGTTTTAAAACATGCGGAAGCAAAAGCACTATCAGTAAGTCTTATAAAAGAACAAAACCTCATTATAATAACTATTGAAGATAACGGAAAAGGATTTCATCTTACCAATGCGAAAATAAAAAATAGTTTAGGCCTAAAAACAATACACGAACGCATTCGCATACTAAATGGAGAGTTAACCATAAATAGTACCTTAGAAAACGGAACAACCATTACCGCCCAAATACCAGTGAAAAATGCCAAAAAAAAATAAAATTATAATAGCAGACGACCATCCTTTGCTATTAAAAGGATTGACAGAAGAATTAATAAGCAATAATTATAATGTTATTGCAACCGCTGAAGATGGAAAGAAAGTTTTAGCGTTAATTTTAAAACACAAACCAGATATTGCTATTCTGGATATTCAAATGCCTTTACTTTCTGGGTTTGATGTGATAAAAAAATGTGAAAACAAAAACATAAATACCAAATTCATAGTACTTACATCTCATAAAGAAAATAGATATGTACTTAAAGCGAAAACACTAAATATTTCTGGATATTTACTAAAGGATGAACCTTTTGATGAAATTGAAAAATGCATACTAGTCATCAATAATGGCGGAACCTATTTTAGCTCGGTATTTAAAGCAGTTTATGAAAATCAAATTTCTCCAGAACTTGAAAAACTACAGAATTTATCGCCATCTGAAATTAAAATACTTCAATTAATTTCACAAGACAAAAGCACAAAAGACATCGCAGAATCTCTTTTTATTTCTGTAAGAACCGTACAAAAACACCGAACGAACATTATAGCTAAATTAAACACTAATAATTTATTAGATTGGACTAAAGTACATAAAGAACTTGTGTTTCTATAAACATAAGCCATTTGTTATTGCATCTAAAAATATCGAACTGCACGCACACGACCGGATTTGTACTTGCGCCAGTAGATCATATCTCCAGTACCAAAACTCTTTGTCCAGGCGTATTCTTTATTAGGACTAAGTTCTGAAGAACTCCAATAATAATTACCAGATTTAAAAAGTACGACACCACCGCTAACTACTGCAATATTATCAATCACTGCTGCTTTTTGATACATTTCGTGCAACTCTTTATTACTAGGTAAGAACCAATCTTCAAAACCACCTCCACGATATGCTCTTGCTAAACCTGCAGCATAACTAGTTTCTACGAGATTATAATTTGTTCCTATTATTGCCATTGTATTCTTCTCTCCTGCCCCAACTACTGTTGCGCTTGCACCGGTTATGGCAGATGTTCCCCATCTAATGTCTGAACTTTGATCTTCTATGGCACATACCAAACCGTGCGTATTATCCTTTGGGTCTACCCAAAAAACTACGCCACCAGCTCTTAAGTCACCCACGATTGCAGGTTGTGCTAGTAGATCTACAGTTGTAGTATCTTGTCTATCTTTTGGATTTGTTACACTTTTAGCCATTTTTGCATGCAAGTCATAAGGCACACGTAACAATTGCCTAGTACCTGCTAAAATTGTGTTTACTTTTTTCATATGTCTGGAGTTACTTTTTAATAATTTTAAAGCTTGATTTCTTTTATCTTATGTCTTCCTAAACCGAAGTATTATAAAGCAATTTATCTTTCGCCATTAGCACTCTTGCCATGTAAATTATAACATTCTATGGAGAAAAACAGTAAAGCTCTATCAATTTACGTAGGGGTACGTAGGGCTCGAAAACCGCTTAATTCATTAATTTTCAGGGTTTTAAATTCTGAAATTATTTTACACCTCATCTCCTTTATTCTTATACTAAATCGGTTTACATGTTAACAAAAAAAACGCCCTCAAACTATAGCATAGTAAGAAGACGCTTTTAAACATTGATTAATAGCTAGGGTTACTCTTTGATTATTTTTTTGATGGTTATGTGATTATCTGTTTTTAGCTTCAGTATATATATTCCGTTAGATAAAATAGACAAGTCTAAATGGTTATTACCTTCTAGTAACTTCCCTTTTTTAACTAATCTACCGTTGATATCTAAAAGCATATAAGTGGCATTATCTTGTAATACAATAGTTACCTTGTTTTTTACTGGGTTTGGATATACGGAAGTAGTGACTAAAGAATTTGACACAACACTTAAAGTTGAAAAACTATAACTTGTTGTTCCAGACTGCCCAACATATAAATCTGTAGGAGAATTTGCTCCTGCATTACCATCATCATCTACACTAAAAAAACTATCAAAAAAGTTAGGTGATATATTATTTGCTGCTATTGCTAAAGGATCATCATTAGCTAATATACTAATAACTCCATTAGTTACCGAGCCAGTTATATCAAAGGTTATTAATGGAATAAGTTCTCCAACGGTATGTGCAGGTAACAATGCGGATCCTGAAGGTGCAGCCACTATGTTTGCACTTCTATCATATCCCGGATCTGCACTATCTAAATTTTCGGCAGTATAAGTGGACACACTATCTAAACTTAGATAATGAAATATAATTGTTCCTTCGTCTATTAATGCAGGATTTACGCCGTCATCTGGAAGCATAATCGTTACAATCATAGATTCTAAAGTAAAAGGTTCTGTTGCTCCTCCTACAGACGAAAAATCAGGAACTGCCGCAACAGTATAATTATAGGTGCTATTTTGAACAAGGGTAAATGTATAACTCTGTGAATGAATATTCAAAGTAAATAATACAGTAATAACTAAAAGTAATTTTGTTTTCATTAGGTTTTATTTTTATTGGGGTTTGTTTAATTATTTGCACCTTCCGGTAATTGTTGTAAAAATAGATACGTTGGACTTGGTGGACCTCCAAATACGGAATTACTCGGATTGTTAAAAATATTGTTTCTTACCGATAAAACATCGCTTAATGTTCCTAAGTATTTAGTAGAACCGTTCATATCTACATCAGTATTAAAATAGCCTAAAGAGGAATAACTTGGGCTTGGTGGACCACCAAATACGGAGTTATTTGTATCTGTAAATACTTGATTTCTTATGGATGGGCTTTCTGAAAACGCTCCTAAGTAATTTAATCGTCCATCATTATTTGCATCACCTGTCCACATTCCTAAAATGCCACTTGGCATCCCAAAAGAGCTTTGTGCATTGTTCCCATAAGTAATTGGGTTGTTGGCGTCTGTAAAATCTACTGTAGGAGCAAAAACACCTAAAACTACAGGGTTCGCTGTCATAACCCCTAAATGGTTACGATGCTTCACTACAACATAATAATTGTCTGCACCCAAATCAAAACTTAGACTAGAAAGACCATCAATAGCAACAACATTTCCATCACGTTGTAATAAAGCAGATTGCCCTGCTAAGACAACTGTATTATTTGTTTTATCTCGTAATTCTACATATACCCAGTCTACAATATTATCGGCTATAGGTCCTGTTCCCAAAGTTCCACCTGTATTAAACACTGTAGCATTGACTTCAATACCATCTGCATAAGGGCTTGTTACAGGAAGAAATCCTGCCACACGTAAGTCGTCTCGCATTAAAGATTCCTCACCTATATCAGGGTTTAAAGCGGCACCTTGTAATATTACTTTAGGAGAAATTACTGCGCAGTTACTACCTTCATCTATAATAGTCCAGCCATGTCCTAGCGGGTTTGTTAAATTATCTTTAGCTGCTTCTCCTGCACAATACTTACTATTACCACCACTAAATGAGACTCCTGTTTGTATTTGAGTTTCTGGAGCAACTATAGTATTCCAACCTATTAAGGTGTTGTCGTAATTTGAAATTGAAAGCGTAACACCATAAAACATATTGGTCATATTTGTTACTAAACCAATATCCCAATTGCCTAGGTCTCGATTAAAAGCAGTTGATAAATAAAACATACCTATCATATATTTAACGTTACTTACATTCCAACTACCCAGATCTTGATTAAATACTCCTGAAGACGAAAACATATATGACATATCTGCAACACTACCTACGTTCCAAGCACCTATATTTTGATTGAAAGCTGAGGCTCCAGAAAACATTGCGAACATATCTGTAACACTACCTACATTCCAACTACTTATATCTTTATTAAAGACTGATGCCGATGCAAACATTGCAGACATACTAGCTACATTATCTACATCCCAATTACTTAATTCTTGATTGAATGCTGAAGCTTCATAAAACAAATTAGACATATTGGTTACGTTAATTACGTTCCATAAATTTATATCTTGATTAAAAACTGCTGCTTCGCTAAACATGCTTTCCATTGTAGTTACATTACCAACATTCCAACCACTTAAATCAGCATTAAAATCATCTGCATTATTAAACATGGAAGCCATATTGGTAACACTACTAACATCCCAACTGCTTAAACTTTTATTAAAATCTTTTGCGGTAGCAAACATATTTTCCATAGTGGTAACACTACTAACATCCCAATTACTAATGTCTTGATTAAATTTGAAAGCATAATAAAACATATACGACATATCTGTAACGCCACTAACATCCCAACTACTTAAATTTTGGTTAAAAGAATTGGTGCTTGAAAACATAAAAGACATATTGGTAACATTGGATACATTCCAGCTACTAATATCCTTGTTGAAGGTGGAAGCATCTCTAAACATATAAGACATGTCTGTTACATTACTAACATCCCAACTGCTAATGTCTTGGTTAAAAGAATTAACACTATCAAAGGTATAAGACATATCTGTTACATTACTAACGTCCCAACTGCTAAGGTCTTGAATAATAGTTGCAACACCACTAAACATGTGAGACATATTAGTAACATTGCTTAAATCTGGGTTGTCTCCTGCAATAATTACTAAGTTACTACATCCTGCAAAAGCTTTTTGCATAGACCTCCAATTGGAAATTCCCCATTTTTCTACTGCTAGAATTTTATTTCTATCTGCTGAATAATTAAAATAAATTTGTGGAAAATCGCCTTTAATAGTAACCGTGTATATTCCTGGATTTACATAGGTATGTGTAGCATTACCGGTAACTCCAAAATCATCATAAATTCCGTCGCTTTCCCAATCTATATCGTAATTGTATCCCGCACCTGTAGTTGGAATGGTAATGGTTTCGTTTGCTGTTGTTGTTTCCCATGTGGTTACAAAACCTACGCAACTGTTGCCGTCTGTAATAGACCAACCGTGTGTAGTTATTAAATTATCTCTTGCAGCATCACCATTGCAATAATTACTATCTCCAGCATGAAAAGTTAAATTAAGTGGTATGGTTTCTCCAACATCTTGCGTATTCCAACCAATTAATAAATTATCGTAATTTATAACAGAAAGTGTTACATTTTCAAACATAGCGTCAATATTTAATACTGCGCTTATATCCCAATCACCTATATCTTGATCAAAAGCAATGGCATTGTAAAACATCCCATTCATTGTGGTAACTTGCCTTACATTCCAAGTAGACAAATCTTGGTTAAAAGAAGTAGCATTATTAAACATGTTATTCATGTTTGTTACATTACCTACATTCCAATTGCTTAACTTTTGGTTAAAAGCAGTTGCTTGATAAAACATTAACTGCATGTTAGTAATATTAGTAACATCCCAATGATTAAGGTTTTGATTTAATGCTGCATTATAGGCAAACATGGAAGACATGTCTGTTACATTACTTAAATCTGGGCTATCTGCAGCATTTATTACTAAATTATTACAACCCATAAAAGCATTCCTCATATTGGTCCAACTACCAGTTCCCCACTGGTCTATGGAAACTATTTTAGTTCTTTGAGACCCGTAATTAAAATAAATACGTGGAAAATCACCTCTTATTGCTATTGTATGCGTTCCTGCAGTTGCATAGGTATGAGTTGCATTTCCTGTAATTCCAAAATCATCAAAAGTACCATTGTTATCCCAATCTATGTCATAATTATAACCTGTACCAGTTGTTGGTATGGTAATGGTTTCATTTGCTGCTGTAGTTTGCCAAGTGGTAATAAAAGGAAGATCTGGACAATCTTTATCACCATCTATTATGGTCCAACTATATGGCGTACTCATTAAACTAGTTCTTGCAGCTTCTCCTGCACAAAATTTACTATCACCTCCACCAAAGTTAATATTTTCTGGTATTTGTGTTTCTGGCAACACTAAAGTGTTCCAGCCTACTAGGGTGTTATCGTAATTTGAAACCGATAAAGTAATACCATCAAACATGCTAGCCATATTGGTTACTTTACTTATGTCCCAATTACCAAGGTCTTGATTAAAGGCTACTGCACCTTCAAACATACGGTTCATAAATTCCACATTTTTAACATCCCAACTCCCAATAGCTTGGTTAAAAGCTACTGCATTTCTAAACATATGGGATATGTTTGTAACGTTACCAACGTCCCATCCACTTATATTCTGATTAAATGCAAGTGCACCAGAAAACATATTAAGTGTCGTTGTTACATTACTCATGTCCCAACTGCTTACGTCTTGATTAAATGTTGTGGCACCAGTAAAGGCTTGTTCCATATTCGTTATGGTACCAACATCCCAAGTACCAATAATAGCTTGATTTATAGCAGGAGCCTGACGAAAAATACGGTAAAATGAAGTAACCTGTGACAGGTCTGGTTTATCTGTAGCATTAATAACGACATTCGAGCAACCATAAAAACTAGCATGCATACTTTGCCATACTTGGTCTCCCCATTGCTCTACAGATAGTAATTTGTCTTTATCTCCAGAACTTCCAGACCAAAACCATGGATAGTCTCCAGTTATGGTTACGGTATATGTTCCTGCTGTGGCATATTGATGTGTTATGCTTGATGCAATATTACTATTAGTTAAACCATCTCCCCAATCTACATTGTAATTATAAGGGTCTGTACCTTGTGTAGGTATGGTAATACTATTAGCATTTGAAGTTCCCGGATTATCTGTTTTCCATGTTGTAATAAAAGCAGAAGCACATGCTTGACCTGCATCTGTAATGATCCAATCGTAAGGTGATGCCATTAAACTATTACGGGCATTTTCACCTATACAATACTGACTATTAGCGCCACTAAATGTTATGTTTTCTGGAATTTGTGTTTCTGGATTAGCTCCTGTGGTAACTAAGGTGCTCCAACCTATTAATGTAGCGTCGTAATTATCAATAGATAAACTGTTTGCAAAAAACATCGTGGACATATTTGTAACACTACTAATATCCCAATTTCCTAAATTCTGATCAAAAGAAAGCGCTCCAGCTAACATGAGATTCATATTTGTAACCTTACCAACATCCCAAGCTCCAATATCTTGATTAAAATTATCGGCACTACGAAACATTAACGACATATTGGTGACACTACTTACATCCCAAGCACTAATATCTTGATTAAAAACATTAGCATTCCAAAACATACTGGTCATATTAGTTACATTGCTAACAACCCATCCACTTAGATTTTGATTATAAGCTGCCGTATTTCTAAAAGTATGTGCCATGTTTGTTACATTACTAACATCCCAAGTATTTATATCTTGATTAAAAGAGCTACAAAATGTAAACATAAAAGACATGTCTGTAACATTACTTAAATCTGGGTTATCGGTAGCGTTTATAATTAAATTATTGCAACCATGAAAAGCATTTTCCATACTCGACCAAGAATTAGCACCCCATTGCTCTACAGATAGTATTTTTTGCTTATCGCCAGTATTATTAAAATAAATATGAGGAAAATCTCCTATTATTTTAACTTGGTAGGTTCCTGGTGTTGCGTAAGGATGTGTAATACCTCCCGTTACATTATAGTCAAACTGGCCGTCTCCCCAATCTACATGATAATTATAAGTACCAGTGCTAGCAATTGGTATGGCAATACTATTGCTATTAGTCGTCCCATCATTTACTGTTTCCCAAGTGGTAATAAAACCATTACTAAAATCGCAATTTGAATTCGAAATGGTAACATCTTCCATATCTATAGGACAATCTGCGTTTCCCCAACGTACCCAAAGATCTGTTGTACCAGATGGTAAGCTACCTATAGTTATGGTACCAGATGGATTAGTTGTAGAATGTGGGTAACTAACACCTCCATCTGTACTAAACTCTATGTCCGTTCTAATAGGGTCTACAACCCAATTTAGGGTTACACTTCCTGTTGCTGAGCTACAATCTGAAGGAGTAGAATCTACAACAGATGCCTCAGGATTAGTTCTTTCTACTACAGTAATATCTCCAACTTCTACTTCGCATTGACCGTTTCCCCATCTAGAATATACAGAATACGTGTTTGGTGCTAAATCTGTTAGAGTTACAGACCCTGAATTATCATCGTAAATACTTGTATATGTGGTTCCGCCATTTATACTAAACTGAATTCCTGTACGATTAGGATTATCTAAAAATGTAAATGTTATTGTACCATCGTTGGTATCGCATGGTGTTTCTTCTGTTGCAGAGAGCGTTACTTCAGGCTTATCTGCGGTTAAAGTTACTGCATTGGAAGTTGCAGTATTTGTACAACTATTACTAGCAATACATCTGTATTGATAACCGTTCATACTTGTGGCAATTTTAGTTACCGAAAGCGTGCTGCTTTGTGCCCCACTATAGGTCGTATTATTTGTTATAGTAGCCCAAGCTGATCCAGTGTTTACTTCCCATTGAAAACCTGTCGCATAATTTGCTGTAATGCTAAAATTTTCTGTTTCGTTAATGCAGTTAGTAGTATTTATAGGATTTGCTACAATTTCTGGGTCGTTACAGCAAATACTTCCTGCATATGGCGTCATTACTGGCTGACCACAAACACTAGTTGTAGTACTTTTATTCATTACATAATTTGCGCCATTTAATGTCTCGGTACTTAATTCTGCATTTCTTGTTCCTGGTGCTAAGGAATAATACATAATGTCACCTTGTTGTCCTACATGCCCCAATTGCTGTGCATGACCAAGTTCATGTAAAGCCACCGTTTCAAAATTATATTTTGTAATATCACCAGGAATCCCGTTTCCATAGTGCCAATTTTGATTGCTATTAACCCTAATGTCCATTTCACTAACGTACCATCCTTGGAGCACACCATTTATAGTACAGTAAGTAGACCACGTTATAGCGGAAGCCAAAGTTCCTAAACCCAATGCTTGATAGACTATAACATTGGTGCCGTCACTGGCAATTTCATCAACGGTAGTCGACCCTGCTATTTCAAAATTAACCCCAGAACCACAGTTCCAAGTGGCTAAAGCTCTATTAAAAGAATCTTGCACGTTTGTTGCGCTAAAATTAGGAGCAAATTTAAATTCGTAACCGCCATTGGCATCCTTGCCCCTTAGCGTATTTTCATACCGTATTTCGCCCGAACCCGTGTCTACATTTGGATTTGAATGCGCCCAGTTCACGGTTAAAACTTGACTACTTTGTGCTATTCCATTAGAGGAATCTATTATCCTTATTAGCCCTGTACTCGCTCTAGAAATCACTTTTACTTTTATTTGAGTAGCACTCCAGGATATAACATCACTAGGGAAGGTAGAAATCCAAGCTGTTCCATCACCATTAGCGTCTATAAAATCGATATGACCTTGACTTGAGCCAAAACCACTACCATTAATGGTAAGAATATCACTTACACCTGCATTAGCGGTTGTTGGACTAATATTAGAAATAGAACCTACTCTACGAGAGGTATCCTGAAATATGTTTACCGCTTCTAGAGTTGTAAAACTTCGCCCTGCTTTAGATTGAATAAGCGGATATAATTCGCTTACTACAGATGTATACCGTTTAAAACCATCGCTTGCAGAAGCATCGTACCTATCATACTTAATAGAACCTTGCGTCCCTTCTACTGTGGTTAAAAAGTTCCCACGTTTTGTTAATGAAACGGAAGAAGCTTTTAAAAGGAACATACCAATATCTCCTGTGTTAAGTTGCAGAGCATTGCTAACATCCATTTTAGTATCAGCAACAGTACCTCCTAATGTAATAATTTCTATAGGTGCAGTATTAGATAATGAACCTTTAAAAGTTTTATAAGGTTTTACGGTATTTACTGTAAAAATATTTTGCTGTTTTGCATCCCAATAACTTTGTTTTGCAATCACTTCTCCTTCTACAATAATTGAGGAAGCATTTATTCTTTCTTCCAATGGGATTTCTATTTGCATACACTGTGAGCGTGCTATGTGACTAATAAAAATGACAAGAACTACTAGTAGGTATTTTTTCATAAGGACAATAATTAATAAGTGAAATACTGCTAACTACAGCACAACTTTATTCCACAAATTATAACATTCAACGATATAAAGCATTAACACCACATCAATTTACGTAGGGGTACGTAGTATAAAAAAACAACGTTATAGACTTATTTCCAAACAGTTATGTCGTGTATGTTTTTTTAAGCTATAAAGACCGAAACAGACTACAAATAGCTTTTTTTTCACAGATTACGAAAACCCAATTAAAAAACATTTTAGCCATTAATTGAATTTTTAAATAGGTTTTCAACTTTTTATAAAGCTGTTCGTTTATTAAGTTTTATTTTTGAAAAAAAATATTCAAAATGGAAACTCTTTTCAATTTCTTAAGTGCTATATCTTGGTGGATGTGGATAATCATAGGTTTAGCATTAGTAGCTATTCGAGATGTCTTCATTCAAAAATCACATACTATTAGTCACAACTTTCCTATTGTTGGTCATGTTCGATATCTATTTGAAAGCATCGGACCAGAAATTCGTCAATATTTTGTTGCTAATAACAGAGAGGAGTTACCTTTTAATAGAATTGAACGTGGTTGGATTTACGCTTCGGCAAAAAAAGAAAACAACTACGAAGGATTTGGTACAGATAGAGATATCTATGCACACCAACATCTTTTTATTAATAATGCGATGATGCCATATCAAATCGGGCCCAATCATCCAAACACTATAGATCATTGCTTTTTACCTTGTGCTAAAATAATGGGGGAATTTAACCAACGTAAAAAACCATTTAGACCAGCTTCCGTAATTAATGTTTCTGCTATGAGTTTTGGTTCCCTTTCGGCTAAAGCTGTGGAATCTATGAATAAAGGTGTTCAAATGGCTGGCGCTTATCACAACACTGGAGAAGGTGGTTTGTCTCCGCACCATAGTCACGGTGGCGATGTTGTTTTTCATTTTGGAACAGGTTATTTTGGTGTTCGCGCTCCGGATGGTGGATTTTCTATGGAAAAGATGATAAAACTAGTAGAAAAAAATCCTTTTATTCGTGCTATTGAAGTAAAATTATCACAAGGAGCTAAACCAGGAAAAGGAGGTGTTTTACCAGGAGCTAAAATAACTCCAGAAATCGCTGAAATTAGAGGTGTTGAAATCGGTAAAGATGTACTATCTCCACCAAATCATAAAGCCTTTAGCAATGTTCCTGAAATGTTAGATTTTATCGAACAAATTGCGGAAGCTACAGGATTACCTGTTGGTATTAAAGCTGCTATAGGAAAATTAGAGCAATGGGAAGAACTAGCAGATATTATGAAAGCGACAGGAAAAGGTCCTGATTTCATTACTGTTGATGGTGGTGAAGGTGGTACTGGAGCCGCACCTCCAAGTTTTGCAGATCACGTAAGTTTACCTTGGGTTTATGGTTTTGGTGATTTATACAAATTATTTCAACGTAAAGGCTTAAGCGAACGTATTGTATTTATTGGAAGTGGTAAATTAGGTTTTCCTGCTAAAGCTGCAATGGCTTTTGCAATGGGTGCAGATTGTATAAATGTTGCTCGTGAAGCTATGATGAGTATTGGTTGTATACAAGCACAAGTATGTCATACGAATAAATGTCCGAGTGGTGTAGCTACGCAAAGTAAATGGTTGCAAAGTGGTATAGATCCTACTTTAAAATCGGTACGTTTGGCACAATATTTTAAAACGTTTAGAAAAGAATTTATAGAAATCACGCATGCGGCAGGTTATGAGCATCCTTGTGAATTTAAAATGAGTGATATTGAAATTAATGTAGATGATCATAACTTATCTAAAGAACTAAGCGGAACTTATGGTTACGAAAAAACGCCAGTACCTTTTAATGGTATGCAAAGTTTAAAGGATTGTATGTGTTTAGGTGGAAATAAAGAATAAAATGGAAATAAAAAAGAGGCTTCTAGGAAGCCTCTTTTTTTTATCTTAACTATTAGAAACTAACACGTATTACATATCTCTTATTACGTGTATGGTTACAGAAAGGTTTCTCACATTTCCTGAAGTATCCGTATAGGTTCCGTTAATAGTTGCGTCTATATAGTTACCAGCCGTACCATAATTAGATAAATTTAGTTGTAAATTAGTTGGTATAGAATAATCTAAATTTATATTGGATACTTCAAAACCAAACTGATCTAAAGAATAGTTACCTAGTGTTGTAGTCCCTAATCCAACATGGAAGTAGTTCAGATTTGTTTGAGACCCAATAGAGATTCCAGGGCTTGATTGGTTAGCACTTGCATTTATACTTGCTAAAAAATAATCTGTTGGATTATTATCTACTCGCACACTAATAAACTCTGTTACCGAAGAACAAGCAATTATATTTCCAACGTTGGTATTATTAAAAGTAAAAGGCAACGCTGTAGTTGTTTGAAAAGTATCAAAATCAACGCCTTCTAAAGTAAAATCGGCTAAAGAAGCACATTGGATTACACTTAAAGAAAAACTTCCATTGGTTACATCTACAGTTGCATATTGGTTTCCATAGGTTACAGCTGCATAACCATTAGTAACGTTAGCACTAGAACAATCCACTAGATTACCAGTAATTACTGCTGCAGATACTGTTGGCAACACTAAATCACCATAACTGGTATTTGTTGAAAAAGGACCTATAGTTGTAGAATATACTTCTATACCACATTGATCGAATGTTTTTATTGTTAAGGTTTCATTTGCTGGTATTAAACCACATATTTCACCATTACCATTAGAGATTCCTGTTCTTGGATAGGTTGCTCCACTTCTAAACATTTCGACTTTTACATTAGATAATGGAATATTTGCAGCATCCACCACATTTAAACATAAGGTAACTGTTGGAAATTGTGCGTCACAGTTCCACCATGAAAAATGAGAAACTTCACCAACATATTTCCCTCCAATTAAAATCGCTTCTCCATCTTCTATCCAATACCCGTTTACTTCATCAAAATGCCATAAAGGAATCGTTGCTGGTGCATTACCGCTTTGTGCAGGATCTACTGGCATTTCAATTTCTGCGAAATGATCATCTGCTATATTTAATTCTTGACCAGACGTTCCTCTTAATTCTACATTTAACATGCCGTAAGACTCCAGAATACGTTCTTCACCACTAGCATTTTCAGCTTGTAAATTACCAGGCATTATTGCATCAATATCCGGGTTTGAAGGATCTAAATGATACATGATCACATCTACATTTCCGGAATAGGCATTTCCGTTTTCCTCTTTAAACGCACCATCAAACTTAACGATAGTTCCGTTTGGTAAGTTCACTTCACTATCTCCTCCAGAGGAAATCGTTGCTATTACATTTAGAGGAATTAACATTAAGCGCACCGTATTTGTACCTTGAGTAGGCACCAGACTTTGCATTCCTTTTAGATAACCAGGTTTTTCTGCTACAATAAATGCTTGTCTTTTTTTTACATTTGCATTATTAATAATAAACATACCATTGGCATCTGTAGACTCCATTTTTGATCCGATAGAGACCATTACGTTTTCTATTGGAACATTGGATTCATCCACAATTCGACCCATAAAATCGTGTTGTACGCTTTGCCCTAAGTCTAAACCTATTTCATTATTTTCTCCTGGTTCATAAGACTCGTTAACATCTTTGGGATCACAGGATGTAAATAAGATTCCTATTACAAGTATTAGACTCAGTAATAATTTGGATTTGGTGTTTCTATTTTTCATAATTTAAGGTTTTAAACGTTCAAAATTTATAGTTTATAGTATTACATAAACCTACTTGAACTATTGTTACCCTATTTTCTGAAATTTATTGAAACAAACTTAAAAATGCCTTTTTATTGGTTTTAGATATGGGAACACGATACGCATTTTCTAGAACTACATATCCTTCATTTTCAAAATGACGGACTTTATCTAGATTAATAATATGTGATTTGTGGCATTTAAAAAATTTGGAGTTTAGTAATTTTTCGAACTTACCTAAATTGTAAGAACTTATTATGGTTGTATTATTTATTAAATGAATTTTAGTATAGCCTTCATATCCCTCTAAATGCAACACCTCATCCTGAGGTATAAAAGAAACTCCTTTTTGGGTTGGCACAATTATCTTATTGTTTTTAGATATATTTTCTTCTAATAAAGTTACCAATTTAGAGTTGTTTTCACTTTCATTTTTTAATTTAACAATATTCATTGCATTATGTACCGCTTCCACTAAATCGTTATTATCAATAGGCTTTAAAACATAACCTATGGCATTCTTTTTAAAAGCTTCTAGAGCATACTCATTATAAGCAGTTACAAAAATAACTTGAAAATTAACGTCACTTAATTTAGCAAGTAACTCAAAACCACTAATTCTAGGCATTTCAATATCTAAAAAAAGAATATTTGGTTCTTGTTTCTGAATTGCCTCTATAGCATCTTCCGGTTTTTGAAAAGCTCCAGAAATTTGAATATTAGGAAACAATTTTTCAATTTTACGTTGTAATCCTTTTAAATTTGAAACCTCATCATCTACCAATATGGCTGTTATATTGCTCATTATTTAATTATCTTAATTAAAAACACCGATTTATTCCCTTTATCTTTTTTATCTGGATGTACTTCTTCTTCTTTATAACTGATTTCCCATTTTTCAGAATAATTAAAAAAATGTAATCTATCTTTTAATACGTTTGAAGATTTAACGCTTTTATTTTGTCGCTTCTTGGTATTCACAAAACCTACGCCATCGTCTACAATTTCTACTTTAAAAGTTTGAGAATCTATATATATAAAACGCAATGCTACTAAGCCATTTTCCATTTTATTAAAAACACCATGATTTACCGCATTTTCTACTATTGGCTGCAATAACATGGTTGGTATTTTAGTATTTTCCTTATCTAAACTAGGATCTACATGTATAGTGAAATTTAGTTTTTCTTTAAACCGAAGTTTTTCAATTTCTAAATAATTGTTAAGCAAGCTTATTTCTACAGCTAAAGAGATTTCGTTTTCTTTAGAAAGCTCAAAAAATTGACGAATAAGCTTTGAGAATTTCACTAAATAGGTTTCTGAAGCTTCAAAATCATTTTCACCAATATAATATTGAATTGCCGAAAGCGAGTTGAATACAAAATGTGGATTCATTTGAGATCGTAATGCTTTTAACTGTAATTCACTTAGGCGTTTGTCTTCAAAAACTTTTTGATTCTTTTTAAATTGAGAACGTTTCACAAAAAACCTAGAGATTAAAGCTACTAAAAAAACACCCAATAATATAACCAAGACTTTAATCCAAAATGTCTGCCACCACAATGGTTTTATAGTAAAATGCAATTGCTTAAGGATAGTCCCAGACTTAAAATGAAAAACATATGTGTCTGGTTGCAAGTTATTAAAGTTGAAAATATTTGTATTGGTGGTTGTCCAATTTTCCTGAGAAGGTTCCAACTTAAAATCATACAAGAAATCGGTGTTATTTTCTGAGAAATCTATATTTGCGACTGTAATATTAACGTTATTATTTTCGGTGTATTTAAAGGTGTTACTATCTGCTGTTATATTCTTATTATTATACTTGGCTTCCCCAATATACACGTCTAATAACTGCGGTATGCTTTCCTTGTTTTTTGGTAAAATTGCTATGCCATTATTGGTACCTACTATTAGGTTTTCATCATCTACAAACACCGTGTTTATGTGGTCTGTTGGCAAACCATCTTCTATTGTAAATTGTTTATCTAGTTGATACTCGTTATTTTTTTTTATGAATTTTAAAACACCCGTATTTGTTGCTAACCATAAGTTTTTATTCTGAATAAAAGCTTCTTCAACAATTAAAAAGGCTGTAGAAACTAAAGGTTTTATTTCTTTTAAATCTGAAATATACGCACCAAAACCATCCGTATTAATTATAATGCTACTTTCATCTATTTTTTTAATACTTAAAATAGATTTATTAAATGTTTCATTCTTAAACACTATAGGTTGTAAGGAATCGTTTTTAATTTCCTTCAAACCATTGGTCGTTGCAATTAATAAGCGGTCTTTAAAACAAACAATATCATTCGCTCCTTTTTGACGGAATTCTTTCTCTACTTTTAAAGAATTTAAATTCAACTGATTAATTCCAAACGAAAAATTCCCATACAACTTGCCCTCAAAATATAAGAGTTTACGCCCTAATTCATTTATATCATAATCTTGCATGTAAATTTCGGAAAGATCTACCGTGGAAATAGTTTCATTTACTTCTTTAGATAAGGCATTTTTAAATAGGTAGAAATTGGTGTTTAATTGATTTATTCGGCTTGCACCAAAAACATAATCGTCCCTTTTTATAAATTCTTGAAATGCTTTTTCTTGTTTATCATATTTATAGAATCCTTTTCCATATACACCTACAATTAATTCCTTGTTTATAATATTGAAGCTTTGAATTTTCTCATTGAGCAATTCATATTTTACATTTCGCTTTACATAAGGCAACTTGTAAACGCCATTATTAAAAGTGGCAATCCAAATGGTATTTAACTTATCTATTAAACCAAAATGGGCTTGCATATTTTTAGGAAAAAAGAACGGATCAACTATTTCATAGTTTTCATCTAACTTAGATACAAATCCGTTACCCGAAATTTGCAAAGCGCAATTGACTAAATTGATTCTTAAATTATTAACTTCCTCTAGATCTATCTTATTCTTTAGATGAATTGTTTTTATTTTTAGAGTATTGAAATTAAGTATTGTATAATTTTTATTTGTAGTCCAGAAATATAAACTATCATTTAATTGTCCTCTGGTACCCGTTTTTCCATGAACAACTTTAGAATAAAAACTAGTTATTACATTATTTTTTTTATCGTATAAATTTATCTTCCCATCTCCTTCAAATCTAATATTAGCCACAGAACTATGTCTGACTTTTACCTTGTCTAAAAACAAGTTATTAATAGATCTACTAGACTCACCAATCCATTGCTTATCCTTTAATGTAAAAGTTCTATTTGGACCAGATGGATAAACAGAATCTCCTACTTGCGACGAATATATTGGATTAATAATTTTGTTTTTATTACTATTAGGAAAGGATAAAATAGAATCGTCTTTTACATAGCCCAAACTTGCAGATTTAGACATATACCAAACTTTACCATCAGGCGTTGGATACGCATCCCAAACATCATTATTTGGCAATCCATCTTTGGTTGTAAATGTTATTAATTGATTTCCATTAAACCTTGTCATTCCTTTATCGGTTAAAAACCACATAAAGCCTTTGGCATCTTGTATAATAGTATATACATGGTTGCTTGGTAAACCATCTTTTGTAGAATAATTGGTGTACTGTTGTGCAAAGGAAGTAGCAACCGAAAAACAAATAAAGAAAGTAAATATTTGTTGCCTTGCTAGTATTTCTGTCTTTTTAAAAAAAACAGGAAACACAGAATAAAAACGCCTTATCAAAAAGGATAGCATTGGGATATGGCGTTTTTTATACTTCAATCGTTTTTATTTTTGTGTTGTATTACAAATGTAATGGTTTTGTAATTGTTTTGCATGCTTCGGTTTTACATACAATTAATGCAATCCCTATTATAACCGATCTTTAAAGAGAACTAAAAAGGTTTGTCTAATTTCAAAACAGCTTTTGCTGTTCTACTTTTTATTAGCCTTATAAAAATCTAATGCTTCCGAAAACTTAAGACCAAAAAAAGCATTGCTATCTTCGTAATAAATGACTTTAACTCCATCTACAAAATCATTCAAAAAGATAATTTTATAAAAATCTTTTTCGGTCATTTTTTTACCGTGAATTAAATAGTATGCTACTATCTCTCTTTTTTCGTCTTCCGTTAACGATTTCAACGTTTCCGATTTAGCGTCTTCTTCTATCCCCTGTGTATTACTTTCATTCTTGCAATTAAAAACAAGCAAACAAATAAGAAACACAAAACCTTTTAATGCTATTTTCATCTTCAATATATTTATAAAACTTCATCAATAATAACACAAAACTCTACTTCAATTGCCCCGAAGACAACATCTAATCGCACTTCATCACCTACTGCGGTTCCTGCACGTTGACAAGTAACGGTTACCGCTTCTAGTTGCGCACCGTTTATAGAAATCCAACCCGTTCCAGTTTCATTTAATTCTATGGCATTGGTAGTAAAAAACAGCGTCGGTGAACTTGTAAACGATGCGATTTCTATTCCTGGAGCACCATAAGGTCCGTTACTTGCATTTGGAAAATGTTGCGTGTTTAATTCGGACTCCTGAATTAATGTTTGATCGTTGTTATTCGTATCCAAATACGAGAACCCTTGATAATTACATTGGTCTTGATTTGTTGCATCATTATTAATGTCATCATCATTATCACAAGATGTCATGGTACATAATAAAAGTAGTAATAGGCATATTTTTCTCATAAGAATAGTTTTAAATGGATATGTAATTACCAAATCCTGGGTTGTATGTTGTAATTAAACTTAAACTTCCTGAACTAATATCATAGATATGCAAACCGTTTCCATCGGTTACGTACGCATAACTACCATAAACAACTACACCGCTTGTATTGGATAGTACACTACTATCTACAACCTGCATGCTGGTTAAATTAATCATTTTAATGCCATCAAAACCGGCATTATAAGGCACTGTCCCTGTTGGAGACATGGTTACAAAAGCGTAATTATTATAAATCGCTAAAGAGGAAGGATGCCCAGCAATATCCAAAGAACTTAACTGATTAATAGCTGAATTAGTCACGTCTACCTTTAATAATTTCTGACCTTCTACATTCGCTATATAAGAATAAGTACCGTCTGTTTCTACTCGGTCAAACCTGTTACCTACCAACGACGTCCATTGCAACGTAGCATTACTCGGAAGAAAAGGATAAGAAAGATCATAATTAGCATCTATGCCGTAGGTAGACACTCCCAAACCATCTAATAAAATCAAATACGCATCGGCTACATTTGTTATACCAAACCCACCGTGAATATCTCCAATACCTACCATTTGATTGGTATTAATCTCCAACGTTTTATTTCTAAAATGAAGATCTGTTAATACCGCCTTATTATCTAGCGTTGTCACATCTGTTAAAATAGTATTTGAACTGTTCTTTGCCGTTGTAGCCATCACATAACTAGTTCCTGGATTCGAAATATTAATCGTATTTACATAAGGTTCTGCGCTATCTATTTGCCCTACCAAAGCAACACTATTATTAATAACTTTAACGTAATGAGAAGATGGTAGAGGTATTGTTGTTGCCATAGAAGGAGCATATGGATCCGAAACATCTACAACTTTAAGACTTAATCCGTCTGTGATATAAACAAAATCTTGTACCCCAATTACTTCATCTATAGTTAAACATAACTCACCAGTTATATGAATCTCATCGCCGTCATAATCTCCTTCAAATTCCATTTTTACCGCATCACCAACTTGTGATCCTCCAATTATAGTATTTAAAACCAATGTATTGCTTTGCGGGTAAGGTGTACCATCTACCGCCAAATAACTTCCGGCAGTAACATTAAAATTTTGGTCAAAAGTAGATGTATCTCCAGCGTTAATTGCAAAAGTATATAGATCTACGGCTGGAGAAACATTTGTACTATACATGTGGAAATAATCTCCATCTGGATGCCCTGTTACATATTGAACAACCATTCTAGAATCGTCAAATTGAAGATATACTGGGTTTGGAGAATTACTTTCGGTCAGAACCATACCTTGATCTCCAATCTCGCAAGGATTTTCATCAACCCCTCCTTCTCCATTCTGATTACTGCAACCTAAAAAGGTTGCAATAATTAGAAATAATACTATTTGTATCTTTTTCATGTTTTTAAGTATTTAAATATTGAACTACACTTGCACTATTCCTATCTAGAACATTAGAAGTGACTATATTCTTTTACCTGTTATCTCTAATGGTATAAGTCAATTATAACACAATATTCTGCTTCTAAACCGGCTCCAGTAATATCGTATCGAAATTCTTCGCCTATAGCATTACCCGCTCTTTGACAAGCAACATTTACAGTATATATGGTCCCATTAACACTTAACTGTCCTGTTCCCGTTGCTCCGTCTGTTACAACTAAGGTTACAAACCAAAAATTTCCAGGATCGCTAGATTTATAGATTTCTACTTCTGGCCCATTAGAAGATGTATAATAGAAATCGGTGGTTAAATCAGATTCACCAATTAATGTTTGTGTATTGTTTGCAGTGTCTAAAAAAGTAAATCCTGCAAAATTACAATCGTCTTGATTGTCTGCATCTCCATCATCATTATCGCAGTTAAATAATACTAGTGTTAAAACTAGTAGACAAAGGGTTTTGATCGTTGTTTTCATAATTGTTATTTGTTTTTATATTAGTTATACATTTCCCTTATATCAAACCAACAAAGAAATTGTTACCCTATAATGGATTTTTTTTTAGTATTTAAAAAAGTTCATCTACTATTCCATCACAATCATCATCGATACCATTTTCAACTTCCATAGCATACGGATACACTTCTGGGTTAGTATCATCACAGTCTAAATTATTATGTACTCCAACTGCTGGTGGTGGTAATGCATCACCCGCTCCATAACCATCGCCATCTGCATCGGTGTAATACTCCATAATATCTACATAACCATCACAGTTATCGTCTATATTATTACCAACAACTTCATCTGCTTTTGGGTTTATCATATCGTTAGTATCATCGCAATCGGCATTATTATACACCATACCATTTGGAGCAGGATCGCCAAAACTAATTTCAAAAACATTTCCAGCATTTGGATCTCCAAAACCATCATTATCCGAATCTTTATAAAAGGTTATTCCGAAAAGGTCGTTACAGTCTTCATCAATGTCATTATCTGGAATCTCTGTAGCTCCAGGATTAATAGCCGCGTTAGTGTCGTCACAATCGCCTCTATTAGTCACATAACCATCAGGAAAATTATCATCGTCATAAATCGTTCCGTTTCCAACAAAGGCATCACCATAACCATCACCATCTAAATCTGGCCAAAAGGTAGATTGACCATCTGCGGGACCGCTGCATCCAGCTCCTATTATAAATACTGCTCCTACTAGTAGTAATGTAGGTAATATTGTCTTTAAAAAATGTTTTTTCATGATTTTAAGTATTAAGTGTGTTTATATTAATTTGTTTATAAATTTTGTAATAGAAATAAGCAGATACTGAGATAAGACAAAGTGCGATAAATTGAGAATGCGATAGTATATTCTCTATCACAAAACCTCGATCATCTCCTCTAAAAAGCTCTAAGATTCCTCTTCCAAAAGCATAGAGCATTAAATAGAGAAAGAAAACCTGTCCGTTAAATTGTTTGTACTTTTTAACTACTAATAGTATTGCCATAATTACGAGTAATAGCATCGCTTCATACAATTGTGTTGGGTGCACCGAAATACCATGTGTCGTTGGAAAAATTAATCCGATACTACTATCTGTTGGCGCTCCGTAACAACATCCTGCTGCAAAGCAACCTAATCGCCCAATTGCATGCACGATAGTAGTTGTAACTGCAAATATGTCTAACATGGGTAAAACGGGAATGTCATGCTTTTTTAAGTACCAAATCACATAAGGAACAATCACTACAAATGATCCATAAAACACAAATCCGCCTGAAAAATTATTAGACATTAAACTCGGATCTTGCATATATAGCAAAGGATCTTGTAGGTAGTAAAACAACTTTCCGCCAACAAAACCTGCCGCAAAAATCCCATAGAAAAAACTATTGGAAAGCTTTGTAATCCCTAACCCTTTTTTAGCACTCCTCTTTGTATAAAGCGCTGCTATTAATGTACCCAATGCAATTAAAGTAGCATAGGAATAGACTGTAACTTGTTCTACACCAAAAAGGCTTGCCAAGAAATCTGGCAGAGAGAAATCAAATAATTTTGGAAACATATATTGTTTAATGCTTTGTTATCGATTACATTTTTAGGATTAAGGCGCCACATAATCAATGGTCACACATACTTCTCCTTCGCCTAAGGAATTTACAACAACATCCAACCTTAACTCTTCTCCTACTAGAGATCCTGCACGTTGACAAGTTATTGTTCCCGTGTAATCGATATTATTTATTCTAATCTCCGGATTTGTATCTACCGCACCTACTGTTAATGCTCTAGTCACAATAAATGTCTGCCCTGGAACAGTGGTATCCCAAACTTCTACAGCCGCTAAACCTGGTCCGTCGTTATTAGGAAAATAATCTGTTTGTAAATCGGATGCTGCAATTTGTGTGTATACATTGCCGTTTGCGTCTTCTATAGTAACTCCTTGATAGTTACAAACATTAGTATTTGGCGCATCGTTATCATCATTATCGCAGTTAAACAGTGTAACTGTAACTACTAGTAATAAAATTATTTTTAGAATTGATTTCATAATTAGGGATGTTTATTATTTTTATTAAATAGAATTAATTTATAATGTCTAAGCCGTATAAATACTTACCATTTACGGGGTATTCATTTACAGTATCGCTTATGAGTTTAATTTCAAAAACGATAGAATTCATGGTAAATGGATTGGTGTAATTAAAATAGAAACTGTCATCACAAGCATCATAAGCTGCATTTATTTGTCTATCTCCTCCAGGAGCTAAAAGCGTATTCGCACTTAAACTAAGACTGTTTGTCAAATCTTTTATTACAGAAACTTGTGGTACACTTCCACTTATATCTACTTTTAAAAGTTCTAGCGTATAGCTACTAGCAATAGTCTCATCCGACTTTAAAATATAAAGCGTATTATCATCCACATACTCCAGACTTCTATAAAAAACCTTATTTGTAGTTTCATTATACGTTTCCAAAAGATCATCACTCCAAGTATCTGTTGTTTTATTGTAAGTAAGAAGTTTGGTATTCGCTAAATAATACAGCTTGTCTTGATTATTTGATGTGGATTTGAATAGCAATAATGTAGTTGCTCCAGAATTACTAATATCTACATTTTGAATTGTTTGACCAACAGCACTACCAGACGCATCAATTATGGTATAATCCGATAATACACTAGAACCAATATAGGTGTGTTTTATAGAGTATAAACTGTTCCCTAAGTATTCATAATTATAACCGCCATTGAAAGTACTTTGCGTTACCGTATTCGAATTGATATTGTACTTAAATATAGCGGGATGATAGGTAAACTGATATGTGATTTCTCCTGTATTCGGATTTATTGCCGATAGCATTTCACTTAACGGTCCTCCAGTCGCATTATTCAATGCATTTCCCGAAGTAAGCGCCATTGGCGTCGAGAGCACGTTGGATTTTTCGTATTCAAAAATATCAAAAACACCAACCGATGAATCTGGGATGTCTACAGCCATTGTGTAAAACTTAGCATCACAAACGGTTGTTACATCATTATCTTCGTCGGAATCACAACTAGTAATAAAAGCAGCTATTAACATAGTAAAGCATGCTGTTTTAATTGTTTTCATAATATATAATTATTGTTTTACAATTTTTTTAGTGGAAACACCTTCCTTCGTTCTAACTTGTAAAAAGTATAAACCGTTAGATAGATTGGAAGTATTTAAGCTGTTGTTTCCTTTTTGAAGTTGTCCTTGTTTAATAATTTGCCCATTTACAGTTATTAAACTATAATTAGCAGCTTCTTGTATAGATACCGTAAGACTATTCTTTACCGGATTAGGAAAAGCATTAAAACTACTTTTAAATACTTCGGAAACACTTAAGCTACAATTTGCATTAGACACTTCTATTTGATAAGGAAGTACACTGTAGTTCGCATTGTTACTTTCTATTTTAACATAATAGAAGCCGCCTATTGGGGAATAAACGTATCTGGTTAACGGATCGGAACTAGTTACATAAAATGGTGGCGTTGTTTGTTGATAACTATCAATAAAGGTTACTTTATACGTTAAACCTACTGGAATATTATTTATTTTAACTTCCGTACCAACACCTGCCTCTAAAGGGAATGTAAAGAAATCTAAATCGCCTGACTCCCCAATAGTAGGATTATAAATATTACAAAGTGGAATATTTACAGCTTGCGCAAAACTATCATTAGGTTCGTAGTTATCATAAGATGTTGTTGCACAATCTTCATTAAAACCCGTTTGCGCATCTACATTGGTCCAATTTGTTCTGCTCCAAGCTGCATCATCTACTTGAATGCAAGTTAAGTTTGGGTTATTTCCTGCTTGAAATAAAACAAAATTGGTATTATTTCCATTTTTAACATTAAGACTGGTTAGTAGGTTATCTCCAGATCTAAAGTCTATTAAATTAGAAAGACTAGAAGCATCAAAACTTGTTAATTGATTGTTGTTAATTAATAAATCGGTTAACAGACTGGAATTATTAATCGTTAAGCTCGAAATCTGATTTTGACTACATGACAAATACGTTAAGCTAGGATTTAATGTAACATCTAGAGTTGTTAAAGCATTGCCACTACAATTTAGCGTAGTTAAATTTATATTGGAAGACACGTCTAAAGTAGCAATAGAATTGGTATGACAATACAAGAATTCTAATGCGACAAAATCTTCTATTCCTGTCATATCAACAATACCTTGATCTTCTAAATCTAAAGTGGTTAATGCGTCTATATTTGCTGTTGGCACATAATCATCCAAAGAACCAGAATCATGACCTAGTGCAATTAAACGAGCTTCAAAATTATCATCTGGTACGTAAGTTAATGCAGGTGATACTATATTTGTAGTATATGTATTTGTAACCACAGCAGGATTAAAATCAAAATAAATACTAGCAGTAGCGTCAAATGTATCCCCAACTGCAACTGTACTTTTAGGTTTTATTTTATAAAAAATCCAACCATGACTTCCTGGCTCATTTGTTGTTGCATCGTCTAAATTAATATTATTAAAAGTATACGTCAGCTCATTTCCGTTCGCAACTGTCGTTGTATACGCATGTGAAGCAGCAATTGGCTGAAACGTAGACCAATCTAAATCTGCATCTAAATCTGTTTTAACCGAAATGTTTACAGCAGAAGCTGTTCCTGTATTTTGAAAACGAATTCTGTATGTTAAGTCATCTCCAATTTGGGTTGTAGAGATTTCATCTCCTTCCATACACAACAAATCATTAGGGTCATAACCATTTACCACCGTTTGATTGAAATTAATACTATTATTAACCGGATTAACATCCAAAGTTGGAGTAATGTTTCCCGTAAAGCTTAAAACATCTCCACTATTTACAGTAGGAGGCGATAGTACGTTAAATGAAAGTGTAATATTCCTAAACTCTAAAGGTGTTAAATTGCTATAAGACCAAGTAATAGTACCACTTGTTACACTTGTTGGTAAAACGGATGCGGAATTAGTAATATACGCTAGTCTAGAGCTATCAAAATTTAAAATAAGAGACTCACTTCCTGTTGTTATATTTCCATTATTTCCATAAATTAAATCGTAGGAAGCAACAAATCCTGGTCTAGCTAAATTTTGACTTACTAATTGTGCTTGCACTTCTACTCCATTAATATTACTAGTCAAACAGAAATCGTTATTTATATAAGACGTAGATGAAGAGTTAATGGTTAAATTAATACCATTTGGAGTAGCAACTATATTACCATTATTAACAGGTTCTATTAAAAAATTACCTGAAGTATTTGGTAATATAAAATTATAAACACCATTGACGGTAGCGGTATATGCCGAAGAGTTATCACTTAAGTCTGTAATTTTCATCGGAAAATTATTCAGCATATTATTATTAGTACAACCAGTAGTATTTACATTACCACTTACCGTTATAGGATTATAAGCTCCTAATGATACGCCATCTAGAAAAAACTGACTCGAAGGAATTGTTATTCGTAATTGGTAATTTCCAGCAGGCAAATTAGCGAACACTAATGAACTATGCTTAGGACTTGGCCAATCGGTACAAGTACCTGTAACTGTATTAATGGAAGTTGCACTAATAACTGCACTATTAGCATCTACTAACTCAAATATAGCAGCAGTTCCACTATATATTACTGCATATTCTAATTCCAACTCATAATCTCCAGATAACCCAACACTAAAAACGGAAGAAGTTACCGTTGTTGCTGGATTTCCTAAATTATCTACAAACATAGCTTGGCATCCTCCATCAAACCAAGATTTGGTAGCGGGTGTTGAAGCAACAGACCAAAAACCAATATCTAAAGCATCGTTAAATCCTCCATTAGGAATTAATACCGTTTGTGCTTGTGTTAGGGTTGCTATAAAAAGAGCAAGTAATAGTAGTGTTTTCTTCATGATTCTTAAATTTTAAAGATTAAAAAAAAGCTTCGTTATTTTGGCTTTCTATTTCTATATCCAAAAACGATGTGAAATGTTACCCCTTTTTCAAATAAAAAAGAATCGCCAGCAAAAAAGGCTGTTTTCTCACTGACGATTTACTTTACTGAGTACTGATTAATAGCAGGCGCAAAATACCATGTAATAAAAGGACTACACCCAACCATTCAACGAACGGTCGTTTTCGCGTATGGAAAGAACCATTTCATTCCATGAACAGATAATTTGTGGCATTATAAAAAACGACTTATGTTTGTAATTATATATTTGAAACTATGGAACAACAACTTTTAAACCTATTGATGTATATTATTCCTGCTTTAGTAACAGGAGCAATTGCGTACTTGTTTTTTAAAGAACATGTAGAAAACGAAAACAATCGAAGAACCTTTTTAATGCATAAAGAATTGCAAAAAGAATCGTTCCCGTTACGCTTGCAAGCCTACGAACGTTTAACCTTGTTTCTAGAACGAATCGTTCCTGCAAAATTACTTTTAAGAGTAAATCCAACTTCTTCAAGCAAAGAAGATTATGAATCTTTATTGATAGCTTCCATAGAACAAGAAATGGAGCATAATTTATCGCAACAAATCTATGTTAGTGATGCATGCTGGAACGTTATTAATGCTTCCAAAAACGCAACGATTCAATTAATTCGAAAAGCTACATTACTGGAAAAAACAGACTCTGCCAACAAACTCCGTGAAGTCCTTTTAACCGAAATGATAGAAGGTCATCCACCAAGTCACGCTGGTTTATCTTATATTAGAGATGAAGTAAGTAAATTGTTTTAAGTCTGAAATTTTAAAAGAAAACTAATATTTTACTGCAACCGTACTAGATTCTTTTCCATGCTTCGTTTCTGCATATAAAAAACCATCTAACCACCAAGCAGTCATTAGTTTTTTACTAAAAATCAAAGAATTTTCGGTAAGCTTTGTTGGTGTATAGTATAAATTTAGCTTTACATTTCTATGCTTTGCTGCCAATTTACCAATAGCAATATCACTTTTCTCTACCTGATCTAATAAGTGACCAAATAGATTTAGCATTAGTGAAAAAGGGTTTTTACCAAGTACTTTATTGTACTCCATATTTTCGCTTTCTAAAATAATAGCATCAATCTCTGTTGCACCGCGAGAAACCGCTTCTCGTATAGGTACGACACAACCAAAAGCACCATCAGCGTACTCAAAACCATCCACTTTTGCTAAAGACATAAACGGAATATAATTACACGATATCCAAATCCAATTACAAAACTCCTCATAACCATAATCTTTAATAGACTTATACTCTACTCTGTTTTTAGAAAGATTAGAAACAGTAACTACTACATCTTTTCCGCTTTTTCTAATCGCATTAAACTCCTGTTCCGTAAAATTTCGCTTTATATGTCTTCGCAAGCTTTTACTCTCCCCAAAAGTTCTTTTGCGCTTAATAAACTGCCAAATAGAATTCACATAATTAATAGATACATATTCTCTTCCATCCTTTTTATGCTGCACAAAAGGGTTTACGCTAAAAATATTATGCTGACTCACATTAGTAAACATATCATATAGCTTACCAACATCATGCAATGCCAAATGCGGCACCAACAAACTTCCTGTAGAAGTACCCAAATACATATCGTATTCGCGTTTTTCGTGTTCTATTAAATATTGCGCTACGCCACCGGCAAAAGCACCTTTGCTTCCACCACCAGATATTACTAATGCTCGCATTAAATTATTTTTAGTTTGTTATTTTTCGTTTTCTTTATTTCTTTGGGCAAAAGCTTTCGCAAACTTTTTCAATCTCCAATTATGATGTTGCTCCGCTTGCTTATAATGCTTTAAAACATCGTCATTTACAATTTTTAAATTATCTAAAAACGAAAACGCCTGCATTCTTATCTCATAATTATACACGGGTGATGTATATGCAACCAACTCGTTTAAATGCGCATTCTTTTCCTCTGCCGCATAATCTGGAGTCACCAAAGATAATGTTAACCAAAGTAATCTAACGTTTTTATTAGGCAAACCAATCACATGCTTTGTCTTCTCTAAATATACACTTCTTTCTTCCGGAAAATTAATCCAAAGGTTATACAAAGCGGCTTCTATAGTTATATAGGATTTATCTTCTAAAAGCGATTCATAATCTTTCTTTAATTCGGAAGGAATCTCTACAATACTTTGCGCTATTGCTTGCCTTACTTTAATACTGTTTTTAAATACTTCGGAAGTAATTTTCCCTGGAACCTGAGCTATTATTTTGCTTTTAGCTTCGTCTGAAATCCCAGAAGTCAAGTAATAATCACACTTCGCATTAGCCGCTGCACAATCTACCATGACATATTCGGTAATAAATTCTGATTGCCTTTGCAAAGAAGCTTCTACTTCCTCATAATAAAAGGTTTTATCTTGTAACCATTTAGCAACAAAAGCACTTAAATCTTGTTCGCTTGCTTGCGCAACTTCATCTATAAAATTCGAAGTCTCCACATTTTGAAATGCATACTTCTCTAAATAACTCTTAACTGCCGCTTTAAAAGCGATATCCCCAACTTTTTCATGCAACATATATAAAACGATAGCTCCTTTCTTATAAAACGTTAAGCTACTCGCTTTGGCATTCATAACTTCGGTACTTGTCCCTAACCGATCTTGCGCCGCTAACTCTTGTGCGTATTCATATAATTTAAAATAGTAATAATCATCACCAAAAACGTGTCGCTCTGCAAGTAATGCGTAATACGTTGCAAAACCTTCCTGTAACCAATGATGGGTTCCTGAAGTTTCGGTTACCAAATCACCAAACCATTGGTGTGCAAGCTCGTGCGCATTTACATTTACGTAGTTTTTATCTACAAATGCTATCTCGTCAATCATAAAAGCATCCGAAAAAATAGTACAACTCGTATTTTCCATTCCTGCATACAAGAAATCATGTACAGGGATTTGCTTGTAATTTTGCCACGGATACCCAAATCCTATTTCTTCCTCTAGAAAATCAAACATCTCTTTTGTATATCGATACGTAGACTCTACTTTTAGTGAATCTTCGGGATAGTAGTACATTTCTAAAGGAATTCCACTTTTTGCAGTTGCTACTTTTTTATCATATTTACCAACTACCAAAGCAGCCAAATAGCTAGACATTGGTTTTTGCATATCGTATTTCCAGAGTACATAATCCGGACCTTCATTTTCTAAAACTAAATTTCCGTTAGAAATTACTTCATAGCCTTTTGGTGCCGCAAAAGTAAGATCAAACTCTATCTTATCGTTCATATCATCAATACTTGGAAGCCAATGACTGGTATATTTCCCTTGTCCTTGCGTCCATATTTGGTTTCGCGCTTCATCATTCCATCCCACAAAATACATGGCTTTTTTAGGCGAAGCAAAAAACAAAAATTGAAGCTTATTTTCTTCTGAAGGCTTGAATTTGCTATAGATAATTAGCTTTTTACCGTCATTGTGGTACTTTACTTTTTTTCCGTTTAAAGCTATATTTTTAAACTTCATACCAACAGCATCCAAATAAATAGAATCTGTTTTCTTTAATATATCGAAGCGAACTTCCAAAGAATCATAAAGTGTGCTATCTATTTTAATCTGATTAAAAAACACAACAGCATCCAACTTTTTAAAGTCCACAATATCTGTTTGTTGCGCATGACTTGCAGCAGAAATAAGGATAAATAATAAAAATAAAATACGTTTCATAAAGCTCTAAATAACAACCATTACGCCAAAGTACACATAAGTTTTGCTATTTGAAAATTACACCAAAACTAAAATCTATGAAGAACTACACTTTTTGGGATTCCTTCTTTCAAAGGAATTGTTTAATTTCGCTTTTATGAGTATAAACTTGCAAACTCCTATTGATTATTTAAAAGGTGTTGGACCAAATCGCGCAGATTTGCTTCGCAAGGAATTAGGCATTCATACCTATCAAGATCTTCTTAATCTTTTTCCGAATCGATATATAGATCGCACACAATACTACAAAATCAACCAATTACAGCGTAACAATGCAGATGTTCAGGTAATTGGAAAGATTATCAAGTTTGAAGAAATTGCTCAGAAACGCGGCAAACGATTAGTAGCAACACTTCAAGACGAGACAGGAACCATGGAACTGGTTTGGTTTAGAGGCCAAAAATGGATTAGAGAAAGTCTAAAACTAAATACCACCTATGTAATCTTTGGAAAAACCAATTGGTTTAGTGGGAAGTTTAGCATGCCACATCCAGATATTGAGTTACAAAAAGACCATGAAGCGAATTTACGTTCTTCCATGCAAGCCATTTATCCTTCTACCGAAAAACTATCGAATAAAGGAATTACAAATCGTGTGATGACCAAAATCATGCAACAATTGTTTTTAGAAAGTAACGGGAAATTCATAGAAACACTACCAGAAAATATGCGTTCTGAATTGCATTTAATTTCAAAACCGGAAGCTGTTTTTAATGTGCATTTTCCGAAGACGCCAGAGCTACTTTCTAAGGCACAATTTAGACTAAAATTTGAAGAATTATTTTACATACAATTACAGTTAATTTTAAAAAATCTAATCCATAAATCAAAGATAAAAGGCTTCCCTTTTAAAACCGTCGGAAATTATTTCAACACTTTTTTCAAGGAGCATTTACCTTTCGAATTAACCAATGCACAAAAACGTGTTTTAAAAGAAATCCGTCACGATTTAGGAAGCAATGCGCAAATGAATCGTCTTTTACAAGGAGATGTAGGCTCCGGAAAGACCATAGTTGCACTTATGTCAATGCTAATAGCACTTGACAACGGATTTCAAGCTTGCCTAATGGCGCCTACTGCTATTTTGTCAGTACAGCACTATGATGGTTTACTTGAAATGTGTAATGAATTGAATATCAATATAAAACTATTAACCGGTTCAAGTACTACTTCAGAAAGAAGAATTATTCATGAAGAACTAGAAAATGGCGACTTACAGATACTAATTGGCACACATGCACTACTAGAAGATAAAGTTAAATTTAAAAATTTAGGCCTTGCAATTATCGATGAACAACATCGATTTGGCGTAGCTCAAAGAAGTAAGTTATGGAAGAAAAACACTTCTCCTCCACACATTTTAGTAATGACCGCAACGCCAATTCCTAGAACATTAGCCATGTCTGTTTATGGCGATTTAGACATCTCTTTAATTGACGAATTACCAGCAGGAAGAAAGCCTATAAAAACAGTCCATAGATATGATGCAAATAGGTTAAAAGTCTTCCGATTTATTCGGGATGAAATCGCCAAAGGAAGACAAGTTTATGTGGTGTATCCATTAATTCAGGAAAGCGAAAAAATGGACTATAAAGATTTAATGGATGGCTATGAAAGTATCTCTAGAGATTTCCCAATGCCAGAATACCAAATCTCTATCGTACACGGTAAAATGAAACCTGCAGATAAAGAATATGAGATGCAACGCTTTATTAAAGGCGAAACGCAAATCATGGTTGCTACTACCGTAATTGAAGTGGGTGTCAATGTACCAAACGCATCTGTGATGATCGTAGAAAGCGCCGAACGCTTTGGATTAGCGCAGTTACACCAATTACGTGGACGCGTAGGTCGTGGCGCAGAACAGAGTTACTGCATACTTATGACAAGTCATAAACTCACAGAAAATAGCAAACAACGGATACAAACCATGACAAGAACCAGTGATGGCTTTGAAATTGCGGAAGTAGATTTACGCTTACGAGGCCCTGGAGATATTATGGGAACCCAACAAAGCGGCATATTAAACCTTAAAATTGCAGATATCATTAAAGACAATGACATCTTACAACTAGCACGTTTTCACGCAAAACAAGTACTAACAAAAGACCCTTCTTTAGCCGCCACAGAAAATCAAAGCATTTTAAATACGTACCGACAAATGAGTAAGTATCGAAATATTTGGAATTATATTTCATAATCTTTACAAAACCCTCTAGAATAGAAGACTAGCTAACAATTCATCCTCCTAAAAATGAAAAATATTAAAATAAAAGAGACAAAAATTATTGCTAAAGGAGAAATACTTTTAAAACAAGGAGAAATCGCTAAATATGGCTATTTTGTAAAAAGCGGATGCCTTAAAAGCTACGCAATAGACAAAGCTGGAAAAGAACACATTATGCAATTTGCACCGGAATCCTGGATGATTTCAGACATAGATAGTTTTACTAACCAAGTGCCTTCATTGGTCTTTATAGAAGCACTAGAAAAGTCAGAAGTAGCTATAGTTTCAAAATCAGGATTTAAAGAAATTGACAGCTTAGACAAAGAATCGGTAGTAGATATAGCAATAAAGTTTAGAAACAATTTAATAGCTTCAAACAAACGTATTATTGGTTTATTAAGCGCAACAGCGGAACAACGTTATATGGACTTCACAGAAACCTACCCTACTTTAACACAAAGGCTTCCGCTTAAACATATCGCCTCTTACATTGGCGTTACTCCAGAATATTTAAGTGACATAAGACGAAAAATAGCAGAAAAGTAAACACAAACTCATTTCTTAAGGTATCTTATTTTTTATTAATTAGTATTGCGTCAAATTTGTACTATACAAAGAAATAAATAATCAAGAAATGACAGAACAGAAAAACAACAAAGCATTACATATTATACTTTGGATTGCACAAGGACTATTAGCTATTATGTTTATAACGGTAGGATTAATGAAAGCTTCACAGCCCATAGAAGCATTGGCAAAATCATTACCATGGGTTACTTCTACCCCTTCTGAATTAGTACGATTTATTGGGATTAGTGAGTTTTTTGGAGGACTAGGCTTACTTGTACCATCTATATTTCGTTTCAAACCAATTCTAACGGTTTGGGCTGCATTAGGTCTTGCTCTTGTAATGGTATTTGCTGTTATATTTCATATTACTAGAAGTGAATTTTCTGCTATAGGAATAAATATAGTATTGATAGCAATCTTTCTATTTATAGCTTGGGGAAGAAGCAAAAAAGCCCCAATAATTTCAAAGCATTAATTTTTTTCAATTATACTCCCTAAATAATGAATCCAATTAATAGCAGTTCAAGTAGATTTGCCTCATTTGAGGCAATTCACTTGAATAATACCAGTATCGCAAAAGCTACTACTTTTTGGACTACCATAATTGGAATGAAACTAAGAAAAAACTCCAATTCCATTGCTGAGTTTGGCACAGAAACCAAAACATTAGTTGTAGTTCATGAAAATGCGACAAAACGATTTAATAAAGGCTTTAGTGGCCTTTATCATTTTGCTATACATGCTCCAAACAAACAAGAGTTTGCTAGTATGTTAAACAGATTAGCGATAAACAATTATCCTTTTCATCCAGTAGATCACACCATGTCTAAATCTCTTTATTTAGAGGATACAGACGGTATAAACCTAGAGCTCACCTTAGAAACTCCCGAAAGATTTAAAAAAGTAGATATTGATAACGGTTTAAGGATAGAAGACGCTAATGGCAATATAAAAAGCGCTACTACCTATCTAGATATAAATGAAATACTAAAAGATTTATCAGATAAGAATACAAATAATTCTATCTCAAAAGACACTTATATCGGTCACTTACATCTGTACGCCAATAGCATTGAAAAGTCTCATGAATTCTACAAAAAAATAGGATACACACCTTTTAACTATTTACCACAGTTTTTGTATGCCGATTTGGGAGACGGAGGAGCTTACCAGCACAGAATAGCTTTAAATTCTTGGCATGGCATAAACAAACCGTTAGCTCCTAAAGAAAATGCTGGAATGAAACATTTTCAGATAAACTTTAAGACTAAAGAGAAACTAGAACAAGCCTTAAAAAACGTTTATGAATACGAAGAAAAAGAAAATGCTTTTTGGCTAAATGATGCTACTGGAAACAAAATAGTTTTAACACATTCTTAATGAGCTAGCTTTTAACATCTTCTAATCCCCATTTATCCAGGCTTCTTAACACAGTTTCTAAAGACTTTCCTCTTTTACTCAATGCATACTCTACTTTAGGAGGAACCACCGGATACACTTTTCTGGTAATAAGCCCATCTTTTTCTAATTCTCTTACCGTTTGCGTAAACATTTTATTTGAAATACCTATAATTTGCTTTTGCAAAACCCCAGAACGCAATCCGCCTTCTAAAAGATGAAATAATATTAAAGGTTTCCATTTTGTTCCTATTAAATTCATGGTGTAATGCAACGGACAATCTATTTCTTTATTCAAAATTCAATTTTATTGTATTAATATTCAGTATTTTACTCGTTTAGGTAACTATACTACTTTTTAGTAAGTTATTGCCTATATGACAAATATAGATTAATTTTGTAATCTAAAATATAAATGATGACAAAGCATAAAGACTATCCAAAATCCTTTTCACATATCGGACTTACCGTTCCAGATATTAAAGCAGCAGTAAAATTCTATTCCGAAGTAATGGGCTGGTATGTTATTATGGAGCCTTCCACTGTTAAAAAAGAAGCAGAAACAGCTATTGGTCAAATGTGTATTGATGTTTTTGGAAACGATTGGGAAACCTTTGAAATCGCACATCTATCTACTTCAGATGGTGTTGGTATAGAATTATTTTCCTTCCCAAACGGGATGAAGGAAGCGCCTGCATTTAATCCTTTTAATACCGGTCTTTTTCATTTCTGCGTACAAGACCCAAACATTGAAGAATTAATTGAAAAGATTGTTTCTTATGGCGGAAAACAAAGAATGCCAATTAGAGAATACTACCCAAAAGATAAACCTTTTAAAATGTGTTATGTAGAAGATCCTTTTGGGATTGTTTTTGAAATCTACACCCATAGCTACGAGCTAACCTACTCTTCTGGCGCTTACGCCAAATAAAAGCTTGCTAAATAATTATTCGAAGATGTGAGTTCCCCCAACAGACTCACATCTTTTAAGTTATTTATATGTCGTTTTACTTCTACAATTTAATGTTGCTACTTACTTGATTTCGCGGTTAGACTCCCTTTTTCTTCAAAAATTTTCAGAAACAGCTAGCTACGAATCCATATTCATTACTCTTAAAAAAAAGGAGCTTCCATTCGTTTTAAAACAAAAATATTTTCTCTCTTATTTTAATCCTATTAAAAACACATAACGCTGAAAATCAATATTAAAAACCAATATCATCTTAAGTAAAACTTAAACATACATTACACAACAATGTTTTCCTATTTAACTTCTATTTAATATAATTAATCCGCTATTGTATTCGATGTACCGGAGTGTTTTCCGTTACAGGAAGCTGCGCATAGGTATTAGAATCCGATAAGGAACTATTCCTAAATTAGAAGATTGTTTACCTCTAACTATTCTCCTCAAACAACTTCTTTCCACTTATTTTTCATCGCTGTTTCCCTACTTTTATTTACAACATAAAGAAGAAGTCACGATGTCGTATTCTTAAAATTTTATACCAGATTCACTATTCCTATATTTTACAAAAATAAGACACCTATAAAAGATACCACAAAACTTATCACAATGCTTGAATGCTAACTGCATTATTTTATCTTTGCAGTTCAATTTAAAGAAGGTAAATGAAAATATCATACAACTGGTTAAAACAGTTTATAAAAACCGATTGGACAGCAGAGCAAACCGAGGAATTACTAACAGACTTAGGTTTAGAAGTAGAAGGCATTGTAGATTACGAATCTGTTAAAGGAGGACTAAAAGGCATTGTTGTTGGAGAAGTACTCACTTGCATACAACACCCAAATGCAGACAGACTAAAGATTACTACGGTTAATATTGGTGCAGACGAACCTGTACAAATAGTTTGTGGCGCACCAAATGTTGCTGCAGGACAAAAAGTACCTGTTGCTACTATTGGAAGTACATTATACACGGAAGAAGGCGAAGCTTGGACTATTAAAAAAGGAAAAATTCGTGGCGAAGAAAGTCATGGAATGATTTGCGCCGAAGATGAACTTGGTTTAGGGAAATCGCACGATGGTATTATGGTTTTAGCCGAAGACACTGTTGTTGGAACGCTTGCTTCTACTCTATTTAATATTGAAAACGATCAGGTTTTTGAAATCGGATTGACGCCAAACCGAGCAGATGCCATGAGTCATTATGGTACCGCAAGAGATCTTAAAGCTGGTTTTTTACAAAAAGATATTAATGTCGAGTTAATTACACCTTCCGTTAGTTCTTTTCATGTGGATAGCAGAACGCTTAAGATAGACGTAGATGTGCAAAACAAAGAATTAGCACCAAGATATTGTGGCGTTACTATTTCTGGTTTAAAAGTTACAGAATCTCCAGATTGGCTAAAACACCGATTAAAATCTATTGGCTTAACGCCAAAAAATAATATAGTAGATGTTACCAATTATGTATTACACGAACTTGGTCAACCACTTCATGCCTTTGATGCAGCAAAAATTATCGGTAATAAAATTGAAGTAAAAACGGTTGCTGCCGGAACCAAATTTACTACGCTTGACGAGGTAGAAAGAGAGCTACACGAAGATGATTTAATGATCTGTGATGCAGAAAAACCAATGTGTATTGCTGGTGTTTTTGGCGGAATCGCTTCTGGAGTTACCGAACACACTACGAGTATCTTTTTAGAAAGTGCTTACTTTAACCCAATAAGCATTCGTAAAACAGCAAAACGTCATGCACTAAACACAGATGCTTCTTTTAGATTTGAAAGAGGTATTGATCCAAATATTACAGAATACGCCTTAAAACGCGCTGCATTATTAATTATAGAGCTTGCTGGTGGAGAACTTACAAGTGATATTATTGATGCGTATCCTAATAAAATAGAAGACTTTCAAGTTCGTTTAAGTTTTGAAAATGCAGAAAAGCTAATCGGTCAAGAAATACCAAAAGAAACGATTAAACGTATTTTAAGTTCTTTAGATATTAAAATAAATAACGTAACCGAAACAGGCTTAGGCTTAACCGTTCCTGCATACCGAAATGACGTGCAACGTGAGGCAGACATCATTGAAGAAATTCTACGTGTTTATGGTTATAATAATATTGGTTTTACCAATAAATTAAACGCATCCATTTCTAACTCTTCCAAATTTGAAGATCATAAATTGCAGAATGTTATTGGTAATCAATTAGCATCTCAAGGTTTTTATGAAATGCTTGCTAACTCGCTTACCACGCCAGAGTATATTAAGTTAGACGAGCAGCTAAAAGAAGAACACAATATAGTAATGCTAAATCCATTGAGTAATGATTTGTCCGTAATGAGACAATCGCTTTTATTTTCTGGTTTAGAAGCTCTTTCTTATAATATCAATAGAAAACGTAGTAATGTTAAGTTTTTTGAATTCGGAAAGACCTACCATAACTTTAGCGAAAACCGTGAAGAACATAAGCACCTTACCCTTCTAGTAACAGGAAATAGAACTGCAGAAGCTTGGAATGGTTTAAACAAACCTAGTGACTTCTTTTACTTTAAAGGAACCATTATAAGCATACTAGAACGCTTAGGAATTTCTAGGTTTAAAGAGACACCAACTAAAGATGCAATTTTTAGTGAAGGATTAACTTTAGGTTTAGGAAAAAACAAACTAGTAAGCTTCGGTTTAGTTAAGAAGAATATTTTAAAGCATTTCGGAATTAACCAAGAAGTATTATTTGCCGATTTTAATTGGGATAATATTATTGAAGTTGCGAAACACAATAAAATCAAATTTAAAGAAATTCCGAAGTACCCAGAAGTACGTAGAGATTTTGCGCTGTTATTAGATGATGCTGTTTCTTTTGAATCGATTCATACGATTGCAAAACAAACAGAAAAACAGCTTTTAAAAGCAGTAAACTTATTTGATGTATATCAAGGGAAGAACTTACCAAAAGGTAAAAAGAGTTATGCGGTTAGTTTTACTATTCAAGACGAAAACAAGACGCTTACCGATAAGCAGATTGATAAGATCATGAATAAGTTACAAGCAAATTTTGAAAAACAGCTTGGCGCGGAGTTAAGATAAACACAAAATATGGAAAATAGAACACCACAAAAAAGTGTATTTAGCTTAATCTCTGGATTAATATTTTTAGGTCTTGGTAGTTATATTGTTTACCGATATTTTTTCGGAAATGAATTAATCACGACTTTAAGACTAGCATTATCTTTGGTAATGGTTGGCTTTGGAGCATACCGATTATATAATTACTTTGGTACTTAATCCTTAATAAAATTAAAACGTACAACCATGTAATTTTAAAAATCTAATAAAATACCAACACAAAAAAGCCTTTTCATTACTGAAAAGGCTTTTGTTCTTTTAAAGAATTGTAATACTTAGTCTATTACTTTAACGTTTATTGCGTTTAATCCTTTTTTTCCTTCTGTAAGTTCAAATTCTACAGCATCTCCTTCTCTAATCTCATCGATTAAACCAGAAATGTGTACAAAATGTTCTTTGTTGTTGTCGTCTTCTACAATAAATCCAAATCCTTTAGAATCATTGAAAAATTTTACTGTTCCTTTACTCATCGTAATATAGTATTGATTAATTTATAATGACAAAGATAGTTTTTAAAATGTTATATTTCGATTTCGCTGCAATTTAAGTGATATATTTTTCGTTAACTTTTAAAGAACGTAAGTAAACAAAAGAATCACCGACTATAAACACTCTTGAAAATAAGTAAATTACTTCAAAATATGATAAATATTTTGTAACTTTAAGAGAACACAAAATCTAAAAACTATGGAAGAGTCTAATTATATTAAAGTCTACACAGGAAATTTTATTGTTACCCAATTAATGGTTAACAAATTAGAAGCTATTGGCATTCGAGCGATTATAAAAGATGAATCGGAATCTGGCAGACTAGGAGGTTTTGGTACATTCAACCAAGGCACACAAGAGCTATATGTAAATAAAGACGAATTGGATACTGCCTTACCAGTAGTAGAAAGTATTACTGCAGAGATGCAGGAATAGATAGAAAACAAAGCATTGTTTTGTTACCCATGCGTACTAGCAATTTCGTTTGCATTTCAAGCAAAAAAAATCCTGAAGGTTAACTTCAGGATTTTTTTTTAATCTATTTTTTTTATGCTTTAACCGAATACATTTGATTACGTAATTCTTTAATTTTAGAATCTTGCATGTACTCATCAAAAGTAGTATGTCTGTCTATTACTCCGTTTGGTGTAAGCTCTACTACTCTATTTGCTAGTGTTTGCGCAAACTCATGATCATGTGTAGAAAACAACACAGTACCTTTAAAGTTCTTAAGGGAGTTATTAAACGCGGTTATACTTTCTAAATCTAAATGGTTTGTTGGTTCGTCTAATTGTAAAACATTAGCTCTTACCATCATCATTCTAGATAACATACAACGTACTTTTTCTCCTCCAGAAAGTACATTCGATTGCTTTAGTGCTTCTTCTCCACTAAAAATCATTTTTCCTAAAAAACCTCTAATATAAACTTCTTCTCTTTCTTCTTCTGTAGTTGCCCACTGACGTAACCAATCTACTAGCGATAAATCATTTTTAAAAAATTCACTATTATCTAAAGGTAAATAAGATTGTGAAGTAGTAACTCCCCAAGCAAATTTTCCTGCATCTGGTTGTTCTTTGTTATTTAAAATTTCGTAGAATGCAGTTGTAGCTCTAGAATCTCTAGAAAACACTACAACTTTATCTCCTTTATTTAAATTTAAGTCAATGTCTTTAAAAAGTATTTCTCCTTCAATAGAAGCAGATAATCCTTCAATATTTAATATTTGATCTCCTGCTTCTCTATCTCTTTCAAAAATAAGTGCTGGGTAACGACGACTAGAACGTCTAATATCTTCAATATTTAACTTATCGATCATTTTCTTTCTACTTGTTGCTTGTTTCGATTTTGCAACGTTTGCAGAGAAACGACGAATAAACTCTTCTAGTTCTTTCTTTTTATCTTCCGCTTTTTTGTTTTGTTGTGCATGTTGTCTTGCTGCTAATTGAGAAGACTCATACCAAAACGTGTAGTTCCCTGAGAAGTGATTAATTTTTCCGAAATCAATATCTGAAATATGTGTACAAACAGAATCTAAAAAGTGTCTATCGTGAGAAACCACAATTACACAACTATCGTAATTAGCCAGAAAGTTTTCTAACCATGAAATTGTTTCGTAATCTAAATCATTGGTAGGCTCATCCATAATTAAAACATCTGGACTACCAAACAAAGCTTGTGCTAATAAGACACGTACTTTTTGTTTACCATCCAAATCTTTCATTAAGGTATAATGCGCATCTTCTTTGATTCCTAAATTAGAAAGCATGGTAGCGGCATCGCTTTCTGCGTTCCAACCATTCATCTCTTCAAACTTCACTTGTAGTTCGCCAATTTTTTCAGCGTTCTCATCGGTATAGTCTGCATAAAGCGCATCAATTTCTGCTTTAATTTTATATAGTGGCTTATTTCCTTTTAAAACCGTATCTAAAACCGTGTCTTCATCATGCAAGTTGTGATCCTGTTCTAAAACAGACATACGTTTACCCGCTTCTAAATGTACATGTCCAGAAGTTGGATCTTGCTTTCCAGCAATAATTTTTAAAAAGGTAGATTTTCCTGCTCCATTGGCTCCAATAATACCATAGCAATTTCCGTTATTAAAAGTTGTATTTACTTCATCAAAAAGAATTCGTTTTCCAAATTGAACGGAAAGATTAGAAACTGATAACATATTTGTCTTTAATTTTTACTCAGATATTTTTATATATTTAAAAAGCACTTCGTGCACTTACAAATGAATGAGTTTTACTCCTTGACATAAAGCTTGATTGTAAGTTTTTGCAAAAGTAAATAATTCTAGCCATAAGAAGAAACTTCTTTGGTGAAAATAATACGTTATAAAAATTGCAATTAGATGACTTTGTTTTCAACTTTTAACAACGAATTAACAAGAGGTATAACTTGCATCGCATACTTTTGTTAAAGCACCTTAACTTAGTTTTTTACCCAATTATGAGATTACTTTTTTCCTTACTATTAGTAACACTTACCCTTTCTTCTTGCAAAAAAGATCTTGCTGCAGATAAAGGGGAAACGGCTTATATTGGTGGAGAAATAATCAATCCTATTGATAAACAGGTTATTATACGCAAATCGAATATCATTATAGATACTATTTTATTAGATAATAAAAATAGATTTCTATATAAATTGAATGCTTTAGAAAGTGGTCTATACACTTTTAAACTACAATCCCAGCATGGTGAAGAGTTTCAACTAGCTTTATTAGAACCTAAGGATAGTGTTATGGTTAGAATAAATACTATTGATTTTGATGAATCTTTAGTATTTACAGGCAATGGAGCAAAAAAGAATAACTATTTAATTAACATGTTTCTTGAGAATGAAGAAATTAATGAGAAAATATTAAGCTATTACCAATTAGAACCTATTGCTTTTGAGAAAAAAATAGATTCTATTAGAAAACATAGAAGCACGAGCTTAAACCACTTTATTCAAAAAAATATAACTTCGGAATTGTTTCAGGAAATTTCAAAAGCCAACATAGACTACAACTACTATTTAAGTAAAGAAATTTACCCATTTGCATATTACGGAGATAATGAAATAAAGAACTTACAATCCTTACCTCAAAATTTTTACAACTACAGAAAGGATATAGATTATAATAGTATTGCTTTAAAAGATTACTTTACCTATAAGACTTTTTTAAGATATCATTTTAAAAATCTAGCTTTATCAGAACATTTAAAAAACTCGAAAGACAGTATATTAAAAAGAAATTCTTACTGTTATAATTTAGATAAACTAAAACTAATTGATAGCTTAATCACAGACAAAGACATTAAAAACCCTTTGTTAAGTATATCTTCTATCGACTACATAAACAAAACTAAAAACATTAAAGAGCTAGATTCTTTTCTAGACTTTTATTACGAAAAAAGCACCGACACCAATGACAAAAACTATATTGAAAAATTAGTTAAGTCTTTAAAACAATTACAAATTGGAAACAAAATACCAAATGTAACTTTGGTAAATTATAAGAATCAGCAAGTAGATTTACATAAATTAATTAGAAAACCTACTGCTTTATATTTTTGGTCTAAAAATTACAAATCTCATTTACAAGAAAGTCATACTAAAGTAAAGGAGTTAATGTTAAAATATCCGGAAGTAAACTTCATCTCTATAAATATCGATGATTCGCATTTAAGAGATAATAGCAGAATTTTGCAACAATATGGTTTAACGTACCAACACGAATACCAATTAAAAAACCCTAAAGAAGCAAAAGAGGCATTGGCAATAAACCCAATAATAAAAGTAATGCTAGTAGACAGAAAAGGAAAAATTATTGATCCGCACACCAATTTATTTTCTGTTCAATTTGAAGAAGAGCTTTTAGGATTATTGAATCAATAGCAGACTAACACAGCATTTACGACTTCTCCTATCTCCTATCCGTCGATAGAAACGCCTATTTGTTTATTGTTTTCAAAATGAACAGAAAAGAAATAATTTTTACCTTCTTTTTCCTGAAAGATCATTTCAAATCCTTCGGTATTTACAGAAATTCCTTTTAACTGAAAATGGGTATCTAAAGACACAAATTCTATTTCTGCATTTGCATATTGTTCTTTTAGTGCATTTTCTGCTTCCAACTTTATAGCGACCTCATTATTTAATGTGTCTAATAAAATTTGCTTTTGGACTTTAAAAAGACCTTCCGTATTTCCATCTATTAATATTTCAACATCGGTATCTAGATATTTTCTATTCACCAGCCAACCGATTCTATTTCCGTTGGTGCTAAAACTTTCTATTTCCCCAAAATCAGCATCTGTAATTTTTAGTTTATCTGTGCCAAATAGTTTTCCTAATATTCCCATTTCGTTCTTTTATTGTTCGATTAACAAACTATCTTTTAAGTGTAAAATGGGCTTTAAATTCTTTCTTCGTGTTGTTTAATGGCTCTAGATATTCTACGGTAAACCAATAATCGGAAGTTGGCATTTCATCCCCTTTAAACGTTCCGTCCCAACCAATACTTGAAGGACTTAACTGTTTCATAAGCTTTCCATATCTATCAAAAATATAAATTTTTGCTCCCAATTGGTTTTTAGTTCCTAGAATATTCCAGGTATCATTAAACCCATCATTATTAGGTGTAAAAACTTTCGGATAATCTACAATAACAACATCGTAGGATAATTCTTCACAATTATAAACATCTCTAACTTTAACCATATGTTCTCCACCTAAAACATTAGTAAATATTGGAGAACTTTGCCAATAACCTTCATATAAACTAAACTCATACGTACCAATTCCGGTAACGGTTACCTCGAACATACTGTTCTCTGAAAAAGCATCTGTTAGCACTTCTACAGAAATACTTTCTGGAGGATAAGAAGAAACTACTTCTGTAGTATCTATATACGTACATTGTGAAAGTATATTAGTAACAAATACCGTATAAAAACCAATAGTTGTAGCATTATAGATAGATTCCGTTGCTCCTATTATAGCGTTTGCAGGCACTACGTCTTGGCCTTCATACCATTGAAAAATAAATTCAGTATCACTTAAATTGGTATCTATTGGCGCTGTTTGAATTGCTGTATCGTCTTCTACAGGAACCAATACACTATCATCTGCGGCTAAACAAATAAGATATTTCTCATGGAGTCCAATTTCTACAAATGGATGCACAACAAGTGTTACTGGAACAACTTGAAAACAGGCATTGGTTATTGGTTGCACTCTGGCATAAACAATTTGCGTTGTTGCTGCGGTATTATTAAAGTTAGTAGGTGTGATAATTTGCATGGCGTTACCTAGAATGGCATCGGCTTCATCTTGGTAATAATCAAATGAATAATTAGCTGCTGGTAAACCGTTTAAAATATCAGATTCGGCTAAGGTTAAATCAAAACTATCAAAACCATCTGTATCTATATCGCATACTTCAAGAGGCATCGGGTTTGTTTCAAAATTATCAAATAAATTTGTATTTAGCATTAAGGTTACTTGTGATGTACAACCATTAGCTCCTGTTGCCAAAACTTCAATGGTATTATTTAAAACCGTACTAATATATTCTGTTGGATCTGGAATTGCGTTGTTGGCAACCAAATCTGCTTGCGTTTCAAAATAGGTTAAGGAAATAGTATTATCTCCTCCTGTAATTTCATTTGCCCTAATAGTTACATCATATTCATTAGTAACCATTTGACTACAAATACGAATAGGTGTTGGTGCAAAAACTTCAGGATTTAGATTAATTATTAAATTAAAACGCATGTCTGTAGTAAAGCATTCCTCTGGATCTGTAATACCATTATTGTTCGTATCAAATTGTGCTCTAACATAAATAGTTTTAGAAGCAACCGTACTTAAATAAGGACTTGTAATAGGACTTGCATTACTTTCTGCGTCTAATATATTATCATGATAACTAATTAAAATAGGTGTTGTTTGTGCACCGATAACTTCAGCATCTTTACTACTAAGGTCAAAAGTTGCAGAAATTGTATCACTACATTCTGGATAGTCTGTTATCGTATTTAAATCTGGTAATGGATCCACTGTTAAAGTAATATGTTGTCCTAAACCTAAACAAGCATTTACATCCTCATTATCTACTCTAACAAAAATTGCTTGTACATTTGGCGAAGTATCATTTCTATGATTGCTTATATCTAAAATAGGGTTCGTTTCTGCTAAGGCATCTAGTAAAGATCTATAATAAGTTAAAGTAATGTTTTGTCCTGCTGGAAATAATGCTATTAGCTGCGCACTTGCATCACTAAAATTAAAAGCAGCAACACCATTTCTGTTATCATTATCTATTAAATAATCATCACAAACCGAATAATTTAATTGAAAACTTGTGGGAATTTGAGTTGCTCCCACTATTAAATTAATTCTAGCTGTTCTATAACAACCATTAGCAGTTTCTATTCTTGAATAAACAAAACTACTTAATGCTGTAGGGTTTGAATAGTTTGTAGGATTTGTAATTTGATTTGCCACAAGTCCTGCTTCGGCCTCTGCTTGTGTTAAATAATAGGTAAAAAACTCGTTAGTGGAGTTGTCGGAAATTAAAATATTAGCTTCCGTAAGATTGAATAAGGTTATACCATCTATATCATCATCACATTGTTTAAGCTCAACAATTGGTGTTATGGTTGGCAAAGGAAAAACAATAATTTTAAAGGAGGTATTAGATGTACAACTAGCATTCAAATTACTAGTCATTTTAACATAAATTGTCTGCTCTCCGTTAGCATTATTCAAGCTTGGATCATTCGTGTAATTGGTAACATCTGCTGTTGCTATTGGATTAGTAAAAGCAGCATCTGTAAAAAAAGTTAATGTGAAATCTGCATCATTTTGCGTATTTAAAATAGCTAACTTTCTATCTTCTAAATTAAACGTAATAATTCCATCATTGTCTGAACCCACACTTGTATTATCACAAAAAGATAAATCTGGAACTGTCATGGATGGCAATGCGCCATCAAAAACTTGAATTTCAAATGTTGTTATTGCCAAACAGGAATTATTTGAAATATTTCTAATTTCAGCAATAATAGTATTTGTTTGATTTGAATTTATATAATTGGTATAATCTGGAATTTGTATTCCTGCAGTATAATCTGCCATTCCTTCAAAATAATTTATTTCAAAATCTGCTGTACTTTGAGTTAATAGTATTTGTGGATATAGCGTTGTTAAATCATAATTAATAGAACCATCGTTATTATCATCGCAAATAAATAGATTAGATATTGGATTTGCTGTAGGTATATCGTGAAAAACAATTAATACATCATCAAAATCGGAAGCTGTGCCATCACTAACTGTAACTCTATAAATCCCTGTTAGGTTATTTGTAATAGTATAGGTTGGATCTGTTGCTACACCAGTTACTGCTGTAAAGTCTTCTGTTAAATTATAAGGTGTTGTATCTACTTCCCAGGTATATGAAGTAGCTCCAATAGTAGTACCATCGAGAGTTGGCAGTTCTCCCAAACATAAATCTTGATCCGCACCTAAATTACCAGATACAATAGAGCAATCTGTTCCTCCAGTACTTGTAGCGAGTAGTTCCATATTGATAAAACCAGGACTATTATCAAAATTAGTGATTAGCAGCATATAATATTGTCCGGCGATAGCATTTGTAATATTTAGGGTTTCTATAGCGTTCGGAGAATAACTACAATCCACAGTATTTACATTCGTTAAATTATTACAAGAAGTACCTCCTTGAATTTCAGCCTGTGTAAAAGGCCCATAGCAAATAAAGTCTACATCAATACCTGTTCCTGTAAAATCTGCTAATGAATTTTGTTCAATTTGCATATTTAGGTTCCCAGTAGCACCTATTTTTATATAAAACCATGCAGGGTTAGGTTGCGTAGTTAAGCAGCCGTAATTTGGTCCTGCCTCTGCGGATCCAGAGTTTGTACTGTTTGAAAAATTAAACTGTCCTGAATTATCAGCACAAAATGCATTTGTATTTGCACAAATTGTACCCTGCGCATACATAGCAATGGAAACTAAAAATAAAATAATGGATCCGTATACTTCTTTATTTATTACCATCTATATTTTTTACTTGGCTCTAACTCTAATTTTAATTTTTTATAGGCATCAAACTGTACTGTTGTACAAATAGCATATACTTCTAAATCCATTTTTTTTAAAACCTTATTGTACAGGGATTTATTCTCTGTTTTTTCAGCAGAAAACAGTTCCTTATTATATTTGATAAATATTTTTTTAAACTTTTTCGCATCTGCTTTTTCAAGTTTTAACACTTGCATATATGACGTGTGGATTTCATTTATATTTAAATCCTTTGCATTATTCTGTGCAGTAACGATTAAAGTAGTTACTAGAAATAAGCAGGTAAAAAGTATTTTTTTCATCCAATCTCTTTTTTTAACGTTTATTCTTATTTTATGTTGTAAATATAGCTTTAGCATATTTTAAAGTAGTGCCAATATACTTACTAAATTTTCATCTATCTTTTAAGTGTAAAATGCGCTGTAAATTCTTTCTTCGTGTTGTTTAATGGTTCTAGATATTCTACGGTAAACCAATAATCGGAAGTTGGCATTTTATCCCCATTAAAAGTACCGTCCCAACCAATACTTGAAGGACTTAACTGTTTCATAAGCTTTCCATATCTATCGAAAATATAAATTTTTGCTCCTAATTGGTTTTTAGTTCCTAGAATATTCCAGGTATCATTAAACCCATCATTATTAGGTGTAAAAACCTTCGGATAATCTACAATAACAACATCATAGGATAATTCTTCACAATTATAAACATCTCTAACTTTAACCATATGCTCACCTCCTAACACATTACTAAATACAGGAGAACTCTGCCAATAGCCTTCATATAAACTAAACTCATACGCACCAATTCCGGTAACGGTTACTTCTAACATACTGTTCTCAGAAAAAGCATCTGTTAATACTTCTACAGAAATGCTTTCTGGAGGATAAGAAGAAACCACTTCTGTAGTATCTACATAAATACAACCAGAAATGATATTGGTTACCTGTACCGTATAAAAACCAATGGTTGTAGCATTATATGTAGCTTGGGTTTCCCCTGGAATACTATTTGCTGCTAAAACATTTTCACCAGTATACCATTGAAAAGTGTAAGTTGTTTCACTTAAATTTGTATCTATTGGAGATGTTTGTAGTGCCGGATCCACTTCTACAGGAACTAGAACACTATCATTTGCGGCTAAACAAATAAGATATTTATCGTCTAAATCAATGTCTAATAAAGGATGTACAATAAGTATTATTGGTACTACTTGAAAGCATTCATTAGTTATTGGTTGCACTCTTACGTATACAATTTGTAGCGTTGCTATTGTATTATTAAAATTTGTAGGTGTCGTTATTTGTGTAGCATTACCAAGAATGGCATCTGCTTCCTTTTCGTAATAATCAAACGAATAATTTGTAGCAGGTAAACCATTTAAAATATCGGATTCTGCTAGGGTTAAATCGAAAGTATTAAATCCATCCGTATCTATATCACAAGCATGTAATGGGGATGGATTTGAAGCCGTTAAGGAATTAAAAACATTAATATCAAAAGTTGTAGTACTATAACAATAGCTATAGGTATTATCTTCTATTCTTACAAATATGGTTTCTAATTGATATGCATTTTGGTTTCTATAATCCGTAGTAATCGCATCTACATCATTTTCTGCATCGTTTTGAGATAGATGATAGCTTACATTATAATTTGCTGCAGATTGGGTACCAAGGACTGTTTCATTAAACACCTGAAAATTATAAACACTAAAACCATCATTATTATCATCACAAACAAACTGATCTACAATAGGATTTGCAATCGGATTTTGAGTAAACTCTATAGTAATTTCGTCTTCTGTAGTACAATTGGTTCCGTAGGTTACTTCTACTCTATAAACACCTGCTGTTGTAACATCTAAAGTCTGGTCATTTTCTCCAATAATTTCAACAGTGTCCTTAAACCATTTATGTGCCGCATCTGTAATTGGCACTTGTGTATCTAAGGTATATGTAGTACTCCCACAAACAGGATTCCCAGAAGAGAATGTAACATCAGCACCAATATTTAAACCAATATTAAAACTTCCAGCTTCTAAAAAAATAGCAGAATCATAAGCAGAATCTCCTTGATCTGCAACCACAATTTTTATTTCATAAACTTGATTCGGAGTTACGGAAGCATTTGCAGTTAAAACCTTTGTTCTTCCTCCATAATTAGTACTCCCAAGATTATATCCTGCAAAGTAATTTACATTTGCGGTACAAGATCCCGAGTTATTAATATTAGTAACACTTACTGGAGTTCCGTCTGGTAAAACAGCTAAATTAGTATATGCAATTGTACCTGCTTCTCTTAGTAAAAACGCAAAACTATCTGCAAAAGAACATTCTGTTCCTCCGTCATATTCTTCGGATGCCATCAAAAATCTAAAACTAAAATCACTCGATGTTGGCGTAAAATTAAACTTAACAAACGTTGCGTCATTCGTGTTGTTTTGTAATAAAGCAGCTTCTAGATCTGCATCTCCAGGTAATCCATTCCCAAAATCAGGGTAAGGAATACTGGTATCCCTTACGTTTCCTGCCGCAAAAGCTCTTCCTGTAGTTAGAATAAGACCGCTTTCAAAAGGAAAATTACTACCCGTTGGGGTTTTAAAATACCCATAACTTTTTGTTTGAGTACTTGTTGGCAAACCAGATGCTTGCGCAGAAAAATTATCAATAACTGCACAATCACTATCTATAAGAACATCTTTTATTAATTGCTGTAAATCATAATTAGATTCTGGATCTGCGGAATCATTAATACTAATTATTTGCGCATAATTAGTAGCTGCAAAAAGCATAAAAAATAACACAAACCCTTTTTTTATTTTTCTCATATTTATTTTTTGGTTTACCTATCTGCAGACAGGCAGGAATAGAAATCTAATTCATAATTATTCTTTAGTTAGTAGAATGATCCGCTACCTTACAATTTGTAATGGTTTAATAACATTTTTTCATACATCTTATCTGGTAATATACGTTTTAAAACAATAGAGAATTTTTGCATAAACTCTCCAACTTTATAATGTCCTTTTGGCTTTTTGGTATTTATAACTTTGAAAACGGCTTTTGCCATAAGTAAAGGATCTTTACCTTCATCTACATGTGCATCCATTAATTTTAGTGTATTACCATACGGTTTTTGGTATGGTGAATTTTCTTGTATCGGCGCATGAAACCTTCCGGAAGCGATATTGGTTGCAAAATCACCAGGCGCAACATTAGTCATCTCTATATTAAAGTCTTTTATTTCCATTCTAAAAGCTTCGGTAATAATCTCTAAAGCACCTTTACTTGCAGAGTAAATACCTCTATATGGAAGTCCCATATATCCAGCAATGGAAGTAATATTTATGATTAAACCGGCATGTTGCTTGCGCATTTGTGGCAAAACAGCCTTAATAACGTTTATTGGTCCAAAAAAATTAGTTTCAAAATTCGCCTTAATTTCGGCTTCCGGTATTTCTTCAATTGGTCCTGTAATACCAACTCCAGCATTATTGATAAGCACATCTATTCTACCTTCAGCTTCTATTACGGTATTAATAGCAGTTGCTATAGTTTCCGTTTTGGTGACATCTAAAGCGATTATTTTAAATATACTAGACGTATACTTATTCGGATTTCTACTAGTTCCATAAACCGTGTACCCTTTTTCTGTTAAAAATTCTCCAACAGATTTACCAATTCCTGAAGAACCTCCAGTAATTAAAACAACTTTAGACATAAATGTATTTTTAAGATTTCAAAAATACAATTTTAATGGAGAGATTCCCATTATATAGGAACTTCTATAAACCAAAAAAATCCTGATTAGCTATTGCTTTCAAGATTTGAGTTTATTGCATAAAAAAAGGCAAGCTACCTACATCACACTGCTCAACCATTTACCTTTGCTTCGTTCCCGACCTGGAGGATTCAACAGGAGCTAGTTGTGTAGGACTTGCCGAGTGCAAATATACAACCTTTTAATTTTTTCACAATGTTTTTTTTAACCGAATTTTAATAAATATCTTGCATAAAACTTTTAAGACATCATGAGAACATTCAAAATACTCACAATCATATTTTTAGCAACTTTTATTGTGTCCTGCGGAAGCAATGCAACACAGAAAAAAAATGACTTTTCCCTAGTTACCAACGCAAAAAACAATGCTTTATCGCTTGGAGAAGCATTAAATCTGTCTATAAAAAATCCTAAAAAGCATCCTATTGCATCTGTAAGTTATACCTTAAATGGAGAAACTATTTCCGAAAAAAGCACTTTGCAAAATACAAAGCTTGGAGAACATACCTTAGAAGCAACCATCACATTCGATGGAGAAACACAAACGGTTTCTCAAAAGCTAACCGTTTTAAATAATGCTACTCCTAAAGTATATACCTATAAAATTATAAACGAATATCCGCATGACATTACATCCTACACCCAAGGATTAGAGTTCTACAATAACGAATTATACGAAAGCACTGGGCAACGTGGCGAATCGAAACTTCGAAAAGTGAACTATAAAACTGGAGAAGTTCTTAAAAACATAGATTTAGAAAACGCGTATTTTGGAGAAGGTTTAACGGTTTTAAATAATAAAGTATACCAACTTACTTGGCAAAGCGGAACCGGTTTTGTGTATGATGTAGATACTTTTGAAAAAACAGGAAGTTTTAAATATAATAATAGCAAAGAAGGTTGGGGAATTTGTAATGACACGAAAACCTTATATAAAAGTGATGGAACAGAAAAAATCTGGACGATCAACCCAGAAACACTTGCCGAAGAAAGCTATATACAAGCATACCACAATCAAGGAAAAGTTGTTGGACTAAACGAACTAGAATGGGTAAACGGAAAAATTTACGCCAATCGCTATCAAAAAAATGGTGTTGCTATTATAAATCCTAGCAATGGAGCAATTGAAGGTGTTATCGATTTTTCACCATTAAAAAGTAAAGTAACACAACACCAAGGTTTAGATGTATTAAATGGTATTGCGTACAACCCGGAAACGAAAACGCTTTTTATTACAGGAAAACGTTGGGATAAGTTATTTGAAGTAGAAATCATTAAAGAATAATTTGAAAACATTTGAAACCAATATCGTTGTTACTGCACATGATTTAGATGATCTAAATCATGTGAACAACGTACGTTACGTGCAATGGGTAAATGATATTGCAAAGCAAAATTGGGAACAAATTGCTACTCCTACTATTAAAAGTGAATATTTCTGGGTAATGTTATCCAATCATATAGACTATAAACAAGCTGCATATTTAGGCGATAACCTTTTAATTAAAACCTATGTTACTAAATCGGAAGGCGTAACATCTATCCGAATTGTAGATATCTACAACAAAAAAACGGATGCCTTATTAGCTACATCAATAACCAATTGGTGTTTAATTAGTAAGAAAACACAAAAACCTGCTCGCATAACTCCTGAGATTCGCAATCTATTTATATAAAAAATAATAGATCCTTTTAGCCCGCATATTTCAAAGCATATCACTTTCTCTACAAACAAAATATTCTGTTTCCTAAAATAGGAACACAAACCTTTTGACTTTGAAGTTATTACACGATAACTAGAAAAATGGTTTTATACCTGATTTAATTTTCAGAAACTATATGCTTTCCTATATTTAAAGTATCATACTTTCCAAAAGAAAGTCTTGGATTAATAGCAACCTTTTATTGAACACAATTTTTAATTTAATACGCTATTAAATGGACTTTATGAAAACCTTCGAATTTACGGTTACCGTTACTAAAGAAGACTTAGACGAACTCAACCACGTCAACAATATTCGCTATATACAATGGATTCAAGATATTGCCAAAGCACACTGGCAACAAATAGCTACGGAAGATATTTACAAAGCCTATTTTTGGGTCGTTCGTAAACATCTTGTAGACTATAAAGCTTCTGCACACTTATATGACGAAGTAAAAATAACGACACAATTTATAGATGCGCAAGGAGCCACCGCAAAAAGCATTATAGAAATGCACAATAATAGTACGCAAAAACTACTACTAAAAGCAGAGACTACTTGGTGTTTAATGGCTGTACAAACAAAACGTCCTACTCGTGTAACCAAAGAAATTGATGCCATTTTAAATTAAATAATTTCAAATAGATACTAAAACCTAGTTTCAAAAGTTATATTTTTAACGTTTAAAATGCATTTAATTATTTTTGCCTTATAATCTGTATATTATATATGAAAAAGACGCTATACTTCTTAATCTGTTTCTCATTTCTTTTACTTTGGAGTTCTTGTAGAAAAGACTTTAATTTTTCCTCTAGCGATGGTAATCTTAGTTTCTCTAAAGACACCGTTTATTTAGATACCGTATTTACCAATATTGGTTCGAGTACCTATAATTTAAAAGTATATAACAGAAGTAACGAAGATATTAGCATCCCTAATGTAAAACTTGCTTTAGGAGAAAGCTCAGAATACCGATTAAACGTAGATGGTATTGCTGGAAAATCTTTCGATAATGTAGAAATCCTGGCTAAAGATAGTATGTATATTTTTGTAGAAACGACTATCGATATTAATAGTTTACCAAATCTTAATGGTGAATTTTTATATACGGATAAAATAGAATTCGATTCTGGAAGCAACCAACAAGTAGTAGAATTGGTTACGCTTGTACAAGATGCTGTATTTATTTATCCGGATAAAGATAATACCACAGGAGTTATTGAAACCCTTACCATAGATATTGGAGGCGAATCTATTGAAACCGAAATTCAAGGTAGGTATTTAGAATCTGATGAATTAACTTTCACGAACCAAAAGCCCTATGTAGTTTATGGTTATGCGGCTGTACCAAACAACGAAACTTTAAAAATTGAAGCTGGAGCGCGAGTACACTTTCATGCAGACTCCGGACTTTTAGTTGCTGAAGGCGCTTCTTTACAGGTAAATGGAGAGCTAAGTGCAGACCAAGAATTATTAGAAAACGAAGTTATTTTTGAAGGCGATAGATTAGAACCTGCTTTTGCAGATGTACCCGGACAATGGGGAACTATTTGGTTATTAGAAGGAAGTATTAATAATACTATAAATCATGCAACGATTAAAAATGGATCTGTTGGTATTTTAAGTGAAGGAAACCCAAATGAAACTACAAACAAGTTAACGATTACAAATTCACAAATTTACAATTCTAGTAATTTTGGTGTTTTAGGAAGAAATACCTCTATTGAAGCAAATAATTTAGTAATCAACAATGCTGGCCAAACGTGTTTTGCTGCCACTCTAGGTGGAAAATATAACCTTACACATTGTACTATTGCGAACTATTGGTCTAATAGTTTTAGACAATTTCCTGCTTTACTTATCAATAATTTTCAAGAAACAGCAGACGCTACTTTTTTAGCCGATTTAACAGAAGCAAACTTTAATAACTGTATTATCTATGGAAATGATAATCCGGAATTTATAATCGATGAAATTGAAGATGCTTCTTTAGTTTTTAACTTTAAATTCACTAATTGCTTAGCGCGATTTAGTGATTCTGGAAATACATTTTCTGGAGAAAATTATGATTTTACCGATCTCACTAAATATGAAAACATGATCTTTAATCAAGATCCAAATTTTAGAGATACCACTATAAATGATTTTATTATTGGTGATGATTCTGCTGCAAACAATCAAGCAAATGCAATATTTGCTTCTCAAGTTCCTTTAGATATTCTTGGTGTAAACAGAACAGCTTCCCCAGATATTGGTGCTTATCAGCATATTACTTTTGAGTAGATTAATATTATAGTTAGAAAATTAGGAACGTTTGACCCAAAATGCGAAGCTCTTTTAAAATTCACATTCCTAATTTGCTTAACTCCTCTTTCTTCAAATGCGAAAAAGCATTTAAATTCATTCTCCTCTTTACAAAAAGAGGAGAGCCATACTTTAGTGAATTATAATTGGTGCCTGCTCCTCTCTTTAGCTAAAGAGAGGTGGATTTTCTGAAAAGAAAATGCGGAGAGTTTGACCTAAAATGCGAAGCCATTTTAAAATTCAAATCCCTAATTATCTTAACTCCTCTTTCTTCAAATGCGAAAAAGCATTTAAATTCATTCTCCTCTTTACAAAAAGAGGAGAGCCTTTTACTATTATGCTTTTTTTGTTAAATTGATGAGAAATATTTAACTTCAAACTATGAATAAAAATAAAATTCATACTAAAAAAGAACTTAAAACTTTTAGAGCAAAATTAAGACAAAAGTTAACTCCATCTGAAGCCTTCTTATGGAATGTTTTAAAAGCTAGAAAATTTAAAAACAAACGTTTTACAAAACAACATAGTATAGGTAATTACATTGTCGATTTTTACTGTGCAGAACATAAGCTAATAATTGAATTAGATGGAGAAATACACAATAATGCGCTACAAATTGAAAAAGACAATGTAAGAACAAAATATTTAGAAAACTTGAGTTACAAAGTAATTAGGTTTGAAAACAAAATGGTTTTTGATAATCTAGCTTCTGTATTAATGGAAATTGAGAATAACTTTAAATAAACAAAACTCCTCTTTCTTCAAATGCGAAAAAGCATTTGAATTCAAAAAAAAGTGCTTCCTAAGTTGAAAAACAAAAAATTATAAAGCATAAAAAAAGCCTACTAATTAGTAGGCTTTTTTCTTCCGCGAAAGCGAAATAATGTTTATTATATTAATCCACAAAAAGTGGTAAATCATGCATCATAGCATTTACTTTACCAGCAATTGTTTCTAACATCTCTTCGTCTTGATAGTTGGTAAGTACTTGATCTACTAGATCTACAATACCTTCCATATCGGCTTCTTTTAAACCTCTAGTGGTAATTGCTGAAGTACCAATACGAATTCCAGAAGTTACAAATGGGCTCTTATCATCAAAAGGAACCATATTTTTATTTACAGTAATATCTGCTTTTACTAAAGCATTTTCTGCATCTTTTCCTGTAATGTCTTTGTTACGTAAATCGATTAACATCATGTGGTTATCTGTACCACCAGAAATGATATTATAATCTCTTTTTACAAAAGCTGCTGCCATTGCCGCTGCATTTTTCTTTACTTGTAACATGTAATGCATATACTCTTCGGTAAGGGCTTCTCCAAAAGCAATTGCCTTAGCTGCAATAATATGTTCTAATGGTCCACCTTGATTTCCGGGAAAAACAGCCGAATTTAAAAGTGAAGACATTTTCTTTAAGTTTCCATTCTTCAATTTTTGACCAAATGGGTTGTCAAAATCTTGTCCCATCATAATCATTCCTCCTCTTGGTCCTCGTAAGGTTTTATGTGTTGTTGTAGTTACAATATGACAATGTGGTAATGGGTCATTTAAAATTCCTTTTGCAATTAATCCTGCAGGATGCGAAATATCAGCAACTAAGATAGCACCCACTGAATCTGCTATAGCACGGAAACGTTTAAAATCCATATCACGAGAATATGCCGAAGCTCCTGCAATAATCAATTTTGGTTTTTCACGCTCTGCTACTTCTGCAACATGATCATAATCTATTAATCCAGTTTCCTTTTTTACACCGTAAAATACAGGGTTGTATAATTTACCAGAAAAATTCACAGAAGATCCATGAGTTAAATGTCCGCCATGAGATAAGTCGAAACCTAAAATAGTATCCCCAGGATTTAAACAAGCAAAAAATACTGCTGTGTTTGCCTGACTTCCAGAATGCGGTTGCACGTTTACATATGCCGCACCAAATAACGCTTTTGCTCTATCGATTGCAAGTTGTTCTACTTCATCTACGACTTCACAACCTCCGTAATATCTTTTTCCAGGATATCCTTCTGCATATTTATTCGTTAATACAGAACCTGCAGCTTCCATTACTTGGTCACTTACAAAGTTTTCTGAAGCTATTAATTCAATACCTTCAAGCTGTCTTTCTTTTTCAGCTTGAATAAGTTCAAAGATTTGTTCGTCGCGTTGCATATAGTTTAATTTTAATTCCCTTAAAGTAGGAAATCTAGTTATAGTTAAATATTTATCAAAAATAACAATTAGATTATTTAAATACATCAAAAAACATATATTTACTTCTAGAATATGTTATTTTTTTAAATAGCATAATAGGAACCTACTTTTATCTTATAAAATTAGCATTAATTTAAAAAGTTATGTAGGTTTGAATAGATTTAATAATTTTTAATTTAAAATATACTATGCCAATTTCAGCTAATAATCCAGATAGAATTTCCTGGTTGCATGTAGATAAAAACTCAGATTTCCCTGTTCAAAACATACCTTTTGGTGTTTTTCTTACTAGAGATGACATTATTACTATCGGAACAAGAATTGGAGATACAGCAATAGATTTAGGTGCTTTACATCAATTAGGTTACTTTGAAGGTATACCATTAACGGACGATATTTTTCTTCAAGATACTTTAAATGATTTTATTGCTGATGGAAGAAAAACCTGGAGAGCTGTAAGAAACAGAATTGCAGAAATTTTTGATGCAGATAACGATACACTTAAAAATAATGTAAAACATAAAGAGATTGTATTATTTCGTTTAGACGAAATTGAAATGCAATTGCCAGTTCAAATTGGGGATTATACCGATTTTTACTCTAGTATCGAACATGCTACCAATGTGGGTACTATGTTTAGAGACCCGAACAACGCTTTATTACCAAACTGGCTACACATTCCTGTTGGTTATCACGGTAGAAGTTCTTCTATCATTCCTTCTGGAATTCCAATTCATAGACCACAAGGACAAACCTTACCTGCAGGAGCTACAGAACCTGTTTTTGGACCAAGTAAGTTAATCGATTTCGAACTAGAAATGGCTTTTATTACTACAGATGCTAATGATTTAGGAGAACCAATTCCTATTGAAGAAGCAGAAGAATATATTTTCGGACTTGTTTTATTAAATGATTGGTCGGCAAGAGATATTCAGAAATGGGAATACGTGCCATTAGGTCCGTTTTTAGCAAAAAGTTTTGCTTCTTCTATTTCGCCTTGGATTGTAACTTTAGACGCTTTAGAGCCTTATCGAGTGGAAAGTCCGAAACCATTAAAAAAACAATTAAACTATTTACAATATAAAGGAAAGAAGAGTTTTGATATTCATTTAGAAGTTGCTATCCAACCACAAAAAGCAAAAGAAACTGTGGTAAGCAATTCGAACTTTAAATACCTGTATTGGAACATGGCACAACAACTTACACATCACACTGTAAATGGTTGTCCTATAAATTCTGGTGATATGATGGGAAGTGGTACTATTTCTGGACCAACTCCAGATAGTTATGGTTCTATGCTAGAAATTACTTGGAGAGGCGAAAAACCGATTACCATGAAAGATGGTTCGGAACGTAAGTTTATAAATGATAACGATACGGTAATCATGAGAGGGTATTGTGATAAAGATGGAACCAGAATTGGTTTTGGAGAAGTAAGCAATAAATTACTTCCTGTGTTCAATCCAAAGAAAGTAAAATAACAACGTATATAAAATAGAAAAAAGCGACCAATTGGTCGCTTTTTTTATGCCTATTGATGACTGTATTATTTAGTCCATTCTGCAATAGATTCTTTATTCATCTTAACATAATCTGCATTTCCAGCTTTTTCTGCTAATTCTAAAGAAGCTTTAGCAGCTTTAACAGCTCCTTTTTTATCTCCAGCTTTTGCATAGATTAAAGCTTGTCTTCTTAGTTGCCAAAATTTAGGATCTTCTTTAGACATATCGATAGCTTTATCAATCCAAGCTTTAGCTTTAGTGATATCTTTTCCTTCTTCTAAATAATAAGCTGCAGCAGCATAATAATCTCCTGCTCCTGGTCCTGCCATTATTTTATCGATGCTTTTAGATACCGCTGCATCTGTAGGTACTGTAAAAGGTACACCAACATATGTTTTTGCCCAAAGAAACTCTAAAGTTCCACCATTATTAGATAAGTTATTAATATCCATAGTAAATGATTCTACATTAAAAGGAATTTCATGTACATCAGCAGAAACTCTCGCTGCAACTTTACTTTCGTCTAATGTTGCTGGCGCTCCTCCTCCTGCATACTCCGTATAAAAGATAACCTCCCAAGAAGTTGCTTGTGGAATAGTAAAGATAGCATAGGTACCGGCTTTAAGTTCTTTTCCTCCTACAGTAATAGGGTTATTAAACGTTATTTTAGTTCTTAAGTTTGCTCCTGTTCTCCATACTTTTCCATAAGGTACAAGGTCTCCAAAAATGGTTCTTCCTTTTACTCCCGGACGAGAATATTCAAACGTAAAATCTGTTAAACCAACCTTCTGTTCCACTTTACTAGTTGGACTTGGTTGTGGTGTTTCAATTTGTGCATTTGCCGTAAACGAGAATGCAAATACTAAAGAAAGTAATAAAAGTTTTTTCATTGTTTTTAAGTTTTAATGGTTGATAATTGTAATAGCCCATAAAATTACACATTAGTAAAACTATAATTGTTAACAAAAGCTTAAATTAAAGGGATGCTTTCTACCTAAAAAGCAATCGTTATAAACTGTAAAAACCTTAATACCTATACGTTTTGAACTCCTTTTCAAATACTGTATAAGCTTTACTTATAGCGTCATCATTATTTTGTCTACTTTTTAATTAAATAAGTTAGACGATTTTGTATATTTGTTTATAATTCAAAGAAATTAAGCATATCTCAGCTCATGAAAACGATAGATAAAATACCAATCACAAAAATACAACGCGCATCTAAAATAGTAAGTACAGGTGCTAAAGTTGGTGTAAACTACATGAAATATTATGGAGATAAAATGGTTAATTCTAAAGATAAAGCCAAAGAACGCCTTAACAAGAATAATGCAGAAGATATTTACAACAGCTTGAAACAACTTAAAGGTAGTGCATTAAAAGTTGCACAAATGTTAAGTATGGAAAAAAGCATACTTCCGCAGGCTTATGTAGAAAAATTCTCTTTGTCACAATTTTCGGTTCCTCCTTTATCTCCTGCGCTTGTAATTAAAACATTTAAAAAATATTTTGGAAAATCTCCCAACGAATTATTTGATACTTTTAATGCAACTTCTGTAAATGCTGCTAGTATTGGCCAAGTTCATATAGCAAAAAGAAATGGGAAAAAACTTGCTGTGAAAATCCAATATCCAGGAGTTGCAGAAAGTATCTCTTCCGATTTAGCTATGGTGAAACCTATAGCAATGAAAATGTTCAATATTAAAGGAAAAGATTCAGATAAATATTTTAGTGAAGTAGAAACCAAATTAATTGAAGAGACGAATTACATTTTAGAAATAGAACAAAGCATAGAAGTTTCAAAAGCTTGTGCACATATTCCTAATCTGAAGTTTCCAGAGTATTATGAAGAACTGTCTTCGAATAGAATTATTACTATGGATTATATGGATGGTATACATCTATCCGAATTTACAGCAATAAATAAAAAGGAAGACACGGCAAATAAAGTCGGACAAGCACTATGGGATTTTTATATGTATCAAATTCATGTGCTCAAAAAAGTACATGCAGATCCACATCCAGGAAATTTTTTAGTTTCCGACGAAGGAGATTTAATCGCATTAGATTTTGGTTGTATGAAAAGTATTCCAGACACTTTTTACAAACCATATTTTGAATTAGCGAAGAAAGAGAACATAGAAAATGAAGAAATATTTCTTTCTAAATTATACGAACTAGAAATTTTAAAAGAGGAAGACACTGCCGAGGAAATCGAATTTTTCACAGAGATGTTTCACAAAATGCTAAGCCTATTTGCAAGACCCTTACAAGACGAAACTTTTGATTTTTCTAATCCTTATTTCTTTCAAGAAATTGCAGCACTAGGCGAGCATTATTCAAAAAGCACACAATTAAGAAAAATGAATGGAAACAGGGGTTCCAAACATTTTATTTATATCAATAGAACCTTTTTTGGACTCTATAATTTAATGTTCGACTTAAAAGCAAAGCACATTAATATTAACAATTTTCACACCTTATAAAAATGAACATTCTTGTAACAGGTGCAACAGGCTACATAGGCAAACGCTTAATTCCTTTATTGGTAAATGAAGGGCATCATGTTATTTGTGCCGTTAGAGATAAATTACGTGCAGATAAAAGCTACCTACAAGAAGAACATATTGATGTTATAGAAGTCGATTTTTTAAAACCAGAAACATTAAAAAATATACCCAAAGAAATTGATGCTGCTTATTACCTCATTCATTCCATGTCTAATACATCGAACGATTTTGAAAAACTAGAGCAAGAATGCGCATCTAATTTTAAATATTATATAGAAAAAACGGAAGCACAACAAGTTATTTACTTAAGTGGAATTATTAATGACGAAAATTTATCTAAGCATCTTAAATCGCGTAAAAATGTAGAGCATACCTTACAATCCAACAGCTATGTATTAACAGTATTTAAAGCTGGAATTATTGTAGGTTCGGGTAGTTCATCCTTTGAAATCATTAGAGATTTAGTAGAAAAATTACCTTTTATGATTGCTCCTAAATGGTTGCATACAAAAACACAACCTTTAGCGGTTCGCGATGTACTTTCCTTTTTATTTAAAAGTTTAGGCAAAAAAGAAACCTACAACAAGTCCTTTGATATTTTTGGCCCAGAAGTGTTAACCTACAAGCAAATGCTATTACAATTTGCAGAAGTAAGACAACTTAAAAGATACATTTTAACGGTTCCTGTAATGACAGCAAAATTGTCTTCCTATTGGCTGTATTTTGTAACATCCACTTCCTATAAACTAGCTTCCAATTTAGTAGATAGTATGGGAGTTGAAATTATTGGAAAACCAAGTGAAATCAATACGATATTAGATGTACAACCTTTAAGTTATAAGGATGCTGTTGCTTTGGCTTTTGAAAAAATAGAACAGAATAGCATTATATCTAGTTGGAAGGATTCTTTTATTAGCAGCGGAAGGTTAAAAAATAGCTTTCATAAATATATTAACGTTCCCAAATATGGTTGCTTTCAAGATTATAAAGAACGTAAAGTAACGGACAACCAGAAAACAATAGATAAAATATGGGCTATTGGCGGACAAACAGGTTGGTACTATGGTAATTTTCTTTGGAAATTAAGAGGCTATTTAGATAAACTCTTTGGTGGCATTGGATTAAGACGAGGAAGAACTAGTCCTACAAATTTAGAGCCAGGAGATGCTTTAGATTTCTGGAGAGTGATATATGCCGATAAAGAAAAACAAAAGCTCCTACTCTATGCCGAAATGAAACTACCAGGAGAAGCTTGGTTGGAATTTAAAATAGAAAATAGTATATTAAAACAGACTGCTACTTTTAGACCTAGAGGAATACTTGGTCGCTTATATTGGTACAGCGTTTTACCCTTTCATGGTTTTATTTTTAATGGTATGATAAAAAAACTTAGCACTTAAATGAAATTAAATAGAGAAAAAATAGACTAAGCTATTGGAATGGCTTGACTTTTGCGGTTATATCTTTTTTCTATGTATACCAAAAGATCAAAATAGTATTAATTTAACACGAATAAAAAGGAAGCTCAATAGCGCTAAATGCCCTAGATAAAACACATCACACCGTTTCCAAACAACAACGTTGCTTTGCTTTAAAATAGTTTTAAAGACAGCACATAAAAAAGATTATAATGAAAACAGAAATATTAAAAGAGAATACAGCCAATAAAAGCAGACTAAATGGCTTTAGTCATGACGATATTGGTGACGACCATTTATATGCTGGCTTGCAAACACCAATGAAAGCAGATGCTTTCAAATTAACGGATACCGAAAAAAAAGAACGCATTGCCACACTTTTTGAAGAGATTATGGATGTTATGGGATTAGACCTTACAGACGATTCTTTAAAAGGAACTCCAAATCGAGTTGCTAAAATGTATATAGATGAAATATTTTCAGGATTAAATCCGAAAAACAAACCCAAAATAGCATTATTTGATAATAAATATCAATACAATCAAATGCTTATCGAAAAAAACATTACCTTTTACTCTAATTGCGAACATCATTTTGTACCAATTATCGGAAAAGTGCACGTTTCATACATTTCTTCGGGAAAAGTTATAGGATTATCTAAAATAAACAGAATAGTTCAGTATTTTGCAAAAAGACCGCAAGTACAAGAACGATTAACAAACCAAATAGCAGAAGAATTAAAAACAATTTTAAAGACCGAGGATGTAGCTGTAATCATAGACGCTAAACATTTATGCGTTTCCTCTAGAGGAATTAAAGATGATACATCTGCTACTGTTACCACGTATTATGGAGGACAATTTAACACTCCGAATAAAGTTGCCGAATTACAAAACTATTTAAAAAACTAAGGAATGGATTTAATAGACAAAGCATTAGAATTTGAAAAACAGAAATTAAACTCTTTATCTACAAGTGATAGAGTTATTATTGTTAGAGAAGCAAAAGCCCTAATTTTAGGTTTAAACGAAATCTATAAAGAGAAAAAAGATGCAGAAATCATGGATATCATGAAAAGACTTACTGCTATCAAAATAAAAGTAGAGAAAAGGTTAAAAGGGAGACCTTTAACGGCATAATATGAAAACGTTTATAGTAATTGGAGGTAGCAAAGGTATTGGTAAGGCTATTATTGAAACCTTAATGGTAGATAATAAAATTATTAATATTAGTAGAACTGCTCCTCATTTCCATACCGATAATGTAACCCATTATAGTTGTGACGTTTTGGTGGATGATTTACCAGAAATAGAAAAAGCCGATGGCTTGGTATATTGTCCTGGTAGCATAAACCTAAAACCAATTACGAGATTAAAAATAGAAGATTTCAAACAAGATTTTGAAATAAATGTCATTGGAGCGGTTAAAGCTATTCAAAAGTATTTACCTATTTTAAAGAATAGCAAAAACCCTTCCATATTATTATTTAGTACGGTAGCATCCAAATTAGGAATGCCCTATCACTCAAGTATTGCGACTGCAAAATCAGGTGTAGAAGGTTTAGTGAAATCTCTTGGTGCAGAATTAGCTCCAAGTATTCGAATTAATGCTATTGCTCCTACGGTTACAGATACAGAATTAGCTTCTAAGCTATTGCGTAATGATAAAATGATAGAAAATATCACAGAACGTCACCCACTAAAAAAGTATCTAAAACCAAAAGAGGTTGCAGATATGGCTGCCTTTTTATTATCTGAAAAAGCTTCTTCTATGTCCGGACAAGTATTTGAAATGGATTGCGGGATTGTCTCTTTCAAGATATAATAAACGAAATACATAATAACTTCTTGCATTATGCTACATTTTCTTAACAAAACGAAAGAGCAAAATCCACCATCTACTTCTATTTATGATATAGAAATAAATGGCTTAGATGGCAATGCTATTCATTTATCCGATTATAAGGATAAAATGCTACTTATAGTTAATGTTGCTTCCGAATGTGGTTTTACTGGCCAATATGAAGATCTTCAAAAACTATACGATGCGCATGCAGATAACTTAATGGTTATTGGCGTGCCTTGTAATCAATTTGGTAATCAAGAATCTGGAACTACTGGTGAAATCAAAAGTTTTTGTCAGAAAAATTATGGAGTAACTTTTTTAATGACCGAGAAAATAGAAGCTAAAGGAAGTAAGCAACATTCGCTTTACAAATGGTTAACAAAAAAAGAATTAAATGGAACATCGGATTCTGCCGTAAAATGGAATTTTCAGAAATACCTAATTAACAAAGAAGGCCAACTAGTAGATTATTACTTTTCGATAACAAATCCGAGAAGTACTAAAATCACAAAACATATAAAGTAGATACTCATGTTCGGATTATTCAAAAAGAAATCACAAATAGAAAAGCTTCAAGACAAGTACAATAAATTAATGAAAGAATGGCATCAGCTTTCTAACATAAACAGATCGCAAAGCGACAAAAAATATGCAGAAGCAAATGCTGTTTTAGAAGAAATAGATATTCTTAAAAAAGGTTAATATGCAATTTATCAAAGTATTCATTCCGTTCTTAATCTTAAATTTTGGTGCTCTTGGTATTGGTCGTTGGCTCATGAATAATGGACCACAAAGCGAATGGTACACAAATCTTAACCAAGCACCTTGGACGCCACCAGGATGGGTTTTTGGTGTCGCTTGGACCATCATTATGATATGCTTTTCCATTTATATGGCACAACTATATCTTAAAATACCCACAAAAGAAATCATAACTCTTTTTAGCATGCAATTTATTCTTAATGTTTTGTGGAATTACGTTTTTTTTAACCAACATCAGATTGCATTAGGTCTACTAATAATTGTATTACTAACCATTCTTATATGCTATTTCTTTTTTAAATTTAATACCGTAACAACCAGATATCTCTTACTACCATATATGGTTTGGTTATGTATTGCAACATCACTTAATGCTTACATTTTTATCTATAATTAATGAAAATTTACACTTTACATAAAAAGCAGAAACTTCCAATTTCTATAGATACCGCTTGGGCATTTCTTTCCGATCCAAAAAATCTAAAAGTTATAACTCCCGATTATATGAGTTTTAATATTCTTTCTGGAGCAGACAGACCAATGTATGCAGGACAAATCATTCAATATATAGTTACACCTGTTTTGGGGATTAAAACCAAATGGGTGACTGAAATCACACACATAGTCGATAAACATTATTTTGTAGACGAACAACGTTTTGGTCCGTATGCACTTTGGCATCATAAGCATTTTATAAAAGAAATTGAAGGCGGCGTTGAAATGGAAGATATTATAGACTACAAAGTCCCTTTCGGGTTTATTGGTCGATTAGTACAACCTTTTTTAGTACAACCAAAACTGAATGAGATTTTTGAATACAGAAAAGAAAAATTAGAAAACCTTTTTGGCTCCTACAAATAATGAAAGAATCTATAAATATATTTTGGTTTAGACGCGATTTAAGATTAGAAGATAATGCCGGATTATTTGAGGCGCTACAAGCAGGAAAACCAGTACTACTTCTTTTTATTTTTGATACAGAAATACTAGAACAACTACCAAAAGAAGATGCTCGAGTAACTTTTATTCATAACACCTTACAAAGCATAAACAAAGACCTACAAAGCAACTACAATAGTAGTATTGCTATGTATCATGCAAAACCTATAGACGTTTATAAAAGCCTAGCTGAAACGTACGCTGTAGATACGGTGTTTACCAATCGAGATTATGAACCATACGCTAAAGATCGAGATACCGAAATTGCAACTTTTTTAGAAACCAAAAACATAGCCTTTCAAACCTACAAAGACCATGTTATTTTTGAAAAGGATGAGATTGTAAAAAAAGATGGCAAACCGTATTTAGTCTATACACCATACATGAAAGTATGGAAAGCCACTTTTAAAAATAATACTTTAGAAAATTACGATTCTAAAAGCTTACTTCATAATGTATTTCAAGAAAAAAAGCTTCCTAATTTGAGCTTAAAAGATATTGGTTTCACTCCATCTAGCCAAGAAATAAAGGCTTATCAATTAAGCTCTAATTTAATACAGAATTACGAAGCTACTCGAAATTTCCCCGCACAAGATAGTACTTCAAAATTAGGTCCGCACCTGCGTTTTGGTACCGTTAGTATTCGAAAAATGGTACAAAAAGCAATTTCAGAATTTAACGAGATTTTTTGGCAAGAATTAATTTGGCGAGAATTTTTTATTCAAACCCTTTGGCATTTTCCACAAACACTGACTTCTAGTTTTAAACCGAAATATGACCGGATTGTATGGAGAAATAACGAAGCCGAATTTAAACTTTGGTGTGAAGGTAAAACAGGATATCCTTTAGTAGATGCGGGAATGCGACAATTAAATGAAACCGGTTTTATGCACAATCGTGTGCGTATGCTTGTTGGTAGTTTTTTATGTAAACATTTACTAATCGATTGGCGTTTAGGAGAAGCTTATTTTGCTGAAAAACTACACGATTATGAAATGGCTAGTAATGTTGGTAACTGGCAATGGGTTGCTGGTTGCGGTGTGGATGCTGCTCCTTATTTTCGAATATTTAATCCAACAACACAGATAGAAAAATTTGATAAAAAACTAGAATACATTAAAAAATGGGTTCCAGATTTTCAAGAACTCACCTATCCAAGACCAATGGTAGATCATAAAGAAGCCAGAGAACGTTGCTTATTAACCTATAAAGCAGCTTTAAGCGTTTCCTAACCCAAGCGTAACATAACGTATTACAAGATTCCGTATCTTTATAAAAACAACTTAAAACTAAAAAAAATGAATACTAAAGAGGTTGCCAATACATGGTGGAAGATGTGTAAAGAAGATAAACACCTAGAATGTGTTAATGAACTCTATGCCGAAAATGTGGTATGTAGAGAAATGCCTGGAATGCCTGGAGAAATAACAACAGGAAAACAAAACATTTGGAACAAGAGTAAAGAATGGTTAGAAAGTGTGGAAGATTTTCATGCTAGCGAAATTAGCGAACCAGTTATTGCTGGTAACTTTTTTACTGCTAAAATGACTTTCGATTGTACCTTTAAAGAAAGAGGAAGACAACAAATGGAGGAAGTTTGTGTGTACGAAGTGAAAGATGGTAAAATTACTAGTGAGCAATATTTTTACAACATCGATTAATCTAAGAATTAAGTATATAAAAAAAGCTTCGAAATTATTTCGAAGCTTTTTTTTGTATATATCCTGTAATTAGTTTCCTTCTACACGTTCGATCTTTGCACCAATGGCACGAAGACGTTCGTCTATATTTTCATAACCTCTATCAATTTGCTCAATATTATGAATAGTCGAGGTTCCTTTTGCAGATAATGCTGCAATTAATAAAGAAACTCCTGCTCTAATATCTGGCGAAGTCATTGTGGTAGCTTTTAAAGTGGAATTAAAATCATGACCAATAACGGTTGCTCTATGTGGATCACAAAGAATGATTTTTGCTCCCATATCTATTAATTTATCTACAAAGAATAGACGAGATTCAAACATTTTTTGGTGCACTAAAGCACTTCCTCTTGCTTGTGTAAGTACGGTTAAAACGATACTCAATAAATCGGGTGTAAATCCTGGCCAAGGCGCATCGGCAATGGTTAAGATAGAACCATCGATATAGCTTTGTATTTCATAACCATCTTTATGAGCGGGAATATAAATATCATCGCCACGTCTCTCGACAGTAATTCCGAGTTTTCTAAAAACATCAGGGATTTGACCTAAGTCATCCCAACTAACATTCGTAATAGTAAGTTCACTTTTTGTCATAGCAGCTAGACCGATCCAACTACCAATTTCAATCATATCTGGAAGCATTTTGTGTGCTGTTCCTCCTAATGCATCTACACCTTCAATAGTTAACATATTAGACCCAACACCAGAGATTTTTGCTCCCATTCGGTTAAGCATTTTACAAAGCTGTTGTAAATAAGGCTCACAAGCTGCATTATAAATAGTGGTTGTTCCTTCTGCTAAAACTGCAGCCATAACAATATTTGCAGTACCTGTTACCGATGCTTCATCTAGCAACATGTATGCTCCTTTTAGCTTGTCTGCTTCTACACCGTAAAAATAATCCTCTTTATTATAACGAAATTTTGCTCCAAGTTTAATAAAACCTTCAAAGTGTGTATCTAGTCTTCGTCTACCAATTTTGTCTCCTCCAGGTTTCGGGATATACCCTTTTCCAAAACGAGCTAAAAGTGGCCCAACGATCATAATAGAACCTCTTAGTCCACGACCATCAATCTTAAATTGTTCAGACTCTAAGTAACTTAAATTTACTTCATCTGCTTGAAAAGTATAAGAACCTTTTTCTAGTTTATTAACTTTTACACCTAACTTTTTTAATAATTCTATAAGCTTATTAACATCTACAATATCTGGAATGTTATTTATAGTTACTAACTCTGGAGTTAGTAATACAGCACATAAAATTTGTAAGGCTTCGTTTTTTGCTCCTTGAGGTTGTATTTTTCCTTTTAATTGGTGACCTCCTTCAATTTTAAATGTTCCCATGAAATACTAATAGCGCTTTCTGCTTCTGTTTTGGTTTGTGTTACTGTTACTTTTTTTATAATGCGTTTTCTTAGTAGTCGTATTGGTATTCGTATACTTCTTTTTGCTTCGCATTAAACTTGTAGAATCCGACAAATCTTCTTCCGATTCTTTCAAGTTAATTTTTCCATCAGATAATTCAAATAAATGATTAAAAATAATATAATCTTCTACGGTATCTTTATTCCAATTTAAAAAACACTTTTTCATATGATTAGCAATAGTATACACTAAAGCTTCTTTCATTTCTCCATCTTCCCAAGTGTTGGCAACATCAATCATGGTTTTTATATTATTACCATAAAATCTATATTTTGGAAAATTCTGAGGATATTCTAAAGTATCTGGTCTTGCGTATAATTCTTCACGAGAAGGTTTTGGATACGGAGAATCTACATCGATATCAAAATCAGCCATAATAAAAAGCTGATCCCAAAGTTTATGTTGAAAATCTGGTACATCACGTAAATGTGGTTGCATATTACCCATTACAGAAATAATGGCTTTTACTAACTTATTACGTTCTTCTTTGGTTTCACGTGTTTTAGCATGCGTAATCATTTTCTGCATATGTCTTCCATATTCAGGTATAATCAAATGTTCACGCTCGGTATTGTATTCTAAAATATCTATCAAAATTTAAGTGTAGAGTTATATTATTTGCACGTAGTTATTATGCTTGTGCAAAGTACAAAAAATATTTAAAGGCTAATAACTCCTTCTACATTTTCTGCAACTTCTTCGTATTTTGTAATTACTGCTTCTGGATTTTCCATAACTACATGAATAGAAATACTTGTATATTTTCCGTTTTTAGACTCTATAGTATGAATTACGGCGCCAATATTGTCAAATAAAGCTTCTATTTCTGCTATTTTATGCAAGTCCGATTCTACTATAAATTTATATAAGTATTTGGATGGCCATGTTGCAGTATCATACAATTGTGCCTTTAATTTTTTATAAAATTCTTCTGGGTTTTGTTTTTCGCTCATGATTAAAAAAATATGTGGTAAAGATACGGTTTCCTTTACATTTTTTGAATGCGCTTCACATTTTTTGGGTAAATTGAAAAAGGATGTTTTTGAAACATATATGCCTTTTTAAAATGCATTCCATAGCTACAGAATGATAAAAGACAAAGCGCACACAGCAAACAGCATTTCACAACCAATCGAAAAAAGTGTAAAGGAGTTCTTTATTTAAAATTTAAATTCCGATTTTTACACCCAAAACCTTGCCAAACTTGAATACAAAAAAAATTATCATAACTGGAGGACCAGGAACGGGAAAGACTTCTATAATTAATGAGCTTATTAAACGAGGCTATAATTGTATCGAAGAAATATCTAGACAAATCACCTTAAAAGCGCGTGAAGATGGCATTGAGCAACTGTTTTTAACAGAACCTCTTTTATTTAGTGAATTACTTTTAAAAGGAAGAAAAAAACAATTTGAAGAAGCTAATGCTTTTGAGGAAGACTTTATTTTTTTAGATAGAGGAATCCCTGACGTCTTGGCATATATGGATTTTATTGGGGATGATTATCCCGAAGACTTTAGAAACGCTTGTAAAGACAATATGTACGATCATGTTTTTATTTTAGCGCCTTGGCAGGAAATATTTAGTAGTGATAGCGAACGCTACGAAAATTTTGAACAAGCAATAGAAATTCACAAACATTTATTAAACACATACAAAACCTATGAGTATAGTTTAGTAGATGTACCGTTTGGTTCTATAGAAAGTAGAGCCGACTTTATATTAAATGTGGTAAAAGCATTGTAATGCAAAATGCGATAAACATATTAGAACGTTATTGGAACTTTACCAGTTTCCGACCTTTTCAAGAAGACATTATAAATGCGGTAATAGCAGGAGAAGATGTTATGGCACTAATGCCAACTGGAGGAGGAAAATCTTTATGTTTTCAAATTCCTGCACTTGCAAAAGATGGTATCTGTATTGTCGTTTCACCTTTGGTTGCCTTAATGAAAGACCAAGTAAAAACGCTCACAGATAAGGGTATTAAAGCTATTGCGCTTACTAGCGGAATACATTATAAAGAACTAGATGCGCTTCTAGACAATTGCATTTATGGTAATTATAAATTTCTCTATCTTTCTCCAGAACGTCTACAACAAGAGTTAGTTCAAGACCGAATAAAGCAAATGAATGTAAACCTTATTGCTATTGATGAAGCACATTGCATCTCACAATGGGGAAATGATTTTAGACCATCCTACAAAAACATAGAATTATTACGACAAATAAAGCCTAGTGCAAATTGTATCGGACTTACCGCATCTGCAACACCTTTGGTGGTAGATGATATTATAAAAGAACTCGATTTTATAAATCCTAAAATATTTAAACAATCTTTTGCAAGACCAAATGTAGCCTATATGGTTTTTCATGAAGATGATAAATATTACAAAATGGAAAGCATTTTAAAAAAACAGAATGCGCCTTCCATCATTTACGTTAGAAATAGAAAATCTACCGTAGAGATTTGTAATATGCTAGCCAAACAAAACATAACCGCTACGTATTATCATGGCGGACTAAGTAATAACGAGAAAGACAAACACCTAAACGACTGGTTACAAAACAAAAACCAAGTAATGGTTGCTACCAATGCTTTTGGTATGGGAATTGACAAACCGGATGTAAAAACCGTTATTCATCTAAACTTACCAGAAAGCATAGAAAGTTATTTTCAAGAAGCTGGTCGTGCCGGAAGAAATGGTAAAAAAGCATTTGCCGTTATTCTAAAAAATAATAGCGATGAAACTTTAGTGAAAAAGCAATTTTTAGACGGATTACCTACCATAGATTTTGTAAAAGTAGTATATCGAAAACTCTGTAGCTACTTTCAAATATCCTATGGTGAAGGCGTAGATACCACCCATCAATTTAATTTTAATCAGTTTTGTAAAACCTATACATTCAATACCATTTTATGCTATAATGCTATTCAGTTTTTAGATAGAACTAGTGTCATTAGTTTATCCAAACAATTTAATAGACAAACGCAAGTACAGTTTATTATAAGTAACAATAGTTTATTTGCTTATTTACAACATAACAATCATTTAAGTCTTGTTGTAAAATCCATTTTAAGAACTTACGGTGGCATTTTTGATCAAGAAATAAAATTAAATACAACCTTAATTGCAGATAAAGCTTCGGTAAATGAAAACATTGTAATAAAAGTTTTAGCACAATTAGAAAAAGATGAAATAATCACGCTAAACACTTCTAAAACGGATGCCGAAATTACTTTTCTAGAACCTAGAGAAGACGATAAAACGATTAATGTAATTGCAAATGTTTTAAAACAACAAAACGAATTAAAGCAAGAACAAGTCGCTGCTATTTTAAGCTATGTTAAAAAAGAAGATCTTTGTAAAAGCATACAACTACTCTCCTATTTTGGGGAAAAAGATTTAAAACCTTGCGGTATTTGCTCTGTCTGTATTACCAAGAAAAAACCGGAAGTAAAAGAAATAAAATCCGTTAAAAACGCAATCATTAGCTTATTAGAAAGCGGGGATTTATCTTCTAGAGCAATTTTAAAAGAATTACCATTTTCTGAAAAAGAAATGAATAACATGCTCCAATTATTATTAGAGCATCATATTATTACTATTACAAAAACGAACACCTACAAATTAGCACATTTATAATGAGAGATTTAAGAATCGTATTTATGGGAACTCCAGATTTTGCTGTTGCCACTTTACAAACATTAGTAGAAAACAAGTACAATATTGTTGGTGTAATTACGGCGCCAGACAAACCTGCTGGACGTGGTAGAAAACTGAATGAATCTGCAGTAAAAGAATATGCCAAATCGCAAGGTTTACATATTATGCAACCCACCAATTTAAAAGCAGAAAGCTTTACCGAAGAATTAGCAGCATTAAAGGCTAATTTACAAATAGTAGTTGCTTTTAGAATGTTACCAAAAGTAGTTTGGCAAATGCCAGCATATGGTACTTTTAATTTACATGCTTCTTTACTACCTAACTATCGTGGTGCGGCGCCAATAAACTGGGCGGTTATAAATGGGGAAGCAAAAACAGGTGTCTCTACTTTTTTTATAGACGAAAAAATAGATACTGGTGCAATGATTCTTCAAGAGGAAGTTACCATTGAAGCAAACGAAAATGCTGGAAGCCTACACGATAAATTAATGTGCTTAGGAAGTAATCTCGTTTTAAAAACTGTTGGTCTTATAGCAGAAGGCGATGTGGAAACAACACCACAGCCAGAAAATGCAGAAATGAAAACGGCATACAAACTAAATAAAGATAATTGTAAGATCGATTTTAATGACACTTTAGACAATATATATAATAAGGTAAGAGGATTGAGTCCGTACCCTGCTGCTTGGTGTATTTTACAAAATAAGGAAGAGACCTTAGATATTAAGATTTATGCTGCCAAAAAAGAAGTAGAAGCACATGATTTAGAAATAGGAAAAGTAATAACAACCAAAAAAGAGATAAAGGTTTCTGTTCAAGAAGGTTACTTAATTATAAAAGAAATTAAGCTTCCTGGAAAACGAAAAATGGATGCAAACTCCCTTTTAAACGGTTATAATTTTGATGAAAACGCAAAAATGCTGTAAAGCCTTATGCTTGTTGACTTGTTAAAAATTCGATAAAATCCACCAGCTTTATTAACAAAACGCATAAGTTATTAACAAAAAAGCGTATTTCCCTTGCTATTACTTGCGTGGTTTGAATTTCCGTATAATTTTGTAGAGGATATAACAATAATGTTTAACCAACAATTTATTAATACTTAAAATTAAAATTATGAACAAAACAGATTTAATCGATGCAATGGCAGAACACGCAGGAATTACTAAAGCAGCTTCAAAGAAAGCTTTAGAATGTGCGTTAATAGAAATTGAAGGTGCTTTACAAAAAGGAAACAGAGTTTCTTTAGTAGGATTTGGTTCTTGGTCAGTATCTAAAAGAGCTGCAAGAGATGGAAGAAACCCTCAAACAGGAGCTACTATAAAAATTAAAGCTAAAAACGTTGTTAAGTTTAAAGCAGGTTCAGATTTATCTAGCGCTGTAAACTAATTCTTTTTTTAGAATATTTTAAAAAAGCCTTCTTACTTAAGAAGGCTTTTTTTTATGTTAAACCCAATAAATATTGGTTAATTAATAAAAATTTATTAGATTTAAATAGACAAAATAAATCTTTATGATTTCAACCAAACCAAAAAAAGGTGATTTACTCATCGCAGAACCATCTATTATTGGAGATATGTCCTTTAATAGATCTATTGTTTTACTAGCAGATCACAATACAGACGGCTCCATTGGTTTTATTTTAAACAAGCCTTTAGAGTACACCATACAAGACCTCATCCCAGAAATCGAAGCAGATTTTAAAGTATATAATGGCGGACCAGTAGAACAAGACAATCTCTATTTCATTCATAAAGTACCAGAACTAATACCAGATAGTATAGAAATATCTTTAGGTATTTTTTGGGGAGGAGATTTTAGTAAAGTAGCAGAACTTATTGCCAATAAAAAATTAAATGAAAAGCATATCCGTTTCTTTTTAGGATATTCTGGCTGGCAAGCCAACCAACTAGACGAAGAACTAAAATTAAATTCTTGGGTAGTTACAGAAAATAGCTATAAAAAAGAAATCATCGAAAAAAACTGTGAAGCTTTTTGGAGAGAAAAAATGCTAGAATTTGGTGGCGAGTATAGCATTTGGTCTAATGCACCAGAAAACCCAAGTTTTAATTAGATAATCTAATTTTTACATTTAGTTTTTTAATTAAATCTTCCGCTATAGTATGAGCAAAGGCTTTTTTTCTGTATTTGGTTATAGACTGTATTCCTGTGATAACATTGGTTATAAATAATTCGTCTGCCTTTTGTAATTCAAAAGGAGAAATAGAAGCTTCCTCTAAAGTCAATTCTGGTATTAGTGCAATGACTTCCATAATTTGCTTACGCATAATTCCTTTTAAACAACCATCTGTTAAAGGTGGTGTTTTAATTATTTTTCCTTTTACTAAAAAAATATTTCCATTTAAAGCTTCTACAACGCTCTTATTCGTATTTAGCAGTAAACAGTTGTCTAAGTTATTTTCGTTTCCATAAATACTTCCTACTACGTGTAACGCCTTATTATTTGTCTTTAGTGTAGATAGTAAACTTGGAGATACATAATAATCTTTAAATAAGTCTACCTCATATTTATCTGAATTAATAAGATAAAAATCGGCATCTAATTTTGCGGTACTTATTACATAGTCCACATCGTTATTTTGTGGTAAATACAAACCTCCTGCTACTCTATTCACCATAAATTTCACTCTTGCAGATACATCCGACAGATGATTTGCTTTTAAGGTTTCTAAAATTTGTTCTTCTAGAAATTCCATACTAAAGTGCATTGGTATTTCCATACGCATAATACGCATAGAAGCCATTAGTCTAAAGTAGTGATCTTCAAAAAACAATAGTTTACCGTGTGAGCATTTTATGGTTTCAAATATAGCGTCACCATAATTAAAACCTCTATTGTTAAACGAAATTATATTTGTTTCGTCAGTAATATTTCCATTAAAATTTATCATAAAAAAGTCCCGAAAATTAATTCGGGACAAATATAAGTTTAATAATCGTATTCTTTTTTAAGCAGAACCTAATACTTGCTTTAAATCTGAAATTTGATTTTCCCAAAGCATTTTGGATTCTTCTACCTCATCTTCATCTGCAAAATCGGTAATCATGATAGAAACATCTTTAGTGATTTCGTCTACTTGGATTCTAATTTCAAAATAAGTAGAACTATCTTCATCATCTAACCATTTAAATTTGATGCGTTCTCCACTCTTTTTACTTAGTAGTTTGGCTTCTTCTTCTGAACCATCCCAAATAAATTTAAAAAATTCTCCACGTGAATTTACATTTTCGGCATACCATTCTGATAAACCAGAAGGCGTAGATATATATTGATATAATAATTGCGGTGATGCATGTATAGGGAATTCTAATTCGTATTTAACTTTGTCGTCCATAGAAATAAATAATATTTTGTTCAATATATACATTTAATTATAAAGTTCTAAAATAAATTTTTAAAATATTTTATTTTGTTTGTTTGCGTGCTTAAGAATTGTTTATATATTTGCAAACTCAAATTATGGCGAGGTAGCTCAGTTGGTTAGAGCGTTGGATTCATAACCCAGAGGTCACGAGTTCAAATCTCGTTCTCGCTACAAAACGTAACGTTTTATTATTAAACGGTTTAGATAACTCTAGGCCGTTTTTTTTATGCCTATACGAAAGGGATTCCTGAAAAATTAAAGCCTTTTACCAGCTAATACACATAGATATCTGCAGAATGTAAAAGAAGAAAAATAGCGTTTCATATTCCAACAACACGAATTTTACATGCAAAAAAGGAGCGCTTCACGATAAAAAAGGTAAGATTTTAAAATTATTTTCCTCTTGGATCTGGTTTTAAAGCTAATTTTCTAGACCAAATAATATCTAGACTACAAAAATCAAAAGAAGCGGTTGCTTTTCCGTAACATGCATACACTCCTAAACCATGAATGGGATATTTCTCTACCACTTTGGTAAAATGTACCGTATCAAAATAATTTCCTTCCTGATCTGTAAAGGTGCAAAACCGCAATAATTTTCCGTTAGAAGCTTTATGAAATCTGGTATGCACTAAAACACCATAGAGTAAAACCGATTTATTACTATTTTTATTTAAATCTTTTACAAGAATACTTTCGTTTAAAGGCTCGTCTATTAAATCAAAATAATCACACAACGGAAAGCCTAATAATTCCATTTGATCATACGCTTCTTCTACAAAAGAGGTAGTAATGGTTGGTAAATCAAACTGTTTATGTTCTGTTTTAAATAATTTTGCTTGTGTAGTTTTAGTTTTAGAAACACGCAGTTTAAAAATAGCTTGCCACAACAATGCAATCTTAGATAGTTTTGTAAATCGAAAGGCATCAATCCGAATCAAAATTGTTAGCTGTTCTATACTAATAGTGACTCTATCTATAAAATCGTCCAAAGATTTAAACACACCATAAAGCTGTCTTTCACTTAATATTCTTTGCACCACTAAAGTCTCTACACTTTTTAAATAGCCAAAACCCAAATAAATAGTTTTTCCTTTTATAATTGTTGGATGATCGCTGGTATTTACGCAAGGCGGATTAATTATTCCGCCACACATTTTCGTTTCATGGATATAATGTTCTGCGCTATAAAATCCGCCACCATTATTTAAAACAGCCACCATAAATTCTAAAGGAAAATAGCATTTTAAATACAAGCTCTGATAGCTTTCCACAGCGTAGGAAGCCGAATGTCCTTTTGCAAACGCATAGCCTGCAAAGCTTTTAATTTGATTCCAGACTTCCAACGTTAATTCGTCTGTATAGCCTCTAGCTTTACAATTAGAGATGAATTTTTCTTCGACTGCTACAAATTCCGATTTCGATCGATACTTCCCACTCATTCCTCTTCTTAACACATCTGCTTCCCCTAAAGTTAATCCTGCAAACTGATTCGCCACTTTTAAAACATCTTCTTGATATACCATAATTCCGTAGGTTTCTGGCATAATCTGAAGCAACATCGGGTTGGCTTCTTTGCGTTTTTCAGGATGCCGTTGCCTCACAATAAATTCCTGTTTCATTCCAGATCCAGAAACGCCTGGTCTAATAATAGAACTTGCTGCTACCAATCCTAAATAATCTTGCGTTTGTAGCTTTTGCATCAATCCGCGCATGGCTGGCGATTCTACATAATACGCACCAATGGCTTTTCCGCTTTTAAGCAAATGATTAATCTTCGGGTCTCTTTTAAATTTCTCGACTTGGGTAATATCAATTGGCGGTAATTCTGGTTGGTTGTATCTTATAATTCCTATAGCTTCTTTAATTTTTGCTAGTCCGCGTTGCCCTAAAATATCAAACTTAAAAACACCAACATCTTCGGCAATCATCATATCAAATTGTACCGTTGAAAATCCTTTTGGTGGCATGTCTGTTGCCGAATAATAATGAATCGGTTTGTCCAGTATTAGAATACCGCAAGAATGCACACTTATATAATTTGGAAAACCTTTAATTAAATCCCCATATTTTAAAACTAAAGCGGAAATTTCATCTAGAGTATCTTTAGAAAATCGTCCGCTACTCAATTTATCAATTTCCTCTTTTGGCAAGCCGAAGACTTTTCCTAATTCCCGAACAACCGCTTTGTATTTAAACGTATTATAGACTGCTAATAACGCCACATTTTTAAAGCGCTTAAAAATATAACTAGTAATATCTTCGCGATCTTTCCATGAGAAATCAATATCAAAATCTGGTGGTGATGCGCGAAACGGATTGATAAAACGTTCAAAATACAAGTCTAATTCTATAGGATCTACATCGGTAATTCCTATAATATAAGCAACAATACTATTGGCACCACTTCCTCTTCCAACGTGGATATACTCCCTGCTTTTGGAATAGCTAATAATATCATAATTAATTAAAAAGTAGGATACAAAATCCAAGTCCTTAATGGTTTTCAATTCGGTGGCTAACCGTTGGATTACTTTTTCATCGGGATTCGAATACCTACTATGTAATTTAGTAGCACACAAGGTTTCTAGCATCTCATAATCTGCTTCCTTAGTCTCTAAATACACACTTTTATTTTGTGGAGTTCTATCTTTTCCGAAGTAAAATTCAATAGAGCAAGCATCTAAAAGCTGTGCTGTATTTTCTATAATAAACGGAAAATCTGCAAACGCATTTTTCAGCTTTTCTAAAGACAACATCACATCCGTTTCCCGGCATTCTTCCGTTTTTTGAAGCTTACTTAATAAGATGTTATTATCAATTGCTCGCAACAAGCGATGGGCATTAAAATCGCGTTGGCTTCTAATGGTCACCTGTTGATGAACGACTAGCTTCTTTTTAAAATCTTTATAATTAGAAAAAGGAAGCTTCCGAAGTTCTTCCGCAGAAATACCAATAAATTCATTCGTATGAAAAACAGTCTTTTCCTGTTGCAAAACCTGTTCAAACGGATAAATAACAAAAGCATTTTCAAAGCTTGGCGCAACATTAGGGATTTTCGTTTTACTATGGCTATGCTGGGATAAAAAAGTATTCAATTCCTGAAAACCGGCATTATTTTTTGCTAATCCTACAAACTGCTGTGCTGCGCCATTTCTAAAATCGATACCAACAACAGGTTTGATAGCATATTCTTTCGCTTTTTGGACAAAATTTAGACATGCCGAAGTATTATTAATATCGGTTAACGCAAGGGTTTGGATCCCATTTTCTTTCGCTAATGCTAATAAAGCCACTTCCGAAAAGGTACCAAAACGCAAAGAATAATAGCTATGACAATTTAAATACATTATAGTTTTCTATGTGCTAAAACAATTGGTGGTTCTCCATTAAAGGGATTATTAAAACGCCCTATCGTTTTTGCGCCTATCGATCCTGCTTTTTGTATACTTAATTCGCCATATTTTCCTCTTATGGTATCCATAGCATGATACAAACGCAGCATTTCTTCGGTATCATCAAAAAGGTTAATTTGATAATTCCCACTTACAATATGCGTGAACTTTACACCGACTAATCGTATTAATAATCGACGTTGATACAGCTGATCAAAGAGTTCTAAAATCTTAGGAATAAGCACATGGTCTGCACTGGTATACGGAATTTTATGCTGTTTGGTATAGGTATTAAAATCGGAATAGCGAATCTTCACACTAATGCAAGCGGTTAGCTTTTCGCCTTTTCGCAATTGATAGGCTAGATTTTCGGCCATGGCAAAAACGGTCGTTCGTAATTTAGCTACATCAATGGTGTCTTTGGTAAACGTGCGTTCTGTAGAAATAGATTTCCGTTCATGAAAAGGAATTAATGGCGGATTATCGATGCCATTGGCACGTCTCCAAATCGTTCTACCATTTACTCCCAAGGCGCTAACTAGCATTTCTACTGGCATTTGTTGTACCATACGAACGGTATCTATTCCTAGGTTTCTTAAAATCTGATAGGTTTTCGTTCCAACCGAAGGTATTTTCTTAATCGATAAAGGTGCTAAAAACGATTTTTCAAAACCAGGATCTATTTGCAATTGGTTATTCGGTTTCGCTTCCCCTGTCGCCACTTTAGACACCATTTTATTTGTCGATAATCCGAAAGAAATAGGTAAACCGGTTTCTCGAATGATAGTTGCTCTCAATTCCGAAGCATATTTATAACTCCCAAAAAAGGTGTCCATACCGCTCAAATCGGCATAAAACTCATCGATACTCGCCTTTTCAAAAAGGGGAACTTTCTCTTTAATAATTTCGGTCACCAGATGCGATTGTTTGGTATAAATGGAAGCATTGCCGCGAATAACCACTGCTTCCGGACATAAACGTCTTGCCACCTTCATTGCCATACCAGAATGTACACCAAAACGTCTCGTTTCATAGCTACAAGCAGCCACAACACCTCTATCTCCTGTGCCTCCAACGAGTAATGGCCTTTTCTGTAACCGACTATCAATCAAGCGTTCACAAGACACAAAAAACGTATCTAAATCCAGATGCAAAATATTTTTTCTCATACTACAAAGCTAGCTACATTTGTAAGCAATTATTGCTTATATTTGTAGCATTATGAAATTTATATCTAAAAACATTCGTCATTTAAGAAGCTTAAAAGGAGTTACGCAAGAAGTGCTTGCGGAAGATTTACAGGTAACCCGATCACGTATAAGTTCTTACGAAGAAGGTCGCTCTGCGCCTACTATTGAAATGCTCATTCAGTTGTCGGATTATTTTAAACTTCCTATAGATATTTTACTTCGAAATGATTTAACGAAAGCAAAAGACACTTCGTTTATCGAATTAGGAAACCAGCGTGTTTTATTTCCTATTACTGTAGATAGCGACAATGAAAATCTAATTGAAATTGTTCCTGTAAAAGCTTCCGCAGGATATTTGGCAGGATATGACGATCCGGAATATATTGAGCAACTTCAAAAAATAAAACTACCTTTTTTACCAACAGGAAAACATCGTGCCTTTCCTATAAAAGGAGATTCGATGCTCCCAATGAAAGATGGCGCTTTTGTTATTGGGCGTTTTGTAGAAAATAGAAGCGATATTAAAACGGGTAAAACCTATGTTTTAATCACCTTAAATGATGGTATGGTGTATAAACGGGTGTATAATAATATTGATTTGAATGGTTCTTTGTTACTCATGTCAGACAATAAAGTATACAACGATTACAGTGTGCCAATTAATGAAGTTTTAGAACTTTGGGAATTTACTTGTAGTATTAACACCCAAGAATACACCGAAGAAGAACTAAAAATTAGTAGTATTCTTGGTATGTTTACGGAATTGGGCGTAGAATTAAAAGCTTTAGAACGAATTATAAGATGACATATACCATTATTGATGTGGAAACTAGTGGAACTAGTAACCGAATTACAGAGATTTCCATTTTTAAATACGATGGAAAACAAATTGTAGATGAATTTACATCCCTTGTTAATCCGGAAGTAATTATCCCAGTATATATCACTTCGTTAACCGGAATCGATAATGCGATGGTTGCTAATGCGCCTACTTTTTCGGAAATCGCAGACGATGTGTTGGCTATTACCGAAGATACGACTTTTGTCGCGCATAATGTCAACTTTGATTATAATGTGATACGCAATGAATTCAAGGATTTAGGTATGGATTTCAACCGAAAGAAACTATGTACTATTCGTTTGTCACGAAAGCTAATTCCGGGACATAAATCGTATAGCTTAGGAAAACTTTGCGCAGCATTGCATATTGATATTGTTGGCAGACACCGCGCTAGAGGTGATGCAGAAGCAACGGTTGTTTTGTTTGAAATGCTATTGCAAAAAGAAGGAGCAGAAACGGTTTTTAATGAATTCTTAAAGAAAACGTCTAAAGAAGCGACACTACCTTCACATTTACCGACTTCCGTGTTTAATAACCTATCCGATAAAGCAGGTATTTATTACTTTAAAAATAAGAAAGGTACTATCCTTTACATCGGAAAAGCGAAAAACATTAAAAAACGAGTTTTAAGTCACTTTTACAGTAAAACACAGAAATCTTTAGATCTATGCAGGGAAACTTCAGATATTGACTTTGAATTATCAGGTAGTGAACTTATCGCTTTCCTAATGGAAGATGCTGCCATTAAACAACATTATCCAGAGTTTAATGTGGTTTCTAAACGCGCACCAAAAGCGTATGCTATTTTTAGTTATGAAGATAGAAAAGGAATAAAACATTTAGCCTACAATACATTAAAAGCCACACCTAATGCATTGCAAACCTTTTCTACAATTGCTGATTGCCGACAGTACCTAGAAAAAATGTGTACAGAGTTTGAATTATGTCCGAAATTTTGTCACTTACAAGAAGCTGTTGCCCAATGTTCGCATTATAAAATAACCACATGTAAAGGGGTTTGTTGCGGCAATGAAACGGTAAGCGATTATAATACACGTGTACTAGCAGCAATTACCCATACTATGGAAAGCAAACAAGATTTAGTGCTCAAACAAAAAGGACGAAATAGCCAAGAGGAAGCTTTTGTACTCATTAAAAACAATGTGTATTTGGGCTACGGATTTCTAGATAAATCGGAACAGGTTAATACTCCTGATGATTTAGAAAACTTTTTGATTCCGCAAAAGGATAATTTAGATGTACAGAAGATTTTGAGGACTAAAATGAAAGCACTTCTATAAAGTCTATCTTATAGATTACATGAAAAAAGGATTATTCACAGAAGTACTTCTTCCTCGCTAAACAGTCTTATTTATGCTTTTCATCGGTTTTTATTGCGCTTTAAAGATGTTTTTATAAAATTTAGTATATATTCGTGAGCGAGATAAAATATAATAATTTTACTCCAAATTAAAAACTCCAAATCATGAAAAGAAGTTTACTATTTCTTAGCTTATTCTTGTACGCAACAATAGCTATACAAGCACAAACATCCGATGTTGTTATAACGGTAGATTGGCCACAATGGTCCACAGAAAACAAAGTAGAGCTATACAACTCCAATGGCACATTAGCAACTGGAGATGACACACTTCTAACTCCAATAATTGATAATGGCTATGATGGTTCCGGAGTTGCTGCAAATCCGTATAACACTTCAGAAACATATTCTGGTTTAACAAATAATGCAAACTCCCCAGAAGGAACTGGTTATTATGTAATAGTATATGATACCTATGGAGATGGTTGGAATGGTAATGGAAACATGTCTATTACTGTAGATGGCGTATCGGTTGTAAACTTTGATGGTAATTTTAGCACTAGTGGTACAAATACAGAAATAACAGAAACAATAAATTTTGCTGTTGAAGATCCTGCTCCTCCTATTCCACTTGCCCCAGGAGTTTCAGAATTTGATGGTAGTGGAAATAATTATATCGAATACATACATGGTAACTTACCTATAATAATTTCAGCTCCTCATGGCGGAACTATTACTTCTGGTTCCTTACCAAATAGAAGCTGCGGTACTAATGAGCCTGATGACAATACGGCAATATTAATTAGAGCAATTCAAGATGAAATTTTTCAACAAACTGGTGGATATGCACATGTTATAATAAATAACTTAAATAGAATAAAACTAGATCCAAATAGAGAAGTTAATGAATCTACTTGTAGTAGTAACACCAATGCAAACGATACTAATCAAGCTCTATATTACTGGAATGCTTGGCACCAATTTATTGATGATGCTAGTGCTTCTGTAAATACTAATTGGGAAAAAGGTCTTTATATAGATTTACATGGTCAAAGCCATACGGTGCCTAGAATTGAAATTGGTTATAGAATTTCACGTAGTGATTTAACAAATACAACTACCAATCATTTAAATACAGTAACTGGTTCTTCCATAACAAGTCTTGTTGCCGATAATATTAATAATTTTACGCAAGAAGAATTAGTTAGAGGCTCTAACAGTTTAGGTGCCTTATTTCACGATGCGCCAGGTACTTATTATGCAAGTCAGAATTATCCAGAATGTGGAAGAAATGGAACGAATGGATACCGAGCAACGCCAAGTAACTTTTATGGTGGAAGCGACAGTTGTAATGATACTGCACCAAATAACAGCAATTACTTTAGTGGTTTTTATTACAATAATGAACGTCATGGTTCTGGTCCTGCCACAAGTGATGGTCTAGGTGGTGGTGGTACCATAGATGGTATTATGACTGAAGTAAATAGACGTGTTAGAGATGTAGGAAGCACACTAGAACCTTTTGCTATTGATTATGCCAATGTAGTACTAAACTATATCGATATACATTATAATGATTTTACCGTTTTTAATTATGGATCTGCCACATATGACGTAACAGATACAGACCCGTCACCAACAATAGATGGAGTTTCTAATGGAATATTTACTAGCACAGCAGGATTAACTATAGACGCTAATACAGGAGAAATAGATGCATCCAATTCATTAGTGGATACATATACCGTTACTTATTCTTTTGGACCAACATCTACAACGTACCCAAATGGCTATTATAGCACAACAAGAAACGTTGAAATTACAGATAATACATTAAGCACAGAAGCTATAGAAAGTGAACACCTATTATTTGTGTATCCAAACCCAACAGAAGATTACATCCATTTCAAAGCTTCTAAAAAAATATCTGAAGCACTCCTATATAATACTATCGGGCAAACCATTGGAAAGTATACTTTTAATGAAAATACAGGAAAAATAGATCTTTCTAGTTTTCCTACGGGATTATATATCGTTCAGTTTTTAGACGACAATAAAAATAAAGTGTTAACCAAACAAGTAGTGAAGAAGTAAATCACTGAAGCCATCGGCTGCAATATGGGTTAAAAATAGGTGTAGAAAATCTGTAGATACCAAAAGAGTATCTCTACTATTTATTTTCGGATACTGTAAAATTTCGCAAAAGAACGGATTAATATCCTTAAAGAAAAGACTACAGCAATTCTAAAACCACTGTAAACAAACGAATTAAACCCTTTTCATTTCTAACAAAAGCCAGTATAAACATGCTGGCTTTTCTATTTTTAAAAAATGAAAAAAGTGTTAAAATTTACATTTTGTCGGATTTTTTTGCATTTCAAGGATGCTTTATTGAAAAATTATATATATTAGCACCGAATTAATTGATAAACCCCATAATTCTGATGAAAAAACTTACTTTAATGTTGGTATTATTACTAACAACAACCATTTCAGTAAACGCACAAATTTCTGAAAAACAAAAAGCCGAGAAATATATTTCTAAACAAGGTGAATTAACTTTCGCTTTTCAAGTAAATGATACTAAAGAAATAGAAATGTATTCTAGAGATTTTTCAATTGTTAATTATAATGCCCAAACAAAAACACTTCTTGCTTGGGCTAACGAAAAACAGTTTAGAATTTTTGAAACTAAAAACATTCCTTTTACTGTTCCCAAAGAAGAAAATGAAGTAGATTATAATATTATTTATGATGTAAGACCTTTAACAAGTGGAACTGCAAATAGAGCAGCTTTAACTTTTCCTGTTAATGCTTACCCAACCTATGCAGAATACGTAGTTGAAATGCAAAAATTTGAAGATGACTATCCTGCTTTAGTTCAAAAATTAAGTATTGGAGCTACAGGACAAGGTGACAAAGAATTATTATTTGTGAAAATTTCGGATAATGTAGCAACAGATGAACAAGAACCAAAAATCATGCTTACATCTTCTATGCATGGAGATGAAATTGCTGGTTACCCAATGATGCTTTCACTAATCAATTATATTTTAACTGTTTATAGCAATCCTGCGCATGCAGATCACGCGAGAATTAAAAACTTAGTAGAAAATGCAGAAATATGGATAAACCCAAGTGCAAATCCAGATGGTACATACCATAATAGTGCTAGTAACACTTCTGTGATTAACGCAAGAAGAGGAAATGGTAACAACATAGATTTAAATAGAAACTATCCAGATAATGTAGCTGGAGCACATGATGATGGGGAAGTATACCAAACAGAAACTTTAGCTTTTATGGCATTAGCAGATGCAAATCACTTTGTATTAGCTGCTAATTTTCATGGAGGTACAGAATTGGTGAATTATCCTTTTGATAATGCATATGCAGAGCAATACACGCATTCCGATGGAGATTGGTTTGAACATGTCTCTGTTGAATATGCTACACATGCGCAAACAGATGCAAATTCCGGTAGCACAGCTGGTGCACCATATAGCTATAAATCTTCTTACATGACAGATGATGATGATTGGGACGGTTCAACTGGAGCTCATGGTCATGATTACATACAAAGTCCTGGAGTAACGCATGGTGCAGAATGGTATCGTGTTTATGGTGGAAGACAAGATTACATGAATTACTATCAACAATGTAGAGAAATTACTATTGAATTATCTGATCAAAAGATCTTAACTGAAAGTAGTTTAGATGATTATTGGTACTACAACAGAGATGCCTTAGTAGATTTTTTAACACAAGGTACTTATGGTTTTAGAGGAGCTGTTTTAGATGCTAACACCAATAATCCATTAGATGCGACAATTACTATTGTTGGCCATGATGCATATAATTCTCATACAGTTACAGATATTTCTCATGGAGATTTTTACAGACCTATTAAAGCTGGCACTTATGATATTTTAATAGAATCTCCTTGTTACCAATCGGTTACTTTAACAAATCAAACTATTGGGGATGGTCAAACTATTTCGCTAGCTGATGTTTTATTAGTACCAAGTAATACTGTACCAACAGGAATAACAGCTTCGACTGTTGGATCTACAACTGCAACTATAGAATGGACGGATGATGCAGATAGCTACAATCTACAGTATAAAGCAACTAGTGGCTCTACTTGGACCACAGTTACAGGACTTACTAGTGCCACGTATGAGATTACAGGATTAACTGTTGGTGTAGAATACGAAGTACAAGTAGCTTCTATTTGTGGTACTAATCCTGCTTCTGTTTTTTCACCTTCTACTATTTTCACAACTCAAATAGAATATTGTGTTATTAGTAGTAGTGATGATAGCTATGAATATATTAAACAAGTACAAATTGGTTCTTGGTCTAAAACTTCTACCAACGGAACTAATGACACTGGTTATTCAGATTTTACACAAGACACACCTACAAATTTAGAAATAGATACGCAATATACGATTACAATAACGCCAGAATGGCCAAGAGGAAATACTTACAGTGAAGGGTACGCTGTTTGGATAGATTATAATAGAGATGGTGATTTTACAACAGACGAAAGAATTTTTCAAAATGCTGCAAGCTCAGACGCAAGTGTTTCTGGGCAATTTACTGTACCTTCTGGTTTAACAGCAGGAACAACTAGAATGCGAGTACTAATGGATGATGCTGTAACACCTGATGCGCCATGTATTTCTTTTGATTTTGGAGAAGTAGAAGACTATACTGTAAATATTGTTATAGGAACTTTAAGTATAACTGAAAATATTTTAGAAAACCTTGCTATTTATCCAAACCCTTTTAACAATAGCATAAACATTAAATTACCAAATAGCTTAGCTAATAACAATATAGATATAGATTTATATGATATTAGCGGAAGACTCATTAATAGCTTAAAAAACCAACAAGCTAATAATAACATAATCAATGTATCTAATTTAGAGCAACTATCTAACGGTACCTATTTTGTAAAAATCAGAGACAACAATACAAACTCAACAGTTATTCGAAAAATCATCAAGTAAAAAAAAATAGATGAAACACAAATAAAAAAGCTGAATCATTAGATTCAGCTTTTTTTTGTTTTAAATAAAACGTACTTCCTGTAGAAACCAATTCAAAAAATTAACATTTTCTCTAAAAAACGCATCATAAAGATGCATTTCGTCGAATAAATTTGCTTTTAATGGAGATTGCATCTATATTTGTCCTATTAATTATTTAGTCCCAAACTAAATCTAACTACTTATGAAAAATTTTACTTTATTAGGTAAGCTATATTTGCTTTTATCCCTACTTGTTGCTACGCAAACATTCTCTCAAGTTACCATTGCTGATCACACCTTTGGTGGCGGATTGGAAGGTTGGATAGACGGAGGTTATTACGCTGGTAGAAACAATAATGCTAATAGCTGTACTAATCAAGGTGCTCTTTATACCTACTATGATTTTTATTCAGATACTAGCGCAAGAGTAACTTCTCCCAATTATGACTTTACACCATATACCGATATTACTATTTCTTTTTGTAATGTGAATAGTAACAGTCAGGATAATGGAGATGGTTATGATTTACAATATTATAATGGTTCTACTTGGACTACAATAAGACAGTTTAGAAAAGGTACAGATTATTTTAATGCTCGAGAATCTTTTAGTGTCACCATAAATAATGGTAGTCACACTTTTTCAAATAACTCTGCTATTCGATTTGTTGGTAGATGTAATCGAACAGATGAATGGGCTGTATACGATGATATTCTTATTGAAGGAGTAATCGGAGGGACACCGACTTATTGCAATTCTAATGGTAATAATACAAATGATGAATACATAGGGCGAGTACAACTTAATACAATCAATAATCCTTCAGGAGCTGGCACAACAAGTACAGGATATTCCGATTTTACTGCAATTAGTACAGACCTAATGCAGAATACTGCATATACAATCTCCGTTACTCCAACTTGGACTGGGGGTGCATATAACGAAGGACTTTCTGTTTGGATAGATTATAACCAAGATACCGATTTTACAGATCCAGGTGAACAAGTTTTTACAGCAGGCCCAAATACAACAACACCACAAACTGGATCCTTCACAATACCTCTTTCTGCTTTACCAGGAACAACCAGAATGCGTGTAAGTCAAAAATATAACGGTATACCAACTTCTTGTGAAACTTTTAGTTATGGTGAAGTTGAAGATTACACGGTTAATATTATAACAACTTCTCTACAACCAGAAATAAACCTTGTAGGTAATGGCCAAAACATTAATGACGGAGATACCGTACCTGCTGCAGCCGATGATACCGATTTCGGAACTGTTGGTATACTATTTGGTTCGCAAACCAATACATTTACCATTGAAAATACAGGATCTATTAATCTAAATTTAACGGATGCATCACCGTATGTTGTCATTTCTGGATTACATCCTGGAGATTTCACACTAAATGCAAATCCTACTACACCTATTTCTGCTGGCGGAAGTACTACATTTGAAATTACTTTTAACCCTAGTGCAGCTGGACTAAGATCTGCAATAATTACTATAGCAAATGACGATAACGATGAAGATCCATATACTTTTACAATTCAAGGTAATGGATACTCAATAGCGCCTGAAATAAACCTGCAAGGTAACACAACTACCATTCTTGATGGAGATACAACTCCTTCTCCGGTGGATGCTACCAATTTTGGAAGTGCTAGTGTTTCTGGAGGAACGCAAGTAAATACCTTCACTATCCAAAATAGTGGATCCCTTAATTTAAATTTAACTGGTGGGGCACCTTACATTGTTATTGGTGGAGCAAATGCAGCAGATTTTACAGTTACTGCTACTCCTAATGCTACTATTGGAGCTGGCGGAAGTACAACTTTTGATATTACTTTCGATCCTAGTGCACTTGGAACTAGAACCGCTACAGTTACAATTGAAAATGATGACAGTGATGAAAATCCATATACTTTTAATATTCAAGGTGCTGGAGCAACTGCTCCTGGTGGAGTAAATTCCGATTTAGCACTGTGGCTTAAAAGTACAGATGGCTTAGGATATACCGATGGACAATCGGTAGCCCTTTGGGTAGATCAAGGTAATGGTTCTGACGCAGCGGTAAATACTACCGGACAAGAACCAACGTACTACGATAATACTTCAAGAAATATAAACTTTAACCCTGTTGTAGAGTTTGATAATACTTTTTCTACATTTTCTTTAGATGATGATTACTCCTTTGATAATACTTCAACGCAGTTTTTAGAAGGTACTTCTGGTATGTATACACAAGAAATCTTCCTTGTAGTTATTCCAGATGATACACCAATAAACAAAGATTTCGGGTTTATGGATGTATTTTGTGGAGATGCAGATTTTTCTACAAATGCAACAGATGCTACAGGAATTGGTTTTGGTGACTTTACCGGTCGTGTTAGTAATGAATCTATCTGTTTTTCACTAGACACTTATACTACTAGTATTGCTGGTGATGGTTATGCTGTAAATGATGGCCCAAACACTTCATATAGCAACGTAGGGATCATTAATGCTAGAAATAACCCCGCAGTAACACAACAAGAATTATACTATAATGCGAATAATATTGAAAGCAATCAAAATGATATTCCTTCCTTTGTAAATGTAAACAATTCCAGATATTGGTTAGGTCGTAGTGAAGGATGGGAAGCAACTACTAATGCAAGAATAGCAGAAGTTATTACATATTCTAATAGAAAAATAGATACAGATTTAACCGTTGAAAGAAACAGAATACAATCGTATTTAGGTATTAAATACGGAATTACCTTAGGTGTTAATGGTACCACGCAAGATTATGTAGATAGTAATGGTTCTCTAATTTGGGATCAATCTGAAAGTGTTGGTTTTAATTATGACATTGCAGGAATTGGTCGTGATGATGATTCCGACCTAAACCAAAAACAATCCAGAAGTGTGAATAATGCAACAGATGGCTTAGGTAGAACACAAGGTATTCTTACTATGGGATTAACAGATATTTATGACACAAATAATTTAAATAAAGCTAATAATGCAACAAACTTAAATGATAAAGAGTTTTTAGTTTGGGGTAACAATGGTACAGATTTAAACTTAGCTGCTTCCACTATTTCTGTAGATATGAGTGTTGGTATTGGTACATTAACGACAAACGTAACTTTTACTGGTATGCAACGTATATGGAAAGTAGTTGAAAATGGAGGAGATATTCCTTCCGTAAAAATATCTATACCTCAAGCTGCAGTAAGAAACATTACTCCTCCTGGTAGTTACTATATGTTTATTTCAGATACTCCTGTTTTTGACCCAACAGCTAAATATAGATTAATGACTGCAAATGGTGCAAACTTAGAAACAGACTATGACTTTGATGGAACAAAGTATATCACTTTTGGATATGCGCCGCAAGTTATAGTGGAACGCTCTATATATTTTGATGGTGCTGTTGATTTTATTGATATGGAAGACAAACTAAATCTAAATGCTTCAGAATTTACTATTTCTGCATGGATTAATAGAGAGTCTGGCTCCAACAATACCTCTATCCTATCTAAAAGAGATTTCCTTTATTCAGAAGGATATGACTTTAAAATTAATGCTTCAGGGAAATTTGAAGTATCTTGGAAAAACGGAGCATCAACAGAAAGAGTAAGGTCTTCCGTTGTTATTCCTGAGAACGAATGGCATCAAGTTGCCGTCGTGTATAGCTCTGGTACAGCAACGCTATATATTGATGGTATTGAAGATGTTTCCGCTACATTAAGTAACCCTACCGCTACTAATCAATACTTTTATATTGGTGCTGCAGCAAAAAATACACCAACTGCGCATTTTAAAGGAAATATTGATGAAGTACGAATTTGGAATACCGCTTTAACGGAAACACAATTACACTACATCATGAATCAAGAAATAGTTGACAATGGTGCATTTGTAGACGGTAAAGCGATGCCAACAACAGTTACAAAAAATGACATAATAACTATTCCTTGGTCAGATCTAGCAGGTTACTATCCAATGTCTATTTATACGTATACAAATACCGAAGACGAGTCTGGTAAAGGTAATCAAGGGTACTTAAGAAACCTAAATACCGTAGATCACCAAACGGCTCCACTTCCATATAGATCGAATGCAAATGGCGATTGGAATACCAATGCTACTTGGTTAAACGGAAATGTGCAAACCATTCCTGGAACTGCTTCTATTGTTGATAATACCAAAACTGTAGATTGGAATATTGTGGTAACAAATCATAATGTAACCATGAATAACACTAGCTTACCTAGTGCTAATAATGATAACAGATCGGTATTAGGTTTATTTGTAAATGCAAACAAACTTACTGTCAACGGAGATAATGCTTCAGATAGCGGTAACGGTTTAACCGTTTCGCATTACCTAAATCTAGATGGAAAAATAGATTTACAAGGAGAATCACAACTTATCCAAACAGAAGATAGTGATCTAAATGTTACTAGTGCTGGTACTATTGAAAAAGACCAACAAGGTACAGAAGATTATTATACCTATAACTATTGGTCTTCTCCTGTTGGAGCTAGCAATACCGTATCTAATAATAACAGTTACACGTTAAATGATAACATCTTTAAAGATGGTTCTAATCCTCTTGCTCCTGTTAATATGAATTTTGTATCTGGTTATAATGGTTCTAATGGTACTCCTATTGGTATTGCTAATTATTGGATTTGGAAGTTTAGTAACAGAACTTCTCAAGATTATGCGTCTTGGCAACATATTAGAAATACAGGAACTTTACTTCCTGGTGAAGGATTTACTATGAAAGGTGTTGCAGATACTAGCGGAAACTTAAGTTTAGAACAAAACTACACCGTGGAAGGAAAACCTAACAATGGAGATATTACGCTTCCACTAAACGCTGGTAACGACTACTTAATTGGTAATCCGTATGCGTCTTCATTAGACTCGAATGCGTTTATTTTAGACAATACAAATACAACTGGTGCCATATATTATTGGGAACATTTTGGAGGTGGTACGCACAACACAATCCAATATCAAGGTGGATACGCAATTTATAATCTATCTGGTGGTACACCTGCACTTCAATATGATTATGTTACTGGTGGTACAGATACTTCTGGAGGTACTGGTGTAAAAGAACCTGGTAGATATATTCCAGTTGCTCAAGGATTCTTTGTGGTTGGTAATACAACTGGTTCTATTCATTTTAATAACAACCAACGAGTTTTCACAAAAGAAGGTGCTTCTTCTGTATTTATAAGAAGTAGCCAAACGAAAACTACCAAAGGTAACAACAGAGAAAGTACAAATAGTGAAGTAGATGACAGATTAAAAATGAGATTAAGCTTTACCGCTTCAAATACTTATAAAAGACAACTGTTAGTTACTAGAGATGAATTGGCTACAGAACAAGTAGACTTTGGTTTTGATGCTATAAATAAAGATGACCAAGCGAATGATATGTTCTGGATGCTAGAAGATGAAAAGTTTATCATTCAAGGAACGAATATTATTGACGAGTCTATCGTTCTTCCGCTAGGAATAAAAATAAGTGCAACCGGCATTAATACCTTTAAAATTGATGCACTTACTAACTTCCCTGAAGAGTTACAAGTATACTTGCATGATAAAACCCTAGACCTATATCATAACTTGAGAAATAGTGATTACTCTATTGAGCTAACTGCTGGTGAATATTTAGAGCGTTTTGAAGTTACTTTCACCGATCAACCTTTAAGTATAGAAGAAGTAGAAACAAATAATGTGGATGTATATTTTGCTAACGATATAGAGAGCATGGTTATCAACAACCCTAAAAATATTCAAATAGACCAAGCTTCTATTATTAATATAGTAGGACAAGAAGTTTATAGTTATGACGATATTATCCATACAGACTATATAGAACTTAAAGCTAAAGATCTAAGTGCTGGCACGTATATTATCCGCTTAAAAACAGAAATTGGCGAAATTTCTAAAAAGGTATTAGTTAAATAAATATAGGCCCCAAATCTACTATTAACCTTAACTAAACTTTATTAAAACCCAAAACGTATTGTTTTGGGTTTTTTTATACCTTATATACACCTTAAATAGATAGAAAGATATATATATACGAGCTCTAGTTCTTTTAAAACAGATTAAATCTGCCACAAAACAACCATAGAAACATCAAGTATCCTACAGGGAAACATCTATATTTCAACCCCCTATTATGTCAAAATGATGCGGTTAATCCTAAAAAAACACACCTTTTATCGGTATATCGAGTTTATAAGTTAGTTATGGTCTTTATTTTTTATAGCTTTGATTTGGTCCTAAATTTACTTTCTAATTATACTGCATCCCTTTACGAGTTAAAAATCTATATTGATGAATACCTCCTCATTTAAAGAATCTATACTCGCATTTTTATTTCTTTTTATATCCAATAGTGTAACCTGTCAAAATAATTCTGATGGAGACGATAGAATGAAGATCCGTTTAGGATTTACTTCTGCAAATAATATACACAGACAAATATTAGTAACAGTAGATAGTAACACAACAACAGGAATTGATTTTGGTTATGATTCTGAAAATTATGAAAATCATGTAGACGATATGTACTGGATGATTGAAAATAGAAAGTTTGTAATTCAAGGTATTAATGAAATTGATGCTACTACTACACTACCTTTAGGATTACATACAGGTACAACTGGTAATCATACTATATCTATTGCAGGCTTGGCAAATGTTCCTGAAGATTTAGAAATTGGACTTTTAGATACAGAAACGAATACCTATTACAACATAAAATAAACTTCTAGTGTTTCTATTCATTTAATAGCTGGTGAATATCTAAATCGTTTTAAATTAAAATTCTTAAATGAGTCTGATGAGAATACTAATGACGACGACGAAATTACTGAAGAAACTATAGGAGAAAGTATAGAAACAGATTTTGAAAACGAAGTTATTGCAGAAGAAGCAAAAATGGAGCTTAATTATATTAATAAAATAAAAAGTATTTCTATTAAGAATATAGGAGAACAAAATATAAAATCTGTTTATGTGTATAGCTTAACTGGTCAATTAATAAAACAGTTTCAAAATATAAACGCAGTAGACCACCCATTAATTAAAACATACAACCTAAAAAGTGGTAATTATATTTTAATACTTACTTCTGATGCTGGAAGAATGACTAAAAAAGTATCGGTAAGATAATCTACGTATTTATTATACATTAAAAAGACCAAAAACGATATGTTTTATTTTTTTATGCAGTATGATTTTTCTAAATAGCAAGAATACTAGGCATACTCATGTGATACCTTTTAAGTTAATTCATAAGATGAAAAGTCCCAAAACAACAAAAAAAAGAAGTCTCTTAGATCTATTTCAAGTTATTCCCATCCAAAAACGTGTTGTTAATCCTATATAAATGCACCTTTAATCCGTATATCGAATTTTTGAGTTAGTTACAGTATTTTTTTTCCGGACACTTAATTCCGTTATAAATTTGTACCAAGATTAACGCTCAAGTCCCTCCATGAGTTCTAACAAACCCTACTTATGAAGAACTTTACTATTAAAGCATCCCTACTAGCACTTTCATTACTTTTTGTATCTAATACTCTATTTTCTCAAAATAATTCGGATGAAGATAACAGAATGAAAATTCGTTTAGGTTATACTACAGAAAACATACACAGACAAATATTAGTAACCGTAGATGATAATACTACAGCTGGAATCGATTTAGGTTATGATTCTGGAAACTATCAAGATCTAGCAGATGATATGTACTGGATGATTGAAAATAGAAAGTTTTTAATTCAAGGTATAAATGAAATTGATGCTACTACTACCCTACCTCTAGGATTGCACACAAGTGCAGACGGTAACAACACCATATCTATTGAAGGATTAACAAATGTTCCTGAAGACTTACAAATAGGTGTTTTAGATACAGAAACAGACATATTTTATAATATTAAAGAAACGTCAAGCTTTTCTATAGAGTTACCAGCTGGAGAATACCTAACTCGTTTTGAACTAAAGTTTTCAAATAGCAATATAGAAGACGCTAATTTAAATAGTAATGGAAATGCAAACGATCAAGAATTAGGGATAGAAGAGGTTGCAGATAATTCGGTTATGGAATTACATTATTATAACAACATAAAAAGTATTTCTATTAAAAACATAGGGAATCAAAATATTAAATCGGTAAAAATCTATAGTCTTTCCGGACAACAAATAACAGTGTTTAATAATATAAACGCAGTGGATCAAGCCGTAATCCAAACAAACAACTTAAGTGCTGGAAATTACATTTTAATGGTAACTACAGATTTAGGAAACATCTCTAAAAAAGTATCTGTAAGATAATTCAGGTATTTACTAGGCATTAAAAAACCCGAAACAGTTCTGTTTCGGGTTTTTTATTTTATTTATTTCCTAATGCTGTAATTAAGAAGCAGTCTTTATATAAGATATTAAATCTTCTAACGAAACTTTTACTTGATCTCCAGAAACCATATTTTTCAAAGTATAGGTATTCGCATTCATTTCTTCCGTACCAACCAAACACACAAAAGGAATACTACGCTTATTGGCATGATTCATTTGCTTTTTCATGTGTTTTCCGTTGGTGATTTTATCTGGATACAATTCGGCATTCAGACCTTGATTTCTTAATTCTTTTATTGCTTTTAAGCAGAATAAAGCTTCATCATCCCCAAAATTGATAAAGAGTATATCTACCGATTTACTCACCGTTTCCGGAAATAATCCTAGCTCCTCTAAAACCAGATAAATTCTATCTAATCCAAAACTAATACCAACACCACTCACATCTTTCAGTCCGAAAATTCCAGTAAGATCGTCATAGCGTCCGCCACCACCAATAGAACCCATTTTCACGTTTTCTGGTGCAGATACTTCAAAAATTGCTCCGGTATAATAATTTAAACCACGCGCCAAAGTAACATCTAATTGTAATTTGGCAGTCGTTAAACCTAAAGCAGTAATTCCTTTATTTATAAACTCTAATTCTTCAATACCTTTTATTCCTTCTTCGGAAGTATTTAGAATTCCTTTTAAACTTTCTATCTGACTTTCAAAATCTCCCGAAAGTGTAAACAAAGGTTGTAATTTATCTATGCCGCTTTGCGCAATACCTTTACCTAGCATTTCTTCTTTTACTTTCTCCTCTCCTATTTTGTCCAGCTTATCTAAAGCAACCGTAAAGTCGATAAGTTTATCGCTAGCACCAATAACTTCGGCAATACCAGAAAGTATTTTTCGGTTATTAATTTTAATCGTAACACCTTCTAGTTTTAAAGCAGAAAAAACAGCGTCATATAATTGTATAAATTCTATTTCTTGAAATAAAGAGGCAGAACCAACCACATCTGCATCACATTGAAAAAACTCTCTAAATCTTCCTTTTTGAGGTCTATCTGCACGCCAAACCGGTTGTATTTGGTAACGCTTAAACGGAAACTCTATTTCGTTTTGGTGTTGCACCACGTATCTTGCAAAAGGCACGGTAAGGTCATAACGAAGGGCTTTTTCTGAGATTCTAGTAGTTATTTTAGTAGAATCCCTACTGGTATAAAGTGCATCATCTACTTTAGATAAATAATCCCCAGAATTCAAAATCTTAAAAATCAGTCGATCGCCTTCTTCGCCATACTTTCCCATTAAAGTATCACTATTTTCAAAACTTGGTGTTTCAATAGGTTGAAATCCGAATCGCTCAAAATTCGTTTTAATTACATTAAAAATATAATTACGTTTTGCTACTTGCTCTGGATTAAAATCTCTGGTACCTTTAGGAATGCTTGGTTTTTGTGCCATGTTTAACTTCCCACGAAAGTGGGAATCTTTTTTTAAAATTAATTCTACTCCCGCAAAAATATCATAATTTTTAAAGAGCATCATAATTATAGTAAACCAATTTTAATATAAAGCATATTTATTTTGAAGATTATTTAGTATTTATAGTAACTTTATCCTGTTTTAGTAGTCTTATTAAAAAACAACCACCACAACCCATGTTTGGATTAGTTAGAGAAAATATAAATATTGCTTTCGATTCTATTAAAAGTCAATTACTACGTACTATTTTAACCGTTTTAATCATCGCTATTGGTATTACCGCATTGGTTGGTATTTTAAGTGCGGTTTCTGCGCTAGAGAATACCATTTCCAGTGATTTTTCTTCTATGGGTTCTAATACTTTTAACTTACAACGCTATGAGTTTACTACCCAACGCAGAGGTCGTGGTGAAGAACGAAAAGTCAACCCAATCATTAGCTATAGAAACGTAAAACAATTTGAAGAGAATTATGAATTCCCTGGTACAAAAACATCCCTTTCTTTTACTGGAACGCGTGGTGCTGAGGTTAAATACGAAAGCAAAAAAACAGATCCGGAGGTTACTATTATTGGAGCCAACGAGCATTTTATACAAAATTCTGGTTTAAAATTAGATGCAGGAAGAGAACTCAATTTCTTTGATGTACAAAACAATAGCAACCTTTGTATTATTGGTAGCGATTTAAATAAAGCTTTGTTTGAAAACGTAAACCCAATTGGTAAAACCATTAGCGTTAGAGGCGTGAAATTTATTGTAATTGGTACACTAGAATCTAAAGGTGCTACTTTTGGAAACAACCAAGATTTGCGTGTGATTATACCTATTCAAAACGCTCGTTCTATTTTCACTCTACCAAATATCAATTATGATATTAGTATTATGGTAGAAAATAAAGAAATGCTAGAAGGCGCACAAGATCAAGCGATACTTACCTTTAGAAACATTCGTGGTTTGAGTCCGGTGGAAGAAAATAATTTCGGACTAGAACGTAGCGATGATTTAATTAATAAAATAGGATCAATAACCATCTATTTAGAATATGCCGCTTGGATTATTAGTATTATTACCATTCTAGGATCTTCGATTGCGCTTATGAATATTCTTTTTGTTTCGGTAACCGAAAGAACACGAGAAATTGGTGTTCGTAAAGCATTAGGTGCAAAACGAAAAACAATTGCTTTTCAGTTTTTTATGGAAGCTTTAATCATTGGACAATTAGGTGGTATTTTAGGAATTATCTTCGGAGTATTTATTGGTTTACTAGTTGCAACTCTTGCAGACTTTCAATTTACAACGCCTTGGTTTGCTATGTTTAGCGCATTTGCCATTGCCTTTTTAGTTGCCGTAGTTTCCGGTTTAATGCCTGCGCTTAAAGCTGCAAAATTGGATCCTATTGAGTCTTTGAGATATGAGTAATACTACTTTTTGTTAATTTTTTATTACCTCTATAAAATGAATGAATAGAATACTAAACCAAAAACATAATAAAGAAACTTTCTACTACTGTTTATCCAGAATGTTGGAAAGAGCCTCTTTTTATGGTTTTAGATTATTAGTTATTCTATATATGACAGGTGAAGTCCTAGAAATGGATAGATCTCAAGCCTTAACTATTATTGGTTGGTTTGCCGGTTCAATTATGTTTTCTCAAATCATTGGTGCTCTAATTGGAGATTTAGTTATTGGAAATAAGAAATCAATTCTTATTGGCGCTATTATTCAAGCCTTGGGCGCATTTAGCCTTTGTATTTATTCAACAAACGGGCTGTATATAGGACTGTTTTTAATCACATTGGGTAATGGATTATACACTCCAAATATTATATCAAACTTTGGGAAATTATATTTAAGTAAAACCAAATTGTTAGATGCAGCATTTACTATTTTTCATTTAGCAATAAATCTAGGTTCTTTTTTTGGTATTCTTTTGATTGGCTATCTCGGAGAAAACTATGGTTATAATGTTGGGTTTATAATATCTGGAATATTCATGTTATTCTCGTTTATACCCATATTGCTTTCCAAAGAGAATATAACACATGCTACTTTAAGAAAGGAAGTACCATTAAAAAAAAGGATCTTACATATATCTATCCTATTTATTATGATAGCTTTATTTTGGAATATTTATCAAATCTCAAATATTCGTTCTTTATATTTACCAACAGATTTTCACGAAGTATTATCATCAGATATTTTGAAAAGCATATGGCATTCTATTAACTCTTTTATTATTTTACCTATTAGTATAATAGCAATTATTTTATGGACTAAGTTTTATAGCTCTCCATTTTTCAAATTAATGATTGGTTTTATATTCGGAGCACTCTCTTTTGGTCTTTTATTTTTAATCCCCGAAATACCAACAGAGCAACACCTAAGTATATATTTATTCTCTTTATTGTTACTTGGTATTTCAGAAATTCATATTTCTCCATTAACCAACTCCATATTGACAAAATATTCTAACCCAAAATATTTAGCAATTTTAGTTAGTTTGGCGTTTTTACCAACAAGATTAATTTCTTTTGGCTTTGGTCTATTTAATGGAATATTTTATGAAAACTCTGCTCTTGGATTAAAATTTGGAGTTATCGCAATGACAGTTATTAGTCTTGGACTCATTGGTTTTGTTTTGTGGAATAAAAAACCCATCCAAAACACAATGGATAAAAAGCAAAAATGAACGCACAACAAAAAAAAGAAATAAGAAACCATTTAATTCAAATACTGATTGGAATACTGATTACTATTCCTGTCTTTAATGAAAAATCTTGGTTGCGATTTATTGCTTTAGCTGGCTTTTTATTAATAATATCTAACCTTATTTGGTTTGTGAAAAATTCGGAAGAAATACTATTTCATTTTTTTCCTTCCAAGACCATTCGAGAAAAAAAACCGAAGTTTAAAGATAAAATATGGAGTTCTATTTCAATGACTCTATTTTTCACTGGAATAATATTTTTAATGAGAAACATAGAAAACATTATTGAAGAATCTAGCTTTTGGAAATTTTTTGGACTTATTGGATTTAGCTTCAGCTTACTTGCATTGTTTATTTTACACAAATTCAGACCTTCTGTATTTAGTGAAAGTGGAAGAAGATATGCTGTTGTTTTTGGATTTGTACTGGGTTTTACTTCTTTAACTATTTCGAGTTTTAGTTTTTTTTAATAAAAAATATTCAAAAACAGAAATAACCGAATTTCTATATACCATGGACAGAAAAAGCAAAGGAGGAAAAAGGAATAACACGCACTGGATTTTTATAAATATAAATGAATCTCAAAAAAGGTTTGAAATAAAACCTGATCTTTGGAATCAGTTACGTGTTGGAGATAAGGTTTTATTAAAATTACAAGAAGGATATCTGGATTATAATTTTATAACTGAAATAAAACCTACCGCTAAAATCTACACTACCAATCCTAATTAATCAATTTATTTAAATAAGTATACAACTCTCCTTTGGTGATTACGCCACCTTGTTGAATAAGGGTAAACTTGTCTTTATTCTTATCTTCGGAATATTCTTTTTTAGCTTGTAAAAACTCTACATTTTCATCCATTAAGTTTTCACGTAACCAGTTAAAACCATCTTTAGTAGTAATATCAATGCCATTTTTAATTTGTACTGCAATTACATGCATCTTATCGTCTCCTAAAGAAAACAAATGCATTTGTTGTGGCGAAATATGTTCAATAAATTGCGCATTGTTTAAAACACCTTCCCAAACCAAATCACTAAACACATCTAATTCCTGTTCTGCAACTTCTGGTTTGCTGGTTTTAATTTCGTCCCACTCTGCAGCTGTAATGGTTTGTGTTGCTAAAAAGTTTATAAATTCTGGGTGCAATTCTTCAAATTGCTCTTTCGTAAGTCTAGAATACTTCATCAAAAAAAGTTTTTTTTGCTTCCGTGAAAACGGAAGTCTAATTATCATTCCCTTAAACCTATCTGCCGACAGGAAGAAAAGGGAATTTTTATTTATTATTATTTATAATACCTACAAGGTTTTAAAAACCTCGCAGGATAACTATATTATTATTTATGTACTTCTAATGCTTTGGCTGCAGCAAAAGGTCTATCGGTTGCAAAAACATCGACTCCCATTTCTTGCCATACTTTGTACGGTGCCTCTTTTTTAGATGCTGCTTGCTTATCTAAGTTTCCTAAAGTACCCAAAATGGTTTTTATACCATACGATTGTACTTTTTTATAAAATACCTCTGAAGATAAGCGTGTTCCTGTAAATGCCAACATGTTTTCGGTTGGAATACTAGAATGCAATAACCAATCTAATTCTTTTTCATTTCTAGCGGAAACAGATAGCAACAACTCTGGAGCAGCTTTGTAAGCCTTTTCCGCTTGTTCCATATCATAAGTGATAATAAGACAAACATCTTCTGCCTTTTCTGCTCTAATAGCGTCTATAACCGTTTCTACGGAAACACTACGTTTGATATCTACCGTTAGTACTACATTATTCTTTTTTGCCCATTTTAAAACGTCTTTAAATAATGGGATTTTAAAAGTCGTTACATTTCCAAAATCGTCTTCTAAATGAAAATCTTCTAATTGGGAATAGGTATAGTCGGTTAACTTTCCGGTTCCTGTTGAAGTTCTATCTAGCGTATTATCATGTAATAATACCAATTGATTGTCTTTTGTTTTTGCGACATCTATTTCAAAAATAGCATTCGGAATACTTTGGTACACATGCGCTATGGTTTCTATGGCGTTTTCTGGATAGAAGGCAATACTTTTTCCACCGCGATGTACACTAATTATTGGGTCGGCATTGGGTTGGTATTTAAAAGCTTCTATTAATGCGGACTTTTGGGTCGTTTCTATTTCTGCTTCCGTTGTGTTAGAAACATTAGAATTTTGGTTCTTGCAAGACACAAGAGCTATACAAAGGAATACAAAATATAGATGCTTCATGGCTTGACTTCCGCGAAAGCGTTTAGATAAAAATGTCATTAAAAATAATTTTAAATAGTTGCGTTAAAAAAAATGCGCCCCTTAAAAGGAGCGCAAATTTAAAAAATATATGTGACGTACGGACTAGAAAATGTATCTAACTCCAAATTGTGCTTGCCATCTAGATAATAAACTACTGTCATAAGAAAAAGTTTCTTGCACGCCAGTAAAAGTATAGGTTGGTACACCTGAAGCGTCCACATCTACACCTATTGGTTGCACAGATGTTGGTTGCTGTACCAGTCCCCAATCACTACTAATTAAGTTTCCTACGTTTAATACATCGACACTTAATTGTATGCTATTGGTTTTGTCTCCAGCTACTTTAAATTTATAGTCTTGTAATATTTTAAGATCCCAACGTCCTCTCCAAGGCGCTAAAGCACCGTAACGCTCTACATAATCTCCACGACGATCACTTAAATAATCATCTTGTTGAATGAAAGCTTCATAAGCTTCTGCTTGTCCGGCACCAGAGAATTGCATTTGTTGCAATTCGGAATTGGTTGGTACATATAATAAATCATTTAAGTTGGATCCATCTCCGTTTAAATCTCCACCATAGGTGTAGTTAAATCGTCCGCCTTGCGCATATTCAAAGAAGGTAGAAATGGTAGTGGACCATTTGTCTTTTCCGTAGGTAAACTTTTTACTAGCAACACCAATAAAACGATGCGTATCTCCATATTTAGAATAAGATAACACGTCATCATTTGCATTACCAACCACAGGATTAAAAGCAAAAGCATCTCCTGTAATTTCTGCTTCAATAGAGTTTACATCTTTCGCATTTAAATAGTTATACGCTACACTAGTATATAAACCATTACCGAATGTTTTTTGTCCTTTAGCTGTGAAATTCCAGATACGTCCTTTATCAGAATTTGTAAATACATACGCGTTATTAATAACATCGCTTGAGGTATAGATTGGTCTGGTATCTCCTGGAGCATTTAAGTTTCCGGAAGGATCACGAATTCCCCAATTTTGTACGTGTGCGCCATGAATATCTTTAGTATAAGAAATATCTCCTGTTGCTACAATACCATTTTCGAATCTGTAATCGGTTCCAATATTTGTTCTCCATACTTGTGGAAATTTAAAATCTGGATCTACTACCTGATAAAAGAATACTTCTGGATTTGCAATTTGGTTCCCTAACCAAACAAAAGGTAATCTACCAGTAAATATTCCTGTTCCTCCACGTACTTGAAAGCTATTATCTCCTTTAACATCATAATTAAATCCTACTCTTGGAGAGAATAAAAGTTTACTAGATGGCATTTGGGTGTTATCTAAAAAAACAGCTTCGCCTGTATTCGGATTTAGGTATTCAATACCTGGTGCATAACAACACGCTCTATCAATTACTTCTTGTGCTTTCTCTGCTGAATCGAAAAACAATGGTTTATCCAATCGCAAACCATAAGTTAATTTAAAATTATCGGTTACATTCCATTCGTCTTGTACATAAAAAGCAAGTTGCCCAACATTAGTTTCGGCTAAAGCCCATCCGCCAGCAACACCGTCTCCATTTGCTTCTAAGCTATTATGCGCTGCATTTGCTTGACTGAATAAAGCTTGTAATTGTCCGGAATCTGCAAAACTTTGAAAGTCTTCCATAGTTGTTGTTGGAAAGAAAACGCCTTGTGCTCCGTATGCTCCTAAGTTAAAGGAATTATCAAACTGAAATTTTTCGAAAGAAAAACCAACCGTATAGGTATGATCGCCTTTTACAAAGTTTAAATTATTAGAAAACTGAAAAACTTTTTGATCTAATTTATTGTGAATAGAGAATGGTTCATGTCCTGCAATAATATAGTTAGAACCATCTTTTGTAATAGTTACTGTTGGTGCTGGAGTAGAAAGCGGATCTCTATAGTCATCAAAATGAGTGAAACCCATTTGGAACTTATTAGTAACATCTCCTGGTAACGTGGAGTTTAACTCTAATTGTACCGATTTTATATTATTATTAATTTCATATCCTGCATTTTCAAATTGCAGTGTATTGGTACTCGGACCTCTAAAACCTAAAGCTGAGGGATGTGCAGGTTTTTCTTTCGAAGCATTTAAGAAATTATAAATAATCGCTAAACGGTTATTATCGTTGATATTCCAATCTAATTTAACAATCCCTTTTGTAGAGTTAGATTTATAATTGAAACCTTCATAGTTCCCTGGATTATATCCGATATCCAATAAAGCATTTTGAACCAATAGTAAATCGGATTCTAAAACACGAGTTTCGTTAATAGCACCACTTCCGGTATTAGGAACAAAACCAGCGGTACCTAAATCGGAACGTTCATCTTTTTCAAAGTTTGCAAAGAAGAATAATTTATTCTTTACAATTGGTCCGCCAATACTAATACCATATTGTTGTTGTTCTAAATCTGCTTGAACAACATCTTCCCCTTTAATTTTTCCACCGGTCATGTCTTCATTTCTAGTAAAACCATATACGGTACCGTGAAATTCATTCGATCCACTTTTTGTTACTGCATTCACAGCAGCACCAGTAAAGCCAGATAAAGTAACATCATAAGGGGCTAATGACACTTGAATTTGATCGATAGCATCTAAAGATATTGGTTGCGAATCTGTTTGTCCGCCAGGCGTTGCAGCATCTAATCCAAAAGGATTATTAAAAACGGCACCATCTAATGTGAAGTTATTAAATTGGTCATTTCTACCACCAAAAGAGTTACCAGAAGCCGAAGGCTCTAATCTTGTAAAATCGGATGCAGATCTAGAAATTGTTGGTAGCGATGTTAATTCGCGTCTTCCAACACTTGTTTCTGCTCCTGTTCTATCACTACTAAAAGTTCCAGAAGAAGATGTCGTAATAATCACCTCATCTAAAGACTCGGTATCTGTAGCCATTACGGTATCAATATTGGTTGTTTTACCTAAGGTTAAATACACATCGTTAAATACTTGTTCTTTAAATCCTACATAGGTTATAGTTACTTGATATGGTCCACCTACTCTTAGGTTTAGCAAATTGTAACGTCCATCTAAATTTGTTATCGCTCCGTACTTGGTACCAGTTGGTTGATGTACAGCAACAACATTTGCGCCAAATAAGGTTTGGCCAGTGTCTTCTAAAATAAGACCTTTAATGTTAGATGTAGTAACTTGAGCAAAACTCAAGACTGCAAATAACAGGAAAGTAATTGTGAAACTTAGTTTTTTCATTGTGATGTTGGTTTTTATTAATTAATATGCATGCATAATATCAAGTAAAAATACCACAAAAAAAAACCACTCTAGATAGAGTGGTTTTATATTTAGTTATAATTTATTAACGTTTTGTTAACAAGAATTATAATTTACTAAGCTTGGGCAATAACTTCAAATTCTAAATCAACAGTTACTTCTCTGTGTAAACGGATAGAAGCATTGTACTTTCCTAAACGTTTTACTGTAGTAACAGTAATGAATTTTTTATCAATTGCTTGACCTTCTTTTGTTAAAGCTTCTGCTACGTTAATGTTGTTAATAGATCCAAATAATTTGTCTCCAGAACCAACTTTAGCAGCTATTTTAATTTCTAATGCTTTAAGTGCATCTGCAACTTTGTTAGCATCATCAATAACTTTCTTTTCTTTAAATGCTCTTTGCTTTAGATTCTCTGCTAATACTTTTTTAGCAGAAGATGTAGCTATAACAGCATTACCTGTAGGGATTAAAAAATTTCTACCATAACCGTTCTTAACCGTTACAATATCGTCTTTAAATCCTAAATTATCAACGTCTTGTTTTAATATAAGTTCCATTGTTATGAGTATTTTATTTTAATAAATCTGCCACATAAGGCATTAATGCTAAGTGACGCGCTCTTTTTACAGCAACAGACACTTTTCTTTGGTATTTTAATGAAGTTCCTGTTAAACGTCTTGGTAAAATTTTACCTTGCTCGTTTACAAAACCTAATAACCAGTCTGGATTCTTATAATCCACATATTTGATTCCAGATTTTTGAAAACGACAGTACTTTTTATTCTTGTTCGTTTCTATATTAAGAGGAGTTAAATATCTAATTTCTCCGTCTTTTTTTCCTTTAGATTGTTGTTCTATAGTACTTGCCATAATTATGCTTTTTGTTTTAGTTTAACTCTTCTTCTTTCTGCCCACGAAATCGCGTGCTTGTCTAAAGATACAGTTAAGTAACGCATAAAACGCTCATCACGTCTAAACTCTACTTCTAAAGGGTTAATTACTTCTCCATCTACTTGGAATTCGAATAAGTGGTAAAATCCACTTTTTTTGTTTTGAATTGGGTAAGCTAATTTCTTTAAGCCCCAATCTTCTTTGGATACCATCTTTGCTCCTTTAGAAACAAGAAAATCTTCGTATTTCTTTACTGTCTCCTTTATCTGTGTATCAGATAAAACGGGATTTAAGATGAAAACAGTTTCATAGTGATTCATAAAAATCTAATTTATTTGTTAAAATTGGGTGCAAAAATAAGTCTTTTATTTAAATAGCACAACAATTTAGGAAACAAATTATAAGCTATTTTCAAATATTTTAATTTGTTAAAAATATGTTAAAAGAATCATTTAGTCGGTGTTTTTTGGTTTTTAACCGAATTATTCGTACTATTGTCGATATCTTAACCGAATAAATAATAATGTTATGACTTTAAACTGTGTAGTAGTTGATGATTCAGCAATACAGCGGCTGTCTATTGTAAAGTTAATAGAAAATCATTCTTCTCTTAATTTAATAGCAGAATATAGTAGCGCTCTTGAAACTAAAAATGGTTTAAATACACACAAAGTGGATTTAATTTTCTTAGACATAGAAATGCCTGTGCTTAACGGATTTGAATTATTGGATGTATTAAATAATAAACCACAGATTATTTTTGTGACTGGTAAAACAGAATATGCTTTTAAAGCATTTAATTATGATGCAACAGATTATTTGCAAAAACCAATCACAAAAGAAAGATTTAGTACTGCTGTAGATAAAGCCCTAGAACAGCATAAACTAAAATTAGACTTTAATGAAGCGGAAGGGGAACACATTTTTGTTAAAAGTAACCTTAAAAAACGTAAAGTATATATTAAGGACATTAAATGGATTGAAGCGCTTGGGGACTACGTAAAATTAGTAACCGAAGAAACCAGTCTTGTTGTTCTTTCTACCATGAAAGCTTTTGAACATGAATTACCAGAAGGTAAGTTTTTAAGAATTCATAAATCATATATCGTTAATCTAGATAAAGTAGATCGATTTAATAGCAAAAACGTAGAAGTTGGCGCTTATGAGATTCCTTTAAGTAGAAACAAGAAAACACAACTTGTAGAAGCATTGAACAACAACTAACCAAGAATTACATATTTTCACTATCAAGTCCAACTTTTGTTGGACTTTTTTTGTCTTTATTTCTTATGTCTTTTTATCTCAAAACAAACGATGTCAGTTCGAGTGATTTTTGATAAAAAATAGTATCGAGAACTTATTTCAGAAAAGAAACTTCTAATAATTCAGAATACTGAAAAGGTTCTCGATACTAATTTCATGCCTCAAAAAGCATGAAATTCACTCGAACTGACAAATAGTATTCATAATGTAAATGGATTCTTTTAATAATTATCCACATTCAAAATCACCCGAACCGATCGAAAATCTTTTACCGCATTAAAACTTTGATCTATTTTCAAGATGGTTTCTTTGGTTTTTCCTAAAGCTTGCTTTTGCGGAATCTTCACTAAAATGTTTTTATGAAACTGATTACGAATCCTAGAAACCGGCGGAAACTCTGGTCCTAGCACAAAATCCCCAAAAACTTGTCGCAAGGATTTTGCATACCAATCTGCAGCCATATTTACGCGATTATAATCTTTATGCTTTAAAGTGATCTTTATTTGTCTGAAAATTGGCGGATATTTAAAAGTATACCTTTCATCCATTTGTTCTTTGTACATACCAGCATAATCATTGGTAGACACTTGTTGCAAAATCTTATGATACGGATTATAGGTTTGTATTAATACTTTTCCTCGTTTTTCGGTACGTCCTGCTCTACCAGAAACCTGAAGCATCAATTGAAAACTACGTTCATGCGCTCTAAAATCTGGAAAATTCAGCATATTATCTGCATTCATAATTCCCACAAGCCGCACGTTTCTAAAATCCAATCCTTTGGTTAGCATTTGCGTACCAACCAAAATATCTACTTCCTGTTGTTCAAAAGAAGTAATTATTTTTTCATAACCATATTTACCACGTGTGGTATCTAAGTCCATTCTACCTACTTTGTAGTCCGGAAAAAGGGCCTTCACCTCTACTTCTATCTGCTCGGTACCGAAACCTTTACTATCTAATGACGGACTCCCACAAGCCATACATTTTTGTAGCATTGCCGAATTATATCCGCAATAATGACAACGCAACTGATTTCTATATTGATGATAAGTCAAACTCACATCACAATTAGGACATTGCGGCGCAATCCCACAAGTATTACATTCTACAATTGGCGAATACCCTCTTCTATTTTGAAACAGTATTATCTGCTGTCCGTCTTTTAAAGTTTCGTCCATTTCTTCGATCATTCTATCGCTAAAATGCCCTTTCATTTTTTTACGCTTCTGCTTGTCTTTTATATCTACCAATTCAATTTCTGGCATCAAGACATTATTATAACGCGTGGTTAATTCTACAAAACCATACTTATCTTGCTGTGCATTAAAAGAACTTTCTAAACTTGGCGTAGCAGAGCCTAATAAGGTTTTTGCTTTAAAAATATTTGCTAAAACAACTGCCGCATCTCTTGCGTGATATCGCGGTGCAGGATCAAACTGTTTAAAAGACTGCTCGTGCTCTTCGTCTACTATAATTAGCCCTAGGTTGCTGAATGGTAAAAATATGGAAGAACGCGCTCCTAATATGATTTGCGCTTTCGCGGAATTGTTCAGTAAATTTTGATAGACTTCTACGCGTTCATGAATCGAATACTTAGAATGAAACACAGAAACTTGTTCTCCGAAGTAATTCTGAAGCCTAGAAACTAATTGTGTGGTTAATGCAATCTCCGGAAGCAAATACAATACTTGCTCTCCTTTTGCTAATGCTTCTTCAATAAGCTTCACATATATTTCCGTTTTTCCAGAAGAAGTTACACCATGTAATAAAGTCACATTGTGTTTTTCAAAAGTGGTTTTCACTTCTTCTAAAGCTTTAATTTGATATTCATTTAGTTCTTTGGAAGCTTCATTCTCTGCACCTGAATAGTTAATCCTATCCGTTTGAATATGATACTCTTCTAGAATACCTTTATCTACTAATGTTTTTATAATTGCCGAAGAAGCACCACTTGCTTCCGTTAATTCGGTAACCTTTATCGGTTTCTTTGTTTTAGCAGATAACATAAACAAAGTCATAATCACTTGTTTTTGTTTGGGTGCTCTATTTAATTCTTCTAGTATATTTTGAAGCGCAGCTTCCGAAGAATAATTCGCATGCAACTTTACATATCGAACATATTTTGGTTTGTACTTTTCGTAAATCTCTTCTTGTAAATGAATCGCTTCTTTTTCTAAAAGCCTTTTAATTACAGGAAGTACATTTTTTTTATCTAAAATACTTATTAGATCTTGAATTTTTAAGGACGACTGATGCTGCAACGCATCGTACACCAAAAATTCATCATCTTGTAATTCTTCCTCTGCAATTACCTTATCGTTATTCTTACTAATAATCGTTTCACTTTCTAAGAGAAATGCACTTGGTAAAGCGGCACGCATGACATCACCTAAAGTACACATGTAATATTTAGAAATCCATTGCCAAAAAGTTAATTGTTGTTGGTTAATTATTGGTGTTTCATCTAAAATTTGATGAATTTCTTTAGCTTCATATACCAACGGTTTGTTGTTATGAATGCTATGCACAATCGCAGTGTACATTTTTGTTTTACCAAAAGGAACAGCCACACGCATTCCTACTTCTAGGAAAGATGCTTCAGCCTCTGTAATACTATAGGTAAATAGTTTTTCTAGAGGAACAGGAAGAATGACGTCTATGAAATGATTCATTCCCCAAAGATAATAGGTTTAAACAAAAAAAGCAGCTGTAGAAAGCTGCTTTTTTAATCTATTATAATTTAAATAATTTTTTAAGGGAAGCCGAATCGCTTTTTTGTTTTGTTTTGGATTCCTCCTTCTGTACAGCAGGTTTTCGTTCTCCCCTTTTCGCTCTTGTATTTTGCGAAGTCGATCTTTTTCTTCTTTCGGAAGCATTATATCCTTGAGGTGCTGCTTCGGTAACTGCTTTTGGTATGCTAGACATACTTCCGCCAGCTTTTTTATCTGCAAGCGCTCTTAAGGTTGCTACTTGCGAATCATAATCTCCCATATATATTTTATCATATATAGCAATCGCTTTGGTATATTGTTTTTGCTCTTCATAAACACAAGCTAGTAATAGCAATTCATGTCTTGTAGATTGTGTGTTAGAAGCGTTAGGATTGACTTCTAAACTTTTATGAATATCTGCTTCCGCTTCTTTTAAATTTCCCAAATTAAAATGTAATTGCGCCCGATGAAAATAGGCATACGCATTTGGTGACATTGCGACCTTTTGGTTATTAGACTCTAAATCGCTTTCTTTTGCGCGTTCTCTAGCGATTAATATTTCGCGCGTTCTGGTTCTATCCAAATAATCATAGTACACCGCACAACTATAGATGAGTTCGTATTGAAAAGCAACAATCAAATCCTTTCGAGCTAGTTGTCCCAAATAATATTTCCGACTTAAGTCTTCTTCTACAATTGCGGCATCTATTTGATTTGCATATGTAGGCAAGATTTCAGTATAACATTTTTTATATGCATTTGGCGTGAGGTTTCGTTTTAAACTTTCGTCTTCCACACATTGGCAGATAGCTGCTCTAAATGCACTTTTATAGGTTTGACTATATGTAAAATTAAGGCTTAATAAAAGGAAGAAAATTATATGTATCTGTTTCATTTTGTGTCTATTTACTAGGGTTTTCTTCTTCTGTTCCTACAAAATATGTTTTCACCATGGTAAGACAGTATCGCAATACTTTTTTTGACTTGTTTAAGTTTGCTGTTGCCTTTCCTTTTTTCATCAGATTCGCTCTTCCGTTCGCCATATCATCTAACACTTCTGGAAAAATATCCCAAAGACTATCTATATCTTTTTCTGCTCGCTCCATTAATTCGTCTTCAATTTCTGCAGGAACTTCCACGCCAGCTTGGGTTAAGCTATCATAAACAAATACTTTATGATACAGATTAAAGGTATTATCTACAAATTGATCTACACTAGCAATATTAGATTCTCGCTTTGGTGGTTTTATGCGTTTTTCTTGCGAAAAGCTACGTATCGGCATTAAAAAAAGTACTAGAATTAGTGTCGCAATTTTAGGAGATGTTTTCTGAAATATCTTCATAATGTATCGTTTTATGGAAAGCAAGAATAGCATTATCGCTTTATAATTTTTTTAGTAATGGTATGCGCATCCTTCGAAATTTTTAAAAGATAAATTCCGGATGGTAAATGGGATAGATCTATGGAATGTTTTCCACTAGAAAGCGTATATGTTTCTATTAGCCTTCCGTTTATATCCAAAAGCAAAGCTTCACTGTTTCCGGTATTGGATGTAATGTTTAAAATAGCTTCGGTAGGAATTGGATATACCGAAAATCTTTCCGCTAACTCCTTTTCAATACGCAACGTATAACAGTTGGGATAGGTTCTTCTGTCTCTTGTACTATTAGCCCAAGTCCCTAATAAATAATTTTCTCTAATAAGCTCGGTGTAGTATCCTTGACTATTATTGGTATAGGATTCTCTTCGGTCTAAATCATAAACCATGGTCGTTGTATTCCACTCCGAAACCAAAACTTCTATTAAAAAATCATTGCTATCAAAAGAATAGACCTCTTGATGATCGATAACCCAATCGTTATTTTCCCAATCTTCAAAAGTCTTTGTGCTCAATAAATTATTCGTATCATACACAAAGGTAGATCTACCATCATTAATCCAAACATCGTTTACCGCATCCCACAAACTAGCTAGAACAATTTCTAAAAGCGGGATTGTATTATAGGTGAATTCTTGTTTGCTAACAGGAATCCAAGTCGCAGTATTTAAATCTCTATTTTCTATTAGGCTTTCCTGCGGCAGATTATTACCATCATAACTATTGACAATTCTATAATCCAATTGCCAATTAGTATCTATCCAGAGATAATGAATAATCTCTGTTAGGTTATTTCCATCATATGCTTGCGTAGATCTTCTATCGTTTTCCCAGGTATTGTTATCACTATTCCATAATTCATTTATAGTTTCGCTAACCTGATTGTTCCCGTTATAACTTGTGGTTAATCTAGCGCTATTAACGAATGTACCGCTACCAAAATCTAAAACTTGTGAGATCGCTAAACTTGGCAAACAGTCTATATTAAACGTATAATTTACAGTAGAAAAATGCATCCATTGGTTAGAAAACCACAAATCGTTTTCCCAAGTTTCTGGAACTGGCGGCGCTGCAATTTGAGCAAAGTTCATGGTAACATAAAGTAAAAAGGGAAAGAAGAGTTTTAGTTTCATAAAAATGGATTATTAGTATGATTAATTGTTCTATAAAATAACATCTCTTCCATCAGAATTACTACTAACAACTTATAAGTGCGCACTTTGACTTTATTTTCGCGTGAATGGTATGGTCTTTAAAAAAAATTGAATTAAATTTATCTAGCTATTAATTAATCCGTAAAAAACTATGAAATCTAGTGTCCGCTATATTTTTATGGTATGTTCTTTTATTTGCTTTTCGCAACAGCAAAAAATAGACGCACTAGAAAGCAAATTAGAAACCATGACAGTGCCAAGTGCTGCTAAACTGGATGTTATAAATGAACTCTCCACTTATGTACACCAATCGAATCCGGAAAAAGGATTACAGCTTTCTACGGAAGCGATTGCATTAGCAAAAAGCCTTCATTTAAAAGATAAAGAAGCTATTGCCTACAAAAACAAAGCCCTAAGTTTAATTGCACTATCGCAAGATTCTTTGGCCATTGTAGCGTATAACGAAGCTATAGACATTCAGACCGCACGTGAAGCATGGAATCAAGTTGCACGAATGCACTATAACAAAGGATTGATTTATTTCGGACAATCGAATTACCCAAAAGCAAATGCGCATCATTTTAAAGCTTTAGCCATTTTTGAAAAAGAAAAAGACAGTTTTTTAATGGCTGTTGTGCTTAATAGTATTGGCATCAACCAAATGTATCAATCGCTTTATCCCGAAGCTATTGATACCTATCTGAAAGCTTCTAAAATTCACGAACAAACAAATACTACAAATACAGATCGACATGCTGCAATTCTTGCGAATATTGGATTGCTATATTCTAGATTAGAAAAATATGAGGAAGCCTTAAAATATTACAATAAGAGTCTAGAAATCAATAAAAAACTAGACACGAAAATAGGAATAGCAAATACACTCACTAATATTGGTAATTTATATGACGACATAAAACAACCCGAAAAGGCTATTGCATATTACAAGGAATCCTTAGTTATCATGGAAAGTATTAATAACAAATTTGGAATAGCGAGCGCTTTAACCAACACCGGAATTGCTTACATAAGTTTGAAAGAATACGAAAAGGCATTAGGCTATTTAAACCAAACCAAAGTCTTATTTAAAGCATTAGATAACACCATTAATTTAGCTATTGTACACGAAAGTATTGGAACTGCATATTTAGAAAGTGGTGCCTTTTTAAAAGCCAAAAGTAATTTTGAAAGCGCTTTACTGTATTCTGAAGAAATAAAAAACATAGAACGTCAAGCTAGTGTTTTAGAGAATCTGGCCTTGGTAAATGCCAAGCTGCAAAACTACAAAGTCGCCTATAACAACCAAACGGAAGCGAAGAAGTTGAAAGATCGTTTTATGTCTTCCGAAAAGAAAGAAGAAATTGCCAAACTAGAAGCCAAATACGAGTACGAAAAAAAAGAAGCTACACTAACAGCTGTTCACGATAAAAAACAAGCGCTTCAAGAAGCAGAAATAACAAGACATAAGTTTATAAAAAATACTTCTATTTATGCTGGAAGCAGCTTGGCTATTGGGTTAATAATTGGTTTTATATTGTATAAAAAGAAACAAGAAGCAATTACTATTACTAAAGAAACAGCCTTTAATTTAAAAGTATCGAACACCGAATTGAAAGCGTTACGAGCGCAAATGAATCCGCATTTTATTTTTAATTCCTTAAATTCCATTAACGCATATATTGCTAAAAATGATATGAAGAATGCTTCCAATTATTTGACCAAATTTTCCAAATTAATGCGGGAAACTTTAGAAAAATCCACAAAGAAAGAAATCACTTTAAACGAAGACATCAGCATCTTAAAAACCTATTTAGATATTGAAAACAAACGCGCTAACAACAGCTTTACCTACACTATAAATATAGACGAAAACATAGATCCGGAAAACACTTTAATTCCCCCAATGATTCTGCAACCTTTTGTAGAGAACAGCATTATTCACGGCTTAAGAAATAGTGCTCAAAACGGAGAAATAACTATTCATTATATCCGAAAAGACGATATGATTATTTGTAGTGTGGAAGATAATGGTGTTGGCCGAGAAGCATCGGCAAAGACAAAAAACAGTAAACATTCTTTAGGAATGAGTATTACCAAAAGTAGAATTGAAATCATCAATAAAATAAAGAACACCAATGGTAATCTTCATATTATTGACAAACCAAACGGAACCAAAATTGAAGTAAAACTGCCACTAACACTAGCCTTTTAAAATGATTAAAACTCTTATTGTTGATGACGAACAACATTGTATAGATAGCATTAAAAAATTAATTACATCGCATGCAAAAAACCTTGAAATAGTAGCTACTTGTAACACTGTTGCGGATGCTTTAGAAAAAACAAATGCCTTACAACCAGATCTTGTTTTTCTAGATATTGAGATTCATAATCAAACTGGTTTTGATTATTTAGAAAGCTTAGGGAACTATAACTTTAATGTAATTTTCACCACTGCTTTTAATGATTATGCTATAAAAGCCTTTAAATATAGCGCCATGGATTACTTACTAAAACCCATGGACAAGGATGATTTTATTGGAGCAATTAAAAGGTTAGAAAAGCGAATACAGCCTATTGATAATGCAGAACAAATTAAAATTTTATTAAACAACCTTCAAAAGGAAGACAAGAAAAAAACCATACGAATACCAACTTCTAACGGATTTGAAGTCCTACAAATTGAAAATATTATTCACTGTAAAGCAGATACGAGTTATACGTATATTCAGACTAAAACCGATTACATATTAGTATCTAAACCTATAAAACATTTTGAAGCACTTTTAGCAGATGCCAACTTTTTCAGGGTACACAATTCGCACCTCATTAATATTGCACACGTTAAGAAATACACCAAAGGAAAAGGAGGCTATGTTACTATGTCTAATAACGATTCTATTGACGTGTCCACCAGAAGAAAAGAAGCGTTTTTAAAGCTTTTTAATTAACTATCTACACGAATCCAATATTGTGTAGCGTACAAGAAAGAAATATATCCTCGCACTTCTAGAATATTAGGATTTTCTTTATCTAAAGCCAATCTGCAAGTATATTTCTTTCCTTTTTCGGGATCAAAAATGCTTCCGTTTTTATAATACCTTCCTTCTTTCGTTAGGTTTTTAATGAGTTCAAATCCTAAAACAGGTTTGTTATAATCTTCGCCTTCACATGCAGTACAAAGTACCTCTTTATCTAAAGGATTAATGATATCTATAATTTTTCCGAAGACTTTTCCATCCTTTTTATAAATTTCGACAATAGATTTTGCTTCCCCAGTTTCGTCGTCAATCGTTTTCCATTTTCCGAAGATATCCTGTGCAGTAACAGAAATGGATACGCAAAACAATATGATTAATAAGAAGTATTTATTCATTTCCATTAATTTTCCGCAATCCGTTTAAAGATGCATTTAGCTCATAGCCTAAGAGTAAAATATTAGCATTTAGCCACAAGTAAAACATTAGAATTAATATGGCTCCAATAGATCCGTAAAGCTCATTATACTGAGCAAAATTATTGATATAAACACCAAAAAGATACGAAGTTAAAACAAACAACAGCGTAGTTAATAATGCTCCTACAGAAAAGAATTTAGAATCCTTTCCTTCTCTGGTTCCAAAATAATATAAGGTTGCCGTTGCTAAATACGTCATAATTAAAAAGAACAAATATTTGGCCGCAACAATCCAAAAGACATTAGAATCTGCTTTTGTAAGGCCTTGTTCGTTTAACTTATCAAAAAAAGGTTGCAGCAGGTAAATCTCTACATAACCAAAGATAACTACGGTTAAAATCACCATAATTGCTAAAATTAAAGCGACACCTAAAGCGTACAAATATTGCTTTACAACATTACGAGTAAGCTGCACATGATAGGAATTTTCAAAACCAGAAAATAGAGCATTTACCCCATTTGCCATTAAAAATATGGAAAGTAAAAACACCGAAGAAAGCAAACCGCCACGACCTGTATTTATATTCCCGTAAATGTTTTCATCAAAAAACTCGGAGGTATTTGGAGGTAAAAAGGAATTTAAAAAAGACAGAAATTCAATTCTAAAATCGTCTATTGGGATATGCGGAATAACAATAAGCACAAATAACAAAAACGGAAAAATGGCCATAAAAAAGCTAAATGCAATAGCACTTGCGCGAGTTGCCAAAGTTCCTCTTGCAATACCAATTACATACAATTCTAATAAATCATAAATAGATAAACCCTCAAAACCCGGAAGTTTTATTTGCTTAAAAAGCTTTACCAATATATTTATTACTGGTAGTTTACTTAGTTTATCTTCTATTTTTTTGGTCATTACTTTAGACTAGCTCATTTATTCGATTACTAACTGCGTACTGCGACTGAAAACTAATGAACAGCCTTCAAGCTTAAATCCATATTATACACCGAATGCGTTAAAGCACCTGAAGATATAAAGTTTACGCCACATTCGGCATATTTTCTAACTGTTTTTTCATTGATACCTCCAGAACTTTCTGTTAGACATTTATCGCCAATCAATTTTACTGCTTTCTTAGTGTCTTCGTAATTAAAGTTATCAATCAAAATTCGATATACACCTTCGGTTTTCAAGATTTCTTCAATTTCATTCAAATCTCTAGCTTCCACTATAATTTTTAAATCTCTATTGGTTTCTTTTAGATAATTCTTTGTTTTCTCTATTGCTTTGGTGAGTCCGCCAGCAAAATCTATATGATTATCTTTAAGCATAATCATATCGTATAAAGCAAATCTATGGTTCTCTCCACCTCCAATTTTCACAGCCCATTTTTCTAATGCGCGAATTCCCGGAGTTGTTTTTCTAGTATCTAGAATTTTTGTTCCTGTACCATCCAATAAATCTACAAACTGTTTAGTTTTTGTAGCGATTGCACTCATACGCTGCATGGCATTTAGCACCAAGCGTTCTGCTTTTAAGATCGATTGCGAAGCACCTTCCACATAAAAAACAATATCTCCATATTTCACTTTGCTACCATCTTCAATAAGTGTTTCCACTTTCATATCCTTATCTACATACGCAAAAACTTGTTTTGCGAATGCTACACCAGCAATAATACCTTCATCTTTCACTAAGAGTTTTGCTTTTCCTTGTGCAGTTGCAGGAATACAAGCAAGTGAGCTATGGTCACCATCACCAACGTCTTCTCTAATGGCATTAGCAATTATTAATTCTATTTCTGTATCAAATTGTGCTTTGCTTATCATAAAATAATTCTTTGTGCTAAAATAACGATTGAAAATTGAAATATTCAAATTTTCAAATTCCAAATTCTAAAAAACTTTATCTTTGCGAAATATGATGATTAAACTACTTGCCATTGGCAAAACCGACAACAAGCAATTACAAAGCTTAATAAATGATTATACAAAACGTCTTGGCTTTTATATTAAGTTTGAATTAGATATTATTCCGGATTTAAAAAAAGTTAAAAACCTAAGTGAAGATCAGCAAAAACAGAAGGAAGGCGAACTTATTTTAGGTAAACTAAATGCTACGGATGTGTTAATCTTACTAGATGAAAACGGGAAGCAATTGGATTCTGTTGGTTTTTCCAACTACTTACAAAAACACATGAATTCGGGTATCAAACAATTGGTTTTTGTGATTGGCGGACCCTATGGATTTAGTCCCGATGTTTATAGTAAAGCACAAGGAAAACTATCTTTATCTAAAATGACTTTTTCACACCAAATGGTGCGTTTATTTGTAATAGAACAATTGTATAGAGGATTTACCATTTTAAAGAATGAGCCCTATCATCATAGGTAAATCCTCTATAAAATTTAATTTAATTTAATGGGTAGAAAAAGTTTCTTTGCGTTTTTTAAGCTGCTTTTCTAAATCTTTAATGGTTTCACGTACTGCAACTTCATACTTTTTTTCATCGGAAGTAGCAAATACTCTTGGTCCCGGAAGACTTAGTTCGATATCGCAGATTTCTCCTTTGACAGGATCATTTTCGTTCTTTTTAAAACGAACAGTAGCACTAATTAAAAACTCATATCTATTCGATAATTTATCTAGTTTTTCTGTTGTAAAAGCGTTTAACGTTTCACTAACATCTACATCAACATATTCAAAGTTTATTGTCATAATCTTAAGTGTTTTATTTTTCGATTATTTAAAAATAAGCTTTTTATAGATCATTAAAAATGATTTAAGTCATATTTAACAAGACTATTTACTCCTAGCTTTCAGTTTATACCCTATTGCTAATTTTGCGTTAGATAAGTTGAAAAAATAGTTATTATCATTATCAAAGTCTGTAGTATAAAAACCGTTTCCGTAGGTTAAACTGGCATAATAGCGCTTATAACTATAGCCTAATCCTACATGAAAATCGATCTTATAAAGCATTGGATTGGATGGTCTGTAATCATCTTCTTCTAAGGTGATTTTCTTGTTTATTAAAGCTATTCCTGGCATAAAATTAAAAGTAGCAGTAATATTTTCAGGAAGTTTAAAATACGATACAAATCCTGCTAAAAGTCCAAGTGCACGACCATTATATCTTTTAATATTTGCTTCTTCATTATAATATACACTAGTATCTTCGGATAAAATAGTTGCATCTGCTGAAAAATAATCATAGACACCAAAAACTCCAACTCCACCAGTTATATATACATCTTTATTCCGCTTTTGTGGCAAACCTGCTTTTAGTTGTGAGTACGAAAACGCAACATCATCAAAAGTATATAAATAATTAATTCCGAAGGTTAGAGAACGAATATCACTTCTAAAAACCGTTGGCACATCAAAATCATTTTTAACATTAAACCCTTTATACGTTTGAATGTATAAATTCACATAATGTTGCTTTTCTAAAATAGTAGTCGCTTGTAAATCAAAACGCTTTGTTTCGGCTTTGTTAGGGTTTTTAATATTAAAAGCAAGATCAATGATAAACTTTTCACTAGCTAGTCCAAAACCCAAACCATATCTATTATTGGGAACAAATTTCGACTTCGAATCGCCATCCTTTATAGTGAATTTTTTCACTTTAAAATTAGAAAAAACACGTACAGAATAATTTTCTAAATTACGATCAACTAGCAAAGAATCGACATCTTCCAGTGTTTGCGAATGCATCGAAAAGAAAGAAAAACAAAAAATAATGAGGAAAAACAACTTAGACATGAAAGTCTTTTCAAAAATATTATGTTCTAACAAAGGAGGATTAATTTGATTAATATATTTTTACAAAAGCTAAAATACATTAATTACCAGAAACTATGCAACTTGTTTTCGCCACCAATAATTTAAATAAATTAAAAGAAGTACAATCTTTAATTCCGCAACACATCAAACTTTTAAGTTTAAAAGATATTGGTTGTTTTGAAGACGTGCCAGAAACACAAAATACTATTGCAGGTAATGCCATTCAAAAAGCAGAATACATCAAAGCACATTATGGCTACGACTGTTTTGCAGATGATACCGGATTAGAAGTTTTAGCCTTAAATAACGAGCCAGGCGTGTATTCTGCACGTTACGCAGGAGAACAACGAGACTCCGAAGACAATATGAATTTACTTTTAGCCAACCTGAAAGATAAAGCCAGCAGACAAGCACAATTTAAAACCGTTGTTGCTTTGCATTTAAATGGAAACTTAGAAACGTTTACCGGAATTTGTAAAGGAGAAATCACCACAGAAAAACACGGCGAAAAAGGTTTTGGTTACGATCCTATTTTTAAAGCGGAAGGTTACACCAAAACATTTGCTGAAATTTCTTTAGACGAAAAAAATAAAATTGGACACAGAGGGAAAGCCGTTAAACAGCTTGTTGATTTTTTACAAAGCTTACGCTAATCCTGCTTACTTATAATATCTGCCAAATAACTAGCATCTTTAGATACACCTCCTAAAGTTGCAGATCCGCGTGTGTACATCCAAGGCAAGCCAATAAAATACAAACCATCAATATTACTTACGCCTCTATAATTTTTAGGATAGCTATTCTCATCCAGTTCTAATCCTTCAATCCATGTAAAATTCGGACGATAACCTGTAGCCCAAATAACATTTTTAATAGTAGCAACTTTTGACTTTTCAAAAATAATTGCTTCTTGTAATGCATCTTTGGTTCTTCCTTTAATGATTACATTTTCTCTAGAAAGAATTTCTTTCACATCGGTACCGATTACAGGTTGCGAAAAATTACTGATTTTTTTTCCTATCCAACTGTATTTCGTAAAACTTAAAAAACCGACTAATGTAAACCACCACCATAAGGTTTTACCCAAAATTTGTTGTGGCAAGGATCGCACGGTAGTATCTCCAGAAAAGTAAACGGTTCTAGAGGCATCTTTAGAAATTTCATTTAAAATTTGATATCCAGAATCTCCGCCACCAACTACCAAAGCATCACCTTCTTGCAATTGATCTACTCCTTTATAGTAATTACTATGCAACTGCAGTACGCTTTTGGCTATTTTAGTATTACAAGGCGGTGTGTATGGAATATGAAATGGTCCTGTGGCAACAATCACATTTTTGGCTTGCAATTCGCCATCTTTATAGGTTACAAAAAAACCTTTCTCTGTTTTCCTTACGGAAGTAACTAAGGTATTTAGCTGCACCGGGATTTGGAAGGTATCTACATAAGTTTTAAAATAATCACTTACCTCTACTTTAGTCGGATAATGTCCTTTTGGTGCATCAAATTTTAAACCAGGCAAATGGTTATATTCGGTTGGTGTAAATAATTTTAAAGAATCCCATCGGTTTAACCAGGAAGCGCCAATTTCATTTTCGCCATCGAGTACTACAAACTCCTTTTCTAATATTTTTAAATGGTAAGCCATCGATAATCCTGCTTGTGCGCCACCAATTATAATATAATCTAACATCTATCGTCTATCTTCTTTTATCATTAATTATGCAGCTAAGGTAAAAACTTAAACAAGAAGGAAGCAAAATCACTTACTTAAATTTATTAAAACTAAAACAACAAAGCCTTATTTATTATAAAGACTGCACACAAAATTGTTTTTGACTTTTTAATAAAAATCTACTAACTTCGAAATTTTTTGAACTGCTGATATAAATCATTAAAACGATAACTTATCAAGGGAGTAGTTGTGTGGAATTACAAACAAGAAACTGAATACAAAGAATGGAAAATAAAACATACAAGAAAATATCTAATTGGTACCGAAAAATCCAAATTAGTAAATCACCTCAAATGAATTTAGTTTGGGGATTCTTTTTGTATACGCTAATTGGATTTATTTTACTGTCTATTCCTTTATTTCACAAAACCGACATTTCCTTTTTAGATAATTTATTTATTTCAACTTCTGCTATTTCAACTACTGGTCTTGTGACTATAAGCGTTTTCGATTCCTATAATTTTTTCGGTCAATTTGTTATTATGGCATTAATACAAATTGGCGGAATTGGATATATGACGCTAACGACTTACTATTTAATATTTACTACAAAAAAAATAACGCATTGGCATAGCAAATTAATAGGAACGGAATTTACATTACCTAATACAATTCAGATAAAAGATTTTATCAAAAGCGTTATTGTATTTACCGTAATAATGGAAACTATTGGAGCAATACTTTTCTTCTTTGCCTTTACCAATTCTGGAATGGGAAGCTTAAAAGCAATTTGGTTTTCAATTTTTCATAGTATTTCATCGTTTTGTACAGCTGGATTTGGATTGTTTAATGATGGTTTTGAAAGCTATCAAGACAATACTTTTATAAATATAATTATTTCGGTATTAGCCATTTCTGGTTCTTTAGGTTTTATTGTAATTACAGATTTGTGGTATCGAATTAAGGGTAAATCAAAAGAAATTTCATTTACAACTAAAATCATTATTTATGGCTTTTTGCTTTTGCTTTTTTTAGGTACTTTACTCATTTACACATCAGAGTCATCATCTATTCTTGGTTCAAATAGCTCACTAATGACCTCGTTCTTTCAATCAATGTCGGCTATGACAACAGTTGGGTTTAACACGATACCTATAGGTGAATTATCCTTGCCTATATTATTGCTTGTAACCTTTCTTATGTATATCGGAGCTTCGCCTTCAGGGACAGCTGGAGGAATGAAAATAACGACATTGACGGCAATGCTATCGATATTAAAAAGCCGATTGTTTGGTCAGAAAAAAATCACATTTTTAAACAGACTTATTCCATTTGAAAGAATATATGTTGCGACATCTACTTTTATGCTCTACACGAGTTTAATTTTCTTGTTTTCATTTTTACTTTCTTACTTTGAAAACTTTACTTTTGAAAGCATATTATTTGAAGTAGCATCCGCCTTAGGAACAGTTGGATTAAGCACAGGAATTACAGGAGATTTAACAAATATTGGAAAAATATTGATTATTATTTTGATGTTCATTGGACGAGTTGGAGTTCTAACTTTTGGTTTTGCATTATTGAAACAAAAAGAGAACGATTCTAAAAAAATTAGAACTGATGATTTGGCTGTCTGAAAAAATTAATAATTAGAAAAAAAGAAAAAAGTCATACAACGACGTGTATATTTTATTGCTAGTTCTAGCCTACTTAAAAAAATCTTCGCAGATTTTGTATTCGGTCTGTACTAGCTAAATTAGTTACTTAGCCACGAAAAAAACCATATACGAACCGTTTAATTAATTTCGAAAACAAAAAATAAAACCAACAACTTTATTCCTTTCAGACTAGCCTTTCTTCGCGTTAACGATAGCAGTGGCATCCTTTTTTTGCTGCCGTATATGGCAAAAAAAGATACAACGAATAGCGTGTTAAAACGCCCAAAAAATTAATAAACGCAATACATAGTGCTTGTATTAAATAAAAGAGTACCTTTGCAGCTTGAAAAACCATGTGGTTTGATTACTCCTCAGAGAGAGGATGTGTTACTAGAAGTTTTAGGTTAAGTATGTTCAATGCACTTCTATTCGTAACACCAAAATAGATTGACATTGAAATACATAAAACAAGAATGAGCACATTCCAAGATTTAGGTCTTAACGAAGAACTATTAAAAGGTATTACAGATTTAGGATTTGAAACTCCATCTGAAGTACAAGAAAAAGCAATCCCAATTTTATTAAACGAAGAGACCGATTTAGTTGCGTTAGCGCAAACTGGAACTGGTAAAACTGCAGCATTTGGTTTTCCAATGTTACAAAAAATCGACGTAGATAGTCGTACTACTCAAGGTTTAATACTTTCTCCTACTCGTGAACTTTGTTTGCAAATTGCAAATGAAATGAAAGCATACGGTAAATACTGTAAAGGCTTAAACGTTGTCGCTATTTATGGTGGATCTAGTATTACAGATCAAGCACGTGAGGTAAAACGTGGCGCACAAATTATTGTAGCTACGCCAGGTAGAATGAAAGACATGATAAAAAGGCGTTTGGTAGATATTACCAAAATTCAATATGCCGTTTTAGATGAAGCAGATGAAATGCTTAACATGGGTTTTAAAGAAGATATTACTGATATTCTTTCTGGAACTCCTGATGATAAAAACACTTGGTTGTTCTCTGCAACTATGCCAAGAGAGGTTGCTACGATTGCAAAGAAATTTATGAACGATCCACAAGAAATTACGGTTGGTCATAAAAATCAAAGTACAGATACTGTTTCTCACGAATACTATTTAGTAAACGCAAGAGATCGTTACCAAGCATTAAAACGTTTAGCAGATGCTAATCCAGATATATTTTCAGTAATCTTTTGTAGAACGAAACGTGATACTCAAAAAGTTGCAGAAAACTTAATCGAAGATGGATATAGCGCTGGTGCATTACACGGTGATTTAAGTCAGAATCAACGTGATATTGTGATGAAACAATTTAGATCTCGTCAAATACAAATGCTTGTTGCAACAGATGTTGCTGCTCGTGGTATTGATGTAGATGATATTACACACGTAATTAACTACCAATTAAGTGATGAAATAGAAACGTATACGCACCGTTCTGGTAGAACTGGTCGTGCTGGTAAAACTGGTGTTTCTATGGTTATTGTTTCTAAGAGTGAAGTAAGACGTTTAAAAAGTATTGAACGTATTATTAACCAAAAATTTGAATTAAAAGAAATTCCTAACGGAATGGCGATTTGCGAAGTACAACTAATGTCTTTAGCAAATAAAATTCATAATACAGAAATCAATCATGAAATTGATAAGTATTTAGAAGATATTAATGGCTTATTTGAAGAAACTACTAAAGAAGAGCTGATTAAAAAATTCTTCTCTGTAGAATTCACAAGATTCTTTAACTACTACCAAAAATCTAAAAACCTTAATGTATCTGCTTCTGCAGGTAGCGATCGCGAAAGCGGAAGAAGTAGTGGTGGCGGTAGTGATTCTCGTTACTTTATTAATGTAGGTGAGAAAGATGGTTTTGACTGGATGAAGTTAAAAGATTTCTTAAAAGAAATATTAGAACTTGGTAGAGATGATGTCTTTAAAGTAGATGTAAAAGAAAGCTTCTCCTTTTTTAATACGGAAAAAGAACACCAAGAAAAAATTATTGCATTCTTTACTGATTACAAACATGAAGGACGTTTTGTTAATGTAGAAGTTAGTGAAAACCGCGGAGGCGGTGGCGGAAGAAATCGTGGTGGCGGAAGACGTGACGGCGGTGGAGAAAGAAGACGTGGTGGATCTGACAGACCAAGAGGTGGTGGAGACAGACGTAGTTCTGGAAGAAGAAGTGATTCTGGAAGCGATTCTAGAAGAAGTGATTCTAACCGAGGAGACAGACGTAGTTCAGAAAGTTCTTCTTCAAGAGGATCGGATTCTAGTAGAGATAAATCAGAATTTAAGACAACACATGCTAGACCAAAACGTTCTAGACGTTAAACCTTTTTGTTAATTTTAAGTCAAAATGTAAAGGTACTGCCATATTTATAAATATGTTTGTACCTTTATAAAACGACAAACACCATTATGAAGAACTGGTTTACATTATTTATTTTACTATTCACCCTAACTTTTAGTCAAGCACAAGATGCGCCCACTAAAGTAATTGGTGTAGTAATTAATGCTGCAGATGATAACACTCTAGAAAGCGTAAATATTGTAAATCTTACACAAGTAATTGGTACTACAACAAACGAAAAAGGAGAGTTTGAACTTACTGCAAAAGTAAGTGATACGTTACACTTTTCGTATTTAGGTTTTAAATCTATAAAAGTTAAGGTAACCAATGACTGGTTAAAATATGGTAGTTCTAATATAGCTTTAACCGAACTTGCTTTAGCATTAGAAGAAGTAGTAGTAAATCAATTTAAGCTTACTGGTTTTTTGGAAGTAGATATTAAAAACATGCCGAAAAACAATAATTACAGGTACGCTATTTCTGGTTTACCTAGTACAGGTTACGAAGCTGGAAACAGTTCGCCAAGTGCGGTAACCAAAGTATTAGGTGCTATTTTTAATCCTGCAGACTTTCTATTCCGTATGTTTGGTAGACAACCTAACGAGATGCGTAAGCTGAAAAAGATGAAGCAAGATGACGAAATACGTAGCTTACTTGCTACTCGTTTTGACCGAGAAATGCTGATGGCTTTACTGCAAGTAAACAAAGTAGATTTAGATGAAATTGTAAGTCAGTGTAATTATTCTAAGGAGTTTATTAACTCTGCAAACGATCTTCAAGTACTAGACGCTATTAGCGAATGTTATGAAGAGTATAAAGTGTTAAGCAGAAGTAGATCTGGAAAGTTTTAAAAAGGAAATAAAATTCAAGATATAAAGCGTAATCATTTATTTGGTTACGCTTTTTTTTTGTTTTAATAACGGATTACATTAGCCTTCCTCTTCTCGCTTTCGATAAGAGAGAGGTGAATTTTCTGAAAATAAAAGTCGAAGCGTTTAACCTAAAATAGGTAACTATTTTTACAGACACAACCCTATTTTACTAACTCCGCTTTCTTCAAATACCAAAAAGTATTTAAATTCATTCTCCGCTTTACAAAAAGAGGAGAGCTATTTAGTTCGTATCATTTCAGTTAGCACTTGCACCTCTCTTTAACTAAAGAGAGGTGGATTTATTGAAAATAAATACGGAGAGTTTGACACAAAACACGAAGCTATTTTAATACCTAAAAGCCTAATTTTCATTAACTCCTCTTTCTTACAATTTCCTTTATGGAAATTGAAATTCATTCTCCTCTTAAAATAAGAGGAGAGCCTTTTACGAGAATCTTTTTATATAGTTAGAAAACAATGTTGTTTTAATCAAACTATTATTCTTACAACCAAAATTATAATTAACACCTGCTCCTCTCTTTAACTAAAGAGAGGTGGTTCCGTTTTAACGCAATCGGAAAGTTTGACTTAAAATGCGAAGCTGTTTTAGAACTCATTATCTTCATAATAACGTTCTACAATCTGGTCATAGCTTTTAATTGTTTTTTTAACCCAATCCAATCGCTTTTCATTTTGCTCTTCTTCGGTAAGCTGCCAAGCAATATCACTTCGTCTTAATTTGGCGGTTACTTCTTGTAAAACAATCGCGGCACTTACAGATATATTCAGACTTTCTGTAAAACCGACCATTGGTATTTTTAAATAACAATCTGCAGCATCCATAACTTCCTGGCTTAACCCTTCGGTTTCTCGCCCGAAGAAAAAACAAGACTTTTTAGTAAAATCAAAATCTTGCAACTCACAATCGTCTGTATGCGGCGTTGTTGCTACAATTTGATAACCACTCTCTTTTACAGCAGCAATACAATCTTTAATAGAGTGAAACCGATTTAAATCTACCCATTTCTGTGCTCCCATTGCAATTTCTCGATCTATCGTTTTGCTATTCACCTCTTCTACGATATTCATTTCTTGAATTCCAAAAACATCACAGCTACGCATTACAGCACTCGAGTTATGTAATTGATATACATCTTCGGTAGCAACCGTAAAATACTTGGTACGTTGTTTAATCACTTCACTGAAACGACTTCTTCGGTTTTCGGTTAAATAGGTTTCTAGATATTCTAGAAGTTTTATGTCTGTCATATTTTTTACTAAAAATCAAATTTAATTAAAAAAGAATGGATTACCACTTCCGTGGCAAAGACAAAAAAAGTAATTTTATATTTTTAAGGGTTTCCAACTTACGTGGGAATACAATAGAATCTATTTTTATGAAACACATTGTAGTATTAACAGGAGCTGGAATAAGTGCCGAAAGCGGTATTAAAACCTTTCGAGATGCCGATGGTTTATGGGAAGGCCACGATGTTATGGAAGTGGCATCACCACAAGGATTTTTAAATAACCCGGAACTGGTTTTAGATTTTTATAACCAACGCAGAAAGCAACTCTTAGAAGTAGCTCCTAACCAAGCACATTTTGATTTAGCTGCTTTAGAAAAAGAGTATCAAGTCACTATCATTACTCAAAATGTAGATGATTTACACGAACGTGCAGGAAGTAGTAAGGTTATCCATTTGCATGGCGAATTATTAAAAGCACGAAGCATCTTTAACAAAACCAATATTCAAGAATGGAAAACCGATATGATACTTGGTGATTTGGATGTTAAAGGACATCAAATGCGACCACATATTGTATGGTTTGGCGAAGCGGTGCCTATGATGGATAAAGCTGTAACTATTTGTGAAACTGCAGATATACTTATTATTATCGGAACCAGTATGCAAGTCTATCCTGCTGCGAGTTTAATGGATTATGTACCAGAAAATACTGCTACTTATTTTATAGATCCAAAACCTGCAATTGGTGCGAACAAACAGGTAACGGTTATTGCAAAACCTGCAACAATTGGTGTTCAAGAAGTTGTCTGTTTATTGAAAACTTAGGTTTTAAGTCGGTTTCTATGTTGCATTATTTATTTCAATCCAATACCCATCTGGATCTTGAAAATAAATTTGTTGAATACCGTCTTTTCGAACATAATCTTTATTTACCGTACCAAGCCAATCGCTATTCGCTATACCTAATGTGTTTAGGTGCTTTACAAAAGAGTCTAACGCTGTTAATGCTAAAGCAAAATGAACCGCCTTATTGGTCTTTACTTCTTCATTAGGTCTAGGAATGATATGCAATTGTTTGCCTTCTCCTAAAGAAAACCATCTCGTTTTAGAATTGGAAGCTGTATTGGCAATCTCTTCTAGTTGTAGTACTTTCTGGTAAAACGCAACAGATTTGTCGACATCTTTTACCGAAATAGCTATGTGATTGAATGAAAAAGTAAACATGTTTTATCCTTTTAGAATAAGCAAATATCGCTATTAATTTTGGAATGCCATGAATACACTACTTCACCAACAAAAACGAAATAGAAAATGTACTACCATTTAGTAAACCGTTCGAAATGCTTATTGCAAAACCCGCAACTACCAGTCTGTAGAAATTTATTGGGTTGCTAATAGTTTTGCTCTTAAATCAAAAACAGCATTTTTGGCACCTATCGCGTGAAGTCTCGCTCTTTCTGCGCTTTCCCGGATTAGCGTTTCATTAAATTCACTTTCGTTCGTTATCATTTTAGTAATTTCTTTTAACTCTACTTCTTTTCTGCTGGTTAAATCTAATCGAATAGCATCTAATATTTCATTTCCATCTATTTGATATTGATCATTTAGCAAGACAATAAGCTTCGAAAGATTCCTACTTAAGTTATCTATACTTTCTTTGTATTCTTGAAGTAATTCAATAGAAATAGCATCTTTACTTAAATGATGTTGCGAGATTACAGTTGCAGCAAGTAGTCTTTTTTCTTCGGCTAAATAATCTAGATCGGTGCCAACATATCCTAATTGTCGGATGAGTTTGTTTTTCTTTTGGACTTTATAAATTTCATCTACTTGTTCGTCTAAACTAGTAATCCATGAAATAAAATTAGTGATTCCATTGGGTATGGTCACTTCCGAAGTTTGTGCATTTATAGTTTGAATAATAAGCACAAATACTAAAAATAGCGTTTTCGTTTTCATTTGGTTTCCGTTTTAGATCTTCGAAATAATAAATAGAAACCAACAATTAAAAGGATTATTGGGAGGAATAATTGCTGTAAAGGACTATCACCTTTCTCTATATACCGATGAATTATATCCATCTTAAAATAGATAGAGATTAATCCATAACAGACAGCAACCAACCCAAAAACCGTTCTTAAGTTCATATTTTAAATATTTCAAACCACTTCGTAATTCACTTACTATAAGTAGATTAACAAAACTAAGTTACACGTTTTATTTTAGATAATCAAATGGAATCCAAAAGAATAGCGATTGGTTTAAAACGCCAATCGCTATTTTTAGCTTATTTATTTTCGGGGTTTTTCCAATCGGACTTCAAATAGATTAAAGCATCTAATAGTGCTTTTTTAGACGATTTGGGATGAAACCCTAATTCTTGTTTAGATTTGGAGATGTCGTAATCCTGTTTTAATCCGTAGAACATATCGATATAATGTCGTTGTAATAAAGGCTCTTTTCTTGTTAGTTTACTTGTAAACTCCATTAATCCTGCTACCGAGTATAATAAACACTTAGGGACTTTCTTAGGCGTTTTTAGATGCAATTCTGGATATAACGCTGCCGCAATTTCTACGCTTTCTTGTAAAGTAGTATGTTGTTCATTAGCCAAGATATAACGTTCCCCATTTTTTCCTTTTAGCATGGCTTGATATGCACCAAAAGCAACATCTTTTACATCGATCCAATTTAAAGTAACATTGGTGTCTACAGGAATTTCACCCTTTAAAATTTGAGATACAAGTCTGTTGGTATAACTCAATTTATATGCTTCACTCCCAATCATTGCAGCAGGTAAAATTAAAACCGTTCTAATACCATATTTTGCTCCTAAGGTAATCGCCAGTTTATCGGAATCATTTTTAGAATTGTAATACCAGTTTCTTCGATCTTTATTATAACCATTAGCGACATTTGCTGGTAACTTTGTAAAGTCTAACGAAGCAACCGAACTTACATATACGATATTTTGGATGCCACATTCCTTTGCAATATCAAATACATTTTGGGTTCCTTGTACATTGTTATCATAAATAGCAACTTTGGGATTTTTCGCCCACATACTAAAGTTAGCACCTACCGCGTATATATTGGTGACGCCTTTAAATGCTTTTCTTAGAGATTCTCGATTGGTAATATCTGCTTGAAATACTTCACAATCTAATCCTTTAAAAGGTTCTTGATTCGAATTATCTCGTACCGTTGCTCTTACTTTTTGGTTTTTAGAAAGTAATAACCGTACCAAGTTATTTCCTAAATGTCCGTTTGCTCCTGTTACTAATGAAATTTCTTTGCTCATCTTTATTTTTGTTTAAGCAAAGGTCCATCGTTTTCAAGTCGTTAAAAATAACATTTGTTAGAAAGTGATTTGTTTTCGAATCCGACTTAAAGATTGCGGTTCTATACCTAAAAAGGAAGCGATATTATCTACAGAAACATGTAGCGCTAATTTCGGATTTTGATTTAAAAACTTCAAATAGCGTTCTTTAGCAGATAAGATTTGAAAATCTTTAACGCGTTCCAACTTACAGCTTAAGTGTTCATTTGTAACTTCTTTTATAAAATCACTCCAAAAGCTAGTACTTACTAGTAAAAGATCATAGTCTTCTTTGGAAACTTTTATCAGTTTACAATCGGTAATCGTTTCATAATAATCTAAAGATGGTGTTGCACTCATAAAGCTATCTAAAGAGGTAAAGAAATCCTGTTCGGAAACTAAATGTTGAATGACTAATTTACCATCTATATTCTGATACCCTTTTACAATACCACTATTTAAAAAATAAACATATCGTTCTACTTTTCCCGCTTCTAAAAGTTTGGTTTGCGCAGTAACATCTTCGGCTATAAAACATTTTTCTAGCAGAGTAATGTCGTCTTTTGTGACAGGAAATCGGGATTGAATATAATGTAGTAAGCTTTTCATTGATGTATTTTAAAATGAGATCTCGTTTTAATTATTACGCTAATCTAAAGAATAATAAACAGAATTCCTCCGCTTTAAAAGAAAGGAATACCATTATATCTCTAGCCAAGCATTAAAATTCCCAGTCTTATTTTGGCTGGTTCTTAGCACTTTACTTCCTGCATTTAAGAATATAGATACCGTATTTTTATTATATCTTTCTAGCTTATTAATAAATTTACGATGCACAGTTTCACTACGATTAATTCTAAAAAACAGTTTAGGGTCTAAAACCAGTTCTATTTCTTTTAAAACGGTTTGTGGCATGATATGTCTTTTATTCGTTTTATCAAACGCAAAAACAATTCCGTTATCTGCTTGAAAACACACAATATCTTCCACTTTTAAAAAGTAAATTTCTTTGTTAGATTTGATTGCGAACTGATCTTTGTATGTCACATTATTTTCCACATTTCCTTTTAGCAATTGATTTACAGTTTGCATTAAATCCTTATAATTCTCTGGCGGATTTCCTTTTAATCGGATGAATTTATCCCAAGCATTCGAAAATCGTTCCAACGAATATGGTTTTAAAAGATATTCTATGCCGTTTGCTTCAAATGCGTGCATCAAAAACGCATTGTATGCAGTAGTAAAAATAATCGGGCAGTTTAAGGTCACCTCATTATATACTTCAAAAACATTTCCATCTCTTAATTCTATATCCGAAAAAATAAGATCCAAATCATGCGGCTGTTTTAAAAGCGCTTTGGTAGCTGCAACCGTTTCTAATTCTGCTACAATTTCATACGAATTGCAGACTTGCTCGATATATCGTTTTAGCTTTTTTCTAGCTGGTGCTTCATCTTCAATGATTAGTATTTTATACATCTGTCGGCTTATTTATAAATGGCAATCTTACTTTAAAATGAGTCTCATTTTCTTCAATAACAAGGTCTTTATTTCCTAATAAAGTGAATTGGGTAGATAGGTTTTTAAGTGCTCTACCGCCAGTTGTTTTTTTATGTTGTTTTACAATTTTATTATTAGTCACCTGTATATCCTCATCCATAGAAATAACAATATGCACCGGATTATCTAACATCCCTACGTTATGATCTATGGCGTTTTCAATCAATACTTGCAGACAAAAAGGAGGAACTTGTATATCTGGTGCTTTTTCATGTTGCTGAATTTCTAAGGTATAACAACCCAAATACTTTTCTTCCATCAATTTAAAATAACTTTTTGTAAACTGAATTTCCTCTTGTAACGACACCAACTTTTTTTCTGATGTCATTAAAGAATAGCGATATAGTTCTGAAAAATCGTGTAAAAAATTACTCGCTTTATCTTTATCTTCCTCTATAAGTTGATCTAATGTATTGAGATTATTAAATAAAAAGTGCGGATTTAACTGCGCCTTTAGTTGTTGTATTTTACTAGATGCTAATGCCTTGTCATAGGCGTTAATCTTGATTCTATAAGAATCGTTTTCTTTGGAATATAAATAGGCTAGATATAAACTTCCAAATAACACAAACTCTACAACTCGATCCATATTAACAGCGATTAAGGTCTGTACATTAAAATTTCTGGAAACCGTATCGAATATGGTTGCGATTATAAACCCAAATAGGTTTGAAGCAAATAGATATACTACAAATGTGATGCTAAAATATTTCAAATAGGTTTGAAGCAGGTTTGCATCTTGCGCATCTTTTTCCCCAACATACTTTATCACCACTTTGAGGTAAGCGAATATAATAAAAGCGCTTAAAAAGGTAAAAAATGGTCCGTCTGGTAAAAAAACCACATCCCATTTTTGACCTGCACTAATCCTGTTATTAACAACAAGGACATAGCTTATTACAAAAATAAATAGGATAAAATATTTATCCATTTGTATATATTTTAATAGCTTTTTCATTGGTAGGCAAATTAAGAAACTTCCTGAAAACCGTTTTTACTATGCTTTCAGAAAGTTTTACATTACTATTACATTATTCTGGCCAGGAGTTGGTTATTTTTCCTTGATCATCATACACTTCCAGTTTTACATTGTTATTTCTATCTACATAAAACATTGCTTTGGTTTCCCCATTTTCGCCAAATAGAAATAACCCGTTATTCTGACTTCCTGTTTTTCCAAGCATTATTCTTGGTGTTGCTCCAATAAGTCCTTGATCTGCATATTCTTTATATTTTTGTTTCCTTAATTTTCGATCTGTAATACTGTTTATTTCTTCCATGATCTTGGTGGTTTCCTTTTGGGATACATTTGCAGTACGATCATTAAACGTTAATGCGCTGCTCACTCTTCTTTCGTCCCCATTCCCAACATCTGTAGTTAAGAGTTGCATTACTTGGTCACCATCATATTGATCGTATGTTAATGACAATCCGGAGCTATGTCCGTTCTCATTTTTTGCTCCGTCGTATATAAATCCGCCACATTCAATCCCATCCTCATTAAAAAACAACATTCCCGAACGTTTTTTTCTATCCTTAGTAACTTCTCTGTTGTTCACTGTATTTGTTCCATTTGGAAACTGTTCTACATTGGTAATTATCATTTTAATAGTACCATCGGCTTCCACAATATTAATGCGTTCGACATCAATAGTACCGAACTTTTTATTTTCATCTGTTTTAAAGGAAAACAAAAGGAATACAGCCATAATAGCTACTGTACTTGCTGTAAATGTTCTTAAGATTACTAATTCTCGATTCGTTTTTTTCATGGTCTCCATTTTTTGAATAGTTTAATTGTTCGAGACAATAGTAGTACAATCATAGAATGGCAACAAGGCTTATATCCTGAGTACCGGAAAATAGTTGTTTAACTAAGGAAGAATTACCTTAAGTGATTTTCAAAATTACCTATTTGGATCTTTGTTTTACCTTTTATTGGATTTTATTCTGCTATTTTTTTAAATCCAGATCATGAAAATCAAAACTAAAATCTATATTCGGTGAGATTCCTTTTATTTTTATGCTTTGCGCTTTTCCTTTTTCACCTAAAGCAAAAGTTACAAATGCATCTGCATTCATATCCTGGTATTCCCATTTTACAGCAAAGGTTTCATCTTCATAAAAACGCAATGGTCCATTTAATTTTGGAGAGCGATGAAATTTTAACCATAGTTGGTCATCTTTCATAAAAATTTCGCAATTCCCAAACCAGCTATCTTTATACAAGCCGATATATTTTTTAGTATCGATGGATTTATCTTTTAGATTTTCTACCGTTTCCCACACTTTATCGGTTACGGCATCTCCTCCACTTTCTTTCGATTTTAAATAATCAGCATACTTATCCATCCAATCAAAATTATCTAAGCCCAAATACAGATCTAAAATAGTTTGGGATACAGAAGAAAATAATCCGGCGCCATCATCACTGGTATTCGTCAAAATAACGATACCTAAATTCATATCTGGAATTAAAATAGTTTCGGATAACATTCCTGGTAAACCTCCAGTATGTTCCACTTTCATATTCCCTAAAACATCCGACAAAAACCAACCCAATCCATACCCTGAAAAATGCGAATTATATCTCGGATTTTTACGTACGCCCATCACGGTATGCATTTTCCACATTTCATCATGATTGGTAGCAGAAAAAAGTTCTTTATCTAGTTTTTCGCCATATTTCCCAGCATTTAATTGTACAAACATCCATTGGCATAAATCGTCTACATTAGAAAATATTCCTCCTGCAGCGCCATTCATCATCTCTTTAAAAGTTGGTATCACTCGAATAACTCCTGCTTCCGTAGCATGCGATGCAGATAAATTAGAAGTATCTTTTATATCTGTTAAAGAGGAAAATGTATTGTCCATTTCTAAAGGTTCCAGAATTCTTGTTTTGGTAAACGCTTCCCAAGTCATGCCACTTTTTCTAGCAATCAATTCTCCTGCAACGATATATAATAAATTATCATAATCCCATTTGGTACGAAAGGCTGACGATGCTTTAAAATGCTGAAAACTGGACAATAAATCGTCCATTGTAAAATCTGTTCCGTCAGGAAAAAACATTAAATCTCCCATTCCTAAAGGCAATCCGCTACGATGTGTAACTAAATCTAGAATACTAAAATTAGCTTCTACATAGTCATTATACATCGTGAATTCTGGAATGTGATCTTTTACTTTATCTTCCCAATTTATTTTACCTTCTTCTACTAAAATAGCCAATCCCGCAGTGGTAAACGCTTTACTATTAGAAGCAATTGCAAATTGTGTATGTTCATTTACAGGTTCTTTAGTTACAATAGATTTTACACCATAACCTTTACTATGAATTATCTTTCCATCTTTAACCACAGCAATTGCAGATCCAGCAACGTTGAACTTTGTCATCGCATAGTGCACTATAGAATCGATTTGTTTGGAAGATACTTGCGAAAAAACAGTATTGGTAAACAGTAATACAAATAGTAAAAGACTTAGATGTTTAGCTTGGGTATATTTCATGATTTCTAAAATGGATTAAACGTACACTAAAAGTAATGATTAATATTTTATTAGGTTGTATTTCTTCTTATTTCACGTACAAACAAACTTTAGAGCAATGGAGAAAAAAGACGCGCTACTTTTTCTAAAAACTGAAGATACTTTGGTCTGCTTTCCCAGGTTTCATAATTCATTGTATCTGCACTTTCTAAATCTTGATAAAACACCTTTTTAAGTTGCAGCGTTATTTCTTCATCATAAACAATAGCGTTTACTTCAAAATTAAGATCAAAACTTCTATAGTCCATATTTGCAGTACCAACGATGCTTATTTGATTATCAATGACTACAGTTTTAGCATGCACAAAACCTTTTTGATATTTATAAATTTCAATTCCAGCTTTAAGAAGCGATGCGTAATAGGAATTAGAAGCTAAATTAGCTAATTTAGAATCGGATTTACCTGGAACAAGAATCTTTACAGAAATGCCACTTTTTACTGCAATAATTAGCGCATCTAAAATACTATCATTAGGAATAAAATATGGAGTAGTAATTAGAATTTCTTTTTTTGCCAAACCAATAGCTTGAAATAAAGCAAAAAGAATAGTTGGTGTATCTGAATCTGGTCCGCTTGCAGTTATCTGAACGGTTTTATCCTGATTACAAATAAATTTCTCTTCTTTTGGAAACAGATTATCATCTATTTTAATTGCATCGTTTGCACAAAAATTCCAATCACACAAGAATAGAAATTGTAAGTACCAAGTAGCTGGTCCTTGTATTTTTAAGTGTGTATCTCGCCAAAAAAGTTTTTTATTTTCGGTATTAATATAATTATCACTTACATTTATTCCGCCTACAAATGAAGTTGTTCCATCTACAACAATAATTTTTCTATGGTTTCTATAATTGATTCTACTAGCCAATGCATAAAACTTTATTTCATAGAAAGGAGAAGCTTGTACTCCTGCTTCTTTTAGTTTTGGAATGCATTTTTCCCGAATAGAACGACTACCAAAATCATCATAAATGAATCTTACTTTAATCCCTTCTTCTGCTTTTTTAATTAACAAATCAACCAGTTGGTTTCCTATTTTGTCATCGTTAAAAATATAATATTCAATATGTATATGATGTTTTGCTCCTTCTATTGCTTTAAAAACTTCGGGAAATTTGTTTTCCCCATTAATTAGTAACTGTACATCATTACTGTTTGTTAACGGACTTAAATTTTCATTTAGAACTAAATGAACCAGTTTCTTATTACTCTTTACAGCAGCATCTCCTTCTTTTAGAATTTCTTCAGAATACTTAATAAGTTCTGTTTCTAAATTCTCTTGGAGTTGTCCATTACTAATCAGCTTTTTATCATATAATTTTCGTTTTCGATAATTGACTCCAAAAGAAAAATATAACATCATTCCTACTAAAGGTAAAAGTATAACTAGCAGTATATAGGTTATGGTCTTCGTTGCATTATCGGTATCAAAAATAATACGAAAGCAAACAAAAATGAGTACTATTACATAAACTACTTGCGCAATTAGAATCCAATTCATTTCTGTTTCTTATTAATTAAACTTACGTTTATATTCTTGACCTATTTGCGACTAATTAAGACAAGATTTTTAAGCGTTTCTCCTGTACAAATTACTTATATCTTGTGACTTATTTGTTAGATTAAAGGGTTACTTTAAATTTTTAGCAATTAGCATTAATAAAAAAGTTTCTCTTTCAATAGACATTCCTTTTTTATCGCTAGTAGCCATGGTTTCTTTATTATGTTTTATAGCTTCATGAATATTAATCCAAACCGCTTTCATACCATTTTTAGTTTCATAAAGCTCTAATTTTGACTCGCCAAGCTCTTTATTTACCTCACAGGTATAGCAATACGAAATCATGTGTTGCACATCAAAATCTGGTTTATACCAAGGTCTATACTCTTCATAAACACCAAAGGCTTGGATGTTTCTAATATCTTTGGCTCCAGTTTCTTCACTAAGCTCACGCATCATACCATCGACTTTATCCTCGTTTAGATCTAAACCTCCTCCAGGAAGACTGTAATCTTCATATCGTTGCGTATACATCAATAAAATGTTATTTCCTTGAACAGCGATACTTCTAGTCGCTAGTCTTGTGAAAACAGATTTATTCTCTAAAGTTTGTACTTCCGGATGATAATGGGTTTTTAGATTTTGCATTTAGAAAGTCTAGTCATTGCGTTTACAATTATAAGCTTATTTATTCTTCTCTTCAATCCACTTACTCATAAACTTCGTGCTTTGCAACGTGTGATGCATGAGTATTTGTCCGGTAAAATTATTTTGTCTGTGATTCTTTAGTTCTTGAATAGTCGCATCCAGAATGGTAATAAATCCTTTTTCAATTTCGTTTTTATTAAAACGTGAATTAATTACTTGAAAACCGTTTTGCTGTTTTTCTACCCAAAGGTTTTCATTCGTATAAAGTTCGACTGCTTTATCTGCGAATTCTTGGGTATTATCTGAAACAAATCCGTTGGTTTGTATATCACCAAACATCCCTTCTGCTCCAATAGTTGTAGTAACACAAGGCGTTCCGTTTTGCATGGCTTCTGTAAGTTTCCCTTTTAGTCCGGCTCCAAATCGAATAGCCGCCAAACATACTTTTGCTTCTTGCATGACTTGATTTGCATCTTCAGCAAATCCTTTTATTAAAAAACCTTCTTTTTTATTATGTAACTGATTTACTTTCTGGCTAGCATACGATCCATAAACATGCATTTCGGCTTTTGGTATTTGCTTGCGTATTAAAGGCCAAATCGTTTCTTTTAAATATAAAACGGCATTATAATTCGGTTCATGTATAAAATTACCAATGGTTATAAAGTGACTTCTTTCTTCAAAACTTGGAAGTTTACGTATCCCTTCCGAAGTAATTGGATCGAGCATAAATGGTAAATAATGTAATAATGCTGCATCTACTTTAAAACGATGCTTCAAAATTTCTATTTCCGCTTCCGAAATAATCAATGTGACATCACATCTATACATACTTGCAATTTCACGCTTTGCAGTATCGCTAAACAAATATTGGTCTGTAAAAGGTTGTTTATCCTTAAAAGCTTGCTGTCTTCCTTTTCGTAAAAAGTGAAGGTCTTCGGTATCTAGAATTCGTAATGCACTCGGACAATTTTCGGCAACACGCCAGCCAAATTGTTCTTCCATCATAAACCGGTCAAATAAAACAATATTTGGATTTAATTCTTGAATGAAAGTATCAAAACTCGTATTATTTAATTCGATAACAACTTGTGAAACGCCAATAGTTGTTAAGTCAAAAGCATTATCACTTTTTGCACAAGGACTAGCAAAGGTGATCTGATAGTTTTGATTTAAAAAGACTTGAATGAGCTGCATCATTCTACTTCCTGCTGCAGAACTCTTAGGCTCTGGCCAAACAAATCCTATAATTAGTACGTTTTTTGACACGAATATTTATTTTTTTGGATTGTTAACGGAATACTGAACTCTAGTTATTGCGGTTTTGGCATTAAACCATATTTTAATCGTACATTTTTTGCCCAATGAATAACAGATGCTCGCTGCGCTTCGGTAAGATTTGCTTCGCTATGCGTCCAAGTATACGAATCTAAAGGCATTTCTTTTTCTTCTACCATTTCTATAAGTTCATCAAACTTATGGTCTTTCTTTTTCACAGAATTAGCTTCCCAACCAGATACATTAAAATGTTTTTTACCATCTTTTACATGACTTGCTAGCCAATAATTTACTGGTGTTATTTTATTGTACCAAGGATAGCTGGTTACATCACTATGACAATCATAACAGCTCGTTTGTAAAATAAGTTTCACATCTTCTGGCGGATTGGTTTCCGTTTCAAAAGCGGTAATAGATGTTAGATCCCCTTCATTTCTTTCTGGCCCGAAAAATTGAGCGATCACAAATACTACTAGTAAAGCCAAAAGTATCTTTCTAATAATTTTCATCTATTTTTTTTTATTAATTTTAGACTTTAAAAATACTAAATCTTTTGACTACAGCGCAACTCTACGAAGAATTAAATTATGTAAATCACTCGCGTGAGAAACGCTTGCATTATGCTAATCTGGTAATTGCTAATCCCGATTTAATTGAAAAATTACTAAAAATCCTCTTTATGGTGGACGACAAAATTTCGCCTCGTGCTGCTTGGGTTTTTGAATTTATGTGTAAAGAAAACCTGGAAGAAGCGATTCCGTATCTTGATTATTTCACAGAGAACATGCATAAAGTACATCAAGATTCTGCGGTTAGACCCGTTGCAAAAGTCTGCGAGTATTTAGTAAAAGCATATTATTCTAGAACCGATAATAGGATGAAAACGGAATTACTTCCGAGACATCGTGAAAAAATTATAGCAGTCTGTTTTGATTATATGATTAATGACGAAAAAATTGCTCCAAAAGCATACGCCATGCATTCTCTGTATTTACTTGGTAAAGATTATGATTGGATTCATGCCGAATTGGTTTTAATTTTAGAGCGTGATTTCCAGATGCAAAGTTCTGGATTTAAAGCGAGAGCGAAACAGATTATAAAAAAGGTGAAATCGAAAAAATCGTAATTCTAAATTCGTAATTCGCAATTCTAAAACCTATCTTTGCCACTTTCAAAAATGCATCGAAATTTTTATGAAGATGCACTTAAAAAACAACATACACTATGTCTTTAAACACACTAAATGCCATTTCTCCTATTGATGGAAGATACCGAAATAAGGTAGATGAATTAGGTAAATATTTTTCGGAAGAAGCGCTTATAAAATATCGCGTTTTAGTAGAAATCGAATATTTTATTGCGCTTTGTGAAATTCCTTTACCGCAATTAGAATCTGTAGACAAATCCATTTTTGAAGAGTTAAGAGCTATTTATACCAATTTTTCAACCGAAGATGCTTTAGCAATTAAAGACATTGAAAAAGTTACGAATCATGATGTAAAGGCCGTTGAATATTTTATAAAAGAAAAATTCGACAAACTTGGTTTACAAGCATATAAAGAGTTTATCCATTTTGGATTAACCTCTCAAGACATCAACAATACAGCAATTCCGTTAAGCATTAAAGATGCTATGAACGATGTGTATGTACCAGAATATTTTATTGTTCTTAACCGTTTAAAAGAATTAGTAAAAGATTGGGCACATATCTCCATGCTAGCAAGAACGCATGGTCAACCTGCTTCTCCAACGCGATTAGGAAAAGAAATCGAGGTATTTGTGGTGCGTTTAGAAGAACAATTTAATTTATTAAATGATGTACCAAGCGCGGCTAAATTTGGTGGAGCAACCGGAAACTTTAATGCGCACAAAGTGGCATATCCAAATATAGACTGGAGAGCTTTTGGAAGTACATTTGTACAAGAAAAATTAGGTTTACAACACTCGTTTCCAACCACACAAATTGAGCATTATGATCATATGGCTGCATTATTTGATGCTTTAAAACGTATAAACACGATTCTAATAGATTTAGATAGAGATATCTGGACTTATGTTTCTATGGATTATTTTAAGCAAAAAATTAAAGCTGGTGAAGTTGGAAGTAGCGCAATGCCACATAAAGTAAATCCTATTGATTTTGAAAACTCGGAAGGTAACTTAGGAATTGCAAATGCTATTTTCGAGCATTTATCTGCCAAATTACCAATATCTAGACTACAACGTGATTTAACAGACAGTACGGTTTTACGTAATGTTGGAGTACCTTTCGGACATACATTAATCGCCTTTAAAAGTACTTTAAAAGGATTAAATAAATTGTTATTGAACGAGGCTAAATTTGCGGAAGATTTAGAAAATAATTGGGCCGTTGTTGCAGAAGCCATTCAAACAATCTTAAGAAGAGAAGCATATCCTAATCCGTATGAAGCTTTAAAAGGTTTAACAAGAACCAATGAAAAGATTACAAAACAATCTATTTCAAATTTTATTGATACCTTAGAAGTATCTAACGAAATTAAAGAAGAGTTAAAAGTGATTTCGCCTAGTAACTATACAGGAATATAATTTTTTTATGCTTAAAGACAATCAATCGATATTAATTTGCGGAATAGTAACACTATCCTTTGTCTTTTTTGGAATATTAGACATTTTGGATACTATTTTTATTGCTGGACCTATTGTTATAGGCTTTCTTGTTGTTGTTGTGAATTTGATTGTAACCAAAAGAATTCCGGAAGCCGAAGAGCTAGAACAAATTAAAAAAGCAAAAGAAACTGCTTCTGAAGAGGTCTAAAAAAATAAAAATTTATACATAAAAAAAGGCTTACCATTTAGGTAAGCCTTTTTTATTGAAAATTAACTAACTGATTTTTACTTAAAAAATTCCATTAGACCTTTTAACTGTGTGTCATCTACTTTTCCTTTATTCATAGATTCTGCAAGTCTTACTAGTTTTGCAGGGCTCATATCTTCTCCTAAGACACGTAAAACACCAAAGCCATATTCTTTAGAGCTTCCAAAAACGATAAACTCATCTGCTAGGTCATCATCGCCAATATATTTTACCGATAATTTGGAACCAAACATATTAAAATCACCTAGCTCTATATATCTTTCATCTTTTAAAATAGAAGCTACTTTAGCCATTTCTACTTTATAGGTTTCTTGATTACTGGAGTCTAATTTAAAACCTAAAAAATTAAGTTTTTCGATAGAGTTATATGCTTCTTTTTCGCTTTCAGAAAGATCTGCATTTTCAAAATCTACAATACTTGTAGGTATATCTACGGTTGTAAAACTTGCTGTTTCTTGATTATCTACAAAGTACGTTTGTAAAGATTCTTTATTGTTACAACTCACTAACAAGGTTATTGTTAGTAAGCCGCCCAATAGTTTTTTGATTGATGGTTTCATGTATATATTATTTGTTTTTGATTGGTCACATGTTGCTTCTTTAATAGTCATTCCATTAGGTATCGAATGCTCGTTATAGAAGTTTCATGTATATATTATTTGTTTTTTATTGGTCACATGTTGCTTCTTTAATTGTCATTCCATTAGGTATCGAATGCTGGTTAAAGAAGTTTCATATTTTTATTTTTTATCGTCTAAATGTTCTCCTCCTGGAATGTTCATTTTCTTGGTAAGTTTAGAAACTTGTTTTAAATCAATATCTCCTGTTAAAGACACGATAACCGTTTCAAATTTACGTTGCTCCCCATTTACAGAAATATCAGATCCTTCCATGTGTTTGCTTATTCCGTTAACAAAAATTAAAAGCTCTTTTACGTGGTCTTCATCTTTTCCTTCCTTAACAAAGAATTTAATTACAGTTCCATCATCTTTAACTTCCATTAATTCTTCTAAGCTACTTGCTTTAGAATTTACCCAAGAAGCTAAATCTGCAGAAATGGCACCTTTTTCGGTAATAATAGTTTTTAAACTAGTAATACTGTTTACCATTGCTAGATATTCATTTGCTTCAGGATCATCGCTATCGATATCCATCTTAGCCAACATTTGAAACATTTTTGGTTTAATGTTTACATAGGTTACATCTGCATTGTCGCTATATTTCGAAAAAATATCTTGTGCCATAGATGTTAAAGGCATCATTAATAAAGCCATTGCGACTAAAATTACATTCTTTTTCATTTTGTTTCTTTTATTATTTATTTGTGTGTTCATTTTTGTAGTATTTATTTGTTATTAATTGTAAAAATGTGTTCGCCTATTCCTCTTTTAGATTTGTTTAAAAATAAGATGGATAGCTCGCTTCCTTTTTTCTATTTTTTAAAGATTAAACGTGTTGTGTTATCTACTTCTGCTAGATAATTAATACTTGAAGCGCCTTTATTAAATTGCTTAGAAATCATTTCTAAAGATTTTTTCACTTCAAGATATGCCATTTCAGGATCATCATAAGTACCTAAATCTTCTGCAGAAGTTAGAGGCGATTTAAAATAAAATCCTAACATAAGAACTGCTACTGCTGCGACAGAAATCCATTTATACAAATTGTTTTTGTTAGATTTTAATGGAACGTCTTTAGTAAACTTTTCTTCTTGGCTTACCGAAAAATAGGCAAACATTGGTTTATACATTTCTAAATGTGGCGCTACAGTCTCTTGTTTAAAATAGTCTTTTAACTGCTGCTCTTCTTTTAACGATGTTTCGCCATTGTTGTACTTTTCTAGTAATTGTTCTATATTATTTAACACCATAATTGTGTGTTTTTGTTAATTTTTCTCTTATTGTTTTTCTTGCTCTAGACAATGCTACTCGCACTGCTGTATTATTCATATCCAGCATCTTGGCGATTTCGTCAAAATCATATTGCTCAATATCTCGTAATTGTACTACCATTTTTTGTTGCTCTGGTAAATCTTCCATTATTTTAGCAACCCAATTAACACTATCACTAAATTCTAATTGCTTTTGCAAAGACGTATTATTGTCTTGGTAATTACTGTGCACCAACTTTAAATTCTGTGCTTGCTTCGATTTTAATTTATCTAAACAAAAATTCTTCGTCATCGTCATAGAAAATGCTTCTACATTTTTATACTCTTGAATCTTGGTTTTATTCTTCCATAATTTTAAAAGTACTTCTTGTGTTGCATCTTCTGCTTCTTCTCTAGACACTAACAATCGCTTTGCTAAACGAAACACCTTATCTTTAAAGGGCATTACAATATGTAAAAACTCTGTTTGTGTCATTATTTTTGGTTTCATTCCAATTATTAATTGGTTCTAGTTATAAAACGGCTTGGTAAGGGCGGTTTCTATTAAGACGAACAACTCTATATTTTGTTACAATAAATTTTTAGTTGCCAATATAATACCTATTTTTAAAGTGAAAAAGAAACCCTTATTGCTATGAATACTATAAAAAGAATAACGCTTCTATTCTTTGCAGCGTCCTTATGTACTGCTTGTTTTGAAGATTTAGATGATAATCCGGTTACCAGTACAGATATTAAAGACTTTGTTTACAAAGGAATGAATTATGCCTATTTATACAAAGAAAACAAACCGGATTTAGCAAATAATCGATTTTCTAATGACAGTGATTACGCTAGTTATTTAAATGGATTTGAATCTCCGGAGTCTTTATTTGAAAACTTAATTTATGACAGGCAAAATGTAGATCGATTCAGTTGGATTACTAATGACTACATAGCATTAGAGGAAAGCTTTAATGGCATAAGAAAAAGTACTGGTTTAGAGTTTGACTTTTATTTTGAACCCGGAAGTACTACCAATGTGTTTGGTATTATTAAACTAGTTTTAAACAATAGCCCTGCGGAAAATCAAAATTTGCAACGCGGACAAATATTCACAGCCGTTGATGGTGTCGCTTTAACAGAAAACAATATTAATTCTTTATTTAGTGGCGATACATACACCTTAAATCTTGCAAACTATAATGATAATAATACGCCAGATGAGGATAGTGATGATACTATTGAGGCAACCTCAGAAACAGTTACATTAAATAAAGTTGCCTTTACCGAAAATCCTGTGTATAAAACCGAGATACTAGAAGTCAACAATCAAAACGTTGGTTATTTAATGTATAATGGTTTTACTGCAGATTTTAACAACCAACTAAATAATGCCTTTGCAACCTTACAAAGTAATAATGTGCAAAACTTAGTTTTAGATTTACGCTATAATCCTGGAGGATCTGTAAATACGGCAACGCTTTTGGGAAGTATGATTACCGGACAATTTAACGGAGAGACCTTTGCCAAACTAATATATAACGACGATTTACAAAGTAGTAATACCGAATATCGTTTTACAGATTCCTTCGACGGAAACAGTATAAATAGTCTGAATCTACAAAAGGTGTACATACTAACTACCAATGCTTCTGCTTCTGCAAGCGAAATGGTGATCAATAGCCTAAAAGCCTACTCGCAAATAGAAGTTGTACAAATTGGGGTTGAAACTAGAGGGAAATCGCAAGCATCGATAACTATTTATGATTCTCCCGATTTTAAACGAAGTGGTGCAAACCCACTACACACCTATGCAATGCAGCCATTAGTAGCAAAAACAGTAAATAAATTGGATGTTAGTGTTCCAAATGAAGGGCTAACTCCAGACATTATATTAAAAGAAACACCAAATAATTATGGCATTTTAGGAAATGCAAACGAACCATTACTTGCAGCTGCTTTACAGCATATTTTGGAAAACGGAAGATATGTACAACCTAGAATAAATAACTTTAATAAACTAAACACAAAAGTAGATTACCAACCTTTTGAAAACGGCATGTACATTGATTAATAAAACATATTTTAATTGGAGCACAGGAAAAGATGCTGCTTTAGCATTACACCATTTACTTCAAGACGAAAATTTTTCTATAGATAAATTGGTAACCACTATTAACGCACATTACCAAAGAGTAACAATGCATGGTTTGCCTGTTTCCTTATTACAAAAACAAACGCAGGCTCTTGGAATTCCGTTACAAATTATAGAGTTGCCAGAGCAGCCCAGCATGACCGATTATGAAACCATCATGCATACTGCGTTAAACAAATTAAAAACAGAACACTTTACACATAGTGCTTTTGGAGATATTTTTTTAGAGGATTTAAAAAAGTACCGAGAAGATAATTTAAGTAAAATTGGCATTTCTACTGTATTTCCGCTTTGGAAAAAAAACACTAAAGCATTGATTACAGAATTTCTAGACTTAGGTTTTAAAGCGGTAATCGTTTGTGCTAGTGCCAAATATTTCTCGGAAGACTTTGTTGGAAAAACCATTACCAAGTCACTTATTGAAAACCTGCCAAAAGATGTAGATCCTTGTGGCGAAAATGGCGAGTTCCATACTTTTTGTTACGATGGCCCAATATTTAAATCACCAATTCCTTTTACTATTGGAGACAAAGTATATCGCGAATATGATACTCCTAATGCTAAAAATGAAAAAACCGGTTTTTGGTTTTGTGATTTAATTGCATAAAAAAAGCCACTCGATCGAGTGGCTTTTAATTATAATAAAAGGATATTCATTAGTTAAAATGAAAACTATTTGGTCCTACTCCTACTGTAATTGTGTTCAATAAAGTACCATTTAACGAGTATTCGTAAACATTACTGTTAGAGTCAAAATCACCTCCATCAGAAATAAAAATCTTGTCATCTTCTACGTTAAATCCCCACATAACACCATAAGTAGATGTAGAATTATACGTTAATAAAGCAGTATCAGAAATAGTAGTACTACTCATAGAAGCACTATAAACCGAAGCGTCTACAGTAAAGTAAAAAGTATCATCTTCTATTACTAAATTTTTAGCATCAACTAATGAAGCTGGAAGATCTATTGTATTTTCAATAGCATTAGTAGCTGTATTGATTTTAAAAATCTTTCCGTTAGATGCATTGTTATAAGATAATACATATAAATCATCATCTTCTTCTATTATTGAATTTGGCGAGTTTCCTGCACCTAAATCAATACTTGTTAATTCTTGTGTATTTGTATTTAATATAGTTAGCGCGTTTCCGCTTCCATAATATCCATTAGAAATATACACATAATCATCGTCTGAAGTAATTTTTTCTGAATAATCTCCTACAATCATTGTGGATGTAGAGTAATCATTTAGGTCAATTATAGTAAGAAAATCATCAGTACCTGTATTCCATTCTGCAGAATTAGTTACGTATGCTTTTCCATTTTCAACCGTACCATATCTTGGTGCTGAAAAGTTAGTATTAATTGTAGCTATATATTCAAAGCTATAACGATTAACAACAGTTACCTGATTTGCAGAACCAGAAACAATAAATGCTCTAGTATCATCAAAAAAGATATCTTGTAAATAAGAACCAATCTCCTCTGCAGTTGGGTTAACTAGTCTAAATACATCTTCTACAACAATACCATCATCACCAACAAAAGTTACAGATGCTGTTGCAGGATTTGCATTACCTTCGTTCAATACAAAATACCCATTGTCATACTCTCCTAAGTTTGTAGATCCTCCTGAAGAATCATCATCATTACTACAAGATGTGATTAATAATCCCATCAAGAGAGTAAAAGCTAAAAATTTAAATTGTTTTTTCATAGTTTAAAAATTAAAGTTTAAGTAAAAATTATAGTTAATCCCAGGCATGAAGCGGTTTGCTACACTCTGATAGTTTTCGTTGTAAATATTTTTAATCTGCCCTCCTAAAGTGAATTGTTTCTCTTTTCCTAAAGCATAAGAAAGTCCGATATTAGAAACAAAATAAGCGTCTAATATGTATTTAGGATTGTTATCCGATAGAGTAAAAACCTCTCCAACATAGAGCGTTTGGTAATATAAAGAAGCACGATTATACTGGTAGTTCAAAGTAGATGTTGCCTTGTGTTTTGGAACATAAATTAACTGTAAATCTGTTGCTTTATTTTTTGAAACAGTATACGCATACGTGCCGCCTAAAGTAAACTGATGCTTTTTTAAATGATATTTTAAATCTAATGTAGACTCTAAACCATAGGTTTTTACATGATCGGTATTTACAGGTTGCCAGTTACTTCCAGTAGGAAGCCAACGAATCATATCTTTTATATCATTATAAAAAACTGTTGCAGAAAAAGACACGTGTTTAAAATCTAATTGGTGTCCCATTTCTACTTGATTCGAAGTTTCAGGTTTTAAATTGGTATTACCACTTCCTGCCCAATACAAATCATTATAGGTAGGAATTCTAAAATTCTTAGAACCATTTACATTTACCGTATAATGGTTCCCAAATTTATATTGCAATCCTAAACTATATAGTAACGGACTATCATAATTATTGGTAATTTCCTTTCGTAAAGCAGCTTCATATAAAAACGATTTAATCTCTTGTTTATACAACAAACTGAAACTTGAAATTGTTCTATCGCTTTTACCAATACTAGAGCCTTCACCAGAAGTATTTGTAATATCCATAACTCCCTGAAGCATGGCATCTTTAAATATTGTATAACTTAAATCGTACTTTCCAATAAGGGTTTTAGCTTCGCCATACGAGTAATTATCCAGGTTTGTGTTTGGAAAATACTTGTACTTCTCGGTGAGATATGCTAGTTTTAAAGTAGAGATGAATTTTCCGTATAAACCATTCCATTCTAGCATGTTTCTAGAATTTAAATCTTGATATTTTGTAGGTGTTTCTGAAGGAAATATAAATGAAAACTCGCGTTCGCCATCATATAGGTAACTGTAGAGTTTAATTACATTCTTCGCATTCACTTTATATCCAAAATTAGCAGATACACTCTGATTATAAAACGCGCCATTTAAGTTCGTTTTATCACTATCAACATAGTCATAATCGTTATCAGAACTCGATCTACTGATTGCTACATCTGCACTAAATTTTTTGGAAGAAAATCCAGACTTTACTCCTAAATCTAAAGTATTAAAGCTTCCGTAGTTGGCATATATAGAATTCTCAAAACCTTGATTAAAAGCGATATCATTATTTAGATGAATAGAACCGCCAATGGCACCACTTCCGTAAAGCACACTTCCACCACCACTTCTAATACTTACCGCATCAAAATTTCGAATATTAATGGTATTAAAATCGGTTTGACCGTTAAATTGTGAATTGATATTAATACCATTCCAAGCTACAACAGTTTGTTGCGCTGTGGTTCCTCTAAAAGAAGGTGAAGACACCATTCCTAAACCATTCTCTTTAAAATAAATATTAGAATTGTAGTTTAACAATTGTGTTAATGAGGGAGCACTTCTAGATAACAACGTATCTTTTAAAGTCGTTATAGATTGTGTATTGGAAAACGTTTTAAGGAATTTATCCGACTTCAAAACCACTTCATCCAATTGTTGGACAGAGTCTAGCCTTGTTTGCGAGAAACAGCTTAAACTAAAAATAATACCAAATAAAAATAGAATACCTTTTTTCATAATCTTAAAATCTTTCTCCCGAAGATTCATTTGATGTTGAAATTGGCAGGTCTCCTGACTCTCATCTTATTATTTGTCTTCCCAGAAAATTTTTCCAGTGACTTGAAGGGTAATAATAAGTATTCACTAAGTGAACAAAGATTACAGTTGCGGGAACAGTTCTAGATTTTAACTAGATTCCCTTTTAATCGACTTTGCTTCATTGCGAAGTCAAACCAAAATTCTGTGCAAAAGTAATTTCTTTTTTAAATGCAAACTAATTAAAATTACTTTTTCTTATTCATTTTATAAATAAGAAAAATAAACCCAATTAAAAAATGTGCTATTATAATTCCTCCTACTATATATATTGTTAAATTTGAACCGTCTCTCATGACTAAAATTTTATATAAATTTAAAAGAAACCTATCTATTTATATGTCACTAATGTTACAAAACAAAACTTTCACTTCCCTACTACTTTGTCTTTTATTATCTTTTACTGCGTGTAAAAAGGAAGTAAAAGCAATTCCTGAAAACAAGCAAGATTTTGCTGAAACAGCATTTAAATATGCCGAAGGATTTGCTATTACACATAATGAAAACTTTAAAGTCCTAACCATAAATAATCCTTGGCCTAAAGCAGAAAAGGAATATAGATATGCTTTAGTTCCCAAAAATGTAGCCTCTAAAATAACGTTAAACAAAGATGAATTTGATGGTATAATAACGATTCCTATTGAAAAAATAGTAGTTACATCTACCACACATATTCCTGCTTTAGAGCTTTTAGAAGTAGAAGAAACACTAGTTGGTTTCCCTGGAACAGATTATGTCTCTTCCTTAAAAACGAGAACTAGAATTGATAATGAAAGCATTAGAGAACTAGGAAAAAACGAAGGTATAAACACCGAAGTTTTATTAGAACTACAACCAAATGTAGTCATTGGTTATGGTATAGATGGAAATAACAAAACCTTTGAAACGATTAAAAAAGCAGGAATTCCTGTAATCTACAATGGCGATTGGGTAGAAAAATCGGCATTAGCAAAAGCAGAATGGGTTAAATTCTTTGGCGTTCTATATAACAAAGAAAAAGTAGCAAATACTATTTTTGATTCTATTGAAAAAAATTATCAAGAAGCAAAAGCGCTTGCATCAAAAGTAGAAAGCCAACCAACCGTTATAAGCGGAGCAATGCATAAAGACACTTGGTATTTACCTAATGGTACAAGTCCGGAAGCACAAATTTTAAAAGACGCCAACGTAAACTATTTATATAGTGAAACTACAGGAAGTGGTAGTTTAGCACTAAACTTTGAAACGGTTTTTGAGAAAGCAAAACATGCCGAATTATGGTTAAGTCCTTCGTATTACACAAGTATGGAAGCGCTAGAAAAAGCAAATGCCCATTATACGAAATTTGATGCTTTTCAAAATAAAAAAATCTATACCTTTTCAAACACAACAGGAAAAACTGGCGGTGTTTTATATTACGAACTTGGTACCGCAAGACCAGATATTGTTTTAAAAGATATTATTAAAATCTGTCACCCAGAATTATTACCAGATTATACCCCTTACTTTTTTAAACCTTTAAAATAATTTGTCCGAAACCAATACATATAAAGGTTCCTTTATACTTTTAATCCTTACATTAATAGTATGCTTCTTTGCGAACATTAGCTTAGGCTCTGTATCTATTCCATTAAAAGAAATTTTTAATAGTTTAGTAGGTGCTTCGTCTAATGCATCTTGGCAATATATTATTGTAGATTATAGATTACCAAAAGCAGTCACAGCAATTTTAGTTGGTTCTGGTTTAGGTATTTCGGGATTATTAATGCAAACGCTTTTTAGAAACCCTTTAGCAGGACCATTTGTTCTTGGTATCACATCTGGCGCAAGTTTAGGTGTTGCTTTGGTGATTTTGGGAGGTGGCCTTTTTGGCGGTATTTTCGCTTCCTTATTAATTTCAAAATGGACCATAGTTATCGCAGCTAGTTTAGGAAGTTTTCTGGTTCTATTAGCGGTTTTAATCGTTTCGTCTCGAGTAAAAGATACGATGGCTATTCTTATTATTGGACTTATGTTTGGAAGCATCACATCTGCAGTAGTGAGTGTACTCTCCTATTTTAGTTCTGCCGAACAATTACAACAATATATCTTTTGGGGATTTGGTAGTTTAGGAAACTTATCTTGGAACGAAGTCTTCATTTTCTTTGTCATTTATTCCTTCGGAATACTACTTAGTATCTTGGCTATAAAAGGGCTAAACACCTTATTACTTGGAGAAAATTATGCAAAAAGCTTGGGATTAAATATTAAGCGAAGTCGTATAATCATTATCCTAGCAACCAGTTTGTTGGCAGGAACCATAACCGCCTTTGCAGGACCAATTGCTTTTATCGGATTGGCTGTACCGCATTTAACCAGACAAATTTTTAATACCTCCAATCATAAAATATTATTACCAGCCGTATTTTTATTTGGCGCCATAGTAATGCTTATTTGCGATAGTATTGCACAATTACCAACCAGTGATTATACCTTACCTATTAATGCTATTACTAGTTTAATTGGTGCTCCTGTTGTGATATGGTTATTGGTTAGAAAAAGAAAGATGGTGTTTTAATATGAAAAAATTAATATTATATAACCGTCATTCCGTACTTGATACGGAATCTAATTGGATCCTGAAACCAGTTCAGGAAGACAAAACATATAAAATTTAGTGAAAGAAACCAGCCAACATATCATCCTTAAAACCGAAAATCTTTCTATTGGTTACAAAACCAAAAAAGAAGAAACTACAATCGCTACTAACATAAATATCGCCTTAAAAAAAGGAGAACTTATTGGCTTAGTTGGCGGAAATGGTATTGGTAAATCTACCTTATTAAGAACACTAACACAAGTGCAACCAAAATTATCTGGAGCTTTATATTTAAATGAAAAACCTTTAGAAGACTACGCTAACATGGACTTAGCAAAAGCTATGAGTTTGGTTTTAACCGAAACTATTGCTTCCAAAAATTTATCCGTTTTTGAGCTTGTTGCTTTAGGAAGACAGCCATACACCAATTGGGTTGGTAATTTATCGGAAGAAGATATTAGCAAAGTAAACCATGCTATTACCCAAACAAATATTGACAATTTAAAACATAAAAAATGTTTTGAGCTTAGTGATGGACAGCTCCAAAAAGTGATGATTGCACGTGCTTTAGCACAAGATACAGATTTGATTATTCTAGATGAACCAACGACACATTTAGATATGTACCACAAAGCGTACATTTTAAAACTGCTTCAAAGATTGGTGAAAGAAACAGGGAAAACCATTTTATTTTCTTCTCATGAAATAGATTTAGCCATTCAGTTATGTGATACCATGATTGTAATGACTAAAACGGAAGTCATTTCCAACACACCTTGTACACTCATTGAACAAGGAACATTTAATACATTATTCCCAGAAGACTTAATTACTTTCGATGAGAAAACTAGAAGTTTTAGAGTAAAGAAGTAAACTTGTCATCTTGTGCTTGTTTCAGCATCTCAAATAAATTATTAAATTAATCAATCTTTGAAATTATTTGAATTAAATTTCTAATTTTTCCACAAAAAATTCTTTTGGTAAATAGTGTTCACTAAATTTTTGTTGGACATGATTAAACCACATGACTTTATATGACTGTTTGGTTATCTGTCTTTTTGGTTTTCCATCTTGAAAAAATAAATCCTTTTGTTCTTCATTTTTTATTCCAGATAATATAAAATCTGGTGTTTGAAATGATGAACTTGGAATTCTTTCAGAAGAAGGATTATATGATTTTCTTTGTTCTAATTTTTTAGTGACAAATTGAACCCTTTTACCAAAAACATAAGCTTCCGCTTTATTATAAGTTATTACTTCATCTATTAATGTTTTATCTATCGCAAAAGTTACTCCTGCATCATCTTTAAACTCTTTATAATACTTTAATTTCAAATAAGAATCTAATAGTGAATGGTAAACCTCCTTTTCTACAAATTCACTTTTATTTGCATTAAAGAAAACACATACATATTTCACTACATCTGCTATTTGTGCTTTTTCAATTACATCACTATAAACTTTCTTTTTATCCTCTTTTTCATATATAACCTCTTTTACTAACATTAGTGGTGGTACTTGAGCTGGAAATTCATTAATTCGTTTGGGAGTAGAACTAAATAATGGATGTGATTTAATTGTTACTATATCTCCTATTTCAAATACATTCATATTCTTTTTTTAATTTTTATTAAAGATAAGAATATATGTTATATTTACTTGAAAGTAAAGAAGTTCTTTAGTTAAAAGGAATAAAACATTTGTTGAACTACTGTATTGGTTTTTAACCAATCACTTAATCCGACTTTTTTCAAGTAAAAAAGGATAATAAATATGGTGATTAAGTAAAATGTATTTCTGTTCACTTTGTTACAGTTAATATAAGAAATTATCTGCGGTATTATCGATAATACCTCAATAATTCTTATAAAGTCCTTTAGAAACACCAACATCTGGTTTATATCTAAGGTCTCTAAGACTAAGTTGATTATTAATTTAATGAGTGCTATCATATAGTTATTTGTTATTAGACGTACAATTGCAACGTGAGTCGAGAACTCGGCTAATGGTTCAATCCTTTTTTAAGGTGTAAGTTCTATTCTGCAATAAATACGTGCGAGAACTTCTCTTACTTTTATTTAACTATGAGCGCACAAAAAGATTGGTTTAAAGACAGAGGATATCCTCATTTTACTAATAAGACACCATTGTCTATTAGAAGAAATATTGAGCACTATGTTTCCAATACTAAAAAAGTAGCGCAACACTCCTTCTCTCCTCTTATTTTTAAAGAAATTAAACAAAGACGTTATAAATTATCTAATTTTAATGGAGAAGAAAGACGCTCTCACAAAAAACTTAAAAATGGAGAAATAGTAACTAATACAAAAATTAGAGAAATACTATATGCCACACATTTAGACGCTCATGTCTATTCGTATTACACACAACAAATTATCACTCCAAAATATGAAGCTTATCTAAATAAAAATAGTTTACTTTCTAATTCAATTACGGCTTACAGACAAATAGAAACAGATGATAAACTAAAGTTTAAAAACAATGTACATTTTGCAAAAGATGTATTTGATGAAATTAAAAGACGAGAAAATTGTGTCGCTCTTGTTTTAGATATTGAAAATTTCTTTCCTAGTTTAAATCATAAAAAACTAAAACTAGCTTGGGCAAAAATATTAGGCAACAAAACATTACCTAAAGATCACTTTAATCTTTTTAAAGCGACTACCAGATTTTCTTATGTAAAACTCAAAGATTTAAAGACCAAAAATGGTCATTTTGATGAGAAGGAATTAGCCAAGCTTAAAAAAGAAGGTAAACACACGTTTTTTAATAGTATTAAAGATTTAATTGATTCGGATATAATAATTCATAAAAACCAAAAACAAAACAAACAAAAAGAATTAATAGGTATTCCGCAAGGATTACCTATTAGCGCCTTACTTGCCAATATTTATATGCTTGCTTTTGATGAGTCTGTTTTAAAAGAGTTAACTTTAAAACACAATGTGTTTTATAGAAGATATTCCGATGATATTGTAATGATTTGCAATGAAAATCAAATTCAATTTGTAAGTGAATTTGTTAAAGATGAAATGAAAAAAAATAAATTAAAAGTTTCATTAGAGAAAACAGAAAAAACACTTTTCAAAAAAAATAAAAACCGATTACAATGCTATAAAATTGGTAAAGATGGTAGTCTAAAAGAGAATGTTCCTTTAAACTATTTAGGTTTTGAATTTTATGGTTATCAAACATTAATAAAATCTAAAAACTTAGCTAAGTTTTATAGAGAAATGAAAGAAACTATAAAACTCAAACATAAAAGAGCTGAAACCATTAAAGAAAAACATCTTTTAGATGAAGCGCCAATATTTAAAAGAAAAATTTATAGATTATTTAGTTTTAAAGGAGAAAAATCTAGGTTAATACCTGCAAAAAGAACGGGCTATATTAATGGTAAAGCTGAAACCGAATATTTTGACAGAAAATTTAGAGGAAATTATTTAAGATATGCTTACAGAGCTGCTGACGATTTGGATGCTCCTGAAATAAAAAGGCAATTGCGTAAACATTGGAAAATACTTCAAAAAACAATGAAAAAATATGATTTTTCAAATGTTAAAAAAGATCTATAATCAAGAAATTATAACCCTTATAATTTCTTACTTTTACATTAATACATTCAAAAAATTATGAACGACAACCTCATTCTCATTCTTGCTATACTAATCGCTGCTGCAATTGGCGCTTATTTAGGGATACTATTCACAAAACTGAAAAGTAAAAGTGAAAGAAGCACCTTAGAAGAACGCAACAATAACTTGCAACAACAGTTTAATGACTTTAAACAATTTTCGGAAGCTGAAAACCAAAAACAAAATCAAAACTTTGAAAATCAAGTAACGCAATTAAAAGAAACGCTTTCTAAAATTGAAATAGAACGCGAAGATATTCGTAGGGAAAAGGATTTTTTAAACACCGAATTAGCACGTAGAAATTCAGAATATGAAAATCTTCAAAAACTAAATCTTAAAAGAGATGAAGAATTAGAAGAACGCCAAAAACAGCTTCGTACCGATTTTGAAAACTTAGCCAATAGAATATTAGATGCTAAATCGGAAAAATTTACCCTTCAGAATAAAGAAAACATTAAAAACATTTTAAATCCGCTTCAAGAGAAAATCCAACTATTTGAAAAGAAAGTAGACGATACACAAAAGGAAAGTATCAGTATGCATTCTGCTTTAAAAGAGCAATTATTAGGTTTAAAAGATTTAAACCAACAAATGACTAAAGAAGCAACCAACCTAACTCGCGCTTTAAAAGGTGATAGTAAAATGCAAGGGAATTGGGGCGAATTGGTACTAGAACGCGTTCTTGAAAAATCAGGTTTAGAAAAAGACAGAGAGTATTTTGTACAACAAAACTTCACTAAAGAAGATGGCTCACGCGTGCTTCCGGATATTGTTTTGCATTTACCAGATAACAAAAAAATGATTATTGATAGTAAAGTGTCTTTAACAGATTATGAACGTTATGTTAATGCGGAAGAGGATGAACGTGAGGTTTTTCTAAAAGCGCATATTAACTCGATTAGAAGACATGTCGATCAGCTTTCTGAAAAGAAATACGAAGATTTATACGATATTGAAAGTCCGGATTTTGTATTGCTATTTATACCAATTGAACCTGCTTTTGCAGTGGCCATTAATGCAGATAATTCGATATACAACAAAGCTTTTGAGAAGAACATTGTCATTGTAACGCCATCTACTTTATTAGCCACTTTAAGAACGGTGGATAGTATGTGGAATAACGAAAAGCAACAACAAAATGCCATAGAGATTGCAAGACAAGCTGGCGCTTTATATGATAAATTTCATGGTTTAGTTACCGATTTAACAGGAGTTGGAAAGAAAATTGACGATGCTAAAAAAGACTATTCTTCTGCTATGAATAAATTGGTGGAAGGAAAAGGAAACCTAATTACAAGTGTTGAAAAAATTAAAAAACTAGGAGCCAAAGCAAAAAAAGCATTACCAGAAACAATAATAAAACGAGCAGCGTCTGACGACTAATATTTTACGCTTTATAATATCCAAATAACTAAAAAAAATATGATAAAATTTTTAATAAAAGCATTTATTACCATCACATTAATAGTAGCAGCTTATTTCTGCTTTATCTATTTTGCAACCTATAGTGAAGGTGTTAGAGCTGGACAATTGGTTAAATTTACGAGTAAAGGCGTACTCTTTAAAACTTGGGAAGGCGAAATTAGCCAAGGTGTTTCTGAAGCACAATTATTTCAGTTTTCTGTAGAAGACAAGGAAGAACAAGCCATAAAAGAATTAAATCGTTTACAAGGTAAGTTTGTTAAATTAACGTATTTTGAACGTTATAAAACCTTCTTTTGGTTAGGAGATACCAAATATTTTATCACAAAAGTAGAAGAAGATACATCCCGAAATAATAGATATTAATATGAAACTAAAATTTAAAACTGTAGATTCTTCTCGTATAAGTATATCGTTACTCATGCAACCATCCCACTCTAATTTTGGTGGTAAAATTCATGGTGGTTATATTTTAAGTTTAATGGATGAAATTGCTTTTGCTTGTGGTTCCAAACACTCGGAAACCTATTGCGTTACTGCGTCTGTAAATACTGTCGATTTTTTAAGTCCGATAGAAATTGGCGATCTTGTAACCATGAAAGCCTCTGTTAATTATGTTGGTAGTACCTCTATGGTTATTGGTATTCGTGTAGAAGCAGAAAATATTAGAACTGGTGAAACCAAACATTGTAATTCTTCTTATTTTACAATGGTTGCTAAAGACGATGCAGGCAAATCGGTAATTGTTCCCGGTTTAATATTAAATGATAAAAAAGAAGTTGTTCGTTTTTTAAAAGCAATAAATCGTAACGAAAACCACAGAGCAAGACAAGAAGAGTTTAATCATGTAGATTTTTCTTTAGAAAACTACTTCAATGATTTAAAAGATCATCGTGTTCGCATTGATTTACCAGATCACTTTTCTAGTTAGTTTTATTCCTAATAATATTCCCTACAAACTACACATTCGTGATTATTCCACTATTAAGGAATAAATTAAAATATTCCCTTTTAAAGGAATAAACTTGATTATTCCATAAAAAAGGAATATATTTGATTATCACGTAATAAAGCGATAATTATATTTATCACATAATTTAGCGATAAATATAATTATCATTTAAAAAGAGGATAAAAATCCAAGCGAATGACAAGCATACTAACAGGAGATATTATCAAATCCCGCGGACAAAAAAATCCAGAGATTTGGCTTAGCCATTTAAAAGCTGTGCTATCTTATTTAGAAACCGACAATAAGCATTGGGAAATCTATCGAGGAGATAGTTTTCAAATAGAAATTAAAGACATCACCAAAAGTTTTGAAGCTGCTGTTTACCTAAAATCAGCAATTAAAATGATAAAAGGATTAGATGTTAGATTGGCTATTGGTATTGGCGAAAAAACCTATCAAGGCAAAGATGTTACAGAGTCTAATGGAGAAGCTTTTATATTTTCTGGGGAAACTTTTGAGACTTTAAAAAAGGAAAAACAAAACCTAAAAATAAAAACCAAATCGCAAGTGCTTAATGACGAGTTAAATCTATATTTCAAACTAGCATTAATTAGCATGGATCATTGGACAGTCAATTCGGCAGAAATTGTTAAATTAACTTTAGAAAACCCTCAAGCATTACAAGAAGATTTAGCAAAATTAATAGGTACTAATCAAAATGCTATTAGTAAACGTATAAAACGTGCGAATCTGGATGAAATTTTAGCTTTAAATAACATGTATAAGAAAAAAATAAGCAGCTTATTATGATACTACTTATTAAACTTTTATTAGCGCACATTATTGGCGATTTCTTTTTACAACCCAAAAAATGGGTTAAAGATAAAGAGCGCAAAAAGTTAAAATCTCCAAAATTATATCTTCATATATTAATTCATATTGTATTATTACTCGTAATCCTTTGGGATCTTTCGCTTTGGCCAGTAGTACTGCTAATTGGTGTTTCACACTTTATTATAGATGCTATTAAGCTTCAAATTCAAAAGAAAAAAACAAAACGATTATTCTTCTTTATAGATCAAGCACTTCATATACTAGTAATTCTTATCGCCTATTTTATGTATACCAATACAGAAATGGATTTTAAAGCACTTTTTACGGAAGAAAACCTACTTCTATTAACCTGTTTCGCTTTTTTAACGCAACCAGTTTCTATACTCATGAAAACCATTTTTTCTAAATGGGATATTTCGAAACTTACAGAAGGTAATGAATCTCTTAAAGATGCAGGGAAATACATTGGTATTTTAGAACGTATTTTGGTATTCATTTTTATAGTTGCAGACCATTGGGAAGCTGTCGGATTTTTAATCACTGCTAAATCTGTTTTTAGATTTGGGGATTTAAAAGAATCGAAACATAGAAAGCTTACCGAATACATACTTATTGGTACCTTAATTAGTTTTGGTATTGCCATATTAACAGGAATACTATTTCAAATCGCTTTATAACAAAAGGAAGAAAAACGAAAGATTAAAACATAAAAAAGCGAAGTATTTCAATTAAATACTTCGCTTTTTATATACTATATGTATTAGTATTATTTACTCAAATACATTTTACGCCTAGAATATAAGTTGTAAAACTCATCATCTTTTAAGCTATCAATAAATAAAATACTTTCTCCAGTACTTTTCATTTCTGGACCAAGTTGTTTATTTACATTATGAAACTTATTAAAAGAGAATACTGGTTGTTTAATTGCATATCCTTTAAGTTGTGGGTTAAAGTCAAAATCGGTAACCTTCTTCTCCCCTAACATTACTTTAGTAGCATAGTTTACATAAGGTTCCCCATAGGCTTTAGAAATAAATGGTACCGTACGTGAAGCTCTAGGATTTGCTTCAATAATATACACGATATCATCTTTAATAGCGAATTGTATGTTTATTAAACCTACTGTATTTAATGCTAAAGCAATTTTTTTAGTGTGGTCTTTTATTTGTTGCATCACAAACTCTCCTAAATTAAAAGGAGGTAATGTTGCATTACTATCTCCAGAGTGAATTCCGCAAGGTTCAATATGTTCCATTATACCAATAATGTATACATTTTCTCCATCACAAATAGCATCTGCCTCTGCTTCTATTGCGCCATCTAAATAATGATCTAAAAGCAATTGATTTCCTGGCATTCTTCTTAATAAATCAACAACATGTTTTTCTAGTTCTTGTTTATTAATTACAATCTTCATTCCTTGTCCACCAAGTACATAAGAAGGTCTTACCAATATTGGAAAGTCTAAAACATCTGCAATTGCTGAAGCTTCGTCTGCTGTTGTAGCAATATCAAATTCTGGATATGGAATATTATTTTCTTTCAGCATGTTAGAAAACAAACCTCTATCTTCTGCTAAATCTAAAGCTTGATACGTTGTACCAATAATCTTGATTCCGTATCTATCTAGTTTTTCAGCAAGCTTTAAAGCCGTTTGTCCACCAAGTTGCACGATAACACCTTCCGGTTTTTCATGTTTAATGATATCATAAATATGTTCCCAAAAAACAGGTTCGAAGTATAATTTATCTGCAGTATCAAAATCGGTAGAAACCGTTTCTGGATTACAGTTAATCATGATGGTTTCATAACCACATTCCGCGGCAGCTAAAACACCATGAACACAACAATAATCGAACTCGATACCTTGACCAATTCTATTTGGACCAGAACCAAGAACTATAATTTTCTTTTTATCGGAAACCACACTTTCATTATCTGCATAACGTTTTCCGTCGGCAGTTTCTACATCATTTTCAAAAGTAGAGTAATAATAAGGAGTCTTTGCTTTAAATTCGGCAGCACAAGTGTCCACTAATTTATACACTCGATTAACACCTAATTCTTCACGTTTGTTATATACCTGACTTTCTAAACAACCAAGCATGTGTGCTATTTGTCTGTCACCATACCCTTTTTGTTTGGCTTCTAGCAACAAATCTTTTTGAATGGTTTCAATTTTAAAAGTGGAAATTTCTTTTTCCAGCATATATAATTCCTCATATTGCTTTAAGAACCACATATCAATCTTTGTTATTTCATGAATTCTACTTAACGGAATTCCCATTTGAATAGCGTCATAAATAACAAAAACACGATCCCAGCTTGCATGTTTCAGCTTGCTTAAAATTTGATCGTAATCTTTATATCCTTTTCCATCTGCACCTAAACCATTACGTTTAATCTCTAGAGATTGTGTTGCTTTATGTAATGCTTCTTGAAACGAACGACCAATTCCCATAACTTCTCCTACAGATTTCATTTGAAGTCCGAGTGTTCTATCGCTTCCTTCAAATTTATCGAAGTTCCAACGAGGTATTTTCACAATTACATAATCTAAAGTAGGCTCAAATAAAGCAGAAGTAGATTTTGTAATTTGGTTTTGAAGTTCATCTAAATGATAACCTATCGCTAATTTAGCAGCAATTTTTGCAATAGGATACCCTGTTGCTTTACTCGCTAATGCGGAAGAACGCGAAACACGAGGATTAATCTCAATAGCGATTATATCTTCATTTTCATCGGGACTTACAGCAAATTGCACATTACAACCACCTGCAAAATCACCAATACTACGCATCATATGAATGGCCATATCACGCATTCTCTGATACGTTGTATCACTTAATGTCATTGCTGGCGCAACGGTTATAGAATCTCCAGTATGAATTCCAATAGGATCCATATTTTCAATAGAACAGATAATTACAACATTATCATTAGCATCTCTTAAAAGTTCTAATTCATATTCTTTCCAACCTATTAATGCTTTATCAATCATTACCTCATGGATTGGAGAAATCTCTAGTCCGCGAGTTAATAATTCATCAAAATCTTCTTCTTTATGCACAAAAGAAGCTCCTGCTCCACCTAAAGTGAACGAAGCTCTAATAATTAAAGGAAAACCAAACTCTTGCGCGATTTCTTTTCCTTTTAGATAGGAAGTTGCAGTTGCTTGAGGCGCCATTGGCACACCAATTTTAAGCATTAGCTCTCTAAACTTCTCTCTATCTTCGGTGATATTAATAGCGTCAATATCTACACCAATAATTTCTACCCCAAAATCTTTCCAAATACCTTTTTCATCGGCTTCAATACACAAATTTAGAGCTGTCTGTCCTCCCATTGTTGGTAAAACGGCATCAATTTGTGGATGTTCCTTTAATATTTGAATTAAAGACTTACTAGTTAAAGGCAACAAGTATACATGATCTGCCATAGAAGGATCAGTCATGATAGTTGCAGGATTAGAATTAATTAAAACGGTTTCTATACCATCTTCTCTTAAGGAGCGTAAGGCTTGAGTTCCTGAATAATCAAACTCACAGGCTTGCCCAATAACAATTGGTCCAGAACCAATAATTAAAATCGATTTTAGTTGCGTGTTTTTTGGCATTTTATTTAATTATAGTGTGTTGCAAAAATAATATTTATTAGATATAAAAAAAGGCGTTACACCTAAGTAACGCCTTTTATATATTAACAATTGTTAATCATTATTTTTTATGTCTAGTTTCAGTTGATACAGACAATTTCTTTCTTCCTTTAGCTCTTCTACGTGCAAGTACTTTTCTTCCATTAGCAGATGCCATTCTTTCTCTGAAACCGTGTTTGTTTCTTCTCTTTCTCTTTGATGGTTGGAACGTTCTTTTTGGCATTGTCTTATTTTTTTAAATCTTCTTAATTATAAATTTTCTCAGGGTTGAGTTTCCTCAAATGTGCGCGCAAATATACAAACCCTTTTTTATTTAACAAACCAAAATATAAATATTTTTTTGAAATTTATAAAGCAGTGTTTTTAATAAAAATTTAGTTTCTTTGTAATCCACAAATTTTAGTAAAAAATGTTCAACAAAAATTTCAAATTAATTATTGCCGCAGCTATAGTAGGAGTCGCTATTTGGCAATTTATAGAAGGTTATATTGGCAACGGTATTATGTTTATTTTATTATCCTTAATCTTCATTTTCTTATACTTTAAAAACGAAATTATTTTATTAGCTTTCTTAAAATTACGTAAGCAAGATTTTGAAGGAGCTAACAAATGGTTAGATAAAATTAAAAGTCCAGAGGCTGCTTTAGTGAAAAAACAGCAAGGTTATTTTAATTACCTTAAAGGTATTATGGTTAGCCAAACGGATATGGGTGAAGCTGAAAAACGATTTAAAAAAGCAATTTCTCTTGGTTTATCTATGGATCATGATTTAGCTATGGCAAAATTAAACTTAGCTGGTATTGCTTTTACAAAAAGAAGAAAGCAAGAAGCGCAAATCCTTTTAAAGGAAGCTGAAAAATTAGACAAGCGCGATATGCTAAAAGAGCAAATTAAAATGATGAAAGATAATATGAAGCGCGCACAAGCACCAAATCAACATTATGGTCAAGGTGGTTCTATGCGTTCGCAAAAAAGAAAAAGCAGATAATTCTTATTGAATTACCTGTTTTCTATTCGTTCTAAAAACAATAAACAAAATGGTACTTACTAATAATAATAGTAAGTACCATGTGTTTTGTACCAAGTCTATATAGTTTATTTTACTTTGAGAAAAGCTTAAGATCATTAATACTTGTGCACCATAAGGCAATAGTCCTTGTGTAATACAAGCAAAAATATCTAAAATAGAAGCTGTCTTTTTATTATCTAAAGCATATTCATCATTAATCGTTTTCGCAATAGATCCCGCTATTATAATAGATACCGTATTATTAGCAATAGCAACATTAATAGTACTTACCAAACCTGCGATACCAAATTGAGCAGATTTTTTACTTTTAATTAAGGTTTTAATTTTATTTAAAACATAATCTATTCCTCCATTTTTTTCTACCAAAGCGGCTAAACCTCCTGTTAATAAAGACAGTAAAAATATTTCGGTCATACTAGTAAAGCCAGAATATGCGATTTTTGTGGATTCAATCAGTGTAAAGTCGCCATAAAACAGTCCCAAAATACCTGCAGAAATAATTCCTAAAAGGAGAGTTACAAATACATTTACTCCAAAAACAGAAAGTAAAATAACTAAAATATAAGGTAGTATCTTTATTATATTATAATTATAAATCACATTTTCAGAAGCATTAGTTTCCAAATCAAAACCTTGAAACACTAAAATTATAGAAGTAATAATTGCAGCTGGAAGTGCTATTTTAATATTCTCTTTAAATTTATCACTCATCTTACAATCTAGAGATTGCGTTGCAGCAATAGTAGTATCTGATATTACAGATAAATTATCTCCAAACATAGAACCACCTAGCAATGCACCACAAAGCACCGCAAGAGATGTTCCTCCTTGATCTGCAATACCTATAACAATTGGTGCTAAGGTAACAATTGCTCCAACCGACGTTCCTGTAGAAACAGATAGAAAGGCAGCAATAATAAAAACGCCAAAATAAATATATTCAATGGCAATAAAGTCTAAACCTAAATTTACAATAGCGTCGACACTTCCTGTAGCTTTAGTAACAGCAGCAAAAGCTCCCGCTAATAAATAGATTAAACACATGGTTAGTATTTTATCATCTCCACAACCTTTTAAAAGCGTTTTAATTTTAGAATTAACCGATTGCTTAAACATTAAAAAAGCTACTATAATACCCAAGATAACTGCTATAGGAGCTGGTAGTGCATAAAAATCGTTTTGGTATAAACCAACGCCTAAAAAGGTAAATACGAATACGAATAAGGGGATTAATGCTTTAAAACTTGGTGTAATGGAATTCAATTTTGACATTTTTTCTTTTTAATAGAAAGAAGACAAAAAGCAAATAGAGAAGAAATTGAATTAACATTTTTTCCAAAATATTGGCTTATCGCTTTAGCACCTTGCTTGTTATTGCAGGTTGCTATCTCCTTTCGAGATTCTTGATAATTAATTTAAGTCGGCAAATATATAAGAATAAATACTTGATACCCGCTTAAATTAGATTTTTTTAACAAACTAATTAGGAAATGAAAAATTGCTACGGTTTTAAACAAAAAAAAAGGATAGCTTTGTGTGTAAAGCTATCCTTTTTTAGTGCAAAAACTCCTATTTAAGGATTTGCGTTATAATATCCTTCACGCGGAATATCTAATAAATATTTTTTTCTAGATGCATTATTTAATTTTGCTTCTCGTAACCAAGGGTTATGTAGTTTAAGTATTTTGTAATTAATACCAAAACCTTTAGCAAAACTAGCAAAATCGGTTACTACAGTATCCACTTCTACTTTATATGTAGGAATATAACTATATAGATCTTTATCTCTAAAATTAAAACCATATTTATCAGGATGACTTAATATTTCTTTTAGAGCAACAATTCTAAATACATAACGTCCTGTTTCTTCTCCTAAAAGCAAATCGTAATAACCAGAAACGTCTTGTTCTTTTAACCTTCTTGCCATTCCTGCCATTCCTGCATTATATCCAGAAGCTGCAAGCGTCCATGACCCCAATTTTTCTTTAGATTTTTTTAAATACTCACAAGCAACCTCTGTTGCCAATTCAATATTATAGCGTTCGTCTACATTATCATTTACTTCTAAACCATATTCTCTTCCGGTACCTTTCATTATTTGCCAAACACCACTTGCTCCAGCATGTGATCTTGCATTTGTAAGTCCGCTTTCAATAACCGCTAAGTATTTAAAATCGTCTGGAATACCATGTTTTGCAAGAATAGGTTCTATTATAGGAAAGTATTTTCGTGCACGTTTAAACATTAAAAAGCCATTAGATTGCCAGTACGTATTTACTAACAACTCTCTATCCATACGTTCTAGAATATCTGGATTATGCAAAGGTACTTGCTCACCAGCAAAATCTAAATAACTAGGGACTTGTAACGCGTAAACGTTATAATCATTTATTATCTTTTTTTCAAAATTCTCGTCTGTTGGCGCATCTTGCAATGCAAAAACAAACATCCCACAAATCCCAAATAGTCCAACTAATGCGAGTGCATTTTTAATCCTTTTCATAGTCCTTATTTTTTTTTATAAAGTTAAATAATATCTAGCAAAATTTACGCCACAAATTACTGTAATATCAATTTAGGTAAATTTTCATTAAACCATTTGTATTTATTAATAATCATAATATGCGTTCCTCCTTTAACGGTAATACAATCGGTAATATGTTTGTATGGAAAAACCATGTCTTTATCCCCATGAATATGAATTGCTCCTGGTATTGGTTTTTCTTGTTGCCAACATACTACTTGTTCAATTGCCCAATCTAAATACGCTGTACTAGTTACAGACATGTATTTTTTATAAAGCGCTACCCTCTTAGTAACGCTTTTACCAAATGTATATTTTGTTAAGGCATCTATATTACCAGCTAAACTAGTTGGCAACATTTTATAAGCCTTTGTATGTTTTGCTATTTTCATGCGTTTTGGCAACTCCTGCATGGTTTTCACAGAAGATACAACAATTAGCTTACGTAACTTAATATGCTTGCTCATTTCTTGCACTAAGATACCTCCAAAAGAAACACCTAGTAACACCACATTCTCTTCTTTGATAAAAAGTGTCATCCGTTTTGCATAATCACTTATAGATTCATTTTTATGAGGAATCACCCATTCTAACCAATGAATTTGAAACTGGTCTTCTGGCAATTTTATATGTTCAAAAATAGTAGGATTTGCAGCCATTCCAGGCATTAAATACACATGTATAAGTTCTTGATTCATTAGTTTTTAAGTTCTTAATAACTATAAATAACCGATTAATTTTCGTAAATTTACTGCACAAAACTATGCAAAAAAGTTTTGACTCCTTATTTTTCTATTGAATTAAAACAAATTAATTATGATTGATGCAGCTGAATTAATTGATAATGACTTCTTACGTCAATATGAATTAAAAATTGAAGATGAATTAGCAAAAATTGAATATTCCCTTCAAGAAAGAAAAATATTTTTAACCAAACTTATAATTCCTGAGAACTTATTTTCTGAAGATTTTCAAAATGAATTTATAGTACTTGTTCTAAAAAATATTGAAGAAAGAAACTTAAGCGTTGTTCCTACAAGTCCGGAAATAGCTAAGTTTATTAGAAAAAACAGGCAATACAAAAGCATGTTACCTGTAGGATTAAGAATTTAAAACGTATTCAAATACTGTTTACAATTAAAAAACGGAAGCAAATGCTTCCGTTTTTTTTATACCAATTCTTTTATAAAATCAAACCGCACGATACCATCATCATCAATTTTAGTAAGCATTACCTCTTGTAATGTATTTACTAATTCTGGATTCCAAGGTGCTTTCACTTTTACATAGTTTTCTGTAAAACCATGAATGTATCCTTCTTTATTTTCACTTTCAAATAAAACAGTTCTGGAACTACCTATTTGGCTTTCATAGTAAGCTCTTCGTTTCTTTACAGACAAACCTCGTAGCATTTTACTCCGTTTTGCTCGTACGTTTTTAGGTACTTCACCATCCATAGTAGCCGCAACGGTATTATCTCTTTCTGAATACGTAAAAACGTGTAAATAAGAAATATCTAGTTCATTTAAAAAGTTATAGCTTTCTAAGAACAATTCATCCGTTTCACCAGGAAAACCAACAATCACATCTACACCAATACAAGCATGAGGCATCACTTGTTTTATTCTGTTCACGCGATCTACATACAGTTCTTTCATGTATCTTCTTCGCATTAACTTTAAAATTTCATTACTTCCGCTTTGTAAAGGAATATGAAAATGAGGGACAAAAGTTCTGCTTTTAGAAACAAAGTCAATAGTTTCATTTTTCAGTAAATTAGGTTCGATAGAAGAAATACGTAAACGCTCTATACCTTCTACTTCATCTAATGCTTGCACTAGCTCATAAAACGTATGTTCATGCTTTTTATTCCCAAATTCCCCTTTACCATAATCCCCAATATTAACTCCGGTAAGTACAATTTCTTTAATTCCTTTTTCTGAAATCTCCTTTGCATTTTTAAGTACATTTAAAAGTTCATCACTTCTAGAAATACCTCGTGCTAAAGGAATGGTACAATAAGTACATTTATAATCACAACCATCTTGTACTTTTAAGAAAGCACGTGTTCTGTCTCCAATAGAGTAGCTACCAACATAAAAATCTGCTTCTTCAATTTCGCAAGAATGTACTTCTCCAAAATCATTTTTAGAAAGATCGTTTATATAGTCTGTGATTTTAAATTTTTCGGTTGCACCGAGCACTAAATCGACACCATGAACATCTGCTAGTTCTTGTGGTTTAAGTTGCGCATAACAACCTACTGCTGCAACAAAGGCATCTGGATTACTCTTTTGCGCTTGTTTTACAATCGTTTTAAATCGTTTGTCTGCATTTTCTGTTACAGAACATGTATTAATCACATATATATCTGCCTTTTCCTTAAAATCTACGCGATCAAAACCTTCGTCATTAAAGTTTCTTGCGATAGTAGATGTTTCCGAAAAATTAAGTTTGCAACCTAAAGTATAAAATGCGACTTTTTTAGTAACGTTCATTCTTGTATTTTTACCAAGTTGCAAATTTACAACTAATAAGTTATATGTTAAAACAGATTAAACTCTTTATAAAAGTTACTTTCAATAGCTACGCATTATTTTTTGGTCTATTCTTACTATTCTCCTGTCAAGAAAACACTAAGAATACATCTTCTGTATTTCGATATAACGAACACAAAAACATAGGTTCTTTAGATCCTGCCTTTGCAAAAGACAATGCAGATATTTGGGCAACTAACCAACTATTTAATGGTTTGGTACAAATGGACGAAGACTTAAACGTGCAACCTTCTATTGCTAAAAGCTGGTCTATTTCTCCCGATGCACGCACCTACTCTTTTGTACTTCGGGATGACGTAAACTTTCATAAGCATATTCTTTTTGGAAAAGATTCTACTAGAAATGTTATCGCTGATGATTTTGAATACAGCTTCCGCCGTTTAAAAGATAAAAACGTTGCCTCGTCTGGAAGCTGGGTTTTGAATAAAGTAGACCATTTTTTAGCCATAAACGATTCTGTTTTTCAAATACAATTAAAACAACCTTTTCCTGCTTTTCTAGGGCTACTGACCATGAAATATTGCTCTGTAGTCCCAAAAGAGATTGTTGCACATTATGGTAGTGACTTTAGAGCAAATCCAATTGGAACTGGTCCTTTTATATTTAAACGTTGGGAAGAGAATATAAAACTCGTTTTTAGAAAGAATGCCCATTATTTTGAAAAGGATGCCGCAGGAAACACATTGCCATATCTAGAAGCAGTAGCTATTACTTTTTTACCAGATAAGCAAAGTGAATTTTTACAATTTGCACAAGGAAACTTAGATTTCGTTTCTGGTTTGGACGCTTCGTATAAAGATGAAATATTAACTGCTACTGGGGCGCTTCGTGATCTTTATGCTTCTGATGTTCATATGATTCGTGGTCCTTATTTAAACACAGAATATCTTGGTTTTTATATGGAAAGTGATGCTATCGAAGTACAATCTAAACTACTTAGACAAGCTGTGAATTTTGGTTTTGACAGAAAAAAAATGATGACCTATTTAAGAAATGGCATTGGTATTCCTGCAAATGGAGGATTTATTCCGAAAGGACTTCCTGGTTATAATGCCAATATTGGTTATGATTACCAACCAGAAAAGGCTAAAAAATTAGTTGCACAATATATAGAGGAAACCGGAAATAAAAATCCGGAAATAACACTTACTACCACCGGGAATTATTTAAGCTTTTGTGAATATATACAACGAGAGCTGAAAAAAACAGGATTAAATATTAAGGTAGATGTGGTTCCTGCTTCTGCTTTAAAAGAAGCAAAGGCCAATGGCAAAACGGATATGTTTAGAGCAAGTTGGGTAGCCGATTATCCGGATGCCGAAAATTACCTTTCCTTATATTACAGTAAGAATTTTGCACCAAACGGACCGAATTATACCCATTTTAAAAACGAACAATTTGATCTTTGGTATGAACAAGCTTTTACGGAAACAAATACGATACTAAGAGAAAAATTATATGCAAAAATGGATTCTTTAGTAATGCAAGAATCTCCTATAATTGCTATGTTTTATGACGAAGTAGTACGTTTTACAAGAAAAGAGGTAAAAGGCTTAGGTATAAACCCTATTAACTTATTAGAATTAAAACAGGTCTCTAAACAATAATCTATTAGATTTCTAATCTAAAATCTTCATATAGGCTCTTTTCTATTTTTACTTTCTCTTCAATGATACCCATTACAATTAAATATTGGGAAATACCATAGAATAATATAACTGTTATATAATCATAAAGAAAGTTGTGACGATAGAATTGCGCTAAAACAGCGATAGAATCAGCAAAAACAGAAAACAAAATTCCAACCCCCACAATTAAGTAACTTTTTTTATCTACTCCAGATTTTCTTAAATATGCAAACTGTAAGGTAAGCATCGCAACAAACAAATAAATTAAGACAGGAAAAAAATACTCTCCCAAATTATCATATATAATATTTAAAACAATAAATATGTAAACGAAGCAAAAAACAACGATAGGAAGTAGTCTAACTAATTTAAAATCATGTGGATTCGAAAATCTAAAAGTATAAAACAGTTTTCCAAGAATAAAACCTAACATTCCTAGTGAAAAAAGCAACGAAACGTCTTTAAATATGAAAAAAACATCTCCAAAAAGAAAAAAGAATAAAGCTAAAATCATGAAAACAAACTTTCTCTTGGACTTTTCATTCGCATTAATCCAATAAAAGAAAACTAAAGAAATTACTACTAAAGGTTTGGTAATAAATCTAAAAGGAATAGTATCCAGTCCTAATTTTACTATTATATCAATTATAAGAATGGAAAAATATAGTATGGAAAAGTATAATTTATTTTTTAAAATAAACATGATATGTAATGGCTAAGTATTGTTTTAAGCTTTGGGACTTAATTTACAGCAACTTAAACCAAAAAACAATAAACACCTATCTAAAAATGAAAAAATCAATTAATTTAGAATTATTATTTATAAAGTACTAAAAGAAACAACGTATTGAAAGTCTAATTGGTGAAGAAATAATACAAATCATCTCCTCCTTTTCCTTTTGGTCTAGCCGAAGAAAAGTATCCCGATTCTAAATCGTCGTTAAGCATAAAACTATAATCATCAAACCTAGAATTTATTGGTGCCTCTAACAATTCTGCTTCAGTAAAAGTACCATCTTCCAGAATGTCGCATTTATAAATATCTAGTTGCCCTTTTCCTTTTGGTCTATTAGATGAAAAATATAGTACGTTATCTTTTCCTATAAACGGGAAAAGCTCTTTTTTTCTAGTGTTTACATGTACACCTAAATTTTCTGGTTTTCCAAACACATTATTCTCATTAATAGTAACTCTAAAAATATCTGTACCACCAAGAGTCCCACGCATAGTAGATACAAAATACATGTACTTACCATCTGGACTTACTGCAGGATGGCCATAAGAAGATCTCGGATTACAAAAAGATGGCACTTTAAAATTGGTCCAACCAACACCTTCTATATATTCTCCTATTTCAATTCTTAATTTAGAAGCTTTTTGCGATAAATTGGCATCTCTTGTTGTATTATAAACATTGGTAGTAATCGCAATGTATTTTTTATCTGTAGTATAAAAAGTAGATGCAGACATATTAAAAGCAGCACCGTCTAGTTTACTTGGCAAAGGAGAAACATTAATAATTTCACCTTCCGGATTTATTTCTCCTTGATATAAAGTTACTAATGGCGAATCATTAAGCAATTCTTGTTTTCCTCTTCTATTTAATAAATTAGATGTAAAGACAATTTTATTATCTTCTAAATGAGAAACTCCGAAATGATTATTTTCATCATTAACTTTTAAATTGACAATTTTAATCGCATCGTTTTGCGCAAACCCTTTAATAGTAATGCATGACAGCATTATAAAACAAATCCAAAATGTATTTCTCATAAATAATTAGTACAATAGTAAATAACTTAATAACTACTTCGCCATTTTTTAGTGTCTTCAAAAACATGTTCTAAAATTGCTTTGTCTTCTTCTGTAAAGTCAATATCTCTTCTAGACATAACTACAGAAGCTACTTCAAAAGCTTTTTTAGTTAAGTATGTTGTAAAACCACTGCTTCCTCCCCAGGAAAAACTTGGCACAAAATTTCTTGGAAAACCGCTTCCGAAGATATTTGCACAAACTCCAACAACTGTGCCAGTATTAAACATTGTATTTATACCACATTTACTGTGATCTCCCATCATGAGCCCACAAAACTGCAAACCTGTTCTTGCAAAACCTTCGGTTTCATAACTCCAAAGCCTTACTTCTGCATAATTATTTTTTAAATTAGAATTATTTGTATCTGCTCCTAAGTTACACCATTCGCCTAAAACAGAATTCCCTAAAAAGCCATCATGCCCTTTATTAGAATATCCAAAAAGCACCGAATTACTAACTTCCCCTCCTACTTTACTATGTGGTCCAACGGTTGTTGGTCCATAAATTTTGGCTCCCATTTTAACGGTTGCATGTTCGCATAATGCAAAAGGACCGCGAATAATACTTCCTTCCATAACTTCTGCATCTTCTCCAATATAAATTGGACCAGCACTCGCGTTTAAAGTTGCGAACTCTAACTTTGCACCTTCTTCTATAAAAATATTTTCTGCGCCAATTATATTATTAGAACCCGATATTGGTTGGGATTTTCTTCCTTTGGTTAAAAACTCAAAATCTTCGTGAATTGCTTCTCCATTTTTAGAAAATATATCCCAAGTATTTTCAATTTTTAATATTTCTTGATTATACTCAATAGCTTCGTATGTATCTAAATCTATATCTTCTTGCGCTTCTTTAGTAAAAAAAGCTATAACTTCTTCGTCATTAAAAATGGCTTGGTTTTCTTCTAAAGCTTTAATCATTTCTACCAATTCATAATCTGGAAGATACGAGGCATTAATCATTACATTTTCTTCCATTTCAACCATTGGATATTTTTCAGACAAATAATCTTCTGTAATTGTAGTGGTTGTTGAACCTAAATGTTTTTCCCATTTTTCTCTAATCGTTAAAATACCAACACGAATGTCTGCAACTGGGCGTGTATACGTGAATGGAAGTAACTGATTACGAGAAGGACCATCAAAAAGAATGTAATTCATTTTTATAAAATTTAAGTATAAATCAAAAGTAGTTTAAATATTAAAAACAAAAAAGCCTTTCAATATTTTGAAAGGCTTTAATAAAATATCTATAAGCTAAATTATTTTTTGAACTTAGCGTATTTAGTTTTGAACTTATCAATACGTCCAGCTGTATCTATTAATTTAGATTTACCTGTGTAAAACGGGTGAGATGTTCTTGAAATTTCCATTTTTACTAATGGATATTCAACACCATCCACTTCTAAAGTTTCTGACGTGTTTGCAGTAGATTTAGTTAAAAACACATCTTCATTTGACATATCTTTAAACGCTACTAATCTATAATTCTCTGGATGTATACCTTTTCTCATCGCTAAATGCTTTTATTTCTTACTAATTTTGAGGTGCAAATTTAAGTATTTTTTACTAATGAACAATACTTTTTGCATAAATTATTCAATTAAATTATTTAAATTATAAAACACCCCCTTTAAAAGGACAAGATTACGGCTTAATTTTAGATTATTATTACTTAATTTTATTAAGATTCCCACTTTCGTGGGAATAAAATGTAACGTTTTGTTATATTTGTTTACTAACTATTCTATAAACTAAAAAACCAAAAATAAATTATGGAATCACAAAATGTATCTGTTGGCAGTTTTGCTAAAAATTACGGATTAGTATTAGGACTAATATTAATTTTAATTTCTGTTTTAATGTATGTAACCGGTTTACAACTTAAAGGAGAACAATGGCCAATGTATATCTATTATATAATTTTTCCTACAGTAATTATTTATGCCATAAACCAATACAAAAAAAGTAACGCTAATATTTTAAGTCTAGGATCGGCTATTAAAATAGGTTTATTAATCGCAGTAATTAGCGCAATAGTATTTGCGGTTTACGGATTAATTTTCAATTACATAATAGATCCAGAATTTCAAGGTTTAGCTATGGAAGCAACTAGAGACAAACTTTTAGAAAATCCTAATTTAACGGAAGAACTAGTAGATCAACAAATGGTAATGATTAAAAAATTCTCTAACCCTTTATTAGGTAGTGCTTTTTGGATTGCTTTAAGTGCGTTTTTTGGTCTAATTTATTCTCTAATTGGAGGATTAGTAATGAAAAAAGAAGCATAATACATGAATATATCAGTAGTCATACCACTACTTAACGAACAAGAGTCTTTAACAGAGTTACATGATTGGATTGCAAAAGTTATGCATTCCAATCATTTTTCTTATGAAATCATTTTTATCGATGATGGTAGCACCGATGATTCTTGGAAAATCATTTCGCAACTATCACAAAAAGACACCAATGTTAAAGGCATTAGATTCTTAAAAAACTTTGGAAAAAGCCAAGCATTACATGCTGGTTTTGAAAAAGCAAAAGGTAACGTCGTAATCACGATGGATGCCGATTTACAAGACAATCCCGACGAAATACCAGAACTTTACAACATGATTGTTAAAGACGGTTTCGATTTGGTTTCTGGTTGGAAAAAAAAGCGTTACGACTCTGTTATTTCTAAAAACTTACCATCTAAATTATTTAATTGGGCGGCACGTAAAACTTCGGGGGTTAGCCTTCATGATTTTAATTGTGGTTTAAAAGCATACCATAATAATGTGGTGAAAAACATAGATGTTAATGGCGAAATGCATCGCTATATTCCTGTGCTTTCTAAAAATGCCGGTTTCACCAAAATTGGGGAAAAAATAGTACAACATCAAGCTAGAAAATATGGCGAAACTAAATTTGGCATGGACCGATTTATCCATGGTTTTCTAGATTTAATTACCATTTGGTTTTTATCTAGATTTGGCAAAAGACCAATGCATCTATTTGGTGCTTTAGGTTTTTTAATGTTTGCTATCGGTTTTGGCTTTGCTCTATATTTAGGACTAGACAAACTATTTTTAAATCCCGCAGGTAGACTTATAACCGAACGTCCGCAATTTTACATCTCTTTAGTTACCATGATTATTGGAACACAATTTTTTGTTGCAGGATTTTTAGGTGAAATTATTTTAAGAACAAAAGAAGGCAAAAAAAGATATTTAGTCAAAGAGGAAATTAATTTGGCAATCCATTAATATTTAGCCTTTTAGTATTTCCGTATTTTTGCATAATAATGATACATATAATATGATACACATTGAACCAGAATTATTGAACAGAGTAAACAAATGGTTAACTCCTGCTTTTGATGGCGAAACACAAGCATATATAAAAGACCTAATCGCTACCAATCCAACAGAACTAAAAGAATCTTTTTATAAAGATTTAGAATTTGGTACTGGCGGAATGCGTGGTGTTATGGGAATTGGTACAAACAGAATTAATAAATTTACGCTTGGTAGAAACACGCAAGGTATAAGCAACTACTTGCACCAAGCTTTTCCTGGTGAAAAACTAAAAGTTGCCATCGCTTTTGATTGTAGACACAATAGTAAATCTTTAGCCAAAATAGTAGCTAACGTATTTTCTGCGAATGGTATAGAAGTATTTTTATTTGAAGACTTACGTCCTACTCCAGAACTGTCTTTTGCTTTAAAGCATTTAAATTGCCATAGCGGAATTGTTTTAACAGCATCTCATAATCCACCAGAATATAATGGTTACAAGGTATATTGGCAAGATGGAGGACAATTAGTTCCGCCACAAGATGCTGAAATAATTGACACCATCAATAATCTAGATTATGCGGAAATTAAATTTGAAGCAAACGAAGATCTAATAAAATACATCGGCAAAGAAGTAGATACTGTTTTTATTGATGCCTCCATTAAAAACGGAAGCTTTGACACTTCCGCGAAAGCGAAAAAAGATTTAAGTATTGTATTTACATCGTTACATGGTACATCTATCACTATTTTTCCAGAAACACTAGAAAAAGCAGGTTATACCAATGTGCATATTGTTGAAGAACAACGCGTCCCTAATGGTGATTTTCCAACCGTAAAATCTCCAAATCCAGAAGAACCTGAAGCATTAAAAATGGCTTTGGAATTAGCAGACAAAACAAATGCAGATATTGTAATTGGTACAGATCCAGATGCAGATAGACTTGGTGTTGCTGTTAGAGATTTAGATGGAAAGATGATTATTCTAAACGGAAATCAAACCATGGTATTGATGACCGATTTTCTATTAAAACAATGGAAAAATAATAATAAACTTAATGGTAAAGAATTTATAGCAACCACTATTGTGTCTACGCCAATGGTCGCTGCTCTAGCTAGTGCGTATCATACCGATTGTAAAATTGGTTTAACTGGTTTTAAATGGATTGCTAAAATGATTAAAGACTTCCCAAACCTAGATTTTATTGGTGGTGGCGAAGAGAGTTTTGGGTTTATGGTTGGTGATTTTGTAAGAGATAAAGACGCCAATACCTCTTCCCTATTAGCTATTGAAATTGCCGCGCAAGCAAAAGCAAACGAAAGCACTTTATATAAAGAACTAATAAAACTTTATGTAGCGCATGGTTTATATAAAGAACATTTAATTTCTATCACAAAAAAAGGAATCGAAGGTGCGCAAGAAATCAAACAAATGATGATTGATGCCAGAGAAAACCCTTTAAAAGAAGTAAATGGATCTAAAGTCACCAAGATTGAAGACTATCAATTATCTATAACGAAAGATTTAATTACTGGGAATGAAACAGTAATCGATATTCCAAAATCTAATGTGCTTATTTATTACACAGCAGATGGAAGTAAAATAGCTTTAAGGCCAAGTGGTACAGAACCAAAAATCAAATTCTATATTAGTGTAAATACTACTTTAGAAAACGCTTCGGATTATAGCACTAAACAAAATGAATTAGCTTCAAAAATGGACGCTATACTAAAAGACTTGAAGCTTAATTAATGGATTATATAAAAAAAATTGCTCCATTTATAATTCCGTACAAAAAATACGGTTACCTAAACATTTTCTTTAATGTGCTTTATGCTTTGTTTAGCACATTAGCTATGGTATCCTTAATGCCAATGATTAATGTATTGTTTGGCGAAACCAAAAAATTACACATAAAACCAGTTTATAAAGGTATAAGAGAATTAAAATCTTTTGGAGAAGATTATTTAAATTATTTTGTAACCATAACAAACGAAAACGAAGGTGCACAACGCACTTTATTATATATGATTATTTTAATCATTAGTTTGTTTTTACTTAAAAATATATTCAATTATCTCGCGCTATTTTTTATTACATTTCTAAGAAACGGTGTTTTAAAAGACTTGAGAGATTCTATTTATAATAAAGTGCTAACGCTTCCTATTTCCTATTATTCTGAAAAGAAAAAAGGAGATATCATCGCTCGTATTTCGGGAGATGTAAACGAAGTTAAAAACTCTTTATTGGCCGTTTTAGAACTAATAATAAAAGAACCATTAACTATTGTTTTTGCTATTGTAACCATGTTTACAATTTCTATGAAACTAACCGTTTTTGTTTTTCTATTTATACCAGTAGCTGGATTTATTATATCTAGAATTGGAAAAAGTTTAAAGAAAAAATCTGGAAGAGTACAACAAGAGCAAGGTGTCTTTTTATCTACCTTAGAAGAAACATTAAGCGGATTGAAAGTAATAAAAGGTTTTAATGCGGAAGAACGTTTTAATAGTAAATTTCAAGAATCCACTAATCGATTTTATCACTTTTCAAATACCTTACTTAACCGTCAAAATTTAGCTTCACCAACCAGTGAATTCTTAGGTATTGCAACTATTGCCGCTTTATTATGGTATGGAGGAAGCATGGTATTAATAGATAAAAGTCTTTCTGGAGGTGCATTTATCACTTACATGGCTTTAGCCTATCAAATATTAACTCCTGCAAAAGCTATAAGTAAAGCTAGTTATAAAGTAAAAGCTGGTAACGCAGCAGCAGATCGTGTTTTAGAAATTATTGAAACAGCTTCTGTACTTGAAGACAAACCAAATGCAATCAATAAAACAGCTTTTACAAAGGCTATAGATATCCATAATATCTCTTTTAAATATGAAGACGATTTAGTACTTAAAAACTTTACCGTACACGTACCTAAAGGAAAAACGGTAGCACTTGTCGGACAATCAGGATCAGGTAAATCTACTATTGCTAATCTGGTTACCCGTTTTTATGATGTAAATGAAGGTAATATCTCTATTGATGGCGAAGACATTAGAAACCTTACTAAAAAATCGCTACGTAGCTTGATTGGTTTAGTAACGCAAGATTCTATTCTATTTAATGAAACGGTAAAAAATAACATTTTAATAGGAAATCCTAACGCCACAGATGAAGAAGTAATTGATGCTTTAAAAATAGCCAATGCTTGGGAATTTGTTAAAGACTTACCAAAAGGAATAGAAACCAATATTGGAGATTCTGGAGGGAAACTTTCTGGCGGACAAAAACAACGTTTAAGTATTGCTCGTGCTGTTTTAAAGAATCCACCTATTATGATTTTAGATGAAGCAACTTCTGCTTTAGACACAGAAAGTGAACGCTTAGTTCAAGTAGCTTTAGAAAACATGATGAAAAACAGAACCTCTATTGTAATTGCACATAGACTTTCTACTATTCAAAATGCAGACCAAATTCTAGTCATGCAAAAAGGTGAAATTGCAGAACAAGGTACACATAGAGAACTTATGGATAAAAATGGCGTATATAGAAAACTAGTAGAAATGCAAAGTTTTGAATAGTTATTAAATCTCAAAAAAATTAAAATAAAAAAAGCTAGAAGAAATTCTAGCTTTTTTTTGTTTATGTTAGACTTGGGGCGACTAACATTAAGTAGGTTTGTTGGTGTAAATATATATTAAATAAACATACCAACCAAAAAAAATACGCACTTCGTCATGCGAAAAATGTATTTCGTCGTATTTTTAAACCGTAAAAGGTTAATTACTAATAGATTACAATACGACAAAAAATAATCTTTTTTTCAGTTAAATAAAAAAAAAGGATTCTTTTTTAAACTTTTTGTAAATTAATGAGTCTAAAAAGTATAAACTAAATAAATTCTGTGTTAAACGAAACAGTTTTTTTACAACAACTAAAGTCTAAAAACTCTAAAGAGCAAGCTTTTAAAGAGTTGGTTACACAATATAAAGAACGTTTATATTGGCACATTCGTCATATAGTAAAATCGCATGATGACACCGATGATGTACTACAAAATACATTTATAAAGGTTTTTAAAAACATTGATAATTTTAAAGGAGATAGTAAAATTTACTCTTGGATGTATAGAATAGCAACTAACGAAGCTATTACACATATAAATAAAAATGCAAAACGATTACAAATAACAAATCAGGAAACCCAAGACCTAGCCATTAATAATTTACAATCGGATGTCTATTTTGAAGGCAACGAAATTCAATTAAAATTACAAGAAGCTATTGCAACGCTTCCTGAAAAACAACAATTGGTTTTTAACATGAAATATTTTCAAAATATTAAATATAAAAACATGTCAGAAATACTAGAAACTAGTGAAGGTGCACTAAAAGCATCCTACCATATAGCAACAAAGAAAATTGAAGACTATTTAACTAAAGATTAAACCTTTGTGCTAAAAAAAAGTCTAAACATGAAGATGAATACAAATTTAAACAACATACAAGATCCAGGATTCAAAGTACCAAAAGATTATTTTGAGCACTTAGAAGCTTCTATTATAAGTCATGTAAACTTAAAAGAAAAAATTTCAGACCCTGGTTTTTCAGTACCTAAAGATTACTTTAAAAATGTAGAACAGGATATTTTAACAAAGGTGAGTATAGAAAAGCCTGTAAAAGTGATTTCCTTATTTAGTAAACAAAACCTAATTTACATATCTGGAATTGCTGCCGCAATCGTATTATTTTTTAATCTACCTACCTTAAACACCAAAGTAACCTACGCTTCTCTATCTACCGAAACCGTAGAAGACTTTGTTCTTAATGAAGATTATAGCGCGAATGATTTAGCTACCTTATTTAACGACATAGACCTTTTAGAAGAAGACGGTTTTAATAGTATTAGCTTTACAGAGGAAGCCATGCAAGATTACCTAAACAATAATTTAGAACTAAACGATTTATATACAGAATAAAACAATAACAATGAAAAAATCAATTATAACATTATTTATATTATTTCTTTCTGTCGCCTCTTTTTCACAAAATGACAGACAAGAAAAAGAAGATAAAATTAAAGCTTTAAAAATAGCATATTTAACAGAAAACTTAGATTTATCCACTACAGAAGCACAAAAGTTTTGGCCAATTTATAATACATACGAAGAGCAACAACAAAGTGTAAGAAGTGATTATCACGATATAAAAAGAGATATCCATTTTGATACGTTAACAGAAACGGAAGCTCAAAAATTATTAGGTGAAATGGAAGCTTTAAATGCGAAGCGTAACAGCATTAATGATAACTATATGTTAGCATTGAAAAAAGTGCTTTCTGCAAAACAAATTTTACTTCTCAAAAACACCGAAGACAACTTTAAAAGAAAAATGTTTAGTGAGTATAAAAAAAGAAAAGAATCCAAACACTAAGCTAGAAACTATAATTTATAAAAACAGCCATTGTATATTACAATGGCTGTTTTTTTTGTTTTAAATCAAACACTACTACTTTCCGTCTTTTGGAGATGAAACTATTTAAAAGTTAATTTGCTAATTCGCCTTGCTCCTGCTGCATAAGCTGTACTATCATTTAAAAATCGTAGTGTATAGTAACCGTCATCACTTAAATGTTTCCAGGTATTTCCCGCATCACTACTATAATCGATTCCTTTAAAACCTATAGCAACCAACCCTTTAGCATTACTATTTGGCACATATTGCACGCAACTTCTATAACCCGGACTTTGGTTTTGTGCAACCAATTGCCAAGATTTCCCACCATCTTGCGTACGTATTTTATTTGCAGAACTATCTGCTGCTTTGGTATAATCTCCACCAATAGCAAATCCATTAAGTGCATCGTAAAAAGCTACAGAATACATTCCTGTGGTTTCTAAACCTTGAACGATTGGCGTTTCAAAAACCTCCCAAGTTTTTCCTTTATCTGGTGAGAATAAAATTCTACTTGCCTTTCCTCCTGTTGCTACCCACGTTTTATCGCCTACAATTGCAATATTAGTATCACTCGCCGCAAACGCCGCTTCTCCTTCTTTTGCTTTTGGCAAAATATCACAGGATAGCTTGTTCCAAGTATTTCCACCATCACGAGTTATTATGATGCTCATGCAATCGTCTGTTGGATCACCAATAGCAATTCCTTCTTGATCATTCCAGAAATCCATAGCATCGTAGAATGCTTTTTCGTGGTTTTCTTGGTAAACAACTTCATCTTCTTCTCCTCCCATTTTAAATAACAAAGCTGGAGAACCAATACTTAAAGCAAAGCCGTTGTCTTTAGTACCTGCTAAAGATCTAAAATTAGGTGTAATAGTATCTTGTTGTAACTGAGTTAAATATTTATAATCCAATACATCCACTAGCCCTTCTTCATCTTCCGTTATTACACCTATTTTCCCTGAAGACGTTGCAAAATATGCCAAGTTATTTTCATAAACTTCCAAAGCTCTAACGTTCAACAAAGAGTCTTGTAACAAGATTTCGATATCCACTGTTTTATACTCTTTAACTTTAAATGGTGTCTCTTTCTTTCCGCAGGAAAACAAAAAACAAAGAACAACTACTAGCAGAATACTATTTTTCATAAATTTTAAATTTCTATAAAAATAGAAAAGCTTTATGACATAATCATAAAGCCTTTCCTGCTATTAATCAAAACTAACTAAATCCTTTAGGGACTAGGGTTTTAAATCACTTCTAATTACGTATAATTTTTAAAACGGTACTATCATTAACATAAACCACATACATTCCTTTAGAGAAATCTGAAAAATCTATGACTATATCATTTGCACTTGTCTGCTTGTTATCTAGTAATAATTGGCCTTGCATATTATAAACCTTAATCGATTCAATTAAATAAGAAGTATTCGCTATAGTTACTATATTACTTGTAGGGTTTGGATAATACTTTAAATGATTATTAAAATCTACTTCGTCTATAGATAAAGATTCATTATTTGCTGCATAGGTTGGTAACTGAATTGCAAAATCTCCTGTTCCGTTTGGCACTCTTGCATAACCCATATCATCGGTTTGTGCTCCAAAAGTGATATTTTCAATTATGGTCCCATTTGCATACGATAATATAGCACTTTCTCCTCCTACGGAAAACTTTACATCAGCATGTAAACCATCTTGATCATCATCTTTATCACACCAAACAATTAAATAACTATTTGGCGCTATAGTTATTCCGGAAGGAAATGGCCAAACTAGTAAATCATCCGCATCATCAGATAAATACAAGTTATCTAAACTTAAAGTTGCATCACTATTATTATACAACTCTAACCAATCATCATATTCTCCATCTTGATCTGCAACCGTAGTTTCATTAGATGCCATAATTTCGTTAATCACAAGATCTCCAGGTGTTAATGTTAGGCATGTTGCTTCCACACTATAAAACTCATATTCTGCTCGCGCTGGAGAGAAGGCACCAATATTATTGTTTTCCGCATAAATATAATACTGCATATAATCGGCATCCACAGTAATATCTGCACTATAAAGATCACCTCCTGCAGCGGTCATTAACACTTTTGTAAATGGTAACGTTTCATCGGTTCTATACCCAATATAAACATCATTGGCATCTGTAACATTAGCAGTAATAGATATCATATCTCCAATTAATGGTGTAGTTTCAGACGGAGTTACATTACTTATAGAAGGTTGCGTTGTGATAAAATCGGTTTGAGATAACAGATAGGTTCCTCTTGCATCCATTAAGTTTGTTAAACCAGATGCGGTATTCATGTCTACGTTATAATCGGTGTTTATATTTCCTGTAAATTGTGCATCGGTATAAAACTTATTGGTATCGGCAGTTACTGCTGTTGCAATAATTGCCTGATAATCGTTTGCCAAGGTTAAGTAGTTCGAATTACTTATGTTTTCGGTTAAAATAGTTTTATAATGCGCTAAATACATTCTTTTATATTTTGGCACTTCCATTAATTTTGAAAACAAAGGGAAACTAGAATCATCATCATGTAATAAATGATCTAATTGTGCTTTTTGTGTCGTAGAGTTTAAATTCCCACCTGATCCTGGTCCAGTAGATCCTGTCATACTAAATGTTCCAAAAGACATATTTAAATCCCACATTACAGAATTAAAACGGCCATTATCATCTTTATACAAATAATAGTTTTGTTTAAATTGACCAATATAACTATCTAAGTTTACTAAAACATTATCTAGCGCTAACATCCAAATAGCCGTATCTACATCGATAACATTTTCAATATTTGTAATGTCATTATTTAAGATGTTAGTTAATTCAATTAAATCGTCCCAATGTGCTAGGGCAACTGTTGGATCTGTATCATCGTCAGATTTAATTTCATAAGCATCTTCATAACTAGTACTATTAGCTCCTAGATATTCTAAACTTGGAAAATCATTAGATTGTGGTCCTGCACCATCCGGTGGACTACAACTAAAAAAGGCATTGTCATTAGAATTAAAATACTTGTTTACAAAGGTTTTAGTAATCGCTTCGGTATTGGTATATAAGCCAATTAAAGTTCCGTTTACATACACATTTGCATAATTCGCTTGTGGTGCATCCATGTATTGATTGACAATATTATAAGCAACCGTTTCTCTAACAAAAGAAGGATCGAACATCACATTCGCTAATTTTATATCTTTATAACCTTGGTAATCTTGATCTACATAGGTATCTAATTCTATATGAAATGGGTTCTTTGCTTGATTTGCATTATACGAGCTATTCCCCTTATACTTCACGCCTACTTGATTAAAAATAGTTCCATTAATAGTAACAGATGTTGCCTCTGTATAATTATTATCTCCTGCTTTTTCAGCATCCAATAAGGCATCCCAATTGCTTTCTGCAAATTCTATTTCTATGGTTTGAATCGTATTTATACCATACAGTTCTTGCGCATAAGATTTTATAAAAAGGAATAAAAATAAGGTTAGTGTAATTAGTTGTTTCATAAAAGTTATATTTTAGTTACTCTCCTTTAGATGCTAGATGGGTAAAAAACTTGCGCAACTTCCTAAAATATTTTCGTTAATTTTCAATCACAGCGAATCCCATTAAAAATTAACACCTATTAATGATCAAGAAATAATTATAATAATTTCTAAAATCATACCTTTGCACGTTTCAAACTTTTAAAAAGTTCAATCGGAATAAATACTTATTTCTGTTTTTGAACAACGAATACGAATATATGAGATTACATAGAAATTTATGCTTTGCTACTGTTGATGGTTTATTACAAATCTTTAACGAAGGCATGTATGCAGATAAAGTAGTACAACAATTATTAAAACGTGATAAACGTTGGGGAAGTCGCGACAGAGGTTTTGTTGCCGAAACTACTTACGACGTAGTACGTTGGAAACGTTTATATGCAGAAATTGCAGAAGTAAAAGAACCGTTTTCTCGTGATGATGTTTGGCGCTTAATTGCCGTTTGGGCAACCTTAAAAGGAATAAAACTTCCGGATTGGAAATATTTTGAAAATACACCTACTAGAAAAATTAAAGGGCGTTACGATGAACTTTCTAACATCAGAAAAATTGGCGCATCTGTACCAGATTGGATGGATGAGATAGCGGCTAAAGAATTAGGTGAAAACGTTTGGACTAAAGAAATATCCGCTTTAAACCAGCAAGCAGACGTTGTTTTACGTGTGAATACACTAAAAACGACTAAAGAAAAGCTGCAAGCAGAACTTTTTGATTTAGATATAGAAACGGAAGAAGTTAAAAATCATCCGGATGCTTTAAAACTTAGAGAAAGAGCAAATGTTTTTACAACAGAAGCGTTTCAAAAAGGATTTTTCGAAGTACAAGATGGTTCTTCGCAAAAAGTTGCCGAATTTGTAGATGTACAACCAGGAATGAAAGTTGTAGATACTTGCGCAGGAGCAGGTGGAAAAACACTTCATCTTGCTGCTCTTATGGAAAACAAAGGGCAAATCATTGCAATGGATATTTATGAAAATAAATTAAAAGAACTAAAACGTAGAGCAAAACGTGCAGGAGCACATAATATTGAGTTTCGAGTAATAGATTCTACAAAACCAATCAAAAAATTATACGACAAAGCAGACAGAGTTCTTATTGATGCTCCTTGTTCTGGTTTGGGTGTTTTACGTAGAAATCCAGATGCAAAATGGAAACTACGTCCTGAGTTTATTGATAAAATAAAGAAAACACAAGCCGAAATTTTAAGCTCGTATTCTAGAATGGTAAAGCCTGGCGGAAAGTTAGTATATGCAACATGTTCTATCTTACCTTCTGAAAATCAGGACCAAGTCAAAACATTTTTAGAATCAGATGCAGGTAAAGACTTTACCTTTGTTAAAGAGAAAAAAATATTATCGCACGAATCTGGTTTCGACGGATTCTATATGGCATTATTAGAAAAGAATAAATAAAATACAGAATGAAACAATTTTACACCTTATTACTACTTTTAGTAACACTTGCAGTTTCTGCACAGATACCTTCAGATTATTATGACAACGCAACTGGAACTGGTTATACTTTAAAAACACAATTAAAAACTATCATTACTAATGGTCATGTAGATCATGGATATTCCAATAGTTTGTATGTTGCTTACCAAACAACCGATAACGATTCATATTACGAAGATGATAATTCGGTATTAGATATGTATTCTGAAAATCCAGATGCTACAGATCCATATAACTTTGCACATGACACCAATGGTAGTGCTGCTCCAGGAAAAGCTTGTGGGGACTATTCTATTGAAAGTGATTGTTATAATAGAGAACACATATTTCCGCAAGGCTTTTTTGATTCTAAAAACCCAATGCGAGGAGATATTCATCATGTAGTACCAACCGACGGAAGAGTTAATGGTTTTAGAAATAATTATCCATTCGGTAAAGTAGGCACCAATTTAGTTACCCAAAATAATATTGATAACCCAACACAAAACGGATCTAAATTAGGTAATTCTATTACTCCTGGTTATACTGGGATTGTTTTTGAACCTATTGATGAGTTTAAAGGAGATATCGCTAGAATGTTATTATATTTTGCAGTTAGATATGAAGACAATTGGAATGATTCTGGTTGGTCACCACACACTGCAACGAATAACCCTTTGAATGGTACATCTAATCAATTTTACGAAACTTGGTATGTAAACTTATTGTATTCTTGGCACCTTCAAGATGGTGTAAGTCAAAGAGAAATAGACAGAAATAATGCGGCATATGCGTATCAAGGGAATGCAAACCCATTTATTACGCATCCAGAATATGTAGAATCTATTTGGTCAACAATTCTTTCTGTAGATGAATTTGAAACGGTTGATACTATTAAAATGTATCCTAATCCATCTAACGGAAATACAGTAACTATTGTATCTAAAGAAAATCTTTCGGTAGAAGTTTACGATGTTTTAGGTAAAAAGATTAAAATGCAAAACATTACCTCTAGTCAAAACAAATTAAATATTTCTGGATTATCTAAAGGTTTATACTTAGTGCGATTTACTTCTTCTAAAGGAAGTACCACTAAAAAATTAATTAAGTCTTAAATAATTTTTAAATTATATATAAATAAAGCGATTCCTATTGGAGTCGCTTTTTTTTGTTTCATTAGATTTTATATATTTAACCAACCTTAAATAAGTTACAGATGAAACAAATGATAACTTCCATTATTTTACTTTTAGCATATACTACTATAAATGCCCAGTATAATGTCCAGTCTGAGAAGTACAAAATAGCTTTTACCTCGCCAGAAGCAATAGAACAATACGAAACCGAATCTAAAACCGTTTTGGGTTACGAAAACAGTAACTTAGCCGTAGATATTGAAATATTTCCAATAACAGAACAGCCTCCCGCCTTTATAAAATCTCAAAAAGAAGGCGCCTATCTAACCGCGCAACTTTTAGGACTAACAAATATTAAAAACGGGGCTTTCTTACCGCATATAGAAAGTGCTTTTTATGTAATTGCTTATGATCAATACGAAGAAGAAAACACTCCGGTTTATGTTATTGCTTTTATTAACAAGGAATTAGGACTAGCATATGAAGTAACGGTATATTGCTACAATATAGATTTGGAAGCTGGTAGAAAAATAGCAAACAGTTTTAAATGGATAGAATAGATTCTTTTCGATATAACAAAAATTAAGTACATCTTTTACTGAAAAATTCTAACTAAAAAACCTAAATTTGTTTCTTTAAAAACAACACTCAAACCACTATATAATGATTCATTTCTTCGGAAACCAAAACAGTAAACTATTTGCTGTTCAAGCAACAAAAGAATTATCAACCGAAACCATTTCAAAATTGACATGGTTATTTGGCAACCAGCCCAAAATAGAACAAGCATCTTTAGATGCTTTTTTTGTTGGTCCACGAGCTGCCATGATAACACCTTGGAGTACTAATGCTGTTGAAATCACCCAAAACATGGGAATTACAGATATTATTAGAATAGAAGAGTTTCAAGCTTCTACCGAAGCATTTGATGCATTCGATCCTATGATTTCTGAAAAATATAAAGGAATCCATCAAGATTCGTTTACTATAAACATTCAACCAGAAGCGATTCTTAATATTGAAGATATCGCTGCGTATAATATACAGGAAGGCTTAGCTTTAAATGAGGAAGAAGTTGCTTACTTAGAAGGTGTTTCCAAAAAAATTGGAAGACCGCTTACAGACTCTGAAGTATTCGGATTCTCTCAAGTAAACTCTGAACACTGTCGTCATAAAATCTTCAACGGAACTTTTATCATCGATGGCGAAGAAAAACCAAGCTCCCTTTTCAAATTAATTAAAGAAACATCGAAACAATTTCCTAATGATATTGTTTCTGCATATAAAGATAATGTTGCTTTTGTAAAAGGTCCAAGAGTGGAGCAATTTGCTCCTAAAACAGCAGATAAACCTGATTTTTATCAGACTACAGACTTCAACTCCGTAATTTCTATAAAAGCAGAAACACATAATTTCCCAACAACAGTAGAGCCTTTTAATGGTGCAGCAACTGGTTCTGGTGGAGAAATTAGAGATAGACTTGCTGGAGGAAAAGGTTCTTTACCATTAGCAGGAACAGCGGTTTACATGACCTCATATTCCCGTTTGGAAGAAGCAAGACCTTGGGAACAAAAAATGCAAGAACGTCCGTGGCTATATCAAACACCAATGGATATTTTAATAAAAGCGAGTAATGGTGCTTCCGATTTTGGGAACAAATTTGGACAACCATTAATCTGCGGATCTGTTCTAACTTTCGAACATGAAGAAGAAGCCCGTAAACTTGGTTTCGATAAAGTGATCATGCAAGCTGGAGGAATTGGATATGGAAAAGCAGAACAAGCTTTAAAAGACACACCAAAAGTTGGCGATAAAATAGTTATTCTTGGTGGTGAAAACTACAGAATAGGAATGGGAGGCGCTGCCGTTTCAAGTGCTGATACTGGAGAATTTGCTTCGGGTATCGAGCTTAACGCCGTACAACGTTCTAATCCTGAAATGCAAAAACGTGCTGCAAACGCCGTTCGTGGCATGGTAGAAAGTGAAGAAAACTTTATTGTTTCTATTCACGATCATGGTGCTGGAGGACATTTAAATTGTCTTTCGGAACTAGTAGAAGATACTGGTGGAAACATCGATTTAGATAAACTACCTGTTGGAGACCCTACGCTTTCTGCAAAAGAAATTATTGGTAACGAGTCTCAAGAAAGAATGGGGTTAGTAATTGCCGAAAAACACCTAGATACACTTCGACGCATTGCAGAACGTGAGCGTTCACCAATGTACACTGTTGGTGACGTTACAGGAAACGATCGTTTTACTTTTGAATCTAAAAGTTCTGGTGAAAAACCAATGGATTTAGCTTTAGAAGATATGTTTGGTAGTTCGCCAAAAACCATAATGACAGATAAAACGGTGAACAGAAATTATGATGCTGTTACCTATAACTCCGATAATATATTAAACTATCTAGACCAAGTATTACAATTAGAAGCTGTTGCTTGCAAAGATTGGTTAACCAACAAAGTCGATCGATGTGTTGGTGGTAAAGTTGCCAAACAACAATGTGCAGGCCCCTTACAATTACCACTTAATAATTGTGGTGTAATGGCTTTAGATTATAAAGGAAAAGAAGGAATTGCAACTTCGGTTGGTCACGCTCCTATTTCTGGATTAATTTCGCCGAAAGCAGGAAGTAGAAATGCTATTGCAGAATCACTTACCAACATTGTTTGGGCGCCTTTAAAAGACGGATTACAGAGTATTTCATTATCTGCAAACTGGATGTGGCCTTGTAAAAATGAAGGAGAAGATGCTAGACTTTATGAAGCTGTAGAGGCTATTTCAGAATTTGCTATCGATTTAGGAATCAATGTTCCAACAGGAAAAGATTCGCTTTCTATGAAGCAAAAATATCCTACAGAAGATGTTATTTCTCCAGGAACCGTAATTATTTCAGCAGCCGGAAACTGTAACGATATCACTAAAGTGGTAGAGCCTGTTTTAAAGAAAAATGCAGGAAACATTTATTACATAAACATATCTGAAGACAGCTATAAATTAGGAGGAAGTTCTTTTGCGCAAGTATTAAATAAGGTAGGAAAAGAAACACCTACCATTAAAGATGCTGCACAATTTAAAAAGACATTTAATACCATTCAGCAATTAATTAAAGACGACAAAATTGTTGCAGGACATGATGTTGCTTCTGGTGGATTAATCACTACTTTATTAGAATTATGTTTTGCAGATACCAATCTTGGTGCAGAATTAGACTTGTCTGATTTAGCGGAAAAAGATTCTATAAAACTTCTTTTTTCTGAAAATGCAGGGATTGTTTTCCAATCTTCAGATGCTTCTATAGAAGAAGTATTAACCGAAGCTAATATTGCATTTTTCAACATAGGAAAAGTTACAGAAAGTGACACACTAAGTATTATTAATAATGCAGAAGTTTTTGCATTAACCATTTCTAGATTAAGAGATGTTTGGTACAAGACCTCTTTCCTGCTCGACCAAAAGCAAACGGCTAATGGTTTGGCACAAGATCGTTTTGATAATTATAAAAAGCAACCTTTACAATATACTTTTCCAAAACACTTTACAGGAAAGTTAAAAGATGTCACTTCGAGTGATTCGTCTAAAACGAATCGTATCGAGAAGCCTAAGGCGGCAATCCTTCGTGAAAAAGGATCTAACTCCGAACGCGAAATGGCAAATGCGATGTATTTAGCTGGTTTTGATGTAAAAGATGTACATATGACCGATTTAATTTCTGGTCGTGAAACCTTGGAAGATATTCAGTTTATTGGTGCAGTTGGTGGTTTCTCTAACTCTGATGTTTTAGGTTCGGCAAAAGGTTGGGCAGGCGCATTTAAATACAACGAAAAAGCAAACACCGCTTTAAAAAACTTCTTTAAACGAGAAGATACTTTATCTGTTGGTATTTGTAATGGCGCACAACTTTGGATGGAATTAGATTTAATTAATCCGGAACATGAAACGCATGGAAAACTAACGTATAACGATTCTCACAAACATGAGAGTTCTTTTACTTCCGTTGCCATTCAAAAGAATAATTCGGTAATGCTATCTTCTTTAGAAGGAAGTAAACTTGGTGTTTGGATTTCTCATGGCGAAGGAAAATTTAATCTTCCGCTTGACGAAAACCAATACAACATTGTTGCAAAATATGGCTATGCAGCATATCCGCATAATCCAAATGGATCCGATTTTAACACAGCAATGCTTTGTGATAAAACAGGAAGACATTTAGTAACGATGCCACATATTGAGCGTTCTACTTTTCAATGGAACTGGGCAAATTATCCCGAAAATAGAAAAGATGAAGTTTCGCCATGGTTAGAAGCTTTTGTGAATGCTAAAAATTGGATTGAAAACAAATAAAAATAGATTCTTATTATATAAATAAGCGGTTTAAGAAATTTATCTTAAATCGCTTTTTTTTGCTTCCGTTTTTCAAAAATGGTTTCCTATTTATTCTTATTCTTCCTTTTCTTTTTGGATCGCATCTGGTTTCTAAGTTGTAAAAAACCATTGCTCAACGTTCCTTTTTTCTTCAGAATAGGAATACTTAAAGTTACTAAAAGCGCAATACATGCTGCAGAACCTAATCCGCCACCAAATCCATGAAAGTAGGTGCTTGTATTTAAAAAAATAAGCGTGAATACTATTCCTGAAATTCCGATTAAAACATAGTTGGAAAGTACTTTAGAAGAAACCATTCCTATAAAGGAAGCTCCGAAACAAACTAATGGTAGGTTTTGAGTTAAATAAGGAGATAGTAATTTAGGAAAAACTAAAACGAATACACCAACTAAAACACCTACTAAGGCAGATGCTCTAACGGGACCTTGTTTAAAGTTCACATGTAAAATAAAAGTGATTATTGCAGAAATACCTCCTGCCAGAAACAATATAAAATGGGCTATATCCATTGCGAAATAAAGAAGGTTATAAAAAAAGCAAGTGCGACACCTCCAAAAGCTAAAGTGCCTAATTTACCACCAACACCATGAAAAGCATCTTTAGTTCCTATTAAAAGCAAACTAGTAATGGTACTTGCAAGCGTAATAAATACATAATCTGGAGCAACACTAACATTGGTCATGCCCACAAACGCACCACAATAAACAGCTGTTGGCATGCCCTTAATAAATGTATTCTTTTTAAAAAAATCTGGTATAAAGCTAACTACTAATCCAACAAGACCTGCCGACAAAACATTACTCAATCCAAAAGAAACAGACAAAACATAAGTTACAATAGCTCCAAAAAACACAAAGGCAATGGTTAAAACATGTTCTAGACTATGGTTTCCAGCACTTAATGGTGTTTTCTTATAAGTAATTAAGAGTAGAATTAATGCCAAAATAACAAATCCAGAAATAAAAATATTGTTCTGTTCTTCAAATAAAATGGCAGCTAAAAAGCCTAAATGGCATACTACTATTAAACTAAAAGAAAGCTTCTTTACATGCTTTTTAATCATAATCTGTATTTAACACCCTTCAAAAGTACATAATATTGGGCTTTTAACTTTCTTAATAAGTATAATTTAAAAAGATTTTATTACACCCAAAAGTTCTTTCTCCTTCGATAGAAATCTAAAGAATCATTAAGGAGGATTTGTCACTGCAATGCTTTAAATCTTATAATTCTAAGTAAGGTTGGTAGATTAAGAAAGAAAAGATAAAGCACTACTCAACAACAAGTTCTTCTAGCTACAAAAAATGGATTCCAAAAAAAAGGCTATCTTTCGTATAGAAAAAAAACTATAATTTCGATATTATACAAGTACACCTAATTAAATATAACTAGTTTTGCAAAACTAACATTTCCTAACGTGCTTGAAAAAGCATAAAATGTTTCACTTACTTACCATAACTTTCGTACAACCCTAAAAATTTAAGTTTTCGTTAAAAAATATGAAATAATTAAGCAATTTAGAATACCTTTTAAATGCAACTAACTTTTTTTGAAAACGAAAATACGTCTCCTTTGGTGGAACAATATTTTGAACTACTGTTTGGGAAAAATGCCATACCATTTCAATCCACAATTTTACCAAGTGGGAATACGGTCATCACTCATATTTTTACTCCTGGTCAAAAAGCCATTGTAAAAAACGAAGAAATGCCATTATATAAACTAACTTTAAGCGGTGTGTTTTATCAATCGTACAAACTGATTGTCAACGAAGCAGGATCTTCCTTTGGGGTTACATTACACCCAACGACACTTTATAAGCTTTTAAATATGGATGTTTCTAAGATCAAGAATAAACATATTCCATTTCATGAGATAAATAGTGATTTTTCTAAAAAACTAAATGACATATTTCTAGATTATGAAACACCAAAAAAAGCAGTCCGTGATATAGAATTATTGTTAAACGAGTCTCCTTTAACTATAAATCAAAATACCATACTTGTGGATAAAGCTATTGATTTAATAAAAGATAGCGAAGGATTAATTCATATCGATGAAATTTTATTGGAAACTAAAATATCTCAAAAAACATTAGAAACGCAATTCAAAAAAATTGTTGGTATTACACCAGGAAAATATATTCGCTCCTTTAGATTTATAAAACTTATGAAAAAATATGAAAATAATGAGATCGATTTAAAAGACTTGATTTACATGTATAACTACTACGATTCTTCACATTTTAATAAAGATTTTAAATTATTTATGAATGAATCGCCAACTTCTTTTTTTAAAAAAGATAATGAATTAATAAAAAAAATTCTAAAAAATTAAGGTTTACGGTTAAATACAACGAATTTGACTCCCAATATTTTACTTTTATGTGGAATAAGCGAATCATTCTTATTATCTATTTTAGTTAGTTATTTAGGGATTCTATAATTTTTTATTAAGAATGATAAACAATCGCTATTCTATCAGTCCATTTTTTAAGGAACTATAATTTTTTATGGTTCCTTTTTGATTTAGTTATTTGAAAACAATTATTAATTTCATACTTTGCAATCCTTCTAACTAAATTTTCCTAATGACAAAGATTACTCGACTTTTTGATTTTCCGCATTATCAACTTGAAAAATACAATTTAGATGCTGCATTAGTAACTAAAAAAGATGGCAAGTGGATAGCAACGTCTACCAAAGAATATGTAGATAAAGCGAATGCGATTAGTAGGGCTTTGTTAAAAATGGGCATTCATAAAAATGATAAAATAGCATTAATTTCTACCACAAATAGGACAGAATGGAATATCATGGATATTGGTATTCTACAAACAGGAGCCCAAAACATTCCTATTTATCCAACTATTTGTGCCGAAGATTATGAATATGTATTAAATCATAGCGAAGCTATTTACTGTTTTGTATCGGATGCTGATGTTTTAAAAAAAGTACGCCAAGTACAAGCTAATACCAAATTAAAAGAAGTATACTCCTTTGATGATATAGAAGGATGCAAACATTTTTCGGAATTATTAGAACTAGGTAAAGACGAAAGTAATCAAAACGAAGTACAAGCTAGAAAAGATGCAGTACTGCCTACCGATTTAGCAACTATTATTTATACTTCTGGTACAACCGGAAGACCTAAAGGTGTTATGCTTTCTCATAACAATATTACTAGTAATGCCTTAGATGCTTCAGATAGACTACCATTTATAGATAACACACAAAATAGAATCTTAAGCTTTTTACCTATTTGTCATGTCTTTGAACGCGTGCTTATTTATTTATATCAATATGCAGGAGCTACCATATATTTTGCAGAAGGAATAGATAAAATTGGCGAAAATGCTAAAGAAGTTCAACCTAACTTAATGAGTGTTGTTCCTCGATTATTAGAAAAAGTATACGATAAGATTATTGCTAAAGCCGATGATTTATCCGGTATAAAAAAAGCACTCTTCTTTTGGGCAGTTCGATTAGGTGAACAATGGGAACCTTATGGAGCAAATGGCGCATGGTACGAGTTTCAATTAAAAATTGCAAACAAACTTATATTTAGTAAATGGAGAGAAGCACTTGGAGGCGAATTACATACCATGGTTTCTGGTAGTGCTGCTTTACAAACCAGATTAACTAGAGTATTTACCGCTGCTGGAATGCAAGTAATGCAAGGTTACGGACTTACAGAAACCTCTCCTGTTGTTTCGGTAGAAATGTATGCCAACCATCATTTTAGAGTTGGTACTGTAGGGAAACCAATTAAAAATGTAGAAGTTAAAATTGCCGAAGATGGAGAAATACTAGTCAAAGGACCAAACGTGATGATGGGCTATTATAAAGACCCGGAAAAAACGAAGGAAGTAATGACTGGAGACTATTTTCATACAGGAGATAAAGGAGAAATTGATGCCGATGGCTTTTTAAAAATTACAGGTAGAAAAAAAGAAATGTTTAAAACCTCTGGAGGTAAATATGTCATTCCACCACTTTTGGAAAACGAAATGAAACAATCTCTTTTCATAGAACAAATTATGGTTGTTGGTGAAGGAGAAAAAATGCCAGGAGCAATTATTCAGCCCAATTTTGATTATATTAGAGATTGGATAAGTCACAAAAAATTGGATATTGGTACTTCAGATGCTGAAATTGCAACTTCACAAGTAGTAATTGATCGCATTCAAGAAGAAATAAACGAATACAATCTACATTTTGGAAAATGGGAACAAATTAAACGTTTTGAACTTACACCTCAAGTTTGGTCTATAGATTCAGGGCACTTAACTCCTACTATGAAAATGAAACGAATTGTTATTAAAAAGATGCATCAAGATCTTTACGATAAAATTTACAGATAAATACCTAAAAGCTCCTATCCTACAGGAGCTTTTTAATTTCTACACAATATTTTCTGAATTTATTATGCACGCATAGTATATTTTTGTATATTTGGGAATCTAAAATTTCTAAATGAAAGATGCAACAATAGACTATGTGCTAAGAACCACATGGTTAGCTGTAACAAAAATGTATAATGAAGAAGCTTCTAAGTTTGATAGCACAATGGCTACAGGTTTTGCTTTGTTAAGCATAGATCCTGAAAATGGCACACCATCCACTTCTTTAGGCCCAAAAATGGGAATGGAAGCAACTAGCTTATCTCGTACCTTAAAAAATATGGAGGAAAGAGGCTTAATAGAGCGTAAACCGAATCCAGAAGATGGTCGTGGTGTACTCATTTTTTTAACCGAGTTTGGTAGAGAGAAAAGAAACTACTCTAAAGAAAAAGTACTCACCTTTAATGAAACCATTAAAGCAAACGTAGCAACTGAAGAACTAGAGAGTTTTTACAAAGTAGCAGAAATCATTAATAACATGATATCGAACAAAAAAATATACAACAAAAAAGAACATACCTTAAAATAACATGAGCAAACGTAGAATTAAAAAAGTTGCGATTATTGGTTCCGGAATTATGGGAAGCGGTATCGCTTGTCACTTCGCCAATATTGGTGTAGATGTATTATTATTAGACATTGTTCCTAGAGAACTAAACGACAAAGAAAAAGCTAAAGGTTTAACCTTAGAAGACAAAGTCGTAAGAAACAGATTAGTAAATGATGCTTTAACGGCTTCTTTAAAATCGAAACCATCCCCTATTTACAATCAAGCTTTTGCAAGTCGTATCACTACAGGAAACTTAGAAGATGATATTGCTAAAGTAGCAGATGTAGATTGGATTATGGAAGTTGTAGTAGAAAGACTAGACATTAAAAAAATAGTTTTCGAAAAACTTGAAAAACACAGAACTCCAGGAACCTTAATTACATCGAATACTTCAGGAATTCCAATAAAATTCATGAATGAAGGTCGTAGTGAAGATTTCCAGAAGCATTTCTGCGGAACGCACTTCTTTAACCCTGCACGTTACTTAAAATTATTTGAAATCATTCCTGGACCAAAAACGGATGCTTCTGTTTTAGAGTTTTTAAATGAATATGGTGAAAAATTCTTAGGAAAAACTTCGGTAGTTGCTAAAGACACTCCTGCTTTTATAGGAAACAGAGTTGGTATTTTCAGCATACAAAGTTTATTTCACGCGGTTAAGGATTTAGATTTAACGATTGAAGAAGTAGATAAATTATCGGGACCAGTAATTGGTCGTCCAAAATCGGCAACCTTCCGTACCGTGGATGTTGTAGGTTTAGATACTTTAGTTCACGTTGCCAACGGAATTAGAGAAAACTGTCCGAATGACGAACGTTTAGCCTTATTTGAATTACCAGATTTCATCAACACGATGATGGAAAATAAATGGTTAGGAAGTAAAACAGGACAAGGTTTTTATAAAAAGAATGTTTCCGCCGATGGGAAAAAAGAAATTCTTTCTCTAGACTTAAACACTTTAGAATATCGTTCTGCAAAACGTGCAAAATTTGCAACTTTAGAAATGACTAAAACTATTGATAAAGTAGTAGATCGTTTTAAAGTATTGGTAAAAGGAAAAGATAAAGCTGGTGAATTTTACAGAAAAAGCTTCACCGCATTATTTGCTTACGTATCGAATCGTATTCCAGAAATTTCAGACGAGCTTTACAAGATTGATGATGCTATGAAAGCTGGTTTTGGTTGGGAACACGGACCATTCCAAATTTGGGATGCTATTGGTGTAGAAAAAGGAATCGAATTAATGAAAGCCGAAGGTCTAGAACCTGCTGCTTGGGTTAATGATATGGTTGCTTCTGGTAACACTTCCTTTTATTCTGTAAAAGAAGGATCTTCTTTCTTTTATGATATTCCTTCTAAAAAACAGACAAAAATACCTGGTCAAGACAGTTTCATTATCCTAGATAATATCCGTAAAACAAACGAAGTGTTTAAAAACTCTGGTGTTGTTGTAGAAGATTTAGGAGATGGCATCTTGAACTTAGAATTCCAATCTAAAATGAACACTATTGGTGGAGACGTTTTAGCTGGATTAAATAAAGCTATTGATTTAGCCGAAAAAGACTTTGCTGGTTTAGTAGTTGGTAATCAAGCGGCAAACTTCTCTGTTGGTGCAAATATTGGAATGATTTTCATGATGGCTGCAGAGCAAGAATATGATGAGCTTAATATGGCTATTAAATACTTCCAAGACTCTATGATGCGTATGCGTTATTCTTCTATCCCAACTATCTCTGCTCCGCATGGAATGGCTTTAGGTGGTGGTTGTGAATTATCCTTACACGCAGATAAAGTAGTTGCAGCAGCAGAAACTTACATGGGACTTGTAGAGTTTGGTGTTGGTGTGATTCCTGGTGGTGGAGGTTCTAAAGAAATGGCTTTAAGAGCACAAGACCTTTTCCAAAAAGGGGATGTACAATTAAACGTTTTACAAGAGCATTTCTTAACTATCGGTATGGCAAAAGTATCTACTTCTGCTTATGAAGCTTTCGACTTAAACCTTTTACAAAAAGGAAAAGATGTTGTGGTTGTAAATAAAGACCGTCAAATAGCAGTTGCAAAACAACACGCAATGTTAATGGCTAATTCTGGATATACACAACCTGTAAAAAGAGATGACATTTTAGTGCTTGGTAAACAAGCATTAGGAATGTTTTTAGTAGGTACAGACTCTATGGAAGACTCTAACTACATTTCAGAACACGATATGAAAATCGCTAATAAATTAGCTTACGTAATGGCTGGTGGAGATCTATCAGAACCAACTCGCGTAACAGAACAATATTTATTGGATTTAGAGCGTGAAGCTTTCTTAAGTTTATGTACAGAACGTAAAACTTTAGAACGTATTCAGCATATGTTAACCAAAGGTAAACCTTTAAGAAACTAAGAAAAATGAAAACAGCATATATAGTAAAAGCATATAGAACCGCAGTTGGTAAAGCACCAAAAGGCGTGTTCCGTTTTAAAAGAACAGATGAATTGGCAGCAGAAACCATCAAGTATATGATGAAGGAATTGCCAGGTTTAGACCCAAAGCGTATTGACGATGTTATTGTTGGTAACGCAATGCCTGAAGGTTCTCAAGGATTAAATATGGCACGTTTAATCTCTTTAATGGGATTAGATATCGTAGATGTTCCTGGAGTAACTGTCAACCGTTTTTGCTCTTCGGGAGTAGAAACTATTGGTATGGCAACTGCAAAAATACAAGCCGGAATGGCAGATTGTATTATTGCTGGTGGTGCAGAAAGTATGAGTAGCGTACCAATGACAGGTTTTAAACCAGAATTGAATTACGATATCGTAAAATCTGGTCATGAAGATTACTATTGGGGAATGGGAAATACTGCTGAAGCGGTTGCAAAACAGTTCAACGTATCTCGTGAAGACCAAGATGAATTTGCTTTTAATTCGCATATGAAAGCATTAAGAGCGCAAGCTGAAAATCGTTTTCAAGATCAAATCGTACCAATTGAAGTAGAACAAACATACATTGATGCTAACGGAAAGAGAGCTACAAAATCGTACACCGTAACTAAAGATGAAGGACCTCGTGCAGGAACGAGTAAAGAAGCTTTAGCAAAACTAAGAGCCGTATTTGCTGCTGGAGGAAGTGTTACCGCTGGTAATTCGTCTCAAATGAGTGATGGTGCTGCTTTTGTAATGGTTATGAGTGAAGACATGGTGAAAGAACTAGGTTTAGAACCAATTGCAAGAATGGTAAATTATGCTGCTGCAGGTGTGGAACCTCGTATTATGGGTATCGGACCAGTAAAAGCAATTCCAAAAGCATTAAAACAAGCAGGATTAAAACAAGACGATTTAGCTTTAATTGAGTTAAATGAAGCTTTTGCTTCGCAATCTTTAGCAGTAATTAGAGAATTAGGTCTTAACCCAGATATTATTAACGTAAATGGTGGTGCAATTGCATTGGGGCATCCATTAGGATGTACAGGAGCAAAACTATCGGTACAACTTTTTGATGAAATGCGTAAGCGTGACATGAAAGGTAAATATGGTGCAGTAACCATGTGTGTTGGTACAGGTCAAGGTGCTTGTGGAATTTTTGAATTTCTTAATTAAGAAAAGAAAAGAGAGCATAGAATAAAAAGAAAAGACTTAAAAAATAAGACAAATACAAAAAATGATTTCAAGATTCAAATCCGGACTTAAGCTGTCTTGATTCTTGGTTCTAGAAATCTTAAAATCTAATTAAAAAATATGGAAACAACTGAAAAAGACATCTTAAGAGGTGGTCAATTCTTAGTAAAAGAAACAAAATGCGAAGACGTGTTTACTCCTGAAGATTTTTCAGAAGAACAAACAATGATGAAAGATTCTGTAATGGAATTTAATGATCGTGAAATCATTCCTCATAAAGCACGTTTTGAAGCTAAAGATTATGCATTAACAGAAGAAGTGATGCGTAAAGCTGGAGAAATGGGCTTTTTAAGTGTAGCTGTTCCTGAAGCTTTTGGCGGAATGGGAATGGGATTTGTTTCTACTGTTTTAACTTGTGATTATATTTCAAGTGGAACGGGTTCTTTTAGTACTGCTTTTGGTGCACATACAGGAATTGGTACTATGCCAATTACCTTATACGGTACCGAAGCACAAAAACAAAAATACGTACCAAAATTAGCTTCTGGTGAATGGTTTGGAGCATATTGCTTAACAGAACCTGGTGCTGGATCGGATGCGAATTCGGGTAAAACAACGGCGGAACTTTCTGCAGATGGAAAATCGTATAAAATTAACGGACAAAAAATGTGGATCTCAAACGCAGGTTTCTGTAGTGTGATGATCGTTTTTGCTCGTATTGAAGGAGATAAAAATATTACTGGTTTCATCGTAGAATATGATGGTAAAAATCCAAACGGAATAACTTTAGGTGAAGAAGAACACAAATTAGGTATTCGTGCTTCTTCTACACGTCAAGTATTTTTTAATGATACTGTAGTTCCTGTAGAAAACATGTTAGCTGGTCGTGGTGAAGGTTTCAAAATCGCTATGAACGCACTTAACGTTGGACGTATTAAATTAGCTGCAGCTTGTTTAGATTCACAACGTCGTGTAATATCGATTGCTGTAAACTACGCTAATGAGCGTAAACAGTTTAAAACAAGAATCTCCGATTTTGGTGCTATTAAAACCAAATTAGCAGAAATGGCTGCTAGTGCTTATGCTGGTGAATCTGCAACCTATAGAGCTGCTAAAAATATTGAAGACAGAATCGCAATGCGTGAGGCTGCTGGAAATACACATCAAGAAGCAGAATTAAAAGGTGTTGAAGAATATGCTATTGAATGTTCTATCTTAAAAGTTGCTGTATCCGAAGATGTACAAAATTGTGCAGATGAAGGTATCCAAATTTTTGGTGGAATGGGATTCTCTGAAGAAACTCCTATGGAGTCGGCTTGGAGAGATGCTAGAATTGCTCGTATTTACGAAGGTACTAACGAAATTAACAGAATGTTAGCTGTTGGTATGCTAGTAAAAAAGGCAATGAAAGGTCATGTAGACTTATTAGGTCCTGCTTCTAAAGTACAAGAAGAATTAATGGGAATACCTTCTTTTGAAACTCCAGATTACTCAGAGTTATTTTCAGAAGAAAAAGAAATGATTAAGAAATTGAAAAAGACATTCTTAATGGTTGCTGGTGGAGCAGTTCAAAAATATGGTCCTCAATTAGAAGATCACCAACAATTATTAATTGCAGCTGCAGATATCTTAATTGAAATCTATATGGCAGAATCTGCAATTTTAAGAACAGAGAAAAATGTAAAACGTACTAGCGAAAAAGAGCAATCTGCTCAAATCGCAATGGCAAAATTATATTTATATCACGCAGTAGATATCGTGGAAGAAAAAGGAAAAGAAAGTATTATTTCTTTTGCTGAAGGAGACGAACAACGTATGATGTTAATGGGACTTAAACGTTTTACAAAATACGCAAACTATCCAGATATCGTAGACTTACGTATCGAGATTGCTGAAAAAGTAAAAGCAGAAAATAAATACTGCTTCTAATTATTTAAGACTAATTAGATAAAAGCCACTTCAAATTGAAGTGGCTTTTTTTATTTTCATTATTTTAGAGAAAAATTAAACGCATGAAAAATCTATTAGTTGTAATTACTTGTTTTATAGTAACTTCTTGTTTCTCTCAAAAAAAAGATGGTTTATTTAAAGCAAAAAATAATTTCACAAAACAAGATACTTTAAGAGGAAGTATCACTCCAGAACGAGAATGGTGGGATTTAACATACTATCATTTAGATATAAAAGTAAATCCAAAGGAAAAAACTATTGGTGGAAAAAACACCATCCAATATACCGTTTTAAAAGAAAACAACATCCTACAAGTAGATTTACAAACGCCTTTAAAAATCACCAAAGTAACACAAAACAACGAAGAACTAGAAGTAGAACACGTTGGTAATGCACATTTTGTAACGCTAAAAAGCAAACAAAATATTGGGGATACGAATAGTATTGATGTATTCTATGAAGGCACACCTAAAGAAGCGGTTCGTGCACCTTGGGATGGCGGTTTTTCTTGGAAAAAAGACAATAATGGAAATCACTTTATAGCTACTTCTTGCCAAGGATTAGGAGCTAGCGTTTGGTGGCCAAACAAAGACCATATGTATGACGAGGTAGATAGTATGGATATTAGCGTCACAATTCCTAAAGATTTAATGAATGTTTCTAACGGAAGACTAAAAAGTATTGTCGAGAATAAGGATGAAACCATTACTACAAATTGGCATGTTGCAAATCCAATAAATAATTATGGTGTTAATGTAAACATTGGTGATTATGTGAATTTCTCGGAAGTATATAAAGGAGAGAATGGCGATTTAGACATGAATTATTATGTACTACGTGATAATCTTGAAAAAGCAAAAGAGCATTTTAAAGATGCACCAAAAATGATGGAAGCGTTTGAACATTGGTTTGGCCCTTATCCGTTTTATGAAGATAGCTTTAAGTTAGTGGAAGTACCTTATTTAGGAATGGAACACCAAAGTTCTGTAACCTACGGAAACCAATATAAAAAAGGATATTTAGGTAGAGATGTTTCAGGTACTGGTGAAGGTTTAAAATTTGATTTTATTATCATTCACGAAGCTGGACACGAATGGTTTGCCAACAATATTACCGACAAAGACATTGCAGATATGTGGATTCATGAAAGCTTTACTAACTATTCTGAAAATTTATTTTTAGATTATCATTATGGCAAAGAATCTTCAGCAAAATATGTTATTGGTACGCGTAAAGGGATTAGAAATGAAAAACCAATTATTGGAACCTATAATGTAAATCATGAAGGTTCTGGTGATATGTATAGTAAAGGTGGAAATATGCTACATACCTTACGTCAGCTTATTGAAGACGATGAAAAATGGCGACAAATTCTTCGTGGATTAAACAAAACATTCTACCACCAAACGGTTACTACGCAACAAATTGAAGATTATATTAGTGCGCAATCTGGAATAGATTTAACTGCATTTTTCAATCAGTATTTAAGAGACATACGCATTCCTACGCTAGAATATGAAATTAAAAACAACCAACTAAAATATAGATGGACGCATATTGTTGCAGATTTCGATATGCCAATTCAAGTAACTATTGACGGTAAAGAACAGTGGATTTTTCCGAATAGCGAATGGAAAACAACAGACATTAAAAACAAAGACATTCAAATAGACGAGGATTTCTATGTGAAATCTAGCAAACTTTAGTTGTAATGGAATTGACAGAACTATATTTTAAATCGGATACCGAATGGCGCGAATGGCTGCACATTAATCACGATAGTGATGCTGGTATCTACCTCATCTTTTACAAAGTAGACCATAAAAACGAAAGTATGCGTTGGGAAGAAGCGGTACGAGTTGCTTTATGCTATGGTTGGATTGATAGTACTGTGAAAAGTTTAGGGGACGGAAAACGAAGACAATATTTTTGTAAACGAAATCCAAAAAGTGTTTGGAGTGCTTTAAACAAAAGGCATATTAAAGATTTACTAGCGGAAGATTTAATGCATCCCAAAGGATTAGAAATTATAAAAACAGGAAAGAAAAACGGAAGCTGGACCGCTTTAGATGCTGTGGAGAAAGGCATCATTCCGGAAGCATTACAAATTGCTTTTAATAAAAACCCAAAGGCTTTTGACAATTATAACAACTTCGCTCCTTCTTATAAAAAGCATTATTTGTATTGGTTGCATAGCGCCAAACGTGAGGCTACAAAGCAAAAAAGAATCGCAGAGATTATTACACGCTGCGATGCTAATATTAAATCTCGGGATACTCGGTAAATAATATTATTTAGGTTCCCGTTTTCACGAAAAGAATAATTTAAAAAAGCCTTTAAAAGCGAAACTTTTAAAGGTTTTTTTAATTAAATACCACTTATAAAACTTCCATAAGGATCTTTAAACTGAATACCTTCTGTAAAACGATGTTTACTTAATAGCTTATATTCCACTAAAGCCCAAAGCACAAATTCTTTCACAAAATAACTTTCCTCTTTAGAAATTTTTGGTTGGTGTTCTCCTAATAAGTCATCCAAAGGAGAAACCGCATTTAACAAGGCTTTATATTCTTTATCTCTTAAATCATCTAGTAGTTCAAATCCTTCCGAAGTATTAAAAAACCAGGAAACAATGGCATCATAGGGACCTTCATCTCCTTCTTTTCTCAGTTTTTCAATCTCAGGAAAAAATTCAGGAAACAAACTTTTTACTGCTTCACCAATTAAATTATAAGCGACTTGTGCCGCTCCTTCTTGTTCTCCTTCATATACCAATTCCACTTTTCCAGTAATAGCAGGGATAATTCCTAAAAAATCAGATAAACGAACTGTTGTTTTTTCATCACCAGATTTTAGGGAACGCAATTCTGCGGTACTTAATAAATTCTCGAAAGCAGTAATACTTAATCGTGCACTTACACCACTCTTTTCGTCAATAAAATCACTTTCACGTGCTTCAAACACAATTTGTTCTAACAAGTCTTTTGCTAATTCGGGTACGTGAATGCTTTCTTTTTGTCTTGCATCCGATTTTGCTTCTTGCTGTGTAATGGCTTTTGCAGTTTCAATATCTGTTGGATAATGCGTTAAAATTTGCGATCCAATTCTATCTTTTAAAGGGGTTACAATGCTTCCTCTGTTGGTATAATCTTCCGGGTTTGCAGTAAAAATAAACTGCATATCTAATGGCAAACGCAATTTGAATCCTCTAATTTGAATATCGCCTTCTTGCAAAATATTAAATAAAGCCACTTGAATTCTTGCTTGTAAATCTGGTAACTCATTAATCACAAAAATACAACGGTTTGCTCTTGGTATCATTCCGTAATGAATCACACGATCATCGGCATAGCTCAACTTTAAATTCGCTGCTTTTATTGGATCTACATCCCCAATAATATCGGCAACAGTTACATCTGGAGTTGCTAGTTTTTCGGCAAAACGCTCGCTTCTATGCATCCAAGTAATTGGTGTGTTATCTCCTTTTTCTTTAATCAATTCGATAGCATAACGAGAAATTGGTTGCAACGGATCGTCATTAATTTCAGAACCTTCCACTACAGGAATATATTCGTCCAACAAATTCAGCATTAAACGTGCTAAACGTGTTTTTGCTTGTCCGCGTAATCCTAAAAAATTAATATTATGTTTGGATAAAATAGCGCGTTCTAATTCTGGTATCACGGTATTTTCATAACCATGAACACCTTCAAAAACGGTGGTTTTATTCTTTATTTTTTCAATTAAATTATCTCTTAATTCGTCTTTAATCGATCTACTTTTATATTCGGCGTTTTTTAATTCGCCTAGGGTTTTTATTGCTTCTATTTTCATATAAAATTTGCTTTTGGCTATTAGCTTTTGGCCTTTAGCGCTTACTCTTTTGTTTTTTTTACTAACAGCTAACAGCCAATGGCTAAAAGCGTTTTATCTATCCTTTAATTCGTTTCTTCCTATTGGTTTCGTAATCTTCAAAAATCATTTCCCCTAATCCTTTCAATCCGGTATAAAATGCTTTTCCTTGATTGGCATGCGTAAATTCTTCAACAAATTGCATTAAATATGGATCTTGTGCAATCATAAATGTAGTAATAGGAATATGCAATTTTCTAGCTTGTTGTGCTTGCGCATAGCATTTGTTGGTGATGTACGGATTTAATCCGTTACTGTCCTTATAATAGGTTCCGTCAGGCATACGCAAGCAACTCGGTTTTCCATCGGTAATCATAAAAATCTGCTTGTTGGTATTTCGCTTTCTTCGCAATAAATCCATTGCTAATTTTAATCCTGCAACGGTATTGGTGTGGTACGGACCAACGTTCAAGTATGGCAAATCTTTAATTTTAATTGGCCAAGCATCGTTTCCAAAAACTAAAATATCTAAGGTATCTTTAGGATAGCGCGTAGTAATTAATTCGGCCAAAGCCATCGCTACCTTTTTAGCAGGAGTAATTCTATCTTCGCCATACAGAATCATAGAGTGGCTAATATCAATCATCAACACCGTACTCATTTGCGATTTATGTGTGGTCTCTTCCACCACCAAATCGTCTTCGGTGAGATTAAAATCGCCAATACCGTGATTAATTTGTGCATTACGCAAACTTTCGGTCATAGACACCTTATCTAAACTATCGCCAAACTGGTAATTTCTAAAATCGCCAGTATGCTCATCTCCTATTCCGGCACCTTTACTTTTATGGTTTCCGGAGCCACTGCGTTTTATGTTCCCGAATATTTGATCTAATGCAGATTGCCTAATAGCACGTTCGGTTTTTGCAGTAATTGCATTCCCTTTTTTACCATCCGGTTTCATTTCTTCACGTATATATCCTTTATCTTTAAGATCTTCAATAAAGTCATCAATGGTATATTCGGCAGTAGTTAACTCGTACTCTTTATCTAGTTCTCGAAGCCAATTTATAGCTTCGTCAAAATCACCAGAAGTATGTGTAATTAACTCTTTAAATATATCAAAAAGCTTCTCGAAAGGCGTTTGTGAAGATGCTTCGTATGTTTTAAATACAAAGCCCTTTTTGTGTATATTATGTTTTTTCATAGCTGTATAAAAATACAACTATTTCCATCTAATCTCCTTTATTTTCAATAAAACTATTCTATACGTTTTAAAGCTTCTAAATCTTCAATTTTAATCTGTTTTCCAGATGTTGAAATAATTCCTTCTTTTTTGAATTGTGATAAAATTCGGATAGCAGATTCTGTAGCTGTACCAACTACATTCGCATAGTCTTCACGAGAAAGAATCACTTTAAGCATGCCTTCTTCTGTAGCTCCGAAAGTATCCATAATATAGATTAATGTTTCCGCTAAACGTTGCTTCACCGATTTTTGAGCCATGTTTACAATAACATTATCTGCTTCTTTTAAATCATGTGCTAAGTTTTTCATAACCTCCATAGAAAAATTAGAATTCTTCTTTAAATCCCATATAATTTCAGACTTTGGTATAAAACAAACTTCCATATCGTTTAAAGCAGTAGCACTCAAATTAGAAGCTTCATCTCCTATTAAAGAACGTTGCCCTAATAAATTTCCTTTGATAACTAGTTTTACAATTTGATCTTTACCATTTGCACTTAGCTTAGAGAGTTTACAAACGCCATCTTTAACACAAAACACACCATTTATAGTTTCTCCTTCATCAAAAATAACTTCTCCCTTTTTTATAAACCGAGAAGTCTTACATGCCGAAACACGTACTAATTCATCTTTAGTCAACGCTTTAAGGGAATTAAACTGCCTCACAATACATTGTTCACATTTACTCATAGTTTCATTAATAGTGTTTTGTAAAGTTACTTGAAACATGACAAATATCATATTTTAAAAGCACATGTTTTGTAACCTTTGTTACAGGTATAAATGAGCAAAAAATATGGACAAGGCTACTTGTTTTCATTGTGGTGATGATTGTGATACAATTATTCAATTTAACGAAAAATCGTTTTGTTGTAATGGTTGTAAAACCGTTTATGAGATTTTTTCAGAAAATGATTTAACTTGTTACTATGATTTACAATCTTCACCTGGGGCAATTCCGAAAGAAATTCAAGGTAAATACGATTTCCTTTCGCAAGAAAATATTATTGAAAAATTAACCGAGTTTAGTGATGGTAATACACAAATCGCTACGCTTTACATTCCGCATATTCATTGTAGTTCTTGTATTTGGATTCTAGAAAACGGAAACAAATTAAACCCAGGAATTTCCACCTCACAAGTTAATTTTGGAAAGAAAACGGTTCGTGTTACTTACAATACAGACAAAACATCCCTTAAAGAAATCGTGATCCTTTTAAGTAGTATTGGTTATGAACCGTATATTTCTTTAGACGATTTTAAAACCGGAAAAGAAGATATTAACCGAAGTCTTATTTATAAATTAGGAATTGCAGGATTTGCCTTTGGTAACGTAATGTTTCTTTCGTTTCCTGAATACTTTGAAGTAGGTGAATTCTGGCTAGAGCAATACAAACCTCTGTTTCGTTGGCTCATGTTTACCTTTTCACTTCCTGTCGTTTTTTATGCAGCACAAGATTATTTTGTGTCTGCTTATAAAGGTTTACGAGCAAGAATTTTAAATATTGATGTGCCTATTGCGCTTGGTGTTGCCGTTCTATTTATTAGAAGTACTGCGGAAATCATTTTCGATTTAGGATCCGGTTTCTTTGATAGTTTAACAGGTTTGGTTTTCTTTTTATTACTCGGAAAGTTCTTTCAACAAAAAACATATGCATTCCTTTCGTTTGAGCGGGATTACAAATCCTATTTCCCAATTGCTGTAACTAAGGTTTCTTCGGAAGAAGGAGAAACTCCAATTCAAGTTTACGAAATAAAAAAAGGAGATAGACTGCTTATAAGAAATGAAGAATTAATTCCGGTAGATGGTATTCTCATTAACGGAAAGGCGCGAATTGATTATAGTTTTGTAACTGGGGAATCGGAAAACATAAGTAAAAATTCTGGTGATAAACTTTTTGCTGGAGGAAAACAAACTTCAGGAGTTATAGAAATGGAAGCGCTAAAATCGGTAGAACAAAGTTACCTCACCCAATTATGGAGTAATGATGTCTTCAGTAAAAATAAGGAAGACGGCTTTACCACGCTAACCAATAGCATAAGCAAACGTTTTACTATTGCAGTACTAAGTATTTCAATACTAGCAACTACTTTTTGGCTATTTGTAGATGCATCCAAAGCCATGAATGTTTTTACAGCTGTTTTAATAATTGCTTGTCCGTGTGCCATTGCGCTCTCTGCTCCTTTTACCTTTGGTAATTTGCTTCGCATCTTTGGAAAGCAAAAATTCTATGTCAAAAATGCTTCCGTTATCGAACAGTTAGCAGCAATAGACACCATTATTTTTGATAAAACAGGAACGATTACTTCCAACAAACAAAGTACGGCAACCTATGAAGGCGAAGTACTTTCTACTTCTGAAGGTATCTTACTAAAAAACACACTTCGTGGTTCTAACCATCCATTAAGTAGAACACTTTATGATATTTTAGAAGAAAACAATATCATTACATTAAATCATTTTGAAGAACATTTAGGTAAAGGTATTGAAGCGTCACATAATAATGAAAACATAAAAATTGGCTCTGCTAGTTTTGTGGGTTCTTCAGAAGCTTCCGTTTTAAATACAGCGGTGCATATTAGTACTAATAATAATTATAAAGGAAAATATACTTTTTATAATAGCTATAGAAAAGGCTTGTCTAAGCTCTTCAATAAACTAAAAAAACAATACGATTTGGTGATTCTTTCTGGTGATAATGAAGGAGAATTTGAAAATTTAAAGAAATTACTTCCAAGTAAAACGAAGTTAATTTTCAATCAGAAACCAGATGATAAATTAGAATACATCAAATACCATCAAACGGAAGGCGCAAAAGTACTTATGATTGGGGATGGCTTAAATGATGCTGGTGCTTTGGCGCAGAGTAATGTTGGTATTGCGCTATCCGAAAACGTGAACGTCTTCTCTCCTGCTTGTGATGCTATTTTGGATGCTTCTAAATTCAATCAACTATACAAATATATCAAAGCCTCAAAAAGTGCTATAAAAATCATTAAATGGAGTTTTGTGCTTTCATTTATATATAACATAATAGGTTTATATTTTGCAGTAAACGGACAGTTAGCTCCGGTTGTTGCAGCTATTTTAATGCCATTAAGTTCTATTAGTATTGTGGTATTTACAACCATTGCCACAAATGCTTTAGGTAGAAAACTGGCAAGAAATTAGAATGATTACAAATAACTAAACATGATAAAAATCATGTTTTAAGAAACGCATCCAACGTAATTTTGAACCATAACTTCTAATAGGTATGAGTGTTATATATATATTATTGACTATCAGCATCATAGTTGCAATCGGTTTTTTTGCAGCTTTTATTTATGCCGTAAAAAGTGGTCAATTTGATGATAGTTACACCCCTTCCGTTAGAATGCTTTTTGAAGACGAACTCGTTAAAGAGAAACCAGAACCAACTATAAAAACTAAAAAGACTAATTAATTATTTATTATGGAAAAAGAACAATTCTATTACGATAACAAAATCGTTAAAAATTTCCTTTATGCCACTATTCTCTGGGGAGTTGTGGGTATGACAGTGGGCTTAATGCTAGCTTTTCTTTTTATTTTCCCAAATTACATGGAAGGTATTTCTTGGTTAAGCTTTGGTCGATTAAGACCATTACATACCAATGCAGTAATCTTTGCCTTTGTTGGTAATGCGATTTTTGCCGGTGTTTACTATTCTACACAACGTCTTCTAAAAGCGAGAATGTATAGCGATTTATTGAGTAAAATCAATTTTTGGGGATGGCAAGCTATTATTGTTGGTGCTGCCATTACATTACCGCTAGGATATACAACTTCTAAAGAGTATGCAGAATTAGAATGGCCTTTTGATATTGCCATTGCTGTTATTTGGGTTGCCTTTGGAATCAATTTAATTGGTACCATGATTAAAAGAAGACAACGTCATTTATATGTTGCTATTTGGTTTTACATAGCCACTTTTGTAACCGTTGCTGTATTACATATCTTTAATAGTTTAGAGCTACCTGTTAGCGCTATGAAAAGTTATTCGGTATACGCAGGAGTTCAAGATGCATTGGTACAATGGTGGTACGGACATAACGCCGTAGCATTCTTTTTAACAACACCTTTCTTAGGATTGATGTATTACTTTGTTCCTAAAGCTGCAAATAGACCGGTGTACTCCTATAGACTTTCTATCATTCACTTTTGGTCTTTAATCTTTATTTACATTTGGGCTGGACCTCACCATTTACTATATACCGCTTTACCAGAATGGGCACAAAATCTTGGTGTAGCATTTTCTGTAATGTTATTAATGCCTTCTTGGGGAGGAATGATAAACGGACTATTAACACTTCGTGGTGCTTGGGATAAAGTACGTACAGATCCTGTTTTAAAATTTATGGTTGTTGCACTTACCGGTTATGGTATGGCAACTTTTGAAGGACCTTTACTTTCTCTTAAAAATGTAAATGCGATTGGTCACTTTACCGATTGGATTATTGCACACGTGCACGTTGGTGCTTTAGCTTGGAATGGTTTCTTAGCCTTTGGTATGATTTATTACTTAGTACCAAAACTATTTAAAACAAAACTATATTCTTTAAAACTGGCTAACCTGCATTTCTGGGTTGGGACTTTAGGTATTATATTTTATGCTTTACCACTTTATGTTGCTGGATTTACACAAGCAAGTATGTGGAAACAGTTTAATCCAGATGGTACTTTAATGTATGGTAACTTTTTAGAAACCGTTACCGAAATTATGCCAATGTACTACATGCGTGCTGTTGGTGGAACACTATATATTATAGGAATGCTAATTCTTGTGTATAACGTTTACATCACAATAAAACAAGGTAGTAAAGTGGAAGACGAATTAGCCGAAGCTCCTGCATTACAACATGTTTCTAAAAAACGTACTGCTGGCGAAGGATGGCACACTTGGTTAGAGCGTAAGCCTATTAAATTAACTATTGGAGCGACCATTGCTATTTTAATTGGTGGTATTGTGCAGATAGTACCAACTATCATGGTGAAGTCGAATATACCAACAATTGCCAGTGTAAAACCATATACGCCTTTAGAATTAGAAGGTCGTGATATTTACATTCGTGAAGGTTGTGTTGGATGTCACTCACAAATGATTCGTCCTTTTAGATCTGAAGTAGAACGTTACGGAGAATACTCGAAAGCAGGAGAATATGTTTACGATCATCCATTCCTTTGGGGTTCTAAACGTACTGGACCAGATTTACATCGTATTGGAGGCAAATATTCAGCCAACTGGCACCTAAACCATATGTATGATCCACAAAGTACATCATCTGGTTCTATCATGCCATCGTATAAATGGATCATTAGAGATGAACTTGACAAATCACTAACCGAGAAGAAAATGGAAGCTATGGTAACTTTAGGTGTACCATATACCGAGGAAGAAATTGCAAATGCGCAACAAGCCATGTTAGATCAAGGTACGCAAATTGAAAAAAATCTATATGCAGATCCTGATTTTGCAGAAACCTACGAAGTAGATAAAGCAGCTGGAGGTGCAGAATTTATAGAAATGCGTAATCGTGAAATTGTAGCTCTTATTGCTTATTTACAACGTTTAGGTACCGATATTAAAGTTAAAGATTTAGAAATCACTCAAAACTAGAATTATGCTAAAGTTTGTAAAAAATTATATGGACAGTATTTCTGGAATAGAAATATACCCAATTATATCCTTACTTATATTCTTCGGTTTTTTTGTAGTCCTATTTTTATGGGTATTTACAGCAAAAAAAGAATATATAGAAAGTGTAAGTAATATACCATTAGAATTAGATAACCAAAACCAATCCGAATTATGAGAAATTTATTTCCGTCTTGGCTAAAGATACCAGTCCTATTTTTTATCATTTTAGGCATTGTAGAATACTTTGTCGATTCTGGCTCTAAACCAGCATTTATAGAGAAACCAATCATTATGGTATTCTTACTACTTGTTTTACTAATATTAATTGCTACGGAAGCTATTGTAGGTTCTATGGCTAATATTCTATATCAAAGTTTAGACGAAGAAGGAAAAGCTAGATATGATGCATCACAAGTAAAAACATCTAAACTAGTTACTTGGGTAAATAAAACCTACACCAAATTACTAGGCGCTAAACCTATTCAAGAAGAACATGAAATCATTCTAGACCATAATTACGATGGTATTAAAGAACTAGATAATGATCTTCCGCCATGGTGGATATACAGTTTCTATGCGTCTATAATATTCGCAGTTGTATATTTTGCAAGATTCGAAATATTTAATGGTGAAAACCAGTATATGGAACTAGAAGCAGAATATGCGCAAGCAAAAATTGATATTGAAGAATACAAAAAAACAGCAAAAGATTTAGTCGATTTTAATACTGTAGAATTGTTAACGGATGCTTCCGATTTAAATATTGGTAAAAAAATATTTTCCGAAAACTGTGTTGCTTGTCATAAAGCTGATGGTGGTGGTGGAATTGGACCAAACCTAACCGACAAATATTGGATTTTAGGTGGCGGAATTAAAAATGTATTTAAAACAGTTTCTGAAGGTGGACGTGATGGAAAGGGAATGATTGCATGGAAGCAAAGTTTAAAACCAGCTGAAATTGCGCAAGTAGCAAGTTATGTACTACAATTTCAAGGAACAACACCTGCCGAACCTAAACCTGCAGAAGGTGATATTTGGGAAGCGGTAAAAGAATAACAAAAAAGTAATAATAGTTAACTAGTTATAATTTTGGAAACACAAGAAAACGAATCTTTTAGAGACACCATTGGTACCATCAATGAAGAAGGCGGTCGTGCTTGGGTATACCCCAAAAAACCTAGTGGTGCTTATTACAACAAACGAAAAATAGTTAGCTATGGTTTACTAATTTTTCTTATCGCTGCTCCTTTTATAAAAATAAATGGCAACCAGTTTTTACTGTTTAATATTCTAGAACGTCGTTTCAATATTTTTGGCTTACCCTTTTGGCCACAAGACTTTTACTTATTTGTAATGTCTATGCTAATTGGTATTGTGTTTATCGCTTTATTTACGGTAAGTTTCGGACGTGTTTTTTGTGGTTGGATTTGTCCGCAAACCATTTTTATGGAAATGGTTTTTAGACGTATTGAATACTGGATTGATGGCGACAGAAACAAACAACGCAAACTAGATAAACAAGAATGGAATGCCGAAAAAATTAAAAAACGTGCATTAAAATGGTTTATCTTTTTAGTAATTTCCTTTCTTATTGCAAATGTATTTTTAGCCTATTTAATAGGAAGTGATAAACTTATAAAATATATAACTGGGAATCCGTTAGACCATTTAGGTACACTGTTTCCACTTATCATTTTTACTGCTGTTTTTTATTTTGTTTTCGCTTGGTTTAGAGAACAAGTATGTATTATTGCTTGTCCGTATGGAAGATTACAAAGTGTTTTACTAGACAACAAATCTATTGTAGTTGCTTATGATCATAAACGTGGTGAAGCAGAAAGCGGACGAAAAAAATTCAGAAAAAACGAAGATAGAGAAGCTTTAGGTCATGGAGATTGTATCGATTGTTTACAATGCGTAAATGTTTGTCCTACAGGAATCGATATTAGAAATGGTACACAATTAGAATGTGTAAACTGTACTGCTTGTATTGATGAATGTGATCATATTATGGAAAGTATTAACCTTCCAAAAGGACTAATACGTTTTGCTAGTGAAGATGAAATAGAAAAAGGAGAAAAGTTCAAGATTACTGCTAGAATGAAAGGATACATTGCTGTTCTTACTATTCTTACCGGTATGTTATGCGGAATGCTGCTTTTAAGAAATGATGTAGAAGCTACTGTTTTAAGACTTCCGGGGCAATTATTTGAGCACAAAGGAGAAAATATAATAAGTAACGTTTTTACTTTTAAACTTGTAAATAAAACAACGAAAGATATTGAAAACATAAAATTCAAACTTAGAAAACAGGAAGGGGAAATAAAAATGGTTTCCACTGCTGCTAATTTTGAAGTTCCTGCACAAGGTTTAGCAGAAGGAACCTTATTTATTGAAATAGACAAAAAGGAATTGAAAGGTGACAAAAGCAATCTTATGATTGAGGTATACAGTGGAGATGAAATGATTGAAACTACTAGCGTTTACTTTTTAGGACCAAGAAGTTATAATTAAATGATCCTGCAAGGTTTTAAAAACCTTGTAGGTTTATAAAAAATGAATTCTTGTTTACAAGAAGAATATTAACTAAAAATAGATTCCCACTTTCGTGGGAAATAAATATGAAAATAAATTGGGGAACAGGAATCGTAATCGCATTTGTAGCATTCATTAGCTTCATCATGTATTTTATTATCACCATGATGACAGATAGTAAATATGACCATGATTTAGTAGTCGAAGATTACTACAAACAAGAATTACAGTTTCAAGACGAGATTAATAAAGAAACCAATGCTAAAAACTTAGCTGAAAATCTCTCTTGGAAAAAAACAGCAGAAGGTGTTATTATTATATTCCCAGAAAACCTTCAAAAAGAAAATATTACAGGAAAAGTGTTCCTATACAGACCATCTAACAAACAATTTGATTTTGAAATTCCGATTTCACTATCAAACCACAATTTGCTCATACCTGACAAACGTTTATTAGATGGTCGCTGGAACATTAAAGTAGATTGGCAATATAACGGAAAAAACTATCTCTACAAAAAAGAGATTCTTTACTAAAACAGCAAAATATGCTTTGGTCTGCACTCATTTTCGGATTACTAGGAAGCTTCCATTGCGTTGGTATGTGCGGACCTATTGCATTTATGCTACCAGTAGACAGAACTAATTCTACAAAAAAAGTAATACAAATATTCACCTATCATTTTGGTCGATTGTTAGCGTATTCGCTAATTGGCCTATTTTTCGGCTTGGTTGGTAAAAGTCTTTACATCTTCGGAATCCAGCAACAACTATCTATTTTTTTAGGGATTCTGATGATAGTTGTTGTTGTGATTCCCTCAAAAGTCTTTAACAAATACAACTTCTCCAAACCCATCTATAAAATAATATCTAAAGTAAAATCTTCTTTAGGTAAAGCTTTAAAAAAGAAAACGGCAGACACCTTTTTAACCATTGGTTTCTTGAACGGTTTTTTACCTTGCGGACTAGTATATATGGCAGTTTTTGCTTCATTAGCAATGCAAAGCGCATGGCAAGGCAGTTTATATATGGCGCTGTTTGGTTTAGGTACTATCCCGTTAATGACTTCTGCTATTTACTTAGGTAAATTTTTAAATACCAAAATGAAGCAACGTATTCAAAAAGGGATTCCTATTTTTGTAGTAATTATAGGATTATTATTTATTCTTCGTGGTTTAGGTTTAGGTATTCCTTACCTCTCTCCTGCTCCAATAGTCGATGTTGCATCTAGTGCAATAGATTGTCACTAAATTAGTGCCTTTTTATAAAGCGTACTTCCTATTCATATAAAAAAAAACAAAAATGCCCTTCATGGACAATTCGCATAAACTGCAATTAAGTAAAGAAGAAATGAAACAATACGGTTATCAAGTAATTGATACCATTGTAGAACATTTTGATACCGAAAATTCTAAAAAACCTGTTTCTTTAGCTTCTAGAGAAGAAATGGATTTGCTTTTTAAAACGGAAGCGCCAGAAGAACCTACCAATTATAAAGAAGTATTAGACTTTGTTACTGCAAAAGTGTTACCAAATAGCAGTATTGTTACCCATCCGAAATCGTATTCTTTTGTTCCTGGACCAAGCAATTTTGTTAGTGTTATGGCAGATACATTAGCTACCGGTTTCAATATATTTTCTGGTGGTTGGGCAGCTTCTCCTGCTGCTGCAGAATTAGAAATTGTAACCATGAACTGGTTATTAAAACTATTTAAATTTCCGACTAAAAAAGGTGGTGGAATTTTTACAAGTGGTGGTTCGATGGCAAACCTAACCGCTTTAGTAACCGCAAGAAGACAACGTTGTGGTGACGATTTTTCGAAAGCTATTATTTATCTTTCCGATCAAGCACACTCTTCTAATATAAAAGCAATTCGTGTTTTAGGATTTAAAAAAGAACAAATACGAATTATCCCTACCGATATCGAGTTTAAAATGGCCATTAATAAACTTAAAAATGCCATTGCAAAAGATCGACTAGAAGGTTTACAACCGTTTTGTATTATCGCTTCCGCAGGAACCACAAATACAGGAACTGTAGATCCCTTAAACGAAATAGCTAAAATATGTAAGACCGAAAAACTTTGGTTTCATATTGATGGAGCATATGGTGGAGCAGCAATCTTATCCCAAAAAGGAAGTAAACTTTTAAAAGGAATTGAAAAGGCAGATTCTGTGGCTATCGATCCACATAAATGGTTATACCAACCTTATGAAATGGGCTGTTTATTAGTTAGAAATCACAAATGGCTAAGTGAAACTTTTACCGAAAAACCAGAATATTTAAGAGATATTGAAGGAAATCCATCGGAAATTAATTTTTACGATCACGGTATTCAACTGACACGTCGTTTTAGAGCTTTAAAGTTTTATATGTCGATGAAAACCTTCGGACTTTCCGCATTTAAAAAAGCGGTTTCCTATTCTATAGATTTAGCTGAAGAAGTAGAAGCCGATCTACGAAAAAGTGCGAATTGGGAAGTAGTATCTCCAGCTACATTAGCGGTGATTAATTTTAGATACAATCCCATAGGGAAAAATTATTCCGAAAAACGGTTAGATGCTATCAATCAAGAGATTTCTAAAAGAGTTGTAGACTCAAGAGAAGCTTTATTAGTAACTACTGTTTTACAAAATCAAGTGGTTTTACGCATGTGTTTAATAAACCCAAGAACTACATTTGAAGATGTAAAAGACACTTTAAAATCGTGTGAAGCTTTTGCTTTGGAAATCATTTAGTTTCCGTCTAAAACAATTGGTTTAACTGACTTTTATCATATTTATTTTTTGCGTTTTAAACTATCTTTAATATAGAATTTAAAACAAAAGAATATGAAGAAAAGAACGCCAGTTTCAGAAATAATGACAACAGATGTTATCACGCTAAATCATACCGATGATTTAGATGTAGCAGAAAAATTATTCAAAAAAAATAACATTCGCCATATTCCTGTGGTAAGCGGAGCCAAAATAATTGGGATGCTCAGTTATACCGATTTGTTGCGTATTAGCTTTGCAGATGCCATAGATGAAGACGAACAAAATGTAGACACCGTAGTTTATAATATGTTTACTATTGAACAAGTAATGGCTAAAAACTTGGTAAGTGTTTCTTCTAACACAACCATTTTAGAAGTTGCTAAAATACTTGCAAAAAAAGAATTTCATGCCTTACCTGTTGTAGATCAAGATAAATTAGTTGGTATTGTAACCACTACAGATTTAATAGACTACTTGATAGAACAGTTTTAATACTTATAGAATAAAAAGAGAATCGCTTGGTAGAAACACCAAGCGATTTTTTTAACAAAAAATTAATTAGGATAAACTTATCTTAATTGATTTTTTATTTATATTTGTAGAAGAAAAAAGAATTATATGTTTTCAAAAGCTTGTGAGTATGGAATAAGAGCATCTATTTTTATTGCGAAAAATTCGTTTGAAGGCAAACTAGTTTCTCCTAAGGAAATTTCGGAAGAAATAAACTCTCCCAAAGCTTTTACTGCAAAAATATTGCAAGCATTAGTTAGAAATGACCTTATTAAATCGGTAAAAGGTGCGCATGGCGGTTTTATTATAGATAAAGATACTATTGCATCCATAAAGCTTACACAAATAGTAGAAGCTATCGATGGCGATAAAATTTATAGTGGTTGCGGATTAGGTCTAGAAAAATGCGATGAAAATCATCCTTGTCCCGTGCATGATAAATTTAAAGTGATACGCGATGAATTAAAACATATGTTAGAAACTACCAATTTAGAAGAACTTGCATTAGGTATAAAATCAGGAGCTTCTTTTTTAAAGATCTAAAAAAAATTTGAATATAATTAGGATAAAATTATCCGAAATAAAAATAGCCTTACTTCTATAACCTAGTAGAACAGATAAAAGGCAAATACTTTTTACCAATATTAAAAGAAACACATTATGGAAACATTACAAAAAAATACGCAGAAACAAATAGGTGAATTTGTAGCAGACGACTTTAGAACTGCTGCCGTTTTTTCAAAATACAAGATAGATTTCTGCTGTAATGGAAACAGAACGATTGAAGAAGCTTGTGAGAAAAAAGGAATCGATAGCAATAGGCTAGCCGAAGAGTTAGACGCTGTTTTAAACTCGAAAACAGATGTATCTATAGATTACAAATCTTGGCCTTTAGATTTACTAGCAGAATATATTGAAAAGAAACACCATAGATATGTGGAAGAGAAAATCCCTGTATTACGTAAGTTTTTAGATAAATTATGTAAAGTACACGGCGAGCGTCACCCAGAATTATTTAAAATAAACGAATTATTTACTGCTTCTGCTGGCGAATTAACAGCGCACATGAAAAAAGAAGAACTCATCCTCTTCCCTTTTATAAAAAGAATGGTGAAAGCAAAACTAGATCACGTAGCAATACAATCACCACAATTTGGAACCGTTGAAAATCCAATTGCCATGATGATGCAGGAGCACGATACCGAAGGAGAGCGTTTTAGAGAAATAGCAGAACTTACCGATAACTATACGCCACCAACAGATGCTTGTAACACCTATAAAGTAACTTTTGCAATGCTGGATGAATTTGAAAAAGACTTGCATTTACATATCCATTTAGAAAATAATATCTTATTTCCGGAAGCAATAAAACTAGAGCAACAATTTGATTAATAGCAATTTATAATTTGTAACTTTAGTACTTAGAAAATCCTGGAACATTTCCCTAAACATGTTCTGGGATTTTTATTAAAACATATCCCTTTACGTAAGCGCTATTTTATTTTATAATGCAAAAAAAATTAATTCTTGTTTGTTTAATTAACTTCTTCATTGCAGCCCTAATGGGTTTAGCGCTACGATTTTCGGTTTTAGAATCTATTGGTTTAAATTATCGTTTTTTAACACACGCACATTCGCATGTTGCCATGTTAGGCTGGGTTTACCTTATGCTATTTACGCTAATAGTACATTATTTCATTCCAGACAAAAAACCTATTTATAATCGTTTATTTTGGCTTACCGAATTTGCCGTTATTGGTATGATGATAAGCTTTCCGTTGCAAGGTTATGCTGCAATTTCCATTTCCTTTTCTACCTTACATATATTCTGTAGTTATTATTTTGCCTATCTCATTTGGAAAAACCACAAAACCGAATCGGTAGTAACCAAAAAACTACTAAAGGCTTCACTCCTATTTATGGTGCTTTCTACACTTGGTGTTTGGTGTTTGGGACCGGCGGTTTCTATACTCGGACAAGCATCAGCATTTTACCAAATAGCCATTCAGTTCTTTTTACATTTTCAGTTTAATGGTTGGTTTCTAATAGCTGTTATTGCTATGTTTTTTCATTTACTTCAGATCGAAGATTCTAAACTTTTTAGCGTATTCTTCAGCTTATTAATAGCCGCTACTATTTTAACTTTCGCCTTGCCTATTCAATGGTTTGCACCACATAAAGCATTACTTTATATTAATGCATTGGGTATTCTTTTACAAATTGCTAGCCTTTATTTCTTTCTAAAACTTATTAAGCCTAATCTGTTGAACCATGCAAGCGCAAAGCCTAAAATAGTACTATATCTATATTTCTTTAGCGTAGTATGTTTTGTATTAAAAACACTTTTGCAAGCATTATCTATTTTTCCGGAGTTTTCACTAGTGGTATTCGAACATCGCAACTTTATAATTGGTTTTATCCATTTAATGATGCTTGGTATTATTAGTGGTTTCTTATTTTCGTTTATATTAAACACTCGATTAGTCCGATTTACAAAATCGTTATATATTGGGGTTTACAGTTTTCTTTTGGGATTCGTATTAACCGAAATGCTATTACTTATTCAAGGTTGTAAATTTTACTTTGGAGAAGGAATCCTTAATAATTACTACATGCTATTATTCCTATTTAGTATTTTATTACCTCTAGGAATTCTTTTTATTTTATTACATATTATTAAAACAAAACAAGATGCAACACAAACCACAAAAACGTCATAAAGCACTACAACCATTAAGCAGAGAGCATCATCAAGGTTTATTATTATCCTGGAAAATTAAAACTGGATTTAGTAAGGATATTGCACCAGAACGCATAAGAACGTACGCTAATTGGTTTTTTAAAACGCACTTGATTCCGCATTTTGAAATGGAAGAAACGCATATTTTCACTATTCTAGAAGAGGAGCATGAACTTATAAAAAAGGCTTTAGCAGATCACAAACATATAAAAGGTTTGTTTGCTGAAACCGAAGACCATGCCATAACGTTAAGTAAAATAGAAGAAGCTTTAGAACAACACATCCGATTTGAAGAACGCGTTTTGTTTCCCGAAATACAGAAAATTGCTACGGAAGCACAAATGCTTCAAATAGAAAAAATACATCAAACAGAGGATTTTAAAGATAATCTAGAAGATGTATTTTGGAAGTAAACACGAAACTGTATCTTACTCTTTTTTAAATGTTGTTTTAAACAAACTAGGCTTAACCGTTATCATTAACCAAGCCCAATTGTTTGTATTATCGCTATTTCCACCTTTTAAAACTTCCATTGTCTCTGTAGCAAACATTTGTGAATATCCTGCTTGAAAATGAACATCTTTAGTCCATGTATAACCTAAAACCAAATCGAGTTCTGTACCTAAAACATTATCCATTTCTTTTCCGGAAGCATCGACAACCGTTGCTGCTGAAGAAAAAACATGAGGAATTAATTTTGCTGAAAATTTATTCTTTTGATATGCGATAGTTGCATTAACATCTAATAATCCTACCGAATTTATATGGTTTCCGACATAAAAATAATCCATAAAACCATTAAATTTATGATTGGTACCAAACCAAGGATTAAAAGATTTTATCTTATTTTCGGTACTATTACTATCTGCTCCAGAAAGGTATTCGACACCTAATCCGGTTTTAAATTTTTCGTTAATTGTATAAAATACATTTCCTGCAACGTTAAATGCATTCAAATTTGTATTTGCTATTTTTCCGGTTTGATAATACAAAGAAGCATCAGCTTGTACCTTATTTTTCTTGTAGTTCATATGCGCCCCTAAAGTTTGGTTATAAGCTACTTTTTGTTCGCCATCTGCATCATAAGCCAAACCGTTATTCAGTATTAAAAAACTCAAATCAACAGTATCCCATTTCGTGTGATACCAAGCATATTGAAACGCTTTGTAATTATCTACTGTATAGTCTGTATCAAACAACGTTTCCGCATCTTCATTAAAAGCGATTCCAATATCTAATTGATTATTTTCATTTGGTGTATAGGTCGCAATAAATGCATCATGACTTCTTGCTTGTTGTGCCCAACCAACGTTTCCAAAGATTCTATGGTCATCATAAACAATTTCTTGTCGTCCAAATTTTAAAGACAATTTAGGATCTAAATATAATTTTGCCCACGCTTCGTGTATTGCTGTTCCGTTGGCATCTGAAGCAGATAATGTTGCAACATCTCCCCAAACTCTAACATTTTGTACTGCCAAATACATTTGTAATTTTTCGCTTTTATATGCAAAATTTAATCGGGTACGTTGCGATATAAATGTTGCTGCATCTGCATCATCTGTTATTAAGGTTTTGTAGCCATGTCTATATTCAAAACGTGGTCTTAATTCTGTTGAAATCTCAAATTCTTGCGCGTAAGAAGTCATTACAACTCCTAAACATAGGATTGTTAATATACTTTTCATTTTTAGTTTTGTTTTATACCTACAAGGTTCTTAAAACCATGCAGAATGTTTTATTGTGTAAGTTCTAGAATGGTATCTACGGTATCTTTATTATTTACACCTAAACCTTCTTGTTGGTGTATTAATTCGCCTTTGGTATTAAAGACGCTTATAATATTCGAATGTGAAAAATCTATTGGTGAAATCTGTTTGTATTTCATAGCAAGCACATTGGCAAATTCACGAACACCACTTTCGGTTCCTTGTAAAAAAGTCCATTGTTCATCATCCATAAGATTTTCAATAGCAAAAGCTTTTAACCGTTCTGGTGTATCGGTTTCTGGATCGATACTTATTAGTACAAAATTTAAATCTTTTAGATTTTCTTTAGGAATTTCCGCTTCAATATTTCGCATATCTGCTACTAAACGAGGACAAGCAGCTTTACAAGAAGTGTAAATCATGACCATTACTAAGGTTTTTCCTTTTAGATCTTTAAGCTGAATTTCCTCACCTTCCTCGGTATGCCATTTAGAAGTTAAATTGAAAATAGATGCTTCCGAAATTTCATTCGTTTCCAATACTTTGGAAGCTTTTTCTACGGGTTTCAAATCCATATTACAAACAGGACAACTACCAGCTACCCTATACATTTTATCGCCTTCGCATTGCATAGGACATTGGTAAACAGCTAATGCTTCCGAAGTATTTTTAGAAGTTTTAGAATTGCAAGCCGTAAAAGCAATTGTCATTATTAAAACTGAAAAAATTATTTTTAAGTGTTTCATTTTTTATTCATTTTTAAATACCCAATAAACTTCAAAATGATGAGTTAAATTCATTTGGTATATCTTTAACACATCTAAACCCTAAATTCTTCATAGAGTATTTGGCTTTTAAGCTTCCGCGAATAGCATAGCGCATAAAAGCAGCATAGTTCATTAAATCTGTAGCATTAACAGCAGCACTTCCGCAGAACAAATTATTGTCTTTATCTACATCTTTTCTCGATTCTCCAGAAATTAAAACCGAATTAAAATCGAGCGTCCATTCCCAAACCAAACCATGTAAATCATGAACTCCCCAAAAATTTTCAGGATGGAGTCCTATGGTATTTTCATTGGTTCTAGGTGCTTCATACCAAGCAAGAATTTCGGCATTATATTCCGGTTTAACCCGTGCATCTTTTGTGGTTTTGTCTGCCATTGCCACATATTCCCATTCATCTATTGTCGGTAAGCGTTTCCCTTGACATTCGCAATAGTCTTTGGCTGCAAACCAAGACACATAAGTAACTGGACTGTTAGGTTTTTCAGAATCTTTAAGTTCCGTATCCGATTTCCAGTTCACTAAATATCCTTTATCTGCAAATAAACTAATGACTTTCGATTTTTGCCATTTGGGATATTTTTTTATAAAATCTACATATTGAGAATTGGTTATTGGATACACATCCATTTCAAAATCTTTAACCGCAACTACTGTAGAATCTCTTCCGTAAAGCGGTAAATACCGACTACCTTTTATAGAAACCATGCCTTCAGACTGTGCATAAAGCATCGTTTGAAACACTAACAAAACAAACAAGAGTCTAGAGGCTTGGTTTTTTATCATTTTAAAAATTATTTACTTTTTTTAACTTTTTCTACCATTTCTTTGGTAACTACTTTTTTAGAGTTTCCCCAGCTGTTATACACGTATGTCATCACATTTGCAATTTCGTCTGTAGATAACATTTGTCTGGTCATAACACTATTATATTTTTCACCATTCACTGTGATTTCGCCAGTTTTTCCGCGTAAAACAATTCCGATAGCACGATCTACATCGGCATTTAAATAATCTGAATTTGCTAAAGGAGGAAACGCATTTGGAATACCTTGTCCTTCTGCTTGATGACAAGCAAAACAGGTTTGCATGTATGCATTTTTACCAAATTCCATTTGCTCTTCAAAAGATTTTGCAGGAATTTCGGATGCAACCACTTCGTCTGTCGTTGGCATACTTTGAATTCCAGGACCTTCTGGTAAATAAATATCATCTCTAATTTCACCAGAATATATTTTCTTGTTTTCTTCACCTTCTACTTTAAGCATTCCTAAAGCACCTTTATTAAAGGCTCTAAATATAGAGTGATCTACTATAATAAAAGTTCCAGGTACATCGACACGAAATTCTACCATTGCAGCGCCACCAGCAGGAATCAAAGTAGTTTGTACATTTTCATTAATTAAATCGCCGCCTTCAACATGTACTCGGTCGAAAATTTCACCAATAACATGAAAAGAAGACACTAAACCAGGTCCGCCATTACCAACAAACAGTCTTACCGTTTCTCCTACTTTAGCAGTAATCGCATTATCTCCTGTAAGTGCTCCAACTTTACCATTAAATACTACATAATCGGCTTTTTCATCTACTGCTTTTTGCATATCAAAAGGCTGTAATCCACGTTCCCCATTAGCTCCTTTGGTATAAAAGTCACCTTGCATGATGTAGTATTCTTTATCTACTGGAGGTAAACCACCTTCCGGTTCTACTAAAATTAATCCATACATTCCGTTCGCAATATGCATTCCTACTGGAGCAGTTGCACAATGGTAAACGTACAATCCTGGATTTAAGGTTTTAAAAGAAAACACTTTTTCATGTCCGGGAGCTACAAAAGAAGATTCTGCTCCTCCACCAGGACCTGTAACAGCATGCATATCTATATTATGAGGCAGTTTGTTATCTGGGTGATTTTGTAAATGAAACTCTACCTCATCGCCTACTCTAGTTCTTATAAAACTTCCGGGAACTGTTCCGCCAAAAGTCCAATACATATACTCTACTCCATCGGTCATTTCTCCAACTTTTTCAAGAATTTCCATTTTAACGATAAGTTTTTTTGCTTTACGTCTTCCTATAGGAGTTGGAACATTTGGTGGCGAAGTTAATTCGGCTAGCATTTCTCGATTTACAGGAATATCTTCTGTATTTGCATATTCTGTTTCTTTGTTATTAAAGCAACTAAACATCGTTAGTGCTAGAATAAGCGTCATTAATTTTAGTATAGTTTTCATGTTAGATAGTATTTATTTAGCGAAATTAATGCAAAGAATAAGCTTAAAACATGATAAATATCACAAAAAAGGACTTTTTTATCCTCTTTAAGTTGTATAATAAAATTTAGATAATTCAGGTTGCAAATCAGTTAGTTACCAATAAATCACAAAGCTGATTTATGTCATATTACTTAATCTATTTTTATAATATCTTTAAAAATAAATCCTAAACATCATGAAAAACATACTATTACTATCCGATTTTTCTATTAATTCAGAAAATGCAATACATTATGCGATGCACTTTTTTAAAAATGAAAAATGCACCTTTCATGTTATGCATATTCATAAAATAGGAAGTTTTACCTCGGATGATTTAATGAATTCTCCGAAAGAAAGTATTTACGAGTCTATCACTAAAGAGCCTAAAGAAAAACTGCAAGCACTTGTTGATAATTTAAAAAGCACTTTTAATAATGCGAATTATAGTTTTGAAACGATTATAGATTTTGATGTATTTATTGATGCTGTAAATCAAGCTATCACAAACCATAAAATAGATTTTGTTGTTATGGGAACTAATGGAGCTTCGGGAGTTAAAGAAGTTCTTTTTGGTAGCAATACTATTAATGTCGTAAGAAAAGTACATTGCAAAACACTAATCATTCCTGAAGGATATACTTATACTCCTATTAAAAAACTACTATTACCATTAGACCCCCAGGATACTATTGATGGAAAACAGTTTATAGAATTATTAGAATTTATAGAAACCTACAAATTACATCTGGATGTTTTAAGAGTGAACCCGAATACAGAAAACACCGAAATAGAACAAGAAGACCTATCTAATTTAGCCCTTTTTGATTGTAATTATCAAATAGTAAATGAAGTACCAATGGATTTTGCTTTATCTAGTTATTTGCAAACAAACACTATAGATTTTCTTGCATTATTTGTTAAAAAAGAAGGTTTTTTTGAACATTTATTTTCTAAAGCAAATACGAAGATTAACCTTTCTAAAATAAGTAAACCAATACTGGTACTACATCCTTAAAAGGGATTAATTACAATTTGAAATAAATAAAATAATCTTTAATTAATCCTTCTAGCTTAGTTAAAGCAGCTTCTCCTTCTGATGTTTTTTTTGCCACTTTTAAATTAGAAATTTCATCTAGCATAGGAACCAAAACTACATGTAATTGATCATGAGGTTCGCCAACCATACTGCAGTTTTTAATAATATAACTGGTTTGTTTGGCTAGCCTTTTTCCTAAAGCATTGTAATCTTTAGTATTCTCAGACTTAAATGTTTTGATAATGGTATTCATTTTTTGAACTCCACCTTCTGTTTCGGGATTAACAAGCCATTTTTTACCACGATTCATTTTTAGTTGTAAGGTATCTAGCAAGGCAACTTCTTCTGTTTCTGAAATGTTATTATCTCCTTTTTTAGCTTCCGATTTACAACTAATAGTAAATACTAGAAGTAGTAAAAGGATTGTGTTATATATTTTCATTTGCTTTTTATTATTTATTACGGAATACTTCCTCCTATTTTAATATCAATTATGGCATTAAAAATCTTTTCTTTTGGATTTGAATACGATTCGTAAAACAGGTAAAGCCACCCATACGGTTAACATAAAGAAAGATACAACAAGTCCGAAACTTGTACCAAAAAATTGTTTAAAAACAGCTCCTGTATATCCTAGTAATGCCGAAATATCTAATTTTAATAAGATTAGCGTTCTGGATAAATCTATAGGATTAAGCATTGTGCCAATTAAAGATAATTTATCTAGTGGGTAGTCTTCAAATAAAACAAGTGTCATTAAAAATAGTCCATCATAAATGACTGCTAGAAATAGCCAAAGTAAAATAGCATATCCAAAACCTTTAATTTTATTTTCGTTGGAAAGCGCAATATTAAAAGCTAATGCGGTAAATATTAAGGTTAAAAAAGTTCCTGTAATTAGTAACAAGGAAAAATCCCAAATCGCACTACTTTCAAACAAACCATAAAAGACAAACGGAATACCTAAACCTAGAATTAAGCTCATAGAAAGCGATAAAGCTACTCCTAAATATTGTCCTAAAAATATGGATGATCGTTTTATAGGCTGCGCCAAAAGAAGTTCTGTAAACTCTTGGGAATTATAATAATACATGACGCCAAAAATGGTTCCAATTAAAGGTACAAGAACAATAATAACGTTCATTAAAGTTATTACTGCTTTAGATAAATCGTTGTTTAAAAACAGTAAAACAACACCAAGCAATAAATAGAATGCAAAGTAGACGTAACTCCAACGACTACGCATTAAATCGAAAAAACTATATTTTAATATTTTAAGCATGATTATCTGTTAATATAGACGCAATGGCATGTTCGAAATCAGGTTGATTGGTCTTGGTTTTTAATTCGGATATTGGTCCTTTGAAGTAAATTTTACCTTCCAGGATAAATACAATTTCATCAGATATCTCTTCTACAAAACTCATAATGTGCGATGTGATAAGTATGGTTTTTCCTTTGGCTTTTTCTGCTTTGATTAAATCTTTTAAACGGATTAATGAAATTGGATCTAAACCTGTTGTGGGCTCGTCTAAAATAATTAGCGGACTATTAAACATAAAGGTTAAAACGAGGTTTACTTTTTGTTTGGTTCCTCCAGAAAGGTTTCCTAGTTTTTTATCTAAAAAAGGTTCTAATCGAAACAATTCTATTAGCCGTTGATCTTCATCTGTAGGTTTACGTAAATCTTTAATCATTTTAATTAATTCCCTAACTCTTAAATTGCTAGGAAAGTTGGCTATTTGTGGTAAATAGTCAATTTTATGTCTGTACTCTGAATTCTTCTTAATGTTTTCACCAAGTACCATTATCTCTCCCTTATTAGGAATTACCATTCCTAAAACGGCTTTAATTAATGTTGTTTTACCAGAACCATTTGGACCAAGTATAGCAAAAATACCACCTTCACGGATGCTTAAATCCACACCACTTAGCACTTGATTTTTACCAAATTTTTTATGTAAATTTTGAATATCTACCATGTTATTCTTTTAATTAGTGGGTTGTTGTCTAATAAGTTATCTGGTGTAAAAACAGGAGATACTTTTTCAGAAAAATCAATAATATCAATAAACATACTTCGCAATAGAATAATAGTTTCTGGCGTACGATTCACGATATATGAAAAGAGTTTCACAGGTCTATAAGGTACATCTCCTACCCCATTTTTATCCAGGTCATAACCGGTATAATTAGACCAATAGTTTTTATCAAAAATATTATCGTTCACGTTACTGTTATAAGCAATATCAAAAGAGTTATAGAGAAAATTATTCTCTGTAAACGTATTGGTATAGCACGCACCTTTTACTTTAATCGCCCAGCCATTATTTTTAAAATCATTGTGTTTATAGGTGATTCGATTAGAACCTTCTATGTTGATACCAATGGTATTATCTTCAAAAGTATTACCAATAATCTCGGCATCATTAATTTCTTTAAGCAACATGCCGTAGGATGCAGTTCCCCAATTTTCTTTAAAAATATTGCTGTACATTTTTATACGTTTAGAAAACATTACCGCGACGCCAGCGCCATTCTTTTCGAAAAGATTATCTTGATATACATCATCATTAGAAAACATAAAATGCAATCCGTAGCGTACATTTAAAGTACTCACATTATTTTTAATAAGGCAATCATCAGAGAATTCTAAATAAATACCATCCCGAACATGTTGCACAAAATTATGCTCTATTTCTACGTTTTTACTGTACCAAAGTTGTATCCCGTTTCCAGAATTGTATTCCTCCACAGCATCCCCAATAATCTTATTATGATAGACTTTACCATCTCTTGATTTTTCGATATAAATTCCGAAGAAAAGCTTTTCTAAAACTAAGTTCTGAATCACAAAATTCTTGCTATTTTTCACACGAATAGCAGCATAGTCTTCGGTATAGCTCGTACCAACGTTAATAATGAATAATCCGTCAACGGTGACATTATCTGAAATTATGGTAATTATCTCTCCTTTTAATTCGCCATCAATAACTGGATATTTTTCACCAATAATAGTTAGCGGTTTATCGACTACAATATTATGTTCTTTGTACGTTCCTTTTTTAACAAATATGGTATCGAAATCTTTAGCTTGCGTTATAGCACTTTGAATTGTAGAAACAGCACACGTTTTGCAAACAGTTATAGTTTGAGCAATACTTGACCAAGCCATAAAAATGGTTATAAAAAAAAGGATTTGGTTTTTCATGAGACTAGTTTTTTAAATGATCTAGTAGCTCTTCCCAAGAATATAATTCTCCACCATTTTCCGTTTGTATTTTTTCTGCTTCCAAACGATTTTTAAAAGCGGTTAAAAAGGCTCCCATTGGACTAGGAATACTTTTGCTTATTAAATACGTCGCTGTAGTAGCATCTGTAAACGTTTCTGGTTTTGAAAAATAATTGGTTAGGTATAATTCTATTTCTGAAGTATCGAACTCATCCAAATAATTAACCATACATTCTGTTGCATCAAATTTGTAAGCTTTACCTTTTTTGGTCACAAATTCTGCTGCATGTAATTTATCTACAATAGTCATTTTACAAAAGTGACAACCATCACTTCCATATTCTATGGCTTTAGGGGATACATTACAGCTTATAAAAATTAAAAATAATATGAAAATAGAATAGTGTTTTAGTGTTTTCATTTTTTTAGTGTTTTGAAAATGTAAAATTACTATGTTGTTGTTTTCAAACTTGTCTTTCGGCCTAACCAAAAAGCAACAAGTGTTAAAGACATTCCTATAAACATGAGATATCCTCCAGTATGTGGCAAAGAAGTAACATCAAAGTTTAATAGTTTTTTAAAACCAATAAGTGGTGGTTTATAAGACATTGGTGTACCATCGGCATTAGCCACTTTTATGATTGCGTGCGGATCTAAATTCCCTCCATAATCTACCAACCAATTATTAAAATCGTACATACCTAGAACTCCTAGTACAGACATAAATAGAAACCAACCTAGAAAATATTTATAGCTCATTTTACCGAAATACCCCAGTAAACCAATAATAACACCTAACATAGCCATGCCAAATATCACCTTCGGAAACACCGAGAATTCCCACATTTCATATGCTGTCGGAATGGTTTTCATTCCTATATAATGGTTTAATCCATCTATGTTTTGTAAATCAAATTCAGATACGCCTTTAATACCATCAATATGAATATTCATTCCTAAAGGATCTGGATATTGTGGTGCCCCAAGCATAATGTTCCATAACGGAAATTTAAAAAGCCCTAATAACAGTAATGCACCTATAATCATTATAATGCTAGCCTTTTTCATGTTGTATTGTATTTAATGTAAAATAATCCGTGAGGTTTCTGTATCCAAAGAATAAAGTGTTTTAAAAAAGAAAGGCGAGAGCGAAAAAACAACTCTCGCCTTAATTAGAGAAATAAACACTAAAACAAAATTTCTCTAATTTTTTAAATTAACTATTCAATATCTTCTCCAAGAGACCATTTGATTGGTGTGTCTGAATCTGCAGCAGATACTCTAATATATCCTTGCATTTCCTGATGTAAAGCAGAACAGAAATCGGTACAGTAGAATGGCCATACACCAACTTGTTTTGGTTCCCAAACAGATGTTTTTGTTTGTCCTGGCATAACTAGTAATTCAGAATTGTTTTGACCTATTACCGCAAATCCATGAGGTACATCAAAATCTTGCTCTAAATTAGTTACGTGGAAGTATACTTTGTCTCCTACTTTTACACCTTCAATATTATCTGGGGAGAAATGACTTCTAATAGTTGTCATGTAAATATGTACTTCTTTACCTTCTCTAACTACCTTGGTATCATCATCTGATTTAGCAGCAAATGGGTGTTTGTTGTCTGCTAGTTTATAGATTTTTTGAGAGCGTTCTTTTATCAAACTAGCTTCCATTGCAGCAGCATAATGTGGTTCTCCATGTGTTGGAAAATCTAAAAGTAATTCCATTTTATCTCCTGAAATATCATACAATTGTGCAGAATGCTCCATTTCGGGACCTGTTGGTAAGTATCTATCTTTGGTAATTTTATTCATTGCAAACATATATTTCCCTTGTGGTTTCCCTGAGTTTCCTCCAGGAATTGTTAAGTGACCAACAGAGTAATATGTAGGTTTTCTATCGATAACTTCCCATGTTCCTATTTTCCATTTTACAACTTCAGAAGAAATAAAGAACGTAGTATATGCATTTCCTTTACCATCAAACTCGGTGTGCAACGGTCCTAATCCTGGTTGTTCTACCACTCCAGCTAAAACATCTTCGAAGTTTAAAATAGGGATTCCGTACGCTTCACCAGCAAATTTTTCGTTTTCAATCGCATCTAGCATTTTTATAAACGAATGCACCGTTAAGTTTGCAGATAGTTTTCCATTACCAACAATATATTCTCCAGTTGGATCTACATCACAACCATGTGGTGATTTTGGTGTTGGAATAAAGTAAACTGCTCCAGGAACTTCTGATGGATTAACCACTCGAACTTCTTTTTTCATTATAGATGTAGCAGTATGTGTGTCTTCGTCATAAACGTTATGCGCATAATTAGTAGGCATCATTGTACCGCCACCATTATTTACATATTCTTCAATTTTTTTCCAGTTTATAGCTGCAATAAAATCTTTATCATTTTGAGAAGCATTCACTTCTAAAAGGGTACTTGCTTCTTCTGTATTATAGGTAGTAAAGAAGAACCATCCATGTGATTTTCCACGTCCGGGATGTGATAAATCATAGTTAAAACCTGGCATTAGTACTTGAAATTTGATATCCATCTCTCCCGTTTCAGGAGCAACACTTATAAAAGATAAGGCACCTTTAAAGTTCCCTTTATATTCTTTAATTGGCATATCACGTTGCGGAATTGGCACCGAAAAACGAGTCCCTGCAACTACATATTCTGTGTTTTCTGTAACAAAAGAAGAACTGTGATTTCCTGCACTATTTGGAACTTCAATAATCTCTGTCGTTTCAAATGTTTTTAGATCGATCTTTGCAATTCTTGGTGTGTTATTTTCATTTATAAAGATAAAACGCCCGTCAATTTCTCCTTTTGTTTGCGAAATATCTGGATGGTGCGCATCTCCCCAAGGAATGAATCCGTGTGACGTATTTAACATAGGTTTTGTTTCTTCAGAATACCCATAACCTGAGGTTGGAAATTGAGAAAACACAGGGATTTCCTTAAACATTCTACCAGAAGGCAAACCGTAAACCGTAAGATTACCACTATAACCACCAGATAAAAATGCGTAATGCGAATCGTATTCACCAGGTGCTATGTAAACCTTTTCTGCTACATTACTTGCTAAGGCTCCAGATTTTTTATCTGAGTTACCCGAATTATTACAACTTGTAAATGCTACTAAAACACCTAAAACTGCAAGCGTTGATTTCATTAAATTATTCATTTGTTTTTGATTTATAATTAGTGTTTATAATTATTCTGTTGGAGGTAATAATACTTTATCAATGATGTGTACAATACCGTTTCCAGCTTTCACACTTCCTAATATTTTTGCTCCTCCAATTCTTGCTTCTCCATCGATTACTTCTACTTTTACATAGTCATTATTGGCTTGTCCTAATTTTTTAAATTTCTTTAAAAAGTCTTTAGAATAGTTACCAGGAGTTACATGATACTTTAAGATATTAGCCAAAGCATTTTTATTTTCTGGTTTTAATAAATTCTCAACAGTACCTTCTGGTAAAGCAGCAAAGGCTTCGTTTGTTGGCGCAAACACCATTAATGGCCCTGCATTTACTAATACGTTTTCTAACTGTGCGGCCTGCACAGCTGCTACTAAAGTGGTGTGATCTGGAGAACCTATTGCGATACTTAAAACAGTAGTACTTTGATCTCCTTCAATAAAGGCTTGTCCCGTTTGTTGCGATGTGGCTTCCGTTTTCCCTTCTGTAGATGTGGTGGAAGTACTTTCATTATTGTCTTTACAGGCGCTTACTAAGGCCATCGTTGCAAAAACAAGAAACAAGTTTTGGATACGTTTCATAATATAATTATTTTAAGGTTCTAAAGTATTCTAAGACAGCTCTAGCATCTTCTTCGGTAAGGTGTTGGTTTGCCATTGGCGCTCCATTAAACTCTATTAATAACTCTTTAGCTAAAGGATCTTTTTGAGTCATTTCTTCTGGGTTCAAAATCATATTCATTACCCATTCTGGAGTTCTTCTTTCTAAAATACCTGTTGGTGCTGGACCAATAAATTTTTTATCTGCTCTATGACAAGCAGTACACATTTTCTTGTAAACATCTTCTCCATGTGTAGCCATTGCTTGATCTACTTCTGCACCAAGTGTAATAGATGTAATTGGACCAATACCTTTATTATCTAAATCTACTTTTTTGGATGCAGGAACTTTTTCTGCTTTAGGAGTTGCAGCCTTTTCTGTTGTTGTCTTTTTTTGATAAGAGAAACTTTCTTTTTTCTTTTCTTCTTTGCCTCCACAACTTACTAGAAGTGTTACAAATAATACCATCAATAATTTTAGTGTTGTTTTCATCTGTTTTAGTTAATTGTTTATTTTATACTTCAAAATTACCTCGAAAACTGTTCTTAAAACATGACATTTATCATATTTAGGATAAAAATGTCTTAATTAAAATTTAGATAAAAAAAAGCCAAACTAGGTTTGGCTTTTTACTCACTTTAAAATTCATTTAACTAACTTAAGACCTCTTTTAAAGTGAAAAATCAATATGTTTTATAGTTTTAATATCGCTACTAATAATTTTACATTAAATTTTAAATGTCATCACTGGTAATGTAGAATGGTTTGCAATATCTTCCGAAATACTACCTTCAAAGAAATGCGCTAAACCTTTTCTACCATGTGTTGCAACTGCTACTAAATCTGCTCCTATAACATTAGAGTAATTTAAAACCCCTTTTTCAATAGAATAATCATTTACATAAGCAACCTCTTTCATTCTATCTATATTGCCCTCTGCCGCTTTTAAAAAGCCAGCTACTCGTTTTTCTATTTCTACAGAACTTTTAAATCTATTATCTGGAAGGTTGACATACACCAAATGCATTTTAGCATCTAATACCTCAAACATTCTACTTGCATTTAAATATGGTTTTATTGCTTCTTCAGAAAAATCGGAAGCAAAAATTACATTTTCAAAATCTGTTAAAATAGGATTCTCTTTTATAACCAAAACTGGAATATTAGAATGTCTTACCACCTTTTCGGTATTAGACCCAACAAGTACTTCTTTTAATCCGCTTGCACCATGAGACCCCATTACAATTAAATCTACACCGTGTTCTTTAGCTACCTCACTAACTTCACTAAAAACTTTAAAATGTTTTACTAATGGTGTTACCTTAATATCTTTTAAATAGTCTTTATCTAAAAAATCTTGAAACCTTTTTTCTGCAAGTTTTAAATAGAAAACAGTTTCTTCTTGTTGCAAATTTTCTGCGTTAGAAATAAGTGCATTAGAAAGTTCTAGCATGTGTAGTGCTAAAATTTCGGCATCATATTTTTTAGCTAAAACAGCAGCGGTTTCTAATGCATATTCTGAATGTTCAGAAAAATCTATTGGTACAATAATTTTTTTCATGATTTTTTGGTTTTAAATGGTCATTGAAAATAGTTGTGCTTCTGGCTTATTGCGTTGCAAAAGCAAATCGAAAGCCATACAAATATTTCGAACAAAGGGTTTTCCTTTTTCTGTTATTATTATTTTATTGGAAAAGATTTCGACTAGTGCATCTTGTTCCATTTCTTTTAATTTTATTAATGTATCTGGCAACTCTGAAAAATAATTTTCTGTAGTAGACCAAGAAGTTTCCAATTGACACATAAGATTTAAGATGTGTTTTCTAATCACTAGGTCTTCTTCGTTTAAAATATGTCCGCGATACACCGGAATAATATCTTCTTCTACTAAATGGTAATATTCTTCTAATCCTTTTACATTTTGTGCAAAACCATACCAGCTATCGCTTATGGAAGAAACTCCAAGCCCAATCATAACCTGCGTTTTAGAAGCGGAATATCCCATAAAATTTCTATGCAGTGTTTTATTGGTTGTCGCTTGGTATAATGCATCTGTTTGCAATGCAAAATGATCCATACCAATTTCTACGTAATCTGCTTCAAATAGCATTTTCTTACCTAGTTCGTATTGATTTCTTTTACTTTCCGGAGTTGGTAAATCACTATCTTTATAACCACGTTGCCCGTTTCCTTTAATCCAAGGTACATGCGCATAACTATAAAAAGCAATTCTGTCTGGCTTTAGTAATTTGGTTTTAGTAATCGTTTCTTGTACATGTGCTTCGGTTTGAAAAGGCAATCCGAAGATAATATCATGACTTATGGAAGTATATCCAATCGCTCTAGCGGTTTCTGTAACGCGTTTTACGTTTTCAAAAGGTTGTATTCTATGTATTGCTTTCTGCACCGTTTCATTATAATCTTGCACACCAAGACTTACACGTTTAAATCCTAAATCAAAAAGTGTTTGCAAATGTTCCCTTGTTGTATTATTTGGATGTCCTTCAAAACTAAACTCATGATTTTCAGCAAGTGTCGCTTTACGCACAATACCTTTAATTAAACGTTCTAAATTTTGCGGTGTAAAAAAAGTTGGTGTTCCGCCACCTAAATGTAATTCCTTGATATTTGGTTTCGTTTCTAAAAGATTACAATACAAATCCCATTCTTTTAAAACCGCAGTGATATAAGGCGACTCCACTTCATGTCTTTTAGTAATACGTTTATTACAGCCACAAAAGGTACATAAGCTTTCGCAAAATGGTAAATGAATGTATAAACTAACACCTTCTGCATCATTACTTTCTTGAAAAGATTGTATTAAAGATGCTTTCCACATTTTTAAAGAGAAAGTGTCATTATTCCAATAAGGAACTGTAGGATAACTCGTGTAACGAGGTCCTGCAACATTATATTTACTAATTAGTTCGTTTGCCATACATCAAAATTACATTGGTTAAACCATAAAAAATATGACATATATCATATTAATAAAAATGAAATAATTAAGATGTTAGCATGTGCTTGCATGGGCGCTTTTATCTACTTAACTTTACGGAAACATTAAATAAATAATTATGAGAATCACAAAATTTTTAACAATATTAGCAGTAACTTCATTACTATTTACTTCTTGTAAAGAAGAAAAAAAAGAAACAGAAACTCCAGTAATAGAAGCTGCTGAAGCAATAAATTCCTTTATTATCAAGCCGGAAGCAACCTCTGTAAAATGGACTGCATTTAAAACAACAGACAAAGTACCTGTTGGAGGAGAATTCGCAACCTTAAATTTTGAAAGCAAATCTGGTGCTACACCGGAAGAAGCTTTAAACAATTTAAAGTTTTCTATTCCTGTAAGTAGTTTATTTACAAAGGACGATACTAGAGACGCTAAATTAAAAGCCTCTTTCTTTGGTGCTATGTTAGATCCCGATTTAATAAACGGTATCATTACTTATGAGAATGGTAATTATGTAGCTGCTATAACCATGAATGGTGTTACTGCAGATTTACCTTTAGATTACAGTATTACCGATGAAAGACGTGTAACCATGAAGGCTACTATGGATCTTAAAAACTGGAATGCTTTAAGCGCTTTAGAAACATTAAATAAAGTTTGTTTGGATTTACATAAAGGAGCAGATGGCGTAAGTAAGACTTGGGAAGATGTAGAAATAGTAATTAGTACGTATTTACGCGATAAATAAATTATTAAAACCCTTCCGTTTTATAATTTGTTATTCCCTAAATATATTTTAACTTTAGTATTTAATCTAAAACTCGTTTAATAATGAAAAGAAGTAGCATTTTTATTTTAGCTTTAAGTGTCATTTTTGCATTTGGTTGTAAAAAGGAAGTGAAACAAGAAACAGGAACTACCAAGGCGATGACCGCTAAAAAAGTAAAGATGAAACTGGAACCAAAAAGCGATAGTAAGGTGAAAGGTAATATTGCTTTTACGGAAGAAGACGGGGAAATTAGAATGGTTGCTATTATTACAGGAATGGATCCAGGAACAACACACGCCATGCATATTCATGAAAAAGCAGATTGCTCTGCAGCAGATGGAACCTCTTCTGGAGGACATTGGAACCCTACTGCGCAACCTCACGGAAAATGGGGCGATACCGCTGGATACCACAGAGGAGATATTGGTAATTTAACTGCGGAAGAAAATGGTAGAGCATATGTAGAATTTTCTACTGACGAATGGTGTTTAGGTTGTGGAGATCCAAAGAAAGATATTTTAGGAAAAGCAATTATTGTTCATGCCGAAGCAGACGATTATGGCCAACCAACAGGAAATGCTGGTGGACGCGTAAGTTGTGGAGGTATTATTGAATAACAGTCATACACTTATAAAAATAAAAAAAGCACCGTTTTGTGCTTTTTTTATTACCTATTAATTTACTACATTAGACAACTAATAATACTATATGCAATTAGACCTACTGGTTACTAAATTTCAAGACAAGGACGAAAAAGCCTTTGAAACACTTTACAATATGTATAGTGATAGTATGCATGGTGTTATCTATAATATTGTTAGAGATCATGACATTGCACAAGAAGTTATGCAAGATGTTTTTATCAAAGCATGGAATAACGCAAGTACGTACTCTTCAAAAAAAGGTCGTTTTTTTACTTGGATTCTAAACATAGCGCGCAATGCGGCTATAGATCAAACACGCTCTAAAAATTTTAAGAAGGCAAAACAAAACCTTAACTCCGATTTTTTCGTAGATATCATTGAAAGCAACGAAAGCTTAGATAATCAAACAGATGCCATTGGTATTAAAGGGTTTGTATCTAAGTTAGCTGCAAAATGTAAAGAAGTAATTGAACTGTTATATTTTAAAGGATATACACAAAAAGAAGCTTCCGAAACATTAGAAATGCCAATTGGCACAATAAAAACAAGAAATAGAAAATGCATAAGCGAATTACGTAATATGCTAGAGGTTTAATATGGATATAAAGGAATACATAGCATCTGGAATTTTGGAACTTTACGTTGCAGGGACGCTTTCTGAAGAAGAAAGTAAGGAGGTCTATAGACTTACTTTAAAACATCCTGAAGTTCTTGATGAGGTTTTAAAAATTGAAGCTGCAATAATAAAACTTACAGCAGCAGCTTCGCCAAGTGATAGTAAATTACTCTATCCTTCTATTAAAGAAAAAATAACAACAGATACCACAAAAGTAATACCTCTAGATACAAAACCTAATAAACAATGGTTTACGTATGTAAGTTGGGCTGCTTCTATTGTATTTGCAGCAGGTTTTTTATGGTTTGCTAACGACAACAGCCAACTTAAAGAACAAATACGCATTGCAGATATAGATAAAGAATTACTGGAAGTACAAATAGAAAAAGGGAATTCTAGCTTAACGGAAGCTAAAAAACTTATTTCTGTATTAAGAGACAAAGATATTATTGCTGTTCCTCTTGCAGGGCAAGCAGTTGCTCCAGAAGCTTATGCTAAAGTATTTTGGGATAAGAAAAGTAACAGCATTGTATTAGATGTGCAAGGTTTACCAGAACCTCCTAAAGGAAAGGTTTACCAAGTATGGTCTTTAAAATTAAACCCTTTAACACCTACAAGTTTAGGAGTTATAGCTGATTTTTCTACAGACGAAAACAAACTATTTACTATCGAAAATGCCAATGCGTCTGAAGCATTTGGTATTACCTTAGAACCTGAAGGAGGAAGTGAATCTCCTACTTTAGAACAATTGTATACGCTTGGTGCTGTTGCATCTACGCCGTAATAAATAGTTTATATTATAATAAAGAAAACATTAAAAAGAAGCCCATTATAAATAAATTTATAATGGGCTTCTTTTATTATCTACTACTAATATAGGATCTTAATTAGAATTAGTAGTATACCCCAAGACACCTGTAATCTTAATGTTTTTAATTCTATTCCATTTATATCTGTTAATTAAATTACTTTTATAAGTAACAAATCATAAAACTATATAAATGAAAAATTTTGGAGCAATTACAGCTATACTTTTTGCAACTATTTCATACAAAAAACTTAAAAACCATTTATCGACATATTGCCTTTAGCCTCGAAAACGATACTCTTCTTATTTCGGAAAAGCGAATATTTTAATTCTTTCACCTATATTATTTCTCATTAATTTTTCCTTTTAAAATTATTTCTCGATAATGGATTATCTAGAAATATAGCAATATTTTTTTGTGCAAAACGAGTCTAATCCATCTGTAATGTAAATCATCTACTACTATATTTATAACAGAGACATAAAAAAACGAGTTCCTTTATAAAAACATTCCCCTGATTTTCAATAAGCTAAAATAAATATTTGATTAAAAACGGGTCCAATACGGGAAACCGTAAGGGATTTCCTATGAACTCTCTTTAATTTGCTATGCAACAAAAAAAACCAAAACACCAAATGATATATTTTAAATACAATAAAAATAAGCGATTTACAACCTATAAAATCACTTTCAATTTAATCTTAAATCAAAAATAACTGTTCGTTTGTTCCATGCTATTTTGCTCTACCTCACTTTGCATAGGTTCTTCGCAAAATCTAAGTATAACAATCCCTAACTAATCCTATCCAAATACGTTATAAACAATTAAACAACAAAGATGAAAAACAAAAAAAACATTATTATTCTATCCCTATTAATATGCGCTATCCAAGGAGTATCGGCTCAAAAAACTAAAATACAAGAAAAAAAATACCAGAGAAGTTCCCTTCACAACGTTTTAGTGATGGGCGAAAGCTTTGAAAAGTCAGATTTAGTTGCTAAGTATTATGAAGCTTGGCCATTCCCTGATAAATATAATGATCAAAGAGTTGAATTAAATTCTTTTAACAGATCTGAATACACACTAACAGATGAAGAAAGAGAAGAACTAGGTATTAGCAAAAGTAAAGCGAATGAAATGATTGGTAGCGCTTTATCTGATGCTGCCACTAATGCTACTTCTGGAGCTGTAACTGATAACTCAGAAGTACAGTATGAAATTGACAAATTTGTTAAAGCAAAAAAACTTCCTTTTGAATTGGTTTCTAAATGGTTTAATCTCGATCATTTTGGTGAAGATAACTATAACCCAATGAAGCTTATTCAAGATAGAGGAATTTACAGTGCTAGTGCGCAAGAAATATCTGAAGCAAACACCACTAGTAGAGGAACTAATGAACTTAAAAACTCTGGAAAATATTTAATAAAAAACACTTTTGTCGTTTTTACAAAAATGAATTTTGTTTCTAATGAACCAATAGCTTTAGCAGTTAAAAAAACTGCTGATGCCGTAGCAAATGAATTATCATCTATGGCTAAAACTTTAGCTCTAAAAGCTTCTGAAAAAGCATATAATAAAACAAAAGAAGGATACTCGGTTTGGACTACTGCTTGGTTATATCGTTTAGATTGGACAGACAAGTCTTGGGCCGATTTAGCAAACCTAATTAAGACTAAAAAAAATGGCGAAGATGTAAGTTTTGCTACTTTGGATGTAAACTTTGAATTTATTGGAAAAGAAAATGCTAGAAGTCTAGTTACGTTTTCATTAAAAGAAAAAAGAACAGAAGAACAGATTATTGAATTGTCTACCATTCGAAACATAGATATGGTATATAGCAAACTTCAAAAAAAATATGATGTGTTTAAAACCAAGTCCCCAATATTAATTGAAGATGGTGAAATTTATTCTAAAATAGGTATGAAAGAAGGATTAGAAGGAGGCGAAAGCTTTGAGGTCCTTGAGGAGATATGGAACAACGAAACTAATGATGTAACATACAAGAAAATTGCAACTATTAAAGTGGACAAAAAGCAAATATGGGATAACCGCTATGGAGCTAATGAAGAAAAAGAATTAGGTAAAACTCTTTTTAAAGGAAAAGTAAAGAATTTAGCTTCAGGAATGTTAATCAGACAAATTCAATAATCATGAAAAAGACATTACTTTTTATTGCAATCTTATTTTTTACAGTTGGAACGACAAATGCCCAATCTAGAAGAAATAAGAAAAAAGCAGATACAGAAACTGCTAAATGGAATTATGATATTGAATGTATTGGAGAAGCGAAAGCAGGAGTATACACGCTTAAAGTTTTTTCAATATTAAGAGATGAAAGTATTGCCAGAGTACAAGCTTCTAAAAACGCTGTTCATGCTGTTATATTTCAAGGAATTAATGCACAAGGTACCAAGTGTACCTCAAAACCAGCATTAGCGAGATCTCCAAACTTAGAAACGGAATTTGAAGAATTTTTTAATATTTTTTTTGAAAGTAAAGGCAAAAAAGACCTTAATAATTTTAGTAAATATGTTAATGTAATAGATGGTGTGACAGACAGAATAAAAGTAAGTAAAAAAGAATACAGAATTGGCACATTAGTTACTGTAAACGTTGCTCTTTTAAGAAAAACACTAGAAAATGAAAACATTATAAAATCACTGGATAGTGGTTTTTAAAACTAATAAAAATGAAATTAAAAAAACAAACATTAGTAATAATCATCACTCTATTAGCGGCAAACGTATCGTTTTCTCAAGCTAAAAAACCAACTCTTATGGTAGTACCAGCAGATACTTGGTGCTTTGAAAACGGATACACACAAACGATTAACAATCAAGGTGTGATTAAAGATATCCCATTGTACCAAATGGCACTTCAACGTAATAGTGATTTGGCCTTAGTGATTACTCAAATTAATGGTTTATTAAGTGAAAGAGGATTTAGCGCAAAAGACTTATCTGCAGAACTAAAAAAAGTAGAAGCTAAAGCCGCTGAACAAGAATTAAGAGCTTCAAAAAACACTGGAGCAGAAGTTTCTGAAACACCTGTTGAAGCTCTTAAAAAAACAGCTAAAGCAGATATCATTCTTGAAATGAGTTGGGCAATTAATGATAATGGACTTGAAAAACAAGTTACTTTTATCTTAAGAGGTCTAGATGCTTATACAGGAAAACAAATAGCAGAAACTTCTGGTACAGGAGCTCCAGACTTTTCTAGTCCATTACCATTATTATTAGAAGAAGCTGTGAGTTCTAGAATTGACAAGTTTTTAGCAAGCTTACAAACTACTTTTGATGGATGGTTTCATAAAGGTAGAGAAATTAATTTGGGAATTCGTGTTTGGGATGATTGGGGATACGATTTAGAATCTGAAGATTTTGGAGATGATGAACTAGGCTTTTTAATCGAAAATTGGTTAAATGACAACTGTGTAAATGGAGCATACACAACAATGGATGCCGAGGCAACAATGATGAATTTTGAACAAGTTAGAATCCCTATGACTTATGAGAGAAATGGAAGAATTAGAGGAATGGATGCCAGAACTTGGGCTAAAGGCTTAAGCGCTTATCTTAAAGATTTGGGGATTATAAATAAATTAACTATTAGTGGATTAGGTGAAGCGACGCTTTATTTAGGCTCTAAATAATCAAATATTAATTATGAAATATTATTTAAACACATTAATCTTTTTTCTATTATTCTCCTATTCCTTTAGTCAGAATTCTTTAGGAAAAACAGATGATATAGGTAGAGTAAAGCTCTCTATTTATGTGTCTGATCAAATAGATGGTTTACCTGCTTCAGCTAAAAATTTATTAGAAAACAAACTAAACCAAATAACTTCAATAAATGGTTTGGGAGGAACTCGAAACTCTAGGTTTATAATAACTCCAAATGTCACTCTATTATTTAAAGAAGTGCTTCCTGGACCACCAAGAAAAGTGGTAATCACTCTAGAAGTTTATTTTTATATTGGAGACGGAATTAAAGGAACGGTATTTTCTTCAGAAACTCTAAAAGTAAAAGGTGTTGGAACAAGTGATACTAAAGCTTATATTTCAGCTATTAAACAAATTAAAGCAAGAAATCCAATTTTAAAAGATTTTGTTAATCAAGGTAAAACCGAGATTATAGAGTTTTACAACTCTCAATGTGACTTTATCCTAAAAGATGCCGAAGTAGCAAAAAGTCAAAAGGATTACGATGGCGCTATTTATAAACTTATGGAAATTCCACAAGTAACTAAGGAATGTTATGAAACAGCAATGAATCAGGTTGCTATTGTATATAAAGAAAAAATGGATTACGAGTGTCAGCTTCATGTAACCAATGCCAAAAATGCTTGGAATATTGGACTAAATACTAATTCTGCAAATTTAGCTTCTACTCATTTATCTCAAATAGATCCGGATTCTAAATGTTATGAAGAAGGAGTGAATTTATCTAAACTCATTGGAAAAAGAATTAAAGAGTTGGATCAAAGAGAATGGGATTTCAAAATGAAAAAATATGAAGAAGAAGTAAATAAAGAGAATAGCATAATCAAAGCAGCTAGAGATATTGGACTTGCCAATGCTAAAAATCAACCAAAAGTTATTTACAACATAAGAAGCTGGTGGTAATAGATTTTAAATATCATTTTCAAGGTTTTTAAAATAAAAACAGATTCATAACTATATATGGATACGTAATTGTTTGAAGTAATATAATTCGTTCTCTTGATTGTTTTTAAGAGAACGAACTTCATTAATTAAAATACTGAAGGAATCAATATAGACAAAACCAACAAACCAATATAATAAAGAAAACGCCAGTTTATTTCTAAACATAGCGTTTCCTAACCAACAAAAAACTCCTTCAAAAAACTCCCTTAAAATTTCTCTAGATTATATAGCAATATATGGTGTTTCATTGGTGTGTATTCTATTATTAAAAGGTGTAGCTAATGCTTCCTTTTATAAAAAATGGTGTTCCTGGTGTAAAGTGAATTTCTTCTACAGATTGAGCTTCGTTTTGTAATCTAGATTCTGTCGCAAATTGTGTTTCATTCCAATCTACATCGAATAGATTTTCTATAACCATTCCTAAAGTGATATTATTAAAGGTATAGTTTACATTAAAATCGGTCACAAAATAACCTTCCGCAACTATAGAATTATCTTCGTTTGCTGGTCTATCATCAATAAATCGGTATCTAATTCCTCCAGAAAAACCGTTTAAATCTTTAACCGAGAATCCTCCTGCCATTGTAAAATCTGGCGCTAACGGAATATAGTTTTCTCCTTCCGGTTCTTCTACACTTCTTGCATGCGTTAGTGTTGCATCGGTATCAAAATACAGCCAATCATTAAACTGATAGCGCAATCCTAAATCTAATCCGTAACGTTCACTTTTTCCACTTGGTTCTACTATTCCTGCATCGCCAACATATACAAACTCTTGTTCTGAAAACAAATACCATACTGCAGAATTAACGACAAGTTTTGAAAATGGTTTCCAAATATTTCCCACATCTACGCCATAAGCGCGAGGTAAAATCTCTTCGCCACTTTGTGCTACCACTACTCTAGTGTCGTTAGAATGAAATCCGATTCCCGACTTTACAAACAGTTGTAAATTGTCTTTAGCATCATAGAAAAAATTTAGTTTCGGACTAACAATTGTTTTGGTTTCCGATTGCGTATTTAAAGCAGGTTGTAATTGATCATTGTATAAAAACTTAAAATAATCTAGACGTAATGCAGGACTGACGGTAAGTTTACCAAACTCAAAATCTGCTCCAACAAATGCATCTAAGTTGGTTTGATTAATGTCACCTAACTGTACACTTTCAATAAGTGTAGTTCTATTTAATGTTTTAGATAACTCCACATCATTAGATATATCGTGTCTTAAACCAACGCCGTAATTTAATTGTAGAGGTACATTTCCTAAAAATAAATCTTTGGTGATTTCTGTATTTACACCAAAAATATGTCTATTTTCTTTTTGTTTGATTTGATCTCCATTCACTGCATCTTCTAAAAAGAAGGTAAAATTAGAATACAATTCAAAAGCGTAATGTGAATAAAAAGCATTGGCTTTCAGCTTTGTATTATCTGAAATATATTTATCATACACCACATTAAAGTTTGTGCGTTCTGTGTTACCACCTTCGGTATCATCAATTGCTCCAAAACGGGTGATATTACCGTTATCTACTTCTCTTTGCGGAATTTGCCCAGAAGCATCCCAACGACTTGTAAAATGTGAAGCCGTTAAAGAAAGTTTATTATTATCTGGAGTGTACACGACGTACTTTCCAAAAAGATTCAATCTATTAAAATTTTGAGGTGACTTAAAAGGTCCATCTGTAGCAATATACTCTGCAGCTATGTATGCATTTTGATTTTGCTTATCTTCTAATAAGTTAAACATAGCCAAGGTTTTTAAAGAATTAAATTGTCCTGCAGAAAGCTTAATGGTGCTTTCTCTTAAATGATCTTTGGTAGAAAAATCTACATATCCTGCAGTGTTAAAATCTCCTTGTTTTCCGTAATATGGACCTTTACCAAAATCTATTTTATTTATGGTTTCGGGAATCACAAAGTGCAAATCACTATATCCTTGTCCGTGTGCATGAGACACCATATTTACAGGCATTCCATCTACACCGATAGAAATATCGGTTCCATGATCGATATCAAAACCTCTTAAAAAAAGCTGTTCTGCCTTTCCTCCTCCTGCATGCTGACCAATAATTAATCCAGGTACTTTTTGTAATATTTCTTGTGATGAATTTACAGGTGATGTTGCAATATCTATTTTTGTAATAGTACTTACTGCGTCTAATTGTTCTGTAAGTATCAATTCATCCAGCATTAATGTTTTGCTTTGTAAAACAATTTCTAATCCGCTATTTACATGACTATTATCTACAATAACTATTTGTTTTTTAAAGCCTAACAAACCAATATTTAAGGTGTCTCCTACTTTATTATCTAATAAAATAAAGGTTCCGTTTGGTAAGGTATGCGCGTGTGTATTTGCATTGGTATTAAACACATACACATTTTCTAATGGTTGTTTAAAGCTATCTGTTATTTTTCCTTTAATATTTTGTGCAATTATTGTTGAAAAGGAACAAAATAAGATGCTTGCTAGTATTATCTTTTTCATATTTAAATTTTTTAAAAACGCTAAATTAAATATTTTTTATTTCTTTCTCTACTAAAGGACCGAGCTCAAAACTACTTTCTAGTAATTCTTTTTTAAGTCTTTTAGCTTCCGATAATTTACCATTCGCTTTATATATTTTTGCTAAATGATACATTGCTTCTGGTTCAAAGGTTTTGTTTAAAACGTTTTCTTCAGCAATATGTAAAGCATTTTCAAAATGTCCTTTATTATAATAAGTCCAAGCTAACAAATCATAAGATTGCGCTGTTGGTCTGTTTTCAATTTCTAATCTAGAAAGCGCTAAAGCTTTATCGGTAAGGTTTAATTCTTCGGCAAACAGTTTTGCGTTGTATGCATTATACATATCGCCATATTTAGCATTGGTAACTGCTTCTGCGTATAATGTTAAGTTTTTTGTTTTAGCAAGGGAATCTTCCATGTATTCGGAAATTTCAGCTTTCAATAAAAAGTAATCTGGTGCTTGGTGCTGTTTTTCAATCGTATTTAAAATACGTAATGCTTCCTTAGGGTTACGCTCATAAGAATAAACAATCCAAGCAATTCCTTTTTTAGCATAGGCATCATTTGCATTTATGGTTAATGCTTTTAAATAGTAATTGTATGATTTTTCTATTTGTCCGTCATGTCCATAATAATCAGCAATATTGGTATATGCCCATTGCATTAATGCTTTGTTTTTAGATGCCTCTGCAATTGCCATCGCTTTCTCCATATATTTTATGGTAGACGCTAAATCTCCTCTATGATCGCTCCATTTAGACAAGCGAATTAAAAACCCAAAATCACTTAAGTTTTTTACTTGTGCTAAATAATGAGATGCTTCTTTAGTATTTCCTAATTCTAAATGCACATCAAATAGCATTTTTTGTGTTCCTTTTAAGTTTTCGCCAATAGTTTCGGCTTTTTCTAAAAGCGTTAGTGCTTCTTTAAAACGGTGTTGTGAAATATAGTTTCTAGCTAAAGCACGCAAATAACCAGAATTGGTATAGTTGATTTTTTCATTAGCCTTAATTAGGCTTTCTTCTGCATTAATTAAATAATCAATATTTCCTGTTGCAGTAAATAACTGAGATTGAGACGCTGCTAATTTCAGTAAATGCGGATATTGATTCGGTTCTTTTTCTAGCTTATTTTCCCAAAAGTCATGATCTCCTTGAATAGTCTGCAACGTCTCGCTCTCTGTTAATTCTAGAAATGCGCTGTAATCATTTACACTCGTTATTTGGTTATTACTTGTATTACAGCTTGTTATTGTTAAGACTAGTAATAAAATAAATAGTAGTTTATAATTTGCTGTTTTCATTTTGTTGTTTTTTGTTGTTTTGTTGGTTGTAATTGTAGGTAGTTGGTAGTCTGGTTGTTTAAAAAACATTAGAGTGCGCTTAACACACTCTAATGCTATTATATATTTTACCAAGCAGAAGCTAAGTAAGGAAAGGAGTCAGAAAAAGGTTTATCGTTAGCATCTACATTATCGTTAGATAATTCAGGGTTTTCTGTAAAGTCTTCCCCTCCAAATATTAATAATAATTCTACTGTAATCACATCATCTGTTAAATTTCTTCCGGTTAACAATGCTCCAGATACTGGATTAAAAAAAGTAGTTTCTCCATCTAAAGAAAGATTAAGTACATCTGTAGCTAATAATCCTGTAAAGTCTGCAGAAGTTTGCATTAAAGCATTCCTATCTCCTGGATTAGCAAAAGCTGGGCTTAAACCTTCTAAGTTAGTTTGAAACATAGATTGAAAAGCGGCACCTTGATCTGAAGGTGTAGTTACATTAAATGTATTTTTACTAGCCGCACCTACAAATACAGTATTTACTGCTGGTCTCCCCATTTGGTCTTGTTGTGCATAGGTTCCAGAGAAATCTGTTTCTATTGTTGTCATTTCTCCACTAGCATTATCATCATCACTAGAGCAATTAAATGCAAATGTTGAGATTAAAATTGCGCTTAGTATTAATTTTATATTTTTACTCATGCTACTTTTATTGATTAAGTATTCGTGAAAATTCTTTGAATTTTTCATAATTGTACGTTTTAAAATAAGTTAGTTGTTATTGTTTTGTTTTTGCTTCTACCCAAGTATTGATAGTTCCAGAACCACCAATTAATTGTTTTGGCACTTCTACTACTATAGACATTACATTCGTTCCTGCAAATGTATCTGAACCTGGCATATTGAAACTTGTTGCATTTCCTGCAATGATTTCTCCATACTGTGCAAAATCCATAAAGAAAGGATCATCACGAGGACCAGCGAAAAAGCGCATTCTTTCATTAGATGAAATGGTAGCAGGAGATCCATAAACAGAAATATCAACAGATGATTTTTTCCCCATTGTTTCTACAGAACTGTTTAACCCAACGCTTCCTGGCGCTGTTGGACCAAAGAAATACATTTTACCATCTCTTGGTATTGCTTGTATTACTAAGTCTTCTACATTATCACCTGTTGTGTCAATGTTAAATTCTATTAATACATTTTCATCAAATGCTGCTGAAGCTGTTGCACTTGGGCTTAATAGTCCTTGTACATTTGCAATAAACACCACATTATCTGGGTCTTGCGCTTGAAATGCGTAGAAATCTGTGATATCTGCTGTACCACTTGCAACTGCAGGAGCATCAATGTGATCTGCTGCTACCATAAAGAAACCAGCTATTGCTAAAGCTCCAATTCCTAAAATAATTTTTGTTTTTTTCATAATAAATGAGGTTTTTTGTTAATTAATTTTTGACTCTCAACCATACCTACGCAAAAAAAGTAAAGTCGGTTTTAAAAAAGTTTAAATAGTTTTCTTTTACAGAAAGAATTATCTTTACACCAACTTAATAAATCAACTATGAATCCATCGGCAAATGGCTGGATAAACAAACTTCTAAAAACGCTAGAAGTCAATAAGGCTATAGAAAACGCATCTAGTAATGCCTTTTATTTAGCACTAAGAGAAAGCGGGTTTATCTACGGAAATAACGTTAGTATAGTTGAAAATTTATTTGATAAAAAAGATTTTACAAATGAAGAAATTTGTAAAACCAACCTTTTCTTAGCCCTATATTTCTCACATAAAAAGCTAGATACCTCTGAAAACTTCATCGATAGTATTATAGAATTCTATACGCAGATTGAAGAATATAAAACCTCCTACTTTAAAGAACTTCTAGGAGAGAAAAAGTCGACCGGACTGTTAGAAAAAATAATTCATAAGCGTGTTTTAATTGATGACAACCTCATCTCTAAAAGCTTTAACTATTTTATTACAAATGCGCTACTATATATAGATGTACTTGCCTACAAGCATTATTTAAGGAATAAAACAATAACTGTCAATTATATTAAGAATTTAGAATCTTCATTAGAGACTATTGTTTTATGTGTTTTAAATGCAAAACAAACCAAGAGTGAGTATGACACTAGTTTAATTAAGCTATTTGAACAATCACTACGCTATCAAAAGAAATATAATATAACGTATAGTCAAGCAATATCTTTTATTAATAGCGAATTTGAAACGCAATATATTATCGATATGGCTTGCATGGCAACTTGGACAGATGCCTCTATTGATACTACAGAACATGCCTTTTTAAATCAGTTAGGAACAGATTTAAAATTAGAACAAAAAACGGTTAACGAAGCTAAAACCTCTATTTCTCTGTTTTTTAATAACTATAAAGATCAGATTGTATTACTTGGTTCTAAAAATATTGTAAAAACTTTTTACGATAATTCTAGTAAAATGGTAAGCAAGCTTATTTCTAGAAATAGCAAACGCTTGTATAAAGAATTGGGTGAAAGTAAAGAATTAGTAATGCTAATCTCGCAATCTACGGTTAGAGATCTAACCGAGGAAGAACAAAAAAAAGTACAAAGTCAGTTATTAGATATATTTAAATCGATACCTAGCTTGGCTATTTTTATACTTCCTGGTGGTGCATTATTACTGCCTTTAGTAATTAAGTTTATTCCTAAATTATTACCTAGTGCTTTTGATGATAATAGAATTGAAGAAGACTAACGTTTACGTTCTCTATTTATAATATAATTTAAAATAGCATCTTTAGTTGTATACCATACTCTTCCCTCTTTATGAGCATCAATTTTACCTTGTCTAGCTAATAAACTAACATACTCTTGACCATAAGGCACATCTGGCTCTTTAACAATAGTTGAAATTGCTTCGTAGTCTTGATCATTATTAGGAACAGCACTTAAATAAATATTTAAACTACGTTCCACAGCTTGACACATGAGTAACATAAGCTTATGATATTTACCCTTATTCGCTTGGTTTAAAGCTTCGTAGTATTTTTTTCTATCTGTTGTTAAAATAATAGCAGGAGGAAAACCAACTTTCATTAAAAGTAAATTCATGGCAAGACGAACGGTTCTACCATTACCATCAAAGAAAGGATGAATATGTACAAACTGATGGTGAAAAACCGTAGCTAACTCTATAGCGTTTAGCTGTAAAGGATTTCTATTCACAAAATCAACAAGATTATCCAGTAAATCTGGAACTTTACGCGCATTAGGCGGAATAAAATTAGCACCAGAAATACGAACAGAAGCATTGCGTAATCTACCAGCAAAATCATCTTCTATTACTCTTAATACCAAAGCGTGTATAGCTAGTATGTCTTTACTAGTCATTTTGTAAGCAGGTTTCACCAAACCATATAAGTACGTTATAGCATGTTCATGATTTTTTGCTTCAAAATGTTCACGCAAAGATTTACCTTTTACAGTAATACCTTCTTGCAAAACCATTTGTGTTTCGCGTAAGTTTAAAGTATTTCCTTCTATACTATTAGAATTGTACGTCCATTCTATTAGCAAAGATTCTCTAATACTATTTAAGGAAGCACTAGGTAAAGGTCTAGCTGCATTTAAAAGATTTAGCTTGTCTTGCAACCTTGAAAATGTAATATTTAATTCTTCTCTATATGTTAAATCAAACTCTACCACACACAAAGATACAAAATCGGATGGGCACTAAAAAGTATTTTACCGATATTTAGATTATTCCAACCAGTTTTTAAAATCCTTAACACGCTCTCTTGCAACAATTACTTCTTGTTCGTTAAAGGAATTTAATTTTATTTGTAAACGTGAATTGGTATAGCTTACCATATCTTTTATGGCATGAATGTTTACAAAGAATTTTCTGTTTATTCGGAAAAACTGCCGTGGTTCTAATTCGTTTTCTAATTGTTCCAAAGTGGTATCTAGCAAATAGTTTCTTCCTTCTGTAGTATATAAATACGTGCCTTTGTTTTCACTGTAGAAACACTCGATATCCTCAATATTAATGAGTTTTAAATGTTGTCCGACTTTTACTGAAAACCTTTTCTTGTATTCTCGTTCTATAGGATTCACTAATAGTTTTTTAATATCATCAAAATCTAAAGTAACACTTTGTTGTTTTGGGATTCGGGTTTTGTACTTAGCAACTGCTTTGGCTAAATCTTCATCGTCAATAGGTTTTAATAAATAATCGATGCTATTTAATTTGAAGGCTTGCAAAGCATATTCATCATAAGCTGTAGTGAAGATTACGGCAGATTGAATATCGATACTTTCAAAAATCTCGAAGGATAATCCGTCACTTAATTGAATATCTAAAAAAATCAGATCTGGATGCGCATTATTTTGAAACCAAGCAATCGATTCTTCTACAGAGTGCAACATGGTTTCTGCTTGTACTCCTAAAGCATCCAGCATACGCTGTAGTCGTCTTGCAGATGGTTTCTCGTCTTCTATAATTATTGTGGTCATACTTGTATTTGCGTTAGCGATTGAAACGTTATCCTTTTTATGTTGTTTTTACTGTTTAAGCAGAAAAGACAATAGAAAAAGATTGAAGTGGAAAGCGCGACCCTTTGCAGCTTTTTAGCAAAAAGGGTAACGCCCAAAAAATTATTCCCAATTTTGCTTTTCCTCTTTATCTATATATTCTTGCACTTTTTTATCTTCCCATTTTTTTCCTAAAAACACATTTTTACCAAAAACGCCCATAAAATGAAAAAAGATACCAATTCCCCAATAAAATACGGTAGAAAACACATTAAATGTCCAAAAATGGGTACTGTCTACCGTTCTTGAAATCATAATTAGAATCACCATATTAATTACGATATAGGAAAGTAAATGCCAATAAAATCCTTTTAATTGACCAACACGCTTTTTGGCATTATCATAAGCTTCTTGCCTGCTATATGCGCTTTCTGTGTTGGATTCTATGTTGTGGTTATTATTCATGCTTGTATTTTTTAATCCCATTGTTGGTGTTTTTCTTCCTTCTCCATATACTCCTTAATCTTACGTTGTTCCCATGCACTTCCAAAAGCAAAGTTTGGTAGAAAAACAGAAACTGCGTGAATAATTATTGCAATTCCCCAAGTACCTAGAGTTATAAAATTACGTAATTGAAAATAACTTTCGCCAGGATCTAAATTTTCAATGTTTATAAATACAAAGACCAGATTTACGATAATATAAATCAGTAAGTGTGTATAAAAGCCTTTGATTCTTTTGACTTGCTTTCTTGCGTGTTCTACACGTTCGTTATTAAAAGGTTTAGAATCCATAATTATCGCCATTTATTTTGTTGTTCTTCTTTTTCTAAAATCTCATTTATTTTACGTTCTTCCCATGTTTTACCATAACCAAATACGGTAAACCCATGGATTACAACTCCCATTCCCCAACCAAACATTGGAAACCAAAACCATTGAAAATTCCATGAAGTCGAATAGTTTATAAATATTAAAAATGGGATAACCAGGCAATAAGAAGTTAGGTTGCCATAAAAACCTTTGATTTCTTCTACGCGTTTTTTTGCTCTATAATAAGCGTCTTCTTTAGTGTTTGTATTTATACGTTCCATACTTGTGATTTGTTTTGTTAGCATTGGTATTGCAACTGCAAAACGGTTTGCTTCTTGATTGATGTTTACTTTTTTGGTAGTTAATAATTGGTAACGTTGTGTAATATTATTTAAACCAACACCACTACTCTTTTTCACTATTTGCTTGATTTGCAAATTATTCTCTACGATTAGATTTCCATTTTCTTCATATATTTTTATATGTAATGGTTTACTAGATGTCACTATATTATGCTTGACTGCGTTTTCTAATAAGAGCTGCAAGGATAATGGCACTACTTTACTTTCCGGATTGGTAGCCTGTTCTGGGATTTCAAAAACAATGCTATCTTCAAATCGCATTTTTAAAAGCGACATATAGGTTTTAGCGAAGGCTAATTCTTCGTCAACAGTAACTAGATCTTTATTTTTCTGTTCTAACACATAACGATATACTTTAGATAGCGATGTGGTAAACTTTTGTGCGTTATCTGGATTTTCTTCAATTAAACTCGTTAATACATTCAAGCTATTAAATAGAAAATGTGGGTCTAACTGATTTTTTAAAGCATCAAACTTTGCGCTTGCTGTTCCTGCAATAACCTTTTGTTCCTTTATTTTATTTTGTTGCAGTTTATTGAAAAAATAAAAGGCATGAAAGGTAATAACAATGGACAGTGTAATCCAGATACCGAAGGAGTAATTCCTCCAACTTTCTTTAGCTATAAAAGCTTCAAAAGTTGTCCCATCATACATCACAGCAGTAAGTACTCTTAGGATAAATAAACCAATAATAGTTATTATGATAGAACCTACAATTCCTATGATAACGCGTTTAATACTTACGCCATTTTTGGTTTCCCAAGTCTTTTTCTCTAAGTAGTTAAAATAATACATATTAGAATAGCCTAACACAAATGCATATAGCTGATAAAAGCTAAAATTGATTAATAATGCATTGGCATTTTTAAAGGCAAATCCGTTATAAAAGGCATTTCCTATTACAAATACCAGGCAACCAATAGCAAAGGTGATTAGTATATTTTTTATGTATGCATTCATAAGGATTGGTATCTATTCTTAAACTATTATTTACAGCTTGCTATAATTTCTTGGGCACGTTCTCTTCCCCAATTTGGATGAAATTCTGTTTCTGGTTTAAAGGTAGCAAAAAGTTCTAAAGCTCTTTCTACTTCTTTACAAAATGGTTTGATGTCTGTACCAAAATAACGTGCTCCACCAATATTCCAATCCGCTTTGTTTAAAACGACTCTTGGGTTATTTGGTGCTAATTTTTCTGCTTGTGCATATAGCGCCATTACTTTACCCGAAAGTGTCATACCATAAGTTGCACCATCACTTGCTACATAAACCGTGTACAATATGGCTTGCATTACCATAATTTCCGGATTGTCTTTAGAGATTGCTGTGGCATCATTTAAAAAATTTTGCGCTTGATCTAGTTGTGCTTTTAAAGCATCTGCATCTTGCATTTTACTAAAGCCATCTAAAATTAAAGTTTCTGCTGCATAATAAGGAGGCAACCAGTTATCAGGTTCTGCTTTTGCGATGCGTTCAAAAAGTTGCGAAGCTTCTATAGGATTCGTTTTCCAAAGGTCTAATGCTTTATACATGCCTTGTTCGTATTTGGTTTGTGCTGTAGCAACGATACTTGTGATTAATAAAGTTACGATGAGGATTAGATGTTTCATTTTTATTATGATTTTTATTGTTATACAAATATCTATGGAATCTGCTTGTTTTAAAAAAGTGTTCTACCGAACTGTTATTATTTTAGGATAGACTGTTACAAATTATTTAATTGGTTATCGTTTCCTTTTTCACTGATGGTCCAGAAGAAACCAACAAAAAAGAATTGATCGGTTGCAGGACGTAAACTTCTACTTGCAAAGTTTCCATTTATGTCTGGTGTATTTGCAAATTGATACCCATTTACATTTTTAAAACCTAGTGCGTTGTTTACCGATAGATACAGTATTTTTTGTGGTGAAATTAAATATGCCCAGTTAAGACTTAAACTATTATACGCTTTGGTTTTCTGATCTAAAAAACCTGTTGTATTCGGATTGGTATACGTTCTACCAGAAGCTAAAGAATAACTCATTCCTACTTGACTTTTCCATTTGTCAATCCAATATTTACCAACAACGGAAAGATTATGTGTATTCGCAAAATTTGGTTGTGCAGATTTAGAATAGTTCTGATAGTTTCTCTCACTATCTAAAAACGAATAACTCACCCAGTAATCTACATTTTTAATACTATTGCTATCTCGCCAAAACAAATCGATTCCTTTTGCAAAACCATAGCCTTTGTTGTTATAATTACTATCAAAACTGGCAAAATCGCTATCGTATTTCACTAATTGATCATAATCTTTATAATAAGCTTCTGCGCGAAACAATTGCTTTTTACCATTATACTGATAGTTTAAAATATAATGTGAAGTCTGCTGTGCTTGTAAATCTTGTTCAAACTTTAAGATGCTACTATTTGGATTCTGATAAAAATCGCCATAAGCCAAAGAAACCTGACTTTTATCGGAAGTTTTATACGCCATAGAAACTCTTGGTGAAAGTGTTACTTCATCAAATAATACGCTATGTTCTATTCGTAATCCAGCTTTTAAGGCTAGTTTTCTAGAAAAGAAAATATCTGCTTCTGTAAATGCTGCACTAATATTATTGTTAAATCCGTAAGCTACTTTAGGCGTAAACGTATCTTGATAATTTTCATTAAAATTGGTTGCTAAATATTCTGCACCAAAATTTAATTTGAAGCGATTATTAAATCTATGTTTCAGTTTTACTTTTCCATGAAAAGAGTTTTCGGTATCTTTAATATCGGCAGCATCGATGTTTATTTTGTCGTTGGCAAGGGTATAACTCATTCCGGTTTCTAAAGTCCAAGAATCACTTAACATTCCTTTATAAGATCCATTAAAATACAAGTTGTTATTTTTCAATTTAAAATGAACACCTTCCGAAGCATTTATATCTTCCTGCGTCAATTCAAAATTAGTAGCTTCAAAAGCAGTGTATAATTTTAACATGCCATTATTTATTTTCTGACGAAAAACGGCCTCACCAGAAGCAAATTCCGCAGGTTTCTTCCAATCGTTTCTACTTTTAAAAACAGCATTATAAGGCGCTAAATTAATATAGGAAGCATTTACACTTAAGGAATTGTTTTTCCATTTTTGGGTATTACCAAGAGATCCTCCAAGCGTCATAATACCTATATCTGTTTTTTCTTGATCTGGTTCTCCTGTGGTATTTAAAAGCAAAACACTAGATAATGCTTGTCCGTATTCTGCCGAATATCCTCCAGTAGAAAACGTAATACCATCAAACAAAAACGGGGAATAGCGTCCGCGAGTTGGTGTATTATTGGTCGTTGGACTATACGGCGTAAAGACTTTGATACCATCAATAAAGATCTGTGTTTCTTCTGCCTCACCACCACGAACAAAAAGTCTTCCATCTTCGGCAACCGTTGTAGTTCCTGGTAAGGTTTGTAAAGCACCAACAAAATCGCCCAAAGCACTTGCAGTGGTTACTACGTCTAAAGGTTTTAATGCATTTACTTTCGAGTTATCTCCAGCGGAAAACGTTCCTGCAGAAAGAATCACAGTATCTAGAGAATTCACATCTTCCCGAAGTTGGATTTTTAAATCTTTCATATAGGAAATATCACCAAGCATCGTGTAGGTTTCAAAACCGACAAAAGATACCAGTAAATTTTGCGTTCCGGTTTCTTCCGTTTTAAAGGAAAACGCCCCTTTCGCGTTGGTTGTTCCGCCGTCGTACGTACCTTCTAAATATACATTGGCTTGTACTATCGGATTATTTTTAGCATCTGTAACTATTCCGCTAATGGTTTGCGCAGAAAGCGAGAGGCTGCATAAAAAGCTAAAAACTAGGATTACATTTTTCATAATTCGTATTGGTTGTTGGTTTTATATACTACTTCGCTCATAATAGCTACGAAGCATAAGACAAATATGAAACAGAAAGCAATCGCTAGAAATTAAAACCTACCGAATTGTAAAATACTATTGCTGAAATGTAAACAGAAAAGAAATACCTACTAGTCGGTATTATTTTACTAGATAAAATGTCTAACTTTAAACAACAAATAAAAAAGGTATGGCTACAGAACGAAATAATGAAAATCCGCAATTAATATCCTACAATCTATTAAGACAACTCATTGGTCTTTTAGGAATTATATTACCTATTTTATTAATAGTTGGTGCTTTTTATTATGGTAATTGTGAGATTGTACAAAGTTCTATAAGTGATTATTACCATACCAAAATGCGCAATATATTAGTCGGTGTTTTATGTGCAGTTGCCTTTTTTATGTTTACCTATAAAGGCTATGATATTAGAGATAGTATTGCCGGAAACCTAGCTTGTGTTTTTGCGCTTGGTGTTGCCTTTTTTCCTACTGGAGTAGATACCCTTTCGGAATGTGCCGAACAATGTATTGTGTATGAACCATGGATAAAAGCCGTTCATTTTACTTTTGCTGGATTGTTTTTTGGGGTACTTATCTATTTTTCCTTATTTCTATTTACAGAATCTAAAAGTTCTAAATCGGAATTAGAACCGCATAAAAGAAAACGAAATGTCATTTTTAAAACTTGTGGTTATGTCATGATTGCCTGTGTGGTTTTCATTGCTTTATACTTTTTCTATTTACAAGAAAAGTTTCCAGAATTACATCATCTCAATCTTGTATTTTGGTTAGAAAGCATAGCACTTTGGGCTTTTGGGATTTCTTGGATTACAAAAGGGGAACTGATTTTGAAGGATGATAAAACGAATAAGTAATACTACAAATTTCTCATATTAAAAATTGCCAACAAGCTGAAAAAACATCGTGCTTCCAATAAAATTACATTTTCATTTTTACATATCGATAATTATAGATATGTTTGTGATATGAATTTGAAAACAGCGACAGAAATAGGAAAATGTTTATCAAACCAAATTAGGTTTCAGATACTGGAATGGCTGAAAGAACCAGAGAAACATTTTCCACCACACGAGACCTTAAAACATTTCAATGATGGTGTTTGCGTTACTTATATTCAGGAAAAAGCAGGATTATCACAATCGACCATTTCGACCTATCTATCTAATATGGAAAAATGTGGACTTTTAATCTGCACAAGACATGGAAAATGGTCCTATTTAAAAAGGAATGAAAGAACAATTAAACAGTTTACCAGCTTTCTAACATAAAAAAGTTTACTAAAATATATCGACATTTCGCAATATAACAAACTATGGGATTATTCATCGACATTATAGGTTGGTCAGGTTCAGGATTAATAATCCTTGCCTATACCCTAACTCTTATTGAAAATAAAAAGTATTTAAATTATGGCAAGTACTTCAACTTGCTTGGAGGTATTTTAATAGCTATAAACTGTTATTACTATAATGCAATTCCACCATTTGCAACCAATTTACTTTGGAGTTTCATTGCTACTTTAACGATTTATAAGTCAAGAAATAAAAAAGAAAAATGTAACAAAAATCAATGTTTAAATTAAAAAAACTATGAAAATTTTAATAATTGGAGGAAATGGAACAATAGGAAAAACGGTTGTTTCACACTTTAAAGAAAATAACGAAATTCTAGTAGCTGGACGAACCAATGGAGACGTGCTTGTTGATATTGTTGATAGCAGTTCCATAAAATCGATGTTTGAGAAGGTTGGAAAAGTGGACGCTATAATTTGTATCGCTGGAGAAGCCAAATGGGACAATTTTAATGAACTTACCGAAGACGACTACTATATTGGATTAAAAAGTAAATTAATGGGACAAGTAAACCTTGTACGTATCGGACAGAATTATTTAAACCCAAATGGTTCAATAACTTTATCAACAGGAATTTTAGCAGACGACCCAGTTGTAAAAACTACAAGTGCCTCAATGGTAAATGGCGGAATACATAGTTTTGTGCAAGCTGTTGCACTTGAAATTGAAAATGGAATTAGAGTAAATGTAGTTTCTTCTGGAATGGTCGAAGATGCATACGAAAAGTACAAAGACTATTTCCCTGGACACAATCCTATACCAATGAAAAAAGTAATTAATGGCTATGTTAGAAGTGTTAACGGAAAAGGAAATGGAGAAATAATTAGAATTTACACCTAAAAAAAGTCAGTTCCCAACAAAGACGTGTATAAAAAATAGCGGTTTAAGGACTTAAAAGAAAATGAATTTCATAAATTTAAGGTGCGTATCCAACCAAAAAGATAGTACATTAAAACCCGCTACGTTTCATATAAAACTCGGTTGGCAGTAATAAAAAAATAAATGGACCATTGAAAAATTACGTAATTATATTTTTAGTACAGGTATTTGTACTATTTTTAAATGCTTGTAATACGAAGAAGCCGAGCTCCAAAGAGAATAATTCAACGAATGAGAAAAGTATATATCTGGGACAAAAACCACCTGGATTAATACCTGAACCTTTCGCTCCTGGCATTGTTACTACCAAAGATTATGAATATAGTGGCACTTTCTCTCCGGATTTACAAGAGTTCTATTTTATAAGAGATGGTGGAGATTTAGATGAAGCAAGTCTAGTCCAATTTAAAAATAATAAGGGTAAATGGAAAGAATCCATCTTATCTAAATGGGTAGGACAACCTGTTATTTCTCCCGATGGCAATACCATGCATTTAGGAAGACGATATATGGAAAGAAACGGAAAAGGATGGTCCAAAGTAAAAGAGCTTAAAGCGCCTTTTAATGATATTCCTATTATGCGCCTTTCAGTTTCAGCTAGTGGCACCTATTATTTTGATACTTACGACAAAGATAAACCTGACTTTCCTATGCGTTATTCACGATTTATTGATGGGGAATATGAATTCCCAAAAGAATTAAATAAAACAATTAACAAGGCTATAAAAAATCTGAATCATCCATTTATAGCTCCAGATGAATCCTACTTATTGTGGGATGCGGTTAAAGAAGAAGGATATGGCAGTTCTGACATCTATATTAGTTTTAAACAGGAAGATAACACTTGGAGTAAAGCTATTAACTTAGGAGATAAAATAAACACAGAATCTTGGGAGGCTTCTGCCAGTGTAACTCCGGATGGCAAGTATCTTTTCTTTTCCAGAAATATGGGATCAGACCAATATGAAAATGTAGATATTTTTTGGGTAAGCACTCAGGTTTTAGAAAAACTAAGACAAAAAAAATAGTGGTCAAAATAGATTTTAAATATGGAATAGTAAAAAGAAGGAAACTACTACCAACAGCTTATACATTTAATGGAAAGATCCCTGTCTTTTCGGAAACTATTTGCAGATTTTTTTATTTAATTTTTATTGGGTAAATTCGTTGCGCAACAACACTATTAATCTTTTACATAAATGTTGGCAGCACTTTGTAACCACATTTAATTTCAAGCTACTAACTAATGATTATTACTAAATATAGAAAATGAATACAAAGTTATTAATGACTGCAAGTGCATTATTCTTGGGAATTATGGGGATCCTTCTTTCTTTTTTACCAAATGAAATAACGAGCTATCTAAATGTAGAACCTAATATTATTACAATACTCTTTTTGAAAATATTGAGTGCTTTATATTTGGGTTTTGCAATATTAAATGGGATGGCAAAAGGAACTCTAATTGGAGGAATATATAACAGACCCATTGCATTAGGAAATCTGATGCATTTTGGAGTTGGAGCAATTGCATTATTTAAAATTTTCACAAATATAAAAACGCATTCAGAAATTATTATTGCACTCACCATACTGTATGTGATTTTTGCAATACTATTTGCTTATGTATTTAAAACTAATCCTACTAAAGTCACAAAGTAAAACCAAATAGCTAAGGCTAAAACCGTATAAAATTTATTCTTTTTACTTTTCTGAAACGGGATATCTGTACTACTAAATAAAATTTCTTTTCTTTTTGCTATCTTTAATTACACACAAAACGTTAGTAAAAACCGTATATAGAGATGACTAGAAAGGGACACAGAGCTTTTATAACAAGATGCTGTCCATAAACGCAAAGAAGATAACTATTAAGTAGCTAAAACATCTAACGGTAGGATGGCGTTCTGAAGATTCTCCAAATGGCAGCTATCAAACCGATTTCACTTATTAAACTTTAAGTTATTATGAAAGACGAAGATGCCAACCAAAAAATAAAAAAAGAATTCCATGTCAATTCCAAACAAGAAAAACATTTACCACATGAGGCATGGCAGGTAATACAACAAAAACAAGGACGTGTGCCAGCTAATTTGGAAACCAAAGACAAAACAAAAAGTAAGGATAATTTAGGAGAATAATAATAAATTTCTATAGGAGAAATCCTATTTCTTCCAGCTTTCAAAAAAAGAAAACTGAAATTCATTCTCCTCTTAAAAAAAAGAGGAGAGCTGCTTCCTTAGAAAAATTTAAGCTAGGTATCCGCGTGTTTTCAAAATGAATTAAATTCTACGTTTTTGAAAACCTACAATTCTAAAAAGTTTATATTTATAAAAATTCATCTATGAATAAAACAATTTCTATCTATAAAAAACTAACAGTAATCCTTGGTGTAATATTGCTTGTAATCGTTATCTGTTTTGGTTATAAGGACATTCCTTTAGACACCTTAAAAGAGAAATACGCAAATACTCCTTCTAAATTCATTCCTATAAACGGTATGGACGTACACTACAGAGATGAAGGAATTGCTAACGATTCGCTTCCAATTGTTTTAATTCATGGTACTAGCGCTAGTTTACATACTTTTAATGCTTGGACCGAAGACTTAAAAAAAGAACATCGTGTTATTAGAATGGATTTACCTGCTTTTGGATTAACAGGTCCTTTTCCAAATAACGATTATGCCATGCAAAATTACGTGCAGTTTATAGAAGACTTTCTTGCAGCCTTACAAGTGAACCAATGCATATTAGCTGGAAATTCTTTAGGTGGAAAAATTGCCTGGAGCTACACACTTAAAAATCCGCAGACCGTAGATAAGCTAATACTTATAGATGCTTTAGGTTATCCTTCGGAAGCAAAAAGTATTCCTTTGGCATTTAAAGCGGCAAAAACACCAATTATAAACAAGGCCTTGACTTTTATTACGCCAAAATTCCTTGTAAAATCTAGCATAGAAAATGTGTATGCAGATAAAACGAAAGTTACAGACGCGCTAGTTACGCAGTATTTTGATCTTACATTACGTGCAGGAAACAGACAAGCACTAGTCGATAGAATGCTACAAGAAGATCATTCGGATTCTTATAAAAACATTAGTACTATTAAAACACCAACACTTATTCTATGGGGAAAAGAAGATTTATTGATTCCGGTAAGTAATGCGTATACATTTGAGAAAGATTTAGTGAACAGTACACTTATTATTTTAGACCATGTTGGTCATGTGCCAATGGAAGAAAGTCCGAAAGAAAGCTTAGAGGCATTGAATGCCTTTTTAGAAAACCATTAGCATATAACTTCAACTACTTTAATGCTTCATTAGAACGATAAACATTTTAAACATCTCTTTCTTCCGATCGTGTTAATTACAAAATTGGACTTCATCCTCCACATGAAAAAAATAAAGTGCTACTTCTTTGTCAAGCAAGGAAAGACTATTTACTGTTCCAACTGAAATGAAATAGGAATAGAATAAGGTACATTTACGGGTCTATTACGTTGCATACCTGGAATCATTTTTGGCAAGGCATCAATAATTCTGCTAGCCTCCGTCTCTAAATATGCGTTCGGACCTCTAGTTCTAATGTTACTAATATAACCTCTACTATCCACAATAAACATCACATACACTTTCCCTTGTATCCCCAACTCTTGTGCTTGTGCTGGATATTTAAAGGTCTTTTTTACATGTTCTAAGACTTTATTGTTAAAGCATTTTTTTAGTTCCGCATTATTTCCTGTGCAACCTGGAAAAACGGGAACGTTTTCTACAACCGCAAAAGCAACCTCAATCTCTTCCTCAATTTCATCAATTACTACCACATCTTTTACTTCCACCACTTCTCGGGCTTCCATATATTCTTCCTGACTGGTTTCTGTACTTTCTATAACCGTTTCTTCAACTACTTCTGTGTCTTCAACAACCGTAATTACTTCTGGAGTAGAAACCTCTATTGGAGGCGGTGGAGGTGGCGTATTTAAATTGGTGATAGGTATATCTTCTTCTAGTTCCTGTTCTATTTGAATAATATCTTGCTTCATAGTTTCTCGTTCGTACGATTTATACTCAAAAGCTTGCCAAGTAAACAATAGCATAAGGTTTATTCCAATAAGAAAATAAATACTACTGTTTCTACTTACTTCAATATTAGGGTTTTTCTTTAGTTCCATAGCATTAAAATTTATAGTAATTAAATTACTATTCTTTTCAATGAAACACTATGACAAATATCAGTTTTAAGCGATTAAAATACTGACTTACAATTAACTAAAAGCTAATAATGATGATTCCATAAATAAACGGAACTCCGTAATTGGATATACTTTATTGTTGCCTAATTATTTCTACACTATATTTAGGTACTTATAATTCGCAAACCTTTAAGATAAAAGCAGCTATGACTAATAAAAAATATGACATTGTTATTGTTGGTGCAGGAATTTCAGGAAGAGTTTAAAAAAGAAAACCAAAACAAGGAAAGAAAAGACCTTGGCGCGTCTATCAAAATTATGTGATGGATATGCTAACTACTAGATTTGGGTCTATTTCGGATAGCGCTTTGAAGTTTCAATCTGCTGAGAAAAAAATATAGCTATAAAAAAACAGCATCCATTGGATGCTGTTTTTTTTTATACATGAGATTCCTGCCTCACAACTTCACTATCGTTTCGTTGCACAAAGACGCAGGAATGTAGTTATCTAGAATAATTTGGAGATTCTTTAGTAATGGTTACATCATGTGGATGACTTTCATTAATTCCGGAAGCTGTAATTTTCACAAACTGTCCCGTTTCTTTTAAAGTCTCTATATCTTTAGAACCACAGTATCCCATTCCTGCACGTAAACCACCAACAAACTGGTGAATACTTTCATAAAGCTCTCCTTTATATGGTACACGTCCGACAATTCCTTCTGGTACTAGTTTTTTAATATCGTCTTCCACATCTTGAAAATATCTGTCTTTACTACCTTGTTTCATGGCTTCAACAGAACCCATTCCGCGATACGATTTGAATTTTCTTCCTTCGTAAATAATCGTTTCCCCTGGAGATTCTTTCGTTCCTGCAAGTAGTGATCCTAACATTACGGTATCTGCTCCTGCTGCAATTGCTTTTGGAATATCTCCTGTGTAACGTATTCCTCCATCTGCAATTACTGGTACACCAGAACCTTTTATTGCTGCTGCAACTTCCAATACCGCAGAAAACTGCGGAAATCCGACTCCTGCAACGACACGCGTAGTACAAATAGAACCTGGTCCAATACCTACCTTTACAGCATCTGCTCCTGCTTCTACTAAATATTTTGCTGCTGCTCCTGTTGCAATATTACCAACAATAACATCTAGGTTTGGAAATTTCTTTTTTACTTCTTTTAAAACGGTTACTACACCTTTTGTATGTCCGTGAGCAGTATCAATAATTACAGCATCTACGCCACATTTCACTAAAGCTTCTGTACGTTCTACCGCATCTGCAGTTACACCAAGTGCTGCTGCAACGCGAAGTCTACCAAAGCTATCTTTATTAGCAATTGGCTTTTGCGTCACTTTAGTAATATCTCTAAAAGTGATTAAACCTGCTAGTTTATAGTTTTCGTCTACAATAAGTAGTTTTTCAATTTTGTGTTTATTCAAAATACCTTCGGCATCTTGTAATGAAGTTCCAACAGAAGCAGTTACTAGATTTTCGCTAGTCATTACTTCTATAATTGGTCTTGTATTGTCTTTTTCAAAACGTAAATCTCTATTGGTAACAATTCCTTTTAAGGTTCCGTTTTCGTCTACTATCGGAATTCCACCAATACCATGCTCTGCCATATTTTGCTTCGCATCTAAAACTTTTGCATCTAAGGTTAAAGTAACGGGATCTGTAATCATACCACTTTCGGCACGCTTTACTTTTCTAACTTCGTTTGCTTGTTGTGCAATAGACATATTTTTATGTAAAACACCAATTCCTCCTTCACGAGCAATAGCAATTGCCATAGCGCTTTCGGTTACGGTATCCATCGCTGCAGATACAATAGGAATGTTTATGGTGATATTACGTGAAAATTTTGTTTGAATATTGACTTCGCGTGGTAGTATTTCTGAATACGCTGGAACTAAAAGGACGTCGTCGTAGGTTAATCCTTCTCCTACAATTTTGTTGTTGTGTGCTGTCATGTTGCAATTAAGATATAATTGCATACAAATCTACGCTTTTTTTTCATTTAAAGCTTTAAAAGAAAAAATTATATAGTAGATTCTTGAGGTCCTTATTATTTAAATAAAAACCTTCCGAAAAAATGTACGACAATAATTAAGATATGCCTTTTAAGATACCGCTAATTATTCATACCATTTCTTACAGTACGCTCTTAAAGTATGTATTGCATAATCATAACGTTCGTTTGCACTAGAAATATTGCCTCGTAAACGAATCTCTTTAGCGAGCTTAATACGATAAAAACCTTTTCCTTTTGCCATTCGTTCTATTGTTTTTAAGCTTTTTGCATCCATGTTTTTATAGATGCCTTCAATCCATTCGTATTGTTCTTGATACAAAATAGCTTCGTCCCAATGTAATGCTGCTTCTCCTTGTAGAATTTCTTCGGAAAAATATAATGTTTTCATATCTAAAAAGGCATTATTAAAAACCGTTTCACTGCCTTGATAGGAATACATTTTTACATTTTTTGTAATAAATAAAGTATACGGAAACACAGTAACTAATCTTAATTTATTAGAAATAAAATGCGCCATTTTTGGCCAAACTACTTCGTGTCCTTTTTTGCCTATTTCGGTATAATACCATAGATAAAAATCAGTACGTTGTTTGATGGTTTCGTATTCTTCCGGAAAGTTATTTTGAAGATTATAGCTATTGGCTTGTTGCCAAATTAGGCTGTTTTGTTTTCTATCGGAATGCAACCAATCTTTTTTAGATAAAATATTTTTATTGGTTTCTTCTTTATATTGCTGAAGACTTTTCCATTCTTTGGAAGAAGCGGAAATAGAAATAAAAAACAGGAAATAAAAAAGAAATTGCTTCATGTTACTTTCCGTGACAACGAAAATCTATTTAGTTAGACAAATGATGCTGAATTACATCCTAGTAAAGTCTAAAAATACAAGATTATTTGGAAAGCGCTTTCGTACTAGAAAATATTTGTTTTAAAATAATAAGTACCGAAAGGGAAAATGTTAGTGTCATTAAAGTACCAGAAAACATAACGATATATTTAGTCCAAAGCATACCTTTCCAAAGTAAATAAATACCTCCAAAAGTGAGAACTACCGATATAAAAGGTTCTATCATTAAAAATAGTTTCCATTTTTTATTCAGTTTTGTTGTACTTAAAATAAGACCTAATAAAAAGAAAATAATAGACATAGATAAAATATGTCCGTGTACTAAAGTGAGCATTTCTTTTTCGCTCTTTTTAAATTTCATTACGGTTGCATCTTCATCTGTTTCGTTTCCTAAATACTGTTCTTCTATTCCGTTAGGATTAGCAGAAGATGTTTCAGAAACAAACAATAAACCGGTATAATATCCAACACTCAATACCAGAATAAAAGCGACTAATAAGCTTTTTATCTCTTTTGGAAACGTATGTATTAAACCGTTGAGTTGCATTTACAGGATGTTTTTTTCGTGAAGGATTTTTAAAGATGCTAATAAGTTATTCATAGCATTAGTCATGGATCGCACAGAAATAGTAGCACCAGAAATAGCCATTATATTATCATTATAACGCAAGGTATCTTCTTGTGTTTTTCCTGTGAATTGTTTTAGCCAACGTTTGCTACCAATTTCTCCGCCATAATCTTCTCTATAGATAAGTACTTTCGTTTTTAAAACAATAAGTTCTGGATCTAATAAAACCAAATAATCAAATTTATCGGTTTTACTTGGCGCTTTTGCAACATAAGCATATCCTAAAAGGGAATCTTCTTTTTTTATTTCGAATAGATTATCACTTCCAAAAGTAGCTGGAAGATCTGGAACCACTTCCGAAGAAATCGTAATGGCATTAAAAGCAAAAGTTTCTACACTAAAAGTATCTTTAATTTCCTTATCTACCTTTTTTTGCAAATGTTTAGGCAAGTTAAAAGACAATAAAGTAAACGTGATAAATAGTATAAAAACTGATTTCATTTTCATTTTGTAAAAGTATTATTTTTTATTGGCATTAATCATGCCAACAGATTTAAATAGCAAATAGCTAAAGTGAAAAGGCTCACTTTAGCTATAAACATTACTCCATTAACTAAATCAAATCTTTAGAACCAAACTCCGAAACCAACATTAAGTTGACCTGTTGCTTCATTTCCTGCTGCTGCATTATCTAAAATTTGGTAATCTGCTTTTACTACTGCTCCATTAGCAATGTGGTAACTTAAACCTGCAGTCCATTCTTGTCTGTTAAACGCTAAATTTCTAGTAATTGCTGCATCTTTAGTTGCTGCATGCGTATCATATTGCTCATAACGAACAAAGGCATCTAATTTTTGCTCTTTAGATAAAGGCAAAAGGTTATAAGCACTTTCTACATACCATCCTTTTAATTCACTACCAAGGTTCGCTTCGTTTAAGGTATTATAATCATCTGCATCACTAATTAATGCGTGGATATATTGTCCTCTAGCAGAAAAACGTTTTTTAATATAACGTGCATCTAATCCGAACATGTTAATACCAACATCTGCTCCTGCAATTTCTTGTATATCATCTGCTGCTTGTGTTCTACCAAAGTAACCAGAAGCACCTAAACGTAAACCAGGAATACCATAATAATCTACTTTTGCAGAAAGATTAGGCGTATTCACGGTAGACTCTGCTCCTTTTTGACGACCATTACGTAAACCATTACTTCCTCCTAAAGTTTTATCACCATTTAAAGAAGTGAAACCATTAAAGATATATGCTTGGTAACGTAAAGAGGCGTCATCAAATTTACCAGTTACACCAACACCAATTTCTCTCCATGTAGTAGGCACAATACTTTTATCCATACTAGGTCTTTCCACACCATTAAAAACGGTTGGCTCATGGTATTCATTTACAATTCCCATTGGTACTAACATTAAACCACCACGAATGTTTACTTTATCGTTTAAGCTATAGTTTAAGAATGCTTGTTCGATATATACTTCTTTTACGTGTTCGTATTCAATTTCTGTAACAAACTGTACTTTATCACTAAACTTATATCCTAAAAGCATTACTAAACGGTGCACATCTAAAGTACCATTATCTCCTTCTGGTTGGTTATAGTCTACTTGTGCATAACCACCAATAGTTATTCCTTTGGATGTAGTACCATTTAAAATGTTTTGCGCAGCGTTAATTTGCTGATTTTTTCCTGAAGTGGTATCCTGAACAACGGTTTGAGAAAATCCTATTGTTGCTGTTAACATTGCAATTGAAAGTAAAATTCTTTTCATTTCTTTAATTTTATTTAGACTTATTATAAATAAATTATAATTTTTCGAGTGCAAAAATAGAAATGAAATTGACTTAGACCTACTTTATTTAGATTTATTTTAAATAAAATGGAATTTTACAGTTTCGGACAGCGTTTACAATTAGATTTCCCCTTCTTCTTATACTTTTTACAGCATTTGGATTTCTTATTATCACTGCAACAAATAAAGCTTGGCGTTAATAAAACGGGTGTGATTTCGGAAGATATTTGTGTTTGCATTATTTTAATTTATTCTAAATAAGAACAAAACTACAAAAAAAAGATTCCTATAAAGGAATCTTTTAACATTTAATTATAACGTTTTTATCTATTCTTTCGAGTTCGCTGCAGCAATAGCATTTACATCACGATCAAAAAGATAATGTCCAGATTTATCATTTCCTATGATGTTTAGCTTATCTAATAGAGTTCTTGCTAATGCTTCTTCTTCTAATTGTTCGCTTACATACCATTGCATAAAATTATGAATGCTATATTCTTTATTCTGTAAACTTTCAAAAATCACATGATTGATTTGTTCGGTTACAAATATTTCACTCTGAAGAAATTTCTCAAAAAGTTCTATAATTCCGCTGTACGATTCTTTTGGTTTTTCTAAAGCTGGAATAGCTACATTTCCACTTCTTTCATTAATAAACTTGACAAGCTTAAGCATGTGCACGCGTTCTTCTTCTGACTGACTATAAAAAAAATCTGCTACGCCATTAAATCCATTCGCATCTGCCCAAGAAGCCATTGCTAAATATTGCATAGAAGCTTGTGCTTCAAATTTCACTTGGTCATTCAGTAGTTTTTCGATAATAGTATTCATAGGTGTAATTTTAAAAAGTGTGTATGTTCGTTTATCTTTATAAAAGTATTGCATTTAGCACGAAGTACCAAAAGCAAATTCCTATAAAATCGTTAAATTAGTGGTATTTAGTAAAGATCTTTGTTGCTTCGTTATAGCTACTCTCAAAACACATTGCATTTAAATCATGTGCTTTTTTGGTGGTTAAATACGAGAGTACTTTTTCGGTTGGCATATTACCCGTAAGTTCATCTTTTGCCATTGGGCAACCGCCAAAACCTTGAATGGCACCATCAAAACGCCTGCAACCAGCTTTGTATGCTGCATCTACTTTTTCGTACCAAGTGGTTGGTGTGGTATGTAAATGTGCTCCGAATTCGATTTCTGGATATTTCGGAATTAAATTAGAAAACAAATAGTTTATGTTTTCCGGATTAGAAGTTCCTACCGTATCACTTAACGAAAGTATTTTAACGCCCATTTTGCTTAAACGTTCGGTCCACTCTCCTACTATATCCACATTCCATGGATCGCCATACGGATTACCAAAGCCCATAGAAATGTATACTACAACTTCTTTATTGTGTTTATATGCTAGATCTAAAATATCTTGTAAAATTAAAACCGATTGCGCAATGGTTTTATGTGTATTACGCATCTGAAAGTTTTCAGAAATAGAAAAAGGATAGCCTAAATAATCAATTTCAGGATGTTGACAAGCAGCTTCCGCGCCACGTAAATTTGCAACAATAGATAATAATTTACTTGTCGTTTTACTTAAATCTAATTGTGCTAAAACTTCTGCAGTATCTACCATTTGCGGAATAGCTTTTGCAGAAACAAAACTTCCGAAGTCAATAGTATCAAAACCTACGCGTAAAAGCGATTGTATATATTGTACCTTAAGTGCTGTTGGTATAAACTCTTTTATACCTTGCATAGCATCGCGAGGACATTCAATAATTTTCACATACTTATCTTTCATATAAGTTCAAAGATAGAAAAGATTCGTGTGAACGAAAACGATTTCGATTTTAAAGTAATATTAAAATTGCAATTCCGATAAAAACAACAATCTGCAACCATTTTAATACTACACCTACGTTCTTATTTTGTTTTATATAATCGGAAATAGATCCTGCTAAAATGGCTATAATAGAAAAAATGATTAAGGAAACTCCCATAAACAAAAAGCCTAAAATATAGAATTGTGTAACGGTACTCATGGTATCACTAAACAAAAATCCCGGAAAAAATGCCAAAAAGAAAATAGACACTTTCGGGTTTAAAACGTTCATGATAAACCCTTGCTTAAACAACTGCATTAAACTCTTTTTTGGCGCACTGGTATTATTAAACTCTATTCTAGAATCTCCTTTAAAAACCTTGTATGCGAGATAAAGTAAATATAAAGCACCCAATAGTTTTATACCCAAAAACAAATTGTCATTTGCTTTAATAATTGCAGACACACCAAAAGCTACCAATGTGGTATGTACGATACATCCCGAAATTAAACCGGCAACGGTTGCTAAACCATATTGTTTACCATTAGTAATACTTTGCATCAGCACAAAAATATTATCTGGTCCAGGAGAACACGCTAACGCAGAAGTAGCTAAAACAAAAGAAAGAAGTAAATCGTAATCCAAGTTTCTATTTTTTTTTATAAAAATAAGATTTTAAATAGATAATCGATGCAGTAAGTATTTTAAAATAATTTCGACTACTAAAAAAACCATCCTCATGAAAAGAATTACATTTTTACTTTCTTTAATAGTATTAAGTATCTTTAATGATATACGAGCACAATCTATTGCTACCTACGATATTGTTTTTACAAGCACATGGAATGCTACAGATCATACTTCCATTCCGCCCAACGATCATTGGTCTAGATTGGTTGGTGTTAACCACAACGCAAATGTTTCCTTTATTGAAATTAGCACTATGGCAAGCCAAGGTGTGGAGTCTATAGCCGAAAACGGCATCAATGATACCTTTGAAGATGTAGATGTTCAAAATGCTATAAATGCAGGAAATGCCGAACAATATATTTACGGTCCTTCTTTAAGTACTGCCGCAGGAACTATTACTATAAGTGATTTAGAATTTACTGAAGATTTCCCTTTACTTTCCTTATTTACAATGGTAGCCCCGAGTCCAGATTGGATGATGGCTATTGATGCTTTAGAATTAATGGATACATCTGGTAATTGGAAAACGCTAATAGAAATTCCTGTATTGTATGTGCATGATGCTGGAACAGATGCAGGAACGAATTATACTTCCAGTGATGCCGATGTAAATACGCCTATTTCTATTTTTGATGGTTCTAATCCAATAGCTCCATTTAATGGAAACTCTATTGGTTCGCTAACCGTAACACTAACCAATGTATTAAGTGTAGAAGATGTAAGCCCGTTGGGAAGTCCAAAAATATTTCCGAATCCAAGTACAGGAAATACCACGATAAGCAATGCACAATCTATTAAAAACGTAGAAATTTATAATATACTTGGTAGCTTGGTAAAAAGTAAAAACTTTGAAAACGCTTCTAAAATAGATTTAAATTTAAGGACATTACAAAAAGGAATGTATGTAGTGCGATTATCTGATGCTTCTGGAAACACAAAAACGCAAAAACTAATTTTAGAGTAAGGCCTTATTTATTTTTTTAATAAGCGAAGGACCTTCATAAATAAAACCAGTATAAATCTGAACTAAGTCTGCTCCTGCTGCTATTTTTTCTAGTGCATCGTTTGCAGAATGAATTCCTCCTACACCAATTATTGGGAATGCTTTATTACTTTTATCGGCTAAGTATTTAATGACTTGCGTCGATTTTTCTTTAACAGGTTTTCCGCTTAATCCACCATTTCCTATTTCGGCTAGTCTAGCGTCGGTTGCTTTTAATCCGCTTCTATCTGTAGACGTATTACTCGCAATTACACCATCTAAATTGGTTTCTGCAATAAGATCTATAATTTCATCTAATTGTCCGTTATTTAAATCTGGAGCAATTTTAAGAAGAATTGGTTTCTGTTTTTCAAACGTATGATTTGCTTTTTGCACAGCTCCAATTAATTCCAATAAATAGTCTTTATCATTTAATTTAGCATGACTACCAACATTTGGACAACTCACATTCAAGACAAAATAATCTACATAAGGATGCAAACCGTTAAAACACTCTAGATAATCCTTGGTATAATCTTCCGGTTTTGTTTCGGTGTTTTTACCAATGTTCCCACCAATAATCACTTTTCCTTTATTTTTCTTTAGTTGTGTAATTGCCGTTTCCAGACCTTCGTTATTAAAACCCATTCGGTTAATAATTCCTTGATCGTCTTTTAAACGAAAAAGTCTTTGTTTCGGATTTCCTGCTTGTCCTTTAGGTGTAACGGTTCCTATTTCTATAAATCCGAATCCAAAGTTGGACAATTCATTATATAAAACCGCATTTTTATCGAAACCTGCTGCTAGACCTACTGGATTTTTAAAGGTTAAACCGAAGAGTTTTCGTTCTAGTTTAGCATCTTCAATAGTGTATAAACTTTTAAATACACTTGAAACCCCAGGTATTTTGCACGTAAAACGAATTAATGAAAAAGTAAAATGGTGAATCTTCTCCGGATCGAAAAGAAAAAATAGTGGTCTAAGTAGTAATTTATACATCAGATAATGTTTGTGCAAAAGTACTTTTAAAAAAAACAATATCAAATTTACCTTATGTCTATATTTGCTAAATATGGATACAAATTGTATTTTTAAATAAATTAACGATTATGAATATTAGCCTAACAAAAAAACAAGAAAAATATATCGCTTCAGAAATTGCATCTGGAGATTTTCAAAATGCTAGTGAATTGGTTCGTGATGCTTTACGTTTACATGAAGTATATAGACATAAAGTAATAGCCGATTTACGTGCTGAAATTGAAAAAGGATGGTCTGCACCAACTACAGATCAAACGGTAAGTGAAATTTTAGCAGAGCAGAAAAAAGAATTAGAGCTATAATGTCTGAATATAAAATTTCAGTAGTTGCGAAAAACGATTTAAGAGGAATCTTTTTATATTCTTATAAAGAATTTGGGCTATCTCAAGCTGAAAATTATATCATGCAACTAGAAAATGCCATAGAAAAACTATCCAAAAGTCCAAAAATAGGAAAACAAAGAAAGGATTTAAAGATAGGATTATATAGTATTCCAGAAATGGAGCACTTAATATGCTATAGAATTTACACAAAACATATCAAAATTGTTAGAATACTTCATTCCAGCAGAGATATAAAAAATTTCCTTTAATACAATTCAAAAATAAATTACAGAATCGTATTTTTATGCTTTCAAAATTAATTCATTAACCATTTAACAGATTCCTGCTTTCGCAGGAAAAATAATATGATTTCAAAACAAGACATTATAAAACGATTTGTAGGTTACGTAACTGTAGATACCGAATCGGATCCAGAAAGTGATACCACACCAAGTACAGCAAAACAATGGGATTTAGCAAATGCGCTAGTCGAAGAGTTAAAAGCTATTGGTATGCAAGATGTCACTATTGATGACAAAGCATACATTATGGCAACCTTACCAAGTAATGTTGATCATGAGGTACCAACTATTGGTTTTGTTTCGCATTTTGATACTACGCCAGATTTTACCGGAAAAGATGTAAAACCTCAGATTATTGAAAGTTATGACGGAAAAGATATTATTCTAAATGCTGCGGAAGACATTGTACTTTCTCCAGATTATTTTGAAGATTTACTTTTATATAAAGGACAAACGCTAATCACTACCGACGGAACAACGCTTCTTGGAGCAGATGATAAAGCTGGTATTACTGAAATTATTTCGGCAATGGAATACCTTATTCAGCATCCAGAAATTAAACACGGTAAAGTTAGAGTAGGTTTTACTCCAGACGAAGAAATTGGTCGTGGCGCACACCATTTTGATGTAGAAAAATTTGGAGCAGATTGGGCATACACGATGGATGGAAGCCAAATTGGTGAACTAGAATACGAAAACTTTAATGCAGCAGGCGCTGTTGTAAAAGTAAAAGGAAAAATCGTGCATCCTGGTTATGCCAAAGGAAAAATGATAAACTCGATGTACATAGCACAAGAGTTTATCAACTCGTTACCAAGATTAGAAACACCAGAACATACCGAAGGTTATGAAGGTTTCTTTCACCTATATTCGATTAAAGGAGAAGTAGAAGAAACGGTTTTACAATACATTATTCGCGATCACGACAAAGAGCATTTTGAAGCTAGAAAAGAAGTGATGCAAAAACTTACCGATGAGTTAAATGCACAATATGAGCGTGAGGTGATTACTATTGAAATCAAAGATCAATATTTCAATATGAAAGAAAAGGTAGAACCAGTAATGCATATTGTAGATATTGCCGAAGAAGCGATGAAGCAACTAAACATAAAACCACTTATTAAAGCTATTCGTGGTGGTACAGATGGTTCACAACTTAGTTATATGGGATTACCTTGTCCGAATATTTTTGCTGGCGGACATAATTTTCATGGTCGTTATGAGTATGTTCCTGTAGAAAGTATGATAAAAGCAACCGAAGTAATTTGTAAGATTTGTGAGCTTACAGCTGAGAAAAAATAAGTAATCATTAAATAAGACTCCCTTTTCCAAGAGAAATAAATATGAAGAAAATAATATTAGCTTCTTGCCTTTGTTTATTTACATTATTTGCAAAAGCACAAGATGCAAGTGTTGAAAAATCGCTTTACGGAATTCAAACAGGTCCAATAGGAATTTGGGGTTACAATGAAACTAAATTAACCAATAGTATTGCTTTACGAAGCGAAATAGGTATTGTTGCAGGTCTTTCGACCGGAAGCAATTACAGTGGTACATATTTTGTAATTGCACCCAATATTTCTTTAGCGCCTCGTTGGTATTATAATCTAAAAAAACGAGAAAGCAAATCCAAAAGAATCGATGGAAATAGCGGGAATTTTATTTCGCTAAAAACAAGCTATCAAACCGATTTGGAACTTGTTTCTAATGATGATAATGTAGATCTAATAAGCGATATTACCATTGTACCAACTTGGGGAATTAGAAGAAACATTGGTAGTCATTTTAATTATGAAGCCGGATTTGGTATTGGTTATATTCATTATTTTAAAAAGGACAATGTTCGACTAATTAATGAAAGTGATGTTGCTGTAAATGTACATGCAAGAATTGGTTATAAATTCTAATAAATGATATTCCATTTATAAACTTACCCTAGTATTTTATATAAAGAGCCATGACTAATTAGTTATGGCTTTTTGCTTTTACTAATGTTTGGGTTTTAAGAGAAGTTGCTAAAAATTAATAGTAAATGTATTAAAACAGCATCCTATTCCTTATATTTTAGAAATAATTTAGAAATCACCTCAAATACATTTAAAATAACTAAACGAACTAAAATGAAAACGAAACTAATCCTCCTTCTTTTTTTATCCATTTCAACGAGTATATACGCTCAGAAAATAAAACTTAAAAAAGAAACTATCTATATAGACGGAATCCCGGTATTAAGCTATGAAAAAAAATCTTATGGAAATGAATTTGTTATTTATGAACTAAACACAAAAAACGAATTAATTACGGATGTTTATAACGTCCCTGGTGATTATCAAAAAATAATCTTTACCAACCAACAAAAAAGCATGGAAATGCGACCTGCCTATTGGAATAAATCGCTAATAAAATGGTTTATAGAACAAGGCCTTTTAGACATAAACGGTAATTTTAATGCAGATAAAGTAGATTCATTTATTGAAAAGTTTGACGAAAAAATTACAGAACGCACCATCTTAAAAAATTAAACTATTGTTTACAAAACATATAATGAATAGCTAATTCTTCTTTTTGAAAAACATTATCCATGAAAAAAGTCTACTCTGTTGAAGAATACATAGAAAACAACTCCCATTTTGCGGAAGAACTAACTTTGCTCCGTGATATAGTTACAAAAACAGAATTAAACGAATCTATAAAATGGTCTGCTCCTACCTATGATCTAAACAGAAAAAACGTTTTAGGTCTTGGGGCTTTTAAAAACCATTTCTGTATTTGGTTTTTTAATGGTGTGTTTTTAAAAGATGAAGCTAAGCTATTGGTTAATGCCCAAGAAAAAACAAAAGGTTTGCGCCAAATGCGCTTTTCCTCTTTAGAAGAAATAGACAACAATGCAGTATTAGCCTATATAAAAGAAGCCATTGAAAATCAGAAATTAGGAAGAGAAATTAAAGTCGTAAAAACAACTAAAAAGGATGTTGTTATACCAACAGAACTTCAAAAAGAATTGGATACCAATCTGGCACTAAAGGAAGCTTTTAAAGCGCTTTCTCCTTCCAAACAACGCGAATACTGCGAATATATAGATAACGCTAAAAGAGAAGCTACAAAACAGTCGAGACTAGAAAAAATAACACCAATGCTTATCAAAGGTGCAGGTTTACATGATAAGTATAAGAACTGCTAGTTAGGTGTAAGGTGTAAATAGAAAAAACAAATTCTTCTTTCTTTCCTTTTTTATTAAAAACCAAAAAATCATTCTGGCTTTAACTAAAAAAGAGAGCTACTACTTTATAAAATTCACAATTAGCACTTGTACCTCTCTTTAGCTAAAGAGAGGTGATTCTGTATTTACAGAATCGAAGAGTTTTGACCTAAAATGCGAAGCTATTTTTAAATAGTGCTGAAAACGTTTCGCATTTAGATAACAAACCAGAAAATTACAAAAAGCAAAAAGCCTCAAAAAGAAAATTCTTTTTGAGACTTTTTTATGATTTGAAGTTTAAAAACTTACTTCTTAATTTCTGTTGGTGAAACGTTTAAGTTCTTACTCATTTCCAAAGAAATTGCAGAACGATCAAACTTAAGCTTTCCAGCCATAGTTTCAATAACACAACTGTTATCTTTATCGTTAAGATCTGCTATTTTTCCATGCAAACCACTTTTAGTAATTACTTTATCACCTCTTTTAAGTTCGCTAGCAAACTTTTTTTCTTGTTTTGCACGTTTCATTTGTGGTGCAATCATAAAGAAATACACTACAGCAAACATTGCTATAAACGGTAAAAATTGTCCTATTTCTCCCATTCTAATTAATCGTGGTTATGACCTTCGTGACCTGGTTGTGTACTAGACTTTACTTGTTGTGCTGCTGCATTTGCTGCTGCAGGAATACCTTGTACTTGTTGCTTATTTGCTACAGGAGTTTGTACAGGAGCATTAGGATCTGCTTTTACAAAAGCTTTAATCTTAACTGTTTCTTTTCCTGTTTCTGTATTAGCAGTTACTGTAATCGTTTTAGAAACTGCATTTTTACCAGAACCGTTATACTTTACTGTAAATTTACCTGCTTCTCCTGGTGCTAAAGGCTCTTTAGACCAATCTTGAGGTACCGTACAACCACATGTACTTTTAATATTTGTAATAACTAAAGGAGTTTTTCCTGTGTTTTTATAAGTAAATACAGTTTCTACTGAAGCTTTAGCTTCAATTTCTCCAAAATCATGTTCACTCTTATCGAATGTTAAAACTGGAAAATCACCAACATTAGCATCTCTTTCTGCTGCCTCTGCAACGTTTTTGTCATCAATTTTCTTTGATGCGTCTTCTTTACATGAAGTAAAAGCGATTAAGCAAAATGCGCTTAAACCTAATAATACTTTTTTCATAATTTTTTTTTTAAATTGTTCAACGTTATTTTCGAACTGTAAATGTAATAAATTTTACAATTACAGCAATCCTCTACCAATTTTATTTAACTTTTTGTCGGCTTCATATTCTTTAACCAACTTATCTAACACACCATTGATAAACACACTACTCTTAGGCGTTGAGTACTCTTTTGCTATTTCTAAATACTCATTAATAGTAACTTTTACTGGAATAGAAGAAAAGTTTAACATTTCGCAAATTCCCATTTGCAATAATATATAGTCAATGCTTGCAATACGATCTGCATCCCAATTTTTTGTTTTTCCTTCAATTTCTGCAGCAAGACTACTTTGATTTAAGATCGTTTTCTTTAATAAATCGATAGCAAACTTTTTATCATCTTCATCCTTATACAAATCCGGAACAAAATAGTTTGGTTTTGTATTTTCCTTTACCTTTTTTAATAGCTTTAAAATAGCTGTATTAATTATAGGTAAATCATCTAACCAAGTTAAGTTCTTATCTTCAATGTATTCGTAAAGCTTTTCGTTAGGAGCAATGATTTCTTTAAATACATCCACCACAAAATCTCTATCTTCTTTAAAGGTAGACGTTTTTGTTTGCATGTATTCGGTATACAAATCACTTGCTAATATTTCTCTAAAAAGAAGATCGACATATTCATCATCTAACTGCCAGTTAGTGATTCTATGGTTCTCAATATCTGCTAGAAGTTCTGGGTCATTTTTCAATAACAAAAAGACTTCGTTAAATACTAATTTTTTGTTTGGATTTTTGTCTTCTGCGGTAGCAAGAAGCTTCTTTTGTGTTTTTTCTATGTTTATTTCTGCTTTTCTATGCACCTCAATTAATAAGGACATTAAAAGCAAATACAGATTGTACATACCATCAATACTGTGTAATAAAAACCTTTGGTCTTTACTGAAATTATCACTTTCGCCTCCTTTAAAAGCGTAAAGGATTTGCATAACTTTAATACGAATGTGTCTTCTATTAAGCATATAAAAAAGAACTTAGTTTAAAAAAGGCGAAAGTAGTTACTTTCGCCTTGATATTATAGTGTTTTAAAAGAATTATTTTGAATTCTCTAATTTTCTTGCTTCTATTCTACTTTTTGCAATATTAAGTGCCGCTTGATTGGTTGTTATCCCATTGGTATCTGCATTAGATAAAATCTCCAGCGTAGTATTATAGATGTTTTCGGTTTTACGCATAATTTCTTTTTTATCGTAACCTTCTAACTCTGCATACACATTAATAATTCCTCCAGCATTAATTAAAAAGTCTGGTGCATAAACGATACCTTTTTCTTGAAGAATTGCGCCATGTTTCGCTTCTTCTGCTAATTGATTATTGGCAGCTCCTGCAATTACTTTTGCACGTATTCTATTAATAGTATCGTCGTTAATTGTTGCTCCTAAAGCACAAGGTGCATAAATATCTACCTCTTCGCTATAAATATCGTTTCCGGTATAAATAGTTGCTCCGTATTTTTTACTCACTTCTTGTAAGCGTTCTTGGTTAATATCAGAGATAATAACCTTTGCTCCTTCATTCGTTAAATGCTCTACAAGAGATTCACCAACATGACCAATACCTTGAACAATTATTTTTCTATCTTCTAGTATGTCGCTTCCAAATTTATATTTCGCAGCAGCTTTCATTCCCATAAACACACCATAGGCTGTTATTGGTGAAGGATTCCCTGCTCCTCCTTTACTTTCAGAAATACCAGTTACATAAGGTGTAACCTCACGAACTAAATCCATATCTGAAGTTTCCATTCCAACATCTTCTGCTGTAATGTACTTTCCGCTTAAGGAATGAACAAACTCACCAAACTTTTTCATAAGTTCTGGTGTTTTCTGGGTTTTAGCATCTCCGATAATTACCGCTTTTCCACCGCCAAGGTTTAAACCTGTAATTGCTGCTTTAAAAGTCATACCACGAGAAAGACGTAATACATCATTTAAGGCTTCCCATTCATTATTATACTTCCACATTCTGGTACCTCCAAGTGCAGGACCTAATACTGTATTATGTATTCCAATAATTGCTTTTAAACCTGTATCTTTGTCGTTGCAAAAAACAATTTGCTCATGATCATCGAAAGACATTTGTCCAAAAACTGGATCTATTTTTTTTAGATCATTTGCATTAATAACGTCTGAAACCATTTAATTTTTAATTTAAAGTTAGGATTGTTGTTTTGATGATTTATAAAAAACAACGTGCAAAATTAAACCAATATTCATGTAAACGCAACATAATTGCTGTTAAATTATGAAATTGTTAAAAACTTAAAAACACTACTCGTGTAAATGAAAGAATTACAGCACTTAAATAAGTACTTTTTAAAATATAAATTTAGTTTAATCTTTGGTATTTTTATAACCATTGTCTCTAAGATCTTTTTACTGTATACACCTAGACTCATTAGAAAATCGATTAATGTAGTCGATGAATATAGAAAAGGGAACATTACAGATATTCAATTAGTAAAAGGAGAACTGCTAGAAAATATTCTTTATATTATTGGTGCTGCCTTAATTACGGGAGTACTTACCTTTTTTATGCGCCAAACCATTATTAATGTATCTCGTTATATTGAGTTTGATTTAAAAAACGAAGTATACCAACAATACCAAAAACTGTCTCTAAATTTTTACAAAAAGAATAGAACAGGAGATTTAATGAATAGAATTAGTGAAGATGTTGGTAAAGTGCGTATGTACGTAGGACCTGCAATTATGTACAGTATAAACACCATCACGCTTTTTATTATTGTTATTGGATCGATGTATAGCCAAGCGCCAAAACTAACCTTATACACGCTAATACCCTTACCTATATTATCTATAATTGTATTTAAAGTCAGTAAAGAAATACACAAACGAAGTACCGTTGTACAGGAATACTTATCTAAACTTTCGACCTTTACACAAGAATCCTTTAGCGGAATTTCTATTATAAAAGCCTATGGCATGGAGCCCCAAACCTTTGCTAATTTTGAAACGCTTTCGACCACAAGTAAAGAAAAACAATTAAGCTTAGTACAAGTACAAGCCTTGTTTTTTCCGACTATGATATTACTTATTGGTTTAAGTAACTTGATAGTTATATACATTGGCGGACAACAATATATTAATGGCGAAATTGAAAGCTTAGGTACCATTGCCGAATTTATTATTTACGTGAACATGCTAACGTGGCCAGTAGCAACTGTTGGTTGGGTTACCTCTATAATACAGCAAGCAGAAGCATCTCAAAAACGTATCAATCACTTTTTAAAAATAGAACCCGAAATTCAAAATAAGGCTAGCGAAGCTTCTGTGATACAAGGAAACATTGCATTTAAAAACGTTTCCTTTATTTATGACGATACAAATATTGAAGCATTAAAAGATGTAAGTTTCTCTATAAAACCAGGAGAAACCTTAGCTATTATAGGAAAAACAGGTTCTGGAAAATCTACAATTCTAGATTTAATTGCCAGACTTTATGATATAAAAAACGGACAATTATTAGTAGATAATAAATCCATAGACCAAGTAAACCTAACTAGTTTACGCGATAGCATTGGTTATGTACCGCAAGACGCCTTTTTGTTTAGCGATACCATTAATAACAATATTAAATTTGGTAAAGAAGATGCTACCGACCAAGAAGTGATACAAGCAGCAAAATATGCACAAGTACACAAAAATATTATTGGATTCACTAAAGGTTATGAAACGGTTTTAGGAGAACGCGGCATTACTCTTTCTGGCGGACAAAAACAACGTGTATCTATTGCTAGAGCAATACTTAAAGATCCTCAAATATTATTATTTGACGATTGTCTTTCTGCTGTAGATACCGAAACGGAAGAAAAAATACTAAAAAGTTTAAACAAACTATCTAAAGGAAAAACAACCATAATTGTAAGTCATAGAATTTCTTCGGCTAAAAATGCAGATAAAATCATTGTTTTAGATGACGGAAAAATTGTGCAGGAAGGTTCGCATGATGCGCTTATAGAACAAGATGGTTATTACAAAGAGCTATATGTAAAGCAACTATCGGAAAAAGCGTAGACCGTTTTATATTTTACAGGCCATTATAAATTTCTTATACATCATGTTTTAAAAAGATTTATAATATTTAGTTGGTGGTTATGTATTTTTTTTTGATTTTTGGACTTCTATTAATTAAACCTTAATATAAAAACAAGACTATGGAAACCAATGGCATGATGGAGAAAGAGGAAATTTATTCTAAAGTATTAAGAGCAGGACGACGCACTTATTTTTTTGATGTTAGAGCAACTAAGGCAGGAGATTATTACTTAACAGTTACCGAAAGTAAAAAGTTTACTAATGACGATGGTTCCTTTCACTATAAGAAACATAAAATCTATATATATAAAGAAGACTTTTCTGAATTCAACAGTATTTTAGCGGAAATGACAGATTATATTATATCTGAAAAAGGAGATGAAGTAATTAGCGAACGTCACCAAAAAGACTTTAAAAAAGAATATAATACCGAAGCTGTAACAGAAAGTACAACAACTACAGAAGCAACGGAAACATCAGAACCTGTGGAAAGCAGATTTACAGATGTAGATTTTGATGATATTTAATATCTGAAACATTTAAAATTTTAAAACCGTTGCTATTCGTAACGGTTTTTTTGTGGCTATAAATTGACAATTAATACCGGCTCCTCTCTTTAGCTAAAGAGAGGTGGATTTTATGAAATAAAATTCGGAGAGTTTGACCTTAAATGCGAAGCTATTTTTACTAGCACATAACTCCTCGTTAATAAAACAGAATTCCTTTAACAGTTTACTTCGTACCTCGCGCCGACTTAAGTCTTCACATACAACAAAGCGAAAACAGAAATCACTAAAGCATAAACGAGAGCTATTTGCCAACCAAGTAATACAGATAAAGCAGAAACTACTATAAAGAACCAAATAGGAAAGAGTGTAATATAAATAGCAAACCTAAAGGTTGCCACAAATTCTATTTCCTTAATTTTTGGTTTTACATAGCTTTTCCAAATAACATAAGGAAGCATAAAATTGGCTAGAAGTACATATTTTAAAACGCTTTTCAAAAAACTAGTTTTAGCTTTTACTTGTTTCTGGCAATCTTCAAAATTAGAAGCAATACAATTATTTACAGCTTCCGGATTTAAAAAATCTACTTGTTTTTCTTCCAGTTTGGCAATTGTTTCCTCATAACTTTCCGAAGGAATATGTGTCGTTAATTTAGAAATCGCCTGGTGCATATCCGCTTTAAGCGCAATAACAGCTTGGTTTCTATCTTTTAAAAGGTATTTTTTTGCAGGGATTGGCTTTCCGAAGAAAACCGCAGTACTATCTACAAAATTATCCGCTTTTATATAATTAACACCAACAGGAATAATTTGCAAATCTAATTCTGGGTATTTCTCTAAAGTTTCGAAAACAATTCGGGTAAAACCTTTACTTAACGGTCGTACTGTTCGGTTTAAATGATGATTTCCTTCTGGAAAAATAGCAACTGCTTTATTTTGTTTTAAAATATCTGTACACGCAGAAAATATAGAATTATTGTTACTAATAGTACTCCAACCATCTCTAATTCGGTATACCGGAAGCATTTGTAAACTGCGTAAAAGTTTATCTACAATAGGTTTATTAAAGACAGAAGCTCGTGTTAAAAAGTAACAAAACCTACCCGATTTTGTAGCTATTAGCAACGGGTCGATAAGCGCATTTTGGTGATTACTTAAAAATAGTACCGGTTTATTTTTGGGTACATTTTGCACATTATACACCTTAAAACTTTTGTAATAACAAAAAAGTCCTAGCCTAATATAGGTTCTAACAAAATGTAGCCAAAGTAGTTTCAAATGCTTTCTTTTTTAGATTTTGAAGACCAATAAAAGGACAAACATAAACCAGAAACAATATGCCAAATTCCCCAAAAAGCGGCCATTAAAGCCATGCCGCCAAGGCCATTGAAAAAAGTGAAAATCAGTAATAAGCCTAAACCAGAGTTTTGTATTCCGGTTTCTATTGCTAATGTTTTTTGGTTTTTAAACGATAAGCCAAAAGCCTTAGCGACAAAAAAGCCCAATGCAATCGCTATAATATTATGACTAATTCCAATAAGTAATACCTTATCTATATACTGATTAAAAATATCTAAATTGTTTGAAAAAGCGACGACAACAATACCTACAAAAACGAATATAGAAAAGGGTCTTAATATTTTGGAAAGCTTTTGTGCAAGCTCCGGCATTTTACTGCGTAAAGTCATTCCTAATACTAACGGAATACCTAAAATAAGTAATACAAGTTGTACTAAATCTAAGAAATTCAATTCTACATTCTCTAATAATTGCGCTGTAGGTTCGTATAAATTGCCATAAAACTGAAAATTTATCGGCGTTAAAACCATGGCTAAAAAAGTAGCAAAAGCAGTTAAACTTACAGAAAGTGCGGTATTTCCTTTTGCGAGATGCGTCATGAAATTAGAAATATTTCCGCCAGGACAAGCAGCAACCATCATCATACCAAGCGCAATACTTGCTTGTGGTTTTATAAGTAAAATAAAAAGATATGTCACAAAAGGCAATAGTACAAATTGCGAAAGTATACCGAGTAAAACTACTTTTGGTTGTTTAAACAATTCTTTAAAATCGTTAATCGTTACACCAAGAGCAACGCCAAACATAACTATGGCAAGTGCAATGTTTAAGACCCAAAGTCCGTTGGCATCAAAATTAATTTTTACATCGTCTAATTCCACCATATTTAAGAGACAGTAGTTCCGTTTTTGACTTTGTTTTCCGGATTTAATAAAATAACATCTTTGTTATTCACAGCACCAACAACTAGGCATTCGCTCATAAATTTACCAATCTGTTTTTTCTTAAAATTGACAACAGCAACAATCTGTTTGTTTAGTAAATCCTCCTTTTTATATAACGTTGTTATTTGTGCCGAAGATTTTTTAATTCCTAAAGCACCAAAATCGATGGTAAGTTGGTACGCAGGATTACGAGCTTCTGGAAAGTCGTTAACTTCTATAATAGTGCCTATTCGCAAATCTACTTTAGTAAAATCATCAAAATTTATAGTATTACTCATGCGCTAAATGTACAAAATATTGTTTTTGGAATTTAGATTTTGCTTTTTGGATTTTTATTTTTTTACATTAGTCAAAAATTAAGTTATGGCAAGAACACTTTCGAATATGCTTCCGCTGGGTACAAAAGCTCCCAATTTTGAATTGATGGATACCGTTTCCGGTAAACGATTACCACTTCCGCAATTAAAAGGAAACCAAGCAACTGTTATTATGTTTATATGCAACCATTGTCCGTTTGTAATTCATGTAAATCCGATTTTAGTAACAATGGCAAAGCAATATGAAGATTTAGGTGTTCGATTTATAGCTATTTCTAGTAATGACGCAAAAAATTATCCGCAAGACGGACCGGCAGAAATGAAGGAGCACGCAAAAGAAAACCAATATCCTTTCCCGTATTTATATGACGAAACCCAAGAAATAGCAAAAGCTTATGACGCCGCTTGTACTCCAGATTTTTACGTTTTTAATGCCGATTTACTTTTGGTGTATCGCGGACAATTAGACGATTCTAGACCAGGAAATGGTGTTGCTGTTACAGGATTAGATCTACATCATGCTTTAGATTGTGTGTTAAATAAAACGGAAAATACAAAACTTCAAAAACCCAGTATTGGTTGTAATATAAAGTGGAAGTAAATCTACTTGCTTTTGTGTCGTTTATTTTCTATATTTAAAGGTTAGTCCTTTAATAAAAAATCATGGAAAATATAATTATAACGTTAAAACCGAAGTATCATAATAAAGCAGAGCAAATTTTAATTTGTTTTGATTACAATCAGGCAGTCATCCAATTGGTACGGACTATTCCTGGCAGAAAATGGAGTGCGAGTTTGCAAAAATGGTATGTGATACGATCTTCGGAAAATCTACAAAATATTAGAAAAAAATTCCATGCATATACTATTGATGATTCTATTCTTAAGAAAAGTGCGCCAATAAAAGTATTTCATAATACTTCTCAACTTACTACGGAGCAAAAAGCCATTTTAAATGGTTTTTACAAATACTTAAGAGGCAAAAGATATAGCCAAAGCACTATAGATACCTATACTTTTTTAACTGCAGATTTTATAGCTTACCATCATAAAGAACTGGTTGATTCCTTAAACAATAGGCATGCAGAACTGTATATTGAAGATATTTATATAAGAAGACAATATTCTATTAGTAAGCAACGACAGTTTATTAGTGCTTTAAAAATTTTTAAAAACTACTATCCGACTATTTCTTTAGAGGAATTGTTACTTGTTCGTCCAAAAAGAGATAAAAAGTTACCAACTGTTTTGTCGTTAGAAGAAGTAATTCAAATAATAAGTGTCACAAAAAACTTAAAACATCGTGCCATTATTGCTATCATTTACTCTTGTGGTTTACGAATTAGCGAGTTAATTAATTTAGAATTAAGTCATATAGATATTGCTAGAAAGCAAATAACGATTAGAAATGCGAAAGGAAGAAAAGATCGTTATGTAATCATAGCAGAAAGTTTTTTACCATTATTGCGCAATTATTTAAGCACATATAGGCCAAAGCGTTATTTTGCTGAAGGGCAGAATCACGGCAAGTACAGTTCGGAAAGTGTTCGTGCATTTCTAAAAAAGACCTGTAATCTGGCACAAATTAAAAAGCGAGTAACGCCGCATACCTTAAGACATAGTTATGCTACACATTTATTGGAACAAGGAACAGATATACGTTATATACAAGCGTTATTAGGGCATGCGAAACCAGAAACGACCATGATTTATACGCATGTAGCCAAAAAGGATTTATTGGCAATTAGCAGTCCGTTAGATCATGCGGTAAAGCAAATTATGGACGCCCGTAAACAGCAAGAGAAAGTTGGCATATCCGGAACATAAGACCCAAAAATTGTTATATTTGTTAGGATATAACCAGTTGTAAACAATTTAGACAAGCAATGCAGAAAAAGATTATGTTTATTATTTTAGTTCTTGTATGCGCAATTAGCTATGGACAGTATGAATGGACTCCTGGGAAATTGATTTTAAAAAAAGGAGACACGTTAAAAGGTATAATTCTGATACCAATGATTGAAATTAATGCAATAACATACGGAAGATCATGGGTTGCATTTAAAACCAAAATAGAAGAAGAAAGGGTCATTTTTGATAAATCACAAATCGATAAAATATATTTTGACACTTATGATCCAGACTATGGATATTACGAATATGTTCCAATAAAAAAACGCAAATTAAGACTATTTAAAAAATTAATAAATGGAAAAGCGAAATTATATACTAGAACTGTATATAAAGTAATTGATACCACTAATAATTATAGTCCTAATCTACCAGGTATTACTGTCTCTGTAAATTTTAAAAAACCAGAGTTTAAAGAAGATGATGAATATTATATAATTAGAGATGGCGAGCCTCAGCTTACTCCTTTGATTTCTCAAAAGTCTTTACGGAAATTCAAAACAAAGGCTATTAAATATTTTTCTGACTGTAAAGAAATCGTCGCATATTTAAATAATGATCTATATGAAGAAATTGACATAATAGAATTAGTTAATGATTATAATTTAATTTGTGAATAAAACTGTTTACAACAACGTGTATCATTAATTGCTAGGTTCACGCCTATTTGGAAAATTCCTGCGGAATTTTCTCCGGTTCGTTTTTGTTTACTAAATTAGATCCTTACACACGCAACTAATCATACACGAACACGTTCTACGCAATTTAAAACAAACATTGAGCAAAGCATTAAAATATGGACTTCTGATTTTTGGAATTGTGACAATTTCAGTTGTTGGACTTATTGGTTACGGATTTTCATTAATGGAAATTGAAGACCAATATGGCGATTATCAAAACATTTATTATGAATCGAAAGATTCGGATATAATTGTAAATGAGGAAACATCTGAATTCGGAATTGTTGGAAAGAATTGGAAAAGATTAAACGTTTGGACAAAAGAAAAAGATTCAACTGACCTATACTTTTTTGTAAGTAAGGCAAGTTATTATTCGAAAATTAAAGTGTATCGACCAAGAAAAGAGATTGAAGGAATAAAACAAATGGAATTCAATGATATTAAAAAATTGATTTCTGAACAGAAAATCAAGTTAATACTCGAACACCAAAATGAATAAACTAATCAAACGATTATGGAAAATAATACTCGGATTTTCTATCCTTGCGATTATCGTGGTTTTCGGAATTCTTTATATTCTCAAAATAAACGGAATTACAGAGTTTACTTCTGACAAACCAGATTACGTACCTTTAGTTTCTAAAGATGATATACGAACACCTGAATTTGAAAAAGGATTGGAATTATTCTTAACCGATTGCAAAAAGTGTCACGTTACTAAAGGACGGCTTCATAATTATTTGGATGGAATCGTAGATAAAGTTGGTGCTGATTATTTAAAATTATACATAACGAAACAAGATTCTCTGACCGAAAACAAAGATAAATACGCTTTAGCAATTAAAGAAGAATGGGGAAATCAAGCGAACAGTCATAATTTCAAATACTCGGAAAACGAATTGAATTTATTAATAGAATATTTAAAATAAAAACTGCGTAGAACACCGTATAAAAATAATTGCGGTTTAGTGCTTAATCAAAGGTCGTTGCGTGTTTGTAACGTCTGATTTTCCTTCGGAAAATCCTCGCATACAAACCCGCAACTATTCTTATACAACAACGTTAGCCACAAGTTAAACATACTATTGAAAATCATACTTTACATTATAATTATACTTCTTTTAACCGCTATTACTCAAATAGGCGGATTAATTTACCTTATTTCATTAATCCTAGTTAATAAGAAAACTGAAAAGAAAAGATTAAAGCGAATCGGAATTTTCGCAACACTTTACATTTTTGCAACTTTTCTAATTATACCAAACTTAGCTCCAACTTTTGGTCGTGAGAAAATAAAGGAAACGGAATTTCTTCAAGCTCATTCATTCTTTTACAAACTAGCTAATAGAAATTATGTTAAACCTCAATTAAACAAAGCAATTGAAAAAATAGCTAACGACTTTGAAAAACGGAATAGCGGAATCAGAATGGTTTATCTAGACGCAAATTTTCCTTTCATTGACAAATTTCCTTTACTCCCACATTTGAGTCACAACGACGGAAAGAAAATAGATATTTCTCTGATTTACGAAAATAAAAATGGAAAACTTACAAATAAAAAACCTTCTATAAGTGGTTATGGAGCTTTTGAAAGTCCAACTGAAAAGGAATATGACCAAATTTCTATTTGCAAAAACAAAGGGAATTGGCAATACGATTTTACGAAATATGTCACTTTAGGTACAATTAATAAAGAAATAAAATTTTCAAATAAAGGAACTCGAGAATTAGCAAATCTGATTCTCAAACGAAATGAGATTGGAAAACTATTTATTGAACCTCATTTAAAACATCGACTGAATTTAAAAAATGGAAAAGTAAGATTTCATGGTTGTCAAGCTGTGAGACACGATGATCATATCCATTTTCAACTGAAATAAAACCAGTGGCTAACATCGCATAAAAATAATGCGTAGATTAGTGCTTAAACAATGAACAGTGCATTTTTGTTACTTCTGATTTTCCTACGGAAAATCCTCGCACACAAAACCGCACTATTCTTATACGTAACCGTTAGTTTTAATGCTTAAGCAAGTTTGCGGAATTAAAAACGTAACATGAATATGCTATTTTCCAAAAAGATATAAAAATCAATTCTCACTCAATTTCTAAAAGGAATATTTTATGGGTTATTTAACTTGCTTGCGGAATCAAAAAAAAATAGATTACGCTAAAACTTACTCAATCGGAGTTTAGCTAGTTGCGGAATTATTTACTCAAACTCCAAAAAAGGAAAAAGGGAAATCACTCAAACGGAATTTTAGCAAGTTTGCGGAATTGAAAAATATAATGAATAAAAAAGAATTTAATTGGAATCTAAAAAGCACTAAAAACTAACAACGTGTATCAAAAATTGCTAGATTAGTGCTTAAATTAAAATTGTTGCTCTTTTGTTACGTCTGATTTTCCTTCGGAAAATCCTCGCTTACAAAAACGCAACTTTCCATACACGAACACGTTATCTTTAATTGTGACCCGTCCTAAAATAAGGCTACATAATTTTAAACATTATGTATAGAAATGACAAAGTAATTAGACGTTACAGCGAACCTTTTAAATTAAAAATTTTAGCCGAACTTACAACCGGAAAACACACAAAGAGCGAACTTTGTAAACTCTACTCTATTGCACCTACAACGGTAAATGAGTGGATTAAAAAGTATAATCGTAAAGACTTAATGAACACCAGAGTAAAAGTGGAAACAAAAGACGAAATATCTAGAATTAAGGCACTTCAAAAAGAGGTTGAGCAGCTTAAAAAGCTACTACTTAAAAAGGATCTCGATGCTATGGTACAAGATTGTTATCTTGAAGTTGCAGCTGAAGATCTTGGCTATAAATCGGTTAATGAACTAAAAAAAAAGCTAAGTATAAAGCCTTAATTAAAGCTAAAAAGAAATCTAAGGGATTTGCTTCTCTGACAACTATAACTCATTGTTTTGGACTTAAACGTAATGCTTATTATAAGCATAAAAAAAGAGCTGATAAGCGTATAAAACTAGAACAACAAATTATAGATATTGTTAGAAAAAGACGCAAATCCCTTCCTAGAGAAGGTGTTCGTAAACTTACCAGATCTTTAGACAAAGAGTTTGTTAAAGCTAACATTAAAGTAGGCCGAGATACACTATTTAAAGTGCTTAGAAAGCATAATATGCTAACACTTAGAAAGAAAACAAGCGCTAGAACTACTAACTCTTATCATCGATTTTATAAATATAATAACATCATAAAAGACTTAGAAGTAACTAGAGCTAACCAAGTTTGGGTATCAGATATCACATACATTAGAACAGTTAAAGGGTTTTGTTACCTAGCTTTAATAACAGATATGTACTCTAGGAGAATAGTTGGTTATGATCTAAGTGATAGCTTGGAACTTAAAGGATGTGTGAGAGCAATAAATAAGGCCATTTATCAAGCTAAAAACATTAAAGGGCTAATACACCACTCTGATAGAGGAATACAGTATTGTAGCAATGTATACACCCAAATACTCAAAAGAAAAAAGATAGATATTAGCATGACTGAAGAAAATCATTGCTACGAAAATGCCATGGCAGAACGCGTAAACGGAATACTAAAAGACGAATTTTATCTCGATCAAACCTTTGAAAACGTAGCACACGCAAAGAGAGCTGCAAAAAGTGCAATTAATTTATACAATGAAGTAAGATTACATTTATCTTTAGACTATAAAACACCTAATATGGTATACAAATTATCAGCGTAAAATCAATTTTAACCTGTAGCCGTATTTCAGGACAAGACATATATGAGAAACCTCACAATAACCATTTTACTTCTGATTTCAATTACTTGTTTTAGTCAAGATTATAATGAAAAAACCAGATATTTATTTGGAACTTTTCACACTCAAAACACTACTATTAATGGAATTTCTTTTGGAGCTTTACCGCAGCTAAATAACAAACAGAGATTTGTAAGAACGAATGGAATTAGATTAGAAATTCCAGGAATTGGACTTATCGGATTTATGGCAAATGGTAGTTTGCTTAGAAACGAAAAAACAGATGAAATTGTCAATGGTTTAAATATTTCGAGTGGAACAATTGGAGATATATCTTATAACGGAATAACATTGGCTTTAGTTACTCAAAGCGGAACCGAAAACAACGGAATTGCGATTGCTGGTTTGTGGAACGGAATGGATAACTCAAATGGAATTCAAATTGCTGGATTACTTAACGAAGCAATTTATAGTAATGGTATTCAAATCGCAATATCGAATTCAACGGAATATATGAAAGGGATTCAAATTGGTGGATTGAATAACGCGAATGAAAAAATGGTTGGGCTACAAATCGGAATTTGGAATAAAAGTAAAAACACAAAAGGAATTCAATTAGGACTTTGGAATATTAACGAGAAACGAAAACTACCAATTATAAATTGGAATTTTTAAAACCGGATTAAATACTACTGGCAACAACGTGTAAAATTAATTGCTAGTTCTAGCCTACTTACGAATATTCCTGCGGAATATTCTATTCGGTTTTTATTTGCTAAATTAGTTACTTGAACACGCAACTAATCTTACACAAACACGTTAGCTACAATTTGAGAAACATCGTGACTGAATTAAAAAACATAGACAATACAAAATCAAAAGAATGGTTGGACTCAATTTCTGAATTATTATCGAATGGAAATTCTCAATCAACAAAAACCTTTTCTGATTTATTTGGCATTGAAAATCCTAAATATAAAAAAACAGAACGAACCTCTAAATTCTTAATTCCAAGAAATGAAAATCTGAATTATATTGCTATAAATCCTGACTTGGAAGAAAATGAAACTGACAAGCCAATTAGTTATATTGAATTTAGCGGAAAAAATCTGAATCTAAAATTGGAATATTTAACTGAATTATTCCCAAACGTTGAATTAATTGAAAACACTTATGATGGTGGAATTCAATTATTTTTCAATCCTGTGGATAGTAGATTTGATTTCACTGCTGTTTCTTGTCAAATTTTTACGGATTATAAAAAACTTGATGAATTGACCGATTTAAATATTAATGGAGTTTCATTTATGTTTAAACCGAATAAATTAAAAACAAGAGCTGGATTTACAATGACTGAATAAAACACTGTAGCTAATAAAGTTTAAAATAAATGACAGTCCAAGAAATAAAAAAAATATCATTAATTATTTTTCATGCAATTGCACTTATGTTTCTGTTCGTTTCAACTTCTCTACTTTTAGATGACATATTTAAAAATGGATTGTACCAAACCAATGAAGTAGATTCTTTTGCCATAAATATACCTGCACTTTTATCTTTATTCACAATATTTATTGGATTTATTAGTTGGCTAATAATTATTGTTAGATGGATTCATAACTCAAAATTGGAATTTTATATGAAGTCCATTTTTATAACCAAAACGTTTTTAATAATTGGGTCAGTTATTCTTCTAGCTCTTCTATAAACTGTAGCTAACAACGCATAAAAAAAATTGCTATATTTAGAACTAATTTTAAAAGCCGTTGCACTTTTGCTACTTCTGATTTTCCTTCGGAAAATCCTCGCTCGAAAAAACGCAACTATTTTTATACAAGACCGTTAGCCACAAGCTAAAAAAATCACAATAATTACCATATTGGTAACTTTTTTATTATATTTGCGTCAAACAATTATAATGTGAGAGTAATCGCAAAACGAACTTTACGAGATTTTTGGGAAAAACACGCAGGTTGTGAAGAACAATTAAAATCGTGGTACAGAGAAACCGAAAAATCCGAATGGAATAATATAAACGAATTAAAAAGGGAATATCCTAGCGCAAGTATTTTAAAGGACAATAGAATTGTCTACAACATTAAAGGAAATAATTATCGATTAATTGTGAAGTTCAATTTTGAATTTCAAATTTGTTGGATAAGATTTATCGGAACTCACGCTGAATATGACAAAATTGACGCAAATAATATCTGATTATGAATATTACACCTATTAGAAACGAAAAAGATTATCAAAAAGCACTCGAAAGACTTGAGGAGATTTTTGATTCTAAAAAAGGAACTGAACAAGGAGACGAACTTGAAATACTTTCAATCTTAATTGACCGATTTGAAAACGAAAATTTTCCAATTGGAATGCCTGATCCTATTGAAGCTATTAAATTCCGAATGGAACAAATGGGAATGAAACAAAAAGATTTGGCTGAAGTTGTTGGTTTTAAGAGTAGAGTTAGTGAGATTTTGAATAAAAAACGAAAACTGACTTTAGATATGATTAGAAAACTGAATACTACTCTTCATATTCCTACCGAAGTATTAATTCAAGATTACTAACTGCAGGAGCCAGTGGCTAACAAAGAACTGAGGTAAAAAACAACTCTTTTCTTCGTTAATTTTAGACATTATTAGTTTTGGCTCAAAATAATATTATTGTTTTGAGCCTTTTATATTTTATGTAATTCTTTACTATTTAGGCAATACTGAAACGTGATTTTCACAATATGGCAATCCTGATTTAGCAATAGCAAAAGCTTGCTTTAATAACTTATTACCTACTGCTATTAACGCAAGTTTTTTACTCTTTCCTTTGGCAACCAATCGTTCATAAATCTCTCTACAAGCCTTATTGTGCTTACATGCAGAAAATGCACATAAAAACAGTAGATTTCTTAGTTTCTTGTTACCTACTTTACTTATTCTACTTCGACCTCTTACACTACTCCCAGATTTTCGTATAGTTGGTGTAATACCAACATAACTACATAGCTGTGATGCGTTTTCAAACTTCTTAAATCCATCGGTTACAACGATTAAAAACAAAGCCGTTTTTACACCCATACCTGGAATACTTTTTAATAACGTTAATTGATGTTGCTGGTCTTGTTTAACAAGCTCCAGTAAACGGGATTCCAATGCTAAAACTTCTTTGTTTAAATGTTTTAAATTTCGAGTTAAAGAACGATAAACAAACCTTGAAGGAATACCTAAGACTTCTTCTCCTTTTAGTTTGTTCTTTGTCGCTGTTCTGTGTTTTATATAACTATCTAATAGTCTAAACAATTGCAAACACTCACTCTGAACATCTGTTAAAGCCGTGTACAATGGAACATCATTCATCTCTCCATACTCACTTATCGCTTTAGCATCACTTTTATCTGTTTTTACCTTAGCTAATTTCATCTGGATAAATCGCTTTACAGATAATGGATTTACTACAGAAACTTGGAAGCCTGATTTGTATAAAAACTGTGCTAAACGATAATGATAATAGCCTGTAGCTTCCATGACTATCAAAACGTCTTTTTCTAAATCCTTTAGGAAGCATACAAAACCTTTGGCTTCATTTTTAAATTGATTATGTCCACTTTTTGAACCATAAACATCAAAGACATCTTTACTGATGTCAATTCCATAAATTTCTTTATATTTATTCATAACAACTTGAAATTTGGAAAGAACATAGCTACCGATGTTTCAACAACTTGAAAACGAGATCTAGGTCTCACAGAACTGAACGAAATATTAGTAGTAAAAGAGAGAGGATTATCAATGTTGTCGAAGTCTAATGCTTCACCGTGTATACTAATCTTATTTCTCTCTTTTGTTCTTTCTATTTATATCTTAAAATTAGTACTTTTATTAAAATGCTAACTTAAGACGTGTATATTTAATTGCTAGGTTCTCGCCTACTTACAAAAATCCTCGCGGATTTTCTTTGGTTCGGTTTTGTTTATAAAACAGGTTATTTAAAACACGTGAACTTCAATTAATTCAAAATAAAATAAAGATGAAAGTTACTGCCTTAAAAAATGAAAAAGTCGCTAATATGATATTTGCAACCATTTATCCACTTTACCTAAATAGGCTGGAGAAGAATGGTAGAAAAAAAGAAGAACTCGACCAAGTAATAGAATGGTTTACTGGTTTTGATAAAGATGCCTTACAACTACTTATAAAAGAGAAAGCTACTTTTAGAACATTCTTTCAAAAAGCTAAAATACATCCCAATGCACACTTAATTAAAGGAGTCGTTTGTGGTTATCGAATTGAAGAAATAGAGGATGAATTTGAATTATATAAACAATGCAGACGTATGGAAAAACTCATTGATGAATTGGCAAAAGGTCGTAAACTGGAGAAAATTTTACGAGAATAAAAGAAGAAAACTTCGATGTTTGTAACATATGATGAAATAACGGATGAATAAAAAGAAATTAAAAATAGTGAGACTTTACATGAACGTATCACAATATGGGAAACCCGAACGACATAGAATGTTATTTCTAAAAAATCATCTTTCTAAATTCACACTTCGTTTCCCAATAATAAATATCCGAATTTAAAAACGGCTTACAATACCTTATAAATGAAATGCGGATTCCCTATTAAAAACACTTTAATAGAAATCATAAAAACACCTCTTTATATACATAAAGAGGTGTTTTACTAAAATAAGAATGTCTATTTATTTCTATAGTTCTTTTTTAAGTGCTTCAATGGTTTTAGCCATTACCACACCTGGTAATTTTACTGGAGCTGCAACTTCTGCTAAAAAGGTTCCTTTAACTTCTCCTGTTTTATACGTTGTAAAACCAATACGGTATAAACCAGCAGTTAAAGCTTTTGTAGGACTTCCCACTTCACTCTTATATCTTAATAACGAATTGTAACTTCTTCCACTAGGTTGTTTTGGCATTTCACTACTATCATCATTGCTATCTAGTTTAGTCCAAGTAGCACTTTTAGCAGTCGCTACAGTAATATCTTCTTTTTTGAAAATGGTAGAACGTTCTAAAGTAATGTACGTGTCAAAATAATCGCTAGAAGAAGCGTTTTCTGTGTAAGCTTCCGAACTAATAGCTCCTTTAATTTTTGTTTTAGCTACAGGAGAAAGCATTCTTACACCAAGTTCTGGAGCAACAGCAGGAATCCATAAGTATATATAATGGAATTTTTTACCATCTACTATTTCGTCTTCATTTCCTGCAGAAGCGTAACCTAAATACGATATAACATCTGTATAAGGTACTTTAATTGTTTTTGGACCAATCTTTTTCTCGACAGAACTTCCAAACTTTTTTAATTTTTGAGCTTCTGCATTAAAAACACAACAGAAAGTGAATACGGATAATACTACTAATTTAATTTTCATGATTTTTTATTTAATTTATTAATTTATAGACATTCCTTATTTTAATTCGAAAGAGACCGTTACTACATGACTTTGTAATCTAGAAGTACCATAACTTTGTGCATATTGTTCGCTTGTGTTTTGATCTACAATACCAACAACTTCACCAACCGTTTTATTCATTTTTTGAGCTAAAGCCTCTGCTTTTTCTCTTGCGTTATCCATTGCTTTTTTTGCAAGAGCTACTAATTCATCGTTGGATAATTTATTGGCTTCTATCTCTGTATTAGTAATGGACATTCCAGCTACTTTTAGGTTTATAATTTTTCTAACCTCTTCTTTATTCTCTGTTTTTAGGTAATAAAACTCTGTTACTCTGCCTTGCCCATAAGATGAAGCAAACTCGTAATAGGTACTTCTACGAAACCTGCTAAAATCTATACCTAAATCTCCTAATTTATTAATGTAATTATTCTTTACGTCGCTTACAGAGGCAACTTCTACTTCGCCTTGCCCTTCATAAACAAGTATTTGTTGTAAAGAGATTAAAATCGTGTAGCTATTGTCTTCTACACTTGTTTCGGTTTCACCAACTACGGTAATGGTATTTCTGTTTTCTTGCGCTATGGAGGATACCGCGAATAGTACCGCCATTAAAAAGATGAATTTTTTCATAATAATTTTAATTTATGTTTTAGTTTAAATTTTATATTTTTTTAGAAGAATAAGATAGAAGCAACAATCATCCAGGCACCTACAAATAGCCCTACGATTCCTAGTTTTCCTTGTTTTGGAGCTAATTTCTCTCTAAGCACCATTGCTTTTTCTTTAGCAGCTTCATTTTTAGATAAAACAAATTTATTGATAAGGCTAAATCCTAACATAAACCCTAGAACAGCTTCTACAATACTTCCTGCTAATAATGTTACCCACCAAATTGGGAATGTTGTAAGCCAACCTAAATTTAAAATGGAAAAAATAATACCCCACACTCCGTAAAAACAAAAAATAAGTCCGATCCAACCTTGGTAAGGTTCTATTTTTTCTAACAATTCTTTTGCGTTAGGTTTTTTGGATAATAATAAAGATGGTACTGCGATAATGCTTAATAAAATAAGTGTAATTCCGAAAGTCATAATTTTGTTTTTAATGGTTAAAGTTTGTTTTTTTTTCAGAAAGGAAACACCAGATATTTTTTATGTTATTTGTTTATGGTGTTTCTTATTCTCTGGTACAAATTTATGGCAGAAGTCCGTTTGTTTTAACCCCGTTTTTAGTGAAAATGAATACCCTGAAAACAGGGTGTTTAATTATTTTTAACTGATTTACAACGATTTAACAGATGTATTTTGTTTGTTTTTAAAATGAAGTAACACGGAACATAATAGTATATAAAGTCTGTTTTTCATTAAAACACTGCAGGACTTGACTTTAGAGAATAAGTAATAAAAAAGGGCTCTATTATAAAATAGAACCCTTGGATATAATTAATGAGAATATATATACTAGGAAGACACGTAGCCTTTTTTTATGGCGTATTTGGTAAGTCCAGCGAGGTTTCTCACATCCAGTTTTGTAATCAGGTTTTTTCGGTAGCTTTCAATAGTATGCTTGCTCAAAAACAACTGATCTGCAATTTCTTGTGTAGTAAATTCTTCCGCAATTAGCGAGATAACTTCCACTTCCCTTTTGGTGAGTTTAATTTCCTTTTCTTTATTTTTTTCAAATTTATTTTTCAGATAGATATCTTTAATTTCCTTTGAAAAGTATTTTTCTCCTCCTAAAATGGTTGCTATCGCTTTTAAAAACTCTTCTTTTCGTGCATTTTTCTGAAGATAACCATCCACGTTACTTTCAATAAGATCGTCAATAATTTTTGGGTCATTATGCATACTAACCACTAACGTTTTTATATTTCTGTCTGTTTTTTTAATCCACTTATTTAAAGCAATACCATCTACTTCTGGCATAGTGACATCGGTAATTACAAGATCTATTTTTTCTTCTGTATTTATCGAAATATATTTTTGAACATGTCCGCCATGCTTCGCCGTAAATAGAATATTGTAATTACTTTCGGTTTTTAAAATACTTAATAAACCATCTAAAAACATTTTATGATCGTCTGCTATAATTAGGTTATGCTTCATTTATTTATGCTTTTAATGGGATTTCTATATGGATATTGGTACCTCTATTCGCTTTGGAATCGATATGCAATTTGCCATTATAATTTTCAATTCTATTCTTAATATTCGTTAAACCGATGCCTAATGTAGTCTTCGATACATCAAATCCGATGCCATCGTCTTCATACACAAAAAAGAGACATTCGTTTAAAAGATCTAACTGTATATCTATGGTTTTCGCTTTTGCGTATTTTAGTGTATTGGTTGTTAATTCCTGAAAGATTGAAAACAATTCGTTTTGTAAAATCTTGTTTAGGCTATTGATCTTTTCTTCGTCATAAAAAGAAACATTGCATTGTATCTCACTAGCATCTTCCACAGTATGGATATATTCTTTGATTAAAAAAACGAAATCATTTTCTCTGATTTTTTTCGGCAATAAATTATGCGAAATGTTCCGTACTTGCTCATACGTATCGTCTAACTGACTATAAATTAATTTCAACTTATCTGGATGATTCGAAAGCTGACTAAATTGCAATTTTATAGCTGCTAAGTTACCACCAACGCTATCATGCATTTCTTGAGCAATCTTTTTACGCTCTTGATCTTGCCCTCTAATAGATGCTTTAATTAGCTTTATTTCTTGATCTTTTTTTAAGGAAATCACTTGCTGCTCATTAATCTCTTTCTCTTTTAAATTAAGTAAACCTTGTGCTTGTAATTTTTGATAATAGATAATTAAAAGTCCAGCAATTGGCACTAATAAAATGAAAAAAGCCACAAGAACAATGTACTTAATAGTCTTTTCTCTATCTAGTTCTAAAGCTTTTAAAGTTTCTTTTTCTTTAAGTAATGCGATTTCATTTTTACGTTTTTCAACACCGTTTTGTAATTGTAAAACCTGATTTTCATTTTGTTTTGCAATAATAGCTTCTTGCAGTTTATACTTTTCTATATCTGCATCCTTGTTCTTAATATGTAAACTCTTATTCAGGTTTTCTATCTGTAATAGTTTTATCGTTTTTTCTTTTTCTAGCGTTTTAAATTTAACCTCTAAACTGTTTATCTCTTTTTCGGTTTGTGAATTCTCGATAGAATCTTTTATCTCGTAATAATGTTTTCCGTAGTTATATGCACTGCGATGATCCCCTTTTCGAAGCGAAAGCTTTTCTAACATGAGATAACTATTCATCTCTATATCTAAATTCCCCAAATTCAAGGATTTAATTAGCGTATTAGAAAAAATTAAAAGCGCTTCGCTATCTCTTTTTTCATTGAATAAGATAGTTCCTATTTTTCCTAAAATGATGAGTTCTAAATTATAAGATCTATTGTCTCTGCTAATTTCTTTTGCTTCGTAGAATGCCGTAAGCGCTTTGTCTGTTTCTCCTTGACTTAAATAATTATCTCCTATATTAATTATAACGTTTACTAAGGCTTGCTTTCTATGCGTATCCTGCTCACAGATATCTTTTGCTTTCTGTAAATAGGCGTTGGCTTTTTCATAGTTAGAAAGGGATGAATAGATAGAACCTAAATTAATATAGCTTCCTAAAATAAGTTCCTCATCGTTAGAAAACGCAATACATTTATCAAAAAGGGCTAAAGCCTCTTCTGTTTTCCCAAGAGTAACATAGGTACTTGCCAATCCGTGTAAATGCGTATAATACAAGTTTGTTTCCTTATGTTTCTCACTGAGTTCTGCTCCTTTGATATGCCACTTTTTACTTTCCTGATACAAGCCCTTGTTTTTGTTATTTAGAGCTAGAAGTTGATAAGACAATATGGTTAAACGCACACCTAAAGAATCTTTAATATTCTTTTTACTTTTAAGTGCTTGATGCGTATAATAAATGGAAGAATCCATCGCCACATATTTACTATGGTAGTACGCCAATAATAAATTGGTATTCGTTATCGCTTTTTCAGACTTAAAAGCACCTAATACATGATGCGCTTCCTTGTATGCTTTTTTTTCAAAACCATTATTGAAATAATAAAAAAGCTGATCTACTTTTTCCTCTTCACTTTCAATAATAGATGTTGTTGTTTGTGCCATACCAATGGAAGTATAGCATACAAATAGAAAAGTAAAAAAGTATCGGGACTTTAAAAACATGCACAAATGTAGGAATTGCTAACCTTATAAGCATCCCCGAAAACAGGGTTTATACGTTTTTTTTACAAAGCATAAATTACCACTAACAAGAAGGTCGATAACGCACTCCTATTCTTTTTTAGAAAAACTTTAAACTAAAAAACTTGCAATCAAACCTTTAGAATGACTCGTTGGAAGCACCGGGAAATCAAACCAGTTTTGCAGCTTTTCTTCAAAGCCTGCATTATTTAAATAGTTATGAAGTGCCACGTTTAAACCTTTGGTATACTTAGGATGGGTTGCTCCTTGCGGATCTACATGATACAAATCGTTTTGGGCAAATCCTTCAAAAACAGGCCCTGTTATTTCGATACCAAATGCTTCTGGGTTTTGACCAATCGGACTATGAATAGTGGTTGTAAATTGATGCCAAAATGCAGACTGAATACAATTCCTTTCAAATAATTGTCGCACTACTTCTAAAGAATCGATAGTTTCTTGTTCGGTTTGCGTTGGGAATCCATACATAAGATAGGCATGCACCATGATATTATTCTTAGAAAAATTATTGGTCACTCTGGTAACTTGTGCGATATCTACCCCTTTTTTCATCTTAGCCAATAACCTATCGGAAGCTACTTCTAGTCCACCAGTTACCGCAATACAACCAGATTTTGCCATGACCTCACATAATTCGAAGTCGAATGTTTTTTCGAATCGAATGTTCGTCCACCAAGTAATCTTTACATTTCTATCGATTAATGCTTTAGACAAAGCTCTTAGCATTTTAGGAGGCGCAGCTTCATCTACAAAATGAAAACCAGTAATGCCTGTATCCTTTGTTATTTTCTCAATTTTATCGACTAAATCTTCGGCTGTTGTATTTTGATAATTCCCTATATAATCTAAAGTCACATCACAAAACGAACACTGTTTCCAGTAACAACCATGCGAAATAGTAAGTTTATTCCATCTGGCATCTGTCCACATACGATGCATCGGATTTACCACATCTAAGAAAGAAACATATTTGTCAAAAGGCAATCCGGAATAATCTGGTGCTGGTAAATTTTTATGGTGGTAAATGGTATTCGGAATTTTATTCTTGTACACCACTGCTTCATTTTCTAGAACAAAGGTTCGCTCCAGTTCACTAGCATCCACTTTACCCTCTAGATATCGGACTATTTTCAGCAAAGGACCTTCGCCATCATCTAGGGAAATAAAATCTACAAATTCAAAAATTCTAGGATCTTCCAGCGTACGTAATTCGGTGTTACAATATCCGCCACCAAAAGCCACATGTATATCTGGAAAAAGTTGTTTGATAAACTGCGAACAACGTAATGCTGCGAATAAATTCCCAGGAAAAGGAATCGTAAAACAAACTAAAACAGGTGTATGTTCTTCGATTTGCGCGACTAGAATATCTAGCATTTCCTCTTCTATAATTGTAGGTTGATAACTCAAAAAAGTATCTAGTTGATCAAAACTACTTGCCGAAGTCGCAATTTGCTCGGCATATTTTGTAAAGGCAAAAAACTCATCGACATTGGCTTGAATAAAATCGCCAATCTCTTCAATAAAAAGCGTTGCATGATGCTTTGCTTTATCGATGACTCCTATTTCTCCTGCTTCCCATGTAATAGTCGTATTTACTTTAGATAAACGATGCCCTAATGGTAAAAAACCTTTTTCTAAGATTTTTTTAGCCGTTTTAATATCTTGTTTCTGAAGAAATGCAAGTACCACATCTACTCTAGAAATATACAAGTCCTTTCTTTTGCTCATTTCTGGATACTGATAATTCTCCAAATCGATAGCTTCCTGAAAAATTGCTCGTAGAAAATCACTTCTAAAAACAGAAGTAAAAAGTTCGATACTTAAATCGCAATGGGTAACTGAGATCTCGTGTTTTTCTAAAAACCCTTTAAGATAAGCAGTTGCAGGATACGCGGTATTTAACTGCGTAAAAGGAGGTGTAATAAAAAGGATTTTAGATTGCATGCTGCAAAGATATAGTTCTTTAAAATAAATGTGTGGAAATAGTGTGGTAATATTCTGAATGAATTAGTAAGCTATCAGAAACATTCCAAACTAAAAAAAACAGACTGCATACACAATCTGTTTTTATATAAAATTCAGTAGAAATCCTACAAGGCAAAATTCACATACACAGACAAACGCTGTTTAGATTCTACATTATCACCAAATAAACTCTGGCTAATTGGTAACGTATAACTGGCACCAAAAATAAATTTATCGATGGCTAATTCCGATCCAATAGAAGCATTTAAAATGTTTCCGTCGGTGTCTTCTAAGGTTTCACCATACTGCGTAATCTTTTTATATACATCTCCAGAAACACCAACAAATGGCATGATATTCATTTTTTCTGTTGCAAATGCACGATATAGATTAGTTGCATAACTAAACTGATTCCCAAACTGGTAATCGTTTTTATTTTCGCCTTTTAAGTAATAACTAAAAAGAGTATTTACACCATATTTGTCTCCACCGTAATTATAACCTAGAGAAAAAATCCCATCTACACTTCCGGTTCCTACTTGAAAACCTGGATTTATATTATCTGTCAAGCTTTCTTCAAATTTACCGGTTGGTAATTTTATACCTAAACCAAATTGTAAAGAATGCCCGGAAGCTTCACGATCGATATTAAAATCGACTTTATCGGTATGCTGTTTTTTATAAAATGGTAATTTAAACCAACCAATAACGCTTGCATCTCCTAAACCGTTGATGTTTTCCTTCGCATTATTAAAGTTTCTAGTTAAATCTTGATATGGCAAATTAGCACTAACATAAAAAGAATTATTAATTGGTATTTGCGCCCACAATTGGTAGGTATTAAAACTTTCTTTACTGGTTGGGGAGTTTTCAAAAATACCGTTTCTAGACTCAAAATTTTGATATATGTATCGTACACCAACAAAATTAGCATTGCTTAAGGTCCCAAAACCAAAGCTTCCGCTACTTGTGGAGCATCCACATAAATCACAATACACTTTAAATGGTTCGTCATGCGTGCATACTTTTTTTATCGTATGTGCTTGTACCATATTGGTTTGTAAAAGTACCAATGCAAGTAGTAGTATTCCTGTTTTAATATTCTGCAAAACGTTCATCTTCTAAAAATTCGTTATCTGTTAATGTTTTCAAGAAAGCGATTAAACTTTCTTTTTCGTAATCGTTAAGCGTGATACCATAAGTATTATCTTCTCTTAAAAGCGATGGATCTACATTACCGTTATCTACAGCTCCAGCATCATAAAAATCTAAAACCACTTCTAAAGTTGCAAATCGTCCATCATGCATATAAGGTCCGGAAACGGCAACGTTTCTTAGACTTGGTACTTTAAACTTGTATAAATCATTAGGATCTTCAAGTATTTCATAGCGTCCGGTATCATTCAATAAAGGATTTACTGGTAGACCGTTATTTCTAAAAGTTTGATCGGTAAACAAATCTGTTGCATGACAGGAAGTACATTTTTGTTGAAAGGTATTTAAGCCATCCAATTCGATTGTAGATAAGGTAACATTGTCTTCTTGTCTAACATACTTATCGTAAGTAGCATTTGAAGAAACCATCATAACCATGAATTGTGATAGTGCTTTCAGCATGTTTTCGGTACTTACTTCACCATCTTCAAAAGCCCTTTCAAATTTTTCTTGATATTCACTATCTGCGCTTAACTTTTCAATAATATTACTCAAAGTTTCTCCCATTTCTATTTCGCTAGTAATAGGTATAATAGGTTGCAAATCTAGATGTGAAGCAGATCCATTCCACATAAAGGAAGTTTGGTAAGCCATGTTTTGAATAGGCTGTGCATTTCTAAAACCGACACCTCCATTTACACCATGACTTAAATTATGTCCGTGATGTGTAAATGCAAAAGCTTGTTCATGACAAAAAGCACATGCTATTGCACCGTTGGAAGACAGTTTGCCTTCGTAAAACAAATCTTTACCTAATTCAAAACCAGCTTCTGTAAGCGGATTATTATCTAGGTTATATGCCATTTCTGGAAAATTTTCTGGCCATTCTACTTGTATGGGAACGGGGACGTATACTTCTGTTTCGGAATCTTTATTACACGACAAAACAAGAAAGCACACGAATAAAAAAAGAAGTATTCTTTTCATATTTTATGTGTTTAGTAAAATCAAGGAAAGCCACATTGCTTCCCTTGATTTTTAGTTACTAATTAATCGTTGTGTACGTGGTGTACAGAAAACATCGTGTTTATATTATCTGCGATAATAGGCGTTTCATTTACGTCTGTATGCACTTGGTCATAACCATCTGCAAAATTCACAGTTGTAGCTCCATCAAATACTTTTGCTATATCTGCTTTAATATGAACTTCTGGTGAAGCATCGTCTCTTACTAATACGGTATTTGGAAAAGCTAAAGTTACTTCGCGGTAATTATCTAATGCAGTACCTACACTTCCCATGTGTACGTTTAATGGCTCGTCTATAAGTGTACTTGTAGAGAATGTACCATCTAATTTAATAAATTTATAACCGGAAGCCCAGCTCCACATCATTCCTTCATCGGATGCTTCATCTAAAAAATCTCCTTGTCCGTCTGCACCAAGCGCAAAACGATCTTGATCTATACCAACACCAAAGCTTACCGAAACATAATCTGCAGCATCTACATTGTTTAAAGTAATATAGATTTCACCTGCATTATTCCCATCGGTTTCGTCTACTATAAACACATTATCTTCTGCAGGATACATAAAGGTATTTCCTTCGCTATCTGTAAATTGTACATTACTAATAATATATTTTAAAGTTTCTAGTTGAAAAGATTCGTCGTTAGATTTGTTATAGGTTGTTCCGAAGATAAAGTCTTGATCTCCTACGCCGTTGTCAAATTTTAGAGTTACTTCTCCTGTTTGCCCTGTTAAGTCTTCTGAATTGTTATTGTCATCATCGGAGGAACAAGAAGTAATTGCTGCGCATGCTAAGAACGCAAATGTATATTTTAATAATTTCATTTTGTATTATTTTAATTTTGTGAATTGTTGATTTGCACCAAAAAATCATAAATAGTACATCTAGTAAACTACTAGTTTTAGCAAAGTTTCTTATACACAGAAACGCGCTTAAATACTATTTAAAAGTTGATTTGGTAAAGACTATAAAAGTCTAATTCTAAAAAATAAAATTATACGATTGGAGGTTTGAAATGACTATGCGCAAAAGAATAGACATAGTTATTCGTGTGGAAAAAAGATGCTTCTCTGCTTTCTAAAAAGAAAACAGTACGAAATACCATGGAAGGATATTCGTTATAATAAACAAATGTAAAAGCTTCTACTAAACTAGAAATAGCATCGTTACTATTATTATCGTTAGAAACTGGTTGTAGTTGTTTTGCTAAATGACATTTACCATTACATTGTAGTTCTGGTTTGTCTTTATTAACACAATAGGTATCTATAATATAATCAATATTAAGCTCGTAGTACAGTACTTGACCTACATAATACATTGGCTTAAACGCGAATGCAAATAGCAATATGAATATAAATACTTTTTTCAGAATAAAAATTTTAGCAAATATATTTATTTAGACTAGAATTATAATAAACTTGCTGTTAAAAACAAAAAAAAAAGCGACATGTATGTCGCTTTTTTTTATGGTTTTAAATATATCAAACATTGATTTAGCTCTGGGTTTTGCTTTACAAGTGATTCTATAAATATTTTAAGTTCCTCAATTTCATAAGGTAATAATCTATTAATAGCTTTTTGCACTTCTTTACAAAACAAACTAGCATCAAAACTTACTTTATTAAGTACCGTTTTAGTGTACTCAAACATTGCTCTTGCCATAATTTAATTAGGTTTAGTTGTAAATAAAAAGTAGAAATGTTCTATAGGCTGTATATATTTTTATTTTGATTAAATATAGTAAAAAAAGTGCATTGCATTTCTATTTAAACAAAACTTTAACACAGAATCTTTATTAACTAAAACCTATTATCGCCATCTAAAAGATCTCCAATCCCCCCAAGAATACTACCTTCTCCTTTACTAGCACCTCCAGATCGTGGTGCCGTAGCTAAAACTCTTCCGGCTAATCTGCTAAAAGGCAAAGATTGTACAAATACGGTTCCTGGGCCTTCTAGTTTTGCAAAGAACAAACCTTCACCACCAAAGACCGTATTTTTTATACCGCCAACAAACTCAATATCATAATTTACGGTTTGGTCAAAACCAACAATACAACCCGTATCTACTCGTAAGGTTTGTCCTGCTTTTAATTCTTTTCTAGCCATGGTACCTCCAGCATGCACGAATGCCATACCATCACCTTCTAGTTTTTGCATAATAAAACCTTCACCACCAAATAATCCTCTTCCTAGTTTTTTAGAAAACTCCACTCCTATACTAACACCTTTAGCTGCGCATAAAAAGGCATCTTTCTGACAAATAAACTTTCCGCCAAACTCAGTTAAATCTATAGGTATTATTTTTCCAGGATACGGAGATGCAAAACTCACGTTACGCTTACCAGTTAAATCATTATAAAAGGCGGTCATAAACAAACTTTCACCTGTAAGAATACGTTTTCCTGCTCCTAAAATTTTACCAAGAAATCCGGTGTCTTTTTGAGAACCATCACCAAAAATGGTTTCCATTTTAATGCCATCATCCATCATCATAAAACTCCCGGATTCTGCCACTACGCCTTCTTGAGGATCTAATTCAATCTCCACATATTGCATTTCTTCTCCGTAAATTCGGTAATCTATTTCGTGTGCTGTCATTTTTATAAGTTTATGTATTAATAATGTCTATGAGTTGTTGTTCGTTTCGTTTTGTTACAAAATTTCACATGTAAAAAGTTTGTTACACAGAGGTACTCAGAGCTTACACAGAGATTCACAAAGGTTTAATTGTCTACCATTTTCTCAGTGAGCGTAAGTATAATAATCTGAATACTGTATACTGTTTACTTCTTTTTCACTTTAATAGACCATTCAAAATTAAACGTAGAAACGACTACGCCATCGGTATTTGTACCTATAGACTGCATCCAGATGGTTTGCCCTTCTCCAGTTTCTATAGCTTTAACCATTGCAGCATCAATTTTATTACCATCGGCGCAAGTAAAGGTGATTCTGCCCGTTGCTTTTTTTGTAAAAGTTGCATTATTAGTTGTAACAAGCATCGAAATATTTTTTCCGCTGTCTTGAATCTTCGACATCATTAAAGCCCCTGTTGTTAACTCGGCAGCCATACCTTGCACAGCCCAAAACAACGATTTAAAAGGATTTTGATTGATCCATCTATGTTTAACAGATACGGTACAAGACCTGTCATCAATAGTTTTTACACGAATTCCTGTAAAAAAAACAGAAGGTAGTTTAAGTAGGTTGAACGTATTTATCTTTCCTGGTGTTAGCTTCATTTTTATCTTAGTTTCCTCAAAAATATCGAAAAAAAATGACAATCCAATTTGTTAAAATTTTGTTAATTTTTAGTACTATGCGTAACATAATACCTTTTTAAAGACATATATTTGTATAAGAAACTATTATATACTTTTATATCATGGCAAATAACCATCAAAAAAACATTGCAACTTTTATCCATTTATCTACCTTTTCTAGGTTTATAATTCCATTAGGTAATTTTATTGGTCCGATAATACTTTGGGTTGCGAATAAGGATAAATCGGAATTTGTAGACGCACATGGTAAGCAAGCGATTAATTTTCAGATTAGTATTTTACTATATAGTATTATAATAGGATTGTTAACGGTTCCGTTTTTCATCTTTAATATTTTTAAGCAAATCGACTTTATAGATATTAATGCTTTTGAAAACATTAGCATCAATTTAGACAAACCTTCTCCGCTATTATATATAGGAGGTGCTTTTGCAGGATTAGCAATTATAGCTTTCCTATTAGAACTTGTTTTTATAATCAAAGCAAGTTTAACAGCAAGAGATGGCGAATTGTTTAAATACCCTTTAACTATCCACTTTTTAAAATAATTTCACACGAACTAATCACTCGTTATTTACATAATTACAAATCAACCATCACATCCATCAAAAAATGAACAGTTATAACAAAATTAAAAGGAAACTATGAAGATAGAAAACACAAAAGCACAAATGCGAAAAGGTGTTCTAGAATACTGCATACTCTCTGTCTTAAAAGATGAAGATGCCTATGTAGCAGAAATTTTAGGCACACTAAAAGACGCTAAATTGCTAGTAGTAGAAGGAACCATTTACCCATTACTTACTAGATTAAAAAACGCAGGACTTCTCAATTACAGATGGGAAGAATCTACCTCAGGACCGCCAAGAAAGTATTATGGTTTAACAGAAACAGGAAAACTTTTTCTTAAAGAATTAACCACTACTTGGAACGAATTACAAAACGCAGTGAATATAGTAACCAGACAAAAAACAACGAAAAATGAATAAAACAGTCAACATAAATTTAGCAGGTATATTTTTTCATATTGATGAAGATGCATATACAAAATTACAGCGCTATCTGGAGGCTATTAAACGTTCGTTTACAGACTCTCAAGGTCGTTCTGAAATCATTTCAGATATTGAAGCAAGAATCGCAGAACTTTTTAACGAGCGTGTAAAACACGACAAGCAAGTTATTGGTATTAAAGAAGTAGATGATGTAATTACTATCATGGGACAACCAGAAGATTACATTGTAGACGATGAAATCTTTGAAGATGAACCAAAGCAATATTCTAACGAAAGAACCGCTACTAGAAAGCTTTTTAGAGATACAGACAACTCTTATGTTGGTGGTGTTTCGGCTGGATTATCTCATTATTTTGGTATCGACGCTATTTGGATTCGTTTAATATGGATTCTATTAATATTTGGTGCAGGAACAGGAGTTTTATTATACATCTTATTATGGATTTTACTTCCAGAAGCTGTTACTACAAGTGACAAACTAATGATGAAAGGCGAACCTGTTAACATTAGTAATATTGAAAAGAAAATTAAGGATGGTATTTCTACGGTTTCCGATGTTGCAAAAAACGTCTCCGATTCGGTTAGTGATGCTGCGAAAAATATAGACTTTAAAAAAAAAAGTAACTCCTTAAAATCGACATCCACTTCGTTCTTTGACACTATTGGAGCTATTTTTATGTTTTTCTTAAAAGTAGCCGCAAAATTCATAGGGATTATTCTTATCATCATTGGTGCTTCGGCATTAATCGGATTAATAATAGGTATGTTTACCGTTGGTATTTCGGATGCGATAAACGTTCCTGGATTTGATATTGTAGATACTGCAAATGCTGCAGGAACTCCAGTTTGGCTCGTTTCGCTTTTGGCTTTATTCGCCATTGGAATTCCGTTTTTCTTCGTCTTCTATCTAGGCTTAAAAATTCTGATTAACAACCTGAGATCTATTGGTAATATTGCAAAATTCTCGTTACTAGGTTTATGGTTAATGGCGCTAATTGGATTAGTTGTTATTGGTGTGACACAAGCTACAGAACATGCATTTGATGCTGCAGTGAACGAAAAAGAAGTATATAACATCATCGCAAAGGATACCTTAACTATTAAAATGATGGACAACAATGCGTACAATAAAAGTATGCATAAAAGTGGAAATTCTTTTTACTTAGCCTACGGAGATAATGATGAAAAAACCATCTATTCTTCAGACATTAGACTAACTATTAGATCTACTGAAGATTCTATAGCCACTTTACATGTGGAAAAAAATGCAGATGGTAGAAGTTTTCAAACCGCTAAAGAACGTGCCGAAAACATAAATTATGAGTATGCACTAGTTAACAATACCTTTCAATTAAATAAGTATTTAACAACCGATGCAAAAAACAAATTTAGCGATCAAGAGGTTAATCTAACCTTATATATACCAGAAGGAACGGTTCTCAAATTAAACAAGAATACAAGGTCTGTTTTAAATTATTACACATCTAACAACAACTTGGTTACGTATAGAGATGCTGGACATTATTTTAAAATAACTACAGACGAAGCAACCTGTTTAGATTGTCCGCAAGACGACGAAGAGGAAGACGAAAAAGACTATAAAATCAAAATAAATGTTAATGATGACGAAGGAAGTATTAATATTAATAACGATGGTCTAGAAATCAAAACGAAGGATTCTAATCTAAAAATCGACGAAAATGGTGTTCGAGGAAATACCAATGACGTAAAAGTACATATAGATGAAGATGGGATTCAAATAAACTCAGACGACAATTAATATGAAACCGTATAATAAAATAATTGTATTCATGTACTTGTTATTCTTTTTCTTGCAAACTAAGGCGCAAGTACCAGAAACATCAGAGCTTTTCTTGACACTAAAAACAAACGATAGCTTACTATTCAACGTAGGATTCAATCAATGTGACATAAGTCCGTTTGAAAAATTAATTGCAGAAGACTTTGAATTTTATCATGACAAATCGGGTCTAATGGAGTCTAAAGACGCATTTATGAAAGGCATTACCAACGGTCTTTGCAGTGTTTCAAATCCAACAAAATCTAGACGTGAACTTGTTGCAGGTAGTTTAGAAGTGTTTCCGCTTTATAACAACGGAGCACTTTATGGCGCTATTCAAAAGGGAGAACATAAATTTTTTGAATCTGTAAATGGAAACCCTGAAAGCAAAGGTAGTATTGCTAAGTTCACTCATGTATGGATTAAAGACGAACTTGGTTGGAAAATAAAAAGAGTATTAAGCTACGATCATAAAATGTAATTATAAAAACAATTCATCTATAAAAAGCAACAATTCAGATATTTAAGTTATTAATCACTAACAAAAAATATAATATTTGAAGTATTATTTAATCAATCAAAAAACGAACTATTATGACCACACTAACCAAAATCATTATAACAATGCTAATGAGCTTGTTATTTATGTCTTGTAATTTTGATGTTAATTTTAACAACGGCGTTAAAGGAACAGGAAATGTATCCACAGAAAACAGAAATATAGAAGGTACTTTTACCGCTATTAAAGTAAGTCATGGTTTAGATCTTTATTTAACCCAAGGCGAAAGCACTAAATTAACTGTAGAAGCAGATCAAAACCTTCATGAGCTTATTTTTACGGAAGTTGAAAATGGTACCTTAAGAATTTATGCAGATAAAAACATAGGTAACGCAGCATCCAAAAAAATAATGCTATCCTTTAAAGATATTTCTAGTATTACAGCGACCAGCGGAAGCGATGTATATTCGATAAATACTATTACTGCAAATCATTTAGAACTGAACACCACAAGTGGAAGTGATATGGATTTAGATATTCATGTAGAAACCTTAGAATGTAAATCAACAAGCGGAAGCGACTTAGTATTAAGAGGAAAAGCAAATTCGCTAACTGCGCATGCCACTAGCGGAAGCGATATTGAAGCACAAAATTTAAAAACCAACGCATCGCATGTAAAAGCAACAAGTGGCGCAGGAATAAAAGTGAACACACAAAAGGAATTATACGCTAAAGCCTCTAGCGGTGGCGATATTACCTATTATGGCAATCCAGAATTTATAGAAAAAAGCGATGGTGTTTCGGGTAGTATTAATAAACAATAACCAACCAACCAGTTTTTGCTAATACGTTTTTAGCACCAAAATAAAACCATTTTAGACTTGACAATCAAGTTTGGGATGGTTTTTGCATATATTTGTATATACAATAATTAACTACTAAATAAATGTTTAAAAAAGGACTCTTGACGCTATGTATTGCCATGCTTGTAGGAACAGGATTTGCTCAAGAAAAAGTAAAAGGAAATAAAAATGTTACTACCATAGAAACCATTATAGACGATTTTAACACGATTACTTTTGGTGAAAAATTTGAAATAGAACTCATCCAAAGCGATGCAGCTTCCGTGCAAATTGAAACCGACGAAAACTTACATGATATTATTCAATTTTCTGTAAAAGATAGCGTGCTAAGTTTTAGTACTTCCGCAAAAATTCAATCTAGTAAACGATTAAAAATTGTTGTAAATATTACAAAAGCACTTCGCAATATAGAAGTCAATGAGGATGCCGAAGTAAGTGCTGCCAATACGTTAAAAAATGATTCGTTAACCTTAAAAATTAACGATTATGCCAAAGCCTTTTTAAACATTAAAAACAAAAGCTTTACGCTTACAAACAACAACAAATCTACTTTTGGTATCAGTTCCAAATCGAAACTTAATATTGAAAGCGATAAAGTGATTATAGAACTTAACGAAAGCAGTAAAACCGAAGCTTTAATAGAAACAGATAGTTTACAAGTAGATATGTACCAAGGTGCTTATGCTAAAATGGAAGGTGATGTAGAACACATGAAATTGACTACCATAAATTCATCCGATTTTTCGGCAAAGAACCTTACCGTAAATACCTGCAACCTTGTTATTGAAGATTCTAGTGATGCAACAATACATGTGGTAAATGATTTAACTTTAGAAACTTCTGGAACTAGTGATGTATACCTTTATGGAGATCCTAAAATCATAATAAATGCTTTTAAAAACACGTCTACTTTGCATAAAAAGGAAATGTAGCAACTACTTATAGATTGAATAGTAATGTCAAACTGTATGTATTTTGAGAATATTAATAAAAAACCGAAACTTAATTTCGGTTTTTTTTATCTTTAAAAGGAACTATCACCTCTTAAAACCTTTAAATTGGGTGTATTAGGAGTTGGAAATAATTACTAAAAAAATAGAAAATAACAATAATTTGATTTAATAGTTTATAATATATGAACCCCTAAAAAGATAAGAATGGGAAAAATATATTATAAAAACAGAATAAAAATTAATCTTAAACGAAATGGGAAAGCGGCTATTATTTTAGCTTTATTTCTATCCATTTTTATCGAATGTATTAATTATTACGGAGACAATTTCATTTTGGATTTTATTAGTAAAAAGCCGATATTTCTAATGATTGGATTCTTTCTAAATATAGTGACTTTATTAAGTATATTCATACATATGTCTTTCCAGAATGAATTTAATGAAGATCATATAAAAAAGATTTCCTCAAATGAATTCAAGGAAACTTTAGAAACGGAAAGTAAAAATAATCAGATAAAAGAGGAAATATCATTTTGAGTCTAATTATAGCCAACAACATGCATTATTAATTGTTATATCCTTTTCTTTTCGGAAAACCCTACAAATTCCCCACATGCTTAGTTTTCTTTTGTTAACTTAGTTCCGGTCCACACAAAAAATGATCCACAAAAACGTTCCAAATCAATGGATACAAGAAGTATGGAAGAAAATAAATCGGATACTATGAATAAAAAAATAGGTTTAAAAGAAGCTATTTCCATCGGAATTGGAGGAATGGTTGGTGGTGGAATTTTTGCAGTACTCGGACTTGCAGTATCACTAGCCAAAGGCGGAACACCGATAGCTTTTTTATTCGCTGGTATTTTAGCATTAATAACTTCTTACAGTTATGTAAAGCTTTCTAAAAAGTATCCCGACAGAGGAGGAACTGTTAAATTTATAAACCAAGGTTTCGGTAAAACAATCTTTAGTGGCGGCATTAATAATCTTTTGTGGATAAGTTATATTATTATGCTTTCCCTTTACGCTTCGGCATTTGGATCTTATGCTCCTAATTTATTCGAGTTAACCCATGACAAAACAATAGATTCGCACCTGTATGCAAGTGCTATAATTATTTTAGCTACAGCGATTAACTATTATAGTATTGCTGTGGTTGGTAAAATAGAATCTTACGCCGTAATTATCAAATTGGTTATTTTAATTTCCTTTATTTTCATTGGTGCTTATGGTTTAATTGGTAATCCAAATGTAGCCCAACTCGCCGTTTCACAATGGGAAGCACCTATTAAATTATTTGCTGGTGGTATGGTTATTTTTGTAGCTTATGAAGGATTTGAACTTATTGCAAATGCAGCACCTGATATCATTAATCCCGAAAAAAATATACCAAGAGCCTATTACTATTCTGTGATTTTCGTGATTGTATTATATATCATTATTGCTTTTGTAACTATTGGCTCGCTTCCATTTGCAAAAATTGCAACCGCACAAGATTATGTTTTAGCAGAAGCGGCAAAACCTATGTTGGGTAAAATTGGTTTTTCTATCATTACCGTTGCTGCATTAATCTCAACATTTTCAGCAATTAACGCTTCTCTTTACGGAGGAAGTAAAGTTAATTATGAAATTGCCGAAGACGATGAACTACCACATCACTTTTTAGCAAAGCTTTGGAATCAGCCCATTGGTTTAATGATTACAGCAATAGCGACGTTAATCTTAGTAAACCTGCTTAAACTAGAAAGCATATCTACTGCTGGTAGCGTTGGCTTTCTACTCATTTTTGGTGTAGTTAATCTTGTTGGGTATCGATTATCTAATGAAACAGGCAGTAATAAAATAATACCATTAGTAGGTTTTGTTTTATGCATGATTGCTACAATTATCTTAATTAATCAGCAATACAGTTCCAACACCATTGGCGTTATAATTTCGATAGCCATTATTGCGTTTTGTTTTTTAATGGAGTGGATTTATAAAAAGACAGAAAAGAAATAAAACGATGCATAACAACCAGTATAATTAATTACTAAAGGCGCTGCTTAACCGCGCAACAAAACATTTCAAAACACCTTCATCGTAAGTAAAATCAAATGAAAAAAAACCTGCTCGCACTACTAGTAGTAATAACATTCTGTTCTTGTAAAACGAAGAAAAAAACAGAAAGTAAGACGGAGATTATTGTTATTGGAACACAGCATAAACCGGTACCTAATTTTAATTCGGAAATTCTTTTTAATATCTTAGAAAAAGTAAAACCAGACCTCATATTACTCGAATTGGATTCCACTAAATTCACTGCTGATTTTAAATTGAAAGCAGTCAGAGAAAATGAACTTATAGCTTCTGAAAAATATCGATTAAAATACCCAACAACTAAATTAAGACCATTTGAATTTGAAGGTAGAAATCCATATCGAATAGACCACGGCATGCGACCAACAGATGGATTAACACTAAAGTTAGTGGATAGTTTATATCAAGCCAATCTATTAACCGCCTCCGAATCTGAGATTTTTAAGGCTTACCAAGACGCCTTAGATCCTATAATAGTAATCGCAGCCAAGAACCCAAAAGGGTGGAATAACGCAAAAGGAGATAGTTTATGTGCGTATCGTCAATTTCAACAATACCAAAGGATTCCAAAAATTACCAATGCGCGAGAGGAATTTGCTAATAGGTTTGTAACAAAACCAAATGGAGAAAAAATAAGTTATAGAGATGGTTACCAACTTTGGGCAGACTTTTGGGATTTAAGAAACCAAACAATGGCCAAAAATATAATGACCATTTCAGAACAAAATGCAGGTAAAAGAATAGTTGTATTGTGTGGTTTTATGCATAGATACTATATTTTAAAGGAATTAAAAAGACGTACTATAGACAAAAACATAGTGTTAAAAGAGTATTACGAAAATTAAAAACGCTTTCATAATAACAGTTTCAAGCATTTCAAAAATAGCACGAATGACTAATAAATCGGAATACAATGCCCACTTAAAACGAAATGAAAAAATGTGGCAGATTTGGGAAGAAAACGGCATAGATTTAGAAACGCAATTCGTTGTCCGTTTTCACTTCTATGCAACGCAGAAAGAGAACACAGAACTTCTTTCTAAAGCATTATCTAACGAAAATATACCACATAGCATTGAAAAAACCACAACGCTAATTTTCCTAAAAGGTTGGCGTATCGAGGCTGAGATTAAAAAGAAATGGACCTTAGCCAAATTACAAGAAAAAACAGCAAACCTGTTTCTTCATGCCAAACAAACAAGAGTTTCTCTAGAAGGCTGCGGCACCTTTATTCCAAACTAGTCATAAAAAAAAAACGGAGATAGCTGACATTAAAGCAATTACAACCTAAAACCGAGGTGAAACAATTTGGTATTCGTTAACTTGTAGCATTATTAGAATAAAAATCATCAAGTAAAACTGCAAAACGCAAACCATAAATTCAATAACATGAAATATTTAGCACTACTATTTTTCGTTTTATTATCCTGTAATCATTCTAAAGAAAACACCTCTGCAACCAAAACTATTAAAGATACAACCAAAACTTTTCAAGAAATTCACAACCAAGCCATATTTGTAGATACCCATAATGATATTCTACTCCAAACCATGGAAAAAGGGTTTCTTATAGATGCCGATTTAAAAGGTAAAACGCATAGTGATTTGAACCGCATGAAACAAGGCGGATTAGATGTTCAATTCTTTTCGGTGTGGAGCGATGGTAACCAAATAGATCCTTATGATTTTGCCAATATACAAATAGACAGTTTGGATGCCGTAATTAAAAGGAATCCAAATAAAATAGTAAAAGTTGCCGATACCGAAGCACTTTTAAAAGCTGTACATCAGGGCAAAATAGCGGCATTGATTGGTGTGGAAGGAGGACATCAAATAGAAGATGATTTAAATAAAATAGACGCACTCTTTGATCGCGGTGTTCGCTATATATCACTTACGTGGAATAATTCTACATCATGGGCAACTAGCGCATCGGATGAAACAAAAAACAAAGATTTAAAAACCAAAGGTCTTACGGATTTTGGTAAAAAAATCATTAATAGAATGAATACCTTAGGAATGCTGGTAGATGTTAGCCATGTTGGTGAACAAACGTTCTATGACGTTATTGCAACCACTACAAAACCTATTATTGCTTCCCATAGCTCTGTTTATAATATTTGTCCGCATCCACGAAACCTAAAAGATGAACAAATAAAAGCGATTGCAAAAAATGGTGGCGTTATTCAAATTAATTTCAATTCTGGTTTTATAGATCCAACCACAAAAAAAAGGGAGGATGCATTTATTGAAAAATATCAAACCGAAATAGATTCTTTGCGTCAGTTGGGTGTAAATGCATACCTCGCTGAAGAATCCATATATCTAAAATACCCTGAAGAATCGGAAGCATTAAAAGCGCCATTTGATCTAGTAATTGCGCACTTGGAATACATTATTAATTTAGTTGGTGCAGACTATGTTGGTATAGGTTCTGATTTTGACGGTATCTTTTTACCGCCAAAACAATTGGATGACGTTACCGCATATCCTTTAATTACGAAAGCTTTAACCGAAAAAGGATACAGCGAAAAAGATATTCATAAAATTCTAGGCGGAAATATATTACGTGTTTTAGAAGCAAATGAATCCAAAAACTAACGAATTAGTCCGTTAATCAAAATCCTTCGGAATTATATTTTACTTTTGCTTACCACATATTTATTAGAAGCAAACGCTAGGACAATACTATAAAATGAAGCATAGATTTTACTCCAAATCCCAAAAAGAACAAAATCGTATTCAATTTAAAATTGCAATTGCCGCAGTAGTTTTTAATTTACTGATTTTGCTCTTATGCCTTTTAAGCGGCTTTTATTTCTTAATATTTCTATGCCTAATTATAACACTTTCTATAATTGCGCCCTTTTTTGATGTTCCTGCCATGACAAAAAAAGGAAAACTGATTTACTATTCTTCCCTGCTTATTACCGAAAAAGAAAATAAAGGAACCATCGTAATTCATGGCGGCTCCTTATTTGATTATGTTTTTGTTATAGATAAAACCTTCAGCGGAAAACAAAGAACAAATTTTATTCTTCAAAAGTATCTAGAAGGAATTTTAAACCTCATCCAAGCTTGTGAAGCGACCGATAACACTTCCGTAAGAATAAAAGGAACTACCTATATTCTAAATGCAAGAACAGCAGAAAAAATTGGTTTAAAGATTACAAAGACAGACTTTCTTCAAAAATTGATTTTGACTTATAATTATGTAAATATTCTGGTCTCGAATTCTATTGCAAAGCGAAAAATCGCGTTTCCAAAATTGCATAATATTAAAACATTTGAAAGTAGTATTGAAGAATTAATAAAACGTAAAACATTCATTGAAGGCTTGAATAATAAGCTAAAAGCTACCCGTAAACAAACCGAATAAAACGAATTACGCAACGCTTTTACACTTCTAAAAATCTTTACAGATTTTCTTTTCCGTTTTTTATTTACTAAATTGGTAACTCAAACGTGAATCGAAACAGCAGAAATAGGTTTTGATTCTTGGATCAAAAACGTTAAAAAAATCCCTATGAAAAATAAGTTATCGCCAATCATCACGGAATTAGAAAACTACGCGCAAACATCCAACTTGACCGAATTACAGATCGTTGAAAAACTGAAAGATTATTATTTCAATAAAAAAGTAAACGAGAATTTAAAACTGTATAAAAAAGGAACAAAGAAAGTTCGTGAGATAACTAAAGACTTAAAAATCTCACATAAAAAATTTTATGAGATTTTAGAAAAGAAAAAAATACAACATAAAAAATATAATAAGACGCCAATAGAACAAAAGGAAACGGATACGAACATCTCCGATGCACCTTTATAAAAGCGAGTATACAATACCTTTTTTAACATAAAAAAGCCGAAACATCCGTTTCGGCTTTTTTGTATTTATTTAGAAATAAAATATTTTTATCTAGTTATAGTTTGAAGTACTAACCTCAAAAGTAGAATCTTTAGCTGCTAAATAACGTTCTGCATCTAATGCTGCCATACAACCAGTTCCTGCTGCTGTAATCGCTTGTCTGTATACATGATCTGCTGCATCTCCAGATACAAAAACACCATCTACATTTGTTTTCGATGTTCCAGGTTTTGCATTAATAATGTAACCCGTTTCATCTAAATCTAAAAAGCCTTTAAAGATATCTGTGTTTGGTTTGTGACCAATAGCAACAAAAAATCCTGTTGCAGGAATATCTGTGGTTTCCTTAGTTTTATTATTTGAAACTCGCACGCCAGTAACTACTTGTCCGTCACCTAAAACTTCTTCCGTTTCTGTATTGAATAAAATTTCAATATTTTCGGTGTTTGCTACACGAGCGGCCATGATTTTAGAAGCTCTAAATTCATCACGTCTTACTAACATGGTTACTTTTTTACAAAGCTTCGATAAGTAATGTGCTTCTTCACAAGCGCTATCTCCTGCTCCAACAATTACTACTTCTTGATTTCTGTAGAAAAAACCATCACAAACAGCACAAGCAGAAACACCTCCACCAAGCTTTAAATATTTTTGTTCCGAATCTAATCCTAAGTATTTAGCAGAAGCTCCTGTAGATATAATTACTGTATCACAGTGAATCTCTTTCGTCTCGTTTATCCATACTTTATGCACATCTCCAGAGAAATCTACTTTAGTAACCCAACCATCACGTACATCTGTTTCAAAACGTTCTGCTTGTGCTTGAAGCTCCATCATCATTGCTGGTCCTGTAATTCCTTCTGGATATCCAGGGAAATTCTCTACTTCATTGGTAGTAGTTAACTGTCCTCCAGGTTGTGTTCCTTGGTATAAAACAGGTTTCATATTTGCTCTAGCTGCATAGATTGCTGCTGTATAACCAGCAGGTCCAGAACCTATTATTAAGCATTTTACTTTTTCTATTGTATCCGACATAATTTTAGTATCATATTATGTATACAAAAGTAGGATTTTTGATAGAAACCTTACGTTTAAGTTATCAACAGTTACTATCTATTCATAACAATTATTGATGTTTCTAAAAATAGGATGTGGATTTAGGCTATTTACCATCGGTGTGTATGGATAACCGCTAAAATTTAGCAATACAGTTAATATGTTATGTAAACCGATTAATCTTTTTTAAGACTTAAAGATACCTTTGAAAAATAGCCAACCTATCTATTTATTAACTATATTAAATATAGTTAAAACGAAACCTATAATTTAATTTTATAATGAAGCAAATTAGCCATAAAGTCATTAACCAGCTCTTCCTATTATGTATTATAATATGTATAGCAAGCCTTATTTTATTAGAAATCGCACCATATTTTTCAGGCGTTTTAGGTGCCATAACCATTTATGTTTTATTACGGAAACCAATGAAAAAATTGGTGCAAAAAGGTTGGAATAAAGAACTTGCTGCTATCGTTTTATTAATATTATCGGTGATATGTATTTTATTACCAGTTACCGGAATAGTAGTTATGCTTGGAAATAAAGTGAGTAATGCTGCTGAAAATTCTGAACGCGTTACCAATGCAATTAAATTACAGCTCGAAAAAATTGAAAACGCATTAGGATACAACATTAGTTCTCAAATAGATGCCTCCCAGGTTTCTACTCTAGTTTCCGAAAAACTTCAAAGTATTGCTGGTAGTACTTTTGAAGTCGCAATTGCCATCTTTATTATGTATTTCTTACTTTTTTATATGTTAACAAATAGACGAAAATTAAGAGAAAGCTTGTTTGAATATATCCCTATAAATAAAGAAAATCTAAAAATCATAGGTGAAGATGTTAACGTAATGGTGCGTTCTAATGCATTAGGAATCCCTCTAGTTGCTATTGCTCAAGGTATTGTTGCTCTTATTGGGTTTTTAATATTTGGAATAGAAAATCCGTTCTTCTGGTTTGTCATGGTTACCATTGGTTCTATGATTCCGTTTGTTGGTGGATTGTTAGGTATTATACCTGCTTTTATATTAACCTACGCTAATGGAGGTGCTTTTGAAGCTTGGGGAATACTGCTGTATGGCCTCATCGTTGTTGGTTCTACAGATAACTTAATTAGACTTTTTGTTATAAAAAAGCTAGACAACGTACATCCATTAATAACTTTAATTGGTGTTATTATTGGTGTGCCATTATTCGGTTTTATCGGATTAATTTTTGGTCCGTTACTGTTAAGTTTATTTCTTGTAATGGTTCGGATTTATAAAAAGGAATACAGCGAAGAAATATAAATACACTTTAAGAAATAAGTTCAACTAAAAGCAAAACAAATGGGAATAATTTCAAAACATAAAAACATGATTAAATTATATTACAGTTCTAATAGTTCTTTAGGAAAACAAACCTTAGCCTATGTTAGCGCTTCAAAAAAAGAGATTTTGGCTATTGATTTGTCTAAAACAAAATTAACGGGAACACAATGGATGGAGATTGCAGAAGCGCTAGATACCACACTATCTAGTTTGGTAAATCAAAACCATCCGGATTTTACAAAAATATATTCCGAAAAAGAAATACACTTAAGCAATGAAGATTGGATTAAGGTTTTACATAAAAACCCAGAAGTACTTAAAGGGTCTATTTTAATGGTTAACAATTCGTTTTACCTATTAGAAACGCCTACCGACTTTATAAAGCATTTAGAGCCCGATACGGCCGGACTAAACCCTCAAAAACCAAATGAGAATTAGTTGGTATTAATATTGGATTTAGGTATTTCTTTAAAAAATTCTGCTACTTCTAAATCGCCCGTTGGAGCATAGTTTGCCAGAACAGTTCCTTTGTAACCCGAATCTGTCTTTATAGCATATAATATAGAGGCATCAGACGGATTACTCATTCCTTCAAAACGCATTTCTTGATCAATAAAGATTTGTTCTGGCTTGAATTTTTTCTTAGAATTTTGTTCTACTAAATGTGCATCTACCATCCTAAAATTACTGGTATATCCTTTTTCTTTTAATTCGTTTATATATTCTATTTCATGTTTTGCATATTCCATAATTATTATATTTTAAATAAAAAAGACAGTAAAATCCTGGATTAAACTGCCTTTCTTTGATTATTAAAAACTACCGACAATACTATTACTTCAAGTATTAATCTACTGCATCTTCTATTTCATCTCCTACATCTTCAAGACCATCTCCCATATCATCCGTAGCATCTTCAATACCATCTCCAACATCTTCGATTGCGTCTTCTACTTTATCTTTTTTATCTTCTCTGCAACTTGTAAAAACGGCAGACATGGTAAATACTAATATTGCTGAATAAATTAATTTTCTCATCGTGTTTTATTTTATTTTATTAAGGATTAATTATATTTTTTTTCTTCCTGTAATTAAGGACACAACAAAGAGTACTATAAAAATATAAAATAGAATTTTTGCTATACTTGCTGCTCCTTCAGATATTCCTCCGAAACCAAAAATTCCGGCGACTATTGCTAAAATGATAAAAATGATTGCGTAACGTAACATATTATTTTGGTTTTAAATTAGTAATGTAATGTCTCTCATTACATTATATCAAAGATGCTTCTTTTTCGGGAATTAGTTTAACGGTATCCAATATTAAATTAACTCTTTTAAATATATTGCTGTATTTATTAAAATTGGTTGTTAGAAACCGCATAGGTATCTAGTATTTTTTGGTCCATAACTTCCGATTCGAAATCGGAAACATCCAAATCTTGGATACTGGCTTTTAAGTCGGAAAACATATTGTCTTCCGCTAACCAATAATCAAAGTATTTTTTCTGAAGTACTAAAGGCTGTTTTTCAGAAAAACTTGGTATCCAATTACTATTGGCGTTATTACTTGTCGTTATAAAAACAGAACATGTTTTAAAGCCATCTGCCAGTTCATTATAAATTCCAGCCAAACAAAAAGGCGCATTGTTTTTTCTAAAAACATGGAAAGATTTGATTTTCCCCTTACTTATATATGTGGTATAAAAACCGTTTACAATAATTAAACAGCGTCTTTTATTTAAAGCTTCCGAAAGAAATGGATCTTTTTCATTTATATTTTCAATATCTATATTTAAAGTATTGGATATGTTTTGAAAAACGGCCCAGTTTTCCTCAAAATCAGTAGGTAATAATCCCCAAATGGAAAAATCGATAACCTCTGGTTTTTCCATAGCTATAATAGGCAAAGACGCCTCTTTAAATCCATTTATTACTTTTACAGGTCTATATACCTTAGGATATGCAAATTGTTTTTCAAACTCCTGCTCTATTTGTTTTAGACTAGCCGTATTTCGTAATTTATAAAACATAACTTTTATTTTTAATAAAAGAATAATCCACTAAACATCTTGATGCAATGGATAAAAATCCGTGCTCTATAGACTTTACCAAAAAAAAGGAAATACCGCATTGGCATTTCCTTTTTAATGAACCGGTAAGTCTTCTTTTTATTTTAAATCTTCTAATCTTTTAATGGTACTAAGTTCTTTTTCAATGTGGCTTTTTTGATTGTAAAGCATATTTTTAGTATTTAAAGGCAAACCTATTTCTTCGATAACTTCTTCATATTCTGCTATAGCTGCTTTTTCTCCTCTAATAGCTTCTTCTAACATCGACTCATCGTTATCTGTTGATAAGGCAGCTATTACATCCATCCAGGCTCTATGCGCTGTTCCTGTAAGACTTCCTTCATTTTCTACTGGTTGACCAAAGGCTTTAATTTCTGTTTTTAATTCATGACCAAAATCATATCGCTCCTGTGCTTTTTTATTAAAAAAGTTTTTTAGTCCAATATGTTTCGCATTTGCTGCTGCTTTTTTATAGCCTTTTTCGGCATCATAGTTTTTCTCTAATAAAGCATTTAATCTGTTTCCTAGTCTATCTGTGTAATTGCTCATTTCTAAATGGTTTTATATTAGCAACATTTTATTTTAAGATATATGTTGTTTATTATCTAAACGTATAGCTCGTGGAAGAACTACTGCGTTATACTATAAAATTAACACTAAAAAACTAAAGCTATTAACGCACATCACATGCATTTTAGCTCATTTACGTAATTAAGAAATCATTAACATAATCTAGCTATATTTAGTATCATAATTTTAATATATCTTTACCTTGATATTATTACTAAAAATAAACGCTTTATATTCTACATTATTAAATGAAAATCATCCAAATTAATGCGGAAAATACTGTAGACAGTATTAAGCAATTTAAAGAGCAAATTGGCGGAGATATCACTCAAAAATGGGGTGAATACACTTTGAATCTAGATAACGATTTTGCCAAAGGATGCATTAGACTAATGACCTTTGATTGGGGTGTTAGCTTAATTGAATATAACTTAGTGTTTTTGCAAGACACTAAAGTGGTATCAGATCCTTCCAGCTTTAATCCAATACATTTTACGTATTCACTAAATGGCTCTTTTCAGCATAAATTTAGCAATCAAAAAGAATATACTACTATTGAGCAGTTTCATTCTTTTATTGGCACTTGTGATAGTGATGCATCGCACCATTTTAGTTTTCCGGAAGGAATACATATCGAATTGAATACCATTAGAATTGTACGCAAACAATTTTTAAACAAAAGAATTAATATTGCGCACATGCTAAACAAAAAACTACATGATGTTTTTGTAGATAAAGAGCATGAAGAGAAGTTTGCTTACTACGGACCTATTAGTCTTAAAATGGCAGATCGTGTAAAAGCCTTACAAGATATAAAAGCGAAAGGCATGATTAGGCTGCTAAAAGCAGAAGGCGAATTATACCATCTTTTGTCGATGCATATTGAGTTCTATAACAAATACGACAATGCGAATGTTCTTGAAATTGGATTGCAAAAATCAGAGTTAAAATTAATAAAAAAACTTGGTAAAAAGATAGTTAAAACACCTTCTGATAATTATTCTTTAGATGAATTATCACAAAAAACAGGCTTATCCCAAGCGAAGTTACAAGAAGGTTTTAAATTTTTATTTGCAAGAACCGTAACCGAATACATTAGACACGTTAGGCTAGAAAAAGCGAGAGATTTAATGAATAACTCGAATCTAAATATTTCGCAAATAGTATATTCTATTGGTTTTACTAGCAGAAGTTATTTTTCTAAAATTTTTAAAAACAAATATAATATTACACCTAATGAGTTTAAGAAGCAAATTGTAGTTCTGATAGAAGAAGAATCTTAAAAATTACTCCTTATTCTTTACCCGATTCTTTTTCGGCATCCTTAAAATCGATATCATTATCAATTACATTTTTAAATGCCTCTACCCAAGCATTTTTAAAAATGTTAGTAATTGTTGGCCAAACTTTAGAATCTACAGTATTCAAATCTCCAGCAATCGGGACTTTGGTAGCCAACGTATTTTCCTTTTGATTTTTTAAAACAAACTTAAAAAAGCCAACAAATCCTTCCCAAAGCGTTTCTACAAAACCATCTTCTTTTCCAATTAAAACAGCATCTTTTAAAATAGGTTTCACGTAACCTTTTAGATAACCATCTGCAATAGCAACTTCACTAAAAACATTAAAATCTCCTTTTGTAAAATCAATACCAGCGTAGTGATTTGTAAAATCATTTAAAGCTGTAACCGTTGCGTTTTCCAGGGAAAAAGAAATATCCATATCTGGAATTTTCTTAATAATATTCATTTTTCCATCTAACTTAAAGTTTCCTTCTCCAACAGAAATAGCTGTTGCATGAATGGTAGATGGTAATTTTACCGATTTTTCAACTACATTTCTTAAATTAGACATAGACAGTTGTACTTTATCTAAATGCAGGTCTATGGTTGGGTCTGCAGTAACTTCAACAAACGCAAACTTACCGTCACGAATCTCTAAGTTATTAATATCTATAGGAACTAAATCTGTTAGTGCTTTGGACCAATCATCAATATCAGAAGTATTTTCTTTTTCCGATTGATCTTCAAATACATAAATAACTTCTGGGCTAGTCATTACTATTTCACTTACAATTTCACCTTTAAACAAGGATTTCCATTCTATAGAAATATCGGTTTTCGGGAAGTTTAAAAATGGCACTTGAGAAGATGCATTTACTTTATTCAAGTACAAATTATCAATTACATAAGCACCGCGTATTAAAGAAATATCAATATCTTCTACTTGTCCGTAATAACCAGGAATACCTGCAAGTACTTTGTTTACGTGGTTTTTCACAATAAATGGCAACATTAATCTAAGCATTAATACGGTTACCACAAGTAGAAAAGGAATTAGATATCTCTTCTTTTTATATATTTTACGTTTGTTCATCTGGGACTTTAAAATTTAATTTTATTTACTTCCTTTTCCTGTTAATGTGCTTATTAAACCACTCTGTACATTAATCCACAAATAATTAAAAAAGGATTTTGTTGTATTACGGTTCGCTCCTATTTCGCCATTACGGTATCCATCTTTATCTGTTTTAGACCCATCATTTACAAAAACATTACCAATAGCTGTTAAAAAGGTATTGACCTTGTTTCTATTATTTAATATTTGAAATTGAAATGCTTCATATTTCATTTTCAAATCTCCTTTTGCGTTTATATTATTCCCGCTAAAGGTAAAATAAATTTGTTCTATTTCTCCTTCCGCTTTTGCGTTTAAATTCGTCTCGAAAAAGCTATTTACTATTTTAGCATGAAAATTCTCAAATGCTCCGGAAGCTAAAAAGGCATCTTGCTGGTTAGTAACGTCAAAATCAATATTTAAATGCATTGGTGCTTTACCCATAAAATTAGAACGGACCACAATTTTTGTTTTCTCCCCGTTTTTATAGGTATTTCCTAGATTCGTTATGCTAGCATTTACCGATTTAAAAAACAGTTCTCCGGCTTGCGTGGTAGCATCTACTCTTTCCGCATACGTGACATTACCATTACTAAGATCTAAGCGATGTATAGACAAATCTATTGGAAAATCGCGTAACATTTTGCTATACATATTTTTGATTCGCATATCATCTGCAACTCGTTTATCTCTATAAATACTTAAATTGGGTTGTTCTATTTTTGCGGAATCTACGGTTACGAAAAAAACATCTTTATGAAATCCGAAGTCTAATTTGTCAATAATTAATTCCGGAATACGAAGCGTTACATGGTCGCGCTCTACTTCTATTTTTGTGGACAATATTTCTTTTGAATATTTTGTTTCTAAGAAGATATTTTTCAGTTGTAACACTTCATTTTTAAGGCTCAAATTGTCAATTATCAAAACTTCATAAGCACTTAAATTCGTAAAAAGCTGTTTTGTTGAAAGATGATAATCTTGATAATTGAATGGTATTTTTTTGGCTATTGTTTCCGCATTTAACTGAAGTCCGCTTATACTAAAATCGATAGCATTTACACTAGCAACTATCTGGTCTGCATCCACATCTTTCACTTGTAAAGCGCCATTTACTACCGAAACATTATCTATAATAACCTCTTTATTAAAAGAAGTCTTTGCAGTAGTACCTTTTTGTTCCCATTGTTTTTCAGAATAGTTATAGTATTCCAGTTGTGGCTGCGTAAAAATAATATTATCTATTGCTATAGTTTCATGCAAAAGAAACTGCCAGACACTAAAACCATCAATTTTAAAATGCTTAGCTTCTAATGTTGTCATTAGGTTTTTGTCTGCAGAGAATACTTTTGCCGATAAACTGTCTAGACCCACTGTACCGGTAAATACATTTGCATGTATTTTAGCATATTCCAGTTTTATATTTTTAGGTAGTTTAGTATCTACGGCAAGAATTACTTCTGCTTTGAATTTATTTTGAATAAAAAACAAGCCTCCTATACCAACAATTAAAAATAAGCTTATTATTTTTTTAGACCAACGCATAGATTAGATTTAGGAATAAGATAGTGTGAAGTTATACTTATAAATATTGCATAAGATTATATGCTATATATTTAGAGCATTAAGAGAATAACTTAAAAAACATCTAAATGTTACATGCATTTAGAAAGCATAGTATGCAATGTTATTTTATCATTTAATGATTTTTTTCAATAACATAAAACCACCCATTTTCCCGACAACCTTTAATGCAGAACTTATCCAATTTAAAGGTTGTAAATCTTCTTTAAACTCTTCTTTAACAAGTTTCAGTTCTTCCCAAGCTATTTGACGCTCTAGATCCAACTTTTTCAAGTCATTATCAATATCTTTAAAGGAATTATAGGTTTTCATAGGAATTAATTAAAAAATTTAATGGAAATTTTTTGGATTATTTTTCGATCGATATGCTTTCTAAAAACATATACTAATATGGCTAGAATCACGAAAACAAAACCAACAATTAGGCAACCTAGCGTTAAGCTATCTAGTGCATTACCAATGGCAATAGCTCCAGAAATCGCTAAGAATATAAGTCCTAAAAACACGAGACCTCCAACAGCAAAAAGCTTCACAATTAAACTAAATGAAAAAGTTAATTGCTGAAATGCCTTAAGCTTGATATATTCTTGTGATGTTTTTAAATACTTTTCACCGAGATCTGTAGCTTTATCCGACGTGTTATTTAAAGATTCAAATACGCTCATCTATTATGACGTTTTTTGTAATTTCTTATTTTTCGCTTTTAAATCCTTCAGTTTTTCCTCTAAAGTAGCGATCACATCTTCTGCTTTATAACTTGCACTAGATACTATAGATTCTACTTGATCCTCTAAAGTTTCCTTTTTTAAGGCTGCAGTTGTTACTGCTTTTTCTTTTAGTTCCATTGCCGTTTCAGCTAATTTGTCCTTAGCTGCATGTGCTTCTTCAGAAATGCGTTGTCTAGTATTAGAACCTTTATCTGGGGCAAATAAGATACCTAAGGTAGCTCCAATTGCGGTTCCTGCTAAAATTCCTAATAATGTACTATTTGAATTGCTCATAATTTTTCTTTTTATTGGTTAAACATTTATTTACTGTAAATATACAATCAAAGCAAAACAAGCCTTAACGCAATACAATCAATTTTTACCTCAAAAAAAATTGTGATAACGTTAAGACTTTTCACAAAAAAGTTAATACTATAATTATCTTAACTGTAATTTAGTAATCTATTTAATTAAAACCTAACAATATGTCAGACATAATAAAATCCGTAAACCCATACAACCAACAAGTTATAAAAAGTTATACTTTAAATAGTCAAGAGGAAGTGTTTTCGAAATTAAAAATAGCTAAAAATACTTTTAAAGATTGGAGCACCATAGATGTTAGTAAAAGAGCACGACTATTAATTAAAGTAGGTAATATTTTAGAAGCCCGTCTAGAAGAATTAAGCCAACTAATTACCTTAGAAATGGGTAAACCTATTAAAGAAAGCAGGGCCGAAATTAACAAATGTATTTTTCTCTGTGATTTTTATGCTACCAATGCCGAAACCTTTTTAGCAGATCAAATAATTGAAACCGATGCACACGAAAGTTTTATAAGTTATGATCCTTTAGGAGTAATACTAGCAGTTATGCCATGGAACTATCCCTTTTGGCAAGTCTTTCGTTTTGCGGCACCAACATTAACTGCAGGAAATACAGCCGTTTTAAAACACGCTTCTAATGTTAGTGGTTGTGCTTTGGCTATTCAAGATATATTTGAAGCCGCAGGATATCCAAAAGGATGTTTTCAAACCTTAATTACAGATCATAAAAATATAGAAGCTATTTTAAAAGAAGATAGTATTCAAGCCGTTTCCTTAACAGGAAGCGAGAAAGCAGGAAAAACCATTGCTAAAATTGCTGGTGAAAATTTAAAAAAGGCAGTATTAGAATTAGGCGGAAATAATGCCTGTATTGTATTAGATGATGCAAATCTAGAAAAGTATATCGATACGATGGTAAAAGCACGTATGCAAAATACAGGACAGAGTTGTATTGCAGCAAAACGTTTTATAGTAACGGAAAATATTTATAATACCTTTCTCGAGCAGTTTACAACCAGAGTAAAAGCATTAAAATACGGCGATCCATTACACGAAGAAACAGAAATAGCAACACTTGCTAGAGAAGACCTTGCCATAGATTTACAAAAGCAAGTTGAAGACGCTATTAGTAAAGGAGCTAAAGTGATTGCTGGAAACAAAAGGGACAAAGCTTATTTTGCACCTACCATTCTAACAGCATTAAACAAGAATATGGCTGTATTTAAAGAAGAAACTTTTGGTCCAGTGGCACCAATATTCAAAGTAAAAGATTTAGAGGAAGCATTAGCATTAGCAACAGATTCTAGATTTGGATTGGGCACCATGCTTTTTACCGAAGACATAGAAACAGCAGCCAGAGCTATTTCTAAAATACCCGATGGTGCTTTCTTTATTAATGAGATGGTAAAATCGGATCCTAGATTACCTTTTGGTGGTACAAAAGCTTCTGGTTACGGTAGAGAATTATCTAAAGAAGGTATTCACGAATTTGTGAACATCAAAACCGTTTATATAAATAAATAAGAAAAGTGTATGTATAAAAAAAGCCCAACGTGAAGTTGAGCTTTAGTAGTCGGGGTGGCAGGATTCGAACCTGCGGCCTCCACGTCCCAAACGTGGCGCGATAACCGGGCTACGCTACACCCCGAAAATGTTTTATCATTTAAGGATTGCAAATATATACCTTTTCTTGAAAAACAAACTATAAAAAGATGTAAATTGTAAATACTTTTTATATTTTTAATTATGAAGCATCATTTACTCCTTTTATTAGCTTTAATTTCACTTAGTTTTAATTCTTGCGCTCAAGACAAAAACCCAGTAAATACGGCACATGCACATGAGATAATTGTTCCTGAATTACAAAATCCATGGGGATTTACTTTTCTTCCAGATGGTTCCATTTTAATTAATGAAAAATCAGGAAAAATGATTCTTTTCCAAGAAGGCAAGAAAACAACTATTTCTAATTTGCCCGAAATAGAGCTCCTTGGGCAAGGTGGCTTAATGGATATAGAACTACATCCCAATTATAAAGAAAACGGTTGGCTATATATTTCTTATGCTTCTTCTAATGATGAAAAGGATGGCGCACATACTTCTATTATGCGAGCAAAACTGAAAAATAACGCACTTACAAACCAAGAAGTGCTTTACAAAGCCTTACCAAACACCACTGCAGGACAACATTTTGGATCTAGAATAGCATTTGATAACCAAAACTATTTGTATTTTTCTATTGGCGAACGTGGAGAGCGAGATATTAATCCGCAAGATATTACCCGCGATGGCGGAAAAATATATAGACTACATGATGATGGTTCTATCCCTAAAGACAATCCGTTTATAAATATCCCGAATGCAAAAAAGGCGATTTACTCTTACGGACATAGAAATCCGCAAGGCATGACGAAACATCCTATTACTGGAGAAATTTGGACGCATGAACATGGTCCACGTGGTGGCGATGAAATAAATATTATTAAAGCTGGTAAAAATTATGGCTGGCCAGAAATAACCTATGGTATTAATTATCATGGAACAAAAATCACCGACAAAACCAATTTACCAGGAATGGAACAACCACTTCATTATTGGGATCCTTCTATAGCACCAAGCGGTATGAGCTTTATAACAAGCGACATATACCCCGATTGGAAAGGAAACTTGTTGGTTGGATCTTTAAAATTTCAGTATTTAGACCGATGTGTACTTAAAAAAAATAAGGTTGTTTTTGAAGAAAGATTATTAGATGGTATTGGCAGATTACGCAGTGTACGTCAAGGTCCAGACGGTTATATTTATGCTGGTATAGAAAATGTTGGAATAGTTAAAATAATTCCGAAGAAATAATCTTAAATTTGCCTATCAAATCAAAATAAATATTCATGCTTATTATAGGAATTGCTGGAGGAACCGGTTGTGGTAAAACAACTGTTGTAGACCAAATACTTAACGAATTACCCGAAGGAGAAGTTGGTGTAATCTCACAAGATCATTATTATAAAGATACGTCTCACCTTTCGTTAAACGAAAGAACAAAAATCAATTTCGACCATCCTAGAAGTATCGATTTCGATTTAATAGCAGAACATTTAAAAGAATTAAAAAACGGAAACCCAATAGATCAACCAGTATACTCTTTTGTAAAGCACAACAGAACTGGTGATACTATTCGTACCATGCCAAGAAAAGTAATGATTGTAGAAGGTATTTTAATACTTACCAATCGCGAATTACGTGACATGTTTGATATTAAAATATTTGTACATGCAGATAGCGATGAGCGTTTAATACGAAGACTAAAACGTGATATTGCAGAACGCGGTAGAAATATAGACGAAGTGTTAACGCGTTACCAAAACACATTAAAACCAATGCATCAACAATTTATTGAACCAATGAAAGAGTATGCAGATATTATTATACCAAACAATAAATACAATACCGTTGCTGTAGATATAGTTCGAACTATTATAAACGAAAGAATAAGTTAATGCTAAAGTATTTTAAAAACATATTCCTTATCATTTTTTCCATATTCGCTATTTGGATGCTGTTTTTTGATGCCAATTCCTTACTCATTCACAACGAATTAAATAACGACCTTAACGACCTAGAAGACGAAAAAGAGTTCTATATTAAAGAAATTGAGAAAGATAATAAGGGACTTAAAAAATTAAGTACAGACGAAGGACTAGAGAAATTTGCACGCGAAGAATATTATATGAAGCGTGATAACGAAGAGATTTATATTATTGAATACGAAGACAGCTTAAAAACAGAGAAGGATGACTAAAAAATTATTTAATGGTTTTGAGAAAGTTTCTTCAAAAGAATGGAAACAAAAAATACAAGTAGACCTAAAAGGAGCAGATTATAATGATACTTTAATTTGGAAAACCAATGAAGGCATTGATGTGAAACCATTTTATCACGCCGATGAATTTAAAACACCTTTTAATAGTATTGCTGGTCCAAAAGATTGGTCTATTTGTCAATCTATTTTTGTTTTTGATGTCGCATTAAGTAATAAAAAAGCATTAGATATTTTAGAACGCGGTGCAGAAAGCATTCAGTTTATTATTCCTAACCAGGACGTATCTATAAAGGATTTACTTCAAAATATAGCTGTAGAAACAATCCCTTTATACTTTGAATTACAGTTTTTAGATTCCGAATTCGTAAAACAACTAAACAATTATCTTCTGGAGCGCAGTGCAAAGGATGCTAATACAGGTAACTTTTACATAAAAACCGATATCATTGGTAATCTTGCTAAAACCGGAAATTGGTTTACAAACCTAAAAGAAGACCATAAACATTTTGAAGCTATTGTAAAAAACACCAATTCCTTTTCTATAGATGTTTCTTTATATCAAAATGCTGGAGCAACGATGGTGCAGCAATTGGGATATGCCATGGCACAAACCAATGAGTATTTAAATCATTTAGAAAACGCAGACAAGCAACCAATTCAAATCACCTATCACATTTCTGTAGGTACCAACTACTTTTTCGAAATCGCCAAACTTCGCGCTTTACGCTTGTTATGTAACACCTTAGTTAAAGAATATAGTCTAGAAGCTGTTTGCCATATCGTTGCAACACCAACAAAACGAAACAAAACGATTTACGATTATAACACAAACATGCTTCGTACCACTACAGAATGTATGAGTGCTATTCTTGGTGAAGCAGATACTATTTGTAACTTGGCCTATGATGCTATTTATCATAAAGACAATGAATTTGGCGAACGTATTGCACGAAACCAACTCTTGGTTTTAAAAAGGGAAAGCTATTTTGATGTGGTAGAAAATGCTTCCGAAGGATCTTATTATATTGAAAGTTTAACCAATCAGCTAGCAGAAAAGGCTTTAGAACTATTTAAAGACATAGAAGCAAAAGGTGGTTTTTTAAATCAGTTAAAGGAAGGCACCATTCAAAGAAAAATAAAAGAAAGTGCCGCTAAAGAGCAAGAACAATTTGATACTGGTGCAATTGTTTTATTAGGAACCAATAAGCATCCAAATAAAAAAGATATCATGAAAGACGAATTAGAGCTTTTTCCTTTTGTAAAAACAAATATCAGAAAAACCTTAATACAGCCTATTATTGAAAAGCGTTTGGCTGAAAAAATAGAACAAGAAAGATTAAAAACTGAAAATTAAACATATTATATCCTGAAACATCCTGAATTCCTATTCTATTTTTCAATGAAAGGATTAAAAGAATGTCACAGGTGACCAATTAAAATCATAAAATATAAACACATGAAAAACAGTAGTATTAAACTTCTATTAGTAATCTTAATTTTTAACTTTTCAAGCTGTAAACAAGGAAACGGTACTTTTTCCGATTATCAATTTGCAGAAGAAACGCCATTAATAAATTGCGAGGATGCAGATAACAAATTATTAAATGAGGCTTTATATTCTTTTGAAAATGATATTACTTCTTATTTTGAAGTACAGGAACGAAACACCAATCGCGCATACAGAACGTTTTTAACCCAAGCTGTAAATAAAAAAACAGACCTTACTAAATATGCTTCTAAGCATTCTGTAGCATTAGCAGCCGCTCTAAAAAACGCTGGTTTTATTGGTGATAATGGCGTGAATTACAACAACCCAATTATTACATGTCTTGCAGACAACATGAAAAAAGGAGATCTTGCTACAACCTTTAATGCATTAGTTTCCACAAATAGCATGCGTAGAGATTTGTATGCTCCTGCTTTACGAACAAAAATAAGCACGGTATCTGCAGACAAATATTTATCCATGTATGTTGCTCTAGAGTATTTTTATGCAGATATCTTAAAAACAGATTTTACCAATATAAATTTTAATAGACCAAATTACATAAAGCCAAAACCTACGCAACCAGCAATAAAAGCGGACTTAAACAACTCTAAAGTAGATTTTAATAAGCGTCCTAGAAAACAATAAATTTTATTCATGCGCAAAAACATCCAACATATCACTTTAACTCCGGAAGCTAAAGATTCAAAGCCGGAAGCGAATAGCCTTTTTCAAACGGCGGAAGACATTGCTGTAAAATCCAATTATAATAAAGAAGATTTACAAGATGTAGAACATATAGGTTTTGTGGCAGGACTTGCACCAAATCTTCGTGGACCATATTCTACCATGTATGTTCGTAGGCCATGGACGATTAGACAATATGCAGGATTTTCAACCGCAGAAGAAAGTAATGCTTTTTACAGACGTAATTTAGAAGCCGGACAAAAAGGACTTTCTGTTGCTTTCGATTTAGCAACACATCGTGGTTATGATAGTGATCACGAACGTGTGGTTGGAGACGTTGGTAAAGCAGGAGTAGCAATTGATTCTGTAGAAGACATGAAGGTGTTATTCGACCAAATTCCTTTAGATAAAATGTCGGTTTCTATGACCATGAATGGTGCTGTTTTACCTATTATGGCATTTTATATTGTTGCTGCAGAAGAACAAGGTGTATCACCAGAATTGCTTGCAGGAACGATTCAGAATGATATTTTAAAGGAATTTATGGTACGTAATACCTACATCTATCCTCCTACACCATCCATGAAAATTATTTCAGATATTTTTCAATACACCAGTAAACACATGCCCAAATTTAATAGCATTAGTATTTCTGGATACCACATGCAAGAAGCTGGAGCAACTTGTGATATTGAATTAGCATATACACTTGCAGATGGTTTAGAATACATTAGAAAAGGATTAGATGCAGGAATGGATATTGATACTTTTGCTCCTAGACTTTCGTTTTTCTGGGCAATTGGAATGAACCATTTTATGGAAATCGCAAAAATGCGAGCTGCTAGAATGCTATGGGCAAAATTGGTAAAACAATTTAATCCGAAAAACACAAAATCACTTGCATTACGTACCCATTGTCAAACTTCTGGTTGGAGTTTAACAGAGCAAGATCCTTTTAACAACGTAGCAAGAACAACAATTGAAGCTGCTGCTGCTGCATTTGGTGGCACACAATCTTTGCACACCAATGCTTTAGACGAAGCCATTGCACTACCAACCGATTTTTCTGCTCGTATTGCAAGAAATACACAAATATTTTTACAAGAAGAAACCAATATTACAAAAACGGTGGATCCTTGGGCAGGAAGTTATTACGTAGAAAAACTAACCCATGATATTGCACAAAAAGCTTGGACTTTAATTGAAGAAGTGGAAGAACTTGGCGGCATGACAAAAGCCATTGAAGCTGGTATCCCAAAAATTAGAATTGAAGAAGCTGCTGCACGTAAACAAGCACGAATAGATTCTAGTCAAGATATTATTGTTGGTGTAAATAAATATGTTTTAGATGAAGAAGATGCGATCGCGACTCTAGAAGTAGACAATCAAACCGTACGTTTACAGCAAATTGAAGGTTTAAATAAAATTAAAGCCGAAAGAGATACCGCAAAAGTAAACAAGGCTTTAGCAGATTTAACCGAAGCAGCTAAAGATTCTAAGGATTCCGCTTTGCATGCGGACAAAAATTTATTAGCTTTAGCAGTAATAGCCGCTCGAGAAAGAGCAACTTTAGGTGAAATAAGTGATGCTTTAGAAGCTGTCTTTGGCCGTTATAAAGCACAAATTAAATCCTTTTCTGGCGTGTATAGTAAAGAAATTAAAGACGATAAATCTTTTGCTAAGGCAAAAGAACTAGCTGATAAATTTGCAGCACAAGATGGACGACGTCCGCGAATCATGATTGCTAAAATGGGGCAAGATGGTCATGACCGTGGCGCAAAAGTCGTTGCAACTGGTTATGCTGATGTTGGTTTTGATGTGGATATTGGTCCGCTTTTTCAAACCCCACACGAAGCTGCTAAGCAAGCGGTAGAAAATGACGTACACATTCTTGGTGTTTCGTCATTAGCTGCGGGACACAAAACCTTAGTGCCTCAAGTTATTGAAGAACTTAAAAACTATGGCCGTGAAGATATTATGGTTATTGTTGGTGGTGTAATACCAAAACAAGATTACCAATATTTGTTTGATGCTGGCGCTGTTGCCGTATTTGGTCCTGGAACAAAAATTAGTGAAGCTGCTATTAAGATTTTAGAGATATTGATTGACTAACAATAGTTTCGTTAAAAAAAAAAGCCCCTTTAGATAATAATTAAAAATGCATCTTTTCGGGATAACAGTAACCCTAAACTAAGGATATACAGACCTATCTGCGGGATATAATTCCTACAAATTAGGATATAAGACGTTGTGTGTCATTTAAAAACTGAAGAACTTAAACACTAACATGAAAGAAAAGAACAAATTTATAACAAATGAAACCTTGAGATTTCATCAAGAATCATTATTAAAACATTTGCTTCTTCTCGAAGAGTTAAATTCTGATTTACCTAATAAAAAAGATAGTCAAAGCATCATGTTCTCTATGTTGACTTGGCCAATGATTGAATCAATGCAAAGTCTTCTGATCTTATCAGAACATGGTAAACTTAGGGATTGTTTCGCTTTAGCAAGAATGGTATTTGAATTAGGTCTTAATATTGGTTATCTATCATCAAAAGGAGATGAAGCAATCCAATCGGCAATTAAACATGCTCATCAAAAATCATATAGGGACTTAAATCGAACGTTAGAAATTGGAGATATAAAAATCTTTGTAGGATTAACTGATATAGGAAAGGTTAAAGTTTCTGACCAACTAAAAGAAGCTATTGACAGTTTTACCACTAAAAAAGGAAAAGAATCAAATTCATGGTCAACAGATAGTGTTTACAAAAAACTTGAAGTTATTGCTGAAAAACATGGTATTGGAGTTGGAACAGCAATGGCAATGGCATCCTACTCTATTTATCGTCATTCATCTGAAATACTACATGGCACAATCTTTGGCTCTATGTTTGCCTTAGGTTTGACTCAATTAAGAAATGAATGGCCAACAAATGATAAATCCAAAATGGATTATATTTCGAGCGAAATTAGTCTTCTTTTACATGTTCTAACTTTGCACTGTAATTGTGTAGCCAAAATAATTCTTTATCATTACCATAATGAAAATTTGGAAAAATTGAGAGATGAATTAAGTCATAATTTATCACCTAATTAAGAACAATAGAAACGACACACAACACCGTGTATCATTAATTGCCAGGTTCACGCCTACTTGGAAAATTCCTTCGGAATTTTCTCTGGTTCGTTTTTGTTTACTAAATTAGATCCTTACACACGCAACTAATCATACACGAACACGTTAGCACCAATTTGAGAGCAACAAACTGAAAACTATGATTTTATCAATTTTATTAAGCATAATACTAATTGGACTTGGACTAATTCATTTTAATTGGGTCATCGGAGGGAAATTTGGTTTTGCGGAATCGTTACCGACAAAAGAAAGCGGAGAAAGAGTATTGAATCCGAAAAAAATTGATAGTGCGGTAGTTGGAATTGGATTAACTGCATTCGGATTTTTTTATGTTCTTAAATCTGGACTTTTTGAATACAACTTACCTCAATGGATTATGAAATACGGAAGTTGGATAATACCAATAATATTTCTTTTACGAGCAATTGGCGAATTTAAATATGTTGGATTTTTTAAAAGCATAAAGAAAACTGATTTCGGAAAATTGGACACTAAATTCTTTTCGCCTTTATGTTTAATAATCGGAATATTTGGAATATTAATTCAACTCATAATATTTAAATGAAAGTTACAGCAGAGAAAAATGAAAAAGTTGCAAAAATGATATTTGCATCCATTTATCCACTTTACCTGAATAGGTTGGAGAAGAACGGTAGAACAAAAGAAGAACTCAACCAAGTAATTGAATGGTTTACTGGTTTTGATAAAGAAGATTTACAAACACTTATTGAAGATAAAGTAACTTTTAGAACTTTTTTCCAAAAAGCTAAAATACATCGTAACGCACACTTAATTAAAGGAGTCGTTTGTGGTTATCGGATTGAAGAAATAGAAGATGAATTTGAATTATATAAACAATGCAGACGTATGGAAAAGCTGATTGATGAATTAGCAAAAGGTCGAAAAATGGAAAAAATTTTGCGTGAAGAAAAAAAATAAAAACTGGTGCTAACAGCGTTGTTATTTAAAGCTGCGACACATTTGAGTAATTACGTTTTGATAAAAGTATTGAAGTAAGAGTGAGCACATTCAACGAGCATGAGTAATCACATTCAGCCGTTCGAGTAAATAATTCCGCAAACCTGCTAATAATTCTGCAAGAGTGATATTCCGAGTCTGGCTAATTTCCGAGTTCGAGTGAGCAAATTATTCAGAGTTCGAGTGATAAAAAATTCCGGTAAATTCTATTTTTACTTATTCAGTTGTTTTGGAGTTAGGATTATGGAGCAGTTTTTTATAACGGTCTCGCGTATGATTAGTGGCGTGTTTAAAAAACTAATTTAGCAAATAAAAACCGAATAGAAAATCCGCGAGGATTTTCGTAAACAAGCCAGAACTAGCCATTAATTATAAACGTGTATAATTCATTGCTTGGTCATAACTTACTCGGAAAATTCCTGCGGAATTTTCCACTGGTTCGTTTCTTTTTGCTAATTTAGTTTTTTAAACACGCAACGAAATCATACTCGAAGCCGTTACCCACAATTAGAACCAACATTGTAACAAAAACGAAAAACAGTAGTCTAATTAGGAAAATCATCAATCAAAATCAAATGTACAAATCAACAATCTTATTTCTATTATTAGCAGCTAATTTAAATCTAAAAGCACAAAACAAACCATTTGAGCCAATCGAAAACCAAGACGGTTGGAAAACCGAAAATCTACTTTTAGGAAATCGCACAATCGAAAAAATGGACAGCCTTGTTTCTTTCAACGAGTTCAAACAGATTTCAAGTATAGTAATTTCTCGCAATGGAAAAGTAATTTTCGAAAATTATTACAACGGAAATAATTCTGACACAAAGCATAATACACGTTCTGCAACAAAAACAATAACGGGAACTCTAATTGGAGCACTAATTCAACAAGGTTCTATAAAGTCGGTAAACGAAAAGGCATCTGAATTTTCAAAAGCTGAGAACTTACAAAATCCTGACAACCGAAAAGACGAAATAACAATCGAAGATTTACTTACAATGTCATCAATTTTAGAATGTGATGATTGGGACCAAAATTCTCGTGGTCAAGAAGAAAAAATGTACATTATAGAAGATTGGGTTAAATTTTATTGGGATTTGCCAATTAAAGGATTTCCTGAATGGAAAAAGAAACCAAAAGATTCTAAATACGGAAGAAGTTACAGTTATTGCACTGCTGGTGTTGTAGTTTTGGGAGATATAATTAACAACGTTTCGGGTTCATTAGAAAAGTTTGCGGAAAAGTCACTTTTTTCAAAATTAGGAATTACAGATTATCATTGGCAAATCACACCGACTGGTATTCCTATGACTGGAGGAGGACTTGGACTTAAAAGTCGTGATCTATTAAAAATCGGTCAACTTTATTTGAACAAAGGAAAATGGAATAATGAACAAATAATTTCAAAACAATTCGTTGAAAGTTCAACCGAACCTCACGCAGAAGTTGGAATGTTCGACTATGAATATGGTTATTTATGGTGGTTATCTGAATTTGGAAAAGAAAGTCAAAAAGATAAAGCATATTTTATGTCAGGAACAGGAGGAAATAAAATAGTTGTTTTTCCAGAATTAGATATGGTTGTTGTTTTAACAAGTACATATTTTAATGGAGGAATGAAGTCACATAACCAAACGACAGAACTTTTGGACGAATATATAGTTCCCGAAATAAAGAAACTAAAAAAATAACTGTGGGTAACAACGTATATCTTTAATTGCTAGGTTCTCGCCTATTTGGAAAATTCATTCGGCATATTCTCTGGTTCATTTTAGTTTACTAAATTAGATCCTTACACACGTAACTTTCCATGCATAAAACACCTATAACCACTTAGAAAAATAAAAGATCCCTTTGCAAGTAGAAATGAAAAATACACGAATCGAATGTTACAAATGCATGAGGCCTTCCAGCACATGTATTTGCAAACACATTAATCCTTTTCAAACGAAGACTCGTTTTATTATTCTGATGCACCCAAAGGAGTACAAAAAAGAAAAGAACGGAACCGGTCATATGACTAAGCTTCAGCTTGAAAATTCAGAAATTATAGTTGGTGTCGATTTTACCAATAATAAGCGTGTAAATGAAATATTGACTCAAGAACAAAGTTCCTCTTTCTTACTTTATCCGGGAAAAGATAATTTCAACTTATCGGTAAGAAAAAGTGCAGAAATAAATTCTTTTATGGGTACTAATCCGCACATCTTCCTTATCGATGGCACATGGCCTTGCGCCCGCAAAATACTGAAACTAAGTACGAACTTGCAAAAATTAAAAAGAGTCAGTTTTGATAATAAAATTAAATCAAAATTTATTATCAAGCAGCAGCCAGAACCTCTTTGCCTTAGTACTATTGAGTCCGTTTATACGGTCTTAAATTTACTTAAGAAAGGGAACTTAGAACAATGCGAAACCAAGGATTTCCTTATTCCTTTTGAAAAAATGATTGCATATCAACTCGACTATATTCTAAATCCAAATAGTAAAAACTATTGTTCCTCTGCGAACAGAGTCGTTATTCCTAAGAACACGTATAAGAAAAACACGGAAAGAAACGTTATTTTCGAACAAGAATAGCTATAATTACAGAATCCAGAATTATAAAAATGGGCTATAATCCTGCGTAAATAAAAACTTGCCAACCAAAATAATTTTGGATTGGCAAGTTTTATGGTATGAAAGCATCCTCAATTAATCTACTTTTTTATCCTCTTTTTTAATATCAAAACTTTCAAAATCTCCCGCATTTACAACGGTCCATTCTTCAAAATTTTTAAAATGTTTTTTAATTGCTTTATTTACATCTTCCACGGTAAGACTGCTTACTTTGGCTTCCATGTCTTTCTGAAAATTTAAATCTCTATCATAATACATGTTGTCATTAATAACTCTGGACAATTCACCATCTTTTGCTCTGGATACGCTTTGTTCTTGTACCCAACCATCCACAGCTGTTTTCAATTCTTCTTCGGTGATACCATCTTTAATAAAACGAGCAATTTCTTCGGTAAAACCGAGTTGTACTTTAACTGCATTTTCTGGTGCATAAATAGCATAAACCATTGCTGCAGAATTGTTATCCGTTTTATTATTATCGACATTCACTCTTCCTCCAGCACCGTAACTTACACCATCTTGTTGGCGTAAACGGTTTGCTATTCTAGAACTTATAAAACCACCTCCTAAAATTTCGCCAGCCATTTGAAGTGCTGCATAATCTTCATCATATTTATTAGTTGCCATTGGTAATATTCCGAAAGAAATTGCATTCTTTTTATCTGGTGTTTTAATTTTTTGATTTACAGCTTTATTATCTTGATAAGGATCACTAATTGCGGTATACGCTAAATCGGATTTAAAGTCGCCAAACTCCTTTTCAAAATAGCCTTTTAATGCTTCTTCATCAATGTTACCAATAGCCACAAGAGTTGCATTATCTGAAATTCCATAAAACGCATCATAATACGCTTGAAGGTCTTTTACGGTAAGCGAATTAATTGCAGCAATCTCTTCATCTACAGTCCTATTATAAAGCGGATGTCCTTTTTTGTAATGTTGATTTAATAATCCGATTTCTCTAATTGCTAAAAACTGAGGATCTGTTTTGTTTTGCTCCAGACCTGCTAAAGCTTCTGTTTTTAGTTTATCCAATTCGGTAGCATCAAACAACGGATTCCTAAGCATATCTGTCATTAAGGATAAAGCTTCCGAAAGATGTTCATCGGTACTGTTAACATTTGCCGTTACCTTTCCATTAGAACCTCCAAAACTAACCGAGGATTTAATCGCACTTAATTTATCTTCAATATCCTGTCTCGATTTACTTTTAGTTCCTTTGTTCAACATTTTTGCGGTATAACTCGCCGCAAGTCCTTTATTCATTAGTTGTGCTTCATTACCAGTTCTACTAGTAAAGGAAATAGTTACTGTTTTACCACGATTATTCTTTTTAATAAAACCATATTCTATTGGTGTTTTACTTAAAGTTCCAGAATCCAATGTGTTTTGAATATTTTCAAAAGACACATCAAAAGCATCTCCTGCTCCCATTCCTTCTTTTCCTTTATAGTTTGCTACTAAATCGGCAACACCTTCGGTATGTTCTATTTCTACACGCATTGGTTTTTTATCTGGAACAAAAAGACCAACCGTTCTATTGGTTTTAATTAAATAGCGTTGTATTGCAGCATTTACTTTATCTGCGGTCATGCTTTCTACACGATCCCTAAAAATAAATGCTAAACGCCAATCTCCTGCCCCAATAAATTCACTCATAAAGGTTCCTAATCGAGACGAATTTCTAAAAATAGCGTCTGCTTCCTTTAAAAATTTCCCTTTTCCACGATTTACTTCTTCTTCGGTAACCGGATTGTTTCCTAAGTTATCTAATACAGATAATAATGTAGATTCGGCTTCCGACAAAGATGTATCTGAAGGCACATCCACATTTATATACATAAAACCTGGCTCTTTTGTAAAAGGCGAAAAAGACCATATACTAGATGCCTTTTTTTCATTTACTAATGCTTTATATAATCTACCTGAAGGCGAATCGGTAAGTATCAACTCTGCAACCGCCATCGCTGCCGCATCTTCATGAGATCCTGCCGGAATATGATATAGCGCAGATACAATTTGTAAATCGCCCATACGACTAAGTGTTACTCTTTTTTCTCCATCTTGCGCAGGCTCAATAGTTGGCGTGTCTTTTAACGCGGCGCCTGGATTTTTAAGAACCCCAAACTTCTTTACCACTTTAGTTAACATCTCTGTTTCTTCAAACTTCCCTGTCACCATTAAAACGGCATTGTCTGGACGGTAATATTTTTTATAAAATGCTTTTAAATTTTCAATAGGTACACGTTCTATATCCGATCGGTTTCCTATGGTCGATTGTCCATAGTTATGCCACAAATATGCTGCACTAACTACTTTATCTAGAAGTACTCTGGATGGGGAATTCTCTCCCATTTCAAATTCATTTCGCACCACCGAAAACTCAGATTTCAGGTCTTCTTCTGCTATAAAGGAATTTAACATCCTATCTGATTCTAAATCTAATGCCCAATCTAGGTTTTCCTCATTAGCATTAAACGTTTCAAAATAATTGGTACGATCATACCAAGTAGTTCCGTTTGGTCGTGCACCATGCGAAGTTAATTCTTCCGGAATATTTGGATGGTTTGGCGTGCCTTTAAATACCATATGTTCTAATAAATGCGCCATTCCTTTTTCGCCATAGCCTTCATGTCGCGAACCTACTTTGTAAGTAATATTTACCGTTATGGTTTGCGCAGAATTATCTGGAAACAATAGCACTTTTAAACCGTTGTCTAACATATATTCTGTAATTCCTTCTACGCTTGCCGTCTTCTTTATTTGCGATTGTACGGTTAAAGAAAACACGAACAGTAGGATTAAAGTTAGGGACTTTTGAAAAATAATATTATTTTTTTTCATGATTACGAAATTGGTTAATAGATATTAAAGATAAAACAAAAGCGATTAAACTTCTGTAAATCAGTGGCTTTATTTTATATCCATGGGGATAAAAAAGGGAATTCACGTAAGATTAATCGCTCGAAATTATAAATAAAAGGAAATCCTATTGCATCTAAAGACCTACACTTATGCTTTATTTAGAAATTAATACTTTCTTTTAACCAACTGTTAACAACTTCCATTTTATAAACCCATAAATAATCGTATTTTTGATTGTTCCTAAAATCAAATGAAATTAATGGGTAAAATTATAGCAATTGCTAATCAAAAAGGTGGTGTTGGCAAAACTACAACTTCAATAAACTTAGCTGCTTCGCTTGGTGTACTTGAAAAAAAAGTACTTTTAATTGATGCAGATCCACAAGCCAATGCAACGTCTGGTTTGGGTATTAATGTAGAAGAAGTAGAAATTGGCACTTACCAACTTTTAGAGCATACAAATACTGCTAAAGAAGCTATTCTTAAAACAGATACTCCTAATTTAGATATTATTCCTTCGCATATAGACTTAGTGGCTATTGAGATTGAATTGGTAGATAAAGAATCCCGTGAGTATATGCTTAAAAAGGCATTGGAAGAAGTAAAAGACGATTATGATTTTATCTTGATTGACTGTGCTCCTTCTTTAGGCTTACTAACGCTAAATGCTTTAACAGCTGCAGATGCAGTAATTATTCCTATTCAATGCGAATATTTTGCATTAGAAGGTTTAGGTAAATTATTAAACACGATTAAAAGTGTTCAAAAAATTCACAATCCGGAATTAGATATAGAAGGCTTGTTACTTACCATGTACGATTCGCGTTTACGCCTTTCTAATCAAGTGGTAGAAGAAGTACAAAAGCATTTTAACGATATGGTTTTTAAAACCATCATACAACGTAACGTACGTTTAAGCGAAGCACCAAGTTATGGCGAAAGCATAATTAATTATGATGCTTCTAGTAAAGGTGCAACGAATTATTTAAGTTTGGCAAAAGAAGTTATTACAAAAAACTCCTAGATTATGGCGAAGGCAACCAAGAAACAAGCTTTAGGAAGAGGACTTTCTGCTCTTTTAAAAGACCCTAGTAACGATATACAAAATGCAGAAGACAAAAATGCCGATAAGGTAATTGGTAATATTGTAGAATTAGAATTGGATTTAATTGAAATGAATCCGTTTCAACCACGAACTAATTTTAATGAAGAATCGCTTCGTGAATTAGCTTCCTCTATTAAAGAATTAGGAGTTATACAACCAATTACGGTTAGAAAATTAGCCTTTAATAAATACCAATTAGTTTCTGGAGAGCGTCGTTTTCGCGCTAGTAAACTTATAGGATTAGATTCTGTTCCTGCATACATTCGTATTGCCAACGATCAAGAAAGTCTGGAAATGGCTTTGGTGGAAAACATTCAACGTCAAGATTTAGATCCTATAGAAATTGCATTATCCTACCAACGTTTAATTGATGAAATTCAATTAACACAAGAGCAAATGAGCGAGCGTGTTGGTAAAAAACGTTCTACTATAGCAAACTATTTACGTTTGTTAAAACTAGATCCTATCATTCAAACAGGAATGCGAGATGGTTTTATTTCGATGGGTCATGGTCGTGCAATTATTAATATTGAAGACCTATCTATTCAGTTAGATATTTACGAAAAAATACTAGAGAACAAACTATCTGTTAGAGATACAGAAACCCTAGTAAAAACCTATAATGAAACACAAGAAGTTAGTGTACCACCAAAAGTGAAAGAAGAATTGCCAAAGTTTGTTAAAAAGGGCATGAGAGATTTTTCAGAATACTTTGGTCATAAAATAGACGTTAAAGTTTCTAGTAATGGGAAAGGAAAAATTACGATTCCTTTTCATTCTGAAGAAGATTTTAATAGAATTAAAAAGTTAGTACAAAGTGAAAAATAATATTTTCCTATTAATAATATGTAGCATTTGTTTTAGTTTTTCGGCTTTAGCACAAGAAAAAGAGCTTAAAAAAGAAGAAAAACAACTAGCAAAAGAAGGTGTTATTATAGAAGGTGAAATTAATAATAGAGAGCCAATTGATCCTTTAACTCCAGCTCGTGCTGCCTTCTACTCTGCAGTTCTACCGGGTTTAGGACATATACATCTTAAACAATACTGGAAAGTTCCTGTTATTTATGCCGGACTTGGTGCGGGAGTATATTTTTATCTAGACAACCATAAGGAATACAACCGATATCGCGACGCCTACAAACGTAGATTAGCGGGTTTTACCGATGATGAATTTTATGGTTCTATTACCGATGATGGTTTAGAAGAAGCGCAAAAGTCACTACGTAGAAACAAAGAGTTATCCCTTTTAGTTACCGCTGGTGTGTATATATTAAATATTGTTTGGGCTAATGTAGATGCGCATTTACTACAATTTAATGTAGATGAAAACCTAACTTTTATGCCACATTATAAAATTAACGAATTTGATAATACAGGAGATGTTGGTCTTTCGGTAAATTTTAAATTTTAAAAAAGAGTAATACGGTTTTCGATGACTCGGAAACAAAAATTATACAGATTCTCTTTTACAAGGGAATAAACAAAATACTTTTTCAATGAAAATTGCACTTCTTGGTTACGGAAGAATGGGGAAAACCATTGAACAAATAGCCTTACAACGTGGTCACCAAATTGTTACAAAAGCAATGGATGACAATTATGACATTACAGATGCTGATGTTGCTATAGATTTTAGTATCCCTTCTGCAGCGTTCAAAAACATTTCTAATTGTTTTAATAAAAACGTTCCTGTTATTTCTGGAACTACTGGCTGGCTAGAAGATTATGATAAAGCAGTTGCTTTATGCACAGAAAAAAAAGGTGCATTTATTTATGCTTCTAATTTTAGTTTAGGTGTAAATATATTTTTTGAACTGAATAGTTATTTAGCAAAAATGATGAATACTTTAAAAGATTATAAAGTATCTATGGAAGAAATTCATCACACACAAAAACTAGATGCTCCAAGTGGAACAGCGATTACCCTTGCAGATGCCATTATAAAAGAACACGACGGTTATACTTCTTGGGACTTAGATCCAAAAACGGAAGCTGCTTTACCAATTACAGCGAAAAGAATCGAAGACGTTCCTGGAACGCATAGCATTAGCTATAAAAGCGAGGTAGATACTATAGATATAACGCATACCGCACACAGCAGACAAGGTTTTGCTCTTGGGGCTGTTGTAGCTGCAGAATGGCTTCATGGAAAAACAGGTGTTTTTACTATGAAAGATGTGTTAAACATTAGTTAACTAGCAAGGTATTTGTAACGTATAAAACGGTTACAACACTAACAATAATCAAAACCATTGTCTATAGGCAATTATTAGCATACAAATTATGACATTTACGCAATTATTTATCTTTTTCGTTAGTATTCAAGTTATTCACGGATTAGGAACTTGGAAACTTTATGTAAAAGCAGGAAGACAAGCTTGGGAAGCCTTTGTTCCTGTTTACAATGCTGTGGTTTTAATGAAAATTATTAACAGACCTTGGTACTATACGATTTTTCTGTTTTTGCCAATTGTTAATCTTATCCTGTTTCCGGTAATCTGGGTAGAAACCGCTAGAAGCTTTGGTAAAAACCAACATTTAGATACTTTTTTAGCTATTATTACTTTAGGTTTTTACAACTACTATCTTAACTATGTTGCAGATGTAGCACATGTAAAAGATAGAAGTTTACAACCAAAATCTGGATCTGGAGATTGGGTTAGTTCTATATTATTCGCTATTGTAGCTGCCACTATTGTACACACGTATGTCATGCAACCATATACCATTCCTACTTCTTCTTTAGAGAAGTCTTTGTTAGTTGGCGATTTTCTATTTGTGAGTAAGTTTCATTATGGAGCAAGAGTACCAATGACAACCGTTGCTGCGCCAATGGTACATGATACGATTCCATTTATTAAAAAGAAATCGTATTTGTATGATGATGTATTAGAAGAAAAAAACACTTCTTGGATCAACAAACTGTCTTTACCTTATATGCGAATTCCTGGATTGCAAAAGATAAAACGTAATGATATTGTGGTTTTTAACTGGCCAATAGATACGTCTTATAGTATGTCTGTACCGAATCCGGATAGAAACTATCACAAACCAATTGACAAGAAAACAAACTATGTAAAACGCTGTGTTGGTTTACCTGGAGATTCTTTATCGGTTCGCGATGGTTATGTTTTTATAAACGGAAAGCAAAACGAATTGCCAGATAGAGCGAAATTGCAATTTTCTTATGAAGTAAAAACGAAAAATAATCAAGATTTCAACTTGCAATACCTTCATGACAGATATGGAATGAATCCAAACAGAGTAGGTAAAATAGAGCAAGATGTTTATAAATTTATGGGAATTTATAAAGGGGATTTAGAGAAGTTTAAAAACAACCCAAAAGTAGATAAAATTATTCCTGTTAAAGAAAAAGAAGGACAACGCAATGCTGGTATTTTCCCTCATGATCCTAACTATAACTGGAATAACGATTATTTTGGAAACTTATATATTCCTGAAAAAGGAAAAACGGTAGACTTAAATTTAAACGTTTTACCGCTTTACAAACGTATCATTACCGAATACGAAAACAATACATTACAAGTAAAAGGAAATCAAATCTTTGTTAATGGTGCGCTTGCAAGCAACTACACGTTTAAGCAAGATTACTATTGGTTAATGGGAGACAACAGACATGACTCTCAAGATTCTAGAACTTGGGGATTTGTACCTTTTGATCACGTGGTAGGTAAGCCTGTTTTTATATGGTTTAGCTGGGATTCTGATGGTCAAGGTATAAAGAACAAAATCCGTTGGGAACGTTTATTCACCACTGTTGGTGGAAGCGGCGAACGCGTTTCTTACTTAATTCCGTTTTTAGTTTTACTACTTGGTTGGTACGGTTATGGTAAATGGAAAAAAAGAAAAGAAGCTAACTAATTGCTAATTTGGTTTTTGTTAATCTGTTTATTTGATTATGTATCAATATAGTTTTGAAAAATTAGAAATTTGGAAAGAAGCTAAAAAGCTAACTATAATTATTTACGGATTAACGAAAAAGTTTCCTGATGAAGAAAAATTTGGGTTATGCTCGTAATTAAGAAGAGCTTCTGTTTCCATTGCTTCTAATATTGCTGAAGGATCTGCTCGTAAAACAAATAAAGACAAAGCCCATTTTACCACTATGGCTTTCAGCTCTGCTGTAGAAGTATTAAATCAAATTATTATTACTCATGAGCTAGGTTTTATTTCTATTGAAGACTATACCCAATTAAGAAAAATCGTTGAAAGTATTACCAATAAGTTGAATGCACTGCGAAACTATCAAATAAACAAATAAACGCATTGTCAAATGAACATACTAGTACATCCCACATACTTCCCAAACGTAGCACACTTTGCTGCCATGTTAAAAGCAGGTGAGGTAATCTTCGAGATGCATGACAATTACCAAAAGCAAACCTATAGAAATAGAACTTTTATCTATGGTGCCAATGGTAAATTGCAGTTAAGTGTTCCTGTTATATATTCACAAAAAGAAAGACAAAAGTATCGCGATATAAAAATCCATAATACGGAAAAATGGCAAATGCTACATTGGAAGTCTTTAGAATCCGCCTACAAAACTTCTCCTTTTTTTGAATTTTATGAAGATGAGCTTCAGCCTTTATTTACACAAAAATCAGCATACCTTTTAGACTTTAATTTAAAATGCTTTGAAACTATTTTAGAATGTCTACAGCTAGATATTAATACATCGGAAACCGAAAGTTTCCAAAAAGAAACAACCGATCAATCAGACTTTAGATCTTTAGCAAATTCTAGAAAAGAACCAAATTTTGACTTTGATAATTACACGCAGGTATTTGGCGAAAAGCATGGCTTTATTAGTAATTTAAGCATCTTAGACTTGCTTTTTAATGAAGGTACAAACGCAGTTTCCTATTTAGAAAACCAATTTAAACAGCTATAATGTTACAGTCTTTTTTACATTATGGCATTCACTTTGGTTTCCCGTTATTAGTAGCACTACTCTTCTTTAAAAGCAATTGGAAAATTGCCTATTTAATTATGGCCGGCGGAATACTAATAGATCTGGATCATTTACTAGCAACTCCTATTTTTGAAGCCAATAGATGTAGTATTCACTTTCATCCTTTACATACCTATTACGCAATGGCAGTTTATGTGCTCTTATTGCTTCCAAAGAAAACGAGATTAATAGGTCTTGGATTATGTATTCACATACTTGCCGATTATGTAGACTGTTCTTTTATGTAACACATTCCTTTGAAAAAAGGAATCACAGCTATATAACTATACACTTTTCATTTACTAATAAAAAGATTCCTGCATTACTCCTTAATTCTTATTTTAGATATTGAAATCGTGAATTTTCGATTTCGAAGGAATAACAGTTAATCCAACAATGACAACCTAGCCATTACTGGAAAATGGTCGGAATAATGTACATCGTAGGTTTTAAAAGCGTCAACAACAAAAGCATCATCCACTAAAATAAAATCGATTCGCGTAGGAAAGAATTTAAAATCGTAGGTTCTACCAAAACCATTTCCTGCAATCTTAAAGGCATCTTTTAAATCTTCTTTCATTTCCTTATACACATAAGAAAACGCTGTATTGTTAAAATCGCCACTAACGACTACTTTATATTTGCATTGCTTTTTGTGCTTTAAAAACAATTCGGTTTGTGTTTGCTGCATTTCAAAAGACTTACCAATACGTTTCATTAAACGTTCGGAATTCTCTTGAGAAATCGCCTCTACTTTCGTATCTATTTTTAAAGACTGTAAGTGTACATTATAAATACGAATGGTATCTTTTTGCTTCACGATATCCACAAAAATGGCATTATTAGAAGTATTAGGAAACGCTACAGAACCAGAATTTATAATTGGATATTGCGAAAAAATAGCTTGTCCGAATTTAATTTTATTACCCGTTAGTTTTTCAAATTTATATTTAAAAAAAGATAAATCGATGTTTTCATGCGGATGATATTCTTGAAAACTAACTACATCTGGTGCTTTTTCTTTAATAAAGTCAATTAGTTTTATAGCTGTATTATCTTCTTCTATCCAATCATATAAGTTAAAAAGTCTCACGTTATAATTCATAACGGTCAGACTATTTTTTTTGTCTACTTCCTTTTTATTTGAAAATTTATATAAGGACCCAAACGACAAATAGCCAATGACTAAAACTAAAAAAGATAAAAAGAACTGTTTTTTAATTTTTAACAACCAGTACAGAAAAAACAAAACATTTACTATGATTAAAAACGGAACCCCTAAACTTAGAACCGATAAGATGGCAAAAGTTTTTGGAGCTACAAAAGGCAACACGTATGAAAGTAATAAAAGAGTAGCCGCAACAGAGTTGAAGAAGAATACTATTTTATTTATAAAGTTTAATTTTTTCATGTGATGTATGCTAGGTGCTTGCTGACCGTTAACTGCTTACTGATGACTGAATACTGCTCACTATTTACCTGCTCGAAACAATAATTCCTTTTCTTCTTTGGTTAAACTGTCATAACCACTTTTACTAATTTTATCTAGAATAACATCTATTTTCTTTTGGTTGTTAAACTCTTTAAATTCATCTTTAGTATAACCAGCAACTTTGCCTTTCTTTTTATGGACGGTTTTAAGCTTCGACGGATTCTTTTTAAATATATTTGTAAAGCCATCCATAAAACCTTCAAATCCTTTACCAATATCTTTTCCTTTGGTTAACTGCGTAGCATAAAAATAACCAAGAATAGTTCCTCCAAAATGAGCAAGATTCCCGCCTGCATTCCCGCCAAAAAGGCCAACAAAATCCAGAACAACAATGGCAATACCAACGTGTTTCAGTTTTATATTAAAGGTGAAAACGCGTAAATCCATATTAGGCATATATGCGCACATAAAAATAAGTAAAGCCCTCACGGCTCCAGAAGCACCAACTAATCGGTGACCAGAACTAAAAACATTTGGTAGTAGCGCATACCCCAACAGAAATACTAAACCTCCTGAAATTGCACCAAGAAAGTACACATTTAAAGCAAGTTTGGTATTAAATAAATTGATAAACATTCTACCTATAAAATATAGCCAAAGCATATTAAATAGCATGTGCATAAAATCATAATGCACAAAAGCATAGCTAATAATGCTCCATGGTTGTTTTAGGAAATCAAAAAAGTCACTAGGGAGTTCAAACCAAGACATACTAGATCCTGTCTTTAAAACAAATCTTAAAACTTGTGCTAGTATAAAAACAAGAACGTTAACCGCAATAAGCTTTTCAAACACATTAAGCTGTGTTAGTTTTTGTTTAATATCTTGATTTAGATTTGTCATTAATCCCAACGGTTTTGATTAAACTGATTTTTTTTCCAATACCACATAATTAGAAATCCTGTAATTGCTCCTCCAACATGCGCCATATATGCCGTGTTACTTGGACTAAAAAACGATTGTCCTGAAATTGCAGAAATAACATCTAATAGAATAATCCCTGGAATAAAATACTTTGCTTTTATAGGAATTGGTAAAAAGATCATCATCAGTTTTGCTTCTGGGTTCATCATACCAAAAGCGGCTAAAACCCCCATAATACAACCAGATGCTCCCACCATGGATGACAATGTTGTCTTATTCATTTCAAACAATGAACCAAACGAAGTAGCATCTATTTGCGGTCCAGTATAATTGTTATTTGTTAAAATTTCAATTAATCCTTTTTGAAAAACTTCAGGAAGAATATAATTACCTTGAACTGAATTTATATTAATAATAGAATGAATCAACTCGGAACTAAGTCCAAGATTAGAAATACCTGCTGAAGCCTGATAATATTGAAAATAGTAATACCCCAACTGAAACAATACCGCTCCTAATCCTGCCGAGATATAGACAAACAAAAATTTCTTACTTCCTAAAACCTGTTCTACAGAGGTACCAAACATCCATAAAGCAAACATATTAAAACCTAAATGCATTAAGCTAAGATTTTGTAAATCTGCTCCACCATGCATAAACATGTGTGTTATTATTTGCCAAGGTTGAAAAGCATCGTTTTTGGGAAAGTATAAAGCAAACCATTCATAAAACAATTGTCCGTTCCCAACAAATAAAGTACCAATAAACATAAGAACGTTTATGATTATTAAATGTTTTACTGTGTCTGTTATTCTATTCATATTTATTTTTTCATTCCCTTGAACCTGTCTGCCGACAGGCAGGAAAGGGAATCTTTTTATTTTATTATACTTTACAAAAACTTTCTATCCAACTCGTCCATGGTCATGGTAACAAAAGTTGGTCTATTCATTGCAGAAACATTAGGTTCTTTACAAGCAAAAAGTTTATTTACCAAATGCTCTTGCTCTTGTAAACTTAAGCTTTGCCCGGTTTTAATAGCCAAACTTTTAGACATCGACTTAGCTAGTAAATCTGTTGCACTAAAATTACTATCTGGTACTTCGTTTTCTACATCACTAATGAGTTGTTCTAAAATGATAGAAACCTCACTTTCTGGAACGCTTACAGGAACTCCTGTAATTTCTAAGCTATCTTCATTTATAGAAGCAAACATAAATCCGGTATGCTCTAAATCTTCTTTTACTTGATGGATAATTGTAATTTCTTGGGATGAAAAATGCAATTGTAAAGGGAATAATAATTGCTGACTCATTGCTTCCTTTACCGTCAAATTTTTAAGAAAATCTTCGTATAACACACGTTGGTGCGCTCTATGCTGATCGATAAGTAGCATTCCAGACTTTACCTTACTAATAATATATTTATTATTTAACTGGTAGGTAGATTGCTGTTGTTCTACTTCGTTTTCATTGGTAAACATAGAAGCAGTTTGCTCATCGCTTTCAAAATGCACTTCGCTAAAATCTTGTTGTGTCTTGGTACTTTTAGATTCTAAACCAACATATAAACCTTCCCAGCTTCCGGCAACTTCTTTTTTATAAGAGACTTGTTGTTTGGCAACTGGAATTCTTTCTTCTTGAAAAGGATTAAAACTACGGTCCACCTCTATGGTTGGTGTACTTCCTCCTTTATTTTTAAATCCGTAAGGGGTATCTAAATTAGCATCCCGATCGAAATCTAAAACAGGAGCAATATTAAATTGGCCCAAACTATGTTTCACCGCAGAACGCAAAATAGCATACAGCGTATGTTCATCATCAAACTTAATTTCTGTTTTTGTAGGATGTATATTAATATCTATGGTTTGCGGATTTACCTGCAAGTTTAAAAAGTAGCTTGCATGTGCGCCATCTTTTAACAAACCTTCAAAGGCCGAACCTATTGCATGATTTAAATAAGCACTTTTGATAAACCTATCGTTCACAAAAAAGAACTGTTCGCCTCTAGATTTTTTAGCATATTCTGGTTTCCCAACAAATCCGGAAATCTTCAATACTTCGGTATCTTCTTCTACAGGAACCAATTTTTCATTGGTTTTTGTTCCGAATAAATTTACAATTCGCTGTCTATAATTACTTTCTGGAAGCTGAAACACTTCAGATCCATTATGATACATTGCGAATGCAATATTAGGATGCGCTAAGGTAACTCGATGAAATTCATCAATTATATGACGTAATTCTACCGTATTAGATTTTAAAAAATTTCGTCTTGCAGGAATATTAAAAAACAAATTTTTAACCGCAATCGAAGTTCCTTTAGGAGTCACAACTACTTCTTGTTCTTCAATTTCGCTACCCGCTATAATAATGCTAGTACCAACCTCTTGATCCTCTTGTTTGGTTTTTAATTCTACATGAGCAATCGCTGCAATACTTGCTAAAGCTTCCCCACGAAAGCCTTTGGTATTTAGTTTAAAAAGATCATCTGCCGTTCTAATTTTAGAAGTTGCATGACGCTCAAAACTTAAACGAGCATCTGTTGTGCTCATTCCTTTACCATCGTCTATTACTTGAATTAAGGTTTTTCCAGCCTCTTTTACTATTAGTTTAATACTTGTAGCTTGCGCATCAATAGCGTTTTCTAGTAATTCTTTTACTACCGAAGCAGGTCGTTGTACTACCTCACCAGCTGCAATCTGGTTAGCAACATGATCGGGTAAAAGTTGAATAATATCTGCCATAAATTATTTTGAAAAGAATATAGATAAGTCAAAATCTATAATAAACAAAAATACAAATATGAGGATAGCAAGAATAATTAAAACGCGTTTATTTGCCGTTTTATCTTCGTTGTTTTTATAGTCGTTAAGCGCAGAAACTAGCTTCGTTTTTATGCCTCCTTGACTACCAACAGTTTGTCTTTGGTCATCAAATTTGTGTTTAATTTCATACGGATTTCCTTCCCCTTTAAAGTATTGAGGTGTGTAATCAAACTTTCTGTTTTGCTTTGTTTTAAAAATTCCCATAATCTTTGCTTTATTAGTAACTACCTAAAATGTATAACAATACCAATACAGCTATCAAAAATAGCACCATAGCTGTTAAGCTAGAAAGAAAACTTCCTTTTCGTTTAGAGGTTCCTCGAATATCGTCCCATTTGGAACTAAGCGCTTCTTTTTCGATTTGCTCTTGTTCTCTTTGATGTTTAGGTTTATAACTAAACGTTTTGTTTCTGCGTTGATTAAATAAATTCACTGTAAAATTAAAAGTCTAAGTTACCTTCAAATTTACTTAATTTACAAGGAAATATAGAATGGAAAGTGCTAAAAATTGTTAACAAATAGCACCAAAAACTGTTGTTAGAAGACAGATGTAGTAAAATTCTTTAAGAGAATTACAATACTAGCGCTGCAACTTTTTTATAGCAAAGCCATGAAGACCCAAAATTGTGACGCTATTTTTTTGTTGTTGTGTGGTATAGCGGAAACTAAAAACAGTTTACCAGAAATTGCTTCTTTCCAAATCATGAAGAAGCAAAGCTGTGCTGTTTTCTGTTGTTGTCTCGTTATGCGGAAGCTAAAAACAGAGACTATATACTAATATAAAAAGACTAAAGGTTATTCAACGCAGCCATTTTAATTGCGGCTACAGCAGCTTCGGTTCCTTTATTACCGTGAATTCCGCCAGAACGTTCAATACCTTGTTGCATATTCATATCTGTAAGTACACAGAAAATCACAGGAACATCATGTATCACGTTTAAGTCTTTAATCCCTTGGGAAACGGCTTCACAAACAAAATCGAAATGTTTCGTTTCTCCTTGAATTACGCTACCAATTGCAATTACAGCATCTACATTATACTGTTGCATTTTTTTGCTTCCAAAAATAAGTTCGTAGCTACCAGGAACATTCCAACGAAGAATGTTTTCTTCTGCTACACCATTTTCAAGTAGTGCTTCTAAAGCGCCTTTATATAAACCTTCGGTGATATTATCGTTCCATTCTGAAACAACAATCCCAAACCGAAAATCTTTCGCGTTTGGGATTGTGTTTTTATCGTAATCGGATAAATTTTTATTTACTGTTGCCATGTTTCTTTCCGCGAAAGCGGTAATTTATTTAGTAGCCAACACTTCTGCTTTACCAATAAATGCATCAATATTTGAAGCTTCGGTAGCAGTAGGATATTCTTCTTTAATTTGATTAAAATGCTTTAACGCTTCACCAGCTTTTCCTAAATCTAAAGCAGTTACTCCTGCTTTGTATAAGTACATTGGTGTTGTTAATTCATTGTTACGCATTTGGGCAGCTTGTACATAATAACCTAAAGCATCTTCTTTTTGGTTTAATTGTACAAAAGCATCTCCAATTGCTCCTTTAGCAATAGGTCCCGTAGCTTCGTCTTTTCCAGTATATTTACCTAAATACGAAACTGCGTTTTTGTAATCTTTTTGGTTTAAGTAAGCCATTCCTGCATAATAGTTCGCAAGGTTTGCAGCTTCTGTTCCGCTGTGTTCTGATATAATATCTAACATACCGTATTTACCTTCTCCTCCATTTAATGCTAAATTAAATAAAGAATCCTTATCGGTTCCTGTTACAGCTTCGTTATAATATTTTTGCGCTTGAAACATATCGTTCATCGCTTCTGTTTGTCCTGGTTTAGCTACAAATTCTTTATAACCTAAATACCCTAAAACACCAACTGCTACAATACCAATTATTACAAAAATGTATTTTTGGTTTTTGATAACCCAGTCTTCGGTTTTAGAAGCTGTTTCGTCTAACGTATTAAACACTTCAGCAGTTGTTGAGTTTTCCTCTTCAACATGTACTTCTTCTTCTTTCGTTTTCGGTTTATATCCTCTTTTCTTGTATGTCGCCATTATTTTGTTAATTATTGCGTGGCAAAAATAAAATTTTTCTTCACAAATAAGGTTTATTTATTTGTTATTTTTCAATATTTTGCAAGACATTTCAAGAAAACAACTTCTAGAATTCCGATTATCACACTTTTTTATGATTTTAAAATCACTTTCTTTACTTAATTATAAGAATTTTGACAGCATTTCCTTCTCTTTTAATGAGAAGATAAACTGCATTGTTGGTAACAATGGCGTGGGTAAAACAAATATACTAGATGCTATTTACCATCTTTCGTTTGGTAAAAGTTATTTTAATCCTATTGCATCTCAAAATATAAAACACAACGAAGAGTTTTTTGTGATTAATGGCGATTATGAAAAGGAAAACAACACAGAAAAAGTTGCTATTAGCTTAAAAAAAGGTCAAAAGAAGGTTATTAAGCGAAATAATAAGGCCTATGAAAAATTTAGCGAGCATATTGGGTTCTTACCTTTAGTTATTATTTCACCTGCAGATCGGGATTTAATAACAGAAGGAAGTGACACAAGACGTAAATTTATAGACAGTGTAATTTCACAAAGTGACAAGACGTATTTAGAAGATTTAATTAAATACAATAAGATTTTAGCGCAACGAAACTCGCTATTAAAATATTTTGCACTAAATAATACGTACAATCAAGATACTCTTGAAATTTACAACAACCAGTTAACCGATTACGGAACTCGAATTTTTAAATCGAGAGATACTTTTTTACAGGAGTTTATTCCTATTTTCAAGTCGCGTTACCAAGCAATTAGTAATAATAACGAAAGTGTGGATTTAGTGTATAAAAGTGATTTGTTTGAAGCAGACCTCAACACGCTTTTAATGCGCGTTATAAATAAAGACAAAGCGCTACAATATACGAGTACCGGTATTCATAAAGACGATTTGGTTTTTAATATTGCAGAACATCCAATTAAAAAATTTGGAAGTCAAGGACAGCAAAAATCTTTTTTAATCGCTTTAAAGTTGGCACAATTCGATTTTATAAAAAAACAAAGTGGTGTAAACCCTATTCTACTTTTAGATGACATTTTTGATAAGTTAGACGAACAGCGCGTTGCACAAATTATTAAGTTGGTGGATGATGAGAATTTCGGACAACTATTTATTAGCGATACACATGCAGAACGCACCGAAAACGCAGTAAAACAAGTACACCAATCTTTTGAAATTTTTAAGCTATGAAAAAACATATAATCCTTTTATTAGCACTAACGATTTTTAGTTGCTCTCCAAATCCGGAAACATTTATAACACATGTAAATGGCTATTGGGAAATTGATGAAGTTACCTTACAAGACGGAAGCAAAAAAGACTATAATTATAATGATACTATTGATTATTTTGAAATAAACGATAGTTTAACTGGTATTAGAAAAAAACTAAAACCTAATTTTTATGGTACTTTTGAAACGTCTAAAGATGTAGAAACGATACGAGTTGTTATAGAAAATGATAGCTTAAACGTGTACTACACGACTCCTTTTGCTACTTGGAAAGAAACTATTTTGTCGGCAACTAAAGCGCAGTTAAAAATAATAAACCAGAATAAGGACGTATATTTATACAAACGCTACCAACCTTTAGATTTAGAAGGAATAAATAAAGATTAATTAAATAAGAGATTCTGTTTAGAGTTCATCTTGCGCCCAATAAATAGATTAACAATAAATTAAAAAGATTTTCGCTTTCACGGAAAATAAATATGGCAAAACGTAATAATGAAAATTTAAGCATATCAGATGCTTTAAAAGAGTTTGTTGAAACCAACAAATTAGAACGCGGTTTAGACAAGGTTAATGTAGCAGACGCTTGGGCAAACCTAATGGGAAATGGTGTAAACAATTACACCACAGCAATACAATTAGAACGCGAAACCTTATACATACAATTAAGTTCAAGTGTTTTAAGGGAAGAATTGAGTTATGGGAAAGAAAAAATAATCAGAATGCTCAATGAGAGTCTAGGAAAAGAAATTATTAAAAAGCTGGTACTAAGATAAATACAAAATTTATTTCATATTAATTTTTTTGGTATTATATTTGTCTTAGTAGAATTAATTAATATTTAATATTTTAACAATGAGTAAAGGAACAGTAAAGTTCTTCAACGATACCAAAGGATTTGGTTTTATCACAGAAGAAGGTTCAAACAAAGAACATTTTGTACACATTTCGGGATTAATCGATGAAATTCGTGAAGGCGATGACGTTGAATTCGAATTAACAGAAGGAAAAAAAGGATTAAACGCAATAAACGTTAAAGTTATATAATTTATAAGCTTATCTTTTTAGAACACAAACGCAACCAATTGGTTGCGTTTTTTTTTGTTTTATACTTCTTGTTCTATTTGTTTGAGTTACGCTACCTCACTATTTTAGTTTAAAATATATAGCAGCGAGAAAACAGAAATAAACAACCATAATATACATGCAAATAGAACTGGGGTAACACCTGATGCTTTTAAATCATTCATAGAGATATTAGATCCTACAAGAAATAGCGTAACAATAAGCAACCGTTTCGCTATAAGTACTATAAAATTAGTTGCCGATTCTGGTAAAACATGGCAACTGTTTATACCGATTGCAATTATAAATAAGATAATAAAATAGGGAATCTTTATTTTTTCACCTTTAGTTTTAAATAGCAACATGGAAAGAATGGACAAAGGAATAATCCATAACGTTCGTGTTAGTTTCACAGTAGTTGCTATTCGTAAAGCTTCATCTCCATAACCTAAAGCGGCTCCAACTACAGAACTTGTATCATGAATAGCAATAGCGCACCATAAACCAAATTGCTCTTGTGTTAAGTTAAAAAAATGTCCTACTGTTGGAAAAACAAACAGCGCAACAGCGTTTAAAAAAAAGACAATACCTAGCGTAACACTTATTGTTTTACTTTTTGCTTTAATAACTGGTGCGATTGCTGCAATAGCGCTTCCGCCACAAATAGCTGTTCCCGAACTAATAAGGTGTGCTAATTTTAAATCTAATTTCAAAATTCTTGCTAAGAAGCATCCGAAACTAATGGTAAAGAAAATAGATAACATGGTTAATTCTAATCCTTGTTTACTGGTTTCTAATGTTTCATTAATAAACATTCCAAAACCTAAACCGACTACCGAAATCTTCAAAAAAAGATGAAAAGCCTTCTGACTATATACTGGAAAGGGGTTATTAAATACAAGTGTAAACACAAAGCCCAGTACTAATGCTGTCGGGCTATTTATTCCGCCTAAAAAAGCGATACTGATTATAAGGAGATAGGCTACTTTTGAAAATAAATCATTCATCTAATTTCGTATTATTACCCTACAAAAGTAAACTTAAGAAATAACCTTTAAGCAAATTAATTAGTTATTAAGCATAACTAAAAGTTATAGTTGTGTCGAATGAAATTTTCTAGATAATCTATAGTCTTCGATTGAAAACCGGTTCGTTTTATGAAGTAAAACCACCTTTCGATACTTAATTCTTTAATATCTATTATTTTTAATTTATTATGCACTAGATCGTTATGAATAGCATTAATAGACAAAAGCGCATAATGATCGGAATGATACAGGTAGTTTTTAATCGCTTCGGTACTATTTAAGGATACAACACTATTTAGCTTTTTTATATTATTTTGCAATAGAAACGCATCTATAATAGTTCTTGTCCCAGAACCTTTTTCTCGTTCAATAATAGGGATTTCTTGCAGCGTTTCTATAGTGATACTGCCTTTCTTAAAAAGATTATTATTCACATTGGTAACCAATACAATTTCGTCTTTTATAAACTTTTCAAAATGTAATTTAGTATTAGAAATACTACCTTCGGTAATACCAAAATCTATTTCTTCATTTAGAATAAAGTCTTCAATATGGGCTGAATTATCACTTATTATTTTAAATTTTGTCTGAGGAAACTGTTCTCTAAACTTTGCTATTATTTTAGGAATTATATAATTAGACAATGTCGTACTAACGCCCAATTCAATAACCTCTGGAAAAACGTCTTTTTTGTGTAGAAACTGTTCCTCCATTTCGGCAAAAACAGCCAGTATTCTATTGGCATATAAAAGAAAAGACTTCCCTTCTACTGTAAGTTCTATAGAGTTTCTCTTTCTGGTAAAAAACGTTGTTTTGTATTCTTCCTCTAAATTTTTAATAGATTTAGAAATAGCTGGTTGCGAAACAAATAATTGTTCTGCGGCTTTGGTAAAACTCAAGTGTTTAGCAACAACTTTAAATATATGTAGCTTCGTTTTCATACTCTCTTATGTAAATAACCAATAAAAGCACAACTATTACTAGCTGTGCTTTTTTTTAAGTTATTATAATATAACTATTCTTTCACAAGTTTTATAACCGTTTTACTTTCTAATGAAGTTACCGTCATAAAATAAATACCGGAAGCAAAATCTGCAATATCCATTTGTTTTTCCACCTGCATCGCACTTAAATCTATTTGCTTAATAAATCTACCATTCATATCATGAATAGTAGCAAAACCTAAATCTATGTTTTGTGTTTTCATTAATGTAAATAGTCCGCTAGAAGGATTTGGAAATACTTTAATACTGTTATTTAAAGTTTCAAATTCACTAACCGATAAAATTCTTTCACAGTTATAAACTACCACATCATCTAAATACCAACCTTCAATACCATTACAACCATCGGTACCTAATTCCCATCTAAACCTAACATTGCTATTAGCGCCAAGACCAAGAACCGATAAATCTATAATACTTTTTCCCCAACTACCAGTAATAGAACCTCCATTAGTGCCTGTAAAAGCAACCTCTCCTAGCATTGGATTATCATTTCCATTAATATTTAAGGCACTATTGTATGCGTTATGTGTAAATGCGTTACTTGGTATAACACTCCACGTAAGCCCGTTGGTTACACTATACTTTATGTTTCCGCCATCCCATTGTGATTCTGTTGCCACATAATGATCAAAAGCCATTTCATAAATACCATCTGAAAAGTCTGGTAATGTAATTAAGGGACTTTCTAATCTAATTATTCCGTTTTGTAAATCTGTAGCACAATCACCATTTATTGGATCTGCACCAAAAACAGCTTGTCCTACTCTACCATTTGGTAAACTAGCACTTATATCCCAAGGTCTAGACTCCCAAGTTGCAGGATTGCTTGGTAATTCGGTAGCGATCCAAGTACCTAAACCAGATTCCCAATCTTCCAAAAACACAGGATTATTTGTTGCAGCTTCACATAAAACTGGTGCCTCTATTAAAATTGGAGTAAAGCCACACTGATCAGGAAAAATGCGAAACTCTACTGCTAATAATACTTTTATTAATTCATCGAAATCTGCTGTTGTTATTATTTCTCCTGAAGGTCCTGCCGGTGTACTTGTAGTTGTAAGTCCTTCTAAGTTTATTCCTATTAAATCGGTACAAGAAGCTTCTAATGCATTTGCTAACACTGTAAAATCACTTGTAGCCGTTAGATACGTACTTTGCGCTCTCCAAAAAATATGAGCTGCTTTGGTAAAACCAATACCGTTAATGGTTTGTCCGTTATACGTTCCTCCATCTACTAATAAAGCATAAGCATGATTTGGCACTCCTGAATTAACGTGTACACCACCAGAATCACTCTCTGCACAATGATAATTATTATCTGTAACTTTTCCTGGCGCATTATTACACGTAGGATCCCAAAGATCGCGTATTGGTGCAGAGAAAAAAGATGCATCTTCTCCCATTCTCCATCTCAGCGAACTACCACAATTGGTTCTTAAGGAAAGGTCTTCACCTTCATCTTCATAATTATTGAGTAAATCTACCGTTTCGCCCCAAATATCGGAGTACGATTCATTAATAGCTCCAGCTTGCCAAGCATAAATTAAACCACTAGTATATTCGGTATATGCGTGTCCCCATTCATGGGCAATTACATCATCTGCAGCAGTACCATCGCGGTAGTTTGTTGTAGAGCCATTCCAACTAGCATTTGCAACATTTGGATCATTATTTACGGTTCGCATTTGTGCTCCATTACCATCATACGAATCAAAACCAAAAGTATGGTTGAATAAATGATATACTTGCGCGGAAGTTTCTACCTCATTTATTTGCCAGCTCGATAATGTTCCTGGTAAGGCATCACCTTCCTCCCAAACGGCATTCCCTATATTGTCTTCGTAAACAACTCTATGTAATGCATCTGCCATTCCTGTAAATTGTTCTACAATTTCTTGTGTATGTGCATTAACAAAAAGAAACTCTCTTACATCTTTATCATTTCTAACTTCTACTTCATAAACAAGATGCTTTGCGTTAAAATCGCCTTGTGCTAATCCTTTTTGAAAAACATATAATGTATTTCTATTTACTTTTAAAGGAACCCCAGAGCCATTTATTTTTTGATTCTGAACAGCTTCCATTGCTATTTGATTAGCTATAGTTGCAGATATATTTGCGGTAGCGTTCAGTTTGATGTTTGGTATATAATTACCGTTAATAGCAGTTAACTTATTTTCGGTATTAAAATGAAACTTTAATTTACCATCATATACAGAAACACCATTATACACTTGATTTAACGTTAAATGTTTCCATCCGTAAGCATCTGTTATTATGTCATCTGCAATAAAAGAATCGCTTAGCGTTTTTATATTAAATATCGCTTTATGTTTTTCTAAGAAAGCAAGTGCTTTTGCCTCCAAGGATGCTCCTTCTATAGTTAAAGGGCTATTCTGTTGAAACTTAATAAAACTTGCAATTTGCGTGTTTTCATTTACGGAAACTACTGCATTTGTCTCTTTAACAAAAGCGGTAATACTTTTTTGCGTTTCCTGCGCATAAGAAGTAATTGCTAGTAAGCATAAAACAAATAATAGTTTGGTAGATTTTTTCATTTGATTTTTTTTTCTAAATATACCACAGTTATTTCAATTTTATTGTTAGCTAGCTTACAGAAACAAAAAAAGCCTGCAAATTGCAGGCTTTTTTTTAAATAAGATTATATGAATGTTCTAGAACATTTCTCTTCCAGAAAAATGGAAAGCACCTTCAATAGCTGCATTTTCATCACTATCACTTCCGTGTACTGCATTTTCACCAATAGATGCTGCATATAGTTTACGTATAGTACCTTCTGCTGCGTCTGCTGGATTAGTAGCTCCAATTAAAGTTCTAAAATCTTCCACTGCATTATCTTTTTCTAAGATTGCTGCTACAACTGGTCCGCGTGTCATGTATTCCACTAATTCTCCGAAGAAAGGACGTTCGTTGTGCACTGCATAAAATGCTTGCGCATCTGCAGTTGTCATGTGTGTTAACTTTAATGCTACGATTCTAAAACCTGAAGCAGTAATTTTTTCTAAAATTGCACCAATATTCCCTTTTTCAACAGAATCTGGTTTAAGCATTGTAAATGTTCTATTTGTTGCCATTTTTTTATAATAATTTTTTGCAAAAGTAATGTATTTCTTCATAAAAACCATATAATCCATTAGTAAAAAATTGTATCTTCGCTACCTATGAAAAAACAAGACATTACCGATATAAAAACACTACTACAATCTCCAAAAAAAATTGTGATTGTTCCTCATAAAAACCCAGACGGAGATGCAATTGGCTCTACTTTAGGGTTATACTTATATCTTTTAAAATACAATCATGAAGTGCGCGTTATTGCACCGAACGATTATCCAGATTTTTTAAAATGGATGCCTAGTGAAGCCACTGTTTTAAAATATGACACGCAAACGGAAGCGAGTGAACGCCTAATTGAGCAAGCTGAAATCCTTTTCACTTTAGACTTTAATGCACTAAACAGAACTGGAGATATGGAGCCTGTTCTTGCTAAAAGTGAAGCCATAAAAATAATGATTGATCATCACCAACAGCCAGATGATTATGCTTTATATACCTATAGCGATGTACGTATGAGTTCTACTTGTGAAATGGTATATCATTTTATAGATATGTTATCTGATGTAGATAAGATAGACGCAGATATCGCAACCTGCCTATATACTGGAATCATGACAGATACTGGTTCTTTCCGATTTTCTTCTACGACAGCTACAACACATAAAGTGATTGCCGACTTAATAGATAAAGGAGCTGAAAACGCTGAAATTCACAATGCTATTTACGATACAAATAGCTATAACAGATTACAATTATTAGGTTGCACATTAAGTAATTTAAAAGTTTTACCAGAATACAGAACGGCGTATATAACACTATCTCAACAAGAATTAAATAACTTTGATTATAAAAAAGGAGATACAGAAGGTTTTGTTAACTATGCGCTATCGCTACAAAACATTATATTTGCAGCAATTTTTATAGAAGATCAAAAGCAAAATATTATAAAAATATCGTTACGCTCTAAAGGAGACTTTTCTGTAAATGAATTTTCAAGAGCCCATTTTTCTGGTGGAGGACATACGAATGCTGCTGGAGGTAAAAGCGATACCGATTTAAATGAAACCGTTGAAAAATTTATTAGTATATTACCAAGCTATAAAAAGGCTTTAAACAATGAATAAGTTTTTATTAATACCATGTATTTTAATTCTATTAGTTTCTTGTAAATCACCAGAAGCTAGAAGACCTATTTCTGCAACTTCAGGTTCTTTTATTGAAGAATCGGTTGCCAGAAACAAAGAACTATACGCTAAAGAACAAGTTAGTATAGAGGCTATTATGGATAAAAACCCGAAGAACAATTATATCGCTTCGCAAAGTGGCTTTTGGTATTACTACAATACCAAAATACAAGACAGCTTAATAACACCAAATTTTGGTGATATTGTAAATTTTAATTACAATGTAAAGTCTCTAAACGGAAACCTAATCTATACTAAAGAAGAATTAAGAACGCAAAACTACGCAATGGATAAGCAAGAACTTTTCACTGGTTTACGTGAAGGTTTGAAACTTATGAAGTCTGGCGAAACTGTTACCTTTCTTTTTCCTTCACCAAAAGCGTATGGCTATTACGGAGATAACAATAGAATAGGTACTAGTATCCCATTAATATGCGAAGTAACTGTAAATTCAATAACCCAAAATCAATCTAATTAATATGAATTTTTTAAAACAAACTATGAAAGTTTTTATTCTAGCGCTTTTATTAAGTGCTACCTCTTGTCAAGATAAATACCCTGATCTTGAAGATGGTCTTTACGCAGAATTTGTAACTAATAAAGGTACTATGGTTGCTAAATTGTATTTTGAGCAAGCACCAGTTACTGTTGCAAACTTTGTTGCTCTAGCGGAAGGAACACATCCAAATGTTGCCGATTCTTTAAAGGGAAAAAGATATTATAATGGTATTATTTTTCATAGAGTAATCGATAAGTTTATGATTCAAGGTGGAGATCCTACAGGAACTGGATCTGGAGACCCTGGATATAAGTTTACAGATGAGTTTAACCCAGATTTAAGACATAACAAACCAGGAATCTTATCTATGGCAAATTCTGGCGCGAACACTAACGGAAGTCAGTTTTTTATAACCGAAGGTCCTACACCAAACCTAGATGCATTTGACGCACAAGGAAACTTAAAAAAATGTGACAATCCAAGAGTTAGTTGTCACGCTGTATTTGGTGAAGTAGTTTTAGGATTAGATGTACAAGACAGTATTTCTAACGTGAAAATAGAAAAACCAAGCAACAAACCTTTTATTGATGTAGTTATTAATGAACTTAACATTGTAAGAAAAGGTAAAGCAGCAAAAGCTTTTGATGCTCCTAAAGTGTATACAGAAGAATTACCTAAAATTGCTGAAAACACAAAAAGACTTAAAGAAGAAGCAGAAGAAAAGCTGAAAGAACAAGCAAAACAAGCGACAGAAAACTTCTTAAAAAAGAATGAAGCTTTAAAAGGAACCATCAAAACACTTCCTACTGGCTTAGTAATGATTATTGACGAAGCTAAAAATGGTGTAAAACCTACTTCTACAGATAAAGTTCTAGTGAATTACGCTGGATACTTTGAAGATGGAAAATTGTTTGATACTAGCTGGGTTCAAGTTGCAAAAGACAATGACCAATACAATGAACAACGAGATAAAGCTAAGGGTTACAAACCTTTTGCTATGATCTATAATGAAACTGCACAGCTTGTTCCAGGATTTAGAGAAGCAATGCTTAATATGAATGTTGGTGATAAAGCACACGTTTTTATTCCTAGTTATTTAGGTTATGGTGAAAATGGAATGGGACCAATTCCAGGAAACACAAACCTTGTATTCGATTTAGAAATAATGGGAATTGAAAAATAATTTCTAATTATATTACCTAAAAAAAAGCAGCTCGATGAGCTGCTTTTTTATTTTCTACTATATTATATTTATGAGTTTACTTCTTAGGAATCTCTTTCAAAATTGCTAAAACAAACTTCCAGTATTTTTGAGCAGAAGAAATACTTGCTCTTTCATCTGGAGAGTGTGCACCTTTAATAGTTGGTCCAAAACTAATCATTTCCATTTCTGGGTAATGCGTTCCAAGAATACCACATTCTAATCCGGCGTGACAAGCGGCAACATGTGCTTTCTCACCATTCATTTTTTCATATAACGCATCTAATACTTTTAAGATAGAAGAATCCATATTTGGAGCCCAACCAGGATAATCTCCCGAAAGTTCTACCTCACAACCAGTAAGTTCAAAAGTTGCACGAAGCGTATTTGCTAAATCGTCTTTAGAACTCTCTACCGAAGAACGTGTTAAACATCCTATTTTAATGGCACCATCTTTAATAATTACTCTCGCAATATTATTCGATGTTTCTACCAAACCAGGAATCTCTGCACTCATTCTGTACACGCCATTACAAGCCGCATAAATTGCTCTTGTTATTCCTTCTTGTACACCAAGATCCATGATTGTTTCTGGTGTTTCCGTTTTAGAAACTGTAATTTCTAAATCCGGTTCCATCGTTCTTAATTCGGCTTTAATGGTTTTTGCCATTTCTTCCATTTCTGCAATAAAAGCAGCTTCATGCACCGCATCGATAGCAACTATTGCGTTACTTTCTCTTGGAATTGCATTACGTAAACTTCCACCATTGATTTCCGAAATACGTAAACCAAAGTTTTCAAATCCGTCAAATAAAACACGATTCATAATTTTGTTCGCATTCCCTAAACCTTCGTGTATTTGCATTCCAGAATGTCCACCTTGCAAACCATTAACGGTAATAGCAAAACCCATTTTAAATTCTGGCGTTTCTTCTACTTTATATTCTCTAGTTGCTGTAACATCAATTCCGCCGGCACAACCAACACCAATTTCATCATCTTCTTCGGTATCTAAGTTTAGTAAGATTCCGCCTTCCAGCAAACCTCCTTTTAAACCCATTGCACCTGTCATTCCAGTTTCTTCGTCAATAGTAAACAAAGCTTCTATTGCAGGATGTGCAATGTCTGTACTTTCTAGAATTGCCATGATTGTTGCAACCCCTAAACCGTTGTCTGCTCCAAGCGTAGTTCCTTTGGCACGTACCCAATCTCCTTCTACATACATATCAATTCCTTGTGTATCGAAATCGAATTCTGTATCGTTATTTTTTTGGTGTACCATATCTAAATGCGATTGCATTACAATAGCAACTCTATCTTCCATTCCAGAAGTAGCAGGTTTTTTTATGATAACATTCCCTACTTCATCTTCTATAACTTCTAAACCAAGTTTTGTTCCAAAATCTTTCATAAACGCAATAACACGTTCTTCTTTTTTGGATGCTCTTGGCACTGCATTAAGGTCTGCAAACTTATTCCAAAGCTGTTGTGGTTCTAGTTGTCTTATTTCTGAATTCATTTGTATATATTTTTGAAAGTACGAAGATACGAATAGTCTTTTACAAACATTTGCTTACTTTTGAAAGATGCTGAAAAATCCAAAACCATATATTGCTTTTTCTATAATACCTCTTTACTTTATAGTGAAGTTGCTTTCTAACTATCCTGCATTTATTGAGAAATATTACAGCAATGGTTTGTACCCGATAATTTCGAAACTTTTTAGATACACTTTAGGATGGATTCCGTTTTCCTTTGGCGATTTATTCTATGCCTTTTCTATTATATATATGATTCGTTGGTTTGTTAAAAACAGAAGAAGAATTATAAAAGACACCAAAAATTGGTTGATAGATATTTTTGTAGCAATTTCCATATTTTATTTCGTCTTTCATCTTTTTTGGGCAATGAATTATTACAGATTGCCATTACACAAAAACCTCCACCTAGAAGCAGATTATACTACAGAAAAATTAATAACGGTTACCAAACAGTTGATTGAAAAATCGAATACTTTGCATCTTCAAATCACCAAAAACGATACGGTAAAAGTAGAAATGCCGTATAGCAAATCGGAATTATTACAACAAGTCCCAAATGGCTATACGGTTTTAGAGGAAGATTTTCCGCATCTAAAATACCATCCGAAGAGTATAAAAAAATCCTTATTTAGTCTACCACTAACATTTATGGGATTTTCGGGGTACTTAAATCCGCTGACCAATGAAGCGCAAGTAGATGCATTAATTCCCAAATATAAATTTCCCACAACTGCGTCCCATGAAGTGGCACATCAATTAGGTTATGCTGCAGAAAACGAAGCGAATTTTATTGGTTTTTTAGCAGCAACCAATAATCCGGATATCTACTTTAAGTATTCTGGTTTTACCTTCGGATTAAAACATTGTTTATTGGAAGTATACCGAAGAGATCCTATTGCTTATGAAAAATTGCTAGATACTATTAACCTAGGAATTATAAAGAACTACCAAGAAACACAAGCATTCTGGCAAAGTTATCAAAACATAACAGAGCCTATTTTTAAACTGGTGTACACCAACTTTTTAAAAGCCAACAATCAAAAAGGAGGTATGGAAAGTTATAGTTATGTGGTTGCTTTACTGGTAAATTATCAGGATAGTAAAATATAATTAATTCTTGTATCTTGGTAGCACAAAAACCATAGGTTATGAAAAAGACATTATTATTATCTGCACTCTTTATTAGTGCTATTTCTTTTGCACAAACCATAGAGTTAAAGAAAATAGATAAAAAGAGTTATTCTTTTTTTGACAGTTCTACTTTTGAAAAAATTCTAGTTTTAGAAACCAATTTAAAAACGACAGCTCCTTATAAAAACTTTGAAGCGATACCTACAGGAACTTTAGTTTTTACACCACAAAATTTTAATAGACTTACTGCTTATCCGGATTTTACGAGTTACACTTTAAAAAACGAATTACGCAAAGTGATGCTAGAAATCCCTGGTTTACATAGACCTATTTCTCCTAATTAGTTTTAAAAATAGGAAATAAAAAAAGCGAACATTATAAAAATAATGTTCGCTTTTTTTTTGGGTTTAAAAGAACGCTTAGTTTGAGAATTCTCCATTTTCAGGTTTAGCAAATGTACTAGATGGCATAGCTGTATCTGTAATTTGAACATCTATAAAATCGGTACTCTTTGTAGCTTCTGTTGGTTTGTCGTCTTTAAAACCATAATTCACACTTGTTTTAGGTAATAATAAACCATTCACTTTTTGCCAATCACTATATCTTCTAAAGTGTAATTCTTTTTTATCTATTCCTGGTACAAAAGAAACCGTATAGCCTAACCATTCCATTTGGTATGTTGTAGGGTTGTAATATAACACGTAACGGTCTTCTGGTGTTTCACCAACTCCTGCGTTATAGGTTACTTGTATTCCTGGGTAGGTTACACCTTCATAAACTAAAGGTTCTGCATCTGCGTAATTAATTCCGTCATCAGACAAGATAAAAGGCATCGCGTAGAAATAGAACATTAAGTTATATTTATATTTCGCCATTTTCCCATTATAATCTCCTTCTGTTTTATTTACAAACCATGCTTTTTCACCATCAAAACCAATACTTTCTTTTGTGTTTTCTACTAAAGCTTCTCTTGAAATTAAGTTAGTGGTTATCACTTCTTTTCCGTCTGGTTTTTCCATTGTGAAAGCTAAGGACTTCATAGATTTCCATGCGTCAATTCCGCCATGCGCATCAAATACCTTAGTAAGGTTTTCTGGATAGCTAACTGCAGGTGTTTCTACAATTACTTCTTCTACACTTTCTGTAGCTTCTTCTGTTTTTGTGCTTTGTTTACATGCCGAAAATGTAATTACTAAGGCAATTGCAAAAATGTAGTTTTTCATCAATATTTTTTTGGTTTGTAACTATGTCGAAAAGCGAAAATAAACATTACAAAAAAAGCTTCCGCAAAACGGAAGCTTTTTTATGATTTATATAACATATTGTATTACTCGAAAACTATAGGCATATCTGAATTTGATATTTTAACAATAATAAATGGCTGTGTAATTACAGTTGTTGCATTTCCTTCTGGTGCTAGATCTGTAACATGGACAAGGATATTTTCAGTATTAGACATTATACTTAATTCCAAACTATGGCCTCCACTTCCTTTTATTTCATCTAATACAGCAATAACGGTATATAGCGAGAAATCAATAGCTGTTTCCGAAAAATGATCCGAAACATTATTTACAGAGTCTAATTGCGCTATTAAAGCATCCCAAGCATTTTGGTTTGTTATCACCATATTTTGACTCACAAGCCCTTCATCTCCATTTCCATAAAGGTTATCACTAACAATTAAGGTCTGTTCTACAAGTACTCTTTCCGTATCCGAATTATCATCTTCCGAATCACAACTAAATGCTAGTAAAGCAACTAAAATAACTAATCCATATTTTTTCATAATACATCTATTTTTTTTTAATAGATGCAAAAAAGCACGAATGGTTGCTTCCAAAACATTGCTTTATTTATTCTTATTTCACAATTAGCTTCTCTATCCTATTAAAACTTTCGCCTTTAAGTGCTACAAAATACATTCCTTGTGATAAATGAGACACATTAAAGCTAAGCTTCGTTTCATTAAAAGTCGTACTTGGTTTGTTTACTAATTTACCTTGTACATTATAAATGGTCACTTCTATTTTTTCCGCTACAGCGTTATTAAACTCTATGTTAACCGTGCTATTTGCAGGATTAGGATACATAGAATAACTTATTGCAGAAAATTCACCTACAGAAAGCGTTGTCACAAATTCACTCTCAAAAGTATTTGTGGTAATTGCTGGATTAAAATCGAAATAAATATCTGCAACATTTGGTATTATATCGCCGTCTTGGAAACCAGCTAATGGTTTTATTTTAAAGTACACAAAACCATGACTGTTTGGTTCATCCATGCTTTCACTTGGTAAATTTATGTCTTCAAATTGCCAAGTTAAATTATTAGCTACTCGCGTTACCATATAATCATGACTTGCGTTAAGCATCTTAAATGTACTTGCGTCTAATTGGGTATCTAAAACATCTTTTACTCTAATATCTAAAGCTTCTGCGGTTCCTAAGTTTTGGAAATTTATGGTGTAGTATAAATAATCTTCGTTTGTAAATTCGTCTAACTTAATTTCTGGTCCGTGCGATTCTAATTTATTATTAGGATCATACGAGTTCACCACTTCTTGCGTTAAGACGGATTGGTTATTACTAATGTCGATATCGTCTACAGTATATACCACCATATTGGTAACAAGATCTCCAATATTTAAATTGGTAGGAACATCTAATGTTATATTCACAAATTCTTGGGCACCTGCTTGTAAGTTATTAAAATCTAAAACAAAGCCGGTTGTTGTATTTGTTACCGAATTACCAGTATCCACATTAGAAACATTATTTAAGGTTAATAAAGCATCCTGCGTAAAAGTTACCGATCCGGAAGCAGGTATGCTTCCATGATTTTCTACAATTAAAGTATAGTAAGCGCTTACTCCTGGTCTAGGCGGCACACTAGATAATAAAGCAACACCTATATCATCACAATTTTGAATTGCTGTAATTGGGAAATCCACTTGCAACGTTTCTCCACCAGTTACCGAAACATCTTCCATTAAAGAAATGGTTTGACTTAAACAACCACCATAACCTTCATAGATAGTAAAGCTAATATCATAGGTATTTGTATCTGAATAATTCGGAATTGAAAAATGCCCTGTAGAAGCATGCACATAATTTATAATACCACTGTTATTAACTTCATAAGAAAACTCGCCCTCACTAAAGTTAAATTCGGAAGCGTCAAAAATAGCATTCGTATTTTCATCTATAAAAGCATTGACTTCTATGAAACCTATAGTTCCAGCACAAGATGCTGTAAAGTCCCAAGGATCATTAGTACAACTAGTAACAGAACCATCTGAAGTCACACCTACCGTGATAGAATCGCCTGAAGACGTAAATACTAAACCTGTTAGATCTCCTTCATTTCCATAACCTTCATATAAAATAGTACCATCGGTATCTGTTATCACTAATTCATCATACGTATCCTCGGTCGTTCCAGAATTAAAAACAATAACGACTTGTGATCCATCATTGCTAGAAAAAAGAAACTGTGAAGTATCATTATTCGTATAGCAATAGGTTTGATTTATGGTTTCTCCTGAAGCGCAATCTATAATTTGATTAGGATCATTCTTGGTTGTAAAACTTTCTTCCGAACAATTTGTTGCCGGACCATTATCATTATAAGGGACAATAGTAACATAATATGTGGTTTCATAAGTTAACATTCCAGGTTCGTAGGTTAATACATTCCCAACATCCACACCATCTATAACATCTGTTGCTCCTGGAGTTGTTCCCATATATAAGGTATATCCGGTTACCGCTATTGTTGCAGCGTTCCAACTTAAGTCCGTATCTAAATCCACAGCAACCGCCTCATTTAAAGATTCTATAAGTGAAGCATTACAATTTGGAAGTGCTGTTGTATCTTGACAAGAGACATCAAAATCCCAAGGATCATTAGTACAACTAGTAACAGAACCATCTGAAATTACACCTACCGTTATAGAGTCGCCCGAAGACGCAAATATTAAACCTGTTAAATCTCCATCATCCCCATAACCTTCATATAAAATAGTACCATCGGTATCTGTAATTACTAAGGCATCATAGTTGTTCTCTGTCGTTCCTGAATTAAAAACAACAACTAGTGGCAATCCATCAGTACTAGTAAAAACAAACTGTGTAGTATCTTCATTGGTATAGCAATAGGTTTGGTTTACTACTTCTGCAGAAGCGCAATCTACAGCTACATCTACTGTAACAGGACAGCTTTCTACAACTAATTCTAACGCTAGAATATCGGCACATTCCGGTACGTTTGATTCCACTCTAACATAAATGGTTTGCGGATTTGTTGTATTCACATAGGTATTTGTAGGGTAGATAATTCCTGCTCCATCTTCTGCTTCTTCTAAAGTTGCGTAATAGGATACAGAAGTGTCGTTGGGATCTAATCCGCCTAAGATCTCGTTCGTTTTTGAATCTAGATTAAAAGTTGCTTCATCATTTGCTCCACATGCGACCAAAGGTGTTGGTTGTGTTGCTATTACAGCTTCACTTACTAAAATAGTTAAGTATAAAATATTGGAACAGGTAGAATTCTCATAATTTACACTTACATATATTGTTTGTGCATTTGTAATATTAGAATAACTCGTAGGATCTATAATTTCATTTACTTGGTTTTCAGCATCTGTTAAGGATTCATGATATGTAATTGTTGCATTTATAAATTCGGATTCAATTATTGTTAAATCAAAAACGTTAATACCATCACCATCTGTTTCACAGGACACCAAAGGATTAAGACTTGTAGGTGTTGTAGTCACTACTAATTGGAAAGGTCCTATGGAATTGCAACCTGTAATAAGATTTGTTCCTCTTACAAAAACAGTTTGAGGGTTGCTAATGTTGGTATAATTATCTGCAGATGCTATGCTATTTGTGTTATTTTCTGCATCTTCTGGGGTTAGGTAAAAAGTTAATTCTACGTCCGTACCTCCATTTATTTGTTGGTCTACATGTGCCACTAAATCAAAGGATGCAACGTCGTTATATCCACATTGTACTACATCACCAATACCGCTTAAATCTAAACCATTATTCACATCTAATATACACTCAACAATACTATAGCATGATGGATTTGTTAAACTATTAACTCTTGCATAAATAGTTTGGTTATTATACGTTGTATAAATATCTGGTAATATGTTTGTTTCGTTATCTGCATCTGCCATGGCAGCATAATAAGCAACCGTATAATCTGTGTTTGCGTTAGTTATACCTGCATTCATATCCGTTAAATTAAACGTTGCAAAACCAGAACTTCCTGCACAATTAATTAATTCTGAAGGATATACTTGTGGTAATAAATTAACTACTAAATCAAAATCAGTAATTTCAAAGCTTCCAGAATTACTATCATCCACTCTAGCATATATAGTAAATGGGTTACTAGTATAGCTATTATAGTTACCTGTATTTACTATCGCGTTGGTAGCATTTTGAGCATCTGTTAAGCTTTCGTAATAGGTAACCTCACTACAAGTAGTACCTCCTACTATTATATAGGTTTGGGTATTTAAATTAAAATCTACATCAAACTCATAAGGTCTACAAACCTCCATGTTTTCAGGATCTTGTCCTACTAAACTTGGACTGATAGTAATATCTTCTAGTATGGTATTCGTTTCCAAATTATTCGGATCGTAATAGGTTATTTCAGCAGTGTACACTTCATCTTCTGTAGGACAAACATTAATACTAGCATCATTACTTACAAACTGACTAAAATTATCATACCAAGTATATACATTTCCTGTATTATTTCCTCCGGAAGGACTAAAACGCCAAGCCTCAATATTCGCCTCCCAAATTCCTGTATTTCTTCCTGGAGGAACCACCGCTTGTGTACCTTCAGGGTTTTGAATCCCTACAACTGCATTTCCATTATTCCAAGCAGCACAAAATGGTTTGTTTAAAAGGTATACTTCAACAACATTGGTTGTTTCGTACAAAACAATCATTTGCGTTGTTCTTAAATCGTTACAAGAAAAATGCGCCATATCCACAAAACTAATTACAAAGACTCTAAAAGGAGCAACGCCTTTAACCTCGTAAGCAATTTCCCCATTAACACTTGCATCCATATCATGCGTTGCACCAAAAATATTAGCATCACTCAATGCCGTATTCGTATTGTTTGGTAAAGTTTCTGTAAAAGCCCAATCATTATAACCATTAGCCTTAGTAGTATCAAAAGAAATCACGCCATTACCCCCAATTATTAGATCACTATACGTATCGCCATAAAATGAAAAATCAAAGGGAAGAGTAAGAATATCACTATATGTATCATCTAAATTTAAAGAAGTTCCAGAATCTAAACCATCAAAATTGGATGGCGGATTAAAAGGAATACTCGCTACCGTATAATTTGAAGTTTCCTGAATTAACGGAAAATCAACAGTAAGGTCTGAACAGCCAGTACTACAATCGAGCTCCTGTGTAATATAAGAGGATTGCGAATAATGATGGAAACTAAATAAAACGGTAAGTACTAATAAGAGTAGTTTTTTCTTCATAATAATGTAAATTTGTACTCACAATATAGGTAAATTAATGAGCTTCAAACAAATTACAAGTACGCATAATGCTTTTATTAAAGAATTAGTGCTTTTAAAAGATAAATCTAAAAATAGAAAAAAGTCCGGATTATTTCTAATTGAAGGAGAACGCGAGGTATCGCTAGCTTTAAAAGGAAATTATGAAATAGCAACTATTCTATTTTACCCGCAATTATTTTCGGAAGAAAAACTAAACAAGCTTTATCTTTCGGAAGCTGACATCATAGAAGTTTCTAAAGACGTATATCAAAAACTAGCATACAGGGGCACTACCGAAGGTATAATTGCTATTGCAAAAACAAAAGAATTAGCTATTGAAAACCTAAAATTCAATACGCCAAACCCATTAGTTTTAATTGCCGAAGCTCCAGAAAAACCTGGAAATATTGGTGCTATTTTACGTACTGCAGATGCTGCGAATGTAGATGCTATAATTATAGCAAACCCGAAAACAGATCTTTACAATCCCAACATAATTCGCTCTAGCGTTGGCTGTGTATTTACCAACCAAATTGCTACAGGAACCACAGAAGAAATTATATCCTTTTTAGACAAAAACAACATCGCTATTTATAGTGCTATTTTACAAGAAGCAGTAAATTATCACGAGCAAGATTACACCAAAGCTTCCGCTATTGTTGTTGGCACCGAAGCAGATGGCTTAAGTGACGCTTGGCGAAAAGCTTCCAAACAGAATATTAAAATACCCATGCAAGGCGAAATTGATTCTATGAACGTTTCGGTTGCTGCTGGTATTTTAATTTTTGAAGCGAAAAGACAGCGGAATTTTCTTTAAAATTTCGCTAAAATCAAAACACAAATAACAAAATCCAAAAATGTACTTTTGGAATTTCGTTTTTTAATTTTTTAGCAAAATGTCAGCCTGAGCGCAGTCGAAGGCCATCTAAATCTAAATTAAAAATGTATTTCTACTATGTTTACATTCTAAAATGCGCTGATAATTCCTATTATACTGGAATAACAAATAATTTAGACAAACGCTATAAAGAGCATGTTTTTGGTAAATATCACGATTGCTACACTTTTAAAAGAAGGCCTTTAGAAATTCAATTCCACGAATCTTTTAATGATGTTTTACAAGCAATTTATTTTGAAAAGAAAATTAAAAAATGGACTCGAGCTAAAAAAGAAGCATTAATAAATGGGGATTATAATAGGCTTCAAATCTTATCCGAATGTAGAAATGCTACACATTACAAATACAAAGGTAAATAAGCACTTCGACTGCGCTCAGTATGACAAATAGTTACTATTTTTACAGAAATTATTAATTTGAAATTTCCTTTCATTTTTCATATGACACCTACTACTCTATTCTACATCATAATAGCCATTTTAATCATTGATTTTATCATCGACAAAACGCTCGATGCATTAAACGCAAAACATTATAAAGATCCTGTTCCTGAAGAATTACAAGATGTCTACGATGCCTCGGAATACACGAAATCACAAGATTATAAACAGACCAATTATAAATTCGGAATTTTAACTTCTACGTTCTCTATCCTATTAACACTAGGTTTTTTAATTTTTGATGGTTTTGAAGCTATCGATAATATGGCTAGAAGTTATTCTGAAAACCCTATACTTATCGCTTTAATTTTCTTCGGAATAATAATGATAGGAAGCGATATTCTCACCACACCATTTAGCTATTACCAGACCTTTGTTATTGAAGAGAAATTCGGATTCAACAAAACCACAAAAAAGACCTTTTGGCTAGACAAAATAAAAGGCTGGTTTATGATGGCTATTCTTGGTAGCCTTATACTATCTGCTATAATTTGGTTTTATCAAACCACAGGAAACCAATTTTGGTTGTACGCTTGGGCTTTAGTTACTGCTTTCACTGTTTTTATGAATATGTTCTACGCCAAACTTATCGTACCACTTTTTAATAAACAAACGCCATTAGAAGCTGGAAGTCTTCGTGATAAAATTTCAGCCTATGCAAAAACGGTTGGCTTTACCCTAGACAAGATTTTTGTTATTGATGGTTCTAAACGAAGTACCAAAGCAAATGCATATTTTTCCGGATTTGGTAGCGAAAAACGCGTTACTTTATATGACACATTAATTAACGATTTAGACGAAGAAGAAATCGTTGCTGTGCTTGCACATGAAGTTGGTCATTATAAAAAGAAACATATTATATTCAATTTGGTTGCTTCCATTTTACTAACAGGTTTTACCCTTTTTATACTTTCTTTGTTTATTTCAAAACCAATCCTATCACAAGCTTTAGGTGTTGCCACGCCTAGTTTTCATATTGGATTAATTGCTTTCGGAATTTTATATAGTCCGCTTTCTGAAATCACAGGTTTACTAATGAACTGGTTTTCTAGAAAAATGGAATATCAAGCAGATGATTATGCAAAAACAACATATAAGTCGGAGCCTTTAATTACTTCCCTTAAAAAGCTATCTAAAAACAGCTTAAGTAATTTAACGCCGCATAAATCGTATGAATTTATGCATTATTCGCATCCTTCTTTATTAAAGCGAATTCAGAATTTGAGAAAATAATAACAATGAAAAAGCACATTGAGATATTCCTTTTTTCATTCCTCATTATCGTTTTCGGATTGTTATTTATCTTATCGGTACCCTATACTAAATACTTCCTCAGCTTAGTATTATTTGTACTTCCAATAATTTATTTCTTTAGAGCAATACTAATGATTGGTAACAAGAAAGATGATTCTGGAATATTTTACCTTTCCATTTTTATTCTATTATCTCTTGTCACAAATAAATTCTTTTTCACATTTTATCATTTTTTAATAAGCCTTATGGTTATAATACCAATAGGCATAATTCTAATATTTTTCATTAAAAAGAATCTAAAAAACGAACTAAAATCAGTATCCATCTTTGCCCTTTTTATTTATATTATTTCTTTCGTAGCTATAATTGCTCCTAATGGAAACTTTCTTAAATTAATGCAAGATGCTGATTTAGAATTTATTTCCTACAAAAAATTAACATGGAATGATTTTAAAGGAGAACCAGAAATGGATTCCAAATTTGATGCAGCTATTAGCTCAGAAATCAGATACAAAATAAATAGTTTATCGGAATATGCAATAATTCTTCAGATGTCAAAAAAAGAATCTTGGAAAAAAGATAAAGTAACAGATGCTAACACAAATTTACTTGGGCATGAGCAAGGTCATTTTGATTTAAAAAAAATATTCTATAACCGAATAAAAGATAGTATTCAATCCAGAGAGCAATTAACGGAAAAAGAATTTAAATATATTATGGATTTTTGGTACCAAGAATTAGAAAAAACAGACTCTCTTTATGATTTAGAAACAGGTCATAACCTAAATCAAAAACAACAATTTCTTTGGAATGACTTCATAAAAAAAGAATTTGAAAACATTAATTAGTTTTTTTAATTATAATCAAGAACTTTAAACAAAAAAGGGTTGTGCATTAATTTTCTTTATACTATTTTTAGTACTTATGACAGATGCAGAAATAGAAAAAGAAAACGCAGCCATTACCAAGGCATATAAAGAATTGCTTAAGGTAAGCTACAGAACGCTTAGTACTGAAGATAAAAAACTAATCCGAAAAGCCTTTGAAGTCGCCGTAGATGCACACAAAGAACAACGCAGAAAATCTGGCGAAGCTTATATTTTCCACCCTATTGCGGTTGCTAAAATTGTAGCACAAGAGATTGGCTTAGATGCAACTTCCATTGCCGCTGCATTGCTTCATGATGTTGTAGAAGACAATGACGATTATTCTATTCAAGATATCGAACAGCTTTTTGGTGAAACAGTGGCAAAAATTGTAGACGGACTCACAAAAATTTCTTCGCTTAATAAAGACATGGATGTTTCTATGCAAGCAGAGAATTTCAGAAAAATGCTACTTACACTTAATGATGACGTTCGTGTTATCATTATTAAAATAGCAGATAGATTGCATAATATGCAAACTATGGATTCTATGCGAGCAGACAAGCAAGTGAAAATCGCTAGCGAAACCCTTTATATTTACGCTCCTTTAGCGCACAGAATCGGACTTTATAATATTAAAACCGAACTCGAAGATCTTGGTTTAAAATATACAGAACCGGAAGTGTATCATGACATTTTGCTTAAAATGAAAGAAAGCAAAGAAGATCAAGATATATATATCAAAGAGTTTAATGATGTGATAAAAAACTCTCTAGATAAAGAAAACCTAAATTACGATATTAAAGGAAGACCAAAATCTATTTTTTCTATTCGAAGAAAAATAATAAATCAAGGTGTTTCTTATGATGAAGTGTACGACAAATTTGCCGTTCGTATTATTTATAAAAGTGATCCAGAAAATGAAAAATTTCTAGCTTGGAAAATCTATTCCATAGTAACCGATCATTTTAGACCAAATCCCACACGACTTCGCGATTGGATTTCTTCACCAAAATCTACAGGTTACGAAGCATTACACATTACAGTAATGGGGCCAAAAGGTCGCTGGGTAGAAGTGCAAATCCGTAGTGAACGGATGAATGAAATTGCAGAAAAAGGCTATGCAGCACATTATAAATATAAAAACAAGGAAGAAAAAGAAGATAGCTTAGAAACTTGGATTAACAGACTACAAGAAGCACTAGAAAATCATGGCGCAAATGCTGTGGATTTTGTAGAGCAATTTAAACTTAACTTGTATTCTAAAGAGATTTTTGTTTTTACACCTCAAGGAGATTTAAAATCCTTACCAAAAGGAGCTACTCCGTTAGATTTTGCATTTAGTATTCATACCGAAGTTGGTATGAAAACAAGAGGTGCCAAAGTAAATGGCAAACTAGTACCTTTAAGTCACGAATTAAAAAGTGGGGATCAAGTAGATATATTAACTTCTGAAAGTGCTAAACCTAATCCCAACTGGTTAGACTATGCAACAACAGCAAGAGCTAGAAGCAAAATTAAAACCGCTTTAAAAGAAAGCACGAAACTAGTTGCCGAAGAAGGAAAAGAAATTTTAAGACGAAAATTAAAACAACTTAAAATCACTTTAAACGAAAATTCAGTAAACGAAATGGTAAGTCATTTTAAACTTAAAACAAGTTTAGATTTATTTTACCGTGTTGGCTCTGGCGCTATCGACAACATCATGCTAAAGGAATATGCTTCGTCAAGAAGTAATGCTTTTGTTAGTTATATAAAGAATAAAATTTCAAGAAAAGTTCCACTTACTAAAGAGGATATTGAAAAAGATGAAATTACCAATAAATACGATTTACTCGTTTTTGGTAAAGAGGAAGAAAAACTAGACTACAAATTAGCGGTCTGTTGTAATCCTATTCCTGGAGATTCCGTTTTTGGCTTCTTAACTATAAATGAAGGAATTAAAGTTCATAAAAAGAACTGTCCAAATGCTGTAAGTATGCAATCAAATTATGCATATAGAATTTTATCTGCAAAATGGATAGATTCTAGCCAACAGGATTTCTCTGCGCAAATCATACTTTCTGGTATTGACAATTTAGGACTAGTAAATAATATTACTAAAATGATTTCAGCAAACATGCATGTTAACATGAAAAGTATTAGCTTTCAAAGTGATGATGGTATCTTTTCAGGAAAAATTAATGTGGTTGTCAAAAACAAAAACTTATTAACAAAACTTATGGATAACCTTAAAAAAATTAATGGAATTGATAAGGTTAAAAGAGTATAAAAAGTGTAAATTTACGCCGAAATTATGAGTGTAAAAACAGATTCAAAAAACCAAGAAATAGTAAAGAATGTCTTTACTAAGTTTCTAGAAAGTAAAGGACATCGTAAAACGCCTGAGCGTTACGCTATTCTACAAGAGATTTATAACAGTGATGTTCATTTTGACATTGAGTCGCTGTACCTAAACATGAAAAACAAAAAGTATCGTGTTAGTAGGGCAACGCTTTACAATACGATAGAATTACTTCTTGAATGTGCATTGGTAAGAAAACACCAATTTGGGCAAAGCCAGGCACATTATGAAAAATCTTATTTTGATAAGCAACACGATCACGTAATTCTTACAGATACAGGAGAAGTAATCGAGTTTTGCGATCCAAGAATTCAATCGATTAAAAAAACAATAGAAGAGGTTTTTGATATTGAAATCACAAACCACTCACTCTACTTTTACGGCACAAAAAAAGCAACTAAATAACTATATTATAATGGCAGTAGATTTACTACTAGGTTTACAATGGGGAGACGAAGGAAAAGGAAAAATCGTGGACGTCTTAACCGCTAACTACAATATTATTGCACGTTTTCAAGGTGGTCCAAATGCAGGACATACCCTAGAATTTGATGGCATCAAACACGTTTTAAGAACGATTCCTTCTGGAATTTTTCACGACGAATCTATCAATGTAATTGGTAATGGAGTTGTAATAGATCCTGTAGTTTTTGCTAAAGAACTAGAAGGTTTAGATCAATTTAATCTAGATTACAAAACCAAGCTTATCATTTCTAGAAAAGCACACGTAATATTACCAACGCACAGATTATTAGATGCAGCAAGTGAGGCGTCTAAAGGAAAAGCAAAAATTGGATCTACCTTAAAAGGAATTGGTCCAACATACATGGATAAAACCGGTAGAAACGGAATTCGTGTTGGCGATCTAGAACTTAGCGATTGGAAAGAAAAATACAGAGCTTTAGCAAATAAGCACGAAGCTATGATTGCCTTCTATAATGTAGATGTGCAATACGATTTAGAAGAAATGGAAGCAGAATTTTTCGAATCTGTTAAAGTTTTAAAAGAATTACAGTTTATAGATTCTGAAGAATACTTATACCAAGCACAAAAAGCAGGAAAAACCATCCTAGCAGAAGGTGCGCAAGGTTCGCTTTTAGATATCGATTTTGGAACTTATCCTTTTGTTACTTCAAGTAATACAACAGCAGCTGGAGCTTGTACAGGTTTAGGTGTTGCGCCAAATCAAATTGGCGATGTGTATGGTATTTTTAAAGCCTACACCACTAGAGTTGGTTCCGGACCTTTCCCAACAGAGCTTTTTGATAAAGTTGGTGAAGATATGGCAATCATTGGTAATGAAGTTGGTGCGGTTACAGGAAGACCTAGACGTTGTGGTTGGTTAGATTTAATCGCTCTTAAATATGCTTGCCAAGTAAATGGTGTTACTAAATTAATGATGATGAAAGGCGATGTACTTTCTGGTTTTAAAACCCTTAAAATTTGTACAGCATATAAATATAAAGGAGAAACGATTACGCATTTACCTTATAATATTGAACCAGAAAATCTAGAACCAATCTACACAGACTTTAAAGGTTGGAATGAAGATTTAACACAAATGACAGATAAAGCGCAATTCCCAAAAGAATTGAATGCCTATATCGCTTTTCTTGAAAAAGAATTAGAAATCCCTATTCATGTGGTTTCTGTTGGTCCAGATAGAAAACAGACTATTTTTATGTAGTACACACTTATAAAAAAGAAAATCAAACCTGTCTTGTAACTACTCGACAGGTTTTTTAGTATTAAAAAATTCTTAATCTGCAATAACTCATCATAATAATAGTTATTTTTACCACAAATTATAGATTTTGAAGGTAAAGCACATATATACATTATTACTACTTCTTTCATTTGTTTTCGCGCAAGGACAACAGCAAATAGAAATTAAATATTCTGGATTCCTGGAATTTAAAGAAGCAGATACTCCTGGATTAAAAATCATGACTCGTGACGATTCTGGACAAATTCACATTGTACATGAAGGAGTAGATATGTGGTGTGACCAAGCACTACTCTACTCCAACGATAATTTTGTAGAAGCCTACGGAAACGTAAAAATGAAACAAGGAGATACCATTAACATGACCTCCAAATATGTAGAATACAGCGGAAAAACGAAACTAGCATTCGCAAGTGGTGATGTTATTTTAAAAGAACCTGCTTCTACATTAACCACAGATACGTTATATTTTGATCGTGCAAAGCAACAATCGTTTTATAAAAGTGGCGGAAAAGTAGTTCGGGATTCTTCCGGAACCATTACTAGTCAAATTGGTCGTTTTTATATGAATGCCAAAAAATACCAATTCGTAAAAAATGTAAAACTGGTAAATCCGGAATACACCATAGATACCGAACAATTAGATTTTTATACCGAAACAGGGCATGCCTTTCTTTATGGACCTTCCACTATTGTTACCGAAGAAAGCAAAATCTATTGCGAAAAAGGTTTTTATAATACCGAAACCAAACAAGGATATGCAGTAAAAAAATCTCGTATAGATTATGAAAACCGCCTTTTTGAAGGGGACAGCATGTATTTTGATAATACCCGAAATTTTGCCTCTGCAACCAATAATATAAAAGTTACCGACACCATAAATAATAGTATTGTAAAAGGGCATTATGCTGAAATTTACAAACTCCAAGATTCCGTTTTTATTACCAAACGTGCTTTGGCTATTTCGGTACAAGAAAACGACTCGGTGTATATGCATGCAGATACTTTAATGGTTACTGGAAAAGCAGAAAACAGAATTACTAGAGCCTATAAAAATGCCAAGTTCTTTAAAACAGATATGAGCGGAAAAGCAGATTCGATACATGTCAATCATCTAACAGGATTAACAGAACTTATCAACTTATCTAATGTGAAATCTAAAGAAGCATTTGTTACCAAAAGACAACCAGTCTTATGGAACCTTGGTAACCAAATGACTGGAGATACCATTCATATAAAATCAAATCCGAAAACAGAAAAAGTAGATTCCTTAATCGTTTTTGAAAATGCGTTCATTATTAGTAGAGACACATTAGGCGCTGGCTATAATCAAATTACAGGAAAAATTCTTATCGGACTTTTCACCGAAGAAAACACATTACGACAAGTAGATATAAATAAAAATGCGGAATCTATTTATTTTGCTAGAAACGAAAAAAACGAATTAGTAGGAATCGACAAATCCAAATCAGGAAGTATTAGGATGCTTTTTTCAGAAGGCGAAATTCAAGAACTTCGAAAAATCAGACAAGTAGATGGTAAAACATATCCAGAATCTGAATTTCCAGAAAACGTAAGAAAACTGAGAGGTTTTAACTGGAGAGAAGAAGAAAGACCAAAAAGTGTAGAAGATTTATTTAGTGATGATCCTCCTTTAAACTTACCAATCATACAAGGACTAGAAGATTATGTACCACAGGAAGAATTCTTCGATCAAGAAATGCTAGAGCGTATGGAAAAAGCAGATGAAGACGAAGCTAAAAAGTCTAAAAAACCAGTAGTTAGTCCAAAAGCATCCAGAAACCTACCACAAAAAACGATAAACAAAGATGCTACGCTTGCACTTCCGCTTACACAAAAAGCAAAACCACAATTAATAGAACCTAAAAAAGAATAGTCATAAAAAAAGATTTCTTAACATATCAAGCGCAAACTTCGCCGCACCCTTTAGCAATGGAAATTTCTCATGCAGAAGGATCTTACATTTACGACACCAATAATAAAGCCTATTTAGATTTTGTTGCAGGAGTTTCAGCATGCACACTCGGGCATAAACACCCAAAAGTAATTGCAGCACTTAAAGAACAAATAGACAGCTATTTGCACGTAATGGTTTATGGGGAATACATTCAAAAACCAGCCGTAGAACTCACCAAACTAATCGCAAAGCATCTCCCTAAATCTTTAGAAAAAACATACTTAACCAATTCTGGAACAGAAGCTATTGAAGGTGCTTTAAAACTAGCCAAAAGAGCAACAGGAAGAAGTCAAATTATTTCTGCAAAAAAAGCATATCACGGTAATACGATGGGATCTATGAGTGTCATGGGTTTTGAGGAACGCAAACAAGCTTTCCGTCCATTACTTCCAGATGTTTCCTTTATTACTTTTAATAAGGTCGCAGATTTACAATTAATCACAACAAAAACAGCTTGTGTTATTTTAGAAACCATTCAAGGTGGCGCTGGCTTTATAGAACCAACAAATAACTATTTACAAAAGGTAGAAGCCCGTTGTAAAGAAGTTGGTGCGCTTTTCATTTTAGACGAAATACAACCAGGAATTGGTCGTACAGGAAAACTCTTCGGCTTTCAAAATTACAACTGTACTCCAGATATTTTAGTTACAGGAAAAGGTCTTGGTGGCGGTATGCCAATTGGTGCTTTTACTGCTTCCACAGCACTTATGGAGCTATTACAAGACAACCCAAAATTTGGTCACATCACTACTTTTGGTGGGCACCCAGTAATTGCCGCTGCTGCTTTAGCAACATTAAAAGAAGTCACAGAAAGTGATTTAATCGCACAAGCGCTAGAAAAAGAAGCACTTATTAGAAAACATTTAGTGCATCCTTTAATTACCGAAATTAGAGGAAAAGGATTAATGCTAGCTGCACTAACACCTTCCGCAGAAATAACAAACCAAGTTATTTTGCGTTCTCAAGATGCCGGTTTAATTCTTTTTTGGTTGCTTTTCGAGCAAAAAGCAATCCGAATTACGCCACCATTAACCATTTCTAATCAGGAAATCATGGAAGGTTGTGGCATTATTATTGCTATTTTGAATAGCATACAAGCCGATTAACCCCTTAAAAATGACTGAAAATCAGTAATAAACACTAAAATTAGTGCTGTTCATTACTTTGTTAAAAAGATTTAATGCTTTTTACCGTATTAGCTGTTTAGAATAGTACATTTATTATAGTAGAACGATACCTATTGCCTATGGAGTTTAGTCATAACGACAACAACAATTTACCGCTTACAAAATTTGAATCGATGTTAAAAACAAACAACGTGTTGTTTTTCGATTCAGAGGAGTTCGAGAACATTATACATCACTACCTAAATCAAGGAAAGGTTGCATTAGCTAAAAAAGCCATTAAATTAGGTTTAGAGCAGCATCCTACTTCTGTAAATTTAAGATTGTTTAAAGTAGAGGTTTATATTTTTGAAGACGAACTATCTAAAGCTGATAAGCTCTTAAATGAGCTTCACAACCTAGAACCTCAAAATGAAGAAATTTATATTCAGAAAGCAAACATATTTTCTAAACAAGACAATCACGCAAAAGCAGTGGATGTATTAATAAGTGCATTAGAGTTTGCTGAAGACACCACAGATTTATACTCTTTAATTGGTATGGAATACCTGTTTTTAGATAAATTTGAGGAAGCGAAACAAAACTTCATGAAATGTTTAGAACAAGATCTTGAAGATTATTCCGCATTATATAATATGATTTATTGTTTTGATTTTTTAGATCAGAATGAAGAAGCAATAGTATATTTAAACGAATATTTAAATACCAATCCATATTGTGAAGTTGCTTGGCATCAACTAGGAAAACAATATTATACCATTAAAGATTACACAAAAGCACTTGCCGCTTATGATTTTGCAATCATTTCTGACGATACTTTTGTTGGTGCATATTTAGAAAAAGGAAAAGTTCTAGAAAAATTAAAAAGACATGAAGAAGCTATTGAAAGCTACACATTGACTTTACAACTAGAAGACCCTACTTCTTTTGCTTTATTGCGAATTGCACAATGCTATGAAAAATTAGGAAAGGACGATTTAGCCGTTCAGTATTTTTATAAAACAGTACATGAAGATCCTTTATTAGATAAAGGTTGGATTGCTATTACTAAGTTTTATAACAAAAAGAAAAACTACAACAAAGCCCTGTATTATATCAATAAAGCGATTAATATAGATACCGAAAATGTGGTTTACTGGAAACTTTACGCACAAATAAACAACCGTTTAAACTTTTTAGAAGAAGCAGAACGTGGTTATAAGAAAGCTTTAGAATTAGGTAATTACGAAATAGATACTTGGATTGCTCGTGGAGACATTCTTTTACAACTTGGCGAATCGGAAGCTGCTATATACAACTTTTTACAAGCCGCAGAATTTCACCCAGAAAATGCAGAATTAGAATACAGACTTGGTGGTTTATACTTCTTGCAACACGAAACGGAAAAAGGATCCTTTCACTTAAAAAATGCAGTTCGTACAAATCCGGAATACGTATTTATTATTGAAGAACTTTTCCCTGTTGTTTTCGATAAACCAATGGTTAAAAAGTTACTAAAAATAAAATAACGCAAAATGTCTTGCTAAAAATATTACCTTTGATTTCTACCAATTTAACCAAAGTATGCAAAGACGTTTTATAGATTACCTAATCATATCTTTTAAAGGAATGGCAATGGGAGCAGCAGATGCTGTTCCTGGAGTTTCTGGAGGAACAATCGCTTTTATTTCTGGTATTTACGAAGAACTTATTAATACGATTAGTAACGTAAATTTAACCACTTTAAAAATATTAAAAACCGACGGAATCCAAGCCTTTTGGACGAAGGTAAATGGAAATTTCTTATTGGCACTCTTAATAGGAATGGGAATTAGTTTTGCTTCTTTTATGAAGCTTGCCAAATACCTTATTGAGCAACATCCTATTTTAATTTGGTCCTTCTTTTTCGGGTTAATTGTAGCAAGTATTCTTTTTATTGGCAAGCAAATCACCAAATGGAATATAGCAACAATTATAGCCGTGATTGCAGGTGCTATTCTAGCATATTATATTACATCCTTGCCTTCAATGGCAAGTAATGATAATCCTTTCTTTTTATTTTTTGCAGGTGCCATCGCTATTTGTGCAATGATTTTACCAGGTATTTCTGGATCCTTTATCTTAGTAATTCTTGGTACATATAAAACATTAAGTGTTGCAATTGATAGCTTTGACATAAAAAAAATAGCCATCTTCGCATTAGGAGCCATTGTAGGTTTACTAAGCTTTTCGCGCGTTTTAAAATGGTTATTCAAACATTATCACAATATCACATTAGCAGTGCTTACCGGTTTTATTTTTGGCTCCTTAAATAAGATTTGGCCATGGAAAGAAACGATTTCGGTAATGAGCGATACCACGAGAGAAGTTGTTTCGTTTACCAGTGTTAGTGATTTAGGAACGCTTTCGGTTTACCAAAAAACCATTCAGGATTTTGAAAGTTATAAAACCATTATGGAGAAAAGTATTTCGCCTTCCCATTATTCCGAATTAAATCAAATAGATGCACAGGTATTAACCGCAATTGCATTGATGGTAGCAGGATTTTTAACCATTTTTATTCTAGAAAAAATAGGAAACAAAGTAAAATAAATGGAACGAACCAGAACATTTACAGACAAAATGTTCCTAGTCTTAAAAGGATTAGGAATGGGTGCTGCTAACAAAGTTCCTGGTGTTTCTGGTGGTGTCGTTGCCTTTGTTGCTGGTTTTTATGAAGAGTTTATCTATTCCCTTCAAAAAATAAATGGTAAAGCGTTAAAACTTCTAATTAACGGAAGATTTAAAAGCTTCTTTACCTACATTAATGGTCGTTTTTTAAGCTTATTATTCTTCGGAATGATTATAAGTTATTTTAGCGTTTCCAAAATATTAGATTATTTAATAATACACTTTGAACTTTATGTTTGGAGCGTTTTCTTCGGAATGATTATAGGTTCCATATATTACATTAGTAAAGATTTTAAAGATTGGAATTACAAAACCTATCTCGCCCTTTTTATTGGTATTGCAATTGGTATAAGTATTAGTTTTTTAGATCCTGCCAAAGAAAATGATAACCTTTGGTTTGTATTCTTTTGTGGTATTATTAGTGTTTCGGGTATGACACTTCCTGGTTTTTCAGGTTCTTTTATTTTAATTCTTCTTGGTAATTATGTGCTCCTTTTAGTAGATTCGGTAAATGCATTGTATGACAGTTTTGCCGATATGATTAAAGGCGATTTTTCGTTTATAAAAAATGCAGAACGATTAAGAATGATAAAAGTACTTATCGTCTTCACACTTGGCTCTTTTGCAGGATTAGTAACCTTTTCCCACGTATTAAGCTATATTTTAAAAAATTATAAAAGCATTACCATAGCATCTATAATTGGTTTTATAGTTGGTTCTTTAGGTGTGGTTTGGCCTTTTAAGAAAACGGTTTACAAACTAAATGAAGACGGCGGATTTTTAATAGACTCTGCAGGAAGAAAAATTATAGAAAACTACAAACGCTTTATACCTGAACTTAATACCGAAACGTACCTTGCTATTCTATATACCATTATTGGTGTTGCTGTAGTTTTGGCTTTAGAATTTTATGGACGAAAAACAAAAAAAACAAATGCGTAAATTCGGATTAATAGGAAAAAACATAGATTACTCATTCTCGCAATCTTATTTTGCTGCAAAGTTTAAAGCGGAAGAAATTGCAGATGCTTCGTATCAAAACTTTGATTTAGAAAGTATCAGCGACTTTCCAACACTTTTAGAAGACACTCAAATTAAAGGCTTTAATATTACGATACCTTATAAGGAAGTGATTATTCCGTATGTAGACAAGTTAGATAAAAATGCAAAAAAAATTGGTGCTATAAACACTATCAAATTCACCAAAAAAGGAAAATTAAAAGGATATAACACCGATTACTACGGATTTAAAAATGCAATACTTCCGCATTTAAAACCACAGCATACTTCTGCATTAATTTTAGGAACTGGAGGCGCAAGCAAGGCCATCGCCTATGCATTACAAAAGCTCAACATTGCGTATACCTATGTTTCTAGAAACGCAACCAAAGAAAATCAAATTTCTTACCAACAGTTAACAGAGGAAATCATAAAAACCAATACCATAATTGTCAACTGCACACCATTAGGTACATTTCCAGACATAAAAGCTTGTCCTAATATTCCATATGCTGCAATTACAGATAAACATCTGCTTTTTGATCTTATTTACAATCCGGAAGAATCCACATTTCTAAATTATGGAAAGCAAAAAAATGCGACCATAATTAATGGCTACAAAATGCTACAATTACAAGCAGAGAAATCTTGGAAAATCTGGAACAAGTAATAAATACTGGTAAACCCGAAATTCATTTTGTTAATACTAGTCACTTTTTTGAAAATACAAGCCTTGTTTAGTATCTTTAACCCTATAGTACTTTTACGAACCAATCATTTTTATAATGTCAGAGAAAGATAACCTGCTGCAAGCAGACGGAAAATTAGAGAATCAGTCTACAGAAAATTCGACTACAACAGAAGAAAACCAAGTAACTGAACAAACAGAAAATCAGGACAACCTAGAAAACCAGGATGAAGTTCTAAATGAAATTGAAGCTGTTAATGCAGAAGATGCGGAGGACGAAGACACAAAAGAGAGGCATGAAATAGAAGTAAAAGACTATCACGCAATGGAGTTGGAAGACTTAGTTGCAGAGCTTGAAAAATTGGTAGCAAACCAAAAAACGCAAGCCATTAAAAGTCATGTAGAAGAAATAAGAGCAGAATTTAAAGCAAAATTCAATACGCTTTTAGAAGAGAAAAAGGAAGAGTTTATTAACGAAGGTGGAAACGAGATAGATTTTCATTACTCTAGTCCGTTACACAAACAATTTAAAGAAACGTATTTTGTTTACCGTGATAAATTAAATGCCCATTACAAAAGCATAGAAAAAAGTCACAAAGATAATCTAGACGAACGTTTACGTATTATTGAAGAAATAAAAGGTCTAATTAATGTAGAAGAAAACATTAACACCACCTACAAGCATTTCAAAGATTTACAAGAACAATGGAGAAATGCTGGAGCAATACCAAGAGATAAATACAATAATGCTTGGAATACATACCATCATCACGTTGAAATCTTCTATGACTTTCTACATTTAAATAGAGATTTACGCGACTTAGATTTTAAACACAATCTAGATCAAAAGCAAAAAATAATTGAAAGAGCCGAAGAGCTTGCACAAGATGATAATCTAAATCGTTCTTTTAGAGAACTACAAGTTTTACATAAACTTTGGAAAGAAGATCTTGGACCTGTTGCTAAAGAAAACAGAGATGAAATCTGGAATAGATTTAAAGCTGCCACTAAAATTATTCATGACAAACGTCAAGATTATTTTAAAGACTTAGATAAGATTTACGAATTAAACCTAGAAACAAAACACGCTATAATTTCTAAAATTGAAGCGGTTTCTAAGCAACCCGTAAAATCACATAGTGCTTGGCAAAATAAGATCAAAGAAATTGAAGCGCTACGTAAAGAGTTTTTTAGCGCAGGAAAAGTTCCTGTAAAAGTAAACGAAGCTACTTGGACTAAATTCAAAGATGTAGTTAGAGACTTTAACCGAAAGAAAAATTCTTTTTATAAAGACTTAAAGAAAGAACAACATACCAATCTGGATAAAAAATTAGCTCTAATTAAAATTGCTGAAGAAAATAAGGATAGTGAAGATTTTGAAGCTACTACACCACTAATGAAGAAAATTCAAAACGAGTGGAAAAATATTGGTCATGTACCAAGAAGAGATAGTGACAAAATTTGGAAACAGTTTAAAAGTGCTTGTAACCATTATTTTGGTAAGTTCCATGCGGTGCAAGATGCTGAAAACAAAGAAGAGTTTGAGGTTTATAACAAAAAGAAAGAATTGTTAGACACCATGAAAACACTGGAAATGAGTGGGGACAATGAAAAAGATTTAAAGCTAATAAAAGAGCATATTGCACAATGGAAAGCTTTAGGTACCGTACCACAAAACAAACGTTATATAGAAGGCAAATTCAGCAAAGTTTTAGATGCTTTATTTGATGGTCTTAAAATGGACAAAGAAGAAGCCGAAATGCTAAAGTTTGAAAACAAATTAGAAAACTTAAGTAATGCTAAAGACAGTAGATTCTTAGATAATGAACGCACGTACATACGAAAGAAAATTGATGAAGTAAAAAGTGAAATCAACCAATTAGAAAACAATTTACTATTCTTTAAACACGTAAAAGACGATAATCCTTTGGTTAAAGAAGTCCATAATAACATTAAAAAGCATAAAGAAACTTTAGTCGTTTGGAAAACAAAACTGAGCAAAATTAAAGAGCTTTATTAGTTAATAAACTAGTTATATAAAAGACTAAATCCTATTTGAATTTAAAAATTCAAATAGGATTAGTCCCTAACTAAACTAACTAAACAGTTATTTTTGAAATAAAAAATAACTAAAAATATTAAGATGACACTTTAAAAGAATTTGATTCTGCTATTAATCTACTCATGAAAGTAGTGCCATTTAATAGTATATACGGTGAAACATTAATTTTGGATTACGAAAATTTAAAATAATTACATTTTTTTTGCTTCTTCCCAAAAAACATCCATTTCGGCAAGCGTCATATCTTTTAGGTTTTTATTTAATGCCTTCGCTTTTTCTTCCAAATATTGAAAACGCTTAATAAACTTTTTATTGGTACGCTCTAATGCGTTCTCTGGATTGATATTTAAAAATCTAGCATAATTTATCATAGAAAATAAAACATCTCCAAATTCGCTTTCCATCGCCTCCTGGTCTTCCGCCTTTACTTCCTCTTGAAATTCTTTAAGCTCCTCTTCTACTTTTTCCCAAACTTGTTCTGGTTTTTCCCAATCAAAACCAACACCAGCAACTTTATCTTGAATCCTATTTGCTTTTACTAAAGCAGGTAAACTTTTTGGAACACCCTCAAGCACGCTATTTTTCCCTTCTTTAAGCTTTAAGTTTTCCCAATTGCGTTTTACATCTTCTTCATTTTCTACTACAACATCGCTATAAATATGTGGATGTCTATGCACCAACTTATCACAAATACTATTACATACATCTGCGATATCGAAGTCTTTTGTTTCGCTACCAATTTTTGCATAAAAAACAATATGCAGCAATACATCACCAAGTTCTTTTTTTACTTCTTCTAGGTCTTTATCTAAAATAGCATCGCCAAGCTCATACGTTTCTTCTATGGTTAAATGGCGAAGCGTTTCCATGGTTTGTTTCTTATCCCACGGACATTGCTCACGCAATTCGTCCATAATGGTTAACAATCTATCAAAGGCTTTTAGTTGATTTTCTCTAGAATTCATATCTCGGATTTTGGTAAATTTACAAACAAAAAATCCAACTACAGGAGTTGGATTTTTAAAATATTATAGTTGAAAAATGTTATTCTTCTTCGTCTGAAGATTTTTCCACTTTATCAAAGTCTAACATATTATGCTTTTCTAATAAATTATACCATTGAATAATTTTTTTAATATCACTAGCGTATACTCTATCTTCATCATAATCAGGTAACACTTCAAAAAAGTATTCTTCTAATTTGTCTTTACTTTCTTTATGACTTACAGAAGTTGGCTTACCGTTTTCTTTCGTTTTTATTTTATTTAAAACTTCTCTTAAAGGTAATTCTTCTTGTAATGTGTAAATAGCTATTTCACTTAATATGCTAACATTATGTTGCATATTAACAGAAATCTTTTTTTTGTCTAATAAAGATTCTGCTATAAAACCACCACGTGTTTGTGCTACTAATTTATATAATCCTGGCTTCCCTGAAATGGATAATACTTTATCTAAACTCATATACTTATTTTTTTAACGATGGCAAATATCAAGTGTTTGCAATTGCAAAACAAATTTTATCGTTTCTTTTTTTGGTTAGGAAATCGCATTTTATAATCTATGCCTATTTTTCCTTTAGATATGTTAGCTAGTTTCCCTTTAATTAAACGCTTTTTTAAAGAAGATAGCTTGTCTGTAAATAAAACACCTTCAATATGGTCATACTCATGTTGTATCACTCGAGCAATTAAACCATCGTATGTTTCGGTGTGCTTTTCAAAGCTTTCATCAAAATACTCAATAGTAATCTCTGGTTTTCTAAAAACATCTTCTCTCACATCCGGAATACTTAAACAACCTTCACTAAAAGCCCATTCATCTCCTTTTTCTTCTAGAATTCTCGGATTAATAAAAGTCTTTTTAAATCCTTTAAACGCTTCTTGTTCTTCTTTAGTAAAAGATTCGTCTTCGGCAAAAGGTTCTGCGTCTACAAGAAACAAGCGAATAGGCAGTCCAATTTGTGGAGCTGCTAAACCAAGACCAAAAGCACCATACATAGTTTCGTACATATTAGCAATTAATTCATCTAGTTTCGGGTAATCTTTAGTAATGTCTTTTCCTACTTTTTTTAAAACAGGATCTCCATAAGCTACAATTGGTAATATCATGAGGTATGTTAAGTGATTTCATGCAAAAATACAATACTTACTTAATTTAGTTAGCAAAAAAGCATAAAAAAACTCCTTAAAATTTAAGGAGTTCTTTATATAATAGTGGATTATGACTTAATTCATTATAATTACTTTTCTAGTAATTGTTGCCATATCTGTAATAATTTGAGCAATGTAAATACCATTTTCTAAATTAGAAACATCTACGCTTACACTACTTAAATCCGATTTACCTGTGCTTAACATTCTTTTTCCTGTAACGTTATATATTTCTACTTTAACAGAAGTGTTAACGCCTAATTCAATGTTCAAGTTATCTCCACTTTTAACCGGATTAGGATATACTTTCAACAATGTTTTAAAAATCATTTCAAATTCTTCTGCAGATAAATTTCCACCAGTATATTCACAAATAGAAAAGCCGAAATCTGCAGCAAAACTACTTGTATCTGTCAAAGCAGATCCAGAAGTCAATCCATACACGGATAACTCATCTCCACAAGAAGTTTGTGTATATACAGATGCACCAATACTTACTGTTGTTGGTCTGTCTACACAAGCAGATGTTCCTGCGTCATAAATAAAATATAAATTAGAATCTGTTGCAAATCCAGTTGGAGGACAAAATTGTGCTTGAATTTGAGTAAAAGAGAATAATGCTAATACTAGCATTGTAAAGTAGTAATTTTTCATATGTATATTAATTTGGGTTCCGGCAAATATATATCGTGCAATTAAGAATCTAACTTTTATTAGATGAACGTATTGAAAAACTCGTTCAACGCTGACAAAATGCATATTTAACCGATGAAACGCATCAAAACTTGCACTAAACTGTGAAAAACCTTACTTTGAATATAAATAACTTTGCAGAATTATGGTCGCACTAATCTCATCTACCAAAGCTTTATTCTTCCTTTGCTTTTTATTTAAACCAGAATCTATCATGGTTTGAAATGCCATTTTTGAAGTAAAACGTTCGTCTACACGCTGCATTGGCATTTCAGGAAAAGTACTCGTGAATTTTTTAATAAAAACTTGAATAGCAGCTTCACTCTCTGAAACTTCATTATTCATTTGTTTTGGTTCTCCAATAACAACAAGTCCTACTTTTTCAGAAATAAAATATTCCTTTAGAAAAGAAATTAATTCTTTAGTGTGCACTGTAGTTAAACCAGAAGCTATAATTTGCAACTCATCGGTTACTGCAATTCCTGTTCTTTTCGTACCAAAATCTAATGCTAATATTCTTTTCATAATGCTGCAAATTTAAACTTAATTTTTAAGCTTCAGTAGCTATCCCATATTTTTATAGTAACCATTTACTTTTATCAATTATAGATTTATCTTTGCAAAAGTAAAATGTTAAACCAAAAGAGGTTTCCGCTTTAACGGAAATGAAAATATAATTTGCAATGAAAGAATTACAACAGCTAATAGAATCCGCTTGGAACGATAGAGAATTATTAAAAGAACCACAAACCACATCTGCAATTAGAGAGGTTGTAAACTTATTAGACCTAGGAAAACTTCGCGTTGCAGAACCTACTGCTACAGGGTGGCAAGTAAACGAATGGGTAAAAAAAGCTGTAGTTTTATATTTCCCTATTCAGAAAATGGAAACTTTTGAAGTTGGAATTTTTGAGTATCATGATAAAATTCCGTTAAAAACGGGATATGCAGAAAAAGGAATTCGTGTGGTGCCTCATGCCGTTGCAAGACATGGCGCATACATTGCTCCTGGAACTATTTTAATGCCAAGTTATGTAAATATTGGTGCTTTTGTAGACGAAGGTACGATGGTAGATACTTGGGCAACCGTTGGTAGTTGTGCACAAATTGGTAAAAATGTACACCTTTCTGGTGGTGTTGGTATTGGTGGCGTTTTAGAGCCTTTACAAGCCGCTCCAGTTATTATTGAAGATGGTGCTTTTATTGGTTCTCGTTGTATTGTTGTAGAAGGTGTTCGTGTTGAAAAAGAAGCGGTTTTAGGTGCAAATGTAGTATTAACGATGAGCACAAAAATTATAGATGTTACTGGAGACGAACCAGTAGAAACTAAAGGTGTTGTACCTGCTCGTTCTGTTGTAATTCCTGGTAGTTATACCAAAAAATTTAAGGCTGGCGAATTTCAAGTACCTTGTGCTTTAATTATTGGAAAACGAAAAGAAAGCACCAATAAAAAAACATCTTTAAATGATGCGTTACGTGAATATGATGTAGCGGTTTAAAATAGTTAGCAATATCCAGTCTTAGTAAGCAATACTTACTAAGATTTTATTAATATTAAAATAAGTCTTAGCGTTTGAAGATACTAGTTGTTCAACAAAAAATGATTGGAGATGTACTAACAAGCAGTATTCTGTTTGAAGCATTACGGGCAAAATATCCGGATGGGCAACTAGATTATGTGATTAATTCGCATACCTACGCGGTAGTAGAAAATAATCCGTTTATAGATAATTTTATTTTTATTACTCCTGAAATGGAGAAAAGCAAAATTGCATTTTATCGCTTCCTAAAAACACTAAAAAAGAAAAAATACGATTTGGTTATTGATGTTTATGGTAAGTTAAGCAGCACACTTATTAGTAGATTTACTTCCGCTAAAATAAAAATTGCATACTATAAAAAACATACTGCTTTTGTTTTGACACATCCTATTTCACGCATAAAAAAGCCCGAAAACAACGCAAGCTTAGCTATTGAAAACCGCTTAAGACTTTTAGAACCGTTAGGTATTCCTTTTAAAAATAGAGTTCCTAAAATTTATTTAAAACTAAAAGAAATCACTACCGCTAAAAAATATTTAGAAACGTCTCAAATACAAAGTAGCAAGCCTTTATATATGATTAGCGTTTTGGGCAGCAGCGCTATTAAAACCTATCCTGCAAAATACATGGCTATCTTATTAGATACCTTGGTGGAACACAAAAAGGACGCACAAATACTCTTTAATTATATACCCAAACAGGAAGAAGAAGCGCAAGCTATTTATGACTATTGTTTACCCGAAACACAAAAACATATTTATTTTGATGTCTTTGGAAAAAGTTTAAGAGAATTTCTAGCAATCACACAACAATGTGATGCTTTAATAGGAAACGAAGGCGGTGCAAATAATATGGCAAAAGCATTAAACATTCCTACTTTTACTATTTTTTCACCTTATTTAAACAAGGCGAATTGGTTTAGTGAAAACGAACCAGGAAATAATGTTGCGATACATTTATCGGATTATATTTCCTATAATGAAACGGATAAAACGGAAGCTAAAAAAAATCCGGAATCCTATTATTTAAAGCTTAAACCAGAATTTATAAAACCAGCTCTTAAAAATTTTTTAAGTAACTTATAATCATGAATTATAAATTTTTAATTTATATCTCCTACAGTTATGCACTGCCAATTGGTACGCCTTTAGAAAAGGAAATCAACAAGCGAGGCTATACCGTAAAGTGGTTTGCTGATATTGCCGATGGCAAAAAAGCTATTCAGGAAAAAGAAAATGCTTTAGCAACAATTCAAGAAGTTATTGCATATAAACCGGATGTTGTATTGACAGCAACAGATAGCGTTGCCGATTTTATTACTGGATTGAAAGTGCAGATATTTCATGGTTTTAACGCGCAAAAAAGACCGTCTAAGAAAAACACTTTCGCTCATTTTAGACTTCGTGGTTTTTTCGATTTATATTGTACCCAAGGTCCTTCAACTACCAGCGGTTTTAAAGCGCAACAAGAAAAACACAGATATTTTGAAGTTGTAGAAACGGGCTGGAGCAAAGTAGATCCTTTATTTCCAATAGAAAAAAGAGAAAGCAATAATACCATTATGATTGCTTCTACATTTACGGAAAGCTTAAGTCTAGCATACAACGATTCCGTTTACCAAGAAATTAAAAGATTATCTACAGCAGGAATTTTTAATTTTATTATGGTTTTACATCCAAAACTACCAGAAGCTATTGTTAGTAAATGGAAAGCCATAAATAATGCCAATTTTAAATTTTTCAACACTACGGATTTAATTCCTTTATATAAACAAGCGGATATTATGTTTGCAGATACCACTTCGGCAATTCAAGAATTTTTATTGCAAAAAAAGCCAGTCGTTACTTTTAATCATACTTTTAAACACGACTATTTATTACATGCAGATAAAGCTGCTAGTTTAGAAAAAACGTTTCAAGAAGCTTTGTCGTATCCGGAAGATTTAATCCAAAACATCACGCATTTTCTTCAAGATTTACATCCTTATTTTGACGGGAAATCTAGCCAACGTATTATTGACGCTTCCATTTCATTTTTACATAAAGATAAAAGGGATTTAAAACAAAAACCCTTAAATTTGGTACGAAAGTATAAAATGCGAAAACGTTTAAACTACTTTACTTTTAAAAGCTATAACAAGGCATATACTTTACTTAAAACGAATGAATAAACTAACGGCAATTATTCCTACAGGAAATGAAATTCATAATATAGAAGCTGTTATTGCGTCTGTAAGTTTTGCGGACGAAATTTTAATAGTAGATAGTTTTAGTACCGATGGTACTTTTGAAAAAGCACAAGAATTAGCAACTAAAGTTATTCGTCGTGAGTATGCCTATTCTGCTTCGCAAAAAAATTGGGCCATTCCACAAGCAAAACACGAATGGATTTTATTGGTAGATGCAGATGAACGTGTTACTCCAGAACTAAAAGAAGAAATTCAGGCCAAATTAAAACAACCAGAAATAGAACATACTGCCTATTGGATTGGTAGAATGAACCATTTTATGGGGGAACGCGTGCATTATAGTGGTTGGAGAAATGACAAAGTTATTCGTCTTTTTAAAAGGGATTCATGTACTTATGAAGATAAACACGTGCATGCCGAGATTAAAGTAGATGGTACTATTGGTAAATTAGAAAACAAATTTTACCATAACACGTATATTACTTTTGATAAGTATTTAGAAAAAATGAATCGTTATGCATGGTGGCAAGCAAAAGATTACGATAAAAAAACAGGAAAACTAACACCTTATCATTTTGTGATTAAACCCTTTTATGGTTTTTTTAAACACTATATCATGCAAAGAGGTTTTTTAGACGGCCTTGTTGGTTTTACTATTGGTACCATACAAGCTTATGTAGTTTTTATGCGCTATTTAAAACTTTGGCTATTACGTAGAGGAAGAGAATAGTTCTTGATTCTTCAAGATTACTTTTTCCAGAATTTCAATTTCTTTTTCAAACGTTTTTTTCGTTTAAACTTCTCTTGAAAAGCTTCTGTTTCCTTCCACATGAAGCGAAACACTTTCGTATAGTCTTCTCCTGAAATCTTAGCATATTCATCACTCATCGTTTCCACAATAGATTGGTGTACGGTAAGTCTAGAGAAATTCTTTATTCTTGTTTCAAAGGACATGGGCTTAAATTCCATCCTATTTAAATCTACCAAATAAAATTGGTACGCATCACCTACTTTTTTAATTAATGTATTTCCTGGTGAATGATCTAAAAAGTTAATATTATTTTCATGCAATTTATAGGTAAACCTTGTAAAAGCTCTCAGTATAGCTTCGTGATCGGGATAATTTAAATCTCTTGTAAGCTCTCTATACGTTAAATCACAATCTAAATGTGCACTAATATAAAAGCTCTTTTTAAATAGAAAAGGCGTTGCAAACTCATAATAAGCAATTGGTTGTGGTGTTCCAATTCCTAAATCTTTTATCTTAGAAGCATACTCAAAAGAACGCTGTGCTTTACTTTTTCTAAAAAACTTATAAGCGATTTGATTAAATATATTTGGCACTTTAAACGATTTAATATTTATCGTTTCTCCTTCTAGTTCAAATAATTTAATAACATTTCTATCTGCCTTACCAAATTGCGTTCCTAAATCATTAAAATTACTAATGAAATGGTCCAATTTTTCTTGGTGCTTTTTATAGATGTCTTGATATACCGTTTGCATCTTGCAATATTACAAATTTTACGGGTTATTAATCTAAAAAAACAAAGCTGTTATTAAATGTTTTTAATTACTTTGTACACAATACTATTGAATATAACTATGAGATTATTACAGATTACTGCATCTGGCGTTTGGAGAGGTCATGAACAAAAAATTATTTATTTATACGAAGCCTTTAAAGAAAAGAATTATGTAGAAGATCAATATATTATTTGTGCCAACAACACGCCTATTCACGATGTTGCTAAAGAAAAAAACATGCAAGTAATTGGGTTTGATTACAAATCGGAATATGATTTGGGTTTTGCAAAACAACTAGCACAAATTGTAAAAGACAAAAAAATTGATGTTGTTTTTATGCATAACAGTAAAGCACATACTTTGGCTGTTTTAGCGCATTTATTCTACAAACTTCCTGCTCCTTTGGTATTATGTAGAACCTTAATTAGACGTGTAGATTCTAATCTGTTAAGAAAATGGAAATACAATTACAAAGGCATCAAAAAAATAATTTGTGTATCGCAACCTGTGGTCGATGTTTTAAAATTTGCTGTAAAAGACACAAGTAAAATGTGCGTTGTTGGTAGTGTTACCGATGTACACAAGTTTACGAAACAAGAAAAAAACGGTTTGTTACATAAAGAATATAACATTCCTTCAGACTATAAAATAATTGGAAATATTGCTGCTTTTGCTGGCTTTAAAGACCATTTTACTTGGGTAGATGCGGTTGAAATTTTAGTAAAACGAAACAACATAAAAGCCAAGTATATTTTAATTGGAGAAGGAAAGCTAGAAGCGGAAATCAAACAAATGGTTAGTGATAAAAACTTGAATGATCACATCATTTTCTCCGGGTTCAGAAAGGATATTCCCCAAGTTTTACCAGAATTCGATTTATTCATGTTTACTTCTAATAACGAACCAACAGGTGGCGTTTTATTAGAATCTTATGCTTGCCGAGTTCCTATTGTTGCTGCAAATGCAGGAGGAATTCCAGAAGTTATTGTAGATAATGAAACTGGTCTTTTAGCAGAAGTAGGTAATCCTGTGGATTTTGCTGATAAAGTAGAATTATTACTGAAGGATAAAGAACTTCAAAATAAATTCACGACCAATGGACATCAGTTTTTATTAGATAACTTCACCAAAGATGTTATTGCTAAAAAAATGTATGATGAATTACTAGAAGTAATGAATAACTATAAAAGATAATTTTTCCTTTTAATTTTTTCCGAAAGGAATTAAAAAAAGGAATACAATAGAAATAAAGTAATATTTTGGGTACTTATGACTGACAAAAAAATACTTTTTATCACCTATGATTTAAGTGGTTATTACGATGCAATTCACGACGAGCTTAATAAGCAATACAAGCACGTAGATTATTACAATATAGCTTCTTTAAAAAAGTATAAGTACAAGCATATTTTTGAAAAAGCATATGCTGCTATGTATAAAATTATCACCAAAAACAAACTAAAAAACTTTCACAAACTACAACCCATAATAGAAGCTACTGCTGGAAAAACCTACGATTACATTTTAATTGTTAGACCAGATTTATTCTTTGATTCTCAGCTCGCTATTCTAAAAAGTAAAACCAAAAATTTTCTAGCTTATTATCACGATTCTATCAATAACATTACTAGAAAGAAAGAAGTCATTTCCTTTTTCGACAAAGTATATTCTTATGAAAAAAAGGACGTTACAGATTTTAACTTATCCTTTTTACCCAACTTTATCTATTTAAATCAAGAGCATACAAAGACAGCTTCCGCCTATGATGCTTTTACTATTATGTCTAAAGATTTTAGATTTAACACCTTAGAAAAGCTTGCTACCTATTTTAAAAAGAAGGATATAAAATATGAGTTTTTGGTACAATCGGATAAAAAAATCGAATCCGAGCTCATTCATTTTATACAAGAGAGAAAAAACAACAAGCAAGTATTAGCGTACTTATTGAAAACAGATATTATTGTAGACATTCATAAATATGGCGTTCAAGACGGATTAACCTTTCGTGTTTTTGAAAGTTTATTCTTCGAGAAAAAACTAATAACTACAAATGCAGATATTAAGAACTATGATTTTTACAATCCGAAAAATATTCACGTCATAGCACCAGATTCAGAAATTAATATTCCTGACACTTTTTTTAATACACCTTATCAAACCATACCAACAGAAATTTACCAGAAATACCATTACACTAGTTGGTTAAAAACCATTTTAAGTTAAACCATGCATCAAGAAATTAAAAACACGATTGCCATTCTTAAACAAGGAGGAATCATACTCTACCCTACAGATACGGTTTGGGGAATTGGCTGTGACGCAACCAACCCAGAAGCAGTTGCTAAAATTTACAAGCTTAAAAAACGTATAGAAACCAAAGCGATGATTTGCTTAGTCGCAGATGATAGAATGCTAAGCAAGTATGTAAAAAAAATACCAGAAGCGGCACAAAGTATTTTTGAAGTTACCGATGATCCTATTACCATCATTTACGATGATGCTCAAAATTTAGCCGAAAACTTAATTGCTGAAGATAAAACCATTGCTATTCGTATTCCGGATGATGAATTTTGCTTTCAAATATGTAGAAATCTGCATGGCGCAATTGTTTCTACCTCAGCAAATATTAGCGGGCAACCTACTCCTAAATCCTTTAAAGAAATACATCCAGACATTTTAAAAGGTGTGGACTATGTTGTAAATTTGCACCACGATAAAAAAAACGTAAAACCATCGGCTATTATTAAATTAAGTAGTAGCGGTATTGTTAAGGTTATACGGAAGTAAAAACACAAGTTTCAAGTACTACATCCTAAAAAACAAATCGTTAGCATGTAGCACTTGATTACTGGAATTTAGTTTATGAATTACAAACAAGCATTACAAAATAAAATTTTCAAAATAATATCGCAATCTGCCAAAGAACTAGGTTTAGAAAGCTATGTAATTGGAGGTTTTGTTCGCGATTTTATTTTAAATCGTGGCTCTGCAAAAGATATAGATATTGTTGCTGTTGGTAGCGGAATTGCACTAGCAAAACAAGTAGCAAAAAATTTACCAAACAAACCAAAGGTACAAGTATTTAAAACCTACGGAACAGCAATGCTTCGCTATGAAGATATTGAAATCGAATTTGTTGGCGCTAGAAAAGAATCCTATAACGAAGACAGCCGAAATCCTATTGTCGAAGATGGCACCTTGCAAGACGACCAAAACCGAAGAGATTTTACAATTAATGCACTTGCTTTAGATTTATCGGAAGACAACTTTGGAGATCTTTTAGATCCGTTTCAAGGCGTTCCAGATTTAGAGGCTAAAATCATTAAAACACCATTAAATCCAGATATTACCTATAGTGATGATCCATTGCGAATGATGCGTGCTATTCGTTTTGCAACGCAGTTAGATTTTATCATTGAAAAAGAATCTCTAGATTCCATTTCAAGAAATAACGAACGTATTAATATCATTACCAAAGAACGTATTGTTGTAGAATTAAATAAAATTCTAGAAGCAGACAAACCATCTATTGGCTTCTTATTACTAGAAGAAACCGGATTATTAAAACATATTTTACCAGAACTAACTGCTTTAAAAGGAATTGACGAAGTAGAAGGTCAAAAACATAAAGATAATTTTTACCACACCTTAGAAGTTGTAGATAATATTGCGCCAAACACAGAAGACGTTTGGTTGCGTTGGGCTGCACTTTTACATGATATTGGTAAAGCACCAACAAAGAGATTTAGTAAAAAAGTAGGTTGGACTTTTCATTCCCATGAATTTGAAGGTTCCAAAATGGTCTATCGTTTATTTAAAAGACTCAAAATGCCATTAAATGACAAAATGAAGTTTGTCCAAAAAATGGTTTTTATGAGTTCTAGACCAATTGTACTAGCACAAGACGTTACCGATTCTGCAGTACGTAGATTGGTTTTTGATGCTGGAGATTATGTAGAAGACTTAATGACACTTTGCGAAGCAGACATCACCACAAAAAATCCGAATAAATTTAAAAGATATCACAATAACTTTAAGATCGTTCGTGAAAAAATTGTAGAAGTAGAAGAAAGAGATAGCGTACGTAATTTTCAACCTCCAATTTCTGGAGAGGAAATTATGAAAACCTTCAATTTAAAGCCTTCCAAAGAAATCGGACTGATTAAAGAAACGATAAAAGAAGCAATTTTAGAAGGTGTAATTCCGAATGAATTTGATGCTGCCTTCCAATTAATGCTAAAAGAAGGAGAACGTTTAGGATTAAAAAAAAGTGAGTAGTGTTCCGTAAGTAAAAAACAAAAAAATGAATTTAGTTAGAACGAATTCTGAAAATGACGACTTTGTTTACTTAGTAAAACAACTCGATGCCTATTTAAAAATAACGGACGGAGAAGAGCACGATTTTTATAACCAATACAATAATATAGATGTTTTAAAGCATGTTATTGTAGCTTACATAGATAACAAACCTGTTGGTTGTGGCGCTTTTAAAGAATTCAATAAAAATAGCGTAGAAATCAAACGCATGTTTACAAATCCGGACGCCAGAGGAAATGGTATTGCTAGTGCGGTTTTAGAAGCATTAGAAATTTGGACTAAAGAACTACAATATAATACCTGCATTTTAGAAACCGGAATTAGACAAGTAGAAGCGGTTTCGTTTTATAAAAAAAGTAAGTATCAAATCATTCCTAATTATGGTCAATACGCAACGATGGAAAACAGCTTGTGTTTTGAAAAAGAATTAATTTAACAATGAAAAAGGACAATAAAAAAGTAATCTATTGGCTGTTTACTGGCTGTTTATTAATCTTCATTATGGTGGTTGTTGGTGGTATTACCAGACTAACAGATTCTGGTTTATCCATCTCTAATTACAAATTAATAACAGGAACCATTCCTCCTATTGGTGAAGTTGCATGGCAAGAAGCGTTTGCATTGTACCAGCAATATCCAGAATTTCAAAAGTTACATTCCCATTTTACGATAGAAGATTTTAAAAGTATTTATTTTTGGGAATGGCTACACCGCGTCATTGGTAGATTAATTGGTATGGTTTTTATCCTTCCATTTTTATACTTTTTAGCAACCAAACAACTTACCAAAAAAACAATTAAAAAATGCATCGTACTTCTTGTTCTTGGTGGTTTTCAAGGTTTTTTAGGTTGGTATATGGTAAAAAGCGGATTAGTAGATAAACCAGATGTCAGTCATTTTAGATTAGCAGCGCATTTAACCACCGCATTTTTAACTTTTGCTGCCACATTATGGGTGGCATTAGATTTAATTTTCCCTGAGAAAAAGGCTATCGATAAAAAGTTTAGAAATCTGATTATTGTTGGCTATATCGTACTAATTTTTCAAATTATTTATGGTGCTTTTGTAGCAGGTTTAAAGGCTGGATTACTGCATAACCATTGGCCTTTAATGAACGAAGGCAAATTTATACACGAAACCGTTTATATCCTTCATCCGTTTTATAAAAATCTTATTGAAAACCCAAGTGGTATTCAGTTTATACATAGAACAGTTGCTTATATAGTGGTTCTTTTAATATTCGTCATTTGGGTTCAGGCTAAAAAGAAAACAACTACTAGACATCAAAAAATAGCGATTCATTCTTTGTTAATCTTGGTCGGATTTCAATTTCTACTAGGTGTACTAACCATTATATATCAAGTGCCATTAGTATTAGGTGTTGCACATCAAATTGGTGCATTTTTTCTATTAACAGCTATGACATTTACACTGCATCGTTTCAGCAAATAAAGTAAAAAACGCTTTAATTAAAATACCAAAAGTTGGAATTTAGTTCTTGGTTTTTAGAGTATGGAAATCGTATCTTTGCAAAATAATATTTTACCATGATTTACAGATTTAGAGTAGTACTAGATAATGACACCGAAGAAGATATTTTTCGTGATTTAGAAATTCGCGAAACCGATACTTTAGAAGACTTACATAACATCATCACCCAATCTTTTGGTTTTGACGGATTAGAAATGGCTTCGTTTTATATCAGTAATGATACTTGGGAACAAGGAGAAGAAATCTCGATGTTTGATGTTAGCGAAGGTGCCAATGCCGTACGTTTAATGAACGAAACGGTTATTAATGATGTTACCCATGAAATGGCTACCAAACTAATTTATGTGTACGACTTTTTAAGTATGTGGACTTTTTACGTAGAGCTTGCTGAAATAGTAGATGAAGCCGAAGGTCAAGATTACCCAAACCTGATGTTTGTTCATGGACAAATTCCAGATGAAGCGCCAATTAAAAACTTTGAAAGTGAAGATTTAGAGGAATTTGACGAGTTTGACGATGGTTATGATATTAACGATTATGACAATCTAGACTTTGAAGAAAACTGGAACTAAATAAAGTTCTTTATACCATTTTAAGCACTCTAATTTAAATAATTAGGGTGCTTTTTCATTTTAACCTGTAACAATTTTTCGCTTACCTCGTCTTACCTATAACTAATCAAACCTTTATACTTTGGAATCTATTCTTACGATTAATAACCTTACCAAAAAATTTGGCTATCTCACGGCAGTAAAAGACCTTTCGTTTACTATTAAAAAAGGAAACGTTTATGGTATTCTTGGACCAAACGGCAGCGGAAAATCGACAACATTAGGCATTGTCTTAAATGTAGTAAACAAAACACAAGGAGACTTTAAATGGTTTGATGGTACGGTATCTACACATGATGCATTAAAAAAAGTGGGAGCGATAATAGAACGCCCAAATTTTTATCCGTACATGACCGCTTCGCAAAACCTAAAACTGGTTTGTAAAATTAAAGGAGTCGATTATAGTAAAATTGAAGAAAAACTGGCAGTTGTTGGTTTAGAAGATAGAAAAGACCACAAGTTCAACACCTATTCTTTAGGGATGAAACAACGTCTTGCTATTGCTTCCGCCTTATTGAATGATCCAGAAATATTAATTTTAGATGAACCTACCAACGGATTAGATCCACAAGGGATTCATCAAATACGTAAAATAATACAAGATATCGCTGCAAAGGGAACTACTATTCTTTTAGCTTCTCACCTACTCGACGAAGTAGAAAAAGTATGTTCGCATGTTGTAGTACTTCGCAAAGGAGAAAAATTATATTCTGGTCGTGTAGACGAAATGATTTCTAGTCATGGTTTTTTTGAATTAAAAGCCGAAAAGCAAGAAGATTTAATAAAACTATTAGAAAGCAATACGACTTTTAAAAACATAAAAGTGGAAAACGGTTTAATTACCGCTTTTTTAAATGCACCAATGGACGCTACAGATTTTAACAAACTTATGTTTGAAAAAGGCATCGTATTATCTCATTTGGTACAACGTAAAGAAAGTCTTGAAGAACAATTTCTTCAGCTTACAGACAATAACTAACGCATCTATTTATACTGAACTTGTTTCAGATCCAAAACCAAACCCATGTTACGACTATTAAATCTTGAATTACAAAAACTTCTACTAAACAGAGCTAGTAAAGTACTTATATTTGTTTCTTTTATATTACCGTTTACGGTACTAATTCTATCTTCTATAAAAATAAACTTCTTTGGTTTTTTCACATTAGAATTGGGGGAATTAGGAATCTTTAACTTTCCTATCATTTGGCATATCACAACATTTTTTGCGGCGCAATTCAAATTCTTTTTCGCCATTGTTGTAGTAAGCATGATTGGTAATGAGTATAGCAATAAAACGATAAAGCAAAACTTAATTGATGGTTTAAGTAAAAAAGAATTTATTCTTTCTAAGTTTTATACTATTGTATTCTTTTCTTTAGTAGCAACTATTTTAATAGCAGTAGCTTCCTTTTGTATTGGTATGTATTACTCTAGTTATACCGAAGCTAGTATCATTTTTAGAGAAACAGATTTTCTTGTCGCTTATTTCGTGAAGCTTGTTGCCTTTTTTACCTTATGCTTATTCTTTGGAATGCTTGTAAAACGTTCTGCTTTTGCTTTAGCTTTCCTATTTATTTTATACATTTTAGAATATATCGTTTTAGGTTTAATCACTTGGCAAAGTAACTATGAACTGGCAGAAAAAATTCAGAATTTCTTCCCTTTAAAATCAATGTATAAGTTAATAGATCAACCTTTTCAACGTGTGATGATGACCAAATTTCCAGACAAGATGGATCTTACCTATAACTACGCGGTACATTGGTATGAAATTGTTATAGTACTTTGTTGGACGGCATTATTCTTATTTTTATCCTATAGAATTTTAAAAAACAGGGATTTGTAAGCAATACAGGCTATCATTTTAACATTCACCTCTTAGTATTCAAATAAAAATATAATATCTTTGATAGCTATTGCTATAAAAGAATGAAAAACATATTATATCTACTTTTTCTTATTGTTACTGTGTCTTACTCACAAAACCAAGCCTCTAACTGGTATTTTGGTGACAATGCAGGGATTCGTTTTGACAGTAACACGGGAGATGTATCTACCTTAACAGATGGATTATTAAGTACAGATGAAGGTTGTACAAGTATTTCGGATATCGATGGAAACCTTTTGTTTTATACCGATGGTATTAAAGTATACAATCGCAACCATCAAATAATGTCAAATGGTAATAACTTATTTGGAAACCCTTCTAGTACACAGTCTGCTATTATAATACCAAAACCAGAAGATCCTAATATCTATTATATTTTCACGCAAAGTACAACCCATCAAAGTCAGCCAGATTTAGGTTTTAATTATTCGGAAGTGGACATGACTCTAGCCGGCGGTCTTGGAGGAGTAACTATTTTAAAGAACCAAAGATTGCTATATAAGGCTTCTGAAAAATTAAGTGCTGTTCTTAAAGATTGTGATTCTGGTGAAATTTGGGTAATTACCTATGCTGCTAATGATGCGTATACAAATAGCCAAGCAGTAGATGATAATAACAATACTTTTTATGCATTCAAGGTTAGTGCGACAGGAGTAAACACTACACCAGTTACATTTACAGATACAAGTAGAAATATTTCAGAAAGAAGAGGTTACTTAAAATTGTCTCCAGATGGCACAAAACTAGTATCTGCAAATATTCGATTTGGTTTATTTATATATGATTTTGATGTAAATACAGGTTTAGTTTCTGCGCCACGACAAATAGTAATAAACCCAGCAAATCTTAATGGCGCAATTTATCCTTATGGCATTGAATTTTCTTCTAATAGTCAAGTCCTTTATATAAGTTCTTATAATGATGCGAGTCAAAACATTAATCCTCCACCTTCAAGCCAACGAAGTGCTATTTTGCAATATGATTTAACAGCTGGAAATATTAGTTCTAGTCAAACAAACATAGATATAAGTCAAGGCTATAGAAGCGCACTTCAATTAGGTCCGGATAGTAAAATTTATAAAACCGAAAGCAGTACTTATAACACAGGATTACCTTTTTTAAGCACTATAGAATCTCCTAATATTTTAGGCGTTGCTTGTAATTACACACAAAATGCGATAAGCTTAAATGGCAGATTAGCTAGACAAGGCTTACCTCCTTTTATTTCCTCTTATTTTTCAGAAAAAATAGATATTATTGGAAATACTTCACAAACCATCCAATTACCTTTATGTACAGGAGATATTTATACTCTAGAAGCAGAAGAAATTGTTGGTGCAATTTATTCTTGGACTTTGGATGGCGTAGCAATAGCAACACCTACACCTCCATATCAATTAACCATAAACACAGAAGGGAATTATGAAGTGGAAGTACAAGTTCCAGGTAATGATTGTGAATCTAAAGAAGGACAAGCTGTTGTAAAGTATTATGAAATTCCTGTAGCAAGCCAACCAGCAGATATTGTAATTTGTGATGACAACAATAATGACCATTGGGCATTTGATTTTACCTCACAAGACAATTCTATTCTAGGAGCTCAGGATTCTAGAAAGTTTGATGTTCATTATTTTGAAAATCAAGAAGATGCAGATAATAATGAAAATGAAATTCTAGGCATGTACGATAATCAAGAAAATCCACAAACTATCATTGCTAGAATTCATAGCGTTAATAATCCCAATTGTTACGATACTACTTCTTTTGAAATAGCCATTTTTAACACACCAATCGCAAACTTTGTTGACAATTTCAAAACTTGTGATGATGCTACTGATGGAGATGATACTAACGGGCAAATAGAAGTCTTGCTTACCGATTTTAATGCAGAGGTACTCCTATTACAAAACCCTGCAGATTATACAATAACGTACCATAGTAGACAAGCAAATGCTAATGCAGGAACTCCTGTTTTACCAAACACCTATTACACTCAAACGCCAAATCTAGAAAGAATTTTTGTTCGAATTGAAAACAACTTAAATACAGACTGTTATGATACTACCTTTTTTGATATCATTGTAAACCCGTTACCAAACCGTTTTGACAGCAGCTTATTTCAATGTGATGAAGATGGAATTATAGATGGCAAAACGATATTTAATCTTACAGAAGCCGAAGATGCTTTAACCGGAAGTGCAACCAATGTTTCGGTTACATTTTATCGCGAATTAGCAGATGCGGAAGCCGACATCAATGAGGTCGATGGCACCAACTATCCTAATACCACTAATCCGGAAACTGTTTATGCCTTAATAACGAATAACACCACAGCATGTACGGCTATTACAAGCCTTACCTTAGAAGTAAGTACGACGCAAATTCAAGATTATAATGCGCCAGCAGTTTGTGATGAGAGCGATTCTGAAGATGGTATAAACACTTTTGATTTAAACGATTTCACAACAGATATACAAAGCATAAATGGTATTACATTTCCAATAAAATACTATCCAACCTATAACGATGCGCTTTTAGAAGAAGCAGAATTATCTTCTCCGTACACCAATACAAATCCTTATACACAAACCATCTATGCTAGAGCTGAAGATAACAATACATGTTATGGTATTAGTGAAATAAGCATTACCATTAATCAACTTCCGCAACTACTAGAAGATGAAACTACGCTATATTGTTTAAATATATATCCTGATACCATAACTTTAAAAAGTGGTGTTATGGGGAATCCTGCAGATTACTCCTATGAATGGTCTAATGGAGAAACCACCAACGAAATTCAAATTAATGAAATTGGAACGTATACCGTAACAGTTACCAATGCAGAAAACTGCAAAAAAGACAGAACAATTACTGTAGAAGCCTCCAACATTGCAACTATTGACTCTATTGACATTGTAGATGCTTCTTCAAATAATACAATTATCGTTCATGCCTCCGGTGAAGGAGAATACGATTACGCACTTTTTAATGCTGCCGGTTTACATACCAATTACCAAACAAGTAACATTTTTACCAATGTCGCTCCTGGCGGAATTTATACCGTTTCTGTTAGAGATTTAAAAAATAGCTGTGGTATTACAGAAGAAATAATTTCTGTAATTGGCTTCCCTAAATTCTTTACACCTAATAATGATGGTGTTAATGATTTTTGGCAAGTGTATGGTGTTTCTAATGTTTTTCAACCAAATACAAAAATTAAGATTTTTGACCGATATGGAAAACTGCTAAAACAAATTAGTCCTACAGGTCCAGGTTGGGACGGTACATTTAATGGCGAGGTTTTACAAAGCGATGATTATTGGTTTGCAGTTATACTTCAAGATGGAAGAGAATACTTTAACCATTTTACCCTAAAAAGATAAGTCCTTTTGAAAAAAAATAAAAAAACACAAATACTACTTCTAGCAATTTTCTTTGTTCAGTTTACCTTTGCTCAACTACCAACAGATTGTATAGACGCAGTTATTGTTTGTGGAAACTCCAGTGTAAATTTGAATGCTAACGGCATTGGCACACAAGAACTATCTGGTTCTAACACCTGCCAAAGTCAGGAAAACAATAGCTTATGGTTGCAAGTTACTGCAGTTAATAATGGGACACTTGGATTTACATTACGACCAAACAGCACATTAATTCAAATAGATTATGATTTTTTTGTGTTTGGTCCAAATGTTAGTTGTGGCGCTTTAGGTCAAGCAATACGATGCTCCACTACGAATCCAGAAGCAGCAGGGCAAGGCAATAATTTAACAGGAATGAATGGTACAGAAACAGAGACAACCGAAGGTCCAGCAGCCGAAGGAAACAGTTTTGTTAGATGGCTAAATGTGCTTGCTGGAGAAACCTACTTTATTGTTATTGATAGACCTGTTGGTACAAGTCCTTTTAGTTTAGAATGGACAGGAACCGCAGAATTTGCAGAACCGCCTACCAATGACGCAGGTAGTTCCGATGCTTTAAATATAGAAAACTGTGATATAATTGCCCCTTTTAATGATGGGACCACAACTTTCAATTTAGAAAACAATACTGCTTCTATTATTGGCGCACAAACAAATGTTAGGATTAGTTATCATGATTCGGAAAGTGACGCTAACCTTAATGCTAGCCCATTGAGTAGTCCGTATACAAATACCGCAAACCCAAAAACTATTTTTGCTAGATTAACAAATAACACAACCGGTTGTTTTGATATTGCTCCTTTTGTATTAACCGTAAATTCAGGCCCCGATTTTGTTGCTCCTACAAACTTGTTAAGTTGCGATAATTATGATGATGGCAATCCTTCAGATGGATTTACCTTTTTTAATTTAGAATCTAAAACAATAGAAATCTTAGATGGCCAAGATGCTTCGCAAGTAAACATAACTTACCATGAAACTAATGCGCAAGCGCTCAATAACACAAGTGCTTTATCTAGTCCATATTACAGTACCAATACCACTCTTTTTGTTCGAATTGAAAGTGCTACCGAACCAGATTGCAAAAACATTACTACCTTAAACTTGGTAACACAATCTGTTCCTAATAGTTTTAATAGTTCTCTTTTTCAGTGTGACGAAGATGGTATCATGGATGGTTTAACGTTATTTAATCTTTTTGAAGCACAAGACGCTTTAACAGGGGGAATAACAAATACTTCCGTGAAATTTTATTCTTCCAATACAGACGCAGAAGATAGCACGAATGAAATAGATGGTAATAGTTTTACTAATACTACAAATCCAGAGACTGTGCATGCGCAAATCATTAATAACACAACAGGATGTTTCTCGGTTGCTACGCTAGAACTTGAAGTTAGTACGACGCAAATTCAAGATTATAATGCTCCTGAAGTTTGTGATGAATTAGCTTCTGAAGATGGTATAAATACTTTTAACCTTGCCGATTTCACAACAGATATTCAAACTATAAATAGCATCGCACTTCCAATAACGTATTATGAAACATACAATGATGCACTTTTAGAACAAAACGAATTAGCAACACCATACACCAACACAAACCCGTATGCACAAACGCTTTTTGCTAGAGCTGAAGACAATAATGCCTGTTATGGTATTAGTGAAGTTTTCGTTATAATAAATGAACTTCCAGATATATTAGAAGACGAAACCGTATTGTATTGTTTAAACTTTTATCCACAAAACATAACCTTAAAAAGTGGCGTTATTGGCAATCCTAATGATTATAGTTATCAATGGTCTAATGGCGAAACAACCAACGAGATTCAAGTAAATGAAATAGGAAACTACAAGGTAACTGTCACCAATAATAAAGGGTGTGAAAAATCTAGAACGATAACTGTTGAGGCATCTAATATAGCAACAATTGATGCTGTTGAAGTTGCCGACGGAAACATTAGCAATACTATAACCGTTTTAACTTCTGGTGAAGGTATTTATGAATACGCACTATATGATAGTGATGGCGTGCTATATCTTCCGTATCAAACGAGTAATATTTTTGAAAATGTATATCCAGGCATGTACACCATTGCGGTGATGGATATTAAAAACAATTGTGGTATTGTAGAAGAATCTGTTTCTGTAATTGGCTTTCCGCAGTACTTTACACCAAATAACGATGGCTTTCATGATACTTGGCAAGTGCTAGGAATCTCTAACCCGATACAACCAAATACTAAGATTAAAATTTTTAATCGCTACGGAAAACTTATCAAACAAATAAATCCTTCCGGTGCCGGTTGGGATGGTACTTTTAATGGTGAAAATGTACCCAGTGAAGATTATTGGTTTGCGATTACTTTGCAAGACGGAAGAGAGTATTTCAACCATTTTTCATTAATACGCTAAAATGAATCGCGTACATTTACATAGAAGACTATGAAAACGCGCCGTCTCTTTCTATTTATTTTGTTCCTTGTCCTAAGCCTTTTTCAGGTTCATGCACAAGAAATAACACTGTTTCAGCAATTTAACGGGCGTTACGATTACTTGGCTATTGGTAACACCTTAAATCCGGCAGAAAATAACCAAAGTACTTTTTGTCAAATTCTTCCTGCATCACTAGCAGATTTGCAAATGCCTGCCAACACAACCATTAAGGAAGCATACTTGTTTTGGGCGGGATCTGGAGAAGGAGATTTTGAAGTATCTCTAAACAACATTCCTATTACTGCCGAAAACGTGCACAACGTTAATTTTGAAGATGACAACTTTGGAACACTCACCTATTTTTCTTGTGCTTCCAAAATCACAGATCTAATAACAACGCAGGGTGACACGAGTTATGAACTCACTAATTTAGATATTTCAGATACATTAACAAACCATCCTGGCTACTGCGAAAATAGAACCAATTTTGCAGGATGGAGTATCTATATTATATACCAAGATAATTCGCTTCCCTTAAATCAAATCAACTTGTTTTTAGGATTAGAAATTATTAACCGAAACGTACAAGAAAAAACCATAGTTATAGATAACCTCAACGTTTTAGATACACAAGGTGCAAAAATTGGTTTTCTTGCTTGGGAAGGAGATAATGCTTTAAATCTTGGTGAAACCTTATCTATAAATAATACCGTTATTTCTAGTCCGCCATTAAATTTAGCAAATAATGCCTTTAACGGTACAAATACCTTTACCAATTCTACTACCTTTTATAATGGCGATTTAGATGTGTATTCCATTCAAAATAATATTGCTCCTGGAGACACTTCTGCAACCGTAAAATTAACGACACAAGCAGACTTAATTATTTTAAATAATATAATTACTGTTTTAAATAGCCAACTACCAGATGCTACCATAGAAATCAGCAATTATTCTATTCCTTGTTATAGCAAAACCATAGACCTAGATTATACCGTATTTAACATAAATAGCACCGCTGCCTTAGCTGCGAATACACCGATTGCCTTTTACGCAAACGCCCAACTTATAGCGCAAAGTACCACGCAAAACGAAATAGCTATTGGTGGTTTAGAAAATGGAAACATCACGTTAAACATACCCAATACCATTCCAGATGACTTTACCTTAACATTGGCTGTAGATGATATTGGTAATAGTAACGGTATTGTTATGGAGCTCAACGAAACCAATAACAGCACAACAGAAAACGTACAACTTATTCCGTTACCCGCAATTATAGAATTAGACGCTATTTTAAGTTGCGATATTGGGTTTAATACTGCTATTTTCGATTTAACTGAGCAACTAGATTTTATTAGCTATATAGATATTAATACGATTCATTTTTATGAAAATTTTGAAGACCTTCTTGATGATGAAAATGACATAATGAATCCCGAAGATTACCAAAGTACTGAAAGCCCGCAAACCATTTACATTAAGGATACAAACGAGGAATGCTTCAAAATCTATCAATTTATTTTACGAACAGAAAACTGTCCTCCTACTATTCCGCAAGGGTTTTCACCAAATAATGACACGGTTAATGACTGGTTTAACATTCAAGATTTATACGATATTTTTGAAAAGCATGAACTTCAGATTTACAATAGATATGGTACGTTAATTTTTGTTGGAGATAATGCTACAAGATGGGAAGGCAGAGCCAATAGAGGAATTAACAACCAAGGGCAACTTCTTCCTGTTGGCACTTACTTTTATGTGCTAAACTTAAACGATATCAACTACAAAATTATAACTGGTTGGGTATATCTAAATAGATAACCCATTCAATAACGTGTATTTCATCGTTTTTATTTGCATTTCAACTAAATTCTATGTACTTTTGAGGCATAGAATAAAAGCCCTAATAAATTGAAAAAGAGTTTAATAAACACAAACCAACTGTCAAAGCTACTGTTTACCTGCGTACTAGCAAGTATAAGCTTTTTGCAAAACTCGTTTTCGCAACAAATTTCAATAGACAACACGCAAACACCGCAACAACTTATAGAGAATAATTTAATTCAAGGTTGTGTAGAAGTTTCCAATATTGTTTCTAATGTAAATGGAAGTATTAACGGGCTAACTAGTTATGGTTATTTTGAAAAAGGGACTTCTAACTTTCCGTTTGAAAACGGGATATTATTATCTACAGGAAACTCGGTTTCGGCTGGTAATGCTACCAATGCAAATAACATGCACGATGGTGATGCAAACTGGGCAACAGATCCAGATATAGAAACGGCTCTTGGTATTTCCAATACTGTAAATGCAACTTCTATTGAATTCGATTTCGTTTCGGTAACCAACCAAATTCAGTTTAATTATATTTTAGCTTCTGAAGAATATTACGCAACATATCCTTGTGAATACTCTGATGGTTTTGCTTTCCTTTTAAGAGAAGTTGGCACAACTACATATACCAATATTGCGGTAGTACCAGGAACGAATATACCAGTAAACACAAGTACTATACATGATGAAATTGTTGGTCATTGTGCTGCCGAAAACGAAATGTACTTTGATGGTTATAACGTTGGAGATACAAACTTTAATGGGCGAACCACTGTGCTTTCTGCAACAGCAACCATTATCCCAAATGTACAATATCATATAAAATTAGTAATTGCAGATCAAGACGATCAAAATTATGATTCTGCAGTTTTTATTGAAGGAAATAGTTTTAATGCTACAGTAGATTTAGGTCCGGATATCACAACATGTGCCGATTCTGTTTCTATAAATGCCGACACAGAAAACCCTTTAGCATCTTATGAATGGTTTTTAAATAGCACTTTAATTCCTAATGAAGTACCTCCACATATAAAAAACGTAACACAATCTGGATTATATCAAGTTGTAGTTACTATGCCAATTGGTGGTACTGTTTGTGAAATCACAGATGAAATCCTTATCACATTGAGCTCAGAACAATCTGCTGGTACCATTGCAGATTACGAAATTTGTGATGACATTAGTAATGACGAAGAAGAAACCTTCGATCTTTCTACAATGGATAGCCAAGTACTAGCCGCTGTACCGGCATCTAGTTATAATATTACCTACCACTATACAAATTCTAATGCGCAATCTGGAAACAATGCCATTACTGCTCCTATTGTAAACGGAACGAATCCACAAATAATTCATGTAAGAATTGAAGATATTGATAATGGTTGTTTAGCATTTTCTACTTTTAACTTATTTGTAAATCCTTTACCTATAGTTACAGCTCCAACACAATTGGACGCCTGTGATGATGCTACTTCTGATGGTTTTACAACGACAGATTTATCGGTTAAAGACGACGAAATTACTGGTGGAAATACGGGATACATTGTAAACTATCACTACTCGCAAATAGACGCGGATACTGGAGCAAACCCAATTCCGATGCCGTATCCAAATATCAGCACAACAGATCAACTTTTTGTAAGTGTTATGGATGCTTCGACAGGATGTATTAGCACCACAACACTATTATTAAACATTTTAGAAAACCCAGATATCAATACAGATACGCAACAAATTAACGCTTGTGAGCCAGATGATGATGGATTAGCAGCTTTCGATTTATCGACAATAATTCCAGATGTACTAAATGGTTTAACAGATGTTACAGTAACTTTTCATTTAACAAATGGAGATGCACAAACTGGAGATAACCCAATTACAGATTATCAAAATTTTAATAATACGGAGCCAAATATGCAAACGGTGTATATTAGAGTAGTTAGTAATACTACAGGTTGCGTTTCTATTTCTGCTGTAGAATTACATGCAAACATATTACAATCTGGAACTAATATTATAAATTTTAGCGCCTGTGATGATGTAACTAATGATGGTATTCATGATTTTGACCTAATTGGTATTGCAGATAATATTGCAAATAATCTGGAAGACGTTACCGTTACTTTTTATGAAACGGAACAAAACCAAACCGATGATTTAAATGAAATTGATAAATCAGTACCTTATACGGTAACCGAAAGTCCGCATACCTTATATGTAACTATAGAAAGTTTTGGATGTATTTACTTTTCAAGTATTTTACTATATATTAATCCACCAACGATCATTCAACCATTAAACCCTGTGGATTATTGTGATACAGATGATGACGGTTACACCTCTATTTCTCTGGCAGATTTTGATGCTTATGTTAGCGAAGGAATTACCAATACTTCGGTTACTTATTTTTTAAGTGAAGAAGATGCAGATAATAATGATAATCAATTACCTCCTTTTTACACAAATACAACAAACCCACAAATAGTTTACACCAGAGTTAGAAATACAGATTCAGGCTGTTTTGATGTTGCCGAATTAGAGATTCAAGTTATTCCTGCTCCCACCGTTATGCAACCAAATGATATTGTTATTTGTGATGACGATTACGATGCTTTATACCTTATAAACCTAGACGATAAAATAGCAGAAATAGTAACAAGCACTTCTAATTTAAGAATCACTTTTCACACTTCAGAAAATGATGCAAACACCAATAACGGCGCAATAACGAACACTACTGCATACAACGCAAATACACAAACTATTTATACACGAGTAGCAAGTGAAATCACAGGTTGTTTTGCTTTAGTTATTTTTGAAATAATAGTAAATACAGAACCTGTTTTTACCACTATTCCTAATTTTATCAATTGTGAATCCGATGGCGATCAAATAGAAGATTTTATATTTAATCAAAAAGATGCCGAAATACTAAATGGTCAAACAGGCAAACGCGTTTTATATTTTGAAACCGCACAAGATGCATTAGACAGAACAGCTATAATTGATAAAAACGTAGCATATCAAAATACAGACAACCCACAAGAAATATTTGTACGAGTAGAAAATTACTCCGATATAGATTGTTTTGATACCACTTCTTTTAATATTGAAGTGGGATTAATCCCCGTATTCACGGCTCCTTCAAGTTTTATAGTTTGTGATGACATTGCAAATGACGGTATAGAATCTTTCGATTTCTCGGAAAAAATAGCGGAAATGTCTGCTGCTAGTACAGAGAATTTAATCATCACATTTTATACTTCTTTTGATGATGCCGAAAATGAAGAGAACAGCCTTCCGATGCAATATGAAAACACAGAAAATCCGCAACAAATTTATGCAAGAATAGAAAACGGAACCTTTTGTCATGGTATTGCACAATTCGGATTAAACATTATACAAGTACCAAATGTAAATCCTACTGGTCCATTACAAAAATGTGATACGGACACCGACGGACGAACAAATTTTGATTTAACCGCAGTAGAGGTGGATGTTTTAGGAGTAAGACAAAATGATATTGAAATAACCTACCATCCTTCTTTTAGCGATGTAGAAGCACATACCAATATCATAAATACCCCTAGCAACTATATTAATACTTCCAATCCGCAAACCGCTTATATTAAAATTACAAGTACCATATCCTTATGTTATGTTGCCGTACCCATTGCGTTAATTGTAGATGTGCCGCCAACAATAAATGCGATTTCCAATATAGAAACTTGTGCCAATGTAGATAATAGTATGAATCTTGAAGATACCATATATGCTTTAATAGACGATACTACAGACGTTGCTGTTACTTTTTACAGCAATGCTTCCGATGCACAAAATGCGCAAAATGCATTAGATTCCAATTACACCTATGTTTCTAATAATGATACGATTTATGTAAGAGCAGAAAATACGAATTCAAACTGCTTTAGTACTTCCTCTTTTGAATTACAAGTAAATAGTAGTCCGACGGCATTTACCATATCCGACTTAGAAACTTGTGATGATGACGATAATAGCGAAATACAAGAATTTAATTTAGAAGCACAAACTCCAATCGTTTTGGGTAGCCAAAATCCAAATGATTTCAACGTTACTTATCATGAATTAGAAGATGAAGCTATTGCTAACGAAAACGAAATTGTAGATTTAAACTACTTTGCTTTTAACGGACAAACCTTTTACATACGTATAGAAAACAAAACGACTTTATGTTATAGCATAACTAGCTTTAATACTATTGTACACAGAAAACCTATTGTCGAAATTGAAGATCAAACAATATGTTTAGAAAGTCTTCCGCTAATAGTTAGTGCATATACCGGATTTAGTAATGACACCTATGCTTGGTCTACAAGTGCTACTACTTCAGAAATTGAAATCACAGCAATAGGAAGTTATTCGGTAACGGTTACTAGCGATTTTGGTTGTACCACTTCTGCTACTTTTAATGTGATGGAATCCGAACAAGCAACTATTGAGTTTACGGAGCAAGTAGATTTTTCAGATCCTAATAATATAACGGTTACCATTAGTGGTATTGGCGATTACTTCTACATTTTAGATAATGGCCCTGCACAGGAATCTAACTTCTTTGATAATGTAACACTTGGCACACATATTATTACCGTGTTAGACGCCAATGGTTGTGCATCTGCCACTAAAGAAATTATAATAATGGATACGCCGTTATTCGTGACACCAAACAATGATGGCTATAATGATACTTGGCATATTACTGGTGTTAACCAACTTACAGGAACTATTGTCTATGTTTTTGATAGATACGGAAAATTACTAAAAACATTAGCACATAATTCTCCTGGTTGGGACGGAACGTACAGAGGACAAAACATGCCAACAGACGATTATTGGTTCCTTGCAGAAGTAATAAAAGACGGTAAAAAGTTTGAATTAAAAGGTAATTTTACGTTAAAACGATAAATACAAATCCCAATTTCTTTAACATTTCATTTTCTTTATAAGACCTAACACTTCTTTATATTTGCAATCCAATTATATCTAATGAAGAATTGTTTTACGGTTTTATTATCTTTTTTCTCTTTTTTGCTGTTCTCGCAAAACATACAAGTAGATCATACGACCTATTCGCCACAACAACTTATTGAAGACGTTTTAATAAATAGCGAATGTATTAGTAATGTCGTTATTACCAATGTAGAAGGAGGTAATTTTAATGGAACAGACCAAAGTTATGGATACTTTGATGCTGCAGGAACAACTTTCCCTATAGCAAATGGTTTGGTATTAAGCACCGGAAAATTATCTAATGTTCCTGGCCCAAATACGAGTTTAAGTGATGATGATGCTCCAGGATGGTCTGGCGACAGAGATTTAGAAACTGCTTTAAGCGAAAACAATACTATAAACGCAACCATTTTAGAATTCGATTTTCAATCGGTTAGTAATCAAATAAGTTTTCGTTATTTATTTGCTTCCGAAGAATACCAAGAAGGAGATAATAGTACCTGTCAGTATTCCGACTTGTTTGGCTTTTTAATTCGTCCAGCATCTTCCACAGAATACACCAATATTGCATTAGTACCAGGAACCAATACTCCTGTAAAAGTAACCACAGTACATTCTGGTATTCCTGGCGCTTGTAACCCGATTAATGAAACTTATTTTGGGGATTGGAACGACGCTTCTGCGCCTATAAACTTCAACGGACAAACCGCTGTATTAACAGCAACAGCAACTATTACTCCTAATGTTACCTATCATGTCAAGCTAGTCATTGCAGATGAGCAAAATTATAGATATGACTCTGCCGTTTTTTTAGAAGCAGGAAGTTTCACCTCAGATATTGATCTTGGTTTAGATAGACTTTTTCTAAGTAGAAATCCTTTATGTGAAAACGAATCGCTAGATTTAGATGCTACCCAAACTGGAGCTACAGGTTATACCTGGTTTAAAAACAGTTTACCAATTACAGGAGAAACTGGACCAACATACACCATCACAGAGGCGGGTACTTATGGCGTAACCATTACCTATCCTACTGTCTGCATAACCTCGGGAGAAATCACCGTAGAATACGCAGCAAAGCCTATAGTTAACGACACCACATTAATCGCTTGTGATTTAAATCAAGACGGAATTACCACCTATAATCTATTCGATGCGCAACAAGATATAGTTACCGATAGCAGACATTATATCACAAATTTTTATCTATTTCCCACAGATGCAGAAGACGAAATAGATGAAATTAATAATGCATCCGCTTATGAAAATACGGTAGCGTTGCAAACCGTTTTTGCTCGTGTAGAGAATGAGTTTGGATGCTACGCTGTCGCGGAAGTGATTTTAGATATATCCAATAATACAGTTACTATTCCACCGTTTTCGGCATGTGATAATTTTCCTGTAGATGGTTTTACCGAATTTGATTTAAACCAGTTGCGCACAGAAATAGAAACCCAAGTTCCTGCAGGATCTACCATTACATTCTTTCCTTCGGAAGCAGATCTACTAACAGAAACCAATAGCATCAACGGAAACTACACAAACATCCTGCCAGATACCGAAACCATTTATGTGCTTATCACTAACGGAAGCAGTTGTTTTGCCGTGAGCACAGTAATGCTATCTATGAAATACACGCCAATTCTTTTAGCAGATGAAACCACAAACTACTGCTTAAATAATTACCCAAACACGATTCCTTTAGAAGCAGGACTACGTATTGGTGCTCCTGGAGATTTCACTTATCAATGGTTATTAAATAATGTGGCTACACCATTTACAAGCGAGACCATAAATATTAATGAAGTTGGTACCTACACCGTAATTGTAACACATCCAGATGGTTGTTCTGCAACTAGAGATATTATTGTCGAACCTAAAGATACAGCCTTTGTAGAATCTGTTTCCGTTTCTGGTGTTGCGCCAAACAATACGATTACGATTACAACTTCCGGAGTTGGAGATTATGAATTTGCTTTAGACGATAGTAATGGTATCTACCAAGACAGCAATATATTCACCAATATTTCTGCAGGAGAACATATAGCATACATACGAGATAAAAATGGTTGTGGTACTATCGAAGAACTGGTTTACGTTTTAGGTTTCCCTTCGTATTTTACGCCAAATGGGGACTATTACAATGAAACTTGGATGCCATTAGGAGTCGATTTAGATTTTAAAGCAACCATGAGTATTCAAATTTTTGATAGATATGGTAAACTTTTAAAGCAAATAAATCCGCAAAGTCAAGGTTTTAATGGTACATTTAACGGCGAAAATTTACCATCGTCAGACTATTGGTTTGTCGTTAGTTTTTCTAACGGAAAAACCTACCGAGGGCATTTCGCTTTAGTGCGGTAATTATTGTTTACAATAGCATCACATTGTCTATTATATTTTTTATTATTTTACCATCCTTAAAATTATTTAATGAAAAAAACTATTACTCTATTCTGTTCTATTGCGCTTTTATTATTTACTACCACTAGTACATCTAGCAATACCAATCTTGTTAAAAATAGCTATAAAACAGTAGAATGTCCCGCTGCAGTTATCACTTCTTTTTCGCCTTCTTCGGGACCAGAAAATACACTAATCACTATTAGCGGAAACAACTTTAACACAGCCAATGCGGTAACATTTGGGGGCGTAAACACTACTTTTAATATTATTAGTGATACAGAAATAACCGCTTTTATTCCTGCTGGAACTAGTGATTCGTCTGTTATTTCCATTATAAGTACTGGAGGATGCACAGGAACATCTACATCAAACTTTACCTTATTAGCTTCCGCATGTACAACTGCAGAAATCTATATTTCAGAAATTTACGATGCCTTTTCAGGAGACTACGCGGTTATCGAACTTTATAATCCAACGAACGCTCCCGTAGTTATTGACAATACTTATGTTATTGTACGATATGGAGATATTGGAAATGCAGCACCAAACAATACCTTTGATGCTATTACAGGTACTATAGCTCCTTTAAGTACTTTTATAATTCAAATGGGAAGTGGTTCCGATTGTCCTTCGCTTAGCGCGGATTTTAATATTGGCACAGGTATTAATGATAATGATGAATTTGAACTATTAAAGAACGGTGTAATCATAGATAATGTGCATTCGCCAAATGAAAGAGGATATAGTATTATTCGAAATGCAGATGCTACCATTCCGCAAACCATATATAATGGCAATGATTGGACAATAAGTTCTCAAGAAGACTGTACCGATTTAGATATACATACTGCTGATGCTATTCCAGATAACACACCAAATATTACACATCCAACGTCACAATCTATTTGTGAAAATGGGACAACTACTTTTACAGCTTCCGAAGATTCAGGTACATTTTCATACCAATGGAAAACACTTAACGCTTCCGGAAACTGGGTAAACGTTACCAATAACACAAATTATTCAGGCGCTACAACAGGCACATTAACACTTAATAATGTTCCTGTAAGTTTTAATAATAACCAATATTATTGCGAAATAACTTCCCCTTCTTGTACGCTGATAACCAATGCAGCTCAATTAGAAATTAATGTTATCCCTGTAGATACTTTAGCGAATCAAACGGTTTGCGAAAGTTATACTTTACCTACGCTAATCCATGGTAATTATTTTACTGGAACTAACGGAACAGGAACAGCACTTACTACTGGCGATGTAATTTCGACTTCACAAACTATCTACATTTATAATGTAATTGGTTCTTGTACCAAACAAAGTAGTTTTACCGTTACGGTAACTCCTGCTCCAAGTGTCGATGCTTTATCTAATGTATCTGTATGTACTTCATATACACTTCCAACACTTACAAACGGAAGCTATTTCACAGGGACCAATGGTACAGGAACTGCTTTAAATACTGGTGATATAATTACAACCACACAAACTATTTATATCTATAATGCTGTGGGTACTTGTACTAACGAAAACAGTTTTACAGTTACAATAAATGGTACACCAACAGTAGATACTTTAGCAAATCAAACGGCTTGTGAAAGTTATACCTTACCTACGTTAACCAATGGTAATTACTTTACAGGAACTAACGGAACAGGAACTGCATTAACTACTGGTGATATAATTACGACATCGCAAACGGTATATATTTATATCGAATTAGGAACTGCTCCTAACAACTGTTCTAACGAGTCTAGCTTCACAGTTACCATAAATCAAGCACCTTTAGTAGATACACTTGCTAATGCCGAAGCATGTTCTCAATATGCGTTACCAGCAGTAACTAACGGTAATTATTTCACAGGAACTAACGGAACAGGAACGGCACTTACCGCTGGTGATTTGATTACTACTTCACAAACGGTTTATATTTACAACTCAGTAGCTTCTTGTACCAACCAAACGAGTTTTGATATTAGTATTTTACCTGCTACAGATTTCACACTTGCAGCAACCAACCTTACCATAAATGAAAACGTGTTACAGGTAACTATGGACGACGCAACTATTAGTTATATGTACGCTGTCGATTCTGGCGCGTTTCAGTTGGACGATACTTTTACCAATCTATCTAACGGTACACACACACTTTATGTGGAAGATGTAAATGGTTGTGTTTCTAAATCTATCTCTTTTGAGATTCTAGTTAATTTGGATGCTATAGTAATTCCTAACGGATTTTCTCCAAATGGAGATGCGCATAACGAATGGTTTAAAATTCAAGGATTATATGATATATACACCAATCATAAATTAGAAATTTATAACCGTTACGGAACACTTATTTTTACTGGAAACAACGATAACAAATGGTACGGAAAATCGAATAGAGGTACTTTTAGTTCTAATAAAATAGCACCTGTAGGAACGTACTTTTACGTATTACATCTTAACGATGCCAATGCTACCCAACAAAGATATATAGGTTGGGTATACCTTAACAAATAGTTTTATAGTCTAGGTATTCTTTATTAATCTAATATTTTATCATATATTTAGGAGCCTTATTTTTCAAATAAGGCTCTTTTTTTTATAAGGTAACAATCACATAACGTAAGAAATTAAATATTAATTATTTTTGCGCCCTAATTATAGCTAATGAAACGTATTAAACTTTTACTTGTTTTTATTTGTACTTTTTTTATTTACAATGCAAGCATCGCTTTTAACACTAACGAAAACATAAAAAATACCGCAAAGGTTTCCAACTTTTGTCCTGCTCCGGTACTAACTTCTTTTTTCCCTTCTAGCGGACCAGAAAACACAGTAGTTTATATTAACGGAAGTAATTTTAACGCTGCAGCAACCGTAGCATTCGACGGAATAAGTACGACGTTTACCATAAATAGCGACAATGAAATAGAAGCTTTTATTCCTGCAGGAACCTCTACTACTTCTAACATAACCATTACTAGTACTGGTGGTTGTGTAGGAAATTCGGCAGCAGACTTCACCGTATTGGCTACCGAATGTGATACACCAGATGTTTATATTTCAGAGATTTATGATGTAAATGGAGGAAGCACTGGTCTTATAGAGCTTTATAACCCAACAAACACAACCCTTACATTTAATGGAGAATACGAATTACAGCGCTTTAGAGATATTGGAGATGCAACTCCAAGTGTAACACTAATCCTACCTGGTTCTATTGGTCCTATGCAAACCTATTTAGTAAAAATTGGAGGTCCTACTGCTTGCGGATTAACAGAAGATACTGAAATGGGATTAGGTATTAATGAAAATGATCAAATTAAACTTTTTAAAAACGGAATACTTATTGACGTTGTTAATGCTCCTGATGAAAAAGGATATACGGTAAAAAGAAACTCTGATGCTATTACTCCTAATAACGCGTTTGTTTCTTCGGATTGGGATACCAATTCCAATGAAAGTTGTTCCGATTTAGGTTCACATACTGCAGATCCAATTACAGATAATACGCCAACGATTACAAATCCTACAGCACAAACCATTTGTGAGAATGGAACCGCAACTTTTACAATTGCTATATCTGGTACCGAAACCTATACCTACCAATGGAAAGTTTTAAACAGTGCTGGAAACTGGGTAAATGTAGTTAATGATGCCAATTATTCTGGAACTACAACGGATACATTAACGATTACCAATGCGCCATTAACTTTTGATTTGAATCAATATTATTGCGAAGTTACTTCGCTAAGTTGTGACTTGGTTACTAATGCTGCGCAATTACATGTTGGTAATGCGGAAGTGGATACGCTTACAAGCGAAACCGTCTGTACAAGTTACAGCTTACCAGCATTAACTAATGGAAACTATTATACGGCAACCAATGCCGGTGGAACACAACTAAATACTGGCGATAACATTACAACCACACAAACGATTTATATCTATAATATCATTGGAACTGCTCCAGATACCTGTGATAACGAAACGAGTTTCACCATTACAGTAAGTGGAACACCTCCCGTAGATACCGCTTCTAGCGAAACTGTTTGTGCAAGCTATACTTTACCTTCTATTACCAACGGAAACTATTACACAGCAACCAATGGTGGTGGAACACAACTTAACATTGGAGACAACATTACAACCACACAAACGATTTTTATTTACAACGAGGTTGGAACTGCTCCAAACACCTGTTCTAACGAATCTAGTTTTACTATTACCGTTACCGGAAATCCTCCTGTAGATACGATAACTAGCGAAACCGTATGTACAAGTTACAGCTTACCAGCATTAACTAATGGAAACTATTATACGGCAACCAATGGCGGTGGAACACAACTAAATACTGGAGATAACATAACAACCACACAAACTATTTATATTTATAATATTGCTGGAACTGCTCCAGATATCTGTGATAACGAAACGAGTTTCACCATTACAGTAACCGGAACACCTCCCGTAGATACCGTTTCTAACGAAACTGTTTGTGCAAGTTATACTTTACCTTCTATTACCAACGGAAACTATTACACAGCAACCAATGGTAGTGGAACACAACTTAACATTGGAGACAACATTACAACCACACAGACTATTTTTATTTACAACGAAGTTGGGACTGCTCCTAACACCTGTTCTAACGAATCTAGTTTTACCATTACCGTTACCGG